>CADEFU010000030.1 GCA_902826695.1 uncultured Alphaproteobacteria bacterium | reverse complement strand
GGCTGTGTTGCATAACCCACGGCTAGCAGGGCCATCGGGAGGCGGCCGGCGTTTGGTATCGTCGATGTGTGAAAAAGAAGAAGACCAAGACGCCGTACCGCGTCCGCAACTGGCCCGAGTATAACAAGGCGCTGGTGCATCGCGGCAGCCTCACATTGTGGATCAGCCCCGAGGTCATCGCGAGCTGGGCTGAGTGCGAACACACCGGTAAGCCCGGCCGGCCCAAGACCTACTCCGATACGGCGATCGAGGCGGCGCTGACGCTTCGTGCGATCTACCGCTTGGCCCTGCGTCAGACCGAAGGCTTGATGCTGTCGATCGTCGAACTGCTCGGCGTCGAGGCCGACGTGATGACCTATACGACCCTCTCGCGGCGCTCACGCTCGCTCGAGGTTCTGATCCCGACCTTCGGGGTCGGCGATGGCCTTCATGTCCTGGTTGACGCCTCGGGCGTCAAAGTCTACGGCGAGGGCGAGTGGAAGGTGCGTCAGCATGGGGTCGGCTACCGACGCACGTGGCGGAAGCTGCATCTCGGCGTCGACGGCGAGAGCCAGCAGATCGTCGCGGCGCTCGTGACAACGCCGGACTGGAGCGACGACCAGATCCTCCCGGATTTGCTCGACCAGATTCCCGAGACGATCTCGGCGGTGAAGACGGACGGGGCCTACGATACGCGAGCGTGCTACGGGGCGATCCGCGCACGAGGGGCGAAGGCGGTCATCCCGCCGCGGCGAACGGCCGTGATTTGGCAGCACGGACGGTGCAAAGCGCCGCCGCTGGACCGCGACGAGAATCTTCGGGCGATCCGGGCCCGAGGCCGGAAGGCGTGGAAGAAGGAGAGCGGCTATCACGAGCGAAGCCTGGTGGAGACGGCGTTCTCACGAATCAAACGGATGTTCGGCGACGGGGTCCAAGGGCGAAGCTTGGACGCACAGCACTGCGAACTGATGCTGCGGTGCTCGGTGATGAATAGATGGACGTCGCTCGGCATGCCCGACAGCTACGCTGCAGTCTGACGCTTCGCCCGCTGTCGCAAAACTCCGCCCATCTTCGGGGTTATGCAACAAAGCC
>CADEFU010000029.1 GCA_902826695.1 uncultured Alphaproteobacteria bacterium | reverse complement strand
CTAAGTACCTTGCCAAAAGTTTTGCAACACCCTGATCTTTGAACCAGAATCCGCTGCATATGAGCGGCGGTGACAATCCCAGAGCTTCCGAACTGACGCGGCACGATCGACGGCGGCTGGCCAAGGCTCTCGCGCAGGAACCACAGGCCCGAGTCTTTCGTCGGATTCAGGCGGTCCTCTTCGTCGCCGAGGGCGTCTCGGTCAGCGAGGCCGCTCGCCGAGTTCGCGCCGACCGCAGCGCTGTCCATCGCTGGATGGATTGGTACCTGCGGCGCCACGATCCGTCCGACCTCGCGGATGATCCCCGAACCGGCCGCCCCGCAAGGGCCGAGCGCGTCGCCGAGTCGGTCATCGGTGACGCCCTCGAGCGTGACCCGCGCGAGGAAGGCTTCTTGACGACGACGTGGACTGTGCCGTTGCTGGCGACCTATCTATCGCGCCGAACCGGCCAGACCGTCTCGGAGCGCACGCTTCGGCGCCGACTCCATGAGTTGCGCTACCGATGGAAGCGCCCGCGTTACGTCTACACCGGGCAGGAGCTGAACCTGGCTCAGAAAAAGGGGCGATTGTTCGCCGATTGAAGCGGTATCCAGGGCCTCGGGACGTGCTCATGGCGACTGATTGGACGATCCTTCGCTTGTTCCCACCGTTGCGGTCGGCGTGGGCACGCGAGGGTGAACAAGCTGAGGTCCGCATCAGTGGTCGCAATGCCAAGCGCGTGTTATTCGGGACGATCAACCTTCGCACCGGGCACCGCGTCGTGATCACCCGCAAGCAGGCAGGCGGGGTGGACGCTCAGGCGACGCTGCGGGAACTGCGGGCGCGCTACCGAGGCTGGGGAACGATCTGGCTGTTGATCGATCGAGCCCCGAGCAACGTCGACCGCAGGACGCAGGCTTTGGCTGAGCAGCTGGGAATCACGTTCGTCTGGCTGCCAAAGCAAGCCCCGAAGCTGAACCCGATGGATCAACTCTGGCGCGAGCTCAAACGGCTCATCGCGGCGAACCGCCAAGCCGATTCGATCGATGAACTGGCGGACGAGGCCGAGACCTGGGTCCTCAACCTCACCAACACGCAGGCGCTTCGGAAAGCTGGGATATTGTCAAAGACCTTCTGGCTCAGAGACCTGTTGTAGAACTTTTGGCAACCTACTTAG
>CADEFU010000028.1 GCA_902826695.1 uncultured Alphaproteobacteria bacterium | reverse complement strand
TGTCATGTGTGGACGGCCCCGGTTGGGCAAGAGGTTTTTTTGATGATTGCGTCGGGGACGGAGCGGTCATGTGTCCGGCCTTTTGTCGCGGCGCTTGGCCGCTGGCCTTGATGGAATCCGCGCGACAAGGTCCCGATCATCCCGACGCGCTGAGAGGCGCGTGACAAGCAGCGGGTTGTCCGTGTCGTTTTTGTTCCGTGCGCCATCATCTCTTGAGCGCCTCTTCCCTTCCTCAGCTCCTTCGCGGTCCCTCCGCGAGGGAGATGTCCGTTGTTTCGTTCAGGCGTCGCAACGCGCCGCCGTTCCAGGGCCCCTTTGCGGTCTATCCGCGACGCGGATGTGTGTTGTCGCGCGCCGGCGCCGGCGCGGCTCGTAGGTCCCGCCGCGAACCATCAAGGCCCAGAGGATTCGCGCCATCTTGTTGGCGTAGGCGAGGGAGACGAGGCGCGCCGGCTTGGTCTTCAGGAGCCTTCTGATGAAGACGAGTTCGTCTCCGTCGCTCTCCTGTTCCTTGCGTCTTGCTCTGGCGATCATGGCGGTCGCGCCGACGACCAGCAGCGCTCGCAACGAGCGGTCGCCCATCTTCGAAGTGCGCCCCTTTCGTTCCTTGAGCCCGCTCGAATGCGGCTTGGGGGTCAGCCCGAGAAAGGCGGCGAAGTCGCGCCCCGAGCGGAAGCGGCGGGCGTCGCCGACGCGCGCCGCGACGGCCGAGGCGATGATCGGCCCGGCCCCCGGCACGGTCTTGAGACGCCGGCAGGTCTCGTCTTTCTTGACGCGCGCCGCGATCAGGAGGTCGAGGTCCTTCAAGTGACGCTGGAGCGCGCCCAGCTCGCTCAAGACGGGCGTGAGCGCGGTCCTCGCGAGAGGCGGGAGCCGGGCGTCCTGATCGTCGCGAACGACCGCCTTCAGTTCCTCCGCGCCCGGGACGCCCTGCGCGGCGACGACGCCGAACTCGGCCAGCGTCGAACGCATCAGATTGACCAGCCGCGTGTTCTGCCGGACGAGATGGTCGCGCACCTTGTGCAGCGCGATGACCGCCTGGTTCTCCACGCTCTTCACCGGCACGATGCGCATGTTCGGGCGCGCGCACGCCTCGCAGATCGCCTCGGCGTCGGCCGCGTCGGTCTTGCCGCGCTTCACGTAGGGCTTCACATACGCCGGCGGCAGAAGCCGCGCCTCATGACCGAGGCGGGTGAGTTCGCGTCCCCAGTGATGCGCCCCGCCGCACGCCTCAAGGCCGATCCGGCACGGCGCAAGCCCGGCGAAAAACTCAAGAAGCTGGCCGCGCCGCAGCCGACGCTTCAAAACCACGTCTCCCTTCTCATCAACCCCGTGAAGTTGAAAAACGCTCTTCGATAAATCGATCCCGATCGTGCTAACTTGCATGTGGACGGCTCCTTTCCGTGCGTGTCTTCCAGACCGCCTTCTTGGCACATCAATGCCGTAGGGAGGGGCCGTCCACGCCATCATCCCGG
>CADEFU010000027.1 GCA_902826695.1 uncultured Alphaproteobacteria bacterium | reverse complement strand
AGTTCGTCGCGCTTATCTGACGGAATGTGCGCGAAGATGCCTTTTGGATCGTTGATCACGTTTGCGGCGCCCTGCTCCATCCGTTCGAATTGGAACGGGTCATTCATCACGGTATTGCGTGTGGCGTCGACGAAATCCTTGTATTGTGAAATGGCGCGAATCCCCGCGGCGCGACTTTGCGCCTCCCCCGCGGCAATCAAATAGTGCCCGCTCATCTCGGCGGATCCCCGTTCCCACGCCTGCCGGCCGGCGGTGGTTTCAAATCTGGACCCGACGAGATCGAGGTTCGTATTGATGCGCGCCATGTACGCTTCGGTAAAGGCGTCGTCATTCAACTCGCCGTTTTTCTCGGCGTTCTTCAGTTCGTGTGCGGCGGATGAATTAAAGCGTGCAAGTTCTACCGCCGCGTCCGTGACTTCTTTCCGCGCCTTCTGATCCTCCACCATGCGTTGAATCGCCCCGGCGTCCGCCGCGGCTTGCTGGAGCGCGTTGCCAGCGATTTGTGCGCCGACACCCGCCCCGTTGAAATCCGAGGCGTAGGCTTGCCGGGTCACTTGTGCGAGGGGCAACTCGGCGGCGCCCCCGACCCGCTGCGTGTATTCTTTAATCTGCGGCATGGTTCCTCTTAACTAATCGCCACGGGCGCGCCGGCCGATGGTGCGGTGTGTCCAGCGGTGAAGAGTTTCGCCCCGCCCGTTACGCCTGTGAGCAATTGACTGAATGAACTGAACTCGGCTTGTTTCTTCGCGGAATCGGCGCCGAACAAACTCAGCGTCCGCGTGTCTTCGTACCCCAGGGCTTTGAGTTCGCCCTTGTAGAGAATTTGCTGCCGATCGCGTTCGGCGTTCGCCACACTCATCTCAAGCACATCAAGCGGGCTCCCCGCGGCCGTGACCCCCGAGGCGCCATACGCGGCTCGGATCGACCCCAATTGCATCCGGGTCTGCCGTTCAAGCATCGCGGCATCGGTTGCCGCGGCTTCGCGCGCGAGTCCGGCGTTACGTCCGGCGATATCCGCATTGAACTGCTGCGCCATGGCTTGGCTTTGCCCCTGGGCTTGCGCGCCCATCGCGCCCATAAGCCCCCCGAGCATCGACACGCCGGCAAAGATGGTGACTGGATCGGCCACGATTTACCCTTTCACTCTCGCATACATGGCGGCATCCCCGCCGTTCAGCAAAAACCCCCGCATCCGTTCGGCTTCTTTCGTAAACCCAAGAGCTTTCGCCCACCGATGCCCGTTCCGAAAGCCACAATCCACGTGCATTTCAAGGCGCCGAAATGGAAGCGCCCCCACAAACGCTTTTACCAATCGATGGAGGATGGGGAAATCATGTGGTGTCACGTCCGAGCCGACGAACGACCAGAGGATGCCGTAATCGGCCCGCTGTGCGATCACCCCGCCGCAACAGATCGGGCGCCCATCTTTGAAGACGGTATTCGACCACAGTGTTTCGAGGCCGGTTGCGATGTTCGGTTCGAGGTAGGCCATCGTCCATCGTTGCGCCTCTTGCACGTTCAACTCGTA
>CADEFU010000026.1 GCA_902826695.1 uncultured Alphaproteobacteria bacterium | reverse complement strand
AGCGCGTTGTCGCTCTCACCGCCGCCAAACTGCTTCGTCCAGGTCTCGCCCCCATCCGTCGTCGTCAGGATCAACGTGTCGTGGCCCACAGCCCAACCCGTCTTCTCGTCCACAAAGGCCACAGCCGTCAGCGTCACCGTCGAGGGAACCTTCGTCGCCTGGCGCCACGTCTTGCCGTCGTCGTCCGACAAAACGATGTTGCCGTACTCGCCAACAGCCACGATCCGCTTGCCGGCTCGCGTCACACCCAACAGAAGCGATTCCGTCGCATACTTCGTCTTCACCGCCTCGCCACCCTTGGGCGGAACAACCGACAGCGCAACAGGCGCCAGGATCAGGGTGAGAGCCGTCGCGGCGGCAACGCCTGCCAGCTTCATCGATAAACGCATGGAACCCCTCCAGAACAGGAATACAGAAAACGGAGAACAGGGATCAGATAGCAGATAGATTCTTTCCGATCCCTGTTCTCTGTCTTCCGTCCTCCCAAAAAAACGGCCGGCCTCCGTTACCCAGAGACCGGCCCAACTCTTCAGCCAACCGTCAACCGCTTAGCGGACGCCCAGCGTGCGGATCGCTTCCGGCGTGTAGCGGCTCTCTTGAAGCTCGTCGGCAAAGTAGTTCACCGGCGGCTCCTCAGCCCGCATCGACAGCGCCAGATAACGGCCCGAGATCACGTCGTAAACCAGCTCCATCGCACCCGTCCCGCAATGCGGAACATGATACGCGTTCACCATCGGGATCTCTTGGAAACGCCACAGCTGGCCACGGCCGTCGTAGTTCTCAGCGTTGCTCACCGTCTGAGCGTCTTCGTCCATGTACATCACGCGACGTGCATAAACGTGACGCGAACCAGACTTCAGCTTCGCTTCAACAACGTGAACGCGGTGCGGCTCATAGCGAACCAGTTCCTGGTTGATGTGCTGCGGCTTCACCAAATCCGCGTACTTCGTATGCAGCAAGTCATACGCGTTGTAGGCGATGAACTTCACCTGCTTGCCCTTCAGCGACCAGGTGTAGCGGTCAAGCGCACCGTTGAACCCGTCAAACGCGTCCGACGTCGACATCGCGTCCGTGTTCGTGCCCGGGTTGTCGTAGGCAATGTCAGGCGCGCGGCGAACACGACGCGTGCCCGGCGAGTAAGACCATGCCTTGCGAGGCTCAACCTGCGCGTTGATCGACTCGTGAACCAGCACAACGTTGCCAGCCAGACGCGGCGGCGAGATCGTGTTGGCAATGTAGAGAAGACCGATGTTGTTCAGCTCGTCCGACGACTTAACCGCCGGGTTCGCATAACGGAAGATCGCTTCGTCCTGAACCGAAATCAGGTTGAACGAACCGTTCGATTGAACCGGCGCCGCCGCAAACTGACGCGTCGTCTTGAACCCGCGGAACGAAAACCGCTTGTTCATGATCAGCTCTTCAGCCTTCGTCGCTACAGGGAACGGATAACCGACCTTGAAGTTCTTGATACCGTCGCCATCAGCCGAAAGTTCCGCGTTCTGGGCGTTGTACTTCATCGCCTCGTACGCGTATTGCGGAAGGGCGCAGGTCCGGCGCGACTGGTAAACCTTCATCTTGTACGAACCAAACTTCTTCAGAAGAGCCTTGTGCCCGTCCGTCAGGTTCGCGTCGTACTGCGAGGCGTTCGCGCCCGTCACCGTGAACTTAACCGCATCGCCCGGAAACGGGTTCGGCGGGTTCTGCTTCTTCGGGTCAAACTTCACACCCGGCGGCGGCGACGATAAACCGCCGTCCCACGCAGGCACCATCCCGTCGGGCGTGCCTGCCTTCTCAGACCCAAACGGCGTAAGGTCACGGCCCAAACGGCTCGCGTCTCCCTTCGCCCACGCGCTCCCGGTCATCCCGACCGCTAACGCGCATGCCGTCAGTAACATCATCTTCTTCGTCACAG
>CADEFU010000025.1 GCA_902826695.1 uncultured Alphaproteobacteria bacterium | reverse complement strand
ATGGGGGCGAGACCTGGACGAAGCAGTTTGGCGGCGGTGAGAGCGACAACGCGCTGCTCAGCGTCTACTTCAAGACGCCGACCCACGGCTTTGCGGTAGGTGCGTTCAACTACACGGCCGAGACGCTTGATGCCGGCAAGACGTGGGTGGAGCGCAAGACGCTGATGCCGCCGCCGCCGGAGGGGTCTGTTGCGGCCAAGCCTGTGGACGAGAACGCCGACCCGACGGCGAAGAAGACGGTGCAGGGTGCTGGCGGCGACGACCCGTATGCGGCAGCGACGGGCGATGAGAACCACTTGAACCAGATCTTCTCAGGGCCCGACGACAAGATGATCTTCATCGCGGCCGAGGCGGGTGCGGTTTACCGCTCGACGGACGAGGGTGTGACCTGGTCGAAGATCTTGACCGGCTACCCGGGTTCGTTCTGGGGCGGTCTGACGGCCAAGGACGGGACGATTTATGTCACCGGCATGCGTGGCAACATCTGGGCCTCGAAGGACAAGGGTCTGACGTTTGCCAAGCTCGACACGTCGGGCGCGGACCAGTCGATCGCCTCGGGCATTCAGCTTGAGGACGGCAGCCTGGTGTTCGTGGGCTTGGGCGGTCAGGTTCTCTATACGCCCGACGGCCAGAAATACACGCTCACCTACCGCCCCGATCGCAAGGGTCTGAACGCCGTCATCGCCGACGGCGACACGCTCTATGTCTTCGGCGAGGCCGGCGTGCAGCCTCAGTCCCGCACCCCCAAACCCGAAGAGATCGACGTCCCCCTCGAGGCACCTGCCTCCGGCGGCTAACAGCGCAAACTTTCGCGCACACGAACATTCGTTGCGGCACGGCGTAACAAAACGCGCCGTGTCGCTTTGATTCGACACGTTCGACAGCCACGCAAAAATTGTGGCTCAAATGATTCAGCACGCTGCACACAGTGGTGCCTTAAGCGGCGAATCTCCAAAATTAACACCTAGTTAACCTTTTTGCTTCGTTCATGAGCGAGAGGCCTTTGAAGGCGGAATCGCTTTGAGCGCGGCCGCTCGCACATCGCGAGTGACTGGCTCTGAAAACAACTATGACGGCGTGACGTGGGACGTGGCCCGCGGCGCAAAAGGGGAAGTGAAATGTCGAGCAAGCTGCAGCGTGCAAGCCTTCTGGGATCAGTCGCCGCCCTCTCCGTACTCGCGGTGACGACGGCTCAAGCCGTGGAAACCAAGTTCGGCAACGTCGATATAGTCTTCGACACGACGGTATCCTTTGGCGCTTCCGCGCGAACGACGGATCGCGAAGATGAGTTTCTACCGGAAGGCAACGGCGGCCCGGTTGATCCGCGCTCAGGACCAGGCGACAGCTTGGTGCTCGGAGGCATCTTCGACGAGGGCAATGTCGCCGACTTCAGTCCGGCTGCGATCACCGGCCGCATTCGCTGGACCAACAACCCGAACAATCTCGATGGCGGCATCAATACTGACGACGGCCGGTTGAACTTCGACAACGGCGACCTGCTCGGTGCGACGTTCAAAGCCAACCACGACTTGCAAGCGACTTGGCGGAACTACAAGCTCTTTGCGCGCGCGATCGGCTTCTACGACGTTATTCTCGCTGACAAAGGTGCGGGCGATCGCTCGCTCGTGACGAACGATGCCATCGGCGATGTCGGCCGCAACTACGAACTCCTCGATCTTTTCGTTTCCGCCGACTACACGATCGCCGAAATGCCCGTGAACCTTCGCGTCGGCAAACAAGTGATCAACTGGGGTGAAAGCACATTCATCCTCGGCGGCAACAACGTCTTCAACCCGATCGACGTCGCCGCGTTCCGCCGCCCCGGTTCGGAAATCAAAGAAGCACTCGTTCCGATCAACGCCATATCCGGTTCGATCTCGCTCCCGTTCGACGTGTCGCTATCCGCTTACTACGCGCTTGACTGGGAGCCGTTCGAACTCGATCCGTCTGGCACGGCGTTTTCGGGTACCGACGTGGTGGCCGCCGGCACCGGTCTGGGCGGCAACAATGGCCGCGTCTCGTTCTTGACGGGCAGCCCGTTCTCAGGGATGCGCCGTATCTGCGATGGCGGCGTAGCCGACGGAAACGCGGCGGGCTTGGCGACCGTCTATGGTTTGGGGCTCCTGCCAAATCCCGCTGTCGCGAGCGCAACCAGAATCGATTGCGGTGATAGCCCGTTCGTCGCGACGACGACGCCTTACACGATCGGCCAGCACGAGTCCGTGAAACTTGGTCTCATCGACACGCTAGGCACCCATGGCTTCACCCGCGTGGGCCAAGGTGTGATCACGCGTGATCGCGACATCGAAGCCGACGACATGAATCAGTGGGGCCTCTCGGCGCGCCTGTATGCCGAAGATCTTGGTGGCACCGAGTTCGGCTTCTACTACCAAAACTATCACAGCCGCCTGCCGTTCGTTTCCGAAACCGCACGCACGATGGAAGTCGCAGTCGCGGCGGGCTCGCATTCGACGGACTTGTCGGGAGCCAATGCCAAACTGGCAACCCCAACGGGATGTTTGGCCGACAACGCGCTCTTCGGAGCCGCGGCGCCAGGTAACTTCCTAGACCCGCGCTTGGGCGGCGGAACGGTGCCAACGGCGAACAACCCGGGCCTTCTGTCGAACGTCGGTATTTCTGATCCGCAAGACTTGCTGAACGCTGTCTCGCTCGGGTCCGCGTTTGCAATCACGGGCGCGAATGGCGGTGTGCCGTTCAACAGTCCGGTGGCCGGCCTCGACAACATTTACAATGCCGCCGTACTCCAGTGCGCGCTGATACTGTTCCAATCCGGTTCAAGCGCGGTCACCGGGTTGCCGACGCTGTTCGACGGCGCGGAAATCCTGACCTATGCCTCCGACATCGGGCTATTAATCGAGTACCCGGAAGACATCGGCGTGTTCGGCTTCAGCTTCAACACCACGCTGTTGGGTTGGGGCGTGCAGGGTGATTTCACCTACCGCAACGACGCGCCGTTCCAGATCGACACGGATTCGCTCACGATCGCAGCCGCGATGGAGCAGTGTGCGTTCGCGTCCGTGGGCGACCTGATGGCAACGTTTGAGGCGCTGGGAACGGTGCCAGGACACACCTGTCTCTCCAACGGCACTGCCGGATCGGCCGCAGGCGTTCCGATCAGCGGCGTCATGCGCAATGAGATGTGGACCGCACAGATCGGCACGACTTCGACGTTCACGGCATCCGATTGGTGGGTCGATGCCATCGGCGCCGATCTCGGCGTGCTCGTCACAGAAGCTGGCTTGGTTTATGTTCCTGGCGTCGAAGACACTTGGATCGACAACAACCCCGATCCGGATGGCCCCGGCCCGCTGGCCGCCCCGCTCTTCAACCAGTACCAAAACATCGGTTGCCAAGGTTCCGACCTTCCACTTGGCGGTCTGCTTGGTTTGGACGCTAAGAGAAGCAAGAACTGCCGCCCGAACGACTTCTCGGCCGGCCTCGTGATGTTGGCGCGTCTCGAATACAACAACGCGTTCGACACTGGCTTCACGATCGCGCCGCAACTCGTGTACACGTACGACTTTGAAGGCACGACGCCGTTCCCATACGGGAACTATCTCGAAGATCGTCAATCGATCGGCCTAAGCGTGACCGGCACGTTGAACAACAACTTCCGCCTTGGCGCGAGCTACTCGAACTTCTTCGGTGGTCACATTGCCAACAAAGCCAAGGACACTGATTTCGCATCAGTTACCGCCAGCTACACCTTTTAGGCGAATCTTAGGCATTTGAAGCACTTCTCGGCCCATTCCGACCCTGTCGGAGTGGGCTGATTTGCGAGAGGCCCCAACTCAGGGTACAACTGCGGCCAAGTTGTAGAGGTGTGCCTTCGGGCGGGGGCGTAACCGTATCGACGTTGGATTAAGTGGAGGAAACTGTGACGAAGAAGATGATGTTACTGACGGCATGCGCGTTAGCGGTCGGGATGAC
>CADEFU010000024.1 GCA_902826695.1 uncultured Alphaproteobacteria bacterium | reverse complement strand
GGGGCTGTAGCTCAGTTGGGAGAGCGCCTCGTTCGCAATGAGGAGGTCAGCGGTTCGATTCCGCTCAGCTCCACCATACGCCCCCTCCCGTGACGTCGGCAGAAATTGCCCCTAGCATGGGGCCATGAGCGCGCCTTCGTTCGACGCCGTCATACATCCATATCGGTCACTTGGGCCCTTTGGGTTCAGGTTGTTCATGGGCGTGCTGGTCGGCGTGAACGCCGCGTTCGCCGCCATCATGATCAGCCAAGGCGCTTGGCCGGTTGTAGGCTTCTTGGGTCTCGACGTGCTCGCGGTCTATGCCGCGTTCCGTTTGAGCTATGCGCAGGCGCGCGCGTTCGAGCGTGTGATCATCGGCGGCGAGACACTGACAGTCGAGCGTGTCGATCAGAAGGGCATGCGGCGCGAATGGACGTTTCCGTCCTATTGGGTCGGCGTTTGGTTCGAGGGTGACGAGACAGAGGGGACCGTGACGCTGCGCAGTCACGGACGGTCGCTTGAGGTCGGGGCGTACTTGGCGCCGTTTGAGCGCAAGGATTTTGCCGAGGCGTTGCGCAAGGCGCTTCGCGAAGCGAAGGCGTCACCCGCGCTGGCGAAGGCCTAAAACGTCTTGCATATCGAAGAGGCCGGGGCCTTTGCCTTGACCCCACATTGCAGCCTTGAGCGCGCCCTTGGCAAAGATGGCGCGATCCTCGGCGCGGTGGGTGAGCTCGATGCGCTCGCCGTCGCCGGCGAGGATCACCGTGTGATCGCCGACGACGGAGCCACCACGCAGGCTCGCAAAACCGATGGGGCCGGGCGGGCGCGGGCCCGTTAAGCCGTCGTGCGGCTTCAGCTTGAGCTCGGATAGTTTCTTGTCGCGGCCGTGGGCCGCGGCTTGGCCGAGGAGCAGTGCCGTGCCGGAGGGGGCGTCGGCCTTGCTGCGGTGGTGCATCTCGAGGATTTCGATGTCGAAGCTCGAGCCCAGCGCTTTCGCGGCGAGTTCTACAAGACCCGCCAAAAGGTTCACGCCGAGGCTCATGTTGCCGGACTTGACGATCGTCGCATGACGGGCCGCCGCTTTGATGCGCGTTTCGTCGGCCTCCGCGAATCCGGTCGTGCCGATGACATGGACGATGCGGGCTTGGGCCGCGAGGTCGGCGAGAGCCAGGCTCGCTTGCGGACGTGTGAAGTCGATGAGCGCGTCGGCCTTTGCGAGCACGGCAAGCGGGTCGGACTCGATCTTGGCACCGATCGCGTCGATCCCGACAAGGGTGCCGAGGTCTTTGCCTTGCGTCGGGTTGTCGGCAGCCTCAAGGCCCGCGATCAGTTTTACGCCGTGCGCTTTTGCTGCCTCACGGATCACGGCATGACCCATGCGCCCTGCGGCGCCGGCGATGACAAGTCTAATTTCGCTCATTTGCTCACAATTGGCTGTAGTCGCCGTCGAGGCCTAGCATGTGACGGCCTGCGGTTTCCATGGTTGGGGTCGCGACCTGCATATGTTGTGACGCGACATGCACGTCGCGGAAGATGCGTTGGAGCGGCGATGTCCTGTAGACCGACGTGCCGCCGCCCAGGTTGTACATCAGGTCCACCGTGCGCACGGACGAGCGCGCGGCGTGCGTGATCGCGAGGCGCAGGTCGCGGCGAGTCTCGGTCGATGCCCTGCCCTTCGCCTTCGTTTCGTCCCAGGCCTTGTGCATCATCTCGTAGTAGAAGGCGCGGGCAGAACGCAGGACTGCCTCTGCTTCGGCCAGATGCTCTTGCGTTTGCGTGCGTTGTGCCAGAACGCGACGGTGGGCTTCCGGAATTTTCACGCTTGCGAGCGCCGTCAGTTCACGGATCGAGGCGCGGGCGGCGCCCATCATCACGGCGGCGACGCCGCAGGCGAGCAGGCCGAACGGCGGGAAATGGTAGAGCGGGCGGTCGATGTGGATCTTGAAGGCTTCGAACTCGGCACGGGCTTTGGGGACACGGACGTCCTTCATGACGAAGTCTTGGCTGCCGGTGCCGCACAGGCCGGAGGTTTCCCAATTGCCTTGCAGTTCGATCTCGCGCGTCGGGGCAAAGACGGTACCGTTCGCCGGCGTTTCGCCGTCCATGACGGGCTTGCCGTCGCGGTAGAGCACGCAGCCCGCGGTCATCCAGTCAGAGACGTCGCTCGCGGAGCCCCATTGCCAGCGACCTTCGACGCGATAGTGGTCGCCCTCGTCGTGCGCCTTGCCGCGCCGAGCGAAGACGCCGCAGATGACGTTGTTCGCGGTATAGATTTCGCGAGCGCCTTCGGGTGGGATCCAGCTTGCGATAACGCCGGTTGAGCCACTGATCATCGCGACCCAGGCGGCGGAGGCGTCTGCCTCAGCCAACACTTCCGCAAGGCTTGCAAAGGTGACGGGATCTGATTCGAGACCGCCGTATTCCTTGGGCACGAGCAACCGGAAGAAGCCTGCGCCGTTGAACTTCTTGGCTAGGTCGGCGGGCAAGCGGCGAGCGGACTCGATCTCAGGCGCGCGGCGCTTGAGTTCGTCTTGCAAGCCTCTGGCGGTGGCTATGAGGTCGGTCATGAGAGGCCTCGCGCTCTTGGCGTTTCAATCTTCTTCATTCGGCGAGCTTCAACCTGTTGGCGATGTTGTTTTTTTGCATGTTCGAGGAGCCGCCGACGATCGGGAGCGAGATGGCGTCGCGGACGTAGCGCTCCATGTCCATGAGATCGGAGAGGCCGTAGGCGCCCATAACGCGCTGGCACAGGAGTGCCACTTCGGAGGCGCCTTCGCAGCAGAAGAGCTTCGTCATCGACGATTCGAGGGCGCTGGGTTTGCGGTCCTGCACCAACTGTGCCGCGTTGTAGAGCATCAGGCGCATCGCGAGCGTCTTTGTCTTGGCATCGGCGATGGCGTGGCGGATGGCCTGGTGGGCGCCGATGGGCTTGCCGAACTGGACTCGCGTTTCCGCGTATTCGAACGCGTCGGCGCAGGCGGCTTCGGCGAGGCCAAGCGCACAGGCGGAGAGTTCCAGCTTTTCGACTTCGAGGGCGCGGCCGGCGAGTTGCTTCCAGCCTTGATTCCATTTGTCGGGGCCGCCGAGGATTGCGTCTTCGCCCAGCTCAACCTCGTCGAAGTGCGCGTCGTTCGTTTCGACGCCGCGGATGCCGAGGTGGTCGAGCGGCGTGATGGTCACGCCCTTTGACTTCGGCGGCACGAGGAAGATCGTGAGGTTCTTGTAGCGCTCTTCCTTCGGGCCGGTACGGGCGAGGCAGAAGACATAGTCGGCGATGTGCGCGCCGGTGCACCAGCGCTTCGTGCCGGAGAGTAGGATGCGGTTGCCTTCGCGGCGGGCGGTGGTCTCGACCATCGCGAGGTCGCCACCGACGTTCGGCTCGGAGAGGCCGTAGGCGAAAAGAAGTTCGCCCTTCGCGATCTTCGGCAGCAGGGCGCGCTTTTGGCTTTCCGATCCCGACTCGACGACGTTCATGCCGGCGTAGCAGGCGGCCATGATGTAGGAGCAGGCGACAGCCGTGGAGCGGCGCGCGAGTTGTTCGATGACGGCCATGGTCGCCGGGATGTCCACGCCTTGGCCGCCGTACTCGGCGGGGATCGTGAGGCCCATGACGCCCATTTTGCCAAGCTCGTTATGGACGTCGCGCGGGAAGATGTTCCCTTTGTCCCACTTGCGCGCGAGCTCGCGCGGCATGCGCTGATCGACGAAGCGGCGAACGCTGTCGCGGAGCAGGCGGACGTCTTCGCGGTCTTCGATCATCGGGCACGTCTCAGGGTCAGGTTGATGCGACCGCCTTGCGGCAGCACTTTGTGTTCGATCGGCGAGGTGCCGGGGCGGATGCGCTTCACGCCGTGATAGCGCAAGCGGCTCTCGCCCGCGAGCACGAAGACGTCGCCGGAATGGAGCGTGAAGGTTTGGCTTGGGCCTGTGCGCTTTAGGCCTGCGAGTTGGAAGTCGGCGTCGTTGCCGAACGAGAGCGAGACGATCGGCCAGGCGTAGTCGGCTTCGTCGTAGTCGCGGTGGAGGCTCAGCCTTCCGTCAGCGGCGTAGATGTTGACGAGGCAAGCGTCGGGTTCGAACGCGTAGCCCGTGTCAGCGGCGGCCTGTTTGGCGACCGCGAGCACCGCCGGCGGGATTGGGGGCCAGGGCTTGCCCGTGACGGGGTGTGCGGGCTCGTAGCGATAGCCGCGTTTGTCCGACATCCAGCCCAGCGGGCCGCAATTCGTCAGGCTGTTGATCATATAGGGGCCTGTCGGCATTTGCGGGCGGAATGGCGGTGCCGCTTCCATGATGGCGGCGACGTCGTCGAGGATCGCGAGCTGTTCGGTGCGCGCGAGGCGATTGCGGAAGAGCTTCGCGCCCTCCGGCAATTTCTCCTCGAGCTCGGCGAACAGGGATTGCATCAGGTGCCGGTAAAGTTCGGTTTGCGCTTTTCGAGGAACGAGGCGACCGCTTCTTTGTGGTCGTTGGTTTTGAACGTCACCATCTCGTAGGCCATCGAGGCGTCGAGGATCGTGTGGGCGATTTCCTTCAGGCGCAGGTTGACGGAGACCTTGGTGTATTTGATCGCTTGCGGCGCGCCGGCGGCGAGCTTCTTGGCGAAGGCATCGACGCGGGCGTCGAGTTCGGCGTCGGGCACGACGTGATTGATGAGGCCGATGCGCTCAGCCTCTACGCCGGAAAGCGGGTCACCGGTCATCAGGTATTCCTTGGCGCGGGCGTAGCCCACGAGCTGCGGCCAGATGACGGCGCCGCCGTCGCCTGCCACGACGCCGACCTTCACATGCGGGTCAGCGAAGCGTGCCGTGTCGGAGGCGAAGATCACGTCGCAGAAGAGCGCGATCGTGCAGCCTAAGCCGATTGCGGGGCCGCGGACTTTGGCGATGATGGGCTTTTCGAGGTCGAGCAGGCCGAAGACGATCTTGCGGCCTTCGATGAGGGCCGGGCCCTTTTCCTTGCCCTCGTTCGAGCGCTTCATCCACTCGATGTCGCCGCCGGCCGAGAATGCCTTGCCTTCGCCGGTCAGGACGATGACGTCGACGCTGTCGTCTTCCTGGACCTCATAGAAGATGTCGGCGAGTTCGCGGTGCATGCGGCCGTCGACCGCGTTCATCTTCGACGGGTTCGAAAGGGTGAGCGTCATGATGCGCCCTGCCCGCTCGATCTTGATGCGTTCGTATTTGGCGTCGTTCATGGACCCGGCTCATTGTTAACCGGGCCAACTTCGCAATTGGGGTGGTGCGGCGCAAGCCTTTGGGGCGCGCGGCCTAGTTCTCTGCGGCGCTTCCGTTGGCGAACGACGGGTCCGTCAGTATCGTGCGCGGGCTGGCGCCCAGTTGCGCGGGCTGCGTCGTGCGAGCGTGCGCTAGGATGCGGTCGATCAAGATGTCCTTTTTCGAGAAGCAGCCCAGTCCAGCGAGTGGATCGTTCTCGACACCGTCGATGATCGCGCGGACGGATTCTTTGGTCATTGCGGGTGCGGCCATGGCTTCTGCTCCCATGTGTTTCAGGGTGCAGGATTCATTGCAAAGCTCGCGCCAAAGTCCACGCCGCGCAGTGTATTTGGTAAACCAGCGAGATGGTTAGCGTCGCGGGGCGAGGGCATGGGCCCCTAGAGCAAGCGCGGTTAGGCCTGAGAGGATCGCCATGTTGTACCAAGCGACAGGGGCGTTCGTGAGTTCGTTGAGGCGGATTGCGGTGAAGGCCGCAACGCCGAACGCCACCCAGTACGCCACCGCAACGAGCGTCGCGGCGCCGCGTACGCCTTGGCGCATCGGCCCTAAGATCACGTAGGCGCCGAGCAGGCCGAGGCCAATCGAGGCGCCGCCGACGAGCTTCATCAGGGCGAAATAGAGCGGGCGGACCTTCTCGAGCGCGTCAGGCGGGACAGCTGCGGCGTGGAACCAGAGCAGGTCGTTGACGTTCGCATAGAGCAAGCCGAACGCGACCAGGAAGGCGCTGACGGCCATGAACAGGATGACGCTCGTCCATTGGAGTGTGGGTTGCATAGGGTACCTCCGCGTATGTCGGGAAGGTACGCGCGGAGGCGCCACGCCCTCCAATGCCCGGTTTGCATGAAGTCGATATGCGAAAGGCCCGCCGGCGAGGGCGGGCCTTCATAGATCTCAAGGATTAGGCGGCTATTCCGCCGCGGCGAGGCCCATGGGCGTGCGGCCTTGGCCGCCGTTCAGCTGCATCAGGTATTTGATGCCCTCTTCGGCGATGTCGTCGCCGACCATGCGGTCGCCCTCTTTGTGCAGTTCGGCCATGTCGACGAAGGCGGCGTAGGTGCCGCGCGTGCGGTCGGTGATGATGCCGGCCTTCAGGAGCGTTTTGATGAGGACGCGGAAGATGTTCGTCGAGTCCTTCAAGCGTTCCCGCACGCGGGCGTCGGTAAAGGCTTCGCGGAAGGCTGCTTGCGCCCACTCCCACTCGATGCCGAATTCGGCGTAGATCGGCTTCTTCTGTTCGGGGCTGCCCAGATTGAACAGCAGGCCGGTGAAGACTTGCGCGGCCCAATCCTCGATCAGGTTGCGCTCAGCCTCGGAGAGATGCGGGATCGTACGGTCGGCCCAGATCTTTCCGAATTTGTGGTGGAAGGCTTCGTCCGTCATCACGAGCTGGCAGAGGCGCTTCAGCAGCGGGTCGTTCGTGTATTGGTAGTTCGTCGCGAAGGCGCCCATGGCGAGGCCCTCGACCAGCATCTGCATGCCGACGAGCTTCTTCCAGACGAACGGCGACAAGACCATCTCGGTCAGGAGATTGCCGAGCGCGGGACCTACCGGCAGCGGCTTGCCCCAGCGGGCCTTGATGTACATCGCAAAGCCCGTGACGTGGCGGGCTTCTTCGCGGGTTTGGTTGGCGGCGTATTCCTGGGCGCCCGGATCACGGAGCACGTGACAGAGCGAGGCCGACAGTGAGAGCGCGCCTTGCTCGCCGTGCAGGATCGACGACAGGCCCCAGTGGACCGACTTGTTGACGAGTTTGATCTTCTGCTTCTCGTTCAGCTTGTTGCCGATCTCGGTCTGAAGATCGAGGTTCAGCCAGGCCGGCATCATGTACTCGTTCTCCATGTCGAAGGGCGTGGAGAAGTCGATGTACTTCTTGTCGAGCGGGTCCCAGAAATGGTCGTGGGTGGCCGAGATGATCTTGTCGAAGGCGGTCGAGCGCGCGTTGTAACGGTCGACGTCCATCATCGACGCGAAGTCATCGGGCGCGACCGCATCGTAGGCAATGTCTTTGGTGATGTTGGCCATTGTCAGTTCCCCAAGCTTATTCGGCTGCGATGGTGGACGGCGTGCGCAGGATCTGGCCGCCGTTCAGCTTCATCAGATACTTGATGCCTTCGTCCGCGATGTCGTCGCCGATCATACGGTCGCCTTCGGCGTGCAGCTCGGCCATGTCGATATAGGCCGCATAGTTGCCGCGGGTGCGGTCAGTGATGATGCCGGCTTTCACCAGTGTTTTGATCAGGACGCGGAAGATGTTGTTGGCTTGCTGTAGCTCTTGGCGGATCTCGTTGTTCGTCAGCGCCTCCATGAAGGCCGCTTGCACCCAGACCGGATCGAGGCCGAGTTCGCGGTAGATCCACTGCTTCTGGTCGGGGCTGCCCAGATTGAAGAGCAGAACTTGGAAGACTTCCCAGGCCCAATCTTCGATTTTTTCAGCTTCAGGCTTCGAGAGTTTCGGGATGGTGCGGTCGGCCCAAATTTTTCCGAACTTATGATGGAAGGCTTCGTCCGTCATCACGAGCTGGCAAAGCTTCACCATCAAGGGGTCGTAGCCCTTCTGATAGAACGTCGCGAAGGCGCCCATCGCGAGGCCCTCAACCAGCATCTGCATGCCGACGAGCTTTTTCCAGACGAGCGGCGATTGAACGAGTTCGGTCAGCAGACCGCCGAGCGAGGGGCCGACTGGGCACGGCTTGCCCCAACGGGCTTGGATGTATTTTGCAAACGCGGTGACGTGGCGCGCTTCTTCGCGCGTTTGGTTGGCCGCGTATTCCTGCGCACCCGGATCGCGCAGAATGTGACAGAGCGAAGCTGAGAGCGACAGCGCGCCCTGTTCGCCGTGCAGGATCGACGAGAACGACCAGTGGACGTTCAGGTTCGTGAGCTTGATCTTGCCGCGCTCGTCCAGCTTGTCGGCGACGGCCGTGCGCAGTTCAAAGACCTCGCGCGGGTCCATCATGTATTCCTTCTCCATGTCGAACGGCGCGGAGAAGTCGATGTATTTCTTGTCGAGCGGGTCCCAGAAATGGTCGTGGGTGGCCGAGATGATCTTGTCGAAGGCCGTGGTGCGGTCGTTGTAGCGGTTGACGTCCATCATCGACGGGAAGTCGCCCGGATCGACAGCGTTGTAGGCAGGATCCTTCGTGATGTTCGTGAGAGGCTCGGTCATGGGCGCGCACCTTCGATTGCCTGGCTTTGACAGGATGCTAAGCGCAATCCAGCGAGTTTCAAGAAAAATGACGCGGCCGTCACTGTGCCGGCCGCGCCAAAACGCCTTCAAATTCGAGAGAGCGGCCGGCTATTGGGCGGCCGGTGCCTCGAGGGGAACGTCGATCTCTTCGGGTTTGGGGGTGCGGGACTGAGGCTGCACGCCGGCCTCGCCGAAGACATAGAGCGTGTCGCCGTCGGCGATGACGGCGTTCAGACCCTTGCGATCGGGGCGGTAGGTGAGCGTGTATTTCTGGCCGTCGGGCGTATAGAGAACCTGACCGCCCAAGCCCACGAACACCAGGCTGCCGTCCTCAAGCTGAATGCCCGAGGCGATCGACTGGTCCGCGCCCGACGTGTCGAGCTTGGCAAACGTCAGACCCTTGTCCTTCGAGGCCCAGATGTTGCCACGCATGCCGGTGACATAAATCGTCCCGTCCTTGGCCGTCAGACCGCCCCAGAACGAACCCGGGTAACCCGTCAGTATCTTCGACCACGTCACGCCCTCATCCGTCGAGCGGTAGATCGCACCCGCCTCGGCCACGATGAAGATCGTCTTGTCGTCAGGGCCCGAGAAGATCTGGTTCAAGTGGTTCTCATCGCCCGTCGCTGCCGCATAAGGGTCGGCGCCACCCGCTCCCTGAACCGTCTTCTTGGCCGTCGGGTCGGCGTTCTCGTCAGCAGGCTTGGCCGCGACCGACCCTTCCGGCGGCGGCGGCATCAGCGTCTTGCGCTCCACCCACGTCTTGCCGCCGTCCGTCGTCTCGGCCGTGTAATTGAACGCGCCAACAGCAAAGCCGTGGGTCGGCGTCTTGAAGTAGACGCTGAGAAGCGCGTTGTCGCTCTCACCGCCGCCAAACTGCTTCGTCCAGGTCTCGCCCCCAT
>CADEFU010000023.1 GCA_902826695.1 uncultured Alphaproteobacteria bacterium | reverse complement strand
GCGCGAACAGCCCTTCATGGTCGATTTCGTTGTGGGTGTAGAGCCGTGATCCGGCCTTCTTTCCGCCTGCTGTGTACGGCGGGTCAACGAAGAAGAACGCATTGGCATCATCGGCGTAGCGCTGCACCATCTCGAAGGCGTCGACCTGCTCGAAGGTGATCCGTTTTCGCATGGCCTGCAAGGCTTCAATGCGACAGGCCAGCGTCTCGGGATACCAACGGGAGTTAAGGCCGCGCCCGGCCTCTCCGGTCTTAACGAGGCCAGCGCCTGCGGCCATGATGCCGCCGCGTTGCATCCGGTTCTTGACGATGGTGCGGAAGGCCCGTCCGCGAATGCTCCGGGGGTTGCCGTCGAGGATCGACCGGACGTTTTCAAGGTTCACATCGAAGTCGATGATTTGCTTGCAAAGCCACTTCACGTCAGCGGGCTTGCCGTGGAAGATGGTTTGCCAGACAGCGGCCACATCGTCGTCCAGCTCGCCCAGAAAGACGTGTTCGGCCAAGCCCTCAGCGGCGGCCGACAGGCCCGCCATTGCTCCACCCGCGAAGGGTTCAACAAACACCGAGGGCGCGATCTTGGATGCCGTCAGCCACTTGCGCACCTCTGGGACAAGCCACGTTTTGCCGCCCGGATAGCGGAACGGACTGAGCTGGCGAACCTGCGCAACGTTCGTCGGAGCTTTCTTGTCGTGGAGTTGTTCGACCAGCGAGGCCAGCGCTTGCGCTTTGTCGGGGTCAACGAAGTGATGCCGCAGCCCTTCAAGGGCCGGTTTGCATACGCTGTGAACCAGTACCGTGGCGCGTGTGACGCCTTGCTCTTTCAGGCGTTCGATGCGGCGGTTTTGCCGTTGTAGTGCGGTGGCGTCGGTTGTCATTGTTATTTTCTCCGTGAACATTCACGGAGCGTAACAAGGACGTATAGGCGCGTCAAGGCCCGTGAATGTTCACGGCCTGTCAAGCAAACAACTTGTGGTCAGTTTGCGGCGTCGGGGCCGTTGCCGTTTTCAAGCGGCAGACCGTCCTCGACCGGCTCAGTGATGGGCACAGGGTGAACGATCTTGTCAGTGATACGAGTCTCAAACACCGGAAGAGGAACCGGCTTGCCACCCGTCAGCCCCTCCACCGAGCGCTCAAGCGTGGTGTAGCGGACTTCATCCCGCACGATGCGCGTGCGCTTCTGGCCTTCGACCTCTTCAAAGCGGACGATGAACCATGCAATGTCCGCATTGGATATGTCGGCCACGTTGTCCATCTCACCGATGGAATCGAAGAAGGCGCGATCAACGACCACGGCCATCTTCTTGCCCCAACGGCGCAGCGTCGGGACTTTGATTTGAAGCTGCGGCATCAAGCGCTTGGGGCCGCTGCTGCGGTAGTCGGGGCGACGACGACCGGCCGGGAAGATGACCCAATCCACGGCGTCATCGTTGAAGGCTTCAAACTCGCCTTTCATGGCGTTGCCGCTGAAATAGACGGCCTGAATCTCAAGGGCAGCCCAATTCATCGGGGCTTCCTTGGGCGTCTTGGAGCTGACCAGAACCATGTCGATTCGGCCCACGTCATCACCGCCTTCGCTGTCGGTCGATGCCCCGGCTTCGAGGAAGCCGACTTCACCGACCAGCAGCGGGTCAGGGTCGCCAAGGATCGTTTCGCCTACCCACTTGAACACGTCGAGTTCATCGTGGAAGCGATACGGGCAGGTGGCGCGAAGGTCGCCTTGCTTTCCCTCAACAGGGACACCGACCGCCCGGCCGTTGTCTGGGTGTGTGTCGTAGGAGTAGAGCCGGAGCGAACACACCCCGCCATCCTTGGAGCAGACAGCGCCTGTCTTGCGCGCCTGAAAGGGGCAGGGTTGTGGGGTTCGCTCTTTCTTCGGCTTGAGGACTTCGGCGGCAAGCTGGCGGCGTTCCTCCCCGGAAAGCTGCGTCAAATTGAAGCCGAACCACTCCCCGATACCGAATCGTGGCGTTATGTCTTTTGGTTTTTTTGCCATAACCCCACAAAGTAACACATTGGACAGTTGCGGCCTCTCCCGCACCCTTGCGCGGGCGACCCGGCCCGACCTTCCATTCACCGAAACAGAGATTACCCCCTTAGGCGGGTTCGAGGACTTCCACCGGGGCGGGTGAAGCAGAGCGACGCGCGGCCCATGCTGCGCGGTCTGCCCGGTCCAGTTCGTTGATTGCGCGGGCGGATTCTCTGGCGGGTAGCTTGCGCGCCTGAATTTCAATCTTGGCTTCGGCGTAGCGAAGGGCGAGCGCGAATTCAGCGTCAGGGGCGATCCCCGCCGCCTTGTTCGCCTGTTGCTTTGCAAGTTCGGCTTCAAGGGCTGCAAGGTACACGTTCCAAGGCGTATGGACGCCCTCGCCAGTTTTGAAGCGCTGGTCTATCAGATGCACGCAAGCCCGTTTGAGGGGGTCTTTGCCGTAGTCGGTACCACCGAGGACTTGATAGAAGCGGTCGAAACCGGACATCAATTCGGCGTGTTCTTCGTCGGCCTTTGTCGTCAATTCCGGCGCGGCTTCGACGGCCACGGCCTGAGCGGTTGCGGTTCGGTCTTTGCGGGAGCGCGGGCGCATGGCGGACTCGATAGCTGTATCGAGGCGATCCGAGAGGCCGAACAGGAAGCGGAGGGCCTTACCCGGCGCTTGTGTGAGGCGTTCAGCGGCGTATGCAGCGCGGGCAAAGATGCTCTGCAATCCTTCGTGTGAATGGTTCATAGCCCCGCGTCCTTCTCTGTTGTTCTTATGCTCTAGGACTAGCACGGGAAGGGGCGAGATTGCAAGCAAAAAGCCCGCCCCCGTGTGGGTGGGAGCGGGCCTTTGCGCGGTTCATCACCGTTCACGGTCATCGCGTCCCCGCTGTACCGTGCAGCTACTGTAGGGCAGGGCGTGGGTTCAGGTCAAGAAAAAACGGCGCTTTCAGGGGTTGAGTGAGTACACCTGTATGCAGCCCCGCGCTTGTGTGTTCAAGGACTTTTTTCCCCGTGCCTTTGGCGCTTCCTCGCGGATCAAAAAAGACCTTGACACCCTGCGCTATTGCGGGGCTTGCTTTGGTGGCGTAGTTCAACCACGAAAGGAGTTTTGACCATGAGTAAATCACCTGATCTTGTCGCCTACAACGTCCGCAATGTCGAGGGCCGCGAGGCCGGAATCTGGACCCGTTGCGGTGCCGCTTGGAAGCACCCGAACGGGGAGGGCTTCAACGTCCAGCTTGACACCTTCCCGCTCGACGGTCGCTTGGTTCTCATCAAGCCCAAGAGCAAGGACGACGCCGAGGGATAAGCCCGAGGCCAACACCAACCACAGCAAGGCCGGAGGTTGCCCCCTTCGGCCTTTCGCCTTCTCAGGCTTCAAGCCTCATCATCGTTCCCCAATATCCTAGCGGGGGTGAATTGGGCAAAGCCCAAGAGGGGGCAGCAATGCAGCCCCCTGCGCGAAGCGCATCAATGACTAGCGCCGTTAGGCGCTCACTTGTTCCGATTTCTTGACTTGGACCGCGACAGCGGGCTGCGATTTTTTCTCTGCGGTCTTGAGGCCGAGCGCGGCGCGGTCTTTGGGGTTCGTTGTGTGCCGCTCAATGACACCATCGAGGGTGCGGGCGAAGTCAGGGGCGGCCTTCATTTCAGCCACAACCGCCGCGCCGATGATCCGGCAGCGTTCGCCTTCGACTTCGGCAGCCGCAGCGGCAGCCTTGCGCTTTGCGGCGCGGATTGCCGTTTGCAGCTTGCTTTCCTGTTCAAGCAGCTTTTCGAGAGCGGTTGATTGTCTAGGCATTGCGCCACCTTTTCGGGGGGTTGGTGAGGATGTCGAGATTTACCGCGACCTCTGCGCCGGGGTTCGCTTCGAGGAAGCGCACGAGCTTCGCGGCTTTGTCTGCGAAGTTACCCGGTTCGCCATCCTCATGACGCATGAGGAAAGGCGAAGGCCGAACATTGCCAGCCGCATCAACCGGGGGGTTGATCCGGTCGGATTCGTCGGCCCGTTTGAGCGCTTGGGCGAGGGTGTAGCGCTGTCGTTTGGCCTTTGGTGCGGGTGGCGGCATGGTCAGCCCTTCGGGGTGAATGTGGCGACATTGCGGCAAGTGTACCTGCGCCCCGTTCCCGTGGCTACCGCTGCAAGGCAGCGTCACCCTCGGTCACTCCTTGCGGCTTGCTTCGGGGTGGTGTATGGTGTGGCAGTGCGTGGGGTAGCGAGCTAGGGAAATGTACGTACAAACTGCGTTTGTACCGCGCCCCGATCCTGACGGACCGGGGCTTGCATTTCCTGCTCGGCAAGGGGAGCCGCTACCGCTTTTCCCCGTTGCATCCCCTTTCGGCTTGCCGCCCCACGCGCGCCCCTCTGACGAGGCACCGCATGGAGCAGAACGACGACGACGAGAAGCGCACCGCATGGCTGCCCAAGGTCCGGGCAACCACGGCGGAGCGCGAGGCCATCACCGCCAAGGCCCGCGCCGCTGGACTCTCCTTGTCGGAGTTCCAGCGCCGGGCTTGTCTGTCTGGCGTCGTCGTCGTGCAAAACGAGCGCGAGCGGGTGCAGGTTGTCCGGCAGCTTGCCGCCATCGGAAACAACCTCAACCAGATCGCGCGCAAGGTCCATGTTCAGGGCGGACTTGACGGCACCACGACCGCGCGCCTTCGTGACGTGCTGGCGACTCTCGAAACCATGCTCGACGAGGCAACGCATGGTCCCTAATGTCGCCGGGCGCGGGCACAGCTTCAAGGGCGTTACCGCCTACCTGATGCACGACAAGAACGGCGCGCAAACCGCCGAGCGCGTGGCGTGGTCGCGCACCGGGAACCTGCACACGGACGACATCCACCGCGCCGCCGCGTTCATGGCGTGGACTGACCAGAACCGCGAAGCGTTCAGGCCGGAGGGCGCGAGCGCAGCCGGACGCCCTGCCACGGCGGGCAATGTGTACCACTACAGCCTATCGTGGGCGCCCGATGAGAAGCCCACGCGGGAGCAGCAGGAGGCGGCAGCGCTGGCGAGCCTTGAGCGCTTGGGGATGCAGGGGCATCAGTTCTACATTGTCGGCCACAACGACGAGCCGCATACTCATGTGCATATCGTCGTCAATCTGGTGGACCACAACACCGGGCGCATCGCGGACATTCACCGTGACCACGACAAGCTAGACCGATGGGCCAACGACTACGAGCGCGAACACGGTATCAAGTGCGAGGCGCGGGCCGCGAAGTTCGACGCCTTGGAGCAAGGCGCGCTTGCTTACCCTGCCCCGTCGCTGGACAAGCAGCGCAGCCGGGCCGACATCGCGCAGAGCGCGAGCCGGGCTTACGAGTCGTCCGATAGCGGTACGTCCTTCATGGCTGCACTGGAAGCGCAGGGCCTGACCATCGCGCAGGGGTCCAAGCGTGGCTTTGTCGTGGTCGATGAGCGCGGCGAGGTGTACGCCCTCGCCCGCCTGATCGACGGCGCGAAAACAAAGGACATCACCGCCCGGCTTGAAGGCGTGGACAAGGCGTCTTTGCCGCTGGCCGACGACCTCGCCGCACAGCGGCAGCAGGGCCGAGAAGAACAACAAGACCGAGGCCAGCAGGAGGGGCCAGCGCATGACCAAACGAACGACCAAAGAACCACCGGAGGAATCGCAGACGATTACGTCAAACTGGCGCAAGACCCATTGCAGGACTTGCGCCGCTGGATGGACGAGACGGACGGACGCGGGGGGCGTCCTGACGGTGTGCCTTCTAAACCGGGAACCAGTGCCAGCGATAAGCCATTGCGACCGCTTCGAGGAGAGGCGGGAGAAGGAGACGCAGCACTAGCCGAACCGCCGCCCTCACCTACCCCCGCAGCGCCACCGCCAGCGGAGGAGTCAACAGCCCCGCCGCCGGAGGCGACGGCCCCCGCGAAGACCAAGGGCGCGCGCGCCAGTCGCGGGGGAAGACGCGCTATCGAGGACGCATCCGAGTTCGACCGCGCCGGGCGCATTGGCGAGGCGCGGGCCTATTACCGCATCGACGAGCAGCGCCGGGCGTATGCTGAGGCGCAGGAGGCAGCGGGCAAGGCGTCGGGGTGGTGGGCGTGGATCACCGGGCGCAAGCGCGATGCCGAGGAACACGCCGAGGCGATGCGCTTGAACTTGCAGAACGCGGAAGGCCGTTTCGCCGAGGCTATCCGCGCCCTCGATTGGTACAAGCCGGAATCCGTCAAGCGGCAGGTGTTGGAGCGTCACGGCGTGGACGGTGCGGAGGCGCGGCAGCGGCAGGAGCGCGAACAGGCCGAACACGAGGCCGAGCGGCACGAGAAGGAAACGGAGGTACTCAGGCAAGCAGCGACCAGCCCGGAACAGGCTGCGAGCCTCAAGGATGCGGTGCAGCCCAAAAATGCACAGCAGCGCGACCTTGCGGCCTTCGTGAAGGCCAAGGCGCGCGAGCATGACGAGCGCAAGGCCGGGGACAAGAAAGCCAGCGTCGAGCGCGCGGCCGAGAACAGCCGACAAGCCGAGCAAGCGGCCAGCGCGCAGCGCGGCCAGCAGCCCGCACAAGGGGTGCAAGTACCAGCGCCGGGGCCATCCGTAGGGGTGCCGCCGCCCTCGCCTTCCGTCGGCCCTACGCCGAGCGCGCGCGAGCGTTTCGCGGCCTTCTCGGTTTTGCCGAAGAACTCGCCCCTACGGGCCAAGACCCAAGCGCCGGACCAAGGCGCGCAGGAGCAGCAGCAGGAGGCCCAAAAACGCGCACAGGAGGCCGAGCGACACGAGGCGGACCAACCACCCCCCGAAGCCCCGCCGAGTCAGCAGGACCCCGCGCAGAGCGCGCAGGATCGACGCCGCGAGCAGTTCAAGGATTTTTCTGTCGGGCCGGATCAAGGGCCAGACCAAGGGCAAGGGTTGGAACGGTAGGACAGGCCCCACACCCCCCGCCCTCTCCCCGCAAGCGGGGAAAGGGAGCGCGTCGCCCGCAGTCGGCAAGGGTGCGGGGGGAAGCCCTACGGGCTTAAAAGCCACCCCCTACACCCTGCCTAAAGCGTGGGGGCACGTGCAAGGGCGTCAAGGGTTCGCTTCGCCGTGATCCTCACCCGTTCGCACTCGCTGCGCTCGCTTGCGCTGCGGCTTCCGGTCACGCCCTTGACCCCCTCGCCCGCGCCAACAGCCAGCAGCCCAAGGGAACTCGCTAGCTAGCTAGTCGGTTTTGCCGATAGCTAGCTTTCTGGTATCATCTTGTGGATAGCTAGCTTTCTGATCTTGTTTCTAGCTAGCTAGCTTTTTCCTTTGTCGTTACCGTGGATCAAACAGACCAAGGAGTCACAGCATCATGCCGACCATCATTTTTTCATCGAGTAAAGGCGGGGCAGGTAAGACGACGGCCGCAGTTGTCCTCGCTTCGGAGTTCGCAGAGCAGGGGCAAGCCAAGGGCTTGCGCGTTGCCCTTGTGGATGCCGACCCGAACCAGCACAGCGCAGCGTGGGCAGCCAAAGAAGGCAAGCCCGAGAACATCGACGCTTTGAGCGTGGGGAAGGATGACGACATCCTGCAAGTGATCGAGGAAGCGCAGCGCAACGCCGCTTTCGTCATCGTGGACCTTGAGGGCGCAGCATCGAGCACGGTCATTGGAGCCATTGCGCTTGCTGATCTTGTCGTCGTTCCGTGTCAGCCTTCGCAGAACGATGCACGCGAGGCAGCGAAGACGATCAAACAAGTTCAGTACGCGGCGAAGGTGTCACGTCGGACGATTCCTTTCGTCGTGGTCTTTAGCCGTATCAGCGCGGCCATTTTCACCAAGACGAACAAGCACCTTGCGGCCGAGTTTGAGAGCGCAGGGGTGGACGTGCTCGAAACTGCGCTGATCGACCGCGAAGCGTTCAAGAGCATTTTTTCCTTTGGCGGTACGGTCAACACGCTAGAGCGGAAGAACACGCGCGAGGCAGCAGGACCAGAGAAAGCAGCGGAGAACGTGCGAGCGTTTGCCGAGGACATCAAGCGGCGATTGCTCAAGAGCCAACAGCAAGAGACGGAGAGGGTAGCCCATGCCTAAGCAGCGTGAAGGACTCGGACTCGGTGAACCCACCATCGACCTTGCAGGGATCGCGGGGCAGGCTGGCCAGCCGAAACCGCGCTACACGATGGACGAGATTCATCGCATGGGAGAGAAGGCGGGCTTGGGTTTTGTGAATCGCACGCCGCGCACAGCGAAGAAGCAGCGCGAGCGTTCGCCTTACATCGTGCAGCACAACGTCAAGCTACGGGTTGGCATGCGTGAAGTCATCGAGTCCATTGCATCGCGGCTTGATGTTTCTTCTCAGGTCGTGATCGAGCGCGGCATCCTTGCCTTGCTTGAAAAGGAAGGCTTCGAGGACATCAAGGCCGCGTGTGCGGAGACGATGAATTCATGACCGAGAAGAACCACAAGAAAGCAGGGGAGGGGCGGCGGATGGGCAAGGGCGGTCTAAGCCCGGTTGACCCAAAGACCAACGGGCAGCTTGACGCGACGCTTGCGAAGCTTCAACGCAGCATTGCCGAGCGCGAGGCAGCGCATCAATACCAGTTTCCGCTATGGCCAGAACCACAGCGCGGCTTCCCGAACTCGGTTGTTCGGTCGGCGTTGTTTCCTGCTGTGCGTGTGCGTGGTGAGAAGGCTTTGCGCGACGTGCCGATTGCCAGTCAGAAGGGCTACACGATCACATACACGGGTATGCCGCTCACGCAAGCCGATGGCGACGTATACGAGGCCATCATGCACATGGCACGAGGCCAGCCCGAGGGCAATCGCGTTCTGTTTTCGCGCTACAGCCTCTTAAGGCTGATGGGTCGTTCGACAGGCAGCACCGATCATGAGCGGTTGTTGCAATCGCTCAAGTGCATGAGTGCTTCGGCCGTGCAGATCGACACCGTAGGAGAGAACGGCAAGCGGCGGCTGTATTGGGGTTCCCTGTTGCCAAGCGGTGCCTTCGATGAAGAATCGGGCTTGTTCTCTGTGCAGATCAACCGCGATCTTGCGAAGTTCTTCGAGCGTGATTTCACGCTGGTTGAGTGGGAGGAGCGCCGCGCACTCGCACGCAAGCCGCTAGCGCGTTGGCTGCATGGCTACTACTCAAGCCACGCCCGACCGCATAACGTCACTGTTGCGCTGCTGGCCAAGCTATCCGGCAGCAAGACCGAGAACCTTCGAGCGTTTCGCCAGAACGTCAAGGCCGCATTGCAGGAGCTTGTCCGCATCGGTTTTTTGCGTTCGTATCACATCACCCCTGCGGATCACGTCCACGTCGAGCGAGCGGACAAGGCGTTGCCTGCGTAGCCCAAAGCCCGTCAGTACCGACCTGTAAGGCGTTGATTGCACTGGGGGGAGGGCGGCAGGATCGGACGAACCAGCGCGAGGGCGTAGCCCAAAGCCCGTCAGTGACCTTTGAAGGCACGGGCTTTGAGCTACAGAGGCACGGGCTTTGAGCTACGGGGTGACGGGCTTTGGGCTACAGACACGGGCTTTGGGCTACGCGACTCACGGGCTTTGAGCTACGCGACTCACGGGCTTTGGGCTACGGGAAAACCGAACGAGCGCGCTTTTTTCTGTTTGCAATCAACGACTTAGCGGCCTGTGGATAACTCGCTAATCTTTCTTTAAT
Organism: uncultured Alphaproteobacteria bacterium; assembly: GCA_902826695.1. GTDB lineage: Bacteria > Pseudomonadota > Alphaproteobacteria > Micropepsales > Micropepsaceae > SZUA-430. The sequence continues at coordinate 5,795 of CADEFU010000023.1, read as the reverse complement.
CTCTTTCTAAAAGAATACGCGCACGAGGGCAGCATGAGCAGCACAGGCCACCAAGGAAACCTTTTCGAGTACGCAGCAGCCGCGACCAGCACGACGGCCGAGGCGTCGCAGCTTGTGGCCAGCACGTCGCCAAGCATCGCCGCACGGCGCGTCATCATCGAAGGACTGCGCCCCTACGTGGAGCAGATCGAGCGAGAAGGCTTGTCGCCGCTTGCAGCGGCCGAAGCCTTCAGCTTCTACGCCGACACCTTCACCCGACGCGCACAGCAGCGCGTGATCGAGGGAGATGGGAAAAGTGTCGGGCTTCGCCCGAAGTGATGACGAAGGGGCTGCATTGCTGCCCCTCTTGGGCTTCGCCCAATTCACCCCGCTAGGATACGAAGAACGATGAGGCCCGAAGGGCTTGCATCGTGGCTGGCCAGCGTGCTACGGCTTGAGGGATGAAAGACAGCCAACAAGAGCCACAGCCTGACCTGTTCGCCGACGAGTTCGACAAGCCGCGCCTGTTCGACTGCATCGCAGGCTACTACGTCGGCACGTTCAACCGCAACGCGGACCCCGCCGCCGAGGACGCCAGCCACATCAACCGTCTGAGCGTGTTCATGCGCGACCGAGGCGAGGCCGAAGCCGTCCTTTCGTCCGGTCAGTGGACCCCCGCAGAACCCGAAATCCCGTAGCTGGCCAAAAAAGGCCCGTGGAGGCGTTTTTTCCGTTTGCCCGTAGGGTGTGCCAGTCGTCCCCGAAAAACGCGCCAGCGATGAGCCTCGCGCGGCCCTGATGCGGTTTTGAACGGGGGGAAGGGGTGGCGTCAGTGTGCCGAGGGGTCGGGCAGATCACCGACGAAGGGCGACTCGAGCGCGACGCGCATCACCCCAAACAGCACTTGCAGGGCTTGCGGATCGTCGGGGATGACCTCTGAGCCAGCCTCTTGCACGTATGCCCTGCACTCTTTGAGCAGGGCGACGCGGAAGGCTTGCCGCGTGGTGAAGGTGTCGCGGCGCGGGAAAAGCCGCTCGCCCATGAGCAAGGCCACGGAGGCGAGGGCTTGCCGCGTGTCGTCGTCGGCATCTTCGAGCGGGTCAAGCACCGGGGGGCCGGGTTGCGGTGTAGGTGTCGCGCAGATCGTTCAGCGCTTCTTGCGCTTCGCGGTCCTTCACCCATTCCCCTCCCCGATACCAAAACAGGTGACTTTCGCGGGGGAGCTTGGCAAGGAAGGCCGCGAGCTTGCGCAGGACTTCCGCGTCCGGTGTGTCTGCGTTTTCAGCCATCGACGGGCGGCAGGGGAAAGGACGCGACCGAGCGGCGCAAGGCTTCGAGCCGTTCCGCGCAGCGCTCATGCAAGGCGACCGCATCGGGCGGCAGCAGCGCGCCGGATGGCATCCGCCCGCACTCGACCGAGTCACGCAGGATGTTGACCGCAGCGGCCAAGGCGTCGCGCAGGGCGAGCGGCGGGGCTTGATCCTCAGCCACACGCCAGCGGCCCGCAGCGCCGCGATTGACGGCCGAGAGGTTCAGCGCCGCCAGCACATCGGCGAGGCCCTGCCGTTCGGCGGGTGTCATGTCGTCAAGAGAGGTTTTCTTGCCGGGCTGCATGGAGGACATGGGGGCCTTTCGTCAAGGGGCCGCAAGACACAATAGCATTATAGTGTCTTGGTAATTTACCCCGCAAGGGCTTGAGCGGGGGGCCGTGGTTCTGTAGAGTAGCAAAAAGGCAAGACACATGGCATATGAACTGTTTTCTGAGAACAACGAGCCTAAGTACCTCAACAGCGATGAGCTTGACCGTTTCATCAAGGCCGCGATGCAGCAGGACCGCCACGAAGTGCGGACCTTCTGCCTTGTGCTGGCCCACACAGGTTGCCGCATATCGGAGGCGCTGGCCTTGACTGTCAAGAACATCGACCTTACGGAACACGCGATCCGATTTCGGACGTTGAAGCAGCGCGAGACGGTGCGCTTTCGTGTGGTGCCAGTGCCGGAATCGACGACCGATGCCCTAAACCTCGTTCACGACATCCGCAAGGAGCAGCGCAGGAGGGGCAAGCCCGCGCCCTTGTGGATGTGGCACCGCTCGCGGGCGTGGTCGCTCATCAAAGACGTGATGGTGCAAGCCGACATCGAAGGGCCACAGGCAACCGCGAAGGGCCTACGCCACGGCTTCGCAATGCGTGCCATGCAGCGCACGAGGAACCCGCGTCTAGTGCAGAAGTGGCTAGGGCATCGCAACATCGAAAACACCATGATTTACATGGACGCAATCGGCAGCGAGGAACGCGCCGAGGCCATGCGCCTTTGGGAGTAGCAGCTATGGGAATCTTTGACAGCAACGACCTACGCGCGCGCCGTCAACTCGACATCTACGCGAAGCAAATCGAGGTTAAGAAAGAGCAGCTCGACCAGCTCGACGGCGTGGACCACCCGAAGGCGGGCGAGGAACGCGAGCGCTTGGAAGGCGAGATAGCCGAACTGGAAATCAAGGTCGAGGAAATCCAAGCCATGCGCGAGGGCGAGCAGCCCGGACGTTCACCGAGCATCTTTGACGACTAGCCGCCTACCCGAAGGAGTTATAAGACATGGCCACGACCCACACGCCCGCCGCTGCGCGCAAATTGGGGCTACGCGCGTTGATCCTGTTCGCCATCGGGGGAGCCGTTGCCGCGTGGTGGGTTTGGGCCGTGTCTCTTGGGCAGCTTGCGAGGTTGATCGACATGGCGCACGGCACGACATGGCGGGCGATGGTGGATGACCCGGCGCGCGGGCTTGGCTTCATCAGCCAGGCGCACGCGCAGGAGAGCGACCGCGACGCTTTCGCCCGGATCAAAGCCGAAGCAGAGCGGCGCTATCCCTTGCCGCAAGACGTGCGCGAGCCGTACCGCTTGAAGCGCAACGACCCCGCCGAGTACGAACGCCAGATGAAGGCGACCGAGGACGCAGCGCGGGCCGCGTTGGAGGGGCGCGAGCGCTACATCACCGAGCAGCTACGCCAGCACCAGCGGGACAGGCAAGCCGGGCTTGTGCGTGTGGGGTTCATCACCGAGGCGAAGGCGCAAGGGTTCGTGACGCCGCCGCCTGATCCTGCGGACACTGTGCAAGGCGTGTCGGACGAAGCCCGAGGGTTGCAGCGTTCGGACATTGAACACGCGCAACGCATGGCCAAAGCGGCACCCGTTGGCCACCCTTCGCGGACCTATTGGGAGGCGAGGGCGAAGGCTTCGGCTTCGCATCGCATCCCACATTGGCAAAACACCGAGTACGAGGGGCGCGGCGGGATGATTGCGCGTATGGATGCAGCGGAGAAGGACCGCGCGGCTTACTTCGCGCGCGTGGACGAGACAACGCGGCAACTGATGGGGGCCGCAGCGTATGACGCCTACAAGGCAGCACCAGAGGCAACGCCGGGACAAGAGGCCGTGCGCCGCGAGGCGTGGGCCGAGCTTGCGAAGGAGGCGACCAAACCAACGCCGACAACTGCCGAGCCGAAGGGGCCGGACAAGTTCTTGCCGCCCTCGGTGGCACCGCAAGGGCCAGCGCAGGGCGAGCCGCCGCGCAAGCCTTGCACGTTCGGCCCCGGTGATTGCCCCGATTGGGAAGCGCTGGCAAAGCAGGGCCAAGCGCCCACCACGAGCGCCGAGGCAGAGCGCAGGGCAGCCAACGCAGCACAAGCACCCGAGGCCGCAGAAGCCCCCCAGAGCGCGCCTAACCCCCTTGCGGGTGCCCTCGCAGGGGTGGACGTGCAGAAAGTGCGTGTGTGGTCCCTTTTGGGGGCTTGCGTGGTGCTGGCCTTGTGGGTGCTGATGGGGGGCAAGTTCGCAGCCGTGCGTAAGCCTGCCTTCATCCCGCCGCGGTTTTTCTTCCTGTCCGTGCCCTTGGTCGGTGTCTATGCCGCGAGCTTCCTTGTGTCGCCCGGTGCGATGACCCCGACGCTATGGCCCGCAGTGCTGGCCTTCGTGCCGCCGTTGGCGTTCTTTGTCGGCCCGGTGTACTACGTGGCGGCCTTCGACTGGCTCAAGGAGACGGCTTTCTATCGGCGCTGGTTGGTGCGGGGCAGGGGGTTTGAAGTGGCGCGCTTGGGCGGCATCAAAGCCTACATGCAGCGCGACATCACGAACTATTCAGACCTCAACCGCAGCGCCATCGTGCGCACCCACTACAGCCCGCTTTTCATCGGCGGAACGCTCGGGCCGTTGGACTACAAGCTAGGCGGGCGGGACATCGGCACCGTGTCTGAGCAACACATGGTGACGGCGGCAGGGTCCGGTGCGGGCAAGAGCCGAGACGCGATCTTCAACAACCTTGCGCAGTATTGCGGCGGTGTGGTGGCGTTCGACACCAAGGGCGAGCTTGCGCGCTTCGCCTACGAGCGCCGCAGTGCCTATGCCCCGTTTCACGTCATAGCGCCTTGGGACGGCACGAATGAAAGCGACCCTTTGGGCTTGCCGCTGGCTTACTGGAACCCGCTCGACAGCATCGACGCGAACGGCATCGCCGCGCGGGATCTGATTGCGCGCATGTGTGAAGCGCTGATCGTGCCGGACGGCAAGGACTCGGGCAACAGCGCGCACTTTCGGGAAATGGCGCAGATGATCTTGCGGGGCTACATCGCCCACGTCAAAACGCAGTACCCGCCCGAGCAACAGCACCTAGGGACGGTCTATGACCTGTTCAAGCGCGGGGCACCGGGTGAAAGCACGTTTGACCCGGAGAAGGTGGCGCAAATCGTTTTGGACATGGCAGACAACCCGGCTTGCGGCAGCACACCAGCGGACGCCGCGCAAGCCTTCCTGATGCTTGAGGACCGCGAAAAATCGGGCGTGGTGTCGAGCATCACGCGCGCTGTGGATTGGATGGGTTCGCCCGTGTTGAAGGCGTACTTTTCCAAACCTAGCACCGTCAACCTGATCGACTGCAAGACCAAGGACGCGAGCGCCTTCCTTGTCATCCCGTCGATGTACAAGGGCACGATGCGGGGCCTTCTTCGCTTGTTCTACCAAGTGGCCTTTGACCAACTCGACGAAATCAACACACGCCAGCCGGCAGGGTCAGGCCGGCGCGTCTTGTTCCTGTTCGACGAGTTCGCGTCTTTAGGTTCCTTCAAGGCCGCTGTAGAGGCAGCGAACTTGAAGCGCGCGAGCTTCATCAAGTGTTGGTACATCGTGCAGAACTTCGGGCAGTTCAGCGCGCTTTACGAGAACCCGCGCGACTTCCTCAGCAACTGCGACAAGCAGATTTTCGGGATGGACCGCATGGACACCGACACCATCGACATCATTCGCAAAGCACTTGGCAGCTACACCGACACGCGGGGCGATGTTCACGAGGTTAAGTCTGTCATGTCCGAAGGCGACATCACGGAGACGCTCGACGGGGAAAGCGGGGAGCAGCTTTTTATCCCGATGATGGGCGCGCCGCTGGTCCTAAGCCGAGTGCCTTTCTTCGCGCGTTTGGAGCCGTGGCCGCTGCGGGCGTGGGGTGCTGTCAAGCGGATGATGCCGAGACCCCTTTAGGGATGACCTCGGTTTCGATGCAGTACACCGCGACCAATCCGGCCCGGTTTGAAAACCTGTGGCGCTGACGGCCACGGCCTTTCAGGGCTTCAAGATCAGCAGCTCGCGGATGACCTCATGGTGGGTGTTCTTCATCGGCACCGGCTCAATACGGAAGCCGTGACGCTCTGCCATCGAGCGCACTTCGGGCGCATCGTCATAGGTAAGCATCACTGAACCACGCACCGAGGCCATGAGCGCGAACAGCCCTTCATGGTCGATTTCGTTGTGGGTGTAGAGCCGTGATCCGGC
>CADEFU010000022.1 GCA_902826695.1 uncultured Alphaproteobacteria bacterium | reverse complement strand
TCACGGCGCCTGCGGCGTTCTCGGCGACCGTCGTGTTCGAGAGGGCGATGTCGGTTGGACCCTCGTTCACGTTCGCGACGGTGACTGTGAAGTTCTCGCTGTAGGACAGTCCGCCGGCATCGGTCGTGGTGACTTGGATCGTGAGGTTGGGTTCGGCTTCGTGGTCGAGCGACACGCCATCCTTGAGCTTCAGCTGGCCGTCGACGACTTCGAAGCGGCTATCGGAGACACTATAGGCGTGGCTGTCGCCGGCATCGGGGTCGATGGTGGAGAGGGTGCCGATGACGGCGCCCGCGGCGTTCTCGGCCACGGTCGTGTTCGAGAGGGCGATGTCGGTCGGGCCTTCGTTCACGTTCTGCACGGTGATCGTGAAGTCTTCGCTGATCCGGTGACCCGCGCTGTCGGTCGCCGTCACGGAAATGGTGAGCGACGATTCCCCTTCGTGGTCGAGCGAGATTCCATCCTTGAGCTTCAGCTGACCGTCGACCACTTCGAAGCGACTGTCAGAAACGGTATACTTGTAGCTATCGCCAGTATCGGGATCGATTGCCCTGAGCGTGCCGATGACGGCGCCAGCGGCATTCTCGGCCACGATTGTGTTCGAGAGTTCGAGATCCGTCGGTGCGCCGTTTTCAAATTCCTCGAGGCGGTATGGCTGCGCGAGAGGGGCTGCATCGATTGGGGCGGCGGGCGCTGTTTCGCTCTGTGCGCCTGTCAGAGAAACGCTTTCGGCCTCGAACACATGGTTGTGCGCCGGTAACTCGGATGGAGCCTGGGCTTGCGACAGCGTTTGCGCGTCCTGAGTGGTGGCGCGAATTTCCTGCGCAATCGGCGCCGGCCCTTGCTCTCGCGCTGCAGTTTTGGAATCGCCAGTGTTTTCGGTACGCGGAGAGAACGCCGGTGCGAACGTCTCTTCCGCGTCCAGATCAGCACGCGTCGCATCAACTTGAAGCGCACCAAAGTGAGCATTTTGAAGGTGCAGCCCGCCGTCTCCGATCGGACGCGTCGTCGTCTCGTGGTTTGAGCCGCTGTCAGGCACCTCGGGGAGAGCGAGACGACCGCCGTCCATTGCCAGTTCGGCTGACCCTTTCGACGACGCGGAAGGGATATTCGCTTTTTCGACGGAGGTCATAGCTGGCGCGCCCTATCTTATCTTCAATGTGGGTGAGCCAACGGCCATCATCAGTATGAGGTCTATTGGAACTTCTAACCGGCGCGCACAGCGGGTCTCTATTTGCGTTTTACGTTATCAAAGACGTACCAAAAAAATGGGGTCAGGTTCGATTAAAACTGCAACGCAGAAAGATTGGCTTCGTTTAGCGTTCTGTAAACCCTGCGACGTCAAATGCCTTGCGTAACAAGGTGGAGTCGGTGCGCTCCAGAGCGATCATGAGTTCCAGTGACAGTGCCGCCGCGATGCATAGGATATGGATGCGGCCAGATGTTATCGCGGCTTCCTTGGCGATCAATGTCCTGAGTCTCGCGCTGCCTATTGCCATTCTGCAAATGTATGATCGCGTGATCCGCCATCACGCTTTGAGTACGCTCACTGTCTTGACGCTAGCGGCGTTGGTGGCGTTCGCACTTGAGTTCGCATTGCGCGTTTTGCGCGCGCGGATCATGTCGGCGGAAGGGGCGCGGTACGATCACCGCGAGAATCGGCAAGCGCTCGCACGGCTCTTGGCGACGGGCGTCGAGAGCTTTCAAAAGACGACGCCGGGCGCTCATGCTGAGCGGTTCAACGCCATACAAGCCGTGCGCACGTTCTATTGCCAAGCCGGGGCGTTGCTGGCGGATTTGCCGTTCGCCTTCCTCTTTGTCCTTATGATTGGGCTGATCGCCGGTTGGATGGCGGTGTTGCCGCTGGTTCTTTTTGCAGCTTTCGTCTCGCTCGGCATCTCGATCGGCCGTCAGCTGACATCCGAATCTGGACGACGCGAAGACAACGATGTGAAGCGTCACAATTTTCTCGTCGAATGCATGGGTGGTATCGGAACCGTAAAGGCGCTCGGGCTCGAGGCGGTAATGCAGCGCCGTCACGAGCGTTTGCAGGAAGATTCGGCCGATGCGTTCGGCGCCATCACACGCATGAATCTTAAGGCGCAGTCGGTCGCGAGCGAGCTTGCCCAACTGGCCGCGGTCGCAACCGTGACGGTGGGCGCAGTCGGCGTCGTGAACGGCGGGCTCACGATCGGCGGGCTTGCTGCAACAACGATTCTGACGGGCAGGTTTCTTCAACCGGTGTTGAAGGGGCTTGGGCTTTGGGCGCGCTATCCGTTCATCCGCATGGCGGAGGCGAAGCTGGGCGCATTGGGCACGCTCGCGCCGCAACTAGCGGGCGACCTCGCCCCGCCGGCGCATGGCGCGATGCTCGCGCTTGATAACGTGTCGTTCCGATACGAAGGTGCACAGGGCAACGCCGTTGACGGCGTGACGCTCGACGTTCCCCCGGGGACCTACATCGGCATCACCGGGCCGATCTCATCGGGCCGGAGCACGTTGCTGAAGCTTTTGAACGGCCTACTTTCGCCGTCGCGAGGCAGCGTTCGCTATGGCGGCGTGCCGGTCTGCCTTTACGCGCCGCAAGACTTGCGCCGCCAGATCGCGCTTATGTCGACGTCGCCTACAATCTATGCCGGCACATTGCTTGAAAACTTGACGCTGTTCGAAGACGGCCAAGTCAAACGACGCGCGCTGGCGCTTTGCCGCGTGCTAGGCCTCGAAGACTATGTCGCGCGGCTTAGTCGGGGCTTGGACACACCGCTTTCGGGCGGAACCGACGTTCCGCTTGGCATCGCGCAACGGGTGGCGATCATTCGCGCTCTCGCGCAGGACCCGCGGATCATACTGTTCGACATGGCAAATTCGGCGTTGGACCACGAAGCCGACAAGCTTCTGCTTTCTTTCTTCGAACACCACAAGGGCAAGCAGGCGGTGGTCTTTGTTACGGATCGGCCATCGTACTTGCGTCTTTGCGACAGGGTCTATGACATGGCAAACGGGCGATTGATCTTGCGTGGCGGCACGCCGATCGACGCGCCGTTTGCACGGGTTGCCGCCGGGGGCAGTGCATGACAACGCGCGAGCAGGTGTATCGTTTCCTTGTGCGCTTGGTCCCGCGGGCTTGGGTTAGCGGTGCTGAAGCGGCCGCTGAGTTTTTGGCGGCATACTGGCAGACGCTGGTGACGTTCGATCCGTCGACCGTGACGCCGTCGGCCACGCGCCGGAAGCGCACCATCGCAACAACGCAGTGCTTGGCGCCATTTCTCAAGGCACTGGCGTTTCGCGGTGGGGATGCGAGTGTCGCTGAAGCGACGCCGCACTTCCAGGATGCGATGGATATCGCCGATCTGCGAACGGCGCTGGTCAATCTAGGTTACAGTACCGAGGCTCGGCGCTTGCGTGTCGTCGATATCGACGCGCGTCTGATGCCGTGCTTGCATGAGGATCCCGCCTCCGGCGCCGTTGCGGTTGTCTTAGGTACGGTCGACGGCGTCACGTTCGGTCATTGCGACGGCCACTATCGTGTGCTGACCGACAAAGAACTGACGCGCGACGGCGTGGCGTATTTCGCGACCCCGGCGGTCGGCGCAACGCAGAGCCCTAACCGCTCTTGGTCGGTCAACCTGATGCGGCGCTTCAAGCCGTTCATCGTGCAGCTGCTGGCCATATCGGCGGTTTCGAACGTTCTGTCGATTGCGATCCCGCTATTCGTCATGGCGGTCTACGATCGCGTGATTGCGCTTCACGCGCTCGATGTGTTGCCGATGCTTCTTGTGGGCATCGGCATCGTTGTCGCGGGGGACCTCTATCTTCAGTCGCTACGGGCGCAGCTGCTCGGTACGATGGCCGCGCGCATCGACTATCTGATTGGCACCGTCACGTTCGCCAAGCTATTGCGGCTGCCCTTGAGCTATACGGATGGTCCGCCGATCGCCGCACAGATCTCTCGGTTGCGCGAGTTCCAGACATTGCGCGATTTGTTTGCCGGACCTGCGGCCATTGCCATTGTTGACTTTCCGTTCACGGTCATCGCGCTGGGCGTGATCGCGGCGCTGACGGGCTGGCTTGTGGTCGTGCCGATTGCGGCATGTTTTGTGTTCGCACTGGTGGGCTTTCTGGGTGCGCGCTGGCTGCAAACCTACGAGCAGGCGCACGGTAATGCGGCGGCGCAACTCTCGAAGCAGGTTACCGAGACGACGCTGCACCACGAAAGCCTCAAGCGCGAGGGCGCGGAGGGGGTTTGGGCGCATCGCTTCCGGCTTGCGTCCGCCACAGCGGCGACGCGCGCGGGCGAGTTGAACGACCGGGTGGCCGCGATGGAGGCATTGAGTCAAATGCTGAACGGCGCGGCGGCGCTTGCGGTGCTGGTTTCGGGAACACTGATGGTTCTTGAGAATACGATTAGCGTCGGCGCGTTGATCGCGACGATGGCGCTGACGTGGCGTATCCTCAATCCGGCGCAACAACTGTTCCACACGTTAGGCCGGTTGAGCCGCCTGCGCTCGTCCATACAATCCATGGACCAGCTGTTGCGTCTGACGGACGAGCACGAGGCGAGTATCCCCAATCTCGCGAGAGCACCGCGACAAGGGCGCGTGACGTTGCATCGCGTGAGCTTGCGCTCCGGCAAGGATTCCGAAGCGGCGCTGGTCAACGTCAGTTTGAACGTACCGCCAGGAAAAATGGTGGCGATCGCCGGGCCGAACGGATCGGGTAAGTCGAGCATTCTGCGGGTCATTCTGGGGCTCTATCAGCCGCAGGCCGGTGTTGTCGCGATCGACGGCGCCGACATCAGGCAACTGCCGCCGCGGTTGCTGCGGCGTTCGATCACAAGCGTGCCGCAGCGAACCGACGTGTTCTACGGAACGATCGCCCAGAACTTGCGTCTTGGCGATGCGTTGGCGACGGACGAAGTGCTGCGGTCTGCTGCGGACGCGGCTGGGCTGTTGCCGGCGATTTTGAGTCTTCCGGAGCAATTCAATTCGCGCATTGGCGATGCCGCTACGCGAAATCTGCCGCCCGGCTTCGTGCGGCAGTTGGTGATTGCGCGTGCGTTGGTGCGTCCCTCGCCGGTGTTGTTGATCGACGAGCCGGAAGCGATGCTGGACGAGGCGGGCGCGACGGCGGTCCAAAACCTGCTTGAGCGGCTGCACGGAACGCGCACGATCTTATTTGCGAGCCACCGTCCAAGTTACATTCGAATTGCAGATTTCGGCGTCGTCATACGCGGCGGAAACGTTGAGTTCGGCGGTGCTCCCAACGAGGCAATTGCCCGGTTGGTTGGTCAAACAAAAGGCGAAATCGCGGCATGAGCGAACACGTAGTGCGGGCCTTGCAAGCGGCGAAGGGCAAGGTCAGGCTTCTTCTCGATCCGGGCGTCGTTCCGTTGAACCAGGCGATCGAATTGGAAGAGCGTCCACCGGCGCAAAGTTCGACGCAGCTCGTCTATACGATATTCGGGCTCTTGGCGCTGGGTCTCGTGTGGTCGATCCTGACCCGCGTCGATGTGGTGACGAATGCGCCGGGGCGGGTGCAGCCCGTGGGTGACGTCGTCGCCATACAGCACTTGGAAGGCGGCGTCATCGCACAGATATTGGTGGCCGAAGGCGAACGCGTGCGCAAGGGTCAAACACTTCTGCGCCTCGCCGCGCTCGATACCGCAGGACGGCTTGAGCAATTGAAGGCCAAGCGCGCGATGCACTTGATCGCGATGGAGGGCGACCGCGCGGTCGTGGAGGGCAGGGCGCCTCAGGTCGATGCGGTTGTGCCCGGTTTTCTACGCCAAAAGGCCGAGCAACTGAGTCTCTACAATGCCCGCAAGCAGGCGCTGGAGGCCGAGCTCACGGTGTTGAATGCGCAAAGAGCGCAGCGCGATTCCGAAGTCACGCGCTTGTCGTCCCAGCTTGTTGTGTTGCGAAGGGATGAGCAGGTTGCGGGACAAGAACTTGCCCTGCGGACCGATTTGCTGAGCCGCAAGCTTACCACGCGCGATCGCTTTTACAGCGCTGAGAGGGATGCGGCGGACCGCCAGAAGCAACGGCTGAATGCGCGCGACCAACTTGCGGGGGCCAAGAGCGAGCTTGCCGAATACGAACGCAAACTGACGGAGCTGGAAACGCGCACGCGGGCCGAGGCGCAAGAGTCGATTGCCAAGCACACGGCGGAGCTTGCCGAGGTTGACGCGGCGTTGAGCAACGAGCAGGGCCGCGCGAAGCGCTTGACCTTGACGGCGCCGGTGCCTGGCATCGTGTCGGGTTTGGCGGTGAAGGCGATCAATGCGGTGGTCAAGCCCGGTGACACCCTGATGGAAATCGTGCCGACGGCCGATCCACTGGTCGTGATTGCCGAGGTGAAGCCACAAGACGTCGGCCAGGTCCATATCGGGCAGCGCGCGGACGTGCGCGTGTCCGCGTTCGACTACGCGACGTTCGGGACGCTGACTGGAACGATCGACCGAATCTCTGCCACCACGTTTGCGGATCAGAACGGGCGTCAGTTCTACAAAGTGCGTGTGCGGCTCAAGCGCGACTATTTCGGCGACGATCCGCGCAAGGGGCGCATCATACCCGGCATGGATGTTGAGGTGGACGTCAAGACCGGTGCGCGATCGATCCTGGCCTATTTGCTAAAGCCGGTCACGCGAACCTGGGACACAGCGCTCAAGGAGCCTTGAGGCGCTCGGCTCAAGTCTAAATGGCCGCAACCTGGTGTTGGGTTCTGCCGCCGGCCAGCCGTTGGAGGATAGCCGCGTTTAGCTCTGTGCCGGGGCGCTGTGTGGTCGTGTCGGAGGCGGCGTCGCTAAGCGCGATCTCGACGCGGTTGCGCCCGTTCGCTTTGGCGGCATAGAGCGCGGTGTCGGCAACTTTGAGAACCTCCATGACGCCGTTGCCGAATTCCGGGAAGGCCGCAACCCCGACTGAGATTGTGATGCGCGGCAGGTTGTCGTCGCCGTAGCGAACCGTGATCCCTTCGATCTTGGCGCGCAGGTCTTCCGCCCGCGCCGCGGCGTCTTGCAGCGTGGCGCCCGGGAGCAGGGCCACAAATTCTTCGCCGCCGTACCGGCAGGCGATATCCTCGCCGCGGAACGTGGCGGTCATCGCTTCGCCGACCGCGCGCAGGACGCTGTCGCCCGCGTCGTGACCGTGATTGTCGTTGAACTTCTTGAAGTGATCGACGTCGATCGACAGGATCGCGACGGGGTGGCGGCTGCGGGCGGCGCGCTGAAACTCGCGCCGCGCCGTTTCGAGCAAATAGCGTCGATTGTAGAGGCCAGTCAGAACGTCGCGGATCGACTGATCGCGCAGCTGGTCGCGCAGTTTGACGTTGGCGATGGCGAGGCTGATGTGTTCGACGGCGGCAAGACCGAGCCGTCGCTGTTCGGCGAAGGCGGCCTTGCGGTCTGTGGGCGCGAGGCCGACCTGCGGCTTCAGCTCAAGATGCAGAAGGCCCACGGTTTCGCCGTGCGCTAGGATCGGGATGCAGCAATAGTCCTCGGCTGAGCCGGGCGCAACGTGCGAACAATCGAACTCGATCTCGTGGTGGCCGTGCGTGTAGGTACGTCCGCGGCGCAAGCCCCAGCAATCGTCAGGATGCATCGTCGCCGTCGCCTGCGTCCCGTTCCACACTTTGGCGCATTCGAGGATGTCGCGCGAATTGGCATAGATGTAGATGGCTCCCGTGGCGCCCGGCAGGAAGCGCGAGAGAAACTCGGCGATCATCTGATAGAGTTCGGCCTCCGACTTCGCCGATTGCAGCCATTCGTTCAGTTCGGACAATACCGTCGCCTCGCGCGTGAGACGGCTGCGCTCGACGGCATCGCGCCCGAACGCTTCGACGGTACGGGCGATTTCGCCGATCTCGTCCCGGCGCTTCGTCGGCAAGGCGGTGTCGTACTCGCCGCGCGCCAGCCGCTGTAGTGCCCGGTTCAAGGCGTCGAGCGGGCGCAGCACTTCGATCTGGGTCACCCAGGTCGCGAAGACGGCGATGACGCCGCCGAGGATCAGCGCGACGGTGCCAATCATCCAGGCGCGGGAAGAGAATGTGTCGGCCGCCTTCGTGTGCGAGCGGACAAGCCCTTCGATCTGGTCGCCCGCCGTGCTCATGCCGGCCTCGAGCGCCTCGAATTGCTTGGAGAAATGGGCGAGTACGGCGTCGGCCTGGGGATCGGCGTCGAATGCGGACTGCACGAGCGTCTCGGCCGTTTTCGCGTAGACGTCGAGCGGGCCCTGCAGGGTGCGCAACGTGACGGTGATGTCGGTGGGTAGCGGCAGAGCCGCGTTCGCGGCCAGCAAGCGGCGCAGTTCGGCGACATGCGTGCGCAAGGCGGTGGTGACGCTGGCGCGCTGTGCGGGCGCGGTGCGGCTGTAGTGGAATGCGGCAAAGACGTCGGCGCGCACGGCATCGTGCATCATGTCGACATTCGTGTGATTGCGCAGCGCGACGGCCGCGAGCTGCGACTCGGCGAGCTTCGCGGCGACATTGCCGGACCCGACTTTGAGCGCGGTGACAAGTAGGATGATGGTCACGACGCTCGCACACGTGGCGGCGACAAGCTTCACCTTCAACGAAATCGACATTTCGTCCTCATGACGGATTTCTTAGGGTGAGCCATGGTCAGCATGGCACGCCGGGGGTGAACGCCAGGTTATGCCTGCGTCGCGGAAATAGTTGCGGAGTCCCTACGATTAGGTGTTTGGCAAGGGTTTCGACGCCGAAGCCCTTCGGTGGATGGCGCGCGTTTGGGCCGGGCAAAATTGCGCCTTAAGGGTTGGCGCTGTAAGTCTGGTGCATGGATGCGACGACTTTCTATCTCCGCTTCATCGTGGCCTTGGGCATCGGCCTTGTAGTCGGTGTCGAGCGCGGCTGGAGCCAGCGCGGTACACCGGAGGGCCAACGCGAGGCGGGCGTGCGCACGTTCACGCTTGTGGCGCTGACCGGCTTTGCGGCCGGGATCGGTGCGGAGGATTTGGGCGCGTGGTTTCCGGCCGTGATTGCCGCCGGTGTGGTGGTGCTGCTGACGGTCGCCTATGCAAGCGAGGCGTGGCGGGTCGAGGCCGATCGTGGGCTGACGACGGAGGTGGCCGCCTTTTTGACATTCGTACTCGGCGCGTTGGCGGGTGTGGGCGAACTGTTGGCGGCCGGCGTGACCGCGGTGGTGATGGTGGCGCTTCTCGAGCAGAAGGCGACGCTGCACGGCGCGCTCGCGCGGATGCAGCACTTTGAGCTGACCGCGGGCGTGAAGCTGTTGCTGGCGTCGGTGGTGCTTTTGCCCGTGTTGCCGAATGAAGGGTACGGCCCCGGCGGGATTTTGAACCCCTACGAATTGTGGTGGGCGGTCGTCGTGATCGCCGCGATCGGGACGGCGGGGTATGCCGCGATCAAGATTGCGGGGCCTGAGCGCGGCGCGCTGATGATGGGTTTGACCGGCGGGCTCGTTTCCTCGACCGGGGTGACGGTGAACGCCGCGCGCGCCTCGCGCGAGGCACCGCAGAGTTCGGCCGCGTTGGCGGGTGCGATTGCGACGGCGCAATCGGTCATGTTCGTACGCACGTTCGTGTTGATCGCGGTGATGAACGCGAGTCTGCTGCCGGTGGCGGCCTTTGCGCTGGCTGCCGGTTTGGTCGTTGCGCTTGGCTTTGCCTGGGTGTTCGCCGGACGTGGCGGCGAGGGGACTGAGAAGGCGGCGGTTGCGGCGGGCTCACCCGATGCGTTGTTGGCGGCGATGCAGTTCATCGTCGTCGTCGCCTTGGTGTTGCTCTTGGCCTATCACGCGCGCGCCTATGCGGGCGATATGGGGCTGATGATCAGCAGTCTTTTATCGGGCGCGTTGGACGTGGATGCGGCGACCGTGTCGGCGGCGCGGCTTGCGGGATCGGGCGCCGATCCGGCGTCGCCGTCTGCGGCGACCGGCGCGATCGTGGCCGCCATCGTCGCCAACAGCGTGGTGAAAAGCAGCATCGCCTTTGCCTGGGGCGCGCGCGCGTTGGCGTGGCGGGCCATCGGCGTACTGATGGCGTCGGCGGTTGCGGCGGGCGCCGCGGCGGCACTCGCCGGCGTTTGGGCGGGCTGAGCGCCTCGCGTGGCGTTGGTATCTCTTGACAGGTGATCTTCGCAGCCGCGTACGCATTCGCTGGTTGATTGCGGGGCCACCGTCCTTTCCAGTTTGGCTCGCCATCCGGAAAGCGGCGATTGCCGTGCCGTGCGTTTTGCCACAGAATAACAACGGCCGCTCGGCTGGAATGGGCGCTTGGATCGGACGTTCGTCGGTGTCGTGACGGGGCTCAAGCTGATGTTTCTGCAAGCGCACGAATATATCCGCAATGGAGAGGGAGGCCTCAGCGTGCAACCGCGTCACGGGTCGAGTGCGGGCGATGCGTGGTGCTTGATCGAGGGCGCGGTGTGGGCCGCACGCCAACTTTCCTACCACATGAAGGGGCCGGCGTGAGAAGCGAGGTGCCCGTGTCGGCCGCATCGCAGCGTGATAGCGGAACACCGTCGCTGGTAAGCATTCTCTTTGCCGACGTCGTCTCATCGACACACCGCGTGTCGAGCCTCGACGCGGAAGATGCGCGGGATTTGCTCGATGCCGTCGTGGCCCGGATTCGGCAACGCGTGCACGAGTTCGGCGGAACGCTGGCGCGCGTGCAAGGCGACGGCGTTATGGCAATCTTCGGTGCTCCGATTCCGATGGAAGATCACGCGTTGCGGGCTTGCTGTGCCGCGCTCGCCATTTCAGCCGGCGCGAATGCAACGCAGCTGAGCGACCCGAACGCCTTGTCAGTGCGCGTGGGCGTGCATAGCGGCCGCATCATCACCCGCCTCCAGCGCAATGACTACGGCATCGACTATGACGCCGTGGGTGCGGACGTGCACGTGGCTGCGCATGCCGAGGCGCAGGCGCCGCCCAACGGCGCGGTGATCACGACTGAGACGCTCGAGCTTGCCGGTCCAAGGGTCATGGTCGAACCCTACGGCGAAGTCGCTTTGGGACCAGGCGAACGCACTCTCTTGCATAAGGTGCGCTCGATCGCGCTCGACCACGACGTGGGCCGTCTGTTCGCGACCCGTCATCTTGCGCCGTTCGTTGGCAGGCGCACACAGCTGCAGACGCTGATTGACTTGGCGACGCGGCTGGCGGACGGCCATGGTGGCGCGGTGGCAATTTTGGGAGACGCGGGCTTGGGGAAAAGCCGCCTGCTCTACGAGCTGTCAAAGGTTGCGCCCGGCCTTGGCTTGCGCGTGTGCGAGCTGCGCGGCGTTTCGATTTTACGCAAGACGCCTTTCGCGCCGCTACGGCCATTCGCTTGGAGTCTTCTGGACTTTCCTGACGGCGGGGCGCTCGCCGGGGTGTTGGACGCGTTGGCCTGCGCGGGTGTCACCGGGACGAAGGCGGCCGCGGTCCTTGAGTTGCTCGGTCTGGGCGTTCACGATGCGGCATGGCCCGGTCTTGAAGCGAGTGCGCGACGTCGCCTCACGTTCGAGGCGCTGATCGAATTGGTGATCTTTGCCGCTGCAAGGCGGCCGCTTCTCGTATTGGCGGAGGATCTGCACGACTTCGATTGGGAAAGCGCGCATTTCCTTGAACGCTTGGGTGGCTTGGTTGACCGCCGCGTCGGTCTGATTGTCACGGCTCGCAGCTTTGCGCGTGAGCGCGCCGCCCGGGTTGTCACTCATTTGACGGACTTGGAGCCATTGATGGCCAGCGAGGCGCGCGAACTAAGCGCGCATGTGGCTGCGGGTTCGACTTTGTCCCAAGTCGCGCTCGATCGTGCGGTGGCGCGCGCGTCAGGCAATCCGCTTTTCTTGCAAGAGCTTGTGCGTGCGCTGCGTCGCTCAGACGACGGACGGGCAGTCGATGGCCAGACGCCGCTGTCGCTGGCGAGTCTGATCCAAGCGCGCCTGGGCATGTTGAGTCCCGCGGCCCGCACCGTGATCCAAGCTGCGTCGATCCTGGGCGACGATATAGACCCGCGGATTCTGGCGCTGACTTCGGACATGGATGAAATGGAACTGCCTCCGGTCCTGGCCGAGCTCGAGAATCAAGATTTGATCGAGCGTACGAACCCGCGCGCGCTGCGGTTTCGGCACGAACTCTTTCGTGACGGCGCTCGCAACTCGCTATTGCGAACGCAGGCGGTCCAGTTTCATGCCCGTGCATTGGACGCGTTGGAGAGCGTTCTATCCGATGCGCCGCAGATTGCGGAGCGTGCAGCATTTCATGCCGAGCGGGCCGGTAAACCTGCCCGTGCGCTCAGGCATCTGCGCGATGCCTGCAAAAACGGGGCTAGGCGTTCGTCTCTCCGCGGCGTGCGCGCGCTCTACGATTGGGCGATGCGTTTTCGCGATGAGCCGGGCGCAGAGGCCAAAGCGTTGTTGACCGACATCGTGCTTATGAGCGCGGACGCGCTGCAGCAATCGGGTGAACTCGACGAGTGGAATCGGGCTATGCGATTGGGGCTTGCCTGTAGCCAGGCGACCGGCAATCGCAAGATGGAAGCGATCGTGCGTGGGCAGCTCGCAAATGTCGCGTGGCTTGGCGGGTCGAACGATGAAGCGATCGCCGAGGCGCGCAACGCGCTCGAGCTGGTCAAGGATATCGAATCGGTGCCGGTCCGCTCGCTGGCGCTCTTTGCGATAGCCAACGCGAATTTCTCAACCGGAGACCTCGACGGGGCGATCGCGCGGCAAACCGAACAAGTCGAACTATTGGCCGGGCTCGATGTATCGCGTCTGGGGGCTATGCTCATTCCGAGCGTCCAGGCGCGGGCTTACCTCACGTGGTTCTTGGTCGAGCGTGGCGATTTCGCGTGCGCGGAGGCGGCCGTGGCTGCGGCGGAGGCAATGCTTGCCGGTGAGGATCAGCCCTATTCGCGTTTGTTGGTGCGTGCGGCGCGCGGGATCTTGGCGCTGCGGCAGGGGCGGCCAACCGAGGCGGTGGCGCCGCTTGAGGAGGCGCGCGAAATTTGCTTTGCGAACGAGTTGTTTGTCATGGAAGCGCCGGTGTCGGGATGGCTCGCGGCCGCGCTCGTGCGAAGCGGTGGCGTGGAGCGGGCGCTGGCGATCGGCCGGAACTCGGTCACCAACAAGATTTACATGCATTGCGCCGTGAAGTCCTGGGTCACCATCTTTCAGGGGTTGGCGGAAGCCGAGTTTGCGAGCGGGCTGGTCGACGAAGCGCTGGCGACGATCGACAAGGCGGTGGCGATTGCGGCGGATAAGGCGGGGCCGATTCTCGTCGCGCAGGCGCGGTTCTCGCGCGGCGTCATGTTGAGTGAGGCGACCAACGCCGATCCGCGGTCGCCCGAGGCTGACATCGCCGCGGCGCTTCAGTTGGCGGAGCGCGTTGGAATGCGGCCGCTTGCCGCCGATTGCCACCGGCACCTCGCGCGGCTCGCGCGCCGCGAGGGCGATGCCGACGCTGTTCGCAATCATACCGAACGTGCGGCGGCGCTTCACCGCGAGCTCGGTATGGCGGCCGAGCACGCCGGGGGCGGGTGAGCAAGGGGGCAGTGGCGATGCAGGGCGATCGGATCGTCAGGACTATCTCGTTCGACAATGCGGCGTGGCTGGAGGAGATCGGCAACGAGATCCTAGCGCCTGGCGGGCCGCGCGCGATTCGTGTGCGTGAAAGTAGCCCGGGCGGGTGCAGTGTCGTCTTCGTGGCGCGCCACGAAGATGTGACACGCGTTTTGACAGACGAGGCCACATTTTCGTTGACGCACTATGCGACGCTGTTCAAAGCGATCGCGCCGCCTCGCATTCAGCTGTTGATGGCGCCTCAGACGGACGATCTCAAACGCCAAAGAGATCTGCTCAAGGCGGCGGTAGGTGCCGTGGACAACAGCGGTCTGGCGGACGCCATGCCTCATCTCGGATCGGCGAAGAGCCGCCGTGCTATCGCGAAGAAAGCGGTGGCGAGCGTGCTCGATTGCTTTCGCGCGCGTGAGAAAGCTGAATTCGACATCGTCGGGGAGTATGCGTACTTCGTCCCCTACCTTGTCGCTCGCGAGGTGTTCGGCTTGCCCGGACCGGCGCGGCGCGATCTACTGAGCCGCTTCTACGCCACGCTGCGCTGGAACTCGGTCCATCGTTTCACACCGGAGTCGATCCCGTTTCTAACCGCAGTCTATTGGGCGCAACTTTCGTTCGCCCAGGTGTTCCGGAATTTCGAGAACCGCGCATGGCACTATCGGTGGCTGGGGACCAATGCCAGCGCGCGCCTCGTCGGTCATCTTCGAAGGCGGCTCGATCTGGCGCTGCAGGGATACGATCCTTATCCCGGCTCGCTGTTGAGCCGGCTTCGCCATTCAATCGAAGGCGCAATGCCCGAAGACCGCGAGCGCGATCGCGACTATGCCGCGTCGCTGTTGGTCGAAATGTTCGGAACAACGCTGCTCATCCCGCCGCTCGCGTTCACCGGAATCGTCGACTGGATGGTCAGGCAGAAGGGCGGTATTGCGGCGTGCCTCAAGGAGCTCACCGATGCCAATGCCCGGGCCTATGTTGACGAATTGCTCCGGCTCGCGCCGCCGTCGAAGTTCCTGCTTCGCACGGCGACCAAGGGGCTCATGTTCGACGATGTCCACGTGGACCAGAAGCAGTATGTCTGCGCTCTGGTCGCGCAAGCCTGTCGCGACCCAAAGGTTTTCGACGATCCGAACACGTTTTCTCCTGACCGTAAGCAAAGCGTTTTGCACTTCGGCCCAGGAGGCGGACCGCACCAATGTCTGGGGCGTGAGTTGGCGCGAGATATGTTCACCGAAATGCTTCTTGGATTGAAGGCGCTGGACGGGTTGTGGCCCGTCGGCGGTGCCGGCATGAAAGACATTTTGGGGATATCGGAGTTGATGGTGAGTTGGGACCGCAAAGAGCGGATGGTGCGCGCGTATGGCCCGTATCGCTCGACAGGGGGCGAGGATGGCTAACCTCAAGCACTGCCAATTTGTTGTTTGCGTGCCGATCGAGTCTGATCCTGCATGGCTCGGAATGAAAGTCGAGGAGGTGGAGCGCCGTTTGAAGGCGCTTAGGAATCCTGCGGGCGACGCGCTCGTGAACGCGTTGACCGCCAAGCGGCCAGGCGATCCCCAGATCATCCACTTCATGAGTGCGTCGGTTGTGTGGGATGGGACGCCGCAGGCTCGCGCCTATTTGGTCCTCGATATCACCGGGGATGGATCGCAAGACGGCTGGCTTGAGAGCTTGGCTCGATGGATGATCGGGCGAACGAACGCGAACAATATCATTGCGTCCCTTGTGCGTAGGGCGGGATCGCTTCTTCTGCCGGTGTTCGAAAGCGCCTGTGGAATTCAGTCCTTGCGTGAACTCGAAAGCTGTCTCAATCGCTTCACCCTGCGGCCCAGGACACACCCGTTTTCATCTCACTTTTTCCATCTCGCGCTCGGCTTGCCGTTTCAGGGAACGCCGGGTCTTTCTGTGCGGCGGATTAAAGACGACGACGCGATCGAACACATAGCCCGTAACGCTGTCGAGGCGTTGCGCGATCGGAAGCGCGATGCTGCGCCGCTTGAGTTTATCGAGGCTGCAAGGCGCGCGCTAAAGGCCGAAGGACAAGATGTCTCAGTGCCGGCTGCGGACACGCAAGTTGGCGATCCCGTGCGGCCGGGACGGAACATCATTTACGCGATTTTCAGACTGAGTCTCGACTCTTGGCTCGCGCGCATTGTCGAAGTAGCCGCTGCCGTGGCGATCGGCGCACTGATGCTTGTGCTCTTCAACGCCAGCGTCGAAACAATGTTGACGAAGCTGACCGACCGGCTTCCGGTCGTTGTGTTGCTGGGCCTGATCCTGGCCGTCGTTGTTGTCCAGCTGCGGGAGAAAGAAACGTGGCCGCCCGCTGTCGTGCCCGCGGTGGTGGGCGCAGCGATCGGGATTGCTCTGGCCATTTTTTTCTTTGTACCCAACCCTGCGGCCGTCGCGGCCGGGGTCGTCGCTGCAAGCATCGTCGCGTGGATGATGCTGATTGCGGTTGTTTTGATGTCGGCAAGTTTGCTTGCCGCGGTTGGGGGAGTTTTGGCGTGGCGATTGCGCTTGAGCGAGACAGCCGACAGGCCTGAGGACCGGGATCCCGATGCAGCGCTTGTTCAAGCGATCATGGCGCGCGAGAATTCATATCGCGCGGGTGGCGGCGAACCGATCGCGCAAAACCATCTGACGGCGGTGTCTACCGTGAAGCCCGGCCTCCTTCGCCGCTGGGTGATGCTGCGTCTGGGGCTTCACCTTGTGGAGTTGGCCGTGCAATCCGGCTCGTTCCGGCGCGGATTTCTCTCGAACATCGGCACGATTCACTTCGCGCAGTGGGTGCGCATTCCCGGAAAGAAGTTGCTGTTCTTCAGCAACTATGACGGCAGCTGGGAAAGCTATCTTGAGGACTTCATTACCAAGGCGAGCCAGGGGTTGACGATCGTTTGGAGCAACACGACCGATTTCCCCAAGACAAACTGGCTTGCTCAAGACGGCGCGACCGATGGGGATCGATTCAAGCGCTGGGTCCGGCGTCAGCAGATACCGACCTTGCTGTGGTATTCCGCGTATCCGTCGCTGACGGCGGAGCAGGTTCGGCTTAACGCCAAAATTCGATATGGGTTGGCGCGGGCGGAGTCGGGAAGCGAAGCCGAAGAGTGGCTTGGGTATTTCACGTCGTCGCCGCGGCCGGCGCGGGCGATCGAAACGCACGAGATTCAGCGGCTTGTGTTCGACGGAATGCGCGCGTTGCATGACGGGGCGTGCTTGCCAATCCGCTTCCCGACAGCAGCGAGTGCAGGTCAGGCGAACGCCTGGCTCAACGAGATCCTTGGAAGCGTCGCGTTCGGCGAACAACCGCCGCACCTTAAGAAAGCGCTGTTCGTGGCGTTGTCGTGGCGGGGATTGGAGAAGCTTGGGCTCGCCAGCGGTTCGACGAAAGTGGCGGCGAATAGTGGTTCAACGGCGCCACCGGCGAAGCTATGTGCCGAGTTTCCTCCGGCGTATGTTTTTGGGATGGATCACCCCACGCGGCACAACCTGCTTGGTGATTTGAATGAGTGTGCGCCGGGCCATTGGCGCTGGGGCGGACCGGACGAACCGGTGGATGCGGTCCTGTTGATGTACGCGGCAGAAGACGCCGGGATCGACGAAATGTTGGCCGGGGAAAAGAAAAGGGCGTTGCACCATGGCCTTGAACTCGCGGGCAGGGGGCCGATCATGTTCCGCCGGCTTCCCGAAAAAGGGCAACCGTTGTCCGAACCGTTCGGTTTCGCCGATGGGATTTCTCAGCCGATTATCAAAGGTGTCGATCGTTCGGCGAAGAACGTCGATCCCCTCAATCAAGTCAATGCCGGTGAGTTTATTCTGGGGTATCGCGATGGGCGCGATCGCTTTCCGCCGACGCCGCAGGTGTCTGAGGTGTTCGATCGGGATAAGGACCTTCCGAACCTTCCACCCGACATTGCGGAATGGGATGGTGAGTCCTGTCCGAAGGAATTTCGCGACCTCGGGCGAAATGGAAGCTTTTTGGTGATCCGCCAACTCGAACAGGACGTTGATGGGTTTCGAAAAGCTTTGGCTAAGTCGGCGCGCGAAGTAAGTCAGCTGTTGAAGTACAAGCGCCCGGAGGACTGCGAAGAGTGGATTGCCGCCAAGATGGTGGGCCGCTGGAAGAACGGATCGTCATTGGTGCGCTTCCCCGATGAGAGGCCCACACCCGAGCAACAGGCGGAGGCCGCGGCGAAACTGACCGCCACGCTTTGGTCGGGCGCTGTGGGTGGATTGCCCCCTAAGCCGATCAGTCTTACTGAGCTCAGCACAGCTGTCGAACAGAAGCTTGAAGACAGACCTGACAACGAGTTTCTGTACGGGCGCGACGATCCGCAGGGCCTGCGCTGTCCGCTCGGCGCGCATATCCGGCGCGC
Organism: uncultured Alphaproteobacteria bacterium; assembly: GCA_902826695.1. Classification (GTDB taxonomy): domain Bacteria; phylum Pseudomonadota; class Alphaproteobacteria; order Micropepsales; family Micropepsaceae; genus SZUA-430. The sequence continues at coordinate 7,608 of CADEFU010000022.1, read as the reverse complement.
CAATCCCCGCGACAGCTTTGCGCCGGGCGATCCGACGCAGATCGCGATCACGAACAGACACCGGCTCCTGCGCCGCGGCCGCGTATATGACGAAGGTGTCGACAAAGAGAAGAAGACGGGTCTGCTTTTCATGTGCCTGAACGCGGACCTCGAACGGCAGTTCGAGTTCGTGCAGCAAGCGTGGCTCGGGTCGAGCTCATTCGAGGGGCTTCGTGACGAGATGGACCCATTGGGTTCGAGACCCCGCAAAGACGGAAGATTTACGATCCCCACGCCGTCGGGGCCGATCCTCATCAAGGACATGCAGGCCTATGTGACGATGCGCGGCGGCGGTTACTTCTTTCTGCCGAGCCAGCGCGCGCTGAGGTTTCTCAGCAAGCTCCGTCCGGTTGCCGCCGCGGTCGTACCGGCGCGCGCGGATGGCGAAGATTTCGATGCCACAGGCTGAGCGGGGGGCCGGCTTGAGTTCTCAGGTGTTGCCGCGGTGGGTGCTGAGCCAGCCGCTATGTCAGGTTTCGCTCAGCCGCGCGTAGGCTGTTCGGATGCGGTCGCGGACGGCGTCGGGCTGTTCCTCAACGGCGTGGGCGAGGTTGCGCAGTTCGCGGCGCAGGCCGTGGATTTGGTCGAGCAGCGAGAGCACGAGCGGCACGGTTTCGTCGTCGAAGTCGAGCGCCTGTTCGAGGTCGTTGAGCATGCGCACGCGCGCGATATCGACCTCCTGAAAGAAGGCGGCCCCTTCGCGCCGTTCCGGCTTGACCCACCCTAAGCGGATCCATTTGTGCAGGCGGGGAAGCGAGAGGTCGCGGATTTCGATGACGAGGTCCTGTTCGCTGACGATCATGGCTATAGGCTCCGCGGATCGTAGGCGTGTTTCTCACGCCAGGTTTGTATGAAGGTCGCAAGTTCGTCGTCGATCATCTTGGGCATGACGATCTTCAGGCGGATCAAATGGTCGCCCGCGGCGGCGCCTTTGCCTTTGATCCCTTTGCCTTTCAGGCGCAGCGTTTGCCCGCTCGACGCGCCTTTCGGAATGGCGACCATGACGCGGCCGGAGACGGTGGGGGCTTCGACCTTGCCGCCCAAGATCGCTTCGTCGAGGCCGATCGCGAGCTCGCTGACGATGTCGTCGCCCTTGCGTTCGAACAGTGGATGCGGCCGCACGTGGATCTCGATCAGCGCGTCGCCGGCGGGTGCGTTGGCGGGACCGGACTGGCCGAGCCCCTTGAGGCGCAGCGTCTGTCCGTCGGTCACGCCTTCGGGGATGGTGACGCCCAGCTGCTTGCCGTCCGGCAGCGTGATGCGTTGCTGGCCGCCGGTGGCCGCGGTCAAGAAATCGATCTCGAGGCGGTAGTGGACGTTTTGTCCGCGCGGTTGGCCGCCCGCGCCGCCGGCGAAGAAGTCGCCAAAGAGGTCGGAGAACTGGTCGAAGTCGGAAAAGCCGCGCGCCGATTGGTACTGTCGCGCGCCGCCTTGATCGGCGTAGTCGCGATAGTAGCGCTGCTGCGGGCGTTCTTGACCGGCTTCGTCGATTTCGCCCTTGTCGAACTTCGCGCGCTTGTCCGCGTCGCCCACGATGTCGTAGGCGGAGGCCACTTCCTTAAACCGGTCGGCCGCCTTTTTGTCGCCAGGGTGCAGGTCGGGGTGCAGCTTTTTGACGAGCTTGCGATAGGCGCTCTTGATCTCGTCGGCCGTCGCGGTCTTGGCGACGCCGAGCACGGCGTAGGGGTCTTTGGTCACGGGTGAACCGCTCGCGATGGCTGGTCGAAAGATAGGGACGAGGGGACGCCCGCCGCAAGGGCGGTGGTGAAACCGCCCGCGTTCAAGATAGCGCTGACGCCTGTTCGGCTGCGCGATCTGCGCCGGTGGGCGCGCACGCTAGGCGGTCGTGATCCTTCCCCTTGATGGAGAACGTTGAAAATCGAGCTGTCGCGCCGAAGCGCTCATTCAATGTCTAGTTTTTGAAACTCCTGGGCTAGGCCCGGGCTCAGGGCCAGGGCTGCGGCGATGTCGGCCGCGGCACCGGCTTCGTCGCGCAGGTGGCGGCGAACGACACCGCGCAGGTACAGCGCCCGCGCGTACCTTGGATCTTTCTCGATCGCCGCATTCAAGTCGGCGAGCGCAAGGTCGAAGCGGTCATCGCGAAAGTAGACCATCGCGCGCGCGTAGAGAATGTAGTCCCGTCCGGGATCCATCTCTAAGGCCCGGTTACAGTCTTTGAGCGCGTCGCGGAGAGAACGGTCGAACGTCGCATAGGTCAGGCAGCGGCCGCTCAAGTTCCAGGCGCTCGCGTCGATTTCGATCGCGCGGTCGTGATCGTCCATCGCTTTGCGATATTCGCCCTTCCTTCGGAAAGCTACGGCGCGCCATTGGTAGGCCCGGTCGAAGGAAGGGTTGCGCCGAATGGCCTCTGTCTCGTCGGCGATTGCGCGGTCATAGTCGTCCATGTCCAAGTACACAGCGCCGCGTTCAGCATAGGAATGCAGCCATTCGGGATTGAGGCTAATGGCTCTCGAATAATCGGCAATGGCAAGATCGTACTTCTTGTCCTGCCAATAGCCGTATGCCCGATGGTAGTGCGCACTGGCGAGCAGCGCGGAACTGCCGGCATTGCCGCTCTCGATGATTTGGGTGCACGCCTTGATCGCCGCTTCGCCTACCCCTTTCTCGCATGCCTTCCACCATTCCTGTGGTGCCGGTGAGGCCGCTGTGCCTGTGGGCCGTTCTTTGTACCATGACCGGCCGTAAGCGTTGTTTTGGACAGCCACTGCCACATCGAACTGACGGCCATCGCGAAAGACTTTGAGCTGGAGCATCGCCGAGGCCTTGTCCTTCAGCGCGGCGCCGAGTGCCGCGATGAAGGCGTTTGAATCAGAGACCTGATTGCCGTTGACCTCATACACGATGTCATCGGCGCGGATGCCGACTTGTTCGGCAGGCGAGCCGCGAATGACACCGACCACAATCACACCGCCACGATCCCAGCCAAGATTCCGCATTTTCTTTCGGGCTTTCTCGTTGGTCACGCCGATCCACATGCCGCCGAATCGTTGGGGCCAGAATCCGTTGGCGGCCGCTTGCAGCGATGTGAACGCGTCGATGAATTTGCGGGCCTGATCGAGGCGCTGCGCACGAAGATTCAGCAACGTCCAACGTCCTTGGCGCATCGCTGACGAGTTCGCTTCGATGTGGATGTCCCACGGATAGGCACCGCCGTTGTTCATTTCGATCAGCGAGACGTGGTCAACCTCGGCAAAGTCGATCCAAATGCTGACGTCCTGGCGGGTGGGAATGCGCGTCGTCACCGTGGTGCCGCCATAGTACGGCACGTAGGTCGAGCCGACCCAAGAGCCCCCGGTGGACGGGACCCAGTCCGTAAAGGTGTTGATGCCGGTGCGTGTGGCGCGGACGCCCAGCCCCTCCTTTTGAATCAAAAACTGGTCGATCGTGGAAAGGTTGGTTGTGTTTGCTTCGGCCTCGCGCAGGTATGGCTGCAGGTTGAGAATGGTCATTGCCGCGTCTTCGAGCGTTGCCATGGCCTGGGGATCGTACCAATGCTCGACGTAGCCCTCGGCGTCCAGTTGGTGTGCGGCGCTGCGCGGAAGTGCGGCGAACAGAATGCAAAGGGCGGCGAACGCGACCGCGGCTGCGTATGTGAGTCCGCGCAGCACACCTGCCGTAGTGACGGATTGCATAGGTCCCCCTGTTCGCTGGCCGACGAACCCAGTATTGCCGAGCGCTGGCCGCGCGGAATTGACCTTTGTCAAGGTCGGCGAGGCGGGGATTAGAGTGACGGTCGCGTGCCTATGGGCGGCGTTGACCGTCGTCCGTCAGCGTTGGCCGGTGGCGAGCCAGCGGGCGCAGGCGGGGCCGGGTTCGCTGAGCGCGCGGGCTTCGTAGGCGGCGCTGTCTCCACACGACGTCGCGGCCGTCGCGGCCGATGTAGAGGTATTTCGCGCGGGGGCTATGGACGGGCGCGTCAATTAGGGCCTCCGGCTCCCGCGTTCGTTAGGGTAGGCTGCCGCGAAACAACTCGGGGACGCAGTGGTTTCCCTGGTGCACGCTGTAGGACCCGCTGCCTATTGGGCACAGCGCGCGGCACGGAATTCGCTCTACTGGCACAAATGTCTGGTAGGCGCGGGCGACTGCCGTTAGCGTGGAGACGGCAACGACCCGAATTCTTGGGCTAGGTGGGTTAATCGTAATGGTTCAGTGGCGCCTGGCGGCACGGCTGATGTCGTGTGTTTCAATTGTAGCGCTCGGTGCCGCAACAGCGGCCGCCGACGATGGCGGCTGTCTCAAATTGACGACACCCACCACCATCAACACGAACAAGCAGTGCGTTAAGGTCCAAAAGACGATTTCCGGCGACGTCGTCAACAACGCGACGATCGGAAAAGGCAATGCCGGTAACGGCGTCGGCGACGGCAACGCGGAACGCAAGGATCCCGGCTTCTTCATCGGCGACGGCGGATTGATCGCCGGCAAGCTCGTCAACAACGGAACGATCGTCGGCGGTTCGCAAGGGGCTGGTGCGTTGACGTTGGGCGACGACGCCGACGTGACCGGCGGCATCTTTAACAACGGCACGATCGCCTCCAAGCGCGGCAGCGGCATCAGTCTCGGCACGATCGAGTATGATGACGATGAGGTCGAGATCGAAGCGGCGAAGCTGACCGGCGACATCGTCAACGCGGGGCTGATCAGCGGCAAAGACTTCGGCATCGTCGCGCGCTACGGCACGATGAGCGGTGCGCTGATCAACCAGCCGACGGGCGTCATCAGCGGTGACTTGGCCGGCGTCTACATTCCCGACACATTCACCTCGTGGACCGGCGGTATTCAAAACAACGGCGCGATCACCGGCGGCTTCGGCGGCATCTTGATCGGCGATTGGGGTTTGCCGTCGGGCGCGTACGGCAACACCGGCGGTGAGGGCGGCGAGGGCGGAGAAGCGAGCGCTGCCGCATGGCCGGCGCAAGGTCCGGGCGTCGTTTTCTCAGGCGGCATCTTCAACAACACCGGCGGGACCATCGTCGGCGAATACGGGCCGTCGATCGGCGTCGGCGGCGCGAGCTTCAGCGGCGGCATCTTCAATGACGGACTGATCACGCAAGACCTGGGCGAGGGCGAGGCGTATGGCCTGCTCGAAGCGTCGCCCTATCGCGGTGTGGGCATTGTCTTCGTTGCACCAACCGTCGAAGGCGGTCTGACGAACACGGCCAACGGCGAGATCCACGGTCTGCTGGGGCCTGCGGTTTGGATCACCGGCCAGACGCAGAGCTTCAGCGGCGGACTCACCAATACCGGTCTGATTTCCGGTGCGAATGATGCGATTCGCATTCTGAGCGGAACGTTCTCAGGCGGCCTCGCGAACGGAGCGACGGGACGGATCATCGCTTCGAGCGGCGACGGTGTGTTTGCGACCTCGGCGTGGAGCGGCGGCGTCTTGAACGACGGCCTGATCTCGGGCGCGCGCAACGGCTTCACTTACGACGGCACGACGTTCGACGGCGGCTTCGTCAACAACGGCACAATTTCAGGCGGATCGAATGCCGTCGCTATGTCGGGCGAAAGCTTTGCCGGCGGGTTCGGCAATGCGGGTACGCTTAGCGGTGGCTCAAACGGCGTGGAGCTTTCGTTCACGAACATCGCCGGCGGCTTCACGAATTCCGGGTTGATCTCGGGCCAAGCTGGTAACGGGGTCACGATCACCGCGACGAACTGGGGTGCCGCGGATGTGCGCGCCGATATCGTCAACACGGCGGATGGCGTGATCACGGGCGGGGCGACCGGGTTTGCTCTCAACGCCACGAATGTCTATGGCGACTTCCTGAACGACGGGTCGATCAGCGGCGACGGCGTCGATACCGGCGTGCACCTGACCGCCGATCTGTTCGACGGAACTTTCACGAACAACGGCCAGATCGAAAGCGCGTACAATGCGCTGAGATTGGACTTCGGCACGTTCGACGGTGCTTTCTCGAACACGGGTACGATCGCCGGCGGGTCGAACGGGGCGATCCTGGCGCTCGGTACGATGACCGGCGGGTTCACGAACTCGGGTCTGGTCTCGGGCGAGACCGGTAACGGGGTCACGATCACGGTGACGGATTGGGGTTCGTCGGATGCGCGCGCCGACATCGTCAACACTGTTGACGGTGTGATCGCCGGCGGGGCGACGGGCTTTGCGCTGAACGCGACGAATATCTATGGCGACTTCCTGAACAACGGGTCGATCAGCGGCGACGGCGGGAACACCGGCGTGCATCTGACCGCCGAACTGTTCGACGGCAATTTCACGAACAACGGTCAGATCGAAAGCGCGTACAATGCGCTGCGGCTCGACTTCGGCACGTTCGACGGTGCGTTCTCGAACATGGGCACGATCGCCGGCGGGTCGAACGGGGCGATCCTGGCGCTGGGGTCAATGACCGGCGGGTTCACGAATTCCGGCCTGATCTCGGGCGAGTACGGCAACGGCGTTACGATCACGGCGACGAATTGGGGTGCTGCGAATGCGCGCGCCGATATCGTCAACACGGCGGATGGTGTGATCACCGGCGGGGCGACGGGCTTTGCGCTGAATGCCACGAATGTCTATGGCGACTTCCTGAACGACGGGTCGATCAGCGGCGATGGCGTCGATACCGGCGTGCACCTGACCGCCGATCTGTTCGACGGCACTGTCACGAACAACGGTGAGATCACGAGCGCGTACAATGCGCTGAGATTGGACTTCGGCACGTTCGACGGGGCGTTCTCGAACACAGGCACGATTGCCGGCGGTGCGAACGGCGCGATCCTCGCGCTTGGCACGATGACCGGGGACGTTACGAATTCCGGCCAGATCTCGGGCGAGACCGGCAACGGCGTTACGATCGAACTCGTCTCGTGGGGCAGCGCGGAGGATGTGGCTGCCATCCTGAATGCCGTCGACGGCGTCATCTCGGGCGGTTCGACCGGATTCGAGCTTGAAGGCGATACGATCGTCGCTTCGTTCACGAACAACGGCACGATCACCGGCGGCAGCGGCGGCGTGGCCTTCGAAGTGGACGAGTTCAACGCGCCGGTCGAAAACAACGGCACGATCACCGGCGGCGTCAATGGCCTGGCGATGTTGCTTGGCCAGGCAAACGGCGGGCTCACGAACACGGGCTTGATCGCGGGCGAGACCGGTAACGGCGTCACGATCACGGTGACGGATTGGGGTTCGTCGGAGGCGCGGGCCGACATTACCAACACGGCGAACGGTGTGATCACCGGCGGGGCGACGGGCTTTGCGCTGAATGCCACGAATGTCTATGGCGACTTCCTGAACAACGGGTCGATCAGCGGCGACGGTGAGAACACCGGCGTGCATCTGACCGCCAATCTGTTCGACGGCACTTTCACGAACAACGGTGAGATCACGAGCGCGTACAACGCGCTGCGGCTCGACTTCGGCACGTTCGACGGTGCGGTTTCGAACGCGGGCACGATCGCGGGCGGTGCGAACGGCGCGATCCTCGCGCTCGGCACGATGACCGGGGGCTTTACGAATTTCAGCCTGATCTCGGGCGAGACCGGTAACGGCGTCACGATCACGGTGACGGATTGGGGTTCGTCGGA
>CADEFU010000021.1 GCA_902826695.1 uncultured Alphaproteobacteria bacterium | reverse complement strand
ATCGTCCCGATGTTGCAGTGCGGCTTGTTGCGTTCGAATTTTGCTTTGCCCATTGCCCTAGTTCCTTAATTACTCGTCCTTGTCAGTCGCTTCTCAACTCGTCACTCAGGCTTGCCGACCCACGCTCTGGGTGCCATCATCGGCCTTCGCGAGCGAAGGCTGGAGCGGGTGAAGGGAATCGAACCCTCGTCGTAAGCTTGGAAGGCTTCTGCTCTACCATTGAGCTACACCCGCAACTTTCGGCGTGAGCCGTTATGAATTCTCCTTCGTTCCTTCGTGTCGCCCTGCTTCGCCACCGCTTCGCAGCGCATCCAGTTTCGCAAACCCGTTCTCGCTATCCTGCCAAGCGCGAAGCGCGGAGCAGGATGGTGGGGGAGGCAGGACTCGAACCTGCGAAGGCGCAAGCCAGCGGATTTACAGTCCGCCCCCTTTGCCACTCGGGACACTCCCCCGAAAAATTGGACGTGCGTCGGCTCGCGCCGAGTGCGTGTTTGCTCCAGCCGGTTATGAATTTCGTCCTATCGTTTTGGATGGCGCCCGCACGCGCCCACAACCGTCTGGGCACGGGAGGGGCGCTTAATCCGAATTTACGCCAGTTTTGTCAACTGGTTAATGGCTTTCTTCCCTCCTCAAGAGCAGCGGCACAATGACCAGACGAAACCGAAACCATGGTCACGAAAACCGGACCGAAGGCGGCGCCGTCTGGCTCTGGGGCGCGCACGCCGTGCGCGCGGCCTTGAAGAACACCCACCGAAAGAGCAGAAAACTGCTGATTTCCGTACCAGATCCCGATTTCCGCGCCCTCGCCGCCAAAGCGAAAGTCCCCGTCGAATCCGCAGATGGCCACGCCATAGCGCGCAATCTGCCGCGGGACGCCGTTCACCAAGGCGTCGCCCTTTTGACCACTCCTCTCGACGAGCTGGATATCCACGACGTGATCGAAACGGCCAGCCAGCCGCGCCGGATAATGCTGCTCGATCAAGTCACAGACCCCCACAATCTCGGTGCGATTCTTCGCTCAGCTGCTGCATTCGGCGCCGCCGCCGTCGTTGTCCAAGACCGCAACTCGCCACCCGAAGGCGGCGTGCTCGCCAAGGCCGCCAGCGGTGCGCTGGAGATGGTGCCGGTCGTGCGAGTCGTCAACATCGCCCGTACCCTCGACGAATTCGCCGAGCTTGGCTTCGTGCGCCTGGCGCTGGCCGACGAAGTGTCTGAGCCAATCGAAAATGTGGATCTGAACCGTGACGTGGTTCTCGTGATGGGCGCGGAGGGTGAAGGCATTCGCCGCCTCACCCGCGAAAAATGCGACATCGCCGTCCGCTTGCCGACGCTGCCCACGATGCCGAGCTTGAACGTATCGAACGCAGCCGCGATCGCGCTCTATGCATGCACGATCGCGAAAACGAAGACTGACTAGTAAAGGGCAGCAACCGTATCTACGGACGGTCCGCCGTAATCCTCAATGAATACAAGGACTTTGTAGCCGCGCCGCGTGATCACACGGCCCTTCTCGTCACGCACAAGACGCCCGGCCGTGCTCATCGTCCCGGTGTTCGGATCGATCGCAAACACCGGCACGCGGCCCTTGTAGTTCGCCTGAATCAACTCGAATAACGTCTTGGCGTTCTCGGCCGAAAGCCGAATACAGCCGTGCGACGCGCGATTCCCAAGCTCCTTGGCGCCATTCGCGTCACTGCCGTGAATGGCCAGCCCCGACGTACGCCCCTCGGTTTGCCAGTCGAAGAACATCGCGCTCGGCATCGGCGATTTCCATTGCCGCGACGTGTAGTCCTCGTAGAAGCGGCCCCGATCGAGCTTGAACACGCCCGAAGGCGTGTGGGTGCCCAATCGGCGGCCTGACGGCGAAACCATCACCTCTTCCTTGCCAGTGGACACCGGCCAGTGGTGGAGCAGCGCAAATGTCTGATCCTGCTGCTTGGCGAGCACGAACATGCGCTGCGCCCAGTGGCCTTTATCCGGCGTCGCCTTGCTGACGTAGAGGTACAAATCGAAATACTGAATCAGTTCAGCCGCCACCTTCGAGCGCAACCGCGTTTCGACCGGCTCAATGTCCATGGGCATCTGCCCGGCAGAGGCGGCCGGCATACGCACGGCTTCCGGCGGCACCGGCATCGGCACCTGAACGGTCGGCATCCCAACGGCGGGAGCCACCAAATCTTTCGGCTCGATGATCAGGAACGGTAGCTGCGATTGCAGCACTTCCGCAACGCGTGGCGCTTCGCGGCGCGCCCGGTCCGCCTGCTCCCGCAGCGAGGTCAGCAGCGCGTCGCTGTCGCGTTCAAGCTGCGCCAACGCCGGCGCCAACTCGGCGGCGGTTCGCGGATCTTTCAACGCGACGTACCCCGCCATAGCCGAACCGGCCACGACGAAGGCAGCACTCAGGCGTGTGAGCCAGGATGCCATTCACTATCCCCATATCAGCCGCCACATTACTGGCAGATCATTTGGTTACTCAATGTAACGTTGTGCGAACGCGACGCACTATTTGTGGTTGCTGCCTTTTTGCAACGCTGACAGCGCCCACAGTCAGTTCGTGTAAGCGACGACAGATCCGGCGATTTCATCCCGGCCATCGTAGTTTTCGACCAGCAGAACCGCCCGATAACCATCCTGCAGGATCGGTGTTCCGGCGGCGTCCAACTCAATCCGGCCCCAACGATCGGTCGAACCGCGCTCGTTCAAGGCGAACGACGGGACTCGCCCCTTCGTTGTGTTCTTGATCTTGTAAAACAACTCCGCGGCGTTCTTCGGAGAAAGCCGGATGCAGCCCGCCGAGTCACGCTTGCCGAGCTTACGGATCTTGCTTGCGCCGACGGCGGCATGGATCGCGAGCCCGGAGAGGTTTCCATTGTTCTTCAGGTCATAGAACATCGCGTGGTGCATCGGCGCGCCATCCCACGAACGCGAGTAGTAGCGAGGGAAGAACCTATCAGCGTCGAGCATGAAGATTCCTTCTGGCGTCGTCGTACGGATCTTCTTTTCTTTGTGCAGCTCGATCTTTTCGCGGCCGGTCGAAACGGGCCATTCCGCGTAGGGAATGATCTTGCCGTCGGCATCGCGCTGGAACACGAACATCCGCTGCGCAAAGGGGCCACGGTTCGATTTGCTGACGTACATAAACAGATCGTAATAGCTCTCGATCTCGTTCGGGACGGTCTCGAACAGCCGCCGCTCCGCAGCCGTCGATAGCGGAATCTCCGCGTCCGGCGTCGGCGCGTCGGTCTGCGTCCCAGGCACCTCAGGTGTCACCACCGCCGCCAGTTGCACGCGCGCCGGGGCGTCCGCGGCGGCAATAGGTTCTGCAGGTTGCGGAACTACTTCCACAGGCCGCTCAACCACCGGCGCAACGCTAGGCTTGTTTGCCAGTGGTGCGTGCTCCGCCGGCGGGTCAAACTGATTGTATGGGTTGTAGGACTTTGGTGCCTCCCAGGCGTAAATCGGGGTCGCAGACGCGGCCGATTCACCCTCGGAACGGGCACGAAATGGATCCTGGCTACCTACGCTCCCAGCGGAGATCAGAACGGTAAGAAAGGCAAACGCAGACAACGCCTTATAACGCGGCATGAAGCCCCCAACTCGACCTCCCCGCGTCGGTTTCTGATCCCCATCAGCAGCCGACCCCTTCCGTGTTTCAACAATGAAACAAATCCGGAGCGGTTGCAATAACTGAGAGGCGTAGAGCGTGCGTGTTTCACGCTGCCATCAACAACTCATCGTAGAGATGCACAGGCGCACGTTTTAGTTGTCCGCACCTGTGAATTTGAGACAACGCACAACCGGCAACCGTCGCACGCCGCACCTCTTCGAAGCGCAAGTTGCAGTAACTGACACGCCCGCCGCCAGCACTGATTGCACCCGCATCCAAGCGACACCGCACTGGCGAACGCCCGAGCGCGAGCGCGGCGACTTGTCGCGACCTAGAGATTGCAGTGACACGAAGGATCAGGCTTCAGCCGACCCAAACCGGGCTTCCCAAGCGGCAACCTGCTCGGGTGCGAGCTTGCCGAACAGCACGTCGCCCTGCGCCGGAGCTACAAAGGCGTGTCCTGGCTTCAAGACATCAAGCTGTTGCTCGATCGCCCCGTCCGGCCAGTGCAGCGACACAGGATCAACCGTGACCGCACGCGCCATCTTCTCCGCCGCGAAAGGAATGATCGGATTCGCGAGCACGGCGAACAACCGGATCAGATTGATCGCCGTCCGCACGCACACGGCCGCCGCGTCCTTGTTCGTCTTGATCGAGGTCCACGGCGCACTTTCGGCCAAGTACTCGTTACCCAGCACCCAAATCGATCGAAGCTCCGCCGCAGCCTTGCGGAACTGCATATCTTCAAGATGCTGAGCGTAGGCGGCGACGCGCTTCTCCAGCTGCTCTATCAACTTATCCTCAAGGGGACCGCGCTGACCGCCGGCCGGAACTTGGGTGCCGAACTGCTTTTCGGTGAACTTCAGCGTCCGGTTTACAAAGTTGCCCAGAACGTCGGCCAGATCCTTGTTCACCGTGTCGGCAAAGTGCTGCCACGTGAACGAAGAGTCCGCGCTCTCCGGTGCGTTCGCGACAAGGTACCAGCGCCAGTAATCAGCCGGCAGAATCTCAAGCGCCGCGTCCATGAAGACACCGCGCTTCTGACTCGTCGAAAACTTGCCGCCGTAATAGTTCAGCCAGTTGAAGCCCTTGATCTGATCGACCAGCTTCCACTTCTCGCCCGACCCCAAAATCGTCACGGGAAAGCCAACCGTGTGGAACGGTACGTTGTCCTTACCCATGAACTGGACATAACGAACGTTCGCTTGCGCCTGCTCGCCAAACCACCATGCCTGCCAATCGCGCGAGTTCGAGCGTTGTACGTCATCCGCCCATTCCTTCGTTGCGCCGATGTATTCGATCGGCGCGTCGAACCACACGTAGAAGACCTTGCCTTTCAGCCCTTCCACATCCGGCCGCTTGCCTTCGGGGTTGGGTCCCCACGCACTCGCGTTCACCGGTACACCCCACGCGAGATCGCGCGTGATGCCGCGATCCTGCAGCCCTTCGTCCAGCCATTTGAGCGCGATCGAAGACACCAGGTTCGGCCACTCGGTTCGTGAATTGATCCACTGGCGCAAATCATCGGAAAACTTCGATTGCTTCAGGAACAAGTGCTTGCTGTCGCGCAGCTCGATATCCGACGATCCCGACAGCGCCGACCGCGGCTCCTTCAAGTCCGCAGGATCAAGCACGCGCGTGCAATTCTCGCACTGATCTCCTCGCGCGCGATCGTAATTGCAGTGCGGACAAGTACCGATCACATATCGGTCGGGCAAAAAGCGCGCGTCCGCGTTCGAATAGACCTGCCGCGTGGAACGCTCCTCAAGATGCCCGCGCTCCCACAACACTTTGGCAAATGCTTGAGTCAGCTCCCGGTTCTGCGGACTCGATGACCGCCCGAAGTAGTCGAACGACAGCCCAAACCCGTCACAGAGCTTTTTCTGAATCGCCCACCACTTCGCACAGTACTCCTCGATCGGCAGCCCCTCTTCGAGCGCGGCCAGCTCCGCCGGCGTCCCGTGCTCGTCCGTGGCACAAATGAACAGCGTCTCTCGTCCCCGCGCCCGGCAATACCGCGCATAAACGTCCGCGGGCAGCATCGATCCCGTCAAGTTTCCAAGATGTTTGACGCCGTTGATGTACGGAAGTGCGCTGGTAATCAGTGTTTTCTGGGTCATAGCTCGCCGTTCTCCCCGCCGGATAGATGAACCCGGCGCAAAGGGAGCGCGACCATATAGAAACCCGATTCCGCGGCCAATCGCGGATTATGGTCGCGGGGACGCCAGCCGCTCTGCCTGTGCCGGGTTCAGCATGTGCAAGTAACCGAGCTTGCCTGCAAGCCGCGCCTTCGACGCCGCATCGCCCTTGCCAAGGTTCTGTTGATGCAACGCCGCGCGCAGCTTGCGGCGTGTCTTGCGCGAAAGCCCCATGTCCTTGTTGACGATGACACCGGCCACGACTTGCCGGCCCGATTGGCGCATGAGGCGCGTCTTGTCGGCGTTGATCTCGAATCCCTCCTCGCGCGCGATTTTCGGCACGAGGCCGAGCAGCTTCTTCACCTCGGCTTCCGGGCCTGAGAACGTGAGGTCGTCGGCATAGCGCGTGTAGGTCAATCCGCGCTTCTTCGCGAGACCGGCGAGCCGGCGATCGAGCCGCAACAGGATCGCATTGCAGAGGCCCGGGCTCGTCGGCGCGCCTTGCACGCAAACACGGGGGCCTGTTGGCGTGTGGTAGAGCTTGCCTTCCGCTTCAACCGGCTGGCGCGGCGCCTCGGTCATGATGACGGCAAGTGCCGCCGCCACCGGATAGCCATACCCCAGCGACAACAGCAACCCGCGCACGCGCCCGATATGCAGCGACGGGAAGCAGTCCTTAATGTCGAACTTCGCCACCATCGGTTTTCCGACATGCGCACGCGCATTCGTCGCGATCGACCGCCCCTTCACGAAGCCATGCGCATAGTCGCTGACCGGTAGCTTCGAGATCAGCTGCCTGTCGAGCTTACGCAGGATTTCCTTCAACTTTGTCTTCGGCGCGTGGATCACGCGTTCCCCGCCCGCGCGCTTCGGGATAGCGAAGGCAACATAATGCGTCACTTGTTCGCGATGCCGGTGCTGCGAGTAGTGCCGGAAATGGCCCTGCGTAACGCCCAGCGCCGCCGCAACATCCGCTTCCGTTCGCCAAACCGGCAAGCCGTAGCGCTTGAGCTGCTCCTCGTCAGTCGCAAGGTCCATGACATCGCGGCTCGCCGTACGCAAAGACGCACTGAACAGGCGGTCGGCGTCGCTCTCCGTCAAATACTTCGGCATCGGCGGGCGTGGCCACTTCGAGTAGTAGTCAGGCCCAAGCGGCGGCTTCGGCAGCAACCGATCGTCGCGGAGCGCGAGCCGCCGATGCTGCTCCTTCAGTGGCCCGCCGACCTTGATCGTCTCCGCTTTGAACGCGGCCCCGCCCTCGCCCGACACGCCGGAGACGTCACGAACCGGCGCCTTCTTGAACTCGGCAACAGCGCGATTGTGGCGCCAGCGCTGGAGCGCCTTCCACCCGTAGTGCACGGCCACGATAAGAAGAGCGAAAACCAGAAGGCGAACGACGACGTACGTCATGATCGCTCCCCCGCACAAATTCTCGCAGGCCCGGATGAAGCCGCCCACCACCTACAAGGCTCTGGACCCGTGGCCTCCCGTCGTTTCGTACGATGGGAACCGTGGCGATGTAATGGGATCAGAAGGCAACCGCGGCGAAACACCGTGGCATGGAAAGCTGGAAGGCTAAGCCTCGATCCGGGCACTGCGAGTTCGGTTGTCATGTCACGCGTCTCCCCCGCCGCTGTCAACTTCCCAGCGGTTGGGTTGCTTACGCGTGGCTTCCGCGACGGCGGAAGCGTCGGCAGCAAGACTTGAGGGCTGATCCACGCGTAGCGATTCGCTGGCCTTGAACAACGCCAGCATATGTTCGCACGGACCTTGATTGAGCAGATGTTCACTGAAATGCGGGCAAGCGCACCGGCCGAAGATGATCCGCCCATTGTCGTTCACCGCAATCTCAACCGCCTTCTGGTCCGCGACCTCGCCCAGCACGCGCCAATCGCGATAAACGATCTCGCGGACGATCTTGTCCTTCTTTTCGCCGGTCATCGGATCGCGGAACGTACGCACCTTGCGCGTCTCCTCCGCGGTGCACGAGCCGACCTTTACCTCGCCCTTGGCGAGAAATCCGTTCGCCAACTCTTGCCGCAAGTCGGGTGGAAAGAACTTCGCCTCATCCGCGGGCGTCTCGAACAACTCGCGGTGCCGATAGTCACGCGCCTCGACGTCGAACATCGCCCGCCCCTGCCGGCAGAGCCGAACGAGAAGCCGCGACGCGGTCGTTTTGTCCACACCAAGCGCCTCTGCGACCTGGTCGATCGACACATGGTAATTTTTGCGCAACAGGTCCAAGGCCACGGGGAGTTTCTCGTCGTCCTCGGCCGAGCTTGTCGACAGGAGATCGAAACCGCCGGTGCTGGTGAACCCGCTTCCCGACCACCCCGTAACACCCAGCAGAAACGTCATACCCGGCAGCTTCACCGCATAGAAACTCGGAAGCGCGCGACCCTTCAGATAGATGTCCACGCTCTCCGCAAACGGAAGCAAGCCCTCGATCAACTTCAATCGCCGCCGCCCCCACACGCGCGTCGTCTTGTGTTCGGTGTAATTGTGGCTTGCACCCTCGAACGTAACCTCGTGCTCCCATGGTTCCAGCACGAGCTTGACGTCCTTGCCCGGTTCGAACTCATAACGCAGCGCGCGCGGCGACACCTTCGCTTTGGTCACCCGCAGCATCCGCAGCGCCGCCAGCAGATCGATCGGCTTCGCGTTGACCCGTGTGCCGGGTAGTCCCATTGCCGCTTGCACCTGCAGGAACCCACGAACCCAAGTTTCAGGCAGCTCCACTTTCTTCTCGAAGCGGCCGCCAGCGCCGGAGGTCTTCACCTCGAACCCCTCAGGCCCAATGCGAAACGTCGTGGACCGGCTCGTCCGCATTTCGCCAAGTGCGCCCCACAGCCACGCGGAGAAGTCGATGTTCGTGGTCCCAGTGACGACATCGCCCATCGTCTCGAACAGCGCTGGGTCTACGATCAACGCGCCGTAAACCGATTGATCCTGGCTGAACGCCTCGAAGAACACGCGATCCGGGTGAACCGTGATGACCGGATCCAAGATGGCCGCATCGCCGTACCAAACATCGTCAGACCAGATCAATTCGCCGAGCGCGCGCAACGCAATACGCAGTATGAATCCGCAGTCTCGCACGCGCCCATGGAACCGCACCGGCCGGCGCAGGTTTGTTGCGACCGACACGTTCGTGGCATCCGCGGTCGAGTCGTACTGCGAGGGCGAGGCGTAATCGACAAGAACGATCATGCCGCAACCCTCCGGTAAATCACCGGACGCTCACGCGGGCCTGCGAGATCCGGCGCGGCCTCGAGCACCGCGCCGATCAACCCTATCAGTTCCGCCTTCGGGTACTTTTTGTCGGGCAACTTCAACGCATCGCGGGCACGCAGAAGCACCCGCTTCGCCGCCTCCGGCCCCGACCGCGCCGCGTTTGCAAGTGCGTGGAACGAAGCAATCCGCGTCTTGCGGTGAATTGGCCTGAGCAGCGTACCAATTAGAATGTCGAGATTTGCACCCGCAAGAGCGACCGCCCGCGGATCGCGCAGCGCCAAAACGCGGTAGGCGAGCGTCATCACATGTATGTCCGATCCCTCGATCAGATCTTGCACCGCGACGGGCGACGCCAAGAACGAAGGCAACGAGCGCGTAAACAACAGCCGCGCGAGATCGTTGTTTCGAAGCAAAGCGTGATACGCGTGCAGCGTGAATGCAGGAATACGCGTCAGCACACCCGCCGCCCGGCGCGCGAACTCAACTTCGTCACGGTCACGAATTTCCTGGTAGTACTTCGCAAGTTCGGCGGCCGTGTCGGCCAAGGGGTCCTTTTTTTCCGTCTTTCGGCCGAAGCGTGCCTCCCACGACACATGCGTCGCGTAACGCGCAGCAAGCACATCCATGAGTTCGGTATCGTTCGCGCTGCGCGCAAGCGCGACGAGCTTCGGATAGCCTTGCCCCCACCACCGCGGCGTGACCTGCCCACGGAACGGTCCGCGCACCAGATCCGGGTAGCGCTGGTACATGAGCGAGGCCAAATTGTCCTCCAGGCTATGGACCCGGGCGAACCCTAAACCCGGCCAGTTCCACTCTTGGCTCACGCCCGCCAACGCACGCAGGCGCTCCTTGCGCACATCCTCCGACAAACCTCGGTCTTCGAGCACCCCGGCCACGCCAGCTTTGTAGTGAGTATCGGGGCCGGTGCGCACAGCTGCCGTCCATAGATCCCACCACCCCTTTGTGGCGGCGAGGTCGATCAGGCGCTTTGCTTCTTTGTCCCGCCCCCACCCCCCGATCGTCTCGTTCAACTTGCTGCGGACATAGGGGAACACGTCCCGCCCGCGCCGTTCGACGATGTCGATGATCGTCGGCGCCAATTGAAGCCCATAGCCGTCCAGATGCCGCGCAGTCAGCGCGTCATTCAGCTTGACCGCATCCGTCTCCGACTTCGCCACCGCCAGCACATCCTCGCGCCAACGATCGACCGGCATGAGTTTGCGATAGAGCTCAGTCTGGAGTGCCTTATCGCCTCGCGCCTCCGCGCGCACCGCGAGCTTGTCCCACATCGCCCGCTTGTTCTCGCCCCAGAAGCTGCGCGGCAGATGTTTCACGATGTATTTCGAAGACCCGGCATCCACCTCGTAGAGCTTCAGCGCCGTGGCTTCGTCGAGCGTCCACCAATCGTCGAACTCGTCGAGCACGACCGCGCGCGCTGCCGGCCCGCTGGCACTGCGGTACCCCTCGACCAACGCTGCGCCGAACCGCGCCTCATCAAGGCCCCAGCCCTTCACTTTCGCGTACTTCCACCGCAACAAACGGCGGATCAGAGTCGTATCGCGAACCTGACGGGCGGCGCCAAGCCAGTCTTCAAGTTCTTTTGGATGGTCGGTCCAAAAAACGCGCGACCACTTCTTCCCTTCAATGATCCAATCGGAGAACTGATTGAAGATGAACGGACGGAAAATGGGTCGGCTGCGCGCGTAGAGCTTTGGCCCCCACGACCAAGTAAGACCCGGGAAAACCGGGTCCTTCGCCAACCCTTCGAGATTGTCCCTCAGCCGCTTGTTGTCGGGCTGGTTTTCGAGCAGCTGATCAATGGCGCGAATGAGCGCTTTCGGTTCCATCGCGATCCCAAGATTCGCCAGAACACAGTGGGCGCAAGGACGCGGGCGGCGTCAAGGCAGTGGGGATTGTGTTTCGTCACCTTGTGGCGGGCCGTCGAGTTCTGCTTAAACGCGGACCACTCAACCGGAACTGGAACATGACGGACCGCAAGAACGGCCTTACCTACGCCCAAGCTGGCGTCGACATCGACGCGGGCGACGCCCTGGTTGAGGCGATCAAACCGCTCGCCAAATCGACCGCTCGGCCAGGCGCCGATGCTTCCCTGGGCGGCTTCGGAGGTTTGTTCGATCTAAAGGCTGCAGGTTTCAAAGACCCACTCTTGGTTGCGGGCACAGACGGGGTCGGCACAAAGCTCAAAGTCGCCATCGAATCCGGCATCCACGACACCGTCGGCATCGACCTTGTCGCGATGTCGGTCAACGACATCGTCGTGCAGGGCGCCGAACCGCTGCTGTTCCTCGACTACTTCGCAACCGGCAAGCTCGACGTCACCGTTGGTACAGCGGTCGTCAAAGGTGTTGCGGAAGGCTGCCGCCAGGCAGGGTGCGCCCTTGTCGGCGGCGAGACTGCGGAAATGCCCGGCATGTACGCACGCGGCGACTACGACCTTGCGGGCTTTGCAATTGGCGCTGTCGAACGCGATCAAGTTCTCCCGCGCAGGGACATGGCCGCTGGCGACATCGTTCTCGGCCTCCAATCATCGGGCGTTCACTCGAACGGCTACTCGCTCGTCCGTCGCGTCGTGACCGACCAGGGCTTGAAGTACGAAGCCCCCGCCCCGTTCGCGAAAGGCGAAAGCCTGGGCCGCGCCCTGCTCGCCCCGACCCGCATCTACGTCAAAAGCGCACTCGCCGCGATCCGCGGCAGCGATGTGAAGGGCCTCGCCCACATCACCGGCGGCGGCCTCACCGAAAACGTCCCGCGCGTCGTCCCCGACGACCTCGACATAGAGATCGACCTCACGTCCTGGACGCCGCTCCCCATCTTCCAATGGCTCGCGCGCACCGGCGGCATCGAAGAGCGCGAGATGCTGCGCACCTTCAACTGCGGCATCGGCATGATCGTCGTCGTCTCCCCCGAGCGCGCCGAAGAAGCGGCGCACTTGCTCGCGGCCGCCGGCGAGAAAGTCTTCCGTCTGGGCAGCCTCATCAAAGGCAAGGGCGAACCGATGGTGCGCTACAAGGGTCGCCTCGCACTGTGATGCGCAAGCGCGTCGCAATCCTCATCTCCGGCCGCGGCAGCAACATGCGCGCGCTTGTCGAAGCGGCGCGGGCCCCGAACTATCCCGGCCAGATCGCACTCGTCCTGTCAAACCGCCCGGACGCAGCCGGCCTCGAAATCGCACGCGGATACGGCATCCCGACGCAAGTCATCGATCAAGCGCCACTGAAAGGCCAACCTCGCGAAGCCTATGACGACGCCCTCCACGCCGCCCTAACGACGGCCAACATAGAGTTCGTCTGCCTGGCTGGCTTCATGCGTATCCTGTCAACCGCATTCGTTCGCAAATGGGAAGGTCGCATCATCAACATGCACCCTTCCCTGCTCCCCGCGTTCAAAGGACTAAAGCCCCAAGCCCAGGCCCTTGCGGCCGGGGTGAAAGTGTCCGGCTGCACTGTCCACTACGTCGTACCGGAACTCGACGCCGGCCCCACGATCGCGCAAGCCGAAGTACCCGTGCTCGACGGCGACACGGAGCAATCGCTAAGCGCCCGCATCCTCGAAACAGAACACAAGCTCTACCCGCGCGCCCTCAAGACCGCTCTGGCTCGCCTAACGCCTTAAGCTTTCTTGCCGACGAACTTGTCGCGCAGCTCGAACTTCAACACCTTGCCCGCCGGATTACGCGGCAGCGACGGCACGGTCTCGAAGCGCGAGGGCAGCTTGTAGCGGGCCAGCCGCTCGGTGCCCCACGAACGAAGCTCTTCCAACGTCAGCGACGTGCCGGGTTTCAGCGCTGCGATGGCGAACACACCCTCGCCCCACTTTTCATCGGGATAGCCCACGACAGCGACCTCCGCGATCGACGGATGTGCATAAAGCACGGCCTCTACCTCCGCCGGATAGACGTTCTCGCCGCCCGTGATGATCATGTCCTTCACGCGGTCGCAAATGTAGAGAAAGCCGTCGGCGTCGAAATAACCGACATCGCCCGTATGGAACCAGCCGGCGGCGTCGATCGCAGCCGCCGTCGCCTCCGGCTTGTTCCAGTACCCTTTCATCACATTCGGACCGCGGCACACGACCTCGCCGCGCGCATCCGGCGTGCGCACGAACTTGCCGTCTGCATCCACCAGTTCGACCTCGATGAAGAACCCGGGTCGTCCGGCAGAACCAAGCTTCGCTTCGCTCCACTCGCTCGTCAGAAACGTCACCATCGGCGCCGTTTCGGTGAGACCATAGCCCTGATTGATCGGCACGCCGCGCTTGCCATAGAGACGTAACAGCGGCTCCGGCACCGGCGCGCCTCCGCAAACGATCGTGCGCAGGCTCGACAGATCCGTGCTCGCGAAGGCCGGATTCTGACTGACGGCAAGCAGCATAGCCGGGACCGCGAACGCCGAGGTCGCCTTGTACTTCGCCACATCCTCAAGCCAGCGCACTGGATCGAAACCGCGATGCAGCACCACATGCGCGCCCTTCTGAAACGCGGTCAGTGTCGTCACGTTCAACCCGCCAATGTGAAACAGCGGCGCGACGACGAGCGTCACGTCGGTTTCGTAAGCATCGATGGTCAGCAAGCCCATGCTGTTGTTCCACCAAATGTTGCCGTGGGTCAGCATCGCCCCCTTGGGCCTGCCGGTGGTACCCGACGTGTACATGATGATGGCGACCTCATCAGGACCCACCGGCTCCCCGCTCGCCAAAGGATGCGCGCTCGCGGTGAACTTCGCGATCGAAGGCCAGCCGTCGGCGTCAATGTCGGCAGAGACATAGTGCTTGCACGGCAACTTCGTGCGGATGCTATCGATCACGCCACGATGCGCGCTATCGGCGACGATCGTGTGCACGCCCGCATCGTTGATGATGTAGTCGAGCTCGGGTCCGGTCAGGCGGAAGTTCAGCGGAACGAAGATCGCCCCCAAACGCGCCGCTGCAAACATGACATCGAAGAAGGCAGGTTGGTTGAGCCCGATAAATGCGACCCGGTCACCCCGGCATACGCCGCTTGCCCGCAACGCCCCCGCCAGCCGATCGAAGCGGCTTTGCAGTTCGCCATAGGTCGCGGTCTTACCCTCAAACGTCAGGGCCGGCCGCTTCGGCGTGCGCAAGCTGCGTTGATAGAACCAGTTGCCAAGGCCAACATCGGGCATCACCATTTTTCGCGCATCCTAGCGAGCTGTTGAACGTCGTGTCCGCAGCTATAGCACGCCAAAACGCAAACGAAAGTGGACGCGGGCCCCTAGGCCTTTAGCACGACCTTCGCCGCATTTCGCCCGGCCGCGCCGCTGATCCCGCCGCCGCCGTGCACACCGCTGCCGCAGAGAAAAAGGCCGTCGATCGGTGTCTTGTGCGTGGACCAGCCCGGCATCGGCCGCATGAAAAACATCTGATCGAGGATCAACTGCCCGTGGTTCAGATCGCCTTCGGTCAGCCCGTAGGTCCTCTCAAGATCGAGCGGTGTCAGCGACTTGATCTCGCGGATCGAGGATCTGAGCTGCGGAAACGCTGCCGCCGCCGTATCCACCGCGCTGCGCTCCAACACCGCGCGCTCCTGCCCCCAATCGCGTTCACGCAATGCATAGGGCGCGAACTGATAGTGCAGAGACACTACCGCACCATCAGCGGTGATCTCGAGATAAGGCTGCTGAGACACCTGCCCATACTTCGCCGCGTCGTACGCGCGTTCGACGTAGCGCACCGACGGCGCTACGATCAGTGTGCCAGCTGGCAAACCGTGGTTGCCGTCGGTCAGCAGGTGCACTTTCGCGACGGAGCCGCGCATCTTGATCGACTGCGCAGCCCACACGAACTCAGGCGGCAGTTCCGGCGCGCCCACGAGAGTGAGCAGCGTGTGACGCGGGTCCGCCGCCGACATGACGGTCGATGCAGCAATCTCCTCGCCATTGGCGAGCCGCACGCCGCGCACCGTTTGGTCATCCAAAATGATGCGCTTCACATCGGCCGACAGCCGCACTTCGCCGCCACGCGCCTTCAGCGCCGCGACCAACGCGTCAGCGATGCGACCCACACCGCCTTCGACGCGCCGATGCCCCAGCCCGCCGCGGTTCAACCAATTGTGCATCAGCGTGTAGCCGGTCCCTGCCGACATCGGCCCGAGAGTTGCGCCATGCACCGCAACCGCACCGATCGCAGCGCGAACCGCGTCGGACTCAAACCACTCCTCCGTCAACTCCAGCGCCGACATCGGTAGCGCGCGGATCACCCGGAACATGTCCCGCGGTCCCAATTGACGCAGGTTCATGGCAAGCTTCGCGAGCGGCAAGCCTTCCGAAAACGACACGTTCGGCAGCCGCGGCATTGGCGTCCGATAGGCCGCATCGAGAAACCCGCTTGCTTCGCTCATAAACGCGACGAAGCCGGGCCAACGCTCCGCATCCCGCTTCGACACGCTGCCGATCGACGCGAGTGTGCGATCGTCCGAGTCCGCCGTCAGCCTCAGCTGACCGCCGCCGGGCAAGACCGAGATCAGCGGCTCACTTCTCGACGCTGGCACATCCAAACCAAGATCGCTCACGATGTCGGGACGCAACTGCCCCCCAGCGTGCAACACGTCCAAGCGGAACCCGCTACCGAACGCCTCCGTTACTGCCTGCCCGCCGGCGACAGCGCGTCGTTCAAGCACCAGCACCCGCTTGCCCGCCTTCGCGAGATAGTTCGCGGCGACCAACCCGTTGAGGCCCGCACCAATGATAATGACGTCGGATGCCATCAGCGCCAGTCCCTCAGTACTTCATGCGCAGCAAGCTTGCCCGCCGCCCCCATCACGCCACCACCCGGGTGCGCACCGGATGCACCGAAGTAGTAGCCCGGCAACGGGGTGCGGAAGTCGGCCCATTGCGGCGCCGGACGCAGGAAGAACAGCTGATGCAACAGCAACTCGCCGTGGAAAATGTTGCCGCCGGTAATGCCCGCAATCCGCTCGATGTCCTTCGGCGTAATCACCTGTTTGCCTACGATGATGCGCCGAATGTTGGGCGCGTAGCGCTCAAGCGTGCGAATGACCGTCTCGCCGAACGCATCGCGCTTCTGATCGTCCCAGCCACCTTCGATGTCGTAGGGCGCGTATTGTACGAAACACGACATCACGTGGTGTCCTGGCGGCGCCATATCCCGATCGATCATCGAAGGAATAATGATGTCGATGTAGGGGTTCTTCGAGAACTGCCCGTACTTCGCCTCGTCATACGCGCGCTCGATATAGTCGATCGACGGACTGATCGATATCGCGCCCTTATGCAGAGGGCTCTCTCCGGGCAAACATGTAAACTGCGGCAACGCACTCAGCGCGATGTTGACCTTTCCCGACGACCCGCGCACACGAAAGCTCTTGATCTGCGTGACGAACTCGTCCGGCAAATACTGGCTCTCGACAAAGCCCAAAAACGTTCGCTTCGGATCCGCCGCGGACAGCACCACCTTTGCCCTCAGCTCATCGCCATTCTCAAGCGCAACGCCGGCAGCGCGGCCACCCTTGACGATGACCTGCTTTACAGCCGCGTTCGTCCGGATCTCCGCACCAAGCGCCCGCGCCGAAGCAGCGATCGCCGCGGTCACCCCGCCGGTGCCGTTCTTCGCAAAGCCCCATGCCCGGAAGGCTCCGTCGATCTCGCCCATGTAGTGGTGGAGCAGCACATACGCCGTCCCCGGCGAATGCGGGCCCAAGAACGTACCGATGATCCCGCTCGCCGACTTCGTGCCCTTCAGGGCGTCGAACTCGAACCATTCGTTCAGCAAGTCGGCAGACGACTGCGTGACCAACTTCGCGATCCGGTAAAGCTCCTTCTCGCTTAAACTCTTCGCGTACTTGCCGAGCCTAAGCAGCCCAAGCATATCGCGCACCGACATCGACGACGGATCGGGCGGCACAAGCGACAGCACCGGCTTGATTGCCTTCGCCGCGCGCGCCATGACGCGGCTGTACTCATCCATGGCCTCCGCATCGCGCGGCGAATGACGGTAGATCTCGCGCCGCGTCGGCTCATGATCCGCCCACGCCGCCAGATAGTCGCCGTTGTCGAGCGGCGTTACCGAACTCGGCAGCGGCAATATCTTCAACCCATGCCGCGGTAGCTCCAGATCGCGGATGATCTCCGGCCGAAGCAAACTCACGACATACGAGAACTCGCTAAACCGATATCCCGGAAAAATCTCCTCGGTCACCGCCGCCCCGCCGACAATCTCGCGGCGTTCCAGAATGACGACCTTCTTTCCCGCCCGTGCGAGATAGGCACCGGCGATCAACCCGTTGTGCCCCGCCCCGATAACGATCGCGTCGTACGTGTTGACGGACATCGGCTATTTCTTCTTCCAAGCGGGTTCGTAGAACGGCAACTTCACGACCTTCGCCGGCGCGTACTTTCGGTGGTGCTCGACTGTCACCTCCATCAACACCGATGTGCCGACCTCGTAGTAGGGCCGCTGCACATGTGCCAGCGCGATATATTTCTTCAAGACAGGCGACCACGTGCTCGTCGAAGCGTAGCCGACCTGCTTACCGTCGCACATGATCGGCCTGCTCTCCCGCACAGCCATCGAAGGTATCTGCGGCGGCAATCCCACCTCGGCAAACAGCCGTTCCAACCCCTCCCACTCGACCTCGATGCCAACCATGCGCCAAGCCGAGCCTTCGCGCTTTTCGCGTTCCAGCGCGCGCCGGCCGACGAAGTAGCCCTTCTTGTCGAGGTTGACTGCCCAATCGAGCCCCATCTCCAGCGGCGACGACTTCTGGCCCTCGATCCAGGCATGCGGCGCGGCGGTGTAGTCCACGTCCAACATGAAAAGTCCCGCCTCTACCCGCGCCATGTCCATCGCCAGAATCCCGCACGGCGTGATCCCGTAGTCGTCGCCGGCCGTCATCAGCGCATCCCACACAGGCAGCGCCTGATCCGCCTCCATCCAAAGCTCAAACCCAAGATCGCCGGTGTAACCCGTGCGCGAAACGCTGATCGGGACGTTTCCAACACTCGTGTTCATCCAGCGAAAGTATTTGAGCCCATCCAGCTTGTCCTTGCACACGCGGTTCAACACCGCGCGAGACTTCGGCCCCTGCAAACTCAGCGCAGCGACCTGATCGGTGAGCTCCGTAATCCGGACATCCATCCCGACCGCATTCATAGAAAGCCACCGCAGCGAAGGCTCCGCCGCCGTCAGCCGGAAGTGCTGCGGCCCCAGCCGCGAGATCGTCCCATCATCGATGAGCTTCCCCTCCTCGTCGCACCACCCCGTATAGGCTACCTGCCCAACCGTCATCCTATCGATGTCGCGCGGCGTCAGGCGATGCAGCAAGCGCGCCGCATCCGGCCCTTCGATCACGTACTTCATCAGCGGAGACACATCGATCAACGCCGCTCGATCGCGTATCGCCCAATACTCGTGATCCAACGACAGATCGTACGAGCCGACGACGCGATACCCCGCCCACCGCCGCCAATTCTGCGCAACGCTCAACCGCGATGTACGCTCATGAAACGGGGTGACTTTGAGTTCGAGCGTGGAAAGCATCAGTCCATCAACTTGCGCGTCAAATAGGTGAACTCGAGCGCCACGCGTTTCGCGCGCTCCTGCTCGTTGGCGGCTGCAGCATGACCGCCGTCGATATTCTCGTAGTAGAGGAAGGGCAGCTTCATCTCATTCATTTTCGCCGCCATCTTTCGCGCATGGCCCGGATGAACGCGATCGTCCTTCGTCGATGTCACAAAGAACGGTTCGGGATATTTCATGCCTGCCTTCAAATTGTGATAGGGCGAGATCTTCCGCAAGAAAGCCCCCTCAACCGGATCGGCCGGGTCGCCGTACTCGCCCATCCACGACGCGCCGGCGAGCAGCTTGTTGTAGCGAAGCATATCGAGCAGCGGGACCTGTATGACAACTGCGTTCCAAAGCGCCGGCTGTTGGATCAGCATCACACCCATCAGCAGGCCGCCATTCGATCCGCCTTCGATCCCAAGCCGCCGCGGCGATGTTATCTTCCGCGCAATCAAATCGCGCCCGACCGACGCGAAGTCGTCGTAGATGGTCTGCCGCTTCGTCTTCAGCCCCGCCTCGTGCCAAGCCGGACCGAACTCGCCACCGCCGCGTATGTTCGCAAGGACGTAGACCCCACCTCGCTCGAGCCAGAGCTTACCGAAGGTCCCCGAATAGCTCGGATTCATCGGCACCTGAAAGCCGCCATAGCCGTAGAGCAATGTCGGGTTCTCGCCGTTGAGGGCGATGTCTTTCTTACGCACGACGAAGTACGGGACCTTCTCCCCGTCGGTCGATGTCGCTTCGAACTGGTCGACGGCAAGACCCGACGCGTCGAACCGCGGCGGCAACGACTTTACCCGTTCGAACGCCCCCGTCGCCGCATCGCCGAAATAGAGCCCATCCGGGTCCAGGAAGCTCGCCACATTGACGAACACTTTGTCGTCCTCGTCGCGCGTCGACACAATATTCACCGACGCGTTCGCCGGCAGATTCAGCTTCTCGCGGGTCCACTTGCCGTTAGTGAAGGCGTACGAATACAGCGCGCCCTTCACGTTCTCATAGATCGCAACCACCACGCGGTTGCGCGTGTTCGTCAGGTGGTCGATCGACTCGCGCCGCCCCGGAACGTAGATAACCGTCGGCACCGCCGCATCCGCATTGCGCTTCAAGCTGTCGAAATCGAACGCGAGCAGCGTACCCTTCACGTACTTCGTGCCGCGCCAGGTCCAATCGTCGTCGATCGTAAGTCCAAGCTGGCCTTTGAGGTAGAACTGCACGTTTGCGCGCGGCGGAAACGGCAACTTCACCGTCTCCGCCCCCTTCAACAGGTAATACTCGGTCTCGAAGAAGCTCGGATAGCGAATGAACATCTCGGCCGCGATCGCACCGTCGACGTCGCGCACGACGAAGGCGCTCGCACCCACGTCGGTTTGCTTACCCCGGAAAACCTCAACCGCATCTTCTATTTTTGTTCCACGCTTCCAGCGCTTGACCACGAACGGGTAGCCCGACTCCGTCATGGTTCCGGGTCCCCAATCCCGCTCGACGTAGAGCGTATCGGCATCAATCCAGCTGGCACTCTGCTTGCCGGCGGTCAGACGGAATCCGCCATCGACGAACGCCTTGGCTTTGTAGTCGAACTCGCGAATCTCGACCGCGTCCTTACCCCCGTCCGAGAGGCTCACCAGGCACAACCGCTCTTCCGGCATCAGGCAATTCGACCCTTTGAACACCCAATTGGCGTTCTCGGCTTTCGCAAGGGCGTCGATATCGAGCACCGTTTCCCAAACCGGCGCATCCGTCAGATAGCTCTCAAGCGTCGTGCGGCGCGCAACACCGCGCACGTTGGTCTCGTCCTGCCAGAAGTTTGTAATTCTGTCTTTGCGGAAGGACGGCGTCGCAATGCGATCCTTCGCCTGCAGAATGGTCAACGCCTTAGCTTGCAGGTCCGCGAAGCGCGGATCGGCCTGCAACAGCTTCAGCGAACGCTCGTTTTGCGCCCGCACCCAGCTGAGCGCCTTCTCGCCCTCGACCTCTTCAAGCCACAGATACGGGTCGGCAACTTCAGCCACGACGGCACCCCCGGTGAAAACGCTAACGGCACAGGCAACAGCAAACGCGAACTTGCGCACGGACAACTCCGCTTTCGACTTAAATCAAACGCAATGAGAGACGTGGCTTGTGGCCACGCCTCTCGTCAAGTCCCAGAGCGGTCTGGGGCTCAACCCGCGTAGGGAAGGCCCGTCGCGGCCAGAAACTTGCGCTCTTGTGCGATGCACGCGGCAAAGCTCGGCCTCGCATGCATCGCCTTCAGGAAGTTGGTAAGCCCCGGGTACTTCGCCGCGTCCGGCGCAAACCCGGCATGGGCGGCGTTGACGAACGGCGACGCGACCGCGATATCGGCCAGCGTCAATTGCGTTGCGATGAAGTTCGAACGGCCGCCCAGCTCTTTCTCGAAATAGTCGAGAAAGCGCGGCGCCTTTGTTTCCCAAACATCCTTGGCGCCGGCGAAGTCCGGTTCCTTCTGCATCAGCTTCGCGATCACCACGGGCCGGAAGATGCCGCCGCCCAACGTCCCCACAAAATCGCTGTCGGCGTACTCCTCGATCCAAAGCGCGCGGCCATAGTCGAACGGCTTGGCGGGATAGAGCGCGGGCGCCGGATATTTCTTCTCGAGAAAGCCGCAAATCGCCGAAGAGTCGGCAAGCGTCGCATCCGGCCCCTCGCTGTCGTCCCGCAAAACGGGAATGCGCTTCAACGGCGATATCTCAAGGAAGTAATCGGGCGGCGCGAACGGGCTCACCGGATCGTGCTTGTACTCAAGCCCTTTTTCGGCCAGCACCACCCGTACCTTGCGTACGAACGGCGACAACGCCGCCCCGTACAACGTGATCGTCATCGCTCTCTCCGTCGTTGCTTTCCACGGCAGTCTTCTCAGGAGCGGCTGGCGCGCGCAAGAGCACATCGGGCGAAGGCAATCGCCGCGGCGGTGCACCAAGCTGCAGGTCCAGCGCGTCCGCCGCCCACGCTTGGTCGTAGCCGAAGCCCAAACTCAAAGCTTTCGAGGGGACGACGCATTGCGAGAACAGGAAGAGCGAACTCATTTCACCCAACAGCAGCCTCAATAGCTGGGCCGGGACCGTGAGAAGCAACGGCCGCCGCAAAGTCCGCGCAAGCGCACGCTGGAAGTCCGCTTGGCGCAATGGTTCCGGAGCGACGGCGTTGATCGCTCCCTCAAAGCGCGAATCGTCCATCGCATTCATGATCATCCGCAACAGGTCCGCACGTGTGATCCAACTCATCCACTGCGCCCCAGAGCCCATGATCGACCCGAACCCGAACCGCACGGGCAGCGCCATCATCGGCAGTGCGCCGCCGTCCTTGTCGAACACAAGCCCGATGCGCAGGCACACGACGCGCGTCTTGATGCCCGAAGCCTTCAGCGCCGCTTGTTCCCAATCGCGGCAAAGCTCTGCTGCGAACCCTGTGCCCGGCGCGACTTCTTCCGTCAATATGCCGTCGCCCCGATCGCCGTAGATGCCGATCGCCGAGCCGCTGACGAGCACCGCGGGCGCCCGCTGCAACGAGCCCATCCAATCGACAAGCGCCTGCGTCAGGTCCACGCGCGAGCGTCGCAACGCCGCGCGCCGCCACCGTGTCCACGGCAAGCCGATGATCGGCGCACCGGCCAAGTTCACCACCGCATCGATACGCGTTTCGCGGGGAATCACGGACAGCGCTTCCACATGGCGCACGCGGTCGCCGAACAGCGCCTGCGACTGACGGGCATCGCGCGTGAGAACGAACACACGGTCGCCGCGCGCAAGCAATCGCTCCACCAACACCGACCCGATGAAGCCGGTCGCCCCTGTCACAAGTACCGTGCGCCCACTGTGTGGCGAGATGAACGGCGCCGGTCGCACCTGACCGAGCCGCCGGACGGCGATCACGTTGCGCACGGAGAACGCCAAGACCCCGATCGACGCAAACGTGAAGAACCATGAGAAAAGGCCGTGCGAAACGAACGCGACACCGTTCGCCTGCCCCACCTGTCCCGCCAAGTACGGCACGACGAGCGCCAGGAATGTGCCGTAAAGCACCGCAAGCACGGTATGCAGAACCCGCTCGAACGGTGGCAAGCGCCGCGTACGGTCCTCCTCGATAAAGTCCGCGATCGTGATAACGACTTCGCAAAGCAACAGAGCCAGCACCGCCGCCGCGAACAATCCGCTCGGTTCGACCCAAGCAAAGATCAGAAACAACACCGCATAGATGCCTTCACGCGCACTGTGCAACGCTAGTTCCCGCCGCGCCGATGGCCGCGTGGGAAGGCGCTCCGTGATCTCGTGATGCAGAAAATTGTCGAGCGCGCCCAGAATTGTCTGCGCCGCAAGAAGAGAAAGAATGGTGAAGGTCATAGCGTCACCGTAGCTCCACAGGATCCTCGAACACACCGTCTTGAAACACCGTCCGCCCAACCCATGGGTGGTCGAACGTCAACGTGAAGCGGAAGCGACCATCGCCCAAGTCCGTATGGCGCACCTCGGCAACGCCGGGTGTCAGCCAAATCGGAAGCTCGATGCTGACCGGTCCCATCCGCCAGAAAAAGCGGCGCGAGCGGAAGACGAGACTGCCTTGGTCGGCGGACACATCAAGCAGCATCGTCCATCCGCCCGCGCAGCACTCGAACAAACGGCCATCCGCAGACGCCCGTTTGGTCGAACGCACCTGAAACGTGAACCCGAACGGAGCACGGTATTCACGCGTCCAGGCCATGCCGCCGTCTTTGACACCGACATAAACGCAAGCCTCAGCCTCACCCGCAAATAGCGGCAGCGGCGAACCGAAGGGAAGCAAAGCCCAAGCGAACGCCCGTCCGAGCAACGTAAGCTCCGTCGCCGCGCTACCGCTGTATTGCACGGGCGCTGTGCAGGAGAACCGCGCGCGCACACGTTCGGGCAAGGACAGCCAAGCGCGAGCTCCCAAAATGCGCGCAATCGTGTCGCTGTGCTCCGCGTCGTCGTCACACGCAACCGAGCGGGGCCCACTCCATATCAACCGTGCCAAAGCGCTGGCCATATCCGTCGCCCTATTTGGAAGACACCAAGCGCGCGACACCCGCGCCCATCTTGATCAACCGCTGCAGCATGGGCTTCGGCACGCGCCGCATCTGCTCGTACCACCCGGTCATGCGCTCAATGAAGCCAAGCATCTCGCTAACACGTTCTTTCACGTCCGCTGGCGTCGAGGGGTCGGTGTGAGCGAGGTCGCGTGCCGCGCGCAACACTTCGAGGGTCGGATCGATCTCGCGCTTCTTGCGCTCATCGACGATGGTCTGCACCACATCCCAGGTATCGCCCTTCGCCTCATAGTAATTGCGCCGGTCGCCGATCTGATGCACCAGCGTCACAAGACGATAGGTCTGCAATTCTTCAAGCGACGTGGACGCGTTCGACCGTGCGATCCCCAGTGTCTCTGCGATCTCTTCGGCGTTCATGGGCCGGCCGGTCAGCCAGAGCAGCGCATGAATCTGCGCAACAGAGCGATTTACCCCCCAACGCGCGCCCATTTCACCCCAATGGACCACGACTTTTTCGATGACGGGCGGCAACGGCATGGAACACCTGCCTGTTCTTTCTGTCACGACAGAAATTACTGACGGAGCCACCCACATTCAAGGCCCGATTTCCGCGGCGCCCGGACGCAGCCGATCTATCCACAACCTTGGGACGCTTCACCCTCTCCCCACCGCCGCCCACGGAGTGGCGCCGTTTCTTAAAGCTGCCACAGTCGCTCCCCACGTTAGGGCATCACCGGCGGATTCGTACCACCGGCCAACTGAGGAGCCTGTAGTTCATGGGACGATTCTTTGCCTTTCTCTTTGTATTTCTCTTGGGCGGCGTCATTGGTGCCACGCTCGGCGGCGTCTTCGGCGCGGCAACAGGCGGCTACGTTGCGGCCTGCAAAGTCATCGACCAAGCCGTGACCAGCGGATCGATGACACAAGATCAAGCCAATGTGCTGCTCGGCTCGATCGCAAACGACCTCGATATTAAGCCCGACCAAAAGGCCCAACTCGTCGAGCGGCTCAAGAAGGCCAACCAACCGCCGTCTCCCTGCACAACGGCAATCCAAGCCCTCTAGCGACAAATTGCACGCGCGGAAAAGGTCGCCGCGCGTGCCCCCGTCCACGCCAGTTTTTGGGCGAAATTCGGCGCCGCAGCATGGAGCCGTTCACCCGGACGTGAACCATCTCACGCCATTTTAACGGGAGTGTGTCCCCGCATCCGTGCTTTCTTACAAGCACGGGTCTGAGGGGAACACGTGACAACGTCTAATAAGTGGCTCGCGCCATGGTGCGCCAGCATTGCGCTCACGCTGACGGCCGCATCGGCCGCCGACGGCCCGCAGCGCGACTTTTCCACGTACCAGCCAAACGCGGCCGCCACGCGCATCGCGCCGTCCGAAGCCCCGAAACTCGACGGCAACATCTCCGATGCAGTTTGGGCAAAGGCCCCTGCCATCACCGATTTCTATCAGCTTGAGCCGAACGAGAAACAGCCGGCCAGCGAACGCATGGAAGTCCGCGTTCTGTACGACGAGCATAACATCTATTTCGCGATCCACGCCTTTGACCGCGAGCCGGACAAGATCACCGCCTCCGTCAAAACGCGCGACGGGAACTTGAGCAGCGACGACCTCGTTCGCATCTACCTCGACCCCTACAAGACACGTCGCGACGGTTACATCTTCGAGATCAACCCGCTCGGCGCCCGCCTCGACGGTATCCTGCAGAACAACAACGACGTGCTCGTTCAATGGGATACGATTTGGCACGCGCACGGACGCATCGTTTCGGACGGCTGGACCGTCGAAGTCGCGATTCCGTTCCGCAGCATCTCCTACGACGTCGCGAACGGCGACTGGGGCTTCGACCTCTTCCGTTTGATCCGCCGCAAGAGCGAACGCATCCGCTGGTCGCAAATCGACAATCAACGTTCCTCGCGTGATATTTCGCGGTCGGGCACGCTCAGCGGCATCAAGGACACGGCGCAGGGCCTCGGCCTCGACATACAGCCGTTCGTGGCGCTCCGTTACAAGCACGAGTGGCAAATCCCGCGCGAGGACGATGTCACCCTCGAACCATCGGGCAACATCTTCTACAAGATCACGCCGTCGCTGACGGGCACGCTGACGTTCAACACGGACTTCTCCGACGCCCCGCTCGACCAGCGGCAGATCAACACCGGACGTTTCGGCCTGTTCTTCCCCGAAACCCGCGACTTCTTCCTGCAAGACGCCGCCGTGTTCGAGTTCGGCGGCAGCAACATGACGAACGACGTCAACGGCATTCCGTTCTTCTCGCGCAACATCGGCCTGGTGAACGGCACGCCGGTCGACATCGTCGCCGGCGGAAAACTGTCCGGTCAGATCGGCAATCTCGGCATCGGCGCCCTCATCGTCGATACCGCGGGCACGCCCACGACCGACAACCAAATCCTGTCAGCAGCGCGTTTCACCCTGCCCGTTCTCGACGAATCCAAAATCGGCATCGTGTTCACGAACGGCGATCCGACCGGTGCGACCGAGAACACGGTCGGCGGCGCCGACTTTCAGTTCCGCAATGCAACCTTGATCCCCGGCAAGCAGATTCAGGCCGACTTCTTCTACGAGCGCAGCTTCTCGAGCGCGTTCGGCGACGACGATTCGTTCGGCACGCGGATCAATTTTCCCAACGAGCCGTTTGGAGCGCGCTTTCAATTCAAAGAAGTCGGCGCGAACTTCGCGCCCGCCCTCGGCTTCGTGAACCGGCCTGGGATCCGCTCCTACGACGGCGCCTTCTTCTGGATCGAGCGTCCGAAGGACTCCTGGATCAGAAACTGGAACGTCGGCACATTCTACAACTTCGTGACCGATCTAAACGACCACTTGGAGACGCGCGAAAACGGCGTGTTCTTCGAACTGCAAACCCAAGACACCGACAATTTCGCTCTCACAGTCTTCAACAACTTGGAAGATGTTCCGTTCGCATTCTTCCTGCCTAAGGGCGTGCTTATCCCCGCCGGCGAGTACGAATGGAACGCCGCCGTCATCGACGTGAACACGTCGATCGGCCGACCGATCTCCGGCGGCTTCTCGGTTCGCTGCTGCGACTGGTTCGGCGGACGGCGATTTGGCACCTATGCCTACGTCAACTGGCGGCCGGACTCGACGTGGGAGATCGGCGCCGAGCACCAGTTCATCGCGATCCAGTTGGCGACCGGCGACGTCGAGATTCAGGTCTATGGGTTGAACCTGAACCTCAACTTCACCCCCGACATGCAGCTCCGCACGCAGGTGCAGTACGACAACATCAGCCAGGCCTTCGGCCTCTCCGCGCGCTACCGCTGGGAGTACGATCCGGGCGCGGAGCTGTTCGTTTCCCTCGGGGAATCGGGCGATCTGATCGAAGGCGAGCATTATCGCTCGTCGACGACACAACTCTCCGTCCGCCTGGGGCAGCTGATGCGGTTCTAACGGGCGTGACAGTGCGGCCGGGCGTGTGCCAAAACGCCTGACCGCTACACACACCTGAAGGACCTCATCCCATGAAGCTCGACAACACCGTCGCCGCCGTCGTCACCGGCGGCGCGTCCGGCCTCGGCAAGGCAAGCGCCCAGGCACTCGCGAAAGCCGGCGTCAAAGTCGCCATCTTCGACATCAACGAAGCCGCCGGCGTAGCCGTCGCCAAGGAAATCGGCGGTATCTTCTGCAACGTCAACATCATGAGCGAAGAAAGCGCGCTCGCAGGCTTTGAGAAGGCCCGCAAGGCGCACGGCCAGGAACGCATCCTGGTCCATTGCGCGATGGCGGCCCGGCGCGGCAAAACCCTCGCCTTCGACAAGGAAACGCACAAGTACAAGCGCACCCCCACCGCAGACTACGCGTTCGGCGTCGACGGTATCCTGGTGGCGAGCTACCGCATGGCCTCGATCGCAGCCGAAGGCATGGCAAGCCTGCCCGAACTCGAAGACGGCGAACGCGGCTCGATCGTCTTGACCGCTTCGGTCGCGGCGCAGGACGCCCAGATCGGCCAAGTGATCTACGGCTCGGCCAAGGCCGGCGTGAACGGGCTCGTGCTGCCGATGGCGCGCGACATGATGGACGTCGGCATCCGCGTGAACTCGATCATGCCCGGCATCTTCGCAACACCCCTGATGCTCGGCGCCCCGCAAAAGGTCTTGGACAGCCTCGCCCAGTCGGTGCCGTTCCCCAAACGCCTCGGCAAGCCGGAAGAGTTCGGCAGCCTCGTCCTCGAGCTCACGCGCAACACCTACTTCAACGGCCAGTGCCTGCGCCTCGACGGCGCCATCCGCATGGCACCGCGCTAGAAACGCTAAGGCGCACTCGCCGCGTCCAACGCGGCGAGGTGCGCGGGCGTGAGGCTAAGCGTCAACGCGCCCAGCAGCTCCTCGAACTGCACAAGGCTGGTCGCCGACGCAATCGGCGCGGCGATCGTCTTGCGTGTCATCAGCCACGCGAGTGAAATCTGCGCCAGCGTCGCACCGCTTGCCGCCGCCACCTGATCCATCGCCGCCAAGATTTTCAGCCCGCGGGCGTTCAGATAGCTAGCTTCGATGCGACTACCCCGCACGCTTTGTTTCAGGTCCGCAGCCACGCGGTACTTGCCCGTCAGAAAGCCGGCCGCAAGCCCGTAGTAGGGAATGAGGCTGACGCCCTCTTGCGCACACAGTTCCTGCAAAGGCCCTTCGAACCCTGCGCGGTCGTAGAGATTGTAGAGCGGCTGCAGCGTCTCATAGCGCGGCAATCCGTTCTTGGCGCTGAACGCGAGCGACTCCCTCAAGCGATCCGGCGCGAAATTCGACGCCCCGAGCGCGCGCACTTTGCCCGCTTTAACCAGCAACGCAAACGCTTCCATCGTCTCCTCGACCGAGGTTTCGGCATCGTCGCGATGCGACTGGTAGAGATCGATCGCGTCAACGCCGAGCCGCCGCAAGCTGTCGTCGCAAGCGCCAAGGATGTTCGCCTTCTTCAGACCTTGCCGGTTGCCCCACATGCCGACCTTCGTCGCGATCAGCACCTTCGCCCGCGCCGACGGCCCCCGCGCCTTCAGCCAGGCGCCGATGACGCTCTCCGACTCCCCGCCGGCATGTCCCGGCGCCCAGGCCGAGTAAACGTCGGCGGTATCGATCAACGACACCCCCGCATCGACACAGCGATCCAGCAGCCGGAACGACGTCGCCTGATCGGCGGTCCATCCAAACACATTCCCGCCGAACGCCAGCGGCGTCACCCTAAGATCCGACCGTCCAAGCCTACGCGTTTCCATGGCTGTCCTCCGCTCGCGCCAACGCTCTAACAGACTTTGACCGGATCGTCCCGTGTCAGCGCACAAACCATCTTCGCCGCGCGCGCCGCGCCGTAGGCGGCGACCAACCGCTCCTTGAGCGTCGCCCACTTGTCCTTCGTGTCGGCGATCGCGGCCTCAACCGCATGGCGGAAGTTGTCGTTGATCTTGCCACGCTCCGTCGCGCCCGCCCCGATAGCCGGATCGATCGTCCCCTTGTCCTTGTTCAGCGCCAAGTGCTTGACGCGCGGCAAAACCCCTTGAGGCCCGTAGTTGCAATACGCCTCCTCCGACAAAGCCGACTTCGCCTCGAAACACCCCGACACAAGCCCAAGCGGAAACTGCTGCCCACCGCGCAGGTTTATGTAAGGCGAAGGCCCGCGCTTGTTCAAACCCGGCGGGTTCAGCGCCGATGCCGGCGCCTTTGCGTCGGCGGCATCGGTCCAATTCGTGTGCGAATAAAAGTCCTGCGCCGCGTGCAGGATGATGCCGAAATGCTCCAGCACATTGCACTTCGCCCGGCCTTTCTTGCCGCCCGCATAGGTGCAGGAGACGAACGTGGGAATTTGGCTGTCACGAATGTTACCCTTCGCATCGAGCAACTCGGCCGCCGCCGCGACAGCTTGATCGAGATTGCTTGCCATCCACGCGCGGCACGCCGCGATGTTCGCATTCGCCTGCGCCTTGGTCTGCGGATAGTCCGGCACGCCGAAATAGTCGCCGCCATCGCAATGCGCCTCGGACCGAACGACGAGCCTGCCGCGATCCGGCGCCCCAACCGCTCCAAAGTTCCCGGGCGATCCCGCAAGCGAGTTCAACGTGTTCTTCTGAAAGCAATCGTCCGCCGCCACGCCGGCCACGCAAGCGAACGCCCGCCGCGTGATCCGCTCATGCTCCAGGTTCTGCCCAAGCCCCTTGATCGTGCCGAACGCGAACGCCACGGATTGCCCAAGAACCACCAGCGCGCATGCGCCGAGCACAACATTAAATCTCACGGATATCACTCCATTCGCAGATTGGCTGGGCGACTGTGGAACACACCCCAACCAAAACACAAGCGCACCCACTCAGATGCATCTCTGGAGAACAAACGACGTACGCACACGCCCGCGGCAAGCGCTGGAAGTTGCGCTACAATGACCGACCGCCCTCAACGCAGCGCGGCGGTGCGGGGAATAGGTATCGTGTCCCCGTATTTACCTGCCCGTCGGCTGGACGCAGGCCGAGCTCGCCGAAAAGCTCGGCGTCTCGTGCTACTCCGTCAACGCCATCGAAACCGCCCGCTACGAACCCGCGCTCGGCCTCGCGCTGCCTGTTCGGCAAGCCGGTGGAAGAGATTTTTCGCGATGAGCGTTGAGGAGGAGTCTTCATCTACTCGATGAAACCGTCCCCGCGTTCTCGTCGCACCGGTCCACGTGACCTTGCTGGAGCGCGACCTCCGGAATCCCGGACTGCTTCGCCACGGCGCAGAACAAAACGCCGGTCTTGTAGGGCGGCGGGTAGAGAAATGCCGAGCGAACTTCACGCCGGCCCTCGTGCACAGCCTCTATGGCAAGGCCGACCCCATCGAGATTGAACATTTGGTAATCGGGAAGATCGGCGAACAACGCTTGCAGCGCAGCGGCTTGCTGTGCGTTGAGCGTGCGTTTCATCGTTCGCCTTGGAAGCGTTTCGTTCCACCAAGCCTGATGGCCCTCGGGGGTCATCTTCATTAGGTCGGGCTTCGTCCCATCATCTTCGAGCCAGGTTGACGTCAGCGTGCCGTCCCCCGCGCCCCCTGGCACCTCCAAGCGAAAAGCGATCGGCACGCGCGAGAACGAAGGCCAAGTGACGATGCGGTAGACGCTGCCGTTTTGAATTCTGTTCCGCAGATTTGGTTCGCCCAAGTTCTTCAGTGCCCGGTCGTAGTAATACGAGTTGTGCATGGCGTGCCGGCTTCTTTCACATACCGGCCAGCGCCAGCCGAGCCACTCGTCCTCAACGGGATACCCGAGCAACTCGTGGACAAAGGGAATGCGCATCGTGGATTCGCCCAACTCCGGCGAATTGAAATAGGACTCGTCCAGCTCTCGCTTGGTTAGAGACTTGGCAAACCTACCAAGGTCTTTCGGATCAACTTCCTCCACACAGAAGCGCTCGGCCGGGTTCATTCTCCCCATCGCCGTCAGAGCGACGAACGGGAACGCCGCGGCGAGGGCGACGATGGCAGCGACTATGCGGAGGAACCACTTCATTCGCTTCGTGCCTTAGATAGAACAGGGACAGCTTACGCATTCTTCCGCGAGAATGATCGTTTTAAGAGAAAGTCGCCGCAGCCAGTGACGAAATAGGTTGCATCACCGCTCTCTGTTTCCACTCTTATCGTCACGAGAAATTCGCTCGCGAAGTAGCGTCTTAGACCCCGCGCAATTCGTGCATCTGGGTCCACTTCCTCAATGCCGCCACTCCAATCTTTTTTCTCTGGATATCGGCTAACTACGCAGCACTTTGGATGGGCGGCAGCGAACGCGCTTGGCGCCTCATATCGACCCTGCCACGCTTCCGTCTCCCACTTTTGAAGCACCAGCATTACAAGCTCAGAGTCGTTCAAGCGACGCTTCAAAGGCACGCACAGCCCGTCTTGAAGAACTCGAGGTGAATCGCAGGAAGTGACCAGCAGTAGTGCCAAAGCCCCAGCACCCGCTCGAATAACGCAATACCTGGACGTCATACGCATTGCCGCCACATCAACCCTGCAGCCGCCGTCGGATCACTGAAGCCCCTTCCCACATCAGCTGAATCAACGCCTCGCCCTTTGGCCCCTTCGCGCCGACTTTGTCTTTTGGGGCAATGTTGAAGGCGACAATCAGCTTGCGAAGATTTGCATCGGAAAGCGGCCGAAACACGCGGCGAAACTCGTCGAAGCCCTGACCTGCCACAACGATCGGATCCAGGTACGGCATGGCCTTGTCGAGACCACTAGCACCGATCTCAAGTTTGATCCATCAAATTCCGGGGACACGTAACAATTTCAAATTGACGCCACCACGAGTTCACATTATGTTCTCGCATGGCTCGTTTGGCAAGAGCGGTCGCGCCCGGCG
>CADEFU010000020.1 GCA_902826695.1 uncultured Alphaproteobacteria bacterium | reverse complement strand
CGATCATGCTGTGGATGCCGTCATGGGGCGGCATGATCAACGGCCTGATGACGCTGTCTGGCGCGTGGGACAAGCTGCGGACCGATCCCGTGCTGCGCATGCTTGTGGTCTCCGTCGCGTTCTACGGCATGTCGACTTTCGAGGGGCCGGTCATGTCGATCAAGGCCGTGAATTCGCTGTCGCACTACACCGACTGGACGATCGGCCACGTGCATTCTGGCGCGCTCGGCTGGGTCGGGTTCGTGTCGTTCGGCGCGCTCTACTGTTTGACGCCCTGGCTATGGCGGCGCGAGCGCCTCTATTCGCATGCGCTGGTCGAATGGCACTTCTGGGTATCCACGATCGGTATCGTCTTCTACATCACCGCGATGTGGGTGTCGGGCATCATGCAGGGCTTAATGTGGCGCGCCTATAACGAGTTCGGCTTCCTTGAATACTCGTTCGTCGAGACGGTCGAGGCAATGCACCCGTACTACATCATCCGCGCCTTCGGTGGCCTGCTGTACCTGAGCGGAGCGTTCATCATGACCTACAACCTGTATCGCACGGCGATGGGCCACGTTCGCGCCGGCGAGGTCGTGCCCGCACAACCGCTTCCGGCAACGGCGTAAGGGAGAGCGCAGACCATGTTTAATCACGGCTTGCTTGAACGCCACTCGCTGCTTCTGGTCGTATGTGTTCTGATCGTGGTATCGATCGGCGGCATCGTTGAAATCGCACCATTGTTCTACCTCGAGAGTACGATCGAGAAGGTTCAAGGCATGCGGCCCTACACGCCTCTGGAGATCAAGGGGCGTGAGATTTATATCCGTGAAGGCTGCTATCTCTGCCACAGCCAAATGATCCGGCCTCTGCGCGACGAGGTCGAACGCTACGGGCACTACAGCCTGGCGGCGGAGAGCATCTACGATCATCCGTTCCAATGGGGCTCGAAGCGTACAGGTCCCGACCTAGCGCGTGTGGGCGGCAAATACTCGGACGAATGGCACCGGGCGCATCTCGTCGACCCGCGCTCCGTCGTGCCGGAGTCCGTCATGCCGCCTTACAAGTTCTTGGAGCAGACGGAACTTCGCATCGACGACATCGAGGACACGTTGAAATCGAACCGCGTGGTCGGTGTGCCCTACAGCGAGGATATGATCAAGAACGCGAAGGCAGACTTGATCGCGCAAGCGACGCCGGATGCCGACGGACTTAGCGCGTTCCAGGGCCGCTACAAGAAGGCCGAGGCGCGCGACTTCGACGGGGACCCCGCAAAGATCACCGAGATGGACGCGCTGATCGCCTATATGCAAATGCTGGGTACGCTCGTCGATTTCAAAACCTATCAGGCCGATGCGCCTGAGAATCGGCGGTAGCCCTATGGATTACCATTCCTTCGCCGAATTCGCGCGCAGTTGGGGTGTCGTCTACTTGATGGCACTGTTCTTGGGGGCCTGCGCGTACGCGCTGTGGCCGCGCAATAAGGAAAAGTTCGACCGCGCCGCGCGCATGCCGCTCGATGAGGATCAAGGCTGATGGTGACCCGTAAAGAGATCGACGCAACGTCCGGCACCGAGACCACCGGTCACGAGTGGGACGGCATCAAAGAGCTGAACACGCCGCTGCCGCGCTGGTGGCTGTGGGTACTCTACGCCACCATCATTTGGTCGGTCGGCTATTGGGTGCTTTACCCAGCCTGGCCGACGCTGACCGGCTATACGCAAGGCGTGTTGAACCAATCGCAGCGCGATGACGTCGCCAAAGCCGTCCAGGCATTGAAGTCAGAGCGCGCGGAGCTTGGGCAGAAGCTCGCTGCCGCAAGCCTAGAGCAGATTGAAGCGAACCCGGACCTGCTCCAATTTGCGCGGGAGGCAGGAAAGTCCGCCTTCGGTGACAATTGCGCAACTTGCCATGGCTCGGGTGCACAAGGGTTCAAGGGGTATCCCAACCTGAACGACGACGTTTGGCTGTGGGGTGGCAAGCTTGAAGACATCAAGCGCACGATTGTCGTCGGCGTACGTTCGACCCATCCCGAGACGCGGCTCTCGGCCATGCCGGCCTTCGGCCGAGACAAGCTACTCGAAACCGCGCAGATCAACGACTTGACGGAGTATGTCGTTTCGCTTTCGGGCGCCAAGGCAGATGCTCAAGCGGTAGCGCGCGTGACAACGCTTTACGCCGAACAATGCGCGTCGTGCCACGGCGCGGACGGCAAAGGCCTGCGCGAATTCGGTGCGCCGAACCTGACGGACAAGGAGTGGCTCTATGGCGGCACGCGCGAAGAGATCAAAGCGCAGATCGTGAACGCGCGTGGTGGCGTGATGCCGACGTGGGGCCAGCGGTTGGACCCGATCACGATCGATGCTCTGGCAGTGTATGTGCACAGCCTGGGTGGTGGCGAGTAGTCCGCAGCGGCACCTTTCTTGTGGGCCCGACGCGGGTAGGAAGACGTGGTGACGGGCGATGGTCGCGCCGATTACATCGACAGTGAAAGCCGTGGCGGCCGAGACCGAAGCGCTCGCTGCCGACGGCGTTCATCGTATCGACGCGCGCGCCACGAACAGCGCGGCGCTCCGGCGCGACTACGTCGCGCGCGTACCAATCTACCCTAAGCTCGTGAACGGGCAGTTCCGGCTGCTCAAGTGGGTGGGTATGGCCGCGATGCTTGGGCTCTACTACGCGCTGCCGTGGGTGCGCTGGGATCGTGGACCGAACGCGCCCGACCAGGCGGTGCTTGTCGATCTGGTACGCGAGCGGTTCTACTTCTTCTGGATCGAGATTTGGCCGCAGGAAGTCTATTATCTCACCGGCCTTCTAATACTGGCTTCGCTTTTTCTGTTCTTTGTGACGGCGCTTTTCGGGCGTGTGTGGTGTGGGTATGCGTGTCCGCAGACCGTGTGGACAGACCTCTACATCATGGTCGAGCGCCTGGTCGAAGGCGACCGCAATGAACGCATCCGGCTCGACAAGTCGCCGTGGACGCTCGACAAGCTGGGCAGGAAATCCGCCAAACATGCCATCTGGCTCTTGATCGCGGCGGCGACGGGCGGCGCGTGGATCTTTTACTTCCATGACGCGCCGACACTGGCGGCCAACCTCTTCAAGGGAACCGCCGACGCGACGGCATATCTGTTCCTCGGTATCCTGACATTTGCGACGTACTGGTTCGCCGGACACATGCGCGAGCAAGTGTGCACCTATATGTGCCCGTGGCCGCGCATTCAGGCGGCGCTGATCGACCGCGAAACGCTGATGGTGACCTATCGCACCGATCGCGGGGAGCCGCGGGGTCCGCACAAGAAGGGGCAACCGTGGGAAGGGCGTGGTCATTGCATCGACTGCAATCAGTGTGTGGCGGCTTGCCCGATGGGGATCGACATCCGCGACGGCGAACAGCTTGAATGCATCAACTGCGCGCTTTGCATCGACGCGTGCGACGCGGTGATGAAGCGGGTGGGCTTGCCTACCGGCCTCATCGCCTATGACACGCCGCAGAACATCGAGCGGCGCACGAAGTGCGAGCGGCCGCATTTCACTTTTGTTCGGCCGCGCGTCATTCTCTATGCGGCGGCCCTTGTTGCGGTTGCCGCCGTGATGCTGTTCGGTCTTTCGACGCGCGCGACGATCGATCTCAATGTGCTGCGTGACCGCAATCCGAATTTCGTGCAGTTGTCCGACGGTTCGGTAC
The DNA here is from genome assembly GCA_902826695.1 of uncultured Alphaproteobacteria bacterium. Classification (GTDB taxonomy): domain Bacteria; phylum Pseudomonadota; class Alphaproteobacteria; order Micropepsales; family Micropepsaceae; genus SZUA-430. Next base: position 33,762 of record CADEFU010000020.1, on the reverse strand, counting down.
GTAACGCCTATACGGTGAAGGTGATGAACCGCACCGCGAAGGCGCGGGACTTCAGCCTCGCGATCGAGGGGCTGCAGGGCTTTTCAGTCAAGATCATCGGATTTGAGGACGTGAAGCTTCCGGTTAAGGTTGCGGTCGATGCCGATCGCTTGCGGACGCTGCGCGTTCTTTTGACGATGCCGGGCGACAGACTGTCCGCGAAGTCGCTGCCGGTCGTGTTTACAGTGAGCGGCGACGGTGAAACGCGGACGAACGCGACGATGTTCTTGTCCGACGGAGGTGAGCGATGACCACGGAACTCAAGGGCTGGCATGTGCTGGTGATGATGTTGGCGTTCTTCGGGGTCACGATCGCGGTCAATGTCGTATTCACGATGTACGCGATCGGGACGTTCTCGGGCGAAGATGTGTCGAAGCCATACTTGAAGGGCCTCGAGTACAACCGGACGCTGGAGGCGCGCGCGGAGCAAGCGGCGCTCGGCTGGAAGGCGACAATTGAGGCTGAGCATCAGAGTGGCGGCACCACAATCAGCACTAAAATCGTGGATCGCGGCGGTGAGGCGAAGAGTGCGTTGACCGTCGAAGCCGTGCTGCAAAGGCCCACGGACGCGCGCCTTGACCGCACGATCGACCTTAGCCCCGCCGGCGACGGCAACTATCGGGCCCTTGCTGCCGACCTTGCGCCGGGCGTGTGGGACGTGATTGTGCGTACAAAGAAAGGGGATGTTGCGTTTGAGGCGAGACGGCGTGTGGTGCTGAAATGACGGCGGCGACGTTCAGCCAGGCGCTACGTATCGACCCCGCACCGTTTGTGCGGCGCGACGAAGGCGGCGCATCGAGGCTCGAACTCGCGGTCAAGGGCATGCGCTGTGCGGGCTGTATCGCGAAGATCGAGCGCGGCGTTTCGGCAATGCCGGGCGTCGAAGAGGCGCGCGTGAATCTCTCGACGGCGAAACTCAGGGTGCGCTGGCGAGGCACGCGCACAAGCGCAGATGCGATCGTCGCGCGTGTGGGTGAGCTTGGCTTCGAGGCGTTTCCTTACGATCCGGCAGCGATGCTGCGGCAGGACGATGAAGAGGGGCGCTTCCTGTTGCGCTGTTTGGCCGTTTCGGGCTTTGCGGCGTCGAACGTGATGTTTCTGTCGATCTCCGTTTGGGCGGGGTTCGACGGCGAAATGGGCGAAGGCACGCGCTCGCTGTTCCATTGGCTGTCTGGGTTGATCGCAATCCCGGGTGCGCTTTATGCGGGGCGGCCGTTCTTTCGCTCGGCGTTCGCGAGTTTGGCGCAGATGCGCGCAAACATGGACGTGCCGATCACGCTCGGGATTTTTCTGGCGCTCGGCTTGAGTATCGCGGAGGCCGTTCAAGGCGGTAAGTACACGTACTTCGATGCGGCCGTGAGCTTGCCGTTCTTGCTGCTGATCGGGCGCTATCTCGATCATCTGCTGCGGCGCCAGGCGCGCTCGGCCGCGCTCGACCTTGCCGCGATGCAGACGGTGACGGTAACGCGGTTTGATGCGGAAGGGCGGGGTGCTGTTGTTGCGGCCGGTGATATCGCGGCGGGTGACCGGCTGCTGCTGGCTGCGGGCGACCGTGCGCCTGTCGATGCGATTATCGAGAGCGGGCGGGGTGACGTTGACGTGGCCTTGGTGACGGGCGAGAGCTTGCCGGTCACTGTAGCTGAGGGTGAAACGCTGCGTGCGGGGTCGCTTGTACTTGGGCAGCCGATGTTCGTTCGGGCGACGGCGCGCGTACAGGATTCGCTTGTCGCAGAGATGGCGCGGCTGCTTGAGGCCGGACAGCAGGCGCGCGGGCGCTATGTCAAGCTGGCCGACCGGGCGGCGGCACTTTACGTGCCGGTGGTGCACGGGCTCGCTCTTGCAGTGTTCCTCGGCGGGTGGGCGTTCGGGATCGGCGTCTATGCGGCGCTGACGAACGCGATTGCGCTGCTAATCATTACATGCCCGTGTGCGCTGGGTTTGGCCGTGCCAGCCGTGCAGATCGTGGCAACAAGTCGGCTGTTCCGATCGGGGCTTCTCGTGAAATCAGGCGACGCGTTGGAGCGCCTGGCGGATGCCGACACCGCTGTGTTCGACAAGACGGGCACGCTTACCGAGGGGCGGCCGCTGCTCGCCAACGCGGATGCGATTTCGGGCGGTGATCTTGCGCTTGCAGCGTCGCTGGCGCGGGCGAGCAAACATCCGTTGTCGCGCGCTCTTGCGGAGGCGGCGGGGCCGGGTGCCGTGGCCCCGGGGGTGTCGGAGACCGTCGGCGAAGGGCTTGAGGCGACCCTTGACGGCGTGCAAATGCGGCTTGGGCGAGCGGCGTGGGTGGGCGTTGCCGATGAGGGCGATGCGACGCAGCTTTGGTTCAAGAAGGGGACGGCAGCACCGGTCTGCCTGAAGTTCGAGGATCGGGTTAGGGCGGACGCGGCATCGACGGTTGCTGCGCTGTCTGTGCGCGGCTTCGATGTTGAGATGCTGTCGGGCGACCGCAACGCACCTGCCGAAGCTGTGGCGCGGCAGGCGGGGATCGCCGTGTGGCGGGCGCTCAGCGATCCGAAGCAAAAGACGGAGCGGCTTGAGGCGCTACGTGCTGGCGGGCACAAGACGCTGATGGTGGGCGATGGCCTGAACGATGCGGCGGCCCTGGCGCTCGCGCATGTATCGATTTCGCCCGCTGCTGCGGCACAGGCGAGTCAGGCTGCGGCAGACATGGTTTTGCAGGGCGATGCGCTGGCGCCGATCGCGGAGGCCGTCGATGTTGCGCGCGCCGCGCGCCGGCTGGTATTCCAGAACTTCGCATTCGCGGCCGCTTACAACGCGCTTGCCGTGCCGCTGGCGGCAGCCGGACTGGTCACGCCGTTGATTGCGGCGGTTGCCATGTCCGCATCGTCGCTTATCGTGATGTTGAACGCTCTCAGGCTGTCGCGGGGTTGACGATGGACGCGTTCCTTGTGCTCACCATCGCCGCGATCGTGTTGGGCGCGCTCGGCGTCGCGGTTTTCTTCTGGACGCTAAAGTCGGGGCAGTACGAGGATCTCGACGGCGCCGCGCATCGCGTCCTGATCGACGATGAAGACGACTCAGTGCGTTGAGCGCTCGCCTGCCACTATCGTGCGATAGGCGTGCCACGTCGCATGCCCGACCAACGGAAAGACGACGATCAGCCCCACGAACATCGTGGCAAGGCCGATGGCAGTGAGGATTGCGATGAGCCACGCCCAGAGCAGCATCGGGCCGGGATGGTTGAGCACGGTCTGGACGCTGACCCAGATCGCGGTCAGCACGTCGACGTCGTGGCGCAACAGCAGGGGTACCGAAATGACGCTGATTGCATAAGCGATCGCGGCGAGCGCGCCGCCCATCAGGGAACCCAAAACGATCATCGTCAAGCCCTGCTCGGTCGTCAGCGCGAAGACTACAAAGTCGCCAATGGGTCTGTAGTCGCCGTAGGTGAAGAGCGCATAGTTCAGCGTCGCGAGTCGCAACCACGCCAGGAACAGGAACATCAGCGCAAAGGCGAGGAAGGCGAATTGCGGCGGCGAGGGCAGGCGCGGCGCGATGACCTCGCGCAGCGTTACGGGTTCATCAGCTTCGTAGCGGCGGCTCATCTCATAGAGGCCAACCGCGAGCACTGGGCCAAGTAGCGTGAAGCCCGCCGCCAGCGCCGGCGCCATCGACTCAAGGCCCGACGCCCAAAGCCCCGCGGTCACGAGCAGACCGATGGCCACGAATGCGGCGCCATAGCCGAGGCTGAGCAGAGGCTTGCGCCAAAGATCCCGCCACCCGCGACCGAGCCACCGCCAGGGATCGTCCATCGTGGGCGCATGGATTACCAACGGGCTCTTGGCGGCCCAGCGCGGTGCGGTTGTCGGGTGCGCCATTTCGGACTCCTGCGGCGTTTGCTTGCGACAATGGCGGAACACCAACAAGCGGGCCTTGACTTAGGTCAATCCCACTACTGCGCTTGCATGGGCTTAGCGCACGTGGTCCCACAGCTCGCGAAGCGATCGCGTTCTGAGCCCTTGAAGGCCTCGATCGACGATTGGAACATCGCGAAAGCCGGCGCCCCACATCAAACGGAAACGGACCATGAGGGTTGATGCTTGACCCATCGTCCGCGACTCCATGACCCCAGCAAGGCAGGCCGCATCTCGTGTCATACCTCGTCGCACTGCATGACAATCAGTGCTGGGTGCGAGGATGAAATTACAGTTTCTGGGGGCGGCCGGGACGGTCACGGGCTCCAAGTATCTGGTCCACGCGGGCAACGACAGCCTGCTTGTCGATTGCGGGTTGTTCCAAGGTTTTAAGCCGCTGCGTCTGCGCAATTGGGACAAGCCGCCGTTCGATCCTTCCGGGATCGGCGCCGTCGTCTTGACGCATGCGCATATCGATCATTCGGGCTATGTGCCGGTGCTGATCAAGAAGGGCTTTCGCGGCCGCGTCTATTGCACGGAGGCGACGGCCGATCTCTGCCACATCCTACTGCCCGACAGCGCGCGCCTTGCGGAAGAAGACGCTGAGCGCGCAAACCGGCTCGGTTACTCGAAGCACCATCCGGCGCTCCCGCTCTATACAGAGCGCGATGCGGCGGCGGCGCTGAGGCACCTGGTGACGGTGCCCTTCGGCCACGACTTTGAGCCCGTGCCGGCGTTGCGTGCAACTTTCGCCCGCGCAGGCCACATTCTGGGTGCGGCCACCTTGCGCCTGTCGAGCGGGCGAATGACGCTCGCCTTTAGCGGTGATTTGGGCCGCCAGCACGATACGCTTATGCGCCCGCCGGAGCCGATGCCCCGCGCTGACTTTCTGGTCGTGGAATCGACCTATGGCAACAGGAGCCACGAAAACCACGACCCGGACGCAAAGCTCGGCGAAGTCATCAACCGCACGATCGCGCGCGGGGGCACGGTGGTGATCCCCGCCTTTGCTGTCGGCCGCACGCAAACGTTGCTGCTGGCGATCGCCCGCCTGAAGGCGACGAAGAAGATCGGCGCCGCTACGCCGGTGTTCCTGAACAGCCCGATGGCCAAGGATGCGACAGATATCTATCGCCGCCATCGCAGCGAACACCGTTTGAGCGAAGCCGACTGCGAGGCGATGTGCAGGGTCGCCAAGATCGTGAATTCGATCGAGGAATCCAAACAGCTGAACCTGTCGCGCGAGCCGAAGATCATCGTCGCGGGCAGCGGGATGGCGACGGGTGGGCGCGTCGTGCACCACATCGCGGCGTTCGGACCACACGCTGAGAACGCGATCGTGTTTGCTGGGTTTCAGGCGGGCGGAACGCGCGGCGCCGCTATGGTGTGCGGCGCCGAAGAGGTCAAGATCCACGGCAATTACGTGCCGATCCGTGCCGAGATCGTAGCGCTTGGCAACCTCTCGGCGCATGCCGACAGTGGTGAACTCATGGCTTGGCTCAAGGGCTTCGAGAAGCCGCCCCGCAGAACGTTCGTGACTCACGGCGAGCCAGCCGCCGCCGATGCCTTGCGGCTGCGCATACAGGACGAACTTGGCTGGGACTCGCACGTGCCGGAACACTTGGAGACTGTTGCACTCGAACGTTAGGGTGCCTAGGGGAGTGCCCGTGATGCCGCCGCCCACTGCCGTGTCGACGATCGAACTCAGCGTGAAAGAGGTCGCGCAGCTGTTCGAAACGCTCGACCCCTACCCATTTCACGAGCGCGATCTGGATAGGGACGCGGAGGAATACATCGTTGGTTGGGCGCGCGAGTTGCCGCGCGACCGCCCGTTCAAGATCGTCGTTCACTTACCGGCGGCGGAGGCGCAGTCGCGCGCGGCCGGTGGCATCGAGGATGGTATGAAGCGCTTCTTTGCGTACCGGGCCGACGCCGTCGGCCGCGATCTGCGCGAGTTGTTCCGCGTTGGGCGGCTGTCGCTGTTCATCGGGATCGTCGTGCTGATCGCGTGCGTTACAGCGGCGCAGTTCGTCGACGTCGTCATCGGCGAGGGGCCGCTCACCGTGATTACGCGCGAGAGTCTCATCATCTTGGGTTGGGTTGCGAATTGGCGGCCACTTGAGATTTTTCTTTACGAGTGGTTGCCGATCTCACGGCGGCGCAATCTGTATCGCCGCCTTGCCGTCGCCACGATCGAGTTGCGGCCGGTGCACTAGCTGCCGGCAGTGAGTTTGCGTTCCCAGTTCAGTGCCGTTTCGACGATCGTGTCGATCGAGGCGTGGCGCGGGGTCCAGCCGAGTTCGGTCTTGAGCTTGCGGGAATCGCAGACAAGCGAGGCGACATCACCGGCGCGGCGCGGTTTGTTCTGGGTGGGCAAGGCGTGGTTCAGCACTTTGTCGAAGGCGGCTACGACCTCACGCACGGAATGGCCGGTGCCATAACCGCAATTGTAAAGCCTGGTTTGTCCTGGCGTGCCGGGCTTTGTGAGCGCCAAAACGTGAGCGTCGGCCAGGTCGGTGATGTGGATGTAGTCGCGGATCGCGGTGCCGTCGGCGGTCGGATAGTCGGTGCCGTACACATCGAGGTGGGGGCGGATGCCCGCCGCGACTTCGGAGGCTACCTTGACGAGGTGCGTTGCAAGTTTCGTGCGCTGCCCGTTGCGAAGTCTGGGGTCAGCGCCGGCAACATTGAAGTACCGGAAGATCGTCGCGCGCATACCGCCGACACGGGCGATGTCGCGCAGCATGAATTCGCTGGCGAGCTTCGAGTGGCCGTAGGGATTTGCGGGCTGGGTCGGAACGGTCTCGGTGATGAGGCCCGCGCTTGCTTCGCCATAGACCGCTGCGGTCGAGGAGAACACGAAGTCCGTGACGCCCATTTTTGCGCAGGTGGTGAAGACACTCAGCGATTTGACGGTGTTGTTGAAATAGTACTTTGCCGGGTCGGTGACGGATTCATCGACGCGAATGGCGGCGGCCAGTTGGACGGCCGCAGTGATTTTGTGCTCGCGAATCGTTCGCTCTAGCGCGGCTTGGTCGCCGCAATCCGCTTCGATGAAGGGTGCGGCGGGCGGGACCGCTTCGCGAGAGCCGGTCGACAGGTTGTCCAAAATCACGGGCTCGTGGCCCATGTCGACCAGATGGTAAGCGATGGAGCTGCCGATGTAGCCAGCTCCGCCGATCAGCAGCACTTTCATGTGTTCCGTATCCACGATTCTAAACGCGCCGTTCATGCACCATTCAGGGCCGGCAGCGCAAAAGCCGACCCTGGGGACTACCTAGTGAAAGGTCAAAGGAAATGAGGATGAAATCTCTTGCTCCGGCGCTGGCAGCCGCGCTGAGCTTGAGCATGTTCGTCGCGCCGGCTTGGGCCGAGCGCGGCGACGGCGGTCGTCATCATCGTGGTGGCGGCGACCAGACGGCACACGAAGGCCGCGGTGGCGGAGGTAACGACGGCGGTGGCTGGCGCCATCGTGGTGGCAATCCTCCTGGACCCGCGGGAGGTCCCGGCACGAACTGGGGTAATCCTCCGGGGCCGGCCGGCGGGCCAGGCGCTGGTCCACGCTGGACGCACAACAATCCACCCGGACCCGCGGGCGGTCCGGGCACGAACTGGGGTAATCCCCCAGGTCCCGCTGGCGGGCCGGGCGCTGGCCCGCGCTGGCGCCATCGCGACCGCGACAACAATCCGCCGGGACCGCGCGGTGGACCTGGCACGAACTGGGAGAATCCTCCCGGTCCGCGTGGTGGGCCGGGCGCCTCGCCCGACCGTTGGGCTCATGGCGACCGTGACCGTTGGCGCCATCGCGACCGTGACGACAATCCACCCGGACCGCGTGGTGGACCTGGCACGAACTGGGAAAATCCTCCCGGGCCGCGTGGCGGACCAGGCGCCTCGCCCGACCGTTGGGGCCATGGCGACCATGACCGTTGGCGCCACCGCGATCGTTGGCGTGACCGCGACCGTCATTGGGATAATCGTTGGAACGATCACAACCGTTGGCGGGATGTGAGACGGCACCAAAGATGGCGTTCGCACCACTACTACTACAGCAACTATTGGTATCCGCACTGGTACAACGACGGTTGGGATGACAGCTGGCGTTGGTACATCTCGCTTCGCTACTTCGACGATTCGTATTGGTGGTACTACGACGACGCGTGGTGGGCTTGGGATTACAATGGCTTGTGCTGGCGTGCGGGGAATCCGCGTTGGGGCCACTACGGTTGGCGTGACCGGCATTGGCCGCGTCAATGGGGACACCATCGCTGGCGCTTCTGCTGGTAACAGCGACTGCAACAGGGCCGGAGAGAAATCTCCGGCCCTAATTCTTTGGCCAGATGCGGTAGTGCTCTTTGTACCAGGCGACGAAGCGGGGGATGCCTTCGGCGATCGGTGTTTTGGGGTCGAACCCTAAGTCGCGGCGTGAGGCTTCGATGTCGGCATAGGTGCGCGCGACATCGCCGGGCTGCATCGGTTCGAACGTGATCTGCGCTTTGCGGCCGAGAGCGCTCTCTAGCGTCGCTATGAAGTCGGTGAGCTTCTCGGAGCGGTGATTGCCGAGATTGTAGATCGCGTGCGGCGGCTTTTTCGTTGGTTTGCGGGCGGTTGCGGCGAGGATGCCTGCCACGATGTCGTCGATGTAGGTGAAGTCGCGCCACATCTCGCCATTGTTGAAGACTTTGATCGGCTCGCCCGCGAGGATCGCTTTTGTGAACAGGAAGGCCGCCATGTCCGGCCGGCCCCAAGGGCCGTAGACCGTGAAGAAGCGCAGGCCCGTTGCCGGGATGGCGTAGAGATGCGCGTAGGTATGGCCGATCAACTCATCGGCCTTCTTCGTGGCGGCGTAGAGCGAGTTTGGTTGCTCCGTCTCGTCGTCGATCGAGAAGGGGAGTTTCGTGTTGCTGCCATAAACGGACGACGAGCTCGCGTAGACGAAATGCTCGAGCGTTTGGAGTTTGCGGGCGAGTTCGAGCAGGATCACTTGGCCCATCACATTGGATGAGACGTAGGTGTAGGGGTCGATCAGCGAGTGGCGGACGCCGGCTTGGGCCGCGAGATGGATGACGTGCGTGATGCCCGCGTGCTTTGCAGGGAGCGCCAACATCGCCTCACGGTCGGCGATGTCGAGGCGCTCGAACTTGAAGCCGGGCTTCGCCGCAAGGTTGGCGAGGCGGGCCTCTTTCAACGACACTTCGTAGTAAGCGTTCAAATTATCGATGCCGACGACTTCATCGCCGCGGGCAAGCAGCGCTTGGGCGACGTGGTAGCCGATGAATCCGGCGGCGCCGGTAAGCAGAACCTTCATGTTTCGGTACTCCGTCACTGCCGTCTATCCGACGGCAGCACTGGCGTAAATGGGCAGGACGCGGCAAACTGACGGCTTCAATAGAGGAACCGCTCAATGAGTAGCAAACTGCTCGGACGCACAGTTAAGGCGACAATGGTGGCCAGCCTGATGGCTGCTTCGTACTTTGCGGGTGCGGCGCACAGCGCCGGCAGCGATACCGTGGCGAAGCTGAACATGACCATCGACGTGTTGACCAAGGCCCAAGCGCTTCTGAATGCATCCGAAACGAACCGGCTAGGCTACGGCAACGTCGAGAAGGCAAAAGCCAGTGTTGCCAATGCGATCAACGAAACCGCAAAGGCCGTCAAGGCCAACGGCGGCTGAGGCCCTGCTGAGTGCTGTCGAACGGACATGTCGCTTGTGCTAGAAACGCTCGACCAGTTGCTTTGCAGCGACATGCCGCTTTCTGTCATTCGCGGCTTGTACCCCGATGACGGGACGTTCGCCGTCGCTATACATTCCCTCCTGCGCAACGGCGATATTCGTCTCTTTTCTGATGGAAGCGAAGTTCCGGAGTGGCGATGGCGCGAACTCTTCAAAGCGGGCGGCTTCCTGCAAGAAATGCCCTGGCTGCGTTTGGAGATTACCGACAAGGGTGCTCGCTTCGTTACTGGGACGACCTAGCGTCACAAACTCCAGTACGTGATGCCCTTCGGTACTGTGGCTGGATCGATGGCGGATTTGACGTCGATGAGGATGCCGAGCGGCTTTAGCTTTGCGATCAGTTGCGCTTGATCGCGCAGGAACTCGCGGTGGGGTACAGCGAGGACGATTGCATCGAGGTCTTCGATGTCCGTCAAGTCGGTGAGTGCGAGGCCGTAGTGGTGGATGGCGTGCTCAGGGCGTGCCTTTGGATCGCTGACGATGGCCCGTACGCCAAAGGTGGCGAGTTCGTGAACGATGTCGGGGACGCGACTGTTGCGTGTGTCGGCGATGTTCTCTTTGAAGGTCAGGCCCAGGATCGCAACGCGCGCTTCGTTAAGGGCGGTGTTGTTTCGGCTTAGGAAGCGCACGAGGCGTTGGGCGATGAAGGCGCCGACGCCGTCGTTGATGCGGCGGCCCGCCAGGATCACGTCTGGGTGGTAGCCGAGCGCTTCGGCCTTTGTGGTCAGATAGTAGGGATCGACGCCGATGCAGTGGCCGCCGACAAGGCCTGGTTGGAAGGGCAGGAAGTTCCACTTCGTCTTGGCGGCGCTGAGCACGTCGGCGGTCCGTATCTCGAGGCGGTCGCAGATCAATGCCAGCTCGTTCATGAGCGCAATGTTCAGATCGCGCTGGGTGTTCTCCAAGACCTTGGCGGCTTCGGCGACTTTGATCGAGGGCGCGACGTGGATGCCGGCGGGCACGACAGCGCCGTAGAGACGCGCGAGGGTTGCAGCGGTGGCGTTATCCTCAGCCGCTACAACCTTCACGATACGTTGCAGCGCGTGTTCCTTGTCCCCAGGGTTGATGCGCTCAGGCGAGTAGCCCAAATAGAAATCTGACCCCTGGTTCAATCCGGAAACCTGAGCGAGTATCGGTCCGCAAAAGTCTTCTGTTAGACCGGGATAGACAGTCGATTCGTAGCAAACGATCGTTCCCCGTTTGAGCGCGCGCCCGACGATTTCGGAGGCGCTCTTAAGAGGCGCAAGGTCGGGACGCTTTTGATCGTCGATCGGTGTGGGTACGCAGACGATAAATACATCGGCGCCTTTGAGGTCGTCCTCGCGATGGGTGAACTTGAGTTGGACGGAGTTGAGTTCGTGAGCGGTTGTCTCGCCCGTCCAGTCGTCGCCGCGCGTAAGCGCCGCGATGCGCTCGTGGTCGATGTCGAAGCCGATGACGCCTGGGAATTTTGCGGCGAATCCAAGGGCGACGGGCAGGCCGACATAGCCAAGGCCGATGATCGCTATCCGTTCGCTCATATGGGCATAGGGCGGGCGGCGCTTGGCCCTGTCAAGCTTGCGCGCGGTGAGCGCGCATGACCGAAGATCGGAACGTTTGGTTTACGGCAGAGCGGATTCTGCTCATCGCATTTCTGCTGGTGCTTGCGTGGGCGCCGTTTCCCTATGGGTCCAACCGGCCGTGGGCGGAACTTGGGCTTGGGCTCGGGTTAGGCGGAATCTTGGCGTTGTGGTCGGCGGTCGCGCTAACGGGGATGTCGGGTGTGATCCCGCAGATGCGGCGGCTTCTGTGGCCTGGGCTTTGTGTGGCGATTGCGCTCGGTTGGGCGGGTGTGCAGTCCGTCGATCTAAAGGGGGTGCTGCAGCTGACAGGCATCGATCTGACGGGGCTTGCGCATCCGGTTTGGTCGATAGCGGCATCGGCGCTTGGCGAAGACGTTGGCGCTTACATCACCGTTGACCCTGAACTCACGCGGCAGGGCATTTTTGCGGCAGCGCTGAGCATAGGGTCGTTTCTGATCGCGTTTGAGCTGGCGCGGGATCGGGATCGAGCTCCGATTCTGCTCGCGGGCGTTATCCTGATTGCGTTCTTGTACGCGGCCGGCGGCGTCGCGGCATTCTATACGCAGTTCGACTATCAGTCATGGCTCATGCCCGATCCGAAGATGGGCTCGAACCGCGTGTCGGGGCCGTTCGTCAACCCGAACCACTACGCGACGTTCATGAGCTTGGGTGCGATTGCGGCGCTGGGGCTCTTTGCCGAGACGCTGAGGCAGTCGATCGTTTGGGATCGGGGTTGGCGACTGTTGCTGCGAACGGGTCTGCAAGCGGTGACGGGACCGAGTGCGCTCTGGTTGATCGCGATCGTGACGACTGTGTCGGCGCTGTTGCTCACACAGTCCCGCGGCGGGGTCGTGGCGTTCTTTCTGGGAACCATCGCGTTGATCGTGGCGCTTGCGGGCGGTCGGCGGGCGAGTGGTGGGGAGGCGTCGGGACAGCGTGCGATGGCGGCTGTTCTCGTTGCGGTGCTGGGTATCGCCGGAGCGGTGAGCGCCGATCCGTTGCTCGGGCGCGTGCGTGAGGAAGGGGTCGGCGACAGCGCGCGCGCGGCGCTCGCTCAGTCGGCCGTAGAGGCGATCCAGGCGTCGCCGTTGATGGGACATGGGTTTGGGGCATTCGAGCGGTACTATCCGTATTTCAGCGATGGATCTGTTTCGGGGACAATCGATGAAGTGCACAACGATTTGCTTGAGACGCTGGCCGACCTCGGCTTGCCTGCCGGGCTTGCATTTCTCGCCGCGCCGATCTTGCTTGCCTGGATGTGCTTCCAGGGGTGTTTGAACCGGCGGCGCGATCGTGTTTTTCCAGCGATCGGGTTTGCGGCGTCGGTCGTCGTGGGTATCCACGCGGCCGTCGAGTTCAGTTTGCAGGTGCCGGCAGTGGCCGTGATGTATGCCGCTTTGTTGGGGCTTGGGGTTTCGCAGTCGTGGCGCACCAATATGGACATTGTGCGCTAGCACACTGGCTTGACTTCGCCCGGTTCGCCGGATTTGGTCCGCGCGCATCGTAGCAAGAGGTTTCCTAGATGGTTCGCGCGCTTACTTTTCCGGGACAGGGCAGCCAGGCGGTTGGCATGGGCAAAGCGCTTGCTGAAGCGTTCGCCTCGGCCCGCGAGGTATTCGAGGAAGTCGATGAAGCGCTGAAGCAGCCGCTGTCGCGTTTGATCTGGCAGGGGCCGGAGGCAGATCTCACGTCTACTGAAAATGCGCAGCCGGCGTTGATGGCCGTTAGCCTTGCGGTCGTGCGCGTGCTGGAGAAAGATGGCAATCTCGACTGGGGTAAACACGTAGCGTTCGTCGCAGGTCACTCGCTTGGCGAGTACTCGGCGCTGGCGGCGGCGGGCGCGTTCAGCGTTCCGCAAGCGGCGCGCTTGCTTCGGGCGCGCGGGATTGCGATGCGCCGCGCTGCGCCGGTTGGGACCAGTGGGATGGGCGCGTTACTGGGTGCGGACTTCGCTCAGGCCGACGAGGTTTGCCGAGAGGCGTCGCAGGGTGGCGAGGTCTGTGTTGTCGCCAACGACAATGCGCCGGGGCAGATCGTTATTTCGGGACACAAAGGGGCACTTGAGCGAGCGCAAGAGATTGCGAAGGGCAAGGGGATCAAGCGGCTGATGATGCTGCCTGTCGCAGCTGCCTTTCATTCGCCGCTGATGGCGCCGGCGGCGCGTGAGATGGAGGACGTGCTCGCAAGCGAGGAAATCAGGCCGCCACGGGTGCCGGTGATCGCGAACGTCAGCATAAGTCCGGAGAGCGATCCGGTGACGATCAGGCGGTTGTTGGTCGAGCAGATTACCGGACGGGTACGCTGGCGCGAAACGGTCGAGGGTTTGCGCGGGCGCGGCGTGACGTCGGCGGTCGAGGTCGGTGCGGGTAAGGTTTTGGCGACGATGGCCAAGCGGATCGACAAGGACCTGCCAGTGACGTCGATTGAAACACCGCAGGAAGTCGAAGCGTTCATCAAAACGCTCTAAGCGAAGGATTATTCGATGTTCAATTTGAACGGCAAAACGGCGCTTGTGACGGGCGCCAGTGGCGGCATCGGCAGCGACATTGCGCGTGCGCTTCACAAGCAGGGCGCGACCGTCACCTTATCTGGGACGCGCCGCGAGGCGCTGGAGACGTTGAAGGGCGAACTTGGCGATCGCGCGCATGTCGCCACCTGCAATTTGAGCAATGGCGCGGAGGTCGACGAGCTTCCGAAGACAGCCGAGGGGTTGATGGGCGGGCTCGACATTCTCGTCTGCAATGCGGGCATTACGCGCGACAATCTCTTCATGCGGATGAAGGATGAAGAGTGGGACGACGTCATCAGGATCAATCTGACGTCGACGTTTCGGCTCGCGCGCGCCGTGATGCGGCCGATGATGAAGAAGCGCTGGGGGCGCATCATCTCCATTACGTCGGTTGTCGGCGTGATGGGCAATCCGGGGCAGGGGAACTACTGCGCGGCAAAGGCGGGCATTATCGGCATGACGAAGTCGCTCGCGCAGGAGGTGGCTACGCGCAACATCACGGTGAACTGCGTAGCGCCAGGATTCATCAAATCGCCGATGACGGATGTGCTAAATGATCAGCAGCGCGCGACGATCATGGCCAAGATCCCCGCAGGGCGACTCGGCGCTGGCGGCGATATCGGGGCTGCCGTAGCGTATCTTGCCAGCGAAGAGGCCGCGTATATGACGGGTCAGACCCTGCATGTGAACGGCGGAATGGCTATGATTTGAAGGGCTTAACCGTGAGCGTGCGGCAGTTGGCAAGCTCGCCTGAGGTGTGTTACGAACCGCGCAAATTCCCCAAACCCTTCGGATTCTCTGTGGGGTTGCTGGGTTATCCGTTTCTGACAGTTTCTCTCATAAGGACGAAAAAATGAGCGACATCGCTGACCGCGTTAAGAAGATCGTGATTGAGCACTTGAACGTGGAAGCCGAGAAGGTGACCGAGAACGCCAGCTTTATTGACGATCTGGGCGCGGACAGCTTGGATACGGTCGAGCTCGTTATGGCGTTTGAGGAAGAGTTCAACGTCGAGATTCCGGACGATGCTGCCGAGTCGATCGTGACGGTCGGCGATGCGGTAAAGTTCATCAAAGAAAAATCGGCTTAAGCCTGTTGCGGCTGGCCAATCGCGTACTAATTGAAAACTGATGCGGCGCGTCGTTGTCACTGGTCTTGGGTTGGTTACTCCGCTCGCTTGCGGCGTGGAGGAGACGTGGTCGCGTCTCCTCGCCGGCCAATCGGGTGCCAAGAAGATCACGAGGTTCAACGCTGACGATCTTGCCACCAAGATCGCGTGCGATGTGCCTCGCGGCGACGGCACGGATGGCACGTTCAACGCGGATCAGTGGCTGGATCCGAAAGAGCAGCGCAAAGTCGACGACTTCATCGTCTATGGCATGGGCGCTGCGGTGCAGGCGTTCGAGCACTCGAAGATCGTGCTCGACACGGAAGAGAAGCGTTGCCGGGCCGGCGTGCTGATCGGCTCGGGCATCGGCGGCTTGCCGGGGATCGCGGACGCTGCCGTTACGCTGCATGAGAAGGGGCCGCGGCGGGTTAGCCCGTTCTTCATTCCCGGACGGTTGATCAACCTCGCTTCGGGCTATGTCTCGATTCGCTTCGGCCTAAAGGGCCCGAACCACTCGGTGGTGACAGCGTGTTCGACCGGCGCGCATGCGATTGGCGATGCGGCGCGGCTGATCGCGCTTGACGACGCGGATGTGATGCTGGCGGGCGGCACGGAGGCGGCGATCTCGCGCTTGGGTGTTGCGGGCTTTAACGCATGCCGTGCTCTGTCGACGGCGTTCAACGATACGCCAGAGAAGGCATCGCGGCCTTACGACAAGGATCGCGACGGCTTTGTTATCGGCGCGGGTGCCGGGTGCGTGGTGCTCGAAGAGTACGAGCATGCAAAGCGGCGCGGCGCGACGATCTATGCGGAGATCAAGGGCTACGGCCTCTCGGGCGATGCGTATCACATCACGGCGCCTGCCGAGGATGGCGATGGCGGCTTCCGCGCGATGCAAATGGCTCTGAAGCGCGCGGGCATGATGCCTTCAGACATCGACTACGTGAACGCGCACGGCACCTCGACACCGCTGGGCGACGAGATCGAGCTGAAGGCCGTCGAACGCTTGTTCGGGAACGCGGCCGAGAACGTGTCGATGTCCTCGACGAAGTCCTCGATCGGGCACTTGCTGGGGGCTGCAGGCGCGGTGGAGGCGATTTTCTGCATTCTGGCTATGCGAGACCAGATCTGCCCGCCCACGCTGAACCTGGACAACCCCTCCGTTGCAACGAAGATCGACCTCGTCCCCCACAAGGCGAAGAAGCGGACGATTCGGGCGGTCCTGTCGAATTCGTTTGGTTTTGGCGGGACAAACGCCACGTTGGTTTTGACCGGCGCGCCGCAGTAGCGGATAATCCTTAACGCCTCGTCCCCTATTCGCGGAGCTCGTCCCTTTGCGCTCATTCCTGCGTTTTTTCCTGATGCTCATCTTACTCGGTGCTGCGGCTGCCGTTGCAGCGGGCTGGTACGTGCTCAATCAGTTCGAGGCGCCGGGGCCGAGAGCTTATGACGGCGAGACTCAGACGATCATCTCGCTGCCTATGGGCACAGGGCTCAATCAAGCGGCGGGCATTTTGGAGCAACGCGGCGTCGTTCGCAGTGCTTTGATCTTTCGCGCAGGCGTGATGTACAGCCGCAAGGCCGCCGCGTTGAAGGCTGGCGAGTACGCGATTCCTTCCGGCGCCTCGCCGAAGGACATCATGGAGCTTCTTATTGAGGGGCGCTCCATCGTCTACAAGTTGACCGCGGCGGAAGGGCTGACGAGCGCGATGATCGTGGATCTGGTGCGCAACCATCCGACGCTGACGGGCGAGATTACGGTGGATCCTCCTGAGGGCTCGTTGTTGCCCGAGACCTACATCTTCAATCGCGGCGAGACGCGCGATGGGTTGTTGAAGAAGATGGCCGACGATCACACGCGCATACTCGACGAGCTTTGGGCCCAACGGGTAGCGGATCTTCCGATCAAATCGAAGGAAGAGGCCGTGATTCTGGCTTCGATCGTCGAGAAGGAGACCGGTGTGGCGGAAGAACGGCCGCGCGTTGCGGCGGTGTTCGTGAACCGGTTGCGCAAGGGTATGAAGCTGCAATCGGACCCGACGATCATCTATGGGTTGACGAAGGGTGTTCCGCTTGGGCGCGGGATCCGGCAGAGCGAGTTGGACAAGCCAACCGGCTACAACACCTACGTGATCCCGGCTTTGCCGCCGACGCCGATCGCGAACCCGGGAAAGGCCTCGCTCGCGGCCGTGTTGAACCCGGCGCCAACGGAGGACTTGTTCTTCGTGGCGGATGGAACGGGTGGGCACGTGTTCGCGGCGACCTTGGCCGAGCACGAAAGAAACGTGCAAAAATGGCGCGAGATCGAGCGGCAGCGTGCGGCTACGGCGACGCCGGGCACGCCTTAGCGTTGAGCGGCTGCGCCGGCCAGCCTACAGTCGCGCCAGAATCGAGGGTTTGAGGCGTGCCGCTTTCCAGCATGACAGGGTTTGCCCGGGCGCAAGGGGCGCAGGGCGCATGGCGTTGGCACTGGGAGGTGCGCAGCGTGAACGCGCGCGGGCTCGACGTGAGGGTGCGGGTGCCCGAGGGCTTTGAGGGCCTTGAACAACCGGCGCGCTTGCTTGCGGGCGAGCGGTTTTCGCGTGGGTCGATCACGGCGTCGCTGACGTTGGACGCAGACCCGGCGCGAGGCTCCGTGCGCGTCAACATGGACGCGCTGAGCCAAGTGTTGGCGGCGCTGAAGCAGCTTGAGGGGATGGTGAAGGCGGCGCCACCCAGCCTGGACGGCATCCTGGCGCTGCGCGGTGTCATCGATGCGCAACCGGCGCCGCTGAATGAGGCTGAGCTGGCGGCGCGGGATGCGGCGGTGCTTGGCAGCCTTGCGAATGCGTTCGATGCGCTTAAGGGCGCGCGGCGCGAGGAAGGCGCCCGGCTTGATGCCGTCTTGCGTCAACACACGCAACGTATGGACGCGCTTGTCGGCGATGCCGAGCGGCTGGCTGCGATGCAGCCTGAGCAGATGCGAACGCGGCTGAGTGCGTCGCTCGACGAGCTATTGAAGGCGCGCGCGGGTGTGAGCGAAGAACGGCTCGCGCAAGAGCTCGCGCTGCTGCTGGTGAAGGCCGATGTGCGGGAGGAGCTGGACCGGCTGAAGTCGCACCTGGCGCAGGCGCGTGGGCTCTTTGCCGACGCGGGGGCGCAGGGCCGCCGGCTCGATTTTTTGGCGCAGGAGTTGAACCGTGAGGCGAACACGCTGTGTTCGAAGTCGTCGGATATTCAGCTGACGCGGGTTGGGCTTGAGCTCAAGGCCACGATCGATCAGCTGCGCGAACAGGTTCAAAACGTCGAATGACACTGACCACGATCAAACGGCGCGGCATGATGCTGGTGCTGTCTTCGCCGTCGGGCGCGGGAAAGACGACGCTGGCCAAGCGGCTGCTGGAGACGGACTCGAACTTCACGATGTCCGTGTCGGTGACAACGCGCGCCCGGCGGGCGTCGGAGGTGCATGGCAAGGACTACTACTTCATCGCGCCGTCGGCCTTTCAGGAGAAGGTGAGGCGGGGCGAGTTGTTGGAGCACGCGACCGTGTTCGGCAACAGTTACGGAACGCCGCGCGAACCGGTGGAGGAAGCGCTCGGCCAAGGTCTCGACGTGCTGTTCGACATCGACTGGCAGGGGACGCAGCAGCTAAAGGAGAAGGCCCGGGAGGATGTGGTCAGCATCTTCATTCTCCCACCGTCGCGCCTTGAGCTTGAGCGGCGGCTGAAGAGCCGGGGGCTCGACGCGGCGGACGTCGTGGCGCAGCGGATGGCGAAGGCGAGCGGCGAGATCAGCCACTGGGCAGAGTACGACTATGTGGTCGTGAACGACGACGTGCAGGCTGCCGAAACGAAGATCGCGTTCATTGTCGAGGCCGAGCGGTTGAAGCGTGCGCGCCAGACGGGATTGTCGGAATTTGTGCGCGAGTTGATGGCTTAAAGCCGTTTGCTCAGCGCGCGGGCGAGGGCTGTGAAGCCTTCGACGGGGATCTCTTCGGCGCGGGCGGTTGGGTCGAGGGCTGCTTCCTCGATAAGCGCGTCACTGAAGGCGCCGAGCGATTTTAAGCTGGAGCGGAGCATCTTGCGGCGTTGACCGAAGGCAGCGGCGGTGACGCGCTCGAGGAGCGGTGCCGATGCTTCGCCGCGCGGGCTCGCGCGCAGTTCGAGGCGGACAACGGACGACGTCACCTTCGGCGGCGGCGTGAAGGCCGAACGGTGGACGTCGAAGAGTATGCGCGGGTTGGTGCGCCATTGGCTGATGATGGAGAGGCGGCCGTAGGCGGATGAGCCGGGCTTGGCTGCGATGCGCTCGGCGACCTCTCGCTGAAACATCAGAGTGAGGCTGTCGTACCAGGGGGGCCAGGGTGTCGCGGTCAGCCACTTCACCAAGAGCGGGGTTGCGACGTTGTAGGGGAGGTTGGCGACCACGACGGCGCGTTCGCCGGCGAGGATGGATCGTTCGTCAATATCCAGGGCGTCGGCGGCGACGACGGTTAGACGGCCACCGTAGGCGGTCGAGATATCGTGCAGGGCGGGTAAGCAGCGTTCGTCGCGCTCGATCGCGATAACGCGCTTTGCCCCTTCCGCCAAGAGCGCGCGGGTGAGACCGCCAGGGCCGGGGCCGACTTCGAGGACGGTGCGGCCCTCGAGAGCGCCCCCTTCGCGGGCGATGCGGCGCGTCAGGTTCAGGTCGAAAAGGAAGTTCTGACCGAGCGAACGGCGGGCGCTGAGGCCGAGGCTTGCGATTACATCGCGAAGGGGAGGTAGTCCGTCGGCGCTGCTCATGCGCGCTTGGCGCGTTCGACGGCGATGCGTGCGGCCAAGCGCAGTGCCGCAAGCAGGCTCGATGGATCGGCTTTATCTTGGCCCGCGATGTCGAAGGCGGTGCCGTGGTCGGGGGACGTGCGCACGAACGGCAGACCCAGCGTGATGTTGACCCCGCCCGCGAAGTCCAGCGTCTTCAGCGGGATCAGCGCCTGATCGTGATACATGCAGATGACGGCGTCGTAGCGGCTGCGCGCCGCCGCGTGGAACAGCGTGTCGGCCGGGAGCGGGCCCTTGGCTTCGATACCGCGGCCCTGCAGCGCCTTGATGGCGGGCGAGATGACGGTCTGCTCCTCCATTCCCATCGCCCCGCCTTCGCCCGCGTGCGGGTTTAGCGCCGCGATGGCGAGGCGCGGATTGGCGATACCGAAGTCTCGGGAGAGGGCTTCGTAGGTGGTTGCGGCCGCGGTGACGATGGCCTCACGCGTCAGCGTGCGGACGGCTTCACCAAGCGCGAGGTGAACGGTTACGGGCACGACGCGCAGGCCCTCGATCGCGAGCATCATCACCGGGTGGGCCGCGCCGCAGAGCGAGGCGAGATATTCGGTGTGGCCGGGGAACTTGAAGCCGGCCCCGTAGAGCGAGGCCTTGTGGATGGGGTTGGTGACGATGCCTGCGGCCTCGCCGCTGCGGGCAAGGGCGACGGCACGATCGATGGAGGCGATGACGGCTTCGGCGTTGCGCGGGTCCGGCGCCGCCGGGGCGGCCTTGGTCTTCAGATGCAAAGGGATCACGGGCAAGCCTTCGTGGAAGCGGCTTGCGGCCTCCGCCATCGTGGCCACTTCGAGGACGTGGACGTGGCTCTTGATGCGATGTGCCTCGGCGCGCAGCCAGTCCGGATCACCCAACAAGGCGAAGGAGGGCACGGGGCGGCCGTCAGGGGCGTGCCAGGCCTTGATCGCAATCTCGCCCGCGATACCGGCGGGCTCGCCCATGGTGAGTGCTAGGGGCCGCGTGCGCGCCGGCATGCGGACCCTTAGTTGTCCCGCATCTCGATCGTGGCGTCACGGCGCAGGTCGCGCAGGTAACGGCGGGCGAGCATCGAAAGTTCCTGGTTGAACAGGCGATCCTCGATTTCGTCGCGCGAGACTTCCTTTGCAGGAGCGACCGAAGAGCCAGCGACCGCAACGCCCGCTGCCGGGACCATGCCGCCCGAGCAGATGACGAACATCTCGACGCCGGTTTGACCGCGCAGCGGTGGCGTGGAACGCCCGTTCGGCGTTTGCGAGAGAATTTTGACAAACTCCGGCGCCATATCCTTGATGCTCATCTCGCCGATCATCTCGAACTTCGCGCCGCGCGAGCGGCTGACTGCGCCGGCCGACGAGCAGCCGTTTATGGTGCGGTAGAGTTCGATTGCGAGGTCTTTGGCTTGCTCTTGCTTTGCCTTCGAGGCGCTCGCAGACAGCGGAATCGCCACGCGACCGATCGAGATGGTCGACCGCATCTTTTGCGCGGCCTGAGGCTTGGGCGGCGCGGCAGCTTCAACCTTCGAGCCTACGGGAAGACGCTTCTCGCGTAAGCCGACGACGTAGTAGCCGCCGGGTGCGCGGATCGGTTCGGATATCGCACCAGGCGACATTTTCTTCACGACAGCTGCAACTGTGCTCGGCAGGTCGCCTTCACCGACCCAACCGATATCGCCGCCATTGGTCCGCGACGCGGATTGGCTGAATTGGCGTGCGATCGCCGTGAATGTTGCGCCGCTGCGCAGATGGCCCAGGATCTGCTGAATGTTTTGCTTGGCCTGGTCCTCAGCTTCCGGAACGTCCACGGCCACAAAAATTTCGGAGACCGCGTACTGAACTTGGTTTGTGGCGGTAAGCATCTGCTGATAGGCGGCCTCGATCTCGTCTTCGGAAACCGTTACGCGCGGCGCCAACCGGCCTTGGATGAGTTTTTGCCAGGCAAGGTCGGCTTTAAGCTGATTGTTCAAGGTCGAGCGCGCGATGCCGTTGTCATCGAGCATCTTGTTGATCTGGTCCACGGTGGTTTGGTTCTGCTTGGCGACGCGCGCGTAGTTCTTGTCCAGGTCATCCTGCGTGATGTTGACCTTGAGCTTTTGCGCCTCTTGAAGCTGAAGCAACTCGTCGACGAGTTGGCGCAACACTTGCGGGCGGAGGCGCTTGGCGGCGTCGGGGCTTTGTGAGCCTGAGGTCACCATGACCAGTTTCACCCGCTGTTCGAGGTCGAACGTCGAGATGATGACGTCGTTGACGACCGCAGCCGCCCGCATCGTCTTCGGTTCTTGGGTTGCGCCGGCGGCACTTGAGTGATCGCCCGAGATGGCAAGGGCGGCAGCAACCGCAAATCCCAGCACGGTGAGGAATTTGGTCGAGAAAACCGGGATACGAGCAGACATCGCAACTTCCGAGGAACGAGAGCGAAGACAACTTCGCGGCTGGTACACGACTCAACCGCGTGACGCTGTCACAACGTCCGGGAGAATAGCCACTTTGAGGGCCCGATCAATGGTGGATACGACAGGCCGGATTGCCCGGTTTTGGCCTAATTCACGCCCTTTAGACGGAACGTGAACAGGAACGAAGACGCCGGTTCGATGTCGCGGTCGCGGGTGAAGCGGCGGCGGAAGTCGATGCCGAACTCAGCGCAGTCGTCTTCGTACGAGATGCCGAACTTGCTCTCGATCATTTGTTCATCGGCGAGGTCACGCCGGCCGGAGGCGCGAAGCCACATGTTTTGCAGCGCACGCACGCGGCCCTCGAGCGAGACTTCTTCGCGTTGCAGCGGGATCAGCGGCTCGGGCTCGAGCAGCAGATACCCGGCTCTGAGCGTGTACCATTCGGGATCGAATGCCTCGGCGTAAATTTCATTGCGCTCGTAGCGGAGCGCGCTCTGGTCGATGCGGAAACGGTGGACCAGGCGGATGTTGTTGTCCGGTTGGATCGTCAGACGGCCGACATAGTCGGATTGCTGGTTGCGCAAGCCGGATTGCTCAGTGAAAGCGTCGTCTTCGTGGAAGCGGAAGCTCTCACCGACGATCGCTTCGATGAAGCCTTCGTCGAAATAGGCGGCGGCGCGGATAGCGGCGTTGACGCGAGGGCCGGTTTCCGAGCGGTCGAGGCCCGGGAACTTGTTGAACGAAAAGAGGTTCGTCTCGTCGAACTCAAACGCCGCGCTGTCTTCGTTCGGAATTTCGTCGGGGTTGCCGCCATAAGGCGCGCCGACGAATTGCACGATCGGCTCGATTATTTGCTTCCAGCCCCAGTCGGTACGCACCATCGGGTAGCGCCATTCGACGCCAGCCGAGGGAAGAACGCGACCGGTCGTCTGGTCGTCGGTGCCGCTCACGCCCCCGTCGGTCACGTGGTAGGCGTCAGCGCGCAAGTTGGCGAAGAACGTCAGAAGATGGCCGCCTGTCGTCGTGATCGGCAGTTTCCATGCCGCCGTCGTCGATACGCGAGCCGTGTCGCGGCCTTCGCCGCGGTGAAGGTAGAGTGCGTTGCCGATCAGCTGGAAGCGGCCGCCAAGAACTTTCTCATCGGGCACATATTCGACTTCGACGAGCGGAAGAACGAGCGGTGTCGTGCCGGGGTCGTCGGTTTCGCGCAAGCCCTGGAAGTACCAACCGTTTACCGAGGCGTAGGAGCGGCCGTCGATACCTTCGAGGAACAGGTTGTTGACCAGGCGGTCTTTCGAATTGATGTCGTAACGCTTCAGGTACGTGTCGTTTGACGTTACTTCGAGGTCGTAACCCCAGCGCCATACCTCATCGACGTTGAAGCGGCCTTGGCCGAACGCGTGGCCTTGGAAGGTCTCGTCGCCGTACTCGACGCCGAAGCGGTCGCGTGGCCGGCCGTAGCGGCCGCTGGCTTGGACGTTGTACTGGCCGTCAACGACGCGCTGACGCCACTCGCCCTTCAACAATGGGCCGTCGTTCTCCGTGTACATCGGCGACAGCAACAGGTCGTAGCTCGGGTCCAGCGCGAAGTAATAGGGGATCTCTAGGAAGTAGCCGATGTCGGTCGAGTGGCCCATGCCCGGAACCAGGAAACCCGATTGGCGCGGTGCTTCTGGGTCTGAGTGTGAGAAATACGGCAGGTAGGCGATCGGCACGCCGAACACTTCGAAGAATGCGTCTTCGTATTCGACGCGTGCCTTGGCCTGGTTGTATTTTACGCGGAAGGCTTTGATCTGCCACGTCGGAGAGCGGTTCGGGTCCTCTTTGCAGGGCTCGCACGTGGTATAGGCCGCCTTCTCAAGCGTCATCATGCTGCCGCCGGTGCGCGTCGCCCGCGCGGCCGCCAAACGTCCGCGACCGGCGATCACGACATTCATGCTTTCGATGATGCCTTCACGCATGTCGTCAGTGACTTCGATGCGGGTACCCGAGAGCGTGGTGCCGTTCGCCTCGCGGATCGTGGCGTTGCCTTCGGCCAGAACGATGCGGGATTCTTGATTGTAGGAGAGCTTGTCCGCGAGGAGCGTGCGCTCGCCGTAGGTGACTTCGACGTTGCCTTCGGCGGTCACCACTTTGGTGTTCGCGTCATAGGTCATCTTGTCGGCGCGGATCAGAACTTCTTGCTTCTTTTCATCGGTCGCGGCTGCGGGCTCCTTCGGCGGTGTGCCGGTGGGTTCGTCAGCGAGCGCGCGCGCGATCGGCATCACTAGCGGCGCGTGACCCGCGGCGGCAGCGATTGTGGCTGTTGAAAACAGAAATAGGAGGCAAGTGATGAGGCGATACGCGACCTTCATCCGTCCTCCTGATTAAACAACGACGCCATACCAAACAACAACGCAGTGGTGGCCGGAGCCCACGCCGCCAAGGCTACGGGTACAGTTCCCGATATTCCCAGGGCGTGTGTCACGTCCGTGAAGAAATACAACAGGAACCCCGTTAGAACGCCCGAGAGTACGAGCCTCGCAGCCCCCCCTAGACGCGCCAGCCGAAGCGAGAAAGCCGCCGCCACGAAGATCATAGCGCACAACAGCATGGGGCCCGCAAGCAAAGCGTGGTAGTGGAGCCTATGTTTTGTTGCCGAAAAGCCAGCCCCCTCGGCCAGCGAAATGAAGGTCGGAAGGTCCCAAAAACCAATAGTAGCAGGGGTTGCAAAGCTTTCTTGAATTTGGGTCGGAGTTAACGACGTTTTGACATCGAGTGACGGATAGAACACAGCTGGACGGTCCGGACCCGTAACCCAAGCCCTCTCAAGGCGCCATTTTCCCTTCAAGAGCGCTGCGGTCGAGGCATCGATTCGGCCGCGAAACAGGTCTTTTCCCTCGTAGATGAACATGATCACTTCCTGCAGTCGCAATCCGCTGTCGGACACGCGCTGCGCGTGGATGACCGTTTGGCCCTTCTCGTCACCCTGCCGGAGCCACAACCCGTTGCCCGAAACGTTCAGTGACGAGGACTTACCTCTGATATAGCGCGCCTCAAGTTTCTCGTAGCGCGCGATCATGACCGCAGCCATCGGGTTGTAAATTGTCGTCATGACGATGCCGATCAGCAACGCTGCCAACAGCGCCGGTGCCAAGAACAACCAAGCCGAGACGCCGGAAGCACGCGCGACGATAAGTTCCTGACTGCGGGTCAGGCGCGAGAAACACCAGATCGCTCCGAACAGGACTGCGAACGGCATCATCTTTTCGGTGAGATTAGGAAGCTTGAGGAAGGCCATCTCAAGGATGGCGGGAAGCGGTACTGAGTCACGCCCAGCTGTGCGGTTCAGGAGTTCGACGATGTCGATAACGAAGCCGAGCGTCATGCACATCGCGAAGACGAGGCCGACGCTGATCGCGAACTGTTTCGCCAGATATTTGGAGAAGGTCCAGCTGATGTTCATTACGCGGGCTCCGGCTGTGGTTCGGACGCCATGTGACCGCGCTTCAACAACTCGAACCTTGGGAAGGCCAAGAAGAACATGAGACCTGCGATCCACAGCATCGGCCAGACATACATGGTGAAAGCCATGCTGGGCGTGGCGGCGGTCATTTGTTGGAACGCGAAGCCGGGTAGCCGGGCGGCCAACACTGCGAGGCAGGCAAGGGCGATGCGCCTTCCGTAGCCACGCCGGTTGAAGTTGCCGCCGACAAGGGCGGTCGTTCCAATCAGCGCAAGGACAAGGCAATAGAGCGGGCCAGTCAGACGGCTATGCGCCTCTGAGATGAACTTGCGCCGCTGCTTGTCGCTGAGGGTTTTATCCGGGTTGAGCAGCCTGTCGAGATCGAGTTCGCTCGCCTCGAAAACGCGTGTGTTGCTTTGCTTGTCGAACTGGCTGAGGTCGAACGTGTACTTCTCGAAGTTGAGGATTTTGAGCCGGCCTTCGCCGCCCTCGAGCCATTGGACATTGCCTTGCGACATGACCAGGCGCGGGCCTGTGGTCGTACTCGCCAGCTGGCCGCGCTGGGCCATGTAGGTTGCGATCGCTTTTGGGTTGCGCGCATCGTGGACCAGGATGCCTTTGATGTCCCCACCAGCATTATTTTCGCCGACATAAACGGTGAAGCCGGGGAACGGGTTCGTGAATGCGCCTTCGCGCACGAATGTGTTCACGAGGTCCGCGCGGATTTCGAAGATCTTGTTCTTCATCTCGCGCGTACCGGCGGGCATGACCACGAGGTTGAAGAGATACGCGACCGCCGTCGTCAATATGGCGATCAACAGCACCGGGCCGATGACGATCCATCGGCTGAAGCCCGCGGCCCACATGACGATGAGTTCGCTCTCGACGTAGAGCCGGTTCAGCGCATAGAGCACCGCGAGGAACAGGGCGAACGGCAGGATCAGCGCCATCAGCTGGGGCAGGGCCAGAATTGTGAGATAAATGAACGTGCCCGCCGACTGGCTTTGGTTGATCACGACATCGAGAAGCCTCAACGACTGCGACAACCACACGACGCCCGTCAGCACGAATATGGAGAACAAAAGCGGCCCGCCGATTTGCCGGAATATGTAGCCTTGAATTCCGGACATGGGATTTCCATTCAACCGTGGTTGGAGCTTCACAATGGTGACAGGGCTCGGTACAACGCCGCGCCTGTCGGTTCTTCCAGCACGCCGAGCGCAATCGGAATCGGCGCGGTTCCGTCCCGCGGCATCGTTCTAACGTCAGTTCTTGGTCCCGTTAAGAGATAACATTCCATGCAAATCAACTTTGTGAAGTCCGACCTTCCGGATGAAGGCGCGCTCGTGGTCGGAACGGCCGAGGGCGAAGACCTGACCGGCCTGCTCGAAGAGTTGGACGGCAAGACCAAAGGTGCGGTGAAGCGGGCGCTTAAAGCTGCACGGTTCACCGGTGCGAAAGGGCAGGTTGTTGAGTTGCTGGCGCCCGCGGGATTGGCGTTGGATCGTGCGCTGATCGTGGGGTTGGGCAAGGCGGATAAGTTCGACGGCGCGGCGGCGGAGAGCTTGGGCGCGACAGCTGTCGCCCGGCTTTTGACCAGCGGCGAGAAGACGGTGACCGTCGTGCTGCAGGCGCCAAAACGCGTGTCTGATGACGAAGAGGCGGAATTCGCAGCGCGGGTTGCGCAGGGCGCGGTGTTGCGCAGCTATCGTTTCGACCAGTACCGCACGACGCAGAAGAAAACGGAAAAGCCGTCGCTCGCGAAGGTCAATATTGCGGTGGGCGATCCTGGCGATGCGAAGAAGGCTTGGCGTTCGGCCGAGGCTGTCGCGAACGCCGTGTTCTTTACGCGGGACTTGGTGACGGAGCCGCCGAACGTTCTTTACCCGGAAGAGTTCGCGAAGCGGGCGCGCAAGCTCGAAGATCTGGGTCTTGAGGTCGAGGTTCTCGGCGAGAAGGAGATGGCAAAGCTCGGCATGCACACGCTGCTTGCTGTGGGGCATGGGTCGGAGCGCGAGTCGCAGCTGCTCGTCATGCAGTGGAAGGGCGCGAAGGACAAGAACGCGCAGCCGATCGCCTTTGTGGGCAAGGGTGTGACGTTCGATACCGGCGGCATTTCGATCAAACCGGCGGCCGGTATGGACGCAATGAAGTACGACATGGGCGGCGCGGCTGCCGTCACGGGGTTGATGCACGCGCTCGCCGGGCGAAAGGCTAAGGTGAATGCGGTCGGCATTTGTGGGCTCGTCGAGAACATGCCCGACGGCCGTGCGCAGCGGCCCGGCGACGTCGTGAAGTCGATGTCGGGGCAGACGATCGAGGTGTTGAACACGGACGCTGAAGGGCGGCTCGTGCTTGCCGACGCGATTTGGTATTGCCAGAACCGGTTCAAGCCGAAGTTCATGGTCGATCTTGCGACACTGACAGGTGCGATCCGCATCTCGCTTGGGTTGGAAATTGCCGGGTTGTTTTCGAACAACGACGAGTTGGCGGAGCGCCTGCTTGCCGCCGGCAAGGCGGAAGGCGAGGCGTTGTGGCGCATGCCGATGGGCGATCGCTTCGACAAGATGATCGACAGTCCGATCGCCGACATGAAGAACATCGGCGGGCAGTTTGGCGGGTCGATCACGGCGGCGCAGTTCATTCAGCGGTTCGTGAACAAGGTGCCATGGGCGCATCTCGATATCGCGGGGACCGCATGGTTCGAGGAGGCGCGCGGTTCGACGCCCAAGGGCGCCAGCGGATACGGCGTCAGGCTCTTGAACCGGCTGGTTGCGGATCACTACGAGAACTGATGGCGGAAGTCCTCTTCTATCACCTGGAGCGTGCGTCACTGGAGGATGTGCTGCCCGGGTTGCTTGAGAAGACGCGCGAGCGCGGTTGGAAGGCGCTTGTGCGGACGGGGTCGGATGAGCGGGCGGCGGCGCTTGATGCCCATCTTTGGAGCTATCGCGAGGAGAGTTTTTTGCCTCACGCGCGCGATCGCGACCCGCACGCCGGCGAGCAGCCGATACTGCTGACTTCGTCCGATGCCAATTTGAACGCTGCCGAGGTCCTGTTTCTGGTGGACGGTGCGGAGGCGAAGGACTGGTCTGGCGCCGGTGTGACGGCTGTCACGCGCGTCGTTCTCATCTTCGATGGCCGCGATCCCACCGCGCTTGATGCCGCGCGCGAGCAGTGGAAGCAGGCCAAAGCCTGCGGTCATGAGGTGACTTACTGGCAACAAGCGGCCGGGGGAAAGTGGGAAAAACGGGCTTGACCGTCCCGATTTTGCAGCCGCCCGGCAACGGATTATTCTGAACTCGAATCCTAAGCTCTGGTCCTTCCATCACCGGGCACTTCCCATGCCGATCATCGTTCTGGCCACCGTCTTGATCCAAGGTTTCTGCCTCTATCACTGCTCACAGTCGGGCAAGGCGCAGCATTGGTTCTACATTCTGCTGCTCCTGCCAGGCGTCGGTTCGGCAGCCTATTTTTTTGTCGAGATACTGCCTGAGCTCGCCAGCACGCGGCGGGGGCGTAAGGTTGCCGTTGATATCTCGACGGTGCTCGACCCCGATCGCGCGTATCGCGAACGTAAGGCGGAAGTGGAGATGACCGGCACGCCGGCGGCGAAGGCGGCGCTCGCGGAAGAGTGCGCGGTGAAGGGCATGTTCGACGATGCGGCTGCGCTCTATCGTTCGGCGATCTCGGGGCACTATGCCGACGACCCGAATTTGCTTCTCGGCTTTGCGAAGGTGCTCATCGAAAAGGGCGACTTTGCGGAGTGTCAGCAGGCGCTTGATCACCTCAAAGCGAAGAACCCCGGGTTCGCGTCGCAAGATGGGCATCTCATCTACGCGCGCGCGCTTGAGGGGCAGGGCAAGACACAAGAGGCGATCGCCGAGTACGACGCGGTGAGCGGATACTTCGCTGGGTTCGAGGCGAAGGTTCGCTACGCTTTGTTCGCGCAGAAAGTCGGCAACGTCGCCAAGGCGAAGGAGCTGATGAACGGCGTCGTCAACGCGTACAAGCAGCTACCGCGCCACGCGCAGGATTTGAACCGCGACTGGTACAACGTCGCCAAGCGCAATCTTGAGGGCTGATTACTCGGCCGCTTGCTGACGCATGGCGAAGTCGAGGCGCACCACGTTTGCGGGCAGCGGCTTTGTGCGCGGTGTCTTGCGCGGTTCCGGCATCGGGAGCTTGTCGCGGAGGCCCGCTTCGTCGCCCGCTTCCAAGAACGTGTCGATCACCTCGAGAAGCTTCATGAATTGGAACCACGCGAAGGGCGTGTCGGTGCCCTTCGTCATGCGTTCAACCGCCCATGTCTTCAACGCACGCATCTGTGCTTCCGGCGTAGCTGCCGCTTTCATGCCTACCCTTGCCCCAACTAAGTCCATATCGCGAATCAAGTGAGTAGGAGCGTGCGCTCAGCCGGTTAATCGGCACTTAATGGCGCGCTTTCAGGTTTCAACACGCGCGGCATCGTAAGCGTCCGATGCTTCGAGCCACTGTGTTTCGGCGGCTTCGAGTTGGCGTTGCGCATCGGCACGTTGCTTGGTCAGCGCGGTGACCTTGGCGGGGTCGGTCGCGTACAAGTCCGGCGCGTTCAATGCGGCGTCGAGCTTTGCGACTTCGGCTTGCAGTTTCGCGACGCGTTTTTCTGCGTCGCCGGCAGCGCGTTTGAGCGGTGCCAGTTGCGCGCGGCGATCGGCGGATGCTTTTCGCTCTTCCGCTTTCGTGAGCTTGGCGGCGGCGGCCCTTGCCGCACCGCCTTGAGGCTGGCGCTCGTCGAGCAGCAGTTTGCGGTAGTCGTCCATGTCGCCGTCGTAAGGCTGCACGCGTCCGTTCGCGACCAGCCACAGACGGTCCGCACATGTCTCGATCAGATGCGGATCGTGGCTGATGAGCAGAACCGCACCCGTGTAGTCGTTCAAGGCCAGCACCAGCGCCTCGCGGCTGTCGATATCGAGATGGTTCGTGGGCTCGTCCAGGATCAGCAAATGCGGTGCATCGAGCGCCGCGATCATGATCAGCAGGCGTGCCCGCTCGCCACCCGACAAATCCTCGATCGCCGTGCCCACCTTGAAGTCCGGAAAGCCCGCCGCGCCGAGCCGCGTACGCGCCTCGCGCTCCGTGATCCGCGGCATCAGGTGCATGAGGTATTGAACCGGCGTCTGTTCGCCCGCCATCTCGTCCAGCTGATGCTGCGCGAAATAGCCGATGCGCAACCGCCGCGCCTTCGTGATCGTGCCCGACATCGACACCAGGCGGTTCGAGATCAGCTTGGCGAACGTCGACTTGCCGTTGCCGTTCGCGCCCAAGAGCGCGATCCGGTCGTCGGGATCGATGCGCAGGTCCATGTGACCCAGGATCTCGCGCCCGTCGTAGCCGGCGCTGACGCTTTCGAGTGCGAGCAAGGGCGGGGAGAGTTCCTCCGGCTCGCCCAAGCGGAACGGCGCCACGCGTTCGCCCGACATCTCCGCGATCGGCTGCAGCTTGGCGATCGCTTTCAGGCGGCTTTGCGCTTGGCGCGCCTTGGAGGCCTTGTAGCGGAAGCGATCCACGAACGCCTGCATGTGCTTGCGCTGCGCGTCTTGCTTGGTGCGCGCGGCGTCCTGCAGGGCAAGCCGTTCGGAGCGCGTGCGTTCGAACGTGTCGTAGCCGCCGGTGTAGAACGTGAGCTTCTTGTCCTCCAGGTGCAGGATCGAGTTGACGGCGGTGTTGAGCAAATCGCGATCGTGGCTGATCAGGATCATCGTGCCGGGGAAGCGGCGCAAATATTGTTCGAGCCAGAGCGAGCCTTCGAGATCGAGGTAGTTCGTGGGCTCGTCGAGCAGCAAGAGATCGGGCTCGGAGAACAGCACCGCGGCGAGTGCCACGCGCATGCGCCAGCCGCCGGAGAATTCCGAGCAGGGCCGCGCTTGGGCTGCGGTGTCGAAGCCGAGACCGGCGAGGATTTCGGCGGCGCGCGCGGGCGCCCGGTGCGCACCGATGTCGGCCAGGCGCGTTTCGATCTCCGCAATCCGGACGGGATCGGTTGCGGTTTGCGACTCCGCGATCAGGCTTGCGCGTTCCGTATCGGCTTCGAGCACGGTGTCGAGCAAGCTTGTCGGACCGCCCGGCACTTCTTGCGCGACGCCGCCGATGCGCCAGGCGCGCGGGATCACGATCTCGCCGTCGTCGGGTTCGGCGGTGCCGAACAGGATGCGGAACAGCGTCGTCTTGCCGGTCCCGTTGCGTCCGACGAGGCCCACTTTGTGGCCGGTCGGGATCGACGCCGAGGCCGCTTCGAACAGCGGCCGGCCTTCAATCCGGTAGGTGAGGTTTTGGATGCGAACCATGGGGGGCGCTGTCTATCGAGGTTTCCGGCGCAAAGGAAGGCGCGACAACGAAGCCCTTAGGCGCGCCTTGCGACCCCCAGGGCCGCTCTGTATGAAGGCCCACCTTTTCAGCCGTTTTTCGAGGAATTCCCCCATGACCGAGCGCACTTTTTCGATCATCAAGCCGGACGCGACCCGCCGCAACCTGACCGGCAAGATCGTGGACCGTCTTGAGAGCTCGGGCCTGCGGGTCGTCGCGCAAAAGCGCGTTTGGCTCTCGACGAAGCAGGCGGAGGCGTTTTACGCGGTCCACAAAGCGCGTCCCTTCTTCCACGACCTCGTGAAGTTCATGACCTCGGGCCCGGTGGTGGTGCAGGTGCTGGAAGGCGCGAACGCGGTGGCCAAGAACCGCGAAGTGATGGGCGCGACCGACCCCGCGAAAGCCGCCCCCGGCACGATCCGCAAGGACTTTGCGGAGTCGATCGAAGCGAACTCCGTGCACGGCTCGGACAGCGCCGAAAACGCCGCGAATGAGATCAAGTTCTTCTTCGCCGACACGGAAATCGTGGGCTAAAGGCGTGAGGGAGCGTCGGCATGTTGCCGGCCCTCCCGCCCGCGATGCAAAATCGAATCCGTTAGAAGCGTTTGAAGCGCAGAGTTCTGCGGGTTTATCCGTTAGATAAGCGTTAGATATCCGTTAGAAAGCCGTTTGCCGCGAACCAGCGGCAACCGGAAGGCGGGTGCCGCATCAACAACACGCACGATCCCCACGCAAAAATCTGCGCGAAGCCGTGCATGATCTGTGAGGCAGATACGGTGCACCGAACGCCGCGCGATCGTCGTCACGCACGCGTCATCGACCAGATGCAGTTTTCAAGTCGCAGCCGCTGCCGGAGCGGGGCAGGGAATGGGCCGCTCAAGCAGCCCGAAACGGTCAAGAACAAATAAAGAACAAACGGCAGGAAGTCAAACCAAATTCTGCGCCGCTCGCGCAAGCGCGCGTGACGTAACATCCCTCACCAACAGCAAGCGATTCCAGAGGCCCCCATGCTCAACCGTTGCGCCGTCATCGTCCGCCCCGCCCAGCCGTTCATCGATTGGGCGGCGTCGCTGCCTGGCGCGGATGCCGACATCGTGCCCGACCCCGACGGCGAGCAGAACGTCTACCTGCTGCCCGACCTCGCCGACGGCGGCGATATCGACGAGATGATCGCGCAGGCGTTCGGCCTCATCTTCGAAAACGAACTCGCCGGCTGGAACGTCGACGAAACCGCCTGGCCGAAGCCGCGCACGCTCGCGATGTTTCAAGAGTGGTTCATGCTCGAAGTGCACTCCGTCATCCACGACCTGGCGGCCGATCCGCTGATGGAGGACGACGAGGAGGCGTAAGGCGGGGCTACGAGACTAGCCTCAGCCGGGGCCGCGTCCAGCCCGCCCTTGGACCAGGTCATGGGTCGGCGAGGTCGGTGTGTGTCCCCTGATCGTGCTGCGCCGGCGACGCTCGCGGGACCAATCATGACGTGTCCCCGGAATTCCCTTTATTAACTGCCCACGCAGCCCCCGTATTTCGATGTGGAACTGTTACGTGTCCCCGAAATTCCGTTCGCCAGCGAGATCATCACGTGTACTCGGAATGCACTCTACCTGTATCTCGGCGCACTATCGTGCCCCCGGTTTTCGATTTTCTACCGTCGAAATATCTCTGCCCAAAGGTTTACGAGGAAGAATACCACGAAGCCAACTATCGCCAACCACTCGCTTCTCAGCGCAACAGCAATTAACACGAGGGGAAGCCAAATTGCCGACGTCAATAGGTAGATGTGCCATCTCGTGGGCGGTTTACTCATTGTTCGCCTCAATACGGTTGTGCGGCCACACCAGGATTAACGCCAGCATAGGAACTCTTCCAGTTGTCCGGCTCAGCTACCGTGGTAACCTCGCTAACAGTGACCCCACCTAATCCGGGGACACGTAACAATTAAATCAGCTCCGCCTGATCGAGCGTCGCCACC
>CADEFU010000019.1:1500-40592 GCA_902826695.1 uncultured Alphaproteobacteria bacterium | reverse complement strand
ACCTGGCCTATGGTCACGGATGCAGAGGGCGCGCTTGCCGATGCCATCGCCCTGCCAGATGTGGCAACCAAGGGCAAAAGCGGCGGGCGTCAAATCCCCATGCACCCGGACATTGCGGGCGAGCTTGCCAAGGCTGCCGATCGGAGCGGCTATGTGGTCCGCAACAGCCGCGGCACACGGACAAACGGCAAGGCCATCGCCCAGCGGTTTAAGAGGCTCTACAGGTCTTTGGGATTTGAGGGCGCGTCCAGCCACAGCGGGCGGCGCACGTTCATCACCCGGCTCGCAACCAAGATCACATCGGCGGGCGGGTCGATTCGCGACGTGCAACAGCTCGCCGGGCACAGGTCACTCGTGGTCACGCAGCGGTATATCGAGGGCAATTCAGACGCCAAGCGGCGCGTGGTGGGGATGATATGAGCGCGAAGATAACAAAGGCACCACCACAAGACGCCGTTGACCGGCTGATGAAGATCGCGAACGCAGGCGTTGAATGGCATCCAATGTCAACCAAGAAACTAGCCAAGAAGTTCCGCGTTTCGACGCAAGTGATGACGATCCGCATCTTGCAGGAGTTGGCGCCCTAACCCCCAACTCAAAGGCCCGCCGTAGGCGGAAGGAGAGAGATGGACAATGAGAACGCAACAAGACGACAGGGACGAACTGTCGATCGCAGCCGCCTGCTACGGCGGCGACGTTTGCATGATGCAGATGCTTGTGCCCGATTCCGGGCGCTGGACGCCTGAGCGCTTTGTCTCGCAGGTCGCTGACTACATGGAGGCAGGGATCAAGCGGTGGCAGCGGCAGAATGATCTGCCGGCGGTTCGCGACACGCGCTGGGGTGCGGCGAGTATGGACGGGCACACACTCGTTTACGTTTACGCGTGGTGCGCCGCAACCAAATCGCAACCTCTCTAGTCCATACTTCCCCGGCCTGAAACCAGGCCGAGGCCGCCCGACGCTGTAACGTCGAAACGGCCTCTAACGTCACATCGAGAGGATACCTCAATGCGCCGCTTCCCGGCTCATAGCCGATTCCACAATGCTTTGTCGCTAGTCGTCAACGTCCTGGTCTGGACGTTGAACACGATCTGCGCCGTTCTTTTTCTTCTGCTTTGGGCAACCACGTGAGGGGCCGCGTCCTGCGCCGGCCGATCGGAGGCTGGGGCGCTCGAGCGTGGCGCCGCGAGGTGCTGGCATGGCTACAAGCGGCCATCCTCGTTCTGGCGTGCTGGGGCTTCTGCCAAAGCCTGGTGGGCGTGCTTTCCGTGGTCGCAAAATGAAAAGGCCCGCCTGTTTAGGGCGGGCCTGGGTATGGGGTTAGCCTGCGGATTGTCCGCTGCTCAGTGCGGGGCCCTCGCTTTGAAATAGGCGCTCGCGTAGCAGATAGCCCTCAAGCGGCCATATCTGGCGCACGGCATCCTCGTAAGCGAACTTCCGCCCCAACTCCTCATTGAAGTTGGCGGCGTCGGCTGGGGCGGATTTACCGATCACGGTATAACCGTTTTCCAGCGTGACAACCGCAATGGTCATGACGCCTGAACGAAGGTACTCGCACGCAACGGCCTTCGCGTGGACCGAGTCTAGCGTGACGCGGTTAGGTGTCTTCTGCACTGCTTTGGCGGCCGCATCGGACGCCTCTAAGGAGCCTGTCGAGCCCATGTTTTACCTCGTTCGGTTTGACAGGTTACGCGGGAGCCGCCCGCGCTCGGATCACTCCACGGCAGGTTTCAAGACCTCGGCCTCGATCTCCGACGCAGCTGAGCCGCGCAGTTCGCAAATCGTGCTCCTAGCGATCCACGCGGCGAAGAAGTCGGCGGCCGGCTTGCTAAGGGTGTTCCCCTGCTGCGGCTTCGCCGGCACTTCCGGTTTCGGCTCCTCGCACTTCGGGTCCAGCAGCATCGGGGGTCTGGACGTTTCCACTTTCGTCACCACCACCGTGCCGCGTTCCACAGTTTCCGGGAACAGCACCCCGCAGGCTGTCAAGGACGCACTCAATAGCGTCAGGGACAGGAATATTTTCGGAGCCATTGGCGATGTCCTTTTGAAGCTGGTTGAGGCGCGCCACAGCGCGTCGCTCGTCGACCTTGGACTTGTTGATGATCTTGAGCTGATCCTCGATCGTTTTAGCCATGCCGGCGATCTTGGCGGCGTTCTCAGACGAGGCTTCGGCCGCGGCCTGGGTCTTCTCGACCTCGCAGGCCGTGATCGTCTTCTGTTGGCCTAGCGCCGCAGACGCGCGATCGAGGTCCGCACTCGCCCACCGCCACAAGCCGAAGCACGCGGCGAGCCCTAGCAGGCCAGCGCCGCTGATGATTGACCGAATGTCCATGGCCTACACCGGCCGCTTGTTCTTCGGCTTGAACGTCGGCCCGATGTCGCGCGCCGAGCGCGGCGTCGAAAAGCGGGGCTGAGACGTACCCATCAGTGGCAACACGCCGTCAGACGGCGCAAACCCTGCCGGCGCGGCAGACACAGAGACGCTGCCCGAGACGCTCTTAGGCGCTTTGAACGCTGCGGCAGGCGCAATCTTGAACAGACGCGACTCCAGCTCGACCCGCACGCCGTTCATCTCGACGGCTGGATCAACCGTGTCGTGTTCAAGAAAGTCTGGGACGCCGTTACCGTTCTTGTCGAGCCACGCGGCGAGATCGGAATGGTACTTGCGGAAGTAGAACGCCGCCCACCCGAGAAACCCTTCTTTGTCCTCAAAGGACTGAAGCTTGTCGGGGGTGATCTGCATCTTGATCGCGGCCAGCGAGAAGACCTTCTCGGCGACCTTGCCAATCAGTTCCTCCCAATCGAGCCCCTCGCGCGTTTCCTTTGCGTCCTGGTCGACCTTGTCGGACTTGTTTTTCTTCCAACCGAACCAGCCGAGCAACGCTGAAATTCCGGTCGCGAGCGCCGCTGCAGCGCCGTCTCGCCAAAAGCTCAGAACCTCACCCCACGTCGAAACGACCGGAGCGGCTGCGTCCTGCGCAAAGGCTGACGCCGAACAAAATAGGAAAGCGATGAGAAAGAGAGCGAAGCGTGGCATGGAACCTCTCAAGCCATGGGGAGGTCTTACCTGTAGCCGCGGCCTGACTCGCGCGGACCTACCCAGCGCCGATGATCGCGGCCAGCGAGCCCAGGTCGATGACCTTGTTGAGCACCAGCAAAACTATGATCGCGATCAGCAGCCGCCGGTCGTAGTGCTGGCGCCGCGCCATCATGGACAGGTGAACTCTTAGTTCTATCCACCGCACCGTGCAGTTATCGACATGAACGTGCGTGTGTTTCCGCTCTTGTGGGGTCGGTAGCGCGCGCGGGTCGAGCCGGTGATCGTAGATGGGCGGGATTTCGCCAAGGATCGAATCGATAAAGCTCATCGGCCGGCGCGCACCCTTGCCTTGAGCTGGCTATCGTAGAGTTTGACCATGTCGGCCAGCGCTGTCGGGGACACGCCGCGGCGCAACAGGTAGTCGCGGAAGCAGTTGCGCTCGATCTCGATCTGACGGGAGATCCTGATGCGCTCGTGCAGCGCCGTCCGCAGCACCTCGACGTCCTTGGCGGGGTCCGACCCGTATTGATCCGCCGTCGCCGGCACATCGTGCGACAGCATCTCGCGGAACGTGTCGATCAAGCTGCGCCCGTCGAAGAAGCGGCGAAGGATGGCGAAGACCATTTGCGTGGCTCCTATTGGCCGAGGTTGGCTTTGGGGAGAACGACGACAAAAACCGACTGCGACGCGGCATCGAACGATGAAGCGCTGTCATTGCAAAGCGTGACCTCTACCGTGTCGGCGGCCGTCACTTTGCCAACCAGGAACACGCCGTCGGTCGTGGCAATGTCGCCCGACGCCGTGACCGACAGCACATGGTCGCCCACC
The DNA here is from genome assembly GCA_902826695.1 of uncultured Alphaproteobacteria bacterium. Taxonomy (GTDB): domain Bacteria; phylum Pseudomonadota; class Alphaproteobacteria; order Micropepsales; family Micropepsaceae; genus SZUA-430. The sequence continues at coordinate 36,724 of CADEFU010000019.1, read as the reverse complement.
TTGGCGCCGGTCACAGTAACGTTTGACGCGGAACTGATCGCGCCAGCCGCCACAGACGCGAAGTCGATCGTGGCCGAGCCTTTGAGCAGGCCGAGCGCCTGGTCCTGGATCTGCAGCGCGAGCTTGTCGAACGCGCCCTCGATGGCCGAGGCGCCAAGCGCGGCGTTGTCGGTTGCGTCGAACGTCGTCTGTGTTGGCGGAACATCGCGCAGGATGACGACGGTCTGACTGGACGTCGGTGCGACCCCGAACGTGATGGAGGCGGAATTGAACCCGCCGTTGCCGGCATTGGCGACCCCGGACACGGTGTAGTGCGTGGTGATGGTTTGCAGCGTCGCCACCAAGCTGGTGTTGTCGCGCAGATAGACCTTCAGATCGCTCGACACCCGGTAGGGGTACCCGAACGCGAAGGCGGTCGTTGAGCCGTCGCCGACTGTCTCTGTCCTGCGTGTCGTCGAAGAAATCGTCATGCGCGGCCCGCCAGTTTCCTGGAAAATACAGGGGCCGTGACTCGCGGGACGCAACGGGTCCAAAATCGCGCGCCACGCGAATCACAGGAGGCACCCCATGCGCTTAACGACCGCAATCCTCGCCGCGCTGACCCTGACCGGCTGCGCCACCGTTATCGAGGGAACGGACCAAACCCTCACGATCAAGTCGTTTCCCGAAGATGCGCTGTGCGTCGCAGCGCGCCGGAACGAACCGAACCTCGCCACCACGACAAAGAGCGGGCAGACCATCACGATCGGCAAGAGCCGCCGGCCGCTCGCCGTCGCATGCGAGGCGCCGGGCTACGTGACCGGCACCGTCGTGGTCGAGTCGACCGTGTCAGATTGGGGTGCGGCGGGGATCGCGCTCACCGCGACCGGCGGGATCGTCGACTGGTCAACCGGTGCCCTGCGGACCTACCCGGACACCGTGACCGTCATCCTGCAACCCGTCAGTTCACCACCTCCGACGGCGGCAAAATGAACTCCTGATTGTTCTCTTCCTTCAAGCGCCGCTCCATGCGCTTGAGCGACCCGGGGTTCAGCCACTCTTGGATTTGGTAGAACACCATGTAGTCGAGCGCAGCGCGGGCGTAGAAGATGTTTGCGAATGGCGTGTTTTCCTTCGCAAACTTGAACATCAGGTCGCCCACGTTCTTCACTTCGCCGGTCGGGTCTTTCGACCCTGGCGCGTGAATGAGCGTGTTGTAGATCTTGTAGAGCGCTTCAAAATCGCCAGCGACCGGGCCCCCGATCGACCCGAGCACGGACTGCCCATAGCGGTTCGTCTGCCCGAACAGAAAATCGCCATAGATGCCAAGCCCGCCGCCCTGCATGAACGCGGCGCCCCACACTTTCGGGTCACGCGGGTCGCGCGGGGCTCTGCCCTTGGCGACGTCTTTCAGCGTGAAGGCGACAAACCCAAGCGCAGTCGTAGACGCGAGCAGCGATGCCAGCTTCATCGCCTCGGGCTTCGGAAGCGCGCCGATACCCTTGAGGATCGCCAGATGCTGATCTTCTTGCGTGAACTGACCTATCACCCGCTCCCAGAATTGTAGCGGGTAGCCCTTGAACAGCCAAAACGAGCGCGCCAGCTCACCGAGCGCGGTCCCGCGCTTCTGGCCCATCGTCGTTGTTGCCTTCTGCCGAACGCCCGGCTGCAACGTCGCCCAGCCGAGTTGATCAGCGTAGTAGGTGCGCACCATGCGCTCGAGCTTGTCGCGCATCCTATCGACCGCCCCGGGCGTGGCCTGGCGCTTACCAAGCAGCGGCCGAATCACTTCCGCCGGGACGTGCCGCATAGCCTCGCCATGGATCACCCCGCCGTCGCCAGACGGATGCGCCGCGGCGCCGTACTGGCGCACGATGTCCCACTCCGGCGCATCGAAGCCGTAGGTCGCAAGCGTGGCGCGCACGTCCGGTTTCAGCTTGTCCCACGCTGTGTTGCGAGCGCCGTAGAGCTCGCTTGCGAGCGTCGCAATGAACGCCCGATAGCGCCTCTGGTCCCACCAGTGGCCCAGGTTCGCCTTAAAGAACACCTGGTTCATCTTCCCGAACCAGCCGGCCATGCTGTCGTTGCCGTGAAAGCGTGACGCCACGTCGCTGATCAGAGCTTGCACACCGAACGCTAAGTGGTCCGCGTGCTGGCGCTCGCCGCCAACGAAGTTCCCGACCTGCTCGCCGAGCGCTTCAAAGAAGTTCTTTCCGTTGTACGTCAGGCGCATCGCCTGCGTGGGCAGGTCGGTCAGCGCCGACAGCACCATGCCGCCGAGGCTCGCCTGCGTTTCAACCGTTCGGATGATAGAGCCCGTCACCGCGCCGAGCGGACTAACGACCTGGTCCACGGCCCCGTCGGCCGCGTCCATGAGCCTGTCGAGTTCCGGCGATCGCAGCGCATCGACCACTTTTGGGTCGGCCTTGTTCAGTTGCATCAGTTCGTCGCGCAGGTTCGCCCAGGTGATGCGCGGGTTTGGCCCCAAGCGCTCCAGCATCGCGGCCGTCTTCGCGCCGCGCTCCAACGTCCACAGCACCGCGTCCATCAGCGAGCCGTGCCCGTACGTTGCGTTGTACCCGCCCCAGCCTTGCGCGTCTTGGAAGTGCAGAACGCGGCGGTGCGATACTTCCTTCGCCACGTTCTTGGATTTCATCAGGTTCTCGACGTCCGGTCCCGTCGGGATGTCGTCGGACATCTTGCCTGTGACCAACGTCTCGTAGACGCCGCGCAGCGCTTCGTCGAGCTTGTTGATGTCGGCCGTGTTGGCAAATTCCTGGCCGAACGTCCGCGCCACGTCGAGCCGGTTCTCGAACAGCGTGTCGCGCCACTTGTCGAACCCATCGGCGCGCATCTTCTCCGGGTTGTGCATCTGGTAGGCGATGTAGCCGCGGAGCTCCTCGATGAAAGCGCCGTGGCGGTTCTGCGTGATGCGCGACAGGTCCATGTACTTGTGCAGGATCCGCGCGGCCTTGAGTGCCTCCGGGCTGTCCGACACGCCCGGCCTACCGCTGGGGCTCGTCAGTTCCCAAAGTTCGGCCATGATCTTGTCGTCGAGAAAGCCAGGGCCAAGACCGACGCCAAGCACCTTGCGGCCCTGCAGGTACGGCAGCGCGCCCTCTCGCTCCAATTCGGCGAACATTGCCTCGACGAACTCGTTGTAGCGCGCCCGGTACATCGCATCGTAGCTTTCGCGGGCGTTGGCGACCGTCTTGTTCGACGATGTCAGCAGCGACTTTAGCCCCTGCACGTCCGCCATCCCACCCGGCGCGCGCTTGATCGGGCCTTTGGCGGTTTCGCCCAGGCGCACCTTCGGTTTGGTGCCGGCGCTCGACTTCGCGTCGGAGAACGCGAGAATGTGCATCCGGGCCTGGTTCATCACCGCAACCTGCAGCGCGGCGTTGCGTTTGGTCACGGCCGCAGCGAGGCGCAGTTCGTACGCCGCCCGTTCCGCATCCTGAAACCTGAGCCGCATCTCGTCGCCGAGCGCGCCGGACGCCCTGCGCGCCTTCGATCGGCCTTCGAGCCGTTCGATGATCTCGTCGAGTTCGTCGTCTGTGAAGTCCTTGCCGTCGTCGCCGAGCTTGCCCAGCATACAGGCGGCGGTCTTGTTGCGTGCCATGCTACGACGTCTCCAAACAGCCGGCCGCGGCTTCGAACGCCTTGGCGCGTCGCTCTGCCCACGCCGCCATGTCGTCCGCCTGCTTCAGCGCCTTTTCGTCTTCTGCCGTCACGCGGCCCGCTTCGCGATATTCTTCGACCACGTCGCGAAACTCCGCCTCGTCCTGCTTGACGGCCTCAATCCGGTCTTTCGGCCGGGCCTTGTCTTGCGCAATGGTCGCCTCTGCATCGTCAACGAACTGCCGGTCAAATGCCTCTTGCGTCCGATCTGCCCGGCTTTGCTGGATCAAACCGCCGAGATCGCGAGGGGTCTTCTTAGGCGCCTCGCCGATGCTCACGATTTCATTGCCAAAATGCACCCTACGGTACGCTTTGCCTTTCTTGCCGGTGATCGTCTCGTCGATCTTCCAAAGCTCGATCGGCGTTAAGCCAACGGCTGGTTGCAGCGCCGCGGCTATGTTTTTCGACGACGGGGAAACACCCCACTGACCATCCTGCCGCTGCGTGATAAGCGACAACGAGCCGTCGTCGTGCTCGAACACCCGCCAACTGCCTTCGGGTGTCGCCAGGGCCCGCGCATCGTCGTCTGTAACGTACAGCGTCCGCTCGGTTGTCGGCTGCAAGCCCTGTTCGTCGGCGCCGTGCTCAGGTCGAAACGCTTTGTTACGCGTCGTCGTGCCGTCAGCGTGAACTTGGTAGATTGAACCTTTAGCAGTTGTGAACGTCGCCACAGATTCCGGCGGCACCGACGCACGCAATGCGGCAACCTCTTGGTGAAGCGCTTCTAGCCGCTCGACACGATCCGGTGCAGCAGTGTCAGCCCGCGTCGCTTCTATCTGCGCTCGCAGTTCGTCGATCTTGGCCTCGGTGCGCGGGCGCTCTACCACAACCAGGCGCGCAAACAGCGGCTCGATGTCGAAAACCTCGCCCCGCTCCATTGCCGCGACAGCCGATTGAAATATCCCCCGGCGAACGCGTTCCGGTGCGAACGCTGCGCGCAACCCAGCGTCAAGAGAGTCGAGCGACCGCAGGTATGCCTTGTCGATTGCGGACTCCGGGGAGAACCGATCAATTGCGGCCCCCCCGATGGTGTGCAGACCGCCGCCCATCACGCCGCCAAGCGTGACATTGAGGAAGCTGTCTACGCTGTCGTAGTCGAGTTGCAGCGACGTGGCGCCGGCATAGACCAGCGGCTCGATCACGGCCGCGCCAGCCGCGCCCTCGATCGCCCCCGCCCCGGCCCTGACGCCCGCGCGCGCGAGCGTGCTTTCGCCAGCCTGCGCCAGCCACCTGGCGTAACGGTACTGCGACACAAACGGGATGAAGTTTGAAGCGACGTTGATCGGATCGGCGAACGAGCCCGCCAGCGAGCCTGCAAACCCCGCAGCGACACCGGTCACGCCGTCGGCACGCGCGCCGACCGTGTTCTGGCGCACCTCCCGCTGCTTTAGGTATTGCAGCATGTCGAGTTCGTAGCGGGTGATCCCGCCAACTGGCACCTTTAGGTCGAGCCCGCGTGCGCGGATCTCTTCTTCGGCCGCTTTCTGATCGACGAGATTGTCCTCTTGCCCGCCGAACCTGGCCTGAAAGTCCTCGCTGAACGTCCGCAGCGCTCGCGCGCCGAGCGCAAGCGGGTTCGTGTCGACCGCGCGCTCGACGCCCGCGCCAAACGCTTCGCCAAACGATGCCGGATAGTCGTAGATCGTGCCCTTGTCGGTCGTGGTCGCCTCTTCGCCGACAAGATCGAAGATGTCGGGCATTACTCGCCAACCTTCCCGAAAATCTTGTCATAGCGGTCGAGGTTCTGCTCGATCCGGCCTTGTGCCGTGAGATCGCCAGCACGCGACGACAGCGCATCCCAGGTCATGCGGATACGCTGGCCGCGCCGCGTCACGGGCGCGTCACCGGCCCACAGTTCGAGCCCGGTATTACCCGGCATCGTGACCCAATAGCCGTTTCGCTTGACCGCGCTCAGGTACTGCGACCGCGTGTCGGCTTCGACCGCGCCAGGGTCAGGCAGAGGCAGGTCAAGCCCTTCGCCGTCGATCCTCGCCATGGCGGCCCGCGCGCCGCGCTCGGCGACGTCGGCATCGACCGCCTTCGGCGTCACGAAAGGCAAGCCATTGACCCGCCCGAAATTGTACTTGTCGCGCACCAAGGCCTTGATCGCCTGCTCTGTCGCCGCCTCTTTGCTGATGCCGTTGCGCTGCATCAAGCCCAGCGCCAGCGTCTCGGCCGCCTTGTCGATCGAGATAGAAACGGCACCGCCGCCACCGCGGCGCGACATCGCCGTCATGAGGTCGCGCACATCGCCGTCTTCCGAGACGATTTGCGAGATGCTTTCCGCACCGCTTGGCTGCACGCCGAGCGCTTTGCGAAGCGCGGGGACGCCGGAGCCCGCCTTACCGTCGGCGCCCGCCATGCGTGACGTCTCAAGAAGGATCGCGGCCATGTTCTTGTTGTCGAGCGTTCCTGCCCAGGCCGTGTTCGGGTCCAGGTTTGGCGCCAGTTGCGCGTAGACCGTCTTCCAGTTCGCGCCAAACATGGCTTGGTACTCGCTGAGCTTCGCCGCGGCTTGGTCAGACGGTGCGCTGCGGATCTCGCCCGCCACCGCTTGCGCGAACTGCGCCGGCAACGGCTTGCGCCGATCCGCCGGAATGCCGAGCGCCTCTTGAGCGGCGAGCGTGCGTTTGATCGCAAGGCGCAGGTGCCCTGGGTCTGTCGGGTTTCTTGAGACTTGCTCCCAGGCGTCCGCGACATTCGGAAAGGCGGCCCGTGCGGCAGCGCCTGGGTCGCGGTTGCGCGCCGTCAGTGCCTCGTCACGCAGTTTCACTGCGGTCTGGTAGATGCGCGCCTTGTCGGCATAGCCTTCCTCACCGCCTTGCGGCGCAAGCTTGTCGATTGTGGCCTGCATCTCGGCCGGCGTCTGCGTGCGCATGTCACCCACCGCCTGAAACAGCGACGCCGCATCGGCGTGGCTTTTCATGACGGCTTCGTACTGCTGCGGCTTCAAAATGCCTTTGAGTTGGTCCGGTGTGTAAGGCGACGGCACCGGTTTTCCCGTCGCGGCGATCGACGCCTCGTTGTCGCGCGCCCAGGTCTGGATATCGAACAGCGCCTCAGCCCGAGCCTGCGCCGCATTGGCGCGCGCTTCGGACTCGCGGCGCTTGATCTCCGACTGCGCCGCGTTGACGGCGCTGATCTTCGCGTCGCTGTCCAGGTAGGCGTCCCACTTCCCGCCGTTCAGCTGCTGCAGCACGCCGCCCGGGTTCGTTTCGATCTGCCCATAGACGGCCGAACGCGCCAGCGACGACTTCGCCACGGCGCGCACCTTGTCGGCGTTCGGCAGCGGTAGCCCCGCCGTCTCGATCATCGCTTCGACGTCGGCCAGCGCCTGCTGAAACTGCCCCGGGTTCGACTGCACCGCATTCGAAAACCGGTTGACCGTGTCGACGGCCTTCACCTGCGCGCGGTCGATCATGACGCCCGCGGCCCACTGGTCGTTGTCGGCCTCTTCGCCCGCACGCATCTCGGCAAGGCGAGATTGCAGGAAGGCCTGCACCCGCTCGTTCTTTTGCCCGGCGAGGAGTTGCTCGGACGCGCCGTCGAAGTCGCCCAGCGCCTCGTCGGTGAACGTCTCGGGCGTCTTTGTGTTGGTTCTGAGTTCCGTCAGACGCTTGGAGCGGGACGCCCGGAAGTCCGCGAGCACGGCCGCGCCGTCAAGCGCTGCATCACGATCAGCCAACTGATCAAGCAGCGAGCCCGCCCGGTCGGCGTTGCGCTCGAGGTTGGCAAAGGCCTGGTTAGGCCGTTGTTGCGCCACATCGACCGGCCCCGCGGCGCCGACCTGCGTTTCGATGAACGGGATACGCGCCATCAGCCAACCCCCACAGCGCGGCGCTTCTTGGCCTCACGCTCACGTTGCGCACGCTCAGCGCCCGTCATGAGCAGCTTCGCGCCGGCCGACGCGATGCCGCCGTATAGCGCTTGCTCGCCCTCGTATTCGGACATGTCCGCCCTGCTTTTGAGACCGGCGGCCTCGACCTGCCCCCGCCGGCGGATCGCCAGCGCGTCGGCGATCAGGTTGACCTCGTTTTGGCGGATCACGTCCATCTGCGAGCCGTCGCCGCCACCCTCGGCCAGCACGTTGGCCGTCTGTTGCGCGATGATCGAGCGACCTTCGCGGCGCGCGCGCGCTTCGTCGTAGGCCGCAGCCTCAAGAACCTGGCGCGACTGTGTGCGGTACGTGCGCGCGTTCGCGTCACCGGCTGCACGATCGGCAAAGCCCTGCCCGGCAGGCGCCAGGTTGGCCGCCATCTGAACCAACTGCAACAACGTCCCGTCACCCGCCATAGTGGCACCGTTCGAACACGTCGTAGACTCGCGCGCGGAACTGGATCGGCTCAGCACCCAGCAACGGGACAAAGCCCAAAAGGTCCATCAACCGGCGACCCGCCGCGAAGTCGCGAACCACCGTGCAACGCACGATCGGCCACCGGTCTTTGTGAGTTGCGATCGCCGAGCGCATCGCGCGCACAATGCCGGCCATGTGCCGCCCAGCATCTGCCCCGATATAGGACCACGCCACCGCCTGACCGGGGCCGACAGGATAGAGCCCACCGCACGCGATCGTGTGCCCTGCCCCATCCTCATAGGCCCATGTTGCGCCTTGCGACATAAGCAAGGCCGCGCCCTCTTCCGTCGGGGGCTCGCTTTCCTGCTCTGGCTGCAGGACGATGTCGCGCCACCGCGCCAGCGTGAACTGAACAGCCCTCACCGCACCACCTCGACCTCGGGGAAGATCGCCGTAATGCCGAACGGCACGGGCTGATCGTTCTGCAGGCAAAGACGGGACTCGTACCCCCATTTGTCGGGCCAAGTGACGATGTCGTCACCCGTGAACGGCGTCAGCGCCGAACCCAGCAGCGTCGTGGGCGTGGTGAACTGCCGGCGGATCATCGACGAGAAGTTCACGCCGTAGTCGTAGTTGGTCGCGTCGATCAGGCGAACGCCGACCCGCCCCACGGTCTTGATCTTTCCCTGCGCGGTGCCCGATTGCGTCAATGTCTCAAGACGCATCGACTGCACCTTGGCGGCCATCGGCAGGCCGATCTGAACCACCGACGCGGATGACCCCAGCGTTATCGTGCCAGACGAGCTCACCGCCTGCGCGGGCTGTATCTTGCCGTCGGCGAGGATCGAAACCGTCTCGCCCTTCAAGTGCCACAGGCCCGAGATGGTCGTCGCGGCCGACCCGTCGTAGGTTAGGCCGCTGTCTGCCATCACCGCGTCTTCCAGCGCAGGCGTGAAGCCGTCGCTCGACGGGATCCACCGCGGGCGCAGGTATTCGATGTAGCGCTTCGTCGCCCCGTCGATGTAGCGCTTCACGATCAGCCAGAGTTCATTCTGCAACGCGTCCGGTGACGGGATCGAGATCACGCTCTCGACGACAGGCGCGGCCGTGTCGCCGCTGTCCGAGTACCCGCCCAGCACATGCCGGCCCCACGCGAACACCTGCTGCTCTGCCTGGTAGGTGAACGAGATCAAACCGCCGTCCGACCGGACGCAGAACAACAGCGCGTCGGGCTCCTGCACCCATGCCATGTGCGTGATGTCGTAGCGCGCGGTCAGGTGCTCGCCGCGGACGCTCAAGTCAGTGCCGACGAGCTCGCGCGACTGCGGGTCATAGCCAAGATCCCGAAGCTTCTTGCCGCGGCGCTGAACGAAGAACGCGGTCTTGTCCACCCTGGCGGGCTTCACGTTCCGCGAGCCGTGTCCCGATCGAGCGCGCGCGCGGAAGTTGTTCGGCCCGAGCGCGTCGGTGTTCTGCTGCTGCTCGACGACCCACTCGGCCGTCGCCGTGCCAAGCGCCAACCCGTCCGGCATCGACAGCGCCCATTCGATGTTGTTCACCTGCCCGTCGCCGAGCGTGCCGCGGAACGAATTGGTCGCCAGAATTTGGTTCGCCGAGCGCGTCGAGAAGCTGTCGTAGCTGGCACTTTCCGAGAGCCAATACGAATCAGGCTCAGACGCAGTTTGCGCCAGCACGAGACGGTCCTCGTGGAACGACACGACACCTGGATACCCCCGCGCATCAGAGAACGCGCCGTGCGCCCACTTCCACGTCGTATACAGGCGCGCCGTGCCGCCCGCCGTGTACACACCGGAGAATGTCGAGCCCACCAAGTCGAAGGTGTTCGCCGCCACCCCGGTGATCTTCCAGCTACCGTTCGCGCCCGTCGTGCCGCCGATGCTTTGCAGCTTCACATAGTCGCCATCTTGATAACCGTGACCCGTGACCGTGACCCGGAAGAGTCCGGCGCCGTTGTTGACACAACCCGTCACAGTCTTCGCGGGCGAGCATAGCCCGTTCGGCATGTACGTGAGTTGCGTCCCCTCCACCTGCTGAGCGTCTATGAACACGGTGATCTCGATGACGACCCACCGCGAGTGCAGGTAGCGCCACTTGTGCCGGCCATTGATACCGTCCCACGACTCGCCATCGGTGTGCGTGGGCGCGACACTTCCCGTAGACGTGCCGCTATTGTTGGTCAGCAAATAGACGTTGCCGTCGTTCGACGCCTGACTGGTCCCGGCCGTCATGCCGCTGACCGTCGCCGCCTGCCAAGGCTTCACATCCAACTGGTCGAAATAAATCTCCTCGGCGAAGAACAGTCCGCCAACGTGACCGCTTTCGAAGAGATCGACGCTGGAGACGATCGCGCACGTCCCGCCAGGCTGGTAGTTGCTGCTCGTGACGCTCATCGTCACGCGTATCGAATCGTCGCCATTCGGCGGTGCGAACGGCCCCTTGACAAACGTCGCATCGGTCAGCGTCCACGACGTGTGCGCGGTCCGCGTCAGCTTGCGCGGCGGATAGTCAGGGTGGACGATGTACATCACATCGCCGCGCTGCGCGTATTGCAGTCTAAGCCGCCCGTCCGTCTCGAAGAGGTCCGCCTGTGCGTAGGTGGTCGCAATCTCGTAAATCTCAGCGACCGTGCCGCCCGACGACCAAGTACCGTAAGACGTCGAGTTGACGCCCAGCAGCTCGAACGTGTTCGCACCCGTGTTGCGGTTCGCGACCTCGAACTCCCGGTTGTTGACCTCGACCATGCCCACAACCGACTGAATGAACACCTTCATCCCGTTGGTGAAGATGTCGGCGCCGGCGTAGGTCACGACCGCCGGGTTCGCGTTCGTGATCCCGGTGATCGTGGTCCCGGTCTTAAGAACCGGCGCGTGGTCCTTGTGGACCCGCATGTATTGGTCGCCGAACTCAAGCGCGTATGCCTGCTCAACGTTGAACTCGAACGGGATCAGCGCGGTACGGTTCGCCGAGGTCTTGACCTCTTTGACGTAACCGGTGCCGGAGCGCTGAATGACAGGGCCCTGCACCGTCGGGATCATGTTTTGAAGAAGCTTCGCGCCCGTGCCGTAGAACGGCTTATCGACGCGGCCGTCGAGCAAGGGCGACAGCTCGCCCGAGTTCAGCGCTCCGAGCAGCAGCTGTGCGCCCATCGGCTATTCCCTCGATCGCAGAAAGTCGCTGTCAGGCTCCCGGCGCGACACCGCCCCGAAATGTTCCACGCGGCGCGCCCTGGGCAGGCACACCTTTTCGTACATCGTGATCAGATCCTGCTGCTGCTTCGACGACTTCGTGACCGTCATCGCCATTTCCGCAGCCCAGCGGGTCGCGAGCGCATCGACAAACGTCGGCGAGAACACGCCCGCGTCTTCGATTTTCGCCAGGTAACGGATGTTCAGCGGCGCTTCGGCATCGGTCAGGATGAACCCACCCTCGACCTCGTAATCGCCGTCATAGTTTTCGATCGACAAGAGCCGCAGGAAATCCGCCGGCACCGCGTATTGAAGGTCATAGCCCCATTCCGGGGTGTCGCCGTCGGCGCCAACTGCGGCGCGCTTCCGGGCGAACCGCCAGGGATGGCTTTCGAGAACGAGATCGCGCATCGGCTCATACGTGCGCCGCGCCGTCACGGCCTCGACCGTGGCGTCCGACTCAAACGACGTTATGAAGCCCGAACCCGGCCCGAGCTTGCCCAACGCCAGATTTGCAATCTCGACCACCGACGGCATGGCTGCTCACCTATTGGGTGAACAGCGCTGACGCCATCACCGTGGCCTTGATGCGGTCGAGCGCCAGAATGACGTCTTCCTTCCGCTGGCCGTCCTTGATGTTGACCTCAAGCGCCTTGGTCGGCGCCGAACCGCCCGTTGCCACGGTCACTTGCTCGATGCGGTCGCCGCGATCGGTTCCATATTGCACTGTCGCCATAGCGTCACCTTGCCTTTAAGAGAAAGAAGCGGCGAGGCCCTTCGCAGAACCTCGCCGCGCCACCACTCCCATGGTGCCAACCCTTACGGGCCGACCTTCGAGTAGACGATGTAGCCTTCAAGGGTCGCAGCGGCGGGGATCGTGCCACCCGCAACCGTCGCGAGGATCGTCAGGCCGCCAGCGCCAACGCGGAACTCCGTGGCCCCGCCAGTTGCAGCGGCCAAGATGTCCGAGCCCATCGCCGCAGCGCCCGCAGACGACACGTCGATGTTGTCGTCGGCCAGGTTGTCGTCGGCGACCACCGTCGTGCCCGTCTCGTCCACATAAGCCGCGTGACCGATGTCGAGCGTGCGCGAAGCGCCGAAAGCCGTCCATTCGATGTTCGACAGCTTCCAGTAAACGCGATACCGGCCCGGATCGAGATAGAGCAGCTTCGCCGTCGATGTCGCATCGCCGGCAGCAGCGCCCTGAACAAAGTTGAAAGGCGCCGCGTAGAGCTTCTGCGCCGTGTCTTCCGGGTCCAACCGGCCGTAGGTCCGAGGATCCGTGGCCTTGTTGTACTCCGGGCTGTTTTCGTTCGTAACCGCCATGGGCGTTCACTCCTTAAATGTTGAAACCAAGAGGCGAGGCGCCCGGTTAGAGCGCCTCTAGCCCGTTACTCGGCGCACTTAAGCTCGACGATCAGCTTGTTGTCCGTCCGCGCACTGCCGAAGGTCGACATCGCGTAGGCTTCCCACGGTTCGCCGCGCAGCGTCGTGACCTTGTTGATGCTCGTGTAGAGCATCTCCGCGTCACGAAACTCGATCGACTCCTTGGTGAAGACCGGCACGCGGCGGTAGCCGCTCCCGTCCGTCGCCAGGCGCTGACAGTGGACGAAGTTGATGCCGAGGAACGACTTTAGCTTGCCGCTTTCGAGCACCGGCTTGGACCCGAAATCCATGCTCGTGTACTGGATTTCGTTGAGCAGATCCTCGTCCTGGTCGTCCGTGATCGCGCACATCAGCTGCACGCGGTCGAGGTCGACGTGGTTGCCCAGAAACAACTTGCGAGCCGCTTTGAGCTTCGACACCGTCAAACCGGTGTTGCCAGAGGCGTCATAGTTCACAGCGACCTGCTGTGCCGCCAGGAACGATGATGTGCCGGCGCCCTCTTGGCCCGACTTCGTGTCGCGCCACATGCAGGCGACAATCTCGTCATCCCACGCGCGGCCAAGCGCGTTGCGGGCGTTCTGCACCCACGTGGACGACGGATCGCTCAGCATCTTGAGCGCTTCGAAGTGATCCATGATCTGCGAGTGGTCTTTCGAGATCGGCTGGACCCACAGGCGTTCGGTGTTCGGGTTCTGGTACTGCTTCGCTTGAAGCGTGCCGGAAACCGTCTGAGCCTCGGACGCTTCGATGCGGTCAACCATGACCGCCTTCTCGAAGCCCTTAACGCTCGGGCCGTGGGTGATGTAGGGCAGAAGCTTGGACCCCTCCTGCTGCAAAGCAGGTTTCAGAGTGGTCGCGTAGTTCTGCGCGTAAAAGGTAGGGCTTGCATTCTGGGTCATGGACCCGCGCTCCGATGTTGAACGCAGGCGCGTCCCGGCCGCCTGCACCTCCGTCGAAGGCTGCGTGGCCGCTTCTTGGCTCGGGTCCGTTTGTTAACGGCGTGACCGGCCGGTCGCGGGTCAGTTCTTCACTTCCCTTGATCCGGCCGCACTGACTCGCGGTGTAGCGCTACCCGTGCGCAATCTGTTCGAGCTGACGCTTGCGCTCCATGTGGCGGGCGTGCTGCGGATTTGAGCGATCGCGCAGGGCCGCGTAGGTGGCGGGATCGTTCATCATCGTTTGCAATTCGGCCGCGGCGCCTTCTTTGGTCATGCCGCGCTGTTGGCCGTCCTGCACCACATAGCCGGCCTCGACCATCTGCCGGCCTAGAAGCAGGCCAAGGTCCATGAACTTGCCGGTGCCAAACGCCCGCTCGATCTTGTCTCGGCTCTCGACCGTGTTCTCGATCTTGAGCATATCCATGACCTTGCCGATGCCGCGCTTTGCCAGGTCGAGGTTCGCGTCCTTTGCGTCGCCCCATTCGAGCAGCTTCGAATCAGCTTCTTTCTGTGACGACGCCACATAGGCCTCGTGCTGCGACTTCTCGTAGGCCTTGGCCTGCTCGGCAACACGGCCGACCAGCGCCTGCGCCGTCTTCTGTGGCACACCCTGTTGATGCAAGAACGTGGCCCAATCCTTCCGGGCCTCGTCGCTCATGCCCTTGCCCGGGTCGCCAAAATCGTACTTGTCGGCCGCCTCCGGGACACCGAGCGCCGCGTGCAGCTTCTTCAAGCCTTCGGCGTCGCCTTCTTTCGGCATCTCGAACCCGCGCGGCTGCGACAGGGCGCGCTTTTGCTCGACGAACGTCTTTGCCAGGCTCGGCAGATCCTTGATCGTCGCGTCGGTGATGAACTTCGCCGTGTCGGCGTCCACCCCTGGCAACCACTCGGGAGCCGTGAAGCCACCACCGTTCGCACCGTGATTCGCCGCTGCGGCAGCAGCCGCCGCGCCGGCATCCGTTCCACCCGTTGCCGCAGCCGCGGCGCCTGCGTCAGTTGTCATCGTCGAGCATCTCCTTGAAGTGTTTCATGACAAAAGCCTCGGACATCCCAAGGCGGATAAGTACGTGAATGACGAACTGGCGCTTCACCGCGCGCTCGAGCGTCAGGTCCGGCTTGCCGCTCACGTATTGCGGGCCGAAGAAGTCCGACAGCTTGATCAGATCGCCAAGGATCAGCTTGCCGTCCTCGTGGAGCTGGCCCTTCATGTCGAGCAGGCAGCGCTGATAGGCGCGCGACAGCACCAAGTCGTTGCGCCGCGGGCTCGCCGAGCGTGGGCCCGACAAGTCTGGCGCGACGCTATCGTGGACCCGGGTCACTGCCGCCTGAACGTATGCGGCCCCTCGCCCTCTGGAACATTAGGCGCCGGATGCGCCGCGATGCCGAAGGGCGGGAGAACCCATAAGTCTGCGTTGCCGTCGTCCTTGATAAAAACGACGAACGCCACAAACTCCGCGTTCCTGATGCCCCTGAGCGACCGCAACGTGTTGGCCCGCGTCATCGACGGGGTGTAGATCACAGCCTCGCCGAGTTTCAGCGGGATTGTGCTTTTCGGGGACGCCTTCGGCTTTGGCTTGGGTTGTGTGGTTTCAGTGCCGGGATCGACCGACATGCAAAGACCTCGCGGGAGTGTGGCAGCGTATGCCTAACCCGCAACTGACTCGCGCCGGATGTGACTCGCGTCAGGTCAACGCCAACAAAATGGCGATGTCGTCATCGACGTCGAAATGCACCTTGCCCTTGCGCTTCAGCGCGAGTGCTTTGCGACGCTCGACCTGTGTAGGCTTGCGCCGACGGAAGCCGTAGCCCGACGCCAGAAACGTGTCGAAGCCCCCACCGCCAGCCGGCGGCGTCACGGGCGCCTGCGTCTCGCGTTCGCCGAAGTACCCTTCCGTGAAGTACCCGCCGAGAAAGTACCGATCGAGGAACGGGTCTGCCATGGTTTCAATCCGTCACGTCGTAGGTGATCGCAGTCCGGTTCCCGTCGCCGTCGACCGTTGCCACGATCCGGTTCTTCGAATCAGCAACGGCATTGCGGAACGTGATCGTCGTCCCTGGTGAGCCGCTGACCTTGCCGGCAAGAGCCGCAAGTATCAAGCGCATCGCCTCGCGCACCGTCAGGCCCGCCTCGATCGTTTCATCGTCGAGCAAATCGGTCAGCAAGTTCCCGATGATGTTGCCTGCCTCGCCAGACGCATAAGATCCCGGCAGCGGCGCGGTCCACGGGTCGCCCGCCGCCGACGCAGCGTTCAGCTTCGCGCCCATCGTGCCGGGGTCATTGTTCGCCGACGCGATCGCACTCCAAATCGCATCGGCCACGTTCGCCGTCGTGAGGGTGCCGCCGGTCACGTTAATCTCAGCCGCCAGCGTGCCGAGCGCGGTTAAGACCGTCGTGCCCGCGACCGTCCCCGAACCGCCGAGCGCCGTCGCGAGATTGCCGAGCGCGTCCAGCACCGTGGTCCCGGCCACCGTGCCCGTCCCGCCGATAGCCGCGGCGAGCTGCAAGAACGCCTCGAGCGAGCCGGTCAGGTCGCCCGTGCCGCCGATCGAAGCGGCAAGCGAGACGATCAGGTCGCCAAAGCCGATCAAATCGCCAACACCGACAAGAACAGCCTCGCCGTTCACACCACCTGCGACAGCCCCGGCAAATGTGCCGGCGCCAGAGATGTTCTTGCGGGCAGCAAGCGCCCCCGGCTTGATCGGCATGACCCGGCAGTACGGGTCGCGATAGCCGTCGGGGATACCCGACAACTGGTCCCAATCGTCACACGTGAACGCGCCGCGCGCCTGGCTTGGCTTGTTGAAGTCGCCCCTGTTGTTGCCAAGCCCAATCGACCCGCCGCCGATCGAGCGGCCAGGGTCTTTCGCCAGAACGGAATAGTTTCCGATCAGCCCCATTCAAGACGCCTTGCTCAAATCGTAGACCCGATGACACGGCACGCACAGCCGCATGTAGTCACTAGCCAGAAGTGAGTGGCGCACCGCGCGCTCTTTGCCAGCAACCAGCATAGAACCCATTACCAAAGCGCCGACGCTATCCTTGCGCAAGGCCGCTTCCAGCCGTTCTGTCGAGCCGCAATGCGCACACTCGTGCGGCAACTGTTTACGCACGCGCTCATGCAGGGCGACATAACCCACTCGCTCGCCCTTCCATCCGCCGTTTCGTTCCCTGGCGTTCGCAACGCTTATTTTTGTCCGCGTCTCAGCAGGCATCGCAATACCAGCGCGACCGTTTGACTTACCCTTCTTCGCTGCGCTGATGTTTCGCCCCCACTGCTCCGGTCGTGGGCCGTGTTTGCGGCCGCGCAGCTTTTCGGACATTCGCTCTGTTTGCGCAGCGGAATAGCGTCCCAGCGGCTCGTCAGCGCGAACGTCGCCGGTCTTAAGCCACCGCTTGTAGTGCGGCGAGCACCATGTGCGCGCGTACACTTTGTTTTCACAGCCGTGAACCGAACAGTGCTTCATAGATGCATTGTACCCCTATGCATCATCCCCACGCAAAATCTAGATGCCCAAAAAACGCAGACGACACGGGCGTCGCCGCACCCGCGTACATGAGCCACGTCAGGCACGCGCCGTCATAGACGCGCGGCAGCGATGGCAACTGGTTGAGAAGATCGCGCTCGGCCGCGACACCGACCGTGGTCATGGGCAGCGTCAGCAATGGGCGGCACAACACGAGGTTCGTCGTCCCCGACGTGTGCGTGACGTTGTAGTTGAATTGCTGCACTGACCGTATGCCAGCGTCACCCGCCGCCAGCGGAATGAACGGCCCGTACTTACCGGCACCCGTGCCGCTGTACTCGATCTGCCCAATAGGCGCCGTGGCGTTCGAGATCGGCAAGGTCGTGGGCGTCGTTTTGCCCGCGTTCCCGGCTGCGTCCGTGTAGGTCAACTGTATGTTCGGGGTGCCCGCGCCGAGCGCGACGGATGGCGTCAGGTAAGCCTGCACGCCTGCCCCGTGCGACGGCGCCCGGTCGCCGAGGTAGATCGTCATCGTGTGCGTGCCGGTGCCCGCGTCGGTGTAAGCAATGGCCGTGGCCGTGTCCACGTTCGCCAGCGACGTAGCCACGCGCGAGGTCGTGGCCGACACCCGGATCGTGTAGTAAGTCGTGTTGAGCGACAGACCCGTGGGCAGCGTCGTCGTGGTCGTGAACCTGACCGGCGTGTACGACTGAACGCCCCAGCCGGCATAGGTCAACAAGAGGCCAGACGAAGACGACGCAGTGACGTTGACGTTGTTCACAAGCGCCTGGTTGCCCGTCGTCGTGGTCGACGTGACCGGATACCAGCCCAGCATGTCCACCAGCATGAAGATCGCCGGCATGGTCGTGGCCGCGGCGCTGAACGCCGACGCGTTGAGAATGCGCTTAAAGTCCGTCCCGACGTCGCCACCGTGCTGGATCGCGCCCGCCAGGCGATCGTGCGCCGCGTGAAACGCCAGGTTCGTGCCGACCGCACCGAGCGTCATCGCGCCGGGGTTGCCCGTCGAATGCGGCAGTGCGTACCAGGTGCCAGCCGCTTGGGTGCCGACCGCGTGCGTGAGCTTGTTCCAGTCCGCCCGCCAGAACTTACCGTTGACGGTCATCTCGTTGATCAGGTCGTCAAGCGACGTGAAGCCTGGCATCGGTCCCCCTCAAGCCGCCCAACTGAACGTCGCATCGCCAAGCAGCGGGACGCCGGTCAATGACCCGTTCGGGCAGGTGATAAAATTGATGTATGCGTCATCCTCGATCTCGGGCACCTTGCCGCCGGCGTCGAGGTAGAAGTCCTTCTCGGTCGGCGCGTCGCGCCCGCGCACGGTCAGCTCGCCCAGCGGCTTGACCAGCACCAGCGTGAACAGACCGACGTCCGTCCCCGCCGTGCATTGCACCGACTCGATCGAGCGCACGCCCTTGTCGCCAGTCTGAAGCGTCATGAACGGCCCGTTCCGACCAGCACCGGTCTGCTGCGTGACCAACAGCGTGCCGTTGACGCTGATCGCCGTGTTCATCGTGTGCAGCGGCGTCACGCGGCCCGCTACCCCGTCCGAGTTCGTGTACGTGACAGAAAACGTGTCGCCGACCCGTCCGTGCGGCGCGACCAGCACCGGCATGATCCGAACGCCAAGCCCAGTCGTCGAGCGCGTCAGCACTTCGACATTGGTCATCGCTTGAGGGTCGGCCGTGCCCATGTCGACGAAGGGATAGAACATCAGGTAGTCGAGCCAGTAGACCCGTTGCGGCACGCCAGCCGCGGCGACACACATAGCCGTGACCCGGCGCAGGTACTTCTTGCCGGCCGTGACGTTGCCGCCGTGCTGTATCCCGCCGTCGCCCGATCGCGTCAGCACCTTCGCCTCGAGCGGGGCCGCCGCGTAATACTGAGGGGCCGGATTACCCGGCGCCATGCTGTAGTCGAACCACGTGCCCGCACCGGTCACGACCGCAGGCACCTTGCGATAGGTGACGTACTTCGTCAGCCCAGCGACTTCGGCGTCCACAAACGCGGCGATGTTGGCGAAGCCCGGCATCAGGACGGCTTGCCCTGCGCGATCTTTGATTCGCCAGTTGCCCTGGCTTTCAGGTAGGCGTTAATCCCGCCCTTACAGTCGCACGACCGCTCGAACTCGCCGTCGGGCCGACGCACCACCGGCTTGCCGCACTCTTTGCAGGTGTACGCTGTGCTCATCGGCTCACTCCTCCGTCACGTCGAGCGCGCCAATGGCGAACTGTGGCTGAATGCCGTTCGCCACCGCAAGCGATGAGGCCAGCGCGCCCGCGTACAGGACAAGGCCCGTGCCGCTCGACGCCGTGCCGATCGCCACATGAGTGAGCGTCGCACCGGATGCGCCGCACTGTGCGAACTGCGCCAGCGCCGCGTTGGCCGTCGCACCACCCGACGGTGCCGTCCAACCTGATGTCGTTCGAACCACCGCGATCCGCGCATAGTTCGTGTACGCCGTCTCGTTCGTCGTTTGCGCCCCGCCGACGCCAGGGTCCGCCGTGTGAAGCGACAGGTAAAGGTTGGTCGCCGGGGACGAACTGTCGTTTTCTGCGATGTCCGCCCAGGCCGTCGCGTTGAAGATAAGCGCCAGGATCGAATTGCTGGCCGATGTTGATTTGGGCATGGTCTAACCTCTCAAGGCTCCCCTAAGCGTTTGAAGTGCGCGGCCGACTTGGGCGTCTTTCGAAATCGCCTCGGCTTGCGCGAAGTCTTTCGTCGCGGCTGCGATCTCTGGCGCCGCCGAAACCATTTGCTGCATTTGCGCCTCGCCCTGACGCTGCTTCTGGCGCGCCGCCAAGACGTCTTTGTCCACGACGAACGCCGCCGGCACACCGCGCACGCGCGCTGTTCCACGTGCAATCTTTTCCCAATCGGGAAGGTCGAGCAGGTCCGGCTTGATCTCGGCGAAAGGCAAAATGTCGTTGAGCCATTGCTGCGTTGCCGTCACCTCGCGCAAGCCCATCAGGCGGACCAGCGGCGAGTTGAACTGCGTCTTGTATTCGCCGCCCAGCTGCTGCAGCACGCGCGGCATCGGCGGCAGCTTGCCCTGCCGGGCCAGAATCTCGATCTCGCGCTCTTGGACTTGCGCCAGGAACGTGGTCACGCTGCGGCCGATCATGGGCCCGAGCAGCTGGCCCTTCTCCTGCATGATGCCCAGCCATTCGGTCGCCGTCATGCGCTCCCGATCAACGAGGATCTGAAACAGAGACGTGAGCGCAGCGTCCTTGATGTTGCGGCGCAGCTTCTCCATCAACTCCATCAGCTTCGACAGGTCCGCGCCCGTGAACAGCGGGATCACCATCGGCTTGCCGTCTTCGTTGACCGCGTCGTAGTTCAGCGAGCCCGCCTGTAAGCTCGGCGTGTTCCCGGTGCCGGCCGAGCCGTAGCTCAGCATCCCGTCGCCATGGATCAACAAGGGCGGGTCTGCCGCCTTCTCGCTCTGGCGGATGTAGGCCTTCATCGAACGATTGAGCAGCTTGATGTCGGCTAAGACCTCGTTGGCCCAGCCGCGCCCGTACCACTCCCCCGGCATCACGTTGTAGCGGTAGACCGGAATAGGCCAGGACGTGTAACCGCCCTGCGCCACCACCATCTTGTCCTCGACCGCAATGTCAGCCGACATCCACGGCATAGACCGGGCGTCGAGGTAGCCCGCCTTCTTGTCGTCGTTGGTCTTGATGACCTGCAGAAACTCGAACTGGCGCTGCGGCTCTTTCAGCGCGATCTCTTTGATCTTCGGCGGGCAGCGTTCGCCGTACTCTTTCACAGCTGACTGCGCCGTCAGCTTCCACTTGCGGTGAAGCTCGCAGATGCGGCCCCACGCATCCGGCATAACGTAGACCTCGGACGAGGGCATGCACTTGTAGCGCAACCCGCCGCCTACCCGATCGTAGACGCCGAGCCCCGTTGTGCCGAACACGCCGCCAAGGCGCCAGACGTCGAATATCTGCTCTTGGAACCCGGCCTCTTGCCGATGGCGCTCGGACCGCACCACGTCCATGACGTCGTCGAAGTACTGCTGTACGTCGTCGCGCTCGTTCAGCTTCTCGTCCAAAGCTGAAAGGCCGTCCCACTTCTCACCCGCAGGCGTGGACAGGCTGTCGATCGCCGCCGCGTGACGCCAAGCCTCCATCGGCGCCGTGCTGTCGTGCTGGCGCTGCGTCATCTTCGTGCCCTGCATCCGGTCACGCGACGTGAAGTTCGCATGCTCGGGCAGGACGACTTCGGCTATTTCCTGATTGAGCGAGTCGAAATTGCTGCGCTCGGTCGCAACCTGCGCGTGACGCTTCAACAGGGCTTCGGCGACAGGATCGCTCATGCAACCCGGTTACAGCCCGCGTGACTCGCGGGAACCGCCTTAAGGCCTGACCAACTCGGCGTGAACGTGCTGGAGCACGAGAGAGTCGGCGCTGTTTGTTTTTTGCCCACTGAGAACGATGGTGAACGGCACCGACAAATCGACGCTGTAGTCCGTCGGCGCAATGCCGTCAGCCGTGAGCAGACCGTTTTGCGTAATGCCCGACACATGCTGAGAATTCGTCAGCTTATTGGCGCTGACGATGATGAGCGCCGTCTGCGACAATTGCGTTGTTCGCGTTGGACCAAAGATCACTGTCCCTGACGCGCCGCCAAGTCGGTTTCTGATCGTCTTGTTGTTGGCGTTGTTCGTGTAGGTCCACGCCTGCCAGATGCGAATGATCCCCGTCGGCGACAGGGCGGGGCACGAGATCGTCGCCAGGACGTTTTCGACCGTGTCGGCCGGAACCGTTAGGTCGGCATCCGACAACAGCACGACCGGGCCGGATGGCCTCAAAACGCCGCCCATTAGTGTTGCGCCTTCGACTGGTCGGCCGCTGCGTAAAGATCGGTCGGTGTGCCGGTGACGACGGCGCGCAGCGCCGCGTGCTTCGATGCCTCGAAAGCGATAAACCCATTCGCGTTCAGCACCACCCCCGTCATGTCGACCCAGGTCGCCTTGTCCGGGCCCTTGGCCTGCAGCTTCACCGTGGCGCTGTTCCACGTGCCGGCCACTGCCGAAAAGATGCCGGGGCCGCCCTCCCAAACCTTCTCGGCAGAGTTGCCCGCCGCATCCTGGCTCTCGAAAAAGTCGATCCGGTTCGCCATGCCTAACTCCCAAGCAGCGCAGCCGCGCCAAGTGATGGTGACGAGGTGTCGCCTTGCGCACCGCCAGGCGTGAATAACGTCGAGGCACGACCCCGGCGCTTGTAAAGCTCCGACCGCTGGTTCGCCTCTTCCTGAGCTACGTCTCGTGTCTGTGGCGTGATGTTCGGCGTCTTGGGCTTGTCGGCAAGAAGTTGAGCACCGGTGCCTGCAACACTCGTCGCTGCCCCGGCGATCGCTGCAATTTGCGTAGCCGTCAAACCGGCGGCCGCTGCCGCGCCTGCACCAGCTGCCGCAGCGCCAACCGTGCCGGCCGCTGCCGCTGTGCCCGCGGCGGCCGTTCCTGCCGCAGCTGCCGTTGCCCCCGCAGCCGCACCGGCCGTCCCGGCAGCACCGCCCGCGCTCGCAAGCATAGCCGCAATAAATGGCTCAACACCGCTCATAGGACCGACGCTTAAACCGGCCGTGACTCGCGCGACTCTACAACCGAAACCGATGCCAGCGGACGATCGAACTCGACGCGAACAACGAGTTACGGAGCAAGCGCCAATCGTCGGCCACCACGTTGCGACGCACCGCGCGCAACGCCTCAACCGTGAGCGGATGCCGCTTCACCATGCCTTACTCCATCACCGCAAAGCGCGGCCGATCCATTTGGAACCGGCGCGGCACCTGCACCACGGCACGGCCTTCGCCAGCGCCTAGCATCATGTACTGCATTGCCTCGCACGGGTGAGAAAACCGGTTCTTGCTTGGCTTGTCCTGAAACCGCGCCTCGCCTGTCACCTGCAGCCGCCGGTACTGATAGCCACCGGCCAAGCCCTTGCGGGTCGTGTCGCACTTCGGTGAGATCAGAAACCCGGGAATGCCGTCGATCAGACGATTGAGCGCCGCAGCCACGGACTCGCGTCGCAACACAAAGTCGTTCGACGGCGCAGGCCGCGCGTGCACGCCTTCGGCCTTCAATATCTGGAACGGTGTGCGCTCGTCCGTCTGCGCCCGGTTGTCGCCTGACGGGTCGCCAAAGATGCCTTCGATTGATGCGCCCGCGTAGTGCTGATCCATGTGGGTGCGCAGCAGCTCGCCGAACCGCTTTGCGCCCATATCCTCGGTCACGAGTTCGTCGATGATCTGCCACCGGCCCAACTGCGTGCGCTGACCGAACACAGCCGCAGGCGTCAGCCCGAAGTCGATCCCGATGTAAAGCGGCAAGCGCCCGTCGAACTCGACCGGCTTCACGTGCATGTTGTCGCGAAACTCGGGATAGACAGCCTTGCCGTCCGTCACGAACCCATAGTCGCCGCGAACGTAGACCTTGATCCAGTCGTCGGTCTTGCCCGCTTTCGCCAGTGCGTAGTAGCCGGCGCGCAGGTTGCCCAGGTTCTCAGCGGCCGGACCGTCGCCCGCAGGCTGGCGGAAGAACTCGAACAGCGCTTGCCCAGGCGCAAGCACACCTTGTGCCCTTAATTCAACCTCGGCTTCGCGCAAGCTGCTTAGCGTCTCGCCCGGCACCTGCTCGGCCAGCAAGTACCACCAATGATCCGTGTCAGGCGGGTTCGTGTCCATGATGACACCGTTCCACCGGTTGCCGCCGTCGCGCACAGGCGGAAACCGGCCGACGCGACCCGTCAGCCCGTCGATGATCGCTTTGGGAACCTCGCGCGCCTCGTTGACCCACGCCCACGTCAGCTCAAGCGAAAGCAATTTCTTGACGTCGTCGGGTCGATCAAGCGCCAGAAACATGATCTCGTGATCGACGTCGCCGGTCACGATGTGATGCGTCGGCGGCCCCGTGTCCTGCCACCGGCCAAGGCTCGGCGGGAACCACTGATGCCAGGTCTTGATCGTCGTCGTCTTCAGTTCCGGGTACGTGTTGCGAATGATCGCCCCGCGCGCCTGACGCACACCCTTCCGGTTAGGCTCCGACTCCGCCAAATGCCGCCACGGCCGGAAACAGCAAGCCGTAGACTTGCCCGACCCGATCGGCCCCATGATCCCGCTTAAGAAGGCGTTCGACCAAAAGAACGCATCCGACGCCGGGCCCGGGGGCATGTAATCCAGTTCAAGAAGTGACATGGCGCTTAAACGTGAATGAGACGCCGCCGGCCGACTGCTGGTTCGACCTCGGCTTGGCAGTTTCAAACGGCATCACCTTGGCCGCCGCGGTGAACCGTACGTCGAGCGGCGCGGTCTTGGATCTGTACAGCGCCTGAAGCAGCTTCTTTGCGTCGAAGTCGTCGCCAAGCTTTTCCAGCTCCGCGCGCAGAAAATCGCCGTCGGGAAGCTCATCCTGCTTGCGCAACAGCTTCCCAGCCTTCGCCTCTTTTGTCGAACCCTTCGGCCGCCCTGCGCCTAGCCTCTTGCCGCCTCTCGGCATTTGATAAACCTTTGATTGTTTGAATACCTGGCCTAATCAATCCGCCGCAGATTTCCGCCAACGCGCGGCGCGTCAACGCCAAACTCGTCCCGCAGCCGATCGAGCGCTTCTGCGTACCGCTTTCGCGCCTCGGCCGTGCCGCCCACGACCTTCTGTGGCTCCAGCACCTGGCCCGTCTCCACAATCGTGATCCGCCGCCAGTTCCGGCCGCGCTCCACTTCGATCCGCCCGTCCAGCTCCAAGGCCGCAATCATCACCGCCCCGTGCTCGGGCTTCGGCCACTTGATCCCCTGCGTACGATCCCATGGCTGAAACTTCTGCTTGCCCATGCGCAGCGCCTTGATCGCAATCTCTTTGTTCGTCGGCGCCGCCATCCCCTGCTCGGCCCGCCGGCGCAGGTAGTCGAACGTTGCCTCTATCCGCTCCGCTGTCGCTGCAACCGTCATCGCTTCCCCTTTCTGAAATCAGCATGTCCCACGTGAAAAGCGTGGCAGAACTTGCACCGGTAGATGCCGCACGGGGCCACCTTGATCCCGTTGTGCGGCTTGCGCTTGCGCACCCGCCGAGCGGCGACAAAAGCCCCGGTGCGCGTCGCGTGTCGCACCTTCCCGCTTGTGCCGCACCACTCGACGGTCAGGCTCATGCATCGCCACCCAGCGCTTTCAGGTACGCCGTGCGGCGCTTGTCCCAATCGCGCGCATCGGCACGCTCTCGGTCCTCTTGCTCACGCGCCGACGGGTCGAGAACGGTCACGCGGACGCACTCGCCGACGAGCTCTGGGTCGAGCCCGGCGGCTTGTGCCTCCGCGTAAATCGCCGCGATGTCCTGGTCGATGGCCGACTTCTCAGCCTCGAGGTCGGACACGCGGCGAACGAACGCCCGCAGAATATTGGCGTCGATCGCCATCACTCGGCCGCCTGAGCCGTTTGCTGGGCTGGCATAGCCTCAAGCGCCGACAGGTACAGGTCGAGCAGCGCCGACTCTTCTTCGCGCTGCGCCGCGGTCAGCTTCCGCCGCAGTACAGCCTTGCGCATGATTTTGGTGTCGAAGCCGTGGCTCTTGGCCTCCTTGTAGATTTCGCGGATGTCGTCGGCGATCGCCGCCTTCTCAGCTTCGAGACGCTCCACGCGCTCGATCATCGACTTAAGCTTTTGGCCTGCGAAGTTGGGAATGGTCATAGGGGGAGTGCTCCTAGTGGGTTGCTCGGCGTTCGACCGAAAGCTTCAGGTCTTCGCCGATGAGTACGGCGAGCTTGTCGCCGAATTTCTCGATCACCTCGTCTCGCAACGTGATCGAACGAAACACGAGATCGGTCTTGCTGCGCGCCTCGCAGTCGCCGAAGAAGTTCATCCACACCTGGTCGGTGCCGTGTTGCTTGGCGAAGAATTCGCGGATCTTGACCCACTCGGGGTAGGGCGCCTCCCAGCCGGCGCCGGTCTTGCCCGCCGCCACGGCTGCCGTGTCGAGAAACCCGTTGAACCGCTCCTGGTTCAGCCAGGTCGCTGCGTGCGCAGCCGGGTACGGGTTCGGCCTGCCTTTCGAGTTCTCAGCGATGAACCGCTTGTAGGCCGCAACCGCCTGCGCCATGCGCGCCGGTTCGGGCAGGCCCCCCTGCTTCCTGAGTTTGTCCCAGGACTGGCGGGCAACCTTCTTCGACATGTTCGGGGTTCGGGGGTAAGCCTTCCAAAACTCCTCGAAATCATCGTCCCCCGGCACCGTAGGGGGGACACCCCCTACAAGAGAGTTATTATTCTCTCCTCTATCCTCTATCCTCTTAGTATTAGGGTCCGGCGTAGGGACCCTATTAGGGTGCCTATTCGCATTTTCGCCGGAATTCCCCTTAGCGGCCCCCCAAGCCCCACCCCTGTTCCTAATATCCTCGCGACCTTTTTCGCTGATTTCCGCGTCGCGGACCATCTTGCGCGAATAGATCACCCCCTCGTCCGTCTCCGAGCAGACCCCCGCCGCCTTCAACTCGTCGAGTAGGGTCCGAAGCTCGGCAGGGGTATCCCCTAGGACCCTGCATAGGTCTTCCACGGTAGGGGGCTTGCCGTTGCTCAGATATAGGTACCCTATTAGGGGAGACTCATGCATGAGACCAAGCAGATCGACCCACAGCGAACGCGCAGCGCGGCTGACCATCTTGAGCGACGTCTCGCCCCGCCATGCCGTCGGCCACCACTTGAACCAAGGCTTCTTCTTTGTGTCGGTCATTCAGCTGCGGCCCTTGCGATAAACCTTGAAACGATCTCGGTGCGCTTCTCGACAGCCCAGCCGGGAATGCCGGCGGCACGCAGCAGCACTCGGTTGGTGTCCACAAACGCCGCAAGCACCACGGGCGCTCCGCTGTTGGCGCGTTGTTCGGTGCCGTCCTCGCGGCAGAACTTGATGCGGTCAGCGAGGAATAGGATCGTCGTGGCGCGCTTCCATACTGGTTCGAACCACGCAGCCTCTGTGCGGGCATGTAACAGCGCCACCCCGTCCCCGTGATCCGCCAGCCGCTGAACCCACTGCCCAACCTGATAGCGGTCGAACGGGGGGTTAAGCCATACGCGGCCCGACCACGGCCGCTCTAGGCCGCCTTCTGTCCAGTTCTCGCGGGCGCAATCCCACGGGCGCGGCAACGGCGCAGCGCACGGGTCGAGGTCGAACCCGCATTGCCCTAAACGGTCGATTAGCCACCGCGGCGTGAGGTGCGTCTGCGACTTGCCAACGGTGCGTTGATGGCTACCTAGGGTCATTCAGCTGCGACCTGCGTTAAGAGAGGGGCGTCGTGTGTGCTGCCGCGCTGGGACTGCGCCAGGTACGCGCGGGCGATGAACTCGGAATAAGCGGGCGGGATGGCCTGCGAAATCTCTTTGCGGCTCATCCAATCAATGCCCATCACACCTCGCGCTTGGGTGAGGCTTTCCGGCTTGCGGCTTAGCCCGCCCGTCTGCTTCTTGCGCGGTGAGCGCTGCGCGGAGCCGGTGCCGGTTACATCGATCGGCTCGGGCACTAGGGCGTGGTGGCACTGCGGGACGAACAGAAGCGGCGGGCTAACCTCAAAGAGCCGATGACGCCACACGCCAAGCCCGAACATGGAGCCGCAAAGCGTGATGGGATTTCGCAGTTCAGAGCCGACCACGTTTTCAATCGCAAACGGAACGCCGCTTGCTTCAAGCATGGCGCGAACGGGATCGATTAGCTTGCCGCGCTTCTCACCGGAAAAGACCTTGAGGCTGGAATAGTCCTGGCACGGCGGGCTCGCCCAGATGAAATCGAACTGGCGCAAGTTCGCGACAGGCTCCGCGAACACTAACGCGTCGTCATGAATGAACCGATCGCCGCAGTACCGGGGCTGCGCTTTGATATCGACGCCCGTCACGTTGAAGCCCGCACGTTGAAGCCCGCACGTTGCGCCACCCGCGCCGCAAAATAGGTCCAGCGCCCTCACCCCCTACGCCCTCCCGGCGGCAGGCCACCAACCAGGTTCGAACGGATCGCGTAGATCGGCTTGCTGTCCCCGCGATGAATGCCAACGTTCTCAACCCAGAACCTGACCGTGTAGAAACCGCGCGACGTCCAATAGTCCTGCAGCTTCTTGCAGCGCCGCTCGACGCGCTCCAACGGCTCAGCCTGCCCTGTCACGGCGGCCTGGGCGGGCGTCTTCTCTTTGTGCAAATACTCGCCGACCTTCACGCCAGCGCGGTGTCGCGGCACGATGGGCGAACCGGCGCGCCGCATCTCCCCGATCCTGATCTGTACCGCAGTCTCGGACCGTCCAAGCGCCTTTGCGATCGCAGAGCACGTCCACCCGTCCACCCGGCGCTTCTCGATGAAATCCATCTCCTGCCAAGACCACTGACGCATACGGGGCAGCCGCACGACTTCGCCTTGCTCTACGCTCATGGCCGCACCGACGCGCGCAGCTCGAAGCCAGCGCTGTTGCTTGTCACCCAAACGCGGGCCGTGGCGTACCGTGGCTTCGCGCGCAAGCCGCGCTGAACCATCTGCGCGATAGCTCGAGCCCGGCCCTCCGTGTCGGCGCGGATCGTACCTAGCAACAGGACGTGGCGCGCCTTGTTGCTCACCAGGACACGACTATGAACCCTTTTCAGCATGAGCGGATCTCCACGCGAACGTCGCGACCGCCCATGTCGGCCAGATCATGCTCTCTCGCCCACCGCGCCATGACGCACTCGACTTGGTTGTCGTTTTCGATCAATTGGCCGAACTGCAGCGCGTCGAGCGTCGGCTTGATTAGGTTGTCGATGTCGGCGAGCTTGTTGTGACGACGCGCGATGATCGTCACCTCAATGCCCTCCGCGAATTTAAGCCCACCCTTCCGGGCGGCCATCACCTCGACACCCGCAGAGCTACGCCAGCGCTTGTAGTCAGCCGTGCGAAACATCCCGCGGGGCCCGGGCTGCCAAATCTTGTTGGTGCTCGGCGGTGTGTCGAAGTGAACCGATGCGTAAGCCATGACCCCCGGTGCCCCTTACGCGCTCGCCGCGGCCCAAATGCCCAGCGCGAACAACACAGCAGCGATGAGCAGCAGCCGCACCCACGCCCACCCGCGGCGCAGGCGATCGCTCAGGCTGACACGCGTCGCGGCAGACGTTGCCAAAGAGGGCGGGAACGACGTCTCGACAACGTGGTCGAGCAAGACCTCAGAGCCGACCGGCGAGAAAGGGGTGAGCCCGGCGGCTTGGGGAACAGCCGGGCTCTCTTCTGCAAGCGCGCGCACATCCCCGGTAGGGCACGGGGCAGCGACAGACGGCTGGGATCCGCCGGCCTGCGAAGCTGAAAGGATTGGGTCCGCCTTCTTGGCGCGCGGCTTGCGCGCCTTCTTCTTCGCGTCTGCGTCGATCGCCGCGGTGACGCGCGCCGAGGCGTCAACAACCTGGCGCTCAGCTTCGTCGAGCGCTTTCACCACGCGAAGGCGCGGAGCGGCTGGCATCTGCGTGACGTTGTCAGCGGGGACATAGTCGGGATTTGGAGTGGTGGCTGCTTCGGTCATTGTGCTTTACCTTTTGTTAAGAAGTATTACTAATATTCCAACACGCAACGTTTACTGAGCCAAAACCACCACCAAAACCCCTAGAGAAGCTCCGCGATCTGTGCCGCGTAGGAGCGCGCGCCTTCGACGACCAAGAGCATCGCCAGCGCGAGAAGTGCCGAGGCCGCCCACACGTTGAGACGGAACGAAACAGATACGAGACCCCAATTCGGATCGAACCGGGTGCCGATCGAGTTCAGACGCAGCGGATCAGGCGGGCGCTTCATGGTCACTCCGCCGCCGACGCTGAAACACGGATCGCGCCAGCTGGGCGCTTGGTCTTGAGCGCGCGCGCCGGAAGCACGACGCGAAACTCTGCGGCAACCTCCGCAACCTTGGGCAAAACCCACGCGGGAAACCGGTTGTCGCGCTTCCAATTGCAAATAGCCGGGGCCGTAACGCCGAACCGGCGCGCGGCCTTGTCATTGCCGCCCAGGATTTCAACGAACTCGCGCACGGTCGTGGTCATGAGCGGAGTATATTCAAGCTACTTGAGAAAAAGCAAGTGCAATCCGCTTGAAAAGACAAAACCACGCGATTGCGCCAAACTGTGCGCCATGTCACGGAATCGCGATGCACGATCGATCGATGCGATTGCGGCGCGGCTCATCGCGACACGCAAGGCGCTCGAAATGAACCAGAGCGCCTTTGCTGCAACGGCCGGCGTGAAGAACAGCACTTACAATCAGTGGGAAAAAGCCAAAGGCAGGCCCGGCCTCGATGACGCAATAAAGCTCAGCGACGCTTACGGCCTGACATTGGATTGGATCTACTTCGGCGACCCGAGCGGACTTCCAGTCCGTCTCGTCGGTAAGATTGTCCTAACATAGCAGCTGTCCGCGCCTGAGCGCCTGGGCTGTGCTTTTCAAGCACCACGACGGCTTGGTCAGCCGCGACGCCGACATCGACGCCGCGCCTCTCAATCTCCATCAGAAGTAACGCGAGAGCACTAGCAAGTTCATTGGTCATCGAGCCCTCTCAGCTAGGGCCAGCGTGCGCACGCCAATTCCGCGAATCAAGCCGCACCGGGCCACAAATCTGTTATCCCGCCCCGCAAAATAATTCAAGCCACTTGAGTTTTACCGCTTGCACTCTCAAGTGGCTTGAATTACATTTGGTGCGTCCCGTGGCCTGGTGCGTTGGCGGGACGGGGGCATGTCCCCGCACAGGAGCGCACGACCCGCCAGGGGGCAAAAGCTGGACGGTCCGCGGGGGATCGTTATCAACCCCGATAGGAGGGCCGCCGAACCGGCCCTGACGAGGCGAAAGAGCCCAAGCGGGTGAGGTGAAGCTAGCCGAGGCCCGCACTCAATTCGGTTTCGCTCCATGGGGCGGATGCTGTGCCGCGCAAGAGACGGCGCTGACGGAGGCAGAAAAGCGGCCCTGGCGGGTGAAAGGCCCGCCGCTTTTGAAAGGTGACGTCATGTTGGAAGCGACCGAAGTGACCAAACGCCTGGACCGCCTCGCCGACGCCGTGTCGGAGGTGGCTAGCAAAAAGCTGCCCCGCCGGCGCGAACCGCGCCGCGCGAAGGCGCCTGCGTCCGACACCGCCGCCACGTTCACGGCAACAGACGCCGAGCGCGACCTGTTCGCCAAGCTGTTCATCTGGGCCGAGTGACATGACCCGCCCGTTCACCCCCGCGCAAAAGTTCCGCATCCTCGTGAACCACGAGGCCGTGATGCTTGTCGCGGGTGAGGCGGTGCCGGTATCTCGCTTCCATTGGGGAACGCTCAGCAACACGAAGCGCTTTGCGATCGCGCGCCGTCTGAACTGCGCCGTTAAGTGCTCGTGCGGGTGCGGGGTGTGGGCGCCGCTCAGCGAGATCGACTTCGACCACGTCAAAGAACACGTATCCGGCGGCCTGACCGCCATCAAGAACGGCGCGCCCCTGCGACGCAAGCCCTGCCACGCGGCCAAGTCCGCAGAGATGGCGGCTGTGACCGGCAAGGTGCGGCGCGTCAAAAGAAAGCTGACGGTCACGCTCGGTTTACGCGGCGACCCTTCAACCAGCCCAGATGACGCAGACGATCGCCGCCGTCGCCGGGCGTGGCCGCAGCGACGCATGTCCCACCCAACCCTTCGCCGTCGTTTCGACGGCACCGTGGAGCAACGCCCATGAACCTGCGCGACCGCCTTATGTTTGCCGCCGAGCTCGTGCTGATGCTGTTTCTGGCCGTCATGGTCGCTGCGATCTCGGCCACCTTGATGGTGCGCTCTGCGCGCGCCGACGACGTGCCCGGCGCAAAAGAGATGATGGCCCGGGTCGAGGCCGTGCTCGTGATGCACGGCTACCCGGCCGCGCGCGGCTACGCCAAGATGGATCCGCCGGCTGTTGTGATGGTCGACACCCTGCCAAACGGGTCTTGGGGGTCCACCATCCCCGGCCGCGTCGAGATCAGCCGGTCGCAGCCGGCCGGTTGTGTCCCCGTCACGCTCGCGCACGAGCTGACGCACGACGCCACGCTGCGGCTCGGCCTGTTAGACGACGAAACCAAGGGTTTGCCCGCCTACGCGATCAAGGATGCATTCGAGAAGCTCGCCGAGCGCGTAGAAAGCTTCATCGGCTCCGACGGGGTTTGGTTGCCCAACTGCTTGCGGCGGGGGATGTGATGCGCGCCGTTGATAAAATCATGCAGACGCAAGGGCTGGCCGCGCAGCAAACGTACCGCGCCCTGCTGGCCGTCGCCCGTGCGCGTCAGAGCGAACTGGAGCGGGCCTTGGCCGCTGCTGCGTCCAGCGCCGAGGCCAACATCATCCGCGCGCAGATCGCAAACACACGAAACGCAATCGCCATGGCCGAACGGATCGGATGATGGCCGACTATTTGCGCAAGCCCCCGTTCGGCACACCCGCGCGCGACAAGTACGACGACCGGCTGCGCAAGGCGCGCAAGCCGTGCAAGTGCGGGTCAGGCATGCGGCCGACCGCCGACGGAAAGTGCATCGCCTGCCACCCAGAAACCGCGGCGCGTTTCGCCGCCCTAGTGAGGAAAAAGCCATGACCGCCCGCGCCGACTACCGCACTAGGCAGATGGTTATCACCTGCAACCGGTGTTTCAGCGTCGAAACGCAGGAAAAGTTCTACCTGGGCATGCCCTTCATTCGCATTTCGGAATGGCTGCGCCGGAACAGCTGGAAGATTGAGCACGTCAGCGACCGGCTGTTCCGCCACTACTGCCCGAGCTGCGTTCCGATCCTCAAGACCAGCGAAGACTACCAGCGCCGGATCCACGCGTAGCGCCCACGGACAACTTGAGAGGTAGCCAATGACCACCGACACCAAACAGGACACGATACAACGGCCGGCACGCGCGTGGAGGAATTGGTTCAAAGCTCTGGAGCCTGCGGTCAACATCAAAACTGGCAACCGCAAAAACGTTGGCGATGTCTACGCGGGCGAGATTGTTTACCCAACGAAAGACCTCGCAGAAAGCAAGGTTGCGCGCGCCATGACGGTCTCCTTTGCGCTCTTCGGTCGGCACTGGGTCGAATACCTCGGCGCGTACCCAGAAGGCACACGGCCATGACCGACACCCAAGCCCTACGCGACCTTGAGAAGCGGCTGACGGAGGCGACGGGGCCGGATCGGGAATTGGATGCGATCTTCGCGGCGGTCCTGGACGGCATGACGAAGATTGAGATTGATCGCCAAGAGGTCTGGGCGACGACCGGCTCAGGCTATGCGACGGCGCGGCTTCTCGGCTGGATCGACCCCGGAAAAACTCAGCGCAATTTCTCCATCTACGACGACACGACGCCGCGCTTCACCGCCTCCCTCGACGCCGCGATAGCACTTTGCGAGCGGGTGCTGCCGGGGCATTCGTTTGGGGTGCGCACGTCTGCAACATGGGCCGATCACACGAAGTGGGCCGGCAAGCCTGTATGGGAGGCCGTTGCGACCGACACGGGCGACACCGATGACTATTACCCATTTGAGGACAGCCACGGCAGGGAAGACGTAAGCGAGTTTTTTAGCAAGCACTGCCACCCCGCCCTCGCCCTCTGCCTCGCCACCGTCCGGGCTCTACTCGCAAAGGCCCCGACATGACCGAAGCCAAGCGGATGAGCGCTGATGAGGAAGCCAAAACTCTGATTGCGCAGCTCAGGTGCGATTGTCACTGCGAAGACAACGTGGACGCCGAGCGGGAATATGACGGCTCGTGGCGTGGGTCGTTTTCGATATGCACGTCATGCAAAGCCGCTGATGCTTTGTCCAAACTCTCCGCCGAACTAGAGGCGGCGCGTGCGACGGCGCTGGAGGAAGCGGCGAAAAATGTCGAGGCAACCCGCGTGTTCAAACCGGGCGCCAACACGGACGACATGCTCGCCGACATACCAAAGATGGATTGCTACCTGAGAGGATTTATCAGGGCGCAGGCCCAACTGGCAGGCGAAATCCGCGCCCTAAAGGACCAGAAGCCATGACAACGCATTCAGACGGAAAAACCGCTTATGACGCCATCCGCGAAATAGAGCGCGGCCCCGTGACAATTGAGGAAGCGATTTCGTTTGCGCGTGAATGGTCGCGCGTGCGGACTGGCGTTGGCGGGGATGTCCGTTTTCGGATCGATGAAGACGGCGGGCGCATGGCCGGATATGTCCGACTCTTGCGGGGTGATCTTGCGGGCGAGAAGCGGGTGTCGGAATCATACGAGGCTGACCGCCTTGAGCAGCGTGCGCGAATCCTTGCCGCCGAAGCGCGCGCCAAGCGGCTGGCTGACGCGCTGTGGGAAGTCCAGCTGCATGACGGCCCCGGTTATCCGCAAGGCACGTGCGCCAAGATTGCCCGCGCCGCTCTCTCTCAGAGGAAACGACATGAGTGGCAAATGGGACGAATACTGTGACGCCGCCCCACCCCATCCCCCAGCAATCAAGAGGTAAAACCAAAATGAAGAAAGTCAGTTTGATCGCAGAGGTCGCAGAGCGCAAAGACAGCCCCGGTTCGTGGGGTGTCGAGGCCATTGATGACGGCACGGGCGACGGCTCGGTCATGATGGCGATTTTTTCCGGTCCGGGCGCGCGCGACCGAGCGGAAGAATATGCCAACGCAAAATTTGCAGAGCGCGTCTCCCACCCCAGCAATCAAGAGGTGACGCATGAGTGAGAGAACGTGGCAAATTCGCGAGCCGCTGAACCATGACGATTGGGAAGACATCGACGGCACTGATGTTGAGGACGCCATCGAAACTTGGGCCGAGCGCATGGACGGGCCGAACGACTACTTCATCAGTAAATCGGGTGAGTTTACTGGCGTTGACGTCGAGGTTCGCGGCCCCGGGATTGACGGGATTGCGAATTACAAGGTCACACCGAACTTTCACACGACCTACACCGCACACGCTTCCCGACCCCTTCCCCCACCCCCGCGCGAAGGAGGGTGAGGGAAGATGAGTAGACCTGTGCGCATTCAATTGTCGCGGAAGAAGGGGTTTAACCTTCAGGAGCACAGCCGATCGATCAACGGCCTGCCGGCGAAGGCCGTTGCACGCCCGTCGCTGTGGTCGAACAGGTTCAGGATCGGTGAGTACGGCAACCGCCACCAATGCGTTCACGCGTTCCGGATGCAGATGAAGGAATACGCGGACGTAGTGCGGGAGCAACTCGCGGGCTTCAACCTCGCTTGTTGGTGCCGTCCGGGCGACGAGTGCCACGCGGACGTGCTGCTCGAAATCGCAAACGCAGCGCTACCACCCCCACCGGAGGAGAAATAGAATG
>CADEFU010000019.1:0-1400 GCA_902826695.1 uncultured Alphaproteobacteria bacterium | reverse complement strand
GCAAAACTACAGGAAAGCCACGCGGCGCAGTTTACAGCCGGATTTTACGTGATACGATTTCTGACGGTAGCAAAAGTGATTCGAGGGGTGTTTTTATGACTAAGCCGCTTTGCATCTATCACGGCAACTGCGCCGATGGGTTCACCGCCGCGTGGGCGGTTTGGAAGGCGCTCGGCGATGATGTCGAGTTTTTCCCAGGCGTATATCAAGAGCGACCGCCCGAAGTTTCGGGGCGCGATGTCATCATGGTAGATTTTTCCTACAAGCTGAGCGTGCTTGAGGAAATGTGTCAGCCGCGCGGCGCGCGTTCGATGCTGATCCTTGACCACCACAAGACAGCCGAAGCCGATTTGAGGGGCCTGGGCGTCGATATGTCGAAGTGGACGGGCGAAGTTTCCTGGAAACGCTACAAGGAAAACCTCGCGCAAGACGACATGGAGAACGCCAACTGCGGCGGCGCAATCGTCTACCAGATTTTCGACATGCACCGCAGCGGCGCTGGTATCGCCTGGGACTTCTTCCACCCGAGCGCCGAACGTCACCCGCTCGTCAATTACGTTGAAGATCGCGACCTTTGGAAATTCTCGCTCCCCGGCTCGCGCAACATCAACGCCTTCGTTTTCTCGTACCCTTATGAGTTTCCGCTTTGGGATGAGATGGCGCGGTTTATTCAGCACGCACAGCCCGAAGCGGAGCGTGCTGGCGATGCCATCGAACGCAAACATCACAAAGACGTGGCTGAACTGGTTCGCGTTACGAAGCGCCTGATGACCATCGGCGGCCATGAAGTCTGGGTCGCCAATCTCCCGTACACGCTGACAAGTGACGCGGGCCATTTGATGGCAAAGGGCAACCCGTTCGCGGCTTGCTATTGGGACACCCCAGAGGGCCGCGTGTTCTCGCTGCGCTCAACCGATGAAGGCTTGGACGTTTCCGAAATCGCCAAAGCCTACGGCGGCGGCGGGCATCGGAACGCGAGCGGCTTCCGTCTTGCTCACGGTGTTGCCCCATGACCAAGCAAGCCAAAATCCTAACCGACGCGCCGGTGGACGATTTGGCGTGGCTTGGGCAATCGCGTGGCGACCACAAACCAGACGGATCGGGACTTGATGACGGCCCGTATTTGCCCGGTCAGGCGCCTCGCAAACGATACACAATAGACGCTGACAAATTGAAGCGAGCGCGCGCCTCTGCTTGGGAGACGCGGCGGCTGATTTACGGACCAAAGGGGCACAGATGACCAAACAGGCGAAGATATTAACCGACGCCCAAATCAAGGCCGCCATGGCAACTGTGACCGATCCTTCTGACCGGATTATGATCGTCCTAAGCGTCAAGGCGGGCCTACGGGCTTGCGAGATAGCAGCCCTTACCTGGCCTATGGTCACGGATGCAGAGGG
>CADEFU010000018.1 GCA_902826695.1 uncultured Alphaproteobacteria bacterium | reverse complement strand
CGAACACGACGGTCGCCGAGAACGCCGCAGGCGCCGTCATCGGCACCTTGTCCACGGTCGATCCCGACGCGGGCGACAGCCACGCCTATAGTGTCTCCGATAGCCGCTTCGAGGTCGTCAGCGGTCAGCTGAAGCTTAAAGCCGGCGTGTCGCTCGACCACGAGACGACGTCGAGCGTAACGCTGAACGTGACAACGACCGACGCTGGCGGCCTTCCCTACAACGAGAACTTCACGATCGCCGTCACGAACGTGAACGAGCGGCCGACAGACATCACGCTCTCGAATCCAACAGTGAACGAAAACGCGGCGGGCGCCACCGTCGGCACCCTCACGACGACAGATCCGGACGCTGGCAACACCCACACCTACACTGTCTCCGACAGCCGCTTCGAGGTCGTCAGCGGTCAGCTGAAGCTCAAGGCCGGCGTGTCGCTCGACTATGAGACGACACCGAGCATCACATTGAATGTTACCTCAACCGACGCCGGCGGGCTCAGCGTCAACAGGAGCCTCACGATCGCCGTAGCCGACGTCTTGGAAGCCATCAACGGAACGAGCGGAAACAATACGTTAAACGGCACCGGCGGTATGGATCTGATCAACGGTTTGGCCGGCAATGACACGATCAACGGTTTGGGCGGCAACGACGTCATCGTAGGTGGCACGGGCAACGATACGCTAAATGGCGGAGAGGGCAGCGACACGTATCGCTACGCCGCAGGCGATGGCTTCGACGCGTATCAAGACAACGGCCCATCCGGCACCGACCGAATCGTCGCCATGGGAGCGAACACCGCTATCGGCCTTCGCTCCGGCTTCGGGTCCGCAAGCGGTATCGAAGAGATCAGCGGCAATGGTTTTGCGAACGTGTCAGTTCAAGGGGGCACCACGAACGATACGTTCAACTTCTCATCTACGACGCTCACCGGTATCGTGAAGATCGACGGGGGCAGCGGCAACGATACGATTACCGGCAGCTCCGGCAACGACACAATCTATGGCGGCAGCGGCAACGACAGGCTCTCCGGCGGCAGTGGCAACGACACGATCGTTGGCGGCGCAGGCAACGACACGCTAGCGGGCGACGCGGGCACGGACACGCTCTCCTACGCCGGTTCGTCGGCCGGCGTCACCGTCAATCTCGGCACGAACACCGTCTCCGGTGGCGACGCATCCGGCGACAGGATCTCAGGCTTCGAGAACGTGACCGGCTCCTCCTTCGCGGACACGCTGTTCGGCAACTCGGGCACGAATGTGATGTCCGGCGGCACTGGCAACGACATCATTCATTTCGGACTAAATGCGGGCAGCGATACCGCATATGGCGGCGCCGGCATCGACTCCATCCAAATCGGCACCGCCGCCGGCAGCCCGGGTTGGATGGAGGCGATCGCGTCCAGCTCTACCCCGACACTGGCGGCCGGCGATTGGCTGCTGCAACTCGATACTGGACAAAGCTACCTGCTACATGGCTCTGGTGCCACGTATGACTTCGGCGGCGTTCACGCTGGCGTTCTCACAGCCGCGGATGGCAGCCAGATGCTATTCAACGAGTTTGAAACCCTGCGATGGTAGCGCGCTGACGGTGCGCCAGAAGCCCGGGCCAGTCGCAACTGACTGGACTTCGCCAGACGACCGCATCGAAGAGTTAGCGCGACGGTCGAGGAGATGGCTCACTATCCCGTTCGACCGTCGCGCTCTTCAAGCACCGGGCCTTGCTTCTCACCGGGTTCAGCAAGAAGGTCGATCCGATACCAACCCGTCAGCGGACACGACGCGCGCGCGCTTCGTGCCAGCTCGATAAGTGATGATGCGCGTCGCCGCCTGCGCTTACTGCCCGAAGCGATGACCAAACACCCAACTTGCGATCACTGCGTGCAAGCATGATGCGTGCGCACTCACCGCGGAACAAGAGCGAATGTGTCACCGAAAAGTAAAGGCGATTTCGGGGTCAGAGTATGTTTCGCTGTCGTGCAAACACGGCCCGCAGATCGCCGGTGACAGATACCGGTCAGGCGGCATCGTTCCTTGGCGGCCTTCCCTTCGATAGCGGCACCACGCGCCGCCCCAACGCCAGCGCGACTTTTTGCTTGAAGAGATCGCTACCAAGCGGCCACCCGCCGTTCGTCGCGCCGCGTAAGGCGGCAATGAACTCGTCAGTGAGCTTCTTGTCGTAAAGCGCACGATAGGCGCGCTGCCGCTGCAACGGTTTCTTCGCGAGATCGACATAGAGCGCGTGCGGCTTCACGAGCGGGTCGTAGTTGCCAAGCGCATTCGAACCATAGCTCGACCAGCGATACTCGTCTGGACGCGCCGCGAGCTTGGCGCGGACCGGAGCCAGTTCGATGTAGCGCATACAATCGAACAGATGCGCCTCCGCTTCAATCAAGGTCGCGTGGTACCGCCCCTCCCACAACGTCCCGGAGCGGCCGTATGCCGCGTTCACATGGCGCACGTAACGCCGGCCTAACGACTGCATCGTCTTGGGCAGACTGCTCTCATGGCGCGGCGTGACCAGGAGGTGCACTTGGTTTGACAAGAGGACGTACGCGTGGATTGCGCACCCGTTGGCCGCGGACGCAGCGTGCAACCACTCTCGATAGTGTTCATAGTCCGCGGACGCGAAGAAGATCGCACCGCGATCGTTGCCGCGCTGAACGACATGCAGCGGCAAACCTGGAATGAAGTATCTTCCGAGACGCGCCATTCAGCTGGTGCTCAAGTGGTTAGCTTCTTTCTGTAGGAAAGGCGTGCAGTCGAGGGGGCAAATCAACGCCAACCCGAACACACCTCGAACGTGAACTTCCGCGCGGCGTAGTGCGGCTGCGACTTCTAAACATCACACTCGCTTTATGGTTCCCGATTGGCGCGCAAAATCGCGCACAAGTCCCTCCAGCAGCGCCCTTTGCTGCGGATCTCGAAGGCGCGTGAGCGCCTCCACGAACGCTGCAACCTGGGGGTCGCGCAAGATGTCGGCGTCGCTGTTGCCCGTCGACAGATCGCCGGTGCGATACGGCCCACGCCGCTTGCCGACGCCATCTGGCGGCCCGACGCCTTCATCAGGCGAAGTGTCGGGCTCACCAGCAGTATCAGCAGGCAGCGGGTCGCCGATCTTGTAAGCGCCCCGCCCGTGCTTGCCGCCGTCGTTAGTTGGCATAGACCACCGCGTCGCCGGGAACAGGAGTGCGCTGAGATGGCGGTGTATTGATGTTGTAGAGAAGACGGCCACAGTCGTTGCCACGTGCGGCGATGAGTTGGTCGACCGATATTGGGATGACAATTGCGATGCACGTCCCCTCCGGGTATGGGGTCGGCAATCCTAAAGGCGTGGCATCGATTCCGCGCTCAAGGAGGCGCGGTAAGAAGAACGTGTCGCAAACGACGCTGATCGCCTTTAACCGCAACTCGACGGCCATTTCGAACATGCCGGCGAAAACATCGAGGGTAACCTGGCGACGATTTACCCGGCTCTTCCCGCCACGGGACGTGAAGATCCGCGTCAGCTCCCATATGTTCGGATCGCGCGGGATTTCTCCAAGGGTGACGAGGTGTGGAAACACGTCGGACATCAGGTGCGGCTTCGTCGTGGGTACGAAGCGCGCTCCGCCGACGACTTCGCTGCCGTCGGCCCAGACGAGGTATCTAGCATCTTCGTTGTCGAACTGATCGATCTCACGCCCGTCGGGCCGATCCAGCCCCTTCCAGCCGCGGAAGTTCACGTATATGTCGTGCCGGATTAGGTAGGACTGCTCGAGCATATCAGCGTAGAGCGGGTCGCTACGGTTAGTCTCGTCGATGAGATGCAGCATGGATTACCTCCGTATGGATGGAGGCATCCTAGTAGCTGGCGTCTACAGAACTTTCCCTGATCAGGCAGTTGCCTTCAGAGCTGAATGTAGCCTCGGCGCAGGGCTTCGACGACCGCCTGGATGCGAGTTGCCACGCCGAACTTTCGCTTCGCGCTCTCGATACGTTTGTGGGCGGCACTTTCACTGATGCCGACCAGTTCTCCGATCTCCCAGTCGGTCTTGCCGATTGCCGCCCAGCGCACCGCTTCGCGCTCACGCGGTGTCAGACGAATGGTGGGTTCCGGTTCGCGCCGCTGCAACTGCTTGGCCCGCGCGTACGCATACATAGAAATCAAATGCAGTTCGGCACGAGCGACCACATCGCGGCTTGGGGCTCGGCCGGCCAGGGTCATCCCATGTAGCTGACCGCCGATTCCGTAGATCGGCACTACAAAACCCTCACGCAGACCAAAGCTCGCGGCCAAGTCCATCGTACGCGACGCAGCTGGCGACACTCCCTTTTTGGTAGCTTCGCTCCAGAGAAATGGGTGGGGTGTTCGTTGGCTGTATTCAAATATCGGGTCGCTCGCGTGCAATCGGTTCTCTAGATAGCAGCGTCTCCACGCTGCCGGCCAGTTCTCGAACATGGCCAGGCCTGGATTCACCGGCTGATCGGCTGGACTCCAGCATAGGAAGTGTTCGAATCCGTGCGGGCTCGCGGCTTGGCGCAGTATCTCTTTGACCTTGAGAATGCTGGGCGCGCGCTGCAGAGCCTGCACCGCATCCAGCATGGTGTTTGTTAGCGCAGCCATCGGTCTTGTGTTGTGCATCTGCTCGTCACGTTCCAGCGATCACATGCTCTGGCAAAGAGGGTCTATAGTGCCATCAATTTCACGGCTAAAGGTGAGATACTTCACGACAACTGGAGCGATGACATCGGCGCCGACCGGCGGGGGCGCCGAGCAGTGAAAGAACTCGTATCCTCTGTGATCCGCGACGCGCCGCAGGACTTCTTTGATTTTGCCGACACTGGGCGCGCGCTGAATTGCTTGAACAGCTTCAAAGGTCGCGTTGGTCGGCACGGCTGTCACGTCATTGCCCCGTCTTTCGCGCAACTTGCCAATACTAACAAGGTCTTGGCAAGGGGGCGTGACGGGTCAAATGGCAATTGACTTTGGCGGGCGGCCCCTCGGCAACGGCGAGACTCGCCGTCCGAGCGATTGTGCAATCAGCTGTTTGAATTGGTCGCCGCCGAACGGCCAACCGCCGTTCGTAGCCGCGCGCAACGTGGCGATGAATTCCTCATCCAGCGGCTCATCGAACAGCGTTTGGTATGCCGCCCGGCGTTGCGCCGCGTCGACGCCAAGGTCGCGGTAGCGCTCGTGCTCCTTCACCAAAGCGTCGTATTCGCCGAAAACATTCGCTCGGTAACTCGACCATTGGTAGTCGCGCGGCTCTTTCACCAGTTTCGCGCGCACGGGATTGAGTTCGATGTAGCGCATGCACGCCAGAAGGCAGGTGTCCGGATCG
Source organism: uncultured Alphaproteobacteria bacterium (assembly GCA_902826695.1). GTDB lineage: Bacteria > Pseudomonadota > Alphaproteobacteria > Micropepsales > Micropepsaceae > SZUA-430. The sequence continues at coordinate 49,933 of CADEFU010000018.1, read as the reverse complement.
ATCATCGCCGCCCGGTAGCGCCCTTCCCACATCGTGCCCGATCGTCCGTAAGCCCAGTTGATGTGCCGCACATAGCGTCGGCCGAGCGACTGCATTGTCTTGGGCAGGCTGTCTTCGTTGCTTGGCGTCACCAGCATGTGCACGTGATTGGACATAAGAACATAGGCATGGATCGCACAACCGTTGGCGACCGATGCCACGTGCAACCACTCCCGGTAGCGAGCATAGTCGTCCGGCGCGAAGAATATGGAACGACGATCGTTGCCGCGCTGTATGACGTGAAGCGGCTGACCTGGAATGAAGTACCTGCCGAGACGTGCCATGGGTTTGCACTCCGTCGATTCGTCTCTTGCAGTTTTCGTGCGCGCCGCAACCCATTCCAGAAGAGATAAATCAACTCCGACCCCAGCACGTGACAGATAAATCAACTCCGACCCCAACACCTCCTGATAGGAGAGTTTCACTTTCCATCGCGAACTGCTGCACGGGCGTCATGCAATGGAGTTTATAGAGAGATACTCAATACGCGACGGGCCTAGATTCTGTGACAACCATTGAAGACGCGCCTGCACTATCGCGATGCAATGATGATTGATGCTTGGTCGTCGCGCGATCTCAATCTCAAGGGCAGCTCGATTTACCGGCCGCGTCCAAATATAAGCATGTTCGTATCTCACGGCACATGCGCGGTGCTTTCTGACAAGCACTTACACCTGATCGATGGCGGCGATCGCGCGCGACAACTGGAACAGCCAATGGAGGCGCCATCAACGGCGCCGTCCCCCGAAGCACCCTGCGTAGGTGAAGCGTCCCCGCTACGCCGACGCTCAGACTTCGCCAACAGCGCCGCATCTAGCCGTTGTGCCCCACGGCCGGCATGCTATAGCCCTGATCATGGAATCCTTCCTCCACGACCTCACTTGGGTCCTTCCGCTCCGCTCGGAGACAAACACCCAAATCTTCACGGCGCTTTCCGCGCTCGGCTACACGCCGTTCTTCCTCATCTTGCTGCCGCTCGGCTATTGGCTCTGGGACAAGGCGATGTTCACGCGCGTCGCCATGCTCATCGGCTTCGTCGCCCTTACGAACTCGTTCCTGAAGGACCTGTTCCAAGACCCGCGGCCGGCCCTTGATCTAGCGCTCGACGGAAGGGTCGGCGAGTCGTTTGGGTTTCCCTCGGGCCATGCGCAGATCGCGGTCGCGATGTGGCTCTGGCTCGCACACGAGATCAAACGCGGCTGGGCGTGGGGGCTGGCGATCCTGATCGCGGCCGGCGTTTGCTTCTCGCGCCTTTACCTCGGTGTACACGACGTGGAAGACGTACTGGGCGGCGCATTGCTCGGTCTTGCCTCGATCGCAATCTTCGCGCTCTTCGTGAACGACCCAACCTGGTCGCGCTTGAACCCGATCGTGTATCTGATCGTGATCGCGTCAATCATCCCCGTCTTGCTGTTCGCTTGGCCGCGCACACCTGTACCCGCGCCGTTGTTTGGCCTCGTTGCCTTCCTGGCTGCTTGGTGGATCGGCCGCCTGATCGAGCGTAGCTCGATCGACTACGCGCGCCATCCCAATTGGCTGCTTGCGGGCTTAGCGACGGCGCTCGGCCTTGCCGCCGTCTTCGCAATCACCCGGCTCGCCGCCCCCCTGCTCGAGGGTCTCGATCCTCGGATTGCGCAGGCCATTCAATTCGGACTGATCTCGCTGTTCGTCACAGCGGTCGCGCCGGCGCTGTTTCGCCTGGCACGACTCGCGCGCGCATAACTGAGTCTTTCCCGCAACACCGGCCTAATCGTCATCTTCCGTTTACCCACGCGCAGCTACAAACTCGCTACGCTGAGTTCAGCCGTGTGATTCGTTCGGGAGTCACTTTGCGTCCAGTGCCCAGTGTGGGAACACTTTTGGACCGTTGCAGGCATCGCGCACTCGTCCCGCGCGCAGCCTCCCGCCCCCGACACCGCGAAATTCCTGTGAAAGATTTGTGTTGGATGAGCACGCGCGGCTGTCGCGCGCGCCTCCGCGTTCGAGGGGAGTAGCCTCATGGGTAAACGTGCAGCACGCCGCCGCATGCGTGAAGACCATCAGGAGACGAGCAAAGTCCGCGCGCTTTTCGCCGGCCGCGATGCCTGGTCGCCGCTCGACCGCGACAGGCCCCGCGATCAGCACACCGAGCGCGCCTATGTGCGCCACGTCAAACCCTGCTCCGACAACCAGCGCAGACTTTTGGAAGCGATCGATACGCGCAATCTCGTCGTCGCTGTCGGCCCCGCCGGCACGGGCAAGACGTTTCTCGCCATCGCCAAGGCTGTCGAGGCGCTTGAAGAACGCAAGATCGCCCGCATCATCCTCTCGCGCCCCGCGGTTGAGGCAGGCGAGAGCTTGGGCTTCCTGCCCGGCGCGCTCGAAGACAAGTTGGCCCCGTACCTGCGCCCGCTCTACGACGCGCTGAACGACCGCCTCGGCAACAAGCGGCTCAAGACCTATCTCGCCGAAGGCATCATCGAAATTGCGCCGGTCGCCTATATGCGCGGCCGCACGCTGAACAACGCCTTCATCGTCATCGACGAGGCGCAGAACTGCACCTACGGTCAGCTGAAGATGTTGCTGACACGGCTCGGCTGGCAATCGACCATGGTGATGACGGGCGACCCGGATCAGACGGACCTGCTGCCCGGCATGAGCGGCCTCGGCCAAGTTGCCGACCGCCTAAGCGCGCTGGACGACATCGGCGTGATCAGGCTGGAGGACAAGGACATCGTGCGCCACCCACTCGTGGCCGCGATGCTGACCGTTCTCTAGATGACGATCGAGAGCGCCATGTAGCCGAGGAGGAACGACCACACGAACCCCAGCAACAGGCAGCCCAGCGTGTAAGAGACCGGCCAATCGCCATCGCGAGCTGACCGGTCGGCTACGCGCAGCAGAATGTGCGGCCCTGCCAAAATGAGGAGCGCGACGACCGCAAAGCGTCGCGCATCATTCGTCACCGGAAGGTGGAACACCGACGCGCCGTCAGTCACAAGTTGGAAGAAGTTCGACACCACACCAGAAATGGCAAAGCCTAGGGCGAGGCCAAAGAACATGATCATTGCTGGATCGGTCATGGGGTAGCCCTGGAAAAGCGCTGCGGCGGGTTGGTCACTTCGTTGAGCAGTCTCCATGCCACTGGCCGAATCCTGCGGTCTCAAGGCCCCTATGTGCCGCTTTGCGACAACAACGGCCCAAGAACCTGCCGCTACCCCTATTGCGGCCGGCCCGACGGCACGGCACGCTATCCCGGGCTGTGGCATTTCGATCACGCCGTTAGCCCAAGAAGCAACAGACACTGCGATCCCAAGACCTTGGAAACCACTTCCCACGCAATAGTGCCCGCATGAAAATCGACCAACGCGACGCCGATGCCGCCCTTGGGGGTGAGGTCCACGCTCACTCAAGCTGGACGCTGCCTGCGGCGCTTTTCATCGTCGCCGCAGCCATCGCAGGCGCATTCTACGTGCTCTTCACCGGCCCAACCGTCGATGATTTGCAGGGCAACACCACCTGGCCGACCGCCTCAGCCGAAACCGCCGACGTCCGCGTCGATAACACCGTCTTCCGCGTGCCCGCGAACTACACGAAGTTCCGCCGCTCGCGCTCCAGCGGCGATGCCGAAGACCTGCCGATGTTCGCGCTTCTGCCCGACCTCACGCCGTGGAACGCCGCCGACGCGAAAGAGTTCGCAAGCAACGCGCCGAACGCCCGCGTGGTCCAAATCGTGCTCACCGTCGATAACGCACCGCTGACTTATCAAGACAAGTTCGAACGTGGCATCCGCCCGCGCTCCGACACGCCCGACGGCATCCCCGGCCCGCACGGTCTTACGACCTACAAGTTCGCGGCAGGCACCGGCTACGAGAACACGGAATGGTTCACCGCCAAGCTCGCCGACGGCTCCATGTTCGTCATGCGTTGCGATGCGGCAGCGACCGGCAACTTCGGCTCAAGCTGCATGCGCGTCACGCGCATGAAAGACGGCGTCGGCCTCACCTACAAATACAAACGCGTCTACCTCGCCCAATGGCAACGCATCGACGCGCTGATCCTGGGCAAGATCGACAAGTTCCGCGTGAAGTGAAGTAACCTCAGGGCTTCTTCAGCACGGCCGAGGCCGGCGGCAGATCCATCTCCAGGATCGCCATCTCGAAGTGGTAGGTCGTCTCGCCGTCTTCGGTATCCTTGAAGATGACGCCGATGAACTCGTCGCCGACCATCACTTCAACCGAGTCCGTCTTGTTGGGCCGCGCCTCGATCTTGATCGTGTCCAAGCGGAACAACGAACGCAGATATTTCTCGACACGCAGGATTTCTGTTCTGTCCACGGGCTCTCAAGCTCCATTCGTTCGAAGCACTTAATCTTCGACCAGGTAGCCTTGCAACCACAAGCGCCCGGAAATTTCGTCCCCAGGCTTCGGCCGGTAACCCGCCGGCAGCACGTGTTCGGCCGCATAAAGCGCGACATCGACCATGCTTTGCCCAGAACGCGCCACAGTCACGCGCATGCGATAAACCGTCCCAGTGTCGAGCTGCATCGGATAGACGTGCTGCACCGTGGCACGGAACTCGTAATCGTCGCTCGCCCCGGTCCGCGCGGGTCTCAGCACGTCGACCGGCACGATGGTGTCGTCGCCCTGAACGACCTTGAGCCCAAACGGACGCAGCGAATAGGCGAACGCCGACAGCGCGAACTGATAGCTTTCACCCACCTGATAGTCGGAACCGTTCTTGAAGAATAGCGGATCGAAGAACGATATCTCCGCTCCATTCTCCGTCCGTCCGCGAATTTGCCCTTCGGCACCCGAGCCGGTGGACGCCACATGATCGATCGTCACCGGATGCGCGATCGCGCCTGCAGCGAACGGAAACGCCGAGAGCACGCATCCCGACGCCGACTTCCGCTCAGTCAGCAGCAACACCATGTGCCGGAGATCGCCTTCGCCTTCCGCCATCGCGGTCAGCGTATCGGCGCTCGCGCCATTCGGCATGGCTTGCGCTTCCGGCAACTCCACCTGCGCGATGATCGTCGAATTTGCGACGACGCTCTTGATGCGCGCACGAATGGCGTCGGGCGCATCGGGATAGAGAGAAGCCCAATGCGTCGCATGTGCATCGATCACTGCGCCGGTTTTTTCCATCATAGGATTGCGACTACGCACACTTATCTCGCGCTTGGCAAGAGCGCGCCCCCTCTTGATGTTTCCGCAAAACTAGTCTTGAGGAGATCGCATGACTGCTTCGCAGAACGACTCATATTATCTCGCCACGGCGATTGGGCAACGAATACGTCCCCAGCTGAACGGTGCGCGTGAAGCAGACGTGTGCGTGATCGGCGCCGGTTACACCGGCCTGTCATGTGCGCTCCACTTGGCGAAAGCGGGCATGAAGGTCGTCGTGCTCGAAGCCGAAACCGCAGGCTTCGGCGCTTCCGGCCGCAACGGCGGTCAGGTCATCACCGGACAGCGCGTCGATCAAGACGAACTTGAGCGGCGTTATGGTGAAGCGCATGCACGCGCGCTGTGGGACCTCGCGCTTGAGGCAAGGTCATTGGTCCGAACGCTCATCGCATCGAACGCCATCCAATGCGACGAGAGACCGGGTCACTTCACAGCGGCGGTTCGAGATAGCCACGCCCGCGATTTGGAATCCTACGTCGATTTCTTGGGAGCACGCTACAACTATTCGACCGCGCGGTACGTGCCGGCGGCGCAGGTCGCAGAAATCGTCGCCTGCCACAACTACAAGGGAGGCATGTTCGACTCTGCAAGCTTCCACTTGCACCCCTTGAACTACGCCCTCGGCCTCGCGCGCGCCGCCGACGAGGCTGGCGTCGAAATCCTAGAACACTCGCCCGCGACCAAAGTCGAACGCGACCGCGTAGAGACCGCGCAGGGATGCGTTTCCGCCAAGTTCGTGGTGTATGCATGCAACGCATACCTGGGCGAGCTGAACCAAACGCTCGCGCGCACGATCATGCCGATCTCGAACTACGTGGCGACGACGGAACCCTTGGGCGAAGCACGCGCGAAAGCGCTGATCCCCTCAGGCGCCGCGATCGCCGACACCAAATTCGTGCTCGACTACTACCGCCTTACCGCGGACGGGCGTCTGCTCTTCGGCGGCGGCGAATCCTACGGCGGTCGCGACTTGTCGAACGTGCGAGACATCGTACGCCCGCACATCGAACGCGTCTTCCCACAGCTCAAGGGCGTGCGCGTTGAACACGCGTGGGGCGGAAGGCTAGCGATCACAATGCCGCGCCTGCCTCATGTCGGCCGGCTCATGCCGAACACGTACTTCGCTCAGGGTTACTCCGGCCAAGGTGTCGCGATCGCAACACTCGTTGGAAAGTTGCTCGCCGAAGCCATCGCCGGCCAAGCCCAACGCTTCGACGTTTACGCCAACCTTAAAATCCCAGAACTTCCCGGCGGCGCGCTTTTCCGCAAACCGCTCCTGGCATTAGCGCTAACCTGGTACGCCCTGCGGGACCGGTTGGGTTAATCGAAAATTGCTCTCGACGAGATCGCGAATCCGTGGGAATCTAATCGCCTCGTTTGTCCCATCAACGGAAGGAGGTGATCCAATGTCGAGTGAGATCTTGGTGCTGATTGAAAGCCTGAAGGTCACGCGGACACCGGAGCAACCTCCTAGGGACGCCTGATATTCAGACCGCAAGGTCAGGGCCGATCACAATCGCCCATCTCACGGAAAGGGTCGCTGGAAGCAGCGACCCTTTTTCTTTGACCCCTAAGCGTCGAGAGTGATCACAACGCTGCCGCGCTTGTGTCCGCTATCGACGAGCCGATGCGCCTCAACGATCTCTTCGAGTGCCAAGCTACGCCCAACAAGCGGCCCCCGGGCTTCAACAAATGCCCGCAGGTCGCAAATGAGGCTCGTCCAACCGTATCGAACACAATGTCGTAGCGCCGCCCGCCCGCCGTGAAGTCATCACGCGTATATACGTGTTGTAGATTGCAGCTTTCATCTTGCCGTCGCGATCTGCGGCTCGTCCTTCCACCACTTGGTGAACCGCACGCGCACAAGCCAGAACACGAGCAGCACCAACACCAAGATGATCGGCGCAAAGTTCAGATTGGTCTCGCGCAAAATCGCCGGCACGAACTTCGGCTGCCCCGCGAAATAAGCGCCCGTCGCAACCAACATCGCAAACGACATCCGCCAAAGATGCCGCGCGATGCGCCGCGCGCCCGAGATTCCGTTGCGCCAAACAACGCTCACATCGCAAAGCACAGCGATGGCCGCAACCGCCCCAAAGACGTAGTGCACCGGCGCGGCTGGCTCATCCACGACCGCGAACCAGGCCGCCGTCGCGACGACGCCAAGCCCGCCGAACAACGCAAACGTCTCGAACTGCCCGATCTCCCCGTCCTTGCGCGTCGCCGCCACCCACGACGTCGTGATCATGTAGAACGTCACGGTCGAGGCGGAGATGTTGATCGCTTGTTGATTTGCGATCGCGGCAATGAACGCCGCCACCGTCATCACGATCATCGAAACGAAGAACACGTTTCCCGAAAGCCGATGCAGCGCCTCCCCCTTACGCGCGAACAACGCGCCCGCGCCGGACACAAGCGAGAACACCCCGGCCGTAACGTGAACGAACACAACAGCAGCAACGTCCATTTGCGCCTCACGCTACCTGTAGCAACGGCCACCACATCATCGCGGCGGCACCGACGATCCCGGCTCCCATCGCGAGCGTCAGGCCAAAGAGCAGCGCCGACACGGCAACCTTTGCCAGCGCGCCACCCCGGTCCTGCGCCTGGAAGTAAAGCTCCAGCACCACCAGCGGCACGAGGTAACTGCCGTACGACCAGAACGCATAGAAAGTCGCGTCGAACGTCTCTGGCCCGCCGAAGAGTCCGATCTTCGTGATCATCCACCCCATCATGCCCACGCGCAGGAACCACACGCCGTTCATCACCATGAACGTACGAAGCGCCCAGCGCCGGTGCATGTCGATGTTCCCGGCCCGCACATGCCCAAACGCCTGCCCGGCACAGAACATCAACAGCACGGCGTTCAGCGTGATCGGAATGTGTGCAAACGTGCCCTCCCCGCGCGTCGCGTTGAGAAAGAGCCCCGCCAGACTGATGACGAACGCGATAAAAATGAACACGCGCCCGCTGAAGCGATGAAACCAAATCGCATGCGTGCGAACCCAGGGAATGAGCTGCACGGTCCCGCTCGCCGTGATCACGGCCGCCATCATCACGTGTGCCGCAAAAGCGAGGTTGCCGGCCGTGTCGCCCGCGACATAGCCGTGCGTCATGAACGTATTCTTGTCCCACGCCTCGAAGTTCCCGGTGGCCGTCGGTGCGGCGTAGAACCCCACGATGAACACGACGAACAACCACTGCCCCATGGCCGCAACGACAAACCAAAACGCAGCCGCGCCCTTCAACATCGCGTCAGCCACTGAAAACCACCACGTTCGGCGCGCACATCCGCCGCCCCCGGCGTTGCGAAGCTCATCGCTATTCCTTACTTATTGCTATGAGAAACCTAGTGACGGCCGCCTCAACCGCCCATGACGCCGCGCATCAAAAACTTGATCCCACGTAACAGGTCCACGCGATGACGGAGCGAACCGTCGCCGCCGGGCTCGCCCGCGGGCTCACGCGCTTCGCGGTCTCGAAAGGCGCCAACGAAGCGGTGTTGCTGGCGCAAGCCGGCATCGATCCCGCTGACCTCGCCGATCAAGACAACCGCGTCCCGTTTGCGAACTACGTCACGCTGATGCGCCAGGCAAAGCGGCTGACCGGCGACGAAGCCTTGGGCCTGCACTATGGCGAGTTCAACGACTTCAACGAGATCTCGGTTGTGGGCCTCATTGCGGCTGCGTCCGAAACGATGCTCGATGCCTTGCTACAGTTGAACCGCTACAACAGCCTCGTCATCGAGGTCGAAACCGACAGCACCCGCTTCAAGCTGGAGCGCATCAACGGCGTGCTTTGGTTGTTCGACACGCGCCGGAATCCGAATGACTTCTACGAACTGACAGAAAGCACGTTCGCGCGTATGTCGGTGGGAGCCAGGATCTTCACACAAACCCCGCTGGTGCACGAGGTACATGTAACCCACCCACGGCCAAGCTACGCGAGCGAGTACCAGCGCGTCTTCCAGGTACCGGTGACGTTTTCAGCCGCCAAAAACGCCGTCGCGCTGACGGACGCATGGGCGACGACCCGCGTGGCGCAACAACCCAGATACGTCTTCGGCATTCTGAGCGAGCATGCCGACAAACTGCTCCTGGCCCTCAATGCCTCGAAAACAACGCACGGCCGCGTCGAAAGCTTGCTCATGCCGGTGCTTCACACCGGCGACGTCAGCATGGACAAGATCGCCGAGGCGATGGCGATGAGCCGCCAAACCCTGTTCCGCAAACTGAAAGACGAAGGCACGACGTTCGAGAAAGTGCTCGACGACCTCCGCCACAAACTCGCGCTACACTACCTGAGCGGCAAGAAAGTCTCGATCAGCGAAACAGCCTACCTCGTCGGCTTCTCCGAAGCCGCCGCCTTCTCCCGCGCCTTCAAGCGTTGGACCGGCAAAAGCCCGAGTGAGATGCGCAAGGCCTGAGCGCTAAATCTGATAGTCCAGCGGCGTGTCTTCGATGATCTGGTTCATCTCGTGGCTGGGCTGATCGCAGCCCGCGCAACCGACGACACGCGCCGGCACGCCGGCCACCGTACAATGCTCCGGCACGTCCGCCAACACCACACTGCCTGCACCAACGCGGCTGTTCGCGCCGATCTCGATATTGCCGAGGATCGTCGCATTCGCACCGATCATCACGCCGCGCCGCACCTTCGGGTGCCGGTCGCCGGTTTCCTTACCCGTGCCGCCAAGCGTCACGCCATGCAGCATGGAGACGTCGTCTTCGATCACCGCCGTCTCGCCGATCACGACGCCGGTGCCGTGATCGATCATCACGCCGCGCCCGATCTTGGCCGCCGGATTGACGTCCACCGCGAACACTTCCGAGACGCGGCTCTGAAAATGCTGAGCGAGCGTCACGCGGCCTTTCTTGTAGAGCCAGTGCATCACGCGATAGGACTGGATCGCCAAAAATCCTTTGAAGAACAAGAACGGCTGCAGATACGTCGTCACCGACGGATCGCGCTCGTACACCGCCGACAGGTCCGCGCGCACTTCATCGCCCAGCGTCGGTTCATCCGCGAAAGCCTGATCGAACACCTGCCGCACCTGCATCGCGCCGACATCATCGTTCCCGAGCTTCTGCGCCAGGTGATAGGTCAGCGCCTCTTCCAACCGCTCATGATTGAGGATCGTCGCATGCACGAAGCTTGCAAGCGCAGGCTCGGCCGCCGCGGCGCGGATGGCCTCCTCCCGCAGATCGGACCAAACCGGGTCGCAGACCGCGAACTTTTCCGCAATAACGGGCATCGAGCGCTTGTCCATGGGAACCATCTTAATACAGATGGGCACTTACCGCGAGCCTATCAAGCATGCATCACGCCAGGTTAACGGGTCTTGACGAAGGCAAGCGCACCCAAGCAAACCGCGGCAAACCCGGCGCGGAAAAGAAGCTTCGCCTGCAATTCCACAACGATCCTTGCAACAATAAGCGCCGCCACGCCTGAAACCACGAGGCCCGAATGTCCGCACTTAACGTCGCTGCTCCGCAAACACTCGATCTGCTCTTGAGCCGCCGCTCAGGCTCCGCCAAGCGCATGAAAGGCCCCGGCCCAAGTGACGAGCAAATCAAAACACTGATCCGCGCCGCGACACGCGTGCCCGATCACGGCAAGCTCACGCCGTGGCGATTCCTTATCTTCAAGAACGACGCCCGCGCCGCCTTCGGTGATCTGCTAGTCCGCGCGCTGAAGCAATCCGAACCTGACGCCACTGAAGAGCGTATCACGCAAGAACGCACCCGCTTTCTCCGCGCCCCCGTCATCATCGGCGTGGTCAGCCGCGCGCGCGAGGGCATGCCAATCCCGGAGTGGGAGCAAATCCTATCTGCCGGTGCAGCCTGTCAAACGCTCTGCATTGCCGCGCATGCGATGGGCTTTGTTGCGGGTTGGATCACAGAGTGGTGCGCCTATCACCCGACGGTGAAAGCGGGCCTAGGGCTCGACGCAAACGAACGCATCGCGGGCTTCATCTATCTGGGCCATCCCTCGGAACCGCTCGAAGATCGTCCGCGACCATCGTTCGAAACGATCGCCCGAGAGTGGCCGCCTTAACGCCGCGCCCGCGCGATATCGAAATTCGCGATCATCTGCGCACGCGCGTGCTGCGCGAGCGCTGCGCGATAGAAATCAAAATACGCGGCAAGCAGCGCACCCGGCGTCGCGTCGCTTGAAAGCCGCGCCTCCCACCCTTGCATCGCGCGTTCCCAAGCGGCACGGCTAACGCCGTGTGCTTCCGCGATCGCACCGCTCGCATTGCGGTCGCGCATGACGCCACGCATTCTGACAACAAGCTCAGCGTATTTTTCCAGCGACACACCAGCGATCGGTGTCATGAAGTCGCTCGCCATCCGCCCCTCCCCGGCACGACGATGATCGCCAGTATCGGTGGAGGATGCGCTAACGCGAAGATGCGGAAATCACAATTGCTTGGCGTGCCGCGAACAAAGACTATGCGCCCGGCGAACTCAGTTCGTACACGACCGCATTCCAGAACTTTGCGCGGTGCCGCCCGTGCTTGCGCCAGCCGCGCTTCGACAGCGCGCGCCCCACGATCGCATTGAAGTAGCCATGCGCAACAAGAACCGCCAGACCGTTTTCGCGCGCCTCGCCCGACAAGATATCGACGCTCTTCTCGGCGCGCCCCTTCGCATCGCGAAAGTCCTCGATCCCGCCATCGTGTCCGGCATGCCAAGCAAGCCGCGCGATCACCGCCCACGCCGCAGGTTTCATCTTCACGACCGGCAACTTCGGCGACTTCAGCTGCGCCTCCATGAACAACGGGCTGTGTTCAAGCTGCGCATGCGGTGCAAGCGCCCGTGCACTCTCCCGCGCCCGCGGACGGTCCGAGCAATAGACCCGCTGCGCCTTGCGCGCGAGGTCGACCAGCCAATCGGGCGGCGAGCTCCCCGGATCAAGTCCCGCGCGCTCGTAAGTTTCTATATAGTCCTCGAACGTCCGGTGGGTCAGGCGCGTGCTTGGCCCCACATCGGGCTTGCCGTGCCGGATCAGAACAATTTTGATGGGCTCGCGTTCCGGCTGCATCCGCTGCCGGCGCCGTCTACCAACCCTCGTACTCAGGCCTTCCATGACGTCAAAGCTCATCGCCGAAGTTCACGGCTCCACCGCTACACTCGTACTCAACGCGCCCCAAAGGCGCAACGCACTCAGCCTCGACATGTGGCAGGCTATCCCCGAAATCATTGCCGGTTTCGACCGCAACGCCACTGTCCGCTCCATTGTCATCAGGGGCGCCGGCACCGAAGCCTTCGCCGCAGGGGCTGACATATCGGAATTCGAGGCCAACCGCGCAACAGACGACAGCGCGAAAACCTACGATTTAGCAACCCAAGCCGCGACCCTTTCGCTCGGCCGTTGTTCGAAACCCGTCATTGCCGCTGTCAGGGGCATCTGCTTCGGCGGCGGTATGGCGCTCGCCATGGCCTGCGACGTGAGGCTCGCCAGCGATGATTCGCGCTTCTGTATCCCTGCCGCACGCCTGGGTATCGGCTACGGAGCCCCCGGCACAGCCGCGCTGGTCGCGCTCTTCGGGCCCTCCCTCACCGCCGAAATGCTGTTCACCGCCCGCGTCTATAACGCCGCCGAAGCGCTAAGCCACGGCATCGTCCAAGCGATCGCGCCCGCAGGCCAATTTGACGAACTTGTGAACGGCTACACCGCAAAGCTCGCCGCCAACGCCCCGTTGTCGATCGCCGCCGCAAAGAAGGCAATCCGCGCCGCGCTCTCAAGCGACCCCGCACACAAGTCGGCAGCCGACGCTGCCGTCGCCACGTGCATGGGCAGCGACGACTACATCGAAGGCCGCCGGGCCTTCCTTGAGAAACGCAAACCCGTGTTCCAAGGCCGCTAGAGCAACGCACGAAGAGGAAACACCAATGGACATCAAGAACCACGTCGCCATCGTCACGGGATCGGGCACCGGTATTGGCGCGGCCGTCGCGCTCAAGCTCGCAGGCCAAGGCGCACGCGTAGCCGTGAACTACACGAAAAGCTTGAAGGAAGCCGAGGCAACGCTTGATGCGATTAAAGCGAATGGCGGCGAAGGCATGCTCGCGCAAGGCGACGTCGGCAACGATGACGATTGCCGCCGCATCGCCGCCGATGTGATGCAGCGCTGGGGCCGTATCGACATCCTTGTGAACAATGCCGGCGCCACTGTCTTTGCCGACCATGCAAACCTCGACGGCCTGAACGCCGACGACTTCCTGCGCATCTACAAGATCAACGTCGTCGGCTCCTTCCAGATGATCCGCGCCTGCACCCCGCACCTGCGCGCCAGCGGCTTCGGCCGCATCGTCAACGTGTCGTCCGTGGCGGGCGTGCTCGGCGTCGGCTCATCCGTCGCTTACGCCGCATCAAAAGGTGCGTTGAACACGATGACACTGTCACTTGCCCGCGCCCTCGCGCCGGAGATCCGGGTTAATGCCGTTTGCCCGGGCTTCGTCGGCACGCGCTGGTTCTCCGACCGGTTCGACGAAGCCACGTACGCTCGCATCGTCGAGCACAACATCCAGTCGACCCCGCTCCACCGGGCTGGCACGCCCGAAGATATTGCCGACGCCGTCGCCTTCTTTTGCGGCGAGGGCGCAAAACACATTACGGGCGAACTACTGCTCGCCGACGCCGGTCACCACCTTGCCCTGTCCGGGGTAACCAAGCGCCAATCCTGACGTCGCCCCCAGGTCCGACCGCACGCAACCATCCGTTTGTTGCATAAACAACACGAGATTCCGCCGCTAAGCCATTGCACAAAAACAAACTTCGCCCCTTGATAGCGCTGGGGCGACCGGCCGCAAAGCGTCGGCGCATGGCATGGTGGGGGTACCAGATGAAGAAGACACTTTTGGCGCTGAGCTTGTTGGCGCCGCTGAGCATGGCGCAGTCGGCCTTGGCTGATGGCGAAGACGCGGAAGAAAAGGCGTGGGGACCGCTGTCGATCACGGCGACGGTCACTTCCGACTATCGGTTCCGCGGTCAAAGCCAGAAATCACGCGACGCTGCATTGCAGGGCTCGATCGACTTCCAAAGCGAAACGGGCTTTTTCGCTGGCGTGTGGGCATCGGGCGTCGATTTCAGCGACACCGGCGACACCTCGACCTTCATGGAAGTTGATTTCTACGCTGGTTACAATTTCACGCTCGGTGAAGGCACCGAAGGCGGCATCAAGGCAACGTACTACCACTATGCCGATGGCCCGTCCGTCATCGGCTATGACTATTGGGAGGTCCAGGCGTCGTTGAGCCATGATTTCGGACCGGCCTCGCTTTCGGCTGAAGTCAACTACAGCCCCGAATACTTCTTTGAGACGGGCGAAGCCCTCGCAGTGGCGGGTGGCGTGGACGTACCGCTCTCGGACAAGTTCACGCTAAGCGGACACGTCGGCCACCAGTCGATCGATAACAACGGCGCGTTCGGAACGCCTGACTGGGTCTATTGGGATCTGGGCGTCAGCGCAGAACTCGGTCGCTTCACGCTAGACGTGCGTTACGTGGACACGAACTTGAGCTACACTGAGTGCTTCACTGGCACCAACCTCTGCGAAGGCGGCGTCGTCGGCACGATCAGCCTGACCCTTCCGTAGACCAAGACTAGAATCCTAGAGTACCGGGGCGGCCCGCATCGTATGCGCGCCGCCCTTTTTCTATGCAACCACTGCACACACAGCAGGCACGCCGCCTGATGCCTACGCACCGCAGCTGTCGTGACATTTTCAGCGCACGCGCCGGGCTTGCCGCACGCGCGGCCCACACGCGTTAACGCGTTGTAAACCACCCCCCACGCAAGACTTAATACAACGGAAACTAGTTCGAGCCGCGTGCCCCACACACGGCCTCGTTTGTCTGCAACCCCGTGTGTGAAAGAGGTTTTTGGTATGAAGAAGGTACTGACGGCGGGCGTATTAGCCGCCATGACATTCGCAGCCGCCCCGGCGGTCTACGCGGCCGACGATGAAGGCGCATGGGGCCCGTTCACGGCCGGCGCAACGCTGACAAGCGACTATCGCTTCCGTGGCCAAAGCCAAAGCGATCGCAACGCGGCAATGCAGGGTTGGGTCCAATACGACCACAGCTCTGGCTTCTTCGCGAACGTCTGGGCCTCGAGCATCGACTTCAACGACACCGCGACGTACGACTCGAGCGTCGAGGTCGATCTGACCGTTGGCTACAACCATTCGTTCTCCGAGAATACCTCGGGCGGCCTCAAAGCAGTTTACTACTGGTACCCGGACGCCGACACGCCGCCCGCCTCGAACCAGTACGACTACTTCGAGATCATTGCCAACCTCGGCCACGACTACGGTGTCGCCGCCGTGTCCGCCGAACTCGCGTGGAGCCCGGATTACTTCCTCGAAAGCGGCGATGCGATTTCGTTGAAGGGCGGCGTCAGCGTTCCGCTGCTCGAAAAGTTCGCCTTCATGGGCGCACTCTCGGCGTCCGGCAACGTCGGCTATCAGTGGATTGACGACAACACCACGTTCGGCACGTCCGACTACCTCTACTACGACCTCGGCCTGTCGGCTGAGTGGGAAATCTTCGTGATCGACCTGCGCTGGGTTGGTACAGACCTGAGCAAAGCGCAGTGCTTTGCCGGCTTGGACGTTTGCGAAGATGGCGTCGTCCTCTCGCTCACGGCAAACCTGCCGGGCTAACGACACTAAAGGCATGAGTGTGACCCCCGCGTGCAAACGCGGGGGTTTTCATTTCAGAAGTCGAGAAAGGCGAGCACGGCCGCCTTATAGACTTTGTCGCCGACGCTGGTCATGTGATCGCGCCCCGGCACGATCACCGTGTGGCTCCCAGGCAGCGCCTCAGCCAGCGGCCCTGGCGGTCCCGTGATCGTGTCCTTCTCGCCCACAACGACCAAGGTCGGTACGCCAAGCTCTTCAAACTCGGCGGCCGCGAACGAACGCCGCTCCCGCGTCATACAAAGCGCCAGCGCTTCCAAGTCGTTCTTGCCCTGCTCGGCGAACAACCGGAACTGCCGCGGCACCGCGCCGGTAACCTCCGCGGCACTTGACGCCCGCAACCCCGCAGCGATCGCATCGGTCTCGACCGCACCGCGCCCATAGTAGTTTTCCCCGACGCCCGCGATCACAGCCCGCCGGATACGAGCCTCGCTATCATGCAACAGGCGCAGCGTGATGAAGCCGCCCATCGAGTAGCCCATCACGTCGGCCTTATCGTGCCCCAAATGGTCGAGCAGGCGCTCCACGTCCCAGGCCAGTTCGCCCTCGTTATAGGCGTCGATGTCGTGCGGCTTGTCGCTCTCGCCGTGCCCGCGCACGTCGAGCGCGATCACCTGGCGCCCGGCTTGGGTCAGCGTGTCGTACCACCCCGGCGCGCGCCAATTCGTGGCTCGATTGGACGCAAACCCGTGCACGAGGACGATTGGGGGGCCTTCCCCCACAACCTCGTAGGCAATCCGAATACCAGGCGCGACTTCTAGGAACGGCATTTGACCTCTGTCCCGCTTCGAGCAAGGCTGACACGTAACGATCAGCCAGGACCCTATGCCATGTCCCTCAACAATTTGAAGCGCGAAGTCTGCACGGCGATCGATGCCCTGCGCGGCGAGTTGGTCGAGGCCAGCCACGCCATCCACGCGAATCCGGAACTTGCGTTCGAGGAAAAGTTTGCAAGCGCGCTCCTGACCAAGACCGTCGAACAACATGGCCTTTCCGTCGAACGCGGCGCCTACGGCTGTGCAACCGCCTACGCCGCCGAGTTCGGCCCCAAGGGCGCCCCGGTCATGAGCCTCCTCTCCGAATATGACGCACTGCCCGGGATCGGCCACGCCTGCGGCCACAACGTCATCGCAACCATAGGCCTAGGTGCCGCCATTGGCCTCTCCAAGCTCGGCGCCAAACTAACCGGCCGCGTGCGCTACATGGGCACTCCCGCCGAAGAGCGCGGCGGCGGCAAGGAAGTCATGGCCCAACACGGCGCCTTCGACGGCGTCGACGCGTCGATGATGGTCCACCCGGCGGGCTTCGACATGGTGACCATGCCGGTCATCGCGCTCGCCGAAGTCGAAGTGATCTATCACGGCCGCGCCGCACATGCCTCGGCGATGCCCGCGCGCGGCTTGAACGCGCTTGACGCGCTCGTCACCGCCTATCAAACGATCGCGCAACTTCGCCAGCACATCCAACAGACCGAACGTATCCATGGCATCATCGTCGATGGCGGCATGGCGCCGAACATCGTACCGGAACGCGCCTCTGGCCGATTCTACGTCCGCGCCCGCAACGGCGTCGAACTCGCCGCACTCAAGAAGCGTGTCCAGGCCTGCTTCGAAGCGGGCGCGCTTAGCACCGGCACGCGCCTCGAAGCGAACTGGGGCCGCGTCGACTGCCTCGATCTAAAGACCAACTGGCCGCTCGCCCACGCCTACGAGGCCAACGCCAAGGCCCTCGGCCGCGAGCTGCTTGACCCCGCCTTACTGCCGCCGGGCCTCGCCGGCTCGACCGACATGGGTAACGTCAGCCACCGGGTGCCCTCGATCCATCCGATCATCCAAGTCTCGCCAGCCAACGTGACGATCCACAACGCCGAGTTCACGGCCTACGCGAAGTCCGAACGAGCCGACCAAGCCGTCGTAGATGGCGCCAAGGCCCTTGCGATGACGACCCTCGACTTCTTCGCCAGCACCGACCTGCGGATCGCTGCGAAGGCCGACTTCGCAAAAAGCAACGACCTCTCGCGCGCCGCCGTCGCCAGCGCCTACCACAAAGACGGAATTCTGCTCGCTGGCGGTTGCGGCTGCTGCTGAGCTACTTGTTCGCGGCAATCCAGCGCAGTCGCGCGCGATGAAGTTCAAGTTCCAGCGTCGCCTGCACACGCGCGATATCGTGAGCAGTCTTGAGTGTCTCGCCGAGCGCCGAACACCGCACCACGAGTGCCTTCTCGATCGCGCGCAACATCGGCGCCCGCTGGGCGCGCGACAGCGTCAGCCATTGCGGAACCCGGCTACGAAACGGATCGATCCCAACACTCATCGCGCGCGTTGCATCGCCTGCCCACGCGAGCAGTGCGGCCTCCCCCGCCGCCGTCACGCTATAGTGCTCCGTCCCGCGGGCGTCTCCAGACGCGGTCGCCGCGAGTAAGCCCGCCGCCTTCAACCGCCGCATCGCCGGATAGACAGCACCCGCACTCCCACTCCATTCGATCGACGGCGACACCAAGAAGGCCTGACGGAGCCGGTAGGGCGTAATTCCCTCCCCGCGCCGAACCGCACTCAAAATCGCCCCTTCAAGTTCCGTGAGTGCCGCCTTTCGCTTTCGTGATGCAGGCATCTCTTGACTCCAATTAGTACGATTAGCACTTAATAATACGAATAGAACTATACCAGGAGCTTGCGATGAGCGACAACACCCTTAGCCTGCGTCGGGCCGACTTCGGCCTTGTCGAGGCGATCGCGGCCACCGTCGCCCGTGACAATATCGGCATCTGGGCAAAAGCCTGGGCCGTCGCCGCAGGGATAACGCTGCCAACTCTGCCTCTGTTCGGAACGAACTATCTGCTGTTCGCGACGGTCCTTGTCGTCCTGCTCTGGGTCAAACTCCGCGGCGAAACTTGGGAGAGCTTCGGCCTGATCGTACCCACAAGCTGGATGCGCACCGTGGGTCTCGGCCTGCTGCTCTTCCTCTTCATTGTCGCCTACAGCGCCATGCTCGCGCCCGCGATCAACAAAGCCGTCGCCGAACTCACCGCCTCGAGCCCCAACCGCGCCGGCGAGTTCTTCGCCTCGATGAAGGGCAACCTCCCGCTCCTGCTCCTCCTTTTGCCGCTCACGTGGTTGTTCGCGGCATTCGGCGAGGAAGTCTTCTACCGCGGCTACCTTATGACTCGCTTCGCGCGGTTCATGGGCGAAAGCCGAACCGCGTGGGGCATCGCCCTCCTGACGCAAGCCGTTATCTTCGGTGCCGCGCACAGCTACCAAGGGCCGGTCGGGATAGTCGGCACTGGCATCATGGGCCTGATCTTGGGTGCAGCAACGCTGCTCTGGCGGCGCAACCTCTGGCCCGCGATGATCGCGCACGGCCTCGCCGATACGTTTGGCTTCATTCTGATCTATCTGGGCCAGTACGGCAGCGGCTAGTCCGGCACGCCGGCAAGGAAATCCATCACGGCCGCTTTGAACATCGGCTGCGTGAGGCAATCCATATGCCCGCAACCAGCGATCCGCTTGCCCTTAGCGTTGCCAAGCACCCGCGCCAGTCCCTCTGGTGACCCTGCCAATTCGTCGCCTGACCCCGCAATCACCAGTGCTTCGTTCTTGATCGGCGCGAGCATCTCGGCGTTCCACCCCGCCCGAGAGACATGAAGCCCGCGCGAGCAAGCGGCAAGCGCCTTCAAATCCTGTCCCTGCGCCTCCGCGAACAATCGAAACCGCCGCGCCATATCATCGCTGACCTGATCGGCCGTCGGCGCCTCCATAGCGCGCGGGAAGTCTTCCGGATCGCGAGCGGCGCGCGGGTTCATCAAGAGATCCCCAACTCCGCAAAACACGCCGAGCAGGAACCTGTCGCCGCGCTGCCGCAACAACTCAAGCGCCACCCGCGCGCCTAGTGAAAACCCGATAACGTCCGGCTTCTTGATCTGCAAATGCTCGACAACGGCAAGCACATCGTTTGCCATCAAACTCATCGAATACGCTGCAGGATCGTAGAGCTTCTGACTCAGCCCGTGCCCGCGCAGATCGATCGCAACCACCCGCCGGTTCGCTCGCGTGAGCATCTGAACCCAACCGGCCTTAGCCCAATTCTCCTGCACGCTCGCCGCAAACCCGTGCACCAGGACGACGCCATCGCCCGCGCCCTGATCGGTGTAGGCGATCTCGACGCCATCACGGACAAGAGATGGCACAGCGCTACTCCGCAGGCTTCGCCGCAACGGCGTCTGCGGGAAGGTCGGGTTCCTCCGCCAGCGTATGCCCCGTGCGTGCACCGATCGCGGTCGCCGCAGCACTGCGCTCTTCAAGAATCCGCCTGAGCTCCCGCTGCCGCGCTTCGTCGAGCGGGAAGCGCCACATCACGACCGCAATAACGATCGAAATGATCGTCGGCGGAACGATATAGATCGCCATCAGGCTCGACAGAACTTCCGGCGAATTTGCGACCTTGCCGTCGAAGCCGATATAGGCGAGCGCTGCACCCGCCCCGAAAATCGCACCCGCGTAGCCAAGCTTGTTCGTAAGCGCGAGCATGGCGAAGTAGACGCCGGCCCGCGCCTGCCCCGTCTCGACGTGATCGTGGTCGGCCACGTCGGCCATAATCGCGCGGAACAGAAACGGCCCGACCGACATGTTGAACCCAAACAACGTCCACAGCACGAGCGCCGGCCAAAACTCCCCCCGCGGCAACAGGAAGATACACGGGATCAGCACCGCGTTGAGGAGCACATGCACGACCATCATGCGGTGCTTTCCAAGCCGCTTCGACAGCCACAGCATCGGCGGTATGGCAAGCACACCCATGGCGAAATAGATAAGCAGCAAGAAGTACGACTGCTCAGGCAACCCAAGTCCGTGCGCCACCAACGGCAAGAACAACGTCGCAACGATACCGCCTGAGATACCGGCGATCAGGTCGCAGAACAGCAGGAAACGCAGCGGC
This sequence comes from uncultured Alphaproteobacteria bacterium, assembly GCA_902826695.1. Lineage (GTDB taxonomy): Bacteria > Pseudomonadota > Alphaproteobacteria > Micropepsales > Micropepsaceae > SZUA-430. Next base: position 29,086 of record CADEFU010000018.1, on the reverse strand, counting down.
TTGTTCCCCATGATCGCGGCCATGCCGGTACGCCAATCGAGGTGCGGCACCGGTGGAACTTCGCGTTCCTTCAGCAGCCAAACCGCAAGCCCCACGCTGATCGGCAACGTGATGATCACGAACCATCCCATCGACGCCACTTGCGCGAACCTATCGCCGCCATAGTTCTTGACGACCAGCGGCAACAACAACACCGCGATCATCCCCAAAATGTAGGCCGCCTCGCGCGACGCGGTAACCCGCGATCGTTCGTGATAGTCGTCCGTCAGTTCGCCGCCCCACGCCAGATGCGTAATGGTCAGCATCGTCCAGCCCACGAACAGCAAGACGACGGAGGCAACGACGGACACCCAACTCACGCCTGGCGATGGCGAGAACACCAAGTAAGCTGCAATCGCCATGATCGGAACGGAAGCGATCATCCAAACCCGGCGCCGGCCCCAACTCGACTTCGTGCGATCCGACACGACGCCCATGATGGGATCCAAGAACACGTCGAAGAACCGCGCCGCCGCGAAGATCGTTCCCGCGGCCAGCCATCCAAGCCCGATGTCCTCGGCATAAAACGACGGTAAATGCACGGCGAGCGGCAAACCCATCGCCGCGATCGGCAACCCGGGGAGTGAGTAGGCAAACAACGACGACGCTTTGATCCGGTCCTTGGGCTGCGTTGTCATCGTGCCGTACGCTCCGTGTTTGCTGAGCCACTTGAACACAACCTGCCGCCATCGACAAATCGAAAGCGGAGCGGCACGGCAACCTTTGGCTGACCCCGGCGCAATCTACATCAATAGAATGTATTGCCGCCCTTGCCAGATAGTACCTCTATGCCCGACTCGATAAACAATCCTCGCTCAACCCGGGGAGCAGACCGTAGATGGCACGCAGGTCGAAAAGCGAAGCGCAATCCGAGCAGAATGAAACCCAACCCACTTCAAGCCACGACTTCGCCAACCTGACCGCAAGCCTGGTTTCCTCTTACGTCAGCCGCAATCAAGTGCCGATGAGTGAGTTACCAAGTCTCATCGCAATGTGCCACGGCGCACTCGCCGAAGCGGCCGCAGGCCGTGCACCGGAGGCCGAGCGCAAGCCCGCGATCTCCGTGAAGAAGTCCATCGGCGACGACTACATCATCTGCCTCGAGGACGGTAAGAAGCTGACGATGCTCAAGCGCTACCTGCGCTCGCAGTACAACATGTCCCCGGAGGACTACCGCAAGAAGTGGGACCTGCCGCACGACTACCCGATGGTCGCCCCCGCCTACGCACGCCTACGGTCGACCTTCGCCAAGCGTATCGGCCTCGGCCGCGTCCCCGTGGCCCGTGGCCGCCGTAACAAAGTGGCTTAAAGCGCGAACCGGTCCGGATAACCCAAAGCCGCCGCTTCTTCTTTTCGCCCTGCCTATGCTAAAGCCGCCTTGGGTTAGCCCTCTTGGCGGAACTGGTAGACGCAACGGACTTAAAATCCGTCGTTCGCGAGGACGTGCCGGTTCGAGTCCGGCAGAGGGCACCAACTTTCGTCGCAAAGCGACGAAAGTTGTCCCCCGAAGCCTTGGCGAAGGGGGACGAAGGTTAGCTCTCGATCGGCTCCGCACCAGCCGCACGCACCAACGCAACTAACCCCGCCTTCACCTCCGCAAGCTTCGCCGCATCGCTCCCGCGCGCAACCAAACTCGTCCCGAACTTGCCCTCCTTGTTGAACGGATAGCTGCCGAGCGGAATGTCCGGATACTGCTTCTGCAACGCGCTTAAGCCCGCCGCGATCGTCCCTTCGCCCAGATGCGCACTCACTGTCACCGACGAAAGCGCCTTGCCCGCGGGAAGGCGCCCACGCACGTCTTCGAGCATCACCTGCATGACGGCAGGGATACCAGCCATCACGAACACATTGCCGATCTGAAACCCCGGCGCGCCTGAGAGCGAATTGCCGATCAGCGCCGCCCCATAGGGGATCCGCGCCATCCGCTGGCGCGCCTCATTGAACGGTCCGATGTTCATCGAGGCATACCGCGCCGCCATCGCAGCGAAAACCGTCGGGTGAAAGTCGATCCCTGTGCCAAACGCTTTGGCCATGCAGTCCGCCGTGATGTCGTCGTGCGTAGGCCCGATTCCGCCGGTCGAAAACACATAGTCAAAGCGCCCGCTTAGGTGCCGCACAGCGGCCACGATCTCGGCCTCGATATCCGGCACGACGCGTGCCTCGCCCACGGGAATCCCAAGCTGGGCCAACCACCGCGCGATGTAGCCGGTGTTCGTGTCCTGCGTGCGGCCGGACAAAATCTCGTCCCCGATCACCAAAATTGCGGCCCCGCGCCTACGTCCGTGCATCATTAACTACCCATGTGCCAAGTTTGACTAGCGTCCTATATCATGGCCGTGTAACGAAGCGACCGATGACCTACATCCCCGCCAACACAGTTCAAGACAACCGCGCCACCGGCTCAATCAAGCTGTATGGCCCAGAAGCTTTCGCCGGCATGCGCAAGGCTGGCCGCGTCGCCGCGGAGTGCCTCGACATGGTGGCCGGGCTTGTCAAACCCGGCGTCACCACGGGCGAGATCGACGACAAGATCTACGAATTCGTCGCCGCCGCCGGCGCCGTGCCCGCCACAATGTATTACCGCGGCTACCGCCACTCGAGCTGCATCTCCATCAACGAAGTTGTCTGTCACGGCATCCCCGGCGATCGCGAACTCAAAGACGGCGACATCCTGAACATCGACGTCACCGCCTTCGTGGACGGCTGGCACGGCGACACCAGCCGCATGTACATCGCCGGCGACGCCCCGCTGAAAGCCCGCCGCCTGGTGGACGTGACCTACGAAGCGATGATGATGGGCATCGCCGCCATCAAACCCGGCGCCACAACCGGCGACCTCGGCCACGCGATCCAAGCCTTCGCCGAGGGTCATTCCTATTCAATCGTGCGCGACTTCTGCGGGCACGGCGTCGGCAAAGTCTTCCACGATGCGCCGAACATCCTGCACTACGGCCGCGCGGGCACCGGCCTCGCCTTCAAAGAAGGCATGATCTTCACGGTCGAGCCAATGATCAACGCCGGCAAGTTCGCCGTAAAGCTGAAGAGCGACGGCTGGACCGCGGTCACGAAGGACCGGTCGCTCTCCGCCCAGTTCGAGCACTCCGTCGGAGTCACGGCAACGGGCGTCGAGATCTTCACGACCTCACCCACCGGCCGCCACAAACCGCCCTACGCTTGAGCCGATAGCCGCGCCTCGCCAAATCCTTGCCGCATTCTCCGGCTCTAAATCGTTCCACGAAAGCGGAACGATGCCACCAGCCAAGACCAAACGCGGATTGTCGGACGCAACGCCTGCCGAGCTGCCGCATTATGTCGGCCACCGTGATCGCCTGCGCGAACGATTCCGCGAAGGCGCCGGCAGCCTGCCCGACTACGAACTCCTCGAACTGATGCTCTTCAGCGTCATCCCTCGCCGCGACGTAAAACGTTTGGCGAAGGAACTGCTCGCCGAGTTCGGCGGCGATCTCACAGCCCTCTTTTCCGCATCGCGCGAGCGCATCGCCAAGATCAGCGGCGCGGGCGACGCGGTCGCCGACCACATCGCCCTGATCAACACTCTGACCGGCCGCATCGCTAGGGAGCAGATCAACAAACGCGATGCGCTCTCCTCTTGGGCCGCCCTCGTCGCCTATTGCACAAGCCGAATGGCCGGCGAAACGACCGAGCAATTCCGCATCCTCTTCCTCGACCGCAAGAACAAGCTCCTGAAGGATGAAGTCCAAAACCGCGGCACCGTGGACCACACGCCCGTCTACCCGCGCGAGGTCGTCAAGCGCGCCCTCGAACTCGGCGCCAGTGCCGTCATCCTCGTCCACAATCACCCCAGTGGCGACTCAACCCCATCGGCCAGTGACGTCGAAATGACGAAACAAATAGTCGACGCCGCCAAGACGCTGGACATCGCGGTCCACGACCACTTAATCATCGGCCGCAACGGCCACACGAGCCTGAAGCAACTCGGGTTGATGTAGTGGAATCCCTCCCCAATTACGGCCTCGCCAACACGATCACCGGCTTCGCGACGTTGTTCGCGGGCCTGCTGCCGCTTGCATTCTGCTATCTCGTCGACCGCCATCCGCCGCGCTGGATGTTCGTCTATTGGCTGATCGTGATCACCGGCATCTTTACGATCACGCTGCACGGCTTCGGCGAGACGAACCCAATGATCTTCGAACGCTGGGTCTGGGCGTTCCTCGACACCGGCTCGAACATCGTGGTCGCATGGGGCATCGTGCTCGCCGTGCTCGCCGACTTCTACGCGAAGGAAACGCAACGCTGGGCGCGCCCCACGGCGACGGTCATGATGCTGATCGGCGTCGCCTGGCACTTCTACGACCGCATGACCGCGGGCGGCTATCTCATCGGCTTTGGAAGTTGGGGCGGCTTCAAGCCCGGTCAATCCTGGCTGATCGCCTTCTCCCTAGCGGCGACCATCCTCTTCTTCCTCAAGCGCAAAGCAATCCCGCCGAAGGCGATGCCGCTTCTCGTCCTGGTCACCGCAATTTTCCTGGCCGGCATGCTCATGGCGACCGCAAAGAACGACACGATCGTCTTCCCGTTCCTAAGTCTGCACGCCCTCTGGCACGTCACCAGCGCATTCGGGTTCATCGCATTGTGGGCGTTCAACGACGTGCGATTCCGCGATACTGCGCCCACTCCCCGAACCTGAGCGGCGCATGCTAGGGTGCAGGCTCGATCTCTGGGGGCAATCATGCGCGTGCTGCGCTTTCTCTTCTATACGGTTCTTGTACTGATCGGCCTTGCGGTTGCTGGCGGCGTCGCGATTTGGGCGCTGAACCCGTTCGCACCCGAAGTCGTCGTTGCAGACCCGGCGCCCGACGGCCGCCGCGTCAAGGACAACGGACTCATTGCGAACTACTACCCGCCGCAAGGCAACGGCAAACGCGCCGGTGTCCTTTTGCTCGGCGGCTCCGAGGGCGGCTTGAGCCCGGGCGTCGGCCGCATGGCCAAGGCTCTCCAAGCGAAGGGTTTCGCGGTGCTGCAAGTGTCGTATTTCGCCGCTCCAGGACAGCCGGCGAAACTCGAATTCGTCCCGCTTGAAACCTTTGACCGCGCCCTCGAATGGCTGAAAGCGCAACCCGAAGTCGATGCCGCACGCATCGGTATCGTCGGCGGCTCGAAAGGCGCCGAAGCCGCGCTCATCGTCGCAACGCGTCATCCGGACTTGCGCGCCGTCGTGGCCGCCATGCCGTCAAGCGTCGCGTGGCAGGGCATCGACTGGAACATCATGAACATGATCTTCAACCCGCCGGGCGGCTCATGGAGCCTCGGTGGCAAGCCAATTCCGTTCCTGCCCTATGCGCAGCCAAAGGAGTATGGCGGCCCCGTCGCCGACATCTACGCGGCAAGCCTTCTCGAACTCCCAAAGCATCAAGACGCGATCATCCCGATCGAAAAGACGCGCGCACCGGTACTGTTGATCTGCGGCAAGGACGACACGCTCTGGCCCGCCTGCCCGATGGCCGACCAAGTCAAGGCTCGCGCCGACGCGAACGGCGGCCCGGCGGTTACCATCCTCGCTTACGACAACGCGGGCCACGCGGTCATGGGTCTGCCCGTCGACAAGTCGAACCCGAGTTACGATCGCCTCGACAGTCTCGGCGGTGCCGACGACGGGAACAGCGCCGCCCGTGCAGATGGTTGGCCGAAGATCGTGGCGCATCTCGAGACCGCTCTCGCGGAGGCGCCGCAATAGCTCTTCTGACGAAGTCGCTGCTGCGAGCTAATTCTTGCTCGCCGTCTTGTTCGTCGGATTGAGCCCCGCCTGGTCGAGCAGGAATGCGTTGGCGAGCGCGTCTTCTTCCACGCGCCCGTACCGGCCGCTGTCGCCCGCGTGCCCCGCCGTCATGTTCGTGCGGAAGATGAGCGGGTTCTGATCCGTTTTCAGCCGGCGGATCTTCGCAACCCACTTTGCCGGTTCGAAGTAGCCGACCTGGCTGTCGTTGTACCCCGCCGTCACGAGCATCGCCGGATACGCGCGCTTGTCGACCTGATCGTACGGCGAATAGCTGAGCATGTAGTCGTAGTCGCCGACGTCGGCCGGATTGCCCCACTCCTCATACTCGAACGTGGTCAGCGGAATTGAATCGTCGAGCATCGTGGTCACCACGTCCACGAACGGCACATCCGCAACGATACCCTTATAGAGCTCCGGCCGCATGTTCGCGATCGCGCCCATCAGCAAGCCGCCTGCACTACGCCCCATCGCAAAAATCCGCTTGGGATCGCCGGCTTCCTTCGCCAGATACTCGCTCGCAGCGATAAAGTCCGTGAACGTCTGCTTTTTGTTGCGAAGCTTTCCGCCTTGATACCAAGCCTCGCCGAACTCGCGCCCGCCGCGCACATGCGCGTACGCGATGACGAACCCGCGATCGAGCAAACTCGGCCAACGCGACTTGAACATCGGCTCGTTGCTCGAGCCGTACGACCCATAGCCATAGACCAGCACCGGGTTTTTGCCCTGTTGGTACTTGTCGCGCCGGTAGGCGACCGTAATCGGAATCTGCTTCCCGTCGGGCGCAGGCGCCATCACGCGGCCGATCGAATAATCGCCGGGAGAGAACCCGGGCACTGCCAAGCGCTGCACAACCTTCTTCGTGCCCGCCGCCAGATCGTAGTCGTAGATGGTGTCCGGCTGCACCGGCGACGAAAACGCATAGCGCAAAGTCGTTGCCTTGGCGTCCACGTTCCGCAAGCCCGGGAAGTTGTAGGTGTCGGCAAACGCGATATGTCCCGCCGTCGTATCCGGCGCCACGTACTTCTCAGATCCCGTGCTCAGATCGACGAGCCGAATCCGCGCTCCGCCCTTCGCATACTCATCCAGCGCCAGATACCCACCGACGACGTCGTACGCCTCGATGTAGACGCCAGGCTGCCCCGCAACGACCTCGCTCCACTGCGACGGCGCACCGATTGCCGCCTTAGCAATGCGAAAATCCGGTGCCTGCAGGTTTGTCCGCAGATAAATTGTGCCGCCCAGTTCCTCGGCGTAGTACCGCACACCCTTCGCCCGCGGCCGGATCACAGTCCAGGCCCCATCGGGCTTCGCCGCGTCGAGCATACGCACATCCGACGTGTTCGTCTGATCGCTCGTGAGCAGCAGCGCCCGCCCACCCTTCGATCGCTTCAGCGAAAGCTCGAACTGCTGGTCCTTCTCCTCGTAAACCACCTTGTCCGTCTTCGGGTCCGTGCCCATGACATGGCGCATCAGCCGATAGGCCCTGGCGGTCCCCGCCTGAAGCCTCAGATAAAACACCGTCTTGTTGTCGCTCGCGAACGCGAAGTCGGGCGCGGCATACTTGATCTCGTCACCAAGCAATGCACCGGTGCGCATGTCGCGGAAAATGAGATTGTGCCACCGATCGCCCGCATAATCCGCCGCATAGACGAAGATATTCCCGTCGGGCGACGTCCCGTAGTTGTTCACCTTGAACTGCTGATGCTTCGGCCCCTCGACCTGCCCATCGAGCAACACCTCTTCCGCCCCGTCCATCGAACCCTTGCGTCGCGCGATCACCGAATAGTCCGCCCCGGACGCATAACGCTCGTAGTACCAGTACCCGCCATCCTTGAATGGCGGCGTTCCGGCGACAGCACCTGCGGCCGCGCGAATCTCGTTGCGCAAGGTCTTCTGCAAGTCGGCAGTGTGAGCCATCAACTCGGCGGCGTACTTGTTCTCCTCGTCGAGATACCGGATCACCGGCATAGACTTCTTCTCGTTGAGCCAGAAGTAATAGTCCGTGCGCTTGCCCCCATGCGGCGCGATCAGGACAGTGCCCTTCATCATCGCGTAGGGCGGATATCCAGTCTTGCGGTCGATCGCGAGCCCCGGCGTCGTAGACGTTGCGGTCGCCGGCGTGACGCCTGTGGATTGACCGAAGGGCATCATGTCCTCGATCGTCGCACAGCCAGAAACGATGGTGAGCGTCGCACTCATAACAACAATGCCCAAGAGGCGCATAAACTGATCCTAGAAAGTGCCGGAAAAGAGCGCGCAACTTGCACGCCCCCCCCACCTTCCGCAAGACGGGCGGAAGGGTCTAAAAGACCTTTCACGAATACCCTCCGGAGAACCGCCAATGCGCCTCAACGACCCGCAACTTCTGCGCGATAAGGCCTACATCAACGGCGAATGGGCGAGCGCGGATTCAGGCGCAACGTTCGAGGTCACGAACCCGGCAAGCGGCGCGGTGCTTGCGCACCTACCCGATATGCTCGAAGGCGAAACCCGGCGCGCGATCGAAGCCGCAAACGCCGCGTGGCCGGCGTGGGCAGCCAAGACAGCAAAGGAACGCGCGCAGATCCTGCGCAAGTGGTTCGACCTGATGATGGCCAACCAAGAGGACCTCGCCGTCATCATGACGAGCGAGCAAGGCAAACCCCTCGCCGAGTCGCGGGGCGAGGTCGCCTATGGCGCCTCGTTCATCGAATGGTTCGCTGAAGAGGGAAAGCGCATCTACGGCGACGTCATCCCGCAGACGCAAGGTGGTCGCCGTATCATCGTCTTGAAGCAGCCGATCGGCGTCGTTGCCGCGATCACGCCGTGGAACTTCCCGAACGCGATGATTACGAGGAAATGCGGCCCCGCACTCGCCGCCGGCTGCCCGATCGTGATCAAGCCCCCGGCCGAAACGCCGTTGTCGGCATTGGCACTTGCCGTGCTCGCCGAACGCGCGGGCATACCGAAGGGCATCTTCAACATTGTAACCACCCACCACGCGTCGCGCGTCGGTCAGGAGATGACCGGCAGTTCGATCGTGCGCAAATTCTCGTTCACCGGCTCGACCGAGATCGGCAAACTGCTGATGCGCCAATGCGCATCGACCGTTAAGAAGGTCTCGCTCGAACTCGGCGGCAACGCGCCGTTCATCGTCTTCGACGACGCTGACCTCGACGCGGCGGTCGCGGGTGCCATGCTCTCAAAATTCCGCAACATGGGCCAAACCTGCGTCTGTGCGAACCGCCTGTTCGTGCAAGACAAGGTCTATGACGCGTTCGCCGCGAAACTCGCCGCCACCACAGCGAACCTGAAGGTCGGCGACGGCACCGCCGACGGCGTCATGCAGGGCCCGCTCATCAACATGGAAGCGGTCGAAAAGGTCGAACGCCTGATCAAGGACGCAACCTCAAAAGGCGCGAAGATCGCAACCGGCGGCAAGCGCCACACACTGGGCCACACGTTCTTTGAGCCGACCGTGCTCACCGAAGTGAACACGCAGATGGCGATCGCCCAGGAAGAAATCTTCGGACCCGTCGCGACCCTCTTCCGCTTCAAGACGGAAGCCGACGCTATCCGCCTCGCCAACGACACCGAGTACGGCTTAGCCGCGTACTTTTACGCCCGTGACATCGGTCGCGTTTGGCGCGTCGCCGAAGCTCTCGAATACGGCATCGTCGGCATCAACGAAGGCATCATCTCCACCGAAGTCGCCCCCTTCGGCGGCATGAAAGAAAGCGGCATCGGCCGCGAAGGCTCGAAATACGGCATCGAGGACTTCCTTGAAATGAAGTACCTGGCGATGGGAGGAATTGGCGCGTGACGATGAAACTCTACCACTGCCCGCAAACGCGCGCGTTCACAGCGCTCTGGATGATGGAAGAAGCGGGCGAGCCATACGAGATCGTGCGTGTCAACATCCGCGCCCCCGGCCACCCAACCGACGCCTACAAGAAAATCAACCCGATGGGCAAAGTCGCCGGTCTCGAAGACGGCGGCATCGGCTTCGGCGAGACAGCGGCGATCCTGCTCTACGTCGCCGACGGGTTCCCGCACAAGAAGCTCGCGCCCGTGCTGAGCGACCCGCGGCGCGGCCGATTCCTGCAATGGCTGATGTTCCCGGCAACCACGCTCGAACCCGCGATGATGGAAAAGCGCTTAGGCAGCACGCCGAACTCCGTCTCGGCCGGCTGGGGCGACTACGACCGCGCCTTCGGAGCTTTAGAAGCCGCCATCAAGCCCGGCCCGTGGCTCTTCGGCGATCAGTTCACCGCCGCCGACCTCTACGTCGCCTCGACCTTGGGCTTCGGCATGATGTTCGGCATGATCGACAAGCGCCCAGCCTTCGTCGAGTTCTCCGAACGCGCCAGCGCGAGGCCCGCGTTCAAACGCGCCCAAGACATCGAAGCCAAGGAAGCCGCCAAGCAATGACCACCAACGCCGAACTTCTCGCCCGCCGCCAAGCCGCCGTGCCGCGCGGCGTCAACACCGCCCATCCCGTCTTCGCCGCGCGCGCGCTCAACGCGGAAATCTGGGATGTCGAAGGCAAGCGCTACATCGACTTCGTCGGCGGCATCGGCGTGCAGAACACCGGCCACCGCCACCCGAAGGTGATGAAAGCGATCGAAGCGCAGATGGGCAACGCATTGCACACCGCGTTCCAAGTCAACGCCTACGAGAGCTACATCGCGCTCGCCGAAAAACTGAACGCAGCCGCCCCCGTCGACGGCCCCGCGAAGACGATCTTCTTCACGACCGGCGCCGAAGCGGTCGAGAACGCGGTCAAGATCGCGCGCTACGCCACGAAGCGCTCCGGCGTTGTCAGCTTTTCCGGCGCCTTCCACGGCCGCACCTTCATGGGCATGGCGTTGACCGGCAAAGTCGTGCCCTACAAGGCAGGCTTTGGCGAGATGCCGGGCGACGTTTATCGCCTGCCCTTCCCGGTCGTGAGCCACGGCCACACAGGCGCCGACGCACTCGCAGCCCTTGAGAGCCTGTTCAAATACGACGTCGAGCCCGCGCGCATCGCCGCCATCATCATCGAGCCCGTGCAAGGCGAGGGCGGCTTTTACACCGCCCCATTCGACTTCATGCGCTCGCTCCGCGCCGTGTGCGATAAGCACGGCATCATGCTGATCGCCGACGAAATCCAATCCGGCTTCGCACGCACCGGCAAGCTGTTCGCGATCGAACATTCCGGCGTGAAGCCCGACATGATCACGACCGCGAAAAGCCTCGCCGGCGGTATGCCGCTCTCGGCCGTCATCGGCCGTGCCGCCCTGATGGATGCGCCCGATCCCGGCGGCCTCGGCGGCACCTATGCCGGCAACCCCGTCGCCTGCGCGGCCGGCAACGCAGTACTCGACGTCATCAAAGAGGAGCGCATCCTCGACAAGGCTGTGACCCTCGGCGAAAAACTGATCGCGCGCCTGAAGCAGATGTCGATGCGCAACGACTTGCCGCCGATGGACGACATCCGGGGCCTCGGCGCTATGGTCGCGTTCGATCTCGTCAAAACCCGCGGGTCCCACGAACCGGACGCCGACCGGACGAAGCGCCTCACCGCCGAAGCGCTGAAACGCGGCCTGATCCTTCTCACCTGCGGCCTTTACGGCAATGGCGTGCGCATCCTGGTCCCGATAACGGTTGAGGACAAAGTGCTCGAAGAGGGCTTGTCGATCTTGGAAGAATCGCTGAAAGCAGTGGCATGATCCCACGCTATTCCCGCCCAGAGATGACGGCGATCTGGTCGCCGGAGACGAAGTTCCGCATCTGGTTCGAAATCGAAGCGCACGCCGCCGACGCGTTGGCTGAGCTCGGCGTCATTCCGAAATCGGCTGCAAAGACGATTTGGGAAAAAGGCGGCGCCGCAACGTTCGACGTCGCCAAGATCGACGCGATCGAGCGCGAGGTGAAACACGACGTCATCGCGTTCTTGACCCACCTTGCGGAGTTCGTCGGCCCCGACGCCCGCTTCGTGCACCAAGGCATGACGTCGAGCGACGTGCTCGACACGTGTCTCAGCGTTCAGCTGAAACGCGCGTCCGACATCCTGATCGCCGACACGGACAAGCTGCTCGCAGTGCTGAAGAAGCGCGCCTTCGAGCATAAGAACACGGCAACGATTGGCCGCAGCCACGGCATCCACGCCGAGCCGACAACGTTCGGCGTGAAGCTCGCAGGCTTCTACGTCGAGTTCGAACGCGCTAAGAGACGCCTGATCGCGGCCCGCGACGAGATCGCGACCTGCGCCATATCCGGCGCCGTCGGCACATTTGCCCAAGTCGATCCGCGCGTCGAAGAGCACGTCGCAAAGGCATTGGGCCTGAAGCCCGAACCGGTCTCGACGCAGGTGATCCCGCGCGACCGCCACGCAGCGTTCTTCGCTGCCCTCGCCGTGGTCGCAAGCTCCGTCGAACACGTCGCCACCGAAATTCGCCATCTGCAGCGCACCGAGGTTCTCGAAGCCGAGGAGTATTTCTCCGAAGGCCAAAAGGGCTCCTCCGCCATGCCGCACAAGCGCAACCCGGTCTTGACCGAAAACCTCACCGGCCTCGCCCGCATGGTGCGCGCCTACGCGACGCCCGCGATGGAGAACGTCGCCCTCTGGCACGAACGCGACATCTCGCATTCATCGGTCGAGCGCATGATCGGCCCCGACGCCACGATCACGCTCGACTTCGCCCTGAATCGTCTGGCCGACGTGATCGAAAAACTCGTCGTCTATCCCGAGCGCATGCAGCGCAATCTGGACCTGCTAGGCGGGCTCATCCATTCGCAACGCGTCATGCTCGCTTTGACCCAAAAAGGCGTCGCCCGTGAAGACGCCTACCGCCTGGTTCAGCGCAACGCGATGCCGGTCTGGCAGAACATGCACCACGGCCGCACGGGCACGTCCTTCCTCGACAACCTGAAAGCGGACGCGGAGGTCACAAAGGCTCTCCCGCCCGGTGAGCTTGTAGGCCTGTTCGATCTCGCCTATCACCTGAAGCACGTGGACACGACCTTCCGGCGCGTGTTCGGCTAGGCGAGCGAAGGGCAACAGCTATGGGCGGTGCAGTAGATCTCGGGAAAATCTTCGGGGTCAATGTGCGGATCGAGGTTACCGTTCTGCTCCTCGCCGCCTTCATCGTCGTGGGCGACTTCGGCCGCAACGGAATGTCCGGCCTGCTCGATGCGGTCACGTTCGCGATCCTCTTCATTTTTTGCATCTACCTGCACGAGATGGGTCATGCCTTCGCCGGCCGCCTGTTCGGCGCCCGCACGCTCGATGTGACCCTGACGTTCTTCGGCGGCTACGCCCGCCTCGTCGGCATCCCGCGTGGCTGGTTCCCGAACGCGGTCATCTCGTTCGGGGGGCCGGCGACGAACCTGCTAATCGCAACCGTTCTCTACTGGTACGCCGGCACCCAGGAAGTACCGAACGATCTGATAAGCCGCCTCGCCTTCGCCAATTTGTTCCTAGGCGTCTTCAACCTACTCCCTGGCTATCCGCTCGACGGCGGCCACATCGCGGCCGCAGTCCTCTCCAATTTTATGCCGGCGAGCCGCGCACGCGTCATCACCGGCTACATCGGTGTCGGTGTCGGCATCCTGCTGATCGTCTTGGGTCTCCAAAGCGGCATGGGCGGCATGTTCACGATGCTGGTCGGCCTCATGCTGATCATGGCCGCGTCCCAAGAAATCCAAATGAACAGCCGCGGCCGGTTCTAGCCGGGTCGCCGGATGCCCACCTTCGCGGAAGCCGTCAGGCTCTGGGCCTATATCGGCTGCGTCAACTTCGGCGGGCCGGCGGGCCAGATCGCGCTCATGCACAAGCTCCTCGTCGAGGAGAAGAAGTGGATCAGCGACGCGCGTTACTTCCACGCGCTGAACTACTGCATGCTGCTCCCGGGCCCCGAGGCGCAGCAATTGGCAACCTATGTCGGCTGGCTGATGCACGGCGTGAAGGGCGGCCTCGCCGCAGGCCTGCTCTTCATTCTGCCCGGCGCACTCGTGATGCTGGGCTTGAGCATCCTCTATGTGAACTACGCGAACCTCACCATCGTAAGCGCCATCTTCTACGGCATCCAAGCAGCCGTCCTCGCGATCGTCATCGAAGCGATCCTGCGGATTGCCAAACGCGCCTTCACCGGCCACGCGATGATCTGGATCGCGGCAGCTGCGTTCATCGCCCTCTTCTTTTTCGCGGTGCCCTTCCCGCTAGTGATACTTGCCGCCGCGCTCGCGGGCCTCATAGGCGCACACATCGCGCCCGACCAGTTTCGCACCAAGGACCACGCAGCCCTCGGCGCCGCAGCCGGCACGACCTTCGCCGTCGACGCGGCCTTCGCCCGCGGCGAACTTGCTCACACAAGCGCCACCGGCCGCCGCACCGCGATGACCGTTGCCGCTTGGGCTGTGATCTGGCTCGCCCCCGTCGCACTGATCGCCGTTGCGATGGGACCGAGCAGCGTCTTCACGAAACTCGCGACCTTTTTCTCGACGATGTCGGTCGTGACATTCGGCGGCGCCTACGCCGTGCTCGCCTACGTCGCCCAAGAAGCCGTCACGACCTACAACTGGCTGACCGCACCGGAGATGCTCCAAGGCCTCGCCCTGGCTGAAACGACCCCAGGCCCGCTCATCCTCGTGCTCCAGCACATCGGCTTCCTCGCAGGCTATCGCTCGGGTGGCATGCTCCACGGCATCGCAGCCGCGGCGATCACGCTCTGGGTCACCTTCGCCCCGTCTTTCCTCTGGATCTTTGCCGGCGCTCCCTACGCCGAACGGGTCCGCGAAAACCGCCACGCCTCCGCGGCACTCGCCGCCATCACGGCAGCCGTCGTCGGTGTGATCCTAAATCTCGCAATCTGGTTCGCGCTGCACGTAACGTTTGCCAAAGTCGAAACCCGCGACGTCGGCCCAATGCATGTGCAAGTTCCGGACGTCGCGACGCTCGACCCCATTGCGCTCGCGATTGCGGCCCTAGCGCTCGTCGCGCTGATCCGGTTCAAGATGCCGATCCTGCTGCTGCTCGCCTCAAGCGCAGTGTTGGGTCTCGCCGCGACGTACCTAGTTCCGTGAGCGCACGCGCCGGATCAACCACCACAGACCGCCGACAACAGTCACCACGCCGAGCGCGATCAGCCCAAAGTTGATCCACATCCGACCACCCGGTTTGTCCACCCGCCGCGACCAGAACGTGCCCTTCGACTCGCCTGGCTTCGCCAGCGCGAACGCAACGAACGTGTCGCTCCGCCCGGCGACGTCCACATCGCCATGCCCGCCGGCCGCGATCACGACGTACTGCCGCCCCTTCCACTCATAGGTCATCGGCGTGGCAATCCCCGGCGCAGGCAAACGACCCTGCCAAAGCTCCTTGCCGCTCGCCGCGTCGAACGCGCGCAAATACCTGTCCATCGTCGCGCCGATAAAGACGAGCCCGCTCGCCGTCACCAGCGGCCCGCCCAACGACGGCGTCCCCGTCTTGAGCGCGATCGAAAGCGGCGCAAGCTCCTCCGTCGTCCCAAGCGTGGACTCCCACAAAATCTTGCCGGCCTTGAGATCGACCGCCGCCAGCACACCCCACGGCGGCGGATTGCACGGCAGCCCAATCGGCGACAACAGAGTTTCGCGGATCATCCCATACGGTGCGCCACGCTGCGGCGACACTTCGCGATCGGGAAACTGCTCATCCAGCTTGTCGAAGTCGGCGGCCGGAAAAAGCGTGATCCGATGCACAGCGCGGCTGGTGTTCGCATAAACGATCTGCTTCACCGGATCGAATGCCACGCCGCCCCAATTCATGCCCCCGCCCGTGAACGGAACCATCAACGTCCCCTTCAACGACGGCGGCGTGTAGAGCCCCTCGTTCCGCGCCTCCGCGATCAGCTTCCGGCAAGCCTCCCGATCCCAAGGCGTAAAGCCATAGGCTTCGTCCGCCGAAATCTTCTGCGGCGCCAACACCGGCACATGCGTCGGATAAGGCTGCGTCGGTGACAACACCTCGCCCGCCACGCCACCCTGCGCCACCGCCCGCTCCTCAACCGGATACACAGGCACGCCCGTGTCGCGATCGAGCACGAACAAGAACCCCTGCTTCGTCGGCTGGATCACGACGTCCCGCGGCTTCCCCTCGAAGTCGATGGTCGCCAGCGTCGGCTGCGCCGGATTGTCATAATCCCAAACGTCGTGATGCACCGCCTGAAACGACCAAACGAGTTCCCCCGTCTCAGCCTTCAGCGCGACAACAGAGTTCGCATGCTTATTGTCCCCCGGCCGCAAGCCACCAAAGAAGTCGGGACTGGCCGACGACGTCGGCAAGAACACGAGCCCACGCCGCTCATCCACCGACATCGGCGCCCAAACATTCGCATGCCCGACATCTTTGTAACCCTCGCCCCAAGTCTTCGCCGCCGGGTCTTTCGCATCCCGCGGCACCGGATCCCACGACCACTTCGGCTTGCCAGTATTTATGTCGAAGGCGCGAACCGTACCATGCGGTGCCTTCACCCGCGCATTGTCGCCGATCGCCGATCCGACGATCACGACATCGCGGATCACGACCGGCGCTGATGTAATCTGAAACTCGCCAGGCCATTCAAGACTTATTCCTGGATCAATCCTGATCTCGCCATTCGTTCCGAATTCCGGCTCCAGACGGCCCTGATCGTCGATCGAAAGCAATCGCCCATCGTTCGTCGCAAGAAAAATATGATGGTAGTTCGTGTCGTCATATAAGCCAACGCCGTAGCGGGATGTCGTCACTCCGCGACAGTTGAACTTGTTCGCAGGCCCGACCTTGTCCGTCGGTATCTTCGGATCGAACCGCCAGAGTTCTTTTCCCGTCCCCGGATCGAGCGCGATCACCTCGTTGAACGGCGTACAAAGCAAGAGCTTGTTGCCCGCGAGAATTGGCGTTGCCTCGAACTTCGTCCGCCGCATCGTCTTCGCGTCGCGCTTTGCGATATCGCCGGTCGAGTAAGTCCAAACCGGAATCAGGTCATCGACATTTGAAGTTGTGATCTCACGAGACCAGCTGAAACGCATGCCACCGGCGTCACCGCCATATTCGTCCCAACCAGTGCCAAACGGCCCAAGCTTGAAGTATTCCGGCGGCTGCGACTCCGATGCTGACGCTGCTGCCGCCAGAACCAGTCCGAACACGCCAAAGGCGAATGCACGCATCATCGCGTCCCCTGAAATAATCTGGGGAGAACAATAGCCCAAAATTCGCCTGGAACGCGCGGTCTATTTCGTCGAGGTAATCTGCTCGACAGCCGTCGCCATCAGTTCGTCCATTTCGCGCCGGATTTGGTGGTCGGAAACCTCCACCTTTTTCGCGTCTAGATCGCCGCGGATCTTACGGAACACGTCGTCGTCGCCTGCCTCTTCGAAATCGGCCTTCACGACCTCTTTCGCATAGGCGTCTGCGGCCTCGCCCGTAATGCCCATTTTCGCCGCCGCCCACAGCCCCAAGAGCTTGTTCCGGCGCGCGGTCGCCTTGAATTTCAGGTCTTGGTCATGGGCGAACTTGCTTTCGTAACCCTCACGGCGCTTGTCGAAACCGGACATTCCATTCTCCTTAGACGAATTTGGCGGGACACTAGGCAAACGCGGCACATCGCGCAACGCCCGGCCGTTGTGCCAACCCCGGCAAATGGGCTATTTTCACATAGCGCTCGCTTGAGGTTGTTCAACACCCTTAAGCGGGCGCTTAGCCGTTTTGGCGGGCCCGGCGATGAGGCCTTTCAAGAGAACCGGACATGGCGATGAAAAACCGCAAGCTCGTTTACGAGGGCAAGGCGAAGATCCTCTACGAAGGACCTGAACCCGACACCCTGATCCAATACTTCAAGGACGACACCACCGCCTTTGACGCGACGAAGAAGGCTGTCCTCGAAGGCAAGGGCGTGCTGAACAACCGAATCTCCGAGTACTTGATGACGCAGCTGACCCAGATCGGCGTGCCCAATCATTTCATCCGCCGGCTGAACATGCGCGAACAGCTGATCCGCGCCGTCGAAATTATTCCCCTTGAGGTTGTCGTGCGTAACGTCGCGGCAGGTTCGTTCGCGAAACGACTTGGCATCGACGAAGGTTCGATTCTCCCGCGATCAATCATCGAGCTGTTCTACAAAAACGACAAGTTGCATGACCCGATGGTTACCGAGGAACATGTCACCGCTTTCGGCTGGGCGACACCGCAAGAGCTTGACGATGTCACCGCGCTGGCGATCCGGATCAACGACTTCCTCTCAGGGTTGTTCCTCGGCGTCGGCATCCGCCTTGTGGATTTCAAAGTTGAATTCGGAAGGCAGTGGGAGCAGGACATGATGCGTGTCATACTCGCTGACGAAATCAGTCCCGATTCGATGCGGCTTTGGGATATCCGCACCAACGAAAAGTTGGACAAGGACCGCTTCCGTAGAGATTTGGGCGGCGTGACCGAAGCCTACAGCGAAGTCGCGAGAAGACTGGGTATTTTGACAGAGATACAAAACCCGGAACGGAAAGGACCAGTGCTCGTCAAATGAAAGCGCGTGTCACAGTGATGCTAAAGTCAGGTGTGCTCGATCCTCAGGGGAAAGCGATCGGGCAGTCACTCAACCGGTTGGGGTTTTCCGGTGTGGGCGATGTGCGTCAAGGCAAAGTGATCGAGATTGAGCTTGCCGAAACGGATCAAAACCGTGCACGTTCGAAACTGTCGGAAATGTGTGAGAAACTTCTCGCCAACACCGTGATTGAGAATTATTCTATTGAATTGAAGTGACAGAATAACCAGCCAGGTGCCGTGGGAAGCATCTGGCCGGCAGGAAGAATGGGTTAGTAGCGCAAAGCACCCGCGTCGTTTGGGTGAAAAAACTGGGTAGGGCTGATGACGAACTCCATCTTCGTCTTAGGCGTGACGTGCATAGCGATGTTGACGGCGCCGCTCGCGGCGCAAGCGGCATCCGTGCAGGCCGCTCCGACGCAATCTGAAATGACCGCGCGCTTGGCCGCGGCCCACGATCTGCTTGAGGCCATGGGTGGCCGCAAGTCGGTCATAGAACAAATCGACCGCGTGATCCCGGCTCAGATGGCGGCACTGCAAACGCAGTTCCCGGCGCTGACGAAAGACACGCGCCGTCTGATCGAACGCTCCATGCGTCAAGAGATGACAATGGGCGTGAACCAACTCCTCAACCAAATGGCCACCGCCTGGTCCCGCCGTTTCACGGCAGCCGACATGCGCCAGATCGCGGCCTTCCACCGCTCGCCCGCCGGCGTCCGTCTGCGTGCCGAGCAAGAAGCGCTGCAGCGCGAAATCACCGAAATCGGCCGCCAATGGGGCATCGACATCGGCCGCAAACTGCAAGAGCGGCTCGACGACTACATGAAGCAGCCCAAGGCGCTGACGAGCTAGCGTGGCTGCCGCCGAAATCTATTGGCCCTACGTTGCGCTCGCGACCACAGTCGCGGCCGCACTTCCTCTCCTCTACTTCGCCGTTCAGCGCCGTTGGACTTGGATCGCTCTCGTCGTTGCCTTGGCCAATCTCGTGATCGTTGCACTCAACGGCGCAGCGCCGATTAGAGGCGCACTCGACCCGAACTACATCGGTTACGGCTTTGGGTTCCTGGCGGCAGAGAAGGGTCTGGCCGTCACCGCCATGGCCGGCGGCGTCGTCGTGGCCTCGGCTCTCAGCGCCTGGATCGCGATGCGCAACCGCCCGGGCGCCGCCATGCTCGTCGTCGCCGCAACCGCCGCGTTCCATATTGTGAATGTCGGGTTTCCCCTGCTCGACGGCATCTTGGCCAAACCGGAAGACATCACCATCCAGTTTGGGGAATACCTCACGGTTCCCTATGTTGTCGCGATCCCAGCCACGCTGGGCGTCATTCTTCTGCCCTTCTTGCTCGGCCTTCCCTGGGCAATTCAACGCACCGTCGAGACGGAATAGCGCGGCCCCCGCCCTCGCCTTTCGCGCCCCAACTCGCTATGTAACGCGCCTCCAAGGCCCCTCGAGGAGAATCACGCCCGTGAAAGCGGCCGTCGTCGTCTTCCCCGCCTCCAATTGCGATCGCGATGTCGCAACCGCCCTCAAACAAGCGACCGGCAAGCCGCCAACCATGGCATGGCACCAGGACGCGAGCTTGCCCGACGATCTCGATCTGATCGTGTTGCCGGGTGGCTTCTCCTACGGCGACTACCTGCGCTGCGGCGCAATGGCCGCCCACTCGCCGATCATGCGCGACGTCATCGCACGCGCAAAAAAGGGCACGCCCATCCTCGGCATCTGCAACGGTTTCCAAGTCTTGTGCGAGACCGGCCTGCTTCCCGGCGTTCTGATGCGCAACGCGCACCTGAAGTTTGTCTCGCGCGACGTGCACATGACGGTTGAGGGCGCGAACACGATGTTCACCGCCCGCTACAAGCCTGGCCAACGCATTAACGTCCCCGTCGCCCACGGCGACGGCAACTACTTCGCCGACAAGGAAACGCTCGACCGTCTCGAAGGTGAGGGCCAAGTGGCCTTCCGCTATGTCGAGGGCGAGAACCCGAACGGCGCCGCCCGCAACATCGCCGGCATCTACAACGAGAAGCGCACGATCCTCGGCATGATGCCCCACCCCGAACGCCACGCTGACCCGCTGCTCGGGAGCACCGACGGCAAAGCGATCTTTGACAGCTTGGTGAGCGCCCTCTCGTGACCGAAGCAACCCTCACCCACGCGATCGACCACGGCCTTTCCGAAGACGAGTGGAAGCACATTCTGCGTGTCATGAACCGCACGCCGAACATGACCGAACTCGGCATCTTCTCGGTGATGTGGAGCGAGCACTGCTCGTACAAATCCTCACGCGTCCATCTGAAGAAGCTCCCGACGAGCGCACCATGGGTCATCCAAGGTCCGGGCGAGAACGCGGGCGTCATCGACATCGGCGACGGCGACGCGATCATCTTCAAGATGGAAAGCCACAACCACCCCTCGTTCATCGAGCCCTATCAAGGCGCGGCCACAGGCGTGGGCGGCATCATGCGCGACGTCTTCACGATGGGCGCGCGCCCCATCGCGATGCTGAACGCGCTCCGTTTCGGCGAGCCCACGCACCCGAAAACGCAGCACCTCGTCTCCGGTGTCGTCGCGGGCATCGGCGGCTACGGCAACTGCATGGGCGTGCCGACGGTCGCTGGCGAAGTGAACTTTCACAAGTCCTACAACGGCAACATCCTCGTCAACGCAATGTGCGTGGGCCTCGCCAAGACGAACAAAATCTTCCTCTCCGCCGCCAAGGGCTCTGGCAACCCCGTCGTCTATGTCGGCTCCAAGACCGGCCGCGACGGCATCCACGGCGCGACGATGGCCTCAGCCGAATTCGACGACGCGTCGGAGGAAAAGCGCCCCACCGTCCAGGTCGGCGATCCGTTCACCGAAAAGCTGCTGCTCGAAGCCTGCCTTGAGCTGATGGCGACCGACGCCATCGTCGGCATTCAGGACATGGGCGCGGCCGGCCTCACCTCCTCGTCGTGCGAGATGGCCGACAAGGGCGGCTCCGGCATCGAGCTCAATCTCGATCATGTGCCCTGCCGCGAAAAAGGCATGACGCCGTATGAGATGATGCTCTCCGAAAGCCAAGAGCGCATGCTCATGGTCTTGAAGCCCGGCCGCGAAAAAGAGGCCGAAAAGATCTTCAAGAAATGGGAACTCGACTTCGCCGTCATCGGCGTCACCACCGACACGAAGCGCTTGGTCTTGAAGTTCAAAGGCGAAACCGTCGCCGACATTCCCGTCGCCGCATTGGCCGACGAGGCCCCGCTCTACGAACGCCCGTGGACGGAACCCGCACGCCCGAAGGCGCTCGGTGATGTCCCCGAGCCAAAGTCGATCACCGAGACCCTGGCAAAGCTCATCGCCACGCCGGATCTCGCCAGCCGCCGCTGGATCTACGAGCAATACGACTCGACCGTTATGGCCGACACCGTGCAGCGCCCCGGCGGCGACGCCGCGATCGTGCGCATCCACGGCACGACGAAGGCGATCGCGACCAAGTGCGACGTCACCCCGCGCTATGTGCAAGCCGATCCGTACATCGGCGGCGCCCAAGCGGTCGCCGAAGTTTGGCGCAACCTCACCGCCGTCGGCGCGACACCGCTTGCCATCACCGACAACCTGAACTTCGGCAATCCGCAGCGCCCGGAGATCATGGGCCAGTTCGTGCTCGCCGTGCGCGGCATCGGCGACGCCGCCCGCGCGCTCGACTTCCCCATCGTCTCCGGCAACGTCTCGCTCTACAACGAGACGAACGGCCAAGCGATCCTGCCCACGCCCGCCATCGGTGGTGTCGGTTTGCTCAAGGACGTGACGAAGCACGCGACGATCCCGTTCAAAGCAGCGGGCGAAACGATCCTCGTCATCGGTGAAACCAAGGGCCACCTCGGACAGTCGATCTACGTGCGCGAAGTCCTTGGGCTAGAAGAGGGGGCCGCTCCGCCGCTCGACCTCAAGGTCGAACGCAAGAACGGTGACTTCGTTCGCATACTGATCGAAGAACGCCGCGTCACCGCCGTGCACGACTGCTCCGACGGCGGCCTCGCCGTAGCCATCGCCGAGATGGCGATGTCGTCCAGCATCGGCGCCACGCTGACGACACCGACCGGTATCGCCCGCCACGCATTCTGGTTCGGTGAAGACCAGAGCCGCTACGTGGTGACCGTGCCCACCGCAGACGCCGATCGCATCCTCTCCGATGCAAAGCTGGCTGGCATCCCGGCATTGAAACTCGGCCTCACGGGCGCAAACGCGCTGAAAGTCGACGGCGAAGACCCGTTTCCAGCCGGCCGGTTACGCGAATTGAACGAAGCCTGGCTACCCAAACTTATGGGCGCCGCTTAAGTTACACCCATGCCCATGAACGCTGGCGATATTGAGCGCCTCATCAAAGAAGCGCTCCCTGACGCAAAGGTCACGATCCGCGACCTCGCGGGCGACGGCGACCACTACGCGGCGGAAGTCATCTCCGCCGCGTTCAAAGGCAAAACTCGCATTCAGCAACACCAAATGGTCTACGCGGCTCTGAAAGGCCGAATGGGCGGCGAACTACACGCGCTCGCGTTGCAGACGTCCGCGCCGCAATAACGAAATCAAGCGCGCGCCATACTCTCACTCACAAACGCACACAGCTGCTCAAAATCCCGCAGCACCTTCGTCCCGTGCGCCGGGTGGCTCAAGAAGAAACACGTGTTGTACTCCTCGCCCTGTTCGAACCACACTTCGGTAAGCTCGCCGCCGCAGAACGGATACGGCCCGTCTTCGCCCACGATCGCATCGTCGGGGTTGAGGTCGGGATAGGCCTTCTGGAACTCGGCATTGATGGTCATCTCGCAAAACGCTCCCAGCTTCATGCGAACACAAAAAACGAAGCCCGAATCATACCAGATTAACCCCGATTTGCAGCCGCGCCGCCGCCCACGCCCGCCAGTTTCTTGACGCGCAGTGTGACGATCCTTATGTCTCATCCGAACAAGGGAACTTGACATCCATGACCGCCGACGACCGCATCAAAGCCGACATCGCCTCGAACGACATCGTGCTGTTCATGAAGGGTACGCCCGCGATGCCGCAATGCGGCTTCTCGGCGACCGTCGTGCACATCCTCGACCACGTCGGCGTGAAGTACAAAGGCGTGAATGTGCTGACGGATCCCGAAATCCGCCAAGGCATCAAGGATTTCTCGAACTGGCCGACGATCCCGCAACTCTATGTGAAGGGTGAATTCGTCGGCGGCTGCGACATCATCAAAGAGATGTTCGAAAGCGGCGAGCTGCGCCCGTTCCTCGAAGAGCAAGGCATCAAGCCCGAAGCCGCGTGAGCCTCACGCTCAAAGATATCGAAGCGGCCGCGGAGCGTATCCGCGGCCGTGCCGTTAGGACACCGCTCGTCGAAGCGCACGCAGCGAGCGCCCTCACCGGCGCCCGCGTCTTCGTCAAAGCCGAAGTCCTCCAGCGCACCGGTTCGTTCAAATTCCGCGGCGCTATGAGCCGCATGACGCTACTCGACGACGGCGAGCGCAAACGCGGCGTCGTGGCTTACTCCTCCGGCAACCACGCCCAAGCCGTCGCTGCGGCAGCCCGCGAATTGGGCACGAGCGCGGTGATCGTCATGCCGGCCGACGCGCCAAAGCTCAAAATCGAAAACACCAAGGGCTACGGCGCCGAGGTCGTGCTCTATGACCGCTTCACCCAAGACCGCGTCGCCATCGGCAAGAAAATCGCGGGCGATCGCGGGCTCACGCTGGTGCCGCCGTTCGACGACGAACGCATCATTGCCGGTCAAGGCACGACGGGCTTGGAGATCGCGCAAGACGCGAAGGCGTTGGGCATAACGTTCGACGCAGTGCTCGTGCCGTGCTCGGGCGGCGGCCTGACCGCCGGTATCGCGAGCGCACTCGCTGAGCTCTCGCCGAAAACCCAAGTCTACGGCGTCGAACCGGCAAACTTCGACGACACGGCCCGCTCGCTCGCGGCAGGAAAACGCGTCGCAAACACCGCGACCAAGCCGTCGCTCTGCGACGCGCTGATGACAGAGATGCCCGGCGAACTCACGTTCCCGATCATCCAGCGTCTGGTGAGGGCCTTGAGTGTCACGGACGATGAAGCGCTCAGCGCCATGGCGCACGCGTTCACCCACCTGAAACTCGTCGCCGAACCAGGCGGCGCCGCAGCCTTCGCGGCGTTACTCGCCGGCAAACTCGAAACCCGCGGCAAAACCATCGCCGTCGTTCTCTCCGGCGGCAACGTCGGTGCCGAGACGTTCAAACGGGCGCTCGCGCTCTAAAGCCGCCCCATCACCGCCGCGACAAAAGCCTTCGCTTCGCGTTGGTTCACGCGGCCGAATTCGAACGTGATCAGCCGGTCGCCTTTCAGCACGGCAACCAACCCCGACGCAGCCTTCTGGCCGTCGAACATCGCGAACGCTTGATCGCCAAGGCCCGGCATCGCCGCCGCGCCGGTCGTGTCGGCCTTCATCTTCGCGTAATAGGCCGCTGCATCCTTCATGCCGACGACCGGAAGCTCTGCCTCCGACCACACCGAGATCTTCACCTCTTTCTCGCGCTGCGCCGTCGCCCAGATACAGGACGGCGCCGTCTCTTCGCCCATCAGTTCCGGCGGGACGGGCATGCTCGCCTCACCGAGAACGCGCTCGGCTTCCTGAGCCGTCGCCACCTCGCAAGGCCCCGCCAACGCGGCAGAAACGGCAGCAGCGAAAACAATCGACATCATGGGAGAATCTCCGTGGGATTCACCCAGCCTCGCGCACCGCTATGTCCGAAACAAGGCCATGAAAAGGGGCGGCCGCGAAACCCGCTGACCGCCCCGAAATTCTGCGAGAGCTTGCAACCTTACCGCGAGTAGAACTCGACGACCAGGTTCGGCTCCATCTTCACCGGATAAGGCACGTCGCTCAGCTTCGGCGTGCGTGTGAACTTCGCCGTCAGCTTGCCATGATCAACCTCGACGTAGTCCGGCACATCGCGCTCCGGCAATTGGATCGCAACCGCCACCAGCTCCATGTCGCGCGCCTTGTCGCGCACGGAGATCACGTCGCCTTCCTTCACGAGATAGCTCGGGATGTTCACCCGGCGGCCGTTCACGTTGACGTGGCCGTGGTTCACGAACTGGCGCGCCGCAAAGACGGTCGGCACGAACTTCGCGCGGTAGACGACCGCGTCGAGACGGCGCTCGAGCAGGCCGATGATGTTCTCGCCCGTGTCGCCGCGCTTGCGCTGCGCTTCGGCGTAGATCTTGCGGAACTGCCGCTCGGTGATGTTGCCGTAATAGCCCTTCAGCGTCTGCTTCGCCTTGAGCTGCACGCCATAGTCCGACGTCTTGTTCTTACGCCGCTGGCCATGCTGGCCTGGGCCGTACTCGCGCTTGTTCTGCGGGCTCTTCGGGCGGCCCCAAAGATTGTCGCCAATTCGCCGGTCGATCTTGTGCTTGGAACTCTGTCGCTTCGTCATTCGCTATTTCCCTATAATTTCAATGTGTTAAGTCTAGGAAATGCTGCCCTCCTCTGCCCCGGTATGCTGGGCCGACAGGCGGGGGCTTCCCCGCCACGGGTGCTTCCATCCACCAGGGAATTCCCCAGCGGAGGCGCGGGTTTTAGAGGGGGCTGGCGGGGCTGTCAAACAACGCCCCTGGGCCATAGGGTCGCGTCCATGACCGACGACGAAGAATACGTCCGCAACGCCATCAAGACCCACGTCTGGTCCGGCTTCCACGATCAAGCCGATACCGAGCAAATGATGGAAGAAATCCTCGAAGGCGAGGTTGATCCAGAGGAAATGCGTCGTTTCATCGTGTCGGAGTTTGCCGCCAAAGTTGCCGCGGAAAAATCATGGCCTGCGGAAACCGACTGCGATCGCCTCGACCAGGTTTTCACCGCTCTCGATGCCGCCGGTATCTGCTCACTGCAGAACGCCGGCTACACGATGTCCGATGGCCACTCCGACATCGGCGAGAAGCTCGACGAGCGCGGCATGAAGAACTTCCACGGCTACTGTTTCTATCACGGCCAAGACTTGGAACGCGCTGTCAACGGTGAAGGGTTGATGCTCGCCTTTGGCGATCTCAAAGCCGACCCCGCGAACAAGACCAAAGTCGGCCACGAGATTTGTGCCATCGTCGAAAAGGCAGGCTTCAAGACCGATTGGAACGGCGACCCTGAAACGCGGATCACCATCCCCAAGCTCGATTGGAAGCGCAGAAACCCACGTTGAAGACAGCTATGGCGCAAGCCATTCGCGAATAGTCTCGCTGACGAACTTGGGCTTCTCGTGCACGAGCCAGTGGCTCGCGTCCGGCACACGGCGCACGTCGACGCCGGGCACCCAACGCTCAAGCCCTTCCACGCAGCCGGGCAACAGCGCCGTATCCTGATCGCCCCAGAGCACAAGCGTCGGCACGCGCACCATCACAGCCTCGTCGTCATAGACTTCCGCTTGCGGCGCAGCGCCGAGCTTCGGCGGGTCCATGCGCATCGCACGGTACCAGTTGAACATGCCGGTAAGCGCGCCGGGCTCGCTCCACGCCTTGACGAACGCCGCGCGATCGGCGCCGGTCAAATGCCCCGCGTCCGCGGTCTTCGCCAGCGAACGCCACAACAGCGCATAGTCGTTCGCCGCATAACGCGCCTCGGCATCCGCCGCGCGCAGCTCGTGAATGTAGCCCGATGCAGCCGCTTGCGCCGGGTTCTTCGCGATCTCGCGCTGAAACGCCCCCGGATGAACCGCGTTGACGATGACGAGCCTGTCGATCAACTCCGGCCGTTTGATCGCAAACGCCCAAGCAAGCGCCCCACCCCAATCATGCGCGACCAGCGTGAACTTCCGCTTCGGTGAAAACTGAGCCGCAAACGCTACGACATCGTCGATGAGCCGCTTCGTGCGATAGCGCGGTACATCCGCAGGCTTCGACGACAACCCATACCCCGGCAAGTCCGGCGCTACACAATGGTACGCATCCCCCAAGTCCGCCAACTGATGTCGCCACGTGTACCAAAACTCCGGAAACCCATGCAGAAACAGGAGCAGATGCCCATCCGCCGGCCCACGCGCGGCGTAGTGTAGTTTCAGCTCGTTCGTCTCCGCAAACCCGTGACGGATCATTCGCTCTCGTCCTTCTTCCGCCGCTTCTTGCCGCCGGTCAGCGCGCGCACCATGCCGCGCAGCGTCTGCACCTCCTGATATGTCAGCGCCGCGCGGTGCCACATGTTGCGCATGTTCTGCACCATCGCCGGACGCTTGGCGACGGGGAACAAGAACTCCGTGCGGTCAAGCTCGCCCTCGATATGCTCGAAGAAGCCGATCAGGTCCTCCTTGTTCGCAAGCGCTGCGCGACGGTACTTCACGGGCAGTTTGAAGTCCGGCCTCTCGTGCGTACCCTTGAACCATTCGTAGGCGACCACCGCCACCGACTGCGCCAGATTGAGCGACGCGAACTTCGGGTTCGTCGGCACAGTCAGAATCGCATCCGCCAAAATCACCTCGTCGTTCGTGAGCCCCATCCGCTCCGCCCCGAACATCACACCGCAGGGCCGGTCTTGAGCGAGCTCCGCAACGAGTTCCTCGACCGCCTCATCCGGTGTCGCCACGCGCTTTGCCATCAGCCGGTCGCGCCCCGTCGTCGCGAACACCAAGCCCAAATCGGCGATCGCCTCTTCCATCGTTGCAAACACCCGCGCGCTCTCAAGCACGCTGACGGCGCCGACAGCCATCGCCTCGGCCTTCTTGTTCGGCCACGCCTCGCGCGGGTTCACAAGGCGCAAGTCGGTCAAGCCGAAGTTCAGCATCGCGCGCGCCGCGGCGCCGATATTCTCCCCGATTTGCGGGTTTGCGAGGATGATGACCGGTGTCTTCATGGCGCCTTGCACGGGCTTAGGGCCCCCGCTAAACACCTGCGCGACCCGCACTCAATTTCAACGGAAAGTTCCATGGCGAAGATCAAGGTGAAGACCCCAGTCGTCGATCTCGACGGCGACGAGATGACCCGCATCATTTGGGATCTCATCAAGAAGAAGCTGATTCTTCCCTATCTCGACATCGACATCAAATACTACGATCTGGGCATCGAATACCGCGACAAGACGGAAGACAAGGTTACCGTCGACGCGGCCGAGGCGATCAAACGCTACGGCGTCGGCGTCAAATGCGCGACGATCACCCCGGACGAAGCGCGCGTGAAGGAATTCGGCCTGAAGAAGATGTGGAAGTCGCCGAACGGCACGATCCGCAACATCCTGGACGGCACCGTGTTCCGCGAGCCGATCATCTGCAAGAACGTGCCCCGCCTTGTGCCGGGCTGGACAGACCCCATCGTCGTCGGCCGTCACGCGTTCGGCGACCAGTACCGCGCAACCGACTTCGTCGTGCCCGGCAAAGGCAAGCTCACGATCACGTTCACGCCCGACGGCGGCGGCGCCCCGATCAGCCACGAAGTCTTCAACTTCCCGGGTGGCGGCGTCGCGATGGCGATGTACAACCTCGACGACTCGATCAAGAACTTCGCAAGATCATGCTTCAACTACGGCCTCGACCGCGGTTGGCCGGTCTATCTGTCGACGAAGAACACGATCCTGAAAGCCTACGACGGCCGTTTCAAGGACCTGTTCGAGCAGGTCTTCAATGCCGAATTCAAGGCGAAGTTCGACGCGAAGAAAATCACCTACGAACACCGCCTGATCGACGACATGGTCGCCTCGGCGCTGAAGTGGAGCGGCAAGTTCGTTTGGGCCTGTAAGAACTACGACGGCGACGTGCAGTCGGACTCGGTCGCGCAAGGCTTCGGCTCGC
>CADEFU010000017.1 GCA_902826695.1 uncultured Alphaproteobacteria bacterium | reverse complement strand
GTGCGTCTGGCGGCTCGACGGCATCGGTTCTGACGAACGACACGTTGAACGGCGGCGCGGCGACGGTTGGGGTTGGCGGCAACAGCACGCTGACGCCGGGTGCTGCGCCCACGCCTGCGGCCGGTTCGATCACGATGAACGCCGATGGCACGATCACGGTCGCGGCGGGGACCACGGCTGGGACGTACAGCTATCCGTACACGATCTGCGAAGTTTTGAACCCCTCGAACTGCGATGCGGCGACGGCGACGGTTGTTGTCTCGGCGGCGCCTATCGTGGCGAGCAACGATACCCCTGCTGCGGTCGTGAGCGGGATCGGCAATGCGAACCTGATCAACGCTTTCGCGAACGACACGCTCAACGGGGTGCCGGTCAACGTCGCTTCGATCGTTGCGACCGTGACGACGCCGGCTTCGCATCCGGGGGTCGTGCTGGATACCGCAACGGGCACGGTGTCGGTCGCTGCGGGCGTGCCGGCGGGCGACTACACGATCGTCTATCAAATCTGCGAGGCACTGAACCCGACGAATTGTTCGAGCGCGACGGTCTTCGTGCATGTCGACCCGGCGGTCAGTTCGGTGACGGGCACGGTCTTTTTCGACGCGAACGGGAACCAGACACTCGACCCGGGCGAGCAGCGCCGCGCGAACTGGATCGTCGAGATCTTCCAGAACGGCACGCCGGCTGGAACAACGACGTCCGACAGCAACGGCGACTATCAGTTCACGGGGCTGTTGAGCGGTACCGGCTACTCGATCCAATTCCGCAACCCAGAGAACAACGTCGTCTACAAGATCATCGACAATCTGACGCTGCCGGACAACGCTACGGTCGGCGACCAGAACCTGCCGATCGATCCCTCCGGCGTTGTGTACGACTCCGTCTCGCGCAATCCGGTCGCTGGCGCCGTGGTGACACTGGTCGACGGTGGCGGCGCGCCGCTACCAGGCGCGTGCTTCGTGTCGCCGACGCAGCAAGGGCAGACGACAGGCGCATCGGGTCAGTACCGGTTCGACGTTGCGGCAGGCGCGGCGGCGCAATGTCCCGTGGGCGAGACGGTGTATCGGATCGTCGTGACGCCACCGGGCGGATACTCGTCGCCTTCGACGGTGCTGACGCCGCAAGCCGGCCCGTTCGACCCGACGGGGCAACCGAATCCGACGCTGATCGCGCCCAGCATCAATCCGCCGGCCGTCGGTGATGCCGCGATCTATTACCTGACGTTCGAACTGGCGTCGGGCGATCCGGACGTGATTTTCAACCACATTCCGATCGATCCGTTCTTGAACCGTACGCCGCTGCTGGTGAGCAAGACCAGCGTCAAGCGCACGGCCAGCGTGGGCGATCTCGTGCCCTACACGATCACCGTGCGCAACACGGAAGCCGTGCAACGCGCCGGCGTGTCGGTGGTCGACATTCTTCCACCCGGCTTCAAGTACGTGCCGGGCAGCGCCACGGTGAATGGCGTTCCGGGCGAACCTGCGGCGTCTGGGCAGACGTTGACGTGGGTGAACCAGGTCATTCCGGCGAACGGTTCCATTATCTACAAGCTCACACTCGTCGTAGGTGCGGGCGTTACCGGCGGCGATCGGATCAACACCGGGCTTGCGCGCAACGGCGCCGACAATAGCGAGATTTCGAACCGCGGGATCGCCGTGGTCGCCATCGTCGCCAGTACGGTGTTCGACTGCTCTGAGATCATCGGCAAGGTCTTCGACGATCGCAACGGCAACGGCT
Source organism: uncultured Alphaproteobacteria bacterium (assembly GCA_902826695.1). Taxonomy (GTDB): domain Bacteria; phylum Pseudomonadota; class Alphaproteobacteria; order Micropepsales; family Micropepsaceae; genus SZUA-430. The sequence continues at coordinate 67,691 of CADEFU010000017.1, read as the reverse complement.
ATCAAGACGAAGGCGAGGCCGGCATTCCGGCGGCGCGTCTGGCGACCGTGAACGGGCTTCTTGCGACGGCGGACGAACACGGCCGCTTCCACATCACGTGCGTCGCCGTTCCGGATGCGCGGATCGGGTCGAACTTCGTGCTGAAGCTCGATCCGCGGTCGTTGCCTGCGGGTTACGCGCCGACGATCGACAATCCGCAGTCGATCCGGCTGACGCGCGGCAAGATGAGCGAGCTCAACTTCGGTGTGAAGAAGGCGGAAGTGCGCGACGTCAATCTCGATGCGCGCGCGTTCGTCGAGAACAGCACCGCGCTTAAGACTGAGCTTGCGGCGAAGCTGAAGCGGCTTGCCGAGGGCAAGCCGCAGCCGCTGGTCGTGCGGATCAATTATCGGCTCGCGGACAGCGAGGATGAAGGCACCGCCGATGTCCGCCTGGCGCAGCTCAAGAAAGACATCGAGGCTTGCTTCGGTTCCGATTGGGACGACGTGCGTCCCGTCGTGGAAACGAACATGAACCGCGCCCCCGGCGCGCAGGGCGGGGAGTAGATGCGATGATGACGCGCCTCCAATTCCCCTGGCCGGGCCGCTCCTACGGCCAGTCGCTGCGCGCAGTGTTGCTTGCGGGGGCGGCTCTGTTTGCGGCTGCCGTGCCGGCTTTGGCGGAGGACGATCCTTCGGTTCTCGCCACGTCGCCCGACGGATCATTTGAGATTCGAGCGGGCGGCGCGGATGCCGCGGCGCCTGCGGCTGCAGGTGACGAGCGCAAAATCGAGATGCGCACCGACGGTCTGACCGTCGAGCCTGTGCTTTCGGTCGAGTTGACGGGCGCCCACAGATCGGTCGAGCGCGGTAAGGCTGCGCGCTTCTCGGCGTATACGAACTATCCTTCCTATGTCGAGCGGGCCGAGATCCGCATCTTTAAGTGGGGTGCGGGCGCGGACGCGGCGCCGGTTGCGACTGTCACCGTCGACCCGGATGGCGCGGCGGCATGGACGGCCGGCGACGATGCGCCCGACGATCTGTTCTATGTCTATCGGGTTTACGACCGCGACGGGCGGTTCGACGAGACGGCGCCGAAGGAGCTCACGCTAATCGACAGGGCGGTCGAGGCCGATGGCGCGCCGCTCGTGCGGCCGAAGTTCGGTGCAACCGACGAAGCGCATGTTCGCAACATTCCGCTCAAAGGTGCAGCGACCGTGACGGTGACGGGACACGCGAACCAAAAGAGCGAAACTGTTCGCGTTGAGGGTCAGCCGGCAAAGGTCAGCGAGGACGGCAAATTCGTCGCGCAGCAGCTTGTCGACAAGGGTGCGAGCAAAGTGCGCGTGACCGTCGAGCGCGATGGCAGGACGAAGTTTGCGGCGAAGCGCGACGTCAAAGTGCCGAAGTCCGATTGGTTCTATGTCGTGCAGGGCGACCTCACGTTCATCACGTCGAACGGCAACGGCCCTGCGGTCGTCGTTAGCGGCGATCCGCTTGCCGACGGCGATCATGTGACCGCGCGCGGCGCGTTCTACACGAAGGGCACGTTCGGCGACGATTGGAAGCTCACGGCGTCGCTCGATACGGGAGAGACGTTGATCGAGGATCTGTTCTCCAATCTCGATCGCAAGGACGCGCGGCAGCTTCTGCGGCGTCTCGACTCGAACGAGTATTACGCAACGTATGGCGACGACAGCGCGGTCGTCGAGGATGCGCCGACGCAGGGCAGCTTCTATCTGAAAGTCGCCAATAGCGAGAGTAGTTTCCTGTTCGGCAACTTCATCGCGAACATTCATCAAGCGGAGTTGGCGCAGCTCGATCGCGGGCTGTTCGGCGGTATCGTCGAGCACAAGAGTGGCGAGACCACGAGCTTCGGCGAGCGCAAGCTGCAGCTGACGGCGTTTGCTTCCGATCCCGGCACGGTCCCTGGGCGCGACGAATTCCGCGGGACCGGTGGCTCGCTCTACTTCTTGCAGCGACAGGACATTTCGGTCGGGTCGGAGCGCGTGCGCATCGAAGTGCGCGACCGCGACACCGGCCTTGTTCTGCAAACCCGCGATCTCAGGCCGCAAGAAGACTACGACATCGACTACATCCAGGGCCGGGTCACGCTGCTGAGGCCGCTCGCCTCAACCGCTGCAGACAGCGGCACAGTGCGCGAGTCGAGTTCGGCCGGAAACGTTCCCGTGCTGGTGGTTCGGTACGAATACACACCGGCTGTCGGCGATCTCGATGGTTACACGATCGGCGGGCGCGGTCAGGCTTGGCTCGGTGAGAACGTGCGGGTTGGCGCGACGGCGCAACGCGAGACGACCGAGGCCGCGGATCAAACGCTGCTTGGCGCCGATGCGATGGTGCGCTTGTATGCGGGCACGTACCTCAAGGCGGAAGTTGCGCAAACCGACGGTCCGGCGTTCGGGCAATCGAATTCCGTCGATGGCGGTCTCACGTTCACGGACATCGCATCGCCCGTAGGCGGTCGCGCTGGCGCCTACCGCGTCGAGGCTGCTGCTGACTTTGCGGAGATCGCGGGCAAGAAAGGCGATCACGGTCGCGCTGCGATGTTCTTCGAGACGTTTGACGCCGGCTTTGCGTCGAACGGGCATCTGACGCAAAGCGATACGCGGCGGTGGGGCGCGTCGGCATCGATGTTCGCGTTCGCCGATACGCAGATTGCGGCGAAGTACGAGGAGCTTCATTCCGACGCCGCCGGCGCGCATCGCGTGGCGAACGCCGACGTGAAGCAGCCGCTCGGCGGCGGCTTCGAGGCAAAGCTCGGCGTGCGTCACGACGCGCAAGTGCCGGGTTTGCTCTACAACAGCACCGAGCGCGGCAAGCGCACGGACAGCGGGATCGAACTTCTCTACAAGCCCAAGGGCGAGATTTGGTCTCTCTATGGCTTCGGGCAGGTTACGCTTGCTCATGACGCGACGCGGCGGAGCAACAACCGCGCGGGCGTCGGCGGGAAGATCGAGTTGACCGATCGGTTGTCCCTTGCGGCCGAAGTGTCGGAAGGTGACGGCGGGCTCGGTGCGGATGTTCAGCTGAATCGTCGCTACGGCGACGGGTCGGAGGCTTATGTCGGCTATTCGCTGCTGGCTGAGCGTACGTTCACGGGCCTTGAGCCGCAAAACATCTTCACGCGGTCGAACCGCGGGTCGCTGACGGTCGGGGCGCGGCACCGCTTCACGTCGGCGTTCAGCGTCTATGGCGAAAACGGCATGGGCTTTGGCGCGTCGCCGAGCACGATGTGGCGCTTCGGCGCGAAGTACGATCCGACGGAGCGGTTGTCGTTCACGGGTTCGTTCGAAAACGGGCAAATCGACGACGCGACGACGGGGCTGTTCAAGCGTACGGCGGTGACCGTCGGTGCCGGATACACGACCAAGCAGCTGCAACTCGGCACGTCGGTGGAGGCGCGGTTCGAAGACGGGGTTGGGCGCGAGCAAGAGATCTTTTTGGTGCGCAACACGGCGGCGGTTCAGCTCAATCCGGATTGGCGGGCGCTTGCGCGCTTCAACTTCGCGATCGCCAACGACGATCTGGCGAGCGTGCGCGCAGCCGACTACATAGAAGGTGTTGCTGGGTTCGCGTATCGGCCGGTGCTGAACGACCGCTTCAACATGCTTGCGCGCTATAGCTACTTCCGCGATCTCGGACCGATCGGGCAGGTGACGGCGGGCGGCGAAACGGGAAGCCCGAAGCAGGTCAGCCAGATCGTCTCGATCGACGCGAACTACGACCTCACGCAAGCGTTCACGATCGGCGCGAAGTATGGCTACCGCCAGGGGCGTGTGTCGATAACGCGCGAAAGCGATACGTTCGTCTCGAGCAACACTCATCTGGGCGTGCTGCGCGCCGACTGGCGTCCCGTGCGCGCATGGGATGTCGTGGCCGAAGGGCGGTACCTTACCAACGATATCGCCGGCGACAGCCGTGCGGGCGCACTGGTCGCCGTCTACCGGCACATCAACGACAATGTGAAGGTCGGCGTCGGCTACAGTTTCACAGACTTCTCAGACGATTTGACGGACCAAAGCTACTCAAGCCGCGGCGTTTTCGTGAACCTGGTCAGCAAGTTCTGAGGCCGGTGTAAGAGATTTCGGGCAGCTGAGACTATTCACCCACGAGAGCTTTCTTGTGGGGTTGGGATGCTGCGATTCAGCACGGTCTTTCTTGCAGTGGTGGGGTTTACCGGGGCGGCGCAGGCGGCGCCCGTCGCCGAAACGCGCTGCCATCTCGACGGGTTCGAGACGCCGGTTCGGTGTGTTTCGATCAGCGTGCCGCTCGACTACGCGGCGCCCGCGAGCGAGACAATCAAGGTGACCGCGGCGATCGTGCCGGCGACAACGGCGCGACCGGCGCCCGATCCCTTGTTCGTGTTCGCGGGCGGGCCGGGACAGGCGGCGACGGGCATGGGGCCGTGGCTCAACTCGGCTTTTGCGCCGGCGAGGCGCGAGCGGGACATCGTGCTGTTCGACGTTCGCGGCACGGGCATGTCGGGCGCGCTCGATTGTGCGTTCACCCTGACGCCTGAGCGAGACGGTGCGGGCGCGCTTAAACGCGATGCGGCGGCGTGTGCGGCGAAAGTCGGCCCCAAGGGTGCGTTCTACTCTTCACGCGAAATCGTTGAGGACATCGAGCGGTTCCGTGCCGCCATGGGATACGCGAAGATCAACATGTGGGGCGGATCGTTCGGGACGCGTGTGGCGCAGCACTACACGCGCCGTTACGGGGCGCGCGTTCGCGCCGTCGTGCTTGATGGCGCGACGCCGGTGGACGACTCCATCTTCGTGAGTGCGCCGCGCTACGGGCAGGCGGCGCTTGAGCGCATGTTCGACGATTGCGCGAAGGACAAGGCTTGCGCCGCGGCGTTCCCGACCCTGCGGGCGGACTTTGATGCAATTCTGAAACGTGCAGAGCGGGCGCCGTTCTCGAAGGACATCATTGAGCCCCGAACGGGTCGCACGCAGAGCACCTTTATCGACCGTGACGGCGCGGCCGGGTTCGTTCGTGGTGCGCTCTATGCTGGGTTTACCCGAAGCGTCGTGCCGTATGCCATTGCGCAGGCTGCGCAGGACAACTTTGGTCCGCTGGTGGCGCTCGGTGCCGCCACCAGCGAGTGGTCGGTCGAGACAATGTCGCTCGGCTCGATGCTGGGCATCTTGTGCGGCGAGGATCAGACGCGGGCATCACGCGAGAAGTCGGCCGACATGGCGTTCGGCTTCACGCGGGACAGCTACATCCGCATCTTCGCGGCCGGGTGCTCGGTTTGGCCGCATCGGCCGCTGCCGGCTGAGATGACGCAGGCGTTTCGTTCGGACGTGCCGGCCATGGCGATCTCGGGGGCGGCCGATCCGGTGACGCCGCCTCAAGGGGGCGAGGGGGCACTGAAAATGTTCGGCGCGCGCGTGCATGTCGTCATTCCGAACGGGTTTCACACGAACAGCTCGACGAAGTGCATCGCGGATTTGATCGGGTCTTTCCTTGCCGATCCGGCAAAGGGCGGGCGCGATCATGCGTGCGTCGCGAAGATACCGATGCCGCGGTTCATCGTTTCGCCGACGCTTTAGAGGGGGTTGCCATGATTTCGGGCGAAGGTTTGCGGAAACGGTTCGGCGCGGTGACGGCGGTGGACGGATTCTCGTTTGCGTCACAAGACGGGGCGATCACGACGCTTCTGGGCGGTAACGGGTCGGGGAAGACGACGACGCTCCGCATGATCGGCGGGTTGATCAAGCCCGATCATGGGCATGTTGCGATCGACGGCGCCGATGTCGCCCGCTCGCGCGTCAAAGCGCTGTCGCGGCTTGGGATGCTGCACGACGAATTCGGGCTCTATCCCCGTTTGACGGTGGTCGAGCATGTGCGCTTTGCCGGACAACTTTACGGGTTGAGCGGGCGCAGACTGTCGGGCGCGGTCGAGAATGCGATCGATGCGCTGGGGCTTGCCGACATTCGCAATCGCTTTGCGGCGGGGTTGAGCCACGGGCAACGCATGAAGACGGCGCTGGCGCGGACGATCGTGCATGGGCCGCGCAATCTGGTACTCGACGAGCCGACGCGCGGGCTTGATGTGTTCTCGGTGCGCGTGCTGCGCGAGTTGCTGAAGCGGCTGAGGGCCGACGGCGTGTGCATCCTGATGTCCAGCCATGCAATGGCCGAAGTGATGGAGCTTTCCGACCGTCTGATCGTGATCGATGCCGGACGCTTGGTCGCGGAGGGAACGCCCGGTGAGATCATTGCCCGGGGCGGCGGTGGCGACCTTGAAGCAGCGTTTCTCAAACTCACGGGATTTGCGGCATGAACGCGCTCACTATCTTCTTGAAAGAGTTTGTCGATCTGCTGCGCGACCGGCGGGCGCTCTTTTCAGGGCTCGCTTATGTCGCGTTCGGACCGGTGGCCGTGTTGCTGACGGTGAACATGCTTGCGGCGCAGACGAGCGAGGGCAAGTACGCGCCGATCAAGTTTTGCGACGCCGAGTCCGCATTGCTGGCGGGACAGCTGACCGCTGCGGGGCTCTCGTTCGATCCTAAGGCGTCGATTTGCGTCAACGTGCCGGCCGACTTGGAGGCGCGGCTTGCAGAGGGCAAGAGCGTGCGGGTGCATGTGCGGGGTGACTTAACGGCGCTGTCATCCACCATCCGCAAGGTCGAGAGCACGCTTGCGCAGTTTTCATCGACGTTGGGCGGCCAGAGGTTGCTGGCGCGCGGCGTCTCGATGTCGCTGACGAGCCCGCTCAGTATCGACACGCAGACGACGAACAGCTTTTCGCGCCAGGCCGATGTCATCGCGCGGGTGCTCATTATCTTGTTCGTGATGGCACCGTTCTTCGTTGCGGTGGCGGCTGCCGCCGACATGACGGCGGGCGAGCGCGAGCGGCGGTCGCTTGAGCCGTTGCTCGTGCATCCGGTCGGAGCCTTCAGCATCGTCGTGGGCAAGTGGCTTGCAGCGGCTTTGCTCGGCGTGCTGGGGACGGCGGCGTGTGTGATCGGCGGGCTGGTGTTGCTGCAGTACTCGGCGCTGGCGGAGCTGGGTATCCGGCTCGAAACCGGACTGGAGGCTGGGTTGATGGTGACACTCTATCTTGTGCCGCTGACGTTGCTTGTGACGGCGCTGCAGATTGCGGTCGGGTTGTGGTCGAAGAACTTCAAGGATGCGCAGAGCTATCTGATGCTGATGTCGTTTGCGCCGGCGGTGCTTGGCTTTGTCATGACGGGCGAGCGTTTGGCGCAAGCCGGCTTGTGGCCGCTGGGGTGGGAGTTGGCGGCGCTTTCGGGGCCGTTGCTCAAGTCAACAACGCCGACCGCGCCGTTTGCGACGGTGGCCGCGCTTGAGCTTGCGCTCACGTTCACCGTGCTTGCCGTTTGCGCCTTCCGGCTTCGGAGCGAAGCGATATTGTCGCGCTGATGACGAGCTATGACGAGATCGCGCGCACACACGGACCCTTGATCCGCCGCATCGCGCGTTCGTACGAGGCGAACGGTGCGCGCGCCGAGGAGCTGGCGCAGGACATTCACCTGGCGCTGTGGCAGGCGCTGCCGCGCTTTCGCGGAGAGGCGTCGGTGAAGACGTTCGTCGCGCGGGTCGCGCACAACCGGTCGATCAGCCATGTCGCCCGGGAGGCCCGTGAGCCACGTGCGGTCGAACTCGATGTCGCTCTGCCTGCGCTCGGCAGCACGCCTGAAGAACATGCTGCGCGTAACGACTTGCGCTTGAAGCTTGAAGCTGCCGTGCAGCGGCTGCCGGTGAGTTTGAAGGTCGCGGCCACGCTCGCGCTGGAAGGATTTACGCCGGAGGAAGCCGCCGAGGTTTTGGGTATCGGCGTCTCGGCGGCATCGGTCAGGCTGCACCGGGCTAAGGAACAGTTGAAAGAGATGTTGAAAGGATCGGTCACATGAGCGGAACCGATTGGAACGAGCTTGAAGCTCTTTGGCGCGAGCTGCCGGAGAAGGCGGCGCCAGCCGTGGCGGAACTTGAGCGGATGCGCCGTTGGCGTTGGGTTTCGCGCGCTTTTGTCGTCGGTGACGGGATCATGACGCTTCTTGGTTTCGGCATCGGCATTTGGCTTCTCGCGCGCGGCGGTGCCTTCTCGTTTCTGTTTGGGACGGCCACGATCGTCTTCACCGGGGCGGCTGCAGCACTCACGTTTTGGGCGCGATCGGGTGGGGCGCAAGGTGCGGGCGCTTCGGTGCACGATGCGCTGAACCTTGCGGTGGCGAATGCGCGTGTCGGTGTGCGGCTTGCCGTTGCGACGATGTGGACGGTTTGTCTCGGGCTTGTGTTCCTTGCCGCAATTGCGGCTGCGCGTGTTTGGGGTAGCTCACTTGATGCGTCGGATACACGGGGGCTGCTGATTGCCGTGGGCGTGGCGCTGCTTTGGCTCGCGGTCGTTTTGGCCGGTGCAATCGTTTACTGGGGCCAGCGCAAGGAAACGCTCGTAAAGCTGGAGCGCCTTCGGGACGGGTTCGACCGGGAGGTTTGAGGGCAGAAACCGGGGTGTGAGCGGGGGCTCAAACCATCATCTTGCGTCTATGAACGAGGACGCATCAGATGTTGCTTATGAACGGAACCAAGACCTATGCCACCGACGCGGCGCGGTATCGCGCGTTTGAGACGCGCGACGCGGCGGCTGAGGGGCACTTCATCATCGCGGTGAAGACGACCGGGATCTACTGCAGGCCCGGGTGTCCGGCGCGGCCGCCGAAGCGGGAGAACGTCGAGTTCTTCGAGACGATCGGTGACGCGCGGAAGGCCGGCTATCGCGCATGTCTGCGGTGCAAGCCGGATGAGCCGGCACAGGGCGTGCGGATCGCCAAGGTCGTGACGGAGGCTTGCCGCAAGCTCGAGCGTGACGAGCATGTGCCGAGCGTGGCGTCGCTCGCCAAGGCGGCGGGGTTCAGCGAGGGGCGGTTTCACAAGCTCTTCAAGCAGGCGACGGGCCTCTCGCCGAAGCAGTACGCGCTCGCCAAACGGGTCGAGAAGTTTCGCGACCGGTTGAAGGGTGGCGAGACGGTGACGGCGGCGCTCTACGACGCCGGGTTCAACGCGTCGAGCCGCGCTTATGAGGCGAGCCGGCGGCTTGGCGCGCGACCGCGCGACGTGAAGTCGGGCGGGGCGGCGCTGGTGCTTAAGGCGTCGGTGGCGCGGTGTTCGCTGGGGTTCGTCGGCATCGCGATGAGCGAGCGGGGACTTTGTGCGCTCGCGTTCGGCGACGGCGCGAAGGCGGCGCGCGATGCGGTGCAGGCGCGCTTCCCGAAGGCGAAGCTGATCGAGGCCGACGGCGAGCTGTCTGCTTCGGTTAAGCGGGTGGTCGATCTGGTCGAGGAGCCGACGGGTGCGCTCGATTTGCCGCTCGATATTCGCGGGACCGCTTTTCAGGAGCGGGTGTGGCAGGCGCTGCGGAAAATTCCGGCGGGCGAAACGCGCAGCTATGGCGCGATCGCGAAGGCGATCGGCGAGCCTTCGGCGCATCGTGCGGTCGCGAATGCTTGCGGCGCCAACAAGATTGCGGTCGCTATTCCGTGTCATCGCGTGGTGGCGAGCGGCGGCGGGATCGGCGGGTACGCGTTTGGGGTCAAACGCAAGAAGGCGTTGCTCGCGAAGGAAGCGGCCGAATGAGCGCGGTCCGCAAAGTGGCGGAGCGTGCGGTCGAACCCGCGGCGCGGCTTGATCGGATTGATTGGGCGCCGATCGTCGAGGCGTTACACGCGCGCGGGTTTGCCGTCGTGCCGGGCGTGATGACGGCTCCTGAGTGTGCGGAGATGCGGACGCTCTATGAGCATGAGGCTATGTTCCGGAGCCGTGTTGTGATGGCACGCCACGGGTTCGGGCAGGGCGAGTATCAGTATTTTGCCTATCCGATGCCGCAGCCGGTTGAGGCGCTGCGGCATGTGCTCTATGCGCGGCTGGCGCCGGTTGCCAATGCGTGGGCGGACGCGCTGGGGCGCGACGAGCGCTATCCGGCGTCGTTGGATGCGTTTCTGAAGCACTGTCACGCGAGCGGGCAGAGGCGGCCGACGCCGTTGCTGCTCAAGTATGGGGCCGGTGACTACAACCGTCTGCATCAGGATCTCTACGGCGGCGTGCAGTTCCCTTTGCAGGCGGCGGTGCTGTTGAATGCGCCGGGCGCGGACTTCGACGGTGGCGAATTCGTGCTGACGGAGACCGCGCCGCGCAAGCAGACGCGCGCCGAGGTGGTATCGCTCGGCCAAGGCGACATGGTTGTCTTTGCGGTCAATCACCGGCCGGTGGCATCAGCGAAGGGCTTTTCGCGGGTTGCGATGCGTCATGGGGTGAGCACGATCCGGCGCGGGAGCCGGATGACGCTTGGTGTTATCTTCCATGATGCGGTGTGATGTTGGATCGTGAGAGCCTTTGCAGGGATTTGACGGCGCTTGGCGTTCAGGCGGGTGACCGCGTGATGGTGCATGCGTCACTGCGCAAGCTGGGTTTGGCGCGTAGCCAGGTCGGCGACGGCGGACCGGAGATGCTGCTTGATGCGCTGGAGGCGGCCGTCGGACCGTCGGGCACGCTCGTGATGATCTTAGGCTCGGACTATGCGTATGACTGGGTGAACCAGCGGCCGGTTGAGGAGCGTGCGAAGCTGCTTGCGGGCACGCCGCCGTTCGATGCGCAAACGGCTTCCGTGTTGCCGGAGGTCGGGTGGTTTGCGGAAGTGTTCCGGTTGCGCGCGGGCACTTTGCTGAGCCCCAATCCGAGTGGGCGATTTGCGGCGCGCGGGCGCGATGCGCAAGCTCTGCTCAGCGATCAGCCGTGGAACGACTATTACGGGCCGGGGTCGCCGCTCGAGACACTGTGTGCGCGCGGCGGGAAGGTGTTGCGGCTTGGGGCGGATCCAAACACGGTGACGGTGCTGCACTATGCGGAGTACGTCGCGCGTGTTGCGAGCAAGCGGCGGACGCGGTGGGACTATCTGATCGCGGGCGAGGGCGGAGCGCGTCACGTTTGGATCGATTGCTTGGACGATGCGGAAGGGATCGCCGATTGGGACGACGATTACTTCACGCTCATCACCAATGCCTATCTGTTGGCGGGCAAAGCGCGACATGGGCGCGTCGGCCTTGCCGCGAGCGAGCTGATCGACGCGGCCGACTTCGTGGCTTTCGGCGCGGCGTGGATGGAAGAACACTTCAGGTAGTAGGGCTACGTTCGATCAAAGCCGCGTAGCAGCCGCGGCGGGCGAAGTGGGCGTGGAGGTAGCTGGCGCTTTCGCGTGCGGGACGAGCAGCAGCGTTTCACCCGGTTCGGCGTCTTCAAGCGTGATGCGGCAGGGGAATCCCGGCTTCGTGTCGGCGACGTAGCGCTTGGCGTTGTGGCCGGCGAGCGCGTCGTCGCTCAAGCCGAAGAGGTGGGCGAACGGCGCGGCGTCCAGGCCGGTGATGCGGAATGACATAGGGCTGGTGCCTGATTGGGAGGAACCAACATGGGCGCTCGCGGCATTCGCGGCACTCCGCAAACTGACGTCAAATCCTATTGCAGGCTGGCGTCGGTCACGACGCGTTGAAGCGCGGCGCAATAGGCGCGAAGGTCTTGGCGTTCGGCCCAGGCGCTCAAACCGTCGCTCACCGCATTGGTGTAGGCGATGTATTCGTCTTGGGTGAGCGTGCCGGCTTTGCGGCCTTCGGCGAGTTTGCGCGTGACGTCCTGCGCCTTCATTGCGGCCTCGTCGATCGTGCGGCAGGCCATTCGAACGGGCTTTGAGTCGCCAGCCGATTGCTTCGGCTTGCCGGAATCGCCGCAGGCCGCGAGCGCGAGCCCCATGACTAGGAGAGAAAGAAAATGACGCACCATGGGGTGCGTTTTATTCGGTGCGTCTGAGGCTGTCGAGATCGGCCTTAAAGACAGTGAGATCGCCCCGCTTTTCCACGATTCCCGACAGTTGAACGGAATCAGCGGCGTATTCGACGATGCGCTCCGGCGGCACGGCGCGGCCGTCGGCCAGGGTCAGCAGCATCACGGATGGGGCGCCCCCGGTGCGGGTCACGAACATCGGGGGTATGCCGCCCAGGATGCAGACGCTGGCGCAGGCTTTGTGGATATGGCCGTCGCCGGGGCGCATGACGCCCAGCCAACATTTGGAATCGACGATTTCGCCCGTCACCGTGACGCGGCCATGGATCTCGCGAGGCGCGTCGGCGACGGACGGGGCGTCGGCTACGGTCATTTCGGTTGCTGCGAGCTGGATCATGCCGACGGCGGCGCGTTCGACCTCAAATCCTGTAAGTTTGATTGAGGCGCCGTCAGGGAATTTTGCGAGGGCCGTCTCTGCGCCGCGCTTTTCGTCGGAGACGATCACGTAGGTTTTTGTCACGCCGCCCTTGTCGACGCGCAGCATCGGGTAGGGATCGCGCGTCAGCGTGCCGACGAATTCGCTTGGCGTGTCGGCCCAGTGCCCGTCGCCCGCTTCGGGTTGAAGCGTTGCCACGAGCCAGGCGTCGAACGCGATGAGTGCGACGAGGACGATGACGAGGGCCGCGATGGTGCCGCGAAGCCCCTTCGGGAGGGCCAAGTAGCCGACGTAGAAATTGTCGTTGTTGTCCGCCATGGTTTAGCCGATCGCGGCCGGGGTTGCGGCCGCGCCTTTCGGGTTCGGTTTTGCGGCGACGAAGACGCGACCGTCTTTCACGCGCACGGCGAAGGTTTCCACTTTTTCGGTGTAGGGCGCGGGCGAGCGGCCCGTTGCGGGATCGTACTGCCAGCCGTGCCACGGGCAGGTGACGAGGCCGTCCTTGATGCAGCCTTCGGCGAGTGGGCCCATCTGGTGGGCGCAGACGTTCGAGATCGCGGCGACTTTGCCGTCATATTTGAAGATCGCGATTTGGTGGCCCGACGGCGTCGTGATGCGGCGGGCGCGCTTTTCCGGGATGTCGGCGACCGTGCCCGCGTCGATCCAGTCGCCATCAAGGTTTCGTCGTGTGGCGGCGTCGCGGCCGCTTTGCGCGATGCCCGCCGTGATGTGCAGGCCGACGATGATCGCAAAGCCCGCGGCGACCGCCCAGACGTAGAGCGGACTGCCGCCGTGGCCGCTAGCGGCGCCGAGCAACACATGCAGAACCACGCTGCCATAGGCCGGGTAGATCAGCATGTGCAGCGTCTTCCAGACAGCTGGCGAGAGGTTGTTCAGCCAGAAGTCGTGGCTGGTCGCGGCCATGAGGAACAGGATCACGAGCGCGATGACGCCGAGGCTTTCGAATGGAAACGCGCCGATGGCGTCGTAGCGCGGGTTCGAGACGAAAAGTGAGACGATCGGATTGATCACGCCATAGCCGTGGTACCAGATCGTACCAAAGATGGCGTGGCTCGCGGCGACGACGAAGAGGGCCACACCCAAGTGGCGCCGGTTGTAGAGCAGCGGCAGGAACTTCGGCGAGAGACGCGCGAGCGGGCCGATGGCGAGCACGATGTGCAGCATGAAGAACGCGCAGGCGCCGAGCGCGCTGATCGTCAGTATTTCGAGCGAGGTGTTGGCGCTGTCGGCGGTCGCGTAGCCGACGGCGATGAAGATCGCGAGATAGGCCACGATCCCGGCGATCAGTATCGTGTCGTATATGCGCTTGTGCGCGTTCCAGAGGACGGGTTTGTAGGTCGCGGCCATCGCTCTATCTCAGGCTCAGGAGGCCGGGCTGATCTTGCACGAGCGCGATCAGCACGAAGGCCACGGCTGCGGCGACGATGAGCCAGATCCAAGGGTGCGTGCGGCGTTGCCAGAGGCGCATGTGATCAGCCGTGAGGTTGTCCGCCGGACAGCCAGCGGATCAGCATGAGCGGCCAGAGCGCGATGAGGCCGGGGAGGATGAGCAGGCGGAAACCAAGGCCTGCGCCTTTTGCGCCGTTGTCGATGCGGGTGATGCCGAAGAGCAGGAAGAGGATCGCGAAGATCACCCCTGCCGCTGCGTAAAGCGCGACGAGGTTCAGGGCGGCGGCGGTGCTCTCGATGTTCCCCATGCCCGAAGATTGCACGTGCGCCGGGGCGGTGCCAATGCTGGGCGGGTATCAAATAGGTGGCGATCGGGTATTGTGCCGCGCGCAATTTCGACTTTGGAGAGAGATGACGATGCGTTTGTTTGCGTTCCTGGTGGCGTTTGCCGCGGCTTCCTTTGCCGGTGTGTTCCAGGCGTCCGCCGATGTGCCGCCGCCGTACGATCTTTATGGGATCGGCGTGAAGATGATCGACGCCACGCCCTATCCGAAAATTTCGCAGGTGGAAAAGGGCGGACCTGCGGCGTTGGCTGGGGTGAAGGCTGGGGATCAGGTTTTGGCGATCGACGGCACGTATTCGAACTCGCCTGCGCCATACTATTTCTTCGCGCGCGGGCTAGAGGGGCCGAAGGACAGCGTGGCGGAGCTGATCTTGCTCCGGAACAACGCACAGGTCTTGGTGGTCAAGGTCAAACGGACGTTGAGCGCGGAGTAGGTTCCATGCGGATCGAGAATCGTCTTTCGAAGCTCTTGGGCGTCGACTATCCGATCGTACAGGCGCCAATGGGGTGGATTGCGCGCTCGCAGCTGGCTTCCGCCGTCTCGAATGCCGGTGGGCTCGGGATCATCGAGACGTCGTCAGGCGAGCTCGACGCCGTGCGGGCTGAGATCAAGAAGATGAAGCAACTGACGGCGAAGCCGTTCGGCGTGAACATCGCGCTCGCCTTTGTGCGCGACCCGAACATCGTCAAGTTCGTGGAAGACGCGGTCGCCAAGGAAGGGGTGAAGTTCGTCACCACGTCGGCGGGCGATCCGACGAAGTTCTGCCGCGAGTTGAAGGCGCTGGGGCTGACGGTGTTTCACGTCGTGCCGACGCTGAAAGCTGCTTTGAAGGCGGTGGAGGCCGGTGTCGACGGGCTTGTGGTCGAGGGCGGCGAGGGCGGCGGCTTCAAGAATCCGCAGTCGGTGATGTCGATGGTGCTGCTGCCGCTGGTGCGCGAGAAGGTCGACGTGCCGATCATCGCCGCGGGCGGCATCACCTGCGGGCGGACGATGGCGGCGGCGTTTGCGCTGGGCGCAGAAGGCGTGCAGATGGGGACGCGAATGGTCTCGGCGGCGGAGTCGCCGGTGCACCAGAATTGGAAGCAGGCGATCATCGATGCCGAAGACACTGGCACGGTTTTCCTCAACCAGTTTTCGCGGCCGGCGTTGCGGGCGCTGAGGACGGAGAAGACGACGCGGCTTGAGCGTGAGCTGACGCCCACCTATCAGGGCCCGCCGGTCATGGTGGAATTCGGCCGCTCGAAAGACCTTTATTTCGGGGGCGATATGGAGGCCTCGATCGCGCTCTGTGGCCAGGTCGCCGGGCGCATCGACAGCGTGAAACCGGTCAAGCAGATCATCGACGAGACGGTGGCGGAGTTCTTCGAAACCACCGGCGCTCTTGGGCGGCAGTATCGCTGACGGAAATACTGAGATGGTCTCTGTCGTCCCCAACGAACCGCTGATCGAAGAGATTGTCCCCGTCGTCTGCTTTAACGCCTGGGGTTGTTGGGGCTTTGAGGGCTGGCTCCTTGAGCATGGGGCGCCCATTCTCATTGCCATAGTCGGTGCACTAGTCGTCACGAGGTGGCGAGATTTGTTACTGGTGGCTTTCGTGGCGAGCGCTGCCGCAACGTCGGCTAGCGCCGCACTGATGTATCTGAGCGACCCAACGGCGCGATGGGGAATATCGACTCTGACTGTATTTGGTTCGAAGTTCGCAACTGGGTGCTTTGTGTTCTTGATCTTGTCGGGCCTCATCCACCTGGTAAAACGTTGGATCGCGAGCTTCCTGGTTCGCGCAAGCGGCTTTGGATATCCAACGGTATGAAAATGCTGGCACCAGCCTCTGTCTCCGACTATCGCGAACTCGCCCGGCGGCGGTTGCCGCGGTTGATGTTCGACTATGTGGACGGCGGGGCGTTTGATGAGGCGACGCTGCGGGCCAACCGGGACGATCTGGGCAAGCTTTCGCTGAAACAGAAGGTGCTGCGCGATGTGTCGTCGCTCGATACGTCGACAACCTTGTTCGGGCAGCGGTTGGAGTTGCCGTTGATCCTGGCGCCGATCGGCTTTGCCGGGATGATGGCGCGGCGGGCCGAAGCTCAGGCGGCGCGAGCGGCCGAGAAGGCCGGCGTGCCGTACACGCTGTCCACGGTCGGGATTTGTCCGATCGAGGAAGTGCGGCGTGCGACGACGCAGCCGTTCTGGTTTCAGCTCTACATGATGCGCGATCGTGGGGTTGTGAAGGAGATTTTGGCACGGGCGGCGGCTGCGAATTGCGGGGCGCTTGTGTTTACGGTCGACCTGCCGGTGTTGGGCACGCGCTATCGCGATATTCGCAACGGGATGGGCGTGCAGTTGCCGCTGCTCTCAAAGCTTCGGATGGCAGCGAGTTTCGCGGCGCGGCCGTCGTGGATCTACGACGTGGGCGTCAAGGGACAGCCGCTGACGTTCGGCAATCTGGCGGGCGTGGTGAAGGATGCGAAGTCGCTGGGTGCGCTGTTGCACTGGACAACGACCGCGCTCGATCCGTCCGTCACCTGGAAGGACCTCGAGTGGGTGCGCGGGCTCTGGAAGGGGCCGCTGATCTTGAAGGGCGTGCTTGACGCGGAAGACGCGAAGGAAGCTGTCGCGACGGGTGCGGACGGGCTTGTGGTGTCGAACCATGGCGGGCGGCAGCTTGATGCGGCGCGGTCGTCGATTTCGGTGTTGCCGAAAATCGTCGAGGCGGTGGGCTCGAAGACGACGGTGCTCATGGACGGTGGAATTCGTTCCGGTCAGGATTTGACGCGGGCGCTCGCGCTCGGCGCCAAAGCCTGCATGATCGGGCGGGCGTGGGTTTACGGTGTCGCCGCCAACGGCGAGAAGGGCGTCACCGCCGTGCTTGAGACGATGAAGCGCGAGCTGCGCACCTCGATGGCGCTCGTCGGCAAGTCGCGCATTGCCGACATCGACGCGTCGGTGGTCGAGGGGTAGGCGGCTGGAAGAAAGTGGTTTCACGCGAAGACGCGAAGAACGCAAAGAAGTAAGAACGCGAAGCCCTTTTTGGCGCGAAGCGCCACCGACAGATTCTCAATGCGCCTTCGGCGCGGGCACTTTCGCGCCTTACTTCTTCGCGTCTTCGCGTGAGACTCTTGCTTCCTACGCGATCGGTTTTGCGGCGGCGAAGTCGCGGCGCATTTCGGCGAAGGCGATCAGCTTGTCTTCGACGCGGCGGTTGGTCGTGTCCTTGGGGTAGAGGCCGTCGGCTCCGCGTTCGCCTGCCGGGACTCCGGTCAAGAGCGTGATGCCTTCGTCGATCGTGGCGACGGCGAAGACGTGGAACTTGCCGGTGGCGCAGGCTTCGACGACTTCGCGGTCGAGCATCAGATGCTGTTCGTTCGCTTTCGGGATCATCACGCCTTGGCTGCCGTCAAGACCGCGGGCTTTGCAGAGCGCGAAGAATCCTTCGATCTTTTGATTGACGCCGCCGATCGCTTGGACTTCGCCGCGCTGGTTCACCGAGCCGGTGACGGCGATGCCTTGGCGGATGGGCACGTCGGAGAGGGCCGAGAGAAGGGCGTAGAGTTCGGTCGATGAGGCGCTGTCGCCGTCGATGCCGCCGTAGTTTTGCTCGAAGACGAGGCTGGCGTGCAGCGAGGTCGGGCGGTTCAGCGCGTAGCGGGTCGAGAGGAACGAGCTTAGGATCAGGACGCCCTTCGTGTGGGTCGGGCCGCCCATCGATGCTTCGCGTTCGACGTCGATGACTTCGCCCGTCCCGACGCGTACGCGCGCGGTGACGCGGCTGGGCTTGCCGAAGGCGTAGCCGCCCAGCGACATGACGGCGAGGCCGTTGATTTGGCCGACTTTGGCGCCGGCCGTGTCGACCAGCATGATCTCGCGCTCGATCATCTCTTGGCCGCGCAGGCTGATGCGGTCGTGGCGGCGCTCCCAGGCCTCGCTGGCGCGATCGACGTCGACGGCGTCGATGACTTTGTGACCGGCCTCGGCGGCCCAGAAGTCGGCCTCGCGCAGATGGTCGGCGAGGTTGCCGATGCGCAGCGACAGCTTCTTCGCGTCCTCGGCTTCGCGGGCGAGTTCTTCGATGACGAGGGCGACGGCTGCGGGCGACAAGGGGCGAAGGTTCTCGCGTCGCGCGATCGAGCCGATGAGGCCTGCATAGTCATTGGCGGTGGCGTCGGTCCAGTCGACGGTGTCTTCGAAGTCCACGGCGATCTTGAACAGTTCGGCGAAGTCGGGGTCGCCTTCAAACAGCGCGTAGTAGAGCTGGCGGTCGCCGAACAGGATCACCTTGGTTGAGAGCGGGATCGCGTCGGGTTTGAGGCCTGCGGTCGACATGATCGACATGCGGTCCATCGGCGACTCGATCGTGATGGTGCGCGCACGCAGACAGCGCTTCAGCATCTCCCAGGCGTAGGGTTCGAGCAGCAGGCGACGGGCATCGATCAGGAGATAGCCGCCGTTCGCGAGATGGAGGCTACCGGGGCGGATCAGCGTGAAGTCGGTGAACAGCGCGCCCATGTGTGCTTGCTGTTCGATGCGGCCGACGAGGTTACCGATCGACGGATTGTCCTCGACAACGACGGGAGCGCAGGCCTTGGCTCCGTCGCCGACGAAGAGATTTACGCGGAAGCGGCGGAAGCGGGGGTCGTTCTCGGTGATGGCCTCGGACGGCTGCATCAACGGCGGGCCTTCTTCGCGTTTCATCGGGCCTGCGGCGCGGAATAGAGCTGCATGCTTGATGAGCTCGGCCGTTGTGGTTTCGACATGGGCATGGATGTCGGGCAAGTCGGCGACGCTAGCGGCCACATCTTTCATGACACCGGTGACGGCAAGGCTAGCGTGTTCGCGGTCGAGGTCGGTTACGCGCTGGCGCCGTTCGCGCTCCCACCCGGGCAAGCGCTCGATCAGCGCGGCGAGTTCTTGCTGGAGCGCCTCGATCTTTTCGATGATTGCCTTGCGCTCGGGTTCGGGCAGGACGTTGAACGCCTCGGGCGGCATCACGCCGTCCTTGACGAGTGGCGCGAACGTGAAGCCCGCTTGCGTGCGCATCAATGTGATGCCCTGAGTGCGCGCTTTTTCGTTGAGCGCTTCGAACGCTTGTTCTTGCTCGTTGTTGACGGCTTCGAGGGCGGTGCGGCGTCGCGATTGGTACTCCGCACTCTCAAAGACGGAGGGGACGAGCGCGAAGAGTTCGTCCATTGCGTCGTCCATGGCCGTCTTGAACTTTGCGGCGCGGCCGGGTGGGAGCGAGAGCGCGCGGGGGCGGTCGGGCTGTTCGATGTTGGCGACGTAGATCCAGTCGGTTGGGACGGGCAGCTTCTTCGCGTAGGAGTCGATCATACCGCGCACGGTGCCGTGGCGGGCTGTGCCGCGCTCGCCCAGCACGAACAGGTTGAACCCCGGTTTGTCGATGCGGGCGCCCAGGTCGAGTGCTTCGAGGGCGCGGCTTTGGCCGATGAGGCCGTCGAACGGGGCCACGTCGGCGGTCGTCGTGAACTTGAACTGCTTCGGGTCGCAGATGCGGCGTAGTTTTGCCGGGCTCAAGCGCAGCTTGTGCGTGGCGAGGTCGGCGGTCTTGTCCGGCATGCGTACGAGCTCCCCATGTCCTTCAAGTCGTAAGGTGAATAGCCATACCGGGTTTCGCAGTGCAACGTAGGCCGGAATTCCACCTGCGTTGTGGGGAGAAAGGGCACTGGCGCTAGGGGCGGCGGCGACTATAGTGGCGGCCCCGGGGATCGCTTCGTATGCAGCAAGAACACAAGGCGCGGCCTCCGATGGAGGGAGACACTTTCGCGCGATGAGTATCGACGCCCTTGACGCACCGGCGAAGCGTTCGCGGCCGGGTATGAAGCCGACGGACATCTCGAACCCGGACTATTTCCATAAAGTCGTCGACTGCCAATGGGCGTGTCCGGCGCATACGCCGGTGCCGGAATACATCCGCCTTATCGCGGCCGGCCGTTATGCCGACGCCTATATGGTCAATTGGAAGTCGAACGTGTTTCCGGGCGTGCTCGGGCGTACGTGCGACCGGCCGTGCGAACCGGCTTGCCGTCGCGGCCGTGTCGAGGCGGAGCCAGTTGCGATCTGCCGCTTGAAGCGCGTTGCGGCCGACAACAAGGGCGAGATTCGCGATCGGTTGCCAAAGCCGGCCACGACCAAGAACGGGAAGCGCATTGCGCTCATCGGCGCGGGGCCCGCGTCGCTGACCGTCGCGCGCGACCTGCTGCCGCTTGGCTATCACGTCGTGATCTACGATCAGGATCCGGCGGCCGGCGGTATGATGCGGACGCAGATTCCGAAGTTCCGGTTGCCGGAGAAGGTGCTCGACGAAGAGGTCGGGTTCATCACCGATCTGCAGCCCGAGCTTCGGATGGGCAAGCGCGTCGATAGTTTGAAGGCCGTGCTCGCCGAAGGGTTCGATGCCGTCTTCGTCGGCTGCGGGGCGCCGCGCGGGCGCAATCTCGAGATACCCGGTCGCGAGGAAGCGAAGGCGAACATCCATATCGGCATCGATTGGCTGTCGTCGGTCTCGTTCGAACACGTCGACAAGATCGGCAAGCGCGTGATCGTGCTTGGCGGCGGCAATACGGCCATGGACTGCTGCCGGACGTCGCGGCGTTTGGGCGGCGAGGACGTGAAGGTCGTCGTTCGCTCGGGCTTCGAGGAGATGAAGGCCAGCCCTTGGGAGAAGGAAGACTCGATGCGGGAGGGTATCCCGATCCACAACTTCCTTGTCCCGAAGGAGTTCACGCACAAGGCCGGGAAGCTCACCGGTGTGCTGTTCGAGAAGGTGAAGGCGGAGTTCGACGCGAAGGGCAAGCGCAGCTTGGTGCCTTCGGGCGAGCCGGATGTGCATTTCGAGTGCGATGACGTGCTGGTCGCGGTCGGTCAGGAGAATGCGTTCCCCTGGATCGAGCGCGATGCGGGGATCGAGTTCGACAAATGGGGCATGCCCAAGGTCGACGAGGTCACCTACCAATCGTCAAACCCGAAAGTGTTTTTCGGCGGCGACGCGGCGTTCGGGCCGAAGAACATTATCTGGGCGGTCGCGCACGGGCATGGCGCCGCTGTTTCGATCGACAAGTTCGTGAACGGGCTGAGTGTGGCAGACCGGCCGCCGCCGTTCGTGACACTCGCCAGCCAGAAGATGGGCATTCACGAGTGGTCGTACGACAACGACATCGCGAACGACCTTCGCTACAAGGTGCCGCATCTGCCGAACGAGGTGGCGCTGAAGGACGTGAAGGCCGAAGTGGAGCTCGGGTTCGACCGCGAGCTCGGCTACAAGGAAACGCAGCGCTGTCTGAATTGCGACGTGCAGACTGTGTTCTCGGCCAAGCTCTGCATCGAGTGCGACGCGTGCGTCGATATCTGCCCGACGGATTGCATCACGTTCACGGAAAACGGCGACGAGAAAGATTTGCGCACGCGTCTAACCGCGCCCGCGAAGAACACGACGCAGGACATCTATGTCGGCGACGGACTGAAGACAGGCCGCATCATGGCGAAGGACGAAGATCTTTGCCTGCATTGCGGGTTCTGCGCCGAGCGCTGCCCCACCGGCGCGTGGGACATGCAAAAATTCCTTCTTGAAACTGCACAGGCAGGCGAGAAATGCCAAAGCCGCTAGAGGCGACGAACGACTTCGTCGTCAAATTCGCGAATACCAACGGCTCGGGATCGGCGAGCGCGAACGAGCTGTTCGCGCGCGCGATCCTGCGCATGGGCGTGCCCATCGCGGTGCGCAATATCTTTCCGTCGAACATCCAGGGCCTGCCCACGTGGTACGAAGTGCGGGTTTCGGGCGAGGGCTGGATCGGGCGGCGTGGCGGCGTCGATTTCGTGGTCGCGATGAACGGGCAGACTTGGGACAAGGACGTCAAGGAACTCGAGCCTGGCGGCTATCTGCTCTACGACTCGACGAAGCCGATGCCGCAGTCGAAGTTCAGGCCCGACATCAATGTCATCGGCGTGCCGCTGACGGAGATGGCGAACAGCCGGTACGACATTCCCCGCGACCGGCAGCTCTTGAAGAACATGATCTATATCGGCGCGGTCGGTGCGCTGCTCGGCATGGATCACGAGGAGATGGTGAAGCTCGTCGGCGAGCAATACGCGGGCAAGGACCGGCTGATCAAGCCGAACGTCGAAGCGTTGGGCCTGGGCCGCGACTATGTGCTCGAGCACCTGAAGGGCAAGTGCGGGCTTAGCGTTAAGCGGTCGGACAAAGTGGGCGACCGCATTTTTGTTGCCGGAAACGATGCGGCGGCTTTGGGTGCGGTCTACGGCGGCGCCACGGTTGCCGCCTGGTATCCGATCACGCCGTCCACGTCGGTCGCGGAGGCGTTCGCGGCGCACTGCAAGCGGCTGCGCGTCGATCCGGAGACGAAGAAGAACCTCTACGCGATCATCCAGTCGGAAGACGAGCTGTCGGCGATCGGCTCGGTGATCGGGGCGAGCTGGAACGGGGCGCGCGCCTTTACGGCGACGTCGGGGCCAGGCATCTCGTTGATGCAAGAGTTCCTCGGGCTTGCTTACTCCGCGGAAATTCCGGCGGTGATCTTCGATATTCAGCGCGGCGGGCCTTCGACAGGCATGCCGACGCGCACGCAGCAGTCGGACCTAACGCTTTGCGCGTATTCAAGCCATGGCGACACGAAGCATGTGATGATCTTCCCGCAAGATCCGCATGAGGCGTTCGAATTCGGGGCGCTGTCGTTCGATTTGGCCGATCGGCTACAGACACCGATCTTCGTCATGCTCGATCTCGACATCGGGATGAACGACTGGCTGGTGAAGCCGTTCAAGTGGGACGACGCCAAGGCATACGATCGTGGCAAGCTCGTTTCCTACGAGGAGCTGGAGGCCGGGAAGGAGTTCTGGCGCTATATGGACGTGGACGGCGACGCGATCTGCTACCGCACGATCCCGGGCGTGCACCCGACGAAGGGGGCCTATTTCACCCGCGGCTCGTCGCGCAACAAGTATGCGAAGTACTCGGAGGAAGGTTCCGACTACGTCGAGAACATGACGCGGCTGTTGCGCAAGTTCGAGACGGCGAAGAAGTATGTGCCAGGCCCGGTGATCCGCCAGGCAAAGCAGCCGACGCGCCATGGCGTCATCTATTTCGGATCGACGTCGGCGGCGATGGACGAGGGGCTCGACGCCCTTGAGAAACAGGGCATTCACATCGATACGTTGCGCGTCCGGGCGTTTCCGTTTGCGGACAGCGTCATCGACTTCATCAATGCGCACGATCAGGTGTTCGTGGTCGAGCAGAACCGCGATGCGCAGATGCGGGCGTTGCTGGTGAACGAAGGCGCGATCGACCCTGCGCGCTTCATTTCGATCCTGCACTACGACGGCACGCCGATCACGGCGCGCTTCATCACCAAAGAAATCGCGGAGCGGCTGAAGGCCTTCGGCAAGCCCGCCCGCACGAAGGTTGCGTCATGACCTACCTCGCTAAACCCAAGTTCCGCCATCCGTCGCTCGAGAAGAACGAACGCGGATTTACCCGGCGCGACTATGAAGGTTCGATTTCGACGCTGTGCGCGGGCTGCGGGCACGATTCGATCTCGGCCGCCATCATTCAGGCCTGCTTCGAACTCAACATCGAGCCGCATCGCATTGCGAAAATGTCGGGCATCGGCTGCTCGTCGAAGACGCCGGACTATTTCTTGGGCCAAAGCCACGGCTTCAACAGTGTGCACGGGCGCATGCCGTCGGTGCTGACGGGCGCCAATCTCGCGAACAAGAACCTGATCTACCTGGGCGTTTCCGGTGACGGCGACTCGGCTTCGATCGGGCTGGGGCAGTTCGTGCACTGCGTCCGGCGCGGCGTGAACATGACCTACATCACCGAGAACAACGGCGTGTATGGCCTTACGAAAGGGCAGTTCTCGGCAACGGCCGATCGCGGGTCGAAATCGAAGGCCGGCGGCACGAACACGGACTCGCCGATCGACCTTGTCAGCATGGCGCTGCTCGCGGGCGCGACGTTCGTGGGGCGGTCGTTCTCGGGCGACAAGCCGCAGCTGGTGCCGCTCATCAAGGCGGCGCTGTCGCACAACGGGCCCGCGTTCATCGACGTGATCAGCCCGTGCGTCGCGTTCAACAACCACGCGGGTTCGACAAAGAGCTTCGACTTCGTGCGCGATCATAACGACGCGGTGAACCGGCTCGATTTCTTCGAGGGCCGCGCCGAAATCGTGACCGATTACGAGCCGGGTACGGTGCAGGATGTGGAGCAGCACGACGGCTCGATCATCCGCCTGCACAAGATTGCCGACAGCTACGACCCGACGAACAAGGTCGCCACGATGAACTATCTCGCCACGCATCACGAGAAGGGCGAGGTGGTGACGGGCCTTCTCTATCTCGACCCGAATCCGAAGGACATGCACCAGTTGCTGCGCACGGTCGACGTGCCGTTGAACCGGCTGGGCGTGAAGGAGCTGTGTCCGGGCGCGAAGGCGCTCGATACGATCAACGACGAGTACCGCTGATGAGCCGTTTGCAGGGTAAGCGCGCGATTGTGACCGGTGCCGGGTCCGGCATCGGGCGGGCGACGTCGAAGCTATTTGCGCGCGAAGGCGCCGCGGTGCTGTGCGTGGACAAGACGGAGGCCGTGCACGAAACGGCTGAGGCGATCACGAAGGCCGGCGGCAAAGCGCTTGCCCTGACGGCCGATGTCGGCGTCGAGGATCAGGTGCAGGGCTATATCGGGCGCGCGATCAGTGCGTTCGGCGGCGTCGATGTGCTTTACGCCAATGCGGGCATTTCGGGCGGCTATGTGCCGATCGTCGATCAGACGGTCGAGCAGTGGCAGGAAATCTTGCGCGTGAACCTGATTGGGCCGTTCCTCGCGATCAAGCGCGTGGTGCCGTTGATGGTCGCGCAGAAAAAGGGCTCGATCATCTGTACGGCGTCGGTCGCGGGCATTCGCGCCAACGCCGGA
Organism: uncultured Alphaproteobacteria bacterium; assembly: GCA_902826695.1. Lineage (GTDB taxonomy): Bacteria > Pseudomonadota > Alphaproteobacteria > Micropepsales > Micropepsaceae > SZUA-430. Next base: position 42,758 of record CADEFU010000017.1, on the reverse strand, counting down.
CCCACGCCCTACTCGGCGTCGAAGGCGGGCGTGATTTCGCTCGTGCAGGTGACCGCGAACGAGCTCTATGGCACGGGCGTGCGGGTGAACGCGATCTGCCCGGGCTTGATCGAGACCGGCATGACGAAGCCGATTTTCGACGGCGCGCGTGCGCGCGGCAGCGAAGGCAAGATCGGCCAGCTCAATCCGACGGCGCGCTATGGGCATCCGGAGGAGATTGCGGCGATGGCGTTGTTCCTCGCGTCCGACGAGGCATCCTACGTGAACGGGCAGGCGTTTCCGGTCGATGGCGGGCTCACCTCGACACTGCCGTTTGTAGCGCGGCGCTGATGCGCGGCTACGACAACATGGGGCTTGCTCTGATTGTTGTCTTTGCGATCACCCAGTCCGGTTGGGCGATGGTTTTTTTGGGTGGTTACCTAGCGGCTTGGCTTGTCGCTGCGTCTCCGGAGACGAGTCTTCTTACGTTTTTGGGCCGATACGAATTCGCTGCGTTCTTTCTAGTGAGTGTTGCGCTTGCGACCATCATGACGACCTTTGTCGGGGTTGTTGCCTGGGTGAGCAATAGCAAAAGTGCCAAAGAGCGCGGGCGCGTTGAGCTCTTGATTGACGCGTGGGTCGGAAAGCTCGATCGAAGTGGCCGATAGTTCAACCAATGCAGTTGGCCCAGTTCCAAGGCGTTGCCGGGTTTGAACCAGGACCCGGAAGCACCCCAACAAATTTGCGCTAGACTGGCTTGAACCGCTTTTGAAATCGGCGCTTTTATCGTCGCCCCGGACGCGCCGTTGCGTGGTCCCAGGGTGGCCGTGTCAAGCTCGGCCAACGCGTACTATTGGATGGTGACCTCGAAATGTTTGATCCGCAACGACTGAAGAAGCACATCGACGGCAATTGGGACGATGCGATCGTTCCGTCGCTCGTCGAGTACATCAAGATTCCAAACAAGTCGCCGGCTTACGACGCGGAGTGGGAAAAGCACGGCTATATGGACGACGCGGTCAAGCTGATGGAGGCTTGGGCGCGGGCGCGGCTTTCGACGTGGCCGGGCGCGACGATGGAAGTCGTGAAGCTGAAGGGCCGGACGCCGGTCTTGTTCTTCGAGATCCCCGGCGAAGGCGACGATACGGTTCTGCTCTACGGGCATCTCGACAAGCAGCCGGAGATGAAGGGCTGGTGGGACGGGTTCGGTCCGTGGACGCCGGTGATCAAGGACAACAAGCTTTATGGGCGCGGCGGCGCCGACGACGGCTATGCGATGTATGGATCGCTCGCTGCTTTGCAGGCGCTGAAGGACCAAGGCATTCCGCATGCGCGTTGCGTGATCCTGATCGAGGCGTGCGAGGAATCCGGGTCCTACGATCTGCCGTTCTACATCGATCATCTGGCGGAGCGCATCGGTAAGCCGTCGCTCGTGGTGTGTTTGGATTCGGGTTGCGGGAACTACGATCAGCTGTGGCTCACCACGTCGTTGCGCGGCAACGGCGTCGGGACGATGACGATCAAGGTTTTGGACGAAGGCGTGCATTCGGGCGATGCGTCGGGGGTTGTGCCGTCGAGTTTCCGGATTGCACGGCAACTGCTGTCGCGCATCGAAGACGAGGCGACGGGCAAGCTGCTGCAGAAGGAGTTCCACGCCAAGATCCCAGCGCAGCGGATCGCGCAAGCGAAGAAGGCGGCGAAGGTTTTGGGCCCCGAGGTCTATTCGAAACTTCCATTCGCAGGTGGCACATTGCCGATGGCCAAGCAGTTGTCGGAGCTCGTGCTCAATCGCACTTGGCGGCCGACGCTGTCGGTGATCGGGGCGGATGGGCTTACGCCGTCGGCGAACGCGGGCAATGTGTTGCTTCCGTTCACGACGCTGAAGTTGTCGTTCCGCTGGCCGCCGACACTCGACGCCAAGAAAGCAATCGACCGCGTTACGGAGATACTCACGAAGAAGCCGCCTTACAACGCCGAGGTGAAGGTCGATTTCGACCGCGGATCCTCCGGGTGGAACGCGCCGGCGCTGGCGCCGTGGCTTGAGAAGTCTGTCGAGCGCGCGTCGCAGATGGCGTTCGGCAAACCTGCCGTCTATATGGGCGAAGGTGGCACGATCCCGTTCATGGGGATGCTCGGCGAGAAGTTCCCGGAGACGCAGTTCGTGATCACCGGCGTGCTTGGGCCGCATTCGAACGCGCATGGGCCGAACGAGTTTCTGCACATTCCGACCGGCAAGAAGGTGACCATGGCGATTGCACAGATCGTGGCGGATCACTTCGTGCGGAACGAAAAGAAGGCGGGTGGGAAGGCGAAAGCCGGTGCCCGGAAAAAGAAAAAAGGTTGAAACGCCAAGGACGCCAAGCTGCGCTGCTCAATCGTTGACCTTGCGATGGGTGGGCTCGTAGTCTCAGCGTCGCGAACGGAGGTGTTCCATGCACAATTTCATGCGTCTTGATCTGAAGACCAAGCTGCTGCTCGCTTCGATGTCGCTGCTCGCGCTTGGCGCGGGTCTTGCGCTTCAGTTCGGCTAAGGCTGTCTAACGATATCCGCGCACCGGCTGTGTGCGGTCGATGCGCGGCGCGCCTGGCGGTTGGCCCGTGACGGGGCTGACGTGGCCGTCGAGGCGCATGTTGAACAGGAAGTAGGTCGGCACGCAGAAGCCGACCTCCCTTTGGTGTAGGGCGCGGATGGTCGCGCCGTTGATCTTGTCGGGGCTCGAGAGGTTTACGCGCACGCCGTTCTTCGTGTTGCCGTAGTCGCGCGCGCTGATTTTGTCGTAATCGGGAAACTTCTGGCAGATGTAGTCTTCGCGGCAGGTGCGCGTGGGCGAACACGTGTCGAGCATGCCGCGCACGACACGCGTTTCAAGACAGGCGCCGGAGTTGCCGCTCGCCGCGCACAAATCGAAGCCGTTGCCGCCTTGGTTGGCGCACAGATGCGGCGGGGGCGAGAGGGCATCGACGCCTGCGAAGTTCTCCTCTGCCGCCGTGCAGTCGCGGCTCGAGCGGCCCAAGGGGGCGCCCGATTGCGGCAGTACGCATCTGAGGCCGCTCATCTCGGCGCCGGTGTAGGCGGAGCCGCCGAACTTCCATTTGTCTTGGAAGGCGAACAGATTGTAGGCGGGGATCGGACCGCGGCCGGCGGGCAGGCTGGCTACTTCGTTGACTTCGCCTTTCCAGCACACACCGCCTGCGGAGGCGCGGCCGCCGCGGACGGTGCATTCGCCGAAGAGTACGTTCTGCGCGCGCGAGGTGACCGTGCGCTGGCAGACCGAACCCGCGACGCAGGATGGGGCGCCGGCAAAGACGCCTTGGGTCGTGCACATTTCGCCGACGGTCGCCTTTTTGAAGGTGGGGAGGTTTGCGGCCGGCCAAGCGGCGGCGGGGAAGGCCGAGTGGGGGCGGAACGTGTTCGGCTTGCGACCGGCGGCGAGCGCGGCGACGTAGGCTTCGCGGCGCGCGATCTCGGCGTAGGCGTGCGGTGAAAGCGGCAGCTGTTGGCGGTTGAAGTGGTGGGAGAATTGCTGGTCGGCGTAGCCCAGCATGTGAAATCCTGCCGTGCCGCTCATCTGGTGGCAGCCCATGCAGGTGAGGTTGTTCAGGCGTTCGACCAGGGCTTCGTGCGACTTGATGTATTTGAGGCGCGAAATGTCCAGCGATTGCAGAAGCCCTTCCTTGCCTTGGAAGAGGCGCGAGTAGGGCTTGTTTGCCGTGCGGGCGCGGCCGAGCGTCGACCAGGAGACCGCGAACTTCGCCAGGAAGGCCGGATCGAAATCGACGATGAGCGTGCCATTGTCGAGCTTCGCAAGGTTGTCGCCCAGCTTTAGGAATTCGACGAAGCGGCTGAGGAGCGAGGGGTTGCGTTCGACGGCAAGGACGTCGGGCGTGTTCTCGAGTGTGATCGGGACAAGCCGGCCTGCATCGACGCGGAAAATGCGCTGCATGTACATCGCCTGGCCACCGAAGTCGTGCATGTAGCCAGACGTGAAGCGCAGGGATTGGAAGTTCACCTCGATCTGCTTGAAAGCGAGGTCGCGCAGCACGGTGTTCTTCAGCGTTGCCGCCGTTTGGGCGCCGAGCCAGCGGCGGGCGAACGGCCTGCAATCGGGCTGCTTTGGATAGGCGCGGACGAGATTGAAGAAGAACGGCAGCGACGAGCTCGACTTCTGGGTGCGGTATGAAAGGCGATAGATGAAGCGAACTTCGCCGCAGGTCGCCGGGTCTTGGTCGGCGCGGTCCATGCGGTTGACGACGGCGACCAGCTTCATCTCGCCGAAGCGCGAGTTCAGCCAGCGCGAGTCGAAGTGGCGCGGCTCGTCGCCGTCGTATTCGACCGCGTAAGGGTATTGGGAGTTATTCGACAGATGGCGAATGAAGTAGCCGCCCTTCGTGTCGTTTGCCGAGCGCTTGCCCTTGTCCTCGAAGTTGCGGATGAGGCGCACCATGTCCGGGATGTCGCCCAAGCCCTGCGGGATCGCTTGCGGCAATTGATCGGTCCGCGCGTCGTGAGCGAGCGGCTTGCCGATCGTGTCGGCCAGCGACTTGTAGAGCGCGTTACCGGCGTAGAGGTCGCTGGTCGTCGAGGTGTGCGCGCCGCCGAGTTGCTCGCCCAGGCTGAAGCCGTTTTCTTCCAGCGCATGTAGGGTCGGCACATCGAGGACGTTGACGGTGACAGGCTCGGCCGCCACCGCTCGCGCGAGGAGTGCCGCTGCCAGTGCGATGGTCCAACGCATTCGTCCTCTCCCCATTCGCTCGCCTAGAGCGCCAGCATGTGCCCCTCTTCGGGCTTCGCTTTTCCGGCCACCATATCACGGTAGACGCGCTCCACATCGGCGCGGCCGCGACCTTCGACGACCGTCATCCAGCTGTCGACAGAGGTGTTGAAGGTGGCCCAGGCCGAGGCGAGGTGTTTGTCCAGGCCGCCGGGGCCCCAGTCCTGGTTGCGCTTTTTGACGCGATCGGGGGCGAAGAACATTTGCGGCTTCGGACCGGGCAATTCCCCCGCCTGTCCCAAATGGTCCCAATGCGTGGCGCCGACGGCGCAGCTGTATTTCAGATTACCGGCCCAGTGTTTGTGCACGGTCATCCGCACCTCGCCGCTTCCTGCCATATCGACGAAGACGGCGGGCTTGTCGTGATTGCTCTCTGGAACGGCGCTGTAGGCGACGACGCGGTCGTAGTAACCGGTCTTCTCAACGAAGCCTGCGTTCGACTTCGACGTGAGGCCCGTCACCGTCACTTGGCCGCGGCGGCTCTGGTGCAGCAGGAAAGCGAGGCCGAGCGACGTCTTGCTCGAGGCGCTCGATAGCACGACGTCGCGGGCGCCGAAGAAGTCGTTGTCGGCCAGGAAGTCGTCGATCAGGAACGACGTCGTAAACAGCGGACGGAGCAGCGCTTGCTGCGCTTCGCGGGCCTTGTTGTAGCCGGGGTCGGCGGCAACGCGGGTGTAGTGGTTATAGACGGCCGCCATTTTCTGGCGGTGCGCTGCGCCGTCGAAGAAGCCCATTGGCGTTGCGCGCGCAGGCTCGACGACGACATGCGTCGACATCGGGAAATAGCCGTAGACGCGCTCGCCAACCTTCACGCCATCGGCTTGCGACTCGACAACGTCAGCGAAGCCCCAGACCGGAATGCGGCCCCAACCTTCGGCTGCCGGGAAGAAGTTCCAGTACATCATCGCGTCCCCGAAGGCGCCGTAGGTCACGTTGTTCGCGGTGAACGCGAAGTGTCCAACCTTGAGGAGCGCTTGACCGGGCTTTACGGCCAGCGGCGTTTCGACGAACTTCGCGTCGTTGAGGTCTTTGCGGCTGATGAGGAAGTCTGTGGAGGTGGTCATGGGGGCTCCGCTGAGATGAGGTGCACAATATTTGGGCAAAGCTGACGCGTATAGGGCCTTGTGCGTGGTTCGTGCGCGTTCAATTGTGAAACCTTCAATCGTCGACGGATTAATGGCCGAAGCCGCCCATCCCAGACCCGTTATCGTCAGCAATCGTGCGCGGCCCGGCGTCGATCGGCCGTTCGCCGATTATGGCTTGGGTGCGGCGCATGACGAGATGTTCTTGCCCGACGGCACGCCGCGGCCGCACGCTGCCGCCCTCTACCAAGCGCTGACGACGTTGCCCGGCGACGAGCTCGCGCGGCGGCAGCAGGCCTGCGAGCAGTCGTTTCTGCACCAGGGGATCACTTTCACGGTCTACGGCAATGAAGAAGCCACCGAGAAGATCATACCGACCGATCTTTTGCCGCGCATCATCCCGGGTGCGGAGTGGGACAAGCTGGAGCAAGGCCTGCGGCAGCGGATCAGTGCGCTCAACCTCTTCCTGAAAGACGTCTACAACGACGGCAAGATCTTGAACGATGGAATCGTTCCGCGCGATCTCGTCTTCGGCTCAAAGCACTATTTGCGGCAGATGCGGGGCGTGCAAGTTCCGCTCGATGCCTACGTCAACGTTTGCGGCACCGACATCATCCGGCGCGAAGACGGTTCGATGGTCGTGCTTGAGGACAATCTGCGCGTTCCTTCGGGCGTATCGTACATGCTTGCGAACCGGGAAGTCGTGCGGCGGGCGTTCGGCGACCTCTATCGCGCGTGCGGCGTGCGGCCTATCGAGTCCTACGGTCAGGACTTGCTTGCAACCTTGAAAGAGCTTGCGGTCGGATTTCGCGACGATCCGCGGATCGTGCTCCTGACGCCGGGGATATTCAATTCCGCTTACTACGAGCACGCCTTTCTGGCGCGCCAGATGGGGATCGATCTCGTCGAGGGCCGCGACTTGCTGGTGCACGACAACGTCGTCTATATGCGAACGACGTCGGGCGTGAAGCGGGTCGATGTGATTTATCGGCGCGTCGATGACGACTTCATTGACCCGCTGGCCTTTCGTCACGACTCGGCGCTCGGTGTTGCCGGGTTGATGAACGCTTATCGGGCCGGCAACGTCGTCATCGCAAACACAATCGGGACGGGGGTCGCGGACGACAAGGCCGTCTATTCCTATGTGCCGGATATCATCCGCTATTACCTGGACGAAGAGCCCTTGCTCGGCAGCGTGGAAACATTCCGCTGCCGCGAGCCCAACGCGCTGTCTCACGTTCTTGCCAACCTCGATACGCTGGTTGTCAAGGCCGTCGGCGAAAGCGGGGGCTATGGGATGTTGGTCGGCCCCCATGCAACCGCGGCGCAGCGCACGGCATTCGCGGAGAAGGTCAAGGCCGATCCGGACAACTACATCGCGCAGCCCACGATACAGTTGTCGACGGCGCCGTGCTTCGTCGGCTCCGGCGTCGAGGCGAGGCATGTGGATTTGCGGCCCTATCTCCTGACCGGACGTCAGACGCGGTTGGTTCCGGGCGCGCTAACGCGTGTTGCGCTCAAACGCGGGTCGCTTGTCGTCAATTCGAGTCAGGGCGGCGGCTCGAAGGACACCTGGGTGGTCGGATGAGAGAGGCCGCCATGCTTTCGCGCGTCGCGGACGCGCTCTATTGGATGGCGCGCTATCTGGAGCGTGCCGAGCACAGCGCCCGCGTGCTTGCGGTTAAGCTCGAGGCGATGCTCGACCAAACACCGGACGACGCGGCCGAGGCTTGGATTCGCGTCACGGGCGCGCTGGCTTGGCCGATGAGCGAAGACGTCAAAGGGTCTCCGATCGACATTGCGCAGCAATTGACTCTCGACAAAGCGCACGCCTCGTCGATCATGACGTCGGTGCGACTGGCGCGCGACAATGCGCGACAGGTGCGCGAGCTTATCTCGACGGAGATGTGGGGGCAGATCAATCGTCAGTATCTGCGGCTCAATGCAAGCGATACGTCGCTTATCTGGGCCGCTCAGCCCGTTCCGTTCTTAAGGCGGGTCGCGGACGATTTGTTGCTGTTTGCCGGCATCACGGATTCGACGATGCGTCACGGCGAGGGGTGGCACTTCATCCAACTCGGCCGCTATATCGAGCGGGCGCAGTTGATTGCGCGCCTGCTCGATTTGCATTTCGGAGCTTTGCCGCCCGACGTGCCACAGCACGTGCGAGCGCCACGGTATTTCGAGTGGATCACACTTCTCAAGCAAGCGACGGCGTTCGAAGCCTATTGCAAGGTCTATACTGCAGATATCGGGCCATCGCAGATCGCAGAGTTCTTGATCTTCGATCCGGAGTTTCCGCATTCGATTCGCTTCGCGGTCGATCGCATTCAAGAGGAGCTTGGGTTTCTGGGGCCTGGCGCTGCGGCCGGGCGGCGCGTTCAAGCCGAGCGGTTGGCGGGCCGTCTCAAAGCCAGTCTCGACTATGGGCAGGTCGACGAGTTGATGGCGGGCGACATCGACGGATTCTTGCGTTCGGTGCAGGCGTCTTGCAAGCAAATCCACCAATCCGTCTTCGACGCGTTCATCGGCTATAGCGTCGATGAGTTGTTGCCGAGCTGAACGGAGGACTTGATGTTCTATTCGATCAGGCATTTGACGCGCTACCGGTACGATGCTCCCGTCCGCGAAAGCGTGATGCAGCTTTATGTCCAACCGAAAAGTGAAGGCGTGCAGCGCCTTCAGTCGTTTCAAGTCAGCACGCAGCCGCGCGCGGCGCTGCAGGCCTATACCGACCATTTCGGCAATGCGGTCTATCATTTCGACGTGCCCGGCTCGCATCAAGAACTAAGCGTCGAGGCCGAGGCCGAGGTCGAGATGCAAGCGTCCGCGGCGCCGCCCGAATGGGTGGACGATAGCGCTTGGGCGATCCTGTCCGATCCGCGCACCCGCGGCGAGCACTACGATATGCTCGAGAACCACGGTCTCACGCGGGCAACGCCGCTTCTGCAGGACTTCCTGACGGAGCGGGGCATCGGCAAGGTCGCCGATCCAATGTCGTCGCTTCGACGTCTGAACCAAGCACTCTTTGCGGCGTTCGCTTACGCGCCGGAGGAGACCGACGTGGACTCGCCAATCGATGTTGCGCTGTCAAAGCGCAAGGGCGTCTGCCAAGACTTCGCGCATATCATGATCGCCATAGCGCGCGGCTGGGGCGTCCCTGCCCGCTATGTGTCGGGTTATCTCTATACCCGGCGTGACGGCGGCGACCGGTCAGCCCCCGATGCGACGCATGCGTGGGTCGAGGCATTCGTCCCCAATTGCGGCTGGGTCGGATTCGATCCGACAAACAATGTGCTCGCCGGAGAGCGCCACATTCGAGTCGCGATCGGGCGCGACTACAGCGACGTGCCCCCGGTCAGAGGTGTGTTCAAAGGACCTGCCAACAGCGAATTGGCGGTTGCAGTGCGCGTGTCGCCTGCCAAGGCGCCGCGCCGGCGCGACGATTTCTTGCGCGTCGTGAGGCCGATGATGAAGCCCGTTTCGCGGGCTCCTGAGAACGCGGCGGACGAGCAGCATCAGCAACAGCAGTAGCGGACGATCGGCTAGTCGTGGTCGGGGCGGCCGGAGCGCATGCGTTTGACGTTGCCGCGCCGCTTCTTCGTGTCAACGCGTTCGGCTTTGGCGGCTCGGCTCGGCTTCGTCTTCTTGCGTGGTTTGGGAACGTAGGTCGCCTCTTTAATAAGAGCGATCAGGCGTTCGCGCGCGTCGGCGCGGTTGCGGTCTTGGGTGCGGTGGCTTTGGGCATCTATGACGATGACGCCGTCCTTGGTTAGGCGGCGGCCCGCCAGTTTTTGGAGACGGATCGATACGTCGTTCGGCAGGTTCGGCGAGTAGCGGGCGTCGAAGCGCAGCTCCACTGCCGTCGACAGCTTGTTGACGTTTTGGCCGCCGGGGCCCGAGGCGCGAACGAAGGTCTCTTTGATTTCGTCTTCGTCGATCGAAATTTGGTCGGTGATTTTGATCATTTCCGCCCACGAATAGCGCCGATTGCGCGCGGCGCAAAGGCTTGGCACATTCCGCCCGCAATTCGAGGACGTCTGAATCATGAAATTCCGGTTTGCCGCGGTTGCGGCTTTTGTCGCCGTGCTTGCTGCCGGGGGCGCGTTCGCCGCGTCGAAGCTCAGGCTGTCGATCGCGACCGGCGGCACGGGGGGCGTTTACTACCCCTATGGCGGCGGGCTTGCGCGCGTGCTGACGCAAAAGGTGCCGGGCTTTCAAGTGACCGCCGAGGTGACCGGCGGTTCTGTGGACAACATCAAGCTGGTCGGCGCGGGCGACGCTGACATCGGCTTGTCGACGATCGACTCGGCGGTCGACGGGGTGAAGGGGGCCGGCGCCTATAAGGACACCGGGCCGCAGAAGATCGCGACGATCGCGGTGCTCTACGACAGCTTCGTGCACATCGTCGCGCGCGCGGATGCGAAGATCGCCAAGGTCGCCGACATGAAGGGCAAGCGCGTGTCGGTCGGCTCGGCGGGGTCGAGCACGGAGGCGATTGCCGACCGGCTGCTCGAGGCGGGCGGGCTGAAGCCGATGAAGGACGTCACGCGGGAGAACTTGAGCGTGGCGGAGTCGGTAGGCGCGCTCAAGGACGGCAAGATTCATGCGATGTTTTGGATCGGCGGACTGCCAACCTCTGCGATCACCGATCTGGTGACGACGGGCAACGTGAAGATTGTGTTCGTGCCGGCGGCTGACGTGCTCGCCAAGCTGAACGTGAAGTATCCGGGGCTCTATCGTTCGTTCGCGATGCCGAAGACGGTTTATGCGGGCGTGCCTGCGGACGTGCCGGGTGTGGGTGTTGCGAACATCATGTTCGTGAGCGCGGACATGCCGACGGCGACGGTCGAAAAGATTTTGAAGGGCGTGTTCGACAACCTCGCCGAGGTGCAGAAGGTTCACCCCGAAGCGAAGGCGCTGACGATTGCCGGCGCAGCGGCGAAGACGGCGGTGCCGTTCCATCCGGCGGCGGCGGCGTTCTATAAAGCGCGCGGCGTGAAGTGAGGTCTGAGAGCGAGAGCGTCACCGACGAGCAACCAACGCGCCGACTGTCCGCGCCGATGGCGTGGGTCGTGGGCGTGCTTGCGTTTGGGCTCTCGGCGCTTGCGCTCTACTGGACGCAGTATTCGATCGGGACGACCGCCTACCGGGCGATGTTCTTGGGACTCGTTCTGGCGCTTTCATTCCTGCTTTATCCGGCCTGGCAGAAGGGTGCTCATCGCGATAAGGTTTGGCTCGTCGATTGGCTGTTGATTGCGGTGGGCACGGCGGCGCTCGTCTATCTTGCGACCCACATCGAAGAGGTGAAGACGCGCGCCACGCGGCCGGAGGAGATCGAGTTGTGGCTCGGGATCGGCCTTATCGTTTGTATTCTCGAAGCGACGCGGCGTACGACGGGTTGGGCGCTGCCGCTGATCACCGTTGCGTTTCTGGTCTATGCTTTTGCCGGGCCCTATATGCCGGAGCCGTTCGATCATCGCGGCTACAAGGTCGCGCGGATCGTCGGACAAAACTATCTGACGCTTGAGGGCATCTTCTCGACGCCGCTCGACGTGGCAGCGACGTTTATCGTTCTTTTCACGGTCTACGGCGCGGTGCTCGCGCGGAGCGGGGCGGGCACGTTCTTTATCGAGTGGGCGTTCGCGCTGTTCGGGAAACGGCCGAGCGCCTCGGCGCCAGGGCGGGCGACGGTGGCGTCTGGGTTTCTTTTGGGCACCGTGTCGGGCAGCGGTGTCGCCACCACCGTGACGCTGGCGACGCTTGCGTGGCCGATGTTGAAGCGCTCCGGCTATCCGCCGAATGTTGCGGGTGGGCTGTTGTCGGCGGCTGGGATCGGGGCGCTGCTGTCGCCGCCGACACTCGGGGCGGCCGCGTTCATCATCGCGGAGTATCTTGAGGTCACGTATCTCGACGTGCTGGTGATGGCGGCGCTGCCGACGCTGCTCTACTACCTGTCGTGCTGGTTGATGGTGGAGGCGGATGCGCGGCGGCTCGGCGTGACGCCGGTGCGCACGAGCGAGGCGAGCGCGTGGGCGCTCGCGAAGGCACAGGGCTATCACTTCATCTCGTTGGGCGCGATCGCGGTGCTGCTTGTCACCGGCATGAGCGCGTTCATGGCCGTGTTCTGGTCAATCGCGCTTGCGTTCGCTTTGAGCCTGTTGCGGGAGGGTACGCGGCTTTCGTTGCTCGAAGGTGCCGCGATCGGTGTCGTGTTCGGACTGCTTGCTTGGGCTGTTGGCGAGCGCCTTTCGGCGGCTGTGTTCATCGGTATGGGTATTGCGACGCTCTATTCGACGGCGATGTGGATCGGTGCGCGGCGCGAGGGTCTTGCCGTTGGGGCGGGCGCGACGGCGATGATCGACGCGCTGATCGATGGGGCGAAGAATGTGGTTGGCGTTGCCGCGACCTGCGCGTGCGCAGGGATCATCGTCTCGGTGATCACGTTGACGGGGCTGGGTCTCAATATCTCGGGCCTCATCGTCGCGTTCGGCGACGGGAACCTGTTCGTGACGATTCTCATGGCGGCGCTTGCGATGTGGGTGCTCGGTACTGCCGTGCCGGTGACGGCGTCGTACATCATTGCGGCGGTGATGCTGGTGCCGGCGTTGACGGAAGCGGGTGTCGCGGCGCCGGCGGCGCATATGTTCCTCTTTTACTATGCGGTGCTTGCCGACGTGTCGCCGCCGACCGCGCTGGCGCCGTTTGCGGCAGCGGCCGTCACGCGCGGTGAGGCGTTCGCGACCATGATGCAGGCGTGGAAGTATTGTCTGCCTGCGTTCCTGGTGCCGTTCATGTTCTGCCTTTCACCGGACGGCGTTGGGCTGTTGATGATGGGCGAGTGGACGTCGATCGCCTGGACCTTCGCAACAGCGTCGCTGGCCGTGACGGCACTGGCGGCAGCGGCCGGCGGATGGATCCTCGCGAAGGCGAATCTGAGTGAGCGCGTCGTGGTCGGCGCGGCCGGTCTTGCGCTGTTCTATGCCGACCCGTGGTTCGACGCGGCGGGGCTTGCGCTCGCGTCCGTCGCACTGCTTGCCCACGCCGCGCGCGTGAGGGGTTGGATCAAAGAGCATCCGGATCGCGACGAAGCCGGCGACTGAGGCCCTTCTTACGAGACACGAAATCGTGAGCGCGATTCACCCCAGCCGGCGCGTGGACGAGCACTGCGTTCGTCACTAGGCTGTTCACGGGCTTGAGGGGGATTTCATGAGAATTGCTGTTGCGGCGGCCGTTGGGTCGATCGCGCTCGTGGCGTCGACAGCGTTTGCAGCCGAGCCGACGCTGGATGAGCTGAAGGCAAAGTTTCAAGAGACGCTGACCGCGACCCGCACGATGCTTGAGATCAAGGGTGGCAAGCTCGTGGGACCGGGTGCGGATGTCTTGCGCGCGCGGGCGGCGGCTTCGCAGTTTGTGCTGATTGGCGAGGAGCACGGAGTTGCGACCATCGCCGATACCGTGCGGGCCATGCTGCCCGACCTTACCCAATCCGGGTACCGGCATTTGGCGATCGAAACCGACCCTTACATCGCGGCGAAGCTAGAGGCGATGCTGCGGGCGGGCGGTACGAAGGAGGTCGCGAAGTTTCTGGCCGTCGAAGGCAACCAGTTTGCGATACCGTTTTACAATTGGTCGGCCGAGGCATCGCTGGCGGACGCCGCCGTGAAGGCAAATGCGAGTTCGAAGCCCGCGCTGTGGGGTCTCGACCAAGTGTTTATCGGCGCGAGCGCGGCGCTGCTCAACGACGTCGCGACGCAAGCCTCAAGCGCGGAGGCGCGAGCGCTTGCCGCTGCATTGGCGGGTCAAGCCAAGGGCAACCTCGAATTCCTGGGCAAGGTCGATCTTGGCGAACTGCAGAAGCTGCGCGACGCGCTCGGCGCAGCGCAGGATCGGGCGCTCGGACAGCTTGTCGGTGACATGATCCTCTCGGCGCGCATCTATCAACCGTTCGTGGGGGTTACGACGGGACTTAGCGTCTATGCGGCCAACCTCGAGCGCGAGACGCTGATGAAGCGCACGTTCCACGATCTTTATCGTGCCGCGGGCAAGCCGAAAGTTGTCTTCAAGTTCGGCGGGAGCCACATGATGCGGGGCCTGTCGAGCACGCGGGTCCCGTCGCTCGCGAGCTTTGCCTTTGAGCTTGCCGTGAGCGAGGGCAAGAACGCCTTCAACATCCTTATCCTGTGCGGCCCTGGTACGAGGGCGGGCGATCTTATGGGTAATGAGGCCGCGTGCAGCATGGACCTTGGTAAAGACTGGCCCGACCTCGTCGGCCAAGTCGATACGAAGCAGATGACGTTGTTCGACCTCAAACCCTGGAAGGACCGGCCAGGACGTTGGAAGCACCTGCCGGACGCGACGCGTGACATGATCTGGGCCTTCGATGCAGTGCTGTTCGTGCCGAACGGCAAGCCGGCAGCACCGCTGAAATAGCCGCGCCGGCGGGGCTGCTGGGGTGGGCCGTTGACCAAACGGCAGTACGGGCGCGTGACTCCCCTGTCGGTTGAGCGTATCTTGTCGCTGTACGCGGTGAGGCGAAAAGCCCATGACCGACATCAGTCTAAGCTTTGCACATGCGCTGGATCAGGTCCGCCACGTGACTTCGGCTGCCCAAATTTGGGCGACGATGAAAGCGTTTGCGGCGCATTTCGGCTACTCGCATCTTGTTGGCGTCGATGCGGCGCGGGTCGCGGGTGGGGCGCAGGACGCAGGGTTTTATACCGATGCGCCAGCGGTCGCGGCTGCGATCGACCGTACCTACGCTTACGCCGAGGCGCCGTTCGTGAAGCGGGCGTTGAGCTCGCCCGAAACTTTTTTGATGTCGGCGTTGCGCGACGACCCGAAGACGCGGGGTCCTTGGGTTGATGTGCTCGCCGATGTCGTCAAGCACGGTGAAGCCTTGATCGTGCCCGTTTATGACGGTGAGGAACCGCTCGCCGGCTTCTTGTTCGGCGGTGAGAAGGTCGATACGTCGCCGTTGACACGGGCCATGCTGCAGGTGTTGGCGCACGCGGCATTCGTGCGCTACCGGGCGCTGTCGCGGGGCAAGTTTGCGGTCCCGCATGCGTTGACCGTGCGTGAGATTCAATGTCTGCGCGCGGCGGCGGACGGCAAGACGGACGCGGAAGTCGGCACTGAGTTCGGGATCAGTTCGCGTACCGTGCGCTTTCACATCGATGGCGCGAAGGCAAAGCTGAAAGTCAACAACCGTGTGCAGGCCATCGCGAAGGCGCTGCAGGAAAAAATCATTTCGATTTAAGCGTGCGGTTCAGCATTAGCCGATCGTGCGCTGCGGGGGCACCCGGCATGCCGATCTGACCGACGAAAATGTCAGGGCGCTTGTCGCCGTCGAAGTCGGCGATCTCGACCGTGATGTTGACACCGTCGATGGGTGCGGGCAGCGCGGCCGCGGTTGCGTCCGTGAAGCGCCCGGTGCCGTCGTTTGCGAGGATCTTGAGCGAGCCCGCGTTGCCAACGGCAAGGTCGGCGTCACCGTCGTCGTCGAAGTCTGCGAAGGCCGCGTCGAGCGTGAGGTCGGCATCTTGCGGAATGCGTGTCGGGCTTTCGTCGGCGAACACGCCTTTGCCGGTGTTGATCAGCAGCTTGTCCTGCGGCTCGCGGCCTTGCCACGAAACGTGCGCGAAGTAGAGGTCGAGGTCGCCGTCGCGGTCCACGTCGGCGATCGCGACTTTGCGTGCCTCTACGTTGCCGGCGGGTGGCAAGCGGCGCGCGGTTTCGTCGACGAACACGCCTTTGCCGTCGTTGATCCACAGCGCGTGGCCGCCTTCGAGGCCGAGCACGATGTCGAGGTCGCTGTCCTTGTCGGCGTCGAAGAACTCGACGTCTTGCGCGATTGACGTTTCGCGGGGCAGGCGCTTTTCGGTTTCGTCGACGAAGCCGCCCTTGCCGTTGTTGATGAGCAGGCGGTCTTGGCCGTCGCCTGCTACGAGCGCGTCGGCCTTGCCGTCGCCGGTGATGTCGGCGTGGGCGACGGCGTTGGCGACGCTGTCGGGGATTTGGTTGGTGACGCGCGCGTAACGGAGGCGGCCGAGGCCACGGAAGTACTGATGCACGTTGGCGCGGCCCAAACGCTGATCGTCTTCGGTGACGATAATGAAGTCGAGCGCGCCGTCACCGTCGAAGTCGGCGATTGAGACGTCTTCGGAGTCCTTCTTCAGCGGCTTGCCTGCGTGCTGCGGCGGCAGGCGCAGTTCTTCGGCGGGCGGCACCGGCAGAGCGTCCGGCGCCAGTGCGAAGCGCGCGCGGCCGTCATTCACTAGCACGCGGTTTAGGCGCCATTCCTGCGGGGCCACGAGATCGAGGTCGCCGTCGCCGTCGAGATCGGCCGCGACCGCGTCCATCGTCGCCATGCCTTCGGCGGCGGGGGCGGGGAGGGAAGCGGTCGCGTCTTCGAAGCGCAGGGCGGGAGCGGCGAAGCTTGCGGCCGCGGTGGCCAGCAACAAGGCCGGAATGATGACTGCGCGGTACATGCGGTGAGGCCCCTGTCGACTG
Organism: uncultured Alphaproteobacteria bacterium; assembly: GCA_902826695.1. Taxonomy (GTDB): domain Bacteria; phylum Pseudomonadota; class Alphaproteobacteria; order Micropepsales; family Micropepsaceae; genus SZUA-430. The sequence goes on along the minus strand of CADEFU010000017.1, from coordinate 26,413 downwards.
ATTTCACGCATACAGCGGGAGTTGCGGTGAGGGTCAACTCACCAAGTCGCGAGCGGGGTGGGGCCGACGCTCGGATGCAATTTTGGTTCTAGTGCGGCGCGCGCGGGTCTCATTTCTCTGTGATTGTCTCAAGGCGCTTGACGGCGCGCTCTAGGCGGCGCGTTAGCACCGCGGCTGATGGGCTGGTGTCCGCATCCGCGACAGGCTCGGTTCCCCAACGTGCGCGGAACACGTCGACGAGGTTCTGGACGACGGCGGCCGGGCGCCGGTCTTTGTGCAAGAGGATCGTACGCGCCGAATACTCCAGTGTTCCGTAGAACAAGTCTCGCGCGACCCAGACCGGCGTGTCGCCGCGGAAAAAGCCTCGGTCAATGCCGCGACGAAAGAGGCTGTCAAATACGGCCACATAGGCCTTCATGTCTCTTCGCGACCGGGATTCATCGGGCCGAACGGTGCGAAGTGTCTGGGTCAACTCGATGATGTCGAACCGATCGATCACGGCCGAGACGTGGAACTCAGCCAGGGCCTTCAGCGACTCGAAGACGTTCTCGCGGCTGCGCGCCGCGGCCTCCGCGCCGCGCGTGAGATCGTTCCAGAAAGCGGCAACGATCGCGTTCATCAGGTCCACTTTGGTCTTGTAGTAGATGTAGATGGTGCCTTCGGCGATCCCGGCGCGGCGTGCGATGTCCGCCATGCGGGCGCCTTCATATCCGTGCTGTTTGAAGGCTGCGCGCGCGGTGTCGAGGATCGCCTGCTCGCGCTGCTCGACTTTCTGGCGGCGTGTTGGCTTGCTCATTTGACGAGGGCCTTGCTGTCGTTGGGGGCGTCGCCGATGCTTTGATTTTCAGTCTCGAGCGAATTGCGCATCCCGGACGTCCGCCTCAATGAACTTGACTCATAATTTATGAGTGATAATCATTCAAGCGGCAATGATGCGCTGTGGCCAACGGCGTGGGAGACGCGCATGAGCAGTGCGAAGACCGTTCGGATCGGCGGCGCAAGCGGCTATTGGGGCGAGAGCGACATGGCCCTGCCGCAGCTCCTGAAAGCTGGCGGGCTTGACTACATCGTCTTCGACTACCTGGCGGAAATCACGATGTCGATCATGGCGCGCGCTCGCGCCCAAGATCCGGCTGCGGGCTATGCGAGTGATTTCGTGACGGCGGTGCTAAAGCCAAATCTGAAAGAGATCGCACGCCAGGGCGTGAAAATTCTGTCCAATGCGGGCGGCGTCAATCCGGTCGCTTGTGGCGAGGCCGTCCGCGCGCTGGTTGCGCAAGCGGGTCTCGATCTGAAGGTTGCGGTTGTCACCGGTGACGATCTGCTTGGCCGCGCGGGCGAGCTTGCGGCAACCGGATATCGGGAGATGTTCAGCGGCGAGCGATTTCCTGAGCCCGACAAGCTGGCCAGCATCAATGCCTATCTGGGCGCCTTTCCTATCGCGCGTGCCCTCGATCAGGGCGCCGACATCGTCATAACCGGCCGCAGCGTCGACAGCGCGGTTACGCTGGGCGCGTGCATCCACGCCTTTGGCTGGAAACGCGATGCGTGGGACCAGCTGGCAGGCGGAAGCCTCGCCGGGCACATCCTCGAATGCGGACCGCAAGCGACGGGTGGAAACTTCACCGACTGGCAGGACGTTGCCGACACGCTGCACGATGTCGGCTATCCGGTGGCAGAGGTCAGTGCGGATGGCTCCTTTGTCTGCACGAAGCCGGCCGGGACCGGTGGTGCCGTCACCATCGGCACCGTTGGCGAACAAATGCTCTACGAAATCGGCGACCCGCAGGCCTATATGCTGCCCGATGTGGTTTGCGATTTTTCCGGCGTGCGTCTGGAGCAGGTTGCGGTCGATCGGGTCCGGGTCACGGGCGCGCGCGGCCTAGCGGCGCCAGAAACCTACAAGGTCTGCGCGACCTGGTCGGATGGCTGGCGCGCCGGAACCGTGATGTTCTTTTATGGAGAGGATGCCGTTGCGAAGGCGCGGGCGTTCGCTGACAGTGCAATCCTGAGGGCTCGCAAGAAGCTGCGCGCCGTCAACGCGCCCGACTTTACCGAGACGATGGTCGAACTCATCGGCGATGAGAGTGTCTATGGTGACTTTGCCCGGCCATCGAGTTCGCGGTCCGTCGCGGTCAAAATCGCAGCCAAGCACGCGGACCAGCGCGCGGTCGGCCTCTTGCTCAAGGAAATCGCCGGTCACGGCCTTGCTGCCCCGCCTGGACTGTCGGGGTTTTCGGGCGGGCGATCGAAGCCATCGCCGGTTCTAAAGCTCTTTTCCTTCCTCATTCCCAAGGCCGAGGTGCCCGTTTCGCTTGTGGTTGCCGGTCATGAGACGGCGCTCGGAACAGAAACCGGAGCGCCGTTCGTGCCCGCGTCTCTTGCGCGGCCCGCCCCACCGGAATTGCCCGAGCACAAGCTAGCCGACCTTGTTGAGGTGCCCTTGATCCGGCTTGCCTGGGCGCGCTCCGGCGACAAAGGCGATAAGGCAAACGTTGGTGTCCTTCCGCGCCGCCTTGAGTACGCGCCATGGATCTGGGCAGCGCTAAGCGAGAGCGCAGTCGCGGCTCGCTTTAGCCACTATCTCAAGGGCAGCGTTCAGCGCCATTACCTGCCGGGAACCGGCGCCATCAATTTTCTGATGGATGGGATATTGAGTGGCGGTGGCGTTGCCTCTCTGCGCAACGATCCGCAGGGCAAGGGCTATTCGCAACTGTTGCTTCAGACGCCCGTGAAAATTCCACGCAAACTGGCTGAGAGTCTCTGATATGGCCGCTTTCAAATCCCGCATCGTGACGGGGTCCGATGGCTTCAAGCGTAACCGTTCCGACATGCTGGGCCTGATCGGCCGATTGAACGAACTGAACGGGCGAACCCGAATCCTGTCCGAGCAGCGCAAGTCGCGGTTCGAGGCGCGGGGTCAGCTTACACCGCGCGAACGGCTTGCCCGCTTGCTTGACCCGGGCATGCCATGGCTCGCGATCGGCAACCTGTCGGGCTATCTTTCAGACGGTCGCCCGGAAGAGCAGACCCTTCCAGGGTCAACCCTAATCTCCGGCATTGGGTTCATCGCCGGTGTGCGTTGTGTGGTGGTGGTGGACGACAGCGGGATCATGGCGGGCGCCATGACCGGCTCGACGGGCTACAAGATCATCCGCTCCGAGCAGATCGCGCTCGAGCAGAAATTGCCCTACATCCACCTGGTCGAGAGCGCGGGCGGAGATCTCATCAATTACCGGGTCGAGGGCTTCTCGCGCGGTGGCGCCCTCTTCTCAGGCCAGGCCAAGTTGTCCGCGGCCGGCATTCCCATCATCTCGATCCTGCACGGTTCCTCGACGGCAGGCGGTGCCTACATGCCGGGGATGAGCGACTATGTGGTCGCCGTCAAAGGCAACGGAAGGGCGTTTCTGGCCGGGCCCCCACTTCTCAAGGCCGCGACCGGAGAGATCGCAACGGAGGAAGAGCTGGGCGGCGCCGAGATGCACGCCAGTGTTTCCGGCCTTGTCGAGTATCTTGCCGAAAACGACGCCGACGCGATCATCATGGCCCGCGAGGTGGTGGCGCGGCTTGGATGGAATACAGGCTGCCCTCGGCCGCTCATCGATTCAGCGACGCCGCCGCTCTACGATCCGGACGAGATCGCCGGTGTCGTGCCGATCGACTATCGCAAGCCCTATGACGTGCGTGAAGTCATCTGCCGGGTTGTCGACGGTTCGGACTTCAGTGACTTCAAGCCGCGCTATGGCGTCTCGACGGTTTGCGTTCAGGCTAGTGTGATGGGTTTTCGCTGCGGTCTGATCGGCAACAACGGCCCGATCGATCCGGCGGGCGCCACCAAGGCCACCCAGTTCATGCAGTTGATGGACCAGGCGAACACGCCTGTCATTTTTCTTCAGAATACCACGGGCTACATGGTGGGCATCGACTACGAGCGCGCCGGCATGATCAAGCATGGCTCCAAAATGATCCAGGCCGTCACGAACATCGAGGTCCCGCGGATCACGTTCCAGATCGGCGCAAGTTTCGGTGCCGGCAATTATGGAATGTGCGGCCGCGCCTTCGAACCCGACTTCCTCTATTCCTGGCCGAATGCGGCAACCGGTGTGATGGGTGGGGAGCAGGCGGCGACGGTGATGTCCATTGTCGCCGAGGGTGCGGCGAAGGCTGCGGGGCGAGAGCCGGACCGGCAGGCGCTTGCGAAACAGGAAGCGCACCTCATCAAGCTCTTCGACAGCCAGTCGAGCGGTTTCTATACCTCCGGACACGACATGGATGACGGCATGATCGATCCCCGCGATACGCGTCGCACGCTGGGTTTCCTGCTCGCGACGGTGTGGGAGGGGCGCAATCGAACGGTGCGACCGAACAGTTTTGGCATCGCGCGGCTATAGGCAGAACGACAATGACAATACTTCCAAACGTGTCCGCCGTGGAACCTCAACTCAGGAATGGCTGGCTGACGATCTGGTTCAACCAGCCCGAAAGCCGCAATGCCCTGACACGAGAATTGACCGCAGATCTTATTGCCATGCTGGAGGCGGTGCGAGACGACCGCTCCGTGCGCGGCATTACGCTGCGCGGGCGCGGCGGTGTGTTCTGTGCTGGCGGCGACCTCAAAGCCTTCAATTCCGGACAAAAGGGTGGGCAGAGCCGCGACGACATCATTGCCTTGTCAAAGAACGGGGCGCGCATGTTCGACCTCGTCAACACGATGCCGCAGGTCGTCGTCGCTATCGTGGAAGGCGCGGCCATGGCCGGCGGCTTCGGGTTGGCGTGTTGCGCGGATGTCGTCATCTGCGAGGCCAAGGCCCGCTTTGCCATGACCGAGACCATGATCGGACTTTCGCCCGCTCAAATCTCACCCTTCGTGTTGCAGAAATTGGGCTACGCGACAGCTCGCCGCCTGATGCTGACGGCTGCACGCTTCGACGGGCGGCAGGCTGGCGAACTCGGCTTCGCCGACTTTGTAGGTGACACGGTCGAAGCCCTGGAAGTTCATGAGAAGCAAATCCGTGCGCAAGTGCTGAAATGCGCGCCGGGCGCGGTGGCGGATATGAAGGCGCTGATATTGGCGCTGCCGGGACTGAGCCGCGCGGAGACCGTTCGACTCGCGGCCGAGAACTTCGCCACTCGCATGCTCAGCGATGAGGGAAAAGAGGGCGTTGCTTCGTTCGTCGAAAAGCGTGCGCCGAGCTGGGTGGCTGAACCGTGATGGAAATCTCGTCAATCCTCGTTGCCAACCGCGGCGAAATCGCCCTGCGTGTGATGCGCACGGCAAAGGCGATGGGCTTGCGCACGATCGCCGTTTATTCCGATGCCGACGCACATAGTCCGCACGTGGCCTTTGCGGACGACGCCGTTCACATCGGGCCGTCACCCGTCGGCGAGTCCTATCTCGTCATCGATAAGCTGATAGCGGCCGCGAAGATGTCGGGCGCGGACGCGATCCATCCCGGCTATGGCTTCCTCTCAGAGAACGCGGCCTTTGCGCGCGCCTGCAAGGATGCGGGCATCGTGTTCATAGGTCCGCCGGAGCACGCCATTCGTGTGATGGGCGACAAGGCGCTGGCTAAGCGGGAGATGATCAAGGCGGGCGTTCCCTGCGTGCCGGGCTACCAGGGCGAGAACCAAGCCGAAGGCGATTTGCTCGCCGTCGCCGGCGATATCGGTTTTCCGATTATGGTGAAAGCAGCGGCGGGCGGCGGCGGCCGCGGCATGCGCCTGGTGAACGCTGCCGCCGACCTGGCCGGCGCCATCCGGCTTGCACGCTCGGAGGCCGAGAATGCGTTTGGTTCGGGCAATCTCATCCTCGAGAAGGCCATCCTGCGGCCGCGTCATGTCGAGATACAGGTCTTTGCGGACGCGCATGGCAACGTGATTCATCTTGGCGAACGTGACTGTTCGGTACAGCGGCGGCATCAGAAAGTGATTGAGGAAGCGCCCTGTCCCGTGATGACGCCGGACTTGCGACGCAAGATGGGTGCTGCGGCCGTCGAGGCGGCGCGGGCGGTCGACTATCGCGGCGCCGGTACTGTTGAATTTCTGCTCGGCAGCGATGGACAGTTCTATTTCCTGGAGATGAATACCCGCCTGCAAGTCGAGCATCCGGTGACCGAGGAGATCACGGGACTGGACCTCGTCGCGCTGCAGATCGCCGTTGCACGCGGCGAACCACTTCCGGTGACGCAGGATCAAGTTGTGCTCAGCGGGCACGCCATTGAGGTGCGTCTTTACGCTGAAGACCCGGCCAAGGATTTTCTACCCAGCACCGGGCCAATCCTGAAGTGGATTCCGCCGGAAGGCGAGGGCATACGCGTGGACGCCGGTATCGCCACGGGCGGCGCGGTTTCACCGTTCTACGACGCAATGGTTGCCAAGATCGTCGCGCGGGGCGCAACGCGCGACGAGGCGCGCCGCCGGTTGATTGCGGCGCTCAACAACACCGCGTTGTTCGGATTGAGCACGAACCGCGATTTCCTGATCGACGCTCTGTCGCGTCCGGTGTTTGCCAAAGGCGAGGCGACCACCGCCTTCATTGCCGAAACCTACGGCGAGGGTGGTTTTACCGCGCGACCTGCGCGTCTTGAAGACTGGGCGCCGGCGATTGTGATTGGCTATGTCCGGTCGCGCCAGCGGGCGCTGGATGCGGCCGTAACCGTTTCCCCGGAACTTCTCGGGTGGTCGAGCACGCAAGATCTTAGATCGTCTGCGGTCTATGCTCTGGGCGACCAAAAGTTGGCCGTGACCGTGCGTCCGACTCCGGCCGGTTTCGAACTGACCAGTGGTAAGGACACGGTTGTGGCGCGCGTGCTCTCGCTTGAGGGCTCCTCTGCCGTGCTCAAGGTGGGTGACAAACGTGTCGCCGTCCTTTTCCATGAAGAGGGTTCGGGGACGATCCACACAATGGCTGGCGGGACGACCCTCAGCATCCGCAACCTGTCGAGCAGCATCCAGCCGGTGCACGACGAGGCGGGTGGGCGTACAGTCACCGCCCCGATGCATGGCCGGCTCCTTGAGGTGATCGTGTCCGTGGGGACGGTGGTGAAGAAGGGCGACAAGCTTGCGGTGCTCGAAGCGATGAAGATGCAGCATGAGATTGTCGCCGCGGTCGATGGCACGGTCTGCAGCGTCTTTGCGGCCGCGAACACCCAGATCGCGGCGAATGACGTCATACTTGAAATTGAACCCGTGGATGGAGCGAAGACATGATGAACTCTCCGGTATGCAAGATGTTGGGAATCGAATTTCCCCTGCTTGCGTTCACACACTGTCGCGACGTCGTGGTGGCGGTTTCGAAGGCAGGCGGGATGGGCGTGTTCGGTGCCGTAAACTTGCCGCCCGATCGTCTGAAAGAAGAGCTGGACTGGATTGTCGCGCACATCGATGGAAAGCCCTTTGGCGTCGATCTGATTGTGCCCAATAAGTTCGAAGGCAAGAGCGATGCGTTCGACGGCAAGAAGCTGCTCGATGCGGTGCCCCAAGAGCACAAGGACTTTGCCGCCTCGATCCTGCGCAAGCACGGCATGGAAGCGACGGACCTCGAAGCTGCGCGCAGCAACTCGCTGAGCTTTGCCCAGAACTTGCGCGACGAAGGCGCCGCATCGTCGATGGAAGTGGCGTTCCGCTATCCGATCAAGCTCATCGTGAATGCGTTGGGTGTGCCCCCGAAGATCATGCTTGAAATGGCCCGCAAGCACGGCGTGGCGACCGGCGCGCTGGTCGGTGCAAAGGAGCACGCCATCAATCAGGTCAGTGCCGGGGTGGATGTGCTGATCGTCGCGGGCGGCGAGGCTGGCGGCCACTGTGGCGACGTTTCAACCATGGTGCTGATCCCCGAAGTCTATCGGGCCCTGCAGGCGATCGGCGCGAAGACACCGATCCTCGCTGCCGGCGGGATTGCCACCGGCGCACAGATGGCGGCTGCGATGTCGATGGGTGCCGATGGCGCGTGGTGCGGTTCGGTGTGGTTGACCACCGCCGAGGCGGAAACGAATCCCGTTGTGAAGGAAAAGATGCTGGCAGCATCATCCCGTGACACCGTGCGGTCGCGCTCTCGAACCGGCAAGCATTCGCGCCAGTTGCGCTCGCCGTGGACCGACGCCTGGGAGAGCGAAGACGCGCCCGTGCCTTTACCCATGCCGCTGCAGTCGCTGGTTTCGGAGCCGGCGCTCAGGCACGTCGATAAGCTAAGCCAGGGCGGGCATCCCGGCGCAAAAACACTTGCAACCTACTGGGTTGGCCAGGGCGTCGGGCTGATGAACCAATCTCTGTCGGCCGGGCAGGTCGTGCAGGAGTTCAAGGAAGACTATCTGCGCGCCGTCGAGCGCCTCACGGGTACGGTTGGGGACTAAACGATGCAGCAGGCAGATGACTTCAGGGCCGAGAGCCGGGCACTCTTCGCCCTGCTGGCCCCGGGCGATGAAAGCACATTTGCGCAGCCCACGCAGTTCAAGGCGTGGACGATCAATGCGGTGCTCCAGCATCTCCACTTCTGGAATGAAATGGCGGGCCTGCAGTTGGCGAATGAAGCCCTTCTCGTCGATCGCATTGGACGGGTCATGTCTCACAAGGGCGGGATGCGCGATTTCGAGAATACTCACCTTGCCGGGCTCAGCGGACGCGCGCTGTTGGAGACGTGGCGCGACACGTTCGAGAAAACCGCCGACGCTTTCTCAGCCGCCGATCCGAAGGCTCGGCTCAAATGGCCGGGGCCCGACATGAGCGCCCGCTCGTCAATCACCGCACGGCTCATGGAGACATGGGCGCACGGGCAAGAGGTTTACGACCATCTCGGCGTGGTGCGTAAGAATGCTGACCGGGTGCAAAACATCGTCGTTCTTGGCGTGAACACCTTCGCCTGGACCTACGCGACGCGCAAGGAAACGCCGCCGGGTCCGTTGCCCCATCTCGTGCTGACCGCGCCGTCCGGCCAGGTCTGGACCTACGGCGAGCCCAGCGAAGCGGAATGCATCGAGGGGTGGGCGGAGGAATTCTGCCAAGTGGTGACACAGACACGCAACGTTGCCGACACGGCGCTGCGCGTGACAGGCCCGGTTGCGAGGGATTGGATGAGCAAGGCGCAGTGTTTTGCCGGACCACCCGAAACGCCGCCTGCGCCCGGTACGCGGCGAACCGCATCACAGACGAAGGTCAAGACATGAAGCTTACACTGGATGCAGAGTACCAGGCCTTTCGAGCTGAGGTCGCAAGACTCCTCGAATCGAACCGCCACAACGCGCCTTCGCAGGACGACCGTGGCCTGAAACACCCCAAGCGCTTGGCGTGGCAGAAGTGGCTGATTGAGAACGGCCTGACGGCTCGTACGATCCCTAAGGCGTATGGCGGATACGGTGCGGCACCCGATGTTCTCAAGTCGCGTATCATTGCCGAAGAGTTCGCGCGCACGGGCCTGCCGCAAGGTGCCACCAACCAGGGCGTCTCGATGCTGGTGCCAACGTTGCTGGAACTGGGCACCGAGGCGCAGAAGCAGACCTACATCCGGCCAACCCTGCACGGCGAAATCATCTGGTGCCAGGGCTATTCCGAACCAGGTTCCGGCTCGGATCTCGCCAGTCTGTCGACGAAGGCGCATATCGACGGCGACGACTATGTCATCAACGGCCAAAAGATTTGGACTTCGACGGCCAAGCAGGCCGACATGATCTTCTGCCTCGTGCGCACTGAACCCGACGCGAAGAAACACCACGGGATCTCCTACCTCATCTTCTCGATGGCGACGCCCGGTATCGAGGTGCGCCCGCTCGTCGACATGACGATGACCGCGAACTTCAATGAAGTCTTCTTCACGGACGTGCGTGTCCCACGCAGCCAGATCGTCGGCGCGCCTGGGCAGGGCTGGCAGGTCGCGAATGCAACACTGACGCATGAGCGCGGCATGCTGGGCGATCCCAATGCGGCCAAGACGCGGTTGCTGGCGATTGCCGAACTGATGAAGACCGAGACGATCAACGGCGAGAGGCTGATCGACAATCCCGTCTTCAGGGATCGCTTGGTGGCGTTGCAGGCTCGCGTCTATGCGATGCAGGCCAATGGGCTGCGGGTTACGACCAGTCGCATCAAGGGTGAAAGCGCGGGACTCGCCGGGCTGGTGGTGAAGCTTCAGGGCTGCGAGCTCAACCATGAGCTTGCGCGATTGGCGATCGATGCCATGGGCGAGTTCGGGCTGCTCTACGGTGAGGGCTCGCCTTACCTGCGCGACTTCGGCGAGTGGCAGTCGCGCTACATGTATGACCTGGGTCTGATCATCGGCGGGGGTACCGCGCAGATCCAGAAGAACATCATTTCGGAACATGGCCTCGGGATGCCGCGCGAGCCGCGCGCCGGCTCGGCATAAGGGAAACGCTACACATGGAATTTGCGCTCTCGGACGATCAGCGAATGTTGCAGGACTCCGTCAAAGGGTTCCTCAAGACGGCATCGCCCCTCGATCAGGTCAGGAAGGTCGCGGATGGCGACGCGGCTGCGGCGCGTGCGATCTCGGAGGGTCTGACGGAACTGGGCGCGGCGCAGATTCTCGTGCCGCCGCAGCATGGCGGGCTTGGGCTCGGATTTCTCGATGCCGTGCTTGTGCAGGAAGCGCTAGGCTCCACGGTGTCGCCTGGCGCCTTCATGGCCAATGCGATGGCCAGCATCGGCATCCGAAAGGCCGGCACCGAGGCCCAGCAAGCCGAGTGGCTGCCCAGGATTGCATCCGGCGAGGTGCGCATGGGCATTGCCATCGCCGAGCGCGTCGGTGCGCGTCACGGGGCCGGCGTTTCGGCCCCGCGCGATGGCCTCACGGGAAAGAGCTTGTTTGCGCTGGAGACCGCGCAGGCGACGCACATCATGGTCGCTGACGACCAAGGGCATCTGCACATCGTTGCGGCCGGGGCGCCGGGGCTGGCACGCGCCGCTCTCGGCACGATCGATCGCACCCGCGACTTCGCAGAGCTGACGTTCAACGGCGTCGCCTCAACCAAGATGAGTGGCGAGAACGCGCCCGGTGCGGGCGTGGACCGGATGATCCGTGCCGGACGCCTTCTGTTGGCCGCCGATACGCTGGGCGCGGCGCAGGCCATGCTCGATAAGGCCGTGGCCTATGCGCTCGAACGCAAACAGTTCAACCGCGTGATCGGCAGTTTTCAAGCGATCAAGCACCTGTGCGCGGAGATGGCTGCCAACATCGAACCCGCCCGCGCGCTCGTGTGGCACGCCGCGCATGCGATCGACGAGGACATGGAAGATGCGGATGTGATGGTCTGCCTCGCCAAATCCCTTCTCGCGGATGTCGGTACATTCGTCGCGCGCACTTCCACGGAAGTGCACGGCGGCATGGGCTTCACGGACCTGGTCGGGCTTCACTACTGGTTCAAGCGCATTGGCGCCAACCGGCAGCTTCTCGGCAGCCCGGAACGCGTGCGCGAAGAGGCTGCCCGTCTGCAGGGCTGGGTCTGACCGGTAGGCCGGTTCATATTCTGCGCGCTCTTATTGTGTCGCCGGAAGTCGCCGAAGCGGCGCCGCTCGATGCGATGGCAGCAAAGGGTTATCAACGTTCAAAAGGGGGTGGGTGTTGCCCGGAGGTGTCACGCTAATGTGGCGAAAGCAGACAGAGGTGCGTTGGCACCGCCTTGAACCGCACGTCGACCGCTTGATACCGTTGTTGGCGGTGTTCGCCTGACAGTTGATTTCGATGTTGCTGGTGCATCCTTTTGAGTTCGTTTCGCGCCTCGGTGCAGAACAGAAGAAGCAATTCGAACGCCTTGCGAATGAAGTTCGCGTGCGCAAGGGGCATATCATCGTGGGGCAAGGCGCGCGCGCCGCGGACGTGTTTTTCGTCGTCTCGGGACAGTTTCAAGTCCTCATCTACTCTAAGGACGGGAAAGAAGTTTCGATCCGCACCCTTGGGGCGGGCGATTTGTTCGGGGAGCTGGCGGCACTCGACGGCGGGCGCAGAACCGCAAATGTCGTCGCGTTGACGAGCGGACAGCTGCTTCAGATCGACGGCGCAGACTTCCGACGCCTCTTGGAGACCTCGCCGGCTGCCGCAATTTGGTTGGTGCAGCGGCTGGCCGCGCAGGTGCGAAGCCTGACTGAGCGCATTTTCGAGCTCAGCGCACTGGACGTGCGCAGCCGGTTGCACTGTGAACTTTTGCGGCTTGGCCTTATGGCCGGCGTCAATGGGAACGAGGCGCGAATTGTCGAAGGTCCCACGCATCACGAGCTTGCCAACAGGATCGGCACGCATCGCGAGGCGGTCACACGCGAGCTGCGGGATCTCGCGCGCCGCGGGGTGATCACTCAAACGCGCCGTGAGTTTGTTATTCACAACGTGTCCGAGTTGTCTCGCTTCGTTCGGCGGGCGAACGGGGAGAGCGTCGGCGTCGTGCCGGCGCCGCGCTCTGCAGCCGAGCTACCGGTGGCGCTCAGCGCACGACGCGGCGACAGTGCTAGTTAGCAATTTGAGCCTACTCTCGCACTGGTGAGTTGACGCGGCCGTTGGGGGCGCCAAGATCGGTGCATGGACGATGATCGCGCGCGCCGGGGGCTGCCCCCGCTGAATCGACGGGATGTTCTTGGGCTTGCTGCCGCGGTGCCGTTTTGCGCGCCCGGCGCCAGCCTTCGCGGCGCTTGCGCTACGCGCAGCTGGCGGATGGGGTTCTTTCCGACCGGCGGGCGTTTCACGGTCGAGGCTGTTATCGCGGGCATCAACAGCTTCAGCCAGCGCGCGGAGTGTCTGCACATCCACGAGGAATTGCCGTGGAAGGATCTGCTCGGCGGCATGAGCGCGGACGACATTCTCACGCGCGACAAGGAAAAGCTCATCGCCTATTGCCGGGCGCGAGGATTGCGCATCGGCTTTATGGGCGATCTCAACGACGGTCTGTCGCGTGGCGAGGAGGCGCCGCAATTGCGCGCGCTCGGCCGGTCGATCGCGGAGGTCGACGTGCAGCGCGTGTACAGCGCCTATGTGCGCGCGTTCGTGCGGCGGTTTAAGCCCGACTATGTCGGGCTCGCCTCGGAAACGAATCTCGTTCGCCAAGCGGCGCCGCCCAAGCTCTATGCCGCTGTGGTTGCCGCCGCCAATGCGACGGCGGCCGATCTTGCGGCAGCGGGTTTGCGCACGCCGCCGATGATCAGCGTGCAGGTCGAGGCGGCGTGGGGCGTGCTTGTCAACAAAACGCGCTTTCAGGGCATCGCTGCCGACATCAAGGACTTTCCGTTCGCGCGGATGCTTGGCCTGTCGAGCTATCCGTATTTCGGTTACGCCGAGCCCGAGGCTATGCCGGGCGACTATTACACGCGCCTTGCGGGCGTGCGCCGCATGCCCGCGATGGTGGTCGAAGGCGGCTGGACCAGCGCTAGCGTCGGTCCGGTCAACTCCACACCCGCGCTGCAGGCCCGCTACATCGCGCGCCACGCCGAGCTGCTCGACAGCATTCGCGCGCGCGGCGTGATCCAGACGCTCTATGCGGATCTCGACCTCACGAATTTCCCGATTGCGGTGCCGGAGATCCTGCCGCTGTTCACGCAGATTGGGCTGACGGACAGCGACCTTCGGCCGAAGCCCGCGCTTGGCGTGTGGGATGGGTTGTTTGCGCGGCGGTTGGGGTAAGGCCGGGGCGTCACGCCGCCGTGACGTAGTTGTGCCGTGCGAGCTCGTCGCGGAAGGCCGTGAATAGCCGCTGCATCTCGTCAGCAGCGGCGCTTGTCACGGCTTCATTCGTCCGAAGCCGTCTTTCGATGTCTGCGGCCGTGCCGGACAGTGCGGGCGCGCCGACCATAGCGCTCGAACTCTTGAGCGAATGGGCGAGCCGGATAGCCTCCTCGCCCGTTTGACCGTCGTGGAGGAGCTCGCACAGGCGCGACAGCTTTTGAGCGCCATCCGATAGATAGGTGTCGATCAATAGGCGGAACGTGTCCTCGCCATTCTCGTCGCGAAACCGAGCGAGGCGATCTGTGTCGATGAGCTCGCTTGGGAGCTTCAAAGTGGAGCCTCTTTCTAGAGCGTTCGCCATTGCGACGATCAATTCTTCGCGTTGGAAGGGTTTGGCGACGTGGCCGTTCATGCCGGCGGCGCGGCAATCCTCTATGTCGCTTTCAAGCGCATTGGCCGTCAGTGCCACGATAGGGACAGCGCGTTTCGGTTCCGGCATCGAGCGGATCGCACGCGTCGCCTCAAGCCCGTCGAGTTCGGGCATATGAACATCCATGAGGACGATGTCGTAGTCGCGCTTGCGGACGGCTTCGATCGCTTCCAGGCCGTTGCCGGCCAGGTCCGGCTTCAAATCGAATTTGGCCAAGACCGCGGTGGCGACGACCTGGTTGGTTGCGTTGTCTTCGACGAGCAGAACGCGGAGCGGGCGTTGGCGTCCGCGAATCTTGGCCAAGGCAGCGTCGAACTCTGCGGCAGTGGCGGCGCGCGCACGCTTGGCGACGTCGTTGGCGTGCGCGAGTTGCAGCGGGACTTCGAACCAGAAGGTCGAGCCCGAGCCGAGTTTGCTCTCGACCCCGATTTGGCCGCCCATGGCCGTCACGATCTTCTGGCAGATCGCAAGACCCAAGCCGGTGCCGCCGAAGCGGCGCGAGATCGAGGCGTCGGCTTGGCTGAAGCTCTGGAAGAGGTTGGCGAGCTGCTCGGCGGCAATGCCGATGCCGGTGTCCGTGACGTCGACTCGCAGGACCGCTCGGTCGGGTCCTAAAGGTATGCTCGATGCGCGCAGGCAAATGCGCCCCTGTTCGGTGAATTTGCTGGCGTTGGCGAGGAGGTTCAGTACGACTTGGCGCAACCGGCCCGAGTCCGCCGTTACGTGCTGCGGCAGGTCGCGGGCGAGGTCGGCTTGCAAGACGAGCCCCTTTGCTTTCGCGCGCGGCTCGCAGATTTCCGCCGCATAGGCAAGCAGCGCCGGCAAGTCGAAAGCGGCGTTCTCCATCGAGATCTTGCCCGCCTCAAGCTTCGAGAAGTCGAGCACATCGTTGATGATCCGCATCAGATCTTCGCCCGACTTGCGAATGGATTCGGCGTGCTTGCGATGCTCGCCCTTCAGATCGCTGTCGAGCAAAAGGCCGACCATTCCCAGAACGCCGTTCATCGGCGTGCGGATCTCATGGCTCATCATGGCGAGGAATTCGGACTTCGCGCGGTTCGCCTGCTCGGCCGCTTCGCGGGCGCGCGTCTCGGCACCCTTCTGCGTTTCGAGCGTAAGAAGCCGTACGCTGTAGCTGTGCAGGCTTATGACGGTGCCCGCGAGATAGAGCGCATAAACGAGCGCGAGACCCGCCAGCGTCAGGTAGGTGGGGCTGCCTTCGGCGGCGAGCAGCGTCACGATCAGGCCGACATACCACACGATCTGGACGAGGCTCAGCGGAAGCCACGCGGCCGACATCGCCGCCGCGACCGACGCCGCGAGCAGGACCATGACGATAGCGATGTGGCTCGTCGGATCGCCGGGGACCCAAAACAACACGGCTTGCGCGCCGAAGACGGCGATGAAGGCGAGCACCCGAACACTCCAGGCCATGAGGACGTGCCGTGCTTTGGCGAGCGGGATGTCGCGATCGAACGCGTTGGCGAAAGGCTGCCACGCCATCCAAACCGCGCCCACCACGCCGGCCCAGACGGCAACCGGAATCCAGGGCGACCAGGCGAGGTGGAGGGCAGCAAGGCCCGCGACCATCACGGGCAGCGCGTACATGCCAGGCGCCAGATTCATGGCGACCATGCGGGCCTTGAGCAGGGTCAGAAACAGCTCCGCGTCGGTCCGCGGAAACAGTTCTGCTCTAAAGGTTCGATAGGCAAGACGGACTGCGGCGACGGGACTTGCAGTGGTTCTCAGCTCGTTGGTGTCGAAGAGCATAGTCGCGACGTCTCGTTGGATTGGCAGGCGCCGAGGCTAAGTCCAATGCAGTTAACGACAGAAGCAATTGTATCTTTCGCGAACGGCTCCCGTATGCGTGGTACCCGCGCTTTGTTTCTTAGATGTTCGGAGAATTCGCGTGCGGGGAGAAATTCGATTGTGACGGCCGTCACGATTGCGGCGCGGCGAATCCTGCCGCTGTTCACGCAGCTTGGACACACGGATGGCGACATGCGGCCAAAGGCTGGCGCTTGGTGTGTGGGGACACGATTACTTGTCGCGGCATCAGCGTTTTGGAGTTTGCGCTGAGCGAGGGCAAAGCCGCCCCTCGACCTCGCGCCCCAAGTCGAGGCGAAGTCGATGACGCTGTTCGCTCTCAAGACTTGGAGGGACCGGCCATCGCGGTGGAAGCACTTGCCGGAAGAAACACGGCGATCGATTGGGCTTTCGACGCGATTTTGTTCGTGCCGAACGGCAAGGCTGCGGACGCGCTCACGTAAGCGAGCCTGCTTGAGCCTCGGGCGGCTTCGCCATATAGTGACACTTCTTGTGTCACAATATGGATGAAAGTCATGGCGGGCGCGTGGGTTTGGGCGGTGGCGGCGGCGGCGTACGCCGCGTTCGCGGCGTGGTATTTCAATTGGCGCGGCCGCGTGCGGGCGGACGAGATTGATGGCTACGTCGCGCGCATTCGCGCCGTGAACCCGCACAGCGCCGACAGCACCGCCGACGGCGTGCTGCGGACGTTCCTGGAGGGCGACGACGGGCGCGAGTTCTTCATGCTGAACCTGGTGCGCCTTGCGCCCGGCGAGGTGAAGGATCCGAAAACGGGCGCCATGCGCTCGGCGCGCGCCGTCATGCAGGACTACACGAAGGCGTTCCTGCCCGCGCTCATCGCGCGCGGCGGGCATCCCGCGATGGTCGCGCGCAAGGCCGGCGGCTATGTCGACAGCTGGGGCGTCGAAGCCGATCCCGGTTGGAGCGTCGTCGGCTACATGCGCTATCGAAGCCGGCGCGACATGGCCGATCTTGCCTCGGATCCGCGCTTCGGCGGCGGGCACGAATTCAAGTTCGCGGCCGTACCGGTCACGCTGTCGTTCCCGACGCAGCCCATGGTGCTTGCGCTTTTGAGCCCGAAAGTTTGGGTCGCGCTTGTGCTCGCACTTTTGGCGGCGCTCGCGCAGCTTGCGATCTTGGCTTTGCAGTAGGGGAGGTGGCGATGTTTCCGCCGAGCACGAATAGCGACTACCACGGTGCGCCCGCTGCTGCGTGGTTCTTGATACTGGCCGCGCTGCTCGAGCTTGTGCCGGGCTGCATCCATTTTTTCCTGCCGGACGGCGGCGCGGGCGTGATCGCCGGCATCGACCTTTCGGTGCATGGCCCCACGATCGTGCGCATCTTTGCTTGGTTTGGGGCGCTGCAGATCGCGATGGCGTTGTTGCTGCTCGTGATCGGCGTGCGGTACCGGACGTTGGTGCCGCTCGGGCTTGTTGCCATCATCGTCTCGCGCGGATTGATGAGTTACGACGCGTGGCTCGGCAAAGGAGCGGAGGCGATGCATCGGCCGCCGGAAAACTACGCAAGCCCCGCGGCGGTCGTGCTTGCAATCGTGTTCTTGGCGCTCGCTTTGCGGCGCCGCTAAGCGGCTGCCGAAGCCTGCGACAGGTAATCGTGTCCCCGGGCCTCCCGATCAACTCCACACCCGCGCTGCGCTACATCGTGCGCCATGCCGATGTTGCTCGACAGCATTCGAGCGCGCGGCGTGATCCAGACGCTCTACGCCGATCTCGACCTCACGAATTTCCCGATTGCGGTGCCGGAGATCCTGCCGCTGTTCACGCAGATTGGGCTGACGGACAGCGACCTTCGGCCGAAGCCCGCGCTTGGCGTGTGGGATGGGCTGTTTGCGCGGACGTTGGGGTGAGGTGAAGCCGTGCACGCACAGCACGTGCAGGAGACACGATTACCTGTCACCGGATTAGCCACGGCTCCTCGACGGTTTAAGCGGTTCGGTCCGCGTGTCACCGCACGCTTTGTCCCATTCTGATTTCGTAACCGGGCTCGTGTCGTAGTTCGCGCGTACGCTTTCGGCGAAGGCCTTGATGCACGCGGCCAGATCAGGTGCCGTCTTGCGGGGCGCCGGGTTCGTGGCGTGCGTTTTTCTTCCGAGTTTGGAGGGTTTAGGCACTTCGCGTCACCTCCTGTGAGCACCCGTCTATTGCCTTGGGACCACCTTGTCCAACCACGCGCTGATTTCCGCCGGCGGTGCAGCTTTGCCTTTTCGCAGGTCGTAGGTTGTCGTCGTTCCGAGGCGGACGTGACAGGCGGTGAAGGCGTGGTGTTGAGTTCGGCTGTTGTCTACGAGGATCGCCGCATCCGCGACGTCGAGTGTCGCGGCGATTGCCTTCTGCGTTCGAGGGAAGCGTTCAATGAGTTTCTGCTCATCCACGGCGTGCCCGCCGGCCTGCACGCGCGTAGCGACGCGCGCAATCGAGACTTGCGTGTTTGAAAGGCCGACAAAGAAGAGTACGACAAAGTAGCCGGCCTTTTGCATCTCTCGGATCAAGTCGATCTTTGAGACGATCGTTCCATCCGGTTGAACGCGCCAGTCGGAAAACACCGTCTCCATCGCGAACGGTACGCCGCGCAGCATGGCTTGTGCGACGAAGGCTTGAACGCCGCGCTGGGCAACCTGCATCCAGCTCGTATCGTTATCCCTCAACTCCGCTGCCCAAGCTGGTAGTGCCCCGGCGTGAACTTCGGGCAAAATCGACATCATCATGCGATCGGCGTTGACGAGCGGAATACGAAAGTTGTCCGCCAACCGCTGGTACCATAGCGTCGACTTGCCGGAACCGTTGTGCCCCGCGAGCACGACGCCCATCGGTTTGCCGGATTTGGATTGCGCTTGCTTCACGCCGTCTACGACGGCAAGCAGCCCCGTCATAGCT
The DNA here is from genome assembly GCA_902826695.1 of uncultured Alphaproteobacteria bacterium. Classification (GTDB taxonomy): domain Bacteria; phylum Pseudomonadota; class Alphaproteobacteria; order Micropepsales; family Micropepsaceae; genus SZUA-430. Next base: position 7,608 of record CADEFU010000017.1, on the reverse strand, counting down.
TGACGAATTTGCCGCTTTCGAACCGGCCCCGTTCACTCTTTCCGCCGAGTTGACGGATGAGGAGATTTGGGTCCTTCGGGTCCGCGGCGTAGAGCGGCACGCCCGCTTTGAGTTTCAGTTTGACGCCCGGCGTGACGATTGCCGTTAGCGCGCGGTCGAGGCCAGCGTTGCCCTGGCGGATGCCGACTTTGACGACGGCGTCCGAAGGCGCCTCGTCGGTGACCGTGACTAGACCGAAGCGAACTGTCTTCAGGGGCTTTGGGCCGAACTTTTTGGCGTAGTGGGCCCCGAACGCACCGACAGTGCGCTTGTGCGGTTTGCGGGCGTTCGTCTTCTTCGCGCCGCCGCCGTTGATGGTCATTTTTGCCATGGGAGAACATTAGGCGGTCGGGCTTACAAATTCCAGGTTACCGGCGCGGGTATTTCCAAGTGTGTTCTGTTTTTGTTCTATAAGCTAAGCGAGTTCGCTTCGCTCATTCCACAAGCTTCAAATCACGCAGGCAGTAGTTCAAGCCGTCGGTCAGCATGTGCTTCAGGCCGGTTTGCATCGTCTGCCTTTGCTCCGGGGTCAGCGCGTCGAAACTTTCGACATCTTCGAACTCGGGGGCTTTGTTCATGGTGCTCTCATCGGGGTTCCAGAATGAACGGTCGCGAATGCGGGCGCCGCAGCTGTCGATCTCCTCGAATGTGCGGCCGTCGAGCAGGGTGACGCGTACGGCCAGGTACAGCATCGCGCGGCCGCCTCGCGTCAGCAGACCGATGCCTTGAACGTGTTGGTTCGTGCCGTAGACATTGTCGAGCGTCGGCCAGGCGACGACGTAGGCATCGACGCTCGCGCCGCCTGCGGGCTTTGCGTTCGCGCGCATCGTGTCTTCGGGGTCGGGGGCGTCGAACGGATCGTCCAGCGCGGGCGCGATGGTGCCGCGCGGGAAGTCGACAGGCTTCAGTTCGTAGCGGCCTTTCAGACCGTTACTGAGTGCCGTCGTGATGTGCGCGTCGATCGCCCAGTCGGGCACGTCGTGCACTGTATCTTTGTTCGAGAACACCATGAAGCCGATGTGCTTGTGGTGGACCTTGTCGCCGACGTCGGAAACGATGCCGATGGTTTTGATCGGCGCCCGCTCGGCGGCGAGCGCAGGCGTGAGTGTCACGGCACACAAGAGCGCGGCGACGAAAAGGCGGGCTCGGACGAGGGAGGGTGTGTGGCGCATAACCTTTCTCCGGGTCTTGAACAGCGGAGCCTAGCAAGTTCCCGCCGTTGATCTATGGCCTATTGTTCGCTATATGTTCTCGCTCGATCTTACGCCCACGCCTAGCGGGGCGGCTCCTTTGCTTTTGCGGTTCTCATGATTTTGTCGGTTCGTTCGATCGGCCTGCGCGGGCTTTGCCTGGCGGGGTGGCGGGCGGCTGGCTGCAAACGGATGCCAAACGCATTTCTAACGGATATCAAACGGATAAAGCCGCAGAAATCCGCCAATCTAACGCTTCTAACGGATTCGATTTTGCATCGCGCGCTGGCGCGGCATGGCTCGCGGCCGAATGGGCCGATTTCTGCGAACGAGGGCTGGTGGTGCCGCCTGCGTGACTCGAACACGCGACCCCCGCATTACGAATGCGATGCTCTACCGGCTGAGCTAAGGCGGCTTGAAAAGTGGCGCGGACCATACTCACCGACGCACCTTTCCGCAATCTCTACGCCGGGGCGCGGCGGTTTGCTACGGTCGGGGCCTGGCATCGCGGAAATTGAGGGGTTTCGGGTGATGGTTCGGGGGTTGGTGGCGGGTGCATGCGTGCTCGCGGTTGTTACGGGGTGCGTGGGGGTCGAGCCTACTCATGGGCCGTCGGGTGCGCCGGTGCCGACGCTCGCGTACCGGATCACGCAGTCGCTCTCGACGGAAGTTGGGCCCCGGCTCGCGGGTACGCCGCATGAGGCGGCGGCGCGCGCCTGGGCGGTCCGGTGGTTCAAGGAGCTCAAGTTTTCGCGGGTCAGCGTCGAGCCGTTCACGATCAAAGGCTGGGTACGCGAGCGCGAGGAGGCATCCATCGTTTCGCATGGGGGACAGGCGCTTGCCGTGACCGCGCTCGGCGGCTCGATCTCGACGCCTAAGGGCGGGATCACAGCGCCGGTCGCGTTCGTCGCGTCGTATGAGGATTTGCTCGCCGCGCCGCCCGGGTCCTATGCGGGCAAGATCGTGTTCGTGCACGATCGCATGAAGGCCGCGCGCGACGGCTCAGGCTATGGCGTTGCCGTGCGCAAGCGGTCGCGCGGCGCGATCGAGGCGGCCAAGCGCGGGGCGCTCGCCTTGGTGATCCGCTCGGTCGGCACGGATCAGACGCGCTTTCCGCATACCGGCCACATGAACACCGACAAGGCCGTGAAGGCCATTCCGGCGGCCGCGATTTCGAACGCGGATGCCGATCAGCTGGAGCGGCTTCAGGCGATGGGCGCGGCCGTGCGGCTGAAGCTCGTGCTCAAGACGCGCTCGTTCGCGGACGCGCCGTCGGGCAACGTGGTCGCCGACATCGTGGGCGTGGAGAAGCCGGAGGAGATCGTGCTGCTGGCTGCGCATCTCGACTCGTGGGATCTCGGCACCGGGGCGATCGACGATGCGACGGGGGTTGCGATCGTGGTTGCGGCGGCGCTGAAGGCGGCTGGTCCGGAGATGAAACCGAAGCGCACGATTCGCGTCGTGCTCTATGGCGCGGAGGAGGTCGGCGTGCTCGGTGGCGATCCCTATGCGAAGGCGCATGCGGGCGAGCTTTCGAAGCATGTCATGGCGACGGAGGCGGATTTTGGGACTGGGCGCGTGTGGCGGTTTGCGTCGAAGGCGTCGGAGGCCGATTTGCCGTTCTTCGATTCCGTTGCGGCGGGCCTGCGCGATCTTGGTGTCGAGCGCGGCAACAATAGCTCGTCGGGCGGCGCGGATATCGCGGTCCTGGGCAAGGCCGGCGTGCCGATCGTGGGGCTCACCCAGGATGGCACCACCTATTTCGACTATCACCACACGGCGAACGACACGCTCGACAAGGTCGATCCGGTCGCGCTGGAACAGAACGTGGAGGTGTACGCGCGGGTGGTCCGCGCGTTTGCGAACCGTTAGTTGCTCGGGGCTATGGGCGAGGGAGCCAGAAACTCGCGCACAGCGCGGGCCGATTGCTCAGGCACCTCTTCCATCGGGATGTGGCCGACGTTCTTGTAAACGATCAGCTTCGAGCCCTTGATGGCGGCAGCGTAGGCGGTGCCTATGTCGCGCGGGGTCAGCGTGTCGGTTTCGCCCCAGAGGATGAGCGTCGGCGCGGTTATCTTGGCGACGTTGTCTTGGACGTAGGTGTCGTTCTGGGTCTGGAAGCGTTTGAGGGTGGCCGCGCGGTTGCCTTCGCGGCAGGCGAGTTCCCAGTAGCGATCGACCATTCCAGGTGTGACCAACGTGTCGTCGTGGATCGCTTTCTTCAAGCCGTCTTCGAACAGGTTCTTGGGCGTCACGTAGAGCATGATGTTGCGGACGACCGGGATGCGGGCGAGGCGGAAGCCCAGGCCCGGATCTTGCGGGGTCGCGGTCGGCATGCCGCTGGCATCAACGAGGATCAAGTGCGTGAGCAGTCCCGGGTAGTCGATTGCGAGGCGGGCTGCGACGCCACCGCCCATCGAGTTGCCGGCGAGCGCGAAGCGCTGGAGTTTGAGAGCTGCGGTGAACTCCTTCACGAACGCGACCATGCCGGCTTGGCTGTAGTCGTCGCCGGGCACCGCGCCCGTCAGGCCATGGCTTGGCAGGTCAACGCTGATGACGCGGAAGTCGGTGCCGAGTTGGGCCGCCCACGGCTCCCATGTGTGGAGCGAGGCGTTCGAGCCGTGCAGGAGCACCAGCGCCGGACCGGCGCGGTTGCCCTCGTCGCGATAGTGGACGTTGGCACCCGACGGCAGCGTGACAAACTGCGAGGCGCCGTTGGCGTACTTCGACGCGAGGCTTGCGTGCGGAAGTTCAGGATCTCGGAAGGCTGCAATGAGGGCGGTACCCGCGATCGCGAGGAGCGCGATCAGGATCAACAAGCCACGGAGGAAACGCATCTACCAGGTTCCGCTTTTGCGGCGGCCTGTGTCGCCGCCGAGCCAATCATCGTCCGCGTCGGGGCCGGGGTCGTCCGGGGCCCCTGGCGGGCCATGAAACATGGGCTCGCGGGCTTGGGGGGATACATCGCGCATAGTGTCGCTAGCCGCGCGAACCGGCGGGCGAACGTCCTCTGCCTTGATCGCGTCGCGGTAGAGCACATTCGGGTTTTCCGCGGCGCCTTGATAGGCCGCGGCGGTTTCGGTGGGCGACATGGTCTCGACCGCACCGCGGGAACCCGACTGCCAGCTCAACGTGTCGAAGGCGCCGCAGCTGACACATGTGGCCGACCAGTCGGCGTGGGTGCGAGCGCAGGCGGAGCAGTTCCAGTGCGCGTCGCGAGGGGCGCGTTGGGCGCGCGTCGTCCACTCACGGGCGGCGAGGCTTTCTTCGCTGCCGAAGCCTTGTTCGACGTCGGCCATGAGCAGGCACACGCGGGCGACCGGGAAGCGCTCGGCGAGCGGGCGCAGCGTTTCACGCGCTTCTTCGAAGCGCCCGGCAGACAGCGAGACAGCGGCGCTGAGGATCTGGCTCTCGGGGTGCTCCGGGTTGATCGTGGCGAGAGAGGCGAGGCGCTTGGCGCGCGCCGATGGTGGTTCTTCGGGTTTGAGAGCGCCGTAGGCTTTGGCGAGATCGGGATGCGGTTCTTGGGCCCAGGCGGTTTCGATGAGGCTCGCAGCCTTCCACTGACGGCCTTGCGCGGCGAAGTGTTTGGCGGCGACGAGTGCTGCTGGGGCGAAGCCGGGCGCGAGTGCGAGGGCGTCTGTGGCGCGGGTGAAGGCGAGATCGGCGTCGCCTTTGCGCTCCGCATCTTGCGCAGCTGCCGCGGAAAGGACGGCGCGGCGGCGGCGTGCGATGCCGCTGTCCAAGAGCTTTGCACGGACTTGGCCATCCACGATGTCGGCTGCCGGGCCCCAAGCGCTCTTGCTTGCGTGCAAGTCGAAGAGCGCGTTCAACGCCCAACGCGTGCGCGGGCGAAGCGTGCGGGCGCGCTCGGCGATCTGGATCGCCTGGTCTACGTCGCCACGGCGCGCGGCCGCCATGTAGAGGCCGCGGAGCCCCAAGAACTCCGTCTCCTTCGATTGCAGCATCTGCGTGAAGTAGCGCTGTGCGCCTTCGTCATCGCCTTCGAGCTGCGAGGCTTGAGCGGCGAGCAGTATGGCGAGCGGCGGTTCACCGACGAGCGACGTCGCCTTTTTCGACTGGCGGCGGGCCTCTTCTTCGTCGCCGGCTGCCACCGCAACGAGGCCGCGCGTGATGGCGGTCATGCCGCGGCGCTCGCGGCCGCGTGCGCGCCAGCGAAAGAAATCGCCCGGCGCGTCGATGAAGGCACTCAAGACCCGGTAGGCGAGGATGGTGAGGAACGTGAGGCCCACAACGAGCGCGATCGCGACTTGGATCGGCACGCGTATCTCTTTGTTCCAGATCGCAATCGTCACGACGCCGTCGAGATCGGCAATCGTGGTCACGACAGCGACCATAAGCGCGATCAAAGCGTAGAAGACGAGGGCGCGGATCATCGGGTTGCCTATGGCTCCGGCAGTTGTGGGACGGGCTCTGCGCCGTCCGCGGGGCCAGTGAGTGCTTCGATAGCGCGGGTGTTGACGTCGGCGAGCGCGGCTTCGACGGCGACGCGCGACTTCGCCTGCGCCATCCATGTGGCCAGCGTGTCGCGCGCAGGGCCGCCGATAACGCTGAGCTCCTTTACCGCTGCGGCAAGGTCGCCGGCCTTCAAGCGCACTTCACCGCGGGCGAGGCGGGCGTCAGTCGAGTGGCCTTGCGTCTCGCCAACGGAGCGGACGGAGACAAGCGACGTGAAGTTTGCCCAGATGCGCTCGAGCCAGGTGCGGCCTTTGGCGGCTTCTTCGGCGTCGCGGGCCGCGTCGGCGATGTTCGGGAACATGGTCGCAAGCGTACTGACCGTGGCCAAGCCTTTGTCCGCGAAAGGTGCGATGTCGCCGAGGTGCTTGTCGGCCGGAAGCATCGCGGCGACGACGTCGTATTCCGTTTTGAACGGACCGGAGCCCTGCGCTGCGCGCGAGAGGTTGGCGATTGCGTTCGCGAGGGCGGCGCGACGCGCGAGTTCGAGTAGGTCTGAATTCTCAAGCTTGGCGAGGCGGGTGTCCACCGCGCCGACGCTGGCCGTGAGTTTGTCGAGCGCTTCTTTCGCGTCCTTAAGGTCGGCGGGTGCCTTTTCGAGCGCCGCAAGGCGCGCTGCGAAGTCGGCGGGCGTGGATCCAAGCTGCGGCGTTGCTCCGACCGCGGCGCCGCCAGGTAATAGCGATGGGCCGATCGCGGCTAGGCCTGCGCCAAGTTGGCCTGCGGCGAGCGCGGTTTCGATTGCCTTTTGCTTGGCTTCGATCTTGGCAACGCGATCTTTGAGGGCGGTTAGCTGGCGCGGGCGATCCTTGGCAACCGTTGCCTCAAGCGTTGCGACGCGGGCGTTTATTTCAGCGAGGCTTGCCGTGTCATCACCGTCGGGCAGATAGCGCACGATCAGCGCGCCGGAGAAAGCCGCGACCAACAGAAGGAGCAGAATCCAGAGTCCGTCACGCCAATCTTCGATCAACCCGTGCCGCGCAGGGCGGTCGGGCTTGGGCAGGGCGGGGCGAAGGTCGGTCATGCTCATGGGGCTTTCAGGCTTTCATACGCGTCAGAAGTTGCGAGGTGGTTTCGCTTGGAGAAACGCGGAGTTGGCGGAAGCTAATGAGGGCTAGGCTCAGCCTCAAGTGAGGAGCGCCAGCAACCCCTCGGCAGTGGGCGCGCGGGCAGTGCGGACGGCCCGAAACTCCAAGGGATGCAAGGCTTTGGCGACCGCTTCGCTTAGGGTCAGCGCTGTCATGCCGCGGCAGGCGGGTTCCAGGTTTTTGTCGGCAACAAGGGCGGCGAAGAGGCTTGCGGTGCGTGGGGAGAAGAACGTGGCGGCGTCAATCAACCCGCTTGAAAGTTCGGCCGTGAGGCTGCCCGACAGCGCGTCCACGGCATGCGCCTCGTAGGCGCGGGCGGTCGTGACGGAAAAACCGGCTTTGGCCAGGCTGCCTTTGAGGTCGCCGGCGGTGACGGTGCCGGTGACGTGGAGCACGGCGCCGGCGGCTGGCCTCAGGGTTGCTTGGATGTGGTGGCTCAGGCCGTCAACGCCTTCGCCGGCGCTCTCGCTGACCGTCGTGAAGTTTTGGGCGCGCGCTTCGGCGGCAGTTGTCGGGCCGACGGCGATGACGGGGATCGTACGACTGGATGTTCGCCGGGCAGCAGCGCGCGCGCCGTTCGCGCTGGTGAAGGCCAGCGCCTGAACACCGGTCAAGTCGAGCGGTGGGCCGTCGAGGTAGACGATGTCGATGAGTGGCTCGATGAACGTCGTGTGGCCGCGGGCGTGGAAGCGGGCGGCGAGGCTCTCAGCATCGGCGCGCGGGCGGGTAATCAGCACGCGCATCGCGTCAGGCTTCGAGGAAGGCGCGACCGGCGCGGGCGAGGAGTTCACGGCCTGCGCCGTCGCCTTCGCGTT
>CADEFU010000016.1 GCA_902826695.1 uncultured Alphaproteobacteria bacterium | reverse complement strand
GAGTTCACATTATGTTCTCGCATGGCTCGTTTGGCAAGAGCGGTCGCGCCCGGCGTTCCGCACCACATCACCCAACGCGGCAACCGCCGTCAGCAGGTGTTCTTCAACGTTGAGGACTACCGCGCTTACATTGCCGCTCTTGCCGCTTATGCCCAGGCGGAAGCGGTGGAAGTGCTTGCCTACTGTCTGATGCCGAACCACGTGCACCTGATCTTGGTGCCGCCGCACGAAGGATCACTCTCGGCGGTGCTGAGCCGGTTGCACCGCGACTACGCGCGGCGGATCAATTTCCGCGAGCGTTGGCGGGGATATCTGTGGCAAGGGCGGTTTGCCTCTTTCGCGATGGATGAGGACTATTTGCTGGCCTGCGCGCGCTATGTCGAATTGAACCCGGTGCGCGCGCGGCTGGTGTCGCATCCGGCCGACTGGACGTGGTCCAGCGCGGCGGCACACCTCACCGGCAAGGCGGACCTCCTCGTGCGGCCCGGCGCGTGGATGGCGCGCGCGGGCGATTGGGCGGCGCATCTCGGCGCGGCGCCGGTGACAAGCGAAGTTGAGGCGATTCGCTTGAGCACCAGCACGGGCCGGCCCTTGGGGACGGCGGACTTTGTCGCTAAACTTGAGCACGATCTCGGCCGAACGCTCGGCCGCCGCAAACCCGGCCGAAAGGCGAAGGTGGCGAAGCTCGATCAGGCGGAGCTGATTTAATTGTTACGTGTCCCCGTATTACTGTCTATTGCCTCCGTTGTTCGTGAGATTACGTGTCGATGGAAGAAATCCAACCGTCCTCTCTTCGAACGCTTGATGACGGCGCTCTGCTGCAATTGTTGGATTCGTATCGCGTGGTGCGCAGTGTGGACCCGATAGTCGCGCTAACTGCCGCAGGAGAGAGCATGTCTGGCGACTGGTTGCGGACGCTCTGTGACGAAGCCTTCTTCAATAGAACGGACCCACTCTTTGCGTCGATAGTAATCGATCTTGTGTCGCTGCGACCAGATGTTCCCGTTGAAGACATCCTTGTGCGCGCCGCGGGGCGAGGGTTCAGGCCCTACGCTGAAGTGGCCCTTATTAGTGAGCTCGCGAAGCGGATTGAGCACATTGACGTAAGTGTATTTCTGAGGTTCATGTCCCCAACGAGGGACGTATGGGTGCGTGAGACAGCAGCTCAAACACTACTGGACCTTGGGGTGCAGTTTGATGAAGATCGTCTGCGCTCTTTCTTCGAGAGCGACGCCAGCGTGTTTGTAAGGCTGAATCTCGCAGCAGTGCTCTACAATTGCACTGGACGCCAAGAATACTACGACTTCATCAGCAATCGTTGCAACGACACAACTTTGGAAGTTGCACGGGAAGCCAGATTTTGCAGAGAGCAATTGCTTGAACCCGATTGAGTCCACTTGTCCCTACCGAATATTCGAATCTTTCGCGGTCGCGCATCTTCCGTACCGATGGTGCAAGCCACCCAACACGCGCACCGCGACGACTTCACCTTCACGCTCCACCGTGCGCCCGTCCGGCGCATCTTTGCCGAGTGCGAGATGCGTGCGGCTCGTGTTGTAGTAGTCCGCATAGGCGGCGAGTAGCCGTCGAAGATGCACCTCGTTCCACACGATGACGTGGTCCAAGCATTCGCGGCGGATGGAACCGATCACGCGCTCGACGTAGCCGTTCTGCCAGGGACTGTGCGGCGCGATCGGGCGGTCGCGGATTCCGAAGGCGCGCACAGTGCGGCGAAAAGCATCGCCGTACTTACCGTCGTTGTCGCGGATCAAGTATCGCGGCGCGGTGTCCCACGGAAACGCCTCGCGAACTTGCTGCGCAAGCCAGAGCGCGGTTGGATGCTCCGTCGCCGTCACGAACACAATCCGCCGGCGGTCGAGCGACAGGACGACGAGGGCGTAGATCTCGTCGAACAGCGCCGTTCGCACCGTGAGCAGATCGATGGCGGCGATGCCGTCGAATTCGTTAGAGCGATTTCCGCGCCATTGATCCACTCAACCTGTCATCCCGGTCAAGCGGAGCGCAGCGAAGCGCGAGCCGGGACCCAGGGTTAAGCGCACGCAACTTTCGCCACGCAGCGCATGACCACTGTGCCCCGGCTCGCAAGCTGCGCCGCGCCGCGCTGCGGCGGGCTTCGCTAACGTCCGGGATGACAAATTTGGGTGCGATTCCGTCTGACCGAAAGACGCTCTAGCGAGGAAGATGCGCCAGAAGGTACGTCGCTCGCGCGTCGCCTACTTCCGCTTCTCCGCGTCCGTGATCATCGCGTCGAGGCCGCGTAGGCCCTTGCGCAGCGAGTCGGTGATCTCGCGGGCCGCCGCGGGGCTTCGGATGATGCGGGGTTTCAGGAAGATCAGCAGCTCCGTTCGGTCGCTCGTTTCGGCGGTGGTTGAGAACAGTTTGCCGAGCACCGGTATGTCTTTGAGCACCGGCACGCCGTTATCGCCGTAGGTTTCGGCTTGGCGGATGAGGCCGCCGAGCGCGATCGAGTCGCCGTCTTGCACCGCGACCGAATTCGACAACTTGCGCTGCTGGATCGTGGGCGAGTCGATGCCTGAGGTCGTGGTCGGGATCGCGGAGCTGACCTCCTGGTCGACGTCGACGAACACCGTGCCGCTCTTGCCGATGCGGGGCGTCACCTTCAGCACGATGCCGGTGTCGCGGAACTGCACGGAGTTCACGATCGTGGGGTCGTTCGCGTCGCGCACGCCGGTCGCCGATTGCGTGATGATCGGCACCTGGTCGCCGACCTGTAGCGTCGCGGTCTTGTTGTCGAGCGTCAGCAGCTTCGGCGCGGAAATCACGCGCACGTCGGTGATGTTGTCGAGCGCGTTCACGACCACGTCGATGTCGGGCACGGTGTAGGTGAAGGAAAAACCCGGGAAGCTCGACGACGGGTTCGCGCTGCGGCCCAGGTTGTAGGTCTGATCCGCGTTGCGGAAGAACCACTCGACGCCGTAGCGCAGCGTGTCGTTCAACGTGATCTCGGCGATCGTGAGTTCGATCAGCACCTGATCGGGCGCGATGTCGATCTCCTTCAGGAAGCGCTCCAGCGCCGCGTACTCGCTCGCGCCCGCGCGTACGATCAGCGCGTTGTTCGCCGCGTCCACCGCGATCTGCAGGTTCGCATTGCCGCCGCCGCGCGGCGCTGTCCCAAGGTTGGATGAGGGTTGCGGCGGCTGGCCGGGTTGTTCGCCCGGCGCACCACCGGGCGCACCGCCCTGCTCGCTCGTGTCGCCTTGCGGCGCGCCAGAGTCGCCCAAGTTCACCGCGCTGCCATAGACGGCCGCCAGCGAACGGGCGACGTCTTCCGCCTTCGCGTTCTGCATGCGGTAGTAGTAGACGCCGCGCGCAGGACGGCGCTGCGCCACGTCCAGGCGCTCGACCCACTTCGCCACTTCGCTGAGGTACGCTGCGCGCGGCGAGACGACGAGCAGCGTGTTCAGCCGCGCGAGCGGGACGAAGCGCAGCAGGTCGGCGTTCGCGCCCGCGGTCGTCTTGAAGACACTCTTCAGTTCTTCCGCCAGCGCCGGCGCGTCGAGATGTTCCGGCCGCACCAGCGCGTAGGACATGCCCTTCATGTAGTCGACGTCGAACAGGCGGATCGTGTCCAGCATCGCGGCGCGTTCCTGGCGCGTGCCGGCGAGGAAGATCAGGTTGCGCCCCGCATCCGTGGACATCACGCCGTTGGCCGGCGCGATCGGGGTCAAGATCTTGCTCATCTCGGCTGCCGCAACGAACTTCAGCGGCACGATCTCCACGCCGTAGCCCGGCAGGCGCGAGCGCGGCGTGCCCGAGATCTCAAACCCGTCGATGCGCTTTTGCGCGTCGGCCGCGGGGATGACGTTGTAGACGTTGTCGGCGCGCACGATGACGGCGTTGTTCGCCTTCAGCGCGGTTTCGAGCGCGGCCACCACGTCGGCGCGGCGCAGCGGCCGGCTCGTGCGCAGCGTGACCTTGCCCTGCACCTGCGGGTCGATCGAATACGGCACCTTCAGCATGTCGCCCAAGACCGTGCGCACGACGTCTTTGATTTCGGCGTCGGCGAAGTCGAGCTCGAGATCGCCGCCCGCGGCCTCCCGGCGCTCCGGCACGGGGCGCACTTGCGTGTCGGTGCCTTTGAAGACTTCGACCTTCGGCTGCGTGGCCTCGTCATCCGTCTCATCGTCGATGACGGTGCTGGCCGGCGGCGGAGCGCTTGGTCCGGGCTCCGGCACGGCGACGACGGGACGTTTGCTGCCGTCATCGGCGCAGGCGGCGAGTGACGCCGCAAGCAATGCTACCACGGACGGCCGCAACGCGACGCGCTTCCAACTCATGTCGAAGAACCCAGCAAAACCCAGAGCGGCACGAAAGAAGAAACGCGGGCTTGGTGCAAGTGAAATGCGCGATAACAGAGTCGCGCTCGCATCGCCGCGAAGTGCAGCTCAGACGAAATTCGCGTTCAGGGAGATTTGGCGGCGTTCGCTGCTTTAGGAATTGCAAGAACTTCCTGGCGCCCGCCACCAGAGATTGCAATACCGCTTCTGTCGATCTTGTCGACGGTCCACCCCTCGAATGTGTCACCGGGTTTGAGCGTCATGAGCGAGCCGCCGGATTTCTGCACGAGGCCGAGCTGCTTGGCGTTATCGCGCACCGTGCCGACAACGCGATACTGGGTTAGGTCGCCGAGCGTGATCGCGGGCTTCGCGGCCTCCGGCGGCGGAGGCAGCGGATCCGGCTTGCGATCGACGTTGAACAACGGGCGCGCCGCGATGCCGTCGAAGCTCGCGAGCGGCGGGGCGGCGTCCAAGCGCAGTGGCGGCGGCGCCTTCACCTCCGGCGCCGGCGGCTCTTCGAAGAGATCGAAGAGCGCGAGCGGCGACGGCACGAACGCCAGCATCGCGGCGGCAAGACCGCTTGCGGCAATGCCCAGCAGCACCTTGCGTGCGGGTGTGATTTCGCCGAGCAACGTCATGGCACACGCATATAGGCGGAAACGGTGACGTCCACCTGGAGCTTGTTCGGCGCGTTGGGCTGCGCGCTCACACCCCACTCGCCGTCAGGATCGCGCAACACGAGCTTTTCGACGGTGAGCAGTGGGCGTGCCGCGTCGATGGCATGAAGCGCCGCAACGACGGACTTGATTTCTGCCTCGACCGTCGATTGGACAATGATTTTGGTCAGCGCGCCGACGCGCGCCTCCGGCAGCGGTTGGCTTGTCGTCACCGTGGCGTTTGCTGTGGCAAAGATTTGGCTCAGCTGACCTTGCAGTTGCGCGACGGCGAGCGCGGGCTGCGGTGCGGCGTAGGTCAGCTGCGCGATCTCAGGATTCGCGGCGAGCTTCTTCGACAATTGCTCGAAGCGCGGTGCTGCACCGGCCAGACCCCGCATGGTCAAAACCTGGCGCTTCAGCATGGCCACTTGCTCCGCGTGCAACGACGATGCGGTCCAGAACGGCCAGACGAACAGCCATGCGACGAGCAGAACGATGAGGCCCACCGCGCTCAGCGCGACGGTGCGTTGCCGGCGCGGGGTTAGGTCGAGCTTCATTTGCCGCCCACCCGCTCCAGCTTCATCGTGATCTCAAAGCGGTCTTTGCCAAGTTCCGGCCGGCGCATCACGGGGGAGCGGAATTTGACTTCCTTGAAAAGCTTCGAGGCTTCGAGCTTGCCGATGAGGCTCGGCGCGTCGTCGGCAAGGCCGGTCAGATCGACACCGCCCTCCGCCATGCGAAACTCCGCAAGACGCACCGTGTCGGGCAGGATCTTCGTTACCTCGGCGATCAGGTTCAGCGCGGCGCCGGGCACATGTGTCCGGGCGATTTGCAGCGGCTCGATCAGTCCTTCGACTTCGCGCCGCAAGGTGGCGCTGCGCGCCGCGGCAGGGCGTAAGCTTTCAACCGAGGCTTTCCAGCCGTCGATCTCGCGCTCGCGTGCCGCGCCCCAGGCAGCGACCGCCACGTACCAAGCGAGCATGGCGGCGGCGGCGAAGCCCGCGGTGGTCAGCCAAGCCGTGCGCGCGCTCGCTCCGTTGTCCGGCGCCCGCAAGTCGAAGCCTGCTCGATCGCCGTTACCGGTTTCGATGTCGATCGCCACCGGCCTCAGCCCGAACGAGGTTAGGCGTTGTTCAAGCGCTTCGACCGGCGCACGCGGCGTCGCTGCGATGTCGACGAGCATCGTGCCTTCGACGGCGTCTCGTTCGTGGACGCGGGCGCTGAAACGGACGTTGTCTGCCGCAAACGGCGACAAGCGGTCGATCTGAAGTTCCACGGCCGAGCGTAAAGCCCCCTCCGGCATCAAGGGCAGCGTGATGCGCCGCTCCAAGACCGTGCGCCGCGGGAGCAACACGGTCACGCGCGAGAGGCTGAAATCCGGGGCCGCTTCCAAGATGCGGTCGGCGATTTCTTTGTCGCTCGCCGTGGCGTCGAGTTCGATCGTGCGCGGCGTGTCGCCGTTCGAGACGATCCGCCACGCCGTCGCGTCGGCGTGAAGCGTCGCCGTGCGCGGCGGCTTGGGCAGCCGATTGACCAGCGCGGCGGGCGCCAGCTCCAGTAGTTCCTTGAGCCACCAATCGAACACGCGCGCGGCAAGCGCCGGCGCGTCCGCGAGGCGCACCTGGGCGTTCAGGTCGATGCTGATGGTTCGGTCCGACACCCCTCCAACGAACACACAGGCTTGCAGGGACGCAATGGCGTATTTAGCGGAAATTTCTAGCGCTGGTTGCTGTTCGCGCAGCTTTGTCCGTCCGCGGGCGCAGGGCCCGCAGCCATGGTCCAAAACGGGTCCTCGCGGCTGCCCGTGATGCGCACGGCGACCCGCTCGCTTCGGCGAATGCCGCGCCGGCGGTCATCGAGGCGCGCGGTGATTTCGTACACCTCGCCGGCGCCAACCGCTTGGCCGGAGATCACGCTGAAGGTCGAGGCGCTTCCTTTCGGGTTGTCGGGACTGACCCCGGCGGCGGTCCGCACGAGCGGTGAGGCGTGGTCAACATCGACGCTCGCGCGCTGCGCCAGGACGGTGACCTCGCTGCGGAGGCACGCGAACAAAGCGGGTGTGACGCCCAGCACGAGGCGAAGTTCGTCGACGCTCTCGAACGGCTTGTCCGCGGGGCCGTATTTGAGGCCCGCGGCCGCGTATTCCTTCTTCTCCGCACCGTTGAGGTGGAGCAGGTCGTCGCCATCGCGCCAATCGAGGACGGCGGAGGCGAGCGCGCTTGCCGCGTCGTCCCCTGCCCCGGCAGCGCGGAACATCCCCATCAGCAGCGCGACATCGGCGAAGTTGAGATCGATCTTGGCGCTTTCGGGGCGCGCGGTGACGACGACTTTGTAGCCGCCGATCTCCAGCTCTTGGGGGGTGGCGAGCACGGGTGGCGCGAGTTGTTGACCGTCGATGAGCTGGTTGACCGCGAGCTCGATGCCGCTGTCGACGGCGGCCTGTGCCTGCAGCCGCGCGAGGTGGCGGGCGCTTGCGTTCAGCGATGTGCGCACGGCGCTCGTCACGCTCAAAACGAGAAGCGACATCACGGTCAGGAATCCCAACACCGCGACCAGGGCGATGCCGCGTTCGTGCCTACGCTCAGCCATTGCGGCACCCGAACGAGACCGGATCGAAAATGCAGTTTGGGGCGCGGTCGATGCGGGGGCGGACGATTAGATCGGGCCAAGTGCCGGCGCCTTTGGGGAACGCGGCGCGCACGCGGATCAGCGCCGGGAAGCTCGTTTTGCCCGCCCACGCGTCGGACCAAGCAACGGCCCCATCTTTGACCTCCGCGTAGGCGAAGGCGATGCGCTCGGCGCCGCCGAAGAGAACCTCCTCCTGCGCTGACGATGCGCCCTCTTCGGCTTCGTGGCTGAGCACAAGCGCTACGGCGCCGCGCACCTTCTTTAAGGACAGCGTCACGCGCGCGATGCCGCCGGCGCCATAGGCCGACGACGCGTCGGTCAGAAACGTCATGCGGTCGGCCGCGCCGTCGAACGCGGTTTCGGACCCCTCCGCCGCTGCCCGGGGATAGAGGTGCGAAAGCAATGTCCCCAGCAGCGCGTGGCTGCCGCGGGCGGTTTCGGTTGCGGCGATTTCCTGCTCCGTGCGCTCCCACACGCGTGCGCCGAACTGCAGGCTGCCCGCGATCGCGAGCGAGATGAGACCCAGCAAAGCGAGCACGATTGCGAGTTCGACCAGCGAGTATCCCGCTTGGTTGCGCATCAGCGTGGCTCCCGCCAGAGCAGGAGCTGGCGTTCGACGGCGATTTCGCGCGGCGCGCCGTTCTCCTGCCACGACACAGTCAGCTTGATCCGTTGCGGCCGCAGGGGTGAGATGGATGTTTCGGCGAACTCGGCCCTCTCGGGCGCGATCGCTTCGATCCGCCAGCGGTGGCTCGTTCCTTCGATCGTTCCTTCCAGTACTTGCGGCAGCATGCGCAAGGCGGTGAGTTCGGCGAGGCGCCCTTCGGCGATCAGCATCGCCTCCTCGTACTTGGCCGAACGCGCGAGGCCGGTCAGGCTCGTGCCGACAGCGCCGTAGAGTGCCACCAGCATGATTGCCAGAATGGCGAACGCGACGAGCGCTTCGACAAGCGTGAAGCCGCGCTCGTCCGTCATGGTGCGTTCTCCACCGTGATGCGCCCCGTCAAACGGTTTACCGAGATGCGCGCCGTGGCGTTGCCGCGCGTCAGCCGCAATGTTCCGCCCGCCGTGCCGTCAGCCGCGATCACGAGCCCGCCTTTGGGAAAGTCCATGCCCGTGCCGGCCGCGATGTCGAAGGCGCCGGGCGTGACGGCGATTTCGCTTTGCGTATCCAACGCCGTCTCGCGCAGGGCGCGGAGCTTTGTCGCGACCTCGCGTGCGTCGGCATTCAGCGTCATGCGATCGATGCCACCGATCAGGACCGGCGCCGCAACGGCCGCGATCAGCCCCATGATCGCCAAGGCTACGACAAGCTCCAAAAGCGAGTAACCGCGCGCCATGTCACAGCGCCAAGTCGTTGGCGGCAAGGATGCCGGTGACGACGCCCGCCATGATCGCCGCAACGATCGCGCCGAGCACGATCGTGACCGCAGGCAGCAGCAGCGCGGACAAGCGGTCCATTTCGGTCTGCACGTCGCGATCGAGAATGTCGGCGGCCTCGTTCATCATCGCGCCGATGCGGCCGGTTTCTTCACCGACGGCGGCGAACTCGACGGTCAGGCGGGGGAATACACCCGCCCCTTCGAGCGCCGCTTTCAGCGTGCGGCCCTGGCGCACGTCGTCGATCAGCTTGGGCATGAACGAGCGCATGTAGCGGTTCGACATCGCGGCTTCCGCCGCTTCGAGGGCGCGGTTCAACGTCATGCCGCCGTCGAGAAGCATGCCTAGGTTTCGGCAGAACTGTGCCGCTTGGTAGCGGCGCGGCAGGTCCAGCGTGAGGCGCGCGTTCGTCGCGAAGCGATCGAGGGCGAGTTGCACGCCCGGCCTACGCAAGGCGTACATAAGGTAGACCAGCCCCGCGATGAGGGCGATCAGCAGCCAAACGCCGAAGAGACCCAGAAACCACGAGGTGCCAAGCAGAAGCGCCGTGGGCCACGGCAGGGCGCCGGTCGATTGCGCGAACATGGGCTCGAGACGCGGGAGCACGACCGTGAAGATCATCACCAACACCGCGAGCATCACAATGACGAGCAGCGCGGGGTAGATCAGCGCCGAGACGACGCGATCCGTCAGCTCCTTGTTGCGTGTGTGCGCTTGCGCCAGGCGTGCGGTCACTTCGGCAAGGCGCCCGCTCGCTTCGCCCGCGGCAATGAGTTTGCGCATTGCCTCCGGGAACAACGGCCCCGCGCGGCCCATGGCCGTGGACAGTGCGTCGCCGGCACGCAGACCTTCCAGAAGTTGCGCCAGCGTCGCCTTGGTGCGTGCGTTCTTTGCGAGCCCTTGCATCGCCACCAGCGCACGCTCCACGCTCAAGCCCGCGCGCAAGAGCAAGCTCAACTCGCGGACGATCGACAAGCGTTGCGCGCTCAGATTCCATTGCGGCCACAGCCACCGCTCGAAAGCCGGCGCCGCCGCGCCCACGCTCTGCTCCGTGAGGCGCATGGGCGTTTGCCCCTGGCCCAAGATGCGCTCAACCGCCGCCGATCGCGTCGGCGCTTCAATCACGCCGCGCGTCACACCGCCCTGTGGGCTTGTGGCTTCATAGGCGAAGGTCGGCAACGGTGTCGTCCTGAATGGATGGGTCAAATTCCGCAGCAAACAAAGCAGTCTTGGCCTATTCCAAGCAAGCCGCTGCGTGGGTGGTGGCCGGACCGGCTGCTCAATCGTTGCGGGTGACGCCGAAGCAGGCGTCGGCAGCCAGAAGGAACAATTCCCGAGTTCGCGCGTTTAGTGTCTAGGCGCCGGATCGCGACAGGCCGCGTTACCGCCCTTGCGCGAGGACGGAACCACAGATGCTGCGTGCCGAACTATCGAACGATGCCGGTCCTTTGCCGCACTCGGCACAAGCATCGCCCGACCAACGCCCCCAATCGACTATCGATTGGAACGGCGACGAACTGATCCGGGAAGCGTTGCTCAGCGCAGACGCATTGCAACGCCATGCCGAGAGCCTCGCTACAACCCATCGCGTATCCGAACTGGGACACGGTGCGAGGCCGCTGGGTGCCAGACTGCGGAAGAACGAGACAACACTGCTCGCCGCCTACCGCACGATCGCGAAGGCCGTCGCCGAAGGCCGCCCGATCACGCCCGCTGCCGAATGGCTTGTCGACAACTATCATCTTGTGGAAGGTCAGATTCGCGAAATCCGGTTGGATCTACCACCGGGCTACTATCGTCAACTGCCCAAGCTGATCGAGGGTCCCCTCAAGGGACTGCCGCGGGTATTTGAGCTCGCGTGGACCTTTATCGCCCACACCGACAGCCGCTTTGATGCCGGCCTGCTTTGCAGCTTCGTCAACGCTTATCAGCGCGTGCAACCGTTGACGATCGGCGAGTTGTGGGCCGTGGCAATTACCCTGCGCATCATGCTGGTCGAAAATCTGCGCCGTGCGACTCACAGGATTTTGACGGGGCGGCAACACCGGGAGAATGCCGACAGTCTCGCCGACAAATTGCTCGCCGCAAAGCGCCCCCAAGCCGCGACGATTCAAGCGCTGCTCGCACCCCACGCAGGCGAGCCGATGTCGCCCGCATTCGCCGCGCAACTTGTCCAACGGCTGCGCGATCACGACCCTGCGCTAACACCCGCCATGCAATGGCTCGACGCCAAACTGAACGAACAAAACACGACGACCAACATCGTCGTGCAGAGCGAGCATATGCGCCAAGCCGCAATGACGGTGACGGTGAGCAATATTATCTCCAGTATGCGCCGGATCTCTGCCGTCGACTGGGCGGAGCTGTTCGAGAGCATTAGCCCCGTCGATGAGGTGCTTCGCGGTGCAAGCAATTACTGCCGTATGGATTTCGCTACCCGCGACCAATACCGGCGCGCGATCGAGGAGCTTGCCCGGGGCACCAAGCTGACCGAGATCGAGGTCGCCGCACGCGCTCTCGCGGAAACCACCGCCGCAGCGCGCCGCGCAAACTTCATCAACGACACGGAGAAGAACCGTGCGTGCGACCCCGGCTACCACCTCATTGCCGCGGGACGGCCCGCTTTTGAGCGCGCAATCGGCTTTCGGCCGCCGGTCACCGCCTGGTTGGGCCGCACCACGGCGGCGCTCGGCTTCCTGGGCTACATCGTGAGCATCGGCGTTGTTACGGCCGCCCTGATCGGCTTGACGCTCTCGCTCATCGACGCGGCCGGTCTTGGCTGGTGGTGGCCTGTACTTGCCGCGCTCGGCCTCTTTCCCGCAACCGACGCGGCGGTCGCGCTCGTCAACCGCTTCGCGACGTCGCAATTCGCCGCGACGACGTTGCCCGGGCTCGAACTGCGCGACGGTGTCTCCGCCGACTTGCGGACCATGGTTGTCGTGCCGACGCTCTTAACGTCTTTAGCATCGGTGTCGGAGCAAGTTGAAGGATTGGAAGTCCACCACCTCGCAAGCCAAGACGGCGACATTCACTTCGCGCTCCTGTCCGACTGGACCGATGCGGCGACGCCGAACGCCGAGGGCGACGATGAACTCCGCACCGCGGCGGCCGCTGGTATCGCGCGCCTCAACGAACGCTATGGCGACCGCTTCCTCTTGCTTCACCGCCGTCGCGTCTGGAACCCAATACAGAAGCTATGGATGGGGTGGGAACGAAAGCGTGGAAAGCTCCACGAGTTGAACAGGCTTCTGCGGGGCGCAACCGACACCACGTTCATGGGACTGGATCGAATACGCGTGCCCTCGGGTGTGCGCTACGTCATCACGCTGGATGCCGATACGCGCCTACCGCGCGATGCTGCACGGCGCCTCGTGGGCAAGATGGCGCATCCTCTCAACCGCCCTCGTTTCGACGCGCGCACGGGACGCGTTGCGGAGGGTTATGCCGTCTTGCAGCCACGCATCACGGCGACACTTCCGACCGGCAAAGAGCAGTCTCTATTTCAGAAGATTTTTTCCACCAGTGGCGGCATCGACCCGTACACAGCCGCCGTGTCGGACGTCTATCAAGACCTCTTCGGCGAGGGCTCCTACGCCGGTAAAGGCATCTACGACGTCGACCTTTTCGAGGCGGCTCTTGCCGATCGCGTGCCGGAGAACACGCTGCTCAGTCACGACCTTTTCGAGGGCATATTTGCCCGCGCGGGCCTCGTTTCCGACATCGAACTCTTCGAGACGTTTCCGTCAAGGTACGACGTCGCGGCATCGCGCCTGCACCGCTGGGCGCGGGGCGATTGGCAACTGCTTCCTTGGATATTCGGGCGGGGTGCGCCGGGCAATGACCAAAGCCAAACCGCCATCCCCCTTGGCGGTCTTTGGAAGATGCTCGACAACCTGCGGCGCTCGCTATCGGCGCCGGCCAGCGTTCTCGCGCTGGCGATCGGCTGGACGCTTCCGCTGCAGACGTCTCTGATCTGGACCGGTTTCATCTTGGCGACGATCGCACTACCACCGCTCCTGCCGGTCTTCGGCGCCATCCGCCTGCCTCGGCCGGGAATTTCGGTGCGCAGCCACCTTCAGGCGCTCGCAGGCGACCTAGGACTTGCGATGTCCCAGATCGCATTCGCGATTACCTTTCTGGCGCATCAAGCGGCGTTGATGGTGGACGCAATTGCGCGAACGTTGAATCGCCTCTTCTTCACCCGTCGGCGCTTGCTCGAATGGGTGACGGCAGCGCAAGCCACGTATCGCCCGCAACTCGACCTGGTGAGCGCGTACAACCAAATGGCCGGCGCCGTCGCTATCGCGGTCGGCACGCTAGCGCTGTCGCTGGCGTTCGGCACGTACGCCTCGCTCATAGCCTTGCCAGTGGTCGCCTTGTGGGGCCTCTCGCCGCTGATTGCGCGCTGGTCCAGTGCCTCGCCGACCACCGTCGAACGCGCCGCCGTCTCGATGCAGGATGCCGACACACTGCGCCTCATCGCGCGGCGCACATGGCGCTATTTCGAAGTCTTCGTCACCGCCACCGACAACAGTCTGCCGCCCGACAATTTCCAAGAAGACCCGCAACCGATCGTGGCGCACCGCACGTCGCCAACGAACATCGGCCTCTACCTCTTGTCCGTCGTGGCCGCGCGGGACAACCACTGGATCGGCACGGTGGAAATGGTCGAGCGGTTGGAAGCGACGCTCGCAACACTCAACCGGTTGGACCTCTATCGCGGGCATTTGTTCAACTGGTACGACACCCAAACCTTGCTGCCCCTTGAACCAAAATATGTTTCGTCGGTGGACAGCGGAAATCTCGCCGGTCATCTCATTGCCGTTGCGAACGCATGTGCCGAACAAGCCGCCTGCACCAAAGCGAATGCCGATTGGCGGTCGGGCGTTGCCGACGCCTTAGCCGTCGCTCAAGAAGCTCTTGCCGCCGTCAAACAGAGTGGCGCCAAGCCCTTGAAACACTTTGACGGCGTTGGGCAGCTAGTCGCCGAGTTCACCTCTTCGCTCGAAGCCGCCAGTTCGCTCGAACAGGCGCACGCACAAGCGACCAGATTGGTGGCGTCGGCTGGCGCCCTGCGGTCGGAACACGATGATGCATACACACTCGAGGTTTTGGCGTGGAGCGCGGCTGCTCAACACGCTGTCGAGAGCCACATGCTAGATCTGGCGCCTGAGGCGGGCATTGTTGCGCGTCTTAGCGCGTTGGCACTCGCAGCGAACAATCTCTCCAACGCGATGGATTTCCGCTTTCTGGTCAATCCGGAACTCAAGCTTCTGTCGATCGGCTATCTCGTCAGCACAGAGACGCTCGATCCGAGTTGCTACGACTTGCTGGCCTCGGAAGCCCGCCTGGCCAGTTTTGTCGCCATCGCCAAGGGCGACGCGCCGGCACGCCATTGGTTTCGCTTGGGCCGCCTTGTCACGGCCGTCGATCGCGGCGCCGCACTGATTTCTTGGTCGGGGTCGATGTTCGAGTACCTCATGCCCTCGCTCGTCATGCGCGCGCCTAAAGGCAGTTTGCTCGCGAGCACGAACAGACTCATCGTCAGCCGCCAGATCGCGCACGGACGCAAACTCGGCCTGCCCTGGGGCATCTCGGAGTCGGCGTACAACGCGCGGGACTTGGAGTTCACGTATCAATACTCGAATTTCGGCGTTCCCGGATTGGGGCTCAAACGCGGACTCTCCGAGAATGCAGTCGTTGCACCGTACGCGACCGCGCTCGCCGCGATGGTCGATCCAGCCGCAGCGTGCAAGAATTTTCTACGACTGAATGACGTTGGTGCACGCGGTGCCTACGGCTTCTATGAGGCCGTCGACTTCACGCCGTCGCGCATCCCCGAAGGTCAACGCCGCGCAGTCGTTCGCGCGTTTATGGCCCACCATCAGGGCATGACCATCGTTGCGATCGCGAACGTCCTCAACGACGGGCGCATGCGGACCCGGTTTCATACCGAGCCGCGCATACGCGCCACCGAACTTCTTCTCCAGGAACGGACACCGCGGGACGTCGCGCTCGCTCATCCGCGCGCAGAAGAGGTCAAGGCTGCGCCGAAGCTAATCGATGACGCCGCCCCACGCTCGCGCATAGTTACTTCACCACATTCGTCACCGCCGCAGACCCAGCTTCTATCGAATGGACGCTACTCGGTCATGGTGACCGCCGCCGGTGGCGGTTACAGCCGTTGGAACAACCTCGCGATCACACGCTGGCGCGAAGACGCGACGTCGGACGGCTTCGGCACGCATATCTATTTGCGTGATGCGCGAACAGGCGCGGTTTGGTCGGCAGGATATCAGCCCACCGGAACCGAGCCTGACGAATACAAGGTCGCATTCGCCGATGGACGAGCCGAGTTCGCAAGGCACGACGGCTCGGTGACAACGGCGCTCGACGTCATGGTCTCGCCGGAATGCGATGGCGAAGTTCGCCGCGTCACCATTTCGAACCACGGCGCGCGCACGCGCGAGATCGAAGTGACATCCTATGCCGAGCTCGTGCTGGCGCCTGCCACGGCAGACTGGGCCCATCCAGCATTCTCGAAGCTGTTTGTGGAGACGGACTACATCGCGGCCAAAGGCCTGCTCTTGGCGACCCGCCGTCAAGGTTCCACGCGCGACACGGCGGTGTGGGTCAGCATGCATTCCCTCGTCGAAGGCGACAGCTTGGGTGCGCTGCAAGTCGAGACCGACCGCGCGCGATTCATCGGAAGAGGACGTAGCTTGCGCGAGCCGGCGGCCATTTCCGACATGCGGCCGCTGTCGAATACGGTCGGCGCCGTCCTCGATCCCGTCTTCGCCTCCCGGCGGCGCGTACGAATTCGCCCGGGCGGTTCGGCGCAGATCACGTATTGGACATTGGTCGCCGGGTCGCGGGACGAAGCCATTGCGCTCGCCGACAGGCATCGCGACGCCAACGCCTTCGACCGCGTCACCACGATGGCTTGGTCTCAAGGTCAGATCGAGCGCCATCACATGGGTATTACGCCGGATCAGGCCAGCCAGTACCAGCGCCTGGCCAGTCACTTGCTCTACGCCAATCCCGCGCTTCGCGCGCCTTCCGAAACAATCGCACGCGGGGCGCAGCCACCCAACGCGCTCTGGACGCACGGCATCTCGGGCGACCTGCCGATCGTTCTCGTCCGGATCGACGAAGACCACGGCTTTCCGTTCGTGCGCCAACTTCTGCTGGCTCACGAATATTGGCAAAGGAAGGGACTGGACGTCGATCTCGTGGTGATGAACGAGAAATCGACATCTTATGCCCAAGATCTGCATGCATCGCTGGTGGCACTCGTGCGCGCTGGCGAAGCGCGCAGACGGCAGTCAGGCGATGCGCTAAAAGGTAAGGTACTGGTTCTGCGGCGCGACCTCATGACGCCCGAGGGCCAAAGAGCGCTGTTGGCGGTTGCGCGCGTGGACCTTGCCGAAAGGCGGGGCACCTTGTGCGAACAGCTCGACCGTCTGATCGACCCTGCGCTCGCCGGTGCGCGGCACCGCAGCCGCTCGACACCGGAAAGCTCCATCGTTCCGGCAGCACCGTCGCCAAGACCGCCCGACCTGGAATACTTCAACGGCATTGGCGGATTTGCCGCCAACGGCCGCGAATACGTCGTTGCGCTCAGCGAAGGGTTACAAACACCCGCACCGTGGCTCAACGTTGTGGCGAACGCTCACTTCGGATTTCAGGTTTCCGCGGATGGTGGCGGCTACACATGGAGCGAAAGTAGCCGCGAAAATCAGATGACGGACTGGTCGAACGATCCGGTCTGCGATCGCACGCCCGAAGTCATCTATATCCGAGACGACGATACCGGCGAGATCTGGACACCAACGCCTTCGCCTATCCGGCGCACGTCGACATCCTATTTGGTTCGTCACGGCCAAGGATACAGCCGCTTCGAATACAACGCCGGCGGCGTTGCTTGCTACATGCTGCAGTACGTCGCCAAGGACGATCCGATCAAGATTTCGCGCCTGTCGATCCACAACACAACAAAGCGCACGAGGCGCCTGACTCTCACCGGCTACGTCGAGTGGCTCATGGGCCCTCCTCGCGGCCTGACCTCGCCGATCATCGTGACGAGTTTGGATCCCTCGACACGCGCTGTCTTCGCGCGCAATCCGTGGAACAGCCACTTCGGCTCGCAAGTCGCGTTCGTCGACATGGCTGGCCGACAAACGTCCTGGACGGGAGATCGCACCGAGTTCCTGGGGCGCAACGGCTCTCCGGCTCAGCCCGCAGCATTGCTGGCCAAGACACGTCTGTCGGGAAGCGTCGGCGCGGGACTCGACCCGTGCGCCGCGTTGCAGCGGTCGATCGAACTCAAGCCGGGCGAAGCCATAGAGGTTGTTCTGTTTCTCGGCGCCGCGCGCGACGAAGACGAAGCCCGGGCTCTCATCGGCAAATATCGCGACGCAGACTTGAATCGGACGTTGGATGAGGTGACGGAGTTCTGGAACGGCGTGCTCGACAAGGTCCAGGTGAAAACGCCGGACCGCAGCATGGATATCATGCTCAATCGCTGGCTGCTGTATCAGACTTTGGTTTGCAGGCTTTGGGCACGATCCGCGCTCTACCAATCGGGCGGCGCCTATGGCTTTCGCGATCAGCTGCAAGATGCAATGGCGATGACGTTGACAATGCCGCAGCTGACGCGCGCCCACCTGCTTCGCGCCGCCGGCCGGCAATTTGTCGAGGGAGACGTGCAGCATTGGTGGCTCGCCCACACCGGCCAGGGTGTCCGAACGCGATTCTCCGATGACCGCCTATGGCTGTGCTACGCAAGCGCACACTATCTGATCGCGACCGCGGATCACTCGGTGCTCGACGAAACGGTTCCGTTCCTGGAAGGACCGCCCTTGCAACACGGGGAGGCAGACGCGTTCTTCGAACCTGGCGTAACGGATGAGAAGGCTTCGCTTTTTGAGCACTGCGCGCGCGCTCTTGATCTGAGCCTCGCGGTCGGCGAACACGGCCTGCCGCTGATCGGTACGGGCGATTGGAACGATGGCTTTAGCCGCGTCGGCGCCGCCGGCAAGGGCGAGAGCGTTTGGTTGGGCTGGTTCCTGTGTTCCGTGTTGGATTCGTTTGTGCCCATTGCGCGCCAGCGCGGCGAAGCGGCGCGTGCCGAACGCTGGCTATTGCATCGCGAGTTGTTGCGCGAGGCCCTCGAGCGCGAAGCGTGGGACGGCGATTGGTACCGTCGCGCCTACTTCGACGACGGCACGCCACTGGGTTCGGGAGCCAACGAGGCCTGCCGTATCGATTCCATTGCCCAATCCTGGGCCGTCCTCTCCGGTGCCGCCGATGCCGGTCGCGCGCGCCGGGCAATGGCGGCGTTGGACACGTTACTCATCGATCGCCAGAACGGCCTCGCCGTCCTTTTCAATCCGCCGTTCGACAGAACCCCGGTCGATCCCGGCTACGTCAAAGACTATCCGCCTGGCATACGCGAGAACGGGGGGCAGTACACCCACGCCGCCGCGTGGTCGGTGATGGCGTTTGCCGCATTGGGCCAAGGAGACAAGGCCGCCGGACTCTTTTGGCTGCTGAACCCAATCAACCGCGCGCGCGCGTTCACCGATAGTCAGCGCTATCGTGTGGAGCCGTACGTGGTGGCGGCAGACGTCTACTCGATGCCGCCCCATGTGGGGCGCGGCGGCTGGACGTGGTACACCGGCGCCGCCGGATGGCTCTATCGCGCCGGCCTGGAGTCGATCTTGGGGCTGAAGGTGGAAGGCGACACGCTGCACATGGAACCTTGCATCCCGAACATGTGGCCTGGGTACGAGATCCGGCTTAAGCACCGCTCCGCGACGTATGACATTGTCGTTGAAAATCCCAATCGCGTTACATCGAACGTGGCCGAAGTTCATCTCGATGGAACAAAACTCGCTGACGACAACCGTACGATCGCACTCAAGGACGACGGAGCGAGCCATAGAGTCTTGGTTATCTTGGGCTAGGCATCGCGTTTCGGCGTGGGTGCAACGCCTGGTTTCCGGCGGGTTGCCTTCTTAGCGGCAACTTTCTCGGCGTTCGCGGCGGCCGCATCACGCGCCTGTCTGAGCGATTTTAGGCGTTCGGCATTCGCATACGCGGCTGTTCGCTTCGCCTCGTACTCCTCCGTCGCTGCCTGCCCGTCCTTGGCGAGTCTCGCCCGCCTTGCGACGTTCAGCACGGCGCGCGTCTTCGCCAAGTCGTGATCGATCATTGCGGACGCTACCAAGGATAAGCGAGGTATGCGGCCCGCACCCCGATCATGATCGCGAGGAGAACCGGAAATAGGATCGGCGGAACCAACCAACCAGCCGTTCCGTACTCCGCGGCGTGAACGGCAGCGGCATTGGCTCGAATCTTCAGTTTGGTGTTTTGGGTCATGACCCAGATATGGGGGGGCGGCTCGGGAAATGCGAACTAATTCGCAGGCGCGGCAGGAAAAAGGCCCGAGAAACGCCTCGGGCCTCAAGCTGTGCAGGAACGCTGGCGATCTATGAGTAGAACATGCCGTAACGGACCTGAACGATCTCACCGGTGTACTGATCGATCAGGAGGGCGTCTGGACCATACCGAACCCAGATGTAGCCTAACGGCGGCGGAAACAGATCGTATGTCAAGAAGTTCGCGATCCAGAAATTGCGTATGAAGTAGTGCTGGGGTAGGCGCTGGCCGTACCCATAACGCCGGTACGAACTTCCATTCCGCCACTGATACACCTCGGCACGATAGCGGCGCGGCGCATTGAAGTTGCGGTGATACTGCTGAACATTAATGTGTTGTCGCCGGTTGCGATCTTCCCATCCACGATGCTGGCTCCGGTTGCCGAAATTGCGACGATTGTCGCGTTTGCCATCGGTCACCTGATTGTTGCGCCCGCGTGCCCTGTGGGTGCCTTCGTTCCTGTAACGCGCGCCCTCGACACCGCGCCGCTTCGGCTCGCTTCGCGTCTCGCCTACGCGCAGGCCGGGGTAAGATGGAATTACGGTCGGCGCAGGATTGGCTGCCGGCTTCGCCTTTCGCCGTGTTCGGTCTTGGTCACTTTGCTTTTGCTGTTGGGCACCCGTATTCTCGTCGTTCCCGCGCCTGCCATCGGGCGCAGCGAACGCCATTCCGCTCGCCAAACTGAGGCCGATCGCCAAAGCGGCAGCTCGCATCACCATTAGTTCTTTCATCTTTTTTTTCCTTCGCATTCGAGAGGCTACCGCGATCATGCGCACCGACGCGGCTCACGAGGGAGTTGCGCGTCGGCTCTTACGCATCGCAGCACTGATAGAGAACACGTGGTTCGCGCGTTCGTTCCCTAGGGAACCAACAGCCGCCGAAAGGTCTCAGTGAAGGAGTGCGGAGGAGGATGTAGCCTTGCTACCGTCTGGCGACGATGTAGCGAGCAGCAAGCAACCAAAGCCGACCAGCAGGAACCCCGCTCCGTAGAGGCCGACCTGAACTCCCAATGCGATCGGCATGCCGATGATGGCGAAGCATCCGACCATCGAGCCGAGAAACACCAGCAGCAAGAACACGCTTGCCCACACGAGACTTGACAACTTCTTCTCCTATGGGCGTCGGAGCAGCCCTTCTGATCGCAACGCACAGCAACGCAAAAGGTTGCGAGAGAGGCGCGCTATTTGCGGCGCACTCACGCCGTTTTGAGCGCTCTCATCAGGGCCATCTCAACTTCGCTTCGCGAATATGGCTTCGCGAGGATCGTGTGATTTCGGTACGCCGGCAAGACCCCGTCCGCGCCGTAACCTGTGGCGATGACAAAGGGTATCCCCCGCCGCCCCAATTCGTTCGCCACGGGATAAACCGGTTCACCGGCAAGATTTAGGTCGAGAACAGCGGCGTCGAAAACCTGCGCCTCAATCAATGGCAGGGCCTTGCCGACCCGTCCGGCGACAACCGAGGTACAACCAAACGCGCCGACGATATCGCTTAAATCGAGCGCCAATATCATCTCGTCTTCGACGATCAGAATATGACGGCCCCTTAGGGCGTGGGCCGCCGGTTCCAAAGACGGCCCGCTCACTGGCGCGTCACGATCGGCGGTAACAGCACGTCGATCGTGCACTGCACACCCGCAGAGTTGAAGTCGAGGTCTATTTTCCCGTCAAGCTGGAGGGGCAATCCTTCGGTGATCAACCGCGTGCCAAAGCCGCTGCGGCGGCGCTCTTCGACTGTAGGTCCGCCGGTTTCCCGCCAAACGAACTTCAGCGCCCTTCCGTTGCCTTGCGCAGGCGCAGCCCACGAAATATCGACGTGACCGTCCCCGTTGGAGAGCGCGCCGTGCTTTGCGGCATTCGTGGTCAGTTCATGTAGGGCCATGCCGAATGCCAGCGCCGCATTTGGATAAAGAACGACATCCGCACCATCGATAGTCCAGCGCAACGTATCCGTTCGATAAGGTTCCAGCTCGTTCTCTACAACATCGCGTAGCAGAACACCGTGCCAATCCCCGGTCTGCAGCAAATTGTGCGTGGCGGACAGAGCTGTGAGCCGCGCCATGAACGCCGCGCGATACTCATCGACCGTCGTTGCACCCTTTGCCGTTTGCGACGCAATCGACTGAACCGTCGCGAGCGTGTTCTTCACCCGATGATTGAGTTCGTGCAACAGGAGTTCGCGGTGAGCCTCGGCACGCTTGTGCTCGGTGATCTCCAAGACAACCGCCAAAACGCGCTCCACCTTCCCCTCGGCATTGACCATCGGCGATACCGCGTTGTGCACCCACACGAGCGAGCCATCGGGGCGCAAATAGCGCTTCTCGATTTCGAAACGTTCACCGTGCGCGACAAGCCGCTCGAACAGCGCAACGCTGTGCGCCACATCGTCGGGATGTGTGACGTCCTTCATGCGCATGCCGTGCAACTCTTTCTTTGTCCGGCCCACCAAAAGGCAAAAGCGTGGATTTACGAGCGTGAACCGTCCCTCAAGATCGGTTTCCGCGACGCCGGCCGTCGCCTGATTGACGATTGCAGCCAACCGCCGCTCGCTCTCCTTCATCGCGTCTTCGAGCAACTTGCGAGCCGTGACGTCCACAAAGGTTATAACCACGCCATCGATCAGATTGGCAACCGTGCGATACGGCCGAATCCGCATGACCAGGGCCGAACCCACGCCGTCATGCCCAACGCGGACCTCGCGCTCCACGACCGCCAGTGTTTTCAGAACCGTCCGCACATCGGCTTCGAGATCGGCATAATTCAAGCGGCTGACAAGTTCGGTCACAGGCCGCCCTTGATCGTTCTCGCGCAGATGAATCAGCTCCACCATCCCGGGCGTGAAGCTCTTGATGCGCAGATCGTTGTCGAGAAAGATCGTCGCAATCTGCGTGCTGTCGAGGAGGTTGCGCAAGTCACTGTTGAGCCGTGTCAGTTGCTCGTTCTTGTCGACCATTTCGGCGTTGATCGTACGCAGCTCCTCGTTGACCGACTGCATCTCCTCCTTAGCTGTCTCCAACTCTTCGTTCGACGCCTGAAGTTCCTCGTTAACGGATTGAAACTCCTCGTTGGAGGACTTCATTTCTTCGGTCGTGCTCTCAAGCTCGTCGACGGCCGCATGTAGCGCCGCTTTCGTTGTGGCCAGGTCGCGCTCAACGGCTCCCGTCGCTTCGGCATCGCCCGCCACCACGTGGCGCCGCGCCGGTGAACCATGGAACACGTCACGCCCATCGCGGAACGCGACCAGCAACAAGTGCGCTTCCGGACCCTCCACCGCCAAAGGCTCCACGATCACGACCAGCGAGCGCCGTTGACCGTCGATCATCACCGTTAGCGCACCGGTCACCACGGCTGCGTTCTTGGACCGTGCCGTACGGACGGCAGCCCGCACCGCCGCGCGCAGCGACTTTCGCAACATCATGAACAGGTCGAGGCTGGCGACCCCTGCCGATGGCTCCAAGTGTTGACCGATCTCGCCACCGGAGAAGCGGACAACCTGAGAGTCCTGATCGATCACCACATAAGATGGCGAGTACTTCGCGACGATGCGCTTTGCGCTCCTATCGATCGGATCGTCCCGCCCGGCGCCATCAGCGCCTTGTGCTGGGCGCACGGCGGGCGCGAGCGAAAACTCCGGAAATGCCGGCCCCGACGCGGCGCGCCGCTCAAAGATGCGATGTTTCTTGTCGACGGCGGCAAACAGAACCGCGTTGCGCGTGACACCCTCGGAAGAGCCGAGGAACAGGAATCCGCCAGGCAAGAGCGCATAGTGGAAGTTTCGGATGGCCCGATCCTGCAAGTCGCGATCGAAATAGATCATAACGTTCCGGCAGGACACGAGATGCAATCGTGAGAACGGCGGATCCTTGATCAGACTGTGCGTCGAGAACACGCACATCTCCCGGACGTCTTTCGTGACGCAGTAGTCAGCGTCGAGCCGCGTAAACCAGCGCTCAAGCCGTTCGTGCGAAATACCTTGAAGCGGACCGTGGTACCGCCCGGCCCGCGCCCGCGCGATGGCCCGATCATCGATATCGCTGCCGAATATCTGAACTTGAGGCGGCGCGCTCAGCTTCGCCATCGCCTCGCGGAACAGAATCGCGATCGAGTAGACTTCCTCGCCGCTCGCGCAGCCGGGCACCCAGACGCGAATGTGACCGCCCGCTTCTTTGTTCGAGAGCAGCCTCGGGATGACGGTCGTCTGCAGCGCCTCGAAAGCCTCCGGATCGCGGAAGAACTGAGTAACCCCGATCAGGATGTCTCGAAATAGGGCCTCTACTTCCCGAGGCTCGTTCTCCAAGCGGGCAATGAACTCCGGAACGCTGTCGATTTGCAGGACTTGCATGCGCCGCTGCACCCGGCGGACCAGAGTACTTTCCTTGTATTGGCCAAAATCCTGCCCGATACCGTTTCGCAAGATGGCGCCTATTGCCGCCAGATGTCCGGCCGTGTCGGTGCGCGTGCCGCTCGCATCCTTCCGCCGCGCCACATCGATCAGGTGCGCACGATGCGCGACCAACCGGGCCGGCATGGATTCGACGGGGAGAATGAGGTCGACGAGGCCTGTGGCAGCGGCACTGCCCGGCATGCCGACCATGGCATGGTCGTCATACTCGGCCTGCGCCATGGTTAGGCCCCCACCCTCCTTGACCGCCTTCAGGCCGAGCGTGCCGTCGCTTCCCGTTCCTGCCAGCACGATACAGACAGCATTCTCGCCTTGGTCCTCTGCCAACGACAGAAAAAACGTGTCGATAGGGTGGCGCAACTCGCGCGGCGGCGCAGGCTTGATCAAATGAAGTACGCCGCCCTTGATCGTCAGTGTGGCATCGGGGGGAATGATGAAGATCGAATTCGCACAGAGCCGAGCGCCGTCACTGGCTTCGACAACTTTCATCCCGGTCTGATTGGCAATCAGCGCTACAAGCAGACTGTCGTGGTGCGGATCCAGATGTTGCACCAGAACGAACGCCATACCGTTGTCGACGGGCATATTGGCGAAGAATTTTTTGAACGCAGTCAGCCCGCCCGCCGAAGCGCCGATACCGACGACGAGGGCCGCACTTCCGTCAAACGACATCTTAGGCACTTGTGCCCTTCCCGCCTTCGAAAACTGGCGGCACCACGCTTTGAAGCGTGGATCGGAGAAAGTGTAGCAGAAAGGCCCCCCACCGGGGGAAAATCTTCCTGGTTCTCAATACAGACCCAAGGCCATGGGGATCAGCACCCTACGTGCAGGGGCGATCAGTGTGGAACCCTTCGGCTTCGATCGCGTTACCAGACGCGTGAGCATGTTCAACTGCCGTCCGAGACGCCAGTTCAGTCAATGCAAGGAGCCGTTCTCATGGAATCGAAATCTCAAGCCACAAACACGCTGCTACTGGTGATCGTTGCTGTGTTGGCGATCGGCGCTGGGTACTATTACTACGACAACTACATTGAGCCGAAGAACGACGGGCCGATGGAGCGTGCGGGCGAAAAACTCGACAAGGCGATCGACGGAAAATAGCGGTGCGGAAGCCTAACTGGTGCCGAAGTCGCGCCGGGCCGAAACGATCGTGATGACAAAGCCGGCAATCACGTCGATCAGCATCATCGTGATCAGCATGAAAAACGTCGAGTTCGTGAAGCTCGCCGTCGTGACGAACAATACGACGCACACGAGAGCGACAAGAGTCGACAGCCCGTGATTGAGGATTGAGCGCGCATCCGTGTTCACAGCGTTCATGATTTCCACGAACAAGACGATCAAGCTACCGAACACAAATATGTCGCCATAGGAAACCTGCCATTGCACGCCCGACATCATCGCGGGCGCGAATGCAACACCGCTGGTCCATTCGCCGCCCTGCTGCGCCGTCGCGCAAAGAACGAATACCGCAAGCGGCAACGCCATGAGTGGCATGACGCGAAGCGCCGCGAGCGCTGAGATCACCGGGCGATGCATCAGCTAAAGAAGAACCAGAGCAACAGCAGAATCGGGATCGGAACGCCGACGGCCCACATCAGTGCATACTTCATTTTCGTGTTCCTCGCCGAACGGGTTGGCCACAAGGGACCGCATACTGCCGTCGGCACTTACAAGCTCGAGGCGCGCACCATTCTCAGCACGGCCAGCAACACAACAGCGCCGATCGTAGCGGTCACGATGGCGCCTACCAGGCCGGCCCCTGCCGACACACCGAACTGTACGAAGAGCCACCCGCCGATAAACGCGCCGATGATCCCGACAACGATATCGCCGATAAGGCCAAAGCCTCCGCCCTTCACGATCATTCCCGCAAGCCAGCCGGCAACGCCGCCCACGATTAGCCAGATAAGTAACGTTTCGGCAGACATTTCGACCTCCTAGGCATCCGTCACCACCGCGAAAGCGGTGACGCTGCGACTGGGCGAGTTAATGACGAAGCGTCATGCACTTTCCGCCCTTGCTGTAGAGAACACGGCCGCGGCGAAAAGGTTCCGCCTACATTGTTGAGAATATAGTGCAGGTCGGGGGCGCAATGGGGGCATGCGGACACCATATCAAGGCTACGCATCACGCGGCGCACGCGGTGGATGCCTCGCGCGAGGACATTTTTGGGAACGACCAAGAACGAGAACGAGATGCCCGGCTCCGATGACGCGTTCCGCGCAGGCTTGATCGAGCTTGCGCCCTATCTTCGCGCGTTTGCCCGCACTCTTTGCGGCAACCGGGATATCGCCGACGACTTGGCACAGGAGTCATTGGCGAGCGCTTGGAAGGCGCGCGCCTCATTCCAGCCCGGCACAAACATGAAGGCCTGGCTGTTCATGATTCAGCGCAATGCGTTTTACTCTGCGCACAGGCGCAAGTGGCGCAAGGTCGACTGGGACGAGCAAGCCATGGAGCGCGTCCTTGTCACGCAAGCATCTCAACAGTCGAGCGTCGAGCTCACCGACTTGAAGCGCGCGATGTCCCTGTTGCCGGACGAACAACGAGAAGCGCTGATTCTCGTAGGCGCTGGCGGCTTCAGCTATCAAGAGGCAGCCTCAATTTGCGGCTGCGCGGTCGGAACGATGAAAAGCCGCGTCTCACGGGGACGGAACACCATCGCATCTCTGATGAGCGAAACCGCCCGCCTTCCGCAGTCTCGCGAAAGCGCCAGTAGTGCCTACCAAGGAATACTATCCGAGCTGGACACCCTGTCCGCCCGCAAAGCGTAGCTTCCCGACTAGCTTCGTTACAACAGTATCGGCGTCCGGGTTTCGCTGCCGGACGCCGTACGATCAGGCGGTCGTGCTCACTCGCTCGGAGGCGCCGCATCCTCGGGTTCGTCGGAAACGTCCGGCTCGTCCTCATCCAGTGCGTCGCTTTCGGAGGGTGCGTCACCCATGTCGTTAGGTCCCGGCGCGATTTCAAACAGCGGGCCGCCGACACCATTGTCGCCTTCGTCTATCGCGACACCGCCGAAGTCCGGCATTGGCGAAAGGGCCTGTCCACGCGCCGCCGCGAGTGCCTGTATGTTCAAAGCGCGCGTTTCTTCAGCCTGATCGTCATCGGCAAAGGCAGGCATTGCCGACGTACCGAAAAGCGCCGCTGTCGCGATAGCGGCCAATAGATTTGCTTTCTTTGTCATGAGATTTCCTCGTTCAGGGGGAGCCTGAGGTTGGGAGAACGCGCCTATGGCGCAGAGCGTTCCCGACGATCACGCGAGAAATCGATGTGACGCTTCCGACGGCGCGGGAACCAACACGGGGCGCGGGCGTTCAACAAGACACGATAACCCACCACCCCAACCGAGGTCAGTCTTATGCGTTCCAAATTATTCTTAGCAGCCAGCTTGGCCTGCGTCGTGCCCGTGGCA
Source organism: uncultured Alphaproteobacteria bacterium (assembly GCA_902826695.1). Classification (GTDB taxonomy): domain Bacteria; phylum Pseudomonadota; class Alphaproteobacteria; order Micropepsales; family Micropepsaceae; genus SZUA-430. The sequence goes on along the minus strand of CADEFU010000016.1, from coordinate 43,552 downwards.
GCCGCGCCAGCTAACGGTTGGTACATCGGCCTCGAAGGCGGCGGGAACTGGGTGTCGGAGAACGACGCCACCTTCAGCACTAGCTTGCCGACATCAGCGCCCGCGCGTATCGATTTTGACAACGGGTGGGCCGGGATCGGGACAGTCGGCTACGCCCTTGGCGGAAACTGGCGCATCGAGGCCGAAGGCGGTTACCGCCACAACGACATTGATACCTTCAACGGCGCCGCCAACAGCGCCGGCGGCGAGCTCAACACCACCTCGCTCATGGGCAACGTGCTCTACGACATTCCGCTTACCGAGCGAATGACGGTAAGCCTGGGTGCGGGTGCCGGCGCCGTACACTCCGAATTCGACGACGGCGTTATCGATCAAGACGAAGACATCTCGTTCGCCTATCAGGGCATCGCGGGTGTGAGCTATGCGATCAGCCCACGCACGGATCTAACCATGAACTACCGCTATCTGAGATCGGACGCGCTCGAGTTCCAAGGCAGGCACCTGGGTCACACGGATTTCTATGACACCGACGATGTCCAAAACCACACAGTGACGATCGGGCTGCGCTTCGATCTTTATCCAGACCAGGAGAGCGTTGCAGTCTACGCCCCGCCTACCATCGATGCGCCCCCGCCGCCGCCCCCACCGCAGATGGCGCCGAAGCAGTTTCTCGTCTTTTTCGGATTCAATCGATCGGACCTATCGGCTGAGGCACAGGGCGTTGTTGCCGACGCTGCGGGCGCTGCGAAGCAATTCGGTTCCGCTCGCATCATCGTGGTTGCGCATGCCGACACTGTCGGTTCGCAACAATACAATCAGCGACTGTCCGAACGCCGATCCAGCACGGTACGCAAGGCTCTTGTCAGCCAAGGCATCGCGGCGACCAAGATCGAAGCGTCGGGCCGCGGCGAAACCGAGCTTCTCGTACAAACCGCCGACAGTGTGAAGGAACCACAAAATCGCCGCGCCAACATCGAACTGCAATAGGCCGGCACGACCCCAGCAAAGGAAACAGACATGGAAACGCTACAAACCCTCTTGAACGACGCAAATGTGTATCTGCAATCGGGCTTCGCCCACATCAACGCAGTCCAAGGCTTGATCATTGCGATCGCTGCGGCCTTCTTGATGCACAGCTGGAGCCGCATCGTCGCGTTCGCTCTTGGCGCAACCGTGGTGCATCTCGTTGCCGACGTCATGCTTCCCGTTCTGGCCAACGGCGCTGCATTCCGCCTACCGCCGCTCGTCGACAGCCAGTACTGGCGCTATGTGCTCGCGCTCATTGTCGGTTACTTGGTCGTGATCACAGTGTTCTACGTCGTCAAACGCGTGCTGTTGCGTGTTGAGCATCAGGCGGCGTAGGTGCGGCCACCGCGCGGAACCGTCGCATCCGCGGAACTCGCTCATCCGACCCGCGTTCATTGATCTGACGTCTTGGGCGGCATCGGGCCGATCTCTGGCGCAACACGAAAACCGAAGGAACACCACATGCTGAGAACAGCTCTATTCACCACAACGGCAATCGCTGCGGCGCTTTTGGCCACCGGCTGCGAGCAGAAGACGCCTGTAGCGCAGGAAAAGCAGGACCAAGCGTCGGACCTGGCAGCGCAGCCGGCACCGAACGCTGCGGAACGCACAGCCGCGGAAGCCGCCAATGAAGTCGAACAGGTTGCAGCGCCGAACGCGCAGATCACGCCGGGTGAAATCGCTGCCGGCCTCAACGGGGTAGACGTCCCGAATCCCGCGGCGACACTCTCGACGGCGTCGGTGAAAACTTCCGACGGCCAAGCGGTCGGCGAAGTGCGCTCGGTCGTTGTGGGCCCGAACGGAAAGGCCAATGCGGTGATCGTCGAAGTGGGCGGCTTCTTGAACGTCGGTGAACGCGCCGTCGCAATCGACGCGAAAACGTTCACGTACTTGAAGGATCGCAACATTCTCGTTGCCTCGCTGTCCAAAGCGGACATCGAGAAGATGCCCGTCGCACCGGCGGCGCAGCAGTAACGCCGGTAACAGCAAGTTCGCTTTGACTAGAGGGAGCGTCGGATCATCCGGCGCTCCCTCGATTTCATGGAATCACACGGAACCACATCCTCGATTGACGCGTTTCATGTCTGCGCGGCGGCCGCCGCTGCATCTCAAAGGAGTAGGACATGAACTGGGATCAAATCGAAGGCAATTGGAAGCAAATGACCGGCAAAGCCCGTGAAACATGGGGCAACATCACCGACGATGAGTTCACAAAGATCGCCGGCAAGCGCGACCAGCTGATTGGAATGATTCAGACACGTTACGGTGTCGCCAAAGAAGAAGCCGAAAAACAGGTCGCCAAGTTCGAGAAAGCGCTCCACTAGCACCGGACTGGGCGCGCGGCGCGGCGACGCCGATCCGCGTGCCCGCTCGGGCTTCGGAACCATCTTACGAGAATGGCGTTCCCACAATCGAGGCTGTGTCACAGATCGCGTGACCGGTTCTTTGGAAGTCGAGCGATACCCTCGGAAGGATTTGAATATGAAAAGCACAAAACGAAACTTCATGGCAGCGGTCTTCGCTGTAGCAGCTGTCGTGGCTTTGGGCGCCGTTAGCGCCGCACAAGCCGCCACGGCTGAGGACTTGAACAGGGATTCGGCTCAAGCACTCCGCACCCTCCAGCAGTCCAACCGGACCGCCGCGGACATCTCACGCAACGCGCGCGCGGTACTCATCTTCCCGAACATCGTAAAGGCGGGCCTCATTTTCGGCGGCGCTTACGGCGAAGGCACGATGATGAAGGGCGGGCGAGTCACCGACTACTACAACTCGGTGACCGGCTCTTGGGGTCTGCAGGCCGGCGCGCAGTCGTATGGCTATGTGGTCTTCCTGATGAACGACAAAGCCGTCGACTACGTCGTCAAAAGCTCCGGCTGGGAAATCGGCGTTGGACCGACGGTGGTCGCCGTCGACGAAGGCATGGCGAAGAACCTCTCGACGTCGACGTTAAAGGACGACGCTTATGCCTTTATCTTCAATCAGCAGGGTCTGATGGCCGGCGTCAGCATCGAAGGCACGAAGATCTCGCGCATCAATCGCGGCAACGACAAGCAGGCGGTGCGCTAGGACCGCAGAAGTTCCGGGCCACGGTAAATGGCCCCCAACCCGGCGCGCCCAATACGGACGCGCGAACCGTGGCCCGGTCATTGCTCTCCTAGTCGACGGCGCGGCTAGGCGCTCCCCCTTGAAAGCCAGCCACCCGAAAGGAGTCAGCCATGCAGCTTCGTTACAAGAAGTCCCAGCAAAACGGAAGCGAGCCGGCGGGTGCCATTGCCTTGCTGATGGCCGATCACACCGCGGCCGGCGAACTGTTTGAGGACTACGAGAACGCGCGCGGCATGGCGCAAAAGTCCAAGGTGGCGCGTCAAATCTGCCTCGAGCTTTCCATCCACATCATAATCGAGGAAGAGCTGCTGTATCCGATTTGCCGCGGCGGCCCCGTTGAGAATGACCTGCTCGACGAAGCTTACGTCGAACACGACGGCGCCAAGATCCTTATTGCCGAACTGTTGGCGGGGACGCCCGGCGACGATTTCTACGACGCCAAGGTCAGAGTGTTGGCGGAATTGATCGAGCATCATGCCGACGAGGAAGAGGCACCTGGCGGTCTCTTTGCCCAGTTGACGAAGGCGGACATCGACCTCCAGACACTCGGCGAGCGTATGGCCGAGCGCAAGCAGCATCTGAGGAAGGCGTTCCTCGAGAGCGGCATCCCTGCCCCGACGACGCGTTCCTTCACGGGTGCGGAAGTCGAGCGCGGGCTGCCGCTCGACGCTCTTGCACACTTGTAACGCTTTCGTTCTCACGACAAGGATGGAAATCGACGATGGCAACGGAACCTGCAATGATCGGCACCCGCGCAGCGATGATTGCGGTCATTGTCGTGCTTTCTGTTTTGGTGAGCGCGCGTTATGGGTCTGAAAGCCTCCGCTCACGTGTCCCCAACGGCCATCATCCTCCTTTTAGGCGCGCCTCCCAAGGCCTCGCCTGCGGCGATCCCACTGGTGCCCTCGGAAAGAAGGCTCCGCGAGGTCGCGAACGCTTAGGGATCGGAGCGAGGATCACCCCGCCCCGACTCGCAAGCCTAGTTGCTCACCGACGATGCGCCCGTTGCGCCGCGAACAGGGGCCAACGCTTTGAGTTGGGCCTCCGTCATGACCGTCTTCAGCGGTTGATCCGAACTCGTGAACTGCAGCGTGGATACCTTGACGGCCACCTGCTTTGAACCAACACCCATTGTGCCGCCGATCGAAAGCAACCCGAATTGTGCATCGCCAACCGGTGACAGCAGCAGGTCGTTGACGACGCCCACAGTCCTTCCGCCCGGACCCGCAACGGTTGCGCCAATGATGCGCGAGAGGGTTTTCGTCTTCGGGTCCTTGAATCGCTCGTTCATGGCTTCGATTCGCGTCAAGAAGGCGCCCCCAAGCGATGCTTTGTCGAGTTGCGCCTCTGTCACGTTGGTACGCGCGCGCAGCGTCCCGTTTTTCTCGCGTGAGATCGAGATCAGGCCGGGCTTTACCGGAATCTGAGCGTTGTTGATGCCCAGGAAGCCGCCGTCCGACACGACGATCGCGTCGACGTGGTTGTCCTTGCCCAGCACCAAATCCGCAATCGAGCCGACACGCCCTTCTTTCACGCTCTCGATCGGCGTGCCGATCAATTGCTTGCCCGAAATGCCGCCTGGCAAAGCTGTGGCAACAACCAGATCCTGCTGCGATTTTCTCGTCATTTCGTCGAAAGCATGCGCTGTCGCTTGCCAGGTGTCATAGGCGCCATCCTGCAGAGAACGCCATGCCTCGGACATCGTGTCCGTGGGCTGAGCGCTTTGCTGCGCCGGCTTTTCCTTGGGAACAGCTGCACCAAGCGCAGCGCCCGCGAGCAACGCAGTCGTCGCCGCGGAAATCATCAATCGATTCATAGAACATCTCCTGTGCGAGAGACCTCGCGAAGGAGTAACGCCCTTGCCGCCGTTGCGTTCCGCGCGATGCGCATGCTCCAGCGTCCACCGCAAGCAATCACTCCGAAGCGGGAACGAAGCGCGCGAACACGCGTTTAGAAGTATTGGCAAAGGGGAAAGCAATGCGCGAATTCGCACCGGGCGCAGTGGGCAGCAGTGTCCGGATGACTCACGAAGAGCGCCTAGAACACATCGCGTACTACCGCGAGCGAATTCAAGAGTTGCAACAAGTGGGCCGGTGGCTCGGCCCCAGCGCGGCAGAAGCTCGCGCAACAATTGCGCCCCGACTCATCGCTTTGGAGCGCACGGTCGCCCTGCTCCAAGATTCAGCAGTTTGACCTACGCGAAAACCCCGTCACGATTTCGACGATCGGGTTCAGCGGTCTCCGCCGCCTCTAGGCCGCCCGCTGTTTGGCCGGGTGGAAGAAGAGCGCCTGCCCCACCGCCGCCATGACGGTCTCGGTCAAGAACGGCTTGGTGATTAGATAGGTCGGCTCCGGCCGTTCGCCGGTCAACAGGCGCTCCGGATAGGCCGTGATGAAAATGACGGGCACGTCGAAGCTCCGTAGGATCTCCGAAACGGCATCGATCCCCGAACTTCCGTCGGCCAGCCGTATGTCGGCAAGCACCAGTCCCGGTCTATGGGTCAACGCCTTGCGCACCGCGTCGTCGCGCGTCGCAGCGATTCCCACGACCTCGTGCCCCAGGTTTTTCACGATGGATTCGAGATCGAGTGCGATGATGGACTCGTCCTCGATGATCAATACGCGCGAGGAAAGCTGGAGCTCGATCTCCTTCTGAGTCTTGACGATCTGCGCCTCGACCGCCGCTTCGGTCTTGTTCAGAATCCGCGCAGTTTCGGCGCGGCTGAAGCCCTCAAGAGCACTCAACAGCAATGCCTCGCGGTTTGACGGCGACAAGGCCTGCAAGCGCTCGTCGGGCGATGAAGCACTGCGCCCCTCCTCGGAGGCGCGGTCGCCGTCGTTTGTCGTCGCCCAGATCGCGTGAAACAAGCGGTAAAGCGCAATTCGTGCCGGCAGAGCGGACTCGAACGCCTCGGGCTTCGCTAAGATCGCCTCGAGCGTCGCGCGCACATAGGAATCCCCACCCGCTTGGGACCCCGTGAGGGCCCGCGCATAGCGGCGGAGGTAAGGGAGATGGGGGGCAATTGAGGCAGAAAGGCTCATGAGGCGATCTCTCCAGCTTCGGATTAGTGGGAAACGCGCCGCGCAAGAAATAGTTCCATTACCTGGGAACCTTTAGCGGAAAGGGGCGTTTTGGATATTCAGGTCGCCGCATACGTCCGAGAGTTGGACACCAACCCTGGTAGTACTTGATGCCGAATAGACTAGATAAAACGCGCAGAGATCAGCCGCCGGAACCCGTTCCGCCTAGCGGCACTTCAGCTCGAAAGCCCAATTCAGGGGGCCAACCTGATTCAGAAGCGCGGGCTGAGCCGGACGCGCCTGCTGCCGGCGACGTGTCACCTCACCGGCGGCGCAACAAAGGCAAAACGGACCAGCCCATGAAAAACCCGAGTGGCGAACTCAAAGCGCGTCAAGACGTAATCGGCGCTGGCCTTAAGCGAATCTTCGACGAGATCGTCGAGGAACCGGTGCCGCCTGAATTCCTGGAACTGCTCGACCGAATCGATCGTAAGAAGGAGGAGTAGCCACGGCATGGCGAGCCCTCAAGAACGAAACGACGGCGCCTTTCGCGCCGAAATGATCGCACTGATTCCGTTCTTGCGTGCCTTCGCGCGCACATTGGCCGGTCATCGCGAGGACGCCGACGATTTGTGCCAAGAGACGTTGGCCAAGGCTTGGCAGAGCCGCAAGGCATATCAGTTAGGCACGAATTTGAAGGCGTGGCTCTTCATGATCTTGCGCAACCAATTCTATTCCGACCGCCGCCGCTCTTGGCGGCAACAGCCGTGGCACGATAGCGACGCAGAAAACGCGCTTGTGGCACATGACAACCAGGACGCAAGATTGGACCTCACCGATCTCTCTCGCGCGCTACGGCTGCTGTCGGCCGAACAGCGCGAGGTGTTGATACTCGTCGGCGCCGGCGGATTTTCGTATGAGGAAGCCGCGGCGATCTGCAGCTGCGCCCTGGGCACGATCAAAAGCCGCCTGGCGCGCGCCCGCGGCGCGCTCCAAGATCTGCTCGACAAGCCCGCAACCCCGCTCGGCCGGCGCGAAGACCGCGGCGACGCGGTCGATGAGATACTGGGCGAGCTGGACCGCTTGTCTCCGAAATGCCTTCGGGCGTGATTGTGGGCGACAAGACGGCCACTGCCGGCGCATGGAATCGAAGCCTGGGCGTCCGGCTCCTGACGCTCGTCTGCCTCGCTCTCCTGCCTGTCTCGGCCTTGAGCATTTGGCAAGGCGTCGAGCGAATTCGCTTGGATCAACAGAACATCCGTCAAATTCTGCGCCAAGGCGCGTTTTCAATTGCAACTGACGAACGCAACGCCTTTGTCGCTGCCGAGCAGTTACTCCTTACGCTCGCCAACGAAAGTGACATTCGCTTCGGAAGGAACGCTTGCCAGCGGCGGCTTCAGGACTCCCTAAGAGGTCTGGCTTCATTCGGCAACCTAGCGAGACTTTCGGCGGACGGGACAATACTCTGCGCGGCCGTCTTGCCGCCCTCAACTATCGACGTCACGGCGCTTCCGTGGTGGAAGGAAGCGCTGGTCAGACGCGACTTTTTCGTCAGCGGACCGCTCCATAGCGAAGCGTTACGCCACGCCGTCTTCGCAGGCGTTCTACCCTTGGCGACAACCGATGGCGCATTTGACGGAACGCTTAACGTGGCCATCAACCTCGAGTGGCTGGTAAACGAGCTTGGACTGCCACGCGGCTCGATTGTTGCACTTCTCGACAAGGCGGGTGGCATCGTCGCATCGAACGCGCCCAAGATCGCACCCACCGTTTTTGCCCGCAGCAGCCCCTTTCCTAAGGGGACCGATGCGATCATTCCCGCGACAGGACCCGGCGGCCAGCCATGGTCGCTCACGGTCGCGCCCGCTTTCCATAGCGATCATTCTTTCGGGTTTGCTATGCCCGATAGCGAGCTGACCCGCCTTTCCTATATGTCCGTTGCAATCGACCTCCTGTTGCCCGTCTTGATGATACTAATCGCGTCGCTTGCAATCTGGCTGGCAACGCATCGTCTGGTCGTTCAATGGATCGACACGCTCGCTCGAATGGCCGTGGCATACGGCAAGGGCCACTATGCGATCCGTCCGCAATCATTCGACAAAGCTCCGCGCGAATTTCAAGTCCTGGGCACGGCGCTTTCGGATATGGCGGGGGCGGTGCAAGAACGCGATCGCAGCTTGAAGGACGCGCTGGCGCAAAAGGACACCCTGGTCAAAGAGATTCACCATCGCGTCAAGAACACGCTGCAAATCGTCGTGAGTCTTCTGAATCTGCAGTCCAATCATCTGCGCGACACGGATGCCCGGGCGGCCATGGACCAAGCGCGCGCGCGAATCAACGCGCTGGCGCTTACGTATGGCGCGATCTACGAGCTTGATCTGGGTGGTGCCGTCGACCTTAAGCCGCTGTTGTCGGAAGCAGTTAAGCAAGCGCAACACGCCGCCGATGAAGCGCACGCGAACCTGACGGTGACCGTGACTGCAGTCTCGTGCACAGTGAGCGGCGACACGGCTATTCCATTGATGCTGTTCGTCAACGAAGCCATGACGAATGCTTATCGACACATGCCTCCCGAACCGGACGTTGCCGGTCAAATCTCCGTGTCGTTGCAACCGGCGGGCGACGGGCGAGTAACCCTGGTCATCGCGGACAACGGAGCCGGCCTTGATGCACAGCTAGACACCGGCATGAGCATCCGGTTGATGCACGCCCTCGTGCAACAAATCTCCGGCGAGATGACGACTCGTACTAGAGATGGCGGTGGCACTGTTGTTGAGTTGAGCTTTGCAGCGCAACCGGACAGAACGGGGCCAGCCAACTAGCCGCGACACGAAACTGCGACCGCGAGTAGAACTCGCGATCGCAGCAAGACTTCCGACTTTATCAGCGCGCAACGATACGCCAACTTCCGTCGGGGGCCCGGCAGGCAACGCTGATGTCCTCATACTGCCGCCCGTTGACGTACACGATCTGGCTGAACTCGCGGCACTCGCTGCGGTACCCGTAGCGGGCGCCATCCGAACGGCGTGTCGGTGTCACATAGCCGTAGTTGCCGTTATGCGGATTGCGCCATTCATAACGCCGGCCGTATTCGGGCTGCTCGAACGCGTCGTAGTAACTGCGGTTGTAGTAGTAGGCGTCGGCCCGCTCGTTGCGGCACGCATCCCGCGCGATCGCGTTGCCCGCGATGCCGCCCAAGATAGCGCCACCCACGGTCGCCGCGGTGTTCCCGCTGCCCTTGCCGAATTGGTTGCCGATAACACCACCAGCCACAGCGCCCACAACCGTTCCGACCGCAGCGTTATCGCTGCAACCGTCGTAGCGGTCAGAGTTCTGATAGCCGGGACCCGGGCCTGGTCCATCGCTGTATATCCTGTCGCTGGCGCAACCGGTCGCAAGGACCGCGACCGCCGCGCCCAGCATCAATCTCTTCAACATCGTTCACTCTCCTCGTGATGCCAACCTAACGTCGTACACGGACAATGGTTCCGGCCTCGGCGACGAATTCGCCCTAAGCACGGCCGACCAGGACCAAAACCAACACGACGACGGCCAACAAACCGAATCCCCCGCTGGGGAAATAGCCCCAGCTACGGCTGTGCGGCCACGACGGAATGGCGCCAACGAAAAGCAGGATCAACACGATCAGCAAAATGGTTCCCAAACTCATGACTCTCTCCGTTCTTAGCTTCAGCAACCCAACGCGCGAGTTGAGTATCGGTTGCGCATTCACGCAAAATCTTCGAACGGAACCTATTTGGCGCCGCGGCGTTCTGAAACTGACAACCACAGCCGACAGGCTCGACAGCGGAGATCCCCAAGCATGGCTTACGCAAAATCCCCTTCACGCAAGAAGGCAAAGAATGGCAACGACCTTGACGCCCGCGTTAGCGCACTCAAAGGCGACTTCGACTCCTTGCAGAACAACGTGCGCGAGTTGCTGAGCAGCCTAGGTCACGAAGCGTCGTCCGGGTTTGCGAGCGCAACCGAGGCTGCTGGCGAGGCCGCCGGCGACGCCGCAGAACAAGTCGGGAGTTGGAGTGAAGCCGGCGCCGAGTCGGTTCGTGGAGCGATCCGTACGCAGCCCCTCGCAGCCATCGCACTGTCGATGGGCGCCGGCGCCCTCATCGGCTCGTTGCTCCGTCGCTGAACTCCCCGGGCGATCATGCGCGGCCAACACGTAGCGTCGCCATGATCGCCCGCGCAATCTTGGTTGCCGTCGCCTTCGCGGTGACTGCAACGGGCGTCGCATTCTCCGGCGTTGCCATCTACTTGCTCCTGCTTGCGGTTGCAGACGCACCCGCGGCAGCCGCCCTCACGGCACTGATTTCCTTCCTCACCGTCGGCGCCGGCGCTGCGATTTACTTGGCGGTCGCGCACTGGCGCGCCTCCAACCTCGCGCCGCCACTGCACGCGGCGGCACCCCATCAATCTCAAGACGCGCTGGTAACCGCACTCACGGAACTCGCGAGGGAACACCCGCTGATGGCGGTCGCATGCGCAGCCGCTTTGGGCATGACCGATGCGATGAAGCGAAAACGCCGATAGCAGAGCAAATTTCGCAGCACGAGCGCGGAACTCGTCTGTGCGGCGCACGTTCTATCAAAGTTCGACCGTCAAAAGGAGACACACATGCCTACTGCCACTGGCCACACACGCGCGATCCGCGCATCGAGAGTCACCGGAACATCCGTTTACAACAACGAAGGCTCATCCATCGGAACGGTCGAGGACATCATCCTCGACAAGACGTCGAACAAGATCATGTTCGCCGTCGTCGGCTTCGGCGGGTTCTTGGGGCTCGGGGAGAAATACCACCCTGTCCCTTGGGCACTCCTCAACTACGACAAGGAAAAAGGCGGCTACATCGTACCGATGACGAAGGCCATCCTGCAATCGGCGCCAGCCTACGACATCGGCGATCTCACGAAGCACGATGGCGAGATCCGCGACAAATCCTATTCCTACTACAAGGTCGACCAAGATTGGTGAGTACGCACTAGAAAGTGCAAAAACACAGGAGAACGATATGACAACCACAGTGAATGGACTATTCGACGACCGCAACGATGCGTCGGACGCGGTGCGTGACATCAAGGCCGCGGGCGTGCCGAACGAAGAGATCAGCATCGTCACCAACAATGTCGAAGACCAAAGCGCACAGCGTAGTGCCGGCGCTCGCACAGTCGACAACAACATGGCCGAGTCGGGCGCAGGCGACGGCGCGGTCATCGGCGGCGTCCTGGGTGGCGGCGCAGGTCTCCTGGCAGGATTGGGCACGATCGTCATTCCGGGCCTCGGGCCTCTCCTTGGCGTGGGGTGGCTGATCACGACGGCGATAGGCGCGGCGGTCGGCGCCTCCGGCGGCGGGCTCATCGGCGCTTTGGTCGGCGCCGGCGTCGACAACGACGATGCGCAGATCTACGTCGACCGTATCAAGGGCGGCGGCACGCTCGTGTCGGTCCGCGCACCCGATGCGGACGTCGCGACGGTCGAAGCGATCATGATGAAGCACAAGGGCTTGGATCGTGAACGTATGGCGGCGCGCGTTCCAAACACAGACGCTTCGATGGACCGCACCGTCGAAACGCGCACAACGCGCACCAGTACTGTCTCAAACACGCCGGCGGAATGATCCAAACCGGGTTGCAGTTCAGCGAGGGGCGGACAATGTCCGTCCCTCTTTTTCTGGCAGCGCGTCGGATCTTCGAGCACGCATAAATGTCATGCGGCATCGAGCACCTTCCGGGCGGAACTCAAGATCGACGGCACCATCGCGCTCCCGCGCAACAGCCGCCCGAACGACTCTGACGCCAAAGCCATGCTCTTCGGGTCCCTCTACTGTGGGACCATTGCTCTCTGTCCACGACCACTCGACGCGCTCGTCCGCACCGGCTGCCTCCACGGCCCACTGAATCGCCACGCGCCCGCCGTCCGTAGACAGCGCGCCGTACTTGAGCGCATTCGTCGCCAACTCATGGCACGCCAAACCGATGCCGCCCGCCGTTTGCTCGTGAACCAAGAGCGGTGGGCCATGTATTGCGAACTTGGTCTTGTTCGCGTCGATGAACGGCGCGAGCACCCCTCTCACCACCGCGCCCAAATCCACGTCGTGCCAGTTTGCGGCAATAACCAGATCGCCGGCGCTTTCTAAAGCACGCAGCCGCGCCATGAACTTGTCGGCGAGCGCTGCCGCCGCGGGATTGTTGCGCGGCAGAGAGTTGTTCAGCAAAGCTTGAATCACAGCCAAGAGGTTCTTGAGCCGGTGACGAAGTTCGCCCGTCACCAACTCCTGCTGTTCGCGCAAGAGCTTACGATCGTGGACATCGGTAAATGAGATTATCCTGTCGTCCGTCTTTCCTCGGTGACCCAAGATGGCGACCGTGCGCATCCGGAACCAGCGCCACCCCTCGTCTTGACAGCTCCAAATCCGTACCTGCGCGTTCACGGCCTCGCCCTCTGCCATACGCAGCATCGTCTGCAGCTCTTGCCTGTCTTCTTCGTGTACGGATGAAAGCCAACGCTTTTCCCCGTACTCCGGCCAACGCGCGCCGGTTATCGCCTCCCATGCCATATTGCGCTCGTGCCACGCGCCGTTGCCGTCCGTCAAAGCAACGACGTCCGTCGATGCGTCGATCAAGGCACGGTAGCGCGCCTCACTCTGTTCGACCGTCCTAATCGTTTCCCGCAACCAAACCGAACCGGAGATCAGCACTGCCGACGAGAGCGCGAACAGCCCCACGGAAATGACCTGCGGCTGAGTTAGGAAGAGAGAACCGGGCGGATCGAAGAAAAAATACCAAGCGGCAACCCAACCAAGAGCTGCCGTCGCCAACCCGCTCCAGCCCCCGCCAAGCAGCGCTGCGACCGCGACGGCAGGATAGAGTGTCGCGACCGGTGCCGCGCCAGGTCCTTGCCCCAACAAGGCTCTGACGCCAATCGCGACGCACAGGCAGCTTGCCACAATGACGACACGCCGAATCCACTCGGGCATCCCTCGTGCGGAATCCAATGGTCGCGGTCGAAGTGCCGCCCAGTCGCTGATTGCGCGAAACACAAGTGGAGACATCTACGCCGCCTTTGGCAGCGCCATCATAGCGACACAACAACAGGGTATCGCTACAACCTCACGTGGAATGAGCTGACCAAAGGCGAGAACGGACGGTTAATGGCTTTAGCGTGGGACGAATGAACTGAAGCGCTTTAAGATTCGCTGCAACACGGATGGCTGTCCAGGTGCGTGCGGATCGAGTTCCGCCGCAGGCGAAATCCCTAACTCAAGCAAGGCATTTGAAACCGAACGAAGGCGATCCGGCTCGCCGCCCGTCATGTTTTCGCCGGCAGATTCCTGCAAGCGCACGGCATCGTAGTGCCACTCGCGAAGGATCGCGATCTTCTGATCCCGCGTCAGTGTCTGGTCGCTCAGCACGTCGTTTGGGTGATCGTAACTGGCGCCGGGGTTGACCTTTTTGGCTTCAACGCTGTCTTGGCTAACCATTTCTGTCCCTTCCTCGTGCTCCGTGAAGACAACGCGCAAGCGCAATAAAAGTTCATCGGCAGCCTTGATGGAACCTGCGCGGCGCGGGCGCGTTCCGGTTCCGATGGGGACAGATCGCTGATGAGCTCAAAGACACCTACGCGCAAAACCCCACAAGGCGCGGCACCCGATCCTAGAGCTTTGGCGCCGGCCTATCCCCGCTCCGCCAAAATCGCCCTAATCGTCCTCGCGGTCATCGCCTGCGGCGCAGCAGCTTGGGCTACACAAGACTTCCTCATGCCGACCGCGACAGGCGTGGTGATTGCGTTGGCACTCACACCCGTTGTTGCCGCTCTTGAACGGCTGGGATTGCCCACAATTGCGGCCTCGATCGTCGTTGTAGTCAGCATCGGCGCACTCTTCGCAGGCACCGCCGTGGCAGTCGCCCCAGGCGTATCCGAGTTGATCGAGGACGCGCCGGAGATCGCGCGAACGATAGAGCGCAAGACACGGCCGCTGAAGAAATGGTTCGGCACCGTTCAGGCTGCCACCGATAAGCTTGACGAGATGAGCCAGATCCCCGGTGGCAATGGTGCCGCCCAGGTCGCCGCGCCCGCACAATCGTCAGGCGACGCCGTCATGGAAGTAGCGCCAAAGGTCATTGCTCAGACCCTCTACGCGTTTGTTTTGGCGCTGTTTCTGATCTCGGTGCGGGAGCCCTATCGCAAGCGGCTCATCCTCCTGCCGGCCGGACACGAGCAGCGCCTGAGAGTTGCGCGGATCATGAACGAGTCGCTCGCGCAGGTGTCCCACTACCTGTTCATCATGACGATGATCAACGCCGGCGTAGCGGTGGCAGCAGGCATGGCCTTTATGGTGCTAGGCGTTCCCTATGCCGCAGTCTGGGGCCTCGCCTTCGGCATCGCGTGCTACATCCCGTACGTCGGACCGACTGCAGCGATTGCGCTGTGCGCATTGACCCAGTTGGTTGCCGCACCGTCGCTAGAGGAAGCGATCATCCCACCGCTCGTGCTGATCCTTATAAATTTCGTCGAGTCGACTCTTGTGACACCCTGGTTGGTGTCGCGGCGGATTGCCGTGAGCTCGCTGGGTGTATTTCTAACCGTCGCGATGTTCGCCTGGCTTTCGGGGCCATTTGCGGCAATTGTCGCCGTGCCAGTCCTCATTTTGTTTGCTGCGGTCGCCCGTCACGTTCCGGGACTCGAGCCCTTCGCGATCCTGCTTCTGGCGGAGAATGAAACGACGATCGAAGGAAAGAAGACAGGGCTCGCGAAGTTGTTCGCGGCAGAGAGCGCCTTGGGCGAAATCGCTGTTGAGCGGCACGCATGGCGGCGCCGCTTCTTTCCCTGGCGCTACGCCGGCGTCAGCGATAACCAAACCGCATCGTAGATCAATCGCATCCGCATTTTCTTGTTCCACCCATGGAACCGAACGGCCTCACAGCACGTTTTGAAAGCTGGCGGCCAGACAGTCGTGGAACCGCGCGTAGAGGCACTCAAGTGAACGAAGAGGGCACAGTACCCGCAAGGGCAATCTCCCGCACGCCGGCGAGCAAGACCTTTGGCACCAAGGAGCGGCGCCGCTATGGTCTCCTCGTAGACGCGCAGTTAGTCACGCTCTTCAACCACATTGTCGATCAACCGACGCCGGACGAGTTTCTGGACCTGCTCCGGCGCATCGACGCCCGCTGCTCTCCAGCCTAACATCTAACAAATGCGAACGATGCCATTGAAAACCCCGGCGATCCTTCGATCGCCGGGGTTTCATGCGTCTATCTTCAACTGGCTAGTTACGATCGTTGTCGTCGCGCCAGTTGTCGCGGCGGCCTTCGCGCCAGTCGCGACGGTTGCGGTCGCTGTCGCCGTCACGGCGCATTTGATAGTACGTCCGTGCGTGGTTCTGGCGGTACCAGTCGCGTTCGCCGTCGTTACGCCAGCCATGCCAGCGACGATCGTTGTCGTAGTAGCCGTCGGAGTAGCCGAAGACCGCGTTGCCTAACACGATGGAGAAGTCGTTGCTTCCCCCGACGCGCCAGTCAGAGCGCCTGCCCTGCCACCAACCGCGCCGATATTGGTCCCGATCGCGGGCCCGGCGCATGTGGAAGTAGGAGTCCCGATGGTTCTGGCGGTACCAGTTCCGTTCGCTGTTACTCTGCCAGCGGTGCCAACGGCGGCCGTTGTCGTAGTAGCCGTCGTAGTACGCGAGCACCACGTTGCTTAAGAAGCCCGCGCCCTGCCGGTCGCCGCGCCAATCTGAGCGCCGACCGTCGAGCCACCCGCGACGATACTCGTCCCGGTCGTCATAGCGGCCCATTTGATAGTACGTGTCGCGGCGATTCTCACGGTACCAATCGCGCTCGCTGTCGTTGCGCCAGCCATGCCAGCGGCGATCATTGTCGTAGTAGCCGTCGGCGTAGCCGAACACGACGTTGCCGAGCGAAACGGAGAAGTCGACTCCGCTTCGATCACCGCGCCAGTCCGAATTTCTGCCGTCGAGCCAACCGCGACGATTCTGGTCCCGGTCGTCGGAGCGGCCCATGTCGTGATAGGTCTGCCCGTTGTTCCGGCGGTACCAATCGCGCTCGTTGTCGTCGCGCCAGTTGTGCCAACGCCGATCGTTGTCGTAGTAGCCGTCGGAGTATCCGAAGACCGCGTTGCCCAGGGTGATCGAGAAGGTCGTATTCCCCCTGTCCTGCGCAACGGCGGGTACCGCCATTGCGAAAGTACCGGCCGCGAACAATGCGCCGGCAGCAACGAGTCGATGTGAGTATTTGTTCATAAAGGTGTTTTCCTTCTTGTTAAGTTAAATGGGAACGCCCCGACCAGGCATTGGTTGCACCGACGGGTCCAAGTCGCGGCTAACGACGATTTCCGAAGCCCAGAAAGACACGAGGCCCATCCTTGGCAATGAACGCCGCAAAGGATGAGCCTCGCCGATCGCGAGCGCGGATTTGCCTACGCATGCGCTCGAGCCGGACGACAGTTAGTCTGGCGGCGGTGCGGACTCAGGACCTTCTTGCGCGGGCTGGGAGTCCGCCGGCGTAGCTTGCGGAGCCGTTGGCGCGGTCGGCGCAGTTGGTGCCGTTGGCGCAGTTGGTGCCGTTGGCGCCACAGCCGTCGCCGGCGTCTCGATGGTGAAATTTGTCTCAGCAGGCTGGCGATCGAACGCACCGAGAGCAAACATTACGATCACTGCCGCAGCTATAACGCCGATCACAACGGCGATCGCGCCGTCGTTCCCGCCGCTGGGTCTTTCAATAATAGTAGTCATGACGCATGTCCTCCTTTGGGATTTGCAAAGGAGACAACCCTGTCACCGCATATTGGTTCCGCCGGGCCTATACGGGAGCGCGCTCAGGCTGGCGGGCTTCGCCCATCGCCATCTGCTCGACGGCGAACTCCCAGTTGACCAAACGAGCAAGAAAAGCGCGAACGTATTTCTCGCGGTCGCTCTGATAGTCAAGGTAGTAGGCGTGTTCCCACAGATCGCAGGTCACCAATGGGCGAAGGCCAAGGACGATCGGCGTCAGCGCGTCACCTGTCGTCATGATCTTCAACTGCCCGGCATCGGCGACGAGCCATATCCAGCCGCTGCCGAACTGAGCAACGGCACTCTCGACGAACTTCCGCTCGAACGCCCCGTACGAGCCAAAGGCCGTATCGATGCGACCGGCCAACCGGTCGATAGAACGGACACCGCCCGTCGGACTCATCGATTGCCAGAAGAAATCGTGGTTCCAAACTTGCGCCGCATTGTTGAAGATGCCGGCGGAGTTCGGATCCCCCCATGCCGTCTCGACCACGCGTTCGAGCGGCAACAGCGACATCGCCGTACCGGCGGTAAGCTTGTTCAGTTTCTCGACATAGCCACGATGGTGCTTTTCGTAATGCAATTCCATCGTCGTTGCCGAGATCGTCGGCGAAAGGGCGGTCTTGCCGTATGGCAGAGGCTTGAGAACAAAAGTCATGAGCAGAGAACGCTCGTCGCCCGCTGGTGGTTCCAACGCCATCCGACCTCACCTCGAAATCACGAGCGCTAGGCTTGGCGGAACCCGGGTATGTCGCGGAAATGGGGAACCTCTAACAGTCGGTTCAGCCGACTAGGACGGTCACTGCCAACACTCGGCGAAGTTCCGGAGTTGACTGGTGGACCTAGAGACTTCGAATTTGCCGGGTGAGCGGCGCGCGCGGTTGCGAACCAGCAACCTCGTCAGCACGGCCAACAACTAACATAATGAAAGATATGGTCGGAGCGACAGGATTTGAACCTGCGACCCCCAGTCCCCCAGACTGATGCGCTACCAGGCTGCGCTACGCTCCGACATAGAGGGGGCGGACTATACAGGCGGGCGGCTGCGATGCAATTGGGGGATGTGCGGCTAAAGCGTGACGCCGAAACGGGGGAGAAGCCAGATTGTGAGGGCGTAAAGCGCCATGGTCAGCGCGCAGGAAAGGCCGAGCGCGGGCCAGAATGTGACGTTCGCGCGCAGCAGGGCCGGGAAGACAAGAAACATCGGCAGCGACGGGAGCACGAACCAAAACGTCGCCTCAGCGTGGGCGGCAACGCGGACGGTGTCCGACGTGTCGCGCCAAAGCCAGATGATGCCGAGAAGGGATACCAAGGGGAGCGAAGCTATTAGGCCGCCCCAGCCGGGGTAGCGCTTGGCTACCTCGGACACGATGAGCACGATGACGCCGGAGAGCAGCGCCTTGATGACGGCGTAGAACACCTACTGCGCGGCGGCGACTTTGCTGGGTTTCGGACCGCGCTTGAGGATGTCGCGCAGATTTAGCAGATCGTCGAGCACCGTCTCGAGGCGGTCGCGTTGTTCGGCGATGACTTTGTCGGACGGGTTCTCCGCCGACATGTTGACATGCTCCATGGACGGTGCAGCGCGGCCGAACAACGGTTGCGGCATTGGCGCGACGTCCTCAGGCGCGAGGTCGCGTTTGGCGACGGCGGCCTTGGCACCGATGCGGCCGATTTCGGCGACATGTTTGGCGCCCTGTTCGCGCAATACTTTCTGCACGCCTTTGATCGTGAGGCCTTCGGCGTAGAGCAGCGCGCGAATGCCTTTCAGCAAGTCGATGTCGTCGGGGCGGTAATAGCGGCGGCCGCCGGCGCGCTTCAAAGGTTTGACTTGCGCGAACTTCGCTTCCCAAAAGCGCAGCACGTGTTGGGGGACGTCGAGCGTCTCAGAAACTTCCGAGATCGTGCGGAATGCGTCGGGCGCTTTTTCGATGCGTGTGTGTTCGGTCATTTCTCGTCACCGGTTGCGGCGGCGCCGTTTGCGGGCTGCCCATGTCCTTCGTTGATCATCGCCTTCAACACGTGGCTGGCGCGGAAGACCAACACACGGCGCGGGCTTATCGGAACTTCTTCACCCGTTTTGGGATTACGTCCGATTCGTCCGCTCTTCGAGCGTACGGCAAACGTGCCGAATGACGAGAGCTTCACGGTCTCACCGCGAATTAAACGCTGTGACACTTCTTCGAGCACGCGATCGACGAGCTCCGCCGATTCGTTGCGCGAAAGACCGACTTGCGCATAGACCGCCTCGGCCAGATGTTGCCGGGTCAGGGTCTCGCTCATTGCGTCACCGTTTGTTCAGACGTCTTGATTGAATCGCTCTTGCGACTCGCGAGCTGACCGTAGGTCCGCGAGGAAATGCCGTCAATATCAGTGAGATAGACGACGCTGCTACCAGCGGACGAGTGCAGAGCCCCAGGTGAAACCTCCACCCATCGCTTCTAACACCAGAAGTTGATCCCGCTTGATGCGACCATCTTTAACAGCACAGTCGAGCGCGAGCGGCACTGACGCTGCAGATGTATTTGCGTGGATTGCAACCGTAGAGATTACCCGTGCCGGGTGGACGCCGACTTTGCGGGCCGTTGCGTCCAGAATTCTTTGGTTCGCTTGGTGTGGCACGAACCAATCAATGTCGGTGGCGGTGACGCCGTTCGAACGCATCGCCGTTTCGATCGCGTCGGAAAGGTTTGTGACCGCGTGACGAAAGACCTCGCGGCCTTCCATGCGAAGGAAGCCCGTCGTCTTCGTCTTCGATGGACCGCCATCGACGTAGAGCAGATCGTGCTGGCGTCCGTCGGAAAAGATATGTGTGGAGAGAACGCCGCGATCGGCGGCTGTCCCCTGCCCTTGCGCGGCACTTAAGATCAATGCGCCGGCCCCGTCGCCGAACAGCACCGCCGTCGTTCGGTCGTTCCAGTCGAGGATACGCGAGAATGTCTCCGCACCTATGACGAGCACGTTCTTGGCTTGGCCGGCCTTGATGAAGTTGTCCGCCGTCGCGAGCGCATAGATGAAGCCGGAGCAGACGGCTTGGATGTCGAATGCCGCGCCCCTCGTGATCCCCAAACGGGCTTGAACGGTTGTTGCCGTTGCCGGGAAGGTTTCGTCGGGCGTCGCGGTCGCCAGCACGATCAGATCGATCGCGCTTGCATTCAGGCCGGAGTTGCGCAGTGCGTCTTGTGCGGCGGCAATGGCGAGGTCGGACGTGTATTCGCCGTCGGCTGCGATGCGGCGCTCGCGGATGCCGGTGCGCTCGCGGATCCAGTCGTCGCTGGTGTCGAGCTTCTTGGCGAGATCGGCGTTCGTGAGCACTTGCTTCGGCAGGTAGGCACCGACGCCGGTGACCTCAGCGCGGATCACGCTCATTACTGTGCTGCCTGCGCCGGTGCGCCGCCCAAGGCGGCGATCGAGGGCGGCAGGTGTGCCATGGAGTCTGCGATGCGGGCGACGAAGTCGCTCTCGCCCATTTCGATTGCGAGGTCGAGCGCGGTGGCGAAGCCAACACCGTCGGTGCCGCCGTGGCTTTTCACGACGACGCCGTTCAGCCCCAAGAAGACGCCGCCGTTGACGGCGCGCGGGTCCATCTTTTGGCGCAACACGTTGAAGCCCGGTTTCGAGAGCAGATAGCCGATGCGCGAGAGAAGCGAGCGCTGCATGGCGGAGCGGATGTAGTGGCCGATCAGGCGCGCGGTGCCTTCAGCCGCCTTCAGCGCGATGTTGCCGGCAAAGCCCGACGTGATCACGACGTCCACCGTGCCGGCCGAGATGTCGTCGCCTTCGACAAAGCCGTGGAAGCGAAGCGGCAGGCCGGAGGCGCGCAGGGCCGCTGCAGCGTCGCGGACTTCGTCGTTGCCCTTCACTTCTTCGGCGCCGATGTTGAGGAGACCGACACTTGGGCGATCGAGCGCGAGCACGACGCGGGCATAAGCCTCACCCATCAATGCAAAGTCCACGAGTTGGCGCGCGTCGGTATCTACGTTCGCGCCGACGTCCAGAACGACGGACTGACCGCGGATCGTGGGCCAAAGCGCGGCAATCGCCGGACGCGAGAGGCCGGGTACGGTGCGAAGCTGAACCTTGGCCATGGCCATCAACGCGCCGGTGTTGCCGGCGCTGATCACGACGTTGGCTTCCTTGCTGCGGACGGAATCGATCGCGCGCCACATCGACGTGTTACGGCCGCGGCGCAGAGCCTGAGCAGGCTTGTCGTCCATGCCAACTGCGTCGTCGCAGTGCACGACTTGCACGACATGTTTCAGGGACGACTTACCAAGCAGGGCGGGTTGCAGGCGCGCATGGTCGCCGTGAACCAGGAACTTCACCTTCGGGTGGCGGACATGCGCGAGCGCGAGACCGTCGATAATGGCTTGAGGAGCGTTGTCGCCCCCCATCCCATCGACCGATACGATGATTTCGCTGTTCACGCGCGCCCTCTAGCCGCGCCTGCGGCTGCGAATCCGACAACTATGCGCCGGGTGGGCGGACAAAGGCTAGGGCCGGCGCGCCGGCGACTTTTCCACTTCGCGCTTATCGTAGTGGCCGCACTTATGGCAAACGTGGTGCGGGCGCTTGAGCTCACCACAGTTGCCGCATTCGTTCGCCGCCGGGCGGCCGAGTGCGTGGTGCGAGCGGCGCATGTTGCGGCGCGACGGGCTGACTTTTCTTTTGGGGACCGCCATGGGCCGCCTCTCCTGTTCAGTCTGTGGCGGACGTTGAATCCGGCCGAAAAGCAAGGCGCGGATACAATAGGAAAGCGCCCGTGAGTTCAACCCCCGGAAATCCGCGCTTTTGAGCCGCAGGTAGGGTCCGATTTGCGGCGTTTGGCCGGGTGCGCTCAGATACGGCGTCGGCCCTTGGAGATTCAGCTCATGCGCGTTCTTGTCGTCTTTGGCCTCATCTTCGGGTTGCTGGGCTGCACCCCGGCCGAAAGCGGCTCGCCCGGGCGGACGGCCGCCATCCCTCAAGACGAAGCGACCTGCAAAGCCGCGGGGGCGACCTGGCGGCCGGTTTGCATGATGGGCAAGCCGGCTTGTGTCGTGGCTTACGCGGACGCCGACAAGACCTGCCGCGACGGCGACGAGTGCCTTGGCGGGCAGTGCCGCGTCGCCGGCACGAAGATGCCGCCGGACGGAACGCCTGCGACCGGCAAGTGCGTCGCAAGCAGCGACCCCTGCGGCTGCTTTGCGCTGGTCGAAGATGGGAAAGTCACGGCCGCGTTGTGCGTGGATTGAAGCGCGCGATCTTAAGGCTTCTTCGGCTTCAGCTTCGCTAGCACTGCGAACGGGTTCGCCTTGGGTTCGGGAGCGCTTTCCGCGAAGGCTACGCCCGGTTTGCGCGGGTAAGGGTCGAGATTCAACGCGAGCTCTTCGATGAGGATTTCGCCGAGATCTAGCTCGTGCGTCAGCGGCTCGGGCGGGTCTTCCGCGAGCGGATCCACGAAGATTTCGCCGTCGTCTTCGGGTTCGCGTTCGATCTTCTCTGCCGGCAGGAAGCGGCGTTCGAACGCCGCTTCGATGCGGGTTTCGATGGGTTCCAGCGTGACGACGCAGGTTTGCACGACATCGGCGCTGAACTTGCCTGTTAGGCGCACGCCTTTGCCGCGCCAACGGTCGAGTTTGAACTCGCCGTTCAGCGACTTCAGCGCGGCGAGGTCCAGGTAGGCGGCGATCGCGGCGAATTCTTGCGGCTTGGCGGCCACCGTGTGCTGGAGGCCGGCGTCGCCGATCTTCGTCACGGCGACCATGCGGCGAAAGTCGTGCGTTTCGTTCACGGCGCTGGCCAGGCGAATGTGCCGGCGACGAGGTCATCGTCACTGGCCGCTTTCAGCGCTTCGAACGCGGCGCGGACATACGTCGCCAACGCATCGATCTTCGGCGGCGCGACGCTCGCGCCGCGGTAGACGTTGCGATGCAGGGCTGCGCGCAGCGTGGCCGTGTCGCCTTCTTTGATCGCGGTGTCGTAGGCTGTCGCGCGGCCGTAGAAGGCCGAGAGCATGCCCTTCATCTTCTTCGGGACGGACATGTCGCCCGCGCCCATCTCGCGCAGGTTGACTTCGAAGTTCGCGAACATTTCGTCGAATGCCGCTTGTGCCAGGGCCTTGCCTTCGGCCCGGACCGCCTTCAA
The DNA here is from genome assembly GCA_902826695.1 of uncultured Alphaproteobacteria bacterium. GTDB lineage: Bacteria > Pseudomonadota > Alphaproteobacteria > Micropepsales > Micropepsaceae > SZUA-430. The sequence goes on along the minus strand of CADEFU010000016.1, from coordinate 20,466 downwards.
CCGCGGCAGGTACAGGCCTGCGTGCAATACGATCAGGTCAAAACGCCCGTCGATTGTGTCGGGGACGTCGAACGACTCATAAAACTCCGGCCGGCGCGCCTGTTCGACAAGGGCTTTGTAGATCCATGCGCCTTGGCGCGACCGCGCGGGTCCGCGTGAGAAGAACGAGATGAGATTGCGCAAGGAGCCCTGGCTTTCTAGGTATTTTGGCTTTCCCTTGAAATTATGCGACGCTGGCGGTAGGTCAACTGCAGTTATCAGCCCCTTAGACGTCCGGAGTACCCCATGGTGTCGCGCGTTGTTCTGACCGGTTCAATTCTTGCGGTTGCGGGCCTTGCGGCTTGTGCGCCGATCCGGGATGTCCGCGGTTATGTGCCTGACGACGAAAAGGTCGCGGCGGTCACGATCGGGACCGACAGCCGCGATAGCGTGCAGGAAAAGCTCGGCACGCCGTCAAGCACGGCCGCCTTTGGCGACCCGACCTGGTACTACATTTCGACCGAGCAAGAGCGCTATGCGTTCTTCAAGCCGGACGTGACGAAGCGCCAGATCCTGGCGGTGCAGTTCGGCGACAGCGGCAAGGTCAACGATATCCGCAAGTACGGCATCGAAGACGGCCAGGTGGTCGCGCTGGTCGGGCGCGAAACGCCGAGCCGCGGCAAAGAGATGACGTTCCTGCAACAGCTGTTCGGCAACATGGGCGCGCTGCCTTCGGCGGCGCCGGGCCAGACATCGGGCCCCGGACGCACCGGCGGCGACGGGCGCTAAGCACTACGACGGCACAAAAAAGGCCCCGGGTTTCCGGGGCCTTTTCTTTTGCGGTTGCTGTCCCGCGCCTTAGCCCATGTGGGCCAAGGCTGCGAGCAGGAGCAGTGCCACGATGTTCGTGATCTTGATCATCGGATTGATCGCGGGGCCTGCGGTGTCCTTGTATGGGTCACCGACGGTGTCGCCGGTCACCGCCGCCTTGTGGGCGTCGGAGCCTTTGCCGCCGAAGTGGCCGTCTTCGATGTACTTCTTGGCGTTGTCCCACGCGCCGCCGCCCGAGGTCATCGAGATGGCGACGAAGAGGCCGGTCAGGATCACGCCCATCAGCATGGCGCCGACGGCCGAGAGCGCTGCGCCCTTGCCTGCGATGATGAGAACGACGACGAACAGCACGATCGGCGAGAGCACCGGCAGGAGCGACGGTATGACCATCTCTTTGATCGCGGCCTTGGTGAGCATGTCCACGGCGCGGCCATAGTCGGGCTTTTCGGTGCCCTTCATGATGCCGGGCTTTTCCTTGAACTGACGGCGGACTTCTTCGACCACCGCGCTCGCCGCGCGGCCGACCGCGGTCATGCCCATCGAGGCGAACAGGTAGGGAAGCATACCGCCGAGGAAGAGACCCACCACGACCCACGGATTCTGCAGGCCGAAGCTGACGACGACGTCCTTGAAGAACGGATAGTCGGCCGTGTTCTGCATGAAGTAGCGCAGGTCCTCGGTGTAGGCGGCGAAGAGCACCAGCGCGCCCAAGCCCGCCGAGCCGATCGCGTAGCCCTTCGTGACCGCTTTCGTCGTGTTGCCGACGGCGTCAAGCGCGTCGGTGGTCTTGCGGACTTCCTTGTCGAGACCCGCCATTTCGGCGATGCCGCCGGCGTTGTCGGTCACGGGACCGAACGCGTCGAGGGCGATAATCATGCCCGCGAGCGCCAGCATCGTCGTCGTCGCGATCGCGATGCCGAAGAGGCCCGCGAGCGTGAACGTGACAACGATGCCCCACACGATGACCAGCGCCGGCAGTGCCGTCGCTTCCATCGAGACCGCAAGGCCTTGGATGACGTTCGTGCCGTGGCCGGTCACGGACGCTTTGGCGACCGAGCGGACCGGACGGTAGCCGGTGCCGGTGTAGTACTCCGTGATCCAAACAAGCAGGCCCGTCACCGCGAGGCCGGCGATGCCGCACAGGAACAGCGTGAAGCCGTTGAACGACATGCCGCTCGCGGTCGTCAGCGTGCGGTCGAAGCCAATGAACTGCGAGGTGATAATCCCGATCAGGATGAGCGAAATTAGCGCCGTCACGACCAGGCCCTTGTAGAGCGCGCCCATGATGTTCTTGGACTGACCCAGACGCACGAAGAAGGCGCCGATGATCGAGGCGATGATGCATACGCCCGCGATCAACAGCGGGTACATCATCATCATGCCGCGGTCGGCGGTGAAGAAGATCGAGGCCAAGACCATCGTGGCACCGATCGTCACGACGTAGGTTTCGAACAAGTCGGCCGCCATGCCGGCGCAGTCGCCGACGTTGTCACCGACGTTGTCGGCGATCGTGGCGGGGTTGCGGGGATCATCTTCGGGAATGCCTGCCTCTACCTTGCCGACCATGTCGCCGCCGACGTCCGCACCCTTGGTGAAGATGCCGCCGCCGAGACGGGCGAAGATCGAGATCGCCGAGGCACCGAGTGCCAGCGAGACGAGCGCTTCGACGATCAGTCGGTTTTGCTTCGCGTCGTTGACGTCGTAACCGATGGCGCCCAGCAAGCCGTAGTAACCGGCGATCGCGATGAGTGCGAGCCCGACGACCAACATGCCGGTCGCCGCACCCGATTTGAATGCGATCGCGAGACCTTCGGCCAGACCCTTGCGCGAGGCTTCGGTCGTGCGCACGTTGGCGCGGACCGAGAGGTTCATGCCGATGTAGCCGGCGAGACCCGAGCAAATTGCACCGATGGCGAAGCCGACCGGTTGGATCCAGTGCTGGAACGCAGCGGCGATTATCAGGGCTACGGGAACCGCAACCATGAAGATTGTGCGGTACTGACGGTCCAAGTAGGCCTTCGCGCCTTCTTGAATTGCCGCCGCGATTTCTTGCATGCGCGCGTTACCAGCGGGCGCGGACAACACCGATTGCCTCGCCCAAACACCGTAGCCGATCGCCGCGAGGGCGCACGCTAAGGTGATCCACAGTCCAGTCACCGTATCCATTGCCTCAAGACCTTCATGAATTGGAGTTGCCGAGACGTTGGAGGGGACCAAGTCTCGGGCTTGGATCGGGGAGCGTGCGGAGATTTGCGCCTGCCGGAGACCGGCCGACTCAATTGGCCCCCCGGCCAAAAAGAGGCCGGAAGATGCCAAACGGTCTAGAGGCATGCAATACGCGAAGACCGCGGAAACTCAGGAAATTCGCCGCAGGCGGAGCAATTGGACCGCCCGGCGCAACGTGTCCTTGTAGGCGAGCTTAGCTCTCGGCTTCGCCTTTAGCGCCCTGCTTCTGCGTATCCGAGCCGAACACGATCATCAGAAGGATCAGCGCGAGAATGAACCGCATGGCGGTGTCTCCCAATTCGATAGGTGGGAGTATGCGCCCGGACGCTTTAACGCTCTGTGAAGCGTTAATTCATTAACGCTTCAGAAATGGGTGTAGCCCGGGCGGCCGTAGGGGACAGGATTGCCATTTTTGTCGAGCAGCACCACGCCCCTACCCTTCCCAACCTCGCCGATGCGGGTCAGCGGGATAGCTGTGTCCCTCGATAACGCCTTGAGGCGCGGGCGGGCGGCGGTTGGCGCGGTGAAGGCGAGCTCGTAGTCGTCCCCGCCGGTCACGAGATCGACGAGGCCGACCCCTTTGTCGAGTGCCGCCTTCGCAGCCGCAGAAAGCGGAACGTCGTGTGCCTGAATGCGGATGCTCACGTTCGATTCGGCTGCGATGTGGCCAAGGTCGGCGACGAGGCCATCGGAGACGTCGAGGCAGGCGTGCGCCAAGCCGATGAGCCGGTGGCCCAACTGCGGCTTTGGCTCGGGAACATGGAAGCGCGCGACCACGGCTTTGCGATGTTGTTCGCTTAGCTGCAACGCGTCATTCAACACTTTCAGGCCGAGAGCCGCGTCGCCGATCGTGCCTGTGACCCATACATCGTCGCCTGGTTTCGCGCCGGCGCGCGTCAGCATCTTGCCCTGCGGGACTTCCCCGATGGCGACGATGTTGACCGTCAGCGGACCCGGCGTCGATGTCGTGTCGCCGCCGATGAGGGTGATTGCGAAACGCTTCTGGTCAAGCTTCAGGCCGGCGGCGAATGCCTTCACCCAGGCGTCATCGACGTCGCGTGGGAACACAGCGGTAAGCAGGTACGCGCGCGGCGTGGCACCTTTGGCGGCAAGGTCGGAGATGTTTACGCGCAGCGCCTTTCGCGCGATGACGTCCGGTGAATCGTTCTCGAAGAAATGCACGCCCGCGACGATCGCGTCCGTCGTCACGACAAGGTCGTGACCGGGGCGCGGGCGCAGGAACGCCGCGTCGTCCTTCAGGTTCAGCGCGCCAGGCTCACCCTTCGCAAGCGGCGCAAAGTACTTCGCGATGAGGTCGAATTCGCCGGTGCGGGTGGGCTTTGCACTCATTGCCCGGCGGCGGGCTCAACATCCGCGGCCGGGCGTTGATCGCGGGCGAGGCGGTTCAAGACACCGCCAATGAAGACATTTTCCTCGCCGTCTTCAAAGAAGGCGGTGGCGATGTGCATGTACTCGTTGACGACGATGCGCGTGGGCACGTCCGGCTGCTGCATCAACTCGTACGCCGCAGAGCGCAGTATCGCGCGCATTATGGGGTCGATGCGGTCGAACGGCCATTCTTTGGGGACGCTGCGGGCGATCGCGCGGTCTATGTCGTGCTGCTGTTCGACGACACCTCGCACGAGGCCTGCGAAGTACTTCTTGTCCGCTTCCATGTACTGCTCGCCTTCGATCTCTTGGCCGAGGCGGTGGTCGATGAATTCGTTGAGCGCGGATTCGCTGTCCTGGTTGGCGATTTCCATTTGATAGAGCGCTTGGACAACCGCGAGGCGCGAGGCGCTGCGCGACTTGTCTTCCGACCGGCGCTTGGAGTGACGGAACTTGGTCATCCGCCACGCCCGTATTGGCGGCGCAGGGCTGCCATTGCGAGTGCGGCTTTGGCGGCGTTTGCGCCTTTGTCCTCGACGCGGTTTGCGTCGGTGCGGGCCCAGGCTTGGTCTTCGTCCTCGACAGTGAGGATGCCGTTGCCGATGGCGAGCTTCTCGCGCACGGTTAGGTCCATCAGGCCGCGGGCGGATTCGTTTGAGACGATCTCGTAGTGCGTGGTCTCCCCCCGGATGACGCAGCCGAGGGCGACGTAACCGTCGTAGCCGCGGGCAGAGGCAAGCGCGATCGCGCCGGGGATTTCGAGCGCGCCGGGAACGGTCAACACCTCGACGTCGGCGCCGGCAGATTTCAGCACTGCTGTCGCGCTTTTCAGGAGCGCGTCGGAAATGTCGGCGTAGTACCGCGCCTCAACAATCAGGATTTTGGTCATCACCTAACTCTTATAGCGCGAACCGACTTCGCGTGTCCCAGTGACACGCAGGCCATAACCCTCAAGGCCAACAATCGTGCGCGAAGCTGAGTTCGTGAGCAGGATCATGTCGCGGACGCCTAGATCGAGCAGGATTTGCGCGCCAACGCCGTATTCCTTCAGCCGGCGCGGCATGGTGTCAGAGTCCGGCTGTTTGCGCATCAGGAGGTCGGACACGTAGGTGCCGCGGCTTTCCCTGATCAAAACGATGACACCGCGACCCTCTTGCTCCACGGCTTCCATCGAGCGGGTCAGCACGTCGTCGCGGCCGCCGCGGACAGCGAGCAGGTCGTCGAACAGATTGACGGCATGCATGCGCACCAGAACCGGGCCGCCCTTCGTGATGTCGCCTTTCACGAGCGCGATGTGTTCGGCGTACTCCACGGTGTTGACGTAGAGCATCATCTTGAACTTGCCGCCGTGGTGGCTGTCGAGCTCGGTTTCGACGGCGCGGGTGATGAAGTGGTCGTGACGGCGGCGGTAAGCGATCAGATCGGCAATCGTGCCGACCTTCATGCCGTGCAGCTGTGCGAACTTCACGAGGTCCGGCAGGCGGGCCATCGTGCCGTCGTCGTTCATCACCTCGCAGATCACGCCTGCAGGAAGCAAACCGGCGAGGCGCGAGATGTCGACGGCCGCTTCCGTGTGGCCGGCCCGGACGAGCACGCCACCGCGGCGCGCGACGAGCGGAAAGACGTGACCAGGCGTCACGATGTCGGCCTGACCCTTCGTCGGATCGATGGCGACGGCGATCGTGCGCGCGCGATCGTGCGCCGAGATCCCGGTGGTGACGCCTTCTTTCGCTTCGATCGAGACCGTGAACGCCGTCTGGTGCTGCGTGCCGTTATCGCGAGACATCATCGGCAGTTTCAGCGTCTCGGCACGCTCCTGCGTGAGCGCGAGGCAGACGAGGCCGCGGGCGTGCTTGGCCATGAAGTTGATGTTTTCAGGCGTCGCCATTTGCGCCGGAATGATGACGTCGCCTTCGTTCTCGCGATCCTCGGCATCGACGAGGATGAACATGCGCCCATTGCGGGCGTCCTCGATGATTTCCTCAGGCGAGGCGATGAAGTCGTGGAATTCGCTCTTGGTCATGCGAACTCCTTAAGGCGCGCGAGATAGCGGGCGAGCATGTCGATTTCGATGTTCACTTTGTCGCCTGCTTTGATGCCGCCCCAGGTTGTCACCTTGGCGGTGTGCGGGATGATGTTGACGCCGAACGTAGCACCGTCCACCTCGTTGACCGTCAGCGACGTGCCTTCGAGGGCGATGGAACCTTTGGCAGCGATGAACTTGGCGAGCTGCTTTGGCGCACGGATTTTGTAGCGGATCGAGTCGCCTTCGGGCGTGACGGACACGACGTCCCCTACCCCGTCGACGTGGCCGCTAACAATGTGGCCGCCGATTTCGTCGCCGACTTTCAGCGACCGCTCGAGGTTGACGCGGGTGCCCGTGGTCCACGCGCCGAGCGTCGTTTTCGACAGCGTCTCTGCGGACGCCTCAACGGAGAACCATGCGTCGCCCGCCTTGCCGCCCTTGGCGATGACGGTGAGGCACGGGCCTGAACATGCGATCGACGCGCCGAGCGCAATCGCTGCGGGATCAAACGTGGTCGCGATCTTGACCGTCGTGTCGCCGCGCTTTGCGATCAGCTCGACGGTGCCGACATCGGTGATTATTCCGGTGAACATGGGACCAGTATTAGGAGGCTGGGCGGTAAGTTTCCAGCACGTCGTCTCCGAGGCGAATTGTCTCCTCACGTTTCAGCCGCGGTAAATCGTTAAGACGCGTGAGGCCGAGCGACGCTACGGCCGAAATGCCTTCGCCCATGAGCGATGGCGCGCGGTACCAGAGAAGGCGATCGACCATCCCCGCATTCAGTAGCGATGAAGCCAGCGTCGCACCGCCTTCCACAAGAACCCGTGTGAGACCGTCGGCGGCAAGCGCCTGCATCGCGGCGCCGAGGTCATGACGGGGTGCAGTCAAGATCTTGGCTCCTTTTTGGACGAGCGCGGCGGTGTCGGCGCCCGGTGCCGTCACCAGCCACAACGGGTTCGTATGCGCGCTACCTGCGAGCTTCGAGGTCGACGGAAGGCGCGCATTCGAGTCGATGACGACCCGCACGTGGCGCGGTGTGCCCAGGCCCGGGACGCGGCAGGTGAGTTCTGGGTCGTCAGCCAGTGCCGTGCCTACGCCAATCAGGATTGCGTCGTGTTTCGCACGTTCGAGATGGGCGTGGGCGCGTGCGCGATCGCCGGTGATCCAGCGGCTTTCGCCGCTCTGGAGCGCGATCTTGGCGTCGAGCGTTGTGGCAAGCTTTAAGGTGATGTGCGGACGGTTGCGCACGATGCGCGAGAAGAAGCCCTCGTTGAGCACGCTTGCCTGGGCGCTGCGGATGCCGGCGGTGACGGCGACGCCTGCGGCTTTTAGCATAGCGTGCCCCTTGCCGCGCACGCGCTGGTCGGGGTCATCGACGGCGCTGACGACGCGCGCGATACCTGCATCGATGAGCGCTTGCGCGCAGGGCGGTGTTTGGCCGTGGTGCGCACAGGGCTCAAGCGTGACGTAAGCGGTGGCACCTTTGGCGCGCGCTCCAGCCTGGTTTAGCGCTTCGGTTTCGGCGTGCGGGCGACCGCCGTCTTGCGTCCACCCTCTGCCGGCGACGTGACCGTCACTGTCTACAATCACGCAACCCACCGCCGGGTTTGGCCATACGCGGCCTAGGCCCCGGCGCGCGAGGCTGAGCGCGAGGGCCATGAAGCGGTCGTCCATGCGTTTGCCTACCCGCTCTTACCGTCGGAGTCGGTCAATTGGCCGATGATGTTCTCGAAGTCCTTCGCTTCGCGGAAGTTTTTGTAGACGGAAGCGAAGCGAACGTATGCGACGGTATCGAGATTGCCGAGGCCCTGCATCACGAGCTCGCCGATCGTCGACGATGGGATTTCGGTTTCGCCGGAGCTTTCAAGGCGGCGCACGATGCCGTTGACCATGCGTTCGACGCGTTCGGGCTCGACCGGGCGTTTGCGGATCGCGTGTTGGATGGAACGCATCAGCTTGTCGCGATCAAACGGCGTGCGACGGCCGGTTTTCTTGATGACGACCAAATCGCGAAGTTGCACGCGCTCGAATGTCGTGAAGCGCGCGCCGCATGCGGGGCAAACCCTGCGACGACGAATGGCTGCATTGTCTTCGGTCGGACGGCTGTCTTTGACCTGCGTGTCATCGTGTTGACAGAAAGGACATCTCATCGCGCGGCTTTTGCCCCGTTTCTCACGCCTACCCGGGCTTGTATCCGGTGTGACCCTTACCCACGAGCCGTAACAAGCATTTGCGCGCGTAGGGTGCAATCCCGCTATTGGTGCTCTGGCTAATTTCTACAGGCGGTACCGTTCATATTTGGACCTTATTCGGTTAACGCGCGCAGGTGAGACCGCACTCTAGAAGGACGATGGGCAAACCGGGACGAACAATAAAACTGGCTCGCAGAACTGTTCGAGTTATGCCGCTCCGGCAATGACTACGCCGTTCGCAGTGTAGTATCCGCGGTGGGTTATTCTTTCGTTGTCTTGCGGAACCGCCAAAGCAGGTTCATAAAGATAAGCGATCTTCATTGATTCAAGGGCGAAGAGCGCTCTTCATCTAGTTACAACTTAGGGTACCCTCGATGAGTGACAACAAAACGGAAAATGGCAAGTCGACGGATCAGCTGTTGCAGCTTGCGACCGGGATCGTGTCGTCTTACGTGAGCCATAACCAAGTCCCGATGTCGGAAGTGCCGACGATCATCAAGAGCGTACACTCGGTGCTCGCGGGTCTTGTTTCCGGTACGGTTAGCGATACCGGTTCGTCAGCGAAGCCTGCGGTGCCGGTCAAGAAGTCGGTCGGCGACGACTTCATCATCTGCCTGGAAGACGGCAAGAAGCTCAAAATGCTGAAGCGCTATCTGCGCTCGAACTACAATATGTCGCCGGAGGAATACCGTGCGAAGTGGGGCTTGCCTGCGGACTATCCGATGGTGGCGCCCGCCTATGCGCGCCAGCGCTCGGAGTTTGCGAAGAAGATCGGGCTTGGCCGGGTGCCGGCGAGCGCCGGCCGTGGACGGCGTAAGAAGGCGGCTTAACTTCGCGACTCGATTTAACGCGCGGCGGCTTCTGAAGAGGCCGCCGTTTTTATTTGTTCAAGCCGCGGCGCGCTTGATGTTGTGATACGACCACGCGGCGTCTAGGGCGCGCACGAGGGCACGCATCTTTTCGTCGTCGTGCGCCGGCGAGGGCGTAAACCGGAGACGCTCAGTCCCGCGCGGTACCGTCGGGTAGTTGATGGGCTGCACGTAGATCGCATGGTCCTGAAGCAGGAAATCCGACACCCGCTTGCAGCACACCGGGTCGCCGACGAGCAGAGGCACGATGTGGCTCACCGACGGCATCACCGGCAGTCCGGCCTCGCGCATCATCTTCTTTAGGGTGGCCGCACGCTCCTGATGGCGTTGGCGCTCGAATTCGCTCTTCTTCAGATGGCGCACGCTGGCCAATGCACCCGCCGCCAGCACCGGCGGGATCGAGGTCGTGAAGATGAAGCCCGGGGCGAAAGAGCGAACCACGTCGATGAACTGCGCGGACGCGGCTATGTAGCCGCCCATCACGCCGAAGCCTTTCGCCAGCGTGCCGTTGATGATGTCGACCTGATCCATCACGCTGTCACGCTCGGCAACACCGCCGCCACGGCGGCCGTAAAGCCCGACCGCGTGAACCTCATCGAGGTAGGTCAAGGCTCCGAAGCGTTTGGCGAGCGCGCAAATTTTTCCGATCGGCGCGATGTCTCCGTCCATCGAATAGACGGATTCAAAGGCGATTACTTTGGGCGCCGCAGGATCTGCCGCTGCCAGAAGCTCCTCAAGATGAGCCAGATCGTTGTGGCGCCACACTTTGCGCTGCGCCTTCGAGTGGCGCATGCCCTCGATCATCGAGGCATGGTTCAGCGCGTCCGAAAAGATGATGCAGCCCGGCAGAACATTGCCGAGCGTCGAGAGAGCCGCCTCGTTGGCGATGAAGCCCGAGGTGAACAGCAGCGCCGCTTCCTTGGCATGCAGGTCGGCGAGTTCGCGCTCAAGCTCGACGTGATAGTGCGTCGTGCCCGAGATATTGCGCGTCCCGCCCGAACCTGCCCCGGCCACGTCGATAGCCGCGTGCATTGCGGCGATGACGACCTGGCTTTGACCCATGCCGAGGTAGTCGTTTGAGCACCAAACGGTGATGGGGCGTTCACCTTCCTGCGTGTGATGGGTCGCTTCCGGAAAGCTTCCGCGGCGGCGCACGATGTCGGCAAAGACGCGATAGCGCCCTTCCTGTTTGATCGGTGCAAGTGCTTGAGCAAACTGGCTTTCGTAGTCCATGCGCGACCCGGCCTTGGGGTGACTCTAAGAGGCAGGTAGTAAAGCGCCGGTCGGCTTCCAAGGCCAGCGCGTTTTGTCGCAAGTCAGGTTGTAGTTGCGAGCCGCTCGCAAGGGCGAGCGATGCCTCAGGTTCGGTCCAGGATTTGCGCGAGGATGGGTTTAAGAAGCGTTCTATCGCTGTAGGCGTAGTGCGCCGCCGTCACCTCCGCGTTGTCGCGCCACGTCGCGGCACGGCCGGCCGTCGGCGCGCGATATCGGACCGTGGTCATGCCAAGGGCACGGGCCGGTGCAATGTCGCGAAGCTCCGAGTCACCGATGTGTACCGCACGGGCGAGGTTGGCCTCGTCCAACCCACCCGCCGACACGATGGCTTTGAAGTACTCGAGATTGGGTTTCTCCGCTTTCGGATACGTGCGGCTGAGGCTCTCGCTGACGAAAATCCTGTCAACGTAAACGTCCAAGCCTGCCCAGGCGAGAAGCGATGGCGTTGCAAATGCCCTGTCGTTCGACGCGACCCACACGGCCGCTCCTGTCGCGCGAAGCCACTGCATGACATCGCGCAGCACCGGCAGTTGGGTCTGACGCGCCACAACATCGGCGACACGCGCGCGATACAGCGACAGAAGATCGGGGCCTACGGATGCCGGATCTTTCAGCGCCGGGACGGCTGCTCTCAGCGCGGCTTGAATCCACGGCTCTTCTTGCGCGAAATGGCTTGCGAACGGAAAGTCGATTTCGCGATTGGCAATTCTCCAGTTCGCTAGAAAGGCATCGCACACCGTTTCTTCCGCAAGAAACTCGTGCCGACGGCGTAGGTCTTGCCTTAGCCCAGGATCGCCCAAGACCGTCTCAAATGGGTCGTCGATCAGGGTATCGCCAAGGTCGAATATAAAGGTGAAGCCCTTACCCGAGCTCATTGCGGTAAACCTTCCAGCTCGGACGTTATGAAGTCGAAATGCTTGTGCGCCAAAGCCAGGCAACCCATGGCAGCAGACAGCAATCGCTCTTGCTGCGCCCTTTCCAGTAAGTCGGCGATCCTTTGCCTATCGAACGGTTCTTGCACACGCACACCTTCGTATTGCTCTTGGAATTCGCCAATCGATGCCTTCAGGGTTGTCAGATCCGCAAGACACAGCGCCAGAACCTCCGGCTTCAGCGTCACGGGATCGATCGACAAGCCCATAAAGAACGTTTTGATCGCCCCTTGCGCATGCAATTGCAACGTTGCGTCGAGGCGGCGGTTCTTCTTTCGGATTTCGGCAATTGAGTCATCGAGGTGCCCCTCCTCGTCCGCCTTGTCATTGTAGCATTCCTCGGCGAACTCCCTCAGCAACGTGAAGTCGATATCAAACTCAGTCGCGTGTTCGCGGTCGTTCCATAGGATCGGCTGAAACGTCCCGGCAGGGATGACGTGGTAGGTGGACGACGCTTCGCGATTCACTTCACCGCGGCGGTGCATGAGAAAAATCGGAAAGCTCCCTTGCCTGCGAATTATCGTTAGCGCGTTCACGCCGACGGACGCGCACCTGTTCGTGAACAGGTTCGGTACGACCTTCGTGCGGTAAGGGTCGTTCGTCATGATGGTATTGGCGCTCGCGCGCAGAATTTCGTATTCGCGATCGGGCACAAACTTCGTGTAGCCGCGGCTGATCAGGAACCTGACAGTCGCCACGGCCGTGGACCACAGCATTGCCTCGCATGTGTTGACGTAGCTGACATAGGTGTCGTGCGAAAACGTCAACTCGAGGCCGCCGGCGCCGGCCGACGCGGAATTCAAGCGGTACACGGGGCGGTTCTGCGACTTTCGCTTCTTGAGTTCAAACTCCAGCCGATGGTCGAGGGCGCTATCGAGATGCGTCGACGGCGGCGTGTCCGGGCTCCAGTGAAGTTTGATTTGCTTGAACGGGATCGGCACCGCCGGCAGCCAATTTGGATCGACGAGCAGCGGGATGGGGTCGGCCTCGCGAAGGCCCTCCATCGGTTTGAGGGGACTGATGAGCTGGCGTCCAAAGGGGGTCGCGTAGTAGTCGAGGCAAATCGATTGCAGGATGAACCGATTCCTCTGAATCAGCTGCGCCTGCTCCAGTTCGGAGGCGGCTGTCGGGATCGGTTGTCCATCGCTTGGCGGTGCCTTGGTCGACCGCTTTAGGAGCTGCCACGACACGCCGATCACCGTGGCGATCGCCAGGATGAGCCCTAGAATTCCCGCTACAGCTTGGACGCCAGGGTGGTCCCATAAGGCGACCAATGCGTTCACGAGTGACTCTAGCATTATTGACGCCGCGATGAGGGATGGCGTGTCAGGAGAACACTCGGGTACCGCGCCCGTCAACACGTCCCAAAAAGCAAAACCCGCGGCCGTTTGGCCGCGGGCTCATGCACTCACGCGGGGAAAGGGTGTTAGAGACGGTAGCGAACTTGGTCCAGCCAGAAACGCTCGAGGCGCTGGAGGGCCTTGTTCAGCTGCGCGAACTCGGAAACCTGGAGGCCGCCTGCGGGCTCGACCAAGTGGACGTGACGGTCGAAGAGGCCGGCCACGATCGAACGGATCGACTTGCCTTTGTCGGTCAGGCTGACGCGCACGGTGCGGCGGTCGGAGTCGGAGCGGACGTGGTTGATGTAACCGCCCTCGACCAGCTTCTTCAGATTGTACGAGACGTTCGAGCCGAGGTAGTGGCCGCGCGTACGCAGTTCACCGGCGGTCAATTCCTGCTCGCCGATGTTGAAGAGCAAGAGCGCCTGGACGCTGTTGACCTCCGGCTGATTGACGCGCTCGAGTTCGTCCTTGATGACGTCGAGCAGCTGCCGGTGCAGCCTTTCAACGAGGTTCAAGCACTCGAGGTAACGCTGCTTGGCGTTGCCGTCTTCGTGCTGCTCCACCATCGGACGCGCGGTTGCTGTAACGCTCATGATACCCACACCTGCTTTTTCGGGCTTACGCCCTTGTGACAGTGGGCACATTAGCCAAGCGCGCGCTAAGGGCGCCTTAAGCGCAATGGTTTCTGCGAGGTTAAGCCTGCGGGTTTCCGCGCAGCAGCTGGATGATTCCGGAAAAATCTCTGCCGCCTGCGCCCGCCGACTCAAACATCGAGTAGATCGCGGTCGCTTGCGCGCCGAGCGGGGTTGCCGCGCCCGATGCCTGCGCCGCGTGCTGCGCGAGTTTTAGGTCCTTCAGCATCATCGAGGCGGTGAAGCCGGCCTGATAATTGCGGTTGGCGGGGGATGCGGGGACAGGACCCGGCACGGGGCAATAACTCGTTAGGCTCCAGCACTGCCCCGACGCGGTCGAGGAGATCTTGAACAGCGTCTCGGCGTCGAGGCCGAGCTTTTCGGCAAGCACGAACGCCTCGCACGTGCCGATCATCGAGATGGCGAGCAGCATGTTGTTGCAGATCTTGGCCGCCTGGCCGTTGCCGGCGCCGCCCGCGTGGAAGATGTTCTTGCCCATCTGCTCGAGGATGGGCTTGGCGCGACCGAACGCCGTTTCGTCGCCGCCGACCATGAACGTCAACGTTCCCGCCGCAGCGCCGCCGACGCCGCCGGACACCGGCGCATCAAGAAAATCGACGCCCGTCAGTTTTGCCGCGGCGTGCACATCGCGCGCGGTCTGGACGTCGATCGTGGAGGAATCGATGAAGAGCGTACCGCCTTTCGCTTGTTTCAAAATACCGTTGTCGCCGAGATAGACGTGGCGCACGTGCTGACCGGCCGGCAACATCGTGACCACAGCTTCGCGATCGCGCGCCGCGTCGCCTGCCGAAGCCTTTGCGTGCGCGCCGGCGGCGATGGCTTTCTCGATCGCCGCACTTGCCATGTCGAACACCGCAACGTCGTGCCCCGCCTTCACCAGGTTGGCCGCCATTGGCCCGCCCATGTTTCCAAGCCCGATGAAACCGATGCGCATGACGTTTCTCCCAACCTTGTTTGCAGACTTATAGGCTCGAAAGGCGCTCTACGCGAGAGCGAGATCGCCCCCCGGCAGAGCCGCAAAATACGCGAGCACGTCCTCCGTCTTCACGTCGGCGAGCGATGCCGGCTTCCACTTGGGGGCATTGTCTTTTTCGATGATCACCGCGCGTACGCCTTCGTAGAAATCGTGGCCGCGCATGAAGCGGTTCGTGAGGCGGAATTCGAGGCGCATGCATTCTTCGAAGCCGTTTTGGCGGCCTTCGCGCAACTGGCGGAAGGTGACTTTCAGGCTTGTCGGCGACTTCGTCTTCAGCGTCTTCAGCGTTTCGGCGGCGAAGAGCGAGGTGTCGCCTTCGAGCGAAGCCACGATCGCTTCGACCGAGCCGTGCGCGAAGTGCTTGTCGATCAAGGGTTGGAGCCCCGCGATCCGGCAGACGTTGGCGGGCGCGATCGCAAAGCGCGACAACGTCTTCTCGTAGGCCTCGCCGCCCTCGGCCAGCGCGGCGATCAGTTCTTCGTGCTGGCGCGCGGGCACGACGTGGGTCGCGATGCCGGCGTACTTCGCGTCATGAATGTCCATGCGCGCGCCGGTCAGGCCGAGATACATGCCGAGTTCGCCCGGCAAGCGCGGCAGGAAGTATGTGCCGCCCACGTCGGGGAAGAGCCCGATGCCGGTTTCGGGCATCGCGAACACGGTGTTCTCGCCGCAGACGCGATGGCGCCCGTGCACCGAGACGCCGACGCCGCCGCCCATGACAATACCGTTGATCAGGGCGATGTATGGCTTCGGGTAACGTTTGATGTGCGTGTCGAGCACATACTCGCGCGCGTAGAAGTCGATGACGTAGGGCGTGCCCGCCTTGCCGGAATCGTGCAGGGCGCGGATGTCGCCGCCGGCGCAGAACGCGCGCTCCCCTGCCCCGCGCACGACGACGAGTTCAACGCCCTCGTCGGTGCGCCAGGCCTTCAACTGTGCCTGCATGGCGTCGACCATGTCGAGCGTCAGCGCGTTCAGCGCCTTCGGGCGGTTCAAGGTGATCAGGCCGACACGGCCGCGCTTTTCGAAGAGAACATCTTCCATGAGTTCAAGTCCTTATTCCGCGGGGACCCAGCGTAAGCGGCGCGGCCACACGCCGCTGAGCAGCCCGATGCCGTAGGCCCAGAGCAGCCAGCTGGCGAACATCCGTGCTTGGGTCGTGCCCATGATGGGAAACACGTTTTCGATCCAGACGAAGACGAACGCATCGGCGATGAGGCCCGCGGCGACGATGAGGATCGCCGAGATCGCCCGTTCGAGCGGGGTCGTCTTGAACGACGCGAAGAAAAACCAGCCGATCGCAAACACGAGCGGCACGGCGGCGGCGAAGACCGCGATGGTCAACGCGGTGTGGCCGGGCACAAAGAGATAGTCGCCGAACCAGCGCACCATCACCGTCGCCTCGAACCAAATCAGCAGGCCGTAGCCGATCGCCCAAAGGGCCAAACGGTTCGAGATCATTGACGCGTCAACTCTCGCGCGATGATGACGCGCATGATCTCGTTCGTGCCTTCCAGGATCTGATGCACGCGCAAGTCGCGCACGTGGCGTTCGAGCGGGAAGTCCTGCAGGTAGCCGTAGCCGCCGTGCAGCTGGAGCGCGTCGTTGGCGATCTTCGAGGCGTTGTCGCTGGCGAAGCGCTTGGCCATCGCGCAGAGCATCGTCGCGCGCGGGTCGCGCCGGTCGAGGGCTGCGGCCGCGTTCCAGATCATCAGGCGCGAGGCCTCAAGGTCCGTCGCCATGTCGGCGATCTTGAACTGCGTGGTTTGGAAGTCGCCTAAGGCCTGGCCGAACTGCTTGCGCTCCGTCACGTAGCGCTGCGCTTGTTCGAGCGCGGCGCGGGCGGTCCCGAGCGAGCAGGCGCCGATATTGATGCGCCCGCCGTCGAGGCCCATCATGGCGATGCGGAAGCCCTCGCCCTCGGCGCCGATGCGGTTTGCCACCGGTACGCGGCAGTCTTCGAAGATCACCTGCGCGGTCGGTTGGCTGCGCCAGCCCATCTTGCGTTCGTTCTTGCCGAACGAAAGGCCCTTCGTTCCCTTTTCGATGACGATGCAGGAGATGCCCTTCGGCCCCTCCCCGCCCGTGCGCACCATGCAGACATAGATATCCGACACGCCGGCACCGGAAATGAACGCCTTGGCGCCATTCAAGACGTAGTGGTCGCCGTCCTTCACCGCTTTCGTCTTCAGGCTTGCGGCGTCGGAACCGGAGCTCGGCTCGGTGAGCGCGTAGCTGGCGATGAGTTCCATGGTCGTCAGTTTCGGCAACCACTTGCGGCGCTGTTCGTCGCTACCGAAGCGGTCGATCATCCACGAGGCCATGTTGTGGATCGACAGATACGCAGCCGTGGCCGTGCAGCCCGCCGACAACTCCTCAAAGATCAGCGCAGCGTCGAGGCGCGTCAGCTCCGAGCCGCCGACGTCGCCCTTCACGTAGATGCCGGCAAAGCCCAGCGCGGCCGCTTCGCGCATGGTCGGGATCGGGAAGATTTCCTCCTCGTCCCACTTCGCGGCAAACGGCGCCAGCTGCGCGGTCGAAAAGTCGCGCGCGGTCTTTTGAATGAGGCGTTGGTCTTCCGAGAGTTCGAAGGGCATGCAGCCTTCCCCTTAACCTTGCGGGGGTGATACGAAGGGCCCGAGACACTGTCAACGAACGGCCCGCCCATGACCTTGGATGCCCCGCGCTTTCCCGCAACCCGCATGCGCCGCTTGCGGCGTACGGCATGGGCGCGGCGGCTGGTGGCCGAGAACACGCTCACGCCGGCCGATCTGATCTGGCCGATCTTCATCGTCGACGGCACGAACAAGCGCGAGCCCATCGCCTCAATGCCGGGGGTCGAGCGGCTTTCGGTCGATCTGGTGCCCGGTGCGGCGGAGGAGGCGGCGAAGCTCGGCATCCCGGTTCTGGCGCTGTTCCCCTACACGGACCCGGCGAAGAAAACGGAAGACGGACGGGAGGCTCTCAATCCCGACAACCTTGTCTGCCGCGCCACGCGCGCGGTGAAGGCGGCGAAGGTCGATATCGGTATTCTTTGCGACGTGGCGCTCGATCCCTACACGAGCCACGGGCACGACGGCCTCGTCAAAGACGGCCTGATCTTGAACGACGAGACGGTCGAGGTGCTTGTCGCCCAGTCGCTGAACCAGGTGCGGGCGGGCTGCGATATCATTGCGCCCTCCGACATGATGGACGGCCGCATCGGCGCCATCCGCGGCGCGCTTGAGCGCGAGGGACACAAGGACACGTTGATCATGGCTTACGCGGCCAAGTACGCGTCGGCGTTCTACGGCCCGTTCCGCGACGCCGTCGGTTCGTCGTCGGCGCTCAAGGGCGACAAGCGTACGTATCAGATGAACTTCGCGAACGGCGACGAAGCTCTGCGCGAAGTTGCGCTCGACATTGCCGAGGGTGCGGACATGGTGATGGTCAAGCCGGGTCTGCCCTATCTCGACATCGTGCGGCGCGTGAAAGAGACGTTCGGCGTGCCGACCTTCGCCTATCAGGTTTCCGGCGAGTATTCGATGATCATGGCCGCCGCCGAACGCGGCTGGATGGACGCGGACCGCGCGATCATCGAAACGCTGACGGGGTTCAAGCGCGCAGGCGCCGACGGCGTGCTGACTTACTTCGCGCCGCGCGCCGCGAAGTTGATGCGCTGATTGCGCGGACCGCGCCGGGCCGTCCGAAGCCCGGCGCGCAAGAAGCTCGCGTCCCCGTCGACGTCACGGAATAATCACAACACTGACGAACGCCGCCCAGCTGTGCATGCGGCCCTGATTGCATCCGCCGACTTCTCCGATCACGCGGATGTCGAAACGATGATGGCCGCGCGCGAAACTGTTGCCGAGCGGTATGAACTGGGTCTCACCGGGCCCCATGAACGTTCCCTTTCCCAGCATTCTGTCCCCGACCCAAGCTTGATACTGAATCTTCGAGCAATGTTCCCTGGGCGTCGTCACCTGCAAGCCGTACTGCGTCCCCACCCCGTCGGAGTCGAACGCGAACGACGTCTGCGGATGCTGCGCACAGGTGGTGTAGCGCGGGAAGCTCGGATCGAACTGCGGCAGGAGCTGAAAGTCGAGACAAATCCCCTGCACCCGCACAGGTGCGTCGGCCGTCGCTGCGCCGAGAGCTGCAGCCAAGCCAAGACCTGAGACGGCAACTGCCGTGAGAAAGCGCTTCATTGGATGAACCCCTTGGTGGTTGACGCCACCACAGCTAGGGCGCCACCGCGTCCGCCGCGCTCCCCATTTGGGTAGGGGGCTGCGCCCAAGCGAAGGACGGTTGATGCCGGTCACAGTTGGGGAGCGGGCGGCACGGGCCGAACTCCTAACGCCCAGGCTCGACGAAGATCGGCTCGCGCCGGTTGCCGCGTTGCGTCACGTGATGCGCGACACCAGGAGACAACGCGAGTGTGGCGGGCTAGGCGCACTGCGTGCGAACGAAGATGGAACTCGCGGTGCGGCGGGGTCATGTTTCGCGCTTGGTTTTGCGGTAAGGTGCTGGGGGACGTGGGGGAATATGTATACTGTCCCCGTATTCCGGAAAGCAATTGCCGATGCCGGGAACGACGTAACGGCACTCAACTGTGCGAAATGTAAGCTAGACACCAGCATCACGAATAGGACCGCCGACAACAAGAGGTTTGATAGGAACACCGCTGCATACCGAAAACACAATGATCGTATCAAGTTCGAGCGGGATAAACGAGCCCAGGTCGATAAGCGCCTCAAGGAGATAGAGAAGAGCAAGAAATGAACGCAGCCCAGTCATCTGAATCTACGTTCGAAGAAATTCTTCAGCGATACCTCGTCGGCTTTTATGAGACCGCCGATGACGACGTTGAGCTTCGCGATGGAACTGAACTTTTCAACAAGATGCAGCATTCACGGCAGCTGTTGCCGATGCTGTCGTCCGAGTACGAGAGCTGCGTCCTTCAGGCTGTCTATATAGCTTCCGAAGCGATTGACGGTTGTGAGGTTTTTCCGGCCATCGTTCCGCTTCTCAAATCCAAGTGGGGATCAGTGCGATCCGTTGTGTGTGACTGCTTTCGTTACTGTGCGCATGAGCCAGAGCACATCATTTCAATTCTGCCTCACCTTGAGGACCCTGCTCGGCCCGTTCGCCTTGGGGTCATGGGAGTATTGAGGGACATTGATGGGAGCTTGCTGCTCGCACTGCGCGCCTTCTCAGAGCCAGGGGAAAAGTGGTCCAAGGCAGTCGCCACTTTGAGCAACCAGCAACCAATCGATCTATCTACTGCCGCTAACGCGATGCGTGTGGTAAGCAAGCCCGAGAAAATGTGTTTGTACATTTCTCTTCTGAGGCATTTTGGGAAGAGCGACGCGCTGACCAGGTTCGCGCTTGAATCGGGCGACGCAGATGTTCTGGATTTCGATGAAATGACGAACTTGAGTAAGTTTACGACTAATCCACTGTGACTTCCTAGATCGCGTGAAATACGGAAATACACGGAAATACAGGGACGGACGAAATGCGGGGACGGCTTACGTATTCGCCCGCTGAGTTGCGGTCCTCGACCGGAGTGCGACAGGCTGTCAGCGGCAAGTCGCCAAATCGATTTTCATGAATTCCGGATTGCGGTAGGGACGCTCATGAATTCCGGGGACACGTAACGATTTCAAATTGACGACGCCCGTGAGTTCACATTATGTTCTCGCATGGCTCGTTTGGCAAGAGCGGTCGCGCCCGGCGTTCCGCACCACATCACCCAACGCGGCAACCGCCGTCAGCAGGTGTTCTTCAACGTTG
>CADEFU010000015.1 GCA_902826695.1 uncultured Alphaproteobacteria bacterium | reverse complement strand
CGATGATCCAGTCGGCGGTCTTGATGACTTCGAGATTGTGCTCGATCACGACGACCGTGTTGCCCTGTTCGACCAGCTCGTGCAGCACGTCGAGCAGCTTACGCACGTCATCGAAGTGCAGACCCGTCGTCGGCTCGTCGAGGATGTAGAGCGTGCGGCCGGTCGATCGGCGCGAAAGCTCCTTCGACAGTTTCACGCGCTGCGCCTCACCGCCCGACAGAGTCGTCGCCTGTTGGCCGACCTTGATGTAGCCGAGGCCGACACGCTCCAGCGTCTCCATCTTCTCACGGACCGACGGCACGGCCTTGAAGAACTCGGCCGCCGCCTCGACGGTCATGTCCAGCACTTCGGCGATCGACTTATCCTTGAACTTCACCTCGAGCGTTTCGCGGTTGTAGCGCTCGCCCTTACAGACGTCGCATTGCACATAGACGTCGGGCAGGAAGTGCATCTCGATCTTGATGACGCCGTCGCCCTGGCACGCCTCGCAGCGCCCCCCTTTGACGTTGAACGAAAAGCGCCCGGGCTCATAGCCGCGCACCTTCGCTTCCGGCAGCCCGGCGAACCAATCGCGGATCGGCGTGAAGGCGCCGGTATACGTCGCCGGGTTCGAGCGCGGCGTGCGTCCGATCGGCGACTGGTCGATGTCGATCACCTTGTCGAGGTGCACGAGCCCTTCGATCTTGTCGTGCGGCGCGGGATTCTCGCGCGTACCGTTCAGCTTGCGCGCGGCGGCCTTGTAGAGCGTCTCGATCGTGAGCGTCGACTTGCCGCCGCCCGACACGCCGGTGATGCACGTGAA
Source organism: uncultured Alphaproteobacteria bacterium (assembly GCA_902826695.1). Taxonomy (GTDB): domain Bacteria; phylum Pseudomonadota; class Alphaproteobacteria; order Micropepsales; family Micropepsaceae; genus SZUA-430. The sequence continues at coordinate 77,424 of CADEFU010000015.1, read as the reverse complement.
CGTGCCGAGCGGAACTTCGACCGACACGTTCTTCAAATTGTTCCCGCGCGCGTTGACCACGCGCAGCGTCTTGCCGTTGCCCGGCCGCCGCTTCGACGGGACCTGGATCTGCCGCATCCCGACGAGATACTGCCCGGTCAGGCTCTTCGGATCGCGCATCACCTCGTCGGGCGTGCCCTCTGAGACGATCTCGCCGCCGTGGATGCCAGCGCCGGGACCCATATCGATCACATGATCGGCAGTGCGGATCGCGTCCTCGTCATGCTCGACCACGATGACCGTGTTGCCGAGATCGCGCAGCCGGCGCAGCGTATCGAGCAGCCGCTGATTGTCCCGCTGATGCAACCCGATCGAAGGTTCGTCGAGCACATAGAGCACCCCCGTTAAGCCGGACCCGATCTGCGACGCCAACCGAATGCGCTGGCTCTCGCCGCCCGACAACGTGCCGGAGTTGCGGGCAAGGGTCAGATACTCAAGGCCCACGTCGTTCAGAAACCGCAGCCGGTCCCGGATCTCTTTCAGAATTCGGGTCGCGATTTCTTTCTGCTTAGAATTGAACTTCTTGTCGACGTTCTTGAACCACTCGTCGGCCGCTTTGATCGAAAGATCGACGACCTCGCCAACATGCTTCCCGCCGATCTTGACCGCCAGCGCCTCCGGCTTCAGCCGATACCCATTGCAGGTCTCGCACCGGCTCTGATCTTGAAACCTTTCCAACTCCTCGCGCATCCACGCCGAGTCCGTCTCGCGATAGCGCCGCTCAAGGTTCGGGATCACGCCCTCGAACGCCTTCTTCGTCTCGTAACGCCGAAGCCCGTCGTCATAAACGAACGCAATGACATCCTCGCCCGAGCCGCGCAGCACAACATCGCGCGCCTTCTTCGGCAAATCCTTGAACGGCACGGTCATCGAGAACTTGTAATGCTTGGCGAGCGAATCCAGCGTCTGCCCATAAAGCGTCGATGTCGCCTTCGACCACGGCGCGATCGCCCCGTCTTTCAGCGACAACGTCTCATCAGGCACGATCAGTCCCGGATCGAAGAACATCTGCGTGCCCAGCCCGTCGCATTTCGGGCACGCGCCGTGCGGCGAGTTGAACGAGAACAACCGCGGCTCGATCTCGGCAATCGTGAAGCCCGACACCGGGCAAGCGAACTTGGAGGAGAACAGGATGCGCTCGTGATCGCCGTCCTTCGTCTTCTTGTCGGCGAGCTCGACGATCGCAATGCCGTCAGCAAGCTTCAACGCCTGCTCAAGGCTGTCCGGCAAGCGATTGCCCAACTCCTTGTTCACCGCAAACCGATCGACCACGATGTCGATGTCGTGCTTCAGCTTCTTGTCGAGCGTTGGCACCTTGTCGATTTCATAGAACGTGCCGTCCACCTTCACGCGCTGGAACCCGCGCTTCTGCAGGTCTTGCAGATCCTTCTTGTACTCGCCCTTCCGCCCGCGCACGATCGGCGCCAAGAGATAAAGCCGTGTCCCCTCCGGCAATGTCATCACCCGGTCCGCCATCTGGCTGACCGTCTGGCTCTCGATCGGCAAGCCGGTCGCGGGCGAGTAGGGCACACCCACGCGCGCAAACAGCAGACGCAAATAGTCGTAGATCTCGGTAACGGTGCCGACCGTCGAACGCGGGTTGCGCGACGTCGTCTTCTGCTCGATCGAAATCGCGGGCGACAGCCCTTCGATATGATCGACGTCCGGCTTCTGCATCAGCTCCAAGAACTGCCGCGCATAGGCCGACAAACTTTCGACATAGCGCCGCTGCCCCTCGGCATAGATCGTATCGAACGCGAGCGACGACTTGCCCGACCCCGACAGACCCGTGATCACGACCAACTGGTCGCGCGGAATCTCAACGTCGACGTTCTTGAGGTTGTGCTCGCGCGCCCCCCGTATGGAAATGTTCTTCTGCATGAGCCCCTTAAGCACACCCGATCGCGTCACGACTCAAGCCCTCCACAAGATTCGCTGCGGGATAGCTTGACTTTCGGAACAGAACAAGAACAGAATGCTCCCATCGCCGTGGCGGACCATTCAAACCGGTGGTTAATACCCGCGGTCAAGCGCGAAACGAGGAGTGAGAGAAATGGCTGGCGTCAACAAGGTGACCTTGGTTGGAAATTTGGGTGCGGATCCGGAGGTGCGCCAGCTGCCGTCGGGTGAGCCGGTCGTGAACCTGCGTATCGCAACGTCGGAATCCTGGCGCGATAAGAACTCGGGCGAGCGCAAAGAAAAGACCGAATGGCACCGCGTGGTTATCTTCAACGAGAACCTCGCGAAGGTTGCCGAGAAGTACCTGCGCAAAGGCTCGAAAGTGTACCTTGAGGGTGCACTGCAAACCCGCAAGTGGACGAACAAGGACGGCCAGGAGCAGTACTCGACCGAAGTCGTCCTGCAAAAATTCCGCGGCGAACTCGTCATGCTCGACGGTCGTGGTGCCGAAGGCGGCGCACTTGAAGGCGCCTCGGCTGGCGGCGGTGGCCGCAGGGCTGTAGCCGCCGGCGGCCGCGGCGAACAACGCGACTTTTCCGCCGAGCCGGACGACGAGATTCCGTTTTGATCTCGATCTGACAAAACCGTGCGTATCGACGTTGCGGCTCTGGGATGACGGCGCCGCTGATCGTTCACGGACTTGATCTGTCGTACTTCACCGGCAAGCTCGAAGCCTATCTGCGCGCGAAGGGCATCCCGTACGTCCTTCGCGAGATGACGACTGGCAGCTTCCGCGCGTGCGCGAAGGCGACCGGCTTCCTGCAAATGCCGCAGGTCGAATGTTCGGATGGCACCTGGCTCACCGATACGACGCTCATCATCCGTCACCTCGAAAGTCAGCATCCAGAGCCAGCAATCTCGCCGCGCGATCCGGCCGTCAGCTTCGTCGCGCGCCTGATCGAAGACTTCGGCGATGAATCGCTCTGGCGCCCAGCGCTCTACTATCGCTGGGCCTTCGCCGACGATGCACGGCTGATGAGCGGCCGACTCGCACGCGGCATGCTGCGCGACGTGAAACTTCCGTTCGCCTTGCGCCGCCAACTCATCCTACGCCGCCAGCAAGGCGTCTATCTGCGCCGCGACGGCGTGACACCGTCAACGCGCCACGCGATCGAACGCCTCTACTTCGACGCGCTGACGGCGATGGAAGCCGCACTCGGGACAAACCCGTTCGTGCTCGGCGCAAGGCCCACAGAAGCGGACTTCGGCCTCTTCGGCTCGATGTTCCGTCACTTCTTTTCCGATCCGACGCCCGCCAAGATCATGCGCGAAACGGCGCCCCGAACGCTGGCCTGGGTCGCGCGCCTCTGGGCGATCGAACCGAAGCAGTTCGCAGCCGCGCCCGAAGTGACCGCGATCCCGGAAAGCTGCCGCCCGCTGCTGCGCCTCGTCGCCGAAACGCATCTGCCCTACATGGCCGCAAACGCAAGCGCCGTGGCAGCGCGCGCAAAGACCGTGCGCTTCGCCGACCACGGCGCGGCGTTTGAAACGCCGGCAAGCCCCTACCGCGCCTGGTGCTTCGACGAACTGCAGCGCGACTTCGCCGAACTCGACGCAGCCAGCCGCAAGACCGTCGAAACCTGCCTCGCCCCCAGCGCGATCCAGACGCTGCAATCGGCACGCCACAAGATCGTCTTCAACGCGCCGGTGCTTCCAATCGAGTCGCGCGCAAAGTCATCTGCGCGCGATCGCGACTGGCGCTAACTCACCCACTCCGCCTCCGGCAGCCGCCAATACGTGCCGCCTTTTCGCGCCAGCATTTTGTGCCCGACCATTTCGCGCCGGAACGTTTCGCGGTCGTGATGGCGCCGTTCGATTGTTTCGTTGACCTCAGCCTCGCTATAGGTGCGGCCTTCGTCGAAATGCCGCGCAAGCCACGCCAGGATCGGACGGCGCTTCTTCTGCGTCGCGGGAAACGCTTTCAACCGCCCGTCGGGCGTGAGGTAGTTCAGCACGGCTTTGTCCTCGGACTGGCCCGCAACGGCAAGCTCGGCAAACTTCTCCTTCATCAGCATCGTCTTCGCGCGCGCGGCGAGCGTCTTAGTCTCAAGCGCGTACCAATGCGTGTTCCCGTCCTGACGAAGACTCACAAGCCCCGCTTCCTTCAGCATGGCCAAGTGATGCGAGACCGTTGGCTCCTTAAGCGCCACAAGCGAGGCAAGCTCCTGCACGCTGCGCTCGCGCTCGGTCAGAAGGCCCACAAGCTTGAGGCGGCTCTCGTGCGCCAACGCCTTGAAGAACGTCAGCAAGTCGGCAGAGGGCAGGGGATCGGTCATACCTAATTCCACGTCTATCTAATTAGATAATTGTCGAATTAGATCGTGATGTCAAGCCTCCCGCGCCATTCGGCCGAACACCGGCTTGATCTAGCGCAAGGACCGCGACCCCGTTCGGCTGCAATCTGCGGGCATAACAACGGAGGCACAGATGCGCGGTTTCGATCGTTGGACATTTGCCTGGCTCGCCGGGTGCATCGCTTTTGCGGTTCACATCGCTGAGGAGGTCGCTTACGGCTCCTTCGGCGTCTACGCCGACTTCAATGTCTTCGTGAACACGCTGCTTCCCTCGCTCCAGCTGCCGCCTTACCGCTACGACGTGTGGCTGACGAACCTGATCGGCGCTTGCGTCCTTCTCTTCGTCTTCACCTGGCTCGTGTACGCGAAACGAGGCCCGATGCGCTTTGCTTCCTTCGCATTCGCAATCTTCCTCACCTTGAACGGCATCGGGCATCTCTATGCGGCGCTCACGATGAGCACGTACTTTCCAGGTGCCATGACGGCTGCGATCATGGTTGCCGCCGGCCTCTTCCTGTTCGTCTCGATCCCGGAAGGCGGCGAAGGCAAAGCGGCCACACATTGACATATCGAAATCTATCGATATATAGAGGGGTATGAGCGAACCTGACCGCGTCTTCAAAGCGTTAAGCGATCCCGTCCGGATCAAGATCCTGCAATTCCTGCGCAAGCCCGAGGGCGTGTGCTGCGCGCAAGCGGGCGTCGTCTGCGCCTGCGACATTGAGAGTCTTCTCGGCCTCTCCCAGGCAACCGTCAGCCACCACATGAAGCTGCTCGTCGATGCCGGGCTCGTGCGCGCCCAAAAGCACAGCCGCTGGATGATCTATCAACTCGATGCCGAGGCGTTCTCCGACGCGATGGCCTGGCTCGCGCCGTTCGCGCGCGCGCCGAAGGTGAAGCAAAAGGTTCCAGCATGACGATCGAGGTATCCGAGCGCACCTGCGCGGCGCCCGCGCCATGCTGCGCGAACTACGCCGCCGAACTCGCCACGCGCCGCGCCGCCACCGACGTCACGATCGGCGCCCTCGACGCTTGGCGCATGGATGAAGTCGTCGCCGCCGTGCATGAGGTCGTGGCAACCCCAGCCTACCAAGCAACGGTCCTCGCCGAGGCCGCGCCCATCGCCCGCAACCAACCGCAGCGCGTAAAGGGCCTATTCACCGGCTTCGACTTCCACCTGACCCCCGCAGGCCCAAAGCTCATCGAGATCAATACGAACGCCGGCGGCGCGTTCTACGGCGCGCTGATTGACCAGGCGGGCTGGAACAACGGCAACGCCGACGCGCACCCGTTGGGCACCTGGGCGCAAACCTTCGTGCGCCAGTTCCGCAACGAGTGGCAGCTAGCCGGCCACGGCCGTCTGCGTTCCGTCGCGATCGTCGACGACAATCCGGAAGATCAGTTCCTAAAAGTAGAGTTCGAACTGGCCGAGATGATGCTGCGCGACGCAGGAATCGCGGCAACGATTGCCGACCCGCGTGAGTTGACGTTCCGCGACGGCCGCCTCTGGCACGGCAACCTCGCGATTGACCTCGTGTACAATCGCTTGACCAGCTTTACCCTCGACCGCGCCGAAGATGCCGCCATCCGCGACGCCCTGCTCGCGGGCGCCGTCGTTATGTCACCGAATCCTCGCACGCATGCACTACTTGCGTGCAAGCGCAATCTCGCGCTGCTCGGCAATGCCGACTTCTTGCGCGACACCGGCATCGACGGCGCCACACGCGAGACATTGCTCGAAGCGATCCCGCTCACGACGGCACTCACGCCCGCGAACGCCGCCGAACTCTGGACCACCCGCGAGCGCTACTACTTCAAACCGACAAGCGGCTTCGGCTCGCGCGCCGTGTATGACGGCGCCAAGCTCACAGCGGCCACCTGGGCGCAGATCGCGGCCCGCATTGACTACATCGCCCAAGCCCGCGTCGAAGCCCCGCGCATCGCCGTGCCGGGCCACGAGCCGATGCGCTACGACGTCAGGACCTTCGCCTATGGCGCTGCGCCGTTCATGCGCTTGGCCCGTGTCTACCGGGGTCAGACAACCAACTTCCGCACCCCCGGCGGAGGGTTCGCGGCAGTCAAAATCCGGCCCTGAAATAACCACCGCGCCAACCCTGTTGCCGCACCCCAAAAAACCGCAGAGTTCCGGCCCAAATCGGTGGGGAAATCGCCTGCATTTTTCCTAGGCTTCGAAGCACCGACCGGCTATGGTCCGGCCGCGTTCCAACTATACCGAAAAACCACCCTTGTCCGGCTCCAAAGACGATAAGCCGGCGGCCGGATCATCCGGCACGCCAGGCGGCGAGATTCATCCGATCTCGATCGAAGATGAGATGAAGCGTTCGTATCTCGATTACGCGATGAGCGTGATCGTGAGCCGTGCGCTACCCGACGCGCGCGACGGTCTGAAACCCGTCCACCGCCGCATCCTCTACTCGATGCACGAGGCGGGCTATACGCACAACAAGCCGTACCGCAAATCAGCCCGCGTCGTCGGCGACGTCATCGGTAAGTATCACCCGCACGGCGATCAGTCCGTGTACGACGCGCTGGTACGTATGGCGCAAGAATTCTCGATGCGCGTGCCGCTGGTGGACGGGCAGGGCAACTTCGGCTCCGTCGACGGCGACCCTGCGGCGGCCATGCGTTACACCGAAGTCAAGATGACGAAGGCGGCCGAAGCGCTGCTCGAAGACATCGACCTCGACACAGTGGACTTCCAGCCGAACTACGACAACCAGGACCAGGAACCGGTCGTTCTTCCGGCGCGCTTCCCGAACCTGCTGGTCAATGGCTCGGCCGGCATCGCCGTCGGCATGGCGACGAATATCCCGCCGCACAATCTGGGCGAAGTCGTCGACGCCTGCCTCGCCTACATCGCCGACCCTGAGATCGGCGTGGAACAGCTCGTGGACATCGTCCCGGGTCCGGACTTCCCGACCCGCGGCATCATCATGGGCCGCAACGCTGCCCGCCTCGCGCTTGTACGCGGCCGTGGCGCCGTGGTCGTCCGTGCACGCACGCACATTGAGGAAATCCGCAAAGACCGCGAAGCGATCATCGTCACCGAACTGCCGTACCAGGTGAACAAGGCAACGCTGATCGAGCGCCTCGCCGAATTGGTCGCCGAAAAGCGCATCGAAGGCATCTCCGACGCCCGCGACGAGTCCGACCGCCACGGTATGCGCGTCGTGATCGAACTCAAGCGCGATGCGATGGCCGACGTCGTGCTGAACCAGCTGTGGCGCTTCACGGCGATGCAGTCCTCGTTCGGCGTGAACATGCTGGCACTCGACCGCGGCCGCCCGCAGGTCATGAACCTGAAGGACATGATCCGCGCCTTCGTCAATTTCCGCGAAGACGTGGTCGCCCGCCGCACGAAGAAGCTTCTGAACGACGCCCGCGACAAGGCCCACGTGTTGGTGGGCTTGGCGATCGCCGTCGCCAACATCGACGAATTCATCCGCATCATTCGCACAAGCCCCGACGCCACGACCGCGCGCACGCGCCTGACAGAGCGCTACTGGCCCGCCCTCGACGTCGCCCCGCTAGTCGCGCTCGTTGACGATCCGCGCCATGCGATGCAGGCCGACGGCACGCTAAAGCTGTCGGACGCGCAAGCCCGCGCTATCCTCGAGCTGCGCCTCCAGCGCTTGACGGCCCTTGGTCGCGACGAAATCGGCGACGAACTGAAAGGCCTCGGCAAGTCGATCGAGGAATACTTGGACATTCTGCGCTCGCGCGAGCGCCTGATGGGTGTCGTCCGCGAAGAACTCACCGCCGCCCGCGCCGCCTTCGCGACCGAGCGTAGGACCGAGATCATGGACGTCGACTTCGAAGTCGAAGACGAAGACCTGATCCAGCGCGAAGACATGGTCGTCACCGTCACGCACCAGGGCTACATCAAGCGCGTGCCGCTGAATGCCTACCGCGTGCAGGGCCGCGGCGGCCGCGGCCGCGCAGCCATGGCGACGAAGGACGAAGATTGGGTGACGAGCCTCTTCGTCGCCTCGACGCACCAACCGCTGCTGTTCTTCTCGTCCGTCGGCATGGCGTATGTGCTGAAGAATTGGCGCCTGCCGCTCGCGACGCCGCAAGGCAAGGGCAAGGCGCTGATTAACTTGCTGCCGCTCAAAGAGGGAGAGACCGTCACGCGCGTACTCGCGCTGCCGGAAGCCGAACTCGAGTGGGATAAGTTCGAGGTGATGTTCGCGACCAAGTCGGGCGACATCCGCCGCAACGCCTTGAGCGACTTCACGAACGTGAAGGCCAACGGCAAGATCGCGATGAAGATCGAGGCGGGCGACGCAATCGTCGGCGTGTCGATCTCCACCAAGAATGACGACGTGCTGCTGACGACGCGGCTCGGCAAGTGCATCCGCTTCTCGGCCGAGGACGTTCGCGTGTTCAAGGGCCGCGACTCCACCGGCGTACGCGGCATCAAGCTCGCTGAGGGCGACGAAGTCGTCTCCATGGCCATTCTGCGCCACGTGGACGTCAACGTCGACGAAGCCCGCGCCTATCTGCGCCAATCGACGGCGATGCGCCGCGCAGCCGGCGAAGAAGCCGACGCGCCGGAGGTCTCGGTGGAGGAGGGTGAAGACAGCGCCACGCCAGAGGCCGCGCTCTCGCCCGAACGCTATGCCGAACTTGGCGCCCAGGAACAGTTCGTCCTCACCGTGTCCGAAACCGGCTTCGGTAAGCGGTCCAGCGCCTACGAATACCGCGTCATCGGCCGCGGGGGCTCGGGCATCGTCGCCATGGCGATGGCCAAGAAGAACTCGCGCATCGTGGACTCGTTCCCCGTCGAAGACACCGATCAGCTGATGCTGATCACCGACGCCGGCCAAACGATCCGCGTGCCGGTCAGCCAAATCCGCGTCGCCGGCCGCGCCACCCAGGGCGTCATCCTCTTCCGCCTCGGCGAAGGCGAACGTGTCGTCTCGGTCGAGCGCATCGGCGAAGCCGCCGAGGAAATCGAAGGCGAAGCCCCAAGCGCTTAATAAGCCTATCTCCCCCGAGCAAAGCTCGGGGGAGTACGTGCGCCGCGAAGCGGCTGCACGGGAGGGGGGCAGCTCAGACTTTCCGCACGAACCTCAAACTCAGCGCCGCCCCCCTCGAGTGCAGCAACTCCGTTGCGCACCCACTCCCCCAAAACGAAGTTTTGGGGAGACAACGCGGCGGCAGGTCTTCACCCGCACCTAATGCTTAACGGCCGACCTTATTGCAACGCAGCGAAGGTCGGATAAGTATTGCGCCTGCGCGCCAGACTCAGGGACCGCGCGGAGCAGGGGCGCCACCATGGCCAAACGAATCGGGCTCTATCCCGGAACTTTCGACCCGATCACGAACGGGCATCTCGACATCATCCGCCGCGCGGTGAAGCTGCTCGATCACCTGGTAATCGGCGTCGCCATCAACGAGGCGAAGGGGCCGCTCTTCCCGCTCGATGAGCGCGTCGAACTCGTGCGGCACGAAGTAGCCCAGATCGCGAAGGACGCGGGCGTGACCATCACCGTCGAACCGTTCGACATTCTGCTCATGCACTTCGCCGAAAAGATCGGCGCGCAGTTCATCATCCGCGGCTTACGCGCCGTCAGCGACTTCGACTACGAATTCCAGATGACGAGCATGAACATGGCGCTCAACCGCGAGATCGAAATGGTCTTCCTCATGGCGGGCGGGAAATACCAGGCGATCGCCTCGCGGCTGGTGAAGGAAATCGCATCGCTAGGCGGCGATATCTCGCACTTCACGTCGCCCTATGTCGCCGAGCGTATCCGCGAAAAATTCACCGCGCAGGGCGTCAAGTTCGCAGCCTCCAAAGTCGTGCCTCTAAAGCGCAACGGCACGAAGCCCAAACCGAAGTCTTGAGCGTTTGCGCGTCGCCGATTTCGATTTCGATCTGCCCGAAGAGCTGATCGCCCTTCGCCCGGTCTCCCCGCGCGATTCCGCGCGCCTGCTCGTCGTGCGCGAAGGCGCGACGACGTTCGAAGAGGCGACGGTGCGCGACCTGCCGCGGTTCTTGAGCGCGGGCGACGTTTGCGTCTTCAACGACACGCGCGTGATCCCGGCGCAGCTGTTCGGCGTGCGGCCCGCGCGCGGCGACAGCGCCGAGGCCGCGATCGAGGTCACGCTGCACAAGCGCGAAGCCTCTGACATCTGGGCTGCCTTCGCCAGACCCGGCCGCAAGCTCGTCGTCGGCGACACGATCCGCTTCGGCGACCGTCTCGCGGCCGTCGTCGAAGCCAAACGCGACGGCGGCGAGATCGCGCTGCGCTTCGACGAGTTCGGCGCCGCCCTCGACCAAGCAATCGCGGACGTGGGCGTGACGCCGCTGCCACCCTACATTGCCGGCCGCCGAGCCGCGGACGAGCAGGACGAACGCGACTACCAAACGATCTACGCCGCCCGCGACGGCGCCGTGGCCGCCCCGACCGCAGGCCTGCACTTCACGCCCGAACTGATGACCGCGCTCGACGCGAGAGGTGTGAAGCGCGAAACCGTGACGCTCCACGTGGGCGCGGGCACGTTCCTGCCGGTGAAAGCCGACGACACGCAGGATCACGTCATGCACGCGGAGTGGGGCGAGGTCACCGCGGACGTTGCAGCCCACGTCAACGCGGCGCGCACCGCGGGACACCGCGTGCTCTGCGTAGGCACGACCAGCCTGCGCACGCTCGAAAGCGCCGCGAACGACGAGATTCATGCGTTCAAAGGCGACACCCGCCTCTTCATCACCCCCGGCTACAAATTCAAAGCCGTGGACATGCTGCTCACGAACTTCCACCTGCCGCGCTCGACGCTGTTCATGCTGGTCAGCGCCTTTTGCGGCTTTGACACCATGCGCGCCGCCTACGCCCACGCGATCGCCCACCGCTTCCGCTTCTATTCTTACGGCGACGCCTGTCTTCTGATACGGAAGGCGAAATGAACCCCAACCTGTCATCCCGGAAGTTAGGTGAGCCCGTTGCGAAGCAACGGTCTTGCGAGCGTTACTATCCGGGACCCAGGAGAGCGAGGCTCAGCGCATCATCCCTGGGTCCCGGCTCGCTGACTTTTCCCACGACGCTTTGCGTCGAGAAAAGTCGCGTCCGGGATGACAACGAAAGTAACTTGGCACTCCCGTGACCAACTTCACCTTCACGCTCCACGCCACCGACGGCACCGCACGCACCGGCACGATCGCGACCGCCCGCGGTGAGATCCGCACCCCCGCGTTCATGCCCGTCGGCACCGCGGGCACCGTGAAGGCGATGCTGCCGGAAAGCGTGCGCGAGACAGGCGCCGATATCATCTTGGGCAACACCTACCATTTGATGCTTCGCCCCGGCGCGGAGCGCTTGGCGAAACTGGGCGGTCTGCACAAGCTGATGAACTGGCCACGGCCGATCCTCACCGACTCCGGTGGCTTCCAGGTCATGTCGCTCGCCCAGCTCCGCAAGCTCGACGAGCAAGGCGTCTCGTTCCAGTCCCACATCGACGGCACGACGCATAAGCTGACCCCCGAGCGCTCGATGGAGATACAAGCGCTCATCGGCTCCGACATCCATATGGCGTTCGACGAGTGCACGCCGTTCCCGGCCAGTGAGAGCGAAGCCGAAACCTCCATGGAACTCTCCATGCGCTGGGCCAGACGCTCGAAGGCGGCCTTCCGCGAAGCCCCCGGACGCGCGCTCTTCGGCATCGTGCAGGGCAGCGTCTATCCAAAGCTCCGCGAACGATCCGCCCACGCATTGAAAGAGATCGGCTTCCCCGGCTACGCCGTCGGCGGCCTGGCGGTAGGGGAGGGCCAGCACCGCATGTTCGAGGTGCTCGACTTCACGGTCCCTCATTTGCCCACCGACCGGCCGCGCTACCTCATGGGCGTCGGCAAACCCGACGACATCGTGGGCGCCGTGCTACGCGGCATCGACATGTTCGACTGCGTGCTGCCCACACGCTCAGGCCGCAACGGCCAGGCCTTCACGAAGCGCGGCCCCGTCAACCTCAAGAACGCGCGTCACGCCGAAGACAGCCGTCCCCTCGAAGCCGACTGCCGCTGCCCCGCCTGCCGCCAGTACAGCCGCGCCTACCTGCATCACCTGGTGAAGTCGGACGAAATCTTGGCCTCGATGCTGATCACGTGGCACAACCTCACGCACTACCAAGACCTGACCGCGTCCTTACGCGAAGCGATCACGCAAAAAAGGCTCGCCGAACACGCAGCGAGCCTCCTTGCCAGTTACGCCTCCGGCGACATCGAGCCTCAATAAGCGGGCTCGTGTCCTGGGAGCGCCGGCCTCCGGCCGGCTCTTCTTGGGCGGCTGCGATTCAGAAAGTGCCGGCTGGAAGCCGGCGCTCCCAGGAAGATCAGTTCCCAAACCACCCATTCAACCACGACCGCAAATTCTTCGCCGCCTGCGAAGGATTCGTCGAATCCCAGTCGCCCTTGTTGTCGAGCATCACCTGCGAGTAAGTGCGCGAACCTGCATCGTAGGTATAGCAATAGGTCAGCGTCTGCCCCATGTCCGCGCCGTGCGGTGAAGGCTGCGTCGGCGTCGCTTCGGCCGCATCGCCGATCAGAGGACGCACCTTGTCGACTTCGGGCTGCGGCACCTTCTTGCCGGCGACGACCATCGCGCCCTCATAGCGCATCTTCAAATCCGCCTCGGTCAGGCGCGTCACGTCGGTAACGTTCCACGGTCGTGCACCCGCACCCTTCACCTCATACGTCCAAATATTTCCCGACACGTCGAGCACCGTCCCACGCCGCTGATAACCCCACGCGTGGTTCACATATTCGCGCCCGCACAGCCACGTCTGTTGCGACGGCGCAGGCGTCGGCGTGGGGGCAGGGGGCGTTGTCGCATCGACACCTTCGCAAGCGGCAAGTGTGACGAGCGACACAGCGGTCAGAAGCGCACGATTGAGCATCGATCTTGTCCTTGTCTAAACGTCGCCAACAAGTGAGAGCCGATTGTGGCGCAATCTGGCCGTGAGCGCGCGCCAATTCGCCACGCTGATCACGAGCGCGTGTGAAGGCAACTGTGGGCAACCAACGAACAGGAAATGAACTTGACGCTACACCAGCGATTCGAGGACGGCCGCGCCACGCTGTTGGAGGGCTTGCGCGCACCACAGCTTCGATCAAGCCGCCAACCATTTCCGCTCGATGGCAGCAATTCTTGGAGTTAGGCCTCGTGCCGCCCGGTTCAATTCGCTGACCGGCGAAGGCACCATCGAGATTGGTTTGCGGTCGTTAAGTAAGTGGTGAGAGCTTACGGCGTGCCGCCGTGGAGCAATCCGTACTCGGAAGCAAGAATGTAGATGCTCCGCTTCTCGCCCCGTGATGCCCTTGAGTCAAAGTGCATCTCAACGCCCCGCGCATCGCTGTACAAGAAGCCGCCTTCACGGTCCTCGGCTTTGTTTTGGAACGTCGCGATGAAGCGAGCGCAGCGGCCGCTAGGCTCGTTCGACAAGCAATAGGCCATCTTGAAGGTCCATTCGCCATGTGCCCACGGCAGTCGGGGGCTCGCCCGCCGCGGCACCGCTAGGACGTATTCTTTAAAGTCTGCGCAAACGAGCTCCACCGTAGAGCAATCGCCGTACTCGTGTCTCATCGAGTCGGTGATGATATGGCCTTCCGGCGTGCGCTCGCCACTGGTGGGGTATGGCTCAGAGGTGGCCCACCGTGTGCGCCTATCGATGTTCAGTGCAAACCCGCCGTCTGAAAAGATATAGCGCGCATTCGCGTTGTCCTTCCGCTCGCCAGCGCTTGCCGGCCGCGGTAAAATCAATGCTGCGCACATCAAAAAGACGACGATCACAGTAGCCGCAGCTTGCGCCAGCGCTTTCATCTTCCTCACTTCATCTTCGCGTAAGACCCCGGCGCGTCTTCGATAACTTTGAGCTTGCCGTCGCCGGGCACGCGCGCGTCGACTTTGCCGCCGGACTGCTTCGACAGCCACTTGTCCCAATGCGGCCACCACGAGCCCGGCGTTTCGGTCGCGCCCGCGATCCACTCTTCGACCTTCTCGGGCAGCTTGTCGTTCGTCCAGTGCTGGTACTTGTTCGCATCCGGGTGGTTGATCACCCCCGCGATATGGCCGGAGCCCGCCATCATGAACGTGATAGGCCCCTTGAACAGCTTCGTCGATTTGTAGACCGAGCGGTACGGCGCGATGTGGTCTTCCTTCGACGACTGCAGATAGATCGGGATCTTCACCTTCGAAAGGTCCAGCTTCTCGCCGGCGAGCACCATCTTGCCCTTGGCCAGATTGTTCTGCCGGTAGCATTCGCGCAGATAGAACATGTGCATCTGGATCGGCATCCGCGTGGAGTCCGCGTTCCAGTAGAGCAGGTCGAACCGCATCGGGTCGCGGCCCATCAGGTAGTTGTTGACCACGAAGCTCCAGATCAAATCGTTCGAGCGCAGCATATTGAACGTCGTCGCCATCTTGGCGCCGTCCAAATAGCCGCCTTGCGCCTTCATCGTCTCTTCCATCGAGCGCAGTTGCTCGTCGTCGATGAAGACCTGCAGGTCGCCCGCTTCCGAGAAGTCCGCCTGTGCCGCAAAGAACGTCGCCGACTTGATCCGATTGTCCCCTTTGGCCGCCATATAGGCGAGCGTCGCCGAAAGCAGCGTGCCGCCGATGCAATAGCCGATCGCGTTCACCTCACGCGAACCCGTCGCCTTCTCGATCGCATCCAGCGCATCGAAAATGCCTTCGCGCATGTAGTCTTCGAACGTCTTCTGCGCGAGCTTTGCGTCCGGGTTGACCCACGACACGACGAACACCGTGTAGCCCTTGGCCGTCGCCCACTTCACGAACGAGTTCTTCTCGCCCAAATCGAGGATGTAATACTTGTTGATCCACGGCGGGAAAATCACGAGCGGCCGCTCGTATTGCTCCTCCGTCGTGGGCGAATACTGGATCAGCTGCATCAGATCGTTCTGATAAACGACCTTCGCAGGCGTCAGCGCTAGGTTCCGCCCGACCTCGAAGAAGTCCATGTCCGTCTGACGGATCGCGAGTTGGCCTTTGCCGCGCTCAAGATCCTTCAGCATGTTGTTCAGACCCTTCACCAGGTTCTCGCCGTTCGACTTGAACGTCTCGCGCAGCACCTCGGGGTTCGTGAACACGAAGTTCGTCGGCGACAGCGCGTCGGCGAACTGCTTCGTGTAGAAGTCGATCTTCTTGCGCGTCTTCGGGTCGAGGCCTTGAACCTCGCCCATCGACTGCTGCAGCCAGCGCGCGGAGAGCAGATACGACTGCTTGATGAAGTCGAAAATCTGGTTCTCCGACCAGTCCTTATCCTTGAAGCGCTTGTCGCCGGCGGAGGGCTCGATCACCGGCGGTGTATCCTCGCCCATCATCCGGCGCGCCGTGTGATGCCAAAGGTTCAGGTAGTCGTGCCAAAGCTTGAAGTTCGCCTCGACGAAGTGCCCGGGGTTGCGCATCGCATGGCCGAGGAAATCGACAAACGTCTGTCCGAGGTTCAGCGGGTCGCGCGACCCGCCGGACGCACCGTTCCCATTCTTCATCTGGCCTTTCAGAAAGTCCGTGACCAGCCGCTGACTCTGCGCCGCGACCTTGACCATGTTGCGCGAGAACTCTGCCGGGTCGTCGATCCGGTACTCGTTGCCGGTCTTCTGAACGTTCTTTGGCTCGGCCATAATGCGTTTCCTTAAGAAAACCGGGGCAATTGAACCCGCCACCGTCGCCTGCGGCAAGTGTGACAGGGGCAACGCCCGCCACATGACAAAGATAAAAGTGGCGCACCGCACCCCGTTTGCGGCAAAATCCGTTCCTTCCGAAGCACGGGGGCCTCGGATATACCCCTGCGCCTTAAGACGGAGTTTCGATCGATGTCCCGCATTGTTCTGCGCGTTTTGCCCGTAGTTGCCGTTGCCGCCCTGCTGGGCGCCTGCTCCTCGATGCCGGAGTGGACGAAGCCCGCGACCTGGGTCGACGGCGTGACGGAGAAAAAGGCCGAAACGAAGCCCGCCGAAGCGACCAAGACGGCCGCCCCCGGCGACACCGTGATCGACCCGCTCGACCCGGAAAGCGACAAGAAAAAGCCGGTGGCGCTCCAAACCTCGTCGGACAAGCCGACTGAGTTCCCAAATCTCTCGGCTCAGCCCGCCGCAAAACAGCCGTCCACAACGGCCGCCCAACAGCGTGAGATCCGCGACAGCCTGATCGCCGACCGCGACAATGCTCAGCACTCGGCGGATGAGCTCCGCGGCGGAACGGTCCCGGCGGCGGCCCCGCCCGCCGCCGCTACGGAACAAAAGCCCGAAGATAAGCCAAATACCCCTTAAAACTCTCGCCCCCGAATCGGCGATAAAGTAAGTGTCAGATAACGCCCGCGAACCCTCGCAGGGCGACGGAGCCGTTTCGTGAACCCCGACTTCCATCGCATCAAGCGCCTGCCGCCCTACGTCTTCGAGGAAGTGAACCGCCTGAAGGCAAAGGCACGCGCCGCTGGTGACGACATCATCGACTTCGGCATGGGCAATCCGGACATGCCCACGCCCAAACACATCATCGACAAGTTGGTCGAAACCACGACCGACCCGCGCATGAACCGCTACTCGGCCTCGCGCGGCATTCCGGGCCTGCGCAAAGCAATGGCGGCCTATTACGGCCGCCGCTTCGGCGTGAAGATCGACCCGGACAAAGAAGTCATCGCAACGCTGGGCTCGAAGGAAGGCTTCGCCAACCTCGCCCAAGCGATGACCGCCCCCGGCGACACGATCCTGGTGCCGAACCCCGCTTATCCGATCCACGCCTTCGGCTTCATCCTTGCGGGCGCCTCGATCCGCCACGTCGAAGCCTCAAGCCCCGAGCAGTTTCTGCACGGCCTCGAACGCGCCGTGCGCCACGCCGTGCCACCGCCGACCGCCGTCGTTGTCAGCTACCCGTCAAATCCGACCGCGCAAGTGGTCGATCTCGACTTCTACAAAGACGTCGTCGCCTTCGCGAAGGCCAAAGGCTTATGGGTCCTCTCCGACCTCGCCTACGCCGAAATCTATTTCGGCGACAAAGCCCCGCCCTCGATGCTGCAAGTACCGGGCGCGAAGGACATTGTCGTCGAGTTCAACTCGCTCTCAAAGACCTACGCGATGCCCGGCTGGCGCATGGGCTTCGCCGCCGGCAACGAAAAGCTGATCCACGCGCTCGGCCGCATCAAGTCGTACCTCGACTACGGCGCCTTCACGCCGATCCAGGTCGCCGCCGCAACCGCATTGAGCGGCCCGCAAGACTGCGTGGACGAAATGCGCGCGATCTACAAAGGCCGCCGCGACGCGCTGGTCGAAAGCTTCGCCCGCGCCGGCTGGACGGTCCCTTCGCCGGAGGCTTCGATGTTCGCGTGGGTCCCAATTCCCGACGCCTTCCGCCACCTCGGCTCGCTCACGTTCTCAAAGCTTCTGATCGAGCACGCCAAGATCGCGGTCGCCCCCGGCATCGGCTTCGGCGAATACGGCGACGGCCACGTCCGCATCGCGCTCGTCGAGAACGAGCAGCGCATCCGCCAAGCCGCGCGCAACGTGAAGAAGTTCATCGCCGCCGGTCCCGGCATAGCTGAGGCGCGCACTGCTCGCGACGCCGCACAATGACCCCACTGCGTATCGGCATAGCGGGCCTCGGCACAGTCGGTGCCGCCGTCGCGCAAAGCATCGTCAGCCAAGGCGCGGCTCTTGCGGCAAAGTGTGGCCGCACGCTCGAACTCACCGCAGTCAGCGCGCGCGACAAGCGCAAAGACCGTGGCGTGGCCCTCACCAAAGTCGAATGGTTCGACGACCCCGTGAAGCTCGCCCAGTCCGCGCAAATCGACGTCTTCGTCGAGCTCATGGGCGGTGAGGGCGGCGCCGCCAAAGCGAGCGTGGAAGCAGCACTCGCACGCGGCTTACCGGTCGTCACGGCAAACAAGGCTCTGCTCGCCCATCACGGCGTTGCGCTCGCGAAGGCGGCGGAAAGCAAGAACATCCCGCTCAACTTCGAAGCCGCGGTCGCGGGCGGCATCCCGATCATCAAGGCGCTGCGCGAGGGCCTCGGCGCCAATCAGATCGAGCGCGTCTACGGCATCCTGAACGGCACCTGCAACTACATCCTGACCACAATGGAAGCGTCGGGCCGTGCGTTCGCCGACGTCCTCGCCGAAGCGCAGAAGCTGGGCTACGCCGAAGCCGACCCGACGTTCGACATCGGCGGCATGGACACGGCGCACAAGCTCTGCCTGCTGGCCGCCGTCGCGTTCGGCAATGCTCCGGCGCTCGACGGCATCCACGTCGAAGGCATCGAGCGCGTCTCGATCGCCGACATCAAGTTCGCCGACGAGTTCGGCTATCGCATCAAGCTGCTCGGCGTGGCGACCCGAACCGCCAACGGTATCGAGCAACGCGTCCACCCCGCGATGGTACAACACGGCACGCCCCTCGCCGACGTGGACGGCGTCTTCAACGCCGTCGTCGCCGAAGGCGACCTCGCGGGCAAGTCGGTCTACGAGGGCCGCGGCGCCGGCGCCGGTCCGACATCCTCCGCCGTAATGGCGGACCTCCTCGACATCGCCCGCGGCGTGCGCTTGCCAACCTTCGGCGCGCCCGCCAGCACGCTCAAGCGTCCGGTCATCGTGCCGATGGGCGAGCACATCGGCCCATGTTACCTGCGCTTCACCGTGATCGACCGCCCGGGCGTGATCGCGGTGCTATCGCGCTGCCTCGCCGACCAAGCCGTCTCCATCGAAAGCATGCTGCAGCGCAGCCGCAGCCCCGGCGAAGCCGTGCCCGTCGTCATGATCACCCACGAAGCTCGCGAAGCCTCCATGACGAAAGCCCTCCAAGCCATCGTCGCCGCCGGCGTGGTGACGGAGCAACCGGTCATGATCCGCATGGAGCGCTTCTAAGATGCAGCCTGCGACGTTGCTGGCGCGGCGCGTCGGCAAGAATAGGTTTCCCGCAAAGACGCAAAGCCGCAAAGAAGCTCTCACGCGTCTTGGTGCGCTTCGTGGGCTTGGTGGTTCAACATTTTTCTTACAACGCATCCGCGCCAAAACGAGTGCGGTCTAAAAACTAGGGAAGGGGAAATCATGTCGACCATCCAAAACGACGGCCTTGAGCGCATTCTGACGCTCGAACTTGCGCGCGTCACCGAAGCCGCCGCGATCGCGTCGTACGAGCAGGTCGGTCGCGGCAACGAGCACAACGCCGACCAAGCTGCCGTCGATGCGATGCGCACCGCGCTCAACGTCTGCAATTTCGACGGCACGGTCGTCATCGGCGAGGGCGAACGCGACGAAGCCCCGATGCTCTACATTGGCGAAAAGGTCGGCACCGGCAAAGGCCCGAAGGTCGACATCGCACTCGATCCGCTCGAAGGCACGACGCTGACGGCAAAGGCCATGGCGAACGCGCTCGCCGTCGTCGCGGTCGCCGAGGGCGGTAGCTTGCTTCACGCGCCGGACACCTACATGGATAAGATTGCCATCGGCGGCGGCTATCCTGAAGGCGTCGTCGACCTCGACGCCGATCCGCGCGACAACATCAAGGCGCTCGCCAAGGCCAAAGGCGTGCCGACGCGCGAAATCACCGCTTGCATTTTGGACCGCCCCCGCCACGCCGACATCATCGCGAAAGTGCGCGAGGTCGGCGCTTCGATCCGGCTGATCTCCGACGGCGACATCGCAGGCGTCATTCACTGCAGCGACCCCGACACCGGCATCGACATCTACATGGGCCAAGGCGGCGCCCCTGAGGGCGTGCTCGCGGCAGCAGCCTTGCGCTGCGTCGGCGGCCAAATCCAAACCCGCCTCGTCTTCCGCAACGACGATGAGCGCACCCGCGCCGCCCGCATCGGCATCAAGGATCTCAAGCGCAAGTACAACACGCTGGACTTGGCGAGCGGCGACGTGATGTTCGCAGCCACCGGCGTGACCGACGGCTCCATGCTCGAAGGCATCCACAAGCGCGGCAACTTCATGACCAGCCACACGATCGTCATGCGCTCAAAGACGCGCACGGTCCGCTGGATCAAAGCGCGCCACGTGATCAAGGGCGTGTAGCGTGCGTGCCAACCACATCGCACAACCCCCAAAATTGTCATCCCGGCCAAGCGGAGCGTAGCGTAGCGCGAGCCGGGATCCAGGAGAGACACGCACGGTGGTTCAGCGCAGTTGATGCGCTGCGCTTGCCCCCCCTGGGTCCCGGCTCGCAAGCTACGCCGCGCTGCTTCGCAGCGGGCTTCGCTAACGGCCGGGATGACAAGTATTTTGTTTTTCGCGCGCGATCCCGCCCATGCGCTTGACCGAAGTAAAACTACCGCTCGGTCACACCGACGCTGACTTGCGCGCGGCGGTGCTGAAGCGGCTGCGCGTGCGTGACGACGAGCTGATCGAACTTGCCGTGTTCCGCCGCGCCGTCGATGCGCGCAAGCCCAAGGCCATCGTCTTCATCTACACGATCGACGTGACCGTGATGAACGAGGCCGCGGTCATGGCGCGGCTCAAGGGCGACCGCCACGTCGCGGCCTCGCCCGACATGAGCTACAAAATCCCGCGCACCTCGACGCCGCCGGCAAAGCGCCCGGTCGTGATCGGCGCGGGTCCCTGCGGAATCTTCGCGGGCTTGATCTTGGCGGAGATGGGGCTGCGCCCCATCATCCTGGAGCGCGGCAAAGTCGTGCGCGAGCGCACGAAGGACACGTTCGGCTTCTGGCGCAAGCGCATCCTCAACCCGGAATCGAACGCCCAGTTCGGCGAGGGCGGGGCAGGCACGTTTTCCGACGGCAAACTCTACAGCCAGGTCAAAGACCCGCGCTTCCTCGGCCGCAAGGTGCTGAAGGAATTCGTCGAAGGCGGCGCGCCGCCGGAAATCCTTTATGTCTCGAAGCCGCACATCGGCACGTTCCGCCTGGTTCAGGTGGTCGAGCACATGCGCGCGAAGATCGAGGCTTTAGGCGGCGAGTTCCGCTTCCAAACCCGGGTCGAGCGCCTCATCGTGAACAAGGCGCCGGACGGCGAACGCCGCGTCGCAGGCCTCGCCCTCGCCGACGGATCGACGCTCGAAGCCGAGCACGTGGTGCTCGCGGTCGGCCACAGCGCCCGCGACACGTTCCAGATGCTCTACGATGAAGGCGTCTACATCGAAGCAAAGCCGTTCTCGATCGGCTTTCGCATCGAGCACCCGCAATCGCTGATCGACCGCGCGAGGCTGGGACCCAATGCCGGCAACAAACTGCTGGGCGCGGCCGACTACAAAATCGTGCACCACGCCGCAAACGGGCGCTCCGTCTACAGCTTCTGCATGTGCCCCGGCGGCACGGTGGTCGCAACCGCGTCCGAACCCGGCCGCGTCGTCACGAACGGCATGAGCCAATACTCCCGCAACGAGCGCAACGCGAACGCGGGCATCGTCGTCGGCATCACGCCCGCTGACTACCCCGGCCACCCGCTCGCCGGGATCGCGTTCCAACGCCACTGGGAAGAGCGCGCGTTCGAAGCGGGCGGCAGCGACTACACCGCCCCCGGCCAACGCGTCGGTGACTTCATCGCCGCCCGCCCTTCGACGGCGTTAGGCGACGTAATCCCATCCTACAAACCCTCAGTCCGCCCAACCGACCTCTCAACCTGCCTGCCGGACTACGCCATCGAAGCCATCCGCGAAGCACTCCCCGCCTTCGACAAACAAATCAAAGGCTTCGCGCTAGCCGACGCCGTCCTAACCGGCGTCGAAACAAGAACGTCCTCACCGATCTCGATCAAACGAGGCGACAACTTCCAAAGCCTCAACACAAAGGGCCTCTACCCCGCTGGCGAGGGCGCAGGTTACGCCGGCGGCATCCTCTCGGCCGCAATCGATGGGATCAAAGTCGCGGAGGCCGTGGCACGGGGCATTTAGCCGAGGAGCGCGGGCGTCCCGCCCGCTCTTTCTGAGTGTCACTCCGCCATCGCCTCCCAAAAAGGAAAAAGCCCGCGGAACGCGCTGGAGGGGCGCGCGAGTGCGCAAGCGAAGGTGGTTGGACCACCGACCGGTGACAATTGCTAAGCGAATAGTTCGCCGGAGCTAAGGACGGCGCTGCGGCGCAGCTGCGACGGCAGCGCGCCTGCGTCACCGTCGCCCTTGTTAAGCCACATTTCTGAGCTGAGCATTGTGGTGCGCGTTGCCCCCTGTATTCGTCGCGTGCTTGGCCGAGACACCATTGGCCTCGGTTGCCACTATCTCAGATCAGACAGGCGTGATGCGTAAGAAGCGACACTGTCTCGGGAGATCAGACCGTGAGCGATTTCGATTTCAACTTTGGCGAAGGAGCCGATGCTGGCGTTGAGACCTACACCAATCGTAGAGACGCCGGTTGGACGCAAGGGGGCGCCGCCGCCGCCGGGCTTGTAGCATTTGTTGTTGTCGGCCTCGCGACAGCCCCATCAAGCACGACAACCCCATCGAGCGCGCCACCGCCAGCCGCTCAGGAGCAATTGCGTTCTCCACCACCAGCCGTTGCTTCGAATCCGCCAGGGGGCCAACCGTCTGAGGCAGCACCAGGTATCATTTGCGAGCAAGTTCTGTTGAACGCGAAGCGTTCCGCGGCGCGGACCAGAAGCGAATGGCAATGGTGGTTGTCACCAGCTGAAAAGAGCGCATGCCTCGGGGGCCAACAGTGGAGCCCTTCGGCAACGCAAGAGCCGCTGCGTCGGGAGTCGGTGCCATCGGGTTGCGTCCGATTCAACGACAGGATTATCTGTGACTGAGACGGGCGTTCGCCTGTCAAGACGAACCTCTACAAATGCTTCGATCTCCGCCTGGTAAGGGAGCATAACTTGCGCACTTTCCGGTATTGCCTTTTCGCCTTGGTTGGTCTCGCGCTTGCCAGCACCTCGTGGGCCTGCGAGCTGCGGGGTATGGTCATTGACTTTCCACATACACTTTGTGATGCGCTCACCCAGCGCTGTGCTCAGGTTCCTACATCGCTGAAGTTCTTGGGAACCAGCGCTCTGCTTAGCGGCTTTGAGGGAAGTGCGAATCGCGCAGATGGATTTGTGCTTAAGATTGGATCGTTCGACAGGCTTCTGGAACCGGGTGATTTACCGGCCACCGTTCGAAACGGCGAGTATGCAGGCCGGGGAACTTGGTTGGGTACGTTGTTGCTGCAGAACGGTGAGATACACGTGAAGATTAAGCGGGAGCGGTTCTTGGGCGACGTTGCGAGCCCGGACTATGCTCGAAGCGAGTATACCGCTGTGCTACGGGTGGGGAGCTGTTCATCGTGTCGTTTGCTAGCCGCGACGAGAAGATCGACGATCAAGCCGTATAGCGATTGGGAAAAAGTCGTTGAGAACGCAAGCGCCACCACTGGATCGTGCACCGTCAGTTTACCGTCGAACTGAGTTTCCGGCTGGACGGCAGCGTTAGGGTGAATACGGTGACGTGAATGCGGTGACATCGAAAATGCGGTGACATGATACTGAAATAGGGGGCGGATTGCGGCGACAGGTTATCGCGTCCCTCGGCTGCGAGGGAGGCGGTCTTCCGGGGCAGCCAATGGCTGGCGCCGGTCGAGACGCGGAAGGCGGTCATTCGCGCTTGCGCGCGTTTCGTTTGATCACCGTGTTGGCATCGAGCGGCTTGTAGGCGCTGTCCGGTGCGGCGAAGGCCTTCGTCAGTTCGGCCTTCAGGCGGGTAATGATCGAGACGGGGAGTTTCATCGGATAGGTCGCCTTGCTCATGACCTAAGCTCCTCCAAGAACTGCTGGGGTGTGACCGCCGTGATGGAGAAACTCGGTGACACGAATCCTATTTTCCGGTTCCGTACATGTCATCGAAGCTGCGGGTTTCAGAGAAGCGGCTTCGGAGAGACGCAAGTTCGCGGCGGTCGCGCGCGTGAAGCAATCGCCCGCGCAGCTCGGACCATTGCTTGAGCTTTGAACGCGGCGGAACGGCAATGGTCGTGCCGAGCCAGGTGCAAGGTTGGCGGCACCCTGGGCAAAGCACGGTGTTCAAGCGCGTCCGGGGTGCAACCCGCCGCCGTACGGCCGCCCGACAATCGAAGCACGCAAACGTGTGGCATGACATGTTGGGATAATACGCCTTGGTCCCGCCTTAGGCTAATCCGGGGCGTCCGCCTCCGCTTTCGCTCCGGCGGATGCAGGCGAGGACGCCCGCGGTCCCAGGGCAAGCGCGCGCTTGCGAACCTTGGTGCATTACGAAAGAGGTCGTAGGGCTGTGCGGGACCATCTGGGCCCTTTTTCCTTGCGCCTGTTCGTGTTTTGTTCTATGCCGCGGCGCCCAGCAGAAACCGGCGGTTCGATGACAGGCGAAGGCAGACGCAGCGCGACCGAACGTGCCGGCCGAACCAGGATTTGGCCGCGCGAAGCCGCAGTTTCACCACCTAACCTCCGGGTACATGGGGTTGTTCGCTCGAATTCGGACCGGGTACCCCCCTTGGCCGTTGTCCACCGTGTAAGTCCCGCGCGATCACCACGACCACTCCCGCCAACGGCCAAGACCGGCAACAATACGAAAATGAGCGCCACCGCCAAGCACCTCACGGCCGATGAGCCCGCCTACCTCAACGTCGCGCGCTCGGCGCTCGGCCGGCGCTGGGTCGAGCGCGCGCACAATCCCTCGCAGGCGCTCAGCCTCGCGCAGCGCCTGAAGACGGCGGAGATCGTCGGCCGCCTGCTCGTCGCTCGCGGCGTCGATCCGGCGCGCGCGGAGAGCTATCTCAACCCGTCGCTGAAGACCGATCTGCCGAACCCGAGCACCGTCAAAGACATGGACGTCGCCGCGGCGCGCCTGGCCGAGGCGGTACAGGCGGCTGAGAAGATCGCGATCTTCGGCGACTACGACGTCGACGGCGCGACCTCGTCGTCGTTGCTCGCCCGCTACCTGCGCGCGGTCGGCAGCGATGCCATCATCTACATCCCCGACCGCATCGCCGAAGGTTACGGCCCCAACATCCCCGCGATGACGAAGCTCGCGCGCGAAGGCGCCAAGGTCATCGTCACCGTCGATTGCGGCACGCAGGCTCACGCCGCTCTGGCCGCCGCGAAGGCCGAGGGCGCCGACGTCATCGTCTGCGACCACCATCTGCCCGGCGAAACGCTGCCCGAAGCGTTCGCGATTGCAAACCCGAACCGCCACGACGACACGTCGGGCTTAGGGCAGCTCGCCGCCGTCGGCGTTGCGTTCCTGCTCTGCGTCGCACTGAACCGCACGCTGCGCGACGTGGGTTGGTTCGCCACGCGCGAAGAACCGGACCTGCGCAAGTGGCTGAGCATCGTCGCACTCGGCACGGTCGCCGACGTCGTGCCGCTCAAAGGGGTCAACCGCGCGTTCGTGACCCGCGGCCTAATCGGCGCGCGCGGCTCCGTCGCCGGCATCACGGCGTTGATGAACGTCGCAAGTCTCAACGGCGCGCTCGAACCCTATCACCTGGGCTTCGTGCTCGGCCCACGCGTGAACGCCGGCGGCAGGGTAGGGCGCTGCGACCTCGGCGCGCGTCTGCTGTCGACCGACGATCCGGCCGAAGCCGCCGAGATCGCGCGCGAACTCGACGTCCTGAACCAAGAGCGTCGCAACATCGAACAAGGCGTACTCGACGAAGCGATCGCGACCGTCGAAGGCGATGCCGCCATCCGCGGCGCGCCCGTTATCGTCGTCGGCCGCGAAGGCTGGCACCCGGGCGTCATCGGCATCGTCGCCGGCCGCCTGAAAGAGCGCTACGGCAAACCCGCGATCGTCATTGCCTTCAACGAGGGTGTCGGCAAAGGCTCCGGCCGCTCCGTCAACGGCGTCGATATGGGCTCAGCCATCGTCGCCGCGCGCGAAGCGGGCATCCTCGTCAACGGCGGCGGCCACACGATGGCGGCGGGCCTCACGATCGAGCCCGGCAAGATCGAAGCGCTCGCCACGTTTCTTTCGAATGCGCTGGCCGCAGATTGCATACGATCGTCCGAGGGCAAGGTGCTCACCTTCGACGGCGCCGTCTCGCCGGGTGGCGCGACCGAAGACCTCTGCGCCCTCATCGCCCGCTGCGGCCCGTACGGTGCCGGCAACCCGGAACCGCTGTTCGCGCTCCCGTCCGTGCGCGTCGCCTTCGCCTCCATCGTCGGCGAGCAACATGTGCGCTGTACGCTCGCCTCAGCCGACGGCGCCCGCATTCAAGGCATAGCGTTCCGCGCCCTGCAGTCGGAGCTCGGACCAACACTGCTCAACAGCCAAGGCCGCCCCTTGCATGTAGCGGCCTCGCTGAAAGCGGAAGAGTGGAACGGCAACACGAGAGTCCAAGCAATGATCCGCGACGCGGCCTTCGCCCAGTAGATTACGGCATGCCTGACACCACGCTTTCCGAATTTCTACTTGCCGCGTGCATGTTTGCAGGCGCGGCGCTCTACACGTCCGTCGGCCACGGCGGCGCCTCCGCCTACATCGCGCTGATGGCGCTCTTCGGCCTGCCGCAAGCGGTGATGAAGCCGACCGCGCTCGCGCTCAACATCATCGCTGCTTCGTTCGGCGCGGCCCGCTACACGCAAGCAGGCCTGTTCCGGTGGCGCACGCTCTGGCCGTTCCTCATCGGCGCGCTCCCGTTCGCGTTCCTCGGCGGCCGGATTCAGCTACCGGCCGAGTTCTACCGGCCGCTTGTCGGCGCGATACTCTTGCTCAGCGCTGCGCGCCTGCTGTTCCCCGAGGCGATCAAGACAAAAGAGAATGTCACCGACGCGCCCATCCCAATCGCGATCGCCATCGGCGCGTTCATAGGCCTGCTCGCGGGTCTCACCGGCACCGGCGGTGGCATCTTCCTTTCGCCGATACTCCTGTTCTTCGGCTGGTCGGCGTTGCGCGAAGCCTCGGGCATCGTCGCGCTCTTCATCGTTTCGAACTCGCTGGCGGGCCTTGCCGGCAACATCACCTCGCTCGAAGCGCTGCCTGCAGCACTTCCGCTCTACGCCGCCGCCGTCTTTGCCGGCGCCGTTCTCGGCACGACTGCCGGCATCCGCCTGCCGCTGGAGGCAATACAGCGCGCGCTCGCCGCCGTTCTAACCATCGCGGGCTTGAAACTGATGGGGTTGTTCTAAGCGTTTCGCCTGAGAGGCGACTGAGGGCGGCTCTCATTCCCCCGGCCGCGTCGTGCTACTGTCTCCGGGCTTGGGGGCGGAACATGGACGAAGCGCGGCGCAATTGGTTCTTGGTGTTCGTGGTGTTTCTCGCGAACGCATTTCTCGTGACCTTTGGGATTGAGGAACTCATCTCGCTCCTCAACGGCCTCGCGTTCAAAGGCGCGCCGAACGCGACACTTACGGGCATAGCGGCCTCGTTCGGCACGCTGGCGATCTTGCTGTGGCTGCTGATGATCTTGGGTCTCATCCTGGTGCCCCAGTTGCCCAAGAGCGTGCTGCTGCCCCCGATGCTCGCTCTCGCGTGGCAGTTTGCCGGCGCGCCGCCGATCAAATGGTCGATGAGCGACCCGTCCACATGGGCGCCGATCAACGCCGTCGGTCTGGGCAGCGTCGCGCTCGCGTTCGTCGGCTCGAAGATCTCTTTCGGCACGTGGTTTCTGCGCGCGGGACCCTTGCCCTACAAGGAGAACCTGGCCCGCCGCACGGTGCTGGCACTCCCTGTCGCATTGATCGTCATCGTCGTCGGCCTTGCGGCGCTGCTCACGTTCGGCGTCAAGACGGTCGTCGAGCAAAGCACAGGCGGCTACTTGCGCTTGGGCGGCAGCGGTATCGAAGTGCAACAGGCCGTCTTCCGCAAGGGCGACCAAGAAGTGCACCTCGTTGGCGTCGTGCACTTCGCTGAAGGGGCGTTCTACCGCAACCTCTACGCGGCAATCCCGGCGCACGCCGTAATCCTCGCCGAAGGCGTCACCGACCGCGACGGCAAGATGAAGAAGGGTGGCCTCTCCTACAACAACGTCGCCAAGACGCTGGGCCTCGACAGCCAAGATGTATTTGAAGAGATGCTGGCCCCCGAGCCTGAGCAACCAGCTGCACCCGGCGCCCAACCTGTGGTGACGCCGCCGAAGAAGCCCACCGTCATACGTGCCGACATTGATGTGTCCGAACTCTCGCCCGTGACGCTGCGCTTCCTGGAGCGCGTGGGCAACGTCTACGCCAGCACGAGCACCGACGAACTGCTGCGCAAGGTCAACGCCATATCGGCCGAGTTCACCGAAGCCGATATGAAGATCGTCATGGACGACATCCTGGCCAAGCGCGACGCCAGGGTCCTCGCCGAGCTCGACAAGCAGCTCCAGACTTTCAAAGTTGCCTACATCCCCTGGGGCGCCCAGCACATGCCGGGCCTCGAGAAGGGTCTCATCGATCGTGGTTTCAAGGTCGAGAGCCGGCGCATGCTGCCGCTCGCGCGCTATCAAACCGTCCTCGACGCGCTCCTCAAGCTCACCGAACCCGCACCCAAATCCGCGTCTCGCACCAGCGTGCTGCTGCCCATCGTCGCCGCACAAGCGGGGCGTTGAACAATCGATCGGATCAAACGTCGGGGAAAGAGTGGCGCGCCCTAGGGGAGTCGAACCCCTCTTGCAAGATTGAAAATCTTGAGTCCTAACCGATAGACGAAGGGCGCGGAGAGGGCGCTTAATACAGATGGAACCGCCCTCCGGCAAGTCCAAAAAGCCCCGAGAATCCGCCCCGATTCGCCCTCAGCCCTCTATGACGCACCGCCTGCCGTTTGCGACGTTCGCGGGCCCAAGTGGATCGCACGGCAACGGCCCGGTAAACTCCGCGCAGTACGAATGGCGGGTTCTTGGGGGCGCGCGCACGAATGAATAAGCGAATTTTGTCTTTCTGCGTGCTGCTTTTTGCGTACGCCGCGTCCGCCATCGCGCAACCCGCTGACGAGAGCTTGGGCGGCATCGTGCTTGAGCCGCCGCCGCGCGCAGAGAGCGGCCCGATCGGCGAGAGCGCGACATTCTCCGCCGACCCCGCAGCACCACAAGCCGCCGAGGTCGTTCCCCCGGACGCCACGCGCATCAAAGGCTACATCGACGGCCTGATGTCCGGCTTGATCGCGTCGGGCGAGTTCCCCGGCGCCACGATCCTCATCATCGAGGACGGCAAGGTTTCGTTCAAGGCCGGCTACGGCTACGCCGACATCAACGCGCGCATACCCGTCGATCCGGACCGGACGCGCTTTCGTGTTGCCTCGATCTCGAAGCTATTCACCGCAACCGCGGTCATGCAGCTGATTGAGCAAGGCAAGGTCGATTTGAACGCGGACGTGAACACGTACCTCACGTCGTTCAAGATCCCGTCCACTTACGCCGAACCCGTGACGCTCGCCAACGTCCTCACCCACACGGCAGGATTCGACGACCGCTATCTCGGCCTGGGCGCACCGCTGTCTAAGGCGGGCGAGCCGCTGGGCCCCTACCTTGCGCGCACTATGCCGCCACGCGCGCTTCCGCCGGAAAAAGTGTTCGCCTACTCGAACCATGCTTACGGCCTCGCCGGGCACATTGTGGAAAGCGTTTCCGGCGAAGAGTTCAACGCTTACATCCAGTCCCACATCTTCACGCCGCTCGGCATGGAATCGTCCGCGTTCGGCGTGCCGTACCCAACGCCGCAAGACATCGCCGTGCCCTACTTCAGAGGCGGCGACGAAGCGGGGTTCCGCCGCGGCGAGCTCGACCGTGTCCAAGCCGGGCCGGCCGGCGACCTGATCACGACCGCAAGCGACGTGGCGAAGTTCATGCTCGTGCACTTGAACAATGGCACGTATGGCGACGACGAAAAGCTGCTCGCCGAGCCCACTATCGAGCGCATGCATGCGCAGCACTTCACGCAAGCCGAAGGGCTCGACGGCTGGGCCTACGGGTTCATGGAAGGTAACCGCAACGGCGTACGTTGGATCGGCCACGACGGCTCTTGGCTCGGTTTCTGCGCCCAGCTCGTCATGGTGCCGGAGAAGAAGAGTGGCTTCTTCGTCGCCTACAACGCCGACTGCGGTTTTGCCGCCAGTGGCGCGCTGCGCAAAGGCCTGTTCGACTTGCTCTGGCCCTCGGGCGCCGCAATTACCGCCGAGGAAAACCCGAACGCCGAGCAGCTCGCGCAGAAACTGGCGGGCTCCTACATGGCCGTCCGCCGTGCGCGCGGCGACTTCACGGTGATGGCCGCGGCCGCTACCCAGCTGACAGTGACGGCGCCGGGCGAGGGGCGCTTGCTCGTCGACTGGCCGCAGCTTGGGCGCGGGCTGGTGTTCTTGCCGCGCGCGGATGGCACGTGGATCAATCCCGAGCATCAGATGAAGGCCGCGGCGATGATAGACGCCCAAGGTCTGCCGGCCCGCTTCGCAATCGACGTCCACGTCTTCGACCGCGTCGCCGGCGCCAGCGACTGGAACGTCTGGTCGATCGCGCTTGGCTTCGTCGTGGTCGTGTGCGTGATCGCGATGTGGAGCTGGCTCACCGGCTTCTTGAAGCGCCGCATACTTGGCGATCAGTCGTCCGCGATAAGACCCTTACCGCGCGCGCTCGGCTTTCTGGCGGCGGGCCTCTCGATCGCGACAATGACCGGCATGGCGGGCCTCCTTGCCGACCCGGCGCCACTGGCCGTCATTCACGGCCCAACGCCGATGCTGACCGCGCTGACTGTGCTCCCGCTCGTCGTTGCCGTGCTGGCGTTGCCGATGATGTTCTGGAGCATGACCGGCTTCGGCACCGGCACAAGAGCGCGGGTTGCGCAAACGGGCTATGCGCTACTGACGATCGCGATCCTGGTTTTCGTCGCGTTCGCTTGGCAGTGGGGCCTGCACCCGTTCGTGTTTAGCCGCTAGCAAGAAACCCAGGCGATCCCGCCTCGGCCGGATGTTCGCGCAAGTAGTCCGCCTTGATCATGTGCGAGTCCTTGCGGCTCGCGTCATGACACCAGCCCGGCGGCGCGAAGACGTACCGCACGCGATCGAGCAACGACCGCCCTGGCGCGGCGGCATCCTTTGCGATCCCCCAATACTCGCCGAGCGCGACGGCGAGTGGATTGTAGGTCTCGATGTTCTTCACAAGCCCGAAAACCGGCTTGTCGCGATCGAGCTCCGGCACGAACGAACCGAAGAGTTTGTCCCAGACGATCAGTGTGCCCGCATAGTTCGCGTCCAGATACCGTGGATTGCGCGCATGATGCACACGGTGATGGGACGGCGTGTTGAACACCGCCTCGATCCAAGGATGCAGCCGCCCGACCGATTCCGTATGCAGGAAGAACTGATAGAACAGGTTCAACGACGCGCAGAATCCAATAAGCGCCGGATGAAACCCGAGATAAGCAAGCGGCACCGCCAGCAGCACGAGCCCCGTAACCGCTCCTGTCCATGGCTGACGCAGTGCCGTCGAAAAATTGTAGTACTCACTTGAGTGATGCACGACATGGGCCGCCCAAAACCAGCGCGAACGGTGCTGAATCCGGTGACTCCAATAGAACCTGAGGTCGTCGAGCACGACGCAAAGCACGAACGCCCACCACGCAAACCCGACCGTCGCAATCCGGTTTTCATAAGCCGCAAACACAAGCGAGCCGCCAAGTCCGACCAGCAGCATGTTGGACACAATACTGCCGATGCCCATCGTCAGGCTCGTATGCGTGTCCTCGCGCAGGAAATGCCCCTTCAGGACGCCGCGTCGCACGAGAAGATACTCGCCGACGAGAAACGCCAGATAGACTGGCGCCGCGACCTCATGCAGGCGGGGCAGGGTGAGGATCGCGGGCAATTCCATCGCCAAGGGCTAACCCTCAGGTGCCGCATCGCGCAAGCGACGCCGAAGCCATGGCGCAACCGTGCTGTCCGGTGCGGCCGATTGAATGCCGGCCCGGATCTCTGCGCGCTTCTCGTGGATGCTCGCTATCGCGAGCCCCATCGGTACGCCGACATCGACCAAGACCGCCTCGCCGAGTTGCAAGCTCGCCTCAACTGTCTCCGGCACTGCATCGGTGGCACCCAACCGGTAGAGTTCCGCAGCGTGCGTCGCGTCGCGTGCCCGCACGATGATCTGCAAGTCTTGGCGGGCGCTCCGGGCCACCTGCACCACCTCGCTCGTTGCCTTCGGCGCGTCCATCGTCAGTACCAGCGCCCGCGCCGTTTCGATCCCGCACCGGCGTAGAAACTCGATCTGTTTGACGTTGCCGAAATAGACGTCGTGCCCGTCGTCGCGGGCCTTCGCCACCGTTTCGGCGCTCGCATCCACCGCGATGAACGGGATGTTGTGCTCTTTCAGAAGTCCCGCAACAATCCGTCCGACACGCCCGTATCCCGCAACGATCACGCGCGGTCCGCTCTCCTCGGGCACCGGCAGCAGCGTTGCCGGATGCGGCGCCGCAATCGGCGTGAGCTGGGCCTCCAACACCTTGCCGGCCGTTTGTAACAGCGGGATCAGCGCCATTGTCAGTGCCGCGACGATCAGCAGGAAGGAAATCGTCGTTGCATCGACGAGTCCGGATGCGCCCGCCAACGCCAAGATGACGAACGAAAACTCGCTCCCCGGCCCAAGCACGAGCCCGCTCCGCACGCCTTGCGCAAGCGTCAACCCAAAGAGCGGCGCCGCGAGCGCGACAATCAAAGCCTTTGCCGCAATCAACCCTGCACCGGCTGCTGCGATCGCGACAGGTTCGGAAACAAGCCGTGCCAGGTCGACGCTCATGCCAACCGAAATCATAAACACGCCGACGAGCAGACCCTTGAACGGTTCGATCATCACCTCGATCTGCCGGCGATACTCGGTCTCGGCGAGCAGCAGACCCGCGATCAGCGCGCCCATCGCCATCGAAAGACCCGCGGCCTGCGTGGCGACACCGGTCGCAATGATGACGAGCAAACACGCCGCCATGAACAACTCGGGACTGTCCGTCTGTGCCACCCGTCGGAACAAGGGCCTAAGCAAGGCCCGCCCGCCGGCAAACACCGCAACGACCGTCAAACCCGCTTGCAGCAGCGCGATGGAGAGCTTTCCGACCAGCGAACCCTCGCCCGTTGTTCCCAATACGCCGACCGCAAACAGCACCGGCACGACCGCAATGTCTTGAAACAGCAGGACCGCAAAACTCGCGCGTCCCCATGGTGACGTAAGCTGCTTACGCTCTGCCAAGACTTGCGTCACGATCGCGGTGGACGACATCGCGAGGGCGAGCCCGATCACAGCTGAAACCGCAGCATTGCCGGTCGCAGCGAATGCCACCGCGCCGATCGCAACCGCGCTTGCGGTCAATTGCACGGCGCCCAGCCCAAACACCAATCGCCGCATAAGCCGAAGCCGCTCCAGCGACAGCTCAAGCCCGATCATGAAGAGCAAGAGCACGACGCCAAAATCCGCAACCCGCGAGATCTGGGCCTTGTTGTCGATCGTGAGATAGCTGAGCCAGGCAATCTCGCCGCTTAACGTGCCGAGCCCGAACGGCCCGACCGCCATCCCGATCAGGACGTATCCCAACACGGGGCTGAGGCGGAGCGAATGGAACACCGGAACGACGACGGCAGCGGCCCCCAAAACGATGAGAGCATCCTTGAACTGCGCAATGTCCGAGGGGCCAGCCATATCTTTGACTTAAGGTATGGTGCCCGTCCCGTCGAGCGGACCTTTCGTCAATACCGCAGCTCATGCCATGCTCGCCCCATGTTGGATGATTTCAAAGCACTGGTCGACCGCTCGAAGCGCGCCGTGGTCTTCACGGGCGCGGGAATTTCGACCGAATCGGGCATCCCCGATTTCCGCAGCCCCGGCGGCATCTGGTCGAAGAATCGCGTGATCTACTTCGACGAATTTGTCCGCTCCCGCGATGCCCGCATCGAAGCATGGACAAGGCTCTTCGGCGGACGCGACATGCTAAAGAACGCTCAACCGAACGCCGGTCACCGCGCGGTGGCCAAGCTCGTGGAGCAGGGCAAAGTCAGCCACGTCATCACCCAAAACGTGGACGGTCTGCACCAGGCCGCCGGCGTGCCCGCATCCTTGGTGATCGAGGTGCACGGCAACGCGACCTACGCAAAATGCCTCGCCTGCGGCTTGCGGCACGAGTTCGACGACATCGAACCGGTCTTCAAAAGGACAGGCGAGCCGCCCGTCTGCCGCGACTGCAATGGCATCGTGAAGTCGGCGACAATCTCCTTCGGCCAAGCGATGCCGGAGGAAGAGATGGAGCGTGCGGCCGAAGCGGTGCTCTCTTGCGACCTCTGCCTAGCTATCGGCTCGTCACTCGTCGTTTATCCAGCCGCCGGTCTGCCGATCGCCGCAAAACGCAACGGCGCGAAGTTCGTGATTCTAAACCGCGACCCGACCGAACTCGACCACCTCGCGGATTTGGTCGTAAACGCCGAAATCGGGCCGACTTTGGCGAAAGTCATGGGCGTGAACTGACAGGCTTGGCGTGGGTCGGAACGGGGTGCTAAACCCATATCCGAATCCCCCAGTTTCAAGGAAAAACCCATGATTTCGCGGTTCCGCCTCGACAAAGAAGAAGAGTCCAAGACGCCTGAGCCGCCGCCGTTCACAGCGATCTCGCAGGCGCTCTACAAAGCCCGCACCGTCCTCATCTTCGGTGAAGTGGACATGAAGATGGCCGAGCGCGTGACGGCCCACCTGCTAGCGCTCGCCGCTGAGGACCCGAAGAAGGATATCAAGATCATCATCAACTCGCCCGGCGGCCACGTGGAGTCGGGCGATACGATCCACGACATGATCAAGTCTCTGCGCCCCAACGTGAAGACGATCGGCACGGGCTGGGTCGCCTCTGCCGGCACCCACATCTTCCTCGCCGCCGACCGCGCGCACCGTTTCTCGATGCCGAATTGCCGCTTCATGATCCATCAGCCCTTGGGCGGCATGCGCGGGACGGCCAGCGACATCGAAATCGAAGCAGGTGAAATTCTGAAAGCGCAGGAACGCATCAACCGCACGATCGCGGATGAGACCGGACAACCGCTCTCAAAGGTCAGAGACGACACCGACCGTAACTTCTGGATGTCCGCCGAAGAGGCAAAAGCCTACGGCCTCGTCGGTCGCATCATCGAACGGGTCGACATGGCGTGAGCCAGTGGTGGAAGAGCGCGGTCGTCTATCAGATCTACCCGCGCTCTTTCTGCGATGGGAACGGCGACGGTATCGGTGACCTGAACGGCATCGAATCCAAGCTCGACTACGTCGCCTCGCTCGGCGTTGACGCAATTTGGCTCTCGCCCGTTCATCCCTCGCCGAACCGCGACTTTGGCTACGACGTCGCCGACTTCAACGCCGTCGAGCCCACGCTGGGCACGATGGCAGACTTCGAACGCCTGATCGCCGAGGCGCATAGGCGCGGTCTCAAAGTCATCCTGGACGAAGTGCTCGCACACACCAGCGACCAGCACGCCTGGTTCCAGGAAAGCCTGACCTCGCGCGATAATCCGAAGGCCGATTGGTACGTCTGGGCCGATCCGCGCGAAGACGGCTCCGCGCCGAACAACTGGCTGAGCGTTTTCGGCGGCCCCGCGTGGTCGTATCACCCGGTTCGACGCCAATACTACTTCCACAAATTCCTCAAACAGCAGCCGAAGCTGAACCTACGCAACGGCGATGCGCGCGCGGCGGCGCTCGATGTGCTCAAGTTCTGGCTCGACCGCGGCATCGATGGATTCCGCCTCGATGTCGCCAACAGCTACTTCCACGACGATGAGTTGCGCGACAATCCAGCAGTGCCGCTGAACGAGCGCACGGCCCACCACTGGGCCCACGCGCCAAACATGCAGCGCCGCATTCGCGACTCGAACCTGCCCGAGAACCGCGAAGTACTCGACGAGATCCGCGCCCTCGTCGACCGCTACGACAATCGCTTCGTCTTCGGTGAGTTCTCGGAGGAGCCGGGCCTGCTCGGCCACTTCGCGGGCGAGCGCCATGGTCTTCACACCGGCTACACATTCACATTCCTAGAAGATCGCTCCTTCAAACCGCAAGTCTTCGCCAAGCACTACGAGTTCCTGAACGCACTCGAAGGCCTTTGGCCCTGCGTGACGTTCTCGAACCACGATGTGCCCAGACCCGTCACGCGCTACGGCCGCACGATGGAGGCCGACCCCGCGCTCGCCAAACTCGCGCTCACGCTGCTCATGACGCTGAAGGGCACGGTGCTGATGTACCAAGGCGAGGAACTCGGCCTTCCCGACGGTCCGATCGAGCGCGACCAAATCCGCGATCCCGTGGGCGAACTGTACTTCCCATACGCGAAAGGCCGTGACCCCTGCCGCACGCCGATGCCCTGGGTTCAAGGCAAGCCGAACCTCGGCTTCGGCTACGGCGAACCGTGGCTGCCCGTTGCGCCGGCTCACGCCGCGCTTGCGGCCGCCACCCAGGAACGTGACCAAACCTCGCCGCTTTGGTTTGCCCGCAACCTGATCGCGCTGCGCAAGAAGCACCCGGTTCTCGCGCAGGGCGACATCAAGATCACGGCCGCAAGCGACCAAATCCTCGCCTTCGAACGGATTCGTGGCGGCGATCACATCGCCTGCGTCTTCAATTTGTCGAAGTCCGAAGCGACAGTGCCGGTCGACAAAACCGGCGAGGCGGTGTTGACGGTCGGCGACGTCGCGCGAAGCGGCGGATCGTTGCGACTGGGACCGCGCTCTGCCGTCTTGATCTAGTGGAGGACGCCATGCGTTGGATGCGCCGGATCGCAGTGGGGGCGGCCGGCCTCTACACCGTCGTCGTCTTGCTTCTCTACACGTTCCAGCGCGACCTGATGTACCGCCCGGACTCGATCAAGCGCGTGCCGCCGTCCTACTACGACATGCTCGCGGATGTGCAGGAAGTCGAGCTCAAGACGCCGGATGGTTTGCGAGTCTTCGCTTGGTATGCAGCCGCGCCCGAGGGACGCCCGACCGTACTTGTGTTCCACGGTAACGGCGGCTCGCTGAGGAGCCAGCGCTACCGCCTCAAGTACTTCAAAGACGCGAACATGGGCGTGATGATCCTGGGCTACCGCGGCTACGCGGGCAGCGACGGCGCGCCATCGGAGGAGGGGCTCTACACCGACGCCCGCACGGCGGTCGCATGGCTGAACGAACACGGCGTCGCCGACAATCGCATCGCGCTCTACGGCGAGTCCTTGGGCACCGGCATCGCCACCAAAATGGCAACGGAGCGGGAGTTCGCCGCGGTCGTGCTGGAGTCGCCTTACACCTCGACGGTCGATGTCGCCGAGCAAAGCTTCTGGTTCATCCCCGTGCACTGGCTGATGGCCGATCAATACAACTCGCTCGCCCGCATCGCCGACGTGCACGAACCGCTCCTGATCATGCACGGCGGTGCCGATCAAGTGATCCCGCAAAAGCTCGGCCGCAAACTGTTCGACGCCGCGAACGAGCCCAAAGAGAGCTTCTGGCCGGAACGCGCCGCCCACAACACGATCTTCGACCTTGGCGGCTTCACCGCCGCCGCCGACTTCATCGAGCGGCACGTTAAGTAGAAAGCGCCTTCTCAGCCGCCTCAAACGGCAACAGCACGCACGTGTGCCGGCTCTTGTGCTCGCGCACCGGCGCAAAAATCTCGTAGGCCGACCACTTGCCCGTCGGCGCCGCGGCGCCTTCTTTGAGCATCGCCGTCACTTGGCGCTTCACCTTGGCGATCGCTTGCGCGTCCGCACCGTCGGCCTTCGCCGCAAGGATCGCCGCACTCGCCTGTGTCAGCACGCACGCCTTCGCGTCGTGCCGGCACGCGGTGATCTCATGCGTTGGATCGACCGCAAACTCGATCGTCACCTTGTCGCCGCACATCGCGTTGTTGACCGTGGCCGCGCGCTTCGGCTCGGGCAGGTGGCCTGCGTGGCTCACATCCGCCGCCCAGCGCAACAGTTCCTTCGCGTAGAGATCGTCGCTCATTTCTCGAAATCAGCCTTCAACGCCGCAAATGCTGCAGGCGTGTCGGCATCCGCCAACACCCCCGCATCGGTCTCCACCTCATACACGCCATCCGCATGCTGCGAAAGCAACGCGCGCGCACCGACATCTCCATCGGCCGCGCGCATCTCGTCGACGAAAGCGGCCGCAAACAGCACCGGGTTGCCGCGCTTGCCCCCGAACGTCGGCACGATGATCGCGCGACCTTCGGTTGGGTTGAAGGCGGCGATCAGCTTGTCGATCGCATCCGTCGTCACCGCGGGCATGTCGCCAAGGCAAATCAACACGCCATCTGCATCCGCGTGTATCCCGCCAAGACCCGCCTTCAACGAGGTCGACATGCCTTCGGCAAAGCGGGGATTGCCGATGAACGTCAAGTCCCGCCCAGCGAGCGCTTTGCGAACGGCATCCGCTTCGTGGCCGAGCACCACGACGACATCGCGCACGCCGCTTGCTGCGATGGCGTCGACCGTTCGCGCGACCATCGGCGCGCCGCGCAACGGCATCAGGAGCTTGTTTTCCGCACCCATCCGGCTCGACCGGCCGGCGGCAAGCACGAGAGCGGTAATCTTCGGCTGCCGTTGCGGGCGCGGCGCAGCGACGTCGCGCGGCTGCGGCCGTGTCGGGATTTCTTTCAAGAGACCGCCAACCCCCATCGCCATGATGTCGCCGGGCGTGACCGGAACATCGGCACACAGCCGCTGCAACACCCAATCGAACCCGTTCACCTTCGGCGAACGCGCGCAGCCCGGAAGCCCGATCACGGGCGTCGCGCCCGCCATGGCGAGCAGCAACAAGTTCCCCGGATCGACC
The DNA here is from genome assembly GCA_902826695.1 of uncultured Alphaproteobacteria bacterium. GTDB lineage: Bacteria > Pseudomonadota > Alphaproteobacteria > Micropepsales > Micropepsaceae > SZUA-430. The sequence goes on along the minus strand of CADEFU010000015.1, from coordinate 38,472 downwards.
GGCATCCCAAAGTGCTCAATCACGCCCCCGGCTGCCGCGATCCCGGCGGGCACGGCATCGCGCCGATCCGTCGTCGCCGCCGCCCCAAACACGAACACCAAGTCGGGCTTCTGTGCCAAGCACTCGCGAAGTGCCACAGCGGCCGCAGCCTCGTCGTGCGCAACCCGCGTCTCGAACGAAACGGTGCTGCCCAGGGCTTGAACACGCTGCTCAAGCACACCCCGGTTCTTGTCGAGCAGCGACGCCTTCAGCCCCGGCAAGGTCGTCGAGATCAACGCAATCCGCTTCGCCCGGAACGGCGCGACGCGAACGGCGCCGCCAATCCCCACGGCCTTCGCGACGGCAGTTGCGGGCGCCGCGAACGGAATGATCTTCACCGTCGCCAGCATCTGCCGCCGCTCCACCACCTCGAAAGGCGCAAGCGTTGCGACCGTGATGCTCTCGTGGATCGCGTTCAGCGCGTTCACGCGCGCGACATCGACCAACACCAGCCCTCGCTCGGAAGCGTAGAGGTTCGTTCGCCCCGTCATCGCGGTCGATACGTCCGTGTGCGCGCCGGCCACCGCGGCACCGATGCGCCGCGCAGCCTCATCCTCGGCGACGTCCTCCGCGTCGAGCTGCGCCGCCATCACGGCCAGCACGTTCGCCCGCTTCAGGGCATCGATATCGGCCGCCGACAGCACGCGCCCCTTCTTGAAGGACACGTCGCCGGCGCTCACCCCGTGCGCCAGGATGCACCCCAAAGCGTCGCCGACGGGTAGCTCGCCGAACTTCATGCCGCGTCCGCGCGCAAGGTCTCGATGACTTGCGCCATGATCGAGACCGCAATCTCCGCCGGCGAGACGGCGCCGATGTCGAGCCCGACCGGCCCGCGAATGCGCGCGATCGCGGCAGCGTCGAACCCGGCCGCGGTGAGCCGCCCGACGCGCGCGGCATGCGTCTTCTTCGAGCCCAACGCGCCGATGTAGAACGCCTCCGACTTCAGCGCCGCGACCAATGCCGGATCGTCGAGCTTCGGATCGTGCGTGAGCGTGACGACCGCCGTCCGCGCATCGAGCGGCAAATCCGCCAACGCCTCATCCGGCCAAGCGGCGATCAGATGCAAATTCGGAAACCGCTCGCTCGTCGCGAACGCGGTCCGGGGATCGATGACCGTGACGTCGAACGCGGCAAGCGCCGCCATCTGGCTGAGCGGCTGCGCGATGTGAACTGCACCCACGATGTAAAGCTTCGGTGGCGAGTTGAAGACGTTCAGAAACCAACCGGCGCCATCGACCTCGACAGTGCCGCTTTGATCACGCGCCAACGCGGACTGCGCGGCCGCTGCCAACGCATCCGCCATGTCGCCCCGTTCGATCAAGCGCTGCACACCTGTGTCGAGCCGTATCGCGAGCACGACGCCGCGCCCCTTCGCGCGCGCCTCATTCAAACGATGGAGAAGGTCGCGCTTCACTCAACCCGCTCCACGTAGATCTCGATCTGCCCGCCGCATGCGAGGCCCACTTGCCAGGCCTGCTCGTTCGACACGCCGAACGCGAGTTTGCGCGGCTTGCCGTCCGTGATCGCGTCCATCGCCTCGGCGATGACCGCGCCCTCGACGCAGCCGCCCGAGACGGAGCCCACGAACGTCCCGTCCTTGCGCACCGCAAGCTGGCTGCCCGCAGGCCGAGGCGCCGAGCCCCACGTTTTGATCACGGTCGCCAGCGCCACGGGGTGCCCCGCATCGAGCCACGTCTCCGCCGTCTCCAAAACCTTGTCGTGATCGGTCATGCCGCCCGTTCTTTCACTGCTTTAAGCCGATCCGCGCGGAGCGGTTCGTTCAGCGCCGCCGCCAAATCGCCCATGCTGTTGAGATTGTGCACGGGCCTGAGTTCGTCCACGTGCCGCAGCAAGGTTTTCACGCCCAAAGCCTTTGGCGCAAATGCATCGTAGCGCAGCAAGGGATTGAGCCAAACCACCCGCTTCGCCGACCGGTGCAGCCGCTCGGCCGCACCCTGAAGCGCACCAACGTCGTCGCGCTCCAGCCCGTCGGTGATCAGCAAAACGACCGCGCCTTGCCCCAGCACGCGCCGCGACCAGTCGCGATTGAACCGGCTGAGCGCCTCGGCAATGCGCGTGCCGCCGTCCCAATCGGGCGTCAGCGCGGCAGCCTTCATCAACGCCTCGTCAGGGTCGCGCAGCTTGAGCGCCCGCGAGATATTCGTCAGCCGCGTCCCGAACAAAAACGTATGCGTCGCCCCGCCGCGTACGCGCCGCGTGTGGGTCAGCCCATGCAGGAAGTGCAGGCACATGCGCGCATAACCGCTCATCGAGCCAGACACGTCGCAAAGCACGACGAGCGGTGGCTCTCGCAGTTGACGGCGACGCCGCTCCAACCGAACGACATTGCCCCCCGCCTTAAGCGACCGCCGCAGCGTCCGCCGCAAGTCGAACGCGTGCCCCCGAACCGCGGCCTCGGTCCGCCGCGTCAACCGCGGCGGCAGCGCCCACGTCATCTTCCCCAGAACCACTTTCGCGCGCGCGATCTCATCGACCGTCATCTGCTCGAAGTCCTTTGCCGCGAGGATCTCGTCCGCCGACGCCGTATCGCGCGCATCGAGCTCAAGCTGCAGCTTCGTCTCGCCCTCCCGCGGCGCCGCTTGCCCACGCAGCGCCTCGGCCACGCGCCGCGCACCCGCATCGGTTGGCAGCTCCGCAGGCGGGATCGGCGTTTGCGGCAGCAACGCCGCGAGCGATTTCTCGAACAACCCCGGATCGCGCCAGAACGCCTCGAACGCTTGCTCGAACAGAGGTCGCTGCCCCGGCTGCGTCACCAGCGTCGCAAACAGCGCCGCCCGCAGATCGTCCCGCCGCGCTAAGCCGACCGCCTCAACCGCGCGCAGCGCCTCGTTGATCTGCCCAGTCCCAAGAGGAAACCCCGCCCGCCGAAGCGTGCGCGCAAAGTGAACGACGTTGTCTGCGAGTACGCTCATTCCGCCGCGCTGCGCGCTTCGGCGACCAAGCGCTCCACTTCACCGCCGCGGATCTTCGCGAGGTCGTCTTGATACTTCAGCAGCACGCCCAGCGTCGATTGCACGGCTTCCGGCGACAACGACACCGTGTCGAGCGCGGTCAGCGCCTGCGCCCAATCGAGCGTCTCCGCCACGCCCGGCATCTTGAACAGGTCGCCTGAACGCAAACTCTGCACGAACGCGACCACCTCGCGCGACAGTCGCTCGCCGATGCCCGGCACCTTGCGCCGCACGATCGCGAGCTCGCGCGCCGCATCCGGAAAGTCGACCCAATGATAGAGGCAGCGCCGCTTGATCGCGTCGTGGATCTCGCGCGTCCGGTTCGACGTGATGATAACGATCGGCGGCCGTGCGGCCTTGATGACGCCGAGCTCCGGCACGGAAACCTGAAAGTCCGAAAGCACTTCGAGCAGAAACGCCTCGAACGGTTCGTCCGCGCGATCCAACTCGTCGATCAGCAGAACGGGCGGCCCCTCGACCTGCGGCTCCAGCGCCTGAAGCAGCGGCCGCTTCACCAAGTAGCGCTCGGAAAATATTTGACTCTCGATCAATGTGCGATCGCGCTGACCTTGAACTTCCGCCAAGCGGATCGCCGTCATCTGTCCGGCGTAGTTCCACTCATACACTGCCGACGAAACGTCGAGCCCTTCGTAGCACTGCAAACGTATCAAGCGGCGTCCTAATGTCGCGCTCAAAACCTTCGCGATTTCCGTCTTGCCCGTGCCAGGTTCGCCTTCGACGAACAGCGGTCGTTCGAGCTTCAGCGCAAGATAAAGAACGGTCGCAAGATCGCGCCCGGCGACATAGCCGCCGGAGCCAAGCAGCGCGAGTGTTTCGTCGATCGAAGCGGGCAGGGGATGGATCATCGAACCGAAGTTACGGCAGCGGCGCCCCCAAGGGAAGGCTTGGGATGGTTAGCGCACGGCCCCATCCTCGGCATGGTGTGCATCCTGATCGCGACGTTCTTCTTTTCCACGACCAACGCGATCATCCGCGCCCTTTCGAGCGACCTGCCGCCCGTTGAAATCGCCTTCTTCCGCTCGATCTTCGGCCTGCTGCTGCTGCTTCCGTTGGTGATTTGGTACGGTCGTGACTCGATCAGAACGAAGCGCCCGGAACTGCATCTGGCGCGCGGCGTCCTGCACGCCGTCTCGATGATCCTCTGGTTCGTGGCGCTGTCGATGATATCGCTCGCCGAAGCGGCAGCGCTCGAGTTCGCGGCGCCCATCATGGCGACGATCATCGCAGTCCTGTTCTTGGGCGAAGTCGCCCGCCTGCGCCGCTTGACCGCACTCGCCGTCGGAATCGTCGGGGTCTTCATCGTCGTGCGCCCGGGCTTTGAGGCGGTGTCGTGGGGTCAGATACTCGTGTTGATCTCCGTCGCGCTCTGGGCGGGGTGTCAGTTGATCATCCGCGAACTCGGCCGCACGGACACTTCCTTCGTCCAAGGTTTCTACACGGTCGTGATCTTCGTTCCCATCACGGCGGTCGTCGCGATCCCCGTGTGGGTGTGGCCGACCTGGACGGAACTCGGTGTCAGTTTCATCATCGCCGCCTCGTCAACGATCGGAATCTGGTTCTACGGCGAAGCCTTCCGCCGTGCCGAGATGACGGCGATCTTGCCCTTGGAGTCGACGAAGCTGATCTGGGGCGTGCTCTACGGTCTCGTTCTATTCTCCGAACAACCTGAGATACTCACCCTCGTCGGCGGCGTCGTGATCTTCTCTGCGGCGGCCTACATTACAATTCGTGAAGCTCAGCTGGCGCGAAGGGCAGTAATGGCACCCGTCACAGGCGAGTAGCCGGGGGCCCTCGCGCGCGGAAGGCGCGCTGCCTGGAATCTGGATGCAAGCTATGCGATGTCCGTGGCCCCCACGATTCGTGGGTCGCTATTGAACTCAAAGCTTAGGAAGGAATCTCCCCATGAAGCGTATTCTTCTCGGCGCCGCCGTGCTCGCGCTCAGCGCCGGTGTCGCCCTCGCCGACAACCTGGCCGGCTACTACGGCAACACTGTCGTGATCACTGCGCCGGACGGCAAGGTGACGAAGTCGAAGGTCAACGCCGACAAGACCTACACGTCGGTTCTGCCGGATGGCACGACCACGAAGGGCACCTGGGCGTGGAAGGACGACAAGACCGCCTGCTTCACGCAGACCGAACCCGCTCCGGCCGCCGGCCAAGCGCCCGCATGCTTCCCGATCGACCCGCACAAGGTCGGCGACAGCTGGGAAACGCCGACGCCGGACGGCAAGGCGAAGATCAAGTACTCGCTCGCGGCCGGCTAACCGCCCGCTGATGCAGTGATTGGCCAGCCGGTCGCGAAAGCACCGGCTGGCTTTTTGTTGTGCGCAGCTTTGTCTCCCCCGAGCTCTGCTCGGGGGAGTACGTGCGCCGCGAAGCGGCTGCACGGGAGGGGGCAGCGCTGGCTCGCAGAACTCAGTTCAATGCGAATGCGGGCTAATCACGAATGCTGAGTTGCCCCCTCGAGTGCAGCAGCTGCGCTGCGCACCCACTCCCCCAAGCGTCGTTTGGGGGAGACATTCTCATACTGCGCTAAGCGATCGTGGCCACCGCGCGTTTCGCCATCACGGTCACGAGATGCGCACGATACTCGGCCGTACCGTGTAGATCGCTGTTCATATTCCCCGGCGAGACCTTGATCCCGGCCACCGCATCCGGCGTGAACGACTTGGTCAGCGCCGCTTCCATCGCGCTCTCACGGAAGACGCTGCTCGCTGCGCCAGTGACCGCAACCCGTACGCCACCCTTCGTCTTCGCGACGAACACGCCCACCATCGCGTAGCGCGAGGCAGGGTTCGGGAACTTCATGTAGGCGGCCTTCTCGGGCACCGGGAACGAGACCTCGGTGATGATCTCGCCTTCTTCCAGCGCGGTCTCGAACATGCCGGTGAAGAAATCGTCGGCGCTGATCGTGCGCGAGGTCGTCTTGATGGTGGCACCAAGCCCCAACACGGCGGCCGGATAGTCCGCCGCCGGGTCGTTGTTCGCAATCGACCCGCCGAGCGTTCCCATGTGGCGCACGGCCGGATCGCCGATGTGCGAGGCCAAGTGGGAAAGCGCCGGGATCGCGCCCTTCACGTCCGCTGACGACGCGACGTCGAAGTGCTTCGTGCCCGCGCCGATCGTGACGACGCCGCCCGCGACCTTGATCCCACTCATCGCGATGCCGCCAAGGTCGATCAGGGCGGTCGGCTGCGCCAGGCGCTGCTTCAGCGTCGGGATCAGCGTCTGCCCGCCGGCGAGGAACTTCGCATCGCCGTTGTTCTCATAAAGCTTGCGCGCCTCGTCGAGCGACTTCGGGCGGAAATATTGGAATTGATACATGGTCTCTTGTCCTTATTCGGCGGCGGCGCGGTTGCGATTGATGGTGGCCCACACACGCTGCGGCGTAGCAGGCATGTCGAATTCCTTCACGCCCAGCGCGTCGGTCACGGCATTGATGACGGCAGCGGGCGAGGCGATGGCGCCGGCCTCGCCGCAACCCTTCATGCCGAGCGGGTTCGACGGGCAGGGCGTGACCGTGAAGCCGAGCTTGTAGGTCGGCAGGTCGTCGGCGCGCGGCATGGTGTAGTCCATGTACGAGCCAGTGATCAGCTGACCGCTCTCCTTGTCGTAGACGCCATGCTCCAGCAGCGCTTGGCCGATGCCTTGTGCGACGCCGCCATGCACCTGGCCCTCGACCACCATGGGATTGATGACGTTGCCGAAGTCGTCGACGGCCGTGAAGTTGACAACCTTCGTCACGCCGGTCTCCGGGTCGATCTCGACCTCGCAGATATGGCACCCGGCTGGGAACGTGAAGTTCGTCGGATCGTGGAACGCACCTTCCTTCAAGCCCGGCTCGATCTCCGATGTCGGGAACTTGTGCGCGACATAGGCGTTGAGCGCGACCTCATGGAAGGCGAGCTTGCGATCGGTGCCCGCGACCTTGAACTCGCCGTTCTCGAACACGATGTCGGCAGCGGATGCCTCTAGCACGTGCGCCGCGATCTTCTTCGCCTTGGCCTCGATCTTGTCGAGCGCGCGCGATACGGCGGTCAGTCCCACCGCCGCACGCGATCCATACGTGCCCATGCCGAACTGCACAGAGTTCGTGTCGCCATGAATGATCTCGACATTCTCAAGCGGAATGCCGAGCCGCCCGGCAACCACCTGCGCGAACGTCGTCTCATGGCCTTGGCCGTGGCTGTGCGCGCCGGTGAAGACTTCGACGCTGCCCGTCGGGGTCACCCGCACTTCCGCGGACTCCCATAAGCCGACGCCCGCGCCGAGCGAGCCGACGGCCGCCGAAGGCGCAAGGCCGCAAGCTTCGATGTAGGTCGAATACCCAAGCCCGCGCAGCTTGCCGCGCGCCTTGGCCTCGGCCCTGCGTGCTGGAAAGTCCTTCGCGTTGGCGAGCTTCATCGCCGCGTCGAGCGACGCATCATAGTCGCCGATGTCGTAGGCCATGATCACCGGCGTCTGATGCGGGAACGTCCGCACGAAGTTTTTGCGCCGGAACTCGACCGGATCGAGCTTGAGCTGCCGCGCCGCCTCTTCGACGATGCGCTCGATGACGAACGTCGCCTCCGGCCGCCCCGCGCCGCGATAGGCATCGACCGGCGCCGTGTTCGTATAGACCGCGTCCACTTCGACATGGATCGCCGGAATGTTGTACTGGCCCGACAGAAGTGTGCCGTAGAGATAGGTCGGCACGCTGGACGAGAACGTGGACATATAAGCGCCGAGGTTCGCCGTCGTCTTAACGTGCAAGCCAAGAATGCGCGCATCCGCGTCGAGTGCGAGCTCGGCGTGAGTGATGTGATCCCGCCCGTGCGCGTCGGACAAGAACGACTCCGATCGTTCTGCCGCCCATTTCACTGGCCGCTTCACCTTCTTAGCGGCCCAGGTGCAGACGACCTCTTCCGCATAGATGAATATCTTCGACCCGAAGCCCCCGCCGACATCCGGCGCCACGACGCGCAGCTTGTGCTCCGGCGCGAGCCCGATGAACGCCGAGATCACGAGGCGCGCCACATGCGGGTTCTGGCTCGTCACATATAGCGTGTAGCCGCCGGTGCCGTCGTCGTACTCGCCGATCGCGGCCCGTGGCTCCATCGCGTTCGGGATCAAGCGGTTGTTGGTGAGATTCAACGAGACCTTGGTGGCGGCCTTCTTGAACGCGGCCTCCGTCTCCGGCTTATTGCCGAGCTCCCACTGATAAATCGTGTTGCGCGGTGCCTCCGGGTGAAGCTGCGCCGCGCCGGCGTCTGCGGCATGCGCGGGATCGACGACCGCAGGCAGCTCCTCATAATCGACGGCGATGAGCTCAGCCGCGTCCTTGGCCTGCGCATGCGTCTCCGCGATGACGATCGCGATATGGTCGCCGACATAGCGCACGCGATCGCCCGCAAGTACAGGGTGGGCGCCCATCTTCATCGGCGAGCCGTCCTTCGACGTCACCATCCAACCGCAGGTGAGCGGGCCGAGCTTGTCGGCGGCAATATCCGCGCCGGTGAAGATACCGACGACACCCTTTGCGGCCTTCGCGGCGGCGGTGTCGATGCTCTTAATCTTTGCGTGCGCATGCGGCGAGCGCAGGAAGTAGGCGTGCGCCTGGCCGGGGCGGTTGATGTCATCCGTATAGCGGCCCTGACCGGTGATGAAGCGATGGTCCTCTTTCCGCCTGACGGAAGTGCCGATGATGGAAGCGGTCATGCGCGAGCCCCCTTCATCTCCTTGGAGGCCGCCTCGATCGCCTTGACGATGTTCTGATAGCCCGTGCAGCGGCAGAGGTTGCCCTCAAGCTCCGCCCGGATCGTCTTCTCGTCGAGGTCGGGGATGCGCCGGATCATGTCGACCGCAGTCATGATCATGCCTGGGGTGCAGAACCCGCACTGCAGACCGTGATGCTCCTTAAACGCAGCCTGCACCGGATGCAGCTTGCCGTCCTGGGTCAGGCCCTCGACCGTGGTGACCTGCGCCCCCTCGGCCTGAACGGCGAGCATCGTGCACGACTTCACCGCCTTGCCGTTAACGTGCACCACGCAGGCCCCGCATTGGCTGGTGTCGCAGCCCACATGCGTGCCGGTCAGGCGCAGGTTTTCGCGCAAGAAGTGGACGAGAAGGGTGCGGGTTTCCACCTCACCGCTGACGGCTTTCCCGTTCACGGTCATGGCAACGGAGGGCATGCGGCGTCTCCTACATATATAGAGTGTGACTATGCGAGGGGTGCGCGCGGCCCCGAAGGCCGGGCGCTCGATCTTGAGGCAAAGCGTATTCGCGCTGGGGCGCCAGGGTCAACCTTGCCCTAGAACAGAGCCACAATCAGAACGACCACGATGGCCCCGATGATCACCGCCGCGGGAAGCCAAACGGGTGGCTCACTCAACTTGGCGCGCAAGTCATCGTTTGCCGGCAAGGACGAACGCGTAACTTGGCCGGCCGTCGCGGTCGGTTCGGGCGCTGCCGGGGCAGGGGGCATGATGCGCCCACCGGCCAGATCGGCGAACTTCTCGAAGAACTCGTCGGCCATCTTCTTCGCCGCGCTGTCGATCAGCCGCTGGCCGAGCTGCGCAAGCTTGCCGCCGATGATTGCCTTGACTGCATAGCGCAGGATCGTCGCGTCGCCGTCCTCGGTCAGAGATACCTTCGCCTCGCCCTTCGCAAAGCCGGCAGCGCCGCCCGAACCTTCACCCGTTAACGTGTAACCGGCCGGTGGATTGAGATCGGACAAGATGACCTTGCCGGAGAAGCGCGCGCTCATCGGACCGATCTTCGCTTTGGCTGACGCCTCGAGTTCCGTGTCGGACAATTTCTTAATTTCTTCGCAACCCGGAATCGCCTGACGCAGAATTTCGGGATCGTTGAGCGCCGCCCACACCTTCTCGCGCGGCGCTGCAATCTTGTATTCACCGGTCATATCCATGCGTGTGCAGCTCCGACTTTCGTGACAACTCTTCAAGGATCGCAGGCGAGGCCGTCAACTCGCACTGCACAATTCACGGCGATGCTCCAGCGTTTGTGCGCTTCGCCACAGAGCGCCGCAACAAGCGCTTGTCGTCCACATCAAAATTCGCCTCTGGGGAATAAAACAGAATTTTGATTCGCCTGTCGGCTTTCACAGGCAGAGGAAAAGGTGTAGGGTGCCTTTCATCGCGCGTCCCGTTTGACGTGGATAGAACGTGCAGAGGCAAGGAGCGGTTTAATCGTGGAGACTCCAGTATCAATCGCACCGCAGCCGGAGAGTGGGGCCATCCGAGTTACGGGCACGGTAAAGTGGTTCGACCCAACAAAGGGTTATGGGTTTATCGTTTCGAAGGACCTGCCTGGGGATGTCCTTCTACACAAATCGGTCGTCGAAGCTTATGGCTGTGCGACGGTTCTTGAAGGCACCACGGTCGAATGCGACGTCGTGCAAAAGCTTAAGGGCATGCAAGCCAAGAAGCTGCACTTGGTTGACGATCGCACCGCATCAAGCAACGCAAACGGCGCTGGGGCGCCTAAGCGCACGCGCGAGCGCGAGATCGTTCTGCCCGAGGCGACGGGTCCGGCTCACGAGGCGATCTGCAAGTGGTTCAGCCGTCCAAAGGGTTACGGCTTCGTCGTCATCGTAGGTGACCACGAAGACATCTTCGTTCACATGGACTTGCTGCGCCGTTGCGGCATCCGTGAACTCCGTCAGCATCAGCGCGTGCTGGTGCGGGTTTCGCGTTCCGAACGTGGGCTGTCTGCCACGGATGTGCAGTTGCTGTCCGGGGTTGAGGCCGCGCCAAGGTCGATCCGGATGATGGCACCAGCCGATTTCGAGGCGCGGCCGTACTAGCGTCGGCCTAAGAACGGTGAAGATTTAGGGGCGCCTGGCTGGCGCCCCTTGTCTTTGGGCGGGTTGCATGGGCCCCGACCAAGAGCCTATCGTGCGCTCTATGACGTTTGTTTTTCTCCTGTCGCTAATCTTTGCCGCGGCCTCGACCACAGCGTCGCCGACCGCAGAGACGCAGTCGCTGAAGATCGAGGCAGCAGCGGGCGACCGGGAATTTGCTGTTGAAATTGTGCGCGAAGAGAAGGAACGCAACCGCGGCCTCATGTTCCGCCGGCACATGGCGGACGACCGCGGCATGCTTTTCGACTACAACCCGCCACAAGCCGTCTCGTTTTGGATGAAGAACACCTACATCCCGCTCGACATCATCTTCATCGACGCCAGCGGCCGCATCATCACGATTGCTGAGAATACGACGCCGTTAAGTCTCGAGACGATACCGTCCGGCGGCGTCGCGCGCGGCGTGCTTGAGATCAACGGCGGCCTCGCCAAGAAGCTCGGCATCAAAGTAGGCGACCGCGTTCGCCACGCGTTTTTCGACGCGAAATGAAGGAAGACGCCGCGCCGCCACCGCCTGGTTTTGTGCTAAGTGAAAGCCGCGGCCCGTTCACGACCCACAACGGGCCAGTCTATCACAGGCTCGACGGCGACATTTTCCGCCAAGGATTCCGTGCGCTCAGCCGTCACTGCAACGGCCACGGCATCGTGCACGGCGGTTGGCTTAGCGCCTTTGCGGATGGTGTTCTGGGCGCTGCCGTCTGGCGTGCGACCAAACTCCCGTCGGTCACGCTCCGCCTCAACATCGACTACCTGGATATGGTCCGGCCCGGCGAATGGGTCGAAGGCGCGGCCACGATCACCCGCGCAACCCGCACGCTTGCCTTCGCTCGCGCTGAGTTGAAGGCCACCGGACGTACAGTTTTGGCCGCCGACGGCGTGTTCAAGCTGATGAAAGTCAGACCGTCGCAGGTTAGACCCAAGCGTTAATCCTTGCGGCCCCCGCCCGAACCGCCTATGAGCGGCCCCTCACTCGGGAATCGGGGCGTAGCGCAGTCTGGTAGCGCATCTGGTTTGGGACCAGAGGGTCGCAAGTTCGAATCTTGCCGCCCCGACCACTCGACACTTGCCAGACCTGTCAAAGAGCCAGCGGGCGGTTGTGGATCGCGCTGTGACAGGCATCACAACCCGGCAGCCGCCCGGGATGACTTAGTGTCATTGATCACTCTACTGATACGCAACGGCGCAATCCTTAGCGTCAGCCCTTGATCGTCGTGGAGCGATTTGCGTGCGCAATGACCTGAGCTTTGCCAGCGGCGGACTGACTTGCCGCGGATGGTTCTATGCTGGCAGCGGGAAGGGTTCACGCCCGCTCATTGTGATGTCGCACGGCGTTACTGCCGTAAAGGAGCAGCACTTGGCACGTTTCGCCGAGCGTTTTGCGACCGAAGGCTTCGCGGTGATCGTCTTCGACTACCGTTACTTGGGAAGCAGCGACGGCGAACCGCGCGGCCGCGTCATCCCGCACCTCCAGCACGAAGATCTGCGCGCTGCCATCACCCACGGCGCGCGGCTGCCCGGCATCGATCCAAACCGCATCGCGCTTTGGGGCTCGTCCTTTTCGGCGGGTCACGCGATCTTCGTGGGTGCGCTCGACCCGCGCGTCAAAGCGGTCGTGGCGCAAGTGCCCGCACTTAACGTCGCCCATTCCCTGATCAACCTGATATCGCGTCCTGTGTTCGACACCTTGCTCGCGACCTTTGCAGAGGAGGGCGCCGCCCGTAACGCGGGGGCCGAGGACACGTGGATCCCCGTGGTCAACCATCCCGGCGAACCTGCATTCCTGGCCTCACCCGACGCCTTTGAGTGGTTTAGCTCCACCGCATCGCTGGCGCCGAACTGGCAAAACAGAATCTCGCTCGAAAGCGTCGCCCGGGCCGCCGAATACTATCCCGACGCCTTCATCGAGTTGCTTGCCCCGCGCCCGCTTCTGATGCAGGTGGCCAACAACGACACGCTGATCCCGGTCAACCTCGCCCGCCAAGCGTTCCACCGCGCCGGCGAGCCGAAAACCATAGAGTTCTACGACTGCGGCCACTTCGACCCCTATGCGAACGAGCCTTGGGCCAGCCAATTCCTGAACGCCCAGGTCCGTTGGCTAAAAGAGCACTTGTGACACCTTGATTTGGCAGGGGCGAAGGCGTTAAGGCGTGCCATCATGCTCGCACGTATTTACAAGCCCGCCCGCAACGCCATGCAGTCCGGCCAAGCCAACGCCAAGGACTGGGTGCTCGAGTTCGAGCCCGAAGAGGCGCGCCGCGCCGACCCGCTCATGGGCTGGACCGGTTCCGGCGACACGAAGGCCCAGGTTCGCTTGAGCTTCGACAGCCGCGAAGAAGCCGTCGCCTACGCGGAGCGCTACCGCATCGCCTACCAGGTTTTTGAGCCGAAAGAGGCCAAAAGAACGGTCCGCGCCTACGCCGACAATTTCAAGTATACTCGCAAGGGCCAGTGGACGCATTGAGCGTCCAACGTGTGCATGGCCCCGTAGCTCAGCGGATAGAGCAACTGCCTTCTAAGCAGTGGGTCGCAGGTTCGATTCCTGCCGGGGTCACCATCAATTGAACACCGAAGCCTGTTGATGCCATGAGCCCGTGGCGCACGGTTCCCGCGCGCCACGGCATCGTTTGAGAGTTCAGTTCATGTATCCGGCGCCGGCGGCGCTGCCGCCCTTGCCGTCGGCGTTTTGTTTGCCGTGCCAAGAGGTGGTCGACGTCTTGCCCTTGTTTTTGCCGGACAGATAGACGACCCGGCCCCAGCAATCGCTTTCGGTGTTCTTGTCGTTCGTCGCGATGCACGTGAAGAACAACGCCGTCTTGTCGCCGTTGCTGCTCGTGTTGTTGCAAACCCCCTGGTTGCTCGCCCCCGATCCGGGCGGCGCGCTCCAGCCGACGCAGTCGCCCGTGCTCGTGTCCTTCGCGCCCGACGCCCAGATGACGTTCGTCTGGATCTTGGCCGTCACGCCGACGACCGGTTTACCACCGGGTCCGGGCGCCACGATTTGCATGCCGGACTGGCTGCTGCCGGTGAACGTGTAGGTCTCGGCGTGCGCCGCCGCCGCGCACAGGATCGACGCGGTCAAAAGAAGTAGCATTCTCATTTTCAAAGTCCTCCCTGGTCCGTGCCGTTAGACTTGTTGCCAAAGGCCGGACGTGATCGTCCCGGCAATGAAGAGCCCGTCCTTGCCGGCCTCCGCCACGCGCTTCTGGAACGAAGCGTCGCCGGCGATCTTCTCGCGCATCTGGTTCCAGGCCGTGATCGATTCGTATTGGCCGGAGAGCACGACGTGCCCCATGGGACCGCCGAGTTGGGTCAGAATGCGCAGTTCCGCGCCGGTCAGTTTCTTCACTTCGCGCACGACGGTGTGAAAGTACTCCATGGCCTCGAGGTTCTTACCCGGTGCCACCATGAACGATACGGTTCCGATGATCATAGCGATGTCTCCTGTTGTGGTAGGTTTGGGCGAAGCGGCAGTTCGGGGTCGGGCCTCGCCGGATAAGCGAATGTGCCGGCTGCCACTTGTCTTTCTCCCGGTTTTGCGCCGCTCGCGCCCGTCGCGCCGACTGTTCGGCCGATGAGAAACCTTAGGGTGTTGCTTGCCGAGCGTGTAATTAAGCGTTCTGAATCGGCCTTAAAAAGCGCGCGCCTGCGGGGACACGACGAGTGACAGCGGACAAACCATCTGCCCCTTTGAGGCTCGGTGCGTTCGAGTTGCGCCTATCGCAGCGCCAGTTGGTGGCCGACGGCAAGGTTGCGGACTTGGGCGCGCGGGCGTTCGACGTCTTGGCGGCACTGGTGGCCCAACAGGGTCAAGTCGTCACGAAGGCTGAGCTGTTGTCGCTTGTCTGGCCGGGCGTGCTGGTCGAAGAAAACAACCTGCAAGTCCAAATCAGCGCGCTGCGCAAGGTCTTGGGCGCAAGCGCGATCGCGACCGTTCCGGGGCGCGGGTATCAACTGACAATTCCCTTAGGCCAAGCCGAGGGAGCACCGGCGCCTCCCGCGCCCGCGGCGCCGTCGAAACCGTCCCTGCCGCTCGTCGCCGTTTTGGCACTCGACAACATGTCGAACGACCCCGACATGCAGTACTTCTCCGATGGCGTCAGCGAGGAGATCCTTCACACCGTCGCCGGCGTGAAGGGGCTCAAAGTTATCGGCAAGGCATCGACGTTTCGCTTTCGAGGCGCCGAAAAGAGCTCCAAGCATGTGGGCGAAGCGCTGGGCGCGACCCACGTGTTGGACGGTTCGGTCCGGCGCAGCGGCGCCCAGTTACGCATTTTCGCCCAGCTGATCGACACCGCCAACGAGACGGCGCTGTGGTCGCAACGTTTCGATCGCAACCTGTCGGACATTTTCGCCCTGCAAGACGAGATCGCCTCAGCGGTGGCCGCGGCGCTGAAGATCGCCTTCGCACCCGCCGCCCCCGCGGCGCATATCGATCCCGTTCTCTACGAACGCTTTTTGCAGGCGCGCGCACAACTCGACCGGAAGTACGGCGGCGTCGGCATGCTTGAGGCGATCCCGATTTACGAGGAGGTGGTGGCGGGCGCGCCCGGCTTCGCGCGTGCTTGGGGGTTGCTGGCGACGGCGCGCGGCCATGCTTTGCGTTTGTTTCCCGACGAGCGCCCAAAGAACGTGACGCGCGCGAGCGTCGTCGAAGCGGCGCAAACCGCGTTGCGGCTCGATCCGAACTGCGGCGCGGCGTACATGGCCTTGAGCGGATTGGAAGCGTTCGCAAGCTACAGCGCACGCGAGGCGCTTAACAGCAAAGCGCTGGCGGTCTCGCCGAACGACCCCGAAATTCTGATGGTGTGCGCGAATCTTGCCTGCCGTGTGGGGCGCGCCCGCGAGGCGCGTGAACACGCGATACAAGCCCACCACATCGCGCCGCTCGCCGCCGTGACGGCGTTCTACAGCGTGGCCATGCTCGAGTTCGACGGAAAGCACAAAGAGTCGAGCCAACTCTGGACCGACCTCACACGGCGCTTTCCCGACGTTGACTATATCTGGCTCGGCGCGCTGAGCGTTGCGGCGGCCTATGGCGATTGGGACCATTTCGACGCGATCGTTGCGCGCTTGAGCGCGCGCGGTCCCTTAGGTCCCGCCCATCGCGGCGTGATCATGTACGGCCGGGCGCTGCAGCAGCCGAATCCGGCATTCGCGGGTATGCTGTTGGAGCGTGCACGGAGCGACCTCGACAAGACGGGCGCTCTCGACCTGCGCCTTCTTGCCAGCATCCACGCGCTGGGGGCGACGGAGGAGGCGTTTGAGCTGGTCGAGCGCGCCACGTTCGCATCGATGTTCGATCCGAACGGCGAGCCGCCGGCGGCCTGGGCCAATCCGGGCTTTATCTTCAACCAAGCGACCAACTTGGCGATGATGCGCGACGAGCGGTTCGTGCGGCTGTGCGCCAAGCTCGGCCTTTGCGACTACTGGGTGACGTCGGGCCGCTGGCCCGATTGCGCGGCGGACGGCGTACTGCCGTACGACTTCGAGGCGCATGTGCGCCGCGAAGCCGCGGTCAGCCGGCGTGGCGTGTCCTTCTGAGCAGATCCCCATAGCGCTCAAAGAAATCGTGCGCATCGCCTTGCGTTGCCATGCTCGGCCGCTCGTCGGGTGACGCATGTCCGAGATTGCAGAGATGCACATGCGTCGCCGCAATGAACAGCGACTGTAGCCGGCTAAGCGGCTGATTGCGTTTGAGCTTCGGCGGCTTGGCTTTGGCGCGCGCGATCGCCTTATGGCCGGCATAGATGTCGCTGTAATCCCGCCACGCGCGAGGCGTATCCGAAAAGACGGCATCGGCAAAGCACGGCGCATCGTCGTGCCTGGCCCCAAGCGAGCCCAAGCCCCATTTCTTCTGCATCGTTTTCAGGAACGAGCAGTGGTGCATCGGGTCGTTGACGATCGTGCCCGGCGCGATGTGCGACGAGATCATCACCATCGGCACGCGCACCCCAAGGCGCTTGAATTCGAAGCCATATTGCGTCTGCTCCGGTAGATGGGCGGGCGGCTTCGCTGTCGGGGGCGGAACGTGATCGAAGCACCCGCCATGCTCGTCGAACGTGATGATGAAGAGCGTCCGGTCGCGCTGAGGCGACGATCGAATGGCCTGATACACCTGCCAAATCAAATGGTCGCCCAACAGGACGCTGCCGGGGCCGCCCTGCGCCAGAAACATCCAATGCCACGCATGCATCCATTCGGAAGGGTGCATATCGTTGTGCCAATACTCCGGCGGCATGAAGTTGAACATATGCGGTTCGAGAAACGAGTATTTCGGCAGCTTACCGTTGGCGCAATCGGTGAAGAAGTTCGGTCCGGAGGGGGCGTCGTATTGAAGATGACGCTGATGCACTTTGGCGACCTTCTTGAAGGGGCCGTGGAAGCTTCCAAGGTGGATCAACTCGGTCGCCGATATGGGCATGTCGGAGTAGATGCACCAGTTGACCGTGTCCTTGTCGAACTTTTCGTCCAACAGACTGAACAACGTTGCGGTGGTGCTGCTCTTCACCCAATTCAAGAGGTTCCATTTTTTGTCGTGGAGCGGCATGTCGGCAAAACCCCACGACGTCGCGGCGTGCCAAAACGCGCGGTTGGGCCAGGTCTCGCTGGGCAGCGCGCAAAACCAGTGATCGAACACGGCGAAGTCCCTCGCCAACGTCGCGAGCGCCGGGATCGCGACAGGGTCGAAGCACTTCATGATCTTCGGGCTATACCAGGCCGGATCGAGCGGCCAGCGCCAGCACAGGCTCTTGTTCTCCGTCAGATCCCGAAGCACGTTGTAATAGTCGAGAACAAACCCGTTCATGGTGGGCGTGGCGGATGTCGGGTCGAGCGGCTTGTTCGTCGGATCGTGCGATTCGGGCGGCGGCTCGTATGTCGTGCCGTAAAGCTGCGTGACCACGTTCTTGAAGAATTCGCCCGGATCGGGATAGGGCTCGTGCGGGTCGCGGGTGAGCGACGTCGCGATGCGGCCATGGCCCTTGTGATCGGGGTTCCATCGCCCTTGCGCGCCCTCGAACGTTTTCCCCAGGGGCAGCGGGTAGCCGTCGTAGAGATGGCCGAAGAGGTTGTCGAACGAGCGGTTCTCCATCATCAACACGACGACATGGTCGAACGTGTCGAGAAGCTCCTGGGTCGTCGCCACGCGCATGTCTCCGCCGGTGAGTCTTAGTGTGCGTGGTCCAGGTTCATCGGAGCGCCCGCTTTGTCAAACTATGGGGACAAGGCGGGGCGGCGGAGGGGCGTGGCGTCCACGCCCCCAAGCGCAGCCAACTACCCGATCCGGGGGGCAACGACTGTCGCCACATACATGACCCAGTACCCGGCGATCACGAAGCCGGCGAGCGTGATGCTGAGCGAGTGAACGGTAGCGTTTTTCATTGGGTTTCTCCTCAAGTCCCGGCGTGGTTGCCGTTGAGAAAACCTTAAGCCGAACCGCGGAAATGGCGTAGTTAAGCGACCTGAAGCGGCCTTAAACGATCTTAGAGCTGCTTCTCCGGCTTCATCTGAAAGTCCCTAAGCCACAGCCACTGAACCGCTGTGGCGTGCATCATGCAGCGCTCAATCTCGACGACCTGGATGTAGGACGAGAACCCCATCGCTGTTCGGATGAACGTGCAGCGCCGCTCGGTCCCGCTCACGAACTGCCGCTCGATCGCGCGTAACTCCTCGCGCGCCGCCGGCCGCAACCCGGCCATCACCGCCTGATAGTCGTTGTTCAAGAACAGATCCCACACGGCGCGCTCGCGGATCATGCACTGCGTCATGCGCTGCTGGCTGTCGGCGGTCTTGAGGCACGACGCCGACATCACCCCGACACATGTCGCCGCCAAGTCGGCCGTGCGCGAAGCAAGACACGCCTGCACCGCTTGCACATCCGGCGGCATCGGCGGCGGGAGCGGTCCAGCCGCAAAACCTAAGCGCGCGGGAAGCACGAGCACCAAAGCCAGGAAGAAAAATCGAGCGATCATCGGCGCCTCCTCTTTTCAACCAACCTCGCCCCCGCCACGTGAACCGTTCATGAACCCGAACAGGGAGCGGTTGCGTGTTGTGACGCATAAACAGGCCCGTTCCTGCGGGCGGGCCGGCCGCTTGCGGGGCCGGCGCCGGGCATGGGATGTAACCGCCAAGCTATCAGAGTGAGGGCGCGCGAGAACCGCGATAATGCCGTCGGGTTCCGCCTGTACCCCTGCAGCCCCAAAGAAAGCGCAAACCATGACCCAACTTGGCCGCACCCGCGTCGATGAATATGCCTGGATGAAGGACGACAACTGGCAGAAGGTCTTGCGCGACCCGAGCGTTTTGCGCGCCGACATCCGCGACCACCTGGTGAAGGAGAACGCGCACTTCGACACGCTGATGTCCGACACCGCACAGTTGCAGGACGAACTCTTCGCCGAACTCAAAGCCCGCATTAAGGAAGACGACGCCACCGTACCGCAGCCCGACGGCGCGTTCGAGTACTACGCGCGCTTCAGTACTGGCGGCCAACACCCGCTCTATGCGCGCAAGCCCCGCGCGGGCGGCGCGGAGGAAGCTCTGCTCGATGTCGACGCCTTGGCGAAAGGCAAAGCGTTCTATCAAGTCGGCGCGACCGGCCACAGCGACGACCACCAACTCTTCGCCTACGCCGAGGACGACACGGGCGCCGGCATCTATCGCATTCGGGTCAAGGACTTGAGCACGGGCGCGCTCGTTGGAACACCAATCGAAAGCACGAACGGCGGCTTCGTCTTCTCGCCCGACGGCAAGTGGCTGTTCTGGACCTACGAAGACGAGAACGCGCGCCCCGTTAAGGTCTTCCGCCGCCCGGCGCGCGGCGGCCCTGACGTTCTGGTCTACGAAGAAAAAGACCCCGGCATGTTCTTAGGCGTGGGCATCAGCGAAAGCCGCGCCTTCATCTTGATCAGCGTCGGCAATCAGGAAACGAGTGAGTACCACATCATCCCCGCAGCCACGCCCGAGGCGGCACCCGTGTTGTTCGCGCCGCGCATCGTGGCCGAGCTCTATTCGCCAACCCATTTCGACGGCCGCTGGTACATCCTCACGAACGCAGACGGTGCAGTGGACTTCAAGATCATGACCGCGGAGCCGGGCGCAACGGCGCGCGCGAATTGGAAGCCGTTCATCCCGCACGAAGCAGGCCGCTACATCGAGAACGTCATCGCGGTCAAAGACCACCTGATCCGGCTGGAGCGGGAGAACGCATTGCCGCGCATCGTGGTCCGCAACCGCGCCGGTGTCGAGCATACGATCGCACAGGACGAAGGCGCCTTCGCGCTCGCCCTGAACCCCGGCTACGAGTTCGACACCACGGTGATGCGCTTCGTCTATCAATCGCCGGCAACGCCGCGACAGTGGATCGACTACGACCTGAACGCCAAGACGCGCACCGTCCGCAAAACCCAAGAGGTGCCTTCGGGCCATGATCCGGCGCGCTATCTGACCGAACGCCTCTTCATCAAGGCCAAAGACGGCGCCGAAATCCCCGTGACGACGCTGCGCTTGAAGACAACGCAAGTGAACGCCGGCGCGCCGCTTCTGCTCTACGGCTACGGCTCCTACGGCATCGGCATGGAAGCTGACTTCAGCACGAACCGTTTGAGCCTCGTGAACCGCGGCTGGATCTGGGCAATCGCCCACGTGCGCGGCGGCAACGAGAAGGGCCGCGGCTGGTTCGAAGACGGCCGCAAGAATAAGAAGATGAACACCTTCACGGACTTCATCGCCGTGGCCGAAGGGCTCGTCGCGAAAGGCTACGCGAAACGCGGCCGCATGGTCTCCTACGGCGGCTCGGCCGGCGGCCTCTTGGTCGGCGCGGTCTCGAACCTCGCCGCCGACGGCCTCTTCGGCGGCCATATCGCGGCCGTGCCGTTCGTGGACGTCATCAACACGATGAGCGACGCGACGCTGCCGCTCACGCCGCCGGAGTGGCCCGAATGGGGCAACCCGCTCGAAAGCGCAGAGGACTACGACACGATCGCGGCCTACTCGCCTTATGACAACGTCGCCGCAAAGCCGTACCCGCCCATCTTCGCCTATGGCGGCCTGACCGACAGTCGCGTGACATACTGGGAGCCCGCGAAGTGGATCGCCCGCCTTCGCGACCTCGCCCCGAACGCGGGGCCGTTCCTACTGCACATCAACCTCGACGCCGGCCACGGCGGCGCCTCCGGCCGCTTCAATCGCCTGAAAGAGGTCGCGCGCGACTACGCATTCGCGCTGAAGGCGATGGACGGGAAGGGGTTCGCCGGCTGATGCGAGCCGGCGGCGCACAAGCCGCCGGCCGAACGACCGCGCTATTGCGCGACAGGAACGTCGTCGATCTCCGTCAGCATCGCACCGCCGCACATGATGCGCACGCCACTGTACTGTTGTGAGATCGCGGGGCCCTCATAGCGCACGCTCGTCGGCGTGAGCACTTGCGCAACCACCCCATCGGGCGGGGTGAGCGTGAGGATCAACTGCTGCACCGGCCGCGCACTGCGGTCGGCCATGCCGGCAGTGAGCGTCGCGGTGTAACCGGGCGTCGGCAGCACGATCTCGCCGGTGACGATGAGCGTGTTCGCAGCCTTCGGCCCCGGCATCGCATTCACCCAAGCCGCCCACGTGCGGCTCTCAATCACCGCGCAGGCGCTGCCACGCGGCGGCTCATACGCTGGCGGCGGCGGCGCGGGCTCTTCGTCCGCAACGCAGGCCGCAAGTGTTGTGAGCATGAGCACCAATGCGGTGCGCGCGAGAGCGGTGGTGTTCATCGATGAGCCTCATGCGTCGAACAAGCTGAGCCACCAGCATAGCTCGCGATGCTGGATGGTGTCGATTTCATTGTACTGGTTTTAGGTGCTTGTCGAGGCGCAGCCTCACGGCCGCTTCAGCGCCACCCAACCCGACGGCATGCGCGCTTCCAGCGGCGCGAACCGCGCCTTGTAGCTCATCTTGCGGCTGCCTTCGATCCAATAGCCGAGATAGACGTACGGCAGTCCGCGCCCGCGCGCCTGCTCGATATGGTCGAGCACCATGAACGTACCGAGGCTGCGCCGCTCCTCCTCGGGGTCGTAGTAGCTGTAGACCATCGAGAGGCCGTCGCAGAGTTGGTCGGTCAGCCCCACCGCGACGAGGTCGCCCGCCTTAGGGCCGCTGCGATAGCGATACTCGACAAGGTGCGTTTCCACGGCTGAGTCTTCGACCATCGCGACGTAGTCGAACATCGTCATGTCCGACATGCCGCCGCCGGTGTGGCGCGCGTCGAGATAACGGCGCAGCAGCGCGAACTGTTCTTCCGTCGCCCACGGGTCCACAACTTCGCCGATGAGGTCGGCGTTCTTGGACGCCACACGTTCGAACGAACGCGAACGCTCGAACGCGTCCACGATCACGCGCACCGAGACGCAGGCTTGGCACCCCTCGCACGACGGGCGATAGGCGATGTTTTGGCTGCGGCGGAAGCCGGCATGGGTCAGGCTGTCGTTCAGCGTGCGGGCCACTTCGCCCGAAAGGCGCGTGAACACTTTGCGCTCGGCTCGCCCCGCGATGTAAGGGCAGGGCGCCGGCGACGTCAGGTAGAACTGCGCAAAGCGGATGCCCAACTGCTCAGTCAACGCGCGCGTCTCCCCATAGGTGGCGCGGCCCGAATCGCCCAAGTGCGGCCGCAGCTCAGGAATTTCACACAGTCGGACCCGGCTGGAAACTGGCGTTGCAAACGATTTTTGTGGGCGGTCTTTTCGGCCGAAACCCAAGGCTTTTCCGCCACTCTTGCCCACTATTTTGCCCCCGCCCAAGCCCACGCCGGGGTTGCCATGCAGGCCCCTTGCCAGTACGCGGAGTGGGCCAATCACCAGGGTTTCGATGAGCCAGGATTCCCGCGCCTTTCGCGACGCATTGGGTCATTTCGCGACAGGCGTCGCCGTTGTGAGCGCCCGCGGGGCCGCCGCGCCGTTCGGCCTCACGATCAATTCCTTCGCGTCCGTGTCGCTCGACCCGCCGCTGATCCTCTGGAGCCTCGATCGCGCCTCCGACCGCTTTGCCGCGATGATGGCCGTCGCGCATTTCGCCGTGAACATGCTTGGCGCCCAAAGCCGCGACTTGGCGCAACGCCTGGCCCGCAAAGGTGCCTCAAGCTTGGGCGAGGCGAACGTGCGAACCGGCAAGCACGGCACCCCGCTCCTCGAAGAAGCGATCGCGCACTTCGAGTGCAGCGTGGAGCACCGCTACGACGGCGGCGACCACGTCATCCTCGTCGGCCGCGTTCTCGCGCACGACCACCGCTCGCACAGCGACCCTTTGATCTACTATCGCGGCCGCTACCGCGCGCTGTCGGAGCTCGAGGGCTGAAGCGTCAGCGTCGCGACGGCGGCGCGTTCGATCGCGGCGCGGTCCGTCGTCATGCGCAGATACTCGCCCTTCGCCCAGCGCGGGGTCAGGTTCGTGTAATACGGCGAGTAAATGTTGCCGCTCTGACCTGTCGAGGCCATGTAGATCGACTTGTCCGGATCGCCAAGATCGTAGACGGCGCGATAGCCGCTGCCGTGCACCGCCGCATAGGGTTCGGTGTTTGAGTAGCGGTAGGCGGCGCGTTGAATGGTGGAATTGCCGCCACCCATGATCTCGCTCAGGCCGAACACGTTCTTCAGCAGCGGGATGAAGCCGAACGGCGTGTGGGAGAAGCGGGCGCGATGCGCCTCGCCCCAACGCCACTTCGACATGTCGTTCCCGTAACGCTCTGAAAGATCGTCAAGCGCGGCGAGGAGGCTCATCGAGAGGATGGTAGCACAATCTTCTTTCGGCTGCGTCTTGACGTCGTCGCAGAACACGGCGGCGGGCTCGCCGTTCAAGACATCGGTCAGGAAATTCGGCCGGTCGGTCCAGACGCGATCGAAGACGTCGCCCAGCTCGTCGGCGGTAAGCCCCTTTGTGAACGCACGCATCCAGGCGGCGAAGATCAACGGCTCGGCGCGTTCCGGCCGCATGTGCCTATCCCAGGCCTTCAGGAGGGTGAGCGCGTCGCTCGAACGGGTGTCGGATGGCCTCGTTTGCGCAACGAGAAGCGGCACGACATCCATCGCGAACTGCTCGCCGTCGTCGAGCTGCATCGCGCGCATGCTCTCGACCGTGTGCGGCGCGCTTTTCGCCTGCAGCAAAGTTGCAATGCGGCGGGCGCGGTGTTCAGGATCGAAGTCGAGCGCGATGAGAGGCTTGTACGACGGCGGCACCACGTTGTTGTTCGCGGTCCAAAACATATCGCTCGCGCCGCCGGTCCAGAGCGGCCGGTCGGCGCCTGCGAGGAATCCCTGCCACGCGAAGCGCGGGTCGGTGCCGTCGCCGGGTAGCAAGCCCGCCACCGGATTGCGCGGATCGCGCTTCGGGATCGCGCCCGGCAATGCGAGGCCGATGTTGCCCGCGTTGTCGGCGAAGACGAAGCTTTGGATCGGCGCGCGGTAGGGATCGAACACGCGCTCCACCGTCACGCGCGTTGTGTCTGTGGCGGTGAAAATACCCAGCGCCGCTTCCATCGTCGCGTCTTCGTCGTCGAGCGCGGGCCAGCGGAGCGCGAGGGCATAACCGTCGGGAACGAGCGCTTTCAGACGCGGCTCGTCGGTCGGCAAGATTGGGCCGTTCAGGCTTTTGCGGATGAAAATCGTCTTCGCGGCTCCGAAGCGCACGTTGACGATCTCGGCGCGGGTTTCGAACGGCTTCGAACCTTCGGGCGAAAGGTAGCTGCCGGGGTCGGCGGGATCGAGCTTCTCCCAGATCAAGTCCTGGGTGTCGGCGCCGGTTGTCGTCATGCCCCAGGCGATGTTCGCTGTGCGGCCGGCGATGATCGCAGGTAGGCCCGGCACCGTACCGCCGATCGCCTCGCCGCCTGGCCAGTGCACGTGGGCCAAGTACCAAAATCCGGGGACGGTGAGCGGCAGATGCGGATCGTTCGCGAGCAGCGGCTTGCCGCTTGCCGTGTGCGCGCCGCCGACGACCCAGTTGTTCGATGCGCCGACGGTGGCTAGCACGGGTGTCAGCGCATCGAGCGCGTCTGCGAACTTCGTCGCCTCCTGCGGCGCATAGGCGCGATACGCCTCAAGCACCTCGGGCGGCAGCGGTGGATTGAAGACGGCGGCCTTCTCCGGCGACAGCGTCTTCAGCAGCTGCAGGCGGAACAGCTCCTGAAACGCGTTAGCCGACAGCTGCACCGCGACGCCCTTCAAAACCGCGACGGAATCCTCGGGCTGCCACGGCTCGAAATCCGTGCCCAGCATGAAGAACTCCGGCGGCAACGGCTTGCCGCTCTTCGGCACCGCCGCGTTCACACCGGCGGCGTAGGCAGCGAGCGCCGCGCGCGTGTCGGGCTTAAGCCGTGCCTCGGCCGCTCGCGCCGCGCGGTAGAGCCCAAGCGTGCGCAGATAGATGTCTGGAACAAGTGCGGCCGATCCCGCCATCTCGCTCAAGCGGCCCTGCACCGTACGGCGCGAAAACGCCATCTGCCAAAGCCGGTCTTGTCCATGAACGTAACCGAGGCCGAACAGCGCATCGTCTCGGCTCTCCGCATAGATATGCGGCACGCCGTCGGCGTCACGCAGAATGCGCACAACTGCGGTGACACCATCGACCTTCATCTCGCCTGACAAAATTGGCACCGACCAGCGGAGCCAAAGCGCGGTGACGGCGAGCCACAAGGCAAACAAAGCTCCCGCGAAAGCGAGCGCGCCGCCGCTAATCTTCAGCATCCGAACCATGACGCGCCGCCGCAGCTCCCCTTGTGTTGTGACGCAGGCCCATATGTGGGATATGGCCCGTCACTGGATAGCGGGGCTATACGAATGATCAAGCGGCTCGTCAAACGTGCGCTGAACGCAGCTGGCTACGATATCGTGCGCACCGAGGCGCACCTGACGCAACGCGAGCGTGATGTCGTTAGAAAGGTGCGGCCGTTCACGATGACCTCGGCGGAACGAGTCGCCGGCGTCGTCAGCGGCGTCGAGTACCTCGTCGCCAACGGCATCGAAGGCGACTTCGTCGAGTGCGGTGTCTGGCGCGGCGGCAGTACGATGGCCGCGGCGTACACGTTGCTGGACCTAAACCAGACAAGCCGCGAACTGTATCTCTTCGACACCTACGAAGGCATGACGCCGCCGACCGAGAAAGATCGCGATCACTTCGGCGAGAGCGCACAAGTGTTGCTCGAAAAGAACGTACGCAGAGAGGGCGGAGGCGTGTGGGCCTATGCGTCTTATGAAGACGTGGCGCGCAACATGGCAGCGACCGGTTATCCCGCCGACCGCATTCGCATGATGCGCGGCCGTGTCGAAGACACGATACCCCATAGCGCGCCGGAACGGATCGCGCTGCTGCGGCTGGACACGGATTGGTATGAGTCGACGAAACACACGCTAGAGAACCTGTACCCGCGGTTGGCGCCGAACGGTCTTCTCATCATCGACGACTATGGTCACTGGGTGGGCGCCAAACAGGCCGTGGACGAGTATTTCGCCAAACAGAGGTTCAAGCCGTTCTTGAACAAGCTCGACTACAGCGGTCGCTTGATTGTGAAGATTGGGTGACGAGCTGCTGCGCGGGCGCTAAACAGTCGTCCGGAACAACATCGGACGAACAATGACAAAGCTAGCCTTCATTGGCCTCGGGCGCATGGGATATCCCATGGCCGGACACTTGGCGCGCGCCGGTCACGCTGTCGCTGCCTTCAATCGCACGCGTACACGCGCCGACGCATGGGCCAACGAATTCGGCGGGCGCGCAGCAGCGACCGTGGTGGAGGCGGTGAGCGGCGCTGATATCGTGTTCTCTTGTGTCGGTGACGATCCGGATATTCGCGAGGTTGCGAATCTGGCATTTGCCGCGATGACGCGCGGTGCGGTCTTCGTCGATCACACGACGGGCTCCGCGATGCTGGCTGAGGAACTCGCACGCGAAGCGGCGGCCAAAGGCCTCGCGTTCGTCGATGCGCCGGTCTCTGGGGGCGAGGCGGGGGCTCAGAAGGGCCAGCTCACGGTTATGTGCGGTGGCGACGAGGCGGCTTACGCAAAGGCCGAGCCTGTCATGCGCGCTTACGCGAAAATGGTGAAACGGCTCGGCCCCGCAGGCGCCGGTCAGAAGACGAAAATGGTGAACCAAATCTGCATCGCAGGCGTGGTCCAAGGCCTTGCCGAAGCGATCCACTTCGCGGAGAAAGCGGGCCTAGATCCAAACGCAGTCGTCGAGGTGATTTCGAAGGGCGCTGCGCAAAGCTGGCAAATGGAAAACCGCGCGGCGACGATGCACGATCGCAAATTCGACTTCGGCTTTGCGGTGGAGTGGATGCGCAAAGACCTACGCATCGCCCTCGCCGAAGCGCGCAAGACCGGCGCGCAGTTGCCGCTTACGGCGCTGGTCGACCAGTTCTACGCTGACGTGGAGCGCCAAGGCGGCAAGCGATGGGACACGTCGAGTCTGATCGCGCGGTTCGGGCGGTAGGACGACAGCCGCGGTCCGACCGCTCTTTTGGAGTAGCAGCTTGTCTTCAGTGTCACCGCAATACCGCCGGTGCTCGGGACAGAGCGTGACAGCGGGTTGCACTGGAGTGCGATCCGCTCGCCGATTTGAAACATGCCCACACGTTCGGCAGTGCCGCGCTCAATCGGGCGGCACCGTTGCACAACGCGCGCGCAGTTTTGTGGCAATGCTGCACTGCCGAACCTCGATTGATTGAATTGCACAAAACTTGGACTTTTCCGCCGCGTTTCATGCGTTAGCGTTTGCAGCAAGAAACTTAAAAACGCGAGTGGGCATTGGACATGTTGGACAAGCTGATTGCGCCGATCTGGCAGACACCGTTGGCGCTTTTCGAAGTGTTGGGCGTTGCTGAGCTCGGGACGTCTCTGGTCGGCCTTTTTCTATTTCTGGCTGCGTTGGAGTTGCTGCGGAGTAGCAGCGGGGCAACAGCGGTTTTCGCACGCGGCATTGCGATCGGTGCAGTCCTGTTCGTTAGCGCCTCGCTGATCTACGGCGACTTCATGGCGCCGACGGCGAAGGCGCTCTACGCGAAAATGGCATGGCGCGCGCCGGAGGATCACACGTCGACCGTGCTGGCGGCGACGTTTGGTGCCGCCGCCGCTGGCGTTGCGCTGAGTTCGTCGCGCGGCCCGACCGCCGCTCCGCCAAGAAGACCGCGCGCGCCGACAGAGAGCCGATCGCGTTTGGACATGGTGCATCTGTTGGCGGCGGTGGATCCCACGCGCGTCGCAGCGCTGGGCAGATTGCGCGTTCTCGACCCCGCCAGCCGTATTCAGCTGCGTCTCTTGACGAACAGGCCGACGAAGGTTGCGGAGAAGAAAGTCCCGCGCGGGCGCGGCTTGCCGCGGGGCGGCGCGCCCGTCTTTTGGCGGGTGACGCGGGCATGACGATCAGTATTGGGGATCAGAAGGGGACACGAGCAATGAAGACGAACGAGCAGAGAGTAGGTTGGATTGCGTTCTTTGTGATGAGGTTGGGCGCGCTGTTCTGCGCCATCGCCCTTACGACGGCAGCCGCATACGCGCAGGCGCCCGAAACGCCCGCAGCGGCTACAGAGGCACCTGGGACAGCAGCCGCGGACGCGACCGCGGCAGAGGCACCCGCGGCAGAGGCTGCTGCGGAGCCAGCGGCGCCGAAGGTGGCGCTGCCGGCGCACGCGGCACCTCTTCAGCTAAATAGCGGTGACACGGCATGGATGCTGATGTCGACGGCGCTTGTGCTGTTGATGACGATCCCGGGCCTTGCGTTGTTCTACGCGGGCATGGTGCGCAAGAAAAACATCTTGGCGACCGCTGCGCAAAGCTTCGCCATCACGGCGGTCATTACGGTGCTTTGGGCGGTCATCGGGTACTCGCTGGCGTTCACAAACGGCGGCGCAAACCAAAGCTTCATCGGCGGGCTTGACCGGTTCCTGTTGCGCGGCATGGGGGCGGGGAGTGCGCATTCGCTGGCCGCGACGATTCCCGAATCCGTGTTCATGACGTTTCAGATGACGTTTGCCGTCATTACCCCCGCGCTGATCTGCGGGGCGTTCGCGGACCGCATGAAGTTCTCGGCGCTGATTGCGTTCATGACGCTTTGGCTGCTCGCGGTCTATGCGCCCGTCGCGCATTGGGTGTGGGGCGGTGGGTTCTTAGGGAGCATGGGCGTCCTTGACTTCGCCGGCGGCACGGTCGTGCACTTTAACGCGGGGATAGCTGGCCTCGTGTGCACGATCGTGCTCGGGCGGCGCACGGGTTACGGCTCGGAGGAGATGTCGCCGCACAATCTTCTCTACGCGTTGACGGGGGCATCGCTTCTCTGGGTGGGGTGGTTCGGCTTCAACGCGGGTTCAGCTGTTGCCGCGAACGAACTTGCAGGTGTCGCCATGGCCAACACGCAGATCGCGGCCGCGGCGGCGACCGTGTCGTGGATGTTCTTCGAATGGCTGGTCGTCAAAAAGCCCAGCGTGTTGGGCTTGCTGTCGGGTGCTGTGGCGGGACTCGTCGCGATCACGCCGGCGGCAGGTTTCGTGGCGCCGGACGGCGCGCTCGCGATCGGGCTTGTGGCGGGTGTGGTCTGTTACATCGGTTCGGTCTGGCTGAAGCGGCTCTTGGGCTACGACGACTCGCTTGACGCATTCGGCATTCACGGCATCGGCGGCGCAGTCGGTGCGGTCCTAACCGGCGTGTTCGCGCTGTCGAGCGTGAACAGCCTAGGCAAGGGTCTGATCGACGGTAACCCGGATCAAGTCATGACGCAGGTCGTGGGTCTTGCCTATGCGGGCGTCTACTGCGCGGTCGTGACCTTCGTCATTTTAATGGTGATCGGCGCGACGCTGGGTTTGCGCGTATCGCCCGAGGAAGAGATGGAAGGGCTCGACCTTTCGCAGCACGGCGAGAAAGTTCACTAGCAATGTCAAAGTTCAAAAGAGGATTGTGCGCTATGAAATCCAAGTCTTTAGCACTCAGCAGTCTTGTCCTGGCCGTCTCGGTGACGTTGCCGGCCGTCTCTCGCGCGGAGGAAGAGCCGGCGTGGGGGCCATTCACGGCAAACATCGCCTTGACGTCCGACTACCGCTTCCGCGGGCAGTCGCAAAGCCAAGGCGAGCTCGCGGTGTCGGGCGGCATCGACTACACCGGGGACTCGGGTTTCTTCGCCGGCGTCTGGGCGTCCAACGTCGACTTCAACGATGCGGCAGACACGTATCTCGAAGTCGACCTCTACGCCGGCTTTACGGGCGCGTTGAGCGACAACACGACCGGCACGATCAAAGCGGTCTACTATTGGTATCCGACCGCGGACTATCTGCCGGGCGCCAACGAGTACGACTACTTCGAGCTGATCGGCAGCGTGGCGCACGACTTTGGCGGCTTCTCCGGGACGCTCGAAGTCGCCTGGAGCCCCGACTATTTCTTCGAGTCGGGTTCGTCGGTTGAGCTTGCGGGCGGCCTATCGGTGCCGATCGCGGACAACTTCTGGGTCTTTGACGGCGGCGTCTCGGCCTCGGGCCGCCTGGGGTATCAGTGGATCGACGACAACGCGACGTTCGGAACACCCGACTATGCGTTCTACGACATCGGCGTGTCGGCGAAGATCTCGAACGTCACGCTCGACGTTCGGTGGGTGGACACGGACTTGGAGCGTGCCGACTGCTTCGGCGGCACAAACCTCTGCGAGGGCGGGGTGGTCGCGACGCTGACGGTTCTGCTGCCGGGTTAGTGGCGGCGGGCAGCGCGGCGCGCGTTTTGTGCCGCGCTGTCTTCAAAACAGCCTGATGAGGAGGCCCATCGCGAGCACTGCGCCGGTGAACCCGCCTAGGAATGCCAGGATATAGGCAAGTTGGGAGGGGGCAGCTCTAGGCGTGTCGTCTGGCATGGCGGCGTCCTCATGTTTGTTTTTCCAGCCGCAGATTTGGGATTTTCGCGCGATTCTGCAATTCACGACCGCGTCATATGCCCGGACTTGCCTGGACCCCTCGCGGCGCTGCCGCCGTATTGGTAGTGTCAGCGCGCTGGTTTGTTAGGGGACAGAATGCGTAAGCGGAATATGCGATTGGTCTATGCCGGAGCCGGGCTCGCCGTGTTCGCGGTGATCTTCTTTTTCGTGATGATGAGTTTCGCCTCGCAGTCGACCGATCCGCAAAAGCTTCTCGAGATCGTCAGTCAGACGGCGGGCGTCGTCATCGGCATCGGCAGCGCGCTGGTCGTCATCGGCTTCATCGGCACGAAAGCCTAGCCGGCGGCGCGCTACTCCAAGCTATCGCGCAACTCCGTTGTCACGGGCACGTCCGCCGTGGGCTCAGCCGGCGGAGCGGCCATGCTTTCCGGCGCCTCGTCCGACGATGGCGGCTGCGTCTCCGCCGGCGCGGACGCGTCGGGGGGCAGACTTTCGTCCGGCATCGCCTCGGCAGGCGCGACCTCCGTGGGCGCGACATCGGCCGGGGCCGCCTCCATCGCCGGTTCGGCAGGTCTCAGTCCGGGCACCTCTTCAGGCGCAGCTGTCGGCTGCTCGGCCTCGCTTGGAGCGCTGAGCGTCGGCGACATCGGCTCCGCCGGCACCCAAACCTCAGCCTGAGCGCGGCCGTGGAACGCGAGCATCGCGCCGACCACCAGCACCGCCCCAACCACAGTGCCGGCGACGAGGAAGCGGGCGCTTGCCGCAACCCAACCGTCGGCGACCTGGAAGCGATCCCACCAGCTCAGCTTTTCCTGCCGGGGACGGGCGTCGCCGAGCATCAAGCGGGGATAGTCCGCCGGCGCCCTCGCAGCGGCCGGCGCGACGGGGGCTTGCGTGCCCGCAGCGTGCCAAGCGGCGACGTCGTCTTCGGCGATCAGAAGCTCTTGCAGCGCGCTGCCGCGGATCGACATCAGCGTACCGGCCGCACCGTTGATCCACCCGTCGATCACGCTGAGCCAGTCGCCGATGTTGCTCTCGTCCGCCACCGGCAGAGTGAACGCGCCAAGCGCCGCGACATAGTCCGCGATCTCGGCGCGCTTGGCCGTGCGCTCATCGAGCAAAAGCTCGCCCGCTTGGCGGTAGATCTTTTCAAGCGCGTCGTGCACGTCGTTCCCGGCCGCGATCAGGCGCCGCATTTCTTTTTTGCTGACCTTCTTGTCGGCGGTCACGATCGCATAGACGTTCGCAAGCACGCCCTGCAGGTCCATCAGGTCGGCGTGCGTATGCTCGGCATAGTGGATCAGCGAGGTCAGACCGACGAGATACGCATCCCATCCCTGACCCAGCGCCTTCGCCGCCGCCAGATGCACGCTGCGGACTTCCCGGTCGTGCTCGGCGATGTCGGTCTTGATCGGCGTGATCTCTTCGTCGAGCGCCTTCAGAATTTTCGGCAACTGCCGCGGCGCCACTTCTTCGCCGCGCCAGCGCACGACGCCGCCCGGCGCCTTGAGGTAGCCCTTCTGCAGCCCTTCGAACGTGTTCTTCTCGTCGAACAGCTCGCGCAGCTTCTCGAGCGCGGTTCCGAACGCCTCCGGATAGAGCGCGCCCACCCGCGCGCCGATGTTGGCGGCCGGCGCACCGTTGTACATGTCGTCAACGCTCTTGAACCCGCGCGCGATCGCCCGGCCGAGATAGGCGCCGCGATACCGCTTGTCGATCGTCTTGCTCGAATAAGACGCGTCAAGCCTTGCGAAGGTCTCTTCAAGCGGCGCGGGCACCGGCGCGGGTTCGGCCGTCTCGCCCTTCGCCACCGGCGCGGCCGCGAAGATCTTCGCCGTCATCTCCTCGCGCAGGTCCGCCGCGTCCGGGAACAGTTCCCACGCACTGCGCTCGTCGCGCTCGCAACGCACAAACACGATCTTCGCGTTTTCCTCGCGGTCGGCGTTCGCCGGATGGGTCGCCCACATGCGTGGCGGCGCCGCGACGTCGCTCTTGAACACGCGGTGCAGCTCCGGCGCTTCCTTCGACGGCGCCGGTGCCGCGCCATAGTGCGGGTCGTTGTAGATCGACCGCAGATGATCGAGCACGCGCGACTGCACGGCGAACACGTCCTTGACCGGCGTCTTGCTGTGGTGCTCCGCCCCCGCGAAGTTGAACGCACGGTCCAGCGCGTCGTCGGCGCCCGAAAGCTTGTGCAACGCGTTGATCAGCGCCTCGCTGCCCGTCGCCCGCACGGAGACGAGATCGGCCTGAAACTCCATCTCCCGCGACAGCGCACGCTGCGCCAGGATCACGCCGCTGAGCAATGTGTCGGTCAGCGACCGGATCGACCACACGACAAACTGCAAGATCCAACCGACCCACGCGACGCGCAGGTCGAAGCGGCTCAAGCCTGACAAGAACTTGTCGAACACGTCGCGCTTGTTGACGATCTGCGTCGCCACCTGCTGCGCGATATAGACCCAGCGGCCGACCGCCATCGACTTCTGCGCAAAGTGTCCGAACTCGTGCGCGAGCACCGCTTTGAGCTCGCTCATGGTCAGCACGTTGACGAGGCCGAGCCCGATCTCGAGGTTCTTCTTCGACGGCAGGATCAGATTGAGGAAGCTGAGATCGTAGAACACCGCCGCATTCACCCGCGGCGAGAGGAACACGCGGTGCGGCTTCGGCGCGCCCGTCTCGTCCGCGATCGCGTGCAGGAACTTGAAGAGGCGCGGGTGGTCCTTCTGCTTCAACTCCATGTCTTCGGAGGCGGCACCTTTTTGGAACGCGAACAGGCTCTTGGCCATGAACAGAGCCAGGAACGCAGAGCACCCGCCTGCGACCGCGACAAAGAGCTGATCCTCTTGGAACGTCTCGATGTTCGCAAAGATCATGTAGGCGGTCCAAGCGAACCAGCCGGTCAGCCCGACATAGACGGCCACGAACAACAGCAAGCTCAGCATGGCGATCGTGGCGTGCCGCTTGTACTTCGGCGTCGCCTGCGTCAGGCCCTCGGGCACGACCGCCGGGCTTGGCGGAAACTCAAACGTGTCGACCGGCGCCGCTTTGCGCGTGAAGAAACCCATGCGAGACCCCCATCCCCAAGACCGAAACTTTAGCTGGAAATGGTGCAGCGATGGTTAGCGCAGAGTTCGGCGCCCCGCATGAATTTGGCCGCAGCGTGGGATTTTTGCGTCATTTTTTTCCGGGGGGAGGGGGCTTGCAAGGCCCCCAATCCGTGCGGTCGCGGCGCGATGCAAAATCCTATCCGTTAGAAGCGTTAGATCCGCGGATCTCCGCGGCGTCATCCGTTAGATATGCGTTAGATTGGCGTTAGAGATCCGTTCGGCTCGCGTGGGCCGCGCGCAAACGCAGGCGGCAACGGCGGCCAAGCCCGCACGAACATTGCGCACGGCCGAGATGCGGAAAAACGCCGCTCGAACCTGCACGCTCCGCCAGCCGAACACGCAGCAGCCAACGCCGCGCCAGGGATCAGCACGATCGTCACTCACCAGATGCAATTTTCAAGGTGCAGCCGCTCGCCCCACCGGGCGAGGGAATGCGGCCGACCAACTTGTCGAAGATCGGCCACATCATCCGCATAGAACATTTAGCGAACAAATGCAAGCGCGAACGCGCACCGGGCGGCCGAATGGGGACGAGAGAAGCGTGCGTCGCGAGCCCTGGGGCGTCCGCTCGCGTTGCTCGCGGGCCCAGGTCCTGACGTGTCCTCGCAAATGACAACTCCGTTATGCGGTATGAGCTGTCAGCGCCGCTTGACTGTCTTCCGAGATCGGCCTTCGAATAGAATTGTGGGAGCGGCCGCGTGGTTTGGAACATGGAGGGAGCGCAAGATGCTTCTCGACCGATTGTTCGGTGTGGCGGGCGCCGCCGCGTTCTTGCTCGGTCTCGTTTGTCAGGCCGGCTGGCAGATCGATTTGGTCGAGCCATCGCGTCTGTATCAGTTGACCGGGATTTTCGTTGCGCTCGCGTTCGCCGTTTTCTTCTACTTTCTGCTCTACGTCGGCAAGCGCGACGGGTTTCCCTATACGCTCCAAGGCGAACTCGACCTTGGGCACGTGTTCGCTATGCTTCCCGGCTGGGCACGTGTCGTGAGCTATTGGCTGTTCGGTATCGCTGCGGCCTTCATGGCGGCGATGCTTGTCGCAATTGTTCGACCGGATCTCTTGCCTGAGGGAAGATGCCTTCCCGGCGCCGGCGATTTGCCCGCGGATTGTCTTTTTGCCAATTTGGTCATCTCCACGATGATAGCGACGTTTGGCGCGCTATCGTTCGTTGACGCCGTCTATCTGCTGCGGACGACTTCGCGAACGTAAGCCAGGTGCCGGGGTGTGAGCCGGCGACGCGGGGCGCCGATCAGGCCGCCAATGCTCTTGGCGCGCACGGAGGGGAATAGGTATCATGTCCTCGCATTCGCCGGGGAGTCCGCTCGGGGGTGGTCACCCCTCGCGGTTAGGCGTTTAGTGGGAACGGGGAATATGTATCGTGTCCCCGTTGTTACCCGTTGTTACGTTTGTTCTGCTACCGCGATCCGATTTATCGTATCACAAAAATGGTACCGGCAGGCGATTCTACTACGGCGGCTTCGGGGCCTTGATAGGCTGAATCGCGGAGGTCGGTCGTCAACGTCAAGCCGGTACTTGTTGAGATGGTCATCGTCTCTTCGTTGGCTGACGCCTGCGTAACAGTTTCTCCAGCCAATGACGACACATCAGCCATGCTCCCTGCAGCATTGGTCAAATTTGTCGGGTTGAAGATCGTGTAGTGCCACGAGTTTGAAAAGTGTAGCACAGTCGCTTCGTCTCCTCCTCCTTGTGCGAGCAAGACTTGGGCGCCAATCAGCTCAGGGAGAAACCAAACTTGAACCATGCTGTCACCTTTCGGCATTCACTTTATCGGATAGTGTGAGTCGGTGCGTGGCTGTGTCTGACCTGTAGTATAAGGGTTAACTGGTTGTCCCTGAGAGTTCGTAATCCGGGGACACGTAACAATTAAAGCAGCTCCGCCTGATCGAGCGTCGCCACCTTCGCCTTTCGGCCGGGTTTGCGGCGGCCGAGCGTTCGGCCGAGATCGTGCTCAAGTTTAGCGACAAAGTCCGCCGTCCCCAAGGGCCGGCCCGTGCTGGTGCTCAAGCGAATCGCCTCAACTTCGCTTGTCACCGGCGCCGCGCCGAGATGCGCCGCCCAATCGCCCGCGCGCGCCATCCACGCGCCGGGCCGCACGAGGAGGTCCGCCTTGCCGGTGAGGTGTGCCGCCGCGCTGGACCACGTCCAGTCGGCCGGATGCGACACCAGCCGCGCGCGCATTGGTCAATTCGAAATTGTTACGTGTCCCCGGAATTCATGCTGTGCAAGACGGCGACTCGATCGCACTCGGCGGCCTCATCCGCCAGGCCGAAACCTACGGCGACAACGGCGTGCCGGTGCTGAAAGACATACCGGTGCTCGGCAAGCTGTTCTCGACGACGGCCCAGTCGAGCGACCGCACGGAGCTGCTGATCTTCCTAAAACCCCGCATCCTCAGAAGCCCCGCGGCGGCCCGCGAGATCACGGACTCGCTCCGCAAAGGCTTGCGCGGCCTCGACGCGATGATCACGGACGCCGAGAAGCGGAAGTAGGCAACCTCCGCGCTGTGGAGACCTTCACCTGGAAGGTTGCCGGGGCTGGTCGCGCACGGCTGGATGAGCCGATGGTCGTTTTGAATCTCTGTCTCGTGAGCAGCCTTGGCGCTCTGCTTTGCGCCCAGCCGCTGCTGCTGGCCGAGATCGCGCGCCTTCGGCACGAAAATGCCGTGCTGAGCCGCCAAGCGCGGCGCGTCCGCTTGACCAATGGTGATCGCCTTTTCCTAGTATGGCTGTTTCGCCTCTGGCCGAAAGTTGCGCGCTGCACGATGCTGGTCACGCCCGCCACCCTGCTGCGGTGGCATCGCGAGGGCTTCCGCCGCTATTGGCGGTGGCGTTCGCGGCGCGCCGGGCGGCCTCGCATCGAGCGAGCGACGATAGCGCTCATCAAGCGCATGGCGCGCGAGAACCCGCTGTGGGGTGCGCCGCGCATTCACGGCGAACTCGCGAAACTCGGCATCGTTCTCGCGGAATCCACGGTGGCGAAATACATGCCGCGGCTCTTGCCAAACGAGCCATGCGAGAACATAATGCGAACTCGTGGTGGCGTCAATTTGAAATTGTTACGTGTCCCCGGAATTCATTCCCCGCGCGGGCGGCGTTAATTGGAAATTGTTACATGTCCCCGGAATTCCTAAGATTGCGAGGGAGTAGGTATGCTGCCTCGTATTTCGATATGAAATTATTACGTGTCCCCGGAATTCTGCTGCGGACGACTTCGCGAACGTAAGCCAGGTGCCGGGGCGTAAGCCGGCGACGCGGGGCGCCGATCAGGCCGCCAATGCTCTTGGCGCACACGGAGGGGAATAGGTATAATGTCCCCGTATTCGTCCGTATTCGGTGGTGCTGACCCGCCCGAGCGGATCCATGTTCGCGACCGGTCAAGCTTAGCGAGCCTCAGGGCATGGGCTCGCGTTGCCAGGTAACGCTCGCCGGACGAGATCATTACGTGTCCCCGGAATCCCGTCCCCATTTGAATTTGTTACATGTCCCCGGAATTCTTGCGGGGCAAACGCTCGCCGGACGAGATCATTACATGTCCCCGGAATTCTTGCGGGGCAAACGCTCGCCGGACGAGATCATTACATGTCCCCGGAATTCCGGTATTCTCCGTATTCGGAAATTGCTACTTTGGTGCGATAGCGCGCCTAACACTCAGATTCTCGACTCTCTCTACGACGATTGCTGGTGTGCGCACATGGAGGAATCCGGACATCTGAATCCTTCCAAAAAAATTTCCACGAACCTCTTTGCCGTACGTCCCGTAAGAATCTAGATCAGTAAGCACGGATATGAATTTCTTCAACTCTGATTTCTTCTTGGGGTCACTCGTGATCAAAACCGTTACCACATGTTGAATTCCCGGGCATCGAGCGTCTTGGAGGGTTGTAATATCCGTGGCGTTTGACTGGAGCATAGCGTCGCGCACCCACACGAACTTCGAAACAAATTTTCCGCTGTCTGCTGTTATTTCACAAACAGTGACATAATCCCGCTTCTCGGCACCCACATGACTCGCAAACACGAGTGCACCGGCCATCACTACTAGAGCGCGCAATTGGGCGATGGGTTGCGTCTTCCGTTCACTTCGCATCCGGCTGATCTCCATGATTGTAAAGCCCATGCCGCTATTGCGGCATCGCGCGTCCTCGGATCGATACCTGGTCGCCAAAGGTCCTTGTAAGCCGATTCTACTCCTAGCCCCTCATGAACGTAAGACTGAGTCCGATAGCCGTTTAGTTCCAATTCATAGATGTTGAAGACGCCGTGCCTCAGGTCGTAGGCGTGGCGTCCTTCATGGCCGAAGATGCCCGCGCGCTCGCCCCACCAGGTGCTCTTACGCCCCGAAATACGGGGACATGATACCTATTCCCCGCACTTCCCGCACATCATAGCGCAAAATCTAAAACCCAGCTTGACTCCGCCCGGGGACCTTACCGCAAAACCAAGCGCGAAACATAGATAATCCGGGGACACGTAACAATTAAAGCAGCTCCCGTAATCCGGGGACACGTAACAATTAAATAATCCGGGGACACGTAACAATTAAATCAGCTCCGCCTGATCGAGCGTCGCCACC
>CADEFU010000014.1 GCA_902826695.1 uncultured Alphaproteobacteria bacterium | reverse complement strand
GTCATCCCGACCGCTAACGCGCATGCCGTCAGTAACATCATCTTCTTCGTCACAGCCATTTCCTCCAGAAACCGGTTTTTATACGAACTCGCGCGCCCCAAGATTGTCTTGGGGCGCGCGGTCTCTTGTTCTTAGAACGTGTAGCTCGCGTTGATCGACGCGAAGTCCTGGTCGCGCGCCTTGTTGTCGACGTGACCGCCGAAGAAGGCCGAGTAGCTGGCGCCCATGCGGAAGTTGTTGTTCAACGTTCCGGTCAGGCTGAAGCCCAGCGACTGACGATCTTCGAGGTAGTTCGAGTACGGCGCAGCCGTCTTGCCTTCGAAGTCGTAGCTGTAGACGAGTTGCGGCGCGAGCACGAAGCCCGTGTCGAACGCGTTGTTGTATTCCAGGCGGAACAGAGCCACGAGACCGGCCGAGAAGTCGGTCGGACGGCAATTACGGCTATGCTTGCTGTCGAGGCCGAGCAGGCCACCGAGCGGCAGGTCCGTACCCTGGCAGCCCGTGTTCTGGTACTGCTGGAAGAACGGCGGGTTCAGCGGGCCGGCACCATCCGGATCCGGGTTGTTGCTGACCCAAGTGTCTTCGACGCCCGGCACGTAGACCATACCAATTTCGGTCACGATCACGCCGAGGTCGCTGCCCAGCGCATCCACCCACCAATCAGAGGCCGTGTAGGTCGATGTCGTACCAATCTGTGCGGTGAACATCTCGTTGCGCAGCACGCCACTGACGACCCCGCCAACCGTACCGTTCGCAAAGCAGCTCGTGCCCGCGTAGGTGTTCAGCGCTTCGAACGTCGCCGCCAAGTCGGCCACACCCACCGGGAACGCGCACGCCCGGGCAGCGACCGCGATCGTGATCGAGTCTGTATCGATCTGGAACGGTGCTTCCGGACGGTAGGTGAAGTCGGCCTGCAAGCCGATGCCACCGAGCGTCGTATTGAACGAGAACCCGTACACTTCGATGTCTTCCGGATATTCGAGGAAGAGACCGTGGTCGGAGCTGTAGGCCAACACTTCGGCGCCGTCGAACAGCGTCGGACGGCCAGTCACCGGACTGACGCCCGACTGCATGAGCGTCAGCGCGCAGTTCAACTGCATCATCGCCAACATGTTGTTTACGCCGATTGCCGGGTTCGGATTGACGTAGAGCGGCGCGCCCAGAAGGATCGAAGCCGCCGTCGAGGACGTGGCGTTCAAGATGTCTTCCGGATCGCCAACCGGCACGTTGCCCAGCACCGCCGCGGACGCCCGCGGGTCAAGGAACGTACCCGGGTTGCCATCGATCAAGCAGCCCGTTGGCAGCGCAAAGCGGCCAGTCTGACCGGTTGCGAGTTCGAACGAGCCGCCGGTCGCGCCCACGTGCACTTCGCCGACGCGCGAGTTCTGGGATACGAACGGCAGACGGCTGTGGTAGTTTTGATAGTAGAAGCCGAACTCGGTGCCGCCGAGTTCTTCGGCGTAGAAGCGAGCCGATACGCCGAACTCATCGCCATCCGGCTCAAGGTCAGGGTCACGCGCGATCAAGCCCTGGCCGATGCGGGTGACGCCTTGCGTCCCAAGCGTGTCGATCAGGCCCCACTTCACCAACTCATGCTGGCCGATCGTGTAGGGCGTGGTCGAACGGACGAACGGGCTGTCCAAACAGTCGAGGCTGCCGGCCTGTGCCACGTTCGGATCCTTCAAGAGACCGAAGCCCGAACCGGCAACATTGTAAACCCCGTTCACGTTGTTCAGACCCGTCAAGCCGAATGCGGCTGCATCGGCAGCGCAGGTGCGGCGCAGACCCGAGAAGGGGCTGCTTGTGATCAACGATTGACGGAATTGGTTGCCGCCGACGCCCGAGGCCGCCGAGACAACGTCGGTACCGGAGAACGGCGTGCCGGCCGGGTCGATTTCAAACGGCTCCCAGTCGAGCGCGTAGTAGCCCGACAGCGAAACGTCGAACGGGAGCGAGATCGAGGCCGACACCGCGTTCACGGGGACCAGAGCTTCCTTGATTTCGGAGCCAGGGCGGCGGAAGGCGCCGACGTCGATCGGGTTGAAGACGTTGTTGCCGCCGAGGATGAATGTGCTTTCACCCCAGTTGATCACTTGCTTGCCGACGCGAATGTTCACCGGCATCTCAGCGACCGTGTAGTCGGCCGACAAGAACAGGTCGAGCAGCTCGTAGTTGCGGCCGACGTCGCCGAGCGCGTCGTTCGTCACGAGCGAGCGTTCGCCAGCGCCTTCGTCGTTCAAGATCACATCGTAGAAGCCGACGGCGCGCGCAAAGAGCTTGTAGTTCTGCCACGTGACCTGAAGGTCGTGGTTCGCCTTGACGTTGCCGCCGATCAGATCGCCGTTGTCGAAGTTCAAACGACCGTCGTCGGCGTTGCCGCTACCGTCGAAGTTGCTGCCGTTGGCGGTTTGCCGGAAACGGCCGGTGAACGGGAATGGCGACACGTCTGCAACGAGGTTGTTCTGCAGGGCGATGACGCCGCCCGGTCCGTCGCGCGGATCGATGGGGCCGCCGTTGGCTTCCGGCAAGAACTCTGTGATGCGGTCCGCGGTGCGCAGCGAAGCGCCCATCGAGACAGTCGTGTCGAACGTGATTTGCACGTCGCCGAATTCGGCTTCGACAGCTTGAGCAGGTAATGCAAGTAGCGCGAACGCCGCTGCTGATCCCAGCAATCCGGTGCGTACGACTTTAGACTTCGACATGACTGTATTTCCCCCTACCAGACTTTCTAATTCGCAGCCAAACACGAGGGAAAAAGTGGGCAAACTCATGCCCTTGGCCCCCGTATTTAGCACCCCGCGCTAAGAGCACACGCGGGAGGTGCACGAGTCAACGAGGATCGGCTGACCAGCCACAGGTTGTGGATACAGTGCGGCAAAATCGACACGGTCCGTGGTGTTTAGGTTGCCAAAAAAGGCGGCATTCGGGGACAGGAAGGGGTCCCGATTTGGCCGCACTGACGCCGCAATTAACCGGACCAATAGGCTCCATGAAAACCATACCGATACTTGCCCGGATAGCTTGCGCGGTCACTGCCATGGCTTCGCTTGCTGCGTGCGATGCGGCGCCACAAATCCCCCAGTCGGTGAAGTCGGCCGTCGCCGCAATCGGCGGCGTGCCGGATGATCCTCGGGTCAACAAGAACTGGCGGAATCCGTCGTTGGCTTTCGGCCTTCGTTTGTCGGCGGCGGCGGAGGAACGGGCGAGGCACAGCGTGACCTATGACGCCGCGTATGTGCAGCTTGCCTACCCGAACGGCGATGTGGCGGCGGACAAGGGGGTTTGTTCGGACGAGGTTATCCGCGCGTACCGGCTGCTTGGGATCGACCTGCAGCGGCTCGTTCATGAGGACATGCGGCGCGCGTTCCATGCTTATCCGAAGAAGTGGGGGCTTATGGCTCCCGATCGGAACATCGACCATCGGCGCGTTCCCAACCTGGCAACATTCTTCGCGCGTTCTGGCGCTTCGTTGCCGGTATCGAAAGACCCTGCCGACTATCAGCCAGGCGATGTCGTTGCTTGGGCGATGCCCGACGGCCGGCCGCATATCGGCATGGTGACCGAGCGACGCTCGCGCGACGGGAAGCGGCCTCTGGTGATGCACAATATCGGGTTGGGGCCGCAGATCGAGGATATGCTGTTCGGGCTCAAGATCACCGGGCGGTTCCGCTACTACGGAACGGATTCGACGCGCCCTTCTTGACGAGGTAGCGGACGGCTTCGGCAAGCGAGCGGGCATCGACGAGCGCGTCATGCGCGATGCCTTGCGCGGCCGAGCCTACGTGGCGGGCGAGTTCGCCGGATGAAATTCCCGCCGTCTTCACGCCAACTTCCGTCAGCCATTCGCGCAGGTTTGTTGCGGTCGTGTTCGTCCAAAGATGCGGCTTACCCAAGCGTTCCGCGTTGCGGGCGATGATGCGGTCGTCGCGGCCGTAGCAGTGGAGTGTGCGTTTGCCGACAAACTCGGCGAACTGTTTCGTGGCGTTCGCGAAGTCCAGCCCGTCGGCGGCGAGGCGCTCGTTCGTGATGCGGGTAAGCGCGATGAGGTAGTCCGAGAGGACGGGGTTTATAGTCGGGCGGACCAAGACCGTGAAGGATGCTGTTTCGTTCAACGCTTCCGCGTCGAGACGCACGGCACCGATCTGGACGATCTCTTGGAATTCACCGGGCCCTTGCCAACGGCGCGCCACGGAGCCCCGCCACGCGGTGAATTCTGTGTCGAAGACGATGACTTCTCTTTGCATTTCTGTCGGGACTTCGCATTTGCGAGACAGAGGCGCAAGCATTACCGCAAAGCTGCGGACTTGGGCGTCGATTTGTGGCTATATCCGCGCCGCTTGCCCACCTGGCCGCGCGACCGATTGCGGCCCCACTAAACTGGCTCGACATGACCGCTGCACTGGAAGCCGACCTGCAAGGGTTTTCTCAGTTCACTCACCACTTCTTTGCGGGCGCCGCGCCCGACGATCTCGCCGCCTTCTCGACCGATGTTCAGAAGGGGATTGCGCACTTGTTTTGGCGCGCGGCGGCGGAGCGCAAAGCCGGCACGACGTTTTTGCGGGTGTTCACGCCGGAGGCGCCGCGCGACGGGTTCGCGGCGCCGGTCACGCTTGTTGCTACGATCAACGACGACAAGCCGTTCTTGGTGGACTCGATCTTGAGCGAGCTTGGCGAGCGGGGCTTAAAGATTAAGGCGGTGTTCCATCCGATCTTCAAAGTGAAGCGCGAGGCGGGCGGGGCGTTTCGCGGGGTCGTGTTCGACGACAGCGATGCGGCGGCGGAGAGCATGATTTGCGTCGCCATTGCGCGTGTGGGGAGCGCCGAGCAGGCGACTGCAGTGCAAGTGGGAGTCGCGCAGGTGCTGCGCGACGTTACCGTTGCGGTGTCGGACTGGAAGGCGACGTTGGCCCGGCTTGACGAGTCGATGGTCGAGTTGACGAAAAACCCGCCCCCAACCTCGAAGGAGGAAATCGAGGAGTCGCTCGCCTTTTTGCAGTGGCTGAAACAGAACCACTTCACGTTTCTGGGCGTGCGCGACTATGCGTTCGACCCCACCGGCGATGGACAATTGAAGCCGCTGGCGGAGACGGGGCTTGGGCTGTTGCGCGATCCGGAGCGCCGGGTGATCCGACGCGGCACCGATCGGGCGACCATGACGCCGGAAGTGCGTGCGTTCATGATGCAGCCGTCGCCCTTGATTGTGACGAAGTCGCTCGAGAAGTCGCCGGTGCACCGGCGGGTGCAGGAAGACTATATCGGCGTAAAGCGGTTCAAGGGCGGCAAGCTGATCGGCGAGCGGCGGTTCATCGGACTGTTTACGTCGGCCGCCTATCACGACAGTCCCCGCGATATTCCGTTCTTGCGCCGCAAGGTTGCGAACGTGATGGCGCAGTCAGGGTTTCCCAAGGGAAGCCACAACGCGAAGGCGCTTGCGGTCGTCCTGCACAATCTGCCCCGCGATGAGCTGTTCCAGGTGTCGGAGGCAGATCTTCTGCGCATGGGGCCGGCACTTGCCTATCTTGGCGACCGGCCGGACACGAATGTGTTTATCCGCTTCGACACGTTCGAGCGGTTTGCGTCGGTGCATGTCTACTTTCCGGCCGACAAGTTTCGCGGCGGCTTGATCAGATCGTTGGGTGGTATCCTGACCGAGGCGCTGGGCGGGCACGTTGCGAGCGCTTATCCGCACACCGAAGAAGGCCAGATGGCACGCATCCACTTTACGGTGGTGTTTGCCGAGGGGCGGCCGAAGCCTTACGACCACGCGGCGTTGAAGGCGCGGTTGACGCGAGCGGTGCGGCTGTGGGCGGACGATCTCGCCGATGCGCTTGGCCAATCGGTGTCCAGCGACCAAGCGGATGCGATCTTCGCACGGTATTCGAACGCGTTTTCGGAAGCCTACCGCGAAGCGTTTGCGCCGGCGGAGGCCATTCTCGATATCGGCAAGGTCGAGGAAGTTGCGCAAGCAGGGGCCGGCGCCCTTGCACTTCGCTCGTCGGGCGGCGCCGATCCGGCCGACGGTGTTATTCACTTCAAGATTTATCACGCGGGCGGCGTGATCGAGCTTTCGGATTTGCTGCCGGTGCTCGAAGACTTCGGGCTACGCGTGATCGAGGAGGTAAACTATCCGGTCAAGCGCACCGATACGCTGGTTACGATCCACGATCTGAAGCTGCGCGGGCAGCTGACGCCGGAGCGCGAAGCCGCGATGCGGCTCTTCGAAGACGCGTTCATGAAGGTTTGGACGGGTTCTGCGGAGAGCGACAAGTTCAACCGGCTGGTCTTGTTCGCCGAGATTCCGTGGCGGGATGTTGCGATGCTGCGCTCGGTTGCGAAGTATCTGCGGCAGGCCACGTTCGGGGCAAGCCAAGCGCTGATGGAAGAGGCGCTGGCACGC
Source organism: uncultured Alphaproteobacteria bacterium (assembly GCA_902826695.1). Taxonomy (GTDB): domain Bacteria; phylum Pseudomonadota; class Alphaproteobacteria; order Micropepsales; family Micropepsaceae; genus SZUA-430. Next base: position 100,520 of record CADEFU010000014.1, on the reverse strand, counting down.
AATCCGCGGATCGCCGGGGCGCTGGTGCGGCTATTCAAAGCGCGGTTTGAGCTTGGCACCGCCGAGCGCGCCCAGCTTGAGGCAAGGATCAATGCCGAGATCGACGAAGCGCTGGCTAAAGTGCCAAGCCTCGACGACGACCGGATCATCAGGCGGTTCCGGAACGTCATCCAATCGATGTTGCGCACGAACTTCTTCCAGAAGGGCAAGCCTTCGATTGCGTTCAAGATCGACTCGTTGAAGATCGAGGAACTGCCGCTGCCGCGGCCGATGTTCGAGATCTTCGTTTATTCGCCGGATGTCGAGGGCGTGCATTTGCGCTTCGGCAAGGTGGCGCGCGGGGGTTTGCGCTGGTCGGACCGGCGCGAAGATTTCCGGACCGAGATCTTGGGACTCGTGAAAGCGCAGCAGGTGAAGAACGCGGTCATCGTGCCCGTCGGCTCGAAGGGCGGATTCTATCCGAAGAAGCTGCCGCCGGCCTCGAACCGCGAGGCGTGGTTCAACGGCGGCGTTGCCGCTTACAAAACATTCATCGCGTCGCTGCTCGACATCACGGACAACATCGCCGCGGACGGCACGATCATTCCGCCGGCCGATGTCGTGCGGCACGATCCGGACGATCCCTATCTCGTCGTTGCCGCAGATAAGGGGACGGCGACGTTCTCCGACATCGCGAACGGTATCTCAAAGGACTACGGGCACTGGCTTGGCGATGCGTTCGCGAGCGGCGGGTCGGTCGGATACGACCACAAGAAGATGGGCATCACCGCGAAGGGCGCGTGGGAAGCCGTCAAGCGGCACTTCCGTGAGATCGGAACCGACATTCAGACGGCACCTTTCACGGTCGTGGGCGTCGGCGATATGTCGGGGGACGTGTTCGGCAACGGGATGCTTTTGTCCAAGGCGACCAAGCTGGTCGCTGCATTCGACCATCGCGACATCTTTCTCGACCCCTCACCCGATCCGGCGGTGAGTTTCGCGGAACGGCAGCGCATCTTCGATCTTCCGCGCTCGTCGTGGGCCGATTACGACCAGTCGAAGATTTCAAAGGGCGGCGGCGTCTATTCGCGCTCGATGAAGAAGATTCCGTTGTCGCCGGAGGTGAAGGCGTTGACGGGTCTAACCGACGATCAGGCGGAACCTGCGGAGTTGATGCGCGCGCTTCTGAAGTCGCCCGTCGATCTGCTGTGGTTCGGCGGGATCGGGACCTTCGTCAAATCGTCGGCCGAGAGCAACGCCGACGCCGGCGACAAGGCGAACGACGCGCTGCGCATCGACGGACGCGATTTGCGCGCGAAGGTGATCGGCGAAGGCGCGAACCTCGGATGCACGCAGGCGGGCCGCATCGAGTATGCGAAGGCGGGCGGGCGTCTGAATACGGATGCGATCGACAACTCGGCCGGCGTCGATACGTCGGACCACGAGGTCAATCTCAAGATTCTGCTGAATGCCTCTATCGGTGCGGGCGAGTTGAAGGCGGCCGACCGCGATGCGTTGCTGGCACGGATGACGGACGAGGTCGGGCATCTCGTGCTGGCGGACAACTACAACCAAACGCTGGCGCTGAGCGTGGCGCAGGCGGGCGGGTCGTGGGAGTCGGATGCTTACGGGCGGTTCATGCAGGCCCTGGAACGCGCGGGTCGGCTCAACCGGCGGGTGGAAGGCCTACCCTCGAACGACAGTTTGCGCGAGCGCGCCAACCGCAATGAGGGCGTGACGAGGCCGGAACTGGCGGTGCTGCTTGCGTACGCGAAGCTGCAGCTGTTCGACGAGATCAACAGCTCGAGTCTGCCGGACGATCCGTTCTATGCGGAGACGCTCAGGAACTATTTCCCGAGCGACGTGCGCACACGATTCCCGAAGGGCATGGCCGCGCACCGCCTGAAGCGCGAAATCGTTGCCACCGTGCTGACGAACGACATCGTCAATCGCGGCGGCCCGGTGATGATGCACCGGTTGAAAGAGGCCAGCGCAGGAGAGGCGCCTGCGTTGGCACGGGCCTATACGATTGCGCTCAACGTGTTCGGAATCGATAAGATCGCGGACCGGATCAACGCGCTCGACAACAAAGTGGCGGCGGCCGTGCAGGTGAAGATGCATGGGCGGCTGGCTTTGCATTTGCTTAGGCAGACGTTGTGGTTTTTCCGGCATGTGCCGGGGAACTTGGCGCTTGGCGATGCGATCGCGCCCTACGCGCAGGGGGTCGCCAAGCTGCGCGGGACGTTCTCGACGCTGGTGTCGGATGCCGAAAGCAAAGCGATCATCGAGGCGATCAATGAGCTGCGGGCGGCCGGGGTTCCCGACGATTTGGCCGACGATATCGGCGCGCTGTCTGCGATCGGCGCCACGCCCGATATCACGCGGCTTTCGACCGAGACGAAGAAGCCGCTCGATATGGTGGCGGGCGCCTATTTCGCGTCAGGGCGCACGATCGGCGTGGACAGGCTCAGGCTGGCGGCGGAACGCATGAACTTGCCGGAGCATTGGGACCGGCTCGCCGTGCGCCGCTTGATCGACGACCTGGCCGTCCATCAGCGGGCGCTGGCATCGCGGGCGCTCAGCAATGGAACGAGCGGCGACAATCGCGCGGCCGGTAGTGCCGCCGTTGCGGCTTGGGTGCAGCGGCACGCGGATCAGGTGGAGCGGGTGAGTTCACTCGTCACCGATCTCGAGCGGTCGGGTACGTTCACTGTCGCGCGGCTGACGTTGGCTGCGGGTCAGATTCGGGACTTGTTGGCTTAGGTCAGCCGAACTTCAGCACGACTGCACCGATAGCCACGATCGCTGCGCCAACGAGGCGGCGAGGACCAGCCGCCTCGCCGAAGAAGAGCGCGCCGATCAGGGCCGCGAAGACGACCGAGGTTTCGCGGAAGGCGCTGACGCCGGCGATTGGGGCGAACGTCATCGCCCAGAGGACAAGTCCGTAGGCGATGAAGGATAGCGTGCCGCCGACGACCGCGCGGGGCCAGTGCGTGCGGGCGTAGCTTGCGATGCGGTTGCCGCGAAGGATGAGTGCCATCGCCAGTGTCGAGAGCCCTACGGCGAAGAAGACCCAGCCGTTGTAGGCGAGGGCGCTGCCCGAGGCGCGCACACCAATGCCGTCGGAGATGGAGTAAAGAGCGATCGAAACGGCGACGCAGGCGGCGAGCAACGTTCCATTGCGGTGGGCGCCTTGGCTCATGCCGACAGTGAGGATGCCGACGCTGATGAGGGCGATGCCGGCGACGGCGATTAGCGTGGGGATTTCGCCCACCGTGACGGCGGCGAGGGCTGCGATCAGAAGCGGCGGCGAGCCACGGGCGATCGTGTAGACGTGACCGAACTCGCCCTGCTCGTAGGCGCGGGCTAGGAAGTAGGTGTAGGGCAAGTGCAACGCGGCGGTGACGCCGATCCAGAGGGCTGCCTCTGCGTTCATCGGCGGGGCGACCATCGCCACAACGAGACCGATCCCTCCCGCAACCGCGAAGAGGAGCGTCGCGTCGAGGAGGCGGTCGTTGCCGGCCTTTAGTCCGGCGTTCCACGCCGCATGAAGGACGGCCGCGGCGAGGGCCGCTGCTACAGCTTCCCAAGGCATGGTCATGAGATGAACGGAGGGCGACGCACGGTGCGAGAGGACGTGCGTGTCATAGATTCGTCAAGACCCTCGCTTGTCGCGGCGGATCGTGCATAAGCTCGCTCAACACGCCATTGAAACATAGCGGTCCTGCATGAACGATTCCGTGACACCGGCTAAGCCGACGATGCTTGCGCGTTGGACCGCCATTCCGGACGAGCGGTCGGCGAGCGGCGGGCAGAGCGCATCACCGCTCGGCCAGTGGGCTTGGGCGTGGTTCGAAGGCGCGCGCAACCCGCATGTGCTGCTGATTACGATCTATATCTTCGCGCCCTACTTTTACATGCACTTGGTCGGCGACCCGGTGAAGGGGCAGTCGCTGTGGGGCGACTTGAATTCGCTTGCGGGGCTGATCATTGCGCTTACGGCACCGATCCTGGGCGCGGTTGCCGATGCGGGCGGGCGGCGCAAGCCGTGGCTGTTTACGTTTTCCTTCACGCTGACGGCGACGGCGGTGGCGTTGTGGTATGCGCTGCCGGGCGAGGCGGGGCTTTCGCTGATCGCGATCTGCGCGTTGCTGGTCGCGACGATCGTGTCCTTCGACTTCACCGCAGTCTTTCACAATGCGATGCTGCCGACGCTGGTGCCGGACAAGAAGGTGGGCAAGCTGTCGGGGCTGGCACTCGCGCTGGGCAATTTTTCGGGCGTGATCCTATTTGTGTTCATGCTGGTGTGCTTCGTGTGGCCCGGCCAGGACGAGACGCGCAACTGGCCATTCGTGCCCGCGGCACCGTGGTTCGGCGTCGATAAGGCGGCGTTCGAACCTGAGCGGATGGTGGGTCCCTTGTTTGCCGTGTGGTTCATTCTGTTCGGAACGTGGCTCTTCCTGTTTACGCCGGATCAGCCCCGCGTCGCGCTGGGGCCGGCTGCGGCGGTGAAGCGGGGCTTGGGTTCACTGGCGCGCACGATCAGGAGCCTGCGCAACTATCGCAACGTCTCGTGGTTCTTGCTTTGGCGCATGCTCTACAACGATGGCTGCAACGCGGTGCTGATCTTCGGTGGCGGTTATGCGGCGACGACGTTCAGTTGGACCACGCAAGATCTGCTCGTCTACGGCGTGATCTTGAGCGTGTTTGCGACGTATGGCGGCGTGTTCGGCGGGTGGATCGACCACAAGTTCGGGTCGCGCAACGGTCTTTTGATTGCGGTCGGCGGCACGATGGTGGGGCTTGTGCTGTCGCTTTCGATGCGGCCGGATACAATTTTGTTCTTTATTCCCTACGACCCGACGTCGCCGCCAGTGCACGGGCTGCCGTTCTTCGAGTCGTGGCCGGAGATCATCTACGTCGCCATCGTGATCGTCATCGCGATCTTCATTACTGCGGCCTATGCGAATAGCCGGACGATGATGGCGCGGATCGCGCCGGTGCCGAAGATGGCCGAGTTCTTCGGGCTGTATGCGCTGTCAGGCACGGCGACGGCGTTTCTGGCGCCGTTCGTCGTTGCACGGTTCACGGAGTTCTCGGGTAGCAACGCGATCGGGCTTGCGTCGATTTTGATCCTGCTTGGGATCGGTTGGGTTGGGATGCTGTTCGTGAAGACGGAACGGGCGGCGATGGCGAGCGAGTGATCCCCAAACGCAATCGGGCGCGGGATTGAACCCGCGCCCGAAAGACCCCCTCAGTGCCGATGAGGTTATTTGCCCAAACTGAAGTTCACGTTGACGAGCACAGAGTGGTGCTGAACGTCGTAGGTGTCTTTGAGTTGCCCGAAGACGGTGTTGAACCGCGTCAGCGTGACGTCGCCTGCGTCCATGTACCTGTAGCCCACACCAATCGAGGTCTTGTCGGTGATGGGGTAGTTCACGCCGCCGCCGGCTTGCCAGGCGAAACCGCCCTTGCTGCCGTTGAAGACGAGGCCGTGCTGGATTTCATTCGTTGCGTAACCGACGCCGACGCCGACATAAGGTTTGAAGCTGCTGCCGAAGTCGAAGTCGTACCAAGCGTTGGCCATCAGCGCGAAGGTGCGAACGTTACCGCTGCTTGACGCTGCGCCGGCGCTCGTTGCGAGCGTTGCCTGGAAGGTCCGCGTGCCCGAGCCGTTTATGTCTGCCACGCAATTCGGAGGACCGCTGTTGACCGTGAGCGGCCCCAATGGCGTCAACGCACAGGAGTGCGAGATCGTTCCGTCGCTGAAGGAGTCGGTGTCCGTGTCCGTGTCGCTGGCTTGCGCGAGTGCGGAAGCGGCACCGAGATTGTTCCGGCGGAGCGAGACTTCGAACTCGCCGCGCAAACCCTTGAACCAGTGCGACAGGTCCCCGCCAACGGCGGCGCCGAGCACGAACCCATCCTCAGCCTTCGCACCGCTGTTGTTAAAGGTTCCAGCTCCCGCGAAGTCGAACGTAAAGACATGCGTGTCTGTGCCCAGCCCAGTGGTCGTGTGGGTGACTGTCGTTACGAGTTGGCTTGTAATGAGACCGTTGCCCGAGCGTCCCTTCACATCCTGCGTGGAGTTCCAACCACCGAAGAGCGAGATGTACGCGCCCGCTTGAGCCGGCGACAACGCGGCCAACAGTGCTGCGCTTGCGACCGACATCGATAATGCCAATTTGGAATTCATGGGATCCCCTCCTAGTGACGGCGAACAACACCCAGCGGTTCACACGTCTGCTCACATCAATGCTGGCCGCTGTCAGCGAATCCGGCTGAAGGAATCATTAAGGTGATTCGATGTGGCTATTCGGCAGCAACGTCGCGCAATAGTTCGCGACGCGAGGTGCCGCGTGCGGACATTTCGATACTCGACGATCTGTATTTGCACGTGCGCGATGACAGTTTTGCGGCCTCGAGTCCGCGCACGGAGCAAGAGAGCGAAGTATCGTCAGTGCCGGAAGTGGCGCATGCCGGTGAAGACCATCGCTAAGTTGCGTTCGTCGGCTGCGGCGATGACTTCGTCGTCGCGCATCGACCCGCCGGGTTGGATGACGGCGGTGGCGCCGGCTTCGGCGGCGGCGATGAGGCCGTCGGCGAAGGGGAAGAAAGCGTCGGAGGCGACGGCTGAGCCCTTGGCGAAGCTCTCGGTAAGGCCGGCTGCCTTTGCTGCTTCTTGCGCTTTCCAGGCGGCGATGCGCGCCGAGTCGATGCGGCTCATCTGACCCGCGCCGACGCCAACGGTGGCGCCGTCTTTCGCGTAGACGATCGTGTTCGACTTCACATGCTTGGCGACACGGAAGGCGAACAGCAGGTCGCGCATTTCGCGGTCGGTCGGCTTGCGTTTGGTGACGACTTTCAGGTCGTGCTCACCGACGCGGCCATTGTCGCGCGATTGAAGCAGGAAACCGCCCGCGACGGTACGCAGGTTCATGCCGGGCGTGGCGGGATCGGGCAGACCGTGGGCGATGAGGAGGCGAAGGTTCTTTTTCGCACTCAGAATCTTGCGGGCGTCTTCGTCGGCATCGGGGGCGATGATCACTTCGGTGAAGATCTTCGCCAGTTCGCTGGCCGTCGCGCCATCGAGCGGGCGATTGCAGGCGACGATGCCGCCGAAGGCCGAGACCGGATCGCAGCGCAGCGCCAGTTTGTAGGCTTCGGCCAACGTCGAAGCCGTGGCGACGCCGCAGGGGTTCGCGTGCTTGATGATCGCAATCGCGGCCACAGACTTCGGGTCGAACTCGGCGACGCATTCGTAGGCCGCGTCAGTGTCGTTGATGTTGTTGAAGGAAAGTTCCTTGCCGCCGACCTGGGTCGCCGTCGCGACGCCGTAGCGTTGCTCGCCGGTCGTATAGAAGGCTGCCCCTTGGTGCGGGTTTTCGCCGTAGCGCAGGCTTTGCTTCAGTTCGCCCGCGAGTGCGAAACGGCGGGGTGGCGTGCGCTCTTCCGGTTTTTGCGCCATCGCCAGTTCTTGGCCGAACCAGGTTGAGATCGCGGCATCATATGCGGCGGTGCGTGCGTAGGCGCGCGCCGCAAGCTGTTTGCGCGTCGCCGACGAGAGAGCGCCCTTGTTCGATTGCAGCTCTGCCAGGATCGATGCGTAGTCGGTCACGTCCACGATGACGGCGACATAGCCGTGGTTCTTCGAGGCGGCGCGGATCATCGCGGGACCGCCGATGTCGATGTTCTCGACGGTTTCTTCGAACGAAGCTTTGCGCGCGACCGTCGCTTCGAATGGATAGAGATTACAGACGAGAAGGTCGATGCCTTCGATGCCGTGCTCCTTCATCGCCTTGGCGTGGCTTGGCTCGTCGCGGAGCGCGAGCAGACCGCCGTGCACTTTCGGGTGCAGCGTCTTGATGCGGCCGTCCATCATTTCGGGGAAACCGGTGATGCTGGCCACGTCGGTGACTTTCAGGCCAGCGTCGGCGATCGCCTTTGCGGTGCCGCCGGTCGAGATTAGGTCTACGCCCAGGGCCGCGAGCCCTTTGGCGAAGTCGATCAGGCCGGTTTTGTCGGAAACGGAGAGCAGCGCCCGGCGGACCGGACGGAGGTTTTCAAATGACATCGGGGGCGCCTCTTCACACACGCGTTGGCGGGGTGCGAATAGCATGCGGGGGCTTGCCTGCCCAAGGGGCCGAAAGGCTCAGCCCACAGGCGATTGAAGCTCGATCCCCGCGGCTTTCTTGAGCGTCCACTTTACGGTTGTGGTGGCGCCTGCAGTTTGGCCGGAAATGACGATCTGCTGCGTTTTGCGGATAGCGTCGCCTGCGCCCAGGTAAACGCCGTCGGCGAGGTCGGGGTCGGCGTCGCTGCTGAACCGCCAGGTCGCGCCGGAGGGGAGCGTGAGAACGATGGTGTTGCGATCGGTGCGCACCGCCTTCACGGTTGGGTGGAGGTGGAAACGTATCGCGAAGCGGCGCGACGGACCGGCGCTGAGCTTGTCTTCGCCGCGAATGTCGCCGCCATCGTGGGCGACGAAGACGCTGCGTTGGTGCGTTTGGCCGAACGGCTTGGCGTAGCCGTCGTGCGACGCTTCGAGCAGGATGCCTGCTTCGTTTTCGCTGCGCTTGTGATCGACGCGGGAAGGACCGTCAACGAGGCGAAGGCCGAGGACGTTGGCCGACCAGCCGGCAACGACGTGGGCGGATGACGTGTCTTCGATCGTTACCGTCGAGTGCGCGGCGGTCGCGCGCATCGCTTGCACCCATTCCGGGCCTTTGATCTGCGACGTGCCGCCGTTGACGATGATGCGCTCCATCCCGGCGCTAAGTTCGAAGGCGAGTGCGCCGGCATGGGCGTTGAGCGATGCGGCACCTGTGGGCGGCGCCGCGGCGTCGATCAGGAGCAACGTTTGACCGCAAGCTATGCGGTGGTAGCCACCTTGCTGGGAGTGCAGCGTTTCGCGCGCGCGGCCGGTGTCGTAGGAGAGCAGCGTTTCGGTCCAACCGGCAGCGCCTTCGGTGCTGCCGTTGAACAGCGCGAGTTTGCCGTCGCCGTGCTGCATGAAACGGATCATCGGCATCATCCGATCAAGCGCGCGACGGATCGTGACGGGCACGATCAGATCGCGCTGCGTCATGGCGTCGACGAGCGAGAGCAGTTCGCTGGTGATCGCGAGCACGGCTTCGGGATTGCGCGAGATGTGGCTGCCGTCCGGTAGGACTTGTTCGCCAAGTTCTTCGGCGAGCATGTGCAGGCCCTTGCCTATGCGAGCCTCGCCATCAGGCAAGAATACGCCCGACTGCACCAAGCCGATGGCCGTGACGAGGCGGTCGAAGCCTGCGGGAGCGTGCTTTGCGGTCTTGGCCAAGTGGCGCGCTTGGCGGGCCATCGAGAGCAGTACGCGGCTGCGAAAGAGAACGTCGGCGTTCGACAGGATCAGGCGGCCGAAGCTCGCCCACGTCATCAGCCGGCGCGCGATGACGTGCGGGCGCCACGCGATCTCGTGCCAGGTTCCATGGGCGCGGATCCAGTGGGCGATGAGTTGGCGCAGGTGTTCCTGCACCGGCTCGGACCCGCCGGCGTCGAAGTGGCGGAGCCAGTGGAACGAGTGCAAGCTTTCGGCCCACAGATCGCTCGGCGCTTTGATGAAGAACGGTGAGCCGTCGCGCGCGGTTGCGTCGCCGCCCGGCAGGCGGAAGCGGCCCATGAGCAGCAATTCAGCTTCGGCCAAGCTCTTTGGGTAGAACGAGCGCGGGTTGACGAGGATGCGGTCGGGCGCCGGGCCGTTCAGGCTGCGCTGCCAGAAGCCGCTTGCATGCAGGCGGCGCGCCATCGTCGACGACGCGCTTGCACGGGCGCCCGCGATGATCTCACGCAGGCTGGAGCGCGTATCGAACTTGTAGGCGCGCGGCGCTTCGACCGCCGCTTCAGCCGCGGAGCTTTGCGATGTTGTCACGATAGCGGCTTGGTCCGCCGGCGAACGCTGCGGTTCCGGCAACGAGGACGTCAGCACCTGCTTCAACGGCGAGGGCAGCGGTTTGCCCATTGATACCTCCGTCGACCTCCAACTCTATGGGACGGCCTGAGCGATCGATGAGCGCGCGGATGTCTCGCATCTTTGCGCGCTGGCTATCGATGAAGCTTTGCCCCCCGAATCCCGGATTGACGGTCATCACGAGAATCAGATCGATGTCGCCCAAGATATGCTCGATCAGCGAAATGGGCGAACCCGGATTCAGGGACACACCCGCTTTTTTGCCGAAACTTTTGATCAGCTGGACCGTCCGGTGGACGTGGGGGCCCGCTTCGGGGTGCACGGTGATGATGTCGGCACCCGCGTCGGCGAACTCCTTAATGTAGGGATCGACCGGCGAAATCATCAGATGAACGTCGAGCGGCAGCTTCGTGTGAGGGCGCAGCGCCTTCACCATTTGCGGGCCGATCGAGATGTTCGGGACGAAGTGGCCGTCCATGACATCGACGTGGATGTAGTCGGCACCGGCTTCGGTGACGGCACGGACTTCCTCACCCAACCTGGCGAAGTCGGCAGCGAGGATGGAGGGGGCGATCTTGGGCTTTTTCATGAGGGCGCTTTAGCGATTTGGGCAGCTTGGTGCAATCAACTCAGGCGTTTCTCCGCAGGCGGGCGGCGTAGAAGCCGTCGAGGCCGCCCAGTTCAGGCCACTGGTTGGGGAGCGTGCGGAGGTCGCCGGAGGGTGTGGCGAATGGTGTTTCGGTGGTGGTGATCGGTATGCGCGTGAAGGCTGGGTGATTGCCTAAGAAGGCATCGACGATGTCTTCGCCCTCTTCGCGGGCGAGCGAGCAGACGCAATAGATAAGCGTGCCGCCGGGCTTGACCATCTCGGCGGCGGCGGCGAGCAGGCGGTGCTGGACGGCGGCTTGCGCCATCACATCGGAGAGATCTTTGCGCCAAAGGACATCGGGGTGACGGCGGACGGTGCCGGTCGCGGTGCACGGCGCGTCGAGCAGCACGGCGTCGGCCTGTTCCTTGGGGCGCCAGAATTGGGCGTCGGCGACTTCGATTTGGGCCTTGAGCTTCAGCCGCGCGAGGTTCGTCATCACGCGCTTCATGCGCTCGAAGGCGAGGTCCACGGCGATGACTTTCGCACCTGCGGCGGCGAGTTGTGCGGTCTTGCCGCCCGGGGCTGCGCAGAGGTCGATGACCAACTTGCCTTTGACATCGCCGAGCAACTGAGCCGGGATCGCGGCGGCGGCGTCTTGAATCCACCACGCGCCTTCGGCGTAGCCGGGGAGGTCTTCGATGCGACCGCCGGTGACGCGGCGGAGTGTTCCCGTGGGGAGCAGCTTCGCGTCGAGCTTTGCCGCCCATGCTTCGGCGTCGCTCTTCACGCTGATGTCGAGCGGCGGTTCGATGCCATGGGCCTTGGCGATGGCGCGCGCCGTTTCTTCGCCGTAGGCCGCGACCCAATTGTCCCAGGCCCAGGGCGGCGTGTTCAGGCGTTCGGCGTCGAGCGTGGGCAGCATCGCTTTGCCTTCGCCGGCGATGCGGCGGGCGACGGCGTTGATCAGGCCTTTGAAATGGCGGGCGCGGTGGTCCTTATCCGCAAGAGCCACGGCGGAGTTGACGACGGCGTGCGGCGCGACGTCGAGGAACAGCAATTCGGCGGCGGCCAAGCGCAGGATCAATTCGGCGGGGCCTGAGCGCACCGGCAGCGGCTCGCGCAGGAAGTTGGCGATGACATGGTCGATTTCGCCGAGGCGACGCAACGTCATCATGACGATCGCACGCGCGAAGGCGGCGTCGCGCGGTTCAAGCTTTGCTTTGCTCAGCGACACATCGAGCGCTTCGGTGAGCGGGCGCTCGCTGAAGAAGACGGCCTGGATCGCCCCGAGGGCGGCTGCGCGGGCGCCAATGCCTTGCGCGTCAGCTTGCTTCGGGCGCGGCCTCAACCCCAGGGCCCGCGGCGCGGCGCCTCTTGTGCGGCGCCGTACATGCCTTGCGCCATCTCTTGCAGCTTGGCGACGCGGTTGGCGGTGGAGGGGTGCGTCGAGAACAGGCTGTCCATGCCCTGGCCAGCTAGCGGGTTGATGATGAAGAGGTGCGCGGTCGCCGGATTGCGCTCGGCGTCGTTGTTGACAACGCGATCGGCGCCGGACTGGATGCGCTCAAGCGCGGAGGCGAGCCACAACGGTTGGCCCGCAATCTCGGCGCCGACACGGTCGGCTTCGTATTCGCGCGAGCGGCTGATCGCCATTTGCACGAGGCTGGCCGCGAGCGGCGCCAGGATCATCAGGGCCAGCGAACCAATAACGTTCATGCCGCCGCCGTTGCGGTCGTCGCCTGAGCGGAAAAACATCGCGAAGTTGGCCAGCATGGAGATCGCACCCGCGATCGTCGCCGTCACCGTCATGATCAGCGTGTCGCGGTTCTTGATGTGCGCGAGTTCATGCGCGATGACGCCTGCGAGCTCCTCGCGCGACAGGCGCTGCATAATGCCGGTCGTCACGGCGACGGCGCCGTGGGCCGGGTCGCGTCCGGTCGCGAACGCGTTCGGCTGCTCGTTGTCCATGATGTAGACTTTCGGCATCGGAATCTGCGCGCGCCGTGCAAGCTCGCGCACCATGCCGAACAGGTCGGGGTCTTGGGCTTCGCCGATCTCGCGCGCGCCGTACATGCGCAGGACCATCTTGTCCGAGTTCCAATAGGCGAAGGCGTTCATGCCTGCCGCCACCAGGAACGCGACGAACATGCCGGTTTGGCCGCCGACATAGCCGCCGATGAAGACGAACAGTGCCGTCATCGCAGCGAGCAAAATCGCGGTTTTCATCCAGTTCATCGAGTCGGGCCTTGCGGTCGCGTCATGAGCCCAAGATTTAGGTGCGAAGCCGCCGCACATCAAGGAACTCTGTGGCGCAGGCTGCGTTGCACCTCAAAACGGCCGTATCCCCAATTTATGGCCCGGCGGCGTTAACGTGCGGCGTGCTTCGCCGTGGGCGCATTTGCTTCTTCCGATGTGCCGGCCGGCGGCTCCGGTTGCGCCGACGCAGGTGGCGTATCCTTCGGCAGGTTCTCCGCCTTCCAGGTCATGGACATCGAAACGCGCGAGCGGCCGGAGGGGTGGTCGTAGAAGATGAACTCTTCCCACGGCGTCGGATCCAGCTTGCGATATTCGGCAAGCTTCAACGCGATCGTCGCGAAGCCATCGGGTTCGCGGGCAGCGTTCAGGCCGTAAATGTCTGCCTCGGCTTCGTTCGTGCGGACTATCGTGTTCGTGATCGGCGTGCCGATTAGGCCAATGACCGACAAGAGCATCGCAATCACCGCATAGCCTGCCGGGTCGGCGATATCGCGGATGCCCCACCAGCTGCCAAAGACGCCGACCAGCGAGTGAAAGCCGAAATGCGCGATGGCGAAGGCGATCAGGGAGAGGATCGACGCATAGGCGATCATCTCGTTCATGTGGCCGAGCGCGTAGTGGCCCATTTCGTGCGCCATGACGGCGCGCACTTCGGCGGGCGTGCCGCGGTTCAAAAGGTTGTCATTCAGCGAAATTCGCGTCGTCCCCAAGAAGCCCTGCACGTTCGCACTGATGCGCTTGGTTTGCTTCGAAGCGTCGACCTCGAAGACGTCGTTCACGGGAATGCCGTTCGCGCGGGCGAGCGAGAGGATTTCTTGTTTGAGCGGACCCTCGCGCATCGGCTTGTAGTCGTTAAACAACGGCGAGATAAAGACGGGGGCGATCAGCGCTGCGAAGGCGAAGAATACCGATGTCGCGCCGGCGCCCCAGATCCACCACGTGTTCGGCGCGCGACGGATGATGGCGTAGAGGCCCGTCAGGAAGATGCCGCCCAACATCAAGCCCACAGCGCCACCGGTCAGGTACTCGTTGAACCATTCGTCGTAGGTTTGATTCGAGAGACCAAACTCGTGTTCACGGTCGAAGCTTACGTACTTCGTGTACGGGAAGGAAAGCGCGATGGTGAGCGCGCCGAACAGCACGAAGAAGACAAAAGATTGGAGCCAGCGCCAGGGGAGCCGTTCTGCAAGAGTGCGCAGGCCGGCGGCCACGCGCGTGAAGAGCAAGAGCAGCGACACGCCGATTGCGATGAGCGCTTCGTAGAGGATCAGCCAGTAGCCGCCTTCGAAATATGCGTCGGACTTTGCTCGGGCTTCGCCCGAGATGGTGGCGAGATAGGTCTCGGTTGCCGCTTTCGGATCGAAGTCTGCGGCGCTGGCTGCTGCCGCGAGCATCGGCAACAACAACAGCGCGAGCACACCAATACGCTTAAACATGAAGCCCCCCACAAGCTTGGCCCGATCATAGGGGGAGTTGCGCCCAATCGCGCGCGACAAAGCGCATCTCACGTCGATGTTATGCGCGTTGCAGCGCAGCGCGCGGGCGCTTATGTTTTCAACCATGCCGACCGAACAGGAAATTGCCGAACGCATCGCCGCCGCCGCACAACGCGCGCTTGCGGAGGCGGAGGCGCGGCGCACCGAACAGGCGAAATCGGACGCGAAGGCGAAGCCTAAAGAACTTGGCGGGCCGAAGGGGCCAGAGCCGACACGGTACGGCGACTGGGAGCGTAAGGGAATCGTGAGCGATTTCTAACGCGGGCGGTTCCAACCACGATCTTGGCTTATCGCGTGGCGCCGTCTTCTTAGTTCTCGATGTCGATCAGGCGGCGGCAATCTTTCTTGCCGCAATTCGACGGGTTCAGGGTCGATTCTGGGGCGAAGGCGATCGTGATGGGCTTGCCGGATTTCATTGCGGCGAGCGCTTTTGTCACCACCGTTTCGGCGACCGGCTGGTTCGTGTCGACGGCGAAGTAGTGCACTTTGCCTTGAACCTTGTTGTAGCAGCGCACGTGCGTGCGGTCGTAAAAGGCCATCACGTCGCGCACGAAGCAGCGAAACGTCGGCGGCTTGCCGTCGCGCGCGGCGCGCAGCGTGCCGGGCGCGAACTCTTCGACGGGTTTCATTTTGCTGGGATCGGGCCGCGCTGGTTTGGCCTTCGGCGTGGGTGTCGCAGGCGGCGGCACGAAGACAGCCACGGGTTGCGGTGACACTGTAGGCTCCGGCGCGACCGGTGCCGGCGGGAGCTTTCGCGGTCCGTCGTCAATTGGGTCCATTACGCCGCGTCGGCCCGGCTTGATTTCGTCGCTCTTCGGCTCCGGCGGCGTCACGGGCATTTGGGCAGCCGTCGCCGTTGGTTCCGCCGGTGCGAGCTTTACTGGTGGCGGCGGCGGTTTTGGCGCTGCGGGCTTTGGCATCGGCTTCGGCTCGGCCGGCGGCGTCAGCGTGAGCTCAGGCACGAAGAGTTCAGGGTTGGTCGGCAGCGCCGGTGCCAAGGTCGGCGCTTCGGGCGGCGGCAGCTCCGGTGACGGCAAGCTCAGCTGCACCGGCGATTGCATCGCGACAGGCGTGGGCTCTTCGAGAATGGCTTGCGGCGATTTCGGTTCGTCGCTCTTCGGCTTCGACGGCTTTTCCGGCTCCGGTTTCGCGGGTGCGGCTTGGCGCAAGATGAGTGGGATCGTCACCGACTCCGGCGACGATTTCGGCGGCGTCTTCGCCGCGGCAACGGATATGGATAGACAAGCAGCCGCCCCCAGGACGGCAAGCCCCCACCAATGCCCCCGCATTGACCTTCCCCAATAGTTGCGCGAGGGGCTTCCCAATTCCCCTCCCACGGGGCCTATTCACGCGCAAAGGTGGGGTTCACGTCAAGGACGAAACGCGGGCAGCGGGCCACAGCTGCCTAGGAATTGACACGCCTAACGCCGGGTGCGGCGCCGATTGGTTCCTAGGTCTCCAGCGCAGGTGCGCGCAGAACCATCAATGTTGATGTCGCGGCCGCAAAGAGTCTGTCGTTCTTGTCGGTGAGTTTGGCTTCGGCGGTAACGATGTCGCGGCCCTTCGTGATGACTTCGGCAGTGGCCGTGAGGCGGCCGGACTTTGTTGTCACGGCGCGGTGATACTTTAGTTCGAGCGTCAAGGTCGTGAAGCCCTGCCCTACTTTCAGCGTCGAGTGGACGGCTGAGCCCATGACGATATCGATGACGGTCGCGATTACGCCGCCGTGGACGGTGCCAAGGGCGTTGTAGTGGAACTCGGCCGGGTCGAAGGCGCAGGAGACTTTGCCCTTTTCGACCGTGAAGTCGGACGTGATGCCGATCAGGCTGCCCACGGGCGGCGGCGGGACTTTGCCCTCGCTCATCATTTTGAGGAGTTCGAGGCCGGAACGGCCTTGGCCCGCGGCGGCGAGTTCGGCGGGGTCAGCCCAGCGGTAGGTGCGTTCGTTCTTCATCGGTCCTCAAGTGTGGCCAGCCCATGCTAGGGGTTTGGCGGGCGTTCCGGGAGTCATCGCGTGCAAGCGCTTTTCATCGGCCAGACATATATCGACATCACGTTTCTTACCGACCAAATCCCGACAGGGGACGAGAAGACGGTCGCGCGGGACTATGCGGTCGCATTCGGCGGCAACGCCGTGACGGCGGCGTTTGCTTGCGCCAAGCTTGGGGTGGTGCCGGATCTTTTGACGACAGTGGCCGACGATTGGCTAGGGCGCATGTTCTTGGACATGGCGCGCGAGTATCGCATCTCGGTGCACGGGCGGAAGGTCGCGAGGTCCTCGCTATCGTTCATCATGCCCAACGACGGCAAGCGTGCGATCGTACGTTGCCGCGACGACAACTATCTGCATCCGTTTCCGGCGTTGAACTTAAACGGGTGCAAGGCGTTGCACCTGGACGGGCACCAGGGCGATGCGGCGATTGCTTATGCCAAGCAGGCGCGCGAGCGAGGGCTGCTGGTGTCGCTCGACGGCGGCGGGGTGCGCGAGAACACGATGGATCTGCTCGACTTTGTCGATGTCGCCATCGTGAGCGAGCGGTTTTGCGAGCAGTTGGCGCGATCTGCTGAAGACACTCTCGAGCTGCTGCGGGGGAAGGGTGTGAAAGTCGGCGGTGTGACACAGGGTGAGCGCGGGCTTCTTTGGTTTGAAGGCGCGGGCGCGTTGAAGCGGCTTGACGCGATTCACATCCCCGAGGAGCGTGTCATCGACACAAACGGTGCGGGCGACCTGTTCCACGGCGCCTACATGTTCTCAGTGCTGAACCGGCCGCAGGGCGCGTGGGAGCAGCACTTCCGCTTTGCGCGAGCGGCGTCGGCACATGGTGTCCAGTTTTTGGGCAATGAGGCGCGGCTGCCACGGGTGGATGATGTGATTGCAACAGCTAAAGCCGCCGGTGACGCGCTGACGCAGCCGTGATTGCACTTGAAACTCGTTCAATAATGACAATTTGTCAGTTTACCGGTATAGAACCGGCGAATGGACGGAGGCGCGCGTTTCAATGACCCAGACCTATCAACCCGAGACCGCCGGTACGAGTAGCGTGCCGTTCGAAAAGCTTGGCCTTCGGCCGCTGACCGCCGTTCGTGCGATCGGGAAGCTGCTCAAGGACAAAGAGGACACCGCACAGGTGTTCGAGATCATGCGGGCGCTGTCGGGGAAGTCGATCCCCAAGGGTTATGCAAAGTTGCTTGAGACGCCGAAAGGCGGCGCGATCGCGTACCGGCGCGAAGAACTGGCAGAGATTTTGTCGGATCGCGCGTTTCTGGAAAGCCTGCCTGCCGGCAGCGTCGGGCGCGCTTATTTGAATTTCACCACGACCGAGAACATTTCCGCGCAAGGACTGATCGAAGAAAGCCAGCGCGCGGGGAACCAGGACGTCGAGCGCAAGCATCCGCTTGCTTGGTATGGGCGCCGGCTGCGCGACGTACACGATCTTTGGCACGTGCTGAGCGGGTATGGGCGCGACGCGATCGGCGAGACATGCCTGGTTGCATTTTCTTACGCGCAGACGAAGTCGCTGGGGTTCGGTTTCATCGGCCTGGTCGGCGCGCTCAAGTTGAAACGCGAATTGCCCTCGCAGCCGATGCTGCGTGCGGTGTGGGAAGCCTATCGCAACGGGCGTACGGCCGCTTGGCTGCCGGGCGAGGACTACATCGCGCTGCTGTCGGAGCCTCTCGACCGGGCGCGGGCGCGACTGAATATCGCCGAGCCTTCGACATATTTCGCCGTTCCGGCCGAATGGCGTAACGGCAACGGCAGCATGGTTCCCGCCGCGGCGTAGCAACCGTACTTGTCAATCGAATGCGTTGAGGCTCACTGTCGACCAAGAACGACAGTGAGCCTTTTTACATGACCTATTCGACAATTCGCTACACGACGCAGGCGCCGATTGCGCTGATCACGCTGAACAGGCCTGCGCGGCTAAACGCATGGACGCCGGCAATGAGCGAGGAGATGGCGGACGCCATCACCCGCGCGAACAACGATCGCGGGATCGGTGCGATCGTCGTCACCGGCGAAGGGCGTGGGTTCTGCGCGGGCGCGGACATTGAGCATACGTTCAAGTCGCGGCTCGACGGGCGCGATCCCGGTGCGAATACAGCGGGCGGCCAAGGCGGCCTTTCGTCTGGGCTGGATTGGATTTCGGTCGTGCGGTCGTCAAAGCCGCTGATCGCGGCAGTGAACGGGCCCGCGGTCGGGATCGGTATTACGATGATCCTGCCGTTCGATATTATCGTCGTCTCGGAGGCGGCGAAGCTCGGCTTTGTGTTCGTGAAGATGGGGATCGTGCCCGAGTTGGCATCGTCGCATTTCCTGGTCAGCCGTGTCGGCTTTGCCAAAGCCAGCGACCTGATGCTCAGCGGGCGACTGATCGACGGACGCGAGGCGGTCGAGATGGGACTTGCCAATCATGTCACGTCACCGGAAGCCCTGCTGCCGAAGGCTTTTGAAATCGGCAAAGCGATTTCGGCCAATCCCGATCCGATGCTGCGCATGACAAAGGACCTGCTAACCAAGAATGCATGTGAACAAGATATGACACTCGCGCAGAAGCGGGAGACGGACTACTTGCGCGCGTGCTGGGCGTTGCCCGAGCACAAGGAAGCAGTCGAAGCTTTTCTGGACAAACGCCCTGCGCGTTTCCGATAGTAGGGTTCAATCACGCCCAAGCGTGGGGTTCGCATGGAAGTCTCAATAGTTGCAACGGCAAGTATCTTGCCGGACATCGTCGTTTCAAACCGCGACATCGGTCAGCGGCTGATCGACGGCGCGCATGCGCGCAATGTGCGCGATGCGGAAGCGGAAGAGACGGCGCGGACACGCTCTGAGTTGATCGAGCAAAAGACGGGCTTGCGCGCGCGGCGGTTCTTTGGACCGGAAGAGACGCCGGTCGAGGTGGCTTACCGGCTGCTTGACAAGATGATGGACGAGCAGGCGTGGGCGACGTTGGACGCGATCATCGTGTCGTCGTCGTCGACGCAAGGGTTTCCGGGGATTTCGCAGCAGGTTGTTGCGCTCGCACGCGAAAAATATGGCGCGCTGGCGCACCCGTTCGTGCTCGATATTTCCAGCAACGCCTGCACGGGGTTCATGTACGCGCTGACCGTCGGCAAGAGCTTGATCCAAGCGATGGGGTATCGGCGGGTTGCTTGCTTGGCAGTGGAGTTCTCATCGCGCTGTATTGCCTACGACCCAAAAGCGTTTGGCATTTCGACTTTGTTCGGCGACGCGGCTGCGGGCGCTTTGCTTGAGCCGGGCGAGCATGGCCTTGCGGCACTGAAGACGGTTCGGGCGTCGTCGATGATCGACGCAGGGACGATCGGACTCATCAAAGGTGCGGGCATGCAAGCAAGCGATCCATCGCTTGAGGTACCGCAGAACGTGCGCTGGTACATGGCCGGGCCGCCGGTTGCGGTCGGGGCCACACGCATTTTGGTGGACGAGATACGGCGCTATCAGGCTGAAGGGCACGCGATCGACTGGCTGATCCCGCATCAGGCCAATCTTACGCGCATTCTGATTCCGGCCTGTAAATCGGCGGGGATCGATCCGTCGAAGCTTTGCGCGTCGTTTGCCGACACAGGCAACACGTCGAGTGCGAGCATTCCGTTGCTGCTCGATCAGCTTGTCAGCGAAGGGCGCGCGAAGAAGGGCGACAACGCGCTGATGATCGGGTTCGGGGCGAGCTTTGCGATCGGCTCGGCGCTCGTCACCTTCAACTGAATCCACAGCCCACTCGCCTTCTGATTCGGCTGCGCCGGCTTTCCAACGCTGGGTTGATCAGTTGCGCGCGCAAAGTTTGGTAGATTCGTCTGCGTGATGATTCGCGAAAGACGGATCACACCAACAAAAACGTGGGTGTGTGGGTATGCATCAGTCCAGCCTCAGGACCAGACTTCCTTTGACCGTTGACGCTTTTGCGGCGCCGGAGGAAGACATCGTTCCGCTGACGTGGAGCATTCCGGCATGGATCGTGCTCGCGGCGGCATCGTGGGCGGGCGTGTATTTCGTCCTTTCATTCGTTTTCTGATCTCTGTGGTCGATTGACAAGCGGTCGTGCTCTGACGCACCGCTCAGTTGATCTTGCCTTGCGATTGCTTGACTGTGCGCCGCGGAATTTGCGGCAGCGCGGGGCTTTCGGGGTATGAAGATTCGTCCGGTGATTTTGGCAGGGGGCAGCGGAAGCCGCCTGTGGCCGCTGTCGCGCGATGCGGTGCCGAAGCAATTGCTGCCGATGGTGGGGACGCAGTCGCTGTTGCAGCAGACACTGCTGCGCGTGACTGGGCATGGATACCTCGCGCCGTCGATCATCTGTAACGACGAGTACCGGTTCTTGGTCGCCGATCAGGTGCGGGAAGCGGGCATCAGCGGCGCGGAGATCGTGCTCGAGCCGGTCGCGCGCAACTCGGCGGCGGCGGCAGCCGTCGCGGCACTGGTCAGCGAGCGGGCGGGCGGCGAAGCGCTTGTGCTGCTCTTGCCTTCCGACCATGTCATTCGCGATGTCGAGGGATTTCGGCGGTCGGTCGCGGTGTCCGCGCGCGGCGCAGCCGCGGGATATCTCATGACGTTCGGCGTCGCGCCGACGTTCCCTGCGGAAGAATACGGCTACATCCGCGTGGGCGAGGCGCTTGGCGATGCGGACGGGTGCTCGAAGGTCGCGACCTTCATCGAGAAGCCGAAGAAGGCAAAGGCCGAAGCGATGCTTAGCGCCGGCGGGCATGTTTGGAACAGCGGCATGTTCATGTTCAAGCCGTCGGCGTTTCTTGCCGAGCTTGAGCGGTTCGCACCGAAGATTCTCGAAGCCGCTCGCGACGCGGTCGCAAACGCCAAGCGCGACCTCGACTTCTTGCGCCTGGACCGCGATGGGTTTGCGAAATCGCCGTCAACGTCGATCGACTATGCGGTAATGGAGCACACAACGCGGGCGGCCACGTGCCCGCTTGCCGCCGATTGGAACGACCTTGGTGCGTGGTCGGCGATCTGGGACATGCTGCCTCACGACGACGACGGCAATGCCGTCGTGGGCGACGCACTGCTGAAAGATGCCCGCGGGTGTTTGGTGCGCTCCGACGGGGCGCTGACGGCGGTCGTGGGGATCGACAATGCCGTGGTGGTGACGACGGAGGATGCCGTTCTGGTGACGACGCGGGAGCGGGCCCAGGACGTCAAACGCATCGTGGACGAGTTGAAATCCCGCGGCCGTAAAGAAGCGCGCGAGAACACCGTCACGCACCGGCCATGGGGCAAGTACCACAACGTGGACATCGGCGAGTTGCACCAGGTGAAGCGCATCACAGTCAGGCCCGGCGCGAGCTTGAGCCTGCAGCTGCATAACAAGCGCGCGGAGCATTGGGTTGTGGTGAGGGGCGTCGGGCGGGTCACCCGAGGGGACCAGACGTTTCTTCTGAAAGAGAACGAGTCCACCTACATTCCCGTTGGTACGAAACACAGACTGGAGAATCCGGGCGACGTGCCGCTTGAAATTATCGAGGTGCAGACGGGCGCCTATCTTGGCGAGGACGACATCGTGCGGTTTGACGATCGGTATGGGCGGACGAGGTAGTGCTGGGTGCGGCGTCGTCCCCCTTCGCCAAGGCTTCGGAGGACACATTTCGATCTTCGATCGAAATGTGGCGGATGGGGTGAGATTCGAACTCACGGTACGTTGCCGTACTCCGCATTTCGAGTGCGGTGCGATAGACCACTCTGCCACCCATCCGTGCCGAGGGCGTGGTCGAAGGGCGGGATGAATAACCCAAGCGGGCGTCGAACTGCAAGAAAGCAGCTAGTCGCCAGTTAGCCGTGAGATTTCGTAGGTGGGCTGCGGGCCCTGGGCCAAGAGCGGCGTTAACGCGGCGAGCGCGGGGCGCCATTCCGTTTCGAAGGTGAATGGGGCGTTCGCCAGAACGAGGCCGGTTTTGCTCAAGCCCTCGGCGCGGGCGACATCCAGCGTCACCAGCGTCAGTTTCTTGATCGCGGCGGATTGAAGCTCGGCGGTAAAGCGGACGAGTTCGGTTTCATCTTTGACCGGGAACCAGAGGATGTAGACGCCGGTGTGCCATTTGCGGTGGGCGGCGATGAACGATCTTGCCAACCGCTCGAACTCTTCAGGCTCTTCGAAGGGCGGGTCGATGAGGACGACACCGCGCTTTTCGCGAGGTGGAATCAGGGAAAGCAGGCGGCCATAGCCGTCGCCACTTGCAATGCGCAGACGCGGATCGGCGCTTAGCGCGCGGCGTAATGTATCCGCCTCTTCGGGATGGAGTTCGCAGGCGGTGACGCGGTCGGCTTCGCGTGCGACCGCCAACATCAGGGCGGGAGAGCCTGGGTAAGACTTGATTTCCCCGCCCTGCCCGTTCGTTTCGCGGATCACTTCGAGGTAAGGCGCGAGGGGGGCAGGGACGTCTACGCGGGCGGCCAAGCGCTGGATGCCCTCCCTCGCCTCCCCCGTCTTGCCGGCGGCAATCCCGGCCAAGTCGTAGACCCCGGCACCGGCGTGGGTGTCGATCAGGTGTAAGGGTGCTTCCTTTTGCTGCAGGTAGCGCACCACCCAGCACAGGACCGCGTGCTTCAGCACATCGGCGAAATTCCCGGCGTGGTAGGCGTGGCGGTAGTTCATGAAATTGGCCGAATTCCAAGGGTTTCCGGCTTGACAGTGCCGCTTCGCATCATCATAAGTGCGCCCCTCTTGGGCGGCGCTGGTTTTCGCACCGGCGGCCGCCCTGATCAATTGCAGACGAAAGACGCACTCCAATGTTCGCGGTCATCAAGGCCCAAGGCAAACAATTCAAGGTCGCCCAAGGCGACACGCTGACCATCGACCGCTTGGCGGGCGAGAAGGGTTCGAAGGTTTCGCTTGGCGAAGTCTTGATGCTCGTGGACGGCGGCAAATCGACGGTCGGCAAGCCCGTGATCTCCGGCGCAAAGGTGGAGGCCGAGATTCTCGACCATCCGCGCGGCGACAAGATCAAGGTGTTCAAGAAACGCCGCCGCAAGAATTATCATCGCACACGCGGCCACCGTCAGGATCTGACGACGGTGAAGATCACCGCAATTACAGGGTAAGGCGTCATGGCACACAAAAAAGCCGGCGGTTCGTCACGTAACGGTCGCGATTCCAATCCAAAGTATCTCGGCGTGAAGATGTACGGCGGACAGATCGTGGTTCCGGGCAACATCATCGTGCGTCAGCGCGGAACGAAGTTCCATCCGGGCGCGGGCGTCGGCATGGGCCGCGATCATACGCTCTATGCGCTCGTCGGCGGGAACGTTGCGTTCAAGCTCGACGCGCGCGGCCGCCAAGTCATTTGGGTAAAGCCGACGGCGGCGGCAAAGGCTTAAGGGACGGTCCACATATCGACCGCTCCCGGAATGAAACGGGATGGCGGTCCAAAGGTTCAAGAGGGAGATGGTTCGCCATCTCCCTCTTTTTTTCTCCCTCGTGTCCTTGTGATGGAGAGTGCCGTGGCGAAGTTCGAACCGATTGTGACGGAACGCTTGGTGTTGAGGCCGTTGGAAGCGCGCGATCGCGCCCGCCTCGTCAAGCTTGCGAACAATTGGAAGGTCGCCAAGAACCTCTCGACGATGCCCTACCCTTACACGGAGGCTGCAGCCGACGATTGGCTCGGCAAGCAGGCCGAACTTTGGGCGGGCGGCAAGACCGTGACGCTCGCCATCACCGAGGACGGCGAGATGATCGGCGGGATCGGCGTCGGCGTGCGCGATCACAGTGAATGGGAAATGGGCTATTGGCTTGGCGAACCGTATTGGAACCGCGGCTATGTGAGCGAAGCCGCGCGGGCGTTGCGCGACTACGCGTTCGAAGGTCTTAAACTCGACAAGATTGTGGCCGGGCACTACCCGGACAATCACGCGTCGGGGGCGATCCTCACGAAGCTCGGCTTCCGCTACACGAAGGAGACCCTGCGCCCGTCGCTGGCGCTCGGCTGCAAAGTGAAATGTCTCGATATGGAGCTTCCGCGAGCGCGGTGGCTCGAGCTGCAAGCGACCTCGCGTGCGCCCAATTTGTTGCGCGTGCCGGCGTAGCCCGTACACCCGCCTCGCCCTCCCACGTTGGAAGGGCGAGGGGGCCGGGGTTCGAGGTGTGGCGGAAATGGTCGCGCCTTCACCCTGGCGGGTAAAACAGACTCGCGAAAGCCTGCGGTTCGTACTACTTACAGGGGTGCTCAGGTGGGGCCCCTTTGGGATCGGGCTTTCTGCGGTTGGGCGAGCGCGCTAGCCCTATTTTTCACGGTTCTTTGGTCATGAAGTTCTTGGACCAAGTCAGGCTCTTCATCAAAGCCGGCGACGGTGGCGCCGGTTGCGTGAGCTTTCGCCGCGAGAAGTTTATCGAATTCGGCGGGCCCGACGGCGGCAATGGTGGACGCGGCGGGAACGTGATCCTGCAGGCGACGAACAACCTCAACACGCTGATCGACTATCGCTACCAGCAGCACTTCAAGGCGAAGAAGGGTACGCACGGCATGGGCTCGAACCGGACCGGCGCCGGGGGTGAGGACATCACGCTGAAAGTGCCCGTTGGCACGCAGGTGTTTGCGGAAGACAACGAGACGCTGCTCGCCGATCTGACACGCGCGGGCGAAGAATTCGTGATCGCGCGTGGCGGTGAAGGCGGGCTCGGTAACGCGCATTTCAAGAGTTCCACGAACCGTGCGCCGCGGAAGTCTACGCCGGGGACGGAGGGCGAAGACAAGACGATTTGGCTTCGGCTGAAACTGATCGCCGATGTGGGGATCATCGGGCAACCCAATGCGGGGAAGTCCACGTTCCTGGCGACGGTGACGAGTGCGCGGCCCAAGATCGGGAACTATCCGTTCACGACCATCCATCCGCAGCTGGGCGTTGCGGCCATCGATGGGGCCGAGTTCGTGATCGCAGACTTGCCCGGGTTGATCGAGGGCGCGCACGAAGGCGTTGGGTTGGGCGACCGCTTCTTGGGACACGCGGAGCGGTGCTCCGTGCTGCTGCATCTCGTGGACGGCGGGATGCCGGCATCGGAGATTGCGCAAGCCTATGTGACCGTGCGGCGTGAGATTGAAGCGTACGGCCAAGGCTTGGAGAACAAGCTTGAGGTGCTGGTGCTCAACAAGGCCGACCTGATGTCGAGCGGCGATGTCGAGCGCAAGCGGCGCGCGCTCGCCGAAGTGTCGGGCGTCAATGCGATGATGATGTCGGGCGAGCTGGGCGAGGGCATCAACGAGGTGCTGCGCGAAATTGCGCTCGCGCTTGCCTATCACCGGCGAGACAATCCCGAGTCGTTCCGCTCCGACCCCGACGGCGTGCGCCAGCTTGAACGGCAGGACGACACCGAGGGGCTTCCGACCGATCGCGGGTGGACGCCGTGAGCGGGAAGCTCACGTCCGCCAAAACTCTCGTCGTCAAAATCGGATCTTCAACACTGGTGGACGCGGCGACGGGTACGCTCGCGCGCGCCTGGCTGGATGCGTTTGCCGCGGACGTCGCGCGCGCGAAGGCGCGGGGGCAAGACGTGGTTCTGGTCTCGTCCGGTGCGATCGCGCTGGGGCGGCGGGCGCTGAAGCTGCAAAGCGGCGCGCTGAAGCTGGAAGAGGCGCAAGCGGCCGCGGCCGTCGGACAGATTGCGCTTGCGCGGGCGTGGAGCGAGGCGCTCGCCGCGCATGGTGTAACCGTTGCCCAAGTGTTGCTGACGCTTGGCGACACCGAGAACCGGCGGCGATATTTGAACGCGCGTTCGACACTGAAGACGTTGCTTGGCATGGGCGCGGTGCCGGTGATCAACGAAAACGATACCGTCGCGACGGCCGAGATTCGCTTTGGCGACAACGACCGGCTGGCCGCGCGCGTGACGGGGATGATCGAGGCGGATTGCCTGGTGCTGCTCTCCGACATCGACGGGCTCTACAGCGCAAATCCGCGAACGGACGCCAATGCGCGCTTCATCGCGGAAGTGCCCGCGATCACGTCGGAGATCGACGAGATGGCGGGCGCTGCGGGCTCCGACATGGGCTCAGGCGGAATGGCGACGAAGATCATGGCGGCGAAGATCGCGACCGAGGCGGGCGCCGCCATGGTGATTGCGAATGGCGGACTGACCGCGCCGCTCAAGGCCATCGAAGCGGGCGCGCGGTGCACTTGGTTTTTTGCGTCGGCGACACCCGCGGCCGCGCGCAAGCGTTGGATTTCAGGAACGCTGAAGCCCGCGGGCTCCGTCACGATCGACGCGGGGGCGGCGACGGCGCTCGGCCAAGGCAAGAGTTTGTTGCCCGCCGGTGTTGTTTCTATCGATGGCGCGTTTGAGCGCGGCGATTGCGTTGCCGTTAAGGATTCCGCTGGCCGAGAGGTTGCGCGCGGGCTGGTTGCCTACAATGCGGACGATGCACGGCGCATCTTGCGGGTGAAAAGCAATGAAATCGAAGCGATCCTCGGCTACCGTGGGCGCGCCGAGATGATCCACCGAGACGATATGGCGCTGGTGCGCTGATGAATGCGCCACACAAAGACGACGTCGACGAACTGCTGACGCGCATGGGCAAGGCCGCGCGCGACGCTTCGCGCGTGATGGCGAAGGCGGATAAGAGCCAGCGGGCTGCGGCGCTGCATGCGATCGCGAAGGGCATTAAGGCTTGCGAGAAACAGATCCTCGCTGCCAACGCACGCGATATCGAGGCGGCGACCAAGGCGGGGCTGAGCCCGGCGTTTCTTGACCGGATGCGGCTTTCGCCGGCGTCGGTGCAGGGGATGGCGAAGGGGATCGAAACCGTTGCTTGGCTGCCCGACCCGATTGGCGATGCGGAAGCCGAGTGGACACGACCGAACGGGCTCAAAATCGCGCGCGTGCGCGTGCCGATCGGGGTGATCGGGATCATCTATGAGAGCCGGCCGAATGTGACTGCCGATGCGGCGGCGCTCTGCATCAAGTCCGGGAACGCAGTGATCTTGCGTGGCGGTTCGGAGGCGCTGGGCACTGCGCGCGCGATTCAGACGGCGATCGAGCTTGCGCTGGAGCGCGTGAGCTTGCCGAAGGAGGCGGTGCAGGTCGTGCCGACTGCCGATCGTGCAGCGGTCGGGCGGCTACTCGCCGGGTTGAACGGGAACATCGACCTTATCATTCCGCGCGGGGGAAAGAGCCTGGTCGAGCGCGTGCACAAGGACGCGCGCGTGCCGGTGCTCGCGCATCTGGAAGGGAATTGCCATGTCTATGTCGATAAGGGCGCCGATCTGAAGAAGGCGATCGACATCGCGTTGAATTCGAAGATGCGGCGCGTTTCCGTGTGCGGCGCCGCGGAGACTCTGCTGGTTGACGCCGCAGGTGCCGGGCGCCTGCTTGGGCCATTGGTCGAGGCGTTCCTCGATGCGGGATGCGAGGTGCGAGGGGATCGGATCACGCAGACCGTCGACTCGCGCGTCGAGGCGGCGGAAGAAGACGACTGGTACACCGAGTATCTCGACGCGATCATCGCGGTGAAGGTCGTCGATGGCGTTGAGGGCGCGGCGGCGCACATCGCGAAGTATGGGTCGGCGCATACGGAGTCCATCGTGACCGAGGACAAGGCTGCGGCGGAAACGTTCTTGCGCGAGGTGGACAGTGCGATCGTTCTACACAACGCGTCGACGCAGTTTGCCGATGGGGCGGAATTCGGGCTTGGCGCTGAGATCGGCATTGCGACGGGCCGCCTGCATGCGCGTGGGCCCGTGGGGGCGCGAGAGCTAACCACCTACAAGTACGTTGTGCGGGGCTATGGGCAAACCAGACCCTGACGCCTTTCCGCCGCAAGCGGTTGCACTCGCGCGCGCGGGCGGGCGTATTGGGTTGCTCGGCGGATCGTTCAATCCTGCCCATCAGGCGCACCGGCATATAAGCTTGATAGCGCTTCGGCGGCTCAAGCTCGATGCGGTTTGGTGGATGGTGTCGCCACAGAATCCGTTGAAGAGCACGGCAGGGATGGCCTCGCTTGAGCGGCGGCTGGAGAAGGCGCGCGAGATCGCAGCGCATCCGGATATTCACGTGAGCGCGCCCGAGGTCGCGCTCGGGACGCAATACACAATCGACACGATCGAGGCGTTGGTCGCGACCTTTCCTAAGGCGCAGTTTGTCTGGCTGATGGGCGGGGACAGTTTGGCCTCGTTCCATCTTTGGCGGCGCTGGAAGACAATTGCGAAGCGTCTGCCGATTGCCGTTGTCGCGCGGCCCGGATTTACCGTGCGGGCGCTGGCGAGCCCGGCGGCCCTTTATCTCGACGATGCGCGCGTTGACGATGCGGACGCGGCGAAACTTGCCGGGAGCCGTACGCCGGCTTGGGTTTTCATTCGCGAGCGGCTCGATCCCACCTCCGCGACAGCGCTGCGCAACCGCGGCGTGTGGCGCTGAATCCTGCGTGATTTCGCAGCCTGAGCCCGTTCACTTTGATTGAAAGTGCGGCCGGATTGTTCATCGTGCCGTTAGGCGAACTGTGTTAGCGTCTGAGCTCAACGTCGAACCGAAGGAGTGCACCACCTGACTGCCAAGCGTACGACCCGCACTTCGCGGGCGAAATCGAAGAGTCCATCCCTGGCGAAACGCAAGGCCCCGGCGAAGAAAGCCGCGGCGCCCAAGGCCCGCAAGGCGGCGCCGGCCGCGAGCCAGAAACTGCTCAACATCGTGCTAAAGTCGCTCGACAACGATAAAGCCGAGAACATCGTATCCATCGATATGACGGGTAAATCGCCGATGGCCGACTTCATGGTGGTCGCCAGCGGACGCTCGAACAGGCACGTGAGCGCGATCGCGGAGCACTTGACGGAGGAACTGAAGAAGCACGGCATCAAAGGCCGCGCCGAAGGTCTGCCGCAAGGCGACTGGGTGCTGGTCGATGCGATGGACATCATCGTGCACGTGTTCCGACCGGAAGTGCGCGCGTTCTATAATCTTGAGAAGATGTGGGGCGGCGCCGCCCAGGTCGCCGAAGCCGTGTAGGCTCCTTTGGCGCTCGCGATCGATATCTTGGCCGGCGGCCGGGCGAAAGCAGCGCCTGAGACGGAGCTCGCCCTTGGCTATTTGCAGCGCGCACGAGACGCGGGACGCGCGCTCGGCCTATCGTCGTTCGTACTCAGCGAGTGGGATGAGCGTAAGCCCGAACGCCTGATCGATGCTTGCGCGGGCGGCGTGTTGCTCGTCGCGCTCGACGAGCGTGGGGCGTCACTGACCAGCGAAGCGTTTGCGAAGCAGATCGCGCGATGGCGCGATGTGGGAGAGTCACGCGCTTTGTTCGTGATCGGCGGACCGGACGGCTTACCCGACGATGTGAAGCGGCGCGCGCAGTTGACGATCGCGTTCGGCACGCAGACATGGCCGCATCTGCTTGTGCGGACCATGCTTGCGGAGCAGTTGTTCCGCGCGGTGACGATTTTGGGTGGGCACCCGTATCATCGGGCGTAGCGATGTCTCGGATTGGGCAAGGCCCTCGAGGCGGCCCATAAGAGCCGCCTCGCGGTAGTTGGTGGGGCTAGAACTTCGTCTTGAGTTGAACTTGGAAGGTTTGCGGAGCGCCGATGCTGTAGCTCGGGGCCAAGCCCGCACGCGCCGTGACGCCAGGACCCGGCTCCACATCGGCGATCAACAACGCGTTGTTCGTCGTCGAAATGTTGCCCAGGAAATCTTCGCCGAAGATGTTGATGCCGTTGGCCTGCAGCAACGTCTCACCGAGTCCGAGCGGTTCAAGATCGATCGAAACGTCGGCGTCGAAGATCGTATAGGCCGGCGCAACTTGGTCGTTCACGTCCGTCGCGAAGCGGTCGCCAACGTACTTACCCTGGAGGCCGAACTTGACGTTCTCGAACACGTATTGCACGCGTCCCCCGAAGGTCCACTCCGGTGTTTCGACCAGAGATTTTCCGGCCGTCGGCAGCAACGTCACCACGCCACCCGCGGTGCGGCCGATCTCAAGATCGTCCTGCAACTCGGATTCGATGAAGGAGGCCGACGCATAGAAGGTGAGATCTGGGGTCGCGCGCCAGCCGATTTCCGCGTCGACGCCCTGAAGTTCGACTTTGCCGACATTGCGATCAACGTTGACGCCCGCGTCGGCGTCGAATGAGGTCACGATGCGGTTCTCGAACTCGTTGTACCAGAGCGCGGCGGAAGCGGTTACGGTCTCTCCCTGATAGCGGTAGCCGATGTCGAACGCTCGTGTGGTTTCCGGTTCGACGCCGGGGAAGACGGCCGTGTCGATTTCATCGCCAAGTATGTTGGCATCGGCGGGGATCGCATTCAGAGCATCGAGTGCGGTCCGCGCGATTGCTGCAAAGTACAGATTGTCCGTGCGCGGCGCCGAGAGACCCTCAGCGTAGCTGAGGTAGAAAATGTTGTCTTCGAACAATTCGTAGCTCACGCCAACGTTCGGCAGCACCGCATCATACTCGAACTGTGCCTGGAACGGTCGGATGAAGCGAGTCGCGCCTTGCGACGCCAACTGACCGATGTTGTCGCCATCGGGGTCGTTGAAGGCTTCCGTCGTGCAGCGTACGTTGCTTGAGCCCGCCTGCGTAAAGCAGCTCTGGTTCAAGTCGCGCGAGAAGAACGGTGCGCGCACGCCGACGTCGATCAAGAGTTTGCCGTCCAGGAAGCGGCCGGTGTAGCTCGCCGAGACTTGGTTCAGGATCGCGTGGGAGAGACGATCGCGGCCGCGCAGGAAGCTGCCGTCGGTCCCGAACACACGGGCGCCCGACTTGTCGAGGCCGCCCCAAATGTCCACAGGATCGCCGCTCGCCGTAAGACTGCTGAACGCGCCGGTTTGGCGGTGACGGCCATGATCGCCGGTGTAAGCGACGCGAATACGGCTTGCGTCATCGAACTCCCAGATCAGCGAGGCGGTGACGCCGTAGCGGCTGGTGTTCGTGTTGTTCGGCGAGTAGAGCCGAACGCTGTCGAGGAGATCGCCGTCGCTGCTCAGATCCACGCCCGCCGCGAGGCGCGCGTCGGTTTCGGAGACAACCGACGTGCCGCCGCCGTTAGCCTTCACGTATTGCCAGGACGGGTCGATCGTGAAGCGGAGGCTGTCGGTCAGCTTGAAGTTGCCCTGAACGCGGATGTTGCCGGTGTTCGACGGGTTGATGCGCAAGCCGAAGTAGTTCGTGCAGCTGGACGGGTTGGCAAGGTTGTTCGAGTCTGCGCCCGTGCTGTCGCTTTGGGCCGCGCCGTTTACGAACGTCGCTCGCGTGCAAGTTTCGAAGTTGTCGAAATCTCGACCAAACGTCGCGATGTTGGCCAGCGTGACGTTGCGGTAGAAATTGTTGCGGTTTTCGTTGTAGTGCGCGATCAAGCTTACGAAGCTGTCTTCGCCGATTTCCTGATAGATGCGGGCGTTGCCCTGGAGCTTCTGCAGTTCGCCGGGACCCTTGAACTTGTCGTATTGCTGGAATGAAACGCCGGCGAAGGCGCTGACGCCATTCTTGCTTTCGCCGGAGTCGATCACGCCGATCAGGCGGCGATAGTCGAAGGAGCCGACGGAGCCGCCGACGCTGAGCGTCGTCTCTTCATACGGTTTGCGCGTCACAACGTTGATCGTGCCACCGGTGGCGGATGCGGTTGGGCTGTCGACGTCGGTGGTTCCGGTGTTCACGGTCGCGCGCTGGATGTATTCCGGATCCAACTGCTGGTTCGTGAAAATTGCGTAGTTGCCGGTGTCGTTGAGCGGAATGCCGTCTTGGGTCAGCGAGATGCGGTTGCCGTCAAAACCGCGCAAACGCACGTTGCCGCCGCTCGAGCCGTAAGGGTCGGAGTTCGTGAAGTTCAATCCCGGAACAAGGTTCAAGTTCTGGAAGATCGACTGGCCCGACGGTTGCGTCTCGACGTAGTCTTGCGTGACGGTCGAGCGCGTTTTGGGGCGCTGTTCCTTTGAGATATTTCCGCCGGCGCGTTGCCCGGTCACGGTGACTTTCTCGACCGGACCCTCTTCGACCTCTTGCGTACCGGTCGATTGCGCGAAAGCCGGCGCGGCTGCCGCGATGAACACTGCGCAAAGCGCAGACGTGCCTAATAGTTTCGTTGAGAAACGCATAAAACCCCCATCTGAATTTTTTCACACCGGCGACGCCAGCGTGCCCCGCGAAAAACAAAGCTGGAGAAACGTTGCGCGATGACGACGGCTCTGTGACGCTCTGGTGATGGTGGCTTCTCACGCGGTCGCATGTTGCATGCGCACATCATCGAAACGCATCGATGCACGCTGACGCGCGAATTTTGCGCGCGGCGTTTCGCCACCAACTTGTTTCGACATCATGGGCTTGCGCGCGCGCGCACTGCATAGTGTCATGAGTGTCAGCGCTCATGGGGAAATCGCACGATGACATCGCTCTTCCGTCTGAACCGGCGTGATTTGTTGCGGCGAGCTGCGGCGCTTGCAGCTGCATCGATCGCAAGTAGCGGAGCCGCGGGCGGTCATGCGCGCGTTGCGCAACGAAAGTTCAGCGCCTATCCGTTCTCGCTCGGCGTCGCGTCAGGCGATCCGGTCGGCGACGGGTTCGTCATTTGGACGCGGCTTGCTCCCAATCCGTTCGACCGCTCGTCGCTGCCCGACGAGACTATTCCCGTCATCTGGGAGATTGCTCGCGACGAACGGATGCTCAACATTGTCAAGCGTGGCGAGGCACTCGCACGGTCGGCGCTCGCGCACTCGGTGCACGTGGAAGTGCGCGGATTACCGCCCGGGCGGCAATACTGGTATCGATTTCGCGTGCCCGGCGGCGACGCGAGTGCGATCGGGCAAGCGTGGACGGCGTCGCAGATTGGCGCCCCGCTTGAGCGGTTTCGATTCGCTGTCGCCTCATGTCAGCATTTCGAGCAGGGTTACTTCACCGCGTACGACTACATGGTGAAGGATGCGCCGCAGCTGATCTTGCATCTTGGCGACTACATCTACGAATCGTCGTGGGGCGATCAGGTGCGCCGACATGACGGGCCGGAGCCGGTCACCCTGGAGGAGTACCGCAGCCGCCACGCGCTCTATAAGTCAGAGCCGTCGCTGCAGCGCGCGCACGCGCACTGCCCATGGCTCGTCACCTGGGACGACCATGAGGTGGACAACGACTATCAGGCGTTGGAGTCGGAAGATTGGCAGGATGCCCAGGCTTTCGTGAAGCGGCGGGCGGCGGCGTATCAAGCGTATTATGAGCACATGCCATTGCGCGGGATCTCGGTGCCGCGGGATGACGAGATGCGTCTCTATCAGCGCTCGACGTTTGGCGATCTGGTCAGCGTCGCCATGATCGACAACCGGCAGTACCGTTCGCCGGCCGCGTGCCGCTCTAAGGAAGACGGCGGCGGGCAGGTGGTGACGGCTTCGTGCGATGAGTTGTTCGAGAGCGGGCGCTCGATGCTGGGCGAAACGCAGGAGCGCTGGCTCACCGGCGGCTTCGCGCGGTCGAAGGCGCTGTGGAACGTAATTGGCAACGGCGAGATGTTTTCACGGCTGCACCAAAAAACGGCGAAGGGCGAAGAAGGCTGGTGGACCGACGATTGGAACGGCTTCCCCAGTGCGCGCGAACGCGTGATTACAGCACTTGCGCGATCGAAGATGCCCAATCCCGTGTTCGTGACCGGCGACATTCACTCGTTTTGGGTGAACGAGGTAAAGCAGGACTTCCGCAATCCATCATCGGCCTCCGTTGCCACGGAACTTGTTGCGAGCTCGATCACGTCGGCCGGCGTTCCGTACGATCAGTTCGCGGCATTTCTTCCCGACAACCCGCATGTGAAGTTCTTTGACAGCCGCAAACGTGGGTATCTGTTGTGCGACGCGGGGCGCAAGTCGTTGATGGCGAACCTTCGCACTGTCGAAGACGTTCGCGATCCGCTCACGAAGGACGGTTCGCTCGGTACCTTCGTGATCGAAGCCGGCAACCCCGGCGCGCTCAGGGCTTGAGGGGGCGAGGCCTTCGGCCCCGCCCGTGAACTTTACGCCGGTTCGCAGTCTTTGGCCGCAGCAAACGCGCGCGCCTTGCCGACCGCGAGCGCATAGTGCGCGTGGTAGTCCGGATGCTCGGTGCCCATCCAGCGATCCCACCAGGTGAAGTAGAGACCGTAGTTCCAGTGGGCTTGGCTGTGGTGCAGGTCGTGGTGCGTGGTTGTGGTCAGCCAGTCGAGGTGCGGGCGGCCATCCTTGCGGGCGGGCATGATCTCGTAACCGGAGTGACCCAATGTGTTTCGCACGATTTGGTGCAGGACGAAGAGGCCGACGACGGGCCACGGCGTGGGCACGAGAAAGACCCAGATCGGCACGAACGTCGCCATCAAAGCTGCTTCGCCGAGGTCGAAGCTGTAGGCTGTGAAAGGCGACGGGTTGTGGCTCTTGTGATGGCGGCGGTGAAAGCGGCGGAACACGCGCGGGTCGTGGATCGCGCGGTGGACCCAATAGAAATACGCGTCGTGGGCCACGATCATCAGCGCGAGGCTTACGGCGAACCAGATCGGTCCCCATGAGGTCGCGATGGCGTGACCGTGCAACCACCCTGCCCGCTCAGCCACGAACGGGATCAGTCCGATGGTTGAGAAGATCGCCACGGAACGAAGCGAGATCAGGAACTCCGTGACCAATTGCGTTGCGGGCGGGGTGTCGGGGCGAATTTTGCGAGCCTTCAAGACGCCGGCGAGGGCGACCCACAGGACCAGCCAAACGCCGATCGCGAAGGTGGCGTAGCGGGTGACGTCGTGCGCCATGTTCGAGAGCCACTGGCTGCCCAGCGCGGTGATGAAGTCTTCCATGAGATCGCTCCTTCGGTTGGAGGCGCGAACATGGGGTTGGGCGGCAGGGCAGTCTCCCTTTTGGCGGAAAAGCTTCGCCTTTTTCGAAATCAGCCAGAGGTTTCCGGATTCGGCGAGCCGTTTTCGAGGGTGTCGCGGCGCCATTGGGTCGGGGTCTTGCCGGTTGCCTCTTTGAATGCGCGGTTGAAGGGGCCGAGCGAACCGAAGCCAAGGTCGAAGGCGATGGCGGCAACCGTTGTGCGGGACTGGGCGGGGTCGGCCAACATTTGCTTGGCCGCCTCGATCCTTCGGGTGTTCACGAAGGCCGCGAAGTTGCGGTGGCCAAGGTTGTCGTTGATCAGGCGGCGGAGCCGATGTTCGGGCACGCCTACTTTTTCGGCAAGGGTGCCGATGGTCAGGTTTTCGTCCTTCCAGGCGGCGCCTTTGTCCATCGCCTGGCTGAGCTTTTCGAGCGTGATGCGGTCGGCAGGGTCGATGCGGGGCGCGTCGAGCGGGGCGGGTCCGGCCGGTTCGGCCCGGCCGAAAATCGCCGTACGGATCTCCAAGAAGACGAACGAGCCCGCAAGACAGAACGACGCCATGATGCCGCCGCCGACGAGGCTGTACCACCAGGCTTGGATACCGACGCTCTCGCCGATTTCGATGAACGACATGATCATGACGTAAAGCGTCACGATGCCTAAGAACGGGCCGCGCAGGCGGCGGCGCGCCTCGACGAGATCGCCCCGCCAACTGTCGTAGATGACGTAAAGGGCGTGGAGCGCAAACGCGAGTTCGATGACGTTGTGGGCAATCCAAACGCCGTTGCGCACCGGTGGAACGGTCGCAATGCCGACAAAGCCCACCGTCGTTAGGAGCGCCGCCGGCGCGAACAATGGCAAGGACGTCGGGCGATCTTGAAACAGCGTGATGACGAAGAGCCAAAAGTAGCCGGCGCCGCCCAGAGAGAGCAGCAAGAACGGGCCGCCATAGGGGCCTAGCATATGTCTGAGCTCATGCGACGAGTTCACGACGTAGGCGATCGTGCTCAAGAAGAAAAGCGCGCCAGCGATGCGCAGCGACGCCTGAACGCTGGAGCGGACGAAGGCAAAGCCGGTCGCCGCAAGCGCACCGATTGCGGCGCCGCGAAGCAGGAATTCGACGAGCAGGATCGAGGACGTCATCAAGCGGCAGTTAGCGCGGCACCGGGCGGCTCGGCAAGCGGCGCCTGGGCCAGCCCCACAATTGAGGGCCGTTTCCCGATGGCGCTCGAAACCGCTATGAAGGTGGCGTGCTCGCTTGCTCCGAAGGAGACCCCTCATGCGGACGTGGTGGATCGGACTTGTTGTGGCCGCGGCGGGTGTTGCCTCGGCCGGCGACATGCCGCAAGGCGCCTATCTCTGCACGGTCGAGCAGAAGGCGGGTATCGGGGCCGAGATGCAGGAAGGCGCCGAACCTCCGGCCGCGTTCATCGACAAAGCTGCCGCAAAGTTCCGCATCGTCGTGAAGCCGCCGTCGAAGAAGGCGCAGGGGCGTGTGAGCGAGGCGGCGCGCTCGGTGCTGACCGAGCCCTACGCCGGCGACGGTTGGAAGTTCTCGGCCAAAGGCGAACAGGCGTTCCTGCGGCTCGACTTCATCGGCGAGGCGGGGTGGCTTTGGTTCTATCACGCGGGGTTCGAGAAACCCGATATCGACCACCTCAACCTCACGGTTCGCACCGGGCCGTGCGAGCCCGTGAAGTAGGCGCGCATGGACGATTTTGCGCATCTGTCGGTTCTAATCTCGATCGTGCTCGGGCTTGGCGTCACGAACTTGCTGACGGGCGTCGCGCGCATCGTGCAGGTGCGCGGACGCGTGAAGCCGTATTGGCCCACGTTCGTGTGGGTGTTTACGCTGTTGCTCATCCACGTTCAGATGTGGTGGACGATGTTCGGTTTGCGCACCGTCGAGACGTGGACGTTCTTCGCGTTTCTGGCGACGCTGATGCAGCCGATCTTGCTGTTCTTCTTGAGCGCACTGGTGTTGCCCGACTTCGACAACGAGGAAATGCACGACTTGCGCGCGAACCACTTCGCGCAAGCGCCATGGTTCTTCGGAATATTCCTGGCCGTCGTGATCGTGAGCCTGGTGCGTACGTATGCGGTCAGCGGGCATCTGCAAAACCAAGCCGACCTTGCGTTCCATCTTGTCTTCTTCATCGGCTTTGCGGCCGGGGCTCTGTTCTCGAACGAAACCCTGCACAAGGCGCTTGCCGCCGGCGCCGCCGGCGTGTTCCTCACCTATGTTTCGCTGCTGTTCGCCGATTTGATGTGAGCGCCGACGACGCATTGCGCGTATCGGCCGGTGCTGTCATTTTGCCAGCGATATCGCAACACACGGAACTCGGATGCAGCCCTCCGCAAACTACGATCTCGTCTTCATTCGTCACGGGCAGAGCGAGGCGAACAAGCTCAACATCTTCACCGGCTGGCGCGACAGTCCGCTGTCGGAGCTTGGGGTTTCGGAGGCGCGGGCTGCGGGGCGGTTGCTCAAGGCCGAGGGCTACACGTTCGACATCGCGTTCACCTCGCTGCAGAGCCGGGCAATCAAGACGCTGTGGCTCGTTCTCGAAGAGATGGATCTGATGTGGATCCCGGTCGTCAAGGACTGGCACTTGAACGAACGCCATTACGGGGCGCTGCAAGGCAAGGACAAGGCTGCGTCCGTCAAGCAGTTCGGCGAGGAGCAGGTGCACAAGTGGCGGCGCGGCTATGCGACGGTGCCGCCGCTCGTCGAGAAGAGCGATCCCGACTACCCGAAGTTCGACGCGCGCTATGGCAGCGTGCCCGAAGCGGATCTGCCGCGCGGCGAGAGCCTGAAGATCGTCGTCGAACGCGTGCTGCCGTATTGGCAGAGCGCCATCGTTCCGCACATCAAAGCGGGCAAAAAGGTGCTGATCGCTGCGCATGGCAATTCGCTTCGGGCGTTACTCAAGCACTTGGAAAGCAAAGGCGACGCGGAAATCGAGGGCATCAACCTGGCGACGGGCGTGCCTCGGGCCTACAAGCTGAACGATCGGCTGTTGTCGGCGCGCCACGCCGATGTCGGGGATCCTGACGAAATCGCGCGGCGGATAAACACCGTTGTGAGCCAAACCAAAAAGACTTGACCTCGACGGCGGCTGCCTGCCTGACGAATAATCGCCACATTGATTCGTTTTGATCGCGCCTGACGGGGCTTGGGCGCGCGGGAGTGTTATGCGGCTCAGGCAGACTAGGCTAACGGTTGGCGCCAGCGCGATCGCGCTTGTGGCGGCCGGTCTAGTCGCGTCTCAAGCGCTCGCGCAGGCGACGAGCCCGGCCGACAAGCTGAACGAAATTCAGAAGCAGATCGGTCAGGACAAGCGCGACGTCGAAACGTTGAGCCGGTCGTCGCTTGATCTCGCACAGGAGCAGGAGCAGTTGCGTGGGCAGCTGATCCAGGCGGCCTCCGCGGCGCAGGCGCGCGAGCGGGAGCTCAACGTCGTGGAAGAGCGGCTCGCCATGTTCGAGACGCGCGAGGCGGACGGCATGCGCGCGCTTATGGGGCAACGGGGAAAGCTCGCCTCGCTGCTGGCCGTATTGCAGCGCATGGGCAACGAACCGCCGCCGGCGCTGATCATACGGCCCAACGACGCCACCGGGGCGGCACGCTCCGCGATGCTTTTGACCGCCGTTGTGCCCGAGATCCGGCGCGAGGCAGCCAAGCTCAGCAACGAACTCGTTAACCTGCGGACGATGCGGCAGAAGGCGGCCGAAGAGCGAATGCGGGTCGCCGCCGCGACAGAAGCATTGGACCGGGATCGCAACGTACTCAGCGAACTCTTGAACCAACGGCGTCATTTGGCGGCGCAGACGCGCGATCAGCTCAAGACCGTGCAGAACCGCCTCGGCACGCTGGCCGAGCAAGTGAAGGACCTGCGCGCCCTGATTGCAACGCTGGAGGAAGACTCCAAACGCCCCGTTTCGGCAGGTTCGGCACGCACAATTACCACCCAAATCGCGAGCGCCGGTGCTGCGCGCAACACGCCCCTGGAGAATTTGCGGGGGCTGTTGACGTTACCTGCTAACGGTGAACTCGCTTCGCGGTTCGGTTCGTCGGACGGAACGGGCGGGCAGCTTGCAGGAATTCACCTCAAAACCAAGCCAGGCGCTCAGGTCACTTCTCCGTGTGACGGGAAAATCATGTATTCCGGCACGTTTCGCGGGTACGGCAAAATGTTGATCATTGCGGCCAACGGCGGCTATCATGTTTTGCTAGCTGGTCTCTCCAAAGTCGATGGAGCTGTCGGTCAGGTTGTACTTGCGGGAGAGCCCGTCGGACGTATGGGGGCGGGTTCGCAATTGCGCGAAGGCAGATTGCAAGGAACGGTAGGCGAGAAACTTTACATCGAGTTCCGCCGCAACAACGTGCCGGTCGATCCGGCGCCTTGGTTCGCGGCCCTCAAAGAAAGAGTGAGCGGATAGCCCATGAACAAAACTTTCCTCGCTGCGATTTCTGCGGTCGGCGGTGCACTTGTCGCTGTGGTGGCCGGTCAAGCGATCGCGTCCACCGATACCTACCGGCAACTCAACCTGTTCGGTGACGTGTTCGAGCGGGTCAAAAACGACTACGTCCGCGAGGTCAAGGACGGGGAACTCGTCGAGAACGCGATCAACGGCATGCTGATGTCGCTCGACCCGCACTCCAGCTACCTCAACCCGAAGAATTTCTCGGACATGCAGGTGTCGACCCGCGGCGAATACGGCGGGCTTGGGCTCGAAGTCACGATGGAAGAAGGCCTCGTCAAGGTCATCTCGCCGATGGACGGGACGCCGGCGGCGAAGGCCGGCATCAAGTCGGGTGACTTGATCGCTACGATCGATGGGATGCAGATCCAGGGGCTGACGCTCTCGGAGGCCGTGGACAAGATGCGCGGCCCGGTGAACTCGCAGATCCGCCTCATGGTGCTGCGCAAGGGCGAGAAAAAGCCGCTTGAAATCACGCTAACACGCGCGATCATCCGGGTCGAAAGCGTGCGGTGGCGCCAGGAAGGCGATATCTCGTACATCCGCATCACGACGTTCAACGAGCAAACCGAGGATGGGATTGAGCGGGCAGTCGAGCTGACGAAAGCGAAGATCGGCAACAAGCTGCGCGGAATCGTGCTCGATTTGCGGAACAACCCGGGCGGCCTGCTCGATCAGGCGATCTCGGTTTCGGACGCATTCCTCGACCAAGGCGAAATCGTGTCGACGCGCGGGCGCCGCGCTGGCGATACGCAGCGCTACAACGCACGCTCCGGTCAGATGTTTTCCAGTGTGCCGGTCGTCGTGATCATCAACGAAGGCTCAGCGTCGGCTTCGGAAATCGTCGCCGGTGCGCTGCAAGACCAAAAGCGGGCTCGCGTCGTGGGTACGCGTTCGTTCGGCAAGGGTTCGGTGCAGACCGTGATCCCGCTGTCGGGCGGCGTCGATGGCGCACTTAGGCTGACGACGGCGAAGTACTACACGCCGTCGGGACGCTCGATCCAAGCGACGGGCATCGACCCGGATATTTTGGTCGAGCAAAAGGCCGAAGATGACAGCGAGGCGGATGCGAAAGACCGCCTCTCGGAAGCCAACCTGCCGAAGCATCTCAATGGACAGGAAGGCGGGCGCAAGCCGCATGTCGGGCCTGTCGTGAAGCCGAAGCCGGGCGAGAAATTCGACGACTTCCAGCTGACCTACGCGATGCGTCTGCTGCGCGGGCAGGAGATTGTATCGAACGGTGCCCCGGCGCGCCCCAGATAACGTCTTAGCAGACGGCATATTTCAGCGGGCGGAGCGATGGCTCCGCCCGTTTTGCTTTGGGGCGCCTGCCTCGCCACAGCCCGCGTTCCCTCGCCATTTGAAGGACGGGGGCCAAACGGACGACACCATCACGAATGGCGGCCGGCGTGTGTGCCGCGAAACCCAAGAGACGTCCCGACGGGGGCGCCTCGCCAACCCAGTTCGGCGACAGCGGGCTTGTTTCGATCGCCTTCGACGATCCACCCATCCGCAGCCCACTCGAGAAGCTGCCCTTTACGCGCCGACGACATGCCTATCGTCGTTGGAAATCTGAGCGCCTGGCGCTGGCGCGGGTATGTTGGGTTCTCCGTCCAAGCCGCGCCACCGTGCGGACAGCTTGGGCCGCGTCGCATTTGAGCCCGCGGCTGACGTGAGATGAGCGCGCGGAATCCGCGATACGACCAGTTTCTCGTTGGATAACCACTCCAGTTCACGCTTTCGCGATTACGAGTCCAGTTTCGCACATCGTGTGCGATCCAGAGCGAGCGCGCGAAAGCGCGACCGGTCCACTTACGCGATCGATACTGGATCGGCTTCGAGATCAACTGGCATTGTGTCACCGCATTTAACTGGCCTGTGATTTGCGCGCGACTGATCTCATTGAAAGCAACGCGCACTGCAACTTCCCGATAGCAATCCTTCGCGAGTCGAGTGAGGAATAGAAACGCGACGGCTCGTAACAGCCGCGTGATTTCGATTGGTTCGGCGTGCGGCTTGGGGCGGCACCGAACTTCAAGAGGGGATGCCGCCACGCGCGGCGAAACGGTGGGGAGTTTAGACGATGACTATGCGTCGCATTCTTTTGGCGACTACGAGTGTTGCGGCATTGGCGGGACTATTGGCAGCGCCCGCGGCTGCGCAAGACGGCGAGACGGTCGAGAAAGTGACCGTTACCGGCACGCGCATCAAACAGCCTAACACGCAGAACAACGTTTCAACGCAGACGGTCACTTCGCAAAAGATCGAGCTGTCGGGCGAGGCAAACGTCGTCGATGTGTTGCGCGATCTGCCAATCGTGGGCGTTCCGCTGCTTTCATCGGCGAACTCAAACTTCGTGACCACGGGCAACGGCGTGAACACGCTGGATTTGCGCAACTTGGGCTCGAACCGGACGCTTGTGCTCATCAACGGTCGGCGCGTGGTCGCCGGCCTGCCGCTTAGCCAAATCGTAGACTTCAACTCGATCCCGACAGAGCTGATCGATCGGGTCGATGTTCTTTCCGGCGGCTCGTCGGCCGTCTACGGATCAGACGCCGTCGCCGGCGTCGTGAACGTCATCTTGAAGAAGAACTTCGAGGGAATGACCGCGAACTTCCAGGCTGGCGGAACGGAAACGTATCCCGATGCAGACAGCTACCGCGCAACAGCCACGATGGGCGGGAACTTTGCCGACGACAAGGGTAACGCCGTGCTCAGTCTCGGTTACAGCCGTCAAGGGCCTGCATATGCACGGTCTCGCGACCCGATCGACTGCCTAAGCGGCCTTTTCGTCGGCGGCAGCGCTTTCACGCAAGTCTGTCCGGTCTTCAGCGGTTTCAGCGAGGGTGGCCGGTTTCGCTTGTCCAACAGCGCGGCAGCGGCATCGACGCAGTTCGTGATCGATCACGTCGACGGCGTTACGGTTCGCGCGCCGGTCGGAGCCGACGGCTTCAACCGCAATTCTTTGCGCCTGCATTTGGTTCCGTCGGATCGCTATCAGTTTAGCGGGCAAGTGAACTACGACATCGCACCGGCGCACCGCGTCTTCGCGGAGGTCGCGTGGACCAACACCCAAAGCATCGCAGAATTCGAGCCGATCCCGTTGGCGAGCGAGAATGTTTTCGGCAACTTCACGGAACAAGAGGCTGCGGCGCTCGGTGTCCCTGCAGGCATCCTGCCCAACAACCCTTACATACCGCGAGCGCTGCTGGACGAACTTGGCACGCGCTTCGGCATCGTCAATCCGCACTTGTTGGCTCGCGCAGTGCTGGTGAACCAACTCATGGCCATCCCGGGCGCAGTGATCGGCTTCCAGCGCCGCATGAGCGAACTCGGGAACCGCGGCAACGACTTCGAGTCGTCGAACGGCCGCTTCGTCACCGGTATCGAGGGCGCGATCGGGACTTGGGACTACGAAGCATCCGTCAGCTTCGGCCGAACGACACAGAACCAGATCAGCGAGGGTGGCGGCGTCAACGAATCGAACATGCGTGAGTCGTTGAACGTCATCGATCTCAACACCGATTTGGACAACAACCCGCTCACGAACCCGCAGGACGTCGTTTGCGCAAACCCGATCGCGGTGGGCGACGGTTGCGTACCGGTCAACTTGTTCATACCGGTGCGCACGCCGGGCACCTGGACCGATGCGCAAATCGCTTGGCTTTCGGCGCCAGTCTTCCGGACGTTGCAGCAAGAGCAGCTGATCGTCAGCGTCAGCGCGACAGGCACGGTCATGGAGAACTGGGCCGGCACAATTGATGCCGCAGTCGGGGCCGAGTACCGGCGCGAGGAAGGCAACGATTTTCCCGATGCTCTAACCCGCTCCGGACAGAACACCGGCAACATCACACCCGTCACCGGTGGCGCCTTCGACGTTTGGGAAGCGTTCGGCGAAGTGGATGTTCCGTTGCTGCGCGATCTGCCGCTGGTGAAGGAGCTCAACGTCCACGGCGCGATCCGCGCTTCGGAGTACTCCTCATTCGGCTACACAATGGCCTGGTCGGCCGACGGCGAGTGGATTCCGACCGCCGGCATCAGATTGCGTGGCCAACTGGCACGCGCCGTTCGCGCGCCAAACATCGGCGAAATGTTCACCGGCGCTTCGGAGAACTTTGCCGTAGTCACCGATCCCTGCAACAACCTGCGGGTTCCCGGACCCATTGCCGGCGGGCCGAATGATCCGCTCGGCCCGAACTTCAACCCGGCCGTGACGGCGAACTGTCTCGCCATCCCGTCAATCGCCGCACGCGCGGCGACGCCCGGTGGGTTCGTACTTACGCAGCCCGAACTTCAAGGGACGGGCGGGTTTGGACAAGGCAATCCAAACCTCCGGCCGGAAAAGAGCGACTCGCAACAGTTCGGCATCGTGATCACGCCTGACTTCTGGGGTGATTGGCTCGGGAACTTGACGCTGTCGGCCGACTATTTCCACGTCGATATCTCCGACGCGATCGCGGCCGTCTCGCGCGACAACACGCTGGACATCTGCTTCCAAACGCCGGGGGCCATTGGACCGGGCGGCGTTGACGCCGGCATCAGTCCGTTCTGTAACCAGACGCCCGGCGGACCGGTCGGCTGGACGCGCGATCTAAACGGCGCCTTGACCGAGGTGAATGTCGCCTCAGGCAACGTGAATGCCCTCGAAACCAACGGCTTCGAGATACAGGCGTCTTACAATCTGGACGTCACCAAGCTGTTCGGCGGATCGGAGAGCGACGACTATGGCCGGTTGGCACTCTCGGGGCTTTGGCAGCACACCAACGTGTTCGACCAGACCGTTCTGGCCGGCACGCCGCTGTCAACGGTCGTTTCCTTCGCCGGGTCCGTCGGCTTGTTCGAGGACGAAGTCAATCTCGGCGCGGTCTACTCGTTCGGCGATCTGACTCTTTCGTGGTCGTCGCAATGGATGAGTTCGGCGAACGGTGTCGATGAAGCTGGCGATCTTGCGCCGGAGTCTATTCCGGCGCAGTGGTTCCACGACATCAGCGGCACGTACGACATCATGGAGAACATCTCCATCT
The DNA here is from genome assembly GCA_902826695.1 of uncultured Alphaproteobacteria bacterium. Lineage (GTDB taxonomy): Bacteria > Pseudomonadota > Alphaproteobacteria > Micropepsales > Micropepsaceae > SZUA-430. The sequence goes on along the minus strand of CADEFU010000014.1, from coordinate 55,990 downwards.
ATGGCGGCGTCCGCAACGTGGCCAACAACTACGTCTTCATCGGACCGTCGGCCTTTACGGCAACACCGACCGGTTGGAGCACTGAGCCCGACACGTATGACGGGCTTGGACGGCGCTACTTCTTGGGCGTGCGCGTGAAGATGTAACGGCAAAAGCTGCCCGGCGCCGCGTTGCGGCGCCGGGACAGCGACCTGCAGATGGATGATTTTCAATACTGAAATGGGGGGTATTACTGTGACTTCGAGATTTAGAACGGCTTTGGCCTTGCTTGCGTCCACGAGCCTATGTTCCGGCGCGGCGCAAGCCGGTGAGCGTCATGGATGGTATTTCGGCCTCGACGCCGGCGTCTCGTTCGTGAACGAGATGGAGATGGAAGGAACGCCGAACAAGTACACGTTCGATCCCGGTTGGCTTGCGTTGGCCGTGGTAGGTTACCAGTTCAACGACCCGTCACTGCGGCTGGAGGTTGAAGCGGGGTTCCGCGACAACAACATCAATGAGCTGAATGCGGCGGCCGTGACGATGGGTGAAGTGCGCGAGATCAGCGGCTTTGCCAACCTGCTCTGGGCGCCGACTTCAAATCAGAGCAATTGGGGGTTCGTGATCGGCGCTGGACTTGGCGTCGACAACGTTCGGTTCAAGGATCACACCGGCGTGGATAGCCGCGACGTCGTTCCGGCGGCGCAGGGCATCTTTGGTCTGAACTATCGCGTCAGCGATCACTGGGACTACGCGTTGACATATCGCGTGTTGTTCGCGGACGTCGGTGACTACGACACGACCGTCGGACCTATCATTGCGCGAGGCGAGTCAGACATCGTCAAGCATGCCGTGACACTCGGGTTCCGATACGGCTACGACGACCCGGCACCTCCGGCCGCCGCGCCAGCTCCGCCGCCACCACCGGCGCCTGCGGTCGTGAAGCAGTTCATCGTCTTCTTCGGGTTCAACAAGGCGAACCTAACTGGAGAGGCCCAGGCGGTCGTCGCGGAAGCCGCAGCAGCGGCGAAGGCACAAGGCTCCGCCCGGATCGTCGTGGTCGGGCACACCGACACCGTCGGCTCGAATGCATACAATGACGCTCTCTCTTCGCGCCGCGCCGCAGCGGTCAAAGACGAGCTCTCGCGACTGGGCGTTTCGCCCGACACTATTTCGGCCTCGGGAAGGGGCGAGGCCGAACTCCTGATTCAGTCAGGCGACGGGGTCAAAGAACCGCAAAACAGGCGGGCCACGATCGACTTGAACTGAGAGTACCCCAGCACCCATAGGCCGTAACTGGGCGGGCAACACCACCCGCCCATTTTTTCCCAACGCAATAGCTTAAGGAGATCGCAACATGAGGACGCAAGTAGCCGAGCGACACAGCGCTCCAGCTTCTGGCCTTCTCGACGTGTTCGCCCTGGGCGCAGGTGCGCGGGCGGCTGCCGGGCGCAAGAACGTACGAAACCAATTTCGCGTCGTGATGGGCGCGCCGCTCCATGGCAGCGGCAATCAGCAGTGGAACCTGAACTTAGAACCGGAAGAACCATCGCAGCTGACGCCGGCGCAATTCTCGCGACTCAATCTTCGTCATCCCGATATTTGCGAGCGGGTGCTGGGGATGCACGCGAGTGGGCACGGTACCGCCGACATCAAAAATCGCCTGTCGATGTATGTGGGCGAGCCGATACCGTCCGCCTTCGTTGACGCTGTTTTGGAGGATCTGGCGGCCGAGGCCTCGGATTGGCGCCGCCGCCCGTTGGAGACGAGCTATCCAATCATCATTTTCGAGCGCGCGCGTGTGCGGTGCCGCGACGGCGCGAGTGCGCAGAGCAGAACCTGCCACATCGCCATCGGTTTTCAGGCTCATGGCCCGAAAGAAGTCTTGGGCTTCTGGTTCGAGACCGGCGGCGACAATCTGTTTTGGCGCGACGTGCTGAACGACTTGCGCGATCGCGGCGTGGAGGATGTCATCTACTTGGTGGGCGCCGATCCCGCGCTGTCCGGCGCACAGAGGGATGTGTTTGCAACCGCCACGATGTTGCCGCACGTCGGTGACTTCGTACGCCAGTCCCAAGATCTTTCGACCAGCAAGAGCCGGTGCACGATCGCAAAGGCACTTCGGCCCGTGCACGGCGCGAGAAGCGCTGACGAGGCGCTCAGCAATCTCGAGCGGTTTGAGGCGAGCGCGCTCGGAACCGAGAACCCGTCTATCGCCGCCATCTGGCGGCGGAACTGGGCGGCGATGGCGGCGTTCTTCGAAATCGCACCCGAGATTCGCTGCGTGATGACATCAACGTTTGCGGTGGACGGGTTGCGTCTCGGGCTCAAAATGGCACTCAGCCGACGGAAGTACTGCCCTTCATCCGAAGAGGCGGCAACGTTGATTTATCTCGTCGCGCGCCAAACACGACGGAAGTGGAAGAGGCCGCAGCGCGAGTGGCACGCGGCGAAAGTGCAGCTGGCGCTGAGCCATCCCGACCGCCTGTTCTAGAGTGGTGTGGCGGCTCGAAAGCGGCGACTCCCGTTAACGCACGCTCTGCGGTTGTTGCGCGGCCAGAAACTCGTGTCAAAACCTGGGCCAAATCGTCCCAATGACAGATTCGGCCGAAGCGTTCCCTTGTACGCATTGGATCGGGCGGGGCAAATTTGACCCTGCCAGAAACTTTGAGTGCTTGGATGGCCGCCGATTGGATTCCTGCCCTGACCGCAAAGGTCTTGGCCGCGCTGGATAGGCGACGGCTGCCGGGTACGATTGCAATGACGGCCGCTGTTGTTGCGGGCATCGTCTTCATCAGTGCCTCGGTCTTTGGCGATCCCAAAGATGGCGAACCGAGCCAAGTGATCCGGATCACGCGCCCGGTGGCGACGGGTCTTGGCGGACCCATCGCCTCAGCGCCGCCGCCCGCTGAGATTCCGGAATCTGCCGTGGTCTCCGTTCCGACATCCGCTGGTCCGACTGGAGACCCGGCATTGCTCGAGGTATCGAAGGTAGGACTGCTGCCCCGTATCGCCGCCGATGGACGCAAACCCATGCAGGTTTATGCACGCGCGGCCGGCGTCGCGAGCGATCGTCGGCCAAAGGTTGCGATCGTGGTCGGCGGGCTTGGCGTTGGGAAGGCGATCCGCGATGCAGCCCTTGCGCGGCTGCCAGCGGATGTGTCCCTCGCTTTCACGTCTTACGGGCCGGAGCTTGGCGAGGACGTCGCCGCGGCGCGCGCAAAGGGGCATGAGGTGCTGCTTGAGGTGCCGCTTGAACCGGAGGACTATCCAAGCACGGATCCCGGCGTTCACACGCTGACGACCGACGGGTCGGTGGACAAGAATACAAAGCGGTTGTCATGGCACATGTCGCGCTTCACCGGCTACGCCGGGCTGATCAGCACGCACGGATCGAAGTTTTTGGCCGACCGGAAAGACTTGGCGTTCTTGATGCGCAGCACGCGCGACCGCGGCTTGTTCTTCGTGGATGCAGGGCCGGTGCCCGGAACGATCTCGCGTGACGTCGCTGCGATATGGGGTGCCTCGTTTGCCCGGATCGACGGCACGATCGATCGCAGCTTGTCGCGAGATGCGATCGACAAAGAACTCGCTGCCTTGGAGGCGTCTGCAAGGAAGCGCGGCTTTGCGATCGGCGCTATGAGTGCGCTGCCGGTCACCGTGGACCGTCTTGCCACGTGGGCGGACGAGCTTGAAAGCAGGGGTATCGATTTGGTGCCGGTTTCATCGCTGGTGACAGGCGGCGGCCAGGCTGTGGCGGCGCTTCCTGCGGTCAGTGCGCCGGCCGCGGCAAAGCCGAAAGCTCGTGCAACGTCGAAGCCCAAGCTGCAAAGCAAGGCGACAACGACGGCTCGTGGAACGCGCAGCAAGGTCAAGCCGAAGCCGATTGCGGCGAAGCCCAGCCCGCGCAAACGTCCGGCTTCAACGACATTGCAGCCCGCGCCCGCCGAACCTCCTGCAACGCCTACATCGGCACCTCATCCGTGAAGAAAGTCGATCCGGAAACGCTGCCCTACCGCAAGAGCGTGGGGATCATGGTTCTGAACCGCGAGGGGCGTGTCTTTGTCGGGCGGCGCATCAACCAAGACGTCGGCGAAGCGTGGCAGATGCCACAAGGCGGCATCGACGAGGGAGAAGACCTACGCGACGCCGCGCTGCGGGAGCTTGAAGAAGAAACCGGGATCACGAAGGTCCGGGTGCTCGACGAGACTTCGGATTGGGTGACTTATGACTTGCCGGCAGACGCCATTGGGGTCGCTCTGAAGGGGAAGTATCGCGGGCAAAAGCAGAAGTGGTTTGCGGTGCGCTTTTGGGGGGCTGAGGGCGATATCAACCTCAATCACCATGAGCATGCCGAATTCGACGCGTATCGGTGGGTCGGGATCGACGAGCTGACGGGGCTAATCGTGCCGTTTAAACGCCACGTTTACGCCAAGGTGGTTGAAGCGTTTCGTCACTTGGCCGGACCTGAGTAGAATGCCCGTATGAGCCAAACCGTAGTTCTGATTCACGGCGCCTTTTGCGCGGCTTGGGCGATGGAGCCTTATGCGCAACTGTTCGCGGCGCACGGATTCAAGGTCCTCACGCCGACGCTGCGCCATCACGACACCGTGCCCGGGATGCGGGCGCCGCGCGAACTCGGACTGACCTCGACGCTCGACTATGCGGACGATATCGAGAAGCTCGTGCGGGAACTCGACGCGCCGCCGATCCTGGTCGGGCATTCGATGGGCGGGCTGATCGCGCAGATGGTGGCGACGCGCGTGCCCGTAAGGGCGCTTGCCTTGCTTGCGCCGTCGGCGCCATGGGGGACACTGCCGACATCGGCATGGGAAATCGTGTCAGCCCAAGGGCTCTATTTCGCGGGACAGTTTTGGAACAAGCCGCTGCGGCCGGAGAGCTGGATCGCCGAGACCCATGCGCTGGACTTGCTGCCTGACGGCGAGCGGCAAGCGACGTTCGCACGCTTCGTGCCTGAGTCGGGTCTGGCGACATTCGAGATTTTGCATTGGGCGATGGACATGCGACGCGCGACCTACGTGGACTCGCGCATGGTCGACTGTCCCGTGCTTTGCGTTGCAGGCGAATTCGACCGCGTCAACCCGCCGAAGACGGTCGCCTCCATCGCGCGGCGCTATCGCGAACGGGGCGACTATCACGAGATCGCGGGGGCTTCGCACTGGCTGATCGGCGAGCCCGGCTGGCAAACCACGGGCCGGCATGTGGTGCAATGGATCGAAGGCGTCGCGGGGCGCGTGACTAAGGCGAGTTGAGCTCGCGCCCTATGACACCGTCCGCGAAGCCGCGTGTCTTGCAAATGGTGACGCACCTTGCGCTGGGCGGGGCGGAGCGCGTTGCTTTCAGCCTGTTGCACGGCCTTCGAGACCGTTTCGACTTTGCGGTGTTTGCCGCGCTCGGCGTGGATACGGGCGAAGTGGGCCAGTCGATGAAGAGCGAGCTTGCCGCTCTCGGCGTGCCGCTGTTTGCGGGACGGCGGCTCCCCATGCGCTATGGCGGGATGATCGTGGCCGGTGTGGAGGCGGGGCGTGCGGTGCGCCGCTTCAAGCCCGACATCATTCATGTCCACACGGAAATGCCCGAGGCAGGGTACCTCGCGATGACGTTCTTGCATCCCGCAACGAAGCGCATTCCCGTGGTGCGCACCGTTCACAACACGACCCTGTGGGGTGCATGGCACGGCATTGGCTTGCGTTGCGACCGGCAGTTGGCACATGCGCATGTGGCGGGTGTGTCGAACGACGCGCTCGCTGCCTTTCAGAGGCTGCGCGCCGAGTCGAAGGCCCCGGCGGGGCCGGCACCAGTGCTGATCTACAACGGCGTTGCCGTGCAACCTGCGCCGACACGCGTGCGCGCCGCCGAGGGTCCGTGCCGGATCTTGTTCGCCGGACGATTTGAGAATCAGAAGGGCGCCGATCTACTGCCGGAAATTCTTGGCAAGGTCAGCCCGCCTGCGAACCGCAAGCATGAACTCGTCATCTACGGAAGCGGACACCACGAGCCGCAGCTTCGTGCGCTTGCAAGTGCGCCGCCACCGGGCTGGTCCGTGTCCGTGAACGGACCGATCGCAAACCTTACCCGCGAAATGCCGGGGTTCGATCTCATGCTGATGCCATCGCGCTTCGAAGGATTGAGCCTGGTTGCGATCGAGGCGGCGATGTTGAAGCTTCCCGTGATCGCGACGAACGGGCCGGGGTTACGCGAGGTGTTTCCCGACGGCTATCCTTGGCTGCCGCAAGCGGGCGACGCGGACAGCTTTGCCGATGCATTGCAGCGTGCGCTGAACGCGCCCGAATCGTGTACCGCGGCCGCTGAACTTGCCTACGACTATGCGAAGCGGCACTTCGATCTGAGTGCGATGTGCGACGCTTATGCCGACGTCTATCGAAAGGCTCTCGCGCGCTAGTGCAGACGTCTTAACTAATAGCTGGTCAGGTGTGCGGATTGGCTATAGAGCAACCCAACTGCGCCACATCAACAACGGTTCCTCTTGAGCACGAACGGGCGACATAGCTATTTCCGGTTCGGCTTTTCCGTGGCCGACCAAGTTTTGGTCAGCGGCGCGAGTTTTGCCACGACGCTGCTCGTCGCACGCTTTCTCGGCAAAGAGGAACTTGGCCGCTATGTATTGGCGTGGCTGGCCACTTGGATCGTGCAGAGCTTCCAGATTGCGCTGATCCTTATGCCCCTGACGACGTTTGCGCTTCGCGAACCGCCTGAGACGCGCTCCACTTATTTTGGCGCCGTGTTTTTCCACCAGGTCGCGTTCGCCGTGCTGACGTCGCTGCTCGCCTATGCCGCCGCGGTCGCCAGCGTTTGGGGCGCGGCGAGCTGGCAGCTGGATGCCGTCGCCGCGCCGATGGCGTTCGCGATTTTCTTCGGCCAGATCGCCGACCTTCTGCGGCGCTATTACTATGTGCTCGAACGGCCGGCCATGAGTTTCGCCATCGATCTGACGCGCTACGGCGTGTCCATCGTCGCGTTGGGTTCGCTGTTGTTGTTGGCGCCGGAGCGCGCAGACATTGGACTCGTCTTTGCGATTTCGGCTGTTGGTGCGGCGCTCGGTTGCGCCGTCGGATGGCTCTTTGTCCGGGGTGTGACGCTTTACGGTGCCACGGTGCGAGACGTCCTGCGCCGGCACTGGACCTATTCGAAGTGGCTGCTCGCATCGACGGTGGTCAGCAGTGCTCGCGAGGGATTTGTGAGCCTCTCCATCGGCGGGTTGCTCGGCGTCGCCGAGGTGGGCGTGTTGCGGGCGGTGCAGCAACTTGTTCTCTTGATAAACGTGCCGCTCTTCGTGCTGCACAATACCGTGCCTGCGCCGGCCAGCCGCGTGTATGGCGAGGCGGGCTTTACCGGCTTGATCCAGCACATGCGCGGGTTTGCGTTCGGCTATCTGCTGTTTCTGTGCACCGTTCTGCTGGTGATCGGGGCATTGGGCGAGTTCTTGCTCACCGGACTCTACGGCGCGGCGTATGCCGGGTATGGCTATCTTGTCACGGCTTATGCCGGCGTCATGCTTGTGTTTCTGTTCCGGGACTTCGGTTCGATCATCGTACGGACGATCGAGAAAACGGACGCTGATTTCTACACGACCCTGATCGGCGCGGCGCTCACGTTCTTTCTGTTTTTCTTCTTCGTCGGCGAATTCGGGCTTGCGGGCGCCATTCTGACGGATGCCATTGCGCACATCGCGATGTTTTTGTTCGTCGGCTACACCCTGCTGGCGCAGTTGCGGAAGACGCGCTAAATCGTAGTCAGCGTTACGTGGCGGTCCCTCGCCGGAACCTGAGGAGGCGCTATGCCGAAACCGAAGAAGACGTCTGCCAAGAAGCGGGCAGCAGCGAAAGGCGTGACGCTGCTCGTCGGCACGCGCAAGGGGGCTTGGTTCTTCCACTCCGATGCAGCGCGCAAGACGTGGAAGATGGATGGGCCGCATTTCTTAGGCCAGGTCGTCAATCATCTGGTGCACGATCCGCGCTCCGGCACACTGCTGATGGCGGCGAAGACGGGGCATCTGGGCCCCACGATTTTCCGCTCCACCGACAAGGGCAAAACGTGGAAAGAGGCTGCGGCGCCGCCGGCTTTTCCGGCCGTCACGGACGGCCAAGGGCGGGCCGTGTCGCATACGTTTTGGCTGACCCCGGGGCATGCGAGCGAGCCCGGGGTTTGGTGGGCGGGCACCTCGCCGCCGGGGCTGTTCGTTTCGACCGATGACGGCGTTTCGTGGGCGAGCGTGCCCGGCTTCAACGAGCACGAGATGTATCTGAAATGGTGTCCGCCGGACGGCGGCACGCCGGACGGGGCGCTGCTCAATCAAATTCTGATCGATCCGCGCGATGCGAAGCACATGTATATCGCGACCTCCACCGGCGGCGTGTTCGAAAGCAAAGATCGCGCGCGTTCGTGGCGGCCGCTGAACAAGAACGTCGAGGCGAATTTCAATCCCGATCCCTATCCGGAGTTCGGGCAGGACGCGCATTACATCGCGCTCGCGTCCACGAACCCGGACCGGCTTTGGCAGCAGAACCATTGCGGCATCTACCGGCTCGACCGGCCTGGCGAGAAGTGGGAGCGCATTGGTAATGCGATGCCGAAGACGGTCGGCGACATTGGGTTCACGATCCTCGACCATCCGCGCGACGAGAACACGGCGTGGGTGTTTCCGATGGACGGCACCGACGTCTGGCCGCGCACGAGCCCGGAGGGCAAGCCCGCCGTCTATCGCACGCGCGACGCGGGCAAGACGTGGGAGCGCCAGGACAAAGGCTTTCCGAAGAAGCAGGGCTGGTTCACGGTGAAGCGCCAAGCGTTCTGCCGCGACGCGATGAAGGCTACGGGGCTGTACCTGGGCACGACCGGCGGCGAAGTGTGGGCGAGCACGAACGAAGGCGGCCGCTTCACGCAGATCGCGCGGCATCTGCCGGAGATTTATTCGGTGGTTGCGGTGGAGCGGGTGTAATGTCTGGGAGCGCGGGCGTCCCGCCCGCTCTTACTTCTTTTCTTTCTTGCAGCTTCGCCGCCGCTCCAATGCAGAGAGAGCGGGCGGGACGCCCGCGCTCCCAGACTGCGCTCGCGCTATGATCACCGTCCACATCCCCCAACAACTGCGTAGCTACACCGCCGGCGCTACGCAGGTTCAGGCGCGCGGCCGCACCGTCGACGAAGCCCTCACCCACCTCAACGACCGCTTCCCCGGCATCCGCTTCCGCGTGATCGACGAGCAGGGGCGGATACGCGAGCATATGCGGGTGTTCGTGGATGGCGAGCGCGTGCGGGACGTTGGCGTCAGCGTCATCGCTCGCGGTGAGGTGCACATTTTTGGTGCGTTGAGCGGAGGATAGACGGTGCTGAAGATCAAGCCACTGACGCTGGCCAACTGGGACGACATCGAAACGCTGTTTTCCGCGAAGGGCTGTTCCGTCGCGAAGTGGTGTTGGTGTGTGCATTACCGGTTTGCGAAGGCGGCGATGCCGAAGGACCGGAAGGCCGCGCTAAAGAAGCTGGCTAAGGGTGAGCCGCCGCCGGGGTTGATTGCTTATCGGGGTAAGGTGCCGGTCGGGTGGGTGTCGCTGGGGCCGCGGGCTGCATTTCAGAAACTTGAGACCTCGCGGGTGATGAAGGCGGTGGACGATGCGCCGGTGTGGTCGGTGATTTGTTTCGTCGTGCCGGCGGCCGAGCGCGGGCAAGGCGTGGCGCGGGCGCTGCTCGACGGGGCGATTGCCTTTGCGCGCAAGCAGAAGGTGACGGCGCTGGAGGCTTATCCGATCGACAAGGCGGAGGTGTCCACGCCGATGTCGATGTGGTTTGGGGCGGCGTCGATGTTTTCGCGGGCGGGGTTTGAGGTGGTGGCGCGGCGGAAGCCGGAGCGGCCGGTGATGCGGTTGGGGTTGGGGAAGTGAAGTAAGAGCGGGCGGGACGCCCGCGGTCCCAGGCTGCGCTTAGCTTGTGAGCGGCGCCGGTGCCGTCTGGGAGCGCGGGCGTCCCGCCCGCTCTTTTGAGCCTTTATGGACTATAAAGGCGGGTGCCCTAGTTTTGGGCATCGGGAGTTTTGGCCGTGTCTAAGAAATGCATCCTTGTCGGGGCGCCGGTGGAGTCGGGGCAGCGTGTGCCTGGATGCACGATGGGGCCTGCGGCTTACCGGGTGGCGGGCCTTGGCGCCATGCTCGAAGACCTTGGGCACAGCGTGGACGATTGGGGCGATGCGGCCGTGGACCCCGCAATTGTGCCGCCGGGCGCGTCCGCGCGCGTGGTGCACGCGGAGGCCGAGACCTATCGCTGGACCGTGGCGCTGACCGACGTGGCGCGCCGCGCGATGGGCGCGGGGTTTCCGATTTTCCTCGGCGGCGATCATGCGATGGGGCTGGGCACCGTTGCGGGCGTTGCGGCTCACGCGAAGACCACGGGTAAGCCGCTGTTCGTGCTGTGGCTGGACGCGCATTCGGATTTTCACACGCCCGCGACCAGCAGCAGCGGTAACTATCACGGCATGCCGGTCGCCTATCTGGCGGGGCGCGAGGGGTTTGCGGCGCTGCCGCCGTTTCCGGCGCCGATCCCAGATGGAAACATCTGTCTGTTCGGCATCCGCTCCGTCGATGAGGGCGAGGGAAAGGCGCTGCAGCGGCGCGGCATTCAGGTGAACGACATGCGCGTGCTGGACGAGCGCGGCGTAATCGCGCCGCTTCGCGAGTTTTTGCAGAAGGTCGAGCACGCCAAGGGCCTGCTGCACGTTTCGCTGGACGTCGATTTTCTCGATCCCGCGATTGCGCCGGGCGTCGGAACGACAGTGCCGGGCGGGGCGACGTTTCGCGAGGCGCATTTGGTCATGGAGTTCTTGCATGAGAGCAAGCTTGTCACCTCGCTCGACCTCGCCGAGCTCAATCCGTTTTTGGATGAGCGCGGGCGGACGGCGCGGTTGATGGTCGATCTGGTCGCCAGCTTGATGGGGCGCAAGGTGTTCGACCGGCCGACGCGGGTTGGAGGCGGCTGATGGCACCTCCCTCAGACCTTGCGCTGGTTCCGTTCCTCAGCGTCGAGAACATGATGCGCTTTGTGCTGCACATGGGGCTCGAGCGGGTGCTTGCCGAGCTTGCGGGCGAGATCGAGGCGGATTTCTTGCGGTGGGAGGCGTTCGACAAGACGCCGCGGGTGGCGAGCCATTCGGCCGTCGGCGTGATCGAGCTGATGCCGACGTCGGACGGCGCGTACTACGGCTTCAAATACGTCAACGGGCATCCGAAGAACATGGCCGCGGGGTTGCAGACCGTGACCGCGTTCGGCGTTCTGGCCGATGTGGCGACGGGGTATCCGTTGCTGCTCTCCGAGATGACGTTGCTCACCGCTTTGCGCACGGCGGCGACGTCGGCGGTGGCGGCCAAGCATCTGGCGCCGAAGGGTGCCACCACGATGGCGATGATCGGCAACGGCGCGCAGTCGGAGTTTCAGGCGGTGGCGTTCCGCGCGCTCGTCGGGATCGACCATGTGCGGCTCTACGATATCGATCCGGCGGCGACCGCCAAGTGCGCGAAGAACCTCGCGGGCTCAGGGCTGAAGGTCACGCCGTGCACCAGCAAAGAGGCCGCGATGGAAGGCGCGCAGATCATCACGACCTGTACCGCGGACAAGCAGCTGGCCACGATCCTCACCGACAACATGGTAGGTTCGGGCGTGCACATCAACGCGATCGGCGGCGACTGTCCGGGCAAGACGGAGTTGGCGCGCGACATACTTTTGCGCTCCGACATTTTCGTCGAGTACACGCCGCAGACGCGGATCGAAGGCGAGATCCAGCAGCTTGCCGCCGATCATCCGGTGACGGAGCTTTGGGAGGTGATCGCGGGGCGCTCACCCGGCCGCAGAAATGCAAAGCAGATCACGCTGTTCGACGGGGTGGGCTTTGCGATCGAGGATTTCGCGGCCTTGCGGTACGTGCATGCGCGCGTGAAAGGTACGCCGTTCGTGCAGAACCTCGACATGATCGCCGACCCCGACGACCCGCGCGATCTCTACGGGATGCTGATGCGCGCGAAGGGGTAAGTGTGCGCGCCGCCACTATCCGCGGCGGCGGGAGAGCGCATAGGCTTCATCCCGTCACGGGAGGCCCAAGACATGATCCGCGCGCGAATTCTGGCAATCGCAATGCTGCTCGCCACCGGCCTTGGACCGGCGATCGCAGCGCCACCTCCCGCGTTGCCCGGCCCGACACTGACCCGCAAGCTGCCCCCCGGTCTGCCGGGCGACTTCTTCAAATTGCGCCCGCCAGCGTTCGGCGATTGTACTCGGCTCACCCGACTGGTGTTTCCCAACGGGCGCGTCGTCAGTGCGCTGATCATCGATGGCGGCACGTTCGACCCGCCGGGAGACGCTCCCCTTGAAGAAGGTTTGCCCAAATTCTGCCGCGTGACCGGCACGGCTTCGACGGAGCGTGGGTCGCTGATCAATTTCGAAGTTTGGATTCCCTTCGACGGGAGCTACCGGTCTCGCTACTTGCAGGTGGGCAACGGCGGGTTCTCGGGGGTCGTCCCTTATGGCGCCTTGGCCGAAGGCATTCGCCGCGGATATGCAGCCGCCGGAACGGACGACGGAAATCCGACGCCTGGTTCAGCGGCGTTCGCGCGTGAAGCGCCAAAGCTCAGAGACTATGGCTACCGCGCCATCAAAGAGACGACCGACAAAGCGAAGTCGATCATTCAAGAGGCTATGGGGGCGGGGCCGAGGCGGTCCTACTTCCACGGTTGTTCGAACGGGGGACGCCAAGCGCTGATGGAAGTGCAGCGCTATCCTGGCGACTTCGATGGAGTCCTGGCGGGTGCGCCCGCAAACTTCTTCACGCATCAGTTCATCAGCTTTGCTTGGAACACGCGGGCGAACTATCAGCCGGCGCCTTCGCTTGCCAAGAAACTTCTCGCAAGCCACCTTCCGATTCTGTCGAACGAAGTGCGGCGGCAATGCGCCGGGACGGACGGCGGCTTGGCGAGCGACAAGTTTTTGACCAACCCGTTGGCTTGCCGCGTGAACTTCGCGCCGATCACATGCGGCGCTGGTGGACCACCGGGCGCGTGCCTGAGCGAGGAGCAGATCGAAACCGTCAAAGCTATCTACGACGGTCCGCGCTACACCGCGGCAAGGGGGCAAATTTATCCCGGACTTGCACCTGGTGCGGAGGACTACCCTTGGAACTGGCCCGTGTGGGTCACCGGCGTGCCTGCCCCGGCGTTTAGTTTTCAAACGCTGTTCGGCGGGGGCTTCTTCGCTCATTTCGTTCACGGCGTCGACTTCTACGACCTGCGCAACGTGACCTATAGCGTGGCCGATGTCGCGGGCGTGGACGACCGCTTTGCATCGATTCTGAATTCGACCGAGCCGAACCTCAGCGCCTTCTATGACCGCGGCGGCAAACTCATTCAGTATCATGGCTTCGACGATGCCGCCGTCGCGCCCCGAAACTCGATCGACTATTGGGCTAGCGTCGAGCAACGCATGCGCGATGTCCGACGCGGGTTCGGTCGTGCGAACCTCGATGGCTTCTATCGCTTGTTCATGGTGCCGGGTATGGCGCATTGCTGGGCGGGCCTCGGCGCCACCGCCTTCGGCAATGCGGAGCGAGGTTCGGCTATGGACGCGACCCACGACGCGATGCTCGCGCTCGAACGGTGGGTGGAGAGAGGCATTGCGCCGGAGCGCATCATCGCCAAGAGCAGCGCCTTCGTGCCGGGGCCTGCGTTCGAGCGGCCGCTGTGTCGCTATCCGAAGCTGCCGCGCTACAACGGCAGAGGCGATGCGAGAAATGCTGCGAACTGGAGCTGCGCGGTGCCAAGCCTATTCCCAAAGAGGCCGGCGGATTTGTTCGAACCGCGTCCACCCTTCAGGGTTCCAATCCAGCCCGATCCTTCGCCGATACGGCCCCCGGTGCAGTAACTCAAACAAAAAAGCGCAGGTGGTTTCCCACCTGCGCCTTCGAACTTATTCGTTCGATGAAGCCGCTTATTTGCGGTTCATGAACCAGTAGCCGCCGCCGGCAGCAACCGCGAGCGCCGCAATGATCGCCGCGATCGTCGTCGTGCCCATGCCGCCTTCGGTCGTCGCCGCGTCGGTCGCGGTCGCAGCCGCGTCCGTCGCCGCGTCCGTCACGGCGCCAGCCGCGTCGGTCGCCGCATCCGTCGCCGCCGCAGCAGCGTCCGTCGCCGCGTCGGTCGCGGTCGCAGCCGCATCGGTCGCCGTCGCAGCCGCGTCGGTGGCCGCCGCAGCAGCGTCAGTCGCTGCACCAGCAGCGTCCGTCGCCGCGCCAGCAGCAGCGTCAGCAGCGCCAGCCGCCGCGTCGGTCGCGGTCGTGGCAGCGTCCGTCGCCGCACCAGCAGCGGCGTCAACCGCCGTGCCCGCGTCGGTCGCCGGGGTGGCAGCCGGAGCCGCGGCAGGAGCCGCAGCCGGAGCCGCCGCCGGCGCAGGGTCAGCCGCCATCGCCGGCATCGCCGCGATCAGGGCCAGAGAAGAAACAAAAGCAACTTTGGAAAGCGTGGACATTTGACTTGAGGTTCCTTTGTTGGTCGACCACAGCGGGGGAACTTAGAGCGAATTCGCAGTGATTTGCACTGCGCTCGTATGCCGCTTCCCGCTTCTTACCCCTCCCTTTGGGCTAGGAAAAACACCGGTACGCGAGGGGTTGGGGGTGGGACAACTTAGCGTTCCGTAATCAGCGCTCCCGCCCACGCCCTGATTTTCCGGTCTTGGAGCTCGTTGCTTCCCTGGCGCCGGAACGCAAAACGCCGGTGCGAATGGGCGCACCGGCGTTCTTCGAAATGTCGAATGAATTACTTGCGGCTCATGAACCAGTAGCCTGCACCGCCGACGACAACGAGGCCGCCGATGATCGCGGCGATCATTCCGCCGCTCATGCCGCCGCCTTCGGCCGGGGCTTCAGCAGTCGTCACCTCTTCGGTCGGTGCGGGTTCGGTGGTCGTTGCCTCGGTCGTGGTGGCTTCGGGCGCCGGTTCAGTGGTGGGCGTGTCCGTGGAGGCTGCCGGATCGGCCGGAGCCGCTGATGGATCCGCCGGTGCAGCTGCCGGGTCGGCTGGTGCAGCCGCCGGATCTGCAGGCGCGGCTGCCGGATCGGCAGCCGGGGTTTCTGGTTCAGGCGGTGCCATGTTTGCGGATGCGGGCAAGGCCGCGATCAAGGCAAGCGAGGCAATGAAACTAACTTTCGCAAGCGTCGACATGTGCTCAATGGTTCCTTGGGTTGGATCGACCACGGAGCGGAATGCTAAGCGCGTTCGCGCGGGCGCGCGCGTGACGATTTGTTCACCCGGCTGTCTTCGCCAGCGGCAAATTGACTAGGGTTTACGCAGCCTGCGGCTTTGTCCAACGCCAGGAGATGAAACCGAACAACGCACCGGACGTCCACCTTAGGACGCGCGACTCCGGATGCATGCCGATTGCCTTACCGACCATGCCGATGGCGCTGTCGACGTGCGGACGCTTGTAGAGCAGCATCATCGACGCTTGGTAGGCGGCGTTGCAGGCCTTGCGGTCGTAAGGCGCGCCCTCGGGGAAGTTGGCACTGTAGTACGCGGAGGCGAGTTCGTCGTCGGTCGATTCCGAAATGCGGGTCGCGGCGATCCAGAGACGGCGCCAGAAGCCCGGCTTCTTTTCCGGCTGCATGTCCATGAGCTTGTAGAACAGGCGGTAGTGCGCGAACTCGTCGGCAGCGATGAGGCCTGCGATCTGTTTCAGGACGGGCTCTTGCGCCGCATCGCGGAGCGCAGTGTAGCTCGACGACGTGCCGCACTCGACGACGCAGCGCGCGATCAACTCGCCCACTCGGCTGCCGCGGACGGAGCCGTCGGCATGGACGAAGTGTTCGGGGCGGTATTGCTTGCGGAAGCGGGCAAACGCCGCGTCGAACTTGAACGTGGGGTCGGCCATCTCGGCCCACTTGGCGAGCGCGGAGCCGTGCTGCACCTCTTCGGTGCCCCAGCGGTGGAGATGTTCCATCATCTCCGGCTCGTTCTTGAAGACACTGCGCAGGTATTCGACGTAGTCCGTCGCGTTGTATTCCACGAGCGCAGCGGCCTTCATCAGACGCACGAGGTCCGGTTCCAGCTTCGTGCGGTCGAACTTCGACCAGTCGATTGTGTCAAGCGTCCAGTGTTCGCGCATCGTCACGCGAGCTCCCAATCCAATACCCGGTTAGAACCCTTCGGGGGGCCTTAATTTGGCCTGGACCCTATCAAAAACAATCGCGCGCCGCCATGGCGGCCGTCACAGAAGATTCAGTTGGTTAGCCGAGGGCTGAGCGCAACTCTCGCAATTGATTCAGCGTCGTTTGGGCGCGGTCGCGGGCTGCAGCGTCTTTCGCGTCCGTAATGTCTTCCTCGGCGTTCTGGATGCGCTGGTCGAGGGTTGCGGCATTTAACTCTGCCATTGGCATCGCTTCTTCGGCGAGCACGGTTAAACCCTGGAGCGTGACTTCGGCGAAGCCGCCGCGGACGAAGAACTTTTCCGGCGAGCGGCCGGCCGTCACGATAGACAGCACGCCGGGTCTCAACGTTGTCATCACCGGCGCGTGGCCCGCGAAAACGCCGAAATCGCCCTCAGACCCCGGCACGTCGACTTGGTCGACCTCAGCCGAGATCAGCAGGCGTTCGGGGCTCACCAAGTCAAAGTGCATCTTCGCCATTGGGTGTTACGCCGCTTCTGCTGCAAGGCGTTCGGCCTTCTTCACCGCGTCTTCGATCGTGCCAACCATGAGGAACGCTTGTTCCGGCAGGTGGTCGTAGTCGCCGCGGCAGAGACCGTCGAAGCCCTTGATCGTGTCGGCGATGTCGACGAACACGCCGGGCGTGTTCGTGAAGATTTCGGCGACGTGGAACGGTTGGCTCAAGAAGCGTTCGATCTTGCGGGCGCGGGCGACGAGGACTTTGTCGTCTTCCGAGAGCTCGTCCATGCCCAGAATCGCGATGATGTCCTGCAGCGACTTGTACTTCTGAAGGATTCTCTGCACTTCGCGCGCGACGCGGTAGTGGTCTTCGCCGACGACGCGCGGGTCGAGAATGCGCGAGGTGGAGTCGAGCGGGTCAACGGCCGGGTAGATGCCCTTCTCCGAGATCGCGCGGTTCAGCGTGGTCGTCGCGTCCAAGTGGGCGAACGAGGTGGCCGGCGCCGGGTCGGTCAAGTCGTCGGCGGGCACGTAAATGGCCTGCACCGAGGTGATCGAACCTTTGTTCGTCGTGGTGATGCGTTCTTGGAGCGCGCCCATGTCGGTGGCGAGCGTCGGCTGATAACCCACGGCCGAAGGGATACGACCCAGCAGCGCCGACACTTCCGAACCCGCTTGCGTGAAGCGGAAGATGTTGTCGACGAAGAAGAGCACGTCTTGGCCTTGGTCGCGGAAGTACTCCGACACGGTCAGGCCGGTGAGGCCGACGCGGGCGCGGGCGCCCGGCGGCTCGTTCATCTGGCCGAAGATCAGCGCGCATTTGGAGCCGTCGGTCGAACCCTTCTTCGGGTCCTTGTTCACGCCGGACTCGATCATCTCGTGATAGAGGTCGTTGCCTTCGCGCGTACGCTCACCCACGCCCGCGAACACGGAATAACCGCCGTGCTTCTTCGCGACGTTGTTGATGAGTTCTTGAATAAGCACCGTCTTGCCGACGCCGGCGCCGCCGAAGAGGCCGATCTTGCCGCCGCGGGCGTAAGGCGCGAGCAGGTCGACGACCTTGATGCCGGTCAGCAGAATCTGCGCTTCGGTCGACTGCTCCGTGAACTTCGGCGCGTCGGCGTGGATCGGGCGCATTTCGATGCCCTTCACCGGGCCCGCTTCGTCGATCGGCTCACCGATGACGTTGATGATACGGCCCAACGTGCCCGGACCCACCGGGATCGAGATCGGGCGCCCCGTGTCTTTCACTTCCTGGCCGCGCACGAGGCCTTCGGTCGAGTCCATCGCGATCGTGCGGACCGTCGATTCGCCCAAGTGCTGCGCCACCTCGAGAACCAGACGGTTGCCCGCGTTTTTCGTTTCGAGCGCGTTCAAGATCGCGGGCAGTTCGCCGTCGAACTGCACGTCGACGACGGCGCCGATGACCTGGGTGACTTTGCCTGTGATGTTGGTCGGAGCGTTCATGTCTGCCTCTTAGAGCGCTTCAGCGCCCGAAATGATTTCGATGAGTTCTTTGGTGATCTGCGCTTGGCGCGAGCGGTTGTACTTCGTCGACAGCGCGGCGATGACGTCGCCGGCGTTGCGCGTCGCCGCGTCCATCGCCGCCATACGCGCTCCCTGTTCCGACGCTTGGTTTTCGAGCAGCGCGCGGAAGATTTGGATCGCGACGTTGCGCGGCAGCAGTTCGGTCAGGATGTCTTGTTCGTCCGGCTCGTAGTCGTAGGCGCCGCCCTTGAGGTCTGCCGTCTTCGTGCCCTTCGGCACTTCGGCCGGGATCAGGCGCAGCGCGGTCGGGATCTGACTGATCACCGACTTGAAGCGCGCGTAGAACAGCGTGACGACATCGACTTCACCGGCGTCGAAACGGTCGAGCACTTGCTTGGCGATCGGCTGCACGTTGCTGAAGCCCAAGCGGCGAACCCCGCCGAGTTCGACCGTACCTATGATCATGCTGGCGAACTGGCGCTTCAGCTGATCGCGACCCTTGCGACCGACGCAGAGGATTTTGACCTTTTTGCCTTCGCGCTGGAGCGATTGAATGTGCTGGCGCGCGAGCTTGACGATGTTCGTGTTGAAGCCGCCGCAAAGACCGCGATCGGCCGTCATCACCACGAGCAAATGGTTGTCGTCGCGACCGGTGCCGGCAAGCAGCTTTGGCGCCCCCGCTTGGCCCGCGATGCCTACGGCCAAATTCGCCAGCACGCCCTGCATCTTTTCAGCGTAGGGGCGGGCAGCTTCGGCGGCTTCTTGAGCGCGCTTCAGCTTCGAGGCCGAGACGAGCTGCATCGCGCGCGTGATTTTCCGCGTGGACTTCACGCTGGCGATACGGTTGCGAAGGTCCTTTAAGCTTGGCATCTGGCTTTACGCAAAGTTCTTGGAGAAGTTTTCGAGGATCGACTTCAGCTTGGCTTCGAGATCCGGCGTCAGCGCCTTTTCTTTGCGGATGCCGTCGAGCAGATCCTTGTGGCCGGCGCGGATCGATTGCAGCAGCTCGGCCTCGAACTTGCCGATCTGGTTGACGGCGAGCTTATCGAGGTAGCCGCGCGTGCCGGCGTAGATCGAGATCACCTGCTCTTCGACCGGGAACGGTGCGAATTGCGGTTGTTTCAAAAGCTCCGTCAGGCGCGAGCCGCGGTTCAGCAAGCGCTGCGTCACGGCGTCGAGGTCGGAGCCGAACTGCGCGAAGGCCGCCATTTCGCGGTACTGCGCGAGGTCGGACTTCATGGTGCCGGCGACCTGCTTCATCGCCTTGATCTGCGCCGAGGAGCCCACACGCGAGACCGAGATGCCGACGTTCACCGCCGGGCGAATGCCCTGATAGAACAATTCGGTTTCGAGGAAGATCTGGCCGTCGGTGATCGAGATGACGTTCGTGGGGATGTAGGCCGACACGTCGCTGGCCTGCGTTTCGATGACGGGCAGCGCCGTCAGCGAGCCGCTCTTGTTCGCCTCGTTCAGTTTCGCGGCGCGTTCGAGCAGGCGGGAGTGAAGATAGAACACGTCGCCGGGATAGGCTTCGCGGCCCGGCGGGCGGCGCAGCAGCAGCGACATCTGGCGATAGGCGACCGCCTGCTTCGACAAGTCGTCATAGATGATGACGGCGTGCATGCCGTTGTCGCGGAAGTACTCGCCCATCGTGCAGCCGGCGAACGGCGCCAAGAACTGCAGCGGTGCGGGGTCCGACGCGGTCGCGGCAACGACGGTCGTGTATTCCATTGCGCCGAACTGCTCGAGCGTCTTCACGATCTGGGCCACCGTCGAGCGCTTTTGCCCGATGGCGACGTAGATGCAGTAGAGCTTTTGCTTTTCGTCGCCGGTCGCGTTGACCGATTTCTGATTGATGATCGTGTCGAGCGCGATCGCGGTCTTGCCGGTTTGGCGGTCGCCGATGATGAGCTCGCGCTGGCCACGGCCGATCGGGATGAGCGAGTCGACCGACTTCAGGCCGGTCTGCATCGGTTCGTGCACCGAACGGCGCGGAATGATGCCCGGCGCCTTCACGTCCACGCGGCGGCGTTCGGCCGATTGGATCGGGCCCTTGCCGTCGAGCGGGTTGCCCAGCGGATCGACGACGCGGCCCAGCAAGCCCTTGCCCACCGGCACGTCCACGATCGAGCCGGTGCGCTTGACGGTGTCGCCTTCTTTGATGTCGCGGTCGTTGCCGAAGATCACGACGCCGACGTTGTCGGTTTCGAGGTTCAGCGCCATGCCCTTAATGCCGCCGGGGAACTCCACCATCTCGCCGGCCTGAACCTTGTCGAGGCCGTGGATGCGCGCGATGCCGTCGCCGACGGACAGCACTTGGCCGATCTCCGAAACTTCGGCTTCGGCGCCGAAGTTCTTGATCTGGCTTTTCAGGATCGCGGAGATTTCTGCGGCTTGGATATCCATGTCTTTATGCGCCTCTCATCGCGCGTTCGAGACGCACGAGTTTCGATTTGAGTGTTGAGTCGATTTGGCGCGAACCGACCTTGACGATCAGTCCGCCGAGAAGTGTTGAGTCGACGCGCTCGGTCAAGCGCATCTCGCGCTTCATCGCGTCTTTCAGCGTGCCCATGAGGGCGGTGCGTTGCTCGGGCTTGAGGGCTTGCGCGCTCGTTACCTCGGCCGTCATCTCACCGCGCTGATGAGCGACGAGCTTGTCGAATGCGGCAACGATGCCGCTAAGCGCGAACAGGCGGCGCTTTTGCGCAAGCAGGCCGACGAAGTTCTTCGTGAGCGCGTTCACATTCAAGCGCGCCAGCACCGCATCCATAGCCTTGCCCTGTTCCTCACGCGAGAAGATGGGCGAGCGGACGAGGCGGGCAAGGTCCGGGCTGCCGTCGATGAGTGCCTTCAAGCGCGACAGATCGGACGCGATAGCGTCGAGCGCTTTCGCTTCGGTTGCGAGTTCAAACAAAGCGGTCGCATACCGGCCCGCCAGACCCGCAACGGAAACGTTTTCGCTTGCCACGATGAGGCTCCAAAACGAGTGGTTGCCCAAGCCTTCGGACGCCCGGGGCCGGGCGAGGCTTAAGCCATTGAATTTGCGACTATTTTTGCGTTTGGGGTGAGCGCGAAATCCACCCCCGGCGACGCCGCGGGCGCGGTCTACCATGGTGCCCATTGCGGCGCAACATGGCGGATTTGCGCGACTTTGACGCGGGGCGGGCGGCAAGTCAGGTTGCGGCCAGCAAGGAGCGGTTATCCATGGACCTTTCGAAGATTACGCCGGGACGCAATCCGCCCAAGGATTTGCATGCGCTGATTGAGATTCCCTACGGCGGCGTGCCGGTGAAGTACGAGATGGACAAGGCCTCGGGGACGCTGTTCGTGGACCGGTTCCTCCACACCGCGATGTACTATCCGGGAAACTACGGGTTCATTCCGCACACGCTGTCGCTCGACGGCGATCCGATCGACGTGCTTGTCATCGCGCCGGTGCCGGTGGTTGCGGGCGCGGTGATCCGCTGCCGGCCGGTGGGGGCGCTGATCATGACGGATCAGGCTGGGGAGGATGAGAAAATTCTCGCCGTGCCTGTCGACGCGCTGCATCCGTTCTATGCGGGCGTGCAGTCCTATCGCGACTTGCCGCCGATCTTGCGCGATCAGACGGCGCACTTCTTCCAGCACTACAAGGATCTGGAGAAGGGGAAGTGGACGCAGCTCGGCGATTGGGTGGATGTGGCCGATGCCGAGAAGCTGATTATGGATGCTATCGCGCGCGCGAAGGCGAAGTAGCCGCTCTTCGCCGCCGCCAACTACCTTACAAAAAGCTTTGCGGGTCGACGTCGATGCTCAGGAAGACCGAGGACGGCAGCTTCACTGGGTCGAGCCAGGCGCGGAGGTAGGCTTGGAGATTGACGGTGCGGTCGGTGTGGACGGCGAGGCGTAGTCTTGTTTGGCCGCGGATCATGGCGAGCGGCGCTGGGGCGGGGCCCCAGACTTGGACGCCTTTCGCGTTCGGCGCGCTTGCGGCCAGTTGTTCGCCGACGTCGTGTACTTGTTCCTCTTTGCGGCCGGACAAGATCAACGCTGCCATGCGGCCGAACGGCGGCAGGCCCGCCACTTCGCGCTTGCCCCACTCCGCGGCGTAGAACGCGTCGCGCTTGCCGGAGGCGATGGCTTTCAGCACGGCGTGCTCGGGGTCGCTGGTTTGGATGAGGACGCGGCCCTTTCGATCCGCCCTGCCCGCCCGGCCTGAAACTTGATGCAAAAGCTGGAACGTTCGTTCGCGGGCGCGCGGGTCGGCGCCTTCGAGGCCCAAATCCGCGTCGACAACGCCAACAAGCGTGAGCATCGGGAAGTTGTGGCCTTTCGCGACGATTTGCGTGCCGATCAGAATGTCGACTTCGTGGTTGGCGATGGCCTCGATTGCCAGTTGGATTTGGCGCGGGCCCGACATCGTGTCGGATGAGGCGATGTTCGTGCGCGCATTCGGGAATTTCAACTTCACTTCTTCGCTGACGCGTTCAACGCCGGGACCGCAGGCGATGAAGGCGCCTTGCGTTTTGCACTCGGGGCAGGCGGCCGGGATCTGGCGGTCGTAGCCGCAGTGGTGGCAGACGAGCTTGCGGCGATAGCGATGCTCGACCAGCCACGACGTGCAGCGCGGGCAGCCGATCTTGTGACCACAGGCCTTGCAGAGCGTGAGCGGTGCAAAGCCGCGACGGTTCAAGAACAGCATCGCCTGCTCGCCTTGGCGCAACGTCTCTTCGACGGCACTGACGAGCGTGGGTGATAGGAAGTCGCCCTTCTGCGTTTCCTCCTTGCGCATGTCGATGAGCGCCGCTTCGGGCAATGTCGCCTTGCCGTGGCGTTCGGGGAGACGCAGATGCGCGTATTTGTGCGTTTCGGCGTTGACCCAGGTTTCGAGCGAAGGCGTCGCAGAGCAGAGCGCGATCGGGCAATTCTCCATCCGCGCACGAACGACCGCCATATCGCGGGCATGATAGATGAGACCGTCTTCCTGCTTGAACGCGGTGTCGTGTTCTTCGTCGACGATGATGAGGCCGAGTTCCTTGAAAGGCAGGAACAGTGCCGAACGTGCGCCGACGACGACGCGTGCGTCGCCTAGCATCACGGCACGCCAATTGCGGCGGCGTTGCGCCTGTGTGAGGTCGGAGTGCCATTCGGTCGGCTTCACGCCGAAGCGCTTCGTGAAGCGATCGAGGAAGGCCACGGTGAGCGCGATTTCGGGGAGCAGGATCAGCGCTTGGCGTTTCTGCACGAGCGCGGCAGCCACCGCTTCGAAATAGGTTTCGGTTTTGCCGGAGCCGGTGACGCCGTCCAAGAGCATCGCTTCGAAGCGGTGCGCGTTCACGGCCTTGATCATGTGCGCCGCCGCTTTCGTCTGCGCGGCGGAAAGTGTCGGGCCCGCGTGGGCAGGATCGGGCGGCGGGCCGGGCTTGTACGGCGGCAGCATCACCTCTTCGAGCGCGCGCAGTTTGACGAGGCCGTTGATCACCGCCGTGGTGACACCTGCGGCTTCGGTGAGTTCGGAGAGGCGGCGGGCGAGGCCGTCGCTGGCGACATCGAGCACGCGCGCGCGGGCCGTCGTCAGGTTCGAGGGCGTGTGTGCGCCGAGGCGGATCGCCTTTCGATCCTTCTCAGGTTCGAGCGCATCGGGCGCGCGGAGCAGCAGGTTCACGACATCGCCGAGCGGGGCCACGACGTAGTTCGCGACCCAACTTGCGAATTGCAGCAGCTCTTCCTTGAGCGGCGGCATGTCGAAGCGGCGGGTGACTTCTTTCAGGCGCGCGCGCTCAAACGTGCCTTCGCCTTTTCCCCACACGACGCCCAGCGTCGGATCGCCACCGCGCCCTAACGGCACTTCGACAATATCGCCGCGCGCGAGGCGCAGACCTTCGGGCACGCGGTAGTCGAGCGCGCCTTTCAGCGGCCGCGGAACCACGATGCCGACGACGTCGCCTTCCACAGGCTTTCCGGCAAAATCTGCTTCGGCTTCAAGCGCCATAGGCTATGGTCCGCCCGATTGCGATCAGAAGGTCAATACCCCCATGAAATTCTTCCTCGATTCCGCCGATGTGGCAGAGATCAAAACTTGGGCCGCGACGGGTTTGGTGGACGGCGTCACGACGAATCCGACGCTGATCGCGAAATCGGGCCGCAATTTCGTCGATACGATTCGCGAGATTTGCGATCTGGTCGAAGGGCCGGTGAGCGCGGAAGTGACCGCGACCGACGTCGATGGGATGCTGGCCGAGGGGCGCGCTCTCGCGAAGATCGCGGAGAACATCGCGGTGAAAGTGCCTTTGACCTGGGCCGGATTGCGCGCCTGCAAAACGCTGACCGAAGAAGACACGATGGTGAACGTGACTTTGTGCTTTTCGGCGAACCAGGCGTTGCTCGCGGCGAAGGCGGGGGCGACGTTCGTCTCGCCGTTCATCGGGCGGCTCGACGATGTCGGTGAGGACGGGATGCAGCTCATCCGCGACATCCGCGGAATCTACGACAATTACATGGGGCTGGAGACGGAGATTTTGGCGGCGTCGATCCGCAATCCGGTGCACGTCACGGACGCCGCGAAAGCGGGCGCGGATGTGGCGACTCTGCCGCCCGCCGTGTTCAAGCAGCTGATCGAGCATCCGCTGACGGACAAAGGTCTCGCGGCGTTTTTGGCCGATTGGGCGAAGACCGGGCAGACGGTGCCGCGGAAGTAAGAAAATCTCGCGCGAAGCTGCGAAGTAAGGAAGTTGAAACGCCAAGAGCGCCAAGCTGCTCTTGGTATATTGGCGCCGCCGGTTCGGCGCGAAGCGCCATCTGTTGCGCGTTCCGCGCGCGGGGCGCCGGTAACAGGGCAGAGCGGCTTGGCGAGCTTGGCGTTTCAATCTCTTTTCCTCTTCGCGTTCTTCGCGTCTTCACGTGAGTTATCTTCATGAACGGCGCGGCTGCGTTTCAGAATTGGCGCGAGCAGATGATGCATGTGCGCCGGCTGTCGCCGAAGACGGTCGAGGCGTATACGCATGACGTTGGCGGGTTCCTTGGGTTCCTCGCCGCACATCGCGGCGAGACGGTCGATCTCGCGGCGCTGAAAGACGTGTCGGCGGGCGACGTACGCGGATGGCTGGCAACGCGGCGTGAGGACGGGCTCGGTCCGCGCGGGGTGGCGCGGGCGGTTTCGGCGCTGCGCACGTTCTTCATGTTTTTGCAGAAGCAGGGGTTGGCGGAGAACATCGCGGTGCGGCGCGTGCGGCCGCCGAAGCTGCCGATGTCGGTGCCGAAGCCGGTTTCGATCGACGGCGCGCAGATGCTGCTCGACGAGGCTGAGATATTGGGCAACGAGCCGTGGATCGCGGCGCGCAATGTGGCGGTTCTCACGCTGCTCTATGGCGCGGGGTTGCGTATTTCGGAGGCGCTAGGCCTGAACCGTTCGGCGCTGCCGTTGCCGGAGGCGCTCGTCATCACGGGGAAGGGCAACAAACAGCGCGTCGTGCCTGTGCTGCCGGAAGCGCGCGAGGCGATTGAAGCTTACTTAAAGGTTTGTCCGTACGGTGCGACGCGCGATGACCCTGTGTTCTACGGCGCGCGCGGGAAGCGACTGCACCCGCGTATCGTACAGGGATTGATGCAGCATTTGCGGCGGCTGCTCGGCTTGCCCGAGAGTGCGACGCCGCACGCCCTGCGCCACGCGTTCGCGACGCATCTGCTTGCGGCCGGCGGCGACTTGCGCGCAATCCAGGAACTGCTCGGCCACGCGTCGCTCTCAACGACGCAGCGGTACACCGCGGTCGATGAGACGCATTTGCTGAAGGTGTACGAAAGCGCGCACCCGCGGGCGCGGCGGTAGTCTGGGAGCGCGGGCGTCTCGCCCGCTCTTGTAACATCTTAAACGTACGTGCGTTGGCGAGTCAGCAAGAGCGGGCGAGACGCCCGCGCTCCCAGACTAGAGTTGGTTCAGTTTCCAGACCCAGTAGTTCGTCGCGACGAGGGCGAAGGCGTAGGCGATGGGTGAGCCGGTCCACATGAGGGCTGAGGAGGCGCCGATCCAGTCGTTCGAGGCGTCGTAGGTGAACGGGTATTCGATGAAATAGACGAACGTGTTCGAGGCCCAGACGGCGAGGTTCGGCAGCACGCCGCATGCCCACGAAGACATGCCGTAGGTCTTGCAGCTGTCGCCGAAGAAACCGGCCTGCACCATGTCGGTTTGCAGGAAGTAGATCGCGACCGCCACGACGGCGAGCCATCCGACCACAGTGCCGAAAAGCTTTGGTTGCCACATTGCCGTTTGCCCCTGACGCCTCCTTTGAGGGGCCAGTATATGCAAAATTGTGGCTGAACGCAGGATGAAGGGCTGGCGGAGGTGCCAGGACAAGCGCACTTCGTTTGGCGCGGCGCGCCCTACGATCACATCTGCATCGTCCAGCCGCCGACGGCTTGGGCGGCTTGGCGGACGGCTTCGGTGAGCGTCGGGTGGGCGTGGCTGGTGCGGGCGATATCTTCGGCGGAGGCGCCGAGTTCGATCGCGAACGCCGCCTCGGCGATCATGTTGCCGACTTCGGGGCCGATCATGTGGACGCCGAGGACCCGGTCGGTCTTTGCATCGGCGAGCATCTTCACGAAGCCCTCCGTGCTCGCATTCGCGCGGGCGCGGGAGTTCGCGCTGAAAGGAAATTTGCCGGCCTTGTAGGCGATGCCGGCGGCTTTCAGTTCCTCTTCGGTCTTGCCCACGGTCGCGACCTCCGGGGCCGTGTAAACGACCGCGGGGATCGCGTCGTAGTTCACGTGGCCCGCTTGGCCCGCGATGCGTTCGGCGATCGCGACACCTTCGTCTTCCGCTTTGTGCGCGAGCATCGGGCCTTCGATCACGTCGCCGATGGCGTAGATGCCGGCGACCGATGTTGCGTAGTGGTGGGCGACGGGGATGCGCCCCTTCGCGTCGAGCTTCAGGCCGACTTTGTCTAACCCTAAGCCTTCCGTGTAGGGACGGCGGCCGATCGAGGAGAGCACGATGTCGGTTTCGATCGTCTCGCGCGCGCCACCGGCGGCGGGTTCGATCGCGACGTGCAGTGCACCGTTCTTGCGTTCGACGCCCACGACCTTCGAGCCGAGTTTGAACGTCATGCCTTGCTTGGCCAAGATGCGCTGGAAGTTCTTTGCGATCTCGCCGTCGAGGCCCGGGGTGATGCGGTCGAGGTATTCGACGACGGTGACTTGGCTGCCGAGGCGGCGCCAGACGGAGCCCATTTCGAGGCCGATGTAGCCTGCGCCGATGACGAGCAGACGTTTCGGCACGCTTTCGAGCGTCAAGGCACCGGTCGATGAGACGATGTCTTTCTCGTTCACCGCGACGCCGGGGAGCGGCGTGGGTTCGGAGCCGGTGGCGATGATGATCGCTTTCGCTTCGACGGTGCGCGTGGTGCCGTCGTTTCCTTTGATTTCGACGCGGTTGCCGCCTGCAAAGGCGCCGGTGCCGTAGACGTGTTCGACCTTGTTCTTCTTGAACAGGAATTCGACGCCTTTTGTCAGGCCGTCGACCGTCTTGTCCTTGTGCGCCATCATCGTGGGGAGGTCGTAGGCGACGTTCGACGCCTTGATGCCGAGGCTCGCGTAATGGTTCTTCGTTTCGTCGAAGAGTTCGGAAACGCGCAGCAGTGCCTTCGACGGGATGCAGCCGATGTTCAGGCAGGTGCCGCCGAGTTTGCCGCGCTTTTCCACGCAGAGCGTGCGTTTGCCAAGTTGGCCCAAACGGATGGCAGCGTTGTAGCCGCCGGGGCCGCCGCCGATAACGACGACGTCGTAGATGTCGGTCATGTCAAACTTCCAAGACGAGACGCTCGGGCGCCTCCAGGCACTCTTTCACGCGTACGAGGAACGTCACCGCTTCTTTGCCGTCGACCAGGCGGTGGTCGTAGGAGAGGGCGATGTACATCATCGGGCGGATTTCGACTTTGCCGTCGATGGCGACCGGGCGCTGTTCGATTTTGTGCATCCCCAAGATGCCCGATTGGGGCACGTTCAGGATCGGCGTGGACATCAGGCTGCCGTAGACGCCGCCGTTCGAAATCGTGAACGTGCCGCCTTGCAGCTCGTCCAGCTTCAGCTTGTTGTCGCGCGCGCGCAGGCCGAAATCGTTGATCTTCTTTTCGATCTCCGCGAACGTCAGCTCGTCGGCGCCGCGCAGCACCGGCACGACGAGGCCGCGTTCGGTTCCGACCGCCACGCCGATGTCGTAGTAGTTCTTGTAGACGATCTCATCGCCCTCGATCTCGCCGTTGACGGAGGGGATTTCCTTCAGCGCGATGATGCAGGCCTTAACGAAAAAGCTCATGAAGCCGAGGCGTACGCCGTAGCGCTTCTCGAACGTGTCTTTGTGAGCGGCGCGCAAGTGCATCACGCCCGACATGTCGACTTCGTTGAAGGTCGTCAGCTGGGCTGCGGTGTTTTGCGCTTCTTTCAGGCGCAGCGCGATCGTGCGGCGCAGGCGCGACATCGGCACGCGCTCTTCGCGCGCGGCTTGCGGACGGGGACCTGCCGGGGCCACGTACATCGGACGCGGGTCGTTCGCGCGCGCTTCAATCGCGGAGAGGACGTCGCCTTTCATCACGCGGCCGTCGCGGCCTGTGCCGGCGATTGCGGTCGTCGGGATGTTTGCTTCTTCCGCCATCTTGCGGGCCGACGGCGCGACGGGCGCGGGTGCCACGACGCGCGGGGCTTGCGGCGCTGGTGCCGATGCCGGCTTCGGCGCGGCTTGCGGCAGCGGTGCGGGCTTCGGCGGCGCGGCGGCCGTCGCCCCTGCCCCTTCGTTCAAAGTGCCCAACACGCCGCCGACCGCGATCGTCGCGCCGGCCTCCACTTGAATGGCGGCGAGCACGCCTGCAGCTGGCGCCGGAACTTCGACCGTCACCTTGTCGGTTTCGAGTTCGACCAACGGCTCATCGGCGCGCACGGCGTCGCCCGGCTTCTTCAGCCATTTGGCGACGGTTGCTTCCGTCACGGATTCGCCAAGGCCAGGTACGCGGATTTCGAGGGTCATTGCTGGGGGCTCTTGTCTCTCTTAAGGCGCCAGCGCTTCGTCGAGGAGCGCTTTGAGTTCGGCTTGGTGGCGGCTGCCCAAGCCCGCGGCGGGTGAGGCGGCGGCCGGACGGCCAACGTAACGGGCGCGGGTGGTCTTTGCGCCGATGCGGTTTAGGACCCATTCGATGTGTGGTTCGATGAAGGTCCAACCGCCCATGTTCTTTGGTTCTTCCTGCGCCCAGACGATGTCGGCTTTCAGGAAGCGGCTGAGTTCGGTCACCATCGAGCGCGCGGGGTACGGGTAGAACTGCTCGACGCGCAGCAGGTAGATGTCGTTCAGGCCGCGTTTTTCGCGCTCTTCGAAGATGTCGTAGTAGACCTTGCCGGAGCAGAGGATCACGCGACGGATTTTGTCGTCGGGCAGAAGCTTGATCGCGGATGACGCCGGGTTCGTTTGCGCGTCGTCGTGCAGCAAGCGGTGGAACGACGTGCCTTCGGCCAGTTCGCTCAAGCTCGAGACGCAGCGCTTGTGACGCAGCAGCGACTTCGGCGTCATCAGGATCAGCGGCTTGCGGAAGTTGCGGTGGATCTGGCGGCGCAGCGCGTGGAAGTAGTTCGCGGGCGTCGAGATGTTGCCGACTTGAATGTTGTCTTCGGCGCAGAGTTGGAGGAAGCGTTCGAGGCGCGCGGAGGAGTGCTCAGGCCCTTGCCCCTCATAGCCGTGCGGCAGGAGCATCACGAGGCCTGACATGCGCAGCCACTTGCGTTCGCCGCTGGTGATGAACTGGTCGATCAGCACCTGCGCACCGTTCACGAAGTCGCCGAACTGCGCCTCCCAAAGGACGAGCGCTTTCGGTTCGGCGAGCGTGTAGCCGTATTCGAAGCCCAGGGCTGCTTCCTCCGAGAGGAACGAGTCGATGACTTCGAACTCGCCTTGGGTGGTCGAGACGTTCTGCAGCGGGTGGTAGCGCTCTTCCGTCTCCTGGTCGATGAAAGCGGCGTGGCGCTGGCTGAACGTGCCGCGGCTTGAGTCTTGGCCCGCGAGGCGGACGTGAAAGCCCTCGTCGAGCAGCGAGCCGAACGCGAGAGCTTCGGCGGTGGCCCAATCGATGCCTTCACCAGCTTCCAGCATCTGGTTCTTCTGCTGCAGCAGGCGTTGGACGGTCTTGTGCAGGTTGAAGTCGACGGGGGTGTGGGTGAGCGCTTTGCCGACGCGCTTGAGCGTGTCGATGGCGACGGCCGTGTTGCCGCGTCGCTCCTCGCCTTCGGCTTGGCCGAAGCCGGCCCAGGCGCCGTCGAGCCAGTCGGCGCGGTTTGCCTTGAAGCCAGACGCCGCTTCGAGCGCGTTTTGCAGGCGTTGATCGAACGCTTGGCGCATCGCGTCGCGCTCAGCCTGCGTGATGGAGCCTTCGTCGAGCAGGCGCTTTTCGTAGAGCGAGAGCGTCGTGCCGTGGGCTTTGATGGCCTTGTACATCAAGGGCTGCGTGAACATCGGCTCGTCCGTTTCGTTGTGACCGAAACGGCGATAGCAGAACATGTCGATGACGACGTCTTTGTGGAACGTCTGGCGGAACTCGGTCGCGACGCGCGCGGCGTAGACCACCGCTTCCGGGTCGTCGCCGTTCACGTGGAAGATCGGCGCCTGCACCATCAGCGCGACGTCGGAGGGATAGGGCGATGAGCGCGAGTGCATCGGCGCGGTCGTGAAGCCGATCTGGTTGTTCACGACAACATGGATCGTGCCGCCGGTGCGGTAGCCCCTCGTGCCCGACATGGCGAAGCATTCGGCGACGATGCCCTGCCCCGCGAACGCCGCGTCGCCGTGCATGAGGACCGGGATCACGGTCGTGCGGTCGACCTTGTCCTTCAGCTGATGCTGCTTCGCACGCGCTTTGCCGAGCACCACCGGGTTTACGGCTTCGAGGTGCGACGGGTTCGCGGCGAGCGAGAGGTGTACCTTGTTGCCGTCGAACTCGCGGTCGGACGAGGCACCCAGATGGTACTTCACGTCGCCGGAGCCGCCGACGTCGTCGGGGCTCGACGAGCCGCCTTGGAATTCGTGGAAGATCGCGCGGTAGGGCTTGCCCATCACGTTCGCGAGCACGTTCAAGCGGCCGCGATGCGGCATGCCGAACGAGATTTCCTTCGCGCCGAGCTTGCCGCCGACTTTGATGATCTGTTCGAGCGCCGGGATCAGAGCTTCGCCGCCGTCGAGGCCGAAGCGCTTCGTGCCGACGAATTTGACGGCGCAGAAGCGTTCGAACCCCTCGCCCTCCATCAGCTTCTGCAGAATCGCCTTCTTGCCTTCGGGCGTAAAGGAGATTTCCTTGTCGGCGCCTTCCATGCGCTGCTGCAGCCATGCCTTCTGATCGGGATCAGAGATGTGCATGAACTGGATGCCGATCTTGCCGCAGTAGGTCTTGCGCAAGATGTCGAGCATCTGGCGCACGGTCGCGGATTCGAGGCCCAGCATGAAGTCGATGAAGATCGGGCGGTCGAGGTCACCCGGCCCGAAGCCGTAGCTTGCCGGGTCGAGTTCCGGGTGTTGCGGCGTCGGCGTCAGCTTCAACGGGTCGAGGTCGGCTTCCAGATGGCCACGCACGCGATAGGCGCGGATCATCTGAATGGCACGGACGGTATCGACGACCGCGCGGCGGATTTCATCCGTGGAGAGCGAAGGGGCGATTGCGGCGATCTTCTGCTGCAGCTCGTGCACCGCAGGCTCACGCTGGGCTCTCGCAGGCTTGGCTTGCGCCTTCTCCGGCAACGCCGCGAGCGCGCGCGTCACTTCGTCGGCGGGCTCGGGCATGTCGGTGCGCGCCCACGAGGCGCCGGGGTTCGCATCGCGGCGCGTGACCGTGCCGGCAAAAAACGCGCGCCAGCTTTCGTCGACCGAATTCGGGTTCTCAAGATAGAGCGCGAGTTGCTGCTCGATGAAGGCGGCGTTTGCGCCGTACAAAAATCCTGTCTCGGCGAAGACTTCGTTCGTGCGTTCGCCTTTGGCTTGCGGGGTTGCCATCTGATCCGTCTCAACGTTCGCGCCCGCATAGCCGCGGTCGCGTCAAAAACTAGCCCTTCAACACGCGCACGAGCGTTGTGCCCAATGCGGCCGGCGAATCGGCGACGGTAATTCCGGCGACACGCATCGCGTCGATCTTGCCTTCAGCGGTGCCTTTGCCGCCCGAGACAATCGCGCCCGCGTGGCCCATACGACGGCCCGGCGGTGCGGTGACACCGGCGATGAAGCCGACAACCGGCTTCTTCACCTTTGATTTTTTCAGGAAGTCGGCTGCGTCTTCTTCCGCCGAGCCCCCGATTTCGCCGATCATAATGATGGATGTCGTTTCCGGATCGGCAAGGAACATCTCGAGCACATCGATGAAGTTCGTGCCGTTAACCGGATCGCCGCCGATACCCACACAGGTCGTCTGGCCAAGCTTTGCCGCCGTTGTTTGGGCGACCGCTTCGTAGGTGAGCGTGCCGGAGCGCGACACAATGCCGACTGAGCCGCGTTGATGGATGTGGCCCGGCATGATGCCGATCTTGCATTCACCCGGCGTGATGACACCGGGGCAGTTCGGGCCGACGAGACGCGTCTTCGAGCCTTGCAGGGCGCGCTTCACCTTCACCATGTCGAGCACCGGGATGCCCTCGGTGATGCAGACGGCGAGCGCCACGCCTGCGTCGATCGCTTCGAGGATCGCGTCGGCGGCGAACGGCGGGGGCACGTAGATCGCGCTCGCGGTTGCGCCGGTCTTCTCAACCGCTTCGGCGACCGTGTCAAAGACCGGCAGGTTCAGATGCGTCGTGCCGCCTTTGCCGGGCGAGATGCCGCCCACCATCTTGGTGCCATAGGCGATCGCCTGTTCCGAGTGGAACGTGCCTTGGTTGCCCGTGAAGCCTTGGCAGATGACTTTTGTGTTTTTGTCGACGAGGACGGCCATGAGAAATGCGAAGTCCTATTTGCGAATGGAACTGACTGAGAGCGACAGGCCCGGGAGCGTGCCGCCGGCGACGAGATAGTGAAGCGTGAGCGAGGCGGCGTCTTGCGTGGACCAGGTGTAGGTCGCGATGCCGTCAACCTTTTCGGTCGAGCCGGGTTGGCGCTTGAGATAAGCGCCGTAGGCTTTGACCGCGGCGGCTTCGTCGGCTTTGGGCGTGAGTACGCTGCAAGTTGCAACCTGAGAGCCTGCGCGATCGCCGGCGCCGCCGCCGGCTGTATTGGCGGACACAGACACGAGGTAGCGGCCGCCGTCTTTGGCGATTGCCCAGCCTTCGACGCGCGCGCCGTTGCCGGGGGCGAGCGTATCGCGTTCGGCTTCGGTCAGGGCGCTCCACTTTTGCGACGCGGCGACGTTGCGGATCGCGGCCACATCGACGCTCGTGTCGAGGCAGGCCGCGCGGTAGACGTCGAAGGCAGCGGCGTGCGCCGACGCAATCGTGAGGCCAAAGCCAAGCACGGCACTGCTGATCAACCGCTTCCGCATTACACCACTCCTACTCAAAACTATGCCGACTTCATTTCACGCTTTTGATGGCTTTGACGATCTTATCGGCGGCGTCGGCGAGGTCGTCGGCGGGGATCAGTGCCAACCCCGATTCCTTCAAGAGCTTCTTGCCGAGGTCTGCGTTCGTGCCCGACAGGCGCGCGACCAGCGGGATCGAGAGGCTCGTCTCCTTCGCGGCCGCGATGATGCCTTCTGCGATGATGTCGCAACGCATGATGCCGCCGAAGATGTTGACGAGGATGCCTTTGACGGCCGGGTCCTTCAGCAGGATTTTAAACGCCGCCGTCACCTTTTCCTTCGAGGCGCCGCCGCCGACGTCGAGGAAGTTCGCCGGCGACGAGCCGTAGAGCTTAATGATGTCCATCGTCGCCATCGCGAGGCCCGCACCGTTCACGAGGCAGCCGATCGAACCGTCGAGCTTGATGAAGTTCAGGTCGTATTTCGCGGCTTCGAGTTCGGCCGGATCCTGCTCGTGCGGGTCGTGCAGTTCGGCGATCTCCTTATGGCGGTAGAGCGCGTTGTCGTCGAAATTGATCTTCGCGTCGAGGCAGACGACGTCGCCCTTGTCCGTGATGACGAGCGGGTTGATCTCAAGCAAGCTCATGTCCTTGGCTACGAAGGCTCTGTAGAGCTTGTCGATCAAGGCGCCCATTTGCTTTGCCGTGTCGCCGGTCACCTTCAGCGCCTTGGCGATGCGGCGACCGTGGAAGGCCTGGATACCGGAGGCGGGGTCGACGTAGATCGTCAGGATCTTTTCCGGCGTATCGTGGGCAACCTTTTCGATGTCCATGCCGCCTTCGGTCGAGGCGATAAAGGCAACGCGCGAGGTTTCGCGGTCGACCAGGATCGAGAGGTAGAGTTCACGCGCGATCGCCGCACCTTCTTCGACGAAGAGGCGGCGCACGACGCGGCCTTGCGGACCGGTCTGTGGCGTAACGAGCGTCATGCCCAGCATACGCGTCGCTTCGGATTTGACGGCGTCGATCGACTTCACGACCTTGACGCCGCCGCCCTTGCCGCGGCCGCCTGCGTGGATTTGCGACTTCACGACCCAAACCGGTCCACCGAGATCGTTGGCGGCCTTCACCGCTTCATCGACCGAAAAGGCCGCAATGCCGCGCAGAATTGGCACGCCGAATTCCTTCAACACGGCTTTGGCTTGGTATTCGTGAATGTTCATGGTCGTCCTTAGCGTTCGCAGCGCACAGAAAAATCCGCGTTGCCAAAGCGGACGTTTCGTTTGGAATCCTCAGACCCTCAAGGGGTCAAATCGGGCTCGCTGGTATAGCGACGGCCCCATCATCCCGCAACGGGAACGGCCGGGTAAACCCGGCCGTTTTGACGCGTTTTGATTGTTTGGGCGGGGCTTAGCGGAGCTTAACGCCCGCGAGCGCGAACAGGGTCGCGACTGCCGCCGTCAGCGAGACCGTCGTCGCTGCCCACTGCATGCCGAATTGGTCGGCGATCGTTTGATGAATGCCCCAGGTGGACCCCACCGCCATGAAGCCCACGAACATGGGGCCGGCGGCTTTGTGCACGAGGAAGCTCACGAGCCCGCCAACCGCGCCCGTGACAAGTGCGAGCATCAGCCGAAGAACGATAAAGCCGCCGAGGAAGAGCAGGCCGAGGAAGCCGAGCTTGATCGCGAGCGGCGAGAGGTTCGGCGACACATAGGTGTCCACGACATTCTCAAACAAACCGCGTGCGAACGAGACGATGCCCGAGCGCCCGCCGCCCGCGGCCGGTTCGCCGTACTCGGGACCGGGATAGCCCGGCGATTGATATCCGTCGCTGTTTGGATACGGCGCCGGTGCGGGCGCCGTCGTCATACGCTCAGGGCGGAATGAGTTATCGGGAAGCGTCGGCGGACCGTCGCCCGAGAAACCGAAGAACCAAACCGGTATCGCGACGCCGAGGATAAAGAACGGCAGCATCCATAAGAAATGCCGCCAGCGCGAGTGGCCTTCCATGACAGTCTCCCATTCACCTGCGGCCTCATTCGAGACCTGTGCGACTGTACACCAGATGAACGGCAAGACTCGGCTTCAGGCGCTGCGACAAACGGTGACGGCCGCCACAAAGGCGACCGTCATTGCATCCACCGCCTCAAATTCTAGGCGGTCCGGCGGCGGAAAAGGCTGTCGATGGCGAGGATGATGCCCATACCAACGCCCGGGACGACGCCCGCGCGAAGGGCCTGCTCAAGCGGTATGCGCAAGGTCTCGATGCCGCCGAAGAACTTCCACGCGGCCCAGGCGCCGACGAAGGCCAGCGTCATCGAGCAAACGAACCCGAGCAGGATTGCCGGCGTGCGGCCGGTCAACTGAGTGGCCCGGGTGAATAGATAGGACACGAAGAACGGGCCGATCATGGTGAGCGACAACATCAGCAGTGCGCTTCTCATGTGCTCGGGATCCATCGGTTCGGCAACGCCGATGAAGTATTGCTGATAGCCATAGTAAGCCAAGAAGGCGAGGAACAAGAGCCAAGTCATTCGCGAGCCACTCCCCTGGTTTTCGCAAGAATTGCTATGGCGCCTTGGCAATGTGGCGAAACATGGGCGGGAATGGGGCGAACTCTAGTGTCCTGTGAATCTCGCCGGGCGCTTTTCGACGAAATGAGCGACGCCCTCTTTGAAGTCTTGCGTGGCGAAGCTCTTTTGCATCTCGGCGTCGCCGATCGCGATGGCATCGGTCAGGTTCTGGAACAACGACTTCCAGACTTGCGCTTTCATCACGGCCATCGCGCGGGGCGAGACCGCGGTTGCGAGGTGACTGGCATATCCGAGCACGTTCGCCGCAAAGTTCTCTTGCGGGAAAACACGGTTCACGAGGCCGATGCGGACGGCTTCTTCTGCAGAGATCTTTCGCGCTGAAAACAGCAGGTCGAGCGCGTGCGCCGTTCCGGTCAGCCGCGGCAGCAACCAGGAGATTCCGTGTTCGGCGATTAGACCACGTTGCGAGAACGAGGTCGTGAACTTCGCTTCCAACGCTGCGAAACGCATGTCGCAGTAAAGCGTGAAGACGAGGCCGATCCCGGCGCAGGGTCCGTTGATCGCGGCGATGATGGGCTTTGGGATCGACATGAGATACCCGAAGCGGCCGGTGTAGTGCTCGCTGACATCGGGGCCCAAGTTCGCGCGCGGAATATCGATGCTGCTGTCGGCGCGCGCGAGTTCGCGTTCGTTCCATTTGCCGGGCTCGATCTTCTGCAGGCCGCCCATATCGGCGCCCGCGCAAAAGCCACGGCCTGCACCCGTGATGACGATGACACGCACGTTGTCGTCGTTCGCAGCATCGACGATGGCGCGCTTGATGCTTGCCTGCATCGCAGCGGTCCACGCGTTCAGCTTCTCGGGCCGGTTCAACGTGATGAGAGCAATATTGTCTTTCACGTCATAGAGAATGTCTTCGTACGTCGACATTTGGCTTCCTCGCGTGGCGCAGTCGGCTAAGCTTAAGCCCACAATTGCGGAGAGGTGCAATGGGCGAGGCGTTTCGTGAAATCAGATTCGAGCGGGTCGAGGACCACATAGCGCGCCTAACGCTGGCGCGGCCCAAGCAAATGAACGCGTACACGACGCGGCTTTGCGAGGAGATGGTCGCAGTGGTTGAGACCTATCTACGCGACGACGCACTGCGTGTGCTGATGATCACCGGCGAGGGGCGCGGGTTCTGTGCAGGCGGCGACGTGTCGGGTGCGGACGACGCGCACGGCGCCTTGATGCAGGCGCAGCTTTCTCATGCACGCGAGATGCGCGACGGGATGCATCGCGTGATCCAAGCGCTGCATCGGCTCGACAAACCCACGATCGCGATGATCAACGGGCCTGCGGTTGCGGGCGGGCTTGCGCTGGCGCTCGCCTGCGATTTCCGGATCGCCGCCGATACGGCGAAGCTCGGCGACACCTCGGGCAAGTTCGGTTTGTTGCCTGACGAAGGCGGAGCCTGGCTGTTCCCGCGCGCGATGGGCCTCGACCGCGCGTTGAAGATGACGATGCTGGCCGAGGTCTATGACGCCAAAACTGCGCGGGAACTGGGGCTTGTGACGGAGGTTGTTCCGGCCGACGAGTTGGCGGCGCGCACGATGGCATTCGCGCGGGCGTTGGCGAAGCGCGCGCCGATCGCCGTCCGGTTGGCGAAGGCGATGATGGTGCGCGGGCTCGATACGACGCTCGATCAGTCGCTTGGCGATGCCGCGCTGTCGGTGATGATTTCGAACTCCAGCGCCGACGTGCGCGAAGGCGTGAAGGCGTTCTTCGAGAAGCGCGAGCCGAAGTTCGTGGGGCGCTAGCGGCGCGCTGGTGGCTGTTGCGGCTGGGGCGGCATCAATATCGCGCCCAACCCCTGCAGAGCCGCACGCCAACCGTCGGCGCAGGATTGGAAGTAGGCTTCTTCGCCGGCGGGCAGCCCCGATTGGGTGACGCGTACGAGCGCGCCCTGTGCGGTTTCCTTGATCGCGAATTCCGCCGTCATGCCGGTCGCGAAGGGCAACAAGCCTTCGCGTGAGCGGGCGTATTCATACGTCATCGTTACGCGCTTGGGCGCCTGAAACGACTTGATGCGTGCGCCGCTGACGTAGTCGGGATCGCTTTCGCGCGCGCCCCACGCGAGCACCCAGACTCCGTCGAGCTCGGTCACGACGGCCGAGACATTGTTCCAGCGTCCGCGGATCGCCTTTGGCGAGAGCAACATATTGAAGACGGTCATCGCGGGGACCGGGAGTTCGATCTCATGCCATTGGCTGCGTGTCGACATACTGGGGGCTCGTACTCAGGTCTGCTGGGGGCAGATGGCCAGTATCGGAGCGCAGCTGAGGGCGACAATCAAGCCCCCGCCGCGCAGCAACAGCGTAAACGGCGGCCGCTTGCTACAGGCCGATGATCAACTTCGCCATGATGTTGCGCTGAACCTCTGATGAGCCGCCGTAGATGGTGGCGGCGCGGGTGTTCAAGTATTGCGGCACGAAGACGAGGCCGTGCTCCGGCACGACAGGCTTCACGTTGGTGCCTTGTTTGCGCGCCTCGGGCTCGAACGGGGCGACGTAGGCCGCGAGCGCTTCGATGCCGAGTTCCGTGATGCGTTGCGAGACTTCGGTACCGCGCGCTTTCAGCAGCGAGGACGCGGGACCCGGGTTTTGGCCTTGGGAGAGCTGCGACATGACGCGGTGCTCGGTCATCATCAGACCCTGGAGTTCGATCTCCACTTCGACGAGCTTGCGCGCGAAATCGTTGTCGGCGCTGAGCGGCTCGCCGTTGCAGCGCTCGGCGGCGGCGGCTTTCTTGACCGCAGCGAGCTTTGCCTGCAGGCCGCCCGCGTAGGCTTCGCCGCGTTCGAATTCAAGCAAGTACTTTGCGACCGTCCAGCCTTGGCCTTCTTCGCCCACGCGATTGGCGACGGGCACGCGCACGTTGTCGAAGAAGCACTGGTTCACTTCATGATCGCCGGCGAGCGTGATGATCGGGCGCACGGTGAAGCCGGGCGTGCTCGTCTCCAGCAGCAGGAACGTGATTCCTTCTTGCGGTTTGCCGGTTTGGGCCGTGCGTACGAGGCAGAACATACGGTTCGCGAAGTGGGCGTGCGTGGTCCAGATCTTCGTGCCGTTCAACACGTAGTGGTCGCCGTCGCGCACGGCCTTCATTTGCAGCGAGGCGAGGTCGGAGCCCGAGCCCGGCTCGGAGTAGCCTTGGCACCAGTAGTCTTCGCCGGCGAGAATGCGCGGCAGGTAAAATGCCTTCTGCTCGGGCGAACCGAACTTCATCAAGACGGGGCCGCACATTCGTGTGCCGAATGGCGGCAACAGCGGCGCGTGCGCAGCGCCGCATTCGGAGGCGAAGATGTAGCGCTGCATCTCGTTCCAGCCGGGGCCACCGTATTCCTTCGGCCAGGCCGGCGCGACCCAACCCCTTTCGTAGAGCGCTTTGTGCCACTTGGTGGTCGCCGGCGGGTCGGTGAAGACGCCGCCGGTTCTCGTGCCAGCGTCGCGCAGGTCGGGCGTCAGCTTCTCATCAAGGAAGCGCCGCACTTCGGTGCGAAAGTTTTCGTCGGCGGCGGAGAGGGCGAGTTGCATTGCGGGCGCTCGTGTGTTCGCACATCGGAGCGCGACTTGTACTTCAAATCAAGAGCGCTCGCGCCATTCGCTTTTCGTGATGCCGTAGATCAGGCACTGCCGGCCGTGCAGCGTGCCCTCGCGCAGGTAACGTTCGCCCAAGCGCTCGGCGACGCGGATCGAGGCTGCGTTGCCGGGGTGGATGGCCGAGACGATTTCGTTCGCGCCTAAGGTTTCAAAGCCCCAGCGCATGGCGGCGGCGCCCGCCTCCGTCGCGTAGCCTTTGCCCCAGGCTTCGCGCACGAATGTCCAGCCGAGTTCGAGGCCGACCCAATCGTAGGGTGGATCGTACAGGCCGACGCGGCCGACGAAGCGGCCGGTGGCGCGCTCATCGACGGCCCATTTGCCGTAGCCTTTGAGCACCCAGTGGCCCAGATGCTTGGCGATGTGATCCCACGCCTCGGCGAGCGACGGCTCAGGCTCGCCGTTTGCTGTCAGATAGCGGACCACCTCCGGATCGCCGTGGAGGGCCGCGATCGCGGGGACGTCATCCTCGCGATAGCCGCGCATGATCAGGCGATCGGTGGTGAGCGTGGGAATGTTCATGGTTCGCTTCCCACGCTTCAGCGCTCAGCCGAGTTTCGGTTCGAGCTTTTTGCAGGCGTCGACGAGACCCTTCACAGCGTCGACCGATTTCTGGAACATCGCTTGTTCGTCGGGGGTGAGGTTCAGCGAGATGATCTTCTCGACGCCGCCCGCACCGATCACACAAGGAACGCCGACATAGATGTCTTTCAGGCCGAACTCGCCGTTGAGATTGGCGGCGCAGGGAAGGATGCGCTTCTTGTCCTTCAGATAGCTCTCGGCCATCGCGATCGCGGAGGTCGCGGGGGCGTAGAAGGCCGAGCCCGTTTTCAGAAGGCCCACGATCTCCGCGCCGCCGTCACGCGTGCGTTGGACGATTTGGTCGAGGCGCTCTTGCTTGATCCAGCCCAGCTTGACGAGCTCGGGGAGCGGGATGCCAGCGACCGTCGAGAAGCGGGTCAGCGGGACCATCGTGTCCCCGTGGCCGCCGAGTACGAAGGCGGTGACGTCTTCGACGGAGACCTTGAACTCATCCGCGAGGAAGTGCCGGAAACGGGCGCTGTCAAGAACGCCAGCCATGCCTACAACTTTATGGTGCGGGAGCCCGGAGAATTCGCGCAGCGCCCATACCATCGCATCGAGTGGGTTCGTGACGCAGATGACGAACGCGTTCGGCGCGTGGGCCTTGATGCCGTCGCCCACTGCGCGCATCACGCCAAGGTTAACATTAAGTAAGTCGTCGCGGCTCATTCCGGGTTTGCGGGGGACGCCGGCCGTCACGATGACCACGTCGGCGCCCGCAATGTCGGCGTAGGACTGCGTGCCTTTGTAGTGCGCGTCGAAGCCGTCGACCGGCGCGGATTGCGAGATATCCAGCGACTTTCCTTGCGGCAGGCCTTCCGCGATGTCGAACAAAACGACGTCGCCGAGTTCCTTCAATCCAATGAGGTGCGCGAGCGTCCCGCCGATCTGTCCGCCACCGATCAATGCAATTTTTTTGCGAGCCATCTGAGGTCTTTCTTACAGGTTGTGCAGATCCGGGAGCACGCTGCTCGCCGTTCATCAACTTTTTGGAAATGGTTTTCGATTCGAGCGCACGCGTAGCGCATGACCTCGCTCATTCGCAAGCCGCACAAGCGCTGCGTGCACATGTAGTTTATGCAACACTGTCAACTCAATTATTGATTCAGGTCCGCTTTCAAGGTACGGTGCGGCATCAAAGTTGCAGTTCACCGATTTGCCTCACCTGGTCCCTACGTTTTGGGGGAAGCGCGGTCCCGGGTGGCGTTTGTGGAGTAGGGTTTATGCGTCCCGTCGCGCTTGCTACGATCCTTGCCTCGACGACCATTCTTTGCGGCTGTGCTGGGACAGTCGCTGGAATATCGCTCAGTTCCATTTCCTCCTTTGCTGGTTTTGCCTCGACCCTGTTCACCGGTGCCGATCTTGGTGAACACGCCGTGTCGTTGGTGACAGGTAAGGACTGCCGATTCTCCGAAGGTCTCGTTCGCGCCGATCGCGACATTTGCGAAGAACGCGGTTCGGCTGCGACCCGCGACGACTTCCACGGCATCTTTGTGGAGCGTATCGACGCCGACGGTACGATTGTTTATGCGGCGCCGAAGTTCATGCCCGCCAGTGTCGGCGCCGGTGAGAATGAGAACGATCCGGATCAGATTTGGGCTGAGATCAAAGCTGCCAAGGCCGTTGAAGAGAGCGAGCGTCAGCTGGCGCGCGCGAATGCGGCACAGCAGATCGATGTCGCGGCGCTGACCACGAACACCGTCTCGTCGGAGTCGCTTGCGTTCTTGCCCGCAAGTTTGGGTTCGGCTGACGCCATCGATGGCGACACGGCGAGCCAGACCGCTCAGCGTCCGCGCGGCGTCGTCAATGCCTCGGCGAAGACACCGGCGAAACCGGCCACCGAATCGCAAGTGGCGCCGGTCGATGCCGACCAACCCGCAATCGATGCAACGACGTTTGCCTCGGCGGTGCCGACCACGACCGGCGAAGGCGGTCCTCTGCTGCCGACGTCCATGGGCAGCGCGCCGGTTGCTTCGAAGCTGATCAACGGTCAGCCTGTCGTGATTTTGCGTCTGCGCCCGGCTATGACTGCCGCGGTGACCACGCCGTTTGATACGGCGACCGCGCTGCCAAGCCTGCCGATCGAAGACACCACCGCGGTGACCCCGCCTCCGGCGAAAGTTGCCGCGCGTCCGTCTTCGGTGCGCACGCCGCAAGCAATACTGAGCGACGCCCCGGCGGCGCGCCCGACCTTGCCCGCGACGACGCCGACGCGCGTTGCGCAGTTTGAAACTCAGCCGATGCCCGCCACTGCAGCGCCGAGCAAGCCGAAGACGAAGCCTGCGGTGACCGAGGTTGCTGCTGCGGCGCCAGCGTCAGCGAAGCCCGCCGCCCTTGCGCCAGCCCCGCGTAAGCCGGCGCCGACCGAAGCTTATGTTCCGGATGCCGATGCTGCTTACGTCGGACCGACGCCGATCCAGGTTCCGGCCGATGTTCCGGCGGAGCCCGCACCGGCGCACAGCGAGCCCGCGTCCGCCGCCGCTTTGACGAGCGATCCGTCGGAACCCGCGCCGTCGCCGCTGCTCCCGATGCAGCAATAGCCGCTTAGATTTCAGATTTTGGTTTGTGTGAGCGCCCGAGATAATCGGGCGTTTGCATTTCTATGAGGCGCGATGCGGTGCGTTCGAACTCGAAGGCGCCGTCGCCGGCCGGATAGAGCTCGTGCGGGCTTGCTGCTGCCGTGCAGATGAACTTCACCGAACGCTCGTAGAGCGCGTCGATCAAGGTCACGAAGCGCTTGGCTTCGTTCCTCTTGTCGGGCGAAAGGCGCGGCACGTCCTTCACCACGACCGCGTGAAAGGTATCGGCGATCGCGAGAAAGTCCTGTGGGCCCAGAGGCTGGACGCAAAGATCGTCGAACGTGAAGCGTGCCGCGCCGCGCGCCTGCTCGCGCACGGCGAGCTTACGGCCTACGACTTCCAGCTCGGCCGGCGCGCCTTGCGTCACCCCGGTCAGGTCGTGCCAGACTTCATCGAGCGCCGCGGTCGCGTCGGCGTTCAGCGGCGTGAAATAGACGCGGCCACGCTCAAGCCGCGCCAAGCGGTAGTCGATCGGGCCGTCGAGGCACATCACGTCCATGCGCCGCTCGATCAAGTCGATCGCGGGCAGGAATAGCTGGCGGTTGATGCCGTTCTCGTAGAGTTCGCGCGGGGGACGGTTCGAGGTGGCGACGACGACGATGCCCGATTCGAACAACGTCTCGAACAGGCGCGCGAGGATCATCGCGTCGGCGATGTCGAGCACCTGGAACTCGTCGAAACAGAGCAAGGCTGCGCTTGCCCGGATATCGGCGGCCGTGCGGGCAATCTCGTTGCCAGGATCTTTTTCGCGCCAGCGCCTCACCGTCGCGTGGACCTCGGCCATGAAGTCGTGAAAGTGCACGCGGCGC
Source organism: uncultured Alphaproteobacteria bacterium (assembly GCA_902826695.1). GTDB lineage: Bacteria > Pseudomonadota > Alphaproteobacteria > Micropepsales > Micropepsaceae > SZUA-430. Next base: position 12,273 of record CADEFU010000014.1, on the reverse strand, counting down.
TTCGGGGCGTAGGCAACGTTCTCGTAGAACAAATCCATCAACATCGACTTGCCGCGACCGACCGGGCCGTGGATGTAAAGACCGCGCGGCGGAGGGGCAGCGCGGCCGAAACCGAAGAGCGACCTTCGCGCCGGTGTTTCAAGTTTCGTTGCAAGCGTTTCAAGCGCGGATGAGACTCGTTCCTGTGCGGGGTCGCCGGTCAGCTTTTTCTCCGCGACAAGCGCTCGATATCGTTCGGCGGGGTGCATTCGTCATCCAACAGAAAGCCCGCCAAAACGTATCGGGCCTTGAGGCTCAGGCGATACGTGGTTTGACGCCGATCGGTCAACTGGCCCCGCTTGCTGCACCACGACCATTCGCGTAGGGCTCTCACTTACCACGGGAGCGACCATGCCGGACACGCCATCGCGGGAACCTTCCCGCCGCATTTTCGTCAATGCGCTGCTTCGCGGGCTGGGGTGGGGGATCGCCGGCGCGACGGCACTTGCCGCGGTGGCCTCCGTGTTTTTCGCACCGAGCGAGGCGACCATTCAACGGACGTTGGAGACCGCGGCTTGGACCGCGATGGTTGCGAGCATTCTCGCGATTGTTCCGATAGCGCCCGTCGCCGCCATCCTCGGATGGCAGCTTTATAGGCGCGGCATCGTCATGCCGATTGCCTATGCCGCCGTTGGAGGGGTCATTGCCGTCCTAGCGCCAATTCTCGCCGTTTTCCTGTTGACCGAAACGATGCGCTATCAGCCAGATGCGAACTACGCCGTGATCAACGAGACCGCTGCTCAGTTGATTTTGGCAGGCGTCGCGCTTTCCGGCGCGTTCGGCGGATTCATGGGTGGGCGCGCGCTCCAACGCGGCGCCCAACCCTGAGCGCCGTCAGTTTGTGCGCTTGTACAGACCATCCAAGGTTGCACGCATGCCGCAATAGTCGCTGCAGTTCTTCGTTTGCACGACCATGACATCGTCGCCGTCGGGCGCGATGGTGATGCGGCAGGCGTTGGCGCCGTTCTCCGTATAGCGGATGACACCCTTGCCGCCTTGCGGAGCGCTGTCGGTTTCGAACGTGCAGGTGTGGCCGCCACCGCCGACGGTCAGGATCTTGAAGGCGGCGTCATAGCCGAAGCGCACGATCCACATCTCGCCGCCCATGCCTTCGGGCTTGTACGTGCCGAACGGCGCGCCGACTTTGACGCTGTTCGAAAGCGCCTTGAACTGCATCTTGTAGGCGTTGTCCAAGCACTCGATGTCGGTGCCGCAGGCGTCGCGGCGCGGGAGGAATGCGCGCTGGCTTTGCACCACGCCGGCGCGGCTGTAGCCGCTATCCTTCAACGCCATTTTGTAGAAGCGCGCGAGTTGGCGATCGCTCCATTGCAAGTCCGGCACTTCGCAGACGGTCTTTTCGGCCGCGGTCTTGGCCTTCGAGCAGTCGAAGCTTGGGTTCGCAGATGCCGGCGCAAATGCGAGCAACGCGAGAGCGGCCATCGTGAACAGCTTGCGCATGCGACTTACTTCATCGTCGGGATGACGAAGCTGGAGCCTTCGCGGACGCCGCCTTTGGGCCAGCGGGCGGTGACGGTTTTGATCTTCGTGAAGAAGCGCACGCCTTCGGGGCCGTGTTGGTTGACGTCGCCGAAGGCCGATCGCTTCCAGCCGCCGAACGTGTGGTAGGCGAGCGGCACGGGGATCGGAACGTTGATGCCGACCATGCCGACTTGAACTTTGCTTGCGAACTCGCGCGCGGCGTCGCCGTCGCGGGTGAAGATCGCGACGCCGTTGCCGTAGGCGTGTTTGGACGGCAGGGCGGCTGCTTCCTCAAACGTTTGTGCGCGGGCGATTTGCAGCACAGGGCCGAAGATTTCTTCCTGGTAGGTGCGCATGTGCGGCTTCACATTATCGAACAGCGAGCCGCCCAAGAAGAACCCGTTTTCGTAGCCCTGCATGCGGAAATTGCGACCGTCGACGACGAGTTCGGCGCCTTCCTTCACGCCCATTTCGATATAGCCCTTCACCTTTTCGCGGTGTTCGCGGGTGACAAGCGGGCCGTAGTTCGCGGCCGGGTCGGTGGGCAGCGAGACTTTCAGTTCTTCGACGCGGGGCTTTAGGCGGCGCACGAGTTCGTCGCCGAGCTTGTCGGTGACGGGAACGGCAACCGCGATCGCCATGCAGCGCTCACCGGCCGAGCCGTAACCCGCGCCGATCAGATCGTCCACGACCTGGTCGAGGTCGGCGTCGGGCATGATGATCGCGTGGTTCTTCGCGCCGCCCATCGCCTGCACGCGTTTTCCGTGCGCGGTGCCGGTCATGTAGACGTACTCGGCGATTGCGGTCGAACCCACAAAGCTGACCGCTTTGATGTCGGGGTCTTTCAGGATTGCGTCGACGGCTTCCTTGTCGCCGTGCACGACGTTCAGAACGCCCGGCGGCGCGCCCGCTTCCAGCATCAGTTCTGCGAGACGAATGGGAACGCTTGGGTCTTTCTCACTCGGCTTGCAGATGAATGTGTTGCCGGCGGCGATGGCCACGCCGAACATCCACATCGGGATCATGGCCGGGAAGTTGAACGGCGTGATTCCGGCGACGACGCCCAATGGCTGACGCATCGAATAGACGTCGATGCCGGTGCCGGCGCTTTCGGTGTATTCGCCCTTCATCAAATGCGGGATGCCGCAGGCGAATTCGATCACTTCAAGGCCGCGCTGGATGTCGCCCTTCGAGTCCGCGATGACTTTGCCGTGCTCGGCGGACAGCATCGCCGCGAGCTCGTCCATGTTCTTTTCGACGAGCGCTTTGAAGTTGAACATCACGCGGGCCCGCTTCTGCGGGTTCTGCGCGGACCATTCGGGGAAGGCTTTCAGCGCAGCTTCGACGGCTGAGCGCATCTCGGCGGTCGATGCGAGGGGCGTCTTGGCTTGGACTTCGCCGGTTGCCGGATTGTAGACGTCGCTAGAGCGGCCCGACGTACCTTTGACATGCTTGCCCGCCACGAAATGGGTCAGTTCCCGCACCATCTTGATCTCCCAAGTTTGGGCGGTTGTGTAGCACCGGAGCGCGCGCGCCTCCAGGCGGGACTTAAGCCAATATTGCGAGCAACCGGGGGCCGAAGATCACAAGTCCGACCGCAACGGCGGCTATGGCTGCAAAGAGGACTGCGGCGGCGGCCACGTCCTTTGCTTGCTTGACCTTCGGGTGAAATTCAGGCGAGGCGACATCGCAGAGAAACTCAAAGGCGGTGTTCAGCGCCTCGGCGCACCAAACGAGCGCGATCGCGAAGATAAGAGCGAGCCATTCGCCGGGCGAGACACCGCCTACGAAGCCCGCTGCGACGACGGCGATTGCGGCGGCAAAATGAAGCCAGGCGTTGTGCTGCGTCCGGATGAGGGTTGCGACACCTTCGAGCGCGTATCCGATGCTTTTGATGCGGGCGCCGATACTGAAATTCGTCATCGGCGGATCCCCTCAGCCGCGCGGGACGGCAACCCAGTAGTCGAGGTCGAGGATAACGGCGGGATCATAGGTGTCGCCTGCCTTGTCCGGGAAGTCGGCGCAGGCACGATCCTTAGCGGCCACCGTGCGCAACCTCAAGAAGCCCCAATCGGCATGCGTCGCGGCGGGCGCCTTGTCCACGATTTCGCTCCAGGCGTAGACCGTGTCGCCGGCAAAGCACGGCGCGACGTGGCGGCCTGCGTTGATGCCGGCAACGAAGAGCGCGTTCTCGAGGCCGTTGTAACTCAGCGCGCGGGCGATCGAGATCACGTGGCCGCCATAGACAATGCGCTTGCCGAAGCGGCCCAGGCGCTCGGTATGTGCGTTGAAGTGCACGCGCGCGGTGTTGTGGTAGAGGCGGGTCGCCATCATGTGCTCCGCCTCCTCCACCGTCGTGCCGTCGGCATGGTCGAGGCGGTCACCCTTGGCGTAGTCATCGAAGAAGCGCTTGCCGCCAGTTTGACGGAGCTCAGCGCGGTTCAGCGCCGTCTTCGCGGGCAGGCGCAATGCGTCCGCGCCGATCGCGCGGGGAAGCTCCGGCACGATCGCCGATGGGACGGCTGCATCCTTGCTGCGTTTGCGGACCATGACCCAACGGGCGAATGTGAGCACTTCTTCGCCGCGCTGATTGAATCCGGTGGAGCGGACATAAACGATCCCCGACTCGCGGTTCGCGTTTTCGCGCGAGCCTAACACTTCGGTGCGCGCGCTCAGCGTGTCGCCCGCGTAGACGGGCGCCACGAAGCGGCAGTCGGCGTAACCTAGGTTGGCGATGGCGTTCAGCGAGACCTCTGGCACTGTCTTGCCGAACACGGTGTGGAAGACGAGCAAATCGTCGATCGGCATCGACGGGAAGCCGAGGCCGCGCGCGAATTCCACCGAGCTTTGCGTCGCGAAGCGGGCGCCGTAGAGGGCGGTGTAGAGCGCTTGATCGCCGCCGGTGAGCGTGCGCGGGGGCGCGTGATGCAAAGTTTGGCCGGCGCGGAAGTCTTCGAAGAAATTTCCTGCGCCGGCCGCTGTCATGAACTACTTCTTTGTCAGGTGATTCAATCCGTCGCGAGCTTCGGCTTGGTTCGGGTTGATGGCAAGAGCGCGGCGGTAGGTTTCGATCGCACGTTGCTTTTGACCTGCATCTTCATAGAGACGGCCAAGCGTGCCCAGCCAATCGGCACTGCTTGGGCGCATGCGCGACGCGGTTTCGCAATCATTGATCGCCGCGCCGAAATTGCCGAGCCAGCTGTTGGAGACGCAGCGGGCGTAGTAGTAGTCCGCGTTGTTGCTCTTGGCTGCAATTGCCTGACCGAACGCCCCCACGGCTTTCGCATGCTGGCTCTTGGCCTGATATGTCACGCCAAGCTCATAGAAAGCGACGTCCATCTTTGGATCGGCTTCGACTGCCTTTTGGTAGTCGGCAATCGCCTCATCGAACTGACGGGACGAGCGATAGGCCTTGCCGCGGAAATAGTATGTTGGGGCAACCCACGTCTTCGGCAGACGGCCGGAGGCGATAATCTCAGTGAACAGGGTGATCGCGGTCTTGTAGTCCTTCGCGGTCAGCGCGGCCTGAGCCTTCTTGTGATTGCCCTGCCAGTCGTAGCGAACAGGCGGATTGCCTGACGTGACTGGCGCGGGCGCGGGTGTCGCTGCCGGCGCAGGTGCCGCGGCTGCCATGGCGGAGGACGCCGAGATCAAAAGGGTCGCCAATCCAATCAACAGTCGACTCACTGAATGCTTCCTTTCACAAAGCGCGGGCCTGACACCGAAATCAGGCCGACCAAATCTATCACCACTGCTAGCGCTCGCCCAACCGCTGCAACCCGTCCGTTGCGATTTGGTTGCCCGGATCGACCGCAAGCAGGTTGCGGTAGGCAGCGGCTGCAAGTGCCTTATTTCCCGTCTGCTCGGCCGATTGGCCGGTGGCGATGAGCAAGTCCGTATCTTTAGGCATCGCGGCCATTGCTTTTTGGCAATCGGGAACCGCGCCTGCGTAATCGCTCTTGTTGAACAATAGTTTGCAGCGTGCGCTGCGATAGAGCGCGGCGTCGGGGTCAACTTCGACGGCTTTGTTCAAGTCCACCAGCGCGGCATCTTCTTGCTGCAACGCCACGTGGCAACTGGCTAGAGAATAATAGATGTCGCCCTTCGGGGTGAGCTCAGCGGCCTTCGTGTAGTCGGGAACCGCATTCGGGCAGTCGCCCTTGGCGTGGTAGGCCCCACCACGGCCGAAGTAGAGGCGGCCCAATGTATGCGGCTCATCAGTGAATGCGTTCGAATCGATCGCCTTTGAGAACAGCTCAATCGCGCGATCATAGTCTTTCTGCTGAACTGCTTCTTCGGCTTGGTAGGGAACCTTTTGCAGTTCGATTTTCTTGCGGGCCCGACGCTCGTCAGAGAGGCTGGATGCAGAAACCTGAACGGCGAGCAGCAACAGCGTCGCCAGGACACCAAGACCAACGACTTTCTGCCTTAACATGAAGGTTCCCCGATCTATCTCAATTGGTACGCGGCTAGCCACGCATTACGGCACAGCGAGCGCCGGCCGTTGCCGCCTCACTTTGCCGTGCGCTTGAGCCCATCCGACGCTATCGTGTTTGCCGGGTCCGCCGCCAGGAGTTGAGCGTAGACCTCAGCCGCGCGCTTCTTGTTGCCTGTTTGCTCGGCCGACTGCGCCGTCGCGACCATAAGGTCTTTGTCGGTTGTTTGCGTGAGCAGAGCTTTCTCGCAATCAGGCAGCGCCTTGGCGAATTCCTTCTTGTTGAACAGAACCTTGCAGCGCGCATTCCGATAGGCAGCGGATTCCGCATCGATTCGAATGGCCTCATCGAGGCTGGCCAACGCAAGGTCAGGCTGCTTGAGATCCAGCTCGCAAATCGCCCGGGAGAAATAGACATCGCCAACTTGGGCGATCTCCAGCGACTTGTTGTAGTCAGCGATCGCGGCATTGCAGTCGCCCTTGGCGTGCTGGGCCCTTCCGCGATTGAAAAGAATCTTACCGATGTTCGCCGTGTCGAAGGCGCCTGAATCGAGCGCTTTGGTGTAGAGAGCGATCGCCTTGTCGTAATCCTTTTCCTTGAGCGCCGCTTCAGCTTGACGGGGCAACTGGATTGCTTCGCGCGTAAGACGCTCACGGCGCGCTTGGGTCGATTCCGCCGACAAGACGGGCAATGCAAAGGTCGTCACAAGGGTCAATGCAAGCAGAGCCGCTAACGCGCGCATGATCATGGAGAATCCACCTGTTCCCAGGGTAAGGTTGAGCAAGGCCCTCCAATAGCACCGAGGCGGGCAAAGGGCAAAACGCCTCTTTCGACTAGTCTAAACCGGCTATTGCTTCGGCCAGAGCCACTGTTTGTTTCGCTATTTCGGCGTGTAGTAACTCTACCATTCGGCCGTCGAGCGAGATCGCGCCCCTGCCCTTATTCTCAGGGCGGTCAAAAGCGTCAAGGATGGCACGCGCGCGCGCCACTTCTGCGGGGTCTGGGGAAAATATTCGGTTGCACGCTTCGATCTGCGACGGATGGATCAACGTCTTTCCGTCGAAGCCGAGCGCCCTGCCCTGCCGGCAGATGGCCTCAAGACCCGGCGCATCCGCAATCTCGTTAAACACGCCGTCGATTACGGTTAGCGCGTGCGCGCGGGCGGCAAGCACGGCGATGTTCAAACTTGCAAGCAATGCTTCGCGGCCAGGCGTGTGGAGGGCACGCATTTCTTTGACGAGGTCGTTGGTACCCATCACGAAGCAGCTCAGCCTGCCGCCGGCGCCTGCGATCGCGTTCGCGTTGAAGATGGCGCGCGGCGTTTCGATCATAAGCCAAAGCGCGCACGACGTCGGCGCATTCGCCATGTGCTGCTCGGCGTGGGCGACATCAGCAGCGTCGTTCACCTTGGGGACGAGAATTGCATCGGGGCCTGCGGCCGCAGCAGCTTCGATGTCGTCGTGTCCCCACGGCGTATCGAGGCCATTGATCCGGATGACCACTTCGCGCTTGCCGAAGCGGCGGTCTTTCACGGCGGCGCAGACCTGGGTGCGTGCAATATCCTTGGCTTCGGGCGCGACCGCATCCTCAAGGTCCAGGATTAGCGCGTCGGCGGGAAGGGTCGCGGCCTTCTCCAACGCGCGGGCGTTCGAACCCGGCATGTACAGAACGCTGCGACGGGGGCGGATTTTCATGCGGTTACACCTCTATCACCGCGAAAATAGCTATGGCCCAAAGAAGGGCAAGGGCGAGTTGTCGAATTCGGGTGCTGCGGACCGTCCTTGGGAGGCGATAGGATCGCAATCAAAGGAGACGCCAAATGCCGAAATTCTTGCTGTTCTTGCATGAGAACCAGGGCCAGTTCGATAACCGCACGCATGAGGAGATGATGCGCATCATCGCCGAATACAGTGCGTGGGCCGAGAAATTGCGGAAGGAGACCCGCTTTGCGGGCGGCGAGAAACTGACCGAAGACGCCGGCAAAGTGTTGCGGCCGAAGAGCGGCAAGGTCGTCGTGACGGACGGACCTTATGCGGAAAGCCGCGAAGTGGTGGGCGGCTATTTTGCGATTGTGGCCGCGGACTACGACGAGGCCTGTGCCATCGCAGAAGGGTGTCCACATTTAAAGTACGGCGGCCGCGTTGAAGTGCGGCAGATTCACGAACTTTGAATGAGCGAGTCGCGCACCGACTTGCACGTGTTGATCGACCGTCTGTCGCGGCGGGAGAGCGGGCGGTTGGTCGGTGCGTTGACGCGCACGTTTGGAGCGCAAGGACTTTCGTTCGCCGAGGATTGCGCGCAGGACGCGTTTGTGGCCGCGCTCGATACGTGGGGCGAGCGCGGGGTGCCGGACAATCCGTTTGCGTGGCTGCTCACGACGGCGCGCAATCGCGCGCTCGACCGGTTGCGACGGAATGCGATGATCGGGGCGCTTGAGCCAAAGGTCATCTCGTGGATCGAGCAGTTGCGCGCGCCGGCGCCGGAGATGCCGGGGGACGAGGAGCTTTCGCTGATTGTGCTCTGCTGCGATCCGGCGCTTGAGGAAGAGGCGCGGCTGGCGCTGACGCTCAAGACGGTTTGCGGCTTTCGTGTCGAGGAGATCGCGCGCGCGTTCTTGGCGACGCCACAAGCGATCGCGCAGCGTTTGGTGCGGGCGAAGGCTCGGCTTAGAGAAGAAAATGTCGTGTTTGCGATGCCTTCAGGTGTGGGGTTGCGGGCACGCATGGAGTCTACGCTGCGCACGATCTACTTGATGTTCACCGAGGGCTATGCGGCGAGTGACGGCGACCGATTGGTGCGGGAAGATCTGTGCGACGAGGCGTTGCGTCTTGCGGAGACTGTCGCCTTGCACAAGGCGACGGCGTCGCCGCAAGCTCATGCGCTTTGCGCGCTGATCTTGTTTCAGCATGCGCGGCGGCGGGCGCGCGTTGCGAACGACGGACGGCCGCTGATGCTTGAGGATCAGGATCGCGCGCTGTGGGACCGGTCGATGATCGTGCGCGGGTTCGACCACTTGGCAAGGGCGCAGGGCGGGCCGTTGTTGACGAGCTATCACCTTGAGGCGGGGATTGCGTCGGTGCATGCGGCGGCGGCCTCTTGGGCGACGACGGCTTGGGCCGCGTTGGTTTCTTACTATGACGGGCTGATGGAAGTCGCACCGTCGCCCGTGGTTGCCGTCAATCGGGCCGTAGCGCTTTCCATGTTTAAAGGCCCCGAGGCCGGGCTCGAGGCGCTGGCCGGGCTTGAGACGAACAAGACCGTGCAGCGGCACTTGCCGTACCATACGGCGGTCGGCGAGCTTGAGCTTCGTCGCGGGCGGTTTGCGGCGGCGCGTGCTGCATTCGAGCGCGCGCTCGCATTGCCGATGTCGGGGCAAGAGCGCAAACTGATCGAAAGCAAACTTCTGAAGGCGTCCGATGCTTGAGACGGCGAGTATCCTCTCGATTCAATCCGAGGTCGTGCGCGGGCACGTTGGGAACGCGGCTGCGCGGTTCGCATTGCAGCGGACCGGGCTCGATGTGTGGGCGGTGCCGACCGTGCTGCTGTCCAACCATCCGGGGCATGGGAATGTGCGCGGTGAGACACTGCCGTCGGCGCAGATCGGTGCGTTGGTTGCTGGGCTCGATGCGCATGGGTGGTTGAAGCACTGCGCGGGTGTGATCAGCGGCTATTTGGGTGCGGCCGAGCAGGCGCGTGCCGCCGCCGATGCGGTGCGGCTGGTAAAGCAGGCCAACCGCCAAGCGCTCTATCTCTGCGATCCGGTGTTTGGCGACGACGATGGCGCGTATGCGCGGCCTGGCGTTGCAGAGGCGATGGCGCGGGAGTTGTTGCCGCTTGCCGACATCGTGACGCCGAACCGGTTCGAGCTTTCGAGCCTGACGTCGCAGAAGATCGGCGATGCCGCATCCGCCGTTGCGGCCGCGCGTGCGCTTGGAAAGCGCGAGGTTGTGGTCACGTCGGTGCCCTTTGAGGATGAGCGTATTGGCACCGTTGTCGTGACGGGTGACGGAGCTTGGGCGACGGCTGCGCCGCGGCTTACAATTATGGCGCACGGGTCGGGCGATTTGCTGGCGGCGCTCTATCTGGGCGGACGGGTCCGCGGCGCGGATCCGATGGCGGCTCTGGTGCGGGCCAGCTCTGCCGTCGATGCCGTGTTGCGGGCGAGTGCGGGGGCCGATGAATTGCGGCTGATTGCTGCGCAAGAGGCGATGGCCGCGCCGCAGCAGCTGTTGACCGCGGTTCGCCTGCGCTAGATCAATTCCTTGCGCGCGGTTTTTCGTGATAATTTGGGTGACGTTCAGGACATGGAGGCGCTCATGGTTCGGTCTCATCTTTTGCACGCCATGGTCGTTGCGTTTGCGGCGGTGATGCTCGCGGCTTGCGTGACGCCGACGCCCTATCAGCCGGCGCCGCCGCGCGGGTTCGGGTATTCCGAGGAGCGGCTCGATCAGAATAAGTTCCGCGTTACGTTTCGCGGGAACTCTCTGACGAAGCGCGAGACCGTGGAGGACTACCTGCTCTACCGGGCGGCGGAGTTGACGCTGCAGAACGGGTTCTCGCACTTCTTCGTCGTCGGGCGCGATACTGAGGCGAAGACGCGGTATCGCGTGTGGATCGATTCCTACGGCGGGCGCGGGTGGTTCTATCACGGGTTCCCCGGCTGGTACCGGCGGCCTTGGTACGATCCTTGGGGGCCGTGGGGCGGGTACGACGTACAGCCGGTGACGACCTACACGGCGTCGGCCGAGATCATTTTGGTCAAGTCGGCCGTGCAGAACGGCGAGGCCCGGGCCTTCGACGCGCGGGAAGTTATGGTGCAGGTTGGTCCTCGTGTTGTTCGGCCGGAGCAGGCCCCGCGTTAGGCTGCCTTCTTCAGATGGCGGCTGATTAGGATTTCGGCGATCTGGATCGCGTTCAGGGCGGCGCCTTTCCGCAAGTTGTCGGAGACGCACCAGAGGGCGAGGCCGTTCTCGACGGTTGGGTCCTTCCTGATGCGGCTGATAAACGTCGCGAAGTCGCCGACGCATTCGACGGGCGTGACGTAGCCGCCGTCTTCGCGCTTATCGACCACCATGCAGCCCGGGGCTTCGCGCAGGATATTGCGCGCTTGTTCGACGGAGAGCGGGCGTTCGAACTCGATGTTGATCGCCTCCGAATGGCCGACGAAAACCGGCACGCGAACGCAGGTGGCCGTCACCTTGATATCGGGATCGAGGATCTTGCGCGTTTCGGCGGCCATCTTCCACTCTTCCTTCGTGTAACCGTCATCCATGAAGACGTCGATGTGCGGGATCACGTTGAAGGCGATTTGTTTGGTGAACTTCTTCGCTTCGATCGAGTCCGTCACGAAGATCGCGCGGGTCTGGTTGAAGAGTTCGTCCATCGCGTCTTTGCCGGCGCCGGAGACGGATTGATAGGTCGAGACGACCACGCGCTTAATCCGCGCGACATCGTGCAGGGGCTTGAGCGCCACGACCATCTGCGCGGTCGAGCAGTTCGGGTTCGCGATGATGTTCTTCTTCGCGTACTTGCCGATCGCGTTCGCGTTCACTTCCGGCACGACGAGCGGCACGTCCGGATCCATGCGCCACTTCGATGAGTTGTCGATAACGACAGGGCCCATCTTGCCGATCTTCGGCGACCATTCGGCCGAGACGGTGCCGCCTGCCGACATCAGCACGATGTCGGTGCCCTTGAAGTCGAAGTGCTCGAGCGCTTTGCACTTCAGCGTGTGGTCGCCGTAGGAAACCTCCCGCCCCACGCTTTTGCGCGAGGCCAAAGCGACCACTTCGCTGACCGGAAACTCGCGTTCGGCCAAGATGTTCAGCATCTCGCGGCCGACATTACCGGTGGCGCCCACGACTGCGATTTTCCAAGACATGGTTTCGATCTCTAACGTTGAATGGTGTCGAGCGCGGCGAGGATCGCCGAACCCATGTCTTTCGTGCCGACGAGGCGTTTGCCGGGCTGCATGATGTCGCCGGTGCGGATGCCTTGGTCGAGGACGGCGGAGACCGCGCGTTCGACGAGATCGGCCTCCTTTTTCATGGCGAAGGAATAGCGCAGGCACATCGCGAAAGAGAGGATCGCCGCGATCGGGTTCGCCTTGTCTTGGCCCGCGATGTCGGGCGCGGAGCCGTGGATCGGCTCGTACAACGCACGCTGCTTGCCGCCTGCGTCGCGGGCGCCCAGCGATGCCGACGGCAGCATGCCGATCGAGCCCGTGAGCTGTGCCGCTTCGTCCGACAGGATATCGCCGAACAAATTGTCGGTGACGATGACGTCGAACTGCTTCGGATTGCGCACGAGTTGCATGGCG
>CADEFU010000013.1:96973-112042 GCA_902826695.1 uncultured Alphaproteobacteria bacterium | reverse complement strand
TCCTTCCGAGAACTGTCTCCCATTTTAGGTGTCTCACTTTTTGGGTCCACTCCAAGACCTATTCCCCGCCCTAAGCTCCTGACTGCACTATAGCAACCTTGGCATCTCCATGTCAGCCGACGTCGGCTTGGGTCCCGGGGCAGCGCACCACCAGGCGGCGGGGCAGGCTTCGGGGCCTAAGTTGAAGTCGGCGTTGCCGAGCGGCCGCCCGTCCGTCGGCCGCTATCGGGTTGACTCTTCGTGCACTATTTGTTACTTATATTAAATTAGTTATCAGTGATGTCACGCGCATCACTTTCCCGCGCCAATGCGGCGCGCGGCTGCGACTTGAAAATTGCATCTGAACCTTGCGCACTGCGCCGCTCTCGGCTGCAGCGGATCGTGCACGTCTATCTCGCAGCGTAAGCTGCACGCGCGACGCGCACATTTTGTGCGCGCCGGGCTTGGCCCGCCTAACGCACGTCTAACGGATATCTAACGGATATCTAACGCATATCTAACGGATATCTAACGCATATCTAACGGATAAACCCGCAGAGATCCGCAGATCTAACGCTTCTAACGGATTCGATTTTGCATCGCGCCTAGAAGCTCGAGGCGTCGAGCATCATCAACCCGTCCGCGCCCGCCTTGATCCGCTCGGAAAGCGAGGCCGTGTCCGGCATCAACCGCTCCATCCAGAAGCGGGCCGACGCGAGCTTCGCCTCGTAGAACGCGGCGTTCGCGGGCTTCGTGGCGAGCTTCGCCAGGGCGGCCTTCGCCTGACGCGCCCACAGCCAGCCGATCACGGTGAGACCGAACAGGCGCAGATAGTCCACGCTGCCGGCGCCCGCATTGTCCGGGTTCTTGATCCCGTTTTGCGCGAGCCACATCGTCGCCTCCTGCGTGCGCAGTACGCCCGCCTTCAGTGGCCCGACATAGGGCTTCATCGCGTCGGAGGTCTCAGCGGCGATGAAATCGTTGATCCGCTTGAACAAGGCGAACGGCGCCCGTCCGCCGTTGCGCGCAAGTTTGCGGCCCACGAGGTCGAGTGCCTGCACGCCGTTCGCGCCTTCGTAGGTCTGGTTGATCCGCGCGTCGCGCACGAACTGCTCCATCCCGTGGTCGCGGATGTAGCCGTGTCCGCCGAACACCTGCATCGCCGCGTTCGCCGCGTCGAAGCCCATGTCGGTGCAGAACGCCTTGATCACCGGCGTCAGCAGATCGGCGAGATCGGCGGCTTCGACGCGCTCCATCTCGGGGCGCATCGATTGCGCGATCCCAAGCTGCAGCGAAATAAACGTCGCAAGCGAACGCCCGCCTTCGGCCGCCACGCGTGCAAACATCAGCATGCGGCGCACGTCCGGGTGAACGATCAGCGGGTCGGCGGGCTTGTCCGGCGCCTTCGCACCGGTGAGCGCGCGGCCGACGAGCCGCTCCTTCGCATAGATCGCCGCGTTCTGATACGCGACCTCGGCGATCGCGACGCCTTGAATGCCGACGCCCAAACGCGCCGCGTTCATCATGCCGAACATGCCCTTCATGCCGGCCGACGACGAACCCTTGGCACCGTCCGCTTTCTTCTGCGGCTTCGGGCCTAAGCGCCACGCCTTCGCCTCGTCGAAATTGAGCACCGCAGTCGCGTTCGCCTTGATGCCCATCTTCTTCTCGATGGAACCGGTGGAGACGCCGTTGCGCGCGCCCATCTTGCCGTCTTCCGAAACCAGCACCTTCGGCACCATGAAGAAGTTCACGGTCGAAAGGTCGTCGGAGGTTTTGCCGTTCTCATCCGGGATCTTCGCGATCACCATGTGGATGATGTTCTCGGTCAGGTCCTGATCGCCGCCGGAAATGAAAATCTTCGTGCCGGAAAGCTTGTACGTCCCGTCCGGCTGCTCCACCGCCTTCGTTTTCATCAGGCGAAGATCGGTGCCGCAATGCGGTTCGGTCAGGCACATCGTGCCCGCCCAATCGCCGGCGACCATGCGCTTGACGATATGCTCGCGCATCCAAGGCTCGCCCGTCGCGGCGAGCGCGGAATAGGCCGCCGTCGTCAGGCCCGGATACATGGCGAACGCCTGGTTGGCGGAGAATGCCAGCTCCGTCACCGCAAAGGTGAGAAGAATGGGCAAACCCGCGCCGCCGTACTGCTCCGGCACCGCAAGCCGGTTCCAGCCCGCGTCGCGATAGGCGTTCCAGGCTTCCTTGAAACCCTTCGGCGTGCGCACGACGCCGTTCTCAAGGTGACAGCCTTCCTCGTCGCCCGATTGGTTCAACGGCTGCAGCACTTCCTCGACGAACTTGCCCGCACCCTCCAGAACGTCATGGACGGTCGCCTTGTCGAGCTCCTTATACCCCGGCAGATCGGCGTACTTTTCGATCTCATGCACGTCGAACAGCAGGAACTCGAAATCGGCGACCGGGGCTTTGTAGGAGGGCATGGGCTCTCGTCCGTTGATTGGGCGCCGCGGTTATCGCGCGCCCTGTTGATGGAGGCAAGAAACGTGAAGCAGCAGCGATGTCTCAGGCCTTGGGAGATAAAGCGGCAACCCGCGCCCGGCAAGGACGCGCCCGCTGAGCGTTAACGGCAAAGTGAGCGCCGCGTCAGCGCTCTTCGCCACCGGCGCGACCGCCTCGATGCGGTACGTAGCGTCAGGCGCAAGGCCAGCAATCTTGAGCACCGCCCCGCGCCCCAAGGCCGCAGACCCGGTGCGCACGACAAGCGCCAAAGCCTCGGTCGCCGACGTCACGCAAACCGCCGCGTGATCCGCATCGATCGAGCGCCGCCAATACGTGCCGGAATGAATGAGCGAACGAAACCGTTTGTAGTTCGCGATGTGCGCCGCCAGCCGCTCGGCCTCCGCGTCGGAGAGTTCGCGCAAATCGAGCTCAAGCCCCATATGCCCGAACAGCGCCACATGCGCCCTGAGATCGAGCGACAACCGCCGCCCCGTGATGTGACAGGAGGCTGGTCCCACATGCACGCCGCAAACCTCCGGCGGCAGGAATAGATTGGCGTGTGCCTGAATGTCGAACCGGTCGAGCGCGTCGTTCGAATCCGAAACCCAAACCCGCTCCGCCCGGCCGAGCATGCCGTAGTCGCACCGCCCGCCACCGCTCGCGCAGGTCTCGATCTCGACCGAAGGGTGCGCCGCCCGAAGCCGATCGACGAGCGCCCAAACCGCGCGCACATAGGCCCCATGCCCCGCGCCCGTGAGGTCCCGGTTCATGTCCCACTTCAGATACGAAATCGGATGCGCCGACAGCAGCGCATGAAGTGCCTGGAAGAGATAAGCGGAAACCTCCGCCCGCGCGACGTCGAGCACCGCCTGGTTCCGCATCAAGAGCAGCCCTTGGCCGTCGCGGCGAAGCCAATCCGGATGCGCCCGCGCCAAATCACTGTCCGGGTTCATCATCTCGGGCTCGACCCACAAACCGAACGCAAGGCCCTTCGAACGCACATGATCGATCAGCGGTGTCAAACCATTGGGGTACTTCGCGGTATCCACGACCCAATCGCCAAGCCCCGCGCGATCGTCGTTGCGCCCCTTGAACCACCCGTCGTCGAGCACGAACCGCTCCGCGCCAACCGCCGCCGCACGATCCGCAAGCGTCTTCAACGTGGCCACATCGTGCTTGAAGTAAACGGCTTCCCACGTGTTGTAGTGCACCGGCCGCGGCGCCGCGGCGACGCTCTTCGGCATCACCCGCTCGCGCACGAACGCATGCAGCGTCTGCATTGCCCCATTCAGCCCGCTCGGCGAATAGGTCGCGTAACACCAAGGGCTCTCGTAACCCGCAGCGACAACGTCGTCGTCAACGTGCAGCTCGCCCGCCTGCACAACGACCTCGCCTTCGCGCAACTTTTCGACCGCAAGCCGATGGCTGCCGCTCCACCCCAGTGTCACCGCAAAGACGCAGCCATGATCGTCGCCGAATCCGCGCTCGCCCACGAACAATCCCGGAAAGCGATCGTGCCCCGGCCGCCCGCGCCGGCTCTCGAACACGAGCGCGCCCGACGACAGCGTCTGCCGCTGCGCCGCAAACTCGCGCGCCCAATCGCCGCCGAACGACAGAATCTCGTCGCACGAAGCGGGCAGGGGCAGCGCCATCGCCGCGATCCAGCGCGCTTGGCCCCCGCGCCAGCGCACCCGCGTCGCGAGCACACCGTGCGGCGAAAGCCGGACATCGACAGTCGCAAGCGACAAGCGAAGCGAGAAGCCCTCATCGATCTCATCCACGCCCTCGAACACCCAACGATGCTGATACGACGGCTCGACCGCCGGCATGCCGAAGTACCCGGCCTCCGCACCCGGCAGCACGCAAGGCGGGCAGGGCTTGTCCATCCGCGCACCCCACAAGGCACGCGGCCGCGCAGCCACCGCTTCAAAATCCGGCGACGCGCCAAGGTCCGCACCAAAGTGCACGACACGCGGCAGCGCATCGTCGCCGGGCGCCGCATCGATCAGCAGCGAAATCTCGCCGCCGCGCAAGTAAAGCCACCGCTTCATTCTCAAGCGTCCTTGTACGCCGGCGGACGCTTCTCCAGAAACGCGCGGATCCCCTCGCCGAAGTCGGCGGTCTGCGCGCACAGAATCTGGTTGCGATCCTCCATCGCGATCGCCGCCTCAAGGCTCCCCGCGTCGACGCTCATGTTGAGACACTCTTTCGTCATACGAAGGCCCAAGGGCGACGTCGTCAGCATCTCGTCGAGATACGGCCGCACAGCCTCCTCCATCTTGTCGTCGGCAACGACGTCGCTCACGAGCCCGACCCGCAGCGCCCGCTCCGCATTGATGAAGCGCCCGGTCAGCATCAACTCGGACGCCACCGAAACACCCACAAGCCGCGGCAAGAAATACGACACACCGATATCGCAAGCCGAAAGCCCGATCCGGATGAAAGCCGCATTCATCCGCGCACTCGCCCCCGCGATCCGGATATCGCTGGCGAGCGCAAACGCAAACCCGCCGCCACACGCCGGCCCATGCACGAGCGAGATGATCGGCTGCGGACAGCGCCGCATACGCATGACGATCTCGCTGATCCGCCGCTGCGAGGTGAGCCCGTTCTGCGGCGAGCGGGGCGAATTGTCCCGCTCCTTGAGGTCGAGCCCCGCGCAATAGCCGCGCCCCGCACCGCGCATCACCACAACGCGCACCGACTTGTCCCAATAAAGCGCACCGAAATAGTCGAGCAACTCGTCGATGAGCCGCTTGTTCAAAGCATTGAGACTCTCCGGCCGATTGAGCGTCAGCCAATCGACAGCCCCGTCCTTGCGCACCTGAATCGTCTCGTACATCTGATCCTCACTGGCGATTTCGCGATGAACGAATTATAGAGCAACTCTATGACGCTCCGCCTCCTCATTCTTGCTGCAGCAGTGCTCGCTCTCGTCGCCCCGGCCGCGTCGGGCAAGCCCCAGCGCATCGTCTCCACCAACGTCTGCGCCGACCAGCTCGCGCTCGCGCTCGTCGACCGCGTCCGCATTCTCTCCGTCTCGCGTATGGCAATCGAGCCCGAAATCTCGAACCTCGCCGAACAAGCCCGCGGCATCCGCATCAACAACGCCCGCGCCGAGGAAATCGTCGAACTCAAACCCGATCTGATCCTGGGCGACATCTACACCGGCAAGGGCGCGAACCGCCTGGCCAGCACGATCGGCGTCCCGGTCCACATCGTGGGCATCGCGTCCTCGCTCGACGACGTCCGCAAAGTCATCCGCGACGTGGCAGCGGCCTTGGGCGAACCCGAACGCGGCGAACAACTGGTCGCGGCCATGAACGCCCGCATCGCCAAAACCCACTCCCCAACCACCAAGCCCATCACCGCGCTCGTCTACGAACCGAACGGCCTCACCGCCGGCGCGGGCACGCTAACGAACGACATCCTGGCTGCAGCCGGCCTCACGAACCTCGCGCCGAAACTCACCGGCCAAGCCTACGCGACCGTCGCGCTCGAAACCGTCGTCGCCGCCGCGCCGCAACTCCTCATCCTCGACGACTCCTACGGCGCAACGGCCAGCCGCGCGCAAAGCATCCTGCGCCACCCCGCGTTCCGCGCCCTCGAAGGCAAGACCACACTTTACAAAATCCCCTCGCGCCTCTGGCTCTGCCCCGGCCCGTGGGTCGGCGAAGCCGTGGAACGCCTCGCCGCCGAACGTGCCCGGATTACGGAGTAGTTTCGCGAGCGCTAATGAGTGACAATTTTCCAGCCGGATTCACGCCCCCAGCTCCCGCGCCAACCGTTCGGCGTGGCCGGTGGCGCCGATGGTTCGGTAGTGGTTGAGCGCATTGGTCAGAAAGCGGCTCGCGCCCGCTGCGTCGCCGCATGCTGCGGCCAGGCGTCCGCGTTGCTCAAGGATCTGGGGAGACAACGCGCGGCCTTCCGTGACTTCGACAAGCAGTTCGGCGCGGTCGAGAGCGGCCTCGATCTCCGCGCGCGGCACGGCACTATCCGTCGCCAGCAAGCCCGCCGCCAAGGCGAGTTGCGACTGCGCTTCGAAGTAGAAATTCTGACCAGCGACAGCGAGTTCCGCGGCTTCGCGCGCCGTCGCGATCGCCTCGGTCCGTTCGCCGAGCGCCAACTGGGCGCGAGATAGATAGTGAAGCATTTGAGGAAGCTCGCCCCGCGCCGCACGGCTATCTCGGCAGATAGCCGCACCTGAGCTGAGCGTTGTGCGCGCGGGGGTGAACTGTCCGGTCAGCAGATACGCCACACCAAGCGTAAGATGCGCCATCACTCTGGCATGTTGCTGGCCGAGCTTGTCTCCGATCTCGAATGCTCGACGGCCAAGCTCCAGAACGGCTTCGGAAACCCCGAACGTATCCGCTACCACCGCCCCGGTCGCGTGCAGCCAAAGCAAAACCTCGCGTTCTTGCGTGTCCTCGGCTACCCGCGCGCCCTGTTCCACCTCACGGCGCGCCTCTTCAAGACGGCCAAGGCGAGACAGCGCGAACGCGCGAGTGACCGCCATGCCAACACGAGGAGCGTACCCCATCAAGTCCTTGCCGAGCACATTGTCCGAGCCGGCCGCATCCAAGACGCGCGCGGCCGCCTCAAGCGCCAGGCGGCCTTTGCCAGTGTAGTAGTACCCGAACGCCGCGAAGGTCCCGACGGCGGCGCGCAAGGCTGCATCGGCTCCTTGTGCAAGGCGCGCCGCTTCGACGCCGTAGCTCACGTAGTCGCGCGCGGAGCCCGCGACCATGTTTCGCACGAGACCATACAGGCCCACGATCATCGCAAGCGTGCGCTGATCACCGAGGCGTTCGGCCAATGCGCGACCTTCCTCGTACACCGCTTTCGCCTCTTCCTCGGTGCCGCCCATTCGCCAGCCAAAGGTGAGCAGCTGGAAGCAAGCTTGCAGCGCCAGCTCGCCCCGCTCGCGCTCATCGGCGATGCCGGGCGCGAGCTCTCGCACGCGGCGCCAGTGACGCAAGCCTTCGCGCGGGTCTGAGAGACCAGCCCACTCGGCAGCGCGGCGGTGCCAACGCGCGGCGCGGGCCGCATCACCCGCCTCGGCCCAATGCTGCGCGATGTCGGCGGCGCGTTCGTCGAAATTGCCGTCGGCCTCCTCAAGCGCTTGCGCCACAGCCGCGTGGACGCGGCGCCGCCGCTCCTGCAATTGCGAGCGTGCGGCCACCTCCTGCGTCAACGGATGCTTGAACGAGTATTGGACTTCCGGGTAGAGCGCCGCCTCGAACAGGAACTCCGACGCGATCAACGTCGATAACGCCTGCCCCAGCGCCGTCTCGCCGATCGCGCTGACGCTGCCCAGAACGCGGGTTAGCAGCTTCTCGCTGAACGTCTTGCCGATCACCGCTGCCGTCTGCAGCACCTGCTTCTCGCGTTCGCCCAAGCGATCGATACGCGCGGCCAGCACCGCCTGCACGGTGGGCGGCACCTCCAACGCGTCGACTGGTGTCGTGAGCTTGTAGGCGCCTCGTGCGCCCGTCAGGTGCGCACTCTCGATCAGCGTCTGCACGACTTCCTCGATGAAGAACGGATTGCCGGCGGTGCGCGTGTGGATCATCTCCGGCAGCTTTGCAACGCTTGCATCGCCGCCGAGTTCCTCGTGCAGCAGCTGGCGAATGGCGTCCGAGGTCAACGGCTGCAAAGCCAGGTGCTGGTAGTACGAGCGCTGCATCCAGCGCGCCTGATATTCTGGGCGGAAGTTGAGCAGCCACAGATCGCGTGTCGCGGGAACACTTTCGACGAAGGTTTCGAGGAACGCATCGCTCGCACCATCGAACCAGTGCAGGTCCTCCATCAGGATCACTCGCGTGCCGCCGGTGTAGTTCGGATCGTGCAGAATGCGTTTGACCACACCGTTGATGCGCTTCTGGCGCTGCTCGGGGTCCATGGCCGGCGACGGGTTCGCAGGATCGGGCACGCCGAAGACGTCGAACAGCAACGGCAGCACCTCGCGGAAGCTCTCATCCATCAACAAGAGGCGCCCCGCAATCTTGGCGCGCGCAGCTTCCGGCTTGTCGTCGTCGGTGATGCCGTAGAAGGCGCGCCACAGCTCCAGCATCGGCAGCATCGGGATCGACTTGCCGTGCGCGACGCCGTGGCCTGCAAGAATTTGAATGCCCTGCGCGCGGCAACCGTCGAGAAACTCGGCGCAGAGGCGCGATTTGCCGGTGCCGGCATCCGCCACCACGCCGACGACCTGTCCGCCGCCGTTGCGCGCGCGTTCGAGCGCGCCGGTCAGGACCGCCATGTCCCGCTCGCGGCCGACGAAGCGGCTCAAGCCCCGCGCGCGTGAAATATCAAGCCGTGTTTTCGAAGCGCCGATACCGATGAGACGATGCACATGCATCGGGTGGCTGACACCCTTCACGCGAAACTCGCCCAAATCCTCGACGTCGAAATACCCGCGCACGAGCGCCGCCGTATTGGCGCTGACGAAACACGTGTTCGGCTCGGCGAGGTTCTCCATCCGCTGCGCGAGGCCCACGGTGTGCCCCTGCGCCGTGTAGTCCATGCGCAAATCTTCGCTGATGTTCCCGACGACGACCTCGCCCGAGTTCAAACCCATCCGCGTCGAGAAGCTCAACCCGTGCTCGCGCTTCAACTCGCCCGCATAGCGCGCGATCTCATCCTTCAGATGCAGCGCCGCATAACACGCTCGCTGCGCGTGATCCTCATGCGCGATCGGCGCACCGAACAGCGCCATGATCCCATCGCCGGTAAACTTGTCGACGAAGCCTTCGAAGCGCTCGACCCCGTCGGTCAGGATCGAGAAGAAGCGCGACATGACCCGAGAGAACGCCTCCGGATCGAGCGCTTCCGCCAGCTCCATCGAACCCTTCACGTCGGCGAAAAGAACCGTGACCTGCTTGCGCTCACCCTCCACCGCCGCCTTAGACTGACGAATCTTGTCGGCGAGATGCTTGGGGGTTTCGCGCACAGGAGGGGCAGCGGGCGCGCCCGCAGCCGGACCGACCTTCGCACCGCATTCAAGACAGAATTTCGACCCCGCCGGCAGCTCGGCCCGGCATGCCGTGCAGCGCGCGGCGAGCGGCCCGCCGCACTCGATACAGAACTTAGCCCGCTCGGGATTCTCGCCCCCGCATTTGCCGCACTTCAAGTCCCCGGACTCCTGTCCCGCGATGGGCGTTCGGCTGCACTCTAGCCGCCTTGCGAACGCACGCAAACCGGAGTAACCCTCACCCCACGTATCCGGAAAGGGAACGCGGTCAAAACCGCGGCTGCCCCCGCAACTGTGAGCGGCAAGCTCGTCACCAAAGACGCCACTGAGGAAACTCGGGAAGGCCGGTGAGGAGCGCTCGAGCCGCAAGCCAGGAAACCTGCCGGATGCTGTCGTCCTTCCTGCGCCGGGGTGTGCGTACGGAAAGCGGGCAACCGTCGCGGCGACTTGACGAACGCGACGTGAGGCTATGGACGACAGCGCAACCCGACTTCCGATCCTACTCGCCGCAGCGACGCTTTTCGCCGCGGTCGCGTCGCTGTTCATCGGCTACGCACCGCTGAGCGCCTCGACCGTCATCGACGGCCTCGTGAACGACACCGGCACCGCGGGCGTGATTATGCGCGACATCCGTCTGCCGCGCATGTTGCTCGGAGTGCTCTCGGGTGCCGCGCTGGGCATGAGCGGCGCCGCACTGCAAGGCCTGCTCAGAAATCCGCTCGCCGAACCGGGCGTCATGGGCATCGCCTCGTTCGCCTCGCTTGGCGCCGTGATCGCGATCTATTTCGGCCTCTCGACGGCGTTCAGTTTTGCGCTTCCGCTGACTGCGATGCTCGGCGCTTTGATCGCCGCCGTCGTGCTCAGCCTGTTGAGCGGCCGCGACAATGGGGTGCTCACGCTCATCCTCGCGGGCGTGGCGCTCGCAAACCTCGCCGCCGCGCTGATGGCGCTCGCGCTTAACCTCGCACCGAACCCTTACGCGGTCAGCGAAATCGTGTTCTGGATATTAGGCTCCCTGAAAGACCGCAGCTTCGACGACGTCCTGCTCGCCGCGCCGTTCGTCGCCGCAGGCCTCGCTCTCCTCGCCAGCACCGGCCGCGCGCTCGACGCGCTCACGCTCGGCGAAGACGCTGCCAAGTCGCTCGGCATTGAAGTCGTATCGATCCAACGCCGCGTCATCGCCGGCGTCACGCTTGCCGTCGGTGCCAGCGTCGCCGTCACCGGCGCGATCGCGTTCGTGGGCTTGATCGTGCCGCACCTCTGCCGCCCGTTCGTCGGCCACACGCCCTCGCGCCTGCTCATCCCAAGCGCCATCGGCGGTGCGCTGCTGGTGCTGACGGCCGACATCGCCGTGCGCCTCGTGCCGTCGGGCCCCGAACTGATGCTCGGCGTCTTCACGTCGCTAATCGGCGTCCCGTTCTTCCTCTGGCTCGTCTTCAAACTGAGGCGCGAACTCACATGACGGCGCTGTCGCTTACAAACCTGAATGTGGCACTTGGCGGACGCACCGTGCTCAGCCGCATCCGCGCGAACTTCGGCGCGGGCGAATGCGTCGCGATCATGGGCCCGAACGGCTCCGGCAAGTCGACCTTGATGCGCGCCGCCGCAGGCCTCGTGGCGCCGTTGAGCGGCGACATCGTGCTGCAAGGTAAACCGATGGCGGCCTGGCGCCGCGCCGACCTCGCCCGCGAGATCGCCTATCTCCCGCAAGGCGGCGAAGTCCACTGGCCCTTGACCGTGCGCAACATCGTGGCGCTCGGCCGCCTGCCACACGCACACCGCTTCGCCAAGAAAAGCGACGCCGACGAAGCCGCCATCGCGCGCGCGATGCAAGCCTGCGATATCACGCACCTCGCCGACCGCCCGGCGACGTCGCTCTCCGGCGGCGAACGCGCCCGCGCGTTGCTGGCGCGCGCGCTGGCTAGCGAAGCAAAAATCATCCTCGCCGACGAACCTTTCGCCCAACTCGACCCGAGCCATCAACTGCACGCGATGGAAGTGCTGAAGGCGGCAAGCGAAGCCGGCGCGCTCGTGATCGTCGTCCTCCACGACCTCTCGATCGCCGCCCGCCACGCCAGCCGCGTGTTGCTGCTAAGCGAAGGCCACGTCGCCGCCGACGGCCCACCAACGACAACCCTCGTCAGCGAAACCCTCCGCAAAACCTTCGGCATCGACGCCTTCATCGGCGACCACGCGGGAGCGCCGGTGATATTGCCGTTGCGGCGCAGAGCCTAGTCGCCGCGAACCATTCACCTGTCATCCCGGACGTTAGCGGAGCCCGCTGCGAAGCAGCGTGGCGCAGCTTACGAGCCGGGACCCAGGTGACCGGGCACGAATTTTCAACTCAGTGCCCGTCTCCCCTGGGTCCCGGCGCGCACTTCGCTTCGCTCCATTTGGCCGGGATGACAACTTTGGTTATTGGTTTGGCGCAAGCTGTCCAGTGCCGCGGTAGACTCGCAGCCACCAGCCACCAGAGGATCATCTCGTGGATCTAACCGCAAAAACCAAAGCGCTAAAAAAGCTCCTCGACGCAATGCCCGGCGCTGTCGCGCACCCCTATCTTCCGCCGCGCGCGACCGAGCCGCTGATCTTGATGTACAAGGTGGCGGGCAAGGTCTTCGCGATCCTCTCCGTCCGCAAGGAAGAGTTCGTCATCGTCAAATGTGAACCTGTGCTCGCCGACATGCTGCGCGGAAAATACGAAGGCATCGGCCATCGCTCGCACCTCGACAAACGTTTCTGGATCAGCATCGATCTCGACGCCGACGTTCCGCTCAACGAAGCCAAAAGCCTCGTCAAAAGCTCTTACACCCTGGTCAGCGACAGCCTAACCCGCAAACAGAAAGCCGAACTGACAACCCGGCCTGCACCAAAACCCAAGCCAAGTCGTAAAGTCCGCGCTGCCGCTCGTTAGTTACCGCTTCACCCGCGTCATCGCCTCGTCGAGGATAATCCCGATCAAATCCTCGTACTTCCGCCCCAGCATCCGCCACATGATCGGCAGGTCCGACGTTTGCTCGTTGATGCCGGCGAGCGGGTTCACTTCGAGGAAATAGACCTTTCCATCGGAACCCGCGCGCAAGTCAGCGCGGCCCGCGTCGCGGCAGCCGAGGGCGACCCACGCGGCGAGCGCCACGCGCTCCGCCTCTCGTGCGAGCGCGTCAGTCGCGATCGTGTAGGTCACGCGGTCTTCGTAGTTCTCTTTGTTCGAGAGCGAATAGAGCCCGGGCTCCGCCTTCTCGCCCAAATGAATCTCCATCGCCGCAACCGTGCGCGCCGACGCGCCCGACCCGAACAGGCCGACCGTGAACTCGCGCCCCGTCAGATACGGCTCCACCAACACCGGCTGCCCGTGCTTCTTCAAAAGGTCGAGCACGGCGGGTTTCAACGCGCCCTGATCGCGCACGATCGAGCGCGGCGTGATGCCTTTGCCCGTACCTTCCGCAATCGGTTTCACGAACAACGGATAGGGCAGGGCGACGCGCGCGATATCGGCCTCGCGCTCGACCACCGCGAACGGCGCAGTGGCAACGCCCGCCGCCTGTAACACCGCCTTCGTGTAGCCCTTGTGCAAACACAGCGTCAGCACGCCCGCATCCGCAAACGTGCAGGGAATATCGTACGCTTCGAGCAGAGCGGGCACCTGCGCCTCGCGCGCAATCCCGCGCATGCCTTCGGCAATGTTGAAAACGAGGTCCCAGCGGTCGCCTTTGCCAAGCCGCGCGACCAGCGCCTTCACATTGCCGATGCGATCGACGTCATGTCCGTGGCTCGCGATCGCGCGCGCAAGCCCCGCAATCGTATCTTCCTTGTCGAACTCGGCCGTCTCCTCGAGGGAGTAGCCTTCCTTCAGGTAGTCCGACCGAAGATCGTACGTCAAACCAACGCGCATCACGCCTCACCGGTATTGTTCGCGAATCGAGCCCGCGTTCGGTGCGATTGTAGCTCAAAACAAACCTTGTCATCCCGGCCGAGCGAAGCGAGAGCCGGGACCCAGGAGAGATACGCTGGGTCCGTACTCCTGGGTCCCGGGTCTCCTCCGCTTCGCTATGTCGCCCGGGATGACAGGTGATGGGAATCAGCTCTGCCCGCCGTCGCAGCGCACGATCGCACCTGTCGTGAAACTCGATGCCGGACTCGCGAGATAGAGCGCGGTCGTGACGATCTCCTCCGGCCGCCCGGGTCGGTTGAGCGAGTTGTGCGCCGTCCGCCGCGCTTCCTCGCTCCAGGCCTTCGAAATGTCGGTCAGGAACGGCCCCGCCGAAATCGCGTTCACGCGCACTTTCGGTCCGTACTCGCGCGCGAGCGACACGGTCATCGCATTGAGCGCCGCCTTCGCCCCTGAATAGGGCACAACGGCCGGCAGCGGCACGAGCGCGCCTGTGGATGAAATGTTGATGATGACGCCGCCGTCGCCGTCCGCCATGCGCTTGGCGACATTCGCGGCGAGCCGGAACGGCCCCTTGAAGTTGAGCGAGACGATCTTGTCGAACCACTCTTCGCTGACCTCGTGCGAGGGGATCGCCGGCGACATGCCCGCATTGTTGACCAGAATATCGATCCGCCCGAACGCGGCGTAGGCCGCATCGGCGAGCCGATCCATCTCGCTCCACTTGCTGGCGTTGACCGCGATCGCAAGCGCCTTGCGCCCCATCGCCCGCACTTCGGCCGCCGCCGCTTCGCAAGCCTCGATCTTCCGGCTCGCGATGATCACATCGGCGCCGCGCGCGGCGAACGCCCGCACCATCTGCAAACCCAAGCCCCGCGACCCGCCGGTCACGAGCGCAATCTTACCCGTCAAATTGAAGAGGTCGTCCACGCTGGGCCTCGAAAAGGAAATGGTGACCCCGAGACGATTCGAACGTCCGACCTACAGATTAGGAATCTGCCGCTCTATCCTGCTGAGCTACGGGGTCACGCGAGCCGGATAATTGGCTGGGGTCGCGCCCGCGATCAAGCCTCAACCGTCCAGCCGGTGCACATCGACGCCGATGGCAAAGGCGCGAAACCGCGCGCCACCTTGGCGCACGATGCGGATCTTGTTGACGGCGGCCCCCATCTGGACCGGCGCCCAGGTGCGCCCGCCATCGCGGGTCTCAAAGCCCGAGGTCGTAGTTCCAACCCAGCCGTGCTCTTCAGTCACGAACCCCACGCCGAACTCGCGCACCTTCGCGTCGTTGACGAGCGGAAGCTCGGTCCACGTCGAACCGCCATCCGTCGTCTTCACGACATGGCGCTGCGTCGTGCCATCCTGATAGTTCTGCACCGTCGCATAACCGACGTTGCGCGAGGGAAAGCTCATCTTCCAACAGTTCTCGAACGGTCGCGCCGACTGATACGCGCGCACCCACGTGTTCCCGCCGTCGCTCGTGCGCAGGATCAACGCGTTCGCCTGTTGCAGATCGCCCGACGTGGCCGCGCACACCAGCCCGTTTTGAGCGTCGAAAAACTTCACGTCGAGGATCATACCCGCGTGCGCTTTGAGATCGATCACCCGCCACGTCTCGCCGGCATCGACCGAGCGCAGCATCGTGGCCGGTCCGCCGACGCGCCCAGCCGCGTGAACGATAACGGCTTCACGCTTCTCGCCCTGAAAGATCCGCGCCTCGCGAACGATATCGATCCCACAGATGCCCTTGACGATCTCGATTCCCGGC
>CADEFU010000013.1:0-96873 GCA_902826695.1 uncultured Alphaproteobacteria bacterium | reverse complement strand
CGGCGCGTAAAACGCGTCCGCGATCGTGCGCGCGCCGAAAAGCCACGGCCCGCGATCCGCAAAGCGCGTCCGCAAGCCATCCCATATCGCTTCGAGGCGCTGAAGCTCCGCGCGCGTCTCGGGAGGCCACGCGCGGACCTCGACGCGTCTACGAATGTTCATCGACATATCGCGGCGCACATTTGCAAAGCCCGCGTGCATCTCCGCAACGACCGCCCGCGCCTCCGCGCGCAAGCGCCGGTCGGCGGGCCAGAGCTGAGCGGCCGGCGCCTCCTCCGCCGCCCACTCCGCAATCGCAAGTGAATCCCAAACGACGAGGCCGTCCGTGTGCAACGCCGGCACCCGTCCATTCGGCGCAACCCGCAAGACTTCGGCGATCGCGTGCATGCCGTATCCCGGCTGCGCCAGCTGGATCTCGCGTTCTTCAAACGGGATGCCGGCCCAACGCAGGCAAAGCCATGGCCGAAGCGACCACGACGAATAGTTCTTGTTTCCGACGTACAGGGTGTTGCTCATCCGCCTCCCTCAACCCAACGTTTGATTTTTGCCTCGAGCACGTGCAGCGGGATCGAGCCCGTGTTCAGCACCTGATCGTGGAACGCCCGAACGTCGAAGCGCTTGCCGAGTGCCGACTCCGCCTTCGCACGCAGCCTCTTGATCAGAAGTTCACCGACCTTGTAGCTCGTCGCTTGGCCCGGCGTCACGATATAGCGATCGACCTCTAGCGTAATAAAGTTTCGGTCGAGCGACGTGTGCGCGAGCATATAGTCGATCGCTTGGTCGCGGCTCCAGCCCTTCGCGTGAATCCCGGTATCGACGACAAGCCGCGCCGCGCGGAACATCTCCAAGTCGAGCATGCCGAAATACTGATAGGGATCGTCATAGAGTCCCATCTCGATACCCAGCCGCTCGCAATAAAGCGCCCAGCCTTCGACGTAGCCGGAGTTCCAAAGGAACCGCAGAAACGCTGGTAGGCTTTGATCCTGTACGGCGAGCGACCCTTGAAAATGATGCCCCGGTATCGCTTCGTGCAGGAACAAGGCCGTCATGATCGGCGAGGTGCGCGAAGGCAAGTCTGTCGTGTTCACGTAGAAGGCGCCTGGCCGCGAGCCGTCAGCCGTGCCGAGAATGTAGTACGCACCGCCTGTCGCGCTCGCGAGCTCCTGAGGCACAGGGCGAATCTCGAAGGGTAGCGTCGCAAGCGTGCCGAAGTACTTCGGCAGCAGCGGCGTCACGCGACGCGCGATCTCGTCGTAGCGTTTAAGATACGCATCCGGCGTCGCAAACTTGAATTGCGCATCGCTCTTCAAGAATGCAAAGAAGTCGCGCAGCGTGCCCGTAAATCCGACCTTCGCCTTCACCCGCTCCATCTCGGTCAGCAAGCGCGCGACTTCGGCCTCGCCGGCCGCGAAGATCTCTTCGGCGCTCATCCGCGTCGTGTTGAAGAGCTCAAGGTAGTAATTGTACAGCGCTCTTCCACTCGGCAACGCGGCAAGTCCAGGCGTGCCGGTGCGCGCAGCAGGAAGATACTCTTGCTCCAAGAAGTCGAGCAGCCGCTTGTGCACCGGGATGATCCGCTCCCCGATCGACGCGCGAAACGCGGCGGTCAGTCGCGCTCGGTCCGCCGGGCCAATCGACGCGGGAAACGATTCGGTCGGTGTCAGGAAGGGGCTCTTATCGACGCCGGCCGTGACGATGTCCCGCATCTGTCCGATCATGCGGTTCACGATCAACTGCACATGCACGTTGCCGCGCTTGATGCCGCGGCGCATGTACTCGATCGACCGTTCGAGAAACAGCGCGAACCCGGCCTGTAGCTTTATAGCGTTGTCGTAGTCGCCAACGCTAACGAAGGGATACTGGCCTCCCGCCGCCATCGCTTGCGGAAAGCTCATGTGCGCGCCGTTGAGATGATCGAGCGCGAAGTCTTGCGTGTTGATCTGCGCCGCGCCCGTGCGATAGCTCTCAAGCGTGAACTCGGTCTGATACCGGAACACATCATAGAGCATCTGTCCGGATGCCGGCAGCGCGCCTCGGTTTACGCTGCTGATCCGCGCTAAGTCGCGCTCTGCATACGCCTTGTACGCTCGCATATAGTCGTCGGTGATCAGGTCGCCGTACTGATCGGCAAAGCGCATGTCGCCGCGCCACGTCGCGTTCAACGGCGCGAGCTTGAGCAACTCCTCGTCGCTGTCTGCAAACACGCGTGCAAGCTTGGCGCTTTCCGTGTCGTTCGAGAGCGCCAAGCCGCCGCTCGCCGCCAGCAAACTGGCGCCCGCGGCGAGCAGGGCCGACCGTCGCGAAATCGTTGTCGTCATGACACGCGCGTCCAATGCATGACCCAGTTCTCGTCCCATGTCCGCCCGCCGTCGCGCGAGACGGCTTGGCTCCACCGGCACGAAGTTGGCGTGATCTGATCCCAGATGCCGCGCACCTTGATCGGTTTATCGCCGTCCATGTCGTCAGCACCAAAGATGCCGACACCGCTCTCGAAGCTGCCGGTCTGACCTGGCGTCGTCAGCACGCCGCTCTTGGCGTTCACCCAAAAGTCGGACCACACACGGGTGTTCATATCGAGCAGTCGCAATCCCATGCCGCTGAAATTGCGCGACGGTATGCGTAGCTCCTCAACGCTGCCGACGCCGCCCAGAATGTTCCAGCACGTGGCTTCGCCTTCGAATTCGTCCCACGCCTTCGCGTCCGGCGGCAGCCGCCGGTGCTTGATGCGCCACTCGCCAGCCAGGAAGTTGAAATCGCCGGGCTTGCCTGGTGTTGGTTTCGTGGCTGAGGTCGGGGCCGCCTGTGCGCTATCGGGCGTGCCCGCGCCAGCCAACATTGCCGCCGCGCCAGCGGCAGCACCCAGAATCGTCCGTCTTTGCTGATCCATGCCTCGTCCCTCCAAGTTAGGGGGCAGGTCGTAAACCACAATTCATGACATCCAATGTCAGGTATTTGTGCTATCACAAATAAATGCGTGCGAGCCGCCTTCTCTCAATTCTGATCCTGCTGCAGATGCGCGGTCGCGTCAGCGCCGAGACGCTGGCCCAGGAATTCGAGGTTTCCGTCCGCACGATCTACCGCGACGTCGATCAATTGAGCGCGGCCGGCGTCCCGGTCTATGCCGACCGCGGCCGCAATGGCGGCTTCGCGCTGCTCGACGGCTACCGAACAAAGCTGACCGGTTTCACCCCGTCGGAAGCAGAAGCACTCTTGCTCGCAGGCATCGGCGGTGCGGCGGGCGATCTAGGCCTCGGCGCCGACGCGGCTGCTGCTCAACTCAAGCTTCTCGCAAGCCTTCCCGCCGACAGTGGCGCAAGCGCCCAGCGCGTGAGCGACCGCTTCCATCTCGATCCCATCAACTGGTACCGCCGCGCGGAAGCGCCGCCGCTGCTGCCCGCGCTCGGCACAGCCGTCTGGCGCGACCGCCGCATCAAGGTCGGCTACGAAAGCTGGAAGGACACAGTCACCCGCGAACTCGATCCGCTCGGCCTCGTGCTCAAGGCGGGCACGTGGTACCTCGTCGCCGCCGCCGACTCAAAGCCGCGCACCTATCGCGTGTCGAACATCAAGTCGCTGCAAGTCCTCGACACGCCGGCGCGCCGCCCGCCGCGCTTCGATCTCGCGCGCCACTGGTCGGCGGCAACAAAGGACTTCGAAGCCCGCCTGATGAAAGAGCGCGCCACCGTTAAACTTTCGCCGACAGGGCGCAGGTTGCTCTGGGACGTCAGTGCCGCCGCCGCAGAGATCGTGGACGCCGAGCACCGTCCGTGCAAGCCCGACGGCTGGATCAAAGCCGAGATACCGATTGAAAACATCGAGTGGGCGACCCGTCAACTGATGTTCCTCGGGTCTGACATCGAAGTCCTCGAACCCCGCGCGCTCCGAACAGCGCTCGCCGGCGCCGCCAAGAAGATCGCAAGCCGCTACGCGTGACGACAGGCCCGTCGCTTGCGGCGCAAGGCGCGTTGTGATGCTGTTATGGGCACGGCTAAGGAGAGTGCGGAATGGCGCGAGGAGAGTGCAATTGCGGCGCGGTAGCGTTCGAGGTTGACGCCGACCTCTCGAACGTCTTCGTCTGCCACTGCTCGATCTGCCGCAGGGCAACCGGCGCCAACGGTATTGCCGTCGTTGTCATCGACAACAAGTGTTTCCGCTGGCTGCGCGGCCAAGACAAGATCGCAACATGGAGAAAGCCGGTCGGAGATTGGCAATGCTGGTTCTGCCGCGACTGCGGCTCGCCGCTTCCCGGTGCCAACGACCCGGCCCGCATGTTCGTCCCCGCCGGTCTTATCTCCGAAGGCGGCGAAAAGCTGAGAGTTGCGCACCACATCTGGGTCGGCTCGAAAGCCGTTTGGGATGAAATCGGCGACGCAGGCAAGCAACACGTCGAAGCTTTCAAGGGTTAGACGTCGTGCGCTTCGCAATACTCTTTGCAGCATCCTTAGCGTTGGCGAACACGGCGTTCACGCGCGAATGCGACATAGCGATTGCCGAGCAAGCGACCGTCGCCGCGGTTCAAGACAACGCCGCGCTCAACCTCACCGATGGCCGCCGCGTTCGCCTCGCGGCCATCGAGCTGCCGCGCGCCGGCTGGCCGCGCGCAGAAGAGGGCAGGGCGGCTCTCGCGCAGCTGACAACCGGAAAGACGATCGGTCTCGCTTTCGCCGACCGCGGCACCGACCGCCACGGCGATCTGTTGGCCCATGTGTTCATCGGCGATGCTTGGCTTCAGGCTGATTTGATCGAGGGCGGCTTCGCCCGCACCTACTCGCGAAGCGACACGCGCCGCTGCGCTCCCGCGTTGCTAAGGCACGAAGCCGCAGCACGAAGCGCAAAGCGCGGCATCTGGGCGAACGCGTTCTATCGTGTTCGCATGCCTGAAGAACTGGGCGCCGACATCGGTACGTTCCAACTCGTCGAAGGCAAAGTCGCCTCCGTACGCATCGGCCGCGAGCGCGCCTACCTGAATTTCGGCCCCGACTATCGCACCGACTTCACGATCACGATTTCCGCCCGCGACAAGAAACGCCTCGCGAAAGAGGGCGCCGACCCCGCGTCGTGGAACGGCAAGACGGTGCGCGTGCGCGGCTGGCTCTCGCTCCTCAACGGTCCCGAGATCGAGCTCACGCACGCCGAGCAGATCGAGGTCCTCGCCGGCAAGTAGTCTCCGATGGGAACGTTGCAGCGCTTGGCCCAATCGGTCAGTGTCGACGGACAACCAACAAGGGTTCAAATGGACGGCACTCTGTTCTTGACCGGCGGCAGCGGTTACATCGGCCGCAATCTCATACGTGCCGCAGTCGCACGCGGTCTCAAAGTCGTTGCGCTGGCGCGCAGTGAAACGTCGGCGGCGCGCGTCAGCGCGTTGGGCGCAACACCCGCGCGCGGCGACATCTTGGACGCGGCCCTCTTGCCGAACCTGATGAAGGGCTGCCGCTACCTTGTCCACGCCGCAGCCGACACAGATCACGGCCTCGGCAGTGTCGCGCAAGCGCGCTCGAACCTCGAAGGCACGAAAGCCGTCTTTGAAGCCGCGAAGGCCGCAGGCATCACACATGCCGTTCAGATCAGCACCGAAGCCGTGCTTCTCGAGGGCCGCCCGCTCGAAAACGCCAACGAAACGCTTCCGATGCCGAGCAAGCCCGCTGGCGCCTATTCGCGCACAAAGGGCGAGGCTGAGCGCATCGCCCTCGCAACCGCGGGCGGGAACTTCATGGTCGTAGCAGTGCGGCCGCGCTTTGTGTGGGGCCGCGACGACACCACCGCGTTGCCCGCGCTCGTTGACGCCGCCAAAAGCGGAAAGCTGCAGTGGATCGGCGGTGGCCGCTATCTCACCTCGACAACCCATGTCGCCAACGCTTGCGAGGGAATTCTTCTGGCGTTGGAGAAAGGCCGCTCCGGCGAAGTCTATTTCGTCACCGACGGCGAACCGGTGGAGTTCCGCGCATTCGTCACGCGCCTCCTGCAAACCCAAAGCGTTGCCGTTCCAAGCGCCTCCGTCCCGCGCTGGCTGGTCGCCACCGCCGCGTACGCCGGCGATGCGCTCGCGCGCATGTCCGGCGGACGCATCAAGCTGCCGATCTCGTATCAAGAATATGCGACGCTAGGCGTGCCGGTAACGCTCGACATTTCAAAGGCGCGTCGCGAACTTGGCTACGCACCGATTGTATCGCGGGAGCAGGGCCTAATCGAGTTGGAGCGGAAAGGCTGATTGCCGCTTAAGCGGCGATCAACCCCGCCTCGACCGGATCGCCGACCTGCTCGATCAGCGCACGCTTCAGCTTTGAAAGCGCACTCGCCTCGATCTGCCGCACGCGCTCCTTCGAAATGCCGAGCCGTTCGCCGAGCATCTCGAGCGTCACGGTGTCTTCCTGCATCTGCCGCTCGCGGATGATCACCTGCTCGCGCGGGGTCAGCGTATCGAGCGCGAGGTTGATCCACTTCGCCCGAGTCGCAGCATCGCGCGTCAGCATCACGTGCTCGTCGGGGCCGGGCGCTTCGTCCGCAAGCAGATCCTGCCACTCGCTTTCGCCCGGCTCTCCCGGTGTCGCGTTCAGCGAGCGGTCGCCGCCGGTCAGCCTTGCGTCCATGTCTTCGACATCGCCCACTGACACGCGTAGCGCATCGGCAATTTTGAGCGCGTCCTTGCGCGACAAATCCTTCGACGGATTTCCGGCAATCTTCGCCTTCAAGCGACGCAAGTTGAAGAACAACGACTTTTGCGTCGCCGTCGATGTCAGCCGCACGATCGACCAATTGCGCAGGACATAGTCCTGGATCGCCGCACGGATCCACCACGTCGCGTAGGTCGCAAACCGCACTTCGCGCTCAGGCTCGAAGCGCTGCGCCGCTTGCATCAGTCCGACCACGCCTTCCTGGATGAGGTCGCCCATCGGCAAACCGTAGTTCTTGAAACGTGCCGCGACCGCCACGACCAGGCGAAAATAGGCCGAGGTCAGCTCATGCAGCGCCTTCTGATCGCCCTTGTCGCGCCAGGCGCGGGCGAGCTTTTGTTCATGTTCGGCTTCGAGCAAATCGGCCGTCATGGACTTCTTGATGAACCGGCGGTTGGCCTTGACGGCGAAGGAGGTATCGAACGTTGCCATGCTGCGGGGCTCCTATTCCTACTTCCCTAGTTGGGTATGCCTGGTACGTGGTACAAGCCTTTTTAGATCAATTCCAAATTACGCGGCTGTGATGGAGAATTCGCCATGGAAAAAGGCCCGGCGGGTTCCCCCGCCGAGCCTTCATCAGGTCAACAAGCGTCTAGCGGTTAAGCCGCGCGCTGCAACGCCACTTCCAGCCGCTTCACAGCCGCGTCTTCGTCGATGCGCTCAACCGCCGCAACCTCGCGCGCCATACGGCCGAGCGCTGCTTCATACAGCTGACGCTCGGAGTAAGACTGCTCCGGCTGCCCGCTCGCGCGGTGCAGGTCGCGAACCACCTCGGCGATCGAGATCAGGTCGCCCGAGTTGATTTTTGCCTCGTATTCCTGCGCCCGGCGGCTCCACATCGTCCGCTTGATGCGCGCACGGCCCTTCAGCGTCTGCAGGGCGTTGGCCACCACATCCGGCGAGGACAGCCGACGCATGCCGATCAACGAGGCTTTCGCGACCGGCACCCGCAAGGTCATCTTGTCCTTGTCGAAATTGATCACGAACAGCTCAAGCTTCATGCCCGCCACTTCCTGCTCGACCACCTGGATGATCCGGCCCACGCCGTGCGCGGGGTAGACGACCCAGTCGTTCGTGCGGAAATCGGGCTTCTTCGGCTTCGGCGGCACGACTTTGGGCGCTGCCGCAGCCATCGGCGGCTTCACCGCAACCGGGCCAACCGGCTTGCCATGGGCTGCAACCAGCTTCGGCTCGACCTTCGGCCCGACATGCGCCGCAGCCTTCGGCAAAACCTTGACATCAACCTTGGGAACAGCCTTGAGCTCCGGCTTCTTCGCCTCGACTTTCGGCGGGGCCTTAACCTCAACTTTGGCAGGGGCCTTGGGCGCCGCCTTGAGGGGCACTTTCATGACCTTTGCCGGCGCGGCCTTCGTCGTCGCTTTCTTCGTCGTCATCAGAGCCCTGTCTTTCCCATTCAGCTTGGCTTTGCCCGCGGTTTTGCGGGCGCGAAGCCGGTCTGCCTTGCTTGCGCTTGGCAGCTTCGGAAATTCCGCCGATTTAAAAACGGGCCGGTGCGAATTCTTCGCGCCGCGTTCGCGGAGGGTGGTTTGCGTCCCCACGTTCGATAAGACCGCCAATTTTCCGTCAGTTCCGAGTTGCCGTAATGTAACACAGGAAATGGGAAAAATAAAGGCAGGGCGGGGGTTTAACTATTGTTTCACCACTGTCGTAATCGCGCCAAAGCCGCACGATTCAGCCAAAATCGCCGTTAACCGGCGTAACCCGTAAATGGAAGGAGTTGTCGCACGCAACCGTGAAATGGGGAAAAACGGTTAATCGCCCTGACCCGGCTTAGGGCTAAAGAACTTTGCGAACTTGTCCGGGACGTTTTCAAAGTCCTTGGCATCAGCCGGGGCTTCCCCCTTGGCCGTAATGTTCGGCCACTTGCCTGCGAACTCCTTATTGAGCCCAAGCCACTTCTCAATCCCAGGCTCCGTGTCGGGCTTTATGGCGTCGACCGGACACTCTGGCTCGCACACCCCACAGTCGATGCATTCGTCGGGGTGGATCACAAGCATGTTCTCCCCCTCATAGAAGCAATCGACGGGGCAAACCTCCACACAGTCCATGAACTTACATTTGATGCAGTTCTCATTGACGATGTAGGTCATGACGCGCGCGCCGTTGTGCCACTCTTAATGACGGGGTCGCACGCCTACCACTTCGCAACTGCGGGAAGCAAGCGCCACGAGCGCGCGCCTTTCAATCGTCGCCCGTGAGCGCATCGGTCGCACGGCGTTCCTTCTTCGTCGGCCGCCCGGTCCCACGTTCGCGTTTAGCCGGCGCCACAACTTTCTCAGGGCCAATCTCCCGCGGCGGAGTCATGTCTTCGTAAAGCGTCTGCGCTTCGCTGGCCGGCCCGCGCCGCTCACCGCCCCTGAGCACCTTGATCACGCGCACCAGGGATCCGGCGGGGAAGGTAAGCACGTCGCCCGCCCTCACGATCGCCGACGCTTTCTCACAACGCGCGCCGTTGATCCTGACGCGACCGTCCGTGACGACACTGGCCGCCAGCGTCCGGCTCTTGAAGAAGCGCGCGAACCAGAGAAATTTGTCGATCCGCTGCAACGCTACTTCCTGAGCTTCAACGCCGCGAGCACCGCGAACGGTGAATCTGGATCGGGTTCGCGCTCCTTCTGAGGCCGCCGCTCGCGCGGCGGTGGACGCTCGTCGTCGCGCCGGGGCTTGCGATCCTTACCCTTGTGGCGGGGCCGGTCATCCCGCCGATGCTCAGCCTTCGCAGGTGCAGCCTCGGCTGGGGCGGACGGCGCGCCATAAGGCGCCGCGGTCGCAACAGGCTTGCGCGGCGCGTCATGCCGCTTGCGTTGCGGCTTCTGCGGCCGCTCCTGGCGGCGCAAACGCTGCTGCCAGTGCACGACTTCGACGCCCGCTTCGTTCTTCACCTTCGTGTCGCGGAAGCCGAGCGAACGCAGCACCTGCCCGATATCGTCCTCGCCGCAGCCGAGCACCGACATCATGTCGTTCGACACGGCAAATCCATCAGGCATTTGCCCGCCTTTGCCTTTGCCTCGAATGATCTCGCCAAGCCGCTCGAGCATATCGATGCGCACCGCGCGCGGCCCGCACAACCGGAACCCTGCCGCCTCGTAGAAGCCCGCAGGCACAGCCGGATCGGCTGGCAGCGACGTCAGTCCCGCCGGCGGCGGCGGCGGTATTTCGGTGATCCCTTGATGCACCGCCCACAACAGCGCCTTCAACTTCGCTGCCGCAGGCTTCACCAGCACGGGCAGAAAAATTGAGAACGCCCCGAACCGCACGCCCAGCCGGCGAAGCGGCGTACGATCCGCTTGCGCGACGGCGCGCAGTTCGCGCGTCACCGATTGGCGCGAAACCGAGCCCAAGTTCTCATAGATCTGAAACGCGAGGCCGCGCGCCATTCCCTGTAGCGGCGAGGCGTGCAGCTGAACGTCAGCCTGGGCATCTGCCGCCGCAGCCGTGTCGGCAGTATCGACCGCGTCGGCATTTTCGTCGGCGGCCGCCTCTTCCTCGGCCGACGCCTCGCCCGCGTCTTTTGCAGCATCCGTTGCCGAGTCAGGCGCCGTCGCCACGTCGACAACTGGCGCGGCTTCGGGCGCGGGTGCTTCCTTCGGCATCTCCTTCGCCAACTCGGCTTGCACGGTAACCAGCGGCGACAGCGTCTTCGCAACATGATGCGCGAGCCATTCCTCAAGCCGCTCCGTCGCCCGATCGCGGGCCTGCGTCGAAAGCAAATCGTCCGCCAGCAACTCCACCCGCGGGTGCAGCGGATCGTGCCCCTTCTTCAGTTGCGCAACGATCCCGCCGTTCCACCACAGCCGCCCGTGTTCGGAGAGCGTGATCGCCGCCTCCGGTGCGTTGGTAAGCGCATGCGCGCGCGAGGCAATCTCGCCCGCGAGCCCCTTTAGCGCCGCCGCACGCAGCGCACGCCCGTGAATCCCAATCGCCCGCGGATCGGCCACGAACGAGAACCCTTGCAGCCGCCCGACATACTCGCCCTCGACCAAGACCTCGCCTTCATCCTCGATCGTCGCGGCGAATTCTTCGTCCTCGCGCAACCGGCGCATCAACACGCTCGTGCGCCGGTCGACAAAGCGCTGCGTCAGCTTCTCGTGCAGCGCATCCGACAACCGGTCTTCGACCACCCGCGTCCGCCCCTGCCACTCCGCCGCGTCCGCGAGCCAATCCGCTCGGTTGGCGACATACGTCCACGTGCGGATATGCGCAATGCGCTGAGCAATCGCATCGATATCGCCTTCGATATTGTCGAGGCGCGACACATGCCCGTTCAACCAATCCTCGGGCAGCACACTTTCGTTGCTCATCAGGTGCTCGAAGATGCCGCCGATCAGCCGCGCATGTTCTTCCGTCGCCAGTTTCCGGAAGTCGGGAATCTGACACGCCTGCCACAGCAGCTTCACCGCAACCGGCCCTTGGACCTTCGCCTTGATCGCTTCTTCGGCGCCCAAAATACGCAGCACCAGCTGATCGTCGGCAGCGCGCGCCCGCGTCAAACCGCGCGTCGGCGGCAGCATGTCGAGACTGCGGTCGAGCGCCTCGATGCTCCCGAAGTCCAAGTTCGCGTTCCGCCATTGAATCACGCGCACCGGATCGAAACGGTGGTTCTCGATCGCCTCGACAAGTTCGCCGTCGAGCGGTTCCGCATCGGCAGTCACGCCGAACGTGCCGTCGTTCATATGCCGGCCGGCGCGCCCCGCGATCTGCGCAAGCTCGTTCGCGCGCAGCGGCCGGCGATTGGTGCCGTCGAACTTCTCCGTCCCCGCAAAGGCCACATGGTCGATATCCATGTTGAGCCCCATGCCGATAGCATCCGTCGCAACCAGAAAGTCCACATCGCCGTTCTGATAGAGCGCGACCTGCGCATTGCGCGTGCGCGGCGACAAGGCGCCCATCACGACAGCCGCGCCGCCGCGCTGGCGCCGCACGAGTTCGGCGATCGAATAAACCGCATCCGACGAGAAGGCGACGATTGCCGACCGCCTTGGCAGGCGCGTCAGCTTGCGCGCGCCCGTATATGCCAAATCCGAAAACCTGGGCCGCCCGATGAACTGCACGCCGGGCACCAACTTCTGAATCAACGGGCGCATTGTGTCGGAGCCGAGGAAGATCGTCTCCGATCGCCCGCGCGCGGATAGAAGCCGGTCGGTGAACACATGCCCGCGCTCGACATCGGCGCTAAGCTGTATTTCGTCGATCGCCATGAACTCCGCGCCGATATCGATCGGCATGGACTCCACCGTCGCCACCCAATGCGTCGGCGTTTTGGGCACGATCTTCTCTTCGCCGGTGATGAGCGCGACGTTGTGCGCCCCCTTCACGGCGACCACGCGTTCGTACACCTCGCGCGCCAACAGCCTGAGCGGTAGCCCGATCATCCCGCTCTGGTGGGCCAGCATGCGTTCGATGGCAAAGTGGGTCTTGCCCGTATTCGTGGGCCCAAGAACGGCGGTCACCCGGCCGTAGGGAGAGGTCATCGGTTATGGTTTCCGGAAAGCGCGAAGGCGGTCCAAATGCCTTAGCCGGACCACTTAAGGCAAGAACGCCAGGCGTGGCCAAAAAACCGCTGTGGAAACCGCGAGGATAGCTATGTGAACGGAAACGAAACGAACCGTGTCCGAATCGCTGACTCGCTGCAGTTCCTGATTAGTTCCAGTGCTAGATATAGCTAAATCAAACGCTTATTTGCCGATGCTGTTGCCGGATCGCAAGCGCGCCGCACGAGTCAAGGTCGCCTGCCGGAACTGTCAATCGAGACCGCGCGCTACAACTCGTCCGTGCACGGAGCGAGCAGGCAGTGTTTGCGATTCGCGTATGCAAAAGCTCTGTCCCCGGATCGTTAGTCCGTGTCCGGACGATGTTAAGGGCGACACCCCCACCTGGGGATAATTCCGGGAGAGCAGTGAAACAAAGGTGGACCAAAACTCGATCAAAGGACTCACCCGCATAAAGTTCCCTTTCGTTCACCCCCAAAGCCTTGGGGGCGTGTCGCAGGGGCGGCACAAGGCAAATAGCCGGCGCAACGCCGTTTGACCCCCAGGGTTCTTTCCCCCAAAACACTTCCAACACCGCAACTGCGAGCGAAAACCCGGGGTCAACCTATGAGCGACTTTCCCAAAGTGTCCCTGTCCGACTGGCAAAAGCTCGCCGCCGGCGATTTGAAAGGGAAATCGGCAGATTCGCTGACCTGGGCGACCCCGGAAGGAATTCCTGTCAAACCGCTCTACACCGCGTCTGATCTCGAAAAGCTCGGATCGGCTGGTGAAATGCCGGGCTTGGCGCCATTCACCCGCGGCGTCCGCGCGACGATGTACGCGGGCCGTCCCTGGACCATCCGCCAATACGCCGGGTTCTCGACCGCGGAAGAGTCCAACGCGTTCTATCGTCAGAACTTGGCCGCAGGTCAGATGGGCTTATCGATCGCCTTCGATCTCGCGACGCATCGCGGCTACGACAGCGATCATCCGCGCGTGCTCGGCGACGTCGGCAAAGCGGGCGTTGCGATCGACAGCGTCGAAGACATGAAGATCCTGTTCGAAGGCATTCCGCTCGACAAAATGTCCGTGTCGATGACCATGAACGGCGCCGTCATTCCTATCATGGCGAACTACATCGTCGCCGCCGAAGAGCAGGGCGTGAAGCAGAGCCAACTTTCGGGAACCATCCAGAACGACATCCTGAAAGAATTCATGGTCCGCAACACCTACATCTATCCGCCCGAACCATCGATGCGCATCGTAGCCGACATCATCGCCTACACGGCCGAGAAGATGCCGAAGTTCAATTCGATCTCGATCTCCGGCTACCACATGCACGAAGCCGGCGCGACGGCGGTGCAGGAGCTCGGCTTCACGCTCGCCGACGGCATCGCCTACGTGAAGGCCGCGATGGCGAAAGGCCTCGACATCGACGATTTCGCTCCGCGCCTGTCGTTCTTCTTCGCAATCGGCATGAATTTCTTCATGGAGATCGCAAAGCTGCGCGCTGCACGGCAGATGTGGGCGAAGATCATGAAGGATTTGGGCGCGAAGAAAACGGAGTCGCTCATGCTCCGCACGCACTGCCAAACGTCCGGCGTCTCGCTCACCGAACAGGACCCCTACAACAACGTCGTGCGCACGGCGTATGAAGCGATGGCGGCGATCCTCGGTGGCACGCAATCGCTGCACACGAACTCGTTCGACGAAGCAATCGCGTTGCCGACCGAAACCTCCGCCCGCATCGCCCGCAACACGCAGCTCATCCTCCAAACCGAAACGAAGGTCACCCACGTCGTCGACCCGCTCGGCGGCTCGTACTACGTCGAAGCGTTGACGCACGCCCTGGCGACCCACGCGGGCGCGCTCATCGACGAAGTTGAAGCCATGGGCGGCATGACAAAGGCGGTCGCTTCCGGCTGGCCGAAGCTCAAAATCGAAGAAGCGGCAGCCCGCCGCCAAGCCGCCATCGACCGCGGCGAAGAGGTGATCGTCGGCGTCAACAAATTCCGCCTCGAAAACGAAGCCGATATCGAAGTCCGCGACATCGACAACGATAAGGTCCGCGCGCAACAGCTCTCGCGCCTGCAAAAGGTCAAAGGCACGCGCGACCAAGCGAAAGTCGATGCCGCGCTGAAAGCGCTCACCGAAGGTGCGAAGGGCAACGCGAACCTTCTCGCGCTCGCCGTCGAAGCCGCGCGCGCCCGCGCGACCGTCGGCGAAATCTCCGACGCGATGGAAAAAGTGTTCAAACGCCACCAAGCCGAAACGAAGTCGATCTCCGGCGTCTATGGCGCGGCATACGAAGGCGATGAGGGCTTCGCCCGGATCCGCGCCGAAGTCGAGCAATTCGCCAAGGACGAAGGCCGCCGCCCGCGCATGCTCGTCGCCAAGATGGGCCAAGACGGCCACGACCGCGGCGCGAAGGTGATCGCCACGGCCTTCGCCGACCTAGGCTTCGACGTCGACGTAGGTCCGCTATTCCAGACGCCCGCCGAAGTCGCGAAAGACGCAATCGACAGCGACGTCCACGTCATCGGCGTCTCGAGCCAAGCGGCCGGCCACAAGACGCTCGTCCCCGAACTCTCAGCCGAACTGAAGAAACAAGGCGCCGACGACATCCTCATTGTCTGCGGCGGCGTCATCCCCGCCCAAGACTACGACGCCCTCAAACGCGCCGGTGCCGCCGCCATCTTCGGCCCCGGCACGAACATCCCGAAAGCGGCGAGCGAGGTCCTCAGACTCATCCGCGCGAAATCAAAACAGGCGGCTTAGCGCGCAGCTAAGAGGGCGATGTCGCGCGCAGCTGAAGCTGGCGCGGCAGATGCTCGCGCGCATCCGGCGGAACGACGACACCGATTACGAGCCCGATCAGAAGGCTGTACACCCAGCCTTCTGCGCTCTGGACTAACATCACGTCGGGCGGGTTGCCGCCAACGACGTTCATGATCGGCATGCGAATGAAAGAGTCGCTGATCACCAGCAAGAGCAGCCCGAACGACAACCCCTTCGCCGCACCGGAGCGCCCCGGCAAAAGATCGCGGATCATGACGAACAGCAAGACTTTGAACGCCATGGGAATGAGGGACGTCAGTGCGGCGATGAAAACCATCACGTCGGGGTATGGCTCGCGCGCAACATCGTTCAACCGCCCGGCCGCTGCTTGCGCTTGCACATAAGCATTCGCCCAGCCGCGCCCGTAGAAGACGTGAAAATAGAATCCACTTAGCGCTGCCAGGACGACGGCTGCTGCTAATCTAAGCGAGGTCATTTGGCTCTCCCTTTGCGCTAAACGAGTGCCGCAAGATCAACGCCGCGTAATCTCAACCGTCATCGCGTTCGTCTTCGTGCGCACGACAATCTGACGGACCTCCGTGCCGAGCGGAAGTTTCGTCTTTGTCTGGATGGGCGTCAGCACTTGCGCCGATACCTCCGGACGGCAGGCGACGAAGTCGGACGTCACCGCCCCGTTCGCGATCTCACCCGCCTTGATCAGGGTCGGCGCGCTCCACCCGGCGCTTTCAGCCACACCGAACGCATTGATGGTGACGCCATCCGGCTCGACCGTGATGTAGGCGGAGTCGATCTGCATCACGAGCTGCCGGTCGCAGCGCGAAGCCTCAGTCGCGCTAACACCCGACGCCGCAAGCAGAGTAGAAACGAAGAAACCAGCAAACCGCTTCATCACGAACACCCTTCGATCCATTCGACTTCGGGCTGCCGGCCCGCGCGGTAGCTGACGACCTTGCCGCCGTCGGTCTCAAACACGATTTGCGCCTTGCCGTCAGGCCCAAGCACCAGCACGTAGTGCCCCTCCGGCCCCGTGTACTTGTGCTCCTCGACGCGCGTGCGCCCCTTGTAGAGACCAAGCACGTGGCTCTCACTGTCACCGATCTTCGCGCCGGTGTCGGTGACGATCTTGTCCGTCTCCTGCACATCAAGACGCGCGATCGTGCCGTCGATCACCATGAACAAGACACCTTTGTGCGCATTCTGAGGCTCGACGTACGAGCAATTGCCTTCGCCTTCGCCAACGGCGTTCAGCTTATCCCCGAGCGCCGCCTCCGCCTGCGCGAGCGTCATCCCGAACTTAACGCCGGCGAAACCCTCGCCGGTAACGACAGGCCCCGCAGGCTTTTGCGCTTGCGGTCCGCACGCTGCAATGGCGCCTACAAGCAAAAGAACCGAGAGTTTCCTGGGGATTGAACGCATTTCGCAGGGCTTCCTGGTGAAGTGGACGGCGCAGTCTCGGCAAACTCTAGCGCAGAATTAAGGCGGCAAGCCAACCGGCGCGCCCTAGAATCGCCCCCTGTTGAGGAGATTCGGCCATGGACTGGCTCACCATTTTGTTCGTGCTTGCGATAGCGCTCACGATTGTCATTGCGACGATCCATCTCGTGCTCTGGCTCTCGGGCTTTGCTGGCGGAAAAGGCGGCGTCGCGCGCGAAATCGACAAGCGGCTTGAGCGCATCGCCGACCTGGCAGAGCGCACCGAACGCGCCGTCCGCGACGAGCATCAGAACATGCGCAAGGAATCGGCCGACCGCGGCCGCGACCTGCGCAAGGAAGTGGGCGAGGGGATCCTGAAGTTCGGCGCCTCGGTTCAATCCTCCGTCTCCGACGGCCGCACGGCAGTGGACAAGCGCTTCGAGGAATTTGTCCGGACGCACGCGGAGTTCGCGACCGCCCTGCGCGACGAGCTGCGCAAAACGATCGCCTCCTTCGGCGAGGGCCTGAAGACCGACGTCAAAGCACTCGCCGACGCGAACGCGATCACACAGGAAGCGCTGCGCCAAACCGTGACCGAGCGCCTCGATCACCTGCGCGCCGACAACGAACAGAAGCTCGACGCCATGCGCGCGACCGTCGAAGAAAAGCTGCAGGGTACGCTGGAGAAGCGGTTGGGCGACAGCTTCGCGCTCGTCTCCGAACGCCTTGAGATGGTGCACAAGGGCTTGGGCGAAATGCAAACGCTCGCGATCGGTGTTGGCGACCTGAAACGCGTCATGTCGAACGTGAAGGATCGCGGAGGCTGGGCCGAAGTCCAGCTCGGCGCGATGCTCGAACAGATGCTCGCGCGCGACCAATACGTGAAGAACGCAAAGGTCGAAGTCGGCGCGACCGAAATGGTCGAGTACGCCGTGCGTATGCCGGGCGCCTCCGAAGGCGCCGACGTGCTGCTCCCCATCGACGCGAAGTTCCCGAAGGAAACTTACGAGCGCCTTATGGCCGCCTGGGATGCCGGCAACAGCGACGAGATCCGCGCCGCTTCGGACGAACTCGCCGGCGTGATCGAGAATGAGGCGAAGCGCATCTCCTCGAAGTACATTCGCCCGCCCGCGACGACCGATTTCGCCGTCATGTACCTGCCGACCGAAGGGCTGTTCGCCGAAGCGATGCGCGCGCCCGGCCTTGTCGCGCGGCTGCAGTCGAAGCACCGCGTCACCGTCGCGGGGCCAACGACGCTGCATGCGTTGTTGAAC
Organism: uncultured Alphaproteobacteria bacterium; assembly: GCA_902826695.1. Lineage (GTDB taxonomy): Bacteria > Pseudomonadota > Alphaproteobacteria > Micropepsales > Micropepsaceae > SZUA-430. The sequence continues at coordinate 79,224 of CADEFU010000013.1, read as the reverse complement.
AGCCTGCAAATGGGCTTCCGCACGCTCGCGATCCAGAAGCGCTCAAGCGAAGTCTGGCGCGTGCTCGGCGAAGCAAAGGCCGAGTTCCAGCGCTACGCCGAGGTCTGGGACAAGCTCGACAAGCAACTCCAGTCGGCCCAGAAGACGATCCACGATGTCGGCGTCCGCACGCGAGCGGTCGAGCGCAAATTGCGGCAAGTCGAAGTCACCGATCTGCCGGCCGGCGCGCAACCGACACTCGATCTTGTTCCGCCCGAAGAATCGGAAGACCCCGTTCCGCTGCGCCGCCTGCAGTAGAGGTCACCTGCACGCGATCGCGGCCGGCGGCTCCATTTGCGTCGCGCGCAGGCTCACGCCAAGTACGGCATCGAGTGTCTCTCTCAAACGCTCGCCTTGGCGCACGTTGAACGAAAGCCACGGTGCGCGGTTCAGCATGTAGTCGCACGCCGCCGGGTTCAACACCCAGTTCATCGGCGCAGCCTCGCCGCGCTCAGGATCGGGCTTCGGCAGCGCGACATGGATCATCCGCACCTTTGGATCGTCCTCCGCCTCCGTTTGCGCCCGGCAGAAATCGCGCTTCAGGATGTTCAGCGCATCGCGCCCATGTGCACTGCGCGTCGCGGCAAGCCCCAGGATCGGTGCGAGCGATTGCGGCACCAGCGAGCGGTCCTGCGGCCGAAGCTGCGGTGCCAACGACGCATACGTCGCTTCCGCACAACTGTCGCCCGGCAACGGGTCGTCGCAGCGCACGGTGACCTGCCCGCCATCATGCGCGGCATCCTCCAGCATCGGCCGGCATTTCCCGCGCACATGGCGCGGCGGCTGATCCGCATCGAGGTCGTTGCTCACCACGACCACGATGGGCACGACGTTGAGAGAGGGGTCCTCCTCGACCAACGCCTCGATCGCGCGTGCGAGTTCCCATACGGTCCGCGCGCCATAGTTTTCGAAATAGCCGCCGTCGATGATCTGATGCGCGGTACCCGTGCTCGCGTTCACGAACCGGCCAGCCGGCGAGACGAACGGAAAGCGCGCCGAATTCGTGACGGCTGTCGAAAGTTCGATGTCGCGCGTGGTCATCCGCACGAAGTCGCCCGCGTCGGCAAACAGCGGATTGCGTGCGTGCCAGCGCATGGTCGAGGTGATAAGCCGCCGCCCCGTAGTCACGTCTGTCCCGTTCAAAAGCAAATGCGGCAGCAACTCCACCGGCATCCGGCTCTCGCCCTGCGCCGAGAAGCGCAACCCCAAGAAGCCGCTCCGCGCATGCCGGGGCAGGGCAAAGCCGCGGTTTCCGTCCCACAGATCGTCGAACGTGTGTTCAAGCACGGCGTTACGATCCGGTACGCGCGCCCACGTCCACATGGGTCCGACCATGCTGCCGAACATGTCGTTCAAGAAGTAGGTCGCGATCGTACCCGCAAGGAGATCGCTCGTACCGATCCGCGCGAGCGCGCGGCGCGTGTCCGGATCCTCCCAATCGAGCGAGCCGTCGGCGCGCCCCTTCGCCCGCAACATCCGCGCATAGGTTGCAGCCCCCAGGCTCCCGCCCGACACGCCGCTGATCGCGAACAAGTGGCGTCCGAAGTCGCCATTCGTCCTGTTGTCGAGCATCCTCATCGAGGCCAGTAGCCATACCGCTGCGCGGCTCGCTCCGCCTTCAGCCGCCACGATCACCAGCGGCAAGCGTTCGCCGGCGCCGGGCGACGCACGCCGACGAGCAGCGATCCAGTCGTGCAATGCCGCGCGCAAATCCGGGCGGCAGATGCTGCGTTGTCCCGAAGGCCCGAGCGGCGCGCAGGCCCCCCCGTTCGAAGGCTCCACGATCTGCGTCGTCGTCAGCGGCACGACGTGCTTTTCAAACACCCACGGCGGCGACAGGAACCAAAGCGCGAGCAGCACCGTTCCGACGCCGTTCGCCATGCGCTTCATCCGGTTTGCTTCGCCCGGCATCAGGTGCACCGGCTCGAACCGGTTTACGAGCCAGCGCACGAAATAGATCGCCTGCTCCACGACGCCGCGCATGATGGCGAGCGCGATGACGAGCGGCCCCACGGCAAACGCGAGCGCCGCGATAGCCGTCGTCGGCGCGTCGAACTGCGCCACGAACCCGGGGGCGACCCCGACGACGACGAGTGCAATTGCGCTGCACAAAAGCGACAGCACCGCGAACGGCCACCCGAACGGCGCATCGGCGAGAATGCGCGTCGCCCGCGTCTTGAGCATCCATGCCGGTGCATCGAACGCGACCATCCAGCGGAACTCGGTACGATAGACGACGAACATGAAGAGCAGCCCCACGAGGCCAAAGCTCATCAACTCCCCGCCGATCAATCCGGCCGAAAATTGTCCTGTGCTGATCGCAAACAAGATGGGAAGCACTGTGATGCCGCCGGCGAACAGCAGCGCAAGCCTCGGCGCCCACTCCTCCGACCACGCAACGTCTTCGTCTTCCTTCGTCCGCCCATGATGGCTTGCGCGCCGGTGGTCCTCTTCGTCGAGGATCCCTTCGCGCATCGCCCGCTTGCGCAGGATGCGGGTACGGTCGCTCTCGTGATGATGATGCCGCGCGCTCAACGCGGCGCGCGTCCAAAACCAAGCGCTCAAGCCCAGAAGCGTCGCCGACAGAGCAAACAGCAACGGCCGAGCCGCGACGTGCCAAGCGCCAAGCGGCATTTCCATGCCCGCAAACATGTCGGGCATCTGCGGCGGTAGCCACACCGCCAGGAATGCACCCAGCGGCACCGTCACGCCGATGGGTTCTTCGACCCATCGAACGAGCAGCTGCTCGGTTTTTCTCAAGATGCGCGAAAAGCTCATGCACGCCCCGGCAGGGCGAATCACCCCGCGAACGACGTGTATTTTCGGCTCCGAAGTGCCGCCGCGCCTACCCTTGTGGTATAGCTTTCAACACCCGTGTGACTGCGAGCACGCCCGGCGTTCCGGTACGCGCCGTCTCTCCGCACTGGAGAAAAAGGGAAATATCGGGCAAATCCTTCCCGCTTTCGAATCTCCACGAGGATCCTAATGGAATACTTGATGCAACTTGCCGCCGACCCCGCGGCATGGGTGGCCCTGGTTACGCTGATCGCGATGGAAGTCGTGCTCGGCATCGACAATCTGATTTTCATCTCGATCCTCACGAACAAGCTGCCCGAAGCCGACCGCGAACGCGCGCGGCGGATCGGTATCGGCCTCGCGCTCATCATGCGTTTGGCGCTGTTGAGCACCATCGCGATCATCGTGCAGCTGACGGAGCCGCTGTTCACCGCTTTCGGTCATGGCTTCTCCTGGCGCGACCTGATCCTGATCGCCGGCGGCCTGTTTCTGGTTTGGAAAGCGACGAAGGAGATTCACCACAACGTAGACCCCGACGAGACGGGCGACGTGTTCGACACGCGCGTGGCCACGATGGCGTTCTCGGCGGCGATCGGTCAGATCATCCTGCTCGACCTCGTCTTTTCGATCGACAGCATCATCACTGCCGTCGGCATGACCGATCATATTCCGATCATGGTGATTGCCGTGATCGTGACCGTGTTGATCATGATGGTGGCCGCGACCCCGCTTGCGAACTTCATCCAAGCGAACCCGACGATCGTGATGCTGGCCTTAAGCTTCCTGTTGATGATCGGCATGGCGCTGATCGCCGACGGTTTCGGCTTCCACGTTCCCAAGGGCTACATCTATGCCGCGATGGGCTTCTCCGCGCTGGTCGAAGGTCTGAACATGTTGGCGCGGACGCGCGCGAAGAGGAAAAAGCAGGCCGAATTGGCCAATCAGCCGGCGGCATCCGACGGCTGACCGCCAGTTCGCCGGGAGCTTGATGGCGTCGCGCACCTTGATGCGCGGCGCCAGGCCGGGGCCCCTCGCTCCCGGCCGTTTAACTCATCCAAATCACAAGCCCTTGTCCCTTTGCCGCGGCGTCGGCCACGTAGGACTTGAGCTGCGGGAAATAGTGATCGAGATCCTCGGTCGAATCCGCATCGGCGGCATAGATCTCCAACCGCTGCATCGCCGGTACGTTGATCTTCTTGGCAAGCTGCGCCTCGGTCTGCATGCCGAGAAACTGCGCGAACTCTTTCGTCTCTTTGGGCGAAAGCACGCGCGCCGGCCCATAGCCCAAATCCTCGCCGACCTCGCGCCCGCCCGACAGCAAAGCTGCCGCCGGCATCGGTCCGTCCCAGGCGCTCCCTGTAAACACGTAGTGCAAAAGGTGCCACGACTTGTCGAGATCGAGCGCGTCCCGCGCGCTCATCAACAGCTCTTCGTCCACGCCCTCGCGCGCCATGCGCGCCAGGTCCATCTCGCTCGCCTGCTTCAAACTGAGTGTCATGCTCATGGAAACCCACTCCTCCGGCTGGAAGGGCGAGTCTAAGCGCAGCGCATGAAAACACGCTTAGAGAGCTTGGTTAGCAAGAAAGCCGAAGCAACGGCGCTCTCTCCGCCGTGGCCGACGCAGGACAAAGTTAATGGGCCCCACGTTCCGTTGAACGAGAGGCCCATTGCGTCTTCTCGGAGCCAAACTTGTGGGCTCGTATCTGTTGCGCGTCAGCTCGTCTTCTGCGTGCCGTCGATCGTGATCTTGCGCGCGTGGGCGAGCGCCACGCCGTACGGCGTCTCGGTCATGATCTTGACCGGCACAACGAATGTTTTCACCGGCCCGCCGGCAGAGGTTTCCATCTTCGCGAACCAGACGTTGATCGCGGGAAGCGACTTGCCTTTGTTCAAGTTCGGCTTGAAGCCGGCGAGTTGCTTGTACACGACCGTGCACTTCTGCGCCGGACCGGAATAGCCGCCATCGGACTTAACGTTCTCAGCGCCCGCGGGTTTCAGCTCGATGTCGTAGCGCCGCCGACCGTCGAACACGCGAACCGTGTCCCCGCAAGGCTTCGCAGCCGAGAGCGAAACGCCCGACAGCGAATAGACGAGCCCCGAGAGCGGGTCCAGCGTGCCGCGCTTCTGATCTTCGCTCACCGGAAAGCGCGATGTGTTGTAAGCGGGCTGGGCCTCAAGCTCGATGCCCGATGCCGTGTAGGTCAGGTCGACCTTCTGCGATTGCTTCTCGTTGACGGTGTTCGACATGTACTTCTTCGGCGTCAGCGCCCCGGCGCCCACCGTGCCGACCGAGTTCGCGTCGATGATCGCTTCATAGAACGAGTTCACGACGCCGGCGGTCTTAAGCCGCGAGACAGCCGAATAGGAGTTGCCGTTGAAGCTCGACTTGATGCCGACGTTCCCGAGATTGAACCCGCCGAGATAGACTTGCCAAACAAGCTGCACGGAGCTGGTCGGGCCGCCCGCCGCTGGCGCGGACACAGGCGTCATCGAAGCCTCCTCCGCGAACGCGGCTACGGGCATAAGCGCGATCGTCGTCGCAAGCATCAAACGTTTCAGCATCGATCTACAAACCTCGACAATGGGCAGACAGTTGAACGTGGCGTTCCAACGGGACCGGCTATATGGTCGGCCGCGTTGTTCGAATTGTGGCGGAAAATTCGTCCATTCTTCAAGCTGCAATCGTCACCAATATCATGAACACCCATTCATCCGAAGAAGCCAAAATCAAGGACTTAACGGACGCCCTGGTTGCAGGCGATCGAAGGGCTTTGGCGAAAGCCATCACCCTCATCGAATCGAGGCGCAGCAAAGACGAAGCGGCCGCTGCCGCTGTGGTGAACGCCAGCCTACCCCATACCGGCAAAGCGGTGCGCATCGGCCTGTCCGGCGCCCCAGGTGTCGGGAAATCAACTTTCGTTGAAGCGTTGGGCACGTGGCTAACTCAGCGGGGACACAAAGTCGCCGTGCTCGCCGTCGATCCGTCGTCGCGCCGATCGGGCGGTTCGATCCTGGGCGACAAGACACGCATGGTGAAACTTGCGCAGGATCCGAACGCCTTCATTCGTCCGTCGCCGGCAGGCACAACGCTTGGTGGCGTCGCGCGTCGCACGCGCGAAACGATGCTCCTCGTCGAAGCGGCAGGCTTCGATGTCGTACTCGTGGAGACGGTGGGTGTTGGCCAATCCGAAACCGCCGTCGCCGACATGGTGGATATGTTCTTGGTACTCGTGTCGCCGGGCGGCGGCGACGATCTGCAAGGCATCAAGCGCGGTATCATGGAGCTTGCCGATCTCGTCGTCGTGACCAAGGCCGACGGCGATTTGGTGGCGGCGGCAAACCGCGCCGCGGCAGACTACCGGGCCGCTCTCCACCTCATGCGCCCCAAATTCGACGGTTGGTTCGCCGACGTCCGCCTCGTCTCAAGCCCGGAGGGCAGGGGTATCCCTGAAGTCTGGAACGACTTAGAAAAGTTCCGTAGCCTGCTCACCGCCTCCGGTGCCTGGGAGCACCAACGTCGCGGCCAACGCGTGGCTTGGCTGCAAACGGAACTGCGCGAGGGTTTGGCCTCTGCCCTGGCCGAAGACCCCGCCGCCAGCGCCGAACTCGTTAAAGCCGAAGCCGCCGTCGCCAGGGGAACCTTGAGCCCCGCTGCCGCCGCCAAGGCCATTTTGGCGCACTGGCGGGCCAAAACTTGACCTTTGAGCGGGCCATGACCTATAGGTCCGCCCTCCCGCGTGAGGCTTGGGCCCGCGCGGGTTCGCTTTTCTTCGAGAATTGGACGGAAACTTCATCATGGCACGGCGCTGCGAACTCACCGGCAAAGGCGTATTGACGGGCAACAACGTCAGCCACGCGAACAACAAAACGAAGCGCAAGTTCCGCCCGAACCTGTCGGAAGTGTCGCTGATCTCCGACCGTCTCGACCGCACGGTTAAGTTGCGCATTTCGAAGCACGCGCTGCGCTCGATCGACCACAACGGTGGCCTCGACGCGTTTATCAGCAAGCAGAAGGACGACAATTTGTCCGACCGCGCGCGCCGCCTGAAGCGCGAAATTGTGCGCGCCGCTGCAAAGGCCTAATTCGCCCACTTGCACCGCTAGACCGTTCTTCGCACCCTCGGCATCGCGATTCCGCCAAGGGTCATGACAAGCCGCGTCAGCAGAGCAGCCGCAGAAGGCGGCATCATCGTTTCACACGCCCCTACGCGTATGCCGTGGGTCGGGCGTCAGCTGCGCGACCTCGCGCTTCTGACGGCGCCGGCGATCATCACCGCCCTTACCCTGCTTATCGCCTGGGAGCTCCGCAACACGCCGTTTCCGCTGTTCGATGGCCTCCTCAGCCCGCCGCGCCATCCCGAGCTCTACCCCTCGCGCTGGCTGTCCGTCGGCCACGCAATCGTGCCGGTGGTGTTCCTGATCGCCAACCTCGTCAACCGCCGCTACGGCGAGGACCTTGCGATCGGCCATATCTATTTGTCGTGGTCGGCCGCGATCGGCGCCGCGATCGCCGTGCTCTACCAGATGCACCCGTTGCTGCCCGCCGCAGCCGACGTGCCGCCGTTGCGCGTCGCCGCCGCATTCGTCGGCGCGATGGTCATTGGCCAGCTCGCGGGCACCTACGTATTCGACCGCACCCGCGGCGTCGTTTGGTGGAAAGCGCCGGTCTATAGCGCGCTCACGGCCTCATTCGTCGCGATGTTCTTGTTCTACCCGGCAGCCTACGCCTTCACGAACGAGTCGTGGGCCCACCGCATGGCAATCGACACCGGCACGAAGGCCTTCATGTCCTTCGCGCTTCTCTTGCCGTATCTGCTCCTGCGCCCTGTGGTACGCCCCACCGCAGGCCTCGGCGGCTATTAGTCCTTAAGCTCGAACATCATCAGCAACGTCTGCTGAAGCCCCGGATTGAAGTTGTCGTCCGACAGCAAGTAAACGAGCGTCCGCCCGTCGTCATCCGTGCGCGCCGACAAGCCTTCCATGTTGTCGATAATGAAGTTCATGCCCACATCGGCCACGACGTCACCATCCATCAGCGCATCGGCTACGACATCCGCGCCCTTGATGCGCCTGACCTCAAAGCCGACACCGCCGATCCGGTTGAACCGACGCTCCAGCGTCAGCACATCGCCGCCGGGCAGCTGCTGCACGTCGGTCAGATCGAACGGTGCACGCCGCTTCAGGGTAACGGCAGCCGCACCTTCCTTGATCAGCCAGCCCCGAATGTTACCCGCGTCGTCGTGATACGACTCGCTGAGCGCCAGCAACCGCCCATCGGCAAGCAGAGCAATACCCTCAAGCCCGCCGTTGTCCGGGGCTTGCTTCAAAGCGGCAGGCGTCTTGACGACGGAAGGCTTCGCCGCCAACCCATCTGTCCCAAACGGATAGCGCCAGATACGGTGCTCGCGCTCAAAGCTCACGAACACGTCACCGTCGAGCGAGCCCGTAAGCCCCTCCGCATCGCCGCGCTTGCCCGAGAGCGGTTGCCCATCCAGCGCCAGTAGCGGCGCAATCCTCTGCCCCTTCGCGCCGGCAAGCTTGCCGTCACGATAGGCCAGCGTTCCGGTCAGCCATTGACTGCTGTCCGTGATCGCCAAGAAGCGCGCCCCATCCTTCGAAACGATCAGCCCTGAGAGGCCACCGAAATCCGCATCCTCGGACGTGAGCTTCAACGTCCCGCGATGATGAAGCCTCCCCGCATACTGCTTCGCATCCTCGCCTGTGCTGAACGCCAGCACCTTCGCTTGCAAGGTAAGGGGCCGGGCTTCTTGCGGCTCTGCCGTTGCCGCAAACATGTACGCGGCAGCCGCCGCAACAGCGCCGCCGACGATCAGGGCAATACGCTTGCTAAGCACGGACCTACCGCGCCGCCACAACAGCTGGCGCCTTTGCCTTCAACGGCCGCCTCGGGCCAGGCGCGAACGCCTTTGCCGTGTCTTCATCGAACAACTCGGCTAGCTTTTCGGTCATCGCCCCGCCCAGTTGCTCCGCATCCACAATCGTCACCGCGCGTTTGTAGTAACGCGTCACGTCATGCCCGATCCCGATCGCAATTACCTCGATGGGCGAGCGCGTCTCGATCGTTTCGATCACCTCGCGCAGATGCTTCTCGAGATAGTTGCCCGCGTTCACCGACAACGTCGAGTCGTCGACCGGTGCGCCGTCTGAGATCACCATCAGAATGCGCCGCTGCTCCGGCCGCGCGATCAGACGATTGTGCGCCCACATCAACGCCTCGCCGTCGATGTTCTCCTTCAGCAACCCCTCGCGCATCATCAGCCCGAGGTTGCGCCGCGCACGCCGCCACGGCGAATCCGCCTGCTTGTAGATGATGTGGCGAAGGTCGTTCAGCCGCCCCGGCGCCGGCGGTTTGTTGTCTTGCAGCCACTTGTCGCGCGACTGGCCGCCCTTCCATGCCTTCGTCGTAAAGCCCAGAATCTCGACCTTGACGTTACAACGCTCGAGCGTCCGCGCGAGAATATCCGCGCACATCGCAGCCACCATGATCGGCCGTCCGCGCATCGACCCCGAATTGTCGAGCAACAGCGTCACGACCGTGTCGCGAAACTTCATGTCCTTCTCAAGCTTGAACGACAGCGGATGCATCGGATCGACCACGACACGCGAGAGCCGCGCCGCATCCAAAATGCCCTCTTCGAGGTCGAACTCCCACGTCCGGTTCTGCTTGGCCATCAAACGCCGCTGCAGCTTGTTCGCGAGCCGCGCAACGACACCCTGCAAAGCAACCAGTTGCTGATCGAGATAAGCGCGCAACCGCGCCAACTCGTCGGTGTCGCAGAGTTCCTCCGCCGTGATCACCTCATCGAACTGCTGCGTAAAGACCTTGTAGTTCGGCTCGTTTGAGCCGGCGAGTGCATTGTCCGGCCGCCAGGGCTGCTTCCCATCGGCGGTATCGTCAGCCTCCGATCGCGACGCCTTCTCCTCGGTCTCAACCTCAACCGCCTGCTGCTCGCCGTCCTCGCCATCGGCTTCGGACATCTCCGTTTCTTCGCTGGACGCACCTTGCGGTTCCGACGTCTCGCCTGCTTCGCTGTCCGAACTCTCGGAATCTTCCTGCGCGGTCTCGTCGGAGTCCTCGTCCGACCCATCCGGGTCCTCGCCGAGCTCATCGCCCAACCCAAGGTCGGTCAGTATCCGTCGCGTCACCTTCGCAAACGCCGCCTGATCGCGCAGCACATCGTCGAGCCGCTCGAGGTCCGAACCAGCCTTCGCTTCGATGTGCTCCCGCCAAGCCTCGACGACGGCTTTGCCGGCGGCAGGCACCGGCCGCCCCGTCAGGCGCTCGCGCATCAGCAACCCGACGGCCTCCGCCAGAGGTGCCTCATCGCGTCCGCGTGCGTTCGCATAACCCTTTTGCTTCAACCGCGCTTCCAGCGCGACTTCAAGATTGCGCGCAACGCCCTTCATTGCGATCGAGCCGATCGACTCGACCCGAGCCTGCTCGGCCGCCTCGAAGATCGCCCGCGCCGACGAGCCCGGCGGCGCATAGTTCATATGCGTCTTGTCGTCGTGCAGCGCCAAGCGGAGCGCAAACCCATCCGCGACGCCGCGCGTCTGGGCCACATCGTTCTTTGGCAAGTCGCGGCCGGGCAGGGGAAGCCGCGCTTTCAGCCCCTTAAGTCCAGGCGGCTCCGTCCCGAAGGTAATCTCAAGCTCCGGCTCAGCACCCAACGCGCGCATGGTATTCGCCACCGCGCGTTTGAAGGGGTCAGCAGGGCTCTCGGATTTTGTCGCCATACTACTCGACTCCGCCTGAACCGGATCGACCTGCGGCCACTGCTTCCAGCGCCGCAGCCAGCTCGTCGGTCGTCCAAATCAACTTCGAGGGCAACTCAAGCTGCGAGTACCATATTCCATACCGCGAACTCGAGCCCACCAATCCGCGCTCAGTTCCACTTGCGAGGCCGCCGAAGTCCACCTTGCCGTCCACGACGGCGAGTCGAAGAACCTCGCCATTGTACGTCTCATCCTGGAAGTATACGGCAAGCCGACGCTCTCCCGCGCGGCACTTGCCGTCATCGAACCATACGATTCCGTCCAAGCGATCCGTATGCTCTACCGGCGCGCCCCACAACTGCCGCACAATCCGATGGCCAGTAGATTCAGCTGCGGACACATTCGTGCCCGGGGGTGGGGGCGGTGAAGTCGGGCAACGATCGGCGACCATTTCCACTGCGAAAACTGACGAAGCGAGAACTTGCGGAATAGTCGCAGCTCTTCCGAATTTCAGTTTGGGATTGGCAATGAGTCGGCGAACGGCAACGAGCCATGGATCGTGGCGTGCAGGTATCGCTTGCACGGCGCGTCCGAACCAGCGGCTAAGGCTGCCACTCTTGTTGCGAAATATGAGGTACTCATTGTCGAACGCGAACGGTGGGCTCCACTGACAGGCTGCGTTTGACCCACCTTCCTCGGGAGCGAAGTAAAGCCAGAACCGACCGAACCGTGTGTGCTTCAGCGTAACGACCGCATTACTGGGGTCGCTTGCAGTATCGAGCGTGCCATTGAGCGTGAATTGGCGTGGCGTGTTACCTTTGAGTTGCTCTACCACCTCAAACCTGAACTCGTGGAACCCAGTCGGTGCGATGTCGCTGCCGTAGTCTGCCTCTGATTCCGAGCGAGTCCGCCCGCGCATAGAGACCACGCGGGCGAGCACGATCTCATCAACACTTGCGACCCACTTCGAAATCGAGACATCGCTACGATCCGGGGCAGCGAAGCTACATGCGGCGGTTGGCGAAGCGGTGGCGAGTGCGCCACAAAGCAGCGCAACGCAAATGCCCGCGCGCAGCTGACTCTGAGGGGTCACGCCACCATCACCTTCGCAGCCGACTCCGGCAATTCCTCGCCGAAGCAGCGTTGATAGAACTCAGCCACCGTCGCGCGCTCAAGTTCGTCGCACTTGTTGAGGAACGTCACGCGGAAGCCGAAGCCCACGTCGCCGAAGATCTCCGCATTCTCAGCCCAGGTCAGCACCGTACGCGGGCTCATCACCGTTGAGATGTCGCCGTTCATGAACGCGTTGCGCGTCAAGTCGGCCACGCGCACCATGGCGGCGACTTTTTTCTTGCCTTCGCCGGTGGAGTAATGCGGCGCCTTCGCGCAGATGATGTCAACTTCCTTGTCGTGCGCCAGGTAGTTCAGCGTCGTCACGATGTTCCAGCGGTCCATCTGCCCTTGGTTGATCTGCTGCGTGCCGTGATAGAGGCCCGTCGTATCGCCAAGCCCGATCGTGTTCGTCGTCGAGAACAGCCGGAACGCGGGATGCGCGCGGATCACGCGGTTCTGGTCAAGCAACGTCAGCTTGCCCGACTGCTCCAGCACGCGCTGGATCACGAACATCACGTCCGGCCGGCCGGCATCGTATTCGTCGAACACAAGCGCCACCGGATGCTGCAGCGCCCACGGCAGAATACCTTCGCGGAACTCGGTGACCTGCATCCCTTCCTTGACCACGATCGCGTCCTTACCGACGAGGTCGATACGCGAAATGTGGCTGTCGAGGTTGATGCGGATACACGGCCAGTTCAGCCGCGCCGCCACTTGCTCGACATGCGTTGACTTCCCCGTGCCGTGATAGCCCTGGATCATCACGCGGCGGTTGAACGCAAAGCCCGCAAGGATGGCGAGCGTCGTTTCGCGGTCGAACCGGTACGCCGGATCGAGGTCCGGGACATACTCGTTCGGCTTCGAGAAGGCGGGAACCTTCATCGAGACGTCGATGCCGAACACCTTCTTGGCATCGACAGTGGTATCGGGCTGGCTTTCGGTGGCCAGACCTTGTGGCGTGGTCATGCTTTCAGGCTTCCGTGACAATGGATTGATCCTCTTCGCGGCGCTCGAGGCATCACCGAAGAGGTTGGGGTGCTTTCAAATCAGTTCAAGAATAGCCGGACGAGCGCAGTTGCCCATAGGCTTTGATGACTTGACCCAGCCGCTCTTCGGCACCGCGATCGCCACCGTTGGCATCGGGGTGGAAACGCTTGACCAACTCCTTAAAGCGCGTCTTCACGTCCTGCAAGGTCGCGGAGCCATCAAGCCCGAGCATGTCCAGGCTCGACTGCTGCATCTTTGTCAGGCGCCGCTCCGCCGTGCCGTTACGGTTTGCCGCACCCGGCGTTCCGGGTTGCGCGCCGGGTCCGTCATCGAACACCAAGAACGGATCGACATACGCCCCGCGGAAGTAGAACTGGAGCTTCGGATTGATCGGCCCCTTCGCGGTGTCGTTCATCTTCCACGTGGGGCGAAGGCCAGTGAGCGTGGCACGCTGATAGGCCTCGATCTCGCCCGGGTTCATGCCTTTGAAAAAGTCCCAGGACTGATTGTACTCGCGCACATGGTCCATACAGAACCAGTAGTAGTCGTTGAGCGAGGTCCGGCTCTTGGGCGCACGATGCACGCCGCCGCCTTCGCACCCGGGCTTGTCGCATTTGCGCGTGGGTTTCGTCACCGGCTGGCGCTTGACGCGCAGCCGCTCCGCCCAAGGTGATGCGTGTTTCGTCCCTTCGCTCATAACGGTTCAAAGTATGGGAACGACGGGTTAAGAAGACAAGAAAACCTCTTGCTTGACTTTGTTCCGGGAATGACTCACGAGCGCACCGAAATGACGATTGCAGAAACCATACGAACAAAGCTCGAAGCTGCTTTTGCGCCCGCAAAGCTTGAAGTGCTGGACGAGTCCGACCGCCACGTCGGCCACGCCGGTCATCGAGAGGGCGGCGAAACACACTTCCGTGTGGCGATTGTGTCAGCCGTCTTCGTGGGCATGCCCCGGATCGCCCGCCACCGCAAAGTGCACGACGTTCTGGATGCCGAACTCAAAGGCCGCGTTCACGCGCTCGCCCTGACGCTTCTCACGCCTGACGAGGCGTCACACCGTATGTGACGCGGTGACGAAAGTCGCTCAGATCAACGGACGGCCACCCGCGCGAGCCTTCACGCCGACTTGGATGCCGCCTCGGCCTTCGGCTGTGGCGTGATGCGCAGTGCCGTGATCTGATTCTTCTGCCGCCGCAGGATTTCGAACTTGAACCCGTGGAACGAGAACACCTGCGCGATATCCGGGATGGCCTGCGCTTCGTGAATGACAAGACCGGCGATTGTCGTCGCTTCCTCGTCCGGCAAGCTCCAGTTCATCGCGCGATTGATCTCGCGGATCGTGACCCACCCATCGACGTTCACGCTACCATCCGCCTGCGGCCGCACGCCCGAGACCGGAACATCATGCTCGTCGCGAATCTCACCGACGATCTCTTCCAAAATGTCCTCGAGCGTAATCAGCCCTTGCAGCGCGCCGTATTCGTCCACGACGAGCGCGAAATGTACCCGCCGCTGCAAGAACGCACGCAATTGGTCGGTCAGCATGGTGGTGTCGGGAATGAACCACGGCTTGGCGACGATCGACATGACGTTCATCGCCTTCACGTTGCCTTGGCTGCGCGACATCGCGCGCAGCAGATCCTTCGCGTGTAGGACACCCACGATGTTGTCTGGGTCGCCTTTGTAGACCGGGAGGCGCGTATGCGGTTGGCCCAGCACGCGATCGAGCACCTCTTCGGCCGGCAGATCGCCGTCGAGCATGGTCATGCTCTTGCGGTGGATCATTACATCGGCCACTTGCAAGTCTTTCAGGTCCAATATGCCGCCGAGCATGTTCCTGTCCGACGTCTGCACCGCGCCTTGGATGTGATGCAGGTCGATCGCTCCGCGCAGTTCTTCGGCCGCGGCTTCCGCGGCTTCTTCCTGATCGTCGACGAGGCCCTGCGACTTCACTCCGCGCGTCCGAAGCAGCAACGCCACAAACCACTGAATAGAATCGACGACCGGGCTCAAGACGGACACCGCGATCCTCACGGGCCGGCCGATCGAAAGCGCCGTGCCGTCGGCATTCGTGATCGCATACGTTTTCGGCAAGACCTCGCAGAACACCAGCACCATCACGGTGATTAGAATGGCACCCGCGGCCACGCCGGCGTTCCCAAACAGCGTGACGAGCACGGTCGTGACCAGTGCCGACGATACGACGTTGACAAAAGTGTTCGTGAGCAGGATCGCGCCGATCATCTGTTCGCGATGCGCCATCAACCAATTGACGGATCGCGCGCGACTCTCGCCATCTTTCTCAAGCTGGTGCATCCGCGCCTTCGACACCGCGGTGAGCGCGGTCTCTGCTGCCGATGTCAGTGCCGAGAACAACATCAAGACGAGCGTGGCCACCAGCACGAACAAGAGTTCCCAGCCTGTAACCGCTGAAACCGGAATGATTTGGTCTTCCATGCGAGTCCTTCTTAGTCCTGTTCTATAGCGTCCGGCCTATCGCGCCAGCGCGTCCGTAAGGTACGATGCTACGACCTTCGGATCGACATCGTTCGCGACGAAGGCCTGCCCGATGCCGCGGGCCAGCACGAACACGAGCTTGCCGCCCGAAGCTTTCTTGTCTTGGCGCATGATCTCGACCAGATCGTCCCCCGACGCGCCGAGTTCCGGCAAATCCGCAAACGTTGTCGGCAGTCCCGCAGCCGCAAACCAACCGCGCACCCGCGAAGCCTGTCCCGGCGGACACAGCTTCAGCCGCTCCGACAAGTCGAACGCAAGACAACATCCGGCAGCAACGGCCTCGCCGTGCAACACCTTGCCCGAATACCCCGCGCACGCTTCGATCGCATGCGCAAACGTATGTCCGAGATTGAGCAGCGCCCGTTGCCCCGCCTCGCGCTCATCGGCCTCGACAACGCGCGCCTTCATGCGGCACGACGTAACGATCGCCTTCGTCCGTTCCGGCCCCGCCTTGCTTAGGATCGCGCTCGCGTTCGCGCCAACCCACTCGGCAAACACGGCATCGCTGATCAACCCGTACTTCAAAATCTCCGCATATCCCGCGCGCATCTCGCGTGGCGGCAGCGTGTCCAGCGCGGCGGTATCTGCCAAAACCAAGCACGGTTGATGAAACAACCCGACAAGGTTCTTGCCCTGCGGCATGTCGATCGCCGTCTTACCGCCGACGGATGAGTCCACCTGCGCCAGCAAAGTCGTCGGCACTTGCACGTAGTCGAGCCCGCGCTTCGTGATCCCCGCCGCAAACCCGGCAAGGTCGCCGATCACGCCGCCGCCAAGTGCAACGACTAGATCGGAGCGCTCGACCTTCGAGTCGAGCATCGTGCTGATAAGCTGCTCCAGAACGCCAAAGCTCTTGCTCGCCTCGCCGGGTGGCAGCACCGTAGCCGTATGTGCCAATCCGGCCGCGTCCAGCGACCGGGTCAGCGCCGCCATATGCAAGCTCGCCGTATGATCGTCGGCAACGATGAACACGCGCTTCGCTCGCTTCAGCGCGGCGATCTCTTTACCGGCTGATCCCAGCACACCCGCGCCCACGACAATGTCATAGGCGCGCCCGCTGAGGTCGACGCGCAACCGTTCGTGGCTCATGGCGTTGCCTTCGCGCCGAGCTCGGTAAGTTTCGTCAAAATCTGCTGCACGATCGCATCGTGCGGCCCGCCGTTGGAGTCGACCGTCACGTCAGCCTCGGCGTAAATAGGATACCGCTCGCTCATCAACCGTTCCATCGTCGCGCGTGGATCGCTGTTTTGCAGCAACGGCCGGGTAGGGCGCTTCGACACGCGTTCCATCAAGAGTCCAATATCGGCGCGAAGCCATATCGAAAGTCCTAACCGCTTGATCAGGGCGCGCGTCGTCGGATCCATGAACGCACCGCCGCCGGTCGCAAGCACGTGCCGCGGCCCGCCAAGCAGCCGCGCGATCACCCGCCGCTCGCCCTCGCGAAACGCTGGCTCGCCATAACGCGCGAAGAAATCAGATATGGAACAGCCCGCTGCGGTTTCAATTTCTGAGTCCGCGTCGTGGAACGGCAGCTTCAACGCCGCCGCCAGCCGCCGTCCGACTGTGCTCTTGCCTGCACCCATTAACCCGACCAAAACGATCGGGCGTTCGCGGAAGGGTGGCCCTTCTGAGCTTTCAGTGTGTCCGTGCACCTGCATATAATTGGTTATCCTGTCGGAATCAGCATGTACATGAACTGGCGGCCCCCTGCCAGGGATCAGGGAAATCCAAGGGAAACGACGTGAGGCGCAGACGCTATTACCGGGATTACGACCGCGGCGGTGGCCTAGTTCAGCTTGGCCGATTGGTCGGGGCCGCCCTAGTATTGCTCATGCTTGGCGCGGGGGCGCTTGCCTACTATGGCTCCACCGTGACCCCGCAAGTGCGCAAGGTGGAGAAGGTTCTACCCGATGATCGGTTCCCGCGTTAACGCCTTTCTCTTAAGCCTCGCCTTCGCGATATCCGCCCACGCTGCAGAGCCGGACGCTGCCGGTGCGCCGCGCGGTTTGACGCCACAAGCCGAGCCGCCGTCGACCGACGCGCCTGCAGTCACAACCCCTCGATCGCCGGCTGAGCAAGCCCTTCCCGACAAGCCTGGCGCACCTGCGGGCCCGCGCGTGACGGTCAGCGACCTCGGCGCCGTCGATCCAGCAGGCGCCGGTCTCATGAATCCCGACGCAGGCGGTCTCGCCGCCGAGATGTGGCTAGGCAGCGCGCGTCACGCGATGTCCGCGCGCATCTCGCAACTGCCGTCGGCACCATCCTCGCCCGCGATGCGAAGTCTGCTGAAGCGCGTGTTGTTGACTGAAGCCGCGCCGCCTGCAGGCGAAACCCCGCCCGACGAACCATCGTTCCTGGCACAGCGCCTGCGCAAACTCCTCGCCAGCGGCCTGATCGACGAAGTCGTGATGCTAGGCAGCCAAAGCCCGCGCACCGACGTGTTCTCGCGCCAGGCCTGGGCCGAAGCGCTCCTGCTCCATGGCCGCGACGCCGACGCATGCGGTGATGCCACGTCGCTGCGCCAATCATCGAACGATCCGTATTGGCTGAAGCTGCGCGTGCTCTGCTATCTCAGGGCCAACGACACACAAGCCGCCAGCCTGACGCTGAACGTCATGCATGAGCGCAACATCGAAGACGCGGAGTTCTTTAGCCTCGCCGACGCGCTTGCTTCTGGCGATGCGGCGCCGGACTTAAAAGGATTGTCGGCACCGTCTGGCATTCATCTCGCGATGCTGCGCCAGGCGAACAAGGCCGCCCCCGCGACGCTGGCAAGCTGGGTGCCGGCCACACAGTTGCTCGTGCAGAAGGCAGCCGACCCGACGCTCCGCCTCACGGCCGCGGAACGCGCGGCCCTCGCCGGCCTCATTTCCGCCGACGAATTGCGCGCGCTCTACGACAGCGAAAGCTTCACGCCCGATCAACTCGACGACCCCGAAGAAGCTGCGGCGAAGTTGCCACCCGTGCGCGCCAACGCGCTGTTTTACCAAGCGATCGCCCACCGCACGGTGGCGACCGCCCGCGCCTCCGCGTTTGCGGCCGCGCTTCAACGCGCCGAGCTGCAAAACCGCTTCGCGCTGTTTGCGGCGCTTAGCGCTGGCATTGCGCAACAAACAAAACCGTCGCTGGAAACAGTGTGGCTCGCGCCAAGCGTCACGCGCGTTCTCCTCTACACAAAGCGTGACGCTGCCGCAGCGCAATGGCTCCCCGTCCTGACTTCGCCGACCGACGCCGCCACATTGAACGCGCTACAAGTGCAACACGCGCTCGTGCGCCCGTCGGTGGAAAACACCGCGCGCTTGCCTGCAGCACTCGCGTGGCTCGGTCAAAACGCCCTCAAGCCCGGCGGCTCTAAGGATTGGCTGATGGATCGCGCGACACGCGAGATACCGCTGCTCGCCGCTCTCGGTTACGCGATCCCGCCAGACGCGCAGTGGGCCGTCTCCGCGAACACCGCAGGCGCGGTTCCAGCTGGCGTCTCCGCCGAAGCGCTGACCGCAATAACCCGCTCAGCGATGGAGCGTAAGCAAGGCGAGACCGTCCTGAACGCGCTTGTCGCGCTCGGTCCCAGCGGCCCCGCCCGTGCCCAGGGTCAAACCGTGGTGCGCGTCGTTAAAGCGTTGATCGACGTCGGCCTGCGTGACGACGCACGTGCGATCGCCGTCGAAACGGTGCTCGCAAGCCCAGTGCGCCGCAAATGACGGAGAAGCGCGATGTTGGCCTGCATCTTTTGGAGTCCTTCTTAGAAATGCTGAGCGCCGAACGCGGCGCTGCAGTTCACACACTCGATGCTTACCGGCGCGATCTACTCGACTTCGCGGGTCACTTACGCGGAAAGGGCCGCACGTTCACGACCTCCACGGCCGCCGACATCCAATCCTACTTGGGCACACTTTCCGCCGCGGGTTTGAAGGCATCCACCCAAGCGCGCCGGCTCTCCGCGCTGCGTCAACTCCACCGCTTTCTGCTCGAGGAAGACATCCGCGCCGACGATCCAACGTCCGCGATCGAGTCACCCAAGCGTGGTCGCCCGCTGCCCAAAGTCGTGACAGAGGCCCAAACCAAATCGCTCATCGATGCCGCAGCCGGTTTGGAAGGCCCTGAAGCTGTCCGCCTTCTCTGTATCATCGAGCTTCTCTATGCCTCGGGCCTGCGCGTGTCTGAGCTCGTAACGCTTCCGCTCGCGGCAGCGAGCGGTGAGCGCCGCATGCTCCTCGTCAAAGGCAAGGGTGGTAAGGAACGCATGGTCCCGCTCGGCGCACCTGCGCGCGAGTCGATCAAGGCCTACCTGCAGGTCCGCCCACGCTTCCTCCCACAGTCGGAACGTGCACAACGCTTCCTATTCCCGTCGCGCGGTGTAGAAGGCCACTTAACCCGCCGCCGCGTCGCGCAGTTGCTAAAGGACCTCGCGGTTAAGGCAGGCGTCGACCCGCGCAAACTTTCTCCACATGTCTTGCGCCACGCCTTCGCGAGCCATCTCGTCGCGCATGGCGCCGACCTACGCAGCGTCCAGCAACTGCTTGGCCATGCAGATATTGCAACGACCCAGATCTACACCCATGTGCAGGACGAAAGGTTAAGACGCCTAGTCGCGGAAAAGCACCCTTTGGCGGTTCGGTCGTCTACGCAAAAGCTTCGACGACCATAATTGTCAACCCACCCGGCCGAAGCCTTGGCGAAGGCGGGTCGCAAGCCGCGTTGACTGTGTCTAAGGGGAGGCATAGCTTCCGCCCCTCTTTTGAGGGGGCCCAACGTCGCGATTCTGAAGACGGGGCAATCACATGAGCTTCACCACTGTTGAAAGTGTTGCGCCGCGCCTGAACCGGTCGCAGCTTTTTGCCCCGGGCGTCCGCCCTGCGCTGTTCGAGAAAGCGGCGGCGAGCGACGCCGATGTCATCTGTCTAGATCTTGAAGACAGTGTCGCCCCCGCCGACAAGCCGCAGGCGCGTGCCAACGTCATTCAAGCGCTCAAGACGGTGAACTTCGGCTCGAAGTCGATCTCCGTGCGCATCAATGGACTCGACACCCACTATTGCTACCGCGATGTCGTGGACATCATGGAGCAGGCGGGCGAACGCCTCGACCTGATCATGATCCCAAAGGTCGGCGTCGCCGCCGACGTCTATGCGATCGACATGCTGATCTCGCAGATCGAAGCGGGAATCGGTCGCAAGAAGAAAGTCAAACTCGAAGTCATCATCGAAAGCGTTCTTGGCCTCAACAACATCGATGCGATCGCCGGCGCTTCCAAGCGGCTTGAGTCGCTCCACTTCGGTTCCGCCGACTACGCCGCCTCAGCCGGCATGCGCACCACGAACATCGGCGGTCCGAACAAGGACTACGTCGTCCTGACCGACAAGGACGAAGCGGGCAAGCGCGACCAGCACTGGTCGGACCTCTGGCATTACGCGACGGTGCGCATGGTGGCCGCCGCGCGCGCGCACGGCCTCAGGCCCATCGACGGCCCGTTCGGCGATTACTCCGACGAAGCGGGCTTCATCGCCCAGGCACAACGCACGGCAGTCCTCGGCTGCGAAGGCAAATGGGCAATCCACCCAAGCCAGGTTGCTCTCGCGAACCGCGTGTTCACGCCGCCAGCCGATGAGGTTAAACGCGCCGAAGCGATCCTCGCCGCGATGAAGGAAGGTGCAGCCAAGGGCATGGGTGCCGTCGCGCTGAACGGCAAACTCATCGATCTCGCCTCGATCCGCCAAGCCGAGGTGATCGTGCGCCAGATGCAGATGATTCGCGAGCGGACGAAGGCCTAGAGCGTCGCCGGCACGCGCCAATATGGACACCAGCGCCACCACCGATGAGAAAGTGAAAAACGCGCGCAAGCGCGCGTTGGCCTTCGCTGCGCTTGGTGTCGTGTTCGGCGACATCGGCACCAGCCCGCTCTACATGATGCGTGAAACGTTCACCGGTAGCATGGGCTTGAACGAGGCATCGGTCTACGGCGTGCTCTCACTGACCGTGTGGTCGCTGATCATCGTCGTGACCTTGAAGTACTGCTTGGTCGTGATGCGGGCCGACAACAAGGGCGAAGGTGGCGTGCTGTCGCTGGCATCGCTTGCGCTGCGCACCGGCCACGCGGCCCCACGCCGCCGGCGGATCATCTGGATTCTAGCGTTGACCGGCCTCTCGCTATTCTACGGCGACGCCTTGATCACACCGTCCGTCTCGGTCCTCTCCGCGGTCGAGGGATTGAGCGTCGCGACCCACGCGTTCGACGATTTTGTCGTTCCGCTCGCGACCGTGATCCTGATCGCGCTCTTTATGTTCCAAAGCCGCGGCACGGCGGGCGTCAGTCGCTTGTTCGGCCCGGTCATGCTGACTTGGTTCTTGACGTTGGGCGTCCTGGGAATCGTCGAGATCGTCGAACGCCCAATGATTTTGACAGCGATCTGGCCGGGCTACGCGATCGATCTCATCATCGCTGAACCCTGGATCACGTTTGTGGCCTTAGGCGCGCTCATCCTATGCGTGACGGGCGCGGAGGCACTCTACGCCGACATGGGCCATTTCGGCCGTGGCCCCATCCTCATGGCCTGGGGTGGCGTCGCGGTTTGTTTGCTTTTGAACTACTTCGGCCAAGGCGCTCTGCTGCTCGCCGATCCATCGGCGATCAAGAACCCATTTTTCCGGATGGCGCCGGAATGGGCCATCTATCCGATGGTCCTGCTCGCGACCTGCGCAACCGTCATTGCCTCGCAAGCGGTGATCTCGGGCGTCTTCTCGCTCACCCGTCAGGCGATTCAGCTCGGCTACCTGCCGCGCATGGACATCCGCCACACTTCGGCGACGGAGATGGGCCAGATCTACATCCCCCAGATCAACTATATGCTCATGGTGGGCGTTGCGATCATCGTCATCTCGTTCCGCAGCTCAAGCGACCTGACCCACGCCTATGGCCTCGCCGTCGCGGGCGCAATGACCATCGACGGTCTGCTCGCTGCCGTCGTCGCGCGCTGGCTCTGGGGCTGGAACCGCTGGCTGACCTACGCGGTCTTCGGTGCGTTCTTGACCGTCGATATCTTGTTCTTGGCTTCAAACAGCTTGAAGATTCCCTCCGGGGGCTGGCTGCCGATCGTCTGCGCCGTCGCATCGCTCTCAGCCTTCATGGTCTGGAGCCGGGGTCGCGAAATCCTGGTCGCCAAGCTTTATCGCGACGCCATGCCAATTAGAGAGTTCCTCGAGACCTGGGACCGAACGACCGAACGCGTCAGCGGCACGGCGGTCTTTATGACGTCGAACCCAGCCGTGATCCCGACCGCGTTCCTGCACAATCTGAAGCACAACCACGTCGTCCACGAACGCGTGGTACTGTTGAAGGTGAACGTCGAAGACATACCCCGCGTTGCCGACGCCCAGCGCATCGAAGTCGAGAAACTCGGCAAAGGCTTCCACCAGGTCATCGTCCACTACGGCTTCATGGAGCGTCCCGACGTCCCCCGCGCGCTCGAACTCTGCCGCCAGTTCGGCCTCTCGTTCGACCTGATGCAGACCACGTTCTTCCTCGGCCGCGAGACACTGATCCCCGCGCGCCGCTCCGAACTTCGCCGCTGGCAAGCCGCCCTCTTCATCGGCATGCAAGCCACCGCGCTTTCCGCCACCCGCTTCTTCCGCATCCCGGCCAACCGCGTCGTCGAAATGGGCACGCAGGTCGAGATTTGATCTAAGCTGCCGCCCCTTACAAGGCGGGGCCGCGGATGAAAAAAGACGGACACTGGGAATTCTACTTCACCAAGATCGATGACGACCTCGGTTCAATCTTCTTCAACGAGGACATCGCCAAACAAGCGCCAGTCGCCGGCCACGCTGCGCTTATCTATCTCCGTGTGTTCATGCGCAGCCCGCGGCCGGACGGCTTGTCGAGCAGCGAAGAGTTCGACGCACTCGTGGCTGTAGAGGATGCCCTTGAAGAGGTGCTCGACAGTATCGATGCGATCTATGTGGGGCGCGCCACCTACGCAGGGCGGCGCGACTTCTTCTTCTATGCATCGGATGGTGACAGAGCCGTCGAGGCAGCCGCAACGGCAATGAAGAAGTTCCCGGATTATCAGATCGAACTTGGCGGCTGGGATGAACCCGACTGGAAGACCTATCGTGACTATCTATCTCCAGGCGCGCGCGACAGGCAGCGCATCGAGAACCGAAAGGTCTGCGAAATACTGGAGCGAGAAGGCGATCAACTCACCGCACAGCGCGAGATCGCGCACTGGGCATACTTCCCGGATGCGGCTGCGCGCGATGAGTTCATCCAAAGCACGACTCAACTCGGCTACGCACTGCGAGAGAAGCTAGAACCCAGTGAAGCACAACGCAAATTCGGTGCATGCATCGTGCGCAACGACCATGCATCGTGGAACGAAATAAACGAAGTAACGTTGGGGCTGTTCGACCTCGCTATCGCGTTGGGCGGCGACTACGACGGCTGGGAGTCGCCCGTTAAAAAGAGCTGAGGTTGCGTATCGGCAATGGGCGCAAAGCCCTTTGGAGAGGGGGGAAAGGTGTGCTTAGCTCGGCGTAGGAAATAGCGCGCAAGGTGTGAACACATGCTCGACCTAAAGATCACAGGCGGAACGATTGTCGACGGCAGCGGGGCGCCAGCCTTCTCCGGTGACATCGGCGTCAAGGACGGCCGCATCGCGGCTGTCGGCAAGGTCGCCGACCCTGCGCGCCGGACGATCGACGCGGCTGGCGCAACCGTGACCCCCGGCTTTGTCGACATTCACACACACTATGACGGCCAGGCCGTGTGGGACTCGGCACTGGCGCCGTCGTCCTGGCATGGCGTGACCTCGATCATGATGGGCAATTGCGGCGTCGGCTTCGCGCCGCTCCGCCCGGGCGACGCCGATCGCCTTGTGAAGCTGATGGAGGGCGTCGAAGAAATCCCCGGAACTGTCCTCTACGAAGGCCTCGACTGGCGCTGGGAGACGTTCGCCGACTACCTGAACCGCCTCGACGCAAAGTCACACGCGATCAACGTCGCCTCGCAGATCCCGCATGACCCGGTGCGGCTCTACGTGATGGGCGACCGCGCCGCCGCGCAACAGCCGGCCAATGAAGACGACGTCGCCGCGATGAAGGCGATCGTCAAGGACGCGCTGAAAGCGGGCGCCTTCGGCTTCTCGACCGGCCGCTCCGACACGCACCGCACCTCCGACGGCAAGGACACGCCCGCCTGCATCGCCGAGATACAGGAGCTGAGCGGCATCGCCTCCGTACTCAAAGACCTGCCATACCGCATTCTCTCCGCCGTCTCCGACTTCGACATGTTCAAGGGGCTCGAACGCTTCGAGCCGGAGTTCGACGTGCTGGAAGCGATGGCGCGCGCCGCCGGTCGCCCGATGACGCTGACGACGCTCGAGCGCCTCGGCAATCCTGACCAGTGGCACCACGTCAAGCGCCGCGTCGAGAAAGCGCGCGCGAGCGGCCTCGACATGCGCATGCAAATCGCTCCGCGCGGCGTCGGCATCTTGAGTTCGCTGCGCACGACGATGAACCTCTTCGTCGCCAAGCCGACCTACCGCAAGATCATGCGTTTGCCGCATGCCGAGCTCGTGGCAGAATTGCGCAAGCCCGAAATCAAAGCCGCAATCATCGCCGAACCGTTCCTGAATATGCGCGAGGTCGATCCCTCTTCGCCGCCGCAACTCGACCAGGCCATCGGCATGTTCGAGATGATTGCGTTCAAGATGTTCGAGTTGGGAGACCCGCCGAACTACGAACCCGCCGAATCAACTTCCATCGGCGCCCGCGCCAAGGCCCGTGGTGTGACGAACCAAGAGGAAATGTACGACACGTTCCTGAAGCACAACGGCGAAGGCGTCATCTACTTTCCGATTTTCAACTACAACGCCGGCAATCTCGACTCGACCGGCGAGATGATGCGCCACGAAGCTGCCCATCTGGGTCTCGGCGACGGCGGCGCACACGTCGGCACGATCGCCGACGCCGCCTGGACGACGTTCTTCCTGCACCATTGGGCGCGAGACCGCGCCCGCGGCCGCCTGTCTGTGGAGGAAGCGGTCAAAAAGATCACGCTCGACCACGCCATGTTCATGGGCCTGAAGGACCGCGGCCGCATTGCCGTCGGTGCCGTCGCCGACCTCAACGTGCTCGACTGGACTAACCTGCATCTGCGCGCGCCACGCATGGCCTACGATCTTCCCGCGGGCGGCAAGCGCCTCGTGCAGGAAGCAAAGGGCTACCTCGCCACCGTCGTCGCGGGCCAACCGATCCTTGAGCACGACAAGCCTACAGGAGCGCTTCCCGGCCGGGTGTTGCGGGCCCAGTAGCGCTCAGTGCAGTTTCAGGTGCGCAAGCTTTTCAGGATTGCGCACGATATAGATCGCGCAGATCTTGTCGCCGTCGACATCCAGCTGCGCGACTGTCTCGAACCCTTGCCCGTCGCGGAACCAAACGGACGGCACGCCGTTCACGGTAACGAATCGTATCGCCTGAGGACCGCCCTTCGCCCCGGCGAGATGCAGCATGAGCCGCGCGACTTCGGCTGGGGAGTCGACAATCCGCAAAGCCGCCGGTGCCTTGCCGCCGCCGTCGCTCGCAAAGCGCACGTCGCTCGTCATCATCGCAACCAGGCGCGACGTATCGTTCGCCGCAACCGCGGACAGGAATTCGTTCATGAGCCGCTGATGCGCATCCGGTGCCGCACGAAACCGCGGCCGCTCTGCCCGCACACGCTCGCGCGCCCGCGACACGAGTTGACGCACGGCCGCCTCGTTCTTCCCCAAGGCCGAGGCGATCTCCGCATACGAACTATCGAACGCTTCACGCAGAATGAACGCCGCGCGCTCTTCCGGGCCCAGCCGTTCCAGCACGACCATCAGCCCTAACGACAGATCGTCCGCGAACGATTCCATCTCTGCCTCGCGCCGCTCGCCGCCTTCCATTGTGAGAATGGGCTCAGGCAGCCACGGTCCCACGTAGACTTCGCGCGAAGCCTTCGCCCGTCGGATTCGATCCAAGCACAAGCGCACGGTCACCGTCGTCAGCCACGCCGCCGGCGTCTCGATCGCGGCGTGATCGGCCGCCTGCCAACGCAGATATGCGTCCTGCACAGCGTCTTCCGCCTCCGACCATCGCCCGAGCATCCGGTACGCGACGCCGGTCAGCCGCTTGCGCTCACTCTCAAAGGCGGTATCGAGGTTCATGCCGCTTTTGCCGTCAGCGTTTCGCGATCGTGGATCACAACGCGCTCGCACGTATGGGCAAGGCCCATGCCCCGCTTCACCGCGGGATAGAACCGCGCCGTGGCGATCGTGAACGCCAGTTCGATCAACCCCTTTTCGCCCCAAAGTTTGCGAATCTCATCGCGCATCTCATCCGCCGCTTCGCCGCGGCTCACCGTATCGCCATAGCGAAACGCGAGCGCAACATGCGGTGGCGCCTTGTCGAGCGTACGCGCCGCAAGCATCCGAAGCACGTCCGCATTGACGCCGTCTTTGAGCGCGAGGTTCACATGAATTTGCACGCACGGCCCGCAGTCCTCGACCATCGCGGCCGCCATGCCCGCCGCATGATACGCGTCCGCCGGCACGGCTTTACGGCCGCCCTCGACGACCTTGATCATGGAAAAGCGCCAGAGCCGCGATGGCGCAACATCACGCAGATGATAGGCATAGTCCATGTTGACGTCGCCGATCTGTGTCTTGCTCCACTCGAGCAATCGCGTAAGCAGCCACCGGTTCATGACGCACTCCGTCTTTGCCAAATCGAAAGCACGACCGTGAGCACCGCCGGCAGGTGCACGCCGATCAGCTCGTTCAAAAGCACATCGTGATGATGTCCCATGAACGTCTCACCCGCGTGCAACAAGGAGTGCCCACCGACGAAGAGCGCGCCAAGCGCACTCGCCCGCCATCCGGCACCCAATGCGCTCCACGCGACCGCAATGCCCGCGGTGAAATAGGCGATCCCGATATCGCGCACGAAGTGAAGGTTAAGCGGTCCGGTATCGGGCACGCCGGGCACCGCCGCGTACCAGCCGGGCGGATCGACGAACATGTAAGCACCGTTCGCGGTCATCATGGCCGCCAAGATGAATGCCAGGATTTTCATGAGATTTTGGCCTCCTTGCCCGCTATGACGCACGTGCCGGCGCCAGTGTGACAGCCTCACGCCGTTGACAAGCCGGACGCCATCGGGCACCTCTCGCGACAGAACGACGCAACACTAGGGTAAACCCTTGGACGGCCTATCTGTTTTGCGCACCCGCGTATCACTGGGCACCGCAACATGACGAGCACATATCTCGATTTCGAAAAGCCGATTGCCGACCTTGAAGGCAAGGTCGAGGAGCTGAAGCGCGTCGCCACACAAGGCGAGCATCCGGTCTCGATCGACGAAGAAGTTTCGAAGCTTGAGGACAAGGCCCGCCAACTCCTCGCCGATACGTATTCGCGCCTGACCCCGTGGCAAAAGACGCAAGTCGCAAGGCATCCTGAGCGGCCGCACTTTCTCGACTATGTGCACGCGCTGATCCAAGACTTCACCCCGCTAGCTGGCGACCGTGCCTACGCAGACGACAAAGCGATCCTGGGCGGCATGGGCAACTTCCGCGGCCGAAGCGTGATCGTGATCGGCCACGAGAAGGGCAATGACACGAAGACGCGCCTGCGCCACAACTTCGGCATGGCGATGCCCGACGGCTACCGCAAAGCCGTGCGCCTGATGTCGATGGCCGAGCGATTCAACATGCCGGTGATTACGCTCGTCGACACGTCCGGGGCCTATCCCGGCATCAGCGCGGAAGAGCGTGGGCAAGGCGAAGCGATCGCCCGTTCCACCGAACGCTGCCTCACACTCACAGTGCCCCTCGTCTCCGTCGTCATCGGCGAAGGCGGCTCAGGTGGCGCCATTGCAATCGCCGCCGGCGACCGCGTGATCATGCTCGAACACTCGATTTACTCGGTGATCTCCCCCGAAGGCTGCTCCTCGATCCTCTGGAAGTCCGGCGCCCGCGCCCAAGACGCGGCGGCCGCGATGAAGATCACCGCGCAAGACTTGCTGCAGCTCCGCATCATCGACTCCATCGTCAGGGAACCAATCGGCGGCGCCCACCGCGGCCGCGCCCAAGCCATTGAAGACACCGGCGACGCGATCGACCTCGCCCTGACCGAACTCGAAGCCCTCACGCCCGAAGCCCTGCGCAAGCAACGCTGGGACAAATACCTGGCCATGGGTCGCGTCGGATTGGCCTAAGCCCGGTTTGGGAGCGCCGGCCTCTCGCCAGTCTATTCCGACTTTGAACGCCTAGGGATGTCGCGGCAGTAGCCGCCGTCACAACGAGCATCGCGTCTTTCGACTAGAGTGTGCTCAAGTGGTGCGACCATGAATAAGACAATTCGCATTGCATTGTTGGTCGCCTACGTTGGCGGACTAGCGGTCGGCTTTTTGATATCCGGGCTGGGCGTCAGGTCGGTCGTGGAGAATTTTGCAACAGATTCGACGATGAAGGCGTTCAGCAGGATCGCAACGACATCGACGATTGCAACGATATCAATCGCCTATGCCGCTATTCTCTTGCGCAAGGGCTTCACACCCTCAGCACCGCTGCTCTACGCCCTGAGCTTCGGAGGCGCAGGTATTTTCGTCGAACTAACCGGTCTAACAATGTCAAAGGGCTACGCGCCGTCCGTAGGAACCAGTTTCGACTACGTAGTGTCCACGGCCTGGATTGTCGCCGCATGGTTGGCTGCGCTCTGGGGGATCATCTGGACGTATCGCCAATCGCGCTTTCCCCTCGTCTAGCGATAAGCGCGAAAGAACTCTCGCACATCGTCCGCAAACAACTTCGGCTCTTCCATTGCCGCGAAGTGGCCGCCGGCCTTCATCTCGCGCCAGCGCACGATGTTGTAGCTGCGCCTCCCCCACGACTCAGGCGTCGGCGGCAGCACATCCATCGGATAGTCGGAATAGGCGGTCGGCACCGTGACGCGCTCGCCGGGCTTGAGCGCGCCGCTCCGCTCCGCTGGCCCCGCCTTATAGAGCATGTTCGCCGAGTTGATGGTCCCTGAGAACCAATAGAGCGAAAGCTGCGTGCACATCGTGTGCATCGGAAATCGCGCTTCCATCCCCTGATAAGGGTGATCCTTGCGCGTATCGCCGAGCCGCCAGTATTTGTCGGCAAGCCACCCCGCCAACCCCGCCGGCGAATCCATCAAACCGAAGGCCAGCGCCATCGGCTTCGTCGACTGGATCGACCGATAGCCTTCCTCCTGCGCCCACCACGCCTTCATCTTTTCGATCCACGCTGCTTCGTCGGCCGTCACCGGCGGCTGCGACGGATGCTTCAGATGCGGCCGAAGCGGCAGCATCGTCAGATGAATGGCGATCACGCTCTCCGGATGCTGCAGCGCCAATCGCGAGGTGACGAAACTCCCCCAGTCGCCCGCTTGGGCCGCATAGCGCTTGTATCCCAGCACGTCGTGCATCAGCCGGTGCCAAAGCTCGGCAATCGCCGCAGGCCCGATCGGTGTTGTGGGTTTCGACGACCAGCTATACCCGATCAACGACGGAACGATGACGTCGAACCCATCCTCGGCATTGCCGCCGAAGCGCTCAGGGTGCGCGAGCGGTTCGATCACGTCCAAGAACTCGCGATAGGTCGACGGCCACCCGTGCGTCAGGATCAGCGGCAACGGTTTGCTGCCCGACCCCTTCTCGTAGAGAAAGTGAACCGTGTGCGTCTCACCCGCGGCCGGAAGTTCGACCGTAAACTGCGGAAACCGATTGAGCTCGCGCTCGGCCTGCCGCCAGTCGAACTCGTCGCGCCAATGGGCGACCAGCCGCCTCATGTAGGAAAGGTTCGTCCCCCAATCCCACGCCGCGTTGCCGGCGGGCTCGTTGGGCCACCGCACGCGCTGAAGCCGCGCCTTCAAATCGTCCAGGTCGGATTGCGGAACGGATACGTTGAAAGGCTTCATAGGCGTGCGGCTCCACTTGGAACCGCACGGCTAGCACGAAACTCAGCCGCAGACGTCTTCCTTTTTCGGCGCGTCTTGTGCCTGCTTTAGCATCGCCGACAAGTCGTAATCGACAAGCAGCGGATTGTACCCATCCGCACGGTCCACCAAGAGGTAGGTCGAAATCAGAAACGCTCCCGCCGGTAAGCTCTGCCTCGCGCCACACGACGCCGCCGTGATCGTGAGCGACCCGTGCAGCGGATTGCCGGACTTCTTCGCAGCAACAATGCGCGTCCGAAGCGCCTCGAGTCGGGCATAGTCTTTAGGGTCAATACGATAAGCCGTCACCGCGTAACCCGCGCGCTTCTCCGTCTCGAGCGGTCCGACATCGGCCGGATCCATAGTCTGTGCCAACACGAGCAATTCTTCGCTGCGTTGCTTATCGGCGTCGCGCCACGTTTCGATCTTCATCCGGATCTGCGGCTTCAGCGTTTGCGCGTCCGCAAGCGGCAGTCGGGCCGCCGCGCGCCACGTGCGAAAATCCGACGACCACGGATCGAAGTTCCAAAGATTGTACATCGTCTTGAGCGGCACCGATGCGCACCCAACGACAAGAAAAGTCAACAAAACCGCCAAAAACCGCATATCGACACTCACGCTCTACATGATATTATGATCGTCTAACGATCATTTTTGATCGAGTCAATTGAAGGAAACGTGATGATGGCCGTCGGGAACGAGAAACTCGCGCGTCTTCTGCGCACGAGCACATGGCTCTCGCACGCCGCCAAGATCGCGGCGCTGATGCTGCTCGCCGCAAACGCAGCGATGTGGCTCGTGCCGGACTTCACGGCAGACGTCGTGCGTGCGCAATCGTCGATCGGCACGGCGCCTGTTAAGATGACGCTCGGCGTTCGCGCGGCCGCGCTTGTCGTCTCCACGGTTTATGTCGGACTAATGGCGCTCGCGTTGTGGACAGTCGCAAGCTTGTTCGCATCCTTCGCGGCAGGTGCGATCTTTGTGCCGGAAACAGGCACGCGCCTGCGCCGCCTCGGCATTCTGCTGCTGCTGTTCGCCGTGGTGTCGCCGCTCATTCGCGCAATCATCGGCTTAATCGTCACGATCGGAAACGACGAGGGTCAGCGCATGCTCGCCATCTCGATTAGCAGCCAAGACATCATCGTCGCACTCGTGGCAGCGCTGCTGATCGCGCTCGGCCACATCATGGCCGAAGCTGCGCGCATCGCCGACGACAACCGGCAGATCGTCTGATGCCGATCGTCGTCAAACTCGACGTCATGCTCGCGCACCGCAAAATGCGCTCGAAGGAACTCGCCGAACGCATTGGCATCACCGAGCAAAACGTCTCCGCGCTAAAGTCGGGCAGGGTACGCGGTGTGCGCTTCGAAACGCTCGAAAAAATCTGCGAGGTCTTGGAGTGCCAACCCGGCGACATCCTCACCTACGAAAAAGATAGCTAAACGCCGTCAATCTCCCGCCCGAATGCGCGCACGTCTTCGATGAAATCTTGAGGCCGTTCCATCGCCGCGAAGTGGCCGCCGCGTTTGAACTCGCTCCAGCGCACGACGTTCAGGTGCTTCTCCACCATCGACCGTGGCGGAAACGGAATGAGGTCGACCGGAAACCGTGCGATCCCGACGGGCTTTTCGACCCGCGACCGCGGCGTAATGGGCTTGCCCGGATCCTCGAACAGCCCGCGATACATCCACGTCGCGGTGCCGAACGTGCGCGTGACGAGATAGAGCATGACGTTCGTGAGCAATTGATCCTTCGTGTAAACGCTCTCAAGCTTCCCGTCGTCGAGATCGGACCACCCTTTGAACTTCTCGATAATCCAAGCCGCAGCGCCGACAGGCGAGTCCATCATCCCGTAGGCGAGCGTCAGCGGCTTCGTGGACTGCAGCCGGAAATAGGCACCTTCCATGTCGAACAGCATCTGGAACTGCTTTTCGGCCTGCTTCTCTTCCTCGGTCTCCGCGACGACCCCGGGCGACCGCCAGCCGAGCATGTTCAGGTGCACCGCCTTGCAACCGCGCCCCTCATATCCAAGCCAGCCCGACACCGCCGAACCCCAGTCGCCGCCTTGCGCGATGTAGTTTGAATAACCGAGCGTACCCACCATCAGCTCATCGAAATAGCTGGCGACCGTGCGCGGGCTCATCGGCTTCTTCGGCTTGTCGGAAAAGCCGTAGCCCGGCAGCGACGGCACGATCACGTCGAACGCGTCGGTGAGCTTGCCCGCATGCTTTTGCGGGTGCGCCAGCGGCTCGATCACGTTCAAGAACTCGACGATCGAGCCGGGCCAGCCATGCGAGATGATCAGCGGCCGCCGCTTGGCCGCATTCGACTTCAAGTGGATGAAATGGATATCGAGATCGCGCACCCGCGCCTTGAAGTGAGGCAGCTCGTTCAACCGCGCTTGCTCGCGATACCAGTCGTAGCCGTGCAGCCAATACTCGACGATCTCCTTCATCGTCTTCAGGTCGGTGCCGTAGGCCCAGCCGCCCCCTTCCGGCGCATCCGGCCACTCGAACGCGCGCACGCGCTCCATGATCTTGTTGATTGTCGCTTGTGGGATTTCGATCTTGAACGGAACCGGTTGGGACATCGCGGCACTCCTTGAGGTCTGCGTGATTGGACCCCCGGAACGGCGCGGGCGCAAGTTACCTTTTCATCAAGCCCCCGCTGCCTTAGGCTTCGGCTGAACCCCAAGGAACGCTACGGTATGAGCAACACCATCACGGTCACCCGCCTCACCAGCGCACTCGGCGCCGAAATTTCCGGCGTCGATCTGGCTCAGCCGCTCGGAAACGAAGCCTTCGCGGTCGTGCACAAAGCGTTGCTTGACCACTGCGTAGTCTTTTTCCACGGCCAGGTCATGACCCCCGATCAGCAGATCGCCTTCGCCCGCCGCTTCGGTCCGATCTCGATCCACCCTTACGCCGCCGCGATTGAAGGCCACCCGGAGGTCATGCGCGTCTTCAAAGAGAAAGACGACAAGATCAACTTCGGCGGCGGCTGGCACTCCGACATGACGTTCCTCGAAAAGCCGCCGCTAGGCAGTGTGCTCTACGCGAAGGAAGTCCCGTCAGCCGGGGGCGACACGATGTTCGCAAACCAATACCTCGCCTACGAGGCGCTCTCTCCCGGCATGAAGCGCACACTCGACAGCCTGAACGCGGTCCATTCCGCGAACGCGCAATACGGCGTCGACGGCTTGAGCGAGGCGAACCGCCACAACGATCAGCGCTCGATGAAACCCAAGACGTCTGACGACGCGAAGGCGGAGATGATCCACCCCGTCGTGCGCACGCATCCCGAAACCGGCCGCAGGGCGCTCTATGTCAACATCGGCTTCACGCAACGTTTCGAAGGCTGGACGAAGGAAGAAAGCCGCCCGCTGCTACGCTGGCTCTACGAACATTGCGCGAAGCCCGAATTCACCTGCCGCTTTGCGTGGCGCAAGAACTCGGTCGCCTTCTGGGACAACCGCTGCACGCAGCACTACGCGCTCAACGACTACCACGGCCACCGGCGCGAAATGCACCGGGTGACCGTCGAAGGCGACCGCCCGCGCTAGCAGAGGTCCCTAGCTCTGAGAATCGTCGAACGCGGATACGTTTCCGGCGAGGTCGGCTGCGAAAATGCGCGAACCGGAGACGACGGGCATCGCGGCAAAACCGTACGGGACCAGCGGATCGGGCTTCGCCGCATCAAGGCGCCAACGCAGCGCACCGTCTGCACGGTTGATGGCAGCGAAGCCGCCGGCGCGCGGCTGGAAGTAAGGGCCCCCAACAATGCCGGTGTAGAGGCTGTGCGTGCCCAACGAGACGCCGCCCCAGGTCCAGCCGGGCACAGGTCGCTTCCAGATTCGGCGACCGGTGATTTCGTCGTACATGAAAACGGCCAGGGCGTCGGAACTACCGGAATAAATGTGGCCGCGGTCGACAACGGGCGGGGAGTCGATCCACGAGTACCACATGCGGCGGAACCAAGTGCGTTGACCGGTCTGCGCGTCAAGCGCGATGAGATCGAAGTTGCGGCTCCCGAACAGAACGTTTGATCCTGCGACGACCGCGTCGCGAGGGATGCTTTCGTGCGTGTTATAGCGCCAACGCACGCGCCCGTCAGCGCGCAATAGCGCATAGGCATGGTTGTCGAAACTTCCGAAATAAACGCCGTCGCGCGTAAGCGCAGGCGTGCTCGTGACGATATCCCCCGTGCACGTGCGCCATACCTGCGCCCCCGTTTGCGGGCGCACCGCATGGACGCAGCCGTCACGCGATCCGGCCACCGCAAGTTCCTCGTCGACAGCGACGCCGGATGAATAGTGGTCGAAACGCGACGCCTCATTGGGTATGGCAATACGCGCGACACGTTCCGGCCCGAACGGCGCCGACCATATCTGCTTACCCGTGCGTGCATCGAGCGCCACAAGTGCGGCATCGCTCGCGATGTACAGTTTTTCATCACGCAGCGTCGGTGTTGAGCGAATCTGCGCGCGCAGATCGATTCGCCAGAGTTTCGCGCCGTCCGTCTGCGAGAGAGCCGTGACATGGCCGGAAACGTCGGCGACGAAAATGCTGCGCTCCCCATCGCGCGCCAGTCCGCCCCAGACCTCCGCGTGCAGCGGCACCGTCCAGCGCGGCGACGGCGGCGGGCCAAGCGGCTCTGGCAAACGCGCAAGCGCCACGGGCTTCTCCGCACGCACAAAACGAACGGGCGTCGGCTCTCGGGACACAAAACCAGGCGGCAGCACGCCGTCGATCGTCCGCCCGTCCGCACTGAATGTCAGAGCGACTTTGAACATCGGCAACTTGACTATCGGGCCCTCAAGCGCGAAGTCGCTTATAGGCACGTCCTCCCATCTGACGACAGGTGCAGACATATAAACACGCGGCTCGCCCTTCGCGTTTGCGCCGAAACGAAAATACATCGGCTCGGTATCATCGCCGTATGTGATGTCGGCGCGCCACCAGCCGGTGATATCCGCGGGCGTCGAAGCCAGCGCGGCGAGTGTCAGAGCTACGTAAGCCAGAGCCGGGAATGCCAGGCCGAAGATCAGTATCCGAGTAGCCCCCAACATCGCCAGCCTCCTATATTTTCAAATTCGATACCATAATTGAAGAAATAGCGACAAGCAGCAGCCCCTGCGGGTTTCCCTCGTTCACGCGAATGTGCGAGGCTCATCGGTAGAGTTGGCTTGTGCGCAAGAGGGTAGAATGAGGTCAAAATATTACGCGAACGAACGCCAACTGAGCGCCCTCACGAGTCCGCGCCGTGCCGACATATTCCAGCACGTCGCCGCCCTCGGGCCGCTAACGGTACCCGAGCTCGCGCAATCGCTCTCTCTGCCGGTAACGTCGCTGTACCATCATCTGAAGGCGCTCGTCGAAACCGGTGTTATCAAACGCGAGTTGCGACCGAACGCGGCTTCGGCCAGGGGGCGCCCCGCCGTCATGTATCGTGCACAAAAGAGAAGCATGTATTTGACGAAGCCGATGGAGTATGCGGGAAACCGTCGGCCGATCCGCAAGATCGTACATGCATCAGCCGTTCAGGCGGCGCGAGACTTCAATTCGTCGCTCGAAGGCGCGGCGATCTTTGATGGCCCCAAGAAGAATGTGAGCTACCTCCGCACCCTCTTCGTCGCTTCGAACGAAGACCTTCGGCGCGTGAACGCGTTGTTGGAAGAACTGAGATCGCTTACACTCTCGCGCGGGTCGCCGCATGGGCAACTGCTCTCGATCACATGGCTGATGTCGCCGCCAAAACGACGGCGCATCACGACATCCTCAAAGCCCAAGTCGGCCTAAATCACCCCGTGGCATTGCTTGAACTTCTTGCCTGAGCCGCAAGGGCAGGGCGCGTTGCGCGAGACCTTTCCCCACGTCTGCGGGTCGTTCGGGTTCACCGGCACCGGCCGCCCCGCAAGCCGCGGTGCGTTGGTCCGAGGACCGGCCTGCGGTTCTTCGAACTCGTTCTCGCCTGTGTCCGGGTTGATGTGCAGCGCCTGCATCGGCGGCAGCGCCCGTTCGTCGAGCGCCGGCGCCTCCATCTGCACGGAGATATGCATCAACTGACGCGTCACTTGTTGGCGCACACGCGCCAGCAGGCCTTCGAACAGCAAGAACGCTTCCGTCTTGTACTCGTTCAACGGATCGCGTTGGCCATAGCCGCGTAATCCGATCGTGTGGCGCAAGTGCTCGAGCGTCACCAAGTGTTCGCGCCACTCGTGATCCATCGTCTGCAGAAGCACGCCGCGCTCGATCTGGTTCACCGCCTCTTGCGGTATGTTGCTCAAGCGCTCGTCGCCGCGCGCGTCCGCCGCCTTGGTGATGCGCTCGGTGATCTCTTCTTCGGCGATCCCCTCTTCCTTGCCCCACTTGTCGACCGACAAGTTGAGCCCGAAATAGTCCGTCACGTCCGTGTCCAGATCGGTGAGCTTCCACTGATCGGAATACGACCCTTCCGGAATGTATCGCTTGACCAAATCTTCGATCAGCTGGTGCCGCATCGCGACGACGGTGTCGTGCACGGTTTCCGCGCTGATGAACTCAAGCCGCTGCTCGAAAATCGTCTTGCGCTGATCGTTCATCACGTTGTCGAACTTCAGCAGGTTCTTACGAATATCGAAGTTGCGTGCCTCGACCCGCTGCTGCGACTTAGCGACGGCGGCATTGACCATGCCGTGGCTGATCGCCTCGCCTTGCTTGAGGCCAAGCCGCTGCAGCATCCCGTCAAGCTTGTCCTGGCCGAAGATGCGCATCAGGTCGTCGTGCAGGCTCAAGTAGAACTTCGAATGCCCAGGGTCGCCCTGGCGTCCTGAACGGCCGCGAAGCTGGTTGTCGATGCGACGGCTTTCGTGGCGCTCCGTGCCCAGCACGTAAAGCCCGCCTGCCGCGATCACCTTTTTCTTCGCCTCTGCGATCTCGGCGCGAATGCGTTCGGTGATCTGCTTCTTCTCCGCCTCGTCCTCGATCCCGGTGGTCTCGATCGCAATCCGCATGTCGGCATTGCCGCCAAGCTGAATGTCGGTGCCGCGGCCGGCCATGTTGGTGGCGATCGTGACCGCGCCCGGCACACCCGCCTGGCTGATGATTTGCGCTTCCATCTCGTGATAGCGCGCGTTCAGGACGTTGTGCTTGATCTTCTGCTTCTTGAGAATCGCCGCAAGCGTCTCGGACTTCTCGATCGACACGGTGCCGACCAGAACCGGTTGGTCGCGCTCCACGCACTCTTTGATCGTCTGCAC
This sequence comes from uncultured Alphaproteobacteria bacterium, assembly GCA_902826695.1. Lineage (GTDB taxonomy): Bacteria > Pseudomonadota > Alphaproteobacteria > Micropepsales > Micropepsaceae > SZUA-430. The sequence goes on along the minus strand of CADEFU010000013.1, from coordinate 41,823 downwards.
GATCGCGTCGTACTTTTCTTCGACAGTCCGGTAGATCTCGTCGTCGTCGTCTTTACGTGCGACCGGCACGTTCGTGGGAATCTCAACCACGTCGAGGTCATAGATCTCCATGAACTCGTTCGCTTCGGTCGCGGCCGTACCCGTCATGCCCGAAAGCTTCGAATAAAGCCGGAAGTAGTTCTGGAACGTAATCGAGGCGAGCGTCACGTTCTCAGGTTGAATGACAGCGTTCTCTTTCGCTTCCAACGCCTGGTGCAGGCCTTCCGAATACCGCCGGCCCTCCATCATTCGGCCGGTAAACTCGTCGATGATGATGACCTTGTTGTCTTTGACGATGTAGTCCTTGTCCTTCTGGAACAGCTTATGCGCGCGCAAGGCCTGGTTCACGTGATGGACAATCGACACGTTCGCGACGTCGTAGAGGCTGCCCTCCGTCATCACCCCGTTCTTTGCCAGCCATTGTTCAACCGCCTCGTTACCTTCCTCGGTCAAAGAGACGCTGCGCTGTTTCTCGTCGAGCTCGAAGTGCTCTGACTTCAGCTCCGGCATGAACGCATCGATCACCTTGTAGAGGTTCGAGTGATCCTCCGTCGGTCCCGAGATGATGAGCGGCGTCCGCGCCTCGTCCACCAAAATCGAGTCCACTTCGTCCACGATCGCGAAATTGTGCCCGCGCTGCACCATCTGCGCCTTTGTGTACTTCATGTTGTCGCGCAGGTAGTCGAAGCCGTACTCGTTGTTCGTACCGTACGTCACGTCGGCGGCGTACTGTTCGCGCCGCTGCGGATCGCTGAGGCCATGCACGATGCAGCCGGTGGTGAGTCCCAAGAACCGGTAGACTTGTCCCATCCACTCCGCGTCGCGCCGGGCTAGGTAGTCGTTCACGGTCACGACATGAACGCCTTTACCCGAGAGTGCATTCAGATAGACGGGCAGGGTCGCAACCAGCGTCTTGCCCTCGCCGGTTTTCATTTCGGCGATGTCGCCGTCGTTCAGCACCATGCCGCCGATCAACTGCACGTCGAAGTGCCGCTGGCCGAGCGTCCGCTTCGCCGCCTCGCGAACGGTGGCAAACGCCTCCGGCAAGAGATCGTCGAGAGACCGGCCGTTCTTGACCTGCTCGCGGAAGGTCATCGTCCGGGCCCGCAATGCGTCATCGCTCAACTTTGCGATATCCGCTTCCAGCGCGTTGATCTTGGGAACCCGGGCGTAGAGAGGCTTTAGTCTGCGATCGTTGCTGGAGCCGAAAATCCGTTTGGCCAGCGTAGACAAGCCGAGCATTCGAAACCGTCCTTGAGGAGATAAGATGAGAGGTCGAGACGCGCCGACCGCCGAGATGGCGGGACTCGCCTCCAAGACGTACGCAAACAGGGGTTTCGCGCGAAGCCGGCAGCACAGATAAGGGGGGGCCTCCCCCCTGTCAACGCGGCGTGCCGCCAGGAACACAGCAGTGTTGCTCCGTCGCGATACGAACCACGCCCGGGGCACCTATGCCTTATCTGCATGCGACAGAGTTGCGCCTCGTTCAGCCGCCTTAACCCTGGGCACGGCGCGAAACGAACCTGCACCGGCAAACAGAACTGGGGAAGGGCCATCCGCAGAATCCTGCCGTTCTTGACCGCTTTCGCGCGCGGCCTTACGAACAAAGAGCGGACACGCGCGGTAGAGTCGAGTGTGCCCGTCCGAGAGGGAACGAACTCAATGGCCCCGCCTGCGGGCAAGTCTGCGAAAGTTGCGGCGACCGCGAAGTCGGTGCCGGAAGCGGCCCCCAAGGCCGTCAAGACCGCCCCGCCAACCTCTCCCCTGGCGCCCAAATCCCTAGCGAAGCTGCAGCCTATCTCCGGCGTGCGCCTTGGCGCTGGGTCTGCGGGTATTCGCTATGAGGGTCGTACCGATGTTCTGATGGCCGTGATGGCCCCCGGCACGACCGTCGCCGGCGTCTTCACGACGTCGAAGACTGCGGCCGCCCCCATCGACTGGTGCCGCGCCGCGCTTCCGCAGCGTTCGGCCCGCATGCTCATCGTCAATTCCGGCAACGCGAACGCGTTCACTGGCCGCGCCGGCGTCGAAGCTGTACGCGCGACTGCCGATGCCGCTGCAGCAATCGCCGCCTGCAAACCGCAAGAAGTCTTCATCGCCTCGACCGGCGTTATCGGCGAACCCTTGCCCGTTAAGCGCCTGACGAACGCGCTCCCCGACATCTACGAAAACACCGGTGCGACCGCGTGGGAGCAAGCCGCCCGCGCGATCATGACAACCGACACGTTCCCGAAAGTGGCGACCGCGACGGCGCAGATCGACGGCCAAATCGTCAAGATCAACGGCATCGCCAAGGGCTCCGGCATGATCGCCCCCGACATGGCGACGATGCTGGCGTTCGTTTTCACCGACGCGGCAATCCCCGGCGACGTGCTCCAGCTCCTTCTAAGCCAAGGCACCGAAACAAGCTTCAACGCCATCACCGTCGACAGCGACACCTCGACCAGCGACACGCTTCTCATGTTCGCCACCGGCAAAGGCGCGCGCCACAACCCGGTCATTCGCGCAGCTGATAAGCGGCTCGACGACTTCCGCATCAAGCTAAACGCCCTCCTGCAAGACCTGGCCGTGCAAGTCGTGCGCGACGGCGAAGGCGCAACGAAGCTTGTCCGCATCAACGTCACCGGCGCCGAAAGCAATCCCGCCGCCCGAAAAATTGCGTTGGCCGTCGCAAACTCCCCGCTCGTCAAGACCGCGATCGCGGGCGGCGACGCAAACTGGGGCCGTGTCGTCATGGCCGTCGGCAAGTCCGGCGAGGCCGCGAACCGCGACAAGCTCTCGATCAAATTCGGCGGCCACCGCGTGGCGACACAGGGCCAGCGCGATCCGAACTATTCCGAAGCGCTCATGACCCGCTACATGCAACGCCCGGAAATCGAAATCGACGTCGATGTCGGCGTGGGCAAGGGTGTCTCTGGCGTGTGGACGTGCGACCTCACCCACGGCTACATCTCGATCAACGGCGACTATCGCAGTTAACGCTGTTCTGACGTGACCGGTACCCGCGGGTAAACGCGCACCGGAAACCATTAGCGCCGCACGAAGCCGTCCCTGGCACGCGCTCTGCACCGCCCATTGGCAGAGCCACGCTTGAGGATAGCCATGCGCGATTTCTTCGATTCTTTCTGGAACGACAAGAGTGCCGCGACCTCGATCGAATACGGCGCGATTTCCGTGCTCATCTCCGTCGCGATCCTTGTGACGCTGCAGGTGATCTCCCCAAGCGTAAAGGACCTCTTTGACCTCATCGTCGGGCGCGTCTAGCCATGCCGTTTGCTTTGAGCCCCGGATCGGCCAGACTACAACCCACCGCTCAACCGCGCCGGGTCGTGATGTCTGAAGGCCAAAACAAAATACTGCTCGTCGCCGCGTGTGCGCTCATCGACCCCGATGGCCGCGTCCTTCTTGCACAACGCCCTGAAGGCAAGTCGATGGCGGGCCTTTGGGAGTTCCCAGGCGGCAAAGTCGAAACCGGCGAACGCCCGGAAACCACGCTTATCCGCGAACTCAACGAAGAGCTCGGCATCCGCGTGAAGGAAGATTGCCTCGCGCCCTTCGCATTCGCGTCGCATGGTTACCAAGCCTTTCACCTGTTGATGCCGTTGTATCTGTGCCGGCGTTGGGAGGGCATTGTCCACCCGCGTGAGGGTCAAAAGCTGGCCTGGGTGCGTCCGAAGGAAATGGGCAACTACGAAATGCCGCCGGCCGACATTCCGCTGGTCGCTCAACTGCGTGACCTGATTTGAAACAAAGCGCGCTGTTTCGCGATCCGTAAAATTGTCGATGTTACGGCCTGTTAACGGCAGGCGCGCCATTGTCACGGGCGAACGAACCCAAACGAGGTGGACGGATGAGCGCCCTCACTCGAATGCTACACAAATTTGCCGTCGATCAAGGCGGAGCGACGGCCATTGAGTATGGCCTGATCATTTCGCTGATATTTTTGGCGATCTTGGCATCGGTTGAATCTGTGGCTAGCGCCGCCACCGCGATGTTCAACGTGGTCGCGTCGGCGATGACCTAGCCGGGCGCGAAGCCTGTCAAAAACAGTATGTCGAAACTAGCGGCGACGCGCCCATCGTCGCCGCCGAATTTTCCGAAATAGACTTGGCAAGTGCGCTCCAAAACCGCGCGCGTCAAGAACGTCCGCCGACGCTGCGTTAGAACGCTCGTCTCGCCCATCCCACGCAAGTCGGCCAGCAACTTGAGCGGATGCTCGTACCGCACCCTCACGGGTTCGATATCGGCGACGGGCAGCGCAAACCCCGCCCGCTGCAGCAATGCACCGGCATCGCGCACGTCGACGGTGGGCGCGACCCTTGGCGACAATCCGCCCGCGATTTCGATCTCGGCTTCGGCAAGCGCAACTTTCAATTCCTGCAGAGTTTGCCCGCCAAATAAGGCAGCCATGAACAGACCGTTCGGCTTCAAGCAGCGGCGAACCTGCGCCAGCGTTCCTGGCAAGTCGTTCACTGTGTGGAGCGTCAGTACGCTGACATAGGCGTCCAGCGTCCCGTCTGCGAACGGGATCGCCTCCTCGTCGAATACGACGCCGTCCGCAGAAGCGAACGAATACACGCTGTCGGTGTCGATCCAGTGCGCGTCCCCGGACTGGGGAGGTGCCGTTGCGCCGTGCCATACGGCTCGATCCATGGAAGGGTTGATCGCCGCAAGCCGTTCGCCGAGTTCGTCGCGAGCCCTAGTGGCGAGGAACGAGTACGCATCAAATTGTTGCGCGGCGCGCACGCGCCGCCGCCTTCGCAACCGCGGGTCGAATATCTGTGGAACGTCACTCATCTCGCGCGCCAACTCTGGCATGTTCGAAAGCGCCGCGCCATGATCAGCGATGGGTTTGGGGACCTTCAGTATCGCAAAGTTCACGCGCGCGGCCGGCCGCGCCGCGCTGGATCTTGTTCTCCCGCCGCTCTGCCTGAAGTGTCGCGCGCCCGTCGGCGAGCCGCAATCCGTATGTGCGCCGTGCTGGGGCGAACTTAGGTTCCTAAGCGCTCCACACTGCGCCCAATGCGGCATCCCGTTTCCCCATGCTTTGGGTGAGGGCGTCAAATGCGCGGCCTGCCTCGCCCATCCACCGCCCTTCAATGTATCGCGTGCGGCGCTCGCCTACGACGACGCAAGCCGCGATCTTGTCTTGGGCTTCAAACACGCCGACCGTTTGGAAACTGTCCCGCTTTTCGCGCGCTGGATGGTGTCCGCATCGCGTGATGCGCTGCGCGACGCCGATGTGCTGGTACCTGTGCCCCTGCACTGGCGGCGCCTTGCCGCGCGCCGCTACAACCAAGCTGCAGAACTGGCGCAAGCGATCGGCACTCTCACCCGCGTTCCCGTCGACACCGCATCATTGATCAGAACCAAGGCCACGCCGAGCCAAGGCGAAATGCCGTCCGCCCGCGCCCGCGCAAAGAATGTGGTCCGCGCCTTCGCACTTGCCGAAACGGGCAGGGCGAAAATCGCCGGCCGCAGAATCGTCTTGGTTGACGACGTCCTAACCACCGGCGCGACCGTCGGCGCCTGCGCTAAACTCCTGACAAAGGCAGGCGCAGCCTGTGTATCGGTAGTCACACTGGCGCGCGTTGTCCGGCCGTTAAGCCTGTCCCTATAATGATTGCCAGTAGCCTTCGCTCGAAAGTGCCCTATATCCTTTGTTGAAGTCGTGCAGGTCGATTCTCCATGTCAGCTGCGGTCGCTCACCCGGAAACGTCGCCCATCGTCGTGTACTCGATGTTGCTATGCCCCTATTGCCATCGCGCGAAGGCGCTGCTCCGCAAAAAGGGCGTGAGCTTCACCGAAATCGATGTCGGCATGGACGTTGAAAAGCGCGCCGAAATGACCAAGCGCGCCGGCCGCCACACGGTCCCGCAAATCTTCGTCGGCGACATGCACATCGGCGGCTGCGACGACCTTTACGCGCTCGAAGACGCGGGCAAGCTCGACTCGCTGTTGGCACCCGGCTAACCTCGATTTCATGAACCAGACATTCCGTGCCGCCTGCGTGCAAATGCGCACGGGCCTAGACGTCGCGGCCAACATCGAGGCCGCAACCGCGCTCATCCGCGAAGCAAAGGCAAAGGGCGCTCACTTCGCCGCGACGCCGGAAATGACGTCGCTGTTTGAAGCCGAATCCGACGCGCTGTTCGCGAAAGTCCAAACCGAAGAAAGCGACGTCGCCCTCAAGGCCTTCCGTGCCCTCGCCGAAGAGCTATCGCTCTGGCTCCTGATCGGCTCGCTCCCGATCAAAGTCGAAGAACGCCGCTGCGCCAACCGCTCGTTCCTGATCGACGCGAAGGGCTCTATTCGCGCGACTTACGACAAGATCCACATGTTCGATGTCGATCTGCCCGGTGGCGAAGTGTATCGCGAGTCCAAAAACTACCGCCCCGGCGAACGCGCCGTCGTCGCGAACACACCATGGGGCAAGTTGGGCCTGAGCGTCTGCTACGACCTGCGCTTTCCGCACCTCTACCGCGCCCTCGCCAAAGCCGGCGCCGCGTTCCTCAGCGTTCCCGCCGCCTTCACCCACACGACCGGCCAAGCCCACTGGCACACGCTGCAGCGGGCCCGCGCCATCGAAACCGGTTGCTTCGTCATCGCCCCCGCCCAAGGCGGCAAACACGAAAACGGCCGCCACACCTTCGGCCATAGCCTGATCGTGGATCCCTGGGGCAACATCATCGCCGAGGCCGGCGACGCCCCGGGCATCATCACCGCCGACATCGACCCGACAAAAGTCGCAGAAGCGCGCTCGCGCGTGCCAGCCCTCAACCACGACCGCGAGTTCAAGCTTGGCTGACCAAGTGACACGCGCTGCATGCTTGGCGCGTGACGCTGCCGACCCGCTCGCTCACTTGCGCGACCGTTTTGAGGTTCCCGACGGAGTCATCTATCTCGACGGCAATTCGCTCGGCTGCCTTCCAAAGAGCGTCCCTGCACGTATGCGCGAAGCCGTTGAAAACGAATGGGGCAGGGGGTTGATCCGTTCGTGGAACGACGCTGGCTGGTACACCGCATCTCAGCGCGTCGGCGCGAAGATCGCAAAACTCATCGGCGTCGACGCGAACGAAGTCATCGTCACCGACTCCACCTCCGTCGACCTGTTCAAAGTGTTGAGCGCCGCCCTCCGCTTGCGCCCGAACCGCAAAACGATTCTTGGAATCAGGGGCGACTTCCCGACCGACGCATACATCGCAAGTGGTGTCGCTGCAGCGACCGGCAACCGCTTCGCCCGTGTCGATGCCAGCGACCTGATCGGCGCAATAGATGATGACACCGCGGTCGTCATGCTCACCCACACGAACTATAAGACCGGCCTCGTCTACGACATGCCCGCAATCACGGCCGCAGCCCAAGCTAGAGGCGCGCTAACCGTGTGGGATCTCTCGCACAGTGCGGGCATCTTGCCCCTCGAACTCGGCAAGGTGAACGCCGACTTCGCCGTGGGCTGCGGCTATAAGTACTTGAACGGCGGCCCCGGCGCGCCCGCCTACATTTACGCGGCCAAGCATCACCATGCGGCGCTCGATCACCCACTCACGGGTTGGCTCGGCCACGCCGACCCATTCGCCTTCGCCGACGATTACGTCCACGCCAAGGGCATGGACAAGCTGCTGACCGGCACACCACCGATCCTCTCGCTCACAGCCCTCGACGCAGCGCTCGACGCCTTCGACGGGGTCGATCTACCAGCGCTTTATGAGAGAGCCCAAAGCCTCACCAGCTTCTTCGTCGCCCTCGCCGACGAACGCCTCGTGCGCCATGGCTTTGCGATCGCAAGCCCGCGCGACGCAAAGCGCCGCGGCGGCGTGGTCTCACTCGCGCACGACGAGGGCTACGCGATTATGCAGGCCGTTATCGCCCGCAACGTCATCGGCGACTTCCGCGCGCCGAATATCGCACGCTTCGGCTTCTCGCCGCTCTACACGCGCTTTGTCGAAGTCTTCGACGCGGCAGCAGTCATCGACGACGTGATGACCACACGCGCCTGGGACACGCCCGCGTTCAAAGCGCGCAAAGCCGTAACGTGAGCGGCTCGCACAAACGACAGCGGTTGTGCAACGCCCGGGGATTTACTCTTCATTAAGGCCCAAGGCGTGCCATAGGCAGGTCTTGTCGAAACACCCGCCGACAGTCATCTTGTAGAGGTGCCAGGCGTGCAAAGAGAGTTAGGCGTCGCGTTATGATCCGCTATCAGCTGGTCTGCCCCAAGGACCACGGCTTCGAAGGCTGGTTCCGCGATTCCGCCGCCTACGACGCGCAGGCCAAGAAGGGCCTGCTCGTCTGCCCGACCTGCAATTCGAAGAAGATCAAAAAGGCGCCGATGGCGCCTGCGATCGCGAAGAAAGCCGAACAATCCGCTGCCCAGGCGAAAGCGATGCGCGAGTGGGTGACGAACATCCGCAAGGATGTCGAAAAGAACGCCGAATACGTCGGCGAAAAATTTCCTGACGAAGCCCGCGCGATCCACTACGGCGACGCCAAGGAACGCCAAATCTACGGCGAAGCGACCCTCGACGATGCCAAAGAGCTGATCGAAGAAGGTATCCCCGTAGCCCCGATCCCAAGCCTGCCGCGCACGGATTCTTAGCGCGCGGCCAACGCCGCCGCGACTTGCTCTGCTGAGAACGTCAGCCTGTTCGTGGTCCGCGCTAGTTCGTACCCCTCGCGCAAACTCAACGACAAACATATCGCTCGCGGCTCGCGCCGCAGGTCGTAGGCGGGCTCCGCGGGCAACTGGTACTCGCCCGGACGCCCCGCCATCGGCATTGACGGAGGGGTGGCGGGCCGGGCCACGAAGAGATACGCGGAGTAAATCGGCGGCGCAGACGCGGACGGCGGCGCCAATTGTGCGGCGACCCGCTGGCGTTCCACGGGATGGCGGATTGAGGCCCGGCCGAGAAAGGGCCCGCCAATGCCGGCAGTCACCCGAATGAGGTCGTCACCACAGAATTGCATATCTGCGAAAATGTAACCCACCTCCGACAGCAAGTCCGGACTCGAGGTGAAATCGACGCGTAGTCCGTCGCCAAGAGGCTTGTCCGAGCGAACCGGCATCTGGGATTGGCCAACCCGCACCACGCCAACCGGCGCAATCGAGACCGAATGGCGCGTCATCCCGCACCCGGCAAGCACAAGAGCAACAACGGCAATCGCAAACAAGCGCACGGCCATGGGGCGGAATTCCCGCTATTTCTTCGCCACCACCATGTAATTCACGTCGGTGTCGTTGGCCAGCATGAACCCGCCGCTAAGTGGATTGAACATGACGCCCGTCTCTTTTGTGACGTCGAGCCCCGCGCGTGTGAGCGCCGTGTCCAGTTCCAGCGGCTTCACGAATTTGTTCCAATCGTGCGTACCCTTCGGCAACCAGCCGAGCACGTACTCTGCCCCCACGATCGCAAGCGCATAGGCCTTCGCCGTGCGATTGATCGTGGCCACGAACATCAGCCCGCCGGGCTTCAGCATCGACGTGCAGCTTTTTACGAACAGGTTCAAATCGGCGACGTGTTCGATCACTTCCATGTTGAGGATCACGTCGAATCGCTCGCCTGCCTCGGCCAGCGCCTCTGCCGTCGTCGCGCGGTAGTCGATGGCAAGCTCGACCTCCGCGGCATGCGTTGCCGCAGTTTTGATGTTCTTCTCCGACGCATCGGCGCCCAAAACGTCGAACCCAAGCCGCGCCATCGGCTCGCTCAACAGCCCGCCGCCGCAACCGATGTCGAGTAGCCGCAACCCGGCGAACGGCTTCGGCCCCTTCGCATCGCGCCCGAAATGAGCCTCAGCTTCGTCGCGGATAAAGCCGAGCCGAACTGGATTGAACCGGTGCAGGACACCGAACTTCCCATGCGGATTCCACCATTCGGCAGCAAGCGCCGAAAAGCGCGCGACCTCGGCCGCATCGACTGTGGATTGCGCTCCTGTGACGGTTGACACTGGCTTCCCTTATCTCGCTGCGTTGCGTGACAAACACTGGGAGTCTAACTATACCCCAGCCGAGCCCAATCAACCCCTTGAAACCACGGACCTAACGCCGCGCCACCATGCCCAGACTCGTAATGAAGTTCGGAGGCACGTCGGTGGCGGACCTCGAGCGTATCCGCAACGTCGCCCTCAAAGTTAAGCGCGAGGTCGATCGCGGCTTTGAGGTCGCGGTCGTCGTCTCAGCCATGTCGGGCGAGACGAACAAACTGGTCAATTGGGCGCGCGAACTGTCGCCGCTGCATGACGCCCGCGAGTACGACACGGTCGTCGCGGCAGGCGAACAGGTCACGGTCGGGCTCCTTTCGATCGCGCTTCAGCATATCGGCGTACAGGCCCGCTCCTGGCTTGGATGGCAGATTCCGATCCACACGACGGGGATGCACGGCTCGGCCGCGATCACCGGCATCGAAACCAAAGTCTTGGAAGAGCGTCTGGCCCAAGGCCAAGTCGCCGTGATCGCGGGATTTCAGGGGATAGGCCCCGATAACCGTGTCACAACGCTTGGCCGCGGCGGCTCCGACACCAGTGCCGTCGCTGTCGCTGCCGCCCTGAAGGCGGAACGCTGCGACATCTACACCGACGTCGACGGCGTCTACACGACCGATCCGCGCATCACGCCGAAGGCCAGGAAGCTCGACAAGATCTCCTACGAAGAAATGCTCGAGATGGCATCGCTGGGCGCGAAGGTGCTGCAGACGCGCTCGGTCGAGCTTGCAATGATTCACAAAGTGCCCGTGCAAGTTCTGTCGAGCTTCGAAGACTTGCCCGGCACGCTCGTGTGCGATGAGGACGAAATCGTGGAACAACAACTGGTCAGCGGCATCGCCTACAGCAGGGACGAGGCGAAGATTACGCTTGTGAAGGTGCTCGACAAGCCCGGTGTCGCAGCGGCGATCTTCAGCCCGCTGGCCGACGGCGGCATCAACGTCGACATGATCGTGCAGAACACGTCCGAAGACGGCGCCACGACCGATATGACGTTCACGGTCGGCAGGGCGGAGTTCGAACGCGCGATCCACATCATCGAGCGTAACAAGACGGCGATCGGCTACCAGAAGCTCCTGACCGACAAGAACGTCGCTAAGGTTTCGGTCATTGGCGTCGGCATGCGTGCGCACGCCGGTGTCGCGCAAACGATGTTCAAGACATTGGCCGCAAAGGGCATCAACATCCAAGTTATCTCGACGTCCGAAATCAAAATCAGCGTCCTGATCGCCGCAGAAATGACCGACCCCGCCGTCCGCGCGCTTCACACTGCCTACGGATTGGACAAATAGTGCCTGCCGATTGGACTGGGGACACGAATTTGAAAGCGGCTAACATGAGGTGTCGGCTTCCGCCTGCCGGGAGCCTGCGCGTCGTGTATTCCACTGCTGGACCAGGCTAATGGCAGCCACCGCCGGCCCACGTCTGATCTTGAAGCGCATGCGCGAGATCATGCTCGAGCGCATCTCGCCCCAGGCGCGTCTCGACAAGATGGTTGAGGTCATCGCGGTCAACATGGTCGCCGAAGTTTGTTCGATCTACCTTGCCAAGCCCGGCGGTTGGCTCGAACTCTTCGCGACCGAGGGCTTGAACCGTGCCGCAGTCCACAACACGCGCCTGAAGAAAGGCGAAGGCATCATCGGCGACATCGCGCTCCACGCGCGGCCCTTGAATCTGTCCGACGCACCTCAACACCCAAGCTTCTCCTACCGTCCCGAAACCGGCGAAGATCCGTATCAGTCGATGTTGGGCGTTCCCATCATCGCAAGCGGCGGCGCGACGCTGGGCGTGCTCGCTGTCCAAAACAAGACCCACCGGCACTATGGCGAGGAAGAAGTCGAAGCGCTCCTGACCGTCGCCACCGTGCTCGCCGAACTCGTGGTCTCCGGTTCGCTCGTCGACGTCAACGAAATCGACATCGGACCGAAGCGCGACCGCCCCTGGCGCGGCAAGGGCGTCTCGTTCTGCGAAGGCATCGCAATGGGTCGCGCCGTCCTGCACGAGCCGCGCGTCAAGGTCGAAAAGCTGATCGCCGACGACGTCGTCGCCGAACGCGACCGTCTCGATCAAGCGATCATCGACCTGCGCACCTCGATCGACGTCATGCTTGACGTCGAAGACGCGACGATCGCGGGCGAGTCCCGCGAAGTACTCGAAGCCTACCGAATGTTCGCCCACGACCGTGGCTGGACGAACAAGCTGCGCGAAGCGGTAATGACGGGCTTGACCGCCGAAGGCGCCGTTGAGCGCGTGCAAAACGACACCCGCGCCCGCATGGCCCGCCAGACCGACCCCCTGATCCGCGAGCGTCTGCACGACCTTGACGATCTGGCCAACCGTTTGCTGCGCCACCTGACCGGCAAGGCCGACACCTCGGCGCACGAAGCGCTCCCCGCTGACACGATGCTCTTCGCACGTACCATGGGACCGGCCGAGTTGCTCGACTACGACCGCACCAAGCTGCGCGGCCTGATCCTAGAAGAAGGCTCGCCCACAAGCCACGTCGCGATTGTCGCCCGCGCTCTCGACATCCCGCTCATCGGCCGCATCGAAGGCGTACTCGATCAAGTCGAAGCGGGTGACTGGGTCATTGCCGACGGCGACACCGCCGAGATCCACGTTCGCCCCGCCCACGACGTGCGCGAAGCCTACCGCCACAAACTCGCGCTCCGCGCGCAGCGCCAGGCGACGTTCGCCGCGATGCGCTTGATGCCCGGCGTGACCAAGGATGGCCAACGCATCAAGCTATTGATGAACGCCGGCCTGCTGGCCGACATTCCGCATCTTGAGGAAACCGGCGCCGAAGGCATTGGTCTGTTCCGCACCGAACTTCAACTCATGATTTCGCACGAACTGCCGCGCCAAAAGCAGCTCGTGGATCTTTACGCCGCCGTGCTCGATGGTGCGGCCGGCCGCCAGGTCGTCTTCCGTACTCTCGACCTCGGCGGTGACAAAGTGCTCCCCTACGCGCGCCCACTTGTTGAAGAGAACCCGGCGATGGGCTGGCGCGCGATCCGCATGACGCTCGATCGCCCCGCGCTCTTGCGCTACCAAATTCGTGCGTTGCTGACGGCGGCCAAAGGCCGTGATCTCGACCTCATGTTCCCGATGGTGGCGGAGGTTGCGGAGTTCCGCGCCGCACGCACGCTTGTGGATCGCGAACTCGAACGTCTTGCAAAATTCGGCGCCGAGCCGCCGCGCAAGATCCGCGTCGGCAGCATGCTCGAGGTCCCGGCGCTGGCCTACCAGCTCCCTGCACTGCTCACGGCCGCCGACTTCGTCTCTATCGGCTCGAACGACCTGATGCAGTTCCTGTTCGCCAGCGACCGCGGCAACCCGCGCCTTGGCGGCAGGTACGACCTGCTGAGTCCGCCTATGCTTAATTTCCTTAAGGGAATTGTCGACGCCGCTCGCGCCCGGGGAGTTCCGGTGACGCTGTGCGGCGAGATGGCCGGCCGCCCGCTTGAGGCCATGGCCTTGATTGGCCTTGGTTTCCGGTCTCTTTCGATGGCTCCGGCATCGATCGGCCCGGTCAAGCAAATGCTACTTGGCCTCGACGTCGGTCGGCTGGAAGTCCTCATCGCGAATCTGCTCGCCCAATCGGATCACTCGCTTCGGGAGCAATTGCGGCAATTTGCAATCAATGAGCGCGTTGCGATCTAGCGCAAAGCCGTTTGCCCGGCCGCCTTTGTTTTGCAATATTTAACTGACAAAAGTGTAGACTACGCCTTGTCGATGCACGTTGCTGCGTGCAGCCAGACCAAGAACCAAACGAGTGGGATGCGGACACCGCCGATGAGCGAGCAGACGCAAACGCTGTCCAGTGAAGCGCGCAAAGAGCGCCGCCGATTGCACTTGCGCGAAGTCTCGGTCGAATCCGCGGACGTGCAGCTCGCACCGCAATCCGAACCTCAAGCCGAAGCAGCGCCCGAACTGCCGCGCGAAACCGTTGGAACGGCGCTGCGCGACGCGCGCATCGCCCGCGGCGAAGACGCGGCCGCCGTTGCGCGCCTGCTGAAGATGCGCCACGAACAACTTGAGGCGATCGAAACCGGCAACCTCGCAAAGCTGCCTGGCCGCACGTATGCGGTGGGCTTCGTTCGCTCGTACGCACGCCACCTTGGCCTGGACGCCGAAATGGTCGTTCAGCGCTTCAAGGACGAAACGCTGGGCCAAGAGAACGACAAACCCGTCGACCTCGTGTTCCCGAAGGCGCGCGAAGAATACCGAGCACCGGGTGGCTCGATCCTCGTTCTCGCACTCGCGATCTCGATGGTGATCTACGGCATCTCGTACCTGACCATCCCGGGCCGCCAGCAGGCGACGGTCGCCCACGCCGAAGAAGCTGCGGTCGTCGTCGAGCCGGCAAAGCCAATTGCAGCGCCGCCAAAGCCGGATGCAGCGTCCGGCGCGCTTGGCGATTCGCAACGTGCGCCCGTCGAAGTGGCGGTGAGCTTCGTCGCCGGCAACAAACCTCTTCCCGATCAGCCGGCCCCCGCACTTCCGGCGGTCGCGCCGTTCACCGTTGCCGAAGCCGCGCTGCCGTCCGGCGAATCACAAGCGCCGGTGCCGGTAGAGCCCGCGTCGCGAATCAACCTGAAGGCGGTTGAGCCGACATACATTCAGATTCGCGATCCAAAATTGCCACGCTCGCGCTCAATTCTGATCGCGCGCGTCCTCAACGTAGGCGAGTCCTACAGCCCGCCGGACCGCGTTGGACTCATCATGCAGACGGGTAACGCCGGTGGCCTCCAAGTCGAAGTAGATGGGCGTTCACTTGGGGTTATGGGACGAAGCGGAGAAGTAATCACACGTGTGCCGCTCGACCCTTCGTATTTTTTAGAGCGCATGGCAGCGACTCAATAAATCGTTCTCTGACTGCCGCGACTCAATAAATCGTTCATCAACGCTTGACCCTCGAAGCGCTCACGAACACCCTGGGCAGATGAAAGTGATTCGCGCGGGACCGCGATCACTGGGGATCTTTTGAGTCGAGGGGCTCATGACACAATCAGATTTGGAAGCAGCTCAGCCTTCGAAACCGCGTGCCGGCCGTCCGCGCAGTGCGGAGTCGCGTCGCGCGATCATTCAATCGGCGATGCATATTCTTCAAAACGACGGCTATGCCGCCCTAAACATTGAGGCAATCGCCGCCAGGGCGGGTGTTTCGAAGCAGACGATCTACCGTTGGTGGCCGTCTGCGGCGTTCATCGTGCTCGAAGCGCTCGCGGCAGACATGCCTGAGCAGGAAACGATCGCGCCGGACACCGGCTCGCTAAAGGGCGACTTGCTGGAATTGGTCCGCACGACGGTACGCGCACTCGCGCAGCGCCGTGGCCCTGTCTACCGTGCGCTAATCGCCGAAGCGCAAGCCGACCCGCGCTTCGCCGAAGCGTTCCGCACGCAGTTGATGGAAGCCCATCGCGGCGTCATGCGCGCGATTCTGGGCCGTGCGCAGCTTCGCGGCGAGAGCCCATTCGACACCGACCAGGAACTCGTGGCCGACGTGGTCTACGGTCCCATTCTCTATCGTCTACTGAATGGTCACGGCGAATTGGATGAGACGTTTGCGTTCGGCCTCGTGGATGCAGCCATCGCAACCGTGCGCTACCGCGAAACAGCGGCAACGCGCCGCGCGGCAGAGGCCGCCGAGTAACGCTGGCCCTGGGGAAATTTTGTCCGAACGGCGCACCGATCGCTGGTGCGCCGTTCGGACACGGCATAGTCCTCGCGACCCCGTGGGAGAATCAATTCATGAAACGCGCCATCGCTCTTCTGGCTCTGACGTCGCTCACCGCTTGTTCGTACTTTGGTAGCGACGATGAACTCGTTACCGCAAGCGAGCCGGACGCGAACACGCAAGTGGCGGCCGCCGCAGAGCCTGCAGGCGTGAAGTCGATCACGCCGCCGCAATCCGCTTCAACCCTGGCGATCGCCAATGCATGGGCGCTCATCTCGCCGAAGGGTGCAAAGGTCGCCGCCGGATATTTCGTCGTGGCAAACGGCGGCATCGAAAGCGACCGGCTCGTCAGCGCCACCAGCCCGCGTGCCGCCCGCACCGAGATTCATGAGATCGTGCTTGAAGGCACCGTCGCCAAGATGCGCCCGGTGGCCGGCGGCATCGAAGTGCCGCCGGGCGGTTCGGCAGTTCTGAAGGAAGATGGCCTCCACGTGATGTTCATCGACGTAGACGCCCCGTTCACCGAAGGCGAGACGATCCCGGTCACGCTGACGTTCGAAAAGGCGGGCAACGTTGACGTCACGATGAAGGTGAGGCGTGGCGGACAAAACATCGCTCGCCACTAGGTAGAGCGGCCCCTCATAACCCGTAACTAGGCTGCCGCCATTCCCTTGTTCGCGAGGGCTGCCCGGTAAATCTCAAACAGGCGCGCCATCTCTGTCGCCTCCGTTGGGTTCGGCGCCCCTCCCTCGACTGCCCGCGCTTCAAGCGCCGCAGCGAGGTTCGCCAGCGTCGGCGCACCGGCCTGACGACTGGAGCTCTTGATCGAGTGCGCGATCCGCAAAGCTTCCTTGAGGTCGCCCTCGCCGCGCGCGATTGCCGCAAAACGGGCAAGCATCTCGCTGGTCGATGACAGATACGTATCGATCAACAGTGCCAACGTGTCGTCGCCCGCATCCGCGCGAAACCTCTCCAAGGCATTCCAATCGACAATGGGGTCGCTCTCCGCAGGCGCATCGGACGCCTGAGCGGCCAGCACCTCGCCGGTGGCAACCGTTGCGGCGCTGTAGCTTGCATCCATGGCGTTTGAGGGCGCTGCGACAAGCGGAATCTCGAACCAAAAGCTCGACCCCACTTTGCGCGCGCTTTCGACGCCTGTGCGGCCGCGCAGCAGTTCGACAAGCCGCTTCGATATCGCGAGTCCCAATCCCGAACCGCCAAACTTTCGCGCGACCGTGACGTCCGCGCGCTGAAAGCTATTGAACAGCAGCGGCAGATTCTCGGCCGCGATCCCAATGCCCGTATCGCAAACCTCGACCCGAAGCATGTTGCCGGCCGTCACCGACGCATTTAGCGCGATCGATCCGCGCTCAGTGAACTTGGCGGCGTTACCCAGAAGATTGAGCACAACCTGCTTGACGCGCCCGGCATCGCTGCAAATGCTCCGCGGCACGTTGGCGCCAATCGTCAGGCTCAGCGCAATAGGTTTGCCCTGTATGCGCGGCCTTACGATCGCCACGGCGCAGTGCAGCAGTTCGTGCAAATCGAAGGGCGCCTCCTCGGGCGCGATCGCGCCCGCTTCAAGACTGGAGAACTCTACGAGGTCGTTGAGAGTGTTCAGCAGTCCCTCCGCGGACTCGCGGATCGTCTTAGCCGCGCGGCGCTGTTCGGCGGTCAGTTGCGTCTCCAACAGTACATCCGACATTCCCAAAACGCCGTTCATTGGCGTGCGAATCTCATGGCTCATCGTCGCCAAAAAGTCGGCTTTCGCCTTGACCGCGAGGGTTGCGTCGACGGCCGCGTCTCGCAAACGCTCCGAGACTTCCTCAAGTTGGGCCGTATGCGCCGCTCGTTCGCTCTCGCTCTGTTTGAACGCGTGAGAGATCCGACGCCCATAGAGAAGTGCCGCCGCCACCATCAGCGCAATCGTCGCCGCGAACACGTACTCGAACAACCCAAGACGCGCTGCGTCGGCGACTTGAGCTTGAAAGTGACTGCGCTGAATCTCGCGCACTGACTTCGCGGTCGCGGCAATTTCGGCGCTGAGTGCCGCAAACTTGCGGTCCATCGTCGCCATGCGCCGGCCGGCCGAGACCGCGTCGCGCGAGCGGAAGTCGGCAAAGATGCGGCTCGACTCACCAAGCATTTCCGTCATCGCGGCGTCGATCCGTTCCGCACTACGCTTGAGAGTTCCGCGCGCTTCGGCATCGGGGACCGCGTCGATCGAGCGCTGCAGAAGCGAAAGCTGCTTGCTGAATTGGGCAAGGGCGACCGTCTCGCGCGCAATTTCGCCGGCAACGTCATGTGAATCGAACACGTCGTTGCCCGGTGCATTGACCGCGCCCGCGGCCGTTCCCAGGTCTGAAAGGTCGGACAGCTTGTCGGCCCAAACCTGATTGACCTCGACCGACGACCTGAAAATCGTCATCAGCTGATGGCTGAGATAGAGGCTCCCCGCGATGGCAAGGATGTCGAACCCGGCCAACAGAAAGTAGACGCGATGCCAACGCATTGGCTTTCGCTGCTCGGTCTGGGGCTCTAGGACGGGTGTGTCCACCATCGCTCGCTCGTGTACTGACTTGGACTGAAAATTCTATGGCTTAGCGCGTAAACTCCCCATGAACTCTGCTGCGGCCAAAGCTTAATTCCGGTACACACTTCCTACCTGTAGCTTGATGCGCATGCTGCGCGTTGTTGTTTGATCAACGGATAACCAATGCCCGAGCCTGTTCGCCCCATTAGTTTGGCTGACGTCGAGGCCGCCCGAGCGCGTATTGCCGCCACCGTGCTGCGCACGCCGCTGGTGCGCCTGGAACTGGGCTCCGGCGCCCCCGATATCCGCTTGAAACTCGAAAACCTACAGCCGATCAACGCCTACAAGCTCCGCGGCGCCGCGAACGCCGTCGCGATGCTGAGCGACGCCGAGCGCAAACGCGGCGTCTGGACGGTGAGCGCCGGCAACGCTGGGCAGGGCGTCGCCTATGCCGCGCGCGCCGCTGGCGTGCCCTGCACGGTTGTCGCCATCGAAACCGCGCCGCAGTCGAAGCTCGACCGGATGCGCGCCCTCGGCGCCAAACTTGTTCTCGTGCCCTACGATGTTGCCTGGAGGGCCGTCGAAGATCACGCCTTCGATGGCGTCGACGGCACGTTCATTCACTCCTTCGACGACCACAACTTCATCGCCGGCCACGCCACGATGGCGCTCGAAATCCTCGAAGATGCGCCCGACACCGCCGCGGTTATCGCGGGCATCGGCGGCGGTGGCCTCATCACCGGCGTCGGCAGCGTCATGAAGGCCAAACGCCCCGCGATCAGAATCCTCGGGGCTGAACCCGAAACCGCCGCCCCTTACGCCTACTCGCTCAAGCAAGGCGCGCCGAGCAGGTTCCCCGCCTGGCAAGCATCGTTCGTGGATGGCGCCGGCGGCCAAAGCGTCTTCCCGCGCATGTGGGAGCGCATGAAACCCGTCGTCGATGGCGCGATTGTGGTGACGCTCGATGAAACCCGTAAGGCCATGCGTCTGATGGCGGAGAAATCGCGCGTCATCGCCGAAGGCGCCGGCGCGCTTCCTGTGGCCGCCGCGCTCACCGGCAAAGCAGGTCCGGGCCCGATCGTCTGCATCGTCTCGGGCGGAAACGTGGACCTGAAGAAATTCGCCGAACTGATCGATATATAGGTAGGATGAGAAAACCAAAGAGCAACCGGCCGCGGAGTCGAGCGAAACATGGCTACAGACCCACGCATTCGTGAAGTCCTCGACTTCTGGTTCGCAAGTCCCGGTGCGCCCGAACACAATCGCACGCGCGCCGTCTGGTTCAAGAAGGATGACGCCTTCGACAGCGAGATCCGCCGCCGCTTCGGCGGCTTGATCGACGAGGCCCTGACGGGAAGGCTCGACAGTTGGCGCGAGACCGCTGAAGGCACCGTCGCCTACATCGTCGTCCTCGACCAATTCACCCGCAACGTCCATCGCGGCACGCCGAAATCGTTCGCAGGCGACCCCCGCGCACTCGCGGCCGCCCGTGAGACCGTCGCCGCCGGCGTGGATCGCGGCTTGCCCGGCGTGTGGCGGCAATTCGTCTACCTGCCGTTCGAACACGCGGAAGATCTGGCCACGCAAGAAGAATCCGTCCGCTTATTCCGGCAACTGGCCAACGACGCCCCCGAGGTTGACATCGTCACCTACGCCGAGCGCCACCACGCGGTCATCGCCCGCTTCGGCCGCTTCCCGCACCGCAACGCAATCCTGGGCCGCCAAAGCACGCCCGAGGAAGAGTCCTTCCTGCGTGAGCCGGGTTCAAGCTTCTAACGCGTAGCGGGTGCGAACGACCTAACGGTCAAAACGATGCCGACAGCGATCACCCCGGTCACAATCCCGATCGGGTTACCGGCGACCGCCAGCGCACCCGTACCCGCCCAAGCGATCGACACGAAAGCCTCCGACAACGTCGCGATGCGCGAAGATGTGTGGCGTCGCCGGAATTGATTGCGCTTGGCTTGCGAGCGAAACCAGAACTGGATCGCAGTCGCCGATCCGGCCGACGCTGCAATCCCGCACGCCGCGATTGCGGCGGCATTGGGCGAAAGCGCGGCGATGGCGATGACGAACGGCAGGAACACGACGCCGATGCACTGCATCACCGCCTCGATCTTCGCACGCAACAATTGGCCTGGCGCAACCGGCGCCGTCATGACGAGATCGGGTGCATCCTCGCCGCAAATCGCAAGCCAGCCAAGCGCACCCGCAAGCTGTCCCGCCGACATGATCAGAACCGGCACGAGCACGATCTCCGCTCCGCCGGCCGATCCGAAGCTGTGCCAAAGCATCAGCGCCGGTGGCAGCAGATAAAGCAACTGCATCAGCGACTGCGATATCAGCCACGGATCGCGCATGATCAGGACGCGTTCCTTTCGCCGCAAGGTTCCGCCGGTCGTCGCAACACGAAATGCGCGAGCGCGTCCCGCCACCTCATGGCCTCGCGAAACACTGGACGCCGCCAGCACAAACTGTGCAAAGCGCGGCGCGTAGAGCGCCGTCGTCAGCACAAACAACACGACGCTCGATGCGACGACGGCCAGCATCGCCGACACGTCGCCAAGTGCGCCGCGGGCCGGCCACCACAGGATGCTGTCCATGGCAGGCGCCAGCGCAACCATCGTGTCGGATTGCAGAAACGCCAAGCGTGACATCGTCCCGGTCGAAAACAGCGCCGCGATCTGCAGCCCGATCACGAACAAGCCGCCGATTACCGCCGCCGCGATCTGCGCGATCAGCCGGGTTCGCTTCGGCCCGATCGTCTGAAACATCGCAACCGTCAAAGCAACCGCAAGCGCTGTCGCTGTCAGCGCGACCGCAACGATCACCCCATACGCCCCAAGCCAGCGTACGCCGCCGAGCCAAGCCAGAACGTTGATGAACGGCCCCAGGAAGAGCAGCGCCATTGCACTCACGCCGAGCGCAATGGCGGCAATCCGCACCGCAAACAACCGGTGCGCCTGAACCGGCGAGCTCAAAATCAGCTCGAGGTCCGAGCGCGTATAGAACGTACGCGTCACGCTTTCCATCGCTTGAGACAGAACCGCCGTCCCCGATAGCAGCACCCCTGCCATCACCGCGATCAGCGTGCGCAGATCGTGATCGAGCCCCGCATCGGCAAGGCGCCCCACCGCGAAGTAAGCGACGACATGCATGACGGCGATGAAGATCAAAACGCCCGCCGCGACCTTTCTCAGCCGCTCCGGCTTGCCGCCGGTGAGCATGGCGAACGTCTCGCGCCAGGTGAGACGCAGTTCGTGCGCGGCAAACCAAGCCGTTGTGCCGGGCATACTCATGCCGCGGCGCTGTCTTTCTCGACGATTGCAAGAAACAGCTCTTCAAGCGGCGTGTCGCCGCTGCCGATCCGCGCGCGCAACTCGCCCAGCGTCCCTTGCGCGATCAGCCGGCCGCCGGCGATCACGCCGATACGATCGGCCATACGTTCGGCGATCTCCAGAATGTGCGTCGTCATGATGACCGTCGCGCCCGCGCGCACCCGCTCGGTCAGCACGTTCTTGACGAGCCGCGCGCTCCCCGCATCAAGCCCCGTTAACGGCTCGTCGAGGATAATCAACCGAGGCTCGTGCACCAACGCGCCGGCAAGCGCCACCTTCTGCCGCATCCCCTTCGAGAAGCTCTCGCAGCGTGCATGCGCAACCTTGCCCAGCCCAAGCAAATCGGTCAGCTCGCGCGCCCGCGCCTCTGCGACGGTCTGCTCGACACCCCAAAGCCCCGCGACAAACGCCAGATACTCGCTCGGCGTCAGCTTGTCGTAGATCATCGGCTCGTCCGAAACCCACCCGACAATCCGCTTCGCGCCGACCTGATCGAGCCTCGCATCGACCCCGAAGATCGAAATCGCCCCTTGGTCCGGCTGCAACAACCCACTGACCATCCGCAGCGTCGTCGTCTTGCCCGCGCCGTTAGGTCCAAGCAGCATGTAAAACTCGCCGGCCCGGACCTGAAGGTCCAACCCGGCAACCGCCGCACGTGCGTCAAAACTCTTGCGCAGACCCCGGACATCGAGCGCGGGAGGTGAGTGTCGATCCATGGAACCCTCGGGTAAGTCCCTGGAGCATAGAAAGTGAGTGGTTTCAAAGGCCTAAATGCGCATCGTGCCGCCTTTCACTAAGGGTGGCGGATTGCTATCTCTACCGCCATGAGCATCCGGCCCTATCGAGACATCGCCCGCCGCAAAAGCCGCAAGATCCGCGTGGGAAGCGTGGAAGTCGGCGGCGACGCGCCGATCACCGTCCAGTCGATGACGAACACACTGACGTCGGACGCGAACGCGACCATCCGCCAGATCAAGGCGCTGGAGGCTGCGGGCGCCGATATCGTGCGCGTCTCTTGCCCGGATGAAGAATCGACCGCCGCGCTGAAGGCGATCGTGCGCGCCTCCACCGTGCCGATCGTGGCCGACATCCACTTCCACTACAAACGCGCGATCGAGGCCGCGAAGGCGGGCGCCGCGTGCCTGCGTATCAACCCCGGCAACATCGGCTCCGCCGCCCGCGTGCGCGAAGTCGTGCAAGCCGCGAAGGACCACGGCTGCTCCATGCGCATCGGCGTCAACGCCGGCTCGCTTGAGAAGGAGTTGCTCGAACGCTACGGCGAACCGTGCCCTGAGGCGATGGTCGAGAGCGCGCTCAACCACGCCCGCATCCTCGAAGACAACGACTTCCGCGAGTTCAAGATCAGTGTGAAGGCGTCGGACGTCTTCCTCGCCGTCGCGGCGTATCAAGGTCTGGCGGAAGCCTGCGACTACCCGCTCCACCTCGGCGTGACGGAGGCCGGCGGCCTCATGACCGGTACCGTGAAATCCGCGATCGGCATCGGCTCGCTTCTCTGGGCCGGCATCGGCGACACGATCCGCGTCTCGCTCTCGGCCGACCCGGTCGAGGAAATCCGCGTCGGTTTCGATATTTTAAAGTCGCTGGGACTGCGCCATCGCGGCGTCAACGTCATCGCGTGCCCGTCCTGCGCGCGCCAAGGCTTCGACGTCATCAAGACGGTCGCCACCCTTGAAGACCGCCTGAAACACATCACGACACCGATGTCGCTCTCCATCATCGGCTGCGTCGTCAACGGCCCCGGCGAAGCCGCGCAAACGGACTTGGGCTTCACGGGCGGTGGGGCAGGGGCCGGCATGGTCTACGTGGCGGGCAAACCCGACCACAAAATGGACAACGACAAACTCGTCGACCACATCGTGAGCCTCGTCGAAAAGCGCGCTGCCGAAATCGAGGCCAAGCGCGAAAAACCTGTCCTCGTCCCCGCGAAGTAGCTACCGAAAGAGCCGACCTTGATCGCGTCCGCACAAATCGAGCGCATTCTCGACCGCTATTCTGAGATCGAGGCCCGCATGGCCTCCGATCCGGGGGCGGCTTTTGCCAAGCTCGCCAAGGAGTACTCCGACCTCGGCCCCATCGTCGCGAAGGCCAAGCAAGTACAGAAGATGCGCGCCGAGATCACCCACCTCGGCCAGCTCGCGTCCGACCCCGATCCCGACGTTCGCGCGATGGCAGGCGACGAACTGGTCGAGTTGAAACGCACGTTGCCCGACGTTGAGCGTGAACTGTCGATCCTGATGCTGCCGAAGGATTCGGCCGACGCGGGCTCGGCCTTCCTCGAGGTCCGCGCCGGCACCGGCGGCGACGAAGCGGCGCTGTTCGCGGCCGACCTTCTCGACATGTACCGCCGCTATGCCCAGCTTCAAGGTTGGAAGTTTGAGATGCTCTCCGAAAGCCCGTCCGACCTCGGCGGCTACAAGGAAGTGATCTGCTCCGTCAACGGCAACGGCGTCTTCGCGAAGCTGAAATACGAATCGGGCGTCCACCGTGTGCAGCGCGTGCCCGCAACCGAAGCGCAGGGCCGTATCCACACCTCGGCCGCGACCGTCGCCGTCATGCCCGAAGCGGAAGACGTCGACATCGAGATCAACGAAAGCGACTTGCGTATCGACGTCTACCGCGCCTCCGGCGCCGGCGGCCAGCACGTCAACAAAACCGAAAGCGCGGTCCGCATCACCCACATCCCGACCGGCGTCGTCGTCGCGATGCAGGAAGAAAAATCGCAGCACAAGAACAAAGCCAAGGCGATGAAGATCCTGAAGGCGCGGATCTACGACGCCGAACGCGAGCGCAAGGACAAGGAACGCGCCGCCGACCGCAAGGAGCAGGTCGGCTCCGGCGACCGGTCGGAGCGCATCCGCACCTACAACTACCCGCAAGGCCGCTGTACCGACCACCGCATCAACCTGACGCTCTACGAACTCGACCAAGTGATGCAGGGCCTAAGCCTCGGCAAAATCATCGACGCACTCATCAACGACGATCAAGCCAAGCGTCTCGCCACGCTAGATGAAAGCAAGTGATTGACGTCGATCTTCGCGCCGCAGCCGCGCGCCTCGCTGCTGCCGGCATCGATGAGCCGATGCGCGAGGTCCGCATCCTCGCGCGAGAGGCGTCCGACGTGGCGTCGTTCGACGCCTACATTGCCCGCCGAGAACAGCGCGAACCGGTGGCCTACATCCTCGGCCGCAAAGAATTCTGGTCGCTCGACTTCGAAGTAACGTCCGCTGTCCTGATCCCGCGCCCCGATTCCGAAACGCTGATCGAAACCGCGCTCAAGGAATGCAAGCCGCATCCCGCGCGCATCCTCGATCTCGGCACGGGCTCCGGTTGCCTGCTCATCACGCTCCTAAGAGAGTGGCCGCAAGCGACCGGTATCGGCATCGACATCTCGCCAGAAGCGCTCGCAGTCGCTGCGCGCAACGCGACGCACCACGGCGTCGAAGCTCGCACCCAATTCGTTCATACCGACTTCGCACATCCGCCGCGCGAGCGTTTCGACCTCGTGATCGCGAATCCGCCCTACATCGCCGACTCAGTCGTTGAAACACTCGACCCCGATGTGAAGAACTTCGAACCGCGCCTGGCGCTAAGCGCAGGCCGCGACGGTCTCGACTCGATCGCTGTGATCGCGCGCGCGCTCCACGACTTGTTGAAGCCGCATGCGCGCGCTCTCATCGAGATCGGCCACGACCAAGGCGAAACCGCTGCAAAAGCGCTGCGAAATGAAGGCCTAACTGTCCATCGCGTCGTGAAGGACTTAGGCGGCCATGACCGCGTCATCGTGGCCATGTGGCCGCAAGAGGCGCGCTAGCCGCAGGAAAACCCCGAAAAACCGCTTGGAATCTCCCCCGAAATAGGTCTAGCTTGCGCCCGGATAACGGAAAAACTGAAGCGCCCAGCTGGGGCAGCGTCAGGGGCTGAAAAGCCTGAAAAGTCGTGGCGCGAGGGTGCGCCGGACCGGATAGCAAACAGATCGCTTGAAGGGCCTTAAACGAGGGTTTCGAGGGGCTACGAAGTTGCGAAGTCAGTGAGCCTTGGGGCCGTCCGCCGCGTGCGGGCAGGCGGCCAAGTGCGGCGCATTACGGTGACGCTTTGAAACCGACGAATCACACACAACTGCATTGGATTGATTTATGAATATGCGACCTGGACCGAACAACAAGCGCTCGCGTGGGCGCGGCCGTGGCAAGCATCACGGCGGCGGCGGCGGAGGCGGTGGTGGCGGCGGTCAACGCCATCAAGGCGGCGGCAGCCAACACAGTCCGGATCAGGTTTTCAACATTCACCGTACGATCGACTCGAACGGTCCCGACGTGAAGATCCGCGGCAACGCGCACCACGTCTACGAGAAGTATCTGCAGCTAGCGCGCGATGCGAACTCGTCCGGTGACCGCGTGATGGCCGAAAACTATCTGCAACACGCCGAACACTACTACCGCCTAATCATGGCGTTCCAAGCGCACCAACAAGCGCAACAAGGCCAACACCAGCAGCATCAAGGCGGCGGTCAGCAGCAGCCGTACGGTGGCGGCAACAACAATAACAACATCGGCGGACAGGGCGGTTACCAAAACAACGGTGGTCAGTACCGCGGCCAAAACGGCAACGGTCAACCCGGCACCGAAGCGAACGGCAACGTGTCGGAAGTAACGGGCGCAGCCGAAACGCAAGACGAGCCCTATCGCGAAGAAGACTCCGGCCGCTACGATTGATCTTCTTCTGCCCGCTTAGAACCAGAATAGCATTCGCTTAACCTTGGCCGCACTCGCGTGACCGGTGAAGCGCAAGCGCGCGCTTCGCCTCACGCCATGGTGATAGCCAATCCTGTCCCTCGCCCCCTATATAGGCGTCGGGGACTAATGGGGGTTGGGTATGCTTTCCGTCGATGGCGTCACGCAAATCTATCGTGGCGGCGTAACTGCGCTGAACAACATCAGCATTGAGATCAAGCCGGGTCTGTTCGGCCTGCTCGGGCCCAACGGCGCCGGCAAGTCGACGTTGATGCGCACGATCGCGACGCTGCAAGCGCCCTCAAAAGGCGCCGTCCGCTTCGGTGACATCGATGTCATCAAAGAACCCGAACGCCTTCGCCAAATCTTGGGCTACCTGCCGCAGGACTTCGGCGTCTATCCGCGCGTGTCGGCCTACCGCATGCTCGACCACATGGCGGTGCTCAAAGGCATCGCGAACGCGAAAGAGCGCCGCCAGACCGTCGAAACGCTTCTCAAGCAAACAAACCTCTGGGCGGTGCGCAACAAAGCGATCGCCGGATTCTCCGGCGGCATGCGCCAGCGCTACGGCATTGCGCAAGCGCTGATCGGCCAACCGCAGCTTCTGATCGTCGACGAGCCGACGGCGGGCCTCGATCCCGAAGAACGCAACCGCTTCCTGAACCTGCTCGCCGACATCAGTCAGAATGTCGTGGTCATCCTCTCGACGCACATCGTCGACGACGTCGCCCAACTCTGCGCCGACATGGCGATCATCTCGAAGGGCAACATCGTCCGCCACGGCGCTCCGAACGACTTGATCGCGGAGCTGAAGGGCAAAGTTTGGCGTGCCTTCATCGCCAAGAGCGAACTGGACCAAGCCAAGGCCCAATTTAACGTCATCCTCTCGCGCCTCGTCGGCGGCAGAACGCTGATCCACGTCGTCTCCGACACAAACCCGGGCCAAGGTTTCGAGTCCGTCCCCCCCGACCTCGAAGACGTCTACTTCACGGCCCTCGCCGGCTCGGCGAAGGCGTGAGGGCAAGATGTTCGGAAAAATCGCAAGTTTCGAGTTCCGCTACCAGCTGAGATCGCCCGTCTTCTGGGTATCCGCGTTGATAATGGGCCTGTTCGCGTTCGGCTCCGTAGCCAGCCCGAACATTCAGATCGGTGCGCCCGGCAACACGAACATCAACGCGCCGTTCGCGATCGTCATCGTGCATCTGGTGATGAGCATCTTCTCGCTCTTCATCGTTCCGGCCTTCGTCGCAAACGTCGTGGTGCGCGACGACGACACGGGCTACGGCTCGATCATCCGCTCCACCCGCATCAAGAAATTCGACTACCTATTTGGCCGCTTCACGGGTGCGTTCCTCGCCAGCGTGCTGGTGTTCGCGGCGGTGCCGTTGGGCCTGCTCATCGGCGCACAGATGCCGTGGCTCGACCAGGAACGCGTAGGCCCCGTCGTGCTGATGCACTACGTTCAAGCCTTCTTCCTTTACGCGGTGCCGACGCTGTTCATCGTCGCCGCATTCCTGTTTGCGATCGCGGCCGTCGTGCGGTCCATGACGATGACCTATATCGGCGTCATCGTCCTCTTCATTCTATCGGCCGTCTCCGGCGTCTGGCTTAACGACCTGAAGAACGAGCGCCTGGCCTCTTTGTTCGATCCGTTCGGCTCGGGTCCCGTAGGGATCGCCACCAAGTATTGGACGGCCTCCGACCGCAACACGATGATGCCGCCGCTCGACGGGCTCGTGCTGGAAAATCGGTTGCTCTGGTTCACAGTCGCTTTCGCCCTGCTTGCCTTCGCGTACGCCGCCTACCGCTTCAGCGAGCGCGGCGTCCGGCGCGGCGGCCGCAAGCGGGAAGAGGCGGCACCGCTCACGGCCTACGTGCCGGTCAACGTTTCGCGCCGGTTCGACGCCGCCGCGCTGCGCGCCCAAGCTTGGAAGTGGACCCGGTTCGAGATGGCGCAAGTCGTCAGAAGCCCGGCCTTCCCCATCCTGATCCTACTCGGGATCATCAACGCGACAGCGTCCGTCTGGGCGGGCATTTCGTTCGATCAGTGGACGCTGCTTCCGGTCACGCGGCAGATGATCGAGCAAGTCGCCGGCGCGTTCTCGATCGCCCCCTTCATGATCGCGGCCTACTACGCCGGCGAGCTCGTGTGGCGCGAGCGCGAACGCAAGTCGCACGAACTGTTCGGCGCCGCGCCAGTGCCGGATTGGGTCTTCGTCGCGCCGAAGATCCTGGCGATCGCCTTCGTGTTGCTGGTCACGCTCCTGATTGCGGTCGGCGTCGGCATCGGCGTGCAGGCGTACAAGGGCTACACGAACTTCGAACTCGACAAGTACTTCGTCTGGTACGTGATCCCGACGTTCATCAATTTCCTCCACATCGCGATCCTGGCTGTATTTCTGCAAGCGATCGCGCCGCACAAGTTCGTCGGCTGGGGCTTGATGGGCATCTGGCTCGTCGTGAGCAGTCAGCTTCCGAACCTTGGCTACGACCACCGGCTCTATCGCTATGGCTCCGTCGGCGGCGCACCGCTGTCAGACATGAACGGCCTGGGTTACTTCTGGATCGGCCGCGCCTGGCACGAGGTCTATTGGAGCGCGATCGCGCTCATCCTCGTTATCGTCGCCTTCGCGATCTGGCCGCGCGGCACCGAAGCGCGTTACCGCCCCCGCCTCGCGCGCCTCTACCGCCGCCTGAAGGGCCCGGCCGGAACGTTTGGCGCGCTGGCGCTCGCGATCGCACTGACGAGCGGCAGTTGGATCTTCTACAACACGACGATCCTGAACGAATACCGTACGCAGGATCAGCAGGAAAAGCTGCAAGCCGACGCCGAACGCGCGTTGCTGAAATATGCGACGCAACCGCAGCCGCGCATCGTCGGCACGCAATTGAATGTCGCGCTCTATCCGCACGACACGCGCGCCGTCACGACGGGCGACTATCTGATCGAGAACCGCAGCGGCACGACACTGACCGAAGTGCACATCAACCTGCCGGACGAACTGAAGGTCGAGAAGCTCGAAATCGACGGCGCAACGCTGACCACCGAGTTCAAGGAATACGCCTACCGCATCTATAAGTTCGACGCGCCGATGCAGCCCGGCGAACAGCGCCACATCCGCTTCAAGACGGTATGGGAGCAGAAGGGCTTCAGAAACACCGGCAACAACACGTCGCTCCTCGACAACGGCACGTTCCTGAACAACATGTTCGTGACGCCCGTCTTGGGGACGCACCGCTCGAACTTCCTCGCGAACCCGACTGTGCGTCGCCGTCAGGATCTACCGGCTGAGCTGCGCATGCCGAAGCTCGAAGACCCGGCCGCGGGCCGCAACTCATACCTGCGCCCGGATTCCGATTGGGTCACCTCCGACATCACCGTCTCGACGGTCGCGGACCAAACGCCGATCGCACCGGGCTATGTGGTCTCCGACGAGACGAAGAACGGCCGCCGCACCGTACGCTTCAAGTCCGACACGCCGATCCAAAACTTCTACTCGATCCAGTCCGCGCGCTACGCGACGAAGGAAACGAAGTGGAACGGCATCGAGCTCAAGGTCTATTACCACCCCGAACATGACTACAACATCGACCTCATGCTCGACGTGATGAAGGCGTCGATGAAGGTGTTCGAGCGCGAGTTCGGCCCCTATCAGTTCCGCCAAGCCCGCATGATCGAGTTCCCGGCGATCGCGACGTTCGCGCAGTCCTTCGCGAACACGATCGCCTATTCCGAAAACATCGGCTTCCTGCAGGATACCAAAGCGATCCTGGCCGACCCGTCGAAGATCGACATGGTCACCTACGTCACCGCGCACGAAATCGCGCACCAATGGTGGGCGCATCAGGTGTTGGGCGCCGACGTGCAGGGCTCGACGATGCTGAGCGAGTCGTTCGCAAGCTATTCGTCACTGCTCGTGATGGAGGAAATCTACGGCCCCGAACAGGTTCGCCGCTTCCTGAACCAAGAACGCGACACCTATCTGCAAGGCCGCCTTCAGGAAAACGTCGAAGAGTTGCCGCTCTACCGCGTCGAAAATCAGCCCTACATCCACTACCGGAAGGGCGCGATGGTCCTCTACCGGCTGAAGACGGAGGTCGGCGCCGCGGTCGTCAACGGCGCGATGAAGACGATGATCGAGCGCTACAAATACGCCGCCACACCGTATCCGCGCTCGACCGACTTCATGAAGATCCTGCGTGAAGCGGCGGGCCCGCAGCACGACGCTCTGATCACGGACCTGTTCGAAAAGATCACGCTCTACGAACTGAAAGCCGCGACCCCGAAAGCGACGAAGCGCGCCGACGGCAAGTTCGACGTGACGTTCGAGGTCGAGGCGAAAAAACTCTACGCGGACGGGCAGGGCAAAGAGACGGAGGCGCCGCTCGCCGAGAACGTGGCCGTCGGCGTCTTCACGACCGATCCCACGGAGCCCGACTTCAAGCGCGAAGCTGTCATTGCCTACGAACTACGCCCGCTCAAAACCGGCAAGCAGACAGTCACGTTCACGGTGGACAAGGAACCAAAGTTCGTCGCCGTGGACCCGTACTCGATCTGGGTCGATCGCGACGACAAAGACAACGTCGTGGCCGTCGAAGCGCCGGCGTCCTGATCAAACCCCGGGGCTCATCACCCCGGGGATACTCTGCTAGACAGCCTTGTCGCCCTCAAGCCGGAACAGGCCCTTGAGGATCGCCTCAAGCCCCTGTCCCTGACCCGCGTGCAGGTCGATCCGGCCTACCTTCTCGACCAGCTTCTCGAGCGACTCGAGCTCCTTCAAACGCAGAAGCAGCTTGTTGTCCTCCATCAGCTTCGCCGTGTTGGCGAGCGAGCGAGTCGCGGCCGTCTCCTCCTGCCGGCGGATCAAGTTGGCCTTCGCGGTACGTTCCGCCTCGACCACCTTGTTGATCAGCTCGCGGATCTCGCCGGGCAGAATCACGTCCTTGACGCCGAGTTCGTCGACCACGACGCCGAGCTCACCCGTCCGCTTAGCGACCGACTCGCGCAGCTCCGCGTCCAGCCGGTCGCGTGCCGCCAAGATGTCGTCGAGCGTACGCGCCGCCACCGCCTCGCGGATCGCAAACTGCGCGACCTTGTAAAGCGTCTGCGCGATGTCGGTCGAACCCGCGACCGCCTTCAGCGGATCGGCCACGCGCCAGAACGCGGTCAAGGTTACGCGTACCGACACGCGATCCTTCGTCAAGATCTCCTGCGCGGTGATCTCAAGCGCCTGCGGACGCAGATCGAGCTTCTGCACCTTGACCGTGCGATCGACGTTCCAAAACGCGTGCCGCCCAGCCTTCACCTCCTCGACGAACGCGCCGTCCACGAAGACGATCCCCGTCTCGTGCGACTCGATGATCGCCTGCGTGATCATCGGGTTCGCGCGCGTTAGGTCGAGCCGCGCCAGATGCGCCTTCTCGATGCGCAGCGACGCCTTCACGTCGATCCGCTCCACGTCGACCTTGCTCACGCCCTTCCAGAACGCGCGCGTCTGCCACGGCGCCATCAGGTGCGTCGGCTGCCCGTCGAACGACACGATCGCCACTTCGCCGGCCTGCGTCTGCACCGGCACAAAGTGCTCGCCCGCCGCCTTCGGCGCGACCGACGCGATCGTCGCATAGCGATCCCACGCGAGCTCCCCGCGCACGATCTTGAACGTCTCGGCGTTAAGCTGCCCGAACGGATCGAACAGCTTGTGCCGCCCGGCCCCAAGCACGCGCACGAACTTCCCGTCGCGCGTGAGCAACGCCCGCTCGTCATCCTTCACAATCACCGTCAGGTTCAACATTCCGCGCACGGGCCACGTCTCCTTCAAAATTGCAAAATAGAAACACCGGCCAGCGCACCGACAGATGTCCGCGGCCGGCGCTTTGAGTCGCCTCCTCGCGGTGCCTCCCGCACGCGCGTACGCGTGCGTTCATCACCGTCCGCAGACGACGGTATCCAGCGCCGGGCAAAGCGTTCACCCGCCTGCCGGTCCAACCTTAAGCGCCGCCCTTTCGGGAAGCGCCCCAGTCGGCCGGCTGGCACGCCGGCCGGTATTCCTCAGTCTCGAATGCCTTTCGGCGTTGCGTGCGGGAATCGAACCCGCGACCCAAAGGTCCCTAACCTTTTGCTCTACCAACTGAGCTATCGCATGGAGGACCTGAAGGGAGTCGAACCCCCGACCTTCCGCCTGAACGGATGCTCTACCACCTGAGCTACAGGCCCGGCTTTCCCGTCCAAAGGCGGTACACGAAACCGCAGAGCGGCCCGCGCCAGCCGGGATTCAGCGAACCCGGACCGCAGCCCATGAAAGGGGCGCGGTGGATACAGACGGACGCTACGTCGCGCAAGTCCCCTGCGACAAAAATCGAACGCAAGTGTGATGGAGCGCCTAAGGATTAGCTGCTGCCACAGCTCGGCCGGGTGACTCGCTTGCACGGGCGACTCTTGCTCAAATCAGGGCTCGATGTGAGACTAAAGCGGCATCGGACTCACCGGGGAGAGGGGCATGCACAGCATTTCAAGAGTTGCGGCAACTGCGGCAATGGCCACACTTGGCGGATGTGCGTCCATGTTCGAAGGAACCTCTCAGCACGTGGAGGTGATCACCGATCCGCCGGGCGCGGCCTGCGTTTTCGAGCGTGAGGGCGAGCAAATCGCAAACCTTCCGCAGACGCCGGGGATCGTGCGCATCAAAAAGAACAAGCACGACATCATGGTCAAGTGCACGAAGGCCGGCTACGGCGAAGGTTCGTTCCTCAACGAGTCCGGAACGGCGGCGGTCGCTTTTGCCAACATTCTTTGGGGCGTCTTCATGGGCCCTGTTGCAATCGCAACGGACGCGGCCACGGGCGCCGACAACAAGTACGACGGCACCGTGATCATCAAATTGACCCCCGCGACCGCGCAAGCTGAGCCGCCGGCCCCGCCGGCGCCGGTCATGGCCAAGCCCATCAACGATTGAGCCGCGCCCCGCCGCGGTCGCGGCGGATGACCCTTCCCGGGCCCTCTAGTGGCAATAGTCCCGGCCGTCGCCCCAACTTGGAACTTAACCGTGAGCGAATTTCCGCCTTGCCCGAAGTGCAACTCAACGCTCACGTATCAGGATGGACCGCTGTTCATCTGCCCGGAATGCGCGCACGAATGGTCGCCCACCCAAGAAGCCGCAGAAGCGGACGCCGTCATCCGTGACGCAAATGGCAATGCCCTCGCCGACGGCGACACGGTGACGGTCATCAAGGATTTGAAAGTCAAAGGGTCGTCGCAAGTCGTCAAAGTCGGCACGAAAGTGAAGAACATCCGCCTCGTCGGTGGCGATCACGACATCGACTGCCGCATCGACGGCATCGGCGCGATGAAGCTAAAATCGGCCTTCGTGAGGAAGACCTAGAAGTATGGGCGACGCTGCACGGCGGCGAGTCGAATTCTCCCATGCCGCAAACAAAAACCGCAACGAAGTGAACCAGACGCCATCCTCCCCCGCGGGCGGGGGAGGGACGACGCTGCCACCATGTGCTAAGTCTTTCGCCAGTGCGCAACTGCGCGGCAGCGCGAAAGGACCCAAGTGCTCACCGCCGTCGGACTATCGCTCTCTCTCGTGCTCGCGGCGGCAACGTCCTCGCATGACCAGTGGAAGTACGAAACGCTGGTGCGATGCAAGGCGATCAGCGAACGCCCGCCACAGGACGCCAGCGATGCGCGCAGCAAAAGAGCAATCGCGAAAATCGAAGACGACTTCGCCGCGCCGTCAGACCGGCGCGATGGGATCGACGCTGACGTGGAGGCGAAGCGGAAGGAATTAGCCGGCCACGAACAGTTCATACGCGACAGCACATGGCAATTTTGCCGCCGCCTTTACGCTCCGCATACGCTGAAGTCCGACGCGGAATCGGACGCGCTCGCCAAAAGGCTAAGCCGAACGAACGCGAGTGAAGACCGTATCGCCGCCGCGAAGATCATCGAGGCGGCGCCCGAAAAATATGGCGCCCTGCTGCTGATGCTCGCCGGCGAACCGCTGATGCTCGCGGGCGACAGGGTGAACGCCCGTTTCATCTTCCACGCGGGAATCATTCGCGCATCGAATTTCCTACTCTTCGATCCCGACCGGGAAGTCTCCCAATTCCTGTCGCTGATGCGCAGCATGACCGGCGCGGCATTCATGGCCGAGGCACTGCTCGAACCGCGCGAGATGCGCCTCGCGGCGGAACGTGCCGTCGCTTGGGACCGCGTAACGCCCAATGCGGACGTCGCGCTCGTTCTCGAAGACACCGATCCCGCCGAAGCGCAGACAAAGATGGAAGTGGTCCGTTGCTACTATCTCGCTTCGTACACTTTCGGCGAAGCGACCGCGGCCCTTGAGATCAAGGAACGCTACGACGGCGACATCGCCAAATTCCGCAAGCAACTCCTTGAGGATACTATCGCGACCGAAGAGGGCCTCGGCGACGACTACAAACAACGGATGGAACGCCAAGAGAAAACAGCCCGAGCCCGCTTCGGCGCCCGCCAAACGGCCCTCCTCAACGAAGCCAAGAAAAACACCTTCGGCTCCCTCGAAGCCTACGAACAAAAGAAAAAAGCCGATCCCCTCGCGACATGCGACCGACTGCTGGCCCAAGCGAAAAAGCTTGTTCAGTAGACTCGCACAGGCATAGGCCGGCCGACAGAATGCGGCGACAGGTAATGGTGTCCCCATGAGGCACCGCTGCCGTTCAGCCGCCGCAAGAGCGGGCAGGCTCGGAGATCGCCCGCTCTCAAGAGCCGTTGCCTATTGCCACAGAGAAATCTCCCATTCCAACGCCGCCATCCTTAGCGGAACCGCATAAAAGCGCCAGTTTTCACTTGAAATGTTCATGAAATGTTCTAATCTGCTCGCGACTGAAACAGCCATCCGGCCATCCCAGATGTCGGCACGGAATTCCCTCGCATTCGCCGTGCCCCCACCAGCGGCGAACGCAACCCTGCTCCCCCGCGCGCGCACCTTCCTCGCGCGCTACCTCGCGGAACCGCCCCCCGCGCTCGACACGCTCGCGCTCTGGGCGCAGCACACCCACGCGCACGCGCGGTTCGAAGTGTCCCCGCGTCTCATCCTGCACGCCCGCGACGCGAGCGCCGATCACGCCCGCGCGTTGCGCATTTTGCGCTGGCTCACGCCCGCGCCGCGCCTCGTCGCGCGGGCGACGGCGGCCCACGTGCTCGACCTGCTTGCGCACGAGCAGGCGACGTTGCTTCTCGACGATGCGGCGAACGCCACGCTTGCGCGCCGCGACATGCGCGCGTTGATTGCGGCGGGCGCGCACGGCGATGGCGCGCTGCTCCACCGCCGCACGCGAACCGCACCGCCGACGCTTCGTCGTTGCGCCGCGCCGCTCGCGCTCGCGACGGACGCAAGCCTAAGTGACGACATCCTCGCGCACGCGATCGTGCTGTCCATGGCGCCCGCCCTGACGGAGGCGGGCAGGGTGAGGCTGCCTCTCGCCGATGCGCCCGACGAAGCGCGCGCGCTCCGCGAAGAATTCGCAAGCCTCGGCACCACGCTTCTGCTGGCCAACGAACTGCCCGAACCCGCGCTCCCGGCATTCCTCAGTCCCGCCGCCGCCGAAACCTGGACACCGCTCTTCATCTGCGCCGAAGTGCTGGGCGAGGGCGCCATCGCCGCCGCCCGTGTCGCGGCCAGCCAATTCGCACACCCCGATCACCTCGAGCCGCCGACATCGCCCCGCGCGCTGCTTCGCGACATCCGCCGCATCGAAGGCATAAGCGACACCCACGCCTCAAGCACGCAGCTCGTCGACGCCCTGACGCGCGATCCCGATAGTCCGTGGAACGCCTGCGACTACGGCGCGAAACTCACGCCCCGCGGCCTTGCCAAGCGCTTGGCGCGCTTCGATGTGAGGCCGCAGATAATTTTCCCGCCGCATGCCCCGGCGTTTCGCGGCTACAAGGCGGACGCGTTGCTCACCGCTTACGCGCGTTATCTGGCTGATCCAGTTGCGCGCGCTTTGCTCGGAGGTGAATCATGATTGATCTAACGCAAGGCAAACGCATTTCTAACGCCTATCTAACGGCAAGAGCCGCAGACTTGAGCCAATCTAACGCTTCTAACGGATTCGATTTTGCATCTCAGCCGCAACCCCCGGTCGAACGCGCCGCACATCAAGCCCTTGCAAGCGAAAAAACGCTCCCCAAATGCATTCTCACGACGACCCCAACGACCATCATGGCCGGGCCTGGGTCGGTCATCCGGTGCGCGCGGAAACGTCCACGCTTTCGTGCGCGCGAGAGACGGCAAAGCGGGGGCCGCGCAAGCGGAACGCAACTGTCTCTCTCCCGCGCCTCACGCGCGGCCGCTGGGTGATCGACCCAAGCCCGGCCATGATAACGACCACAACCCCGATTCCCGGCATGCCACCAGAAGCACATTGAGTCTGAGAGACTGACCCCATGGACCTCGAAAAATTCACCGAACGCGCCAGAGCCTTTCTGCAAAACGCACAAGGCCTCGCCCAGCGCTCGAACCACCAGCGCGTGACGCCCGAGCACTTGCTCAAAGTTCTTCTCGACGATGAGGAGGGCTTGGCCAGCGGCCTCATCAAGCGCGCAGGCGGCAATCCTGGGCTCGCACTGGAACAAACCGAAGCGGCGCTCGCCAAACTCCCGCGCGTGGAGGGTTCCGGCGCCGGCCAACTCTATAGCGCCCCCGAAACGCTGCGGGTGCTGGAGGAAGCCGAGCAGATCGCCAAGAAGGCGGGCGACAGCTACGTGACGGTGGAGCGCATCCTCCTCGCGCTCAGCTTGGGCACGGCGCCCGAATCCGCGCGCATTCTGAAAGCGGGCGGCGTAACCCCGCAAAAGCTGAACGAAGCGATCAACGACCTGCGCAAGGGCCGTACCGCCGACACCGCCTCCGCCGAACAAGGCTACGATGCGCTGAAGAAATTCGCCCGCGACCTCACCGAAGCCGCGCGCGCCGGCAAACTCGACCCCGTCATCGGCCGCGACGAAGAAATCCGCCGCACGATCCAAGTGCTGTCGCGCCGCACGAAGAACAACCCCGTCCTCATCGGCGAGCCCGGCGTCGGCAAGACAGCGATCGTTGAGGGTCTGGCGCTGCGCATCGTCAACGGCGACGTGCCGGAATCGCTCAAAGACAAGAAGCTGATGGCGCTCGACATGGGCTCGCTGATCGCGGGCGCGAAGTACCGCGGCGAGTTCGAAGAGCGACTGAAGTCGGTCTTGACCGAAGTGACCGCCGCCGCAGGCTCGATCATCCTATTCATCGACGAAATGCACACGCTCGTCGGCGCGGGCAAGGCCGAAGGCGCGATGGACGCTTCGAACTTGCTCAAACCGGCGCTCGCCCGCGGCGAACTGCACTGCGTCGGCGCGACAACGCTCGACGAATACAGAAAGCACGTCGAAAAAGACGCGGCCCTCGCCCGCCGCTTCCAATCCGTCTTCGTCAGCGAACCGACGGTCGAAGACACGATCTCGATCCTGCGCGGCTTGAAGGAGAAATACGAGCTGCACCACGGCGTGCGCATCACGGACTCGGCGATCGTGGCCGCGGCCCAACTCTCGAACCGCTACATCACCGACCGCTTCCTGCCGGATAAGGCGATCGACCTCGTTGACGAGTCGGCGAGCCGCCTGCGCATGCAGGTGGACTCGAAGCCCGAAGCACTCGACGAACTCGACCGCCGCGTGATGCAGCTCAAGATCGAGCGCGAGGCGCTGAAGAAGGAAACCGATGCGGGCTCCAAGGATCGGCTAAAGAAAATCGAGAAGGAGCTGGGCGACCTTGAGGAAAAGTCGTCCTCGCTCACCCAGCGCTGGAAGCAGGAAAAGGCGAAGCTCGGTCAAGCGCAGGCGATCAAGGAAAAGCTCGAGAAGGCGCGTCACGACCTCGAACTTGCGCAACGCAAGGGCGACCTCGCGAAGGCGGGCGAGATTGCCTATGGCGTGCTGCCGGGCCTCGAGAAGGATCTGAAGAAAATCGAAGAGGATCAGACGGCAAAGTTGCTTACAGAAGCGGTGACCGCCGAGCACATCGCTCAGGTCGTCTCGCGCTGGACCGGCATACCGGTCGACAAGATGCTCGAGGGCGAACGCGAAAAGCTGCTCTCGATGGAGAAGGCCTTGGGCGGGCGCGTCGTCGGCCAGGAGGAAGCGGTTCACGCCGTCTCCGCCGCGGTGCGCCGTGCGCGCGCCGGCCTGCAAGACCCGAACCGTCCGATCGGTTCGTTCTTATTTCTGGGCCCGACCGGCGTCGGCAAGACCGAACTCACGAAGGCCTTGGCCGCGTTCCTCTTCAACGACGACACGGCGATGGTGCGCATCGACATGTCGGAGTACATGGAAAAACACTCGGTCGCGCGTCTCATCGGCGCGCCGCCGGGGTATGTCGGCTACGAAGAAGGCGGCGCGCTCACCGAAGCGGTACGCAGACGCCCGTACCAGGTGATCCTGTTCGACGAAATCGAAAAGGCCCACGGCGACGTCTTCAACGTACTGCTCCAGGTGCTCGATGACGGCCGTTTGACGGACGGGCAGGGGCGCACGGTCGACTTCAAGAACACGGTCATCATCCTGACGTCGAACCTCGGCGGCGATCTGCTTGCCAGTCAGCCCGAAGGTGAAGACACCGGCGTGGTGCGCGAAGGCGTGATGGAAATCGTCCGCTCCCGCTTCCGCCCGGAGTTCTTGAACCGCCTTGACGAGATCATCCTGTTCCACCGTCTGGGCCGCGCCCAAATGGACAAGATCGTCGACATTCAAGTCGCACGCCTCGCGCGCCTGTTGGCTGAGCGCAAAATCGCGATCGACCTCGACCGGCCGGCGAAGGATTGGCTCGCCAATACCGGCTACGACCCGGTCTACGGTGCGCGTCCCCTAAAGCGCGCGATCCAGCGTCACCTGCAAGACCCGCTCGCCGAGCAGTTGCTCGAGGGCAAAATCAAAGACGGTGACACGGTGCGCGTCTCCTCCGACGGCGCCGGCCTGCTCATCAACGAAAAGAAGCGAGGCGCGACCCTTCACTGAAGATCGGGATACTTGAACGGGCACGCACTCATCGCCTCGTCGATCGCGCCCCGGGCGCCGTCGAGCGGAAATTGAAAGGAGACATTGCCCCGCTTCACCGTGACGGCATCGCTGTCCTTGAAAAGCCCGGCCACGAACGCCGCCTCGCTACCCTTGATCTCGTAGGTGCCCAGGCCATCCGCGATCGGGGCGCGTGCTGCCAACGTATCGTAAGCGCCCTCAAGAAAGGAAAACTGCACCTCTTCCGGCTTTGGCTCCGCCGCCGAGAAAGCGCCCGGCCCGTGCTCCGTCTCGCCGAGATTGAACTGCAAGACGACGCCCGTCACGCCGCCGCACAAATAGCGCAGCGATCGCGTTTCATCGGGCGCAATCTCGGCGACGTAAACGGACTGACCGAGCGGATCGCGCTCGGTCGCGAACTGCCAGGCCATCGCGCCGGCAAAGAGGATGTCGATCATCAATGAACGCTAAGGCAGCGTCCGCGCTTGCGCAACCTTGGCCCCTTCGCCAGGCACAGCATTCAAAGCCGTCTGTACGCGCCCGACATTCGCCTGAAAAGCGAGCAGATCCTTGCCCGTCAACTCGCGCCCCGTCGGCAACTTCACGCCCATCGGGTTGATCTGCTTGGACTTGAGCATGACTTCGTAGTGCAGATGCGGCCCGGTGGAGCGTCCGGTGGAACCGACATAGGCAATGACTTGCCCCTGCCGCACGCGCACCCCGGGCTTAATCCCCCGCGCAATCCGCGACAGATGCCCATACCCGGTCGAATAGGAGTTGGAGTGAGTGAGCTCGATAAAGTTGCCGTAGCCGCCGTGCCAGCGCGCTTGTCTCACGACGCCGTTACCCGACGCCATGACCGGCGTCCCCTTCGGCGCCGCGAAGTCCACGCCCTTGTGCATCTTCGTGTAGCCGAGAACCGGATGCCGCCGCAGCCCGAACTTCGACGACAGCCGCGCCCCATCGACCGGCGTGCGCATCAGCTGCCGCTTACCGGACCAGCCCTTGGGCGTGTAGTAGTCGGTGACGTTATCGTCGGCAGTCGTGAAGCGGTAGAGCGGCTTCTTCTCGCGGCCGAGCGTAAGCTCCGCGTACTGAATATCGCCGCCCTTGATCGCGGCACCGGTCTCGTCGACATAGGTCGTGTAAAGCAGATCGAACTTGTCGCCCGCTTTGACCTCGCGCTGGAAGTCGACATCGTACGAGTAGATGTGAATGAGATCGACGACCACGGCGTCCGGTACGCCGGCCGCCACAGCCGACGCATAAAGCGACCCGTCGATCACGCCTTTCGCGCGGCGCTCAACGGCGGCCAGTTGCTTGACGTTGTCTTCAACGGCAAACGCCCCGTCTTCGCCGCGTTTAATAAGCAAATCGCGCTCGACACTCGGCTTCAACGCGATCGAGACGAGCGGTGATCCTTCCGGCGCAAATGTTACGGTGACAGTTTGACGGGCGCGAATGGACGTCGGATCGTACACCGCCGAAAGCGCGCTCACAGCCGCCCGCGCCTCGAAGTCGGCGATGCCCTGATCAACCAGAATGCCGGTGAGCGTATCGCCGCGCTCGACCTCGATCGTCCGCACATCCGGACCAAGCGGGCGCAACTCCTGAAGCGTGAGCACGATCCGCGCTTTTTCCAACGCATCGGCATCGAGCGCCGCGCGTCGCGCTGCAACCGCGCTGCTGATGCCGAGATAGAGCAGAGTGAGGGTGCCGCCGACGAAAAGCGCTGCGGCCGCGAAGCGCCGCCGCTCAAACGCCAAACCTTGAGGCCGTGTACCCGACGACACCCAACCAACCCCCAACCAAACCGGCCTGGCCATCTTCGGGCTCAAGGCTCAGAGAAACCCATCGATTCCGGCCTTTTTCGGCCCGGTCAACCCGCGCGAAAGTGCACTTGCCGGCTTCTCCAAGCGACGGAAACCGGCCCTCAAGGTTACGCCACAAGGATTTCAGCCAGTTTACGAACCTGTGGATGCGACAATTTTGGTGTAAGAAGCCGTTGACTTAACCAAAGGGCGGGCATAGTTTCCGCGCCTCTCGCAAGGACGCGCTAACGCGCGGCTTCGGCGGGAATTCCCTCGGATGGGTAGTGGGTGCGTTTCGTGCGAGCACCTCGCACGGGCGCTTCTTTGTTCGCCGAGCGGCTGCGACTTGACAATTTGTTAAACCGGGAAGGGGGATGTGGGCGGCGTGACGAGCGTTGGTCATCAGACCAATACTTTGAAACTGTCTAACGTTCTCTTTCTTGATTGTGTGCGGATTGCGCCTTCACCGGCGTAATCCGACTAAAGGAACCTGTTCGTTCGGATTCCGTGCAAACGGAAGCTGAACGGTAGGGTTTGCTTTTGCGATTCAAGTATAGAGAGCTAAGGACGCTCAAAGGTTGGACTGGTGGCTTCTCAGCCATTAGCTGAACTTGAGAGTTTGATCCTGGCTCAGAACGAACGCTGGCGGCAGGCCTAACACAT
>CADEFU010000012.1 GCA_902826695.1 uncultured Alphaproteobacteria bacterium | reverse complement strand
CTGTCTCTCAATTTCCGTGTCTCAACAACCGGGTGCAGTTCAGTATGCTGTCACCCAATTCCCTCTTGCCGTGCTCGTGAAACACCTGGGCCCAATCGACCTGCAGCCGCCAAACCCCTTCCGGACCAGGGGGCCGAACTGTCCCCAGTACAGCTATCTCGCCGTCTGTCACCCGCAATTGATCGCCAACGGTCAATACCAACCCGAGCCGCGTGAGGTCCGCAACTGCGCCTGCCACATTCAATCTTACAAAACCGTCGCCATCAGCATTGTGAAAATCGACCCGAACGGTCGGGACCTCAATGCGGTCAGTCATCGGAATTCCTTTCATCGGCAGCACTGGATTGTCCTGACGAAATAGGTGACGAGAATACGGTGACAGCATATCTATTCCCGCCGGCTTCGATCATGGGGAATGGGTGTGCTGTCACCCAATTCAACCCAATTCAAAGTAGTCATTGGGCCGTCGGCTCGCCAGTGAGCAGAATGCCCTCACATTCTTTCGCGGATCGTGCGATGTCGAGTATCGCCGATTTCTTCTTCTTGCGGATGAACTCCATGTATCGCGGATCGCCCGTCGCCTGGTACAGGGTAGCTGCGAGGTTGATGCGCACAATTTCATCCGAGTCGCTGACGAAGAGTTCGAGGAACGGCAGATGATTGGCAACTTGTTGCTTTAGTAGCAGTACGCGCGCTGCGAACTGGCGAACAAGTTCAGCCTTATTCGTGTCGAGAAAGTCCAGATACAGAGAATCAGGAAATTCGACCGACGTTTGAAAAACGAAGTCTAAAAGATGGATGTCTTCGGTTGACGTCCGGTGACTTTTCTTTGCGGCTTCAATCACAATGCGATGGGCGTCGACGCTAGGCCTCGCCGTCAGTAGGTCAATTGCCCAGATGGAGATCGTCTGGTCCTGTCGACGAAGCAGCGCCTCTTCGCAGATCGCAA
Organism: uncultured Alphaproteobacteria bacterium; assembly: GCA_902826695.1. Lineage (GTDB taxonomy): Bacteria > Pseudomonadota > Alphaproteobacteria > Micropepsales > Micropepsaceae > SZUA-430. The sequence continues at coordinate 121,795 of CADEFU010000012.1, read as the reverse complement.
GAACTTGCGGCTCTGTCAGAGATGCTCCGCTATGCGAGAGCGGCCGGTCAGGCCCGCCAGTTCGATACTCCCATGTGGAGTCAAAGAGGCTGCTCATGAAGTCGTAAAGCTCATCATCGCTCAGACCTATGTAGTCGTTCGCGGAAAGAAAATACGGTGACATGATACATATTCCCCGCACCTCCCCAGGGATGCAGATCAGCCGACGGTATTCTAGCGCGCGCTGAGCGGCGGCGAATAGCTATCATGCCCCCCAGCGAACGCCTATCAGCTGCCGCCCGATTGCCTGTTCGTGCGCGAACTCGGGGAGGGGGCGAGGGCTGTGCCTTTGCGGTTGAAGCACGAGGGCCACTCACGAACGCGGGGGCCCGGTGCTCACGTCCGCTTCATTTCTGCGGATCACCGCCGGCACACGACGATTGGCGCCATGGTATTTGCTGTCGCGGAACACTACAGAGTCGAATCGGTGCGCGGCCGTCTCGCGTGCCCGGTGAAACCTGCGATCTAGGGTCCGCGATGAACGAGGCCGATGCCGACAGAGTGCACGAACGTGTCCTCACGCTCTTGCGCGCGCGCCAATTCGATGAGGCCGTGCGCCTCTGCCAGGCGTGCCTGAAAACCTGGGACGAAAGCCACCACGAAGCCGCCTGGGCCAATTTGGCGAAGGTGTATTGGCGCTGCGACCGCAAGGCCGAAGCGGTTGACGCCATCTCCAAGGCGATCGAACTGTCCCTTGACGACCGGGGCCACTTGCACACGCGCGCCCGGCTGACGCTGGAGCTGGGCGACCTGAAGGCGTCCAAGCGCGACTGGACGCGCCTGATCGAGAAGGAGCGGCTGCTGGAGTCCGGCGCCTTCGTCAGCGTGGCTCTGCTCGGCCGCGCCCTGGTTCATGTCGCGCTCGACGATCGCAAAGCCGCCTTGGAAGATCTCGCAAACGTCGGCGACGACCAGAGCTTGCTCATCAACAAGCGACTGTGGTCAGCCGGCGAACTGCGCAAGACTCTGTCGGCCGAAACGAACTGAAATGAACGCCCGCTGCCACGCGTAGGGGTACGGACTTCCCGCCGGATCTTGCGGCGATTGAGAGTCGGAAACAGCCGGCAAGATGCCGGCGCTCCCAGGCAAGGGCACTCTTTTCTGCACGCCGCCCTTCGGCCGACGAAAATATTGCAATTCGGAATAATAAGGGATAATAATGTTGCTTTCCCGGTCGCCCACTCGATCGCGGCTGCGACTTGACAATTTGATACGTCACCAAAGACGCTTTGCGAGGTCTATCTCGTGGAGGGTGAGGGCCGCGTCGTGCCCAAACTCTCGCAGCGGCGCGCTCGCATCGCCAAGCGCGTCAATGCGCCGATAGACAAGCATTTAAGCCGAAAAAGTTCGAAAGCCGGTGCCGGCGAAAATGGTTGCAGACGGATTCCATACGGATATCAAACGGATTCCTAACGGATAAACCCGCACAAATCCGCCAAGCTAACGCATCTAACGGATAAGATTTTGCATCGCGCACCCGGTAACAACCGGCACTTATGCCGCAGGCCGCCCGAGCGCCTCGAAAACCGAGAGGGCCAGCGCCTCCGCCATGATCGCAGTGCTGGAGCGCCCCTCGGCCGCGGTCGCGCGGGCCGGAAAGCCGAAATAGGCCTCCGGCCCGCCCGCTTCGGCGAACGTCTTGGCCCCTTTGGCGAACGCCTCGGTCAGGCTCGACGGATTGTCGGCAAGCGCGTAGGCCCCCGCTTCGTCCACGAGATCGGCCCGCGCCGCAAGCACGAGGCTCGTCTCGTACTGCCCCGCATGGCAGGCGCCGGACTGAAACTCCGCCGTCAGCGTCTGCGCCAGCTTGCGCCGCGTGAAGTCGGGAAAGGCGACCGCGAGGCCCAGCGCGCGAACCTCGTCGGCCGCCTCGCGCAACATGCCGACATTCGCCGGATCGAAATGGCTGTTCGCGAACGCGAGGCAGGAAAAGCCTTGCGCCTTCAAACTGCGCGCGATGTCGAGGATCAACGCCTTCGCGGCCGCGCGGCTGACCGTGATCGTCCCGGCGAACGCCGCCGCATACTCGGCCGGCGCGTAGCTAAGCGCCGGAAGCACGAAGGCCGTGACGCCGCCGGCGCTAAGCCGGGGCAGGGCGGCCGACGCCATCGCCTCGCTGATGATCACGTCGGTCGAAAGCGGCAGATGCGGCCCATGCGCTTCCGTCGCCCCGCACGGCAGAATGGCGATCACCGGTTTGCCGCTCGCGAGCGCATCGCGAACGGTGATCCAAGTATTGTCGGCCAGCGCGTTCTTCATGCGTGCTCCGCCTTCAGCTTCTTGCGATCGATCTTGTCGCGATCGTTGCGCGGCAGGGCGGCGCTCGAGAAGCGCACCCAATGCGGCGCCTTGTACCGTGCGAGCCGCTCCTTTGCGAACGCGATCAACTCGATCTCGGACGCGGCGGCCGCCTCCTTCAGAACGACGATCGCGAGCGGCTTCTCGAGCCCCGCCGCATCGCGCTTGCCCACGACGCAGCACTCGCGCACTGCCGCGTGGCTCATCAGGCAGTTCTCCACCTCGAGCGGGCTCACGTAAATCCCGCCGCTCTTGATCAAATCGTCCCCGCGGCCTTCGTAGTACCAGTAGCCGTCGTCGTCCTCGCGGAACTTGTCGCCCGAAACGATCCAACCACCCTTGAGATGCTGCGCCGATTTCTCGTACGCCGATTGATAGTAGAGCGCGGCGGAGGGCCCCTTGAGCCACAGCGTCCCGACATCGCCCCTGGCGACCGCGTTGCCCGCGTCGTCGAGAAGCTTCGCCTCGTAGCCGGGCACGAGGCGGCCGAGGCTTCCGGGCCTCACGTCGCCCGGCCGGTTTGAAATGTAGATATGAAAACTCTCGGCGCTGCCGATCCCGTCGATGATCGGCACGCCGAACGCTTGGGTCCAGCGCTCGTGCAACTCGCCCGGCAGCGCTTCGCCCGCGCTCCACATAAAGCGCACGCTGGAAAGGTCCCGCCGCTCGGCCACCGGCGCCTGCAGCATCTTGTTGATCAGCGTCGGCACGCTGGTAAAGACGGTGGCCTTGTGTTTCTCGATCAGCTCGAACAGCCGCTCGGGCGTCGGCTGCTCGCGGAACAGAACGGTGGTCGCCCCGACCGCGAACGGGAACATCAAGTTCGTACCCGTCGCATAGCCGAAAAAGAGGCGCGGGCCCGAGATCGTCACGTCGCTCTCGGCGATGCCGATAAAGCGCTTCGCATAAACCTCGGTGTTGAACGGGAAATGGAAGTGGCAATGCACGGCGCCCTTGCTCTGACCCGTCGTCCCGCTCGTGAACAGCCAGACGGCAGGGTCGTCCTTTCGCGTCGGCCAAGGCTCGGCCGCCGCACTCTCCTCCGCCAACCACTCATCGAAATCGCCACCGACCGTGATCAGCTTCTGCGGAAACCGGCTCTGCGCCGCCGCCTCGCCGAACGCCGCAGCGCTCGCCTCATCGACAAACGCAAACTGCGGCTTCACGTAGTCCAGATAGTACGCGTAGTCCGCCGCCGGCAGCTGGGGGTTCACTTGCGTGACGACGGCACCCGCCTTCAGCGCGCCGAACCACGCGTAAGCGAACTCCGGCCGATCCTGTGTGCACACGAGAACCCGTTGCTCCGGCAGCAACCCGCCGGCGACGAGCCGCCGCGCGACGCGCATCACGTTGTCGGCCACTTCCGCATAGGTGATCGCGCGTCCCTCGAACACGATCGCGGTCTTGGCCCCGCGCCCCGCTTCGATGTTCGAGAACACGAAGGTGTCGGCCATGTTGAACGCATCGGGAAACTGGGGCAGGGCGGGACTCATCGGGTCCTCTCAAAGCAGCCGGGCAAGACAATGCCAAAGCGCGCGCGGAATCAATTGGCGCGCGTCTCGCCCGCAAGGATAAACGCGCCCCAGGCGGCCGGATGCGCAAACCGCGCCTCATCCGTGTCGGCCATCACCGCAAGCATCGCCTGGCGCAACGCCTCGCCGCGTCCCGCAGAGGCGTTCGCCTGAAAGTTCTGCACAGCCGTCGTCGACATGCGGCTCGCGACGTCGTCCCACACCTGCCAATGCGACACGAGTATCGACTTCGCACCGGCCAAGAAGAACGCCCGCGCCAGCCCCGACAACCCCTTCGCCCCCGGCGCATCGCCAGCCGCCGTGTTGCACGCGGACAAGATCACCCAGTCGGCACGCAGGTTCAGCCGGGCGGCTTCCGACGCCGCCAGATAGCCGTCATCCGTCGAACTACCGGCCGAAGGCGGCGTGAGCACCAGGCCCGGTTCACCAAACCCGAACTCGCCCGCCACCAATCCGTGCGTCGCAAACGCAATCACCCGCTTCCTCGAAAGGTCGAGCGACTTGACCTGCGTCTCGGTCGCGCGCTCGCGCAGGAAGAGGTCCGCGTCTCCCGCACCCAACGACTTCGCCAGCGCTCGAAGCTCGACCGCCGTATGCGGCAGCGACGCCAGCGATTTTAGCGCGTTCAAGTCGGGCGCAACGCCGCGATAGACGCTGCCCACACTGCGCGCCTCGCGCTCGTCGCCACTGTTGCGCAGGGAAGGATCGCCGAAGCCGGCGAACGGCTCGCTCGCCGATCCCTTCGCCGCATAAAGTCTAAGCGCCTTCAAGCTCGACAGCCCCGGCAACGTCACAAGCGCATGCCGTTTCACGAGCCATGGCGCCTCGCGCAACACCTGCGGGTCGCCGTCACCAACCTTGCCCCCGCCCGGCGCCGCCGTCACAAGCACCGCGAGCGGCAAACTCGTCAGCGGCCCTGTCGGCACGACGAACACGTTCCTCTTGCCCTCAAGCGCCGCCTCGATCGGCTGCCAAACGGAACGATAGACGCGATAGCTGAGGGCGCGATCGAACGGCGCAAACGACCCAATCCACGCGACCGGGTCGAGTTCCGCACGCAACGCCGCAACGTCCTTGCCAAGGCTCGCGGCAGTCGCCGCCGTTCCCGCCCACGCGGCCGTGGTCTTCGTCACCGCAAAGAGAATTGTCTGATCTTCGAGGACGAACGGCAGAACCGCGGCCTCATCGTCCTGAAGCAGTCCCTGCACTTCGGCCACAGTAAGCGGCTTCGGATCGGACAACGCCACATACGCCGGGTGGTCGCGCCTGAGACGCTCATCGATTGACCTCAACCGCGCACCGATATCGGCAGCCTCCAGCCGAAGCGGCGCCGCTTGCGCGCGCGCCGCAGGGTCGCTTGCCCCAATCGCGTTCGCGAGCCGCTGATCGAGCGACGAGAGTTGCCTGAGCAAGTCCTGTTGCTCGCGCAACAATGCCGCCAACGCGTCACTGCCCGCAGCCGCCCGTGACGCCATATGCGCAACGGCTCGCCCCGTCTCGTCGAACGTCGCCCGCTGCGCTGCCGCAAATGCTGCATTGCGTAGAGCCGCCGCCTCTGCAGGACGCGCTTGCGCTGCGGCGAACGCAGCGCGCACTTCAAGCGCAAACACCTCGTCGCGCGCCGCGCTCTCGCTTGCCCCGCCGCTCAAGCGTTGCGCCAGCGAGCGCGACTTGCGCGCCGCGATGATCTCGCCGGCACGCCGGCTGCGCGTCACCGCCTCGTCGTGTTTGCCCTGCGCCAACAAAACGCGTGCAAGCCAATACTGCGCCATGCCTGTCGCCGGATAATCGGCGGGCATCGCCCGCTCCAGCGCCGCAAGCTGCGCGCGGAGCCCGGCTTCCGCCTGGGCGAGCCGCCCTTGCCGCAGATGCACCGTTGCAAGCTGACCTCTAAGCCGGATCGTCCTAAAATCATCCGGCTCCAGCGTCGCTTCATGAATCCGCATCGCGCGAACGAGTGCTGTTTCCGCCTCTGCAAACCGCCCACCATCGACATCGATCGAGGCCACGTTCGCTAACGCCTGCGCCGTCAGCTGATGATCTGCGCCCAGCACCTTCTCGATGATCCCAAGCGCCCTCGCGTAATGCTCGCGCGCCGACGCCTTGCGCCCTTGCGCGAAGTACAGCGCCGCCAAACTCTGAAGCGTCTGCGCCGTATCGGGATGTTGAGCCCCGGGCGTCTTCATGTTGATGGCAAGCGCGCGCAGCAGCAAAGGCTCGGCCTCGCCGTACCGCCCTTGCACAATCATCAAGTCGGCAAAGCTCGCCAGTGTAAACGCGGTATCGTAGTGGTCGCCGAGCTTCCTCTCGCGAATGTCGAGCGACCGGCGGAACGCAAGTTCCGATTCTTGAAATCGCTCCTGCAGCTGATGGAGCTCGCCAAGGTTGCTCAAATCCCACGCGGCTTGCAGACTGTCGGCCCCGTAGTGCTTCTCGTCGATTGCAAGCGCCCGCTTGATCAGCGTCTCGGCCTGCGCAAAGCGCCCCATGTGCCGGTAAAGCTCGGCAAGGTTGGCAAGGCTCGTGGCTGTATCCTGATGCTCGGGCCCTAAACCCTTCTCGTCGCTCGCCAACACCCGCAACAGCATCGGCTCGGCTTCACGCAGCCTCCCTTGCTCGACAAAGAGCAGCGCCAGCGTGTTCAACACGTCCGCGGTATCATGATGATCCGGGCCGCGCGCGGCCTCGACAATGCCAATCGCGCGCTTCAGCGTCGCCTCGGCTTCGGCAAGCCGTCCCTGATCGACATAGAGCCCGCCCAGATCCGCGAGCGCCGACCCAACTTCCGCCGCGCCGGCGCCCAGCGCTTTCTCGAACACCGCGATCTGACGCTTGTAGGCGGCTTCCGCCTCCTCATAGCGCCCCGCCTTATCCAGGGTGTTGGCGAGCTGACCGAGCCAGCGTCCAACCTCGGCGCTCTGCGGCCCGGACGTTTTCTCCGCGGCCGCAAGTCCTTCGCGCGCCTTCGCGATCGCGGCGTCGTACTGTCCGTCGCGCCGAAGCTTCGCAACTTCAGCCAGCGTGGGAGGAGCGCCCGGCTCAGCGCCTTCCGCAACAGGCGCGAACGCAAGCGCGACGACCACGGCTGCAACAAACGCCAAGGCCCGCACAACCATTCCCAATTGCTCCAAAGCGCGAACCCTGAGGCTAACAAATCGTCCGTGCTCTAACACGGCGATTCGCCTATCGGGCGCGGACCACACTTCACGATTCCCTTATTGCTTGAGCGTCCCGGGCGGAAGCCGGATCGCAAACCGAATGCCGACCGCGCGGACGAGAAAGGTAACCGCCAGTGTCACCCCCAGCGCCCAAACCACCCCGCCGCCGCCAAGCAAAACGGCGTAGTGGCTCAGCGCTCCCAACACCGCCGCCGTCACATAGATCTCGCCGGTGAACACAAGCGGCACCCGGTTCGCGAGCACATCGCGCACAATCCCGCCGCCGGCCGCGGCAATCGCCGCGAGAAAAATCGTGACCGCCGGATCGAGCCCCATCGCCACAAACCGCTGCATACCCGCCGCCGTGAAGAGCGCCAGCCCCACGGCGTCCGCCCACACCAGCGTCTTCTCCGGTGGCGCCCCGAACCGCACAGCCTCGAACACGACGACTGCGGAAACGAGCGCTGCCCACAACGGCTCCGGTGCCGCGAGCCATCGCACGCCGCCACCGATCAGAAGGTCCGCAATCGTCCCGCCGCCCAGCCCCGCTGCGACGGACAGAAAGACCGCGCCGACAAGATCGAACCTCTTCTCCGCGGCAACCAAAGCCCCGGACGCCGCAAACACGGCGGTCCCGAGCAACGACAAAACGGCAAGCGCAACTTCCATGGTGCAGGTGATACGCGCTCGGCCAAGTTCCGCGCAATCCCGATCAAGCGTCGCGCCCGCAGATAGGGCATGCTTGGTCCATGAACCCTATCGGCAAAGCAATCTGGTACATCGAATCGCACTTCCGCGGTGACGTGACGCTCGACGACGTTGCGGATGCGGCGGGCGTCTCCCGTTACCACCTGTCACGGGCGTTCCCGGCAACGGTCGGCCAATCTCTAACGCGCTACATGCGCGGCCGCCGCTTAAGCGAAGCGGCGCGCGCACTCAGCGACGGCGCCGAAGACATCCTTACCCTCGCCCTCGACACAGGCTACGGCTCACACGAAGCTTTCACCCGCGCCTTTGGCGATCACTTTGGGCGAACGCCGGAAGCGGTGCGCGCCCAAGGCCTTGCCGGTCTTCATCTTCAGGAGCCCCTTCGAATGGACGACACCACCGACTTGCGCCTCGCGGGGCCCAGCATCGAAACCCACCGCGCATTTCGCGTCGTGGGCTTGAGCGAACGCTACGCGATGCACGACATCGCGGGCATACCCGCTCAATGGCAACGCTTTGTACCGCATATGCTCACCCTGATCGGGAACAAGCCGCGCCAGACGACCTATGGCATCTGCACGAACACCGACGACAGCGGTATGGACTACATGTGTGGGATCGAAGTGCCGAATTTCGACGGTGTACCAAACGAACTCGCCCGCCTCAGCATTGCCGAACACCTCTATGCGCACTTCGCGCACAGCGGCCACATCACGCAGATCAAACGCATGTGGCAAACAGTGTTGAACGAATGGCTGCCGTCTTCCGGATATGAACTCGCTCAAGCCCCGGATTTCGAGCGGTACGGCACAGACTTCAATCCGATGCGCGGCGAAGGGCTGCTCGAGATCTTCGTGCCCGTGAAGCTTAAGTCTTGACGGATCCCGGCGCCGCAGGCGCTGCGGTGGCAAACGCCTCATAAGGCATGCGCCCGACGATGAACCAGCCGAGCCAACGAAACGGCGGCCACTTGAACATGCCCGTGCCCAAAAGCGCGAACGTCAACGCACCCGTCCCCGCAATCCCCATCGTCACCGAGACCGCCCAAAGAAATCGCTTAAGCACCGCATCGCCCGCCCACTCATCGGCGCCCCAGCTCCAGTTGACCGCCATCAACAGCGCACCGATCAACGCCGCCGCCGCGAATGACAAATAGCCCGGCACATAAGGAAAGCGCGGCACAAAATACACCGGAAACAGAAAGAACGTCATCACATGCGCAAAGCTGATCCACGCGCTGAGGGACCAGAACTGCGGCACCAACGACTCGACCCCCTCCTCAAACCCGCCGCGCAGGATCGTCGAAATCGCAAACGGCGCCGGAACCAAAATCGCAAACAACAGAATCCACGCGAGGTAGTTGCGCAAGACATGCACCAACACCTCGGCAAAGAAATACGCGGGACCATTGTACTGCGGCATAGGGGCATCTTACGCCGCACCCGCTTCGTCGGGGAGGGGAAAGCCGCATCCATTTCGCCGCATTTCGCCCGCCGCACGATCCCGTCATCACGCTGGACGGCGACCACTCGCCGTTCTATTCGATGCCGCCCACGTTTGCACGACAGCCTCGCTCGCTGAGGAGCAGCCCATGTACCAACTCTACATCGCCAACAAGAGCTACTCCTCCTGGTCGCTACGCCCTTGGGTGTTGATGCGCGAGCTCAACATCCCGTTCGAGGAGCGCCTCCACGCGTTCACGCCGGGCGGCAGCTACGCGCGGTTCAAGGCGTTCTCGCCCACGGGGAAGGTGCCGACGTTGGTGGACGGCAAGACGGTGGTGTGGGACTCGCTCGCGATTGCGGAGTACCTGGCCGAGCGCCACGACGGCGTTTGGCCGAAGGACGCGGCGACGCGCGCGTGGGCGCGCTGTGCTGCTGCCGAAATGCATTCAGGCTTCGCCGTGCTGCGCGACCGCTGTTCGATGGTCTGCGGCGTGCGCGTGAAGCTGCGCGAGATGCCGGAAGCGCTCAACAAAGACATCGCGCGCCTCGGCGAACTCTGGAACGAAGGCCTCGCGCGCTTCGGCGGTCCGTTCCTCACCGGCAAGACGTTCACGAACGCCGACGCGTTCTACGCGCCCGTCGCCTTCCGTATCCAAACCTATGGCTTGAAACTGGACCCGACCGCGCAAGCCTACGCGCAGCGCCTGCTCGACCTCCCGTCGATGCGCGAATGGTACGAGGCCAGTCTCAAGGAGACCATGCGCGACGAACACGACGACAGCCCGCTGCGCTACGGCGACATTATCCAGGACTTCCGCGCTAAGCCTGCTTAGCCAAAACCTCGGCATCGACGAACTCGATCGTGCCGGGACCGACAAAGCGGTAAGGCGGCACGCGAAGATTTTCGCGAGCTGGCCCTGAAAAAATGCGTCCCGAAAGATCGTAACGCGAGCCGCAACACGGACATTGCAACGTGTCAACGACGCGAATCATGGCGTCGGTCGTTCGCCGCACGATGCAGTCGCCGCGGGTGCAAGTCGCGACGCAGACCATAATCTCCGGCCGGAGCGAACGGTGCCAGTTCTTCGCCCACGCAGGCTGGCGCGATACGGTGGAGTCCGCATCGTGAAAGGCGTAGCCGGTTGCTTGCCCGCCATCGCGCTGGCCGAACGGAGGCTTCTTCAGCCAGCCGAGATCGGTCTCGGTGCGACGGAAGATAGTGATCGGCAAGCTGTCGATGCTGATGGTCGCAGGTTCGCCCCCCTTCAAGTCGCTCAGCTCAAAAACCTGGCGCCGCGCCAGCGTCTCTTGATCCGGCCCCAGCGCCGCCACAAACGGCCACAGCGCGAGCACGCCGCCGACGCCCGCCGTTGCGAACGCCGCCGTCACCAACCAATCCCGCCGCCGTACCGGTTCGCCGCTCATGCATGAATTGTAGCACGAACGCAGTCTGGGAGCGCGGGCGTCCCGCCCGCTCTTCAACAACATCTCAGGCGGTTTGGCGCATGGAGAGTTCGTAAAGAGCGGGCGAGACGCCCGCGCTCCCAGACTGCGCGTGCGCAGTGGCGGCTTACTGCTTCAGCAACAACTCCGCGATCTGCACCGCGTTGAGCGCCGCGCCCTTCAGCAGTTGATCGCCCGCAACCAGCAGCATCAGCGACTTGCCGGTCGGGTCGCTCACGTCCGGGCGGAAGCGGCCGGCCAAGACTTCGTCCTTGCCCGAAGCATCGCGCGGCATCGGGAAGTAGTTGCGCTCGCGGTCATCGACGACGCGCACGCCCGGTGCGCGCGACAGGATCTCGCGTGCTTCCTCGTGCCTCATCGGCCGCTCGAACTCGACACTCATGGAGATCGTGTGCGCGCGCATCACCGGCACGCGCACGCAAGTGATGCCCACGCGCAGGTCGGGCAGATGCATGATCTTGCGCAACTCGCGCGCGGCCTTGATCTCTTCGCCGTTATAGCCGCTCTCGACATCGACCTTGTCGTTATGGCTGAACACGTTGAAGGCGTAAGGGTGCGGCAGAACCTTAGGCTCGTACGGCCTGCCCGCAAGGGCCGCCTCCGTCGAGATGCGAAGCTCCTCCATCGCGGCCGCGCCGGCACCCGACGCCGCCTGATAGGTCGAGGCGATCACGCGCTTGATCGGGTTCGCCTTGTGCAACGGATAGAGCGCCATCGCCGAGATGACCGCCGTACAATTCGGGTTCGCGATGATCCCGGTGTGCGCGAACGCGTCGGCGCCGTTGATCTCCGGCACGACCAGGGGCACGTCATCGTCCATCCGGAACGCGGACGAATTGTCGACGACGACGGTGCGTCGGCGCGCGGGCTTGGCGAAGTCCTTCGAGATCGAGCTTCCTGCCGCGAACAGCGCGATATCCACGTCGTCGAGGCTGACCGCATCGAGCGCGTCGATCGTAACCTCGCGCCCTTGAAATCCGATGCTCTTGCCAGCCGACCGTGGCGAGGCGAGCAGCTTCAACCGCGACAGCGGGAACTTCCGCGCCTCCAGGCACTTCACAAGCTCCACCCCAACCGCGCCCGTGGCGCCGACGACGGCGACGGAAGGCGAGGGCGGCAGCGCGCGGCGGCCATTGCGGGAGGCAAGTTCGGAAACGGACATCGGGTCTCTCTCTACTGTTCAGCCGGAGACGGTCGCCGATGATGCTCGACCCCGTCCGTGTCCCGGCGGGGCCTTGGGTCAGATCGCGCTAAGCTGATCGCGCGACGTCCAAAGCCGCCCGGGACATGGGCGTCTTCGTTTTCATCGTGCGCTTCGACATAGGCATCATCATGGCGGGCTGATAACAAGCGTATGGCAAAGCGTCAAGGCGTCCGCGGCTCTCGGCTATGGATACGGCACCAATCATACGAAGCCTGGAACTGGTTGCGGCGAAAGGCGACCCGGTCGCGCTCGTCTACGCCCGCCTGTTCGCATCCCACCCGCAAATGCGGGCGCTCTTCGTCCACGACACGAGCGGCCACGTGCGCGGCAACATGCTGGCCGAGGCGCTGACCGCGCTGCTCGACTTTGCGGATCGCGACGCCTACGGCTCCAATCTCATGCGTGCCGAAATTGTCAATCACGAGAACCTGGGCGTACCCCGTGAAGTGTTCGCCGCATTCTACGGGACCGTCCGCGAGACGTTCGCCGAGGTGCTGGGCGCCGCGTGGACGACCGACATCGATGCCGCATGGAACGAGCTGCTGGCGCGAATCGAAGTCGCACTCGCCCGCCAGATGTGACAGTCCCGCGCGCGGTACTCCCACCGGTCAACGTTAATGCGCGTTCTACGTTCTTGGCTGGTCAAAAAATCTCGTGTACTCGAAATGCATGAAGTGGTTCGCCGTCGCCATCGCCGCGTTGCTTGCATTGACCGGCCCGTCCAGCGCGGATGTCGCGCGCGACGCGGCCGTCTGCGCCGACGAGAGCGTTTCGCCCGACCGCACCATTGATGCCTGTAGCGGCGTCATCGCCGATCCAGCCATCTCCCCCGACATCAGGTTCCGCGCCTATTCGAATCGGGCGCGCGCCTATTTCACCGGTAAGGGCGACTACGACCGCGCCGTCGCCGACGCGTCTGAGGCGATCAAGCTGAAACCGGGCGAAGCACCGGCCCGCGCCATGCGCGGCGGCATGCACTTGGCTTACAACGAGTATCAGAAGGCGATCGCCGACTTCGACGAGGCGCTACGCCTGAACCCGGCGGAGGCCGACTTCTACGGCAGCCGCGCTTACGCCTATGCCCAAAGCGGCGACACCGACAAAGCGATAGCCGACTACAGCGAACTCCTGCGCTTGCGCCCGACCGACGCAAACGCGTTCTACGACCGCGGCGGCGCCTACGAAAAGAAGGAAGCCTTCGACCTCGCCCGCGCCGATTACGAGCAGGCGATCAAGCTTCAGCGCGACTACGCGGGTGAATTTCCTGATTCGTGCTTCGGCATGACCGCCCAGGGTGAGCGCGGTCTAAAGAACTGGCCCGCCTGCGAACCGTCGGAATAGAGGGGCTGCCACATCCGCCAGGCGAAAGCTGAAAAGGCTTTCCCCCACAAGGCGCTGACACGCTCACGCCATTTTCTTTAAGTCATATTGAGTGACGGACGCGGGCAGGCTCTTCTCGCGTCCTTATTGTTGGAGAGACGAATGGCGCAGGGTGGTGGTGGCTTCGGCTGGTTTGTGATCGGCTGTGCAGTGGGCGCGGCGGCGGTCTATTTCGGCCCGACAGCGTATCAACGGTACGTGAAGAAGGTGCCTGTCGGCGGCGTACGCGTCGAAGTCGCCTCCGACTACACCCCCGGCGTCTGGCAGCGTTCCGCCCGCTTCGAGATCGAGTTCTCGCGTCTGAAAGAGAACGGTCAGAATTGGGACTGGCCGATGACCGACCCGGAACTTCAGATCTGTATCCGCGAGGGTGAAGAGTACCGCAAGTGCTTTGGCCCCAAGGACCCGGAACTCGCGAACTGCCAAGGCAAGTTCCGCTGCACCACGGGCGTGATCCGCGTGCCCGACGTGCCCTTTGCCGTCGAACTCAACGAATGGGACGACTACAACAAGCCAGACCCCATCGGCGCGGTCGATTGCGACGTCAACCAGACCTGCAAATTCCCGCTTGGCGTCGTGAGCGTGCAGAACGCCGGTCCCGCGCCGCAAGCCGCCGCCCCGAAATAGACGGCCAGCTTCGCGCGCGCCGCCTTAGGCCGCGCGCTTCGTGCCGGCCTCCGCCGCCGCTTTGATCCAGCGCTCGATGTCCTCGCGCTTCGGCGGGGCGCCGTCGCGCAGGATGCGTTGACCCTCGCCGGTCTGCGCGTATTCCTCGATCATCGCGTGCACCGTCTCGGCATCGGCTTGGCCGAGGTCGTCGGCATCGCGCACGCCGGTGGCGACCAGCAACTGCGCCGCCACGCTGGTGAGGTTCGCCACTGTGCACGCAAGCTCCGCCTGCGCCTGCCAATCACGGATGACGCTGGCGTTGATGTGCTTGACCTTCAGCTGATCGGCCGTGCCGTCGGGTGAGGCGTTGAGCAGGTCTTTGACCGTGCGGATACCGGCCGCGCTCAAGCGGCTCGCGGTCTTGGCGCCGATCGACGGCGCGTCCTCGACCGGCGCATCCATCGTCAGCCGCGGCCGCGCACCTTGACCTTGAGCAGCGGCCGCCGCCTTCGGTGCGGGCGCCGGGGCAGGGGCCGCAGCGGCTTTCGCCGCCGGTGCTGCTTTCGCCTTTGGCGCAGGCGCGGGCTTTTCGGCGGCCGCTTTCGCGGGCGCGGGCGCCTTCTTCGGCTTTGCGGCGCGCGTGGGCGTGCCGGTGCCGTGCGCGGTGCCGATCTCCTTCGGCCACTGCGCATCGATCGTCGAGAGCGGCTGTTTCAGAACTTCCGCCGCGTGCAGCGCGCGAACGGTCTTGTCGTCCTCCTGCAACGTCGCGCGCAGTTTGCCCGTCTTCTGGAACTCCGTGTACATCGACTGAACGAGCGCGCGCTCCTGCACGTTGTCGATCGCCTTGAGCACCGCGTTCACCGGCACCTTCATCGCCGCGAAAAACGTATCAAGCGTCAGGTTCACCTTCGGCGGCGCGACAGCAGCTTCGGTGAACGCCCGCTCAAGAATCCGCGCCACCATGATCGACGCATAGCCGAGCAGCTTGGCGACGATGTCTTTCAGCTCCTGATCGAGCCCGGCTTCCGGGTTCTTCGCGCCGACCTTGAAGTCGTAGTGATCGACGACGGTCTCGTAATGTGGGTTCGACGTCCGCGCACCCGCCTTCACCATCTGCTCAAGCCAATCGGCCGACTGCGGCACCGCCACATCCGGATAGCCGCCGAGGTCTTCGATCAGGATCCGCTGCAGATTGAAATAGCTCTTCGAAAAGCTCCATTCGACAGCACGATGGATGATGTTCTCTTCCTCGGTCTGGTGCGTGTGGAACGGCTGCACCGGATCGGCCGCATAATGCGTCATCACGCCGGCGCAATAGACGGCCTGCGCCCAATCCTTCACCTGCAGCGCCCGCACTGTCCGCCGATACCACTCGCGTGCCGCCGCCGGTGCGCCGCCCCAATCCCCATCGCGCACGTGCAGCACGTGGTTCTTGAAGTCTTTGAACACCTCGTCGGGTGCCTTCGCGCCCTCGAGGTAAGACGCGTGATGATGCAGGAAGAGGTCGCGCCAAAGCTCCGCCTGTTCCCCTTTAAGGTGACGCAATGCGTCAACCGCGATCCGGTGATGGTTGCTCCGGCACGCGGACTTCACAACGAGATTGAAAAACACCGACATTTCTGCCCCCAGGAATCAGAAACGTTAAGCTGGGGGCGGCCGGTTAACGGATCATTAAGGAGTGTGGCGAGCCATTACGGTCCGCCACGCTCCAAAACGGTTCGGCGCGTCACGCTTTAGCGCCGCAATAAGCCTCAAGCCTATACCCGTCCGGATCGACGACGAACGCGGCGTAATAATTGTCGCCATAGTCCGCGCGCAAACCGGGCTTGCCGTTGTCCTTGCCGCCGGCGCCAAGCGCCGCCTTGTAGAACGCGTCCACGCTCTTGCGCGTCGGCGCATCGAAGCAGAAGTGCAGGCCGGAGTTCTTGTCGGCGGGAACCGGCGCGGCCGTCTTGCCGATCCAAAGCACGACGGCGTCGGCGCCGTAACCCAGCGACTCTGCGCCGTCGCTCAGGCACTTGTAGCCGAGTGGCTTCAGCGCCGCGTCGTAGAACTCTTTCGTGCGCGCGATGTTACGCACGCCGATCGACACGTGATTCAGCATGTTCTCTCCTCACAGGAACGTGGTCGATCTTGCCCTGCGCGGCGTTGGCACCGCTTGGGCAAAATTGCTATCTTTGAGCGATGGCAAAACCGGCCGAAAATTTGAGCATTGCCCCTGGTGAGCGCCGCGCGACGATCGCCTCGCGCGCAATCGCCCAAGGTCGCGACTGGCAGATCGCCGACATCGTCTGCCGCGCCGGCCCGAACGATCGCCCCTACGAAGAACGTCACAGCCGCATGTCGATCTCGGCCGTCGTCGCCGGCGCCTTCCGCTATCGCGCCGAGCACGGCGAAGCGCTGCTTTATCCGGGCGCGCTGCTCCTCGGCAATGCGGGGACATGTTTCGAATGCGGGCACGAGCATGGGCAAGGCGACCGCTGCCTCGCCGTGCACATCGACCCGGACCTCTTTGAAGAGGTCGCGGCAAGCGCCGCCGGTTCGCACCGCTTCCGCTTCAACGCCGCCTCGCTCCCCGCAATGCCTGAGTTGCTGCCCACGGTGGTCGAACTCGAAGCGATGACCGAAGCCGCCCGCCCGCTTGCCGCAGGCTCGCTCGTCGTCCGCCTGGTCGAACGCGTCGGCGAAGCCATGTCGGGCGCGAAACTCGCATCGACGAAGCCCGGGCGCGGCGACGAACGCCGCATCGGCACGGTCCTGCGCCACATAGAAGCGAACGCCGACGGCCCGCTCGACCTCGATCGGCTGGCGGCACGCGCGAACATGAGCAAGTACCACTTCCTGCGCACGTTCCGCCGCGTGACCGGCACGACGCCGTATCAGTTCGTCTTGAACCTGCGCATGCGCCGCGCCGCCGTGCGGCTCGCAACCTCGACGGACTCGGTCGCGGCCATCGCCTACGACGCCGGCTTCGGCGACCTCTCGACGTTCAACAGCCGCTTCCGCGATATCTTCGGCGCGCCGCCGACAAAGTTCCGAGCCTCTACAGCCTAGTTGGCGCCCGTAGTTTTTATCCGGGTAATATTGACATCGTAATATCATCCGGGTAAAAACCGGAATGACCGATCTCCTGTCCAAACCCTGCACCGTCTTCGACGGTACCCGTCGTCTGGCCTCCGGCCCCTTGGCGGACGTCGCCCCGCACTTCAAGAAAGCGCTGGAGAAGGGCGGTGCGAGCGTCTTCCTGTTCGACGACGCAACCGGCCGCGCCTTCGACATCGACATCCGAGGCACCGTCGATGAGATGCTGGCGCGCCTCAAACGCAGCACCGCAAAGCCCGACGAAGATCGCGGCCCCGGCCGCCCGAAGCTCGGCGTCGTCTCACGCGAAGTGACATTGCTGCCCAACCAATGGGAATGGCTCGCAGCCCAGCCCGGTGGCGCGTCCGTCACGCTGCGCAAACTCGTCGACGAAGCGCGCCGAGGCCCGAAGGCAAAGGCGCGCGCCGCGCGCGACGCGGCTTACCACTTCATGTCGGCGATGGCGGGAGATCGCGCTGGCTTTGAGGAGGCGACGCGCGCGCTCTTCGCCGACGACCGCGGGCGCTTCGCATCGCTCACATCAGCCTGGCCGAAAGACATCCGCGAGCACATCGCCCGCATGGCGTTCGGCGCCTGAGGTTAGTCGAGCAGCTTCTCGAAGAACCAGCTCCGCTCGATCTGATGCGGCCGCATCGTGCGGTACTGACCAAACACGGCGCAGCGCCGGAATCCCGCGCGCTCGTAGAGCCTCTGCGCGGCGGCAAGGTCGTCGCCGGTCTCCAGCATCAGATGGCGATAGCCTTTCGCGCGCGCCTCTTGCTCAAGCCGGGCGAGCACCGCCTGCGCAACGCCGGTGCCGCGCGCAGCCGGGCGCACGTACATGCGTTTGACTTCCGCAAACCCGTCGTCGAACGCGACACCGCCACAGCCGACGGCCTCAGCCCCGGCGCGCGCGATGAAGAACGCGATGTTCGGTTGAAACAGCTTGTCGAGGCTAAGCCCATGCTGCTGATGCGGCTCATACCCTTGGGCAAGCTCCGCGTTGAGCGCACCGATCAGTGCCCGCACGTCGTCGGTTGGAGCCGTCGTTTGTTCGACCGTGATCGTCATCAGGCGAACCTACGCAGAATGAGTTTCGGCGTCACGCGTGCCGCCCACATGCCTGCGAGCATTGCCGGCACGAACACGATCGTGCCCGGCGCTAGCAATGCGATCGCCGTGAAGGCGGGGCCGGGACAAAATCCGGCGAGGCCCCAACCAAGCCCGAACACTGCGCTCCCCGCAATCATTGAAGGATCGCTCTTCGTCGCCGTGGGCAAATGAAACTTTGCATCGAAGAGCGGTCTTCCGCGACCGAGCACGACGCGATAGCCGACGAACGCAACCGCAACAGCGCCGGCCATCACGAAAGCGAGGCTCGGATCCCATTGGCCCGCGATATCGAGAAAGTTCAAAACCTTCGCGGGATCCGACATGCCGGAGATCACAAGCCCCAGACCAAACAGCAGCCCTGCCGCAAGGCTCACAACGATGCGCTTCGTTCCCTCGCTCACAGCACGTGCCTCACGACAAACACGGTCGCCATCGCAACGCCCATGAAAACACCGGTCGCCACGACCGAGCGCACGGAAAGCCTGGCCAGCCCGCACACGCCGTGTCCGCTGGTGCACCCGCCGCCGTAGGTACTACCAAAGCCGACCAACAGTCCGGCAATCGCCATCAAGGGCAGGCTATCGCCGACCGTCTGCACGAGCGACCCGCCGAATGCGAGATACAGGAATGGCGCCGCCACGAGCCCGGCAATGAATGCCAGCCGTGCACCGATCTCGCCCTCTTCATAGGGCGGCAGAATGCGGCTTGCGATTCCGCTAATGCCGGCGATACGTCCGTTCGCGGCCATCAGCAACACGGCGGCGAGCCCTATCAGCGCGCCGCCGAACAAAGAGGGAAGGGGGGTGAACTCTGTCATGGTCGGGCATTCTATCCCGATTCAGGTTCAGCCCGCCAAACGCAGTGCTGCGGCAAGTGCCGGGTCGCGCCGTGCGGCGATGTCCGCAAGCGTCGGCGCCACCGCGATGTCGGGCTCTACGCCCCCATCCGGCTTTGCTTGGCGCGGAAAATACCCGATCAGCGGCACGTCGGCCTCAAGGCCCGACGCCGGTAGGCGCAGGAAGAAGTACGCGCCGCCGTTGATACCGCGCTGGTTGCCGCCGGTCGCCTCGCCGACCAGCCGCGCCAACCGGTTCGCCTTGATCGTGCTCGCAAACTGAAACGTCGCCGAACTGTTCTGCGGCCCGGTCAGCACGACGACCTTGCCCATGAAACGCGGACCCTTCGGCCGGATCATGTTCTGCGTCTCGGGATTGAGCGGCAGGCGCAAGAAGCCGCCGCCGATATCTTCCGCCTTCTCGCCCAGTGTCTTGAACGACGGATCCCACGTGTCGAGATAGGCGTCGAGCTCGCTCGGTGTGCGCCGGTAACGCACACGCCGCTCATAAGCTTCGAGTGGCAAGTCGCGGTCGATCAAGCGCGCGATGATCTCATCGCCGCAATCGTTCCCGCCCTCGTTCTCTCTGAGATCGACGATAAGGCCCGTGGCCCGCCGGTCCTTCATCTCCGCGAACGTCGCGTCGAGAAACCCGCGCCAGTCCCACTTCGTGTTGTACATCACCCAATCGGGCATGGTGAGCAGCGCCGTGCGCTCCGCCGGAAAGGAGAGCGTCCACTTCGCGGCATCTTTCGCCGCCGGCTTGCGTTGCGTGCTCTGCCGCTCCGCGAGGTCGAGCGCAGGAACCTCCAGCACGCTTTCCCCCGATTGCCCCGGCAGGCGCACGGTCAACCGGTACGCGCTCGCCGGATAGAGAAGCCCGAAGAAAACGTCGAACGTCTCGTACGCATCGATGCCGCGCACTTCCAACAGCGCGCGCCGCTTCGCATCGTTGCCGCCGTCGGCGCGCGCGAATGCCATCAGTTCGTTGAGAATTGCCGCAACAGGTCGCCCATCGATCGCAAGCACCTCCGTGCCCGGCTCCAAGCGCGCCTCGCGCGAGCGGTTCGCGGTCACGATCATGCGCGTGCCCAGCCAACGGAACTCGAACGGCACCTTGTTGCGTCCGCCGAACAGCGCCGCAGCCACCTTGTCCGACTGATTGAAGAAGTTCGCGTACGTGTGCCCGCATTTGACGGTCGCAAGAAACCGGGAGAGCGTGAGATAGGCCGACCGCAAGTCGGTTGCCTTGGCGAAGTCCGCCTCAAGCGCGTCGAACCGCGCCGCGACCTCGCCGGGCGTCGCATATCGATAGAGCCCCGGGTGGATGGCCGTATACGCTTTGCGCAGGATCGCAATGTCGCCAGCCCAATCGCTCGCCGACAGCGCTGGCCAAGCAACCGAAGCCGCCCCCAAAGCCACCGCACCGGCCATCATCTGCCGTCTATCGATCACATCGCCCCCTGCTCTCTACACTCACTATTACGCAGCCACGGCACACCCGGTTCACGAGGGCGCTATTTCCATGCATCTGCAACGCGCCCGCAAAGGCGATCGGCGCGACCCGCTGCTGTTGACGAACGTTATTTGGTCGTTCGCGCACGGCGTTGCTGTGTTGACCGTCGACGGCAATTTGAAACACGGCAGCGTCGACGCGGTTTTGGATGCGGGCCTCGATGCATTGATCGGGCTTCAAAGATCGCGGTGATGTTCCATTCCGGCACGACGAGGCCGTGCTGTAACGTGTCACCGCACCTTGAAGTTGCAGGTTAATTGGTTGCTGGAGCGCTGCGGTTCGAAATTGCTTGGCACTGTGTCTGGCCGGTGACTTCTCCCCAAGCGCGGCACGATCTTAGCTAGGTCCCAAGTTCCGGGCTGGCGAGTTGGGCGCCGTAAAGGTCCGGAGCGATGGGAAGAACACTTGGACATCTGGGCCATCCTCTCGCGTGTTGCGGAGAGCATCGCTCGCCTTGGTAGCAAGGCGATCGCGGTGTTTTCTGGCATGTCTGCACCACAGCAGATCGCGGTGGCCTGCTTGCTCGCGGCTGTTGTGCTGGTGCTGATCGCGCTGCTTCGCCCGTCGCGCAAGCCGGCGCCGTCGCTTCTGACGCCGGGTTCGCACGCGCCGAAGAAAACCAAGCGCAACATGTCGCTGGAAGAAGCATTCGCTGCGCAGGCTGCAAATGTGCGCCCTGCCGAGTTCTCGTTCAGCCCGCAGGAAGAAGAGCTCCTGTTGCCGATGGCGCAAGAATATCAACCCGCGCCCGAGCCTCGCTATGAACCACGCTATCAGCGCGACCAGCGCCGCGACCGCGAACCGCGCTATGAGCGCGAACCGGCGCGTGGGCAAAGCCACACGATCCAGGTATTCGGCCGCGACTACCCGCTGCCGGAATTCGACGCGCACACGCCGATCAAGCCCGCAAAGCCGCGCAAGCCCCTGCAGCCGTGGAAGTCGCGCGAGGTCGACGCCGAAACGCAACGTCGCAATCCGCTCGACGAATGGCAGCCGCTGGAGCCCTCTGAGTACGAACCCGCCGGCTACGATCGCCACGTTCCCGCGCATGTGCCCACGACACAAGACATCCTGGCCCGCCTCGAGGCAAAGCGCGGGTCGCGCGTGATCGCGATCATTCATCGCGAAAACATGGCGCGCGATCGCCTCGACGCCGTCGATCTCGAAGATGCGCTCACCGCGATCCGCAAAGCGCCGAAAGACAAACCGCTCGACATCATCGTTCATTCGCCGGGTGGCTGGATTTCCTGCGCGCAGCAAATAGCCCGCGCGATCAAAGCGCATCCGGCAAAGACAACGGTCTTCGTGCCGTACTTCGCCCTCGGCTCCACGACGTTCATGGCCTTCGCCGCCGACGAAGTGGTGATGAGCCAGCACGCGGCTCTTTCACCCGTCGATCCCTTCGTCGGTTATGGCTCCGCGTCGTCGGTCCTGGCTGGCCTCAAAGGCAAGCCGATCGACCGCGTCTCCGACAAGACGATTATCCTGGCCGATTTCGCCCGGAAACTTCTCGACGAAACCCGTCGCGTAACGTGCGAGTTGATGCACGACGGCAAGGAACACTGCGGCGCCTGCCGCCTGTCCGACGAACTCGTGAGCGGCAAGTCCTACAGCTGGCGCGCGATCTCGCCGGGTGCCGCGGCCGAACTTGGCCTGCGCGTCTCGATCGCGATGCCGGCCGAAGTGTACGACCTCATCCGCTCCTGCCGCCGCAACGCGGAGCATGAAGGCGTGAGCTATCTCCACGACGACCGCGCTGCACCGCAACGCGCGCTGCCGCCGCCGCCACCGCCGCCGGAGCAGCAACGCTTCGAACTCGCCGGCGCGATCGACAGCTCTGTCGTTATGATGGAACGGTCCGGCCAAACCCGCCGCCGCCGCCGCGCGCCGCGCCACTCGAACTTGGTGTGGCTTGAGCACTCCGGCGGCCACGTACCCGAGCTTGCCGTCGATCGCGCGAACGCCATCATCCGCCGCATCGAGCAGCAACGTGGCTCGCGCGTGATCTGCGTAATCCACGGCGAGAACATGGAGAACGAGGCGTTCGACTTCGACGACCTTGAGGACGTGTTGAGCGCCATCGTGACCAGCGAGCCTGCGCGCCCGCTCGACATCATCTTGCACACCCAAGGCGGCAACTCGTTCACCGGCCGCCAGATCGCCCGCGCCATCAAGAATC
Organism: uncultured Alphaproteobacteria bacterium; assembly: GCA_902826695.1. Taxonomy (GTDB): domain Bacteria; phylum Pseudomonadota; class Alphaproteobacteria; order Micropepsales; family Micropepsaceae; genus SZUA-430. The sequence goes on along the minus strand of CADEFU010000012.1, from coordinate 99,231 downwards.
ACCGCGCCCGCAAGACCGTCTTCGTGCCTTACTTCGCGATGTCCGCCGGCTCGCGCATCGCGCTCGCTGCGGACCAAATCGTGATGGGCGATCACGCGATGCTCGGGCCCATCGACACGCAGCTCTACGCCGGCCCAGCACCGTCGATCATGCAGCTGCCGAAGCTGAAGCCGTACGAGTCGATCAGTGACGAGTACCTGATACTCGCCGAAGAGGCGCGCAAGATCATCATGGAAGGGCGCCAAACCGCGCGCGAACTCTTGCAAGGCAGCTACCCGCAAAGTGGCTCCGACGCCATCGCCGACGAGCTGATCAGCGGCAAGTGGACCCACGGCTTCCCGATCACCGCCCAAGCCGCCCACCGCATGGGCCTGAACGTCGCGACAGGCATGCCGGAGCTGTTCTATGAACTGGTCCGCTGCTTCCGCCACGCCGACGGCGAAGAGCCCAGCGTCCTCTTCCTTCCGCGCTAGCGGGGGCGGGGAGGCTTCCCCAGCCAGCGTCTGTCCGAGCTAAGGCTATCGCCCCGAGCGCGAAAAACGTCGCTTCTTCGCATCACACGCAGCCCCAATCGCCCGCGTTCACGGTGAAACGAATTGCCGGTTTGCCTGGTTTGTCCGTACCGTTACCAATCTACAGCACCGCAGTAGTTGGCCTGCGCGCGATGGGGCGCGGGTGCACCTGCGTTGCCGGGCACTGCGAGCGGGGAGGCGCGTGTCGAGTATGCAGGGTTTAGAAGTTGCGTTGGGGATGCTTCAGACCGATCCGATCTTGATGGCGGCGGCCGCCGTTATTGTATTGGGACTTCTGGGCTTCGCGCTTGAGACGGCGGCGGTAAAGCGCAAAGCCACGCGCGCGGCGATCGCGGCAGCGGAAGCTCCGCCCCAAGCACCTGAAGATCCGATGGATGCAAACCGCCGCTTCTTCGCGACACTCACGCACGCGCTTGCCGTGGACGAGACCGCAGACGTTGGCCTCGCCGCTCTGCATGCCAACCTCACCGCCGATGTCTTCATGGATCGCATGACCCTGGCCGCCAAGGCTTGGCAGCCCGATGGCTTTGCCGTCGGCGCACGCCGTCTTGCCCTGAAGGCCGAAGGTACTCCGCCGGACTCGGTTGCCGTGAAAGTCCTCGACGGCTACGAGATGCTGAAGGCAGGTGACGTTCAACACGCGCTGAAGTCGTTCCTGGCTGCGATCGAAGAAACCCAAAGCGCCGACGCCAGCAACCCCTGGCCGCACGCCTGGTCGGGATTCGCCTGGCGCGGTTTGGCCCTCATCGCCGAGGAAACGGGTGACGTGCAAGCCACACTGGCGGGCCTAAAAGTCGCCAACCAATCGATGGTCAACGCATTCCGCGTGGCAACTCAAGCCTGATTCCCCTGCCGGATGGTGTCCCCGCGCGGTTGAATCGTGCTAGCGTGCACACCATGGATTGGCGAACTATCCTGTTCGGCTGGCCGCCGCGCGTAAAGTCGGCGCCGAAGAAGGAAGAGCAAAGCGCGCTAGCAGAGCCTGCCGTCGGCGACGGCGGCGAGGACGCCGTCTATGCGCGCATGCCAGAAACGGAAATGCGCTCGTCCCAGCAGCACCGCTGGTTGTTCGACGACGGTGTCCTGCACTGGAACCAACGCAAGCACGACAGCGACTTCTTACCCAACTTCGCCGGCATCAACTTCGTGAAGGAAGCGGCGAGGTCGCGCCTCTGGGGCCGCCCTGCCGACATCATCGGTGACGAGCGCGTTCTGCTGGCCGGCATCGATTGGGCCTTCGCCGATCTTCAGGGGGCGACACTCACCCGGGCCGACTTGCGCAGCGCGCGCCTGGTCGGCGCGAACTTGCGCAACGCAAATCTTGCCGGCGCGCTGTTGAACGGCGCCGATCTTACCGATTGCGACCTGCGTGGCGCCAATCTCGATGGCGCCCAATTCGCTCGCACGACGCTCGTGCACGCGAACCTGACGGGCGCCAGCATGAAGAACACAAACTTCGCTTGGGCAAATCTAACGCACGCATCGTTCGCCGCGCGCGCACTGCAGGACGCGAATCTCTTCGGCGTCGTCCGCGACGCAGTTCCAAAGGACGTGCGTCGCCGCACGCTCGCCCAAGCCAAACCGGGTACCGCGCCCGCAGCCTAAGGGTAGCCGCCGCCGGCCGGCGGATTGGCAGTCATGCCGCCTTCGACCGTGCTGTGCCCTTTGAGGTTATGCGGCGTCTGCATAACCTGCGTCTGATAGGCGTTCACCACGGCAAACAGCAGAACCGCAACAAGTGCAGCCAAAAGCGCCGTTTGTGCGTGGCGGCGGATCATCGCTGGGACGCTCCTTTTCAAGCCCGCGAACCTACCACACTGCCGGTCGGACTGAGCGAGCGCCCCAAAAAAGCTTCGCCTGCCACGCGAGTTCGGCTAAAGTTCCACCACGAGGTCAGACGCCTTGGGGGATTTATGAAGCGAGCGACAATCATGGCCGCGGCGGCCCTTGCCGTTGGCCTTCAAGGCTGTAGCAGCATGAATGTCTTTGGCGGCGCGCCGAAGCAACCCGCTGTCGCGGCCGCCGACGGTGCGGTGACGCCCGGCGCCGCGCCGGCCGAGCAGCCCAAGAAGCGCCAGCCGCAAAGCATGCGCTTGCAACGCTTCGACGCGAACGACGACGGCACCCTCACCAAAAGCGAACTGGAATCGACGCTTCAAGCCGACTTCAAGAAAGAAGACACGAACCAGAACCAGGCACTCGACACGGCTGAGGCGCGCGCGCTGAACGAGCGCTTGCGCGAAGAGGACGGAACCTCGCCGGTGTTCGATTGGAATGCCGACGGCAGGCTCGTGTACTCGGAATTCGCCACGCAATGGCGCACGCTGTTCGACCGCTCCGACCGCAACCAAGACGGTGTGGTGGAAGAGCGTGAAATGACCACCGTCGCAGTTGAACGTAAGCCGCGTCTTCCGCCGCCGCCCACATTCAGCGGCAGCAATGGTCGCCCGCCCGGATCCCAGTGATCCTCAAGGGGAAAACACTTCGCGCACTTGCGCATTCGCTTGCGACAGGTGAAGCGACAAGCCGTGCGCTGGTGGAAGAAGCCCTTGCCGCCATTGAGGTGAACGGCACGGCCTTCACGCTGTTGAACGCGACCCGGGCCCGCGCCGAAGCTGACCGGCATGATGCAACGCGCAAGCATGGCGGTTCCGCGGGCGCGCTTTCGGGCATCCCGATATCGGTCAAAGACCTCTTCGATGTTGCGGGTGAGGTCACGTCGGCCGGTGCGGCGGTGCTGCACAACGCGCCCCGTGCACCCACCGACGCCCCCGTTGTTGCACGGCTGCGCGCTGCCGGTGCCATTGTCATCGGCCGCACCCACATGAGCGAGTTCGCCTTCACGGGACTCGGCCTCAACCCGCACTATCCCGTTTGCGCCAACCCACACGACAAGACGCGCGTCCCTGGCGGATCGAGCTCCGGCGCAGCCGCCTCCGTCGCGCTCGGCCAAGCGGCGATGGGCCTCGGCACCGACACCGGCGGATCGGTCCGCATCCCAGCAGCGTTCTGCGGCCTGGTCGGCTTCAAACCCACGCAAGCACGCATCACCCGGCAAGGTACGTTCCCGCTATCGGAGTCGCTCGACAGTATCGGTCCCATTGCGAACTCGGTTTCCTGTTGCGCTGAAGTCGATCGCATCCTCGCCGATACGCCGCCGCCACGTGGTGCGCCGATCGAAGATCTGCGCCTTGCCGTCCCGTTGGACTTCGTGCTCGACGACATGGATGCCGCGGTCGCCCGCGCCTTCGAGCGAGCCATCTCAACATTGAGCGCTGCCGGCGCGAAGATCGATCGCGTCCGCATCCCCGCCTTACAGACTATCCCAAACCTGTTCGCAAAGGGCACGCTCGCAAACGCCGAGGCCTACGCCTTTCATTCGCAAGCCGAGTTCTTCCATGGGCGAGATAGGTACGATCCGAACGTTCTGGCCCGTATCGACATCGGCGGCCGCATGAGCGCCGCCGACTACATCCACCTCGCCAAAGCGCGCAGAGCGATGATCGAAGAGGTCGCCGCCGTCACAGCGCTCTATGACGCGCTCATCCTGCCCACAACGCCACAAGTTGCCCCGCGCATCGAAGACGTGAGCGACAAGGCCGCCTTTGGCCGCGCCAACGCGCTCGCCTTGCGCAACCCGAGCGCCTTCAATTTCCTGGATCGGTGCGCGCTCAGCATCCCGATGCACCGAAGCGGCGAACTCCCCACGGGCCTCATGCTCGTGGGCGAGCACATGGGCGACGCAAAGCTGCTTGAAGTCGGCGCCAGGGCAGCGGCGATCCTCGACTTGCGTCAGGCGGAAAAGCTCTAGGCGGCTGCCGCGTCAGCGTCAGTCGGGGCGTCCTTGGTCGGGGTCTCCGTCGTCGGCGTGTCCTTTGCGGGCCCATCCTTCGCAGGCTCCGCGGTTTCCTTCGCCGCAGCCTTCCCCGGCACGATCGCAAGACCGTTGCCGAACGACATCGTTTGCGGCAAGCCGATGGGCTTGATCGCGCGTGCGAACAGCGTGATGTCCTCGCACTTGATGTAGCCCGTGCCCGTCGCCTTTCCGACCCGGGCGAACATCATGCGCCCGTCCTGCACGCGCAGCGTCGCCGCCTCGAGCGCGAGCTTCACCGAAATCTCAAACTCGAACTCCGACCCGATCGGCGAGCCGTCGAGCATGATCTGGAGCCTGGGCTTGTGAGACGAGAAAATCTCGTGCTTGCCCAGCACGTGATCGACAATCTCGTCCCGCGGGTACTTTGTTTGGTCCAGATACTTGGCGAACTCGCGCCTGTTCGACCATCCCGCGATCACAAGCTCTGAGACTTTGAACCTGAGGGCCTCGGCCAATGCCTCCGTCACGCTTTGCGCCACGTAGTTCTGCAGCAGCTGCGGCGCGCCCGCGAGCAGCGCCTGCGCGCTCCGCATCGTCTGCGTCCCATAGAGCGCGTTCAGCCCCTCCTTGCGCGCTTTCGCATTGTCGAAGTCGAAGAACTGAACAAGCGTCATTTCAGGCGCGGTTGTCATGCGGCAACTCCGTCCGGGACAATGGTGATCGATGTGTTGCGGGCGCCCACGTTGGCGGGCGTGAGCACCGCAAAGCGCATGCTCATATCCGGCTGCTCGGCTTCGACGCCGACGGTGTGGCGGTCCATGCCGTCCGACAGCACGGTGATGCTCAGCCGCTTCAGCGTGCGCGCGCGATAATTGCTACGATAAATGCCGGCGCCACCAAGCAGGAACGCGGCCACACCGGCCGCTGCCAGCAACTGCAACTCTTGCTCAGCCGGCGTGGATGCCGGCGCTTCAACCTTGGGCGCTACAGGTGCAAGCGGCGCGGCAACAGGCGCGGCGTCCGCCACGGCCTGGTTTACCGGCGCGGCTGCTGGCGGTTGCGGTTCCACCGCTGCCGTCTCTGTCGTCTCAGCTGTCACGGTTTCAGAGGGTGCAGGTTGCGTAACATCAGCCGATGCTTCCACGCCGACCGCACGCGGCGGCAACGGCAGCGCGGCATCGATAGCCTCGGCCTCCGGTACAGGCGGCGGCGGAATGACTTCTGCAACCTCTTCCACCACGGGCGCTGCGGGTTCCTTCACCTCGGCAACCGGCTTCTCCGTTTCGGCAACCGGCGGCGCCACGCGCTCGAATTCCACGCGATCGACGATTAGAGTGTTGGCGCCACGCGTCGCGACCTTGATAGAGGCAATCTTTTCGCCCTTGGTCGTGACGTTCACCTTCTGCGGTGTGTCGTCGTTGGCGACCCAAACGCCGGACCGCTGAAGCCGCCCGCCGCTCGCATCCAGTGCGTCCAGCGTGACCCATGCCCGTGGACCCTGGATGTCGCGTGCCCGCACCGTCGCCACCACACCCGTGACCGACGTGTCGAAGCGAAAAGTCACCGGCGTCTCTGGCGCGTCCGCTTCGAGATAGGATATGTGCCCGCTCTTGGCCTTACCGCCGATCGAGATCTTCGCAGGCGGCGCCTTCGCGGCCACTTCAGCGAGATCGACAACGGGTTCGGATTCCCGAACGATTGCGGGCGCTGGCGCAGGCTCGGCAACCGGCGGCGGGAGCGGTACAGCCGTAATGGTCTGCTGCTCCACAGCACGCCGCAAACGACAAAGCCCAAGCGGCCGGTCCTTTGCCCGGCTTACATAAATAAAGGTCGTGCAACCCTTGTTTGCGATGCAGGCCGCCCGGCACTGCGTCCGCTCCGCCTTTTCGTCGTAGTCGGGAAGCTTGATGCCGCCGAACATACTCACCGGCAGCGACTCCACCACCGCGTCGTAAGCGCCAGGATCGAGTGTGCTTTCACCGACCGGTATCAGCCGAAAGCTTTTGCCCAACTTCTCAGGCTTCACCGCCAGCACCTGAAAATCGGTAGCTTCGGCCACGGCTTGGGCGAGTACAGGAATGACGGCGCCAGCGAGTCCTATCGCCGTCGCAACAATCGCCGATAGCCAACGACGCTTGCCCGCCATGGCCGCATGCTCCCCAGAAAAAAAGACCCAGCACCCAAATTTCGCGCTCTTGAACGGCGCACTCAGCGACAACACTGTAACGCCCCACGCCTCGCATGCGAAGCGAAACATGAAATTCGCCCGCCACGAATGCGGAATGCTCCGTATGGAAACTAATCGCGCATGTGCCTCCAAACCTGGCGGCATGACGGGGGCACGCGGCGCACACTGCAACGCCAGGTCAATGCTCCGTGTACGTATCGCGGCGAAGTTCGTGCCGATAGCCCCATCGGAGGGGTGACACTTTGGACGTCACAACTTGTAAGCGTCCCAGTCAAATATTGGGGAAACTTTGACGCAGGCGCCGCCTGGCTACCAAGGTGAAAAGGGCAGGGCGGGCCGTTCGTCGCCGACTGTCGCAAACTCCGGCTCGACCTCGCCGTCTTCGTTCTCAACGATGCGCACGACTTTACGCGAGCACGCGCCCTCAATCTTGGCCGCAAGTTCCGGCGCAGCCGGCGTCACCGCAGGCTTCGTCCCGCAGCGCTGACCGATCGCGCCCGTCAAACTCTCCGCACCCGCAAAGCATGCAAGTCCGCTTCCATCCGCTTGCGCCGCAAACCGCACGCCGCTCGTTCCGAACCGCGTCGCCAAGTGGTTCAGCACGTGAACACGCTTGGCGCCTTCCTCGGCGCTCATGCGCCGTGGCGTCTTATGCATCTGCGTGATCGGCAAGGCTTCTATCGCACGAACGGTCAACCGTTCCCCTGCCGGCGCACCAAGATGCACTCGTGCCACCAGTCCATAGTCACGGCAGACGTCGAACCTACCCATGTCTTGGGTTCCCCAATGCAGGAAATTGCCAAGCCCATAGAACACCGCCCGCCCATCCACGACCTCCACCCCATTCACGACGTGATGGTGGTGCCCGACGACAAGGTCCACGCCCTTGGCAAGCGCGCCGGACAGCCGGCTCCGGTCGCGCGCGTTCGTATTGACCTCGAACTCCTGACCGTAGTGCACGGACATGATGCGATAGTCTGCGCCCGATGCCGCCAGCGCGCCGACCCCTTCGTCGAAGTCGCGTTCGGATCCGTACGACAAATGACCCGGCCGCTCCTCACCTTCCGCCGGCGCACCATAGCCGCTGCCGATGATCCCGATCGCTCCAATCGCAAAGCTTCGGCCCCGGGTGATCACGAGGCGCGGCGCTCGCGCTGCCGCCCGGTTCGCACCAAGCCCGGCGTGGGCAACCCCGGTCATGTTGAGCTGCCGCAGCGTCTCGCGCGCGCCCTCCAACCCAAAGTCCATCGAATGGTTGTTCGCCGTCGAAAAGAAGTTGAGGCCGATCTGCATCAAGTGCTTCACGCCGCTCGGATGAGTGCGAAACCCAAAGAGCTTCATGTTCGCCGTCAGGTCATTCCTGTCGGTCACCACCGTTTCGAGATTGGCAAAGTTGATGTCGCCGTCGATCTCGCGCGCGATTAGCGGCGTCGCCTCGTTCCAGGCAAGCCGCGCCCCATGCTTCGTCCCGAAGTCGGCATAGACCGGCTGAAAACTTCCGTTGAGCCCAGTATCGCCTGCGAGCACCAGCGTAACCTGCGTCCATGGGGCATCGGCCGGTGCTCCGTGTGCAAACGGGGCGACGGCAGCAGACACACAAACCGCAAGCGACGCTCTCAAAGACACACTAGAACCTGAGGGTCTGATCGAACAAATTCATAGACCAAGCGAGCCAAATCAACGCCACGCAGCAAAGCGCGACGACAGTCTCTTTCACGCGGCCGGAGAACCCGCGCAAGTCATTGAACCAGGATTGGATCGCGTTCACGATCACGAAGAACGAGCCAAGTACGCCGCCGAAGCCGACGAGCTGCAAGACTTTGAGTTGCTCGTCCAAACTGCTGTCCAGGCGCCATGGATCGCTAAACCCTGACGACAGCACCACGGCGTGTCCAATGAACAGCACCAAAAGCGCCGCCGACGTCAGCATGACGAACAGGCGCAGCAGCTGCTCGGCAGCGTTCCACTGCAACTTGATGCCGTAGTGCCGCCGCACCGCTGCACCAAAGGGCCAGGCCACCATGTTGATCGCCAACACCGCGAGCGCACCGACCAGAAGCACTGTGACCAGAATTGGATTGTCCTGCGGTTCCGCCCTCTGAAAGGCCGCAACCCCCGCCGACGCGGGCAGCATCATCATCCGCCCAGCAGAGTCGGGCTTGAAGATCAGCCGCGCGCGGCCATCCGTTGCCCGGAACTCACCGTTGCCCAAAGGCTCCCACCGCCGCAGCTGCCCGTTGAGACCGCGCATCGTGTCGACAGTGATCGTTCCGTCCTCATTCGCCGACACCGTAGCCTGGTTAAGTACGCCGAAGAGCTTCAAAAGCGATGTGTCCGCACGGCGCGTCGTGATGTAGCTGCCGACGATGTCTTTCGTGCTTTCCGTGACGGCCTTTGCCGAGTCCGGCGCCTCCGCGAAGTAGCGCTCGCGGAACTTGCGCCAAAGCGGCGCGCGCGGCGGCGTGTCCCCACGCCCGGTGCTGTTGTAGGAAACGAAGAACCCGAAGCTCTCGCTTGGGATCAAATGCATGTCGCTGTGAAACGCGATCGTGTCGCCGCCATGTCCAATGGTCCGGAAGCGCCCCTTCGCGGCCTCGTAGAAGCCAAGCGCTATACCGTTCTGCCGCTCGTCCAACGCCGTTACGGTGTCGAACATCGCCGCCACGGTTTCCGCCTTCAAGATGCGCCGATCGCCAAGCGCCCCGCCGTTCAGAAACGCAAGCATGAACTTCGTCATGTCCGTCGCGCTGCTCGACTGGCTGCCCGCCGGATAGCCGTTCAAAATCTCAAAATCGATCGGCGCGCCGGATCCAAGGCCGTAGCCCTTCGACATATCGGCTTCGAGTTCCTTCGGGAGTGGCGCCCTGAGCGACGTGCGCGTCATGCCGAGCGGCTTGTAGATGTTCTCTTCTGCGTACGTGTCGAACGGCACGCCCGCGACGCGCTCGACGATGTATCCCGCAAGCGCGGCGCCGTAGTTCGAATAGGACGGCGTCGTTCCCGGCTCGAAAATCTGCGAAGGAATATTCTCGCGAACATATTTGCCAAGATCGACCTTGCCCGAGTTCTGCGCACCAAGGTTCTTGATCGATTCTTGAAACCCGCCACGATGGGTCATCAGATTGCGCAGCGTCACCGGCTTGCCGAACGGCTTCGCAATCTCGAAGTCGAGATACTTGTTCACGTCCGCATCGAGGTCGAGCTTGCCTTGTTCCACCAGCTGCATCACCGACGCCCACGTCGAAAGCTTCGTGATGGAGCCCACGCGGAACATCGTATCGGGCGTGACCGGCTTCTTCGCCTCCACATCGGCATAGCCGTAGCCCTTCGCGAAAATGACCTTGCCGCCCTTCACGATCGATATCGTGACGCCCGCAATGTCGTTCGTTTCGATCTGCAACGGCACAAGCCCGTCGAGAAACGCCTCGATATCGGCGGGATCAAGCGCGCGCACCGCGGCTTCGGCTTGTGCCGGTGGCGCGGCGGCCTTAGCGGCCGCGGCTGGCTGCGCAGACGCAATAGCGGCGGATGCAAGGTAGACAACGGCCGCCGCGGCAAGCGCGAGCTGGCGCCAAACGCCTCTCATTCTGTCCCCCAAAAGCCGGCGCTTTTCCGCCGTTATTCCCCGAGAGACATTCAACACCTGGTTGTAGCTTCAAGCAATGCACGCGAGGCAGACTAAGGCGTTGATTTAACTGGGTTTCACGTGGTTTGCGGCAGCAATGTGACTTTCCCATCACGCGCGACCGCGGTCACAGCCACCCCAACCAGCACTCGATACAGTCCCAGTCGACTCGAAATCGGGCAGCTATGCGCATCCTCCTCATCAACGCTCCGCATCCGGCAATCGGCAGCCGCATCCCCAAGGAGCAACTCCCGCCGTTGGGGCTGCTCTCTATTGGCGGCCCGCTTATCGATGCTGGTCATGAGGTGACGCTCATCGACGGCGAGTTCGGCCCGATGCGCCTCGAAGCCATCGCCGAACAAGCGCTTGCCCATCGCCCGGACGCGGTTCTGTTCGGTCACACCGGCTCGACATCGGGTCACCCGATCATCATGCAACTATCGCGCCTCGTCCGCGCGCTACTGCCACGGACGCTCATCGTCTATGGCGGGGTACACCCGACGTACTTTTGGGAGGACATCCTCAAGGCCGAACGCCAGATCGACATCATCGTCCGCGGCGAGGGCGAAGAGACGGTCACGAAGCTCTTTGCCGCGCTCGCCAAAGAACAGAGCTACGCTCACATCCCGGGCCTCGCCTTCCGCGCCCAAGAGGAAGTGTGTGCGACGGCGGCGGCCCCGGTGATCAAGAACCTTGATGACTACCGCGTCGGCTGGGAGCTCATCGACCACAAGCGCTACTCTTACTGGGGCAACAAGCGCGCAGTAGTGATCCAGTTCTCCCGCGGCTGCCCGCATCTCTGCAATTACTGCGGCCAACGCGGCTTCTGGACCCGCTGGCGCCACCGCGACCCGAAGAAGCTCGCCGCCGAAATCGCGCGTCTCCACCGCGAACACGGCGTGGAAGTCTTTAACTTCGCCGACGAGAACCCCAGCGCAGCCAGGAGACCGTGGAAGGCGTTCCTCGAAGCGCTGATCGCCGAGAACGTGGACGTGACGCTGATCGGTTCGACCCGCGCCGGCGACATCGTCCGCGATGCCGACATCCTGCACCTCTACAAGAAAGCGGGCTTCGAACGCTTCCTGCTCGGTATGGAAAACACCGACCAAGCGACGCTGGAACTGATCAAGAAGGGCGCGACGACGAAGGACGACCGCGAAGCAATAAAGCTGCTCCGCCAGCACGGCATCCTCTCGCTCGCAACCTGGGTCGCGGGCTTCGACGAGCAAACCGACCGCGACTTCTGGCACGGCCTGAAGCAACTGATCTCCTACGACCCCGATCAGATCATCACGCTCTACGCGACCCCGCATCGCTGGACGCCGTACTACCGCCTGGTCGAGCACCGCCGCGTGATCCAAGACGACCAAAGCAAGTGGGACTACAAGCACCAAGTCCTATCGATGCGCCACATGCCGCCCTGGCGCGTGTTCCTCTGGGTGAAGTTCATCGAAGTCATGGCGCAAGCAAGACCGCGCGCGCTGCGCCGCTTGATCTGGCACCCCGACAAGAAGATCCGCCACGCGATCCGCTGGTACTACAAGATGGGCCGCCGCGTCTGGTTCCACGAAATCATCAACTTCTGCCTGCGCGACAAGCGCATCGAGAACGGCAAGACCGTCGCCGAATGGCTCGGCCCGGCGCAGGACGCGGAAGAAGAGTCGATGGCCGTGAAGAAACGCGCGGCCGCGGCTTAGATCTCGCCGAGGAAACGCTCGACGATCGCGTTGAACGCTTGCGGCCGCTCGAAATAAGTCGAATGCCCTGCGTCCGCGATGTGCGCGACCTTCGCGTTCGGCACGACGCGCGCGATCGCGTCGGCGGCGAACGGCGGGATCACGACGTCTTCATCGCCGGAGATGAACAGGATCGGGCAGGCGACACTGCGCAGTTCTTCAGGCGCACGCGTGCGCATTGGCATCAGCCGCGCACCGACCTGCATGACGTTGAGCCCTGCGTTCAGATCGCTGATATGCCGGTAGAGCAAATGCATCGCCGGCTGCTCGGCCGCCATGCGTTCGCCGGCCGCCGGATGAATGCCGCGCCCGAACAGGGCAGGGGCCTTCGGCGCTTCCGTTTGCAGCCATTCGTTGAGCCGCGAGCGTTCCGGCTCGCCGATCTTGAGCGGATCGATCGTGCCCGTCGTGCAGGCCATAACCAGCGCTTTGAGCCCACGCGGTTGGGTCAGCGCGTATTCGACGGCGCTCCACCCGCCCATCGACTGTGCCACGATACGCACGTCGTCGAGCTTCAGGTGCTCGATGAGTGCCGCTAGATCCCCGGCGTAGTCCTGCGGGTTCGGCCCGTCGCTCAGCGCCGACGACGGCGCGAACCCGCGATGCGCAAACGTCACGCACGTATAGCGCGGCGCGAAATGCGCGACCTGCTGAAACCAAGACAAATGATTGCCGCCGAGCCCGTGCGCAAAAACGATCGCAGGCCCTTCACCCGTCACCTCGTAGTGGATGCGGCAGTCGGGCCGTTCGAGTTGACCGATGCGGCGGGCCGGCGGGTTCATCTCACCACGTCCCTGTGTTCGGCATCGACACCCACGGCTCCTTCGGTTCCAACGCCTTGCCCTTCTGCAGGAACTCGATCGAAATCTGATCCGGTGAGCGCACGAAAGCCATACGTCCGTCGCGCGGCGGCCGGCTGATCGTGACGCCGGCCTTCATCAGCCGCTCGCACGTCGCATGAATATCGTCGACGGCGAAAGCCAGGTGCCCGAAATTGCGCCCGCCCGTGTACTCGTGTTCGTCCCAATTGTAGGTGAGTTCGATCTCCGCCTCGGGGCTCTCCGACGCCGATAAAAAGACGAGCGTGAAGCGCCCGCCCTGGTTCTCGAAGCGCCGCGTTTCCGTCAAGCCCAGCTTGTTGACGAAGAAATCGATCGCCGCATCCAGATTTCCGACGCGCAACATCGTGTGCAGGTATTTCATGGAAAGCACCCTCTCGTTGGTGCCCGAATACCAGCCGCATCGAACCCTGTCGAGCCTAGCGCTTGGTCTTCCGCATCGCAGCTTTTGCGGCTTGCTGCGCGATCCGCGCCTTCACGATCTTGCGCACGAGCGCAGCGGGCAACGCGCCGCCAATCGGAAAGCGAATGGTGCCCGCCGAAACATCGTAGCCTTTCAGGTCGACGCCGAGCTGCTTCACCACCGATCCGGGATAGAACGAACAGTGCTTGGCCGCCGCTCCGTATGCCACGAGCATACGGCCGTCGAGCTTGAACGTCGGGATGCCGTAGCTGATGCACTCATCCGCCTTCGGCACCACCGCACGGATCGAGCGGCGCAGTCGCCCCAGCGTGCCCCGCCGCTCGGGATCGAGTGCGGCCAAGTAGGCGGCGACCGTTTTCGCGGGCGCCCTCATCGTTGCTGCTTCTCTTTCGCGCGCTGATAGGTGGGCAAGGCCTGCAGCCGCTCTTGATAGGCAACAAGCGATGCCGGCAGAACCTTGCCCAAAGCCCCGGTCGCAACGGCAAGCGACGTGCTGATCGCAATGTCGGCAAGTGTAAGCGACGGCCCGGCGAGATAGGCATTGCCGCCCAACTGGGCCGCGGCGAAGCCGACGAATTGATCGATGCGCCCGTCCTGCGCGCGCGCCGACCAGTTCTGCTTGTCCGCTTCGGGCGCACCGAACTTTGCCATCAAGAGTGTGTTGACGAAGGCGCCCAACGACGCCTCGCTGAACACGGTCAGGTGCAGCACGCGTGCAAGACGCGCCGGATCTTCCTTGGGCAACAAAGGCGTCGGGCCATAACGCTCCGCCAGATAGAGCATGATCGCGACCGACTCGCCGATCTTCACGTCGCCGTCTTCGAGGTAAGGCACGTTCCCGAGCGGGTTCAACGCGCGATACGCATCGCTCGGCGGAAACGTCACGGCCGCTGCTTCATAGGGCAGCCCCATCTCTTCGCACTGCCAAAACAGCCGAACGCCGCGCGCCCCTCTAGGAAAATTCCAGATCTTGATCGTCATAAGCCCTCCGCGCCGTCGCGTGTTCGAGCCTGTCCGTTTCGGTCCGCCGTATCAACCCTGCTGAGGTTGTTCCACCTTGCGCAAGCGAAAGCGCCTGGAACCGAGCCGTGATCCGGCCCCGCGTCCACGGCCGCACATCCGGTCGATCTCGTCCTTGTCCTTCCTTGTGCCCCAGATGCGCAGCGTCGAGACGTCGATGTCCTCAAGCTCGAGCGCATGCAGGATTTCCGCCCAACCCGCGTACTGCCCCGAAGCCGCGCGCTCCCGCACCAGCGGCATCAGCGCGTCCTTGCCCGAACGACCGCCGACCAGTTTCTGAGCCAAGCGCTGCGTCTCGCGCGTTGCAGCTTTTTCGTGTCGGTCTGGGTGGTGCGCTTTCCACAAAATCACGGTCATTCGGTCAGCCATTTCGATGGGGGTGAGTCTTGCCTTATCGTTCCTGATTTGTTCCAGTCTGTCAATGCCCGAGCCAAACCGCGCCCGCTACCGGATCGAGACGCAGCTGCAAGGCCTGCGCATGTGGGAAATCATCGAGCGCCGCCAAAACCTGGTGGTCATGTGCGACGCCTGCCCGAACTTTCGCATCTGGAAACCGCACGACCTGCGCCGCACCTTCGCCAGGCTCCGCAACACGCGGATCGAAGGCGTCGCCGAACACCTCAAGTGCCGCAAGTGCGGGTCGAACTGGCTGAGGATCGGGATGGCGAACTAAGCGCCGCTACTGCACCCGCTGCGCCTTGATGCCTTTCTTCTCGAGCATCACGATGACGCTGTCCGGTCCCGCAAGATGCGCGGCGCCCACCGCAACGAAGTAGTTGTCCTTACCCTTCAGCCACTTCTCGATGCGCGGCACCCAGTTGGCGTTGCGGTTGACAAGGAGCGCGCGGTACGCGGCCGGCGCAGTGCGGCGCATCGGCGCCGCGCCGAGTTTGTCGAGCGTTTCGATGTCGCCGGTTCGCCATGCTGTGAGCTGCGGCTGAATCTTGCCGTTGAAATCCACCAGGTCCTCAATCGCAATGTCGAAATTATCGAGCAACTCAGGCCCATCAAGCGTCGCAAGCGCCTTGATCTGCGCCTCCGGCGTTTCCAGTGTCAAAATCTTGTCCTTCTGCTCGCGCGCAATCGGGATAACTATCCGCTCGACACCGAGTTCTCCGTCGAATCCCGCTGCCTGCGCGACATGGGACGAAAGCGTCAGCGT
This sequence comes from uncultured Alphaproteobacteria bacterium, assembly GCA_902826695.1. Classification (GTDB taxonomy): domain Bacteria; phylum Pseudomonadota; class Alphaproteobacteria; order Micropepsales; family Micropepsaceae; genus SZUA-430. The sequence continues at coordinate 83,887 of CADEFU010000012.1, read as the reverse complement.
CGCAAGCCAAGGCCGGAAGCGCGTCATGCGCTCCATCGGTATGCCATGCTTCTTGGCGACCGCTGCCAGCTTGCCGTAGCGCTCGCCGCCGAGCACACCGCGCAGCGTCTGCCACGACGGATTGAGTCCGTGCTCAAGCAGCATGCCCGCCATAGACGACCGCGCGTAAGCACTCTCCGTGTCGGTCTCGATCGCGGTGATCTTGCATTCGGCCATCGCCGCATCGAACGCCGCCGTCTTCCAGTCGACGCCTTTCGGCAAGGCATGGAACGTGCCGAAGAGATAGATCGTCGAGTCGCCGTCCGTGATCCGCCACATGGCGGGCGCTTTCACCGGCGCGTCTGGCGCCGCGACAACCTCCGGCGCACCGAAGGCGGCCGCGACGAAAAAAACTGCAGCGCGAAGGAAGATCACAGCGGCGCACCCCTTTTAGGTAACCGCCGATGATCGCAACAATCATTTGGAAAACGGTGACGCCGTTCGGGGCAATTCGAACGGTTGCGTTCAGAATCCGTTTACTTCTTCAACCCGTCGCGATGAGCCATGTGATGGCGGATGACCTCCGTCACGATGAAGTTCAAGAACTTCTCCGCGAACTCGGGGTCCAGCTTCGCCGTCTCTGCAAGCTTCCTCAACCGCGCGATCTGCGCGCCCTCGCGAGTCGGATCTGCCGGCGGCATCCCGGCCTTGGCTTTGAGCGCACCGACCTGCTGCGTGCACTTAAAGCGCTCGGCCAGAAGATGGATCAGTGCGGCGTCAATATTGTCGATCGAATCCCGCAACCGCTGCAGTTCGCCTTGCGTCGCTGAGTCCGTCATGTGCCAAGCTGTCCTTGCGCCAGTTTGAATGTCAGATGGGCCTTCACGGCCGGCCATTCGCTGGCAATGATGGAGTACACGCACGTATCGCGCAACGACCCATCGCTGTACCGCTGGTGGTTGCGCAGAATCCCGTCGAGTTTAGCCCCCAAGCGCTCGATCGCCCGCCGGCTCTGCTGGTTGAAGAACGACGTTCGATACTCGACCGCGATGCAGCCAAGCGTCTCGAACGCGTGGGTCATCAGCATCAGTTTGCACTCGGTATTCAACGCCGACCGTTGCACGCGCTTTGCATACCAAGTGGAACCGACTTCGATCCGCTTATGAACCGGGTCGATGTTCATGAACGTCGTCATCCCTGCTGCGCGTCCATCGGCGTCGAGCACGGCAAACGGCAGCATCGACCCCTTCGCTTGCAGGTCGAGCCGTCGCGCGATCTCATCCGCCATCCCTTCAGGCGATGGCACGCTCGTGTACCAGAGCTTCCAAATCTCCCCGTCACGCGTCGCCGTCACCATACCGTCGTGATGGGTGGTCTTGAGCGGCTCAAGCGTTGCGTGACGCCCTCGCAAGGTGACAGGTTCAGGCCACGGCATGTCCGTGCAACTCCGCGCAAAGCTGATGCATTCGACACACATAGCAGCCGCGCCGCGAGCTGACCATATGATCCGCCGATCGCCCTAAGATTGGGCTACGAAATAGAAAAGCCGCCGCCGGCCCACCGCCGGCAGCGGCCTTCAACAAGTCTGGGGCCTACATGCCGAAGGTCAAGTTGACGAGCGCGGTGTGGTTTGTGTTGTCGATGTCCGCGACGGCTGAGTTCAGCGGGTGCAGCGAGTTGATCGTGACATCAGGTCCTTCGAAATATCTGTACCCAACGCCAAGTTTGACGTTTGGCGATATGTCGAAGTTGATGCCGGCGCCGAGCTGCCAAGCAAAGCCGTTGTCCGAGAAGTCAAACGGACCATCGCCAACCGGATCGCCGACAAGCTGTCCGTCGATCTCCGTTTCGGCCCAGCCGATGCCGCCTCCGATATAGGGGCTAACGCCGCCCAGATCGAAGTCGTACCAAACGTTCGCCATCACGGAGAACGTCGAATGGTCGGCATCGATCGTTCCGCTGGAGACATTCGTCGGTGTCCCAACGTTGGTGGTCCAAATGCCATCGAGCTTACTTTGGCGATAAGCAACTTCCACTTCGCCCCGCAAGCCCGAGACCATATGGCCGAAGCTCATACCGATCGCGCCGCCGACGATGAAGCCGGTGTCGGGATCGGTTGCCCAGCTCAGCGTGTCCGCTGAAGATGTCGTCGATGTTGCGACCGAGACGGTGTTGTCGTCCGCCCAGTTCGCGCCACCAAAGACGCTGACATACCAGTTGCTTGCGGCCTGAGCCGGTGCAGCCGCAAACAGAACGGCCGCCGCGGTCGATGCAAGTAGTGTCATTCGTGTTTTCATGCAGTTCTCCTCAAAAGCGCCTCACGCCCCCCCACCTTGAAGAGCTGAACGCGCAGTTAACCTTTTCGCAAAACATGCTTGCGAATCAGTTAAGCCGCTGATGCGAGATCAACCGCTAATTCATTGGAATGTCGGGCGAAGGGATGTTCACCCCCGCCGACACCCACGGCGCCACGCCATTAAAGCTCATGAACGCGTCCATCAGCAGCGGGTTCGGCGTGCCCTGCAGCGCGTCGATCGTCGCGTTGCGGCGCATCTCTTCGGCATCCGGCGGATCGATCTGCATCCAACCCAAGAGCAGGTGTTTATCGTTCACGGCGTTCTCGAGCGGCAGCCCGTAAACGAAGTGCATATAGACGAGAGACCGCGCCACATCGCCCTTCACGTCGTCCCGCGGCTCGACCACCGCCTGCGAGCCGACGCCGCGCCGGTACGTCGGACAGAAATCCGCGAACCGCGGCTGCGTGCTCTCCGGCAGAACGCCATAGCGCAGGTTTGACCGGCTGGAGTTTACCCGCTGAAACGCGGGCCAGAGGTTCTGCATATCGGCCATTGCCCGTTGCACGCGCGTGACCGAGCACGAACGGTTCGTGCAGCTCGGCTCCGTCTCGGCAATCGTATCGGCCGGATACACATGCTCCACCGACAAGGCCTCATTGGCCGAAGCGTGCCGCGCGCCGTCGAAGCTAGCGCCGCAATAGAGCTCCGTCCCGCCGTCGGGATAAAGCTTCTTCCAAAACACACGCCGCGCTTCGTCATAGCTCTGATAGGTCCGCTGCCCACCTTGCGGCCACGGCAACTCGGCAAGCCGTTCCCAAGCCTGGCTCTCGTTCAACACCAACGGCGGCGCGGCTTCGCGCGGCAAGAACGTGCGTTCGGTGGTGGTCGTACCGCAAGCAGCCAGCAAGAACGCTAGACCGGTCGCAAACATTAAGCGAAATGACTGCACCATTAGATCCCCCAGATCGAATCACAGTGACAGGCGGATTCTAGAGTCGCAGTCGCGCACACAGCGCTTGATTTGACGTGCTGGGGTGGGCAATTTCACGTGCCGCAACGCACCGTATCGACAAGGGGTCGCAGATGTACGAGGTTTTCCTGAAACACCCGCACAGCATCGGCGAAACCTACGTCGAGCATATGACCGCCGCCGCGCAATTCGGCGCAGTCATGATCGCAGCCGGCCTCGCTTGCATTATTCACGCAATTGTCCCTGCGCTGTTTGCGCGAACGGCCAGCAACGCGGTTGCAGCCCTCTATGCGCAGATGACCCGCCGCCGCCCGCTCCCGCTCGAAATCGACTACGCGATCTAGCGCGGCGCAGGGTGCACCGGCGCTGAACTACGCGAGCCGCGGGCACGACCGCCGCTACGGCAACTTTCAATGCAGCTGCAGCCGGCCTCGCAACAGCGGCCGTCGGCGCCTTGTTCGCCAACTATTGCGGGCGCATCATCGGCCGTATGAAACTGACCGAATGGCTCTCGCTCCAAAGCGTGTCGCGTGTCGAATTTGCCCGTCGAACCCGCCTCTCGCCCTCTGCGATTACGCAGCTTTGCAACAATGAAGCGGCGTGGCTTTCGCGTGAGACCGCGGAGGTGATCTTCCGGGAAACGGGTGGCGCGGTCACGCCGAACGACTTCATCTCTCCGTTCTCGGATATTGGCGAAGGCGAGTTGCAGCCGTCGTCGGTCGCCGAGGCAATCGAGGCGTTCGCAAGAGGTGAATTTGTGGTTGTCACCGACGACGACGACCGCGAGAACGAGGGCGACCTCTTCGTAGCGGCCTCGAAATGCACACCCGAGAAGATGGCGTTTATGGTTCGCCATACGTCGGGTATCGTGTGCGCGCCGTTGTCCGCCGACGCTGCGCGTCGCCTAAGACTCGATCCGATGGTCGTCGCCAACGATGCACCGCTCGGCACCGCTTTCACGGTGTCGGTTGATGTCCGCCACGGCTTGACGACCGGGATTTCAGCTGACGAGCGAACCGCCACTGTTCGCGCGCTTGCGAATGCGAACATGGGCGCCGCTGATTTCGTCCGCCCGGGGCATGTCTTTCCGCTGATCGCCAAGGAAGGCGGCGTTCTGATGCGCTCAGGTCATACGGAGGCTTGCGTCGACTTGTGCCGCCTGGCCGGCCTTCCGGCGGTCGGCGCGCTCGCGGAGCTCACGAACGACGACGGTTCGGTGATGCGGGGCACTGCCGTTGCAGCCTTCGCACACCGTCACAAGATCAAGCGCATCTCGGTCGCCGATCTCATTGCTTATCGGCAGGAGCGGGAGAGCTTGGTCAAACGAGTTGCAACGTTCGCGGTCGAAACGGCGATTGGCCCGGTCACCGGGTACACCTACGCGACGCCTTTCGACGATGTTCACCACTTCGCATTCGTGTACGGCGAAATCGGCAACGGGCGCGGCTTGCCCGCGCGCTTGCACCGCGCGCAAGTCATCAACGACGTGTTTGGCGGCGCGCGCCTCGTCAACCTGGCGCTCGCCCGGTTCCAACGCGAGGGCAGGGGCGTTCTGGTCTATCTGCGAGATGGCGCTGCGGGCGTTCCGACGCTGCCGCTTCCCGGCGGACAACCTGAGAATGCCGAAGCCAAGCGCGACAGACGGTGGCGTGAAATCGGATTGGGTGCGCAAATATTGCGAAATCTGAACGTGCTCTCGATCAAGAATCTCGTTGCACGGCCGCAAAGCTATGTCGCGCTCTCGGGCTTCGGCATCGAAATCGCCGAAACCGAATTGTTGGAAGGCGCCGGCGATGTACCGGCGCCTTCCAGCCTGTCTTAAGCTTTGGCCATCATCTTTTTGACGTAGCCCGCAATCAGCAAGAGGATTGCGCCGCCGACGCCGCCGCCGCCGATCTGGCTCACGATCGCGCCCAAACCGCCGCTATCGGTGGCTGCTGCCGCAGCAGCACCAGGATCTAGACCGAGCTGTGTGAGGATTTGCCCTCCCAAGCCGCCGCCGATGATGCCGGCGACCGAATTCCAAAGTGTCCCCATATCAAGACTCTTGACCGCTTTGCCGGCGACGTTTCCGCCGACCGCACCGCTGATCAGGTTAATCAGAAGACCAATGTCCATTGCTTCAACCCTCCAACTCGAAGACGCGCTTACGATTCGCCCGCCATCGAACAGTCTCGGGCCTATACGCACGACCGGCAAAGAGTTTTCCCCTGCTGCGTCGCAGCAAATCATTCAGTCACCGCCAATTGGTGAACGCGCGCCTGCCGATCCTGACAGCGACAGTGTATGCATTTCGCGTATCCGAAACTGAACGAGGTCTAGACATGACAAATACGCAGCGGGTCGTGGTGATTACGGGTGTCTCCACCGGCATTGGTTGGGGCGCCGCGAAGGTTCTGACGCAAGCGGGTTACCGCGTGTTCGGCAGCGTTCGCAATGAAGGCGATGCGCGGCGCATCTCGGCAGAGTTGGGCGCGAACTTCACGCCGCTGATCTTCGACGTCACCGATGAGAAGGCCGTGAAGGCATCCGTTGCCGCCGTTCGCGCAAGCCTGAGCGGACAAAAGCTGTTCGGCCTCGTCAACAACGCCGGCATATCGATCGTCGGGCCGCTGCTCTATCTCCCGCTTGACGAATTCCGCAAACAGCTGGACGTGAACTTGACCGGCGTCGTTATCGCGACACAAGCCTTCGCGCCGCTGCTCGGTGTCGAAGAGGGCCTCGCCGGCAAGCCCGGCCGTATCATCAACATCTCCTCCGTTGGGGGGCGCACCGCGACGCCGTTCCTCACCCCTTACAACGTTTCGAAGTTCGGCCTTGAGGGGCTGACCGAAGGACTGCGCCGCGAGCTCGTGCCGTTCGGCATCGATGTGATCTCAATCGCACCCGGTGCTGTCGCAACCGCTATCTGGGACAAGGGTGCCAAAACCGATTCCACGCCGTACGCCAAGACCGCCTACGCCGCATCGCTTGAGAGCCTCAAAGGACTGGCCGTGGAGCAGGGCAAGAAAGGCCTGAAGCCCGAGCTGATCGGCCGCAAGATCGAGCACGCGCTGACGACGCCACGACCGAAAGTTCGCTACGTCGTCACACCCGAGCCGATCCTGAACATGATGTTGAACACGCTCCCGAAGCGGACGGTTGATCGGTTGGTCGCGGGCAGGCTCGGCCTCAAGCCCAAGCGCTGAATCCGGCCCACTGTTTACGGCCCTTTAACGCAATAGGCGCGCGCAGTCCCGATCTGACACGAGATGCGGGAGCCCGCGCTTACGAAACCTAAAATTTCCTGCTGTAGGGTTGCCCAAGACGCCGAAGAGCGTCGGTGGGGTAGCAAAGTGCAGTTCGACGACGCCAATCAGTCGCCGGGGACCGATGATCGCACAGTCGAGCGCGGCACGTTGCGCGACGTGCTCGACGGCCTGTTCGCGTTTGTGGGGCTTCTCTCGACCAGCGGCGTCTTGCTTGACGCAAATGACGCCGTGGTCAAGTCGTTCGGAATGAAGCGTACCGACCTGATCGGCAAGCCCCTTTGGGAATCGTACTTCTGGTCGCACGCGCGGACGTCGCGCGAGAAGGTGCGCGACGCGCTAGAGCGCGCTGCTCTCGGTGAAGTTGTTCGCGGCGACTATATCGTTCGCGTCGGCGACGACAAATTTATCACGATCGACGCGACCTTCGGACCGCTCCGCGACCAGAGCGGTCACGTAACGCAAATTGTCGCCTCTGCCGTTGATGTAACGGACCGGGTCGCCCACGCCGACGAAGCGCGCAACGTACGCCATCAGCTCGAGACCGCGCAGCGTATCGCCAACATCGGCAGCTGGCAGTGGGAGTTCGCCACCGGCAAGCTCGTGTGGTCGCCACAGTGCTATCACTTGGTCGGCTGGGATCCCCAAGGTCCCGCAGCGACGATCGAAGCATTTCTCGCCATCGCTCACCCGGATGATCGCCGGGCCGTCATCGACGTCATGCGCAGAGCGGTCGAAGAGGGCCAAGACACCGACTTCGACCACCGCGTCGTCTTGCCCGACGGCTCGGTTCGCATTTTGCACCAACTCGGCGAAGTCGAGCGTGACGTGAACGATCGTCCAGTGCGCATGATCGGCACCTCGCACGACGTCACAGTGTTGCGCAATGCCTGCGAAGAGCTCATCGACGCAAAGCTCCGCGCCGAGACGGCAAGCCAAACGAAGTCGCGCTTCCTAGCCAACATGAGCCACGAGTTGCGCACGCCGCTCAACGCGATCATCGGTTTCTCGGAGTTGCTCCTCAATCACGAGGACGTGCCGCCGGCCAAGGTGAAAGAGTATCTGAGCGACATCTGTTCCGGCGGTAGACATCTGCTGTCTGTCATCAATGACATTCTGGATATCTCGCGCATTGAGGCGGGCAAGATCGAAGTAAATGACGAGGACGTGTCGCCCGCCGAGCTTATCGACACGGCGGCCCGCATGGTACGCCCCCGCGCGGAGACCGCGGGGATCACGTTGACCGCCCGCGTTGGCCGCGAGGTGCCCGATTTGCACGTCGACCGGCGTCTAATGACGCAGGCGTTGTTGAACTTCGCGTCAAACGCCGTCAAGTTCACCGAACGCGGCGGCCGCGTAGATCTTGAAGTTGGTGTGCGCGCCGAAGGTGCCATGGATTTCGTCATCCGCGACACCGGCATTGGCATGAGTCCCGAGGACGTTGCCCGCGTCGGCGAGCCGTTCTTGCAAGCCGACGGCCGGCTCAGCCGCAAGTTTGAAGGCACCGGCCTTGGCCTCGTCATTGCCAAACGCCTCGTTGAACTCCACGGCGGCGAACTCATCGTCGATAGCAAGCTGGGTGTGGGAACCACCATGACCGTGCGTTTGCCGTCATCGCGCCTAGCCGCGCCAACGCCGCTCGCGGTCGCCAGCTAAGCGCAAGAATGCGGCGCGCGCCGCCACGCGCCAAGCCAACGCGCCCACGCGCGCGAAGGCAAATATCGACCAAGCCGCCCAACCGATGCGCAGGCCGTCGCGGTCTCACCGCCAGACAACAAAAGCTGACGTAACGCAAAGATGATTTCGCCGCCAAGGCGAAGTGACTAATTGTCAGTCATGAATCTCTGTGTCAGGATCGATGCTTATGAGCACAGCCCAAGACCTCGGTTTCGACCCGAATGCTCTCCGCGATAAGTATCGCGCCGAGCGTGACAAGCGCCTCCGCCAGGACGGCAACAGCCAGTATCAAGAGATCAAGGGCAAGTTTGCCCACTATCTCGACGATCCCTACGTCGCGCCGATCACGCGCGCCCCGCTCGCCGATGAAGTCGACGCGATCGTCGTCGGCGGCGGCTTCGGCGGCCTGCTCGTCGGCGCACGCCTGCGCGAGGCCGGCGTCGAACGCGTGCGCATCGTGGAGAAAGGCGGCGACTTCGGCGGCACCTGGTACTGGAACCGCTATCCGGGCGCGGCTTGCGACATCGAAAGCTACATCTATCTGCCGCTGCTCGAAGAAGTCGGCTACATGCCGGTCGAGAAATACTCGCGCGCGCCGGAGATCCTGAAGCACAGCCGCGCCATCGGCGAAAAGTTCGGCCTCTACAAGGACGCCGTCTTCCAAACCGAAATCACGTCCATGCATTGGGACGAAAAGACCGCGCGCTGGACCGTGAAGACGAACCGCGGCGACGCAATGAAAGCGCGCTTCGTGTTCCTGGCGAGCGGACCGCTGCATCGTCCGAAGCTGCCCGGCATCCCCGGCGTCGAGAGCTACAAGGGTCACTCGTTCCACACCAGCCGCTGGGACTACGACTACACCGGTGGCGATTCCACCGGCGGCCTCACGAAGCTGAAGGACAAGGTCGTCGGTATCATCGGCACCGGCGCGACCGCCGTGCAATGCGTCCCCCATTTGGGCGCGGCCGCAAAGCACCTCTACGTCTTCCAGCGCACGCCGTCGTCGATCGACGTGCGCAACAACCGCCCGACCGATCCCGCATGGGCGAAGTCGCTGCCGCACGGTTGGCAGAAGCAGCGGATGGACAACTTCAACACCCTTCTGACCGGCGGTTATCAGAAGGAAGACCTGGTCAGCGACGGCTGGACCGAGATCATCCGCAACCTAATCCTCGGCCAAGGCGCCGCGAAGTATGCCGGCCGCGGCCCGCTGACGATCGACGAACTTGTCGAACTCGCCGACTTCGAAAAGATGGAGCAGGTCCGCGCCCGCGTCGATAAGGTCATCCAGGATCGCGAAACGGCGGAGGCGCTCAAGCCCTACTACCGGCAATTCTGCAAACGCCCGTGCTTCCATGACGAGTACCTGGACACGTTCAACCGTCCGAACGTGACGCTCGTCGACACGAAGGGCAGGGGCGTCGACCGCATCACCGAAACCGGCATCGTCGCGAACGGGGTCGATTACCCGGTCGACTGCCTGATCTATGCGACGGGCTTCGAGGTTGGCACGGAATATACGCGTCGCTCCGGCTTCGAGCTCTATGGCCGCAACGGCAAATCGCTGACAGAAACCTGGAAGAACGGCGTGCGCACGTTCCAAGGCTTCCACGTCAACGGATTCCCGAACTGCTTCGTGATCTCGAACGTACAGTCGGGCTTCACCGCGAACTTCCCGCACATGCTGGCCGAGCAGGCGATCCACGTGGCTCACGTGGTCAAGCACTGCATGCAAAACCAAATCCGCGTCGTCGAAGCGACGCCGGAAGCGGAAGAAGAATGGGTGCAGACGATCGTCAAGCTCGCGATCCTGCGCCGCAAGTTCCTCGAGGAATGCACGCCCGGCTACTACAACAACGAAGGCAAACCGGCCGAACGCAGCGAGCAAAACGGCTTCTACGGCGCAGGCCCCGTCGCCTTCGTGAAGGTCCTCGAAGACTGGCGCGCCGAAGGCAGCCTGAAAGGCCTCGACCTCAGGCAGAGCTAGGATGAACGCGCGCGAAGCGGAAGCACTAACCGGACTGCTTCCGCCGCTGCTGCGCGCGTATGAAGTCTTGTTCCTACTCGCACGGCGGTTCCACCCGCCGCATTTCGCAAGCCTGATGGCACAAGCCGGAACGCCCGACACCGACCTGAAGACGGCGCTTGTGGACAGCGAGCCCGGCCTCGCACATCTGGGCGATCTGCGTGAGGCACTCAGCACTGCAAGCGGCGCCGCGCTCCAAGCCCTTGCCGCGCTACGCGAAGTGGCCGACGGCGAAGGCGACATCCGCAGCATCTTCCGCGCGTTCCGCTTTGTGCCGTTGGGTCTCGAAGCGCTTTATCCCGTAGCGGCCGTCTTGCCGCCGGTGAACCGCTTCTTTCTCGATCCGGCGCAGCGCGGCGACGTTGCTCTGCAGCAGTCGCTCGTGTCGCCGATGGCGGACGACAATGTCGGCCTCATGCGCTTCGCCAGCGATGACGAACCAAGCGAGGGCGAACGCGGCGGCTTCTGGCTCTATGTGCCGGAGAACTACGCGCCCGACCGCGAATGGCCGCTCGTCGTCGCCCTGCACGGCGGCAGCGGCACTGGACGCCAATTCCTATGGAGCTGGCTCCGCGATGCGCGCAGCCGTGGCGCGATCTTGGCGGCGCCGTCCTCGATCGGCCCAACCTGGGCGCTGACCGGCGAAGACGTCGACACGCCAAACCTCGAAGCGATCGTCGAGATCGTGCGCGCCAACTGGTCCGTCGACCCGAAGCGCATTCTTCTCACCGGGATGAGCGACGGCGGCACGTTCGCCTACGTTTCGGGCCTACAAGAAGCCTCGCCCTTCACCCATCTCGCGCCCGTGTCGGCGGCGTTCCATCCATTGCTCGCGCAGATGATCGATGCGACGCGGCTACAGGGCTTGCCGATCCATGTCGTCCATGGCGCGCTCGACTGGATGTTCCCCGCCGACATGGCCCGCGAAGCGGAACGCGCGCTGAAACGCGCAGGCGCCGACGTGACCTACCGCGAGCTCGAAGACCTAAGCCACACCTACCCGCGCGAAATGAACGCGGCGATCCTGGGGTGGCTTCAGCGGTAAGCCCTTTTTAAACCAGTCGGACCGGCTCGCTGCCATCCAAGGTGGTTCCTTCGTGCGCTAAGCGTTGTATCAATTGCACGGACAATTCGCCAATATCCTGAACCGACAACACCGGAGTTTTCCATGCAAGGCCTTCAACTTCGCTCACTTGTCAAAGAGAGTGGCGAACTCGAACTTTCGCTTCAGCGCGTCGAAACGCCCGAACCCAAGGACGACGAGGTGACGATCCGCGTCGAGGCGACGCCGATCAACCCGTCCGACATCGGACTGCTCACCGGGCCCGCCGACATGAGAGCGGCGAAGGTTTCGGGATCGAAGGACAGCCCCATCGTCACGGCGCCAATCCCCCCCAATTTGATGCGCATGCTCGCGGCCCGCACCGGTCAGTCGCTGCCCGTCGGCAATGAAGGCGCTGGCACGGTGATCAAGGCAGGCAAGAACGCTCAGGGCCTGATGGGCAAACGTGTCGCGACGTTCGGTGGCGCCATGTACGCGCAGCATCGCAACGTGCGCGCCGCCGATTGTCTGCCGCTCCCGGCCGGTGCAACGGCCGCCGACGGGGCGTCGTGTTTCGTCAATCCGCTGACGGCGCTTGCCATGGTCGAGACGATGCGCGCCGAAGGGCACAAGGCGATCGTTCACACCGCCGCGGCGTCGAACCTTGGCCAAATGCTTGTGAAGATCTGCCTCAAGGACGGCGTGCCGCTCGTGAACGTCGTGCGAAAGCCCGATCAAGCGGCGCTGCTGCGCGACCTCGGCGCAAAATACGTCGTCGACACCAGCGCTCCAAGCTTCTTTGAGGATCTGACGAACGCACTGGTCGCGACCAACGCGACCATCGCCTTCGACGCCATCGGTGGCGGCAAACAGGGAAGCCAAATCCTGACCGCCATGGAAATCGCCGCGAACAAGAACGCGACGAGCTACAGCCGCTACGGCTCGACGACGTTCAAGCAACTCTATATCTACGGCGGCCTCGACATGGGCCCGACCGAACTCGCCCGCTCATTCGGCTTCTCGTGGTCGGTGAGCGGCTTCCTCCTCACGCCGTTCCTGCAAAAAGCCGGCCCGGAGAAAGCAGCGAAACTTCGCCAACGCGTTGCCGACGAACTGAAAACAACTTTCGCAAGTCACTACTCCCACACAATCTCCCTCGCCGAAGCGCTCGACCTCTCAACTATGTCCGCCTACCTGAAGCGCGCCACGGGCGAGAAGTATCTGATCGACCCAAGCAAGGGCCTGTGACGAACGGCGAGCCGGGGGCCTCTGCGCTTCCGGCTCGCGTCGCGGCTCTACGAACGACGTAGCGGCTCAGACCCGCCGGATCGGATCGCTGCCGTCCCACGTCCCGGCAATCGTGCGGATCTTTTCGAAGAAGCGGCCCTTGCCGCCGCTGATGTCTGAGATCTCGACCACCGTGCCGGGGTGGGCTTGCGTATCGAAATAGGCGAAGCGTCCCTGCGGTCCGCCGATCTGCCCCTCATGCCCGACCTTGAAGCCGAGTTGAAGCGCCTTATCGTAAAGCGCCTGATAGTCGCGCGACCAGTACGACATATGCTGAAGCCCCTCGTGGCCGGCGTCGAGAAACTCCTTGTACATCGAAGGCGCGTCGTTGCGCTGCTGGATCAGCTCGATCTGCAGGTCGCCCGAATTCGCAAGCGCGATTGAAACTTCAGGACTCGAGTCGGCCCCGCGATGACGGAACCAGTCCATCTTCACGCGCTCGATGTAGAACCAAGGACCGACGCCCATCACCTCGATCCAATGCTTCATGGCCCCATCGATGTCGCGCACGACATAGCCGTTCTGGCAGACTGCTCCGAAGATGCGGCTCATGCGCGAATGTCCAAGGCTGGAAGAGGGGCAATTGTCGTAGTGCGCCCCGCGCGCCGGGTCAAATCGAGCGGCGAACACCTTGCGGCAGCGCCTGCGATGCGGCACCCATGAGGACCGTCCTCGTGGAGAATGAGTGATGCAACGCATTGCGGTTCTTGGCGCCAATGGCGTCTATGCGCGCCACCTCCTGCCGCGCTTGGCGGGTGCGGGCTTCGACGTGGTCGCCCTCGTACGCAGACCGGATGCCGCCGGCGTGGCGCGCGGTTGCGGCGTGGCGGTCAAGGTTGCGGACATTTTCGACGAAGCATCGATGACGTCGGCCTTCGAAGGATGCGACGCCGCCGTGAACCTGGCGACCAGCCTCCCAGGCCCAAGTGGGCGCGGCGACTTCGCTGAGAACGACCGTCTGCGTGTCGAAGGCGGCGCGAAGTTCTTGCGCGCCTGCCGAGCGGCCGGCGTCGCGCGCGTGCTGCAGCAAAGCATCAGCTTCGTGAACGCCTCCGGCGACGCGCGTTGGAGCGACGAGGACTTTGCGTTCGCGCCCTCAGCCGAAACCGTCGCCTCCCGCGCGATCGCGGCGGCCCTCCGCATGGAGGAGGGTGTCCGCGCTTCGGGTCTCGATTGCGCGATACTGCGCGGCGGTCTGTTCTACGGACCCGGCACCGGGTTCGACGAAGGCTGGTTCGCCCGCGCCGCTCAAGGAAAGCTCCGCGTACCCGGCGACGGCACGTCTTACGTGTCGCTAATTCATATCGCAGACATGGCAAGCGCCACGGTGGCCGCGCTCCACCGCTGGCCGCGCGAGCAGTCTCTCATCGTCTGCGACGACAATCCCGTGCAATGGCGCGAACTGTTCGGCTTCATCGCGGCGTGCTTGGGACAGGGGGAGCCCGCGCTCGGCGCGCCGGAAGGATTTCCGTCCTTCCGGCTCAAAAATGCGCGCGCCAAGCAAGCGCTAGACTGGCAACCGTTCTACGCGACCTACCGCGAAGGCTTGGCGCGCTAGCCGAACCCGGATCCGCCGCTCGCCGCCAAGGTGACGAGCGCACTGCCGGCAAGCAGCATCAGCAAAGTCAGCCTCCACACGACACTCACCCGTCGATGTCGAGGCCGAGCGCGACGCGGCCGGTGTAACGCAGCTGCGGCTTTTCCTGCAGCGGGTGATAACGAGCCGCTTGCACGTCACGGAACGCACGCTCAAGGCCCATCTCCCGGTAGAACGCCGCACCGCCCGCAAGTTCCATTGCCCGCTCAACCGTCAGAATCGCGTTCCGCCCGACAAGCGTACGGCGGATCATCTGCCGGCTCGTCGTCTCTGGTCCGGGCTTCTCGCTATCCGCGATGCGGATCATATCGGCCCAAGCGATCTCCGCGACCGCATGTGCATTCTCCATCTCGCCGGCAAGGTATGACGTGCTGTCGTCATCGCCCTTCTTGCGCGCAGCCGCCAACGCTTTCGCGCGCGCGCCGTCAGCCACGCCCATATAGGCTGAATAGATGATCGGAAACGCCAGCATCGAAATCGCGTGGAACAGGGGATGCCACTTGGCTTGCGGCCGACGCCCGCTGATCGCCGCATCCGGCACGAACACATCGTTCAATTCGACGTCGTTGGAACCGGTACCGCGCATGCCCATCACGCGCCACGTGTCGAGCACCTTCACGCCCTCGGCCTTGAACGGCACCGCGAAGTGCAACACCGTCGGCCCAGCTTGAGGGTCGTCGGTAACCGAACTTGTGACCAGGAGGTCGCCCATCGGCGAGCCGCTGGAGAAGATCTTGCGCGCCTTGATGCGATAACCACCGTCGACCTTCGTGGCCACGCCGGCGCTCTTCAGCCAATCCGATCCGCCGCTCGAAATGCAGATCAAGTTCTCCGCCGCGATCCGTTTCAGCAAACCGTCCGTCGGCGCCTTCTGGTTGCGCCAACGCCAGGCGGCGACGGCGACGATATGGCTGTGCATCGCAAACGCGAGCGCCGTCGATCCGCACGCCGCGCCAAGCCTGCGAACGACCGCGCACAGCTCCGCATAGCTCGCACCATGTCCGCCGAGTTCCGTCGGCACGTGCATCTTGAAGAAGCCGTCGGCCTTCAGCCGCGCATAGCACTCCGCAACGAACGAATCCTCCACATCGTGCTGTGCCGCATGCGGCCCAATCTCGGCAGCGACGCGGTCGGCCAGGTTCAGCCAGTTCGTGGGCGGCATCTCAAATCTCTTCAATTCCGCAGTCATTGTAGAACCTCCGTCTGCGATTTGCGCGGGATAACTGCGCCATGGCGTTCAATCTCAAATTGGCTGCAACCCGGCTAGTTCAGAAACTGAACCCAATCCGGTATAGTTTTTGAACCTGGAGACGGCTAAAGAGACCGCATGGCGCAAACCTATGAGCAATTCTGCCCCGTTGCGATGGCGGCAGAGATTCTGTGTTCCCGCTGGACGATCGTCCTGCTGCGCGAAATGCTGGCCGGCTCCACGCGCTTCAACGACCTGCGGCGCGGCGTGCCGCGCATGTCGCCGGCGCTGCTGTCGCAGCGGCTGAAAGAGCTCGAAGAGGCGGGCGTGATCGAGCGCAAGCCGGTTCCGGGCGAACCGAGCGTGTCGGAATACCTGCTCACGCGCGCGGGCGAAGAACTGCGCCCGATCATTACGGCGTTCGGTGTCTGGGGTCAGCGCTGGATCGACAGCGATCTGTCTCTGGAAAACCTCGACCCAAACCTTCTCATGTGGGACATGCGGCGGAATCTGAACTGCAACCCGATGCCCAAACGCCGCTGCACGATCGAGTTCATGTATCCGGACGCCCCAAAGAAAGAAGAGCGCGAGTGGTGGCTCGTCGTGGCGCCGGAAGAGGGTGTCGACCTCTGCAAGATCGATCCCGGTTTCGACGTCGACCTCTACGTGTCGAGTGACCTGCGCACGATGACGGCAATCTGGATGGGACACGACTCTCTGAAGAAGGCTCTGCGTCAAGGCAATGTAAAGCTCACCGGCGACAAGCAGCTCGCCCAGAACATCGAAACCTGGCTCGGCTTGAGTCCGTTTGCCAAGGAAAAGAGTGCGCTGCGCTAGCAAGCTCACGCCGCACATGGCGTCGCCTCGTAGAACCGCCCGGTCTCGCGCACGAGGGTGGGGCAGGCGTAGTAAGGCGGCGTGCGTTTGAACCCCATCGACCGGTAGAGCGCCTCGGCCTCGCTCTGCAGCATGCCGCTCTCGAAGTACATGTGCGCGTAGCCGCGCTGGCACGACAGCGTCATGACCGCTTCGATCATGCGCCGGCCCAATCCCAATCCGCGAAACGCAGGCCGCACGAACAGCCGCTTCATCTCGGATGAGTCCTCACCGATGCCGCGCAGTAAAACGCAGCCCGCCGGCACGCCATCCACGAGCGCGAGAACGATCCCGCCATGCGGTGCGCCGTAATGGCCGGGGAGGTCGGCGAGCTCGCTTTCCCATTCGCGTGGCTCGAAGTAGACGTCGATCATCTCCAGCCGCTCGTGATAGCGCCGGTGCATCCAAAGCAGGTAGTCGCGCAGCAATTGCACGACGGCCGCGACATCGTTGGCGGCTTTCGCTTCGATGATGGATATCTTCGGCATGACCGGTTCCTTTGGCAGTGTGAGTAGGACCGCGCGGTTGAACCCGCGCGACCCCGAAGTCTTTCAACAGAAGTTCGGAGCGACTTCTTCGAACGCCTTGCGCTTGGCCGGGCTCAACTGTCCCAGCGTTTCGAGGAAGTTCTTGTGCGTCAGGCCCGACCCGATATAGGTCCAGCGGTTCGCCTGATGCTGCTTCGCCATGAACTCCTCGCGCTCGACGGTGGAGAGCTTGCGCCCTGTCGCGAGTTCGAGGGCTTCGAGATCGAAGCCGGTCTGCTGACGTAGGCCTTCGTCCAAGAACCCGCCGATCGCGAGAACGCCGTCGATGGCGCTTTCGATTTCGTTAGGCTTCATGTTCGCGGCGATCGCCTCGACCATCAGCGTGTCGAGTTGTGCGTGCTGCATCTCTTCCATCCAGTGATGCTTGAGCAGGCTCTTGAACTGCGGGTCCATCGTGCCGTCGTCGTGCATCGACTCCTGGAAGTGACGCTGCGTCGTCCACTCGATCATGAGGATCGTCAGCGCGACCGACAGCGGGTGATGCGACAGGATGTGCTTTGCGATGTCGGCGGCAGGGCCGATCACCTTGCACTCGGTCGCAAAGCCCTTCCGGAATTCCTCCTGAAAGCGGCGGAACAAGTGGATGTGCTTAGCCTCCTCGCTGATGAACTCCAGGAACGCCCGCGCGCGATAGTCTTCGCCGTTGATGAACGGCCGCGCATGGTCGAGCACGAACGGCACGATCATCTCCTCGATGATGCCGAACATGGTCAGGTAGGTGTGGCCGCGCACCTGGTTCAGAACGCGCTTCTCGGTCGCCGACAGGAACTTCAACGTTTCGACCCGCGCCAGCGTCTCCGGCATGAACGGCTTCGAAAAATCGAGCGTCTTGTCGCCGCCGATCAGGTCTTCGACGCGCCACGTGATGCGCTCGGCGCGGCCAAGAACGTCTTTGAAATTGTATTGGTAGCTCATGTTTGCTCTCTCTTTCGTTTCGGCAGGATCGAAGGCCCGCCGGGTTGGGGCTAGTTCAGGAACTGAATTGAGCCGGTACAAATCTTGAAGCGCGCGGTCTCATCGCGGCGGTACGTGAGGTAAGCGATCGGCGCCGATTGCTGAATGACCGCAACGCCGAAGCTCTTGATTGAAACGCCACCTCTGCCGCGAAAGCCTTAGGCCTGCGCCTGACGAACAATCTCGGCGGCCATCCAGAACTTGGCGAAAACCTGGGCAAGGAAGAAACCAAAGCGAACGAAGATCGTCGCGTTAGTTTCGGGGAACGCCATATGCGTGACCGTTTGACAAACGCGTGCGGCCATGACCGTCACCGCAAGCATATCGAGCGTGCTGCCGCCGGCGTTCGCCGCAAAGGCGCTCATCGCAATCGCTCCGTACACGGGTAAATTCTCGACGCAATTGGCGTGCGCGCGCACTGCGCGGCGATAGGGCGTGGATCCATGCGCGACATCGGCGGGAAAGTCGGTGAGCTGCGCTTGGCCGGTTAGGATGAGACGCCAACGGCGAATCCCAACCCCGATCATCAACACGACAAGCGTCCAACAGGCAAAAGCCAGCAGAACCCAGAGGGGAATGCTCATGGTCGTCCTCGTTCTTACGCGCAACAGCTAGGGCTTAGGCCCGGGGGCGAGAATGCCCGCAACGCCGGACCTCTTGACCGAAGCGCCGCCGGGAGGTGAGTTCTCCGCATGGATGCGCTATCGGACATGCTTCGGGTCGTTGGCTTAACCGGCGGGATATTCCTCGACGCCCGGTTCACGGCGCCTTGGTGCATTGCGGGTCAGGTAAGCCCGGACTTGTGCGCGCCATTCATGGCCCCGCCGTCGCGACTTGTTTGCTTTCACTTCATCGTCGAGGGCAACTGTTTCATCGAGGTGAGCGGCAAGGAACCTGTGGCCGCAGGGGAGGGGGAGGCAGTTCTGCTTTCGCGCAACGAGCTGCACAAGATCGGCAGCGACCTCCGTCTCCAACCGACGCCGGCCGGCGACATCATGCTTTCGCCGGAAGGCGCGGGTGTGTCGCGCATCGTGCATGGCGGCGACGGCGAGCGATGCACGATGGTGTGTGGCTTTTTGGGCGGCGACGCGCAGCTCGAACCGCTGTTGAAGACGCTACCGTCTCTGCTCAAGCTCAAGGTTCGCGACACGCCCGGAGGCGAGTGGATCGCCCAGTCGTTCCGCTATGGCGCGCAGCAGCTCGTCAACGGCGACCCGGGTGCCGCCACGATCATGTCCAAGATGTCGGAGCTGCTGTTCGTCGAGGCGGTGCGTCGCCATCTCACGACGATGCCGGAAGCCCAGACGGGGTTTCTGGCAGGGCTGCGCGACCCCGCGGTCGGCAAAGCGCTCGCATTGATGCACACGCAAGTTGCGCGGGATTGGACAGCGGAAGATCTCGCCGACGCCGTGAACCTGTCCCGCTCGGCTTTCGCGGATCGCTTCACCACGCTCATGGGTCAGCCCCCGATGCGATATCTCACCGCTTGGCGCATGCAGGTTGCCGGGCACAAGCTCCGCGAAGGCCGCCAAACGATCGCCCAAATCGCGTTCGAGATCGGCTACGAGTCGGAGGCCGCCTTCGCCCGCGCGTTCAAGCGCGAGGTCGGGGTTCCCCCGGCGACGTGGCGAAAAGGGCGCCTTCAAGCCCTCAAGGCGGCGGAAAACTAGCACCACTTTCCCCCTTCTGCGCAGCCGCGGACTCGCGTATTCTCCCGCTAGTTGCGTTGAGGGGTGCGGTCGTGGTCAGAGCGTGGGTGTGCGTCGCGTTCGCCGGCATGGCGCTGGCACCGCAAGTATTGGCATCGGGCGCGTGCGGCGGCGAAGCCTGCACAGCGATCGCAACAAGCGCCGACGGCTGTGCCGTCACAAACAAGGGTGAAAAATCGGTCAGCCTGACGACCGTCGCGGACGAAACGGCGTTGCTCATGACCGTTCTCTCGCCGGGTGAGACGATCAAGCAAGACAAGGCGCTCTGCGCAAAGTTCGCGCGTGGCGAAGCGCGCTATACCGCGAAGTTCGTCGCTCTGCGTGACGTACCCGATGCGCCGGACTTCACGCTGAAGGCGGCGAACGCCAGCGCAGCGAAACCTGCGCCAAAGCCGAAGCCCGCGCCGGCTGAGGCATCCGCTGCACCGGCAACGGCGGCGGTCGTGGTGGCTGAAGTTGGGCCAGCGACCCCACGCTTCAAGCCGGCACCGGCGCCAGCCTATCCGCCGGCACCGCGCTCCAAACCCGCGGCGCCAGATCTCGCCGCCGCACCCGCCGCAACCGCGGCGCCGGCAGTCGCGGCCGTTGCGCCGACGGCGCCCGTCGCAGCTGCACCGGCAGCGCCGGTCGATATCGCCGCTTGCGGCGAAGCCTGCGCTACGATCCTCTTCAAGGTCGTCGACGAGTGCCTGTGGGTGGTCAACCTTCACCCGCGTGCCGTGGCCTTCGAGGCGCAAGCGGAAGGCAAGCGCTTCAACTTGATGTTGGAGGCCGCTGACGGCGACAAGGCCGACGCGCGCGCGAAAGCGCCGGCGCCAAAGACCGACACCGCCCTCCACATGCGCCTCCACGATCCGTTCCAGTCTGCTGGCTCGGGCATTCCGATTTACCGCGCGAAGCTTGGTGGCGCCGCGGGCTGCATCAAGCAACGCACGGACGTGGCAAGTTTCTCGGCCCGGTTCGTGAATTGACCTAAGGCGCGAGATAGAGCGAAGCGTTCGCGTAATCCAAAATCACGCGCCGCCCTGCCATCATATCGAGACCGATGAAGATTGCAGGGCTTTGATCGAGGCCGATCTGCTCGAACACATGCATCGCGGCAACCATGCACTGCCGATCGCGCCAAGAAACCGGTCCAAGCGCGACCTTCTTGAAGTCCGTCGTCTCCGCAAGCGCGCGCCTGTTCGTGGCGTCGACGACCCGGCTTTCCGTGTTTCGCGCGATCGACTTGACGTTGCTCTGCGTGAACGCAACGAGCTTCGGGTTGACGATCGACCAAATTGCACCGGAATCGAACACCGCCGACGCGGCCACGTTCTCCACGTGCGCCGGCAGCACGATGAAGCCTACGCTGTTCAACGTGCCCTTAAGTTTCACAAATCCCGGCGGGTCGATGATCGTGCCGGCCGGATACAGCGTGATTTTCTGCCGGCCAAGCTCGAGGTCCACCGTAAAGTTGGAAAGGAAATCGGCGCCCGCAATCCCCATGACGCCGATACTCTTCGGCAAATCGATGACGATGGCATGAACCCCCTCGACCACGACACCGGACGCTGCCATCTCGCTGATAGTGTGAAACGACGACTCGATCCGCCCCGCCGCCGTCACGACCTGATAGCGCGGCCCCGGCGACGCGGGAATGGCGAGGCGCGCACGCAGTTCCGGCACGAGCACCGTGTGGCTCGTCCCCGTGTCGATGAGAAACGGAAACGGCCCCTGGCCGTTCACCGTTACCATCAAGCCCGGCCGCCCACTGGCAAGCCGAACCAGTTGCTGCGAGCCGTAGGCTTCGCCCGCAGCCGTGACGGTCACCGACAGCACAAACACGGCAACGGTCAGCAACGCGTATGAAAGGGCGTGGCGCATCAAGCGGAGTCTACAGCAGATGCCGCCTCGGCAACACCGCGTATCACGACGCTGTGACGGGCTTAGCGCTCGCTCGGCCGGGCAATCTTGACGACACGCGCCTCGCCAAAGGCATCGCGCGCGAGCAAAAGCGTCGCGGCCCAACTGGCATCCTGACGGGCGTCCGACAAGGTCAAGCTGAAATCCATGACCGTGGAAAGCGCGTGTTCGGCTTGCAGACGCGGTTGGGCCGCGGTTAAGCGGTGCTCAAGCAAGCGATAGGCGCGCTCGATCTTTTTGAGTTCGGGATAGTCCTCGCCGAGCTCGCGCGTTTCACGATCGCAAACGAAAGAGGTCGCCGTATAGACGGACGGTTGCGGCTTTGGTGCGGTAGCGCGCGAGGCGATGTCGGAAGGCGATGACGTCATGGTTGGCTCGCCGGTTGTGGATCTATCATATAAGAAAAAATGATGCAAATGTCAATACGCGACATGTAAGTAGTGTTGGTGCGGAAACTTTTCGCTTGACTTTTTCGGCGCTTTCGGCGATGTTCGGCGCCAATTCTTCCCAAACGGCGAAATCCACCCGGCGCTTAAGCAAGCGGCCGGGTTTTTGTTTTTGCGAGAGAGCATGACCGGCGAAACGGCGCGCTTGCGCCAATCCCTCCAGCACCAACTCGTTGCGGCGCTGGCCGCCGATTTCGCAACCGGTGGCGCGGAGGCGGTAAAGCGGCTGCGCGAAAAAGATCCCGCCGGCTACCTGCGCGCGGCGGCCGCTGCGGCCGACGAAGCCCAATCCCTCGACACAGCGTGGAACGAACTCACCGATGCAGACATCACTGCTGCAGTCGCTGCCCTTAGAGAAGCTCTCCGCGCTCGAACGGGCGATGACGGCGGAGCTGGACCGAAGGCAGGGTGCGAACAAACTCGACCGCTACCGGCCCTACCCGAAACAGAAACAGTTCCATGATCTAGGCTGCACCGCGACCGAGCGCCTGCTGCGCGCCGGCAACCAGCAAGGCAAAACGCACGCGGGCGCCATGGAGATGGCGATGCATCTCACCGGCCGCTATCCCGATTGGTGGCAAGGCAGACGCTTCGCCCACGCCATCGACGCCTGGGCCGCATGCGATACCGGCGAAACCACGCGCGACAACCCGCAACGCGCGCTCTTGGGGCCGGTCGCGCAGTGGGGCACCGGCGCGCTTCCCGAGAACGCGATCGTCGAGATCAAGCGCGGCCGCGGCGTTGCCGATCTGATCGACACGGTTGTCGTCCGCCACCAATCCGGCGCCACGTCGCGCCTCGGCTTCAAACGCTACGATCAAGGCCGCGAGTCATGGCAAGGTCCGGCCAAGCACGCCATCTGGTGCGATGAAGAACCGCCCGCCGCCATCTACGGCGAAGCGCTTGCCCGTCTGATCGCGACGCGCGGCCTCATC
The DNA here is from genome assembly GCA_902826695.1 of uncultured Alphaproteobacteria bacterium. GTDB lineage: Bacteria > Pseudomonadota > Alphaproteobacteria > Micropepsales > Micropepsaceae > SZUA-430. Next base: position 61,202 of record CADEFU010000012.1, on the reverse strand, counting down.
TACACAACCTTCACGCCCCTCAAAGGCATGAGCGAGGTCGTCGAACGGCTGATGTTGGGGCAGGGCGGCGGCGCCGACGTCAACATGACGATCAACGACGCGCAGCACATCGCGCCCGAAGACCGCGCGCGCATCGTGGCGAGCTTCCCCGAACACGAGCGCGAAGCCCGCGCCCGCGGTATCCCTATCTTGGGCAGCGGTCGCGTCTTCCCCATCTCCGAAGAAGCGCTGCGCGTAGATCCGTTCCCAATCCCAAGCCATTGGGCGCTCATCGCGGCCATGGACTTCGGCTGGGACCATCCCTTCGCCGCGGTGAAGCTGGCGTGGGACCGCGACGCGGATGTAGTCTACGTGACGAACACCCATCGCGTGCGGGAACAAACGCCTGTCGTTCACGCCGCCGCGTTGCGCCCGTGGGGTGCGAAGCTGAAATGGGCCTGGCCGCACGACGGCTTGCAGCACGACAAAGGGTCCGGCGACACATTGGCCGCACAATACCGCGCCCAAGGCCTGAATATGCTGCGCGCGCACGCAACACACGCCGACGGCGGCTATGGCCTTGAAGCCGGCGTAATGGCGATGCTCGACCGCATGAAGACGGGCCGCCTCAAAGTCTTCGCGCATCTCGCCGAGTGGTTCGAAGAATTCCGCCTCTACCATCGCAAAGAGGGTTTGATCGCAAAGGAACGCGACGACCTTCTCTCGGCGACCCGCGTCGCGCTGATGATGCTCCGCGCCGCCGCCAGCCCGGACGACGTATCGATCGTCCCCCACGCGGCCGACGGCGACTACGACCCGCTTCGGTAGGTTCGCGAGGTGTGCGGTCAGAAATGCTATGGCGCCGTCACGGGCTTTGAGCGCTGCCAATCGGACTCTTCTTCGCTCACCAAGCGCGATCGGTCCTCAGCGGTAAGTTCACGTTCGATCTCGGCGTGCACGGGCAAGGCGGGCATCCCTAGCCGCCGGCTTCTCAGAACCCAAAAGTACGGCTGCATGCAACAGTAGCCGGTCGTTCCCACATCCTCAACGAAGCGCCCCTTGCGCAGCAGTGAGATCAACAAGTTGATCGCGCTTGCATCACCGGTTGCTGCCGCTTCGCGCAGCGACAGCCACGTGGTGCGCCGCGCTGTGGACAATAGCTCGGGATTGTTGCGCACGGTCGGGTCTGAAATGAAGTCCTGCGCCAACTCCAATTCCGCCATGACCACGGCTGCGCCGGCGGAGCCGCCCGCTGGCGGCCAAATTGCGATGTGGCGGGCAAGCTTCTTTGCTTGCGGTTCGCTTCTCGCCGCCAGGGCTGCCGCCAGGTCGTTGATCAAGCCGATGCAGTGCATGCGACGGGTGCGATGGAGCGTCGAGAGCCAACCTGCCTCATGAGACACGACTTCCGATAAGGCCGCGTAGTCCACTTTGATCTCTGTGTTGTACGGTTGCACGCAAAAGAAGTCGATCATCAGCGCATACTGCCGCATCCAGAACCCCAGTGCGGCGAAGTGATCCGCCCTGTAGTCGGCGATGAGGTTGCGCGTCATCGGCTCGCTGCGTGCCTCGCGTAGCTGCCGGCCATTCGCTACGATCAAGTCGGGTGGTAGCGGTGGAGACCAATTGTTGTAGCATGGGCCAAGTGCTTCGCGATCAGCGAACAGATCGTAGGCTTCGAGAGAGCCAGCCTCCGTCGCGGCGTCAATGATCTCGCCGACGCGGTCGCAGTCCTTCTTGGCAAGCGCGGCGTTAAGTGGCGTACGCCAATCCACTTCAGGCGCGGACCATGGCCAAGCGACGAGAAGAAGGCTTCCGAGGGCGGCCGCAAGGACCAGCACGGTGATCAACGTGATGCGCACGAACGCAGGCACAGCCCAAACCCCCTAGGTTGGAAGAGTCTAGTATATGTGAAGACGAGATTGTGTCCAAAAAACGGCGCGGCCTGATTGCAGTTGCTGAGACAGCGGACCCGCCGCGACCGGTCGTAGACGAAAGTCGCAGCCGATCCTAGAGTACGCAAAACAAGGATCGAAAGATGCGTCGCTGGATCATCGGAATCGCGAGTGTGCTTGCGTTGGCGAGTGCCGGCGCCTTGATCGCTGCACCGCCGGTCATCGAGGCCGGCTTGAACAAGGTGACGCCTCATGCACCCTACAAGATTGGCGCCGGCACCAAGGCGCTGCACGCAAGCCTGAATCTCGCCGACCTGCACGCCGACACATTGCTGTGGGCGCGCGATGTACTCGCCAGAGGTTCGACGGGACACGTCGATGTTCCCCGCCTTCGCGAGGGGCGCTTTGCGCTGCAAGTGTTCTCCGCAGTGACGAAGTCGCCCGAAGACCAGAACTACAACCGCACAAAGGGCGACAGCGACCAGATTTCCCTGCTCGTGAAGGTGCAGTTGTGGCCACCCAAGACCTGGAGCAGCCTGCTTGAACGTGCGCTCTATCAAGCGGCGCGGTTGAACGACGCCGCCAAGCGCGACCCGCGCGCATTGGCCGTCATTCGCACCCGCAGCGACCTCGCCGCACTGATGGCGCGCCGCGCGAAGGGCGAGCAGGTCGTCGGCGGCTTGCTTGCCATCGAAGGCGCCCACGCCCTCGAAGGAAGCCTTGCGAACCTCGAAAAGCTCAAGGACGCGGGCTATCGCATGATTGGATTGACTCACTTCTTCGACAACGAGCTCGGCGGCTCGCTTCACGGCGTGTCGAAAGGCGGATTGACGCCGCTCGGCGTGCAAGCGGTTCGCGCGATCGAAGAGGCGGGTATGATCGTCGATCTGGCGCACGCGTCGGAGAAGGTCGTCGACGATGTCTTGCAGGTCGCAACGAAGCCCGTCGTCGTCTCGCACACCGGCGTGCGCGGCGCCTGCAAATCGCCCCGCAATTTGAGCGACGCACAAATGCGCGCGATTGCGGCCAAAGGCGGCATCGTCGGCATCGGCTATTGGGAAGGTGCCGTTTGCGACATCTCCCCGGCAGGTGTCGTCAAATCTCTGCGCTACGCCATCGACCTCATCGGCGTCGATCACGTTGCGTTGGGGTCCGACTACGACGGCACGACGACGGTCAGCTTCGACGCTTCGGAATCCGCCGCCCTCATCGAGGCGATGCTGCAAGCCAAATTCACGCAAGAAGAAGTGCGCGAGGTCGCGGGCGCGAATGTGCTGCGCTTCCTGGCCGAGGCGCTTCCTAACTAAGCCGAAAGCGGCGGAGCAATATCAGTGGTGGATGAACAGCGGTACCGGGCTCGTCCTCAACAAGTGCTCCGTCGTTGAGCCCAAAAGCCATTCGCGCCAGCCGCGATGACCATACGCGCCGGCAACGATCAAGCCGGCACCAACTTCTTGAGCTGCATCGATCAAAACCGGTGCCGGGTCGCCCTCGCCGATCACCGGCCGGGTCGATGCTTTGTAGCCGCGCTCGTTGAGAAACTTCGCGCCCGTCTCCGCAAGCGCCGCAGCGGTCTTCGCATTCGGATTGAGGCACACGACCAAGGCCTCGCTCTGCGCGCGCAACCCAAGCGCACAGAACAACTGCAACGCCCTGAGCGTCGGAATGCTGCCGTCATAAGCAACCAGCGTCTTCAAGCCGGCGAGCGGCGCTTGCGGCGTGACGATCAGCGGTCGCGGATTGTCGCGCAACAGCCCGCCGACAAGCGGCGTGACCGATTCCGCACCAAAGGTCGCATCGCCGCCCATGACGACGATATCGTGGGCCGCCGACGCCGCATTGAGCGTAGCAAGCGCGCTCCCCTGGACCACGGAGGCTTTGCCGTTAATACCGCCCGCCGCACATTCAGCGCCGAAGGCCTGCGCAAGCTCGACGTCCGCTGCACGTACCCGTTCGATGAGCACCGCATCTTTGCGCTGCTTGTAGACATCCCCACCGATGGGCGTTGGCTCCGGTGGCGCAATCAGCTCCGGATCGACAACCGCAATGCCTTCGATGCGGGCGCGCTGGCTGCGTGCGATTTCAAGCGCCAACGCCTTGGCGGCGATCGAGCCCGGCGTCCTTTCGAGAGCAAGCAATAGACTCTTCAGCATGACATGGCCTCAAGAACCGCAGGAAAGGTGCGCCTCTGGGTAAGCTGAGCCATGACCCAGATCAAGCGATTCGCTGCTATAGTCGCTCACTTGTCCGGGATTTCATCATGACGCTTGCGCGCACGGTTGCAGTCTCGTTGACCCTGTGGGCGTTGATCGTGCCGTTCGTGGCGGCGCGCGACGTGCCACTCGTCGTCGGCCAGACGAAAGCAGCCGCTGGCGGCCCCGCACTCGACGCGGTGAAAGCGATCCGCATCACCTACACTCTGCGCCAAGCGGGCCTCGAGGGAACCGGCACGACGCTCACCGATATCGAAACCGGCCGTACGGTGACGCGTTTCCGGCTCGGCCCGATATCGGGTGGCGAAGGCTTCGACGGCGCGCGCATGTGGTTTCAAGACGCCGCCGGCATCGTAACCGTCCCCGACGGCAGCGAACGCCGCAAGCAAACCGTCTCCGCGCAGTGGCGCAACGCGCTCGCCTACTGGTATCCCGGACGTGCCGCCCCGGCGCGCGTGACGATGCGCCTTCAACTCTTTCGCTCGCGCATCAAAGAGGCACTGGAAGTGGCACCTGAGGGCGGCTTGCCATTCGAACTGTGGTTCGACGCGCAAACGAAGATGCTTGATCGCGTGATCGAGGTCGGCGCCAATGAAACGCGCACGACGATCTTTGAAGACTACCGATCCATCGGCGGCATCAAGATCGCCCACATCATACGCACCTCGAACGCTGCAGCGACCTTCGGCGCCGAGCGCACGGTCACCAAAGTCGAGATCAACCCCGCGCTCAGCGATGCGGACTTCGCGGCACCGCCTCCGCCGAAACCGGACTTCGCTTTCGCAAGCCGGTCGGCCGAGGTGGTCGTGCCGTTCGATTTCATCAACAACCACATCTATGTCACCGCGAAGCTGAACGGCCGCGCGCTTGCGCTTGTGGTGGACACGGGCGCCTCGAATGTGATCACGCCGACAACGGCCCGCGCGCTTGGTTTGCGCCCGGTCGGCGATGCGCGCGTCTGGGGTTCCGGCGATGCCAGCGTCGCGGCCGCATTCGTGCGCGTCGCTGGCGTCACGCTGGGCGGCGTAAGCCTGCGCAATCAACTGTTCGCCGTCGTGCCGCTGGAGCCGCTGAGCGACGTCGAAGGCGTGCCCTTCCATGGCATGATCGGTTACGAGCTGTTCAAACGCTTTATCGTCGGCATCGACTACACGAAGCGCACGCTCACACTGCGCAGCACAAGCTGGACTCCGGTGGACGCCGGCACAGCGATACCGTTCGTCTTCAACGGCACCGTGCCCGAGATCGAGGGAGAGATCGACGGCATTCCCGCCTCGCTCAACATCGACACCGGCTCTCGCACATCGCTGGGCCTCCACTCGCCGTTCGTTCAGCGGCACGCCTTGCGCGCCCGCTTCCGTCCCTCGATCGAAACGGTGACGAGCTGGGGATTGGGCGGGCCGTCCTTGGGCATGGTCGCGCGCGTGAAGCGCGTGCGTTTGGGCCCCCTCGCGCTCGGCGACGTCGTTGTCGATATGTCGCGCCAGACGCAAGGCGTGCTGTCGCACGCATCGCCCGCCGGTAGCGTCGGCAGCGGCTTGCTACAGCGCTTCGTGGTGACGTTCGACTACCCGCGCCAACGCATCTACTTCGCGCCGACGCCGCGCACAGCCGAGCCCGACGCATACGATCGGTCAGGCCTTTGGATCAATCGCGCGGCAGGCGGCTTTCGCGTGGTCGCGGTGGTGCCGCGCTCGCCGGCCGCGCTGGCAGGGGTGGGAGAAGACGACATCATCGTCGCCGTCGACGGCAAGCCTGCTGCCTCAATACCGCTTGCGCAACTGCGCGAACGTCTGCGCGATGCGCCGCCGGGGACGGAGGTACGGTTGACGCTCCGGTCCAACGCAGGGACGCGAAACGCGTCCTTACGCCTGCGCGACTTGCTCTGATTGCGGCAGGCTCTCCCGGGAAGATGCATCGCCACACGCGCCGATCATGCGCAGGTTGTTCTCTTTGACTGAACTGGCGAGGCGAACCGGTCACGGCGTTGCCGAAACCACCCGCTTCAAGAAGAAGTCAGGTGCCGTTCATCGGGCGTGCCTATCTAATGCAACGCCGCCGGACTCTCGAGGCGGTTAGTACAGAATGGTGGGGCATGAAGAATCCAGTTGACGTGCATATTGGCCAGCGGTTGCGTCATAAGCGCTGGCTCTTAGGGCTGACACAGCAGCATCTCGCCGAAGCGGTCGGCATCCGCTTCCAGCAAATCCAGAAATACGAAAGCGGCGCCAACCGCATCTCCGCGGCGCGGCTTTGGAGCTTGGCTGTCGCGTTGGACGTACCGGTCTCCTTCTTCTATGCGGGAATGGTGGGCGCCGAAGCAGAATTTACAACCGACGGCGACAGCCGCATCGATAGCAAAGAGACGTTCGAACTCGTCCGCGCCTACTATGGTTTAAGCGAAGCAGCGCGCCGCCAAATGCTCGCGCTGGCGCAAGCTCTTAACCCTGTTGACGACAAGCCGCAGCAGGCCGTGCATCTGTCGCTCTCCGTCGACGATGCGCGCTAACGCTGCCGTTTGGGTGCTGACCGCCATCGTTGCGTGGATCGCAGTGATGGCGGTCATCGCATTCCTTCTCTAGTCGCCGCCCAGTTGCGCGGTGCGTCGTAGCGCTCGCGTATTCAGCGAAGACACTCGCCGCAGTCACGCCATCGGTGAGCGCACATCGTGCGCAGGTTGTTCGAAAAGTAGCGGCCATCACAGCCGTCTAACTATCTGTTGAAGAACACCGACGCCACATGGAGCGGCGGGGACGCGTGAGATAGGGTCGCCTTCAATAGCGTGGGGGCGCTCGTCAAAATGAAGAATCCGACTGACATCCATATCGGTCAACGCGTGCGTCATCGCCGCTGGCTGTTGGGCATGACACAGCAGGATCTGGCCGAGTGTGTCGGGATACGTTTTCAGCAAGTGCAAAAGTACGAAAGCGGCGCGAACCGCATCTCCGCCGCGCGCCTCTGGAGCATCGCAAGCGCGTTGCGCGTGCCGGTTAGTTACTTCTACGGCGGCATGGACGGCGCCACGGATGCAACCGAAGACCGCATGGATGCGAAGGAGACGTACGAGCTCGTTCGCGCCTATTACGCGATGCCCGAAGCGCCGCGCCGCCAGCTTCTGGCCCTGACACAACTTCTGACGAAAGACGGTGAGCAGCCGGCGCTGACGGTCGTTGGAGCTGAGGCCCGCACCTAGACTCAATGCCTAACCGCACGCGCGTCGTTGTCTGGACTGCGGCAGCGATCGCGTGCTGGACGGCGCTTGCCGTTATCGCCTCAAGACTTCTGTAAGCCGCCGCCGCAAGACGCGATCGCGCTTCAAGTACCACTCGCGGCTCATCGCCGACCGCTTGTCGCGAAATTTCTCGGTGTGAAGCACGACCCAAGCCCGCCCGCGCGTGGACTTGGCGCCGGTGCCGGCATTGTGCCGCGCCAGACGCGCGGCAACATCGACGGTCCACCCGACATAGGTTTTGACGCCGCCTTTGCCTGTCGAACCCAGGACGTAGACGAAGAACCCCTTCCGCTTGCGCATCACTCGGTGCGCCGGCGCGAGGCTTTGATGGCGCTGCGGATCTTCTTCTCGAGGAACCGGGGCTTCCACACGTCGCGCAGCACTTCGCCTTCGCCGCCGCCCGTGTCGCGAAGTTCCACATTGCCGATCCCGATCATCGCCTGCCACCACGCCTGATAGATGTGCGTCGTCACAGTACGTTCGATCGAGACGGTTTGCAGGTCGTAGTCGAACACGCCGTGGTGGATAAGGAGTCTCGGATCGCCCGTCTTCGAATCGACGGCCAGCACGTACTGATGGCTCGTCCACTCGCTCACATACTCAAGGACGAAGGGCAGGGCGATCAGCATCGGCAAATAGCCGCCGCACAGATACTGCGCGAGCGTCGTCCACGGCATCCCGAACCGCTCCGGCGCGCCGATGAACGCAAAGAACAACGACCAGCCGATGAAGACCGTCGAAAAGATCGCAATCCAAACCGGAAACCAGATCGCGGTGTAGGCGAGCGCATCTGCCCGGATATTGCGCAAGAGCGCCAGCGCGTGCTTGCCGACCTGATAGGTCACGCGTTCATGCTCGTCGAGCGCGTGACGTATCCGCGATCGACCCTTCATGGCGCGCGCCACCTCAAGGAAGAACAGGAACAGCAGCACGGCCGCGACCCCGCTCGTCAGAAAGCTCAGCGGCGTGAACGGGTCGGAAACGTGAAAGACGTAGGCGTCGACGCCGAGCGAAAATAGAAACGCCAACCAGCGGAGCGCCCGCCAGGAGGCCCATAATCGAGACATTGCTCCTCCCTAAGAGGTCGTTGAGTTCAAAGTGGAACGCGTGAACTAACGGATGCCGGCAAACTCGATCTGCCCCCTATGTATGAACGTGGCCGACGCTTGTCACCCCTTGTCGCAGGCACAAAGGGACGAAAGTTTTTGCTTGACTTTTTCGGCGCTTTCGGCGATGTTCGGCGCTCAATCTCAACAGGCCGAGAGATTCCGCCCGGGCACGAAAGTGACCCGGTTTTTTTGTGTCGCTCAGCCTGGCTGCAAAAGAAAACGGCCGCCGCACAGCAACTGCGCGGTCGGCCGTGTTGAGAAGTGGCGGGCTTAGAGTTCGCCGTAGACGCGCACGATCGCGCGGCCCAAGAACCAGCTCGTCTCTTCGTACTTGAACTTGATGCGGTTGATGTTACGCGCGCCGCCGTTCAGGTCGATGTTGCGCGTGCACTCACCGTTGTTGAGGCGCGATCTCAGCGTCACGTCTTGATGGCCGCCGTTCGCGAAGAAGACGTCCATGTCGTAGAAGTGCACCGGGTTGTTGTAGACGCAGACCTTCAGGCGCGTGTAACGCACCGGGCCGGGCAACACGATGTTGTCGACGTCGAAGCGGTCGGTGACGACGCGTTCGGCGATCTGCACCCACGCGGCTTGCGCCGGCGCGACGGTGGCAAGCGACATCGCGGCAAAGCCCGCGGCAATGGCAAGTTTCTTCAGCATTGGTCTCTCTCCTGAGCGTTTTTCGTTCTGTCCCCGTTTTGGGTGCGCGGAACCTGATCCCAGGCGCCTGAACGGTGGATGAAGCGCGGACATAGACCAAAGGCCGCCGCCAAGGCTGTGACCGCGGCTACACGCGCGCGCCGGAAAGTCGCGGAAATAGCCGCTCACAGAGCCTGTAGCCGCGATCACACCGCGAAGGGTCGCAACCTTAAGGCAGGAGAATCGCATGCTCGAAGCGGCCCGTTCGATCATGGGGCGCTTGCGTGCGCGCGATGCGGCCGAGCTTGCCGAATATGGTTTCGATCATGAGACGGCGGCGTACGCGTTCGCAGCGCCGGCCGTTCTGGCCCAAGTGTTCGCGGGCGCCACCGGGCCGGTTGCGGTCGTGACGTTTCACCGGCTGACGCCGAAGGCGGTCGTGGCCTCGCTGATGGCGACGGACGCCTGGCCGCAGGTCGCGCGCGCTGTCGTGCGCTGGGGCGTGCGCGAAGCCAAGCCTGCGCTCCTCGCCCTTGGTTACGAGCGCGCCGAGTGCCGCACGCTCGAAGGCCATGACGACGCGATCCGCCTGCTCGAACGCTTGGGCTTCGTTCTTGAGTGCCGCTTACCCCGTTTCGGCGCTTCGGGCGCCACGTTTCTTCAATACGCATGGAGGTTGAACGATCATGTGTCTCTTCAAAGCGCCGAAGGCGCCGCCGCCCCCGCCACCGCCGCCGACGCCGGCATCGAAGCAGGAGGAGGAACTGTATGAGCGCCGCCGCCGCGGCCGCCGCGTCGGTCAGGCCCCGCCCAGCATCTTCGCGCTGACCGAAGGCTTGAACCAAAACCTGACGCCGCAGAAGACGCTGCTCGGCGGCTAGCGCAGCTTGAACTCGATCTCGGCGATCGTCGAAATCGTTCGCCCCGACGGCTTATAGCGCCACTGCCGCACCGCGCTCAGCGCCGCATTCTCGAACCACCCGCGTGGCCGCGCGTCCAGAACGACGGCATCGCTCACCGTTCCATCCGGCGCGATGGTGATGCGAAGGCGCACGACGCCTTCGCGCTCCGCCTGCAGCGCGCGCTCGGGATAGCGCGGCTGCGGCTGCGAGATCGGTTCGGCGACGACTTCGGCCGGCGTTGGCGGCGGCGTTTCGACAACCGGCGGTGCAACGGGCGTGGGCGCAAGCCGCTCGATCTCGGGCGGCGCAAGCGTGGGCCCCGTTGCCCCGTCGGGAAACGGATACGGCCGCACCTCTTGCCGCGTCACCGTCGGCACGATGTCGACGGGGCTGCGCCAAAGATACTCGCTGTAGAACGCCGCGACGACGATCAAGAACGGTATGCCGAGCCATTTGCCGAGCCACCACAGCGCATCGCTGTCTTCCGGCTTAAGTCTCGGCGCGCGGGCGGCAGGCGCCGCGGGCACCGGACTGAGTTGGTCTTCGTCGGCCGACATAGAGCATCCCCGAGAGGCCTCGATCATACGACGGCCAAAGCCCGTCCGGCAACGCGCGGGAACCTAGGAATTTCCTCAACACAGAACGGGTTAAACGAATGACGGGTCGTACACCGCAGGAACTCGTCCTGCACTGGAACAAGCTAAAAGGCGAGCGCGCGGAGTTCGAGCGCACGTGGCAGGAGATAGCGGACTACATCCGCCCCTTGCGCGCGGAGTTCACCGCGATCCGTCAACCCGGCGAGAAGCGCAATGCGCGCATCTTCGACGCGACACCGCTGATGGCCGCCGACAGTTTCGCCGGCGGCATCTACGGTATGATGACGAACCCCGCCAACAGGTGGTTCGCGCTGCGCTTGCAGGACGACGAGCTAAACGACTTCGACCCCGTCCGCGATTGGCTCTACGACGTGGAGTCGCGCATCCTGCATTCGTTCGGTCCGCAGGTTAGCCGCTTCTACTCCGTGCTGCCGTCGATGTACGCCGATCTCGCAAGCTTCGGCACGGCGGTCTTCTACTCGGAAGAAGTGCCGGGGCAGGGGCGCATCAACGACACCGTCCGCCCCCTCTCCGAATGCGTTATTGCCGAAAGCGCATACGGCGAGGTCGACACCGTCTACCGCCGCTTCGCGCTCACCGGCAAACAAGCGACCGAGATGTTCGGCGAAGGTTTGAGCGAGCGCACCGCGCGCATAGCGGAGAAAGACCCGTTCTGCCTCATCTACTTCATCCACTGCGTCTACCCGAACGCGGAGCACAAAGAAGGCAAGCTCGATCCGGCAGAGCGACCGTTCCTCTCCACCTACATCGAAGAGGATACGCGCCACAAAGTGGCCGAGGGCGGTTACTACGAATTGCCCTATCACGTGCCGCGCTGGGCGCAAGCCGCCGGCGAGGTCTACGGCCGCGGCATCGGCGAGCAGATCTTGCCCGACGTGAAGATGCTGAACCGCATGGACGAAACGGCGATCAAGGCGGCGCAGAAGGTCGCCGATCCGCCGCTCGCCGCCGCCGACGAAGGCGTCATCAAAGCCGCCCGCACATATCCCGGCGGCATCACCTACGGCGCGATCGATCAAAACGGCCAGCAGCTGCTGCGCCCGCTGATCACCGGCGGCAACGTCGGCATCACCATGGAGATGATGGAGCAGCGCCGCAACGCGATCAAAGAAGGCTTCTACTTCTCGCTGATGCAGATGATGGGGTCGCCCAACATGACGGCGACCGAATGGATGGGGCGCCAGGAGGAGAAGCTGCGTCTCCTCGGCCCGAACCTCGGCCGCATCCAAAGCGAGTTTCTTTCGCCCCTGATCAAGCGCCGCTTCGGCCTGCTCCTGCGTGCGAACGAACTCGCCCCGCCGCCGGAGGAGATTCAAGGCTCCGAAATGACCATCGAATACGTGTCGCCGCTAGCCCGCGCGCAAACGGCAAGCGAGGCGCAGGCTGTCACGCGGCTCTACCAATCGCTGGGCATGATCGCCCAGATCGACCCGTCGGTCCTCGACAACCTGGACCACGACGAAGCGGTGCAGGTCCTCGGCCGCGGCTGGGCGGTGCCGGCAAAGATCATGCGCGGCGCCGACAAGGTGAAGGAACTGCGCGCCGAACGCGAACAAGCCCAAGCGATGCAGCAGACGCTTGCCATGGGCGCGCAAGGCGCCGACGTGATGAAGAAAGTCGCCGACAGTGCCAAGGCCGGCGCTCAAGCCGGCGAAGCCGCGATCAAATCCGGGCAGCAGCCCATCTCCGGCGGCGATGTGACCCAAGCCATCGAGATGCTCCGCGGCGCACTGCGCGGGAAAACGGCCGCCTAACACCTTTCACACAATGGAGAGTGAATGCAGCTCAAACCTGACCGCCTGAATGGACAAACGGTCTACCGCGGCGTCGAGCGCGGGTCGGACGGCATCAATCACGTCAACAACTTCATCCTGTTCCCGCCGGCGATGCACGCAGCGCCGGGACCGGTGATCACGCTCGACGAACTCACCGAGCAAGCGCTCGCAAAAGTCGTGACGATGGCGAACGAGACCGGCGATCCCGTGATCAAAGCGCAAGCGCTCGCCTTCCGTGCCGGCTTGAAGAAGACGTTGGCGTTCTGGCTCAAGCGCGCCGCCCTGAACGAGCGCGAGCGTTGCCGCCGGCACCTCACAGCCCAAGGCCTCACCCACGCCGCCCAGTCCCTCTCGCTCTAACCCAAAGGAAACGACCACCATGGCCAACGCCCTCTACCCGAACTGGAAGCAAGAAGTGATGCAAGCGACAGCGAACACGTCGCTCGGCGGCACCGTGAAGCAGACCTTTGTCGACATCACGTCGGCTTACGCCTTCAACAACGCACACGACTTCGTCGACGATCTTTCGACATTCGACAACCCGAGCTACGGCGCGGCGACGTCGCTGACATCGAAGACGTTCGCGAGCGGCACATTCGACGCCGCCGACACGACGACGCTTGCGCTCAGCGGCGCCGCCGACCTTGGCGGCATCGTCCTCTACGTCGACAGCGGCGCGGAAGCGACCTCGCGCCTCGTCCTCTACCTCGATACGTCGATCACCGGCATGCCGTTCACGCCCTCCGGCGGCGACGTGACCGTGCAGTGGAATGCCAGCGGCATCTTCACGCTCTAACGAAAGACAAACGCGATGCCTTGGACCATCCCCGACAAGGGTGAAGGCGACAACGATTTGCAGTCGATCCTGTTTCAGGAGTACCTCGAGGTCCTCGTCGAGGGCATCAACGGCAAGAACTGCGTCCTCTCGGGCTGCCAAGTGACCGGCGGCGCCGACATGACCCCCGAGGTCGCAAAGGGGGCCGTGCTGAGCAACGGTACGCTCTTCGCGGTCGCCGCCGCTACGGCAACGATTGGCGCGGCCGACCCGACGGACCCGCGCATCGACCTTGTGGTGATCAACGCCTCCGGTGCGCTCGCCGTGCGTGCGGGTACTGCGGCCCCGGCACCGAAGCCTCCGGCGCGCACGACGAATGATGTCGTGTTGGCTGCGGTTTACGTGCCGGCGGGCGACACGTCGATCGAATCCACGAAGATCACCGATATGCGCTTGGTGCGCGAGCAGGGGCCGATCGTCATTCACAAGGAGACGGCCTCGAAGTCGCAGGCCAACTCAAACGCGTCCTTCAGCATCTTCAACAACGCCCTCAGCATCCCAAACGGTCTGTTCTTGGCGGGCCGGCAATTGCGCGTGCGTGCGTTCGGAAATGTGCTTCACAACTCGGCGACCGCAATGACGCTTACCGTGACGATCAGCTTCGGCGGCACGAACATCTTCTCCGACGCGACGGCGAGCTACGGTACGACGGCAGACGCCGACCGGCAGCCGTGGTACCTGGACTTCACGATCACCGCACAGGCCAACAACAACCAACGCATGGGCGGCTTCTTCAGTGCCCAAGGCCCAACGATCACCAATCTCGTCGGCATCGGTGACATCGGCGTCGACGAAATCCTTGCCAACGCGCCGATCGGCTCGGTAACCGGCGGCGTTGCCATCGATGCGGATGCGGCCAATCGTGCGTTGGACATCGTCTTCACGATGAGCAGCGCCAACGCGGCGCACGAATGGGTCTGCCAGGGCATCACGGTGGAGTTGATCTGACATGCCCGGCTTCGTCATCGGCTCGCCGCTAAGTGTCGTCGGCGAAGCCTGGATCGGCGACACCGACGCCACTTCGTTCGGCGGGACGCTACTCCCGCCGCACGTGCCAAGCGGCGCAACCATCCTGGCGCACCGCATCGCGTTCGTCTTCAAGCCGACTGCTTTCGCGCCTGGCGCAAGCACGCCCGCACCGTCCCTCCGCAGAATTGCGAAACCCGCGTCATGGTCGAACACGCCTGCGATCCAAACGCTGCGCCTCAACCGAACGCTTCAGACGGGCAATTTCGCAAACGGCCCGACTTTCCAGGGTGCCCGTTTAACGCAGCGCCTCTCGCCAGCCACCTACGCAAACGCGGGCCAGATCTATACCGCAGGCGTCTCGCAGAGCGCGGGCGCAATATTCGCGCCGCACCGTGCGTCGAGCGCGGCGGTGTTTGCGCCAGCGATCATCCTACCGGCGACGACATCGGTCACGGTTACACTGAGCCTACCGGGCTTGATCACGCAGGCCCCAAAGCCGCAACAGCGCCGGTCAAGCGCGACCTGGCCGAACCTGCCCAAGGTAACCGCACCACCGTGGCGCTTGACTGTCGTAACGCCCGACGTTGCACGCGAACGCGCCCGGCAGCAGTTGACATCCATCAAGCGCGCCGAACGCCTCCGCCGCAAACGCAAAGCCGACGAGCGCAGCGACGCGATCGTCGACGCACTCATCGACGAAACGATCGCCCACACAATCGTCGACGTGGTGGCAAAGGTGGGCTAGTTCCCCTTTCGCGCGGTTACCTCGATCTCGATTTTCATCCGCGGATCGGCGAGCCCGGCGGAAAACATCGTCGCCGCGGGCTTCACATCGCCCAGATACGTCCGCATTGCGGGCCAGCACGCCGGAAAGTCGGCCGCGTTCGGCAGGATGTAGTGCACGCGCACGATATTCTTCAGCGACGCACCAGCCTGCTCGAGCGCCCAGGCGATGTTCTTGAAACACTGCTCCGTCTGCGCGCCCGGATCGTCCGAGATCGTCATCGTCTTGTAGTCGAAGCCCGTCGTCCCCGACACGAACACCCAATCGCCGTCCACGACCGCGCGCGAATAAGCCATGTCGTTCTCGAACGGTGAGCCCGAAGAAATCCGCTGAACCATCACTGCCTCCGTTTGCACCGGGAATAGGGCAGGGCGGTTCGCCCGCGTCAATCGTCCAAGAGGTGTGCATGCAAACTCTCCCCGAAATCGTCCTCGCCCTCTGGGGCCGCAAGCGCGCCGCCCAGGTGGCCGACGAGTATCGCAACGCACTGCAAGGCCGCGATCTGCTCGTGCGCGACCTCGCGATGTTCTGCAACGCCGCAGCGCCTTTGACCGGCGCGACCGAGTTCGACCGCGGCGTGGAGGAAGGCAAGCGCCGCGTCTGGCTGCACGTCACGCGCATGTGCGGCCTCAAACCCACCGACTTCGTCACCATTGCCGATGGAGAAAAGCTGAATGACTGACACCTTCGAAGGAACGCAAGCCGCAACCGCACTCGACGACGCAGGCGCGAGTGCCGACTGGACCGCGTCGCTGACGCCCGACCTGAAACAGCTCGTCGAGACGAAGGGCTACAAATCCCCCGCCGACGTCGTGCAAGCCTACGCCCACGCGCAGCGCGCGATCGGCGCCGACAAGATTCCCGCACCCAAAGACGGTGTGTGGGATGAAACCGCGCGCGCGAAACTTGGCATCCCGCGCTCGCCCGACGGCTACGAGCTGCGCCGCCCCGACCTGCCGCAAGGCGTGACATACGATGAGGCGTTCGAAAAAGCGGCGCTGCCCGTCGCGCACAAACTCGGCCTCACGCCGAGCCAAGTGCAAGGCTTGCTCGATTTCTACGCCGGCCACCAATCGCAGTCGTTTCAATCCTCGCTCAAAGGCCGCATCGACGACGAGACGCAGTCCGTCGGCCTGCTGCAGCAGGAGTGGGGCCCAAGCTACGATACGAAAGTCGCCCAAGCCGCGCGCGCCGCGCGCTACTTCGGCGGCCAGCCGCTGATCGAGTTCCTGAATCAATCGGGCGTCGGCAACAACCCCGAACTCGTCCGCGCCTTCGCCAAGATCGGCTCGATGATGACCGAAGACAGCCTGAAGATCGGCCGCGCCCAAGGCTTCTCCATCACCCCCGAAGAAGCCCGCAGAGAGGCGCAAAAGCTGATGGCAAAAGAAGCGTACACGAACCGCAACCACCCGGAGCACGCGGCCACGTTGGAACACGTGCAGCAACTCTTCGAGCGCGCGTATTCGGAAGATATCTAGTAGTACGGGAGGATCAACGGCAATGCGCAAGCGGCAAAACGGAGTCGAGAAATACTTCCCGCCGGCAGAGCGTGTTTACGCGGACTATCTGCACGCGAACCCGCGAAGCATGTTGGGTGTAGCTCCCCGATCCGCAACGCCGGCGCGGGCCGCCCCTCAATCTCAGGGCACGATGAGTGCCGCAGTGCCACGGCCGAAGCCGGGTCAACGAACGTTCGAGATGCCTGATGCGCGCGATCTCGACCACCTCGTTGTGAACCCGCACCTCCGTAACGAGTTCGAGTACGTTTTTGGACCCGCCGAGCAATACTTGACGCAGTCACAGTTAGAGGGACTGCCCAATCGCGATTGGGATCCGTGGACCATGCCGCACCCGACGCGAGGCTACGTCGAGCATCCGCCGCGCGGCGGAGCTCAGATTGACGAAGACGGCAATCGATTGCCGAGAGATCGGTTGCCCGCGGGCGCTTACAAGCTAGCAAGTGCTGCCGAAGACAAGGCTCTGCCAATCGAAGGCGGAGTCCTCCCCACCAAGGGACCGCCGCGCACACCCGCGCAGTTGACGCCTCGGAGCACCGGTGAGTATTTCGCGGGCGTCTATGATCCGTTCGGATTGTATAGACAAGACGGAGGTCGGCGACCGCACTATGGGCCAGATGTTCCGGCGCTGACCGGAGCTGCGGTCAGGGCTGCAGCTTCGGGGAGGGCTATCGTGTTCCAGTCATCCACGCTAGGGAATGGTATTGCGGTTCAGCATGCGGACGGCACCACATCGCTTTATGCACACCTGAGCAAAGTGGGAGTGAAGACTGGCGACGTTATCATGGCAGGCGACACAATTGGAGCGGTCGGACTCACTGGTAACGCATCCAAATATCCGAATAATCCGCATCTTCATTTCGAAGTGTTGCCCGCGGATCCCGCGCGGAGTGGGCCTGATCTTTCGATCGCCCGCCGGACAATCGATCCGGTTGAATGGCTTAAGCAACCCATGTGGTACCGCGGCCGAATTCTTCCGTCAGAATGAGGTGGTTGCTCCGTTAGGCCACAACGTCAGCACGGGTCCGCAGTCTCCAGTGCAAAAAGGTCTGTCCCCGGCGCTTTCACGAAGGTCCCGCCGCCAGGAATCTCGCCACCACCAATCTTGCGCAACGTCGCTTCGAGTGCGTCGTTCGTCGTGTCGACAGCTTCCAACGGCACCTTGCGGCCTCGATCGCGGCAGTGACCGGGCGCAAACGCAAACGCTCGTGGCGTGCCGCGAGGCGCAACAAAGCAAGGCCCATCGCCGTCTGCGAGAAACACGTTACCGTCCTCGAAGTAAAAGTTGCTGCCGCTTGGACGGGTGGGCCCCCAGTACGCCGCCTCGATTTTGCCCGTGCGAGCCTGTATCATGATGAGCTCGCCGGGGTGACCGATCTTCACGCCACGATCCACGATCTCAAGCGTGCCCTTTGCCGTTTGAACCATTGGGTTCCCTGCTTTGGAATGGCCAACATAGGCGACAACGCTCTCGATCTCGCAAACCCCGCAAGTGCCAGGGAGACCGACGCTGTATGCGCGAACCGCGCCGCTGTTGAGCCGGCCACGCAGCTTCACGATCGGTCCTTCGCAAACATCGTTCTCGATCGTGCCGATCCGGCGTTGCCCGACGTTTGGCATCATAAGCTCGGCGGCGATGCACGCGGTACCCTGTTTGCAGACGGCAAGCACATCGACGCGGCGTATGTCGGCTGCCAGGCTGTTTTCCGACGCAAACGCCGCCGCGGAAGTACTCAGCGCCGAGAAGGCAGCTGCCAACATCTCGAATGAACCAAACCGCATGATTGCCCCTCCAGTGCAGGGCGCAACGCTACGTAGGCAGTAAGACAAATTTGTGGCGGCCCGACTGGCATCGCCGCGCCATCTTCCGCGGACACGCGCGGGCCAAGCGCCCGCGCCCCGCTGCAAGCCTGTAAGCCAAGCCGATAACCAGGGCGCGCGACAGTCGCCCGAGGATGCGGCCGTTCCTTTGCGAACGGCACCCGCTCCGACTTGTCTGAAAACCAACAAGCGGAGAGTGACACTCATGTCCACTCAAGTAACGACCGCATTCGTCCAGCAATACGCGGCGAATGTGATGATGCTCGCGCAGCAGAAAGGTTCCAAGCTGCGCGACGCCGTGCGCGTCGAAAACGTGACCGGCAAACAAGCCTTCTTCGATCAAATCGGCGCAACGGCCGCGCGACGGCGCACCTCGCGCCACTCGGACACGCCGCGCATGGACACGCCCCATCAGCGCAGGCGTTGTTCGCTCGAAGACTTCGACTGGGCCGACATGATCGACCAGGAAGACAAAGTGCGTCTTCTGATCGACCCGACGTCGACCTACTCGAAAGCGGCGGCCAACGCCATGGGCCGCGCGATGGACGAAGTGATCGTCGATGCGATCCGCGGCACCGCCTTCACCGGCGAAACCGGCTCCACGCAAGTCGTGCTGCCCGCAGGCCAAAAGGTCGCGGCCGGCGGCACCGGCTTGACGCTCGCCAAACTCGTCTCGACGAAAAAGTTGATGGACGCGGCCGACATCGACAACGAGGGCCGCTACATCGCGGTGACGGCCGAGCAGCTCGAAGATCTGCTCAACAACACGACCGTGACCTCATCCGACTACAACAGCGTGAAGGCGCTGGTGCAGGGCGAGCTCGAGACGTTCTTGGGCTTCAACTTCATCCGCGTCGACGGACTTCGGATCGACGGCTCGAAACTGCTGCCGATCATCACCGCGAGCGACCGGGCCTGTGTGGCCTGGCAGCGCGATCAAGTGGTGCTCGGCATCGGCGCACAGCCGCAAGCCCGCATCTCCGAACGCGCCGACAAGAACTACGCGACGCAAGTCTTCTACAGCATGTCCGTCGGGGCAACCCGCATGCAGGAAGTCGGCGTCGTCGAAGTCGCGTGCCAAGAGTAAGGAGAAAAACCAATGGCAGAAACATTCGGCCTCGTCACCGCGGCGCGCAACCAAACCCCGCCGGGCCAGCTCGACGGCTCGCTCCAGGGCGGCAACGTGCGCGTCTACCGCGAGGTTATCCAACTCGCATCCCAACCGGCCGGCGACACGATCGTCGTGGGCTTCCCGTCGAAGGGCGAAACGTTCCTTCGCGGGTACCTCACCTCGACGGTCTCGCTCGGGACATCGACCGTGGCGCTCGGCATCGCCGGCGCGACGGGCAAGTACCGCGCGGCGGCGGCGTTCACGGCGGTTGATACGCCCACACCGTTCGGCGTCGCCGCGAACATGATCTCGTCTTCTGTCCCAGCCAAGCTGACGACGGATGAGAAAGTGTTCATCACGATCGGCACCGCGGCGTTCCCCGCCTCCGGTACGCTGATCGTGGATCTCTACTTCGCGCAGACTTGAGCCGCGCGAACCTCGACGGCCAGGGACGGGGCGGCTCACCGCTGCCCCGTCCATTCTTTTGTTTCCCCTTCGAAGGCGAAGCCCCGTGATCCAATCAAACCAACGCCTGCCGCCCGGCCCGCTCGCGAAGCCCGCAATGCCGCTCGCGCCCGAGCTTCCCGCGCGCGCCGAACCGCCGTCGCCGCCGGTCACCGAAACGCCGCCGCCGAAAGACGTGAAATCCAAGGGTGTGCTGGCGCCGAAAGCGCTGTTCGACGAAACCTACCGCCACGCCCGCAACTATTTCACGCAGATCCCCGATATGACCTTCGCGCTCGCGATGGCCGGCCACGCGTTGCGCAAGAGCTGGGACTTCAAGGACGGAAAGTTCATCCGCAAGGAACTGCCGTTTGCCAACTACGTCCCGCCAAGGCACGGCGAGCACGAACAAACGCACACGCCTCCAAGGACCTCAACCAAGGTCGCCGAAGCCCGCGCCCGCTGGGACGAAGCTAAGCGCGAAGGGAACCCCGACCGCATGACGCGCTCGGCGACCGAAGTTTTGGCGCCGAGGTCTGCGCCCACTGAACCGGCAGTCACGGCCGGCATCGCGCTAGGCAGCGGCGCCGCGAACGCGGCGACGGTGCAGGATGAAGACGCAGATGCCGGTATCGGCTGGGCGCCTGTCGCCGGTAGCTTCAACCACGGCGCAGTCGCGCTAGAGAGCGATACGCAGGATCACGACCCGAGCGCAGACCAACCGCTTCAACCCGTTGCCCACGTAACCCCGGATGGCGCGATAGCGGGAGCGGTGGTCGCTAAGCCCGGCGAGCGTCATTGGACGCCGATTCAACGGGCGAACGCCGCCGCGCTTCAACAAAGCCTCGCTCCCGTTGGGGCCGCGATCCAAAAACACGGCACGCCGGAACAACGAGCGGCGTGGAGGTTGATTTCGAAGTTCTCGCTGCAGCCGACCCGCGTCCGCACCGGTGCTGCCGCCGACTATGCGGACGGCGTGTTCAGCGTCGATCTAAACCAAGTTGGTGCGAGACTCGATCCCAATGATCCTCGCCGCGTCATGCCGCCCGACCCCAACTACGTGAACTTCATGATCGTGCACGAGGTCTTTCACGCGACGGCGTCCAATCAAGACGCGATGCGCGAGGCCTACGAGAGACAGGGGCGTAGATGGCAGAGGGGCGCACCGACGATCGGCTCGGCCCAATGGAGCGTTGAAGTCCGCCACGACAAGATGGTGTACGATTTCCTCGTAGAGGCCGGCCTGTTGCCCGTCCCGCCCCCGCCGATCGAGCGCATCGCTCCTTACTATGCGGAGCATTTGGCCAATCCGCGGGTTCCTGTTCACACTTTCAGGGTGCCCGGCTACGACGGGCCTTTGTGACGAGCGCTCCTGTGCCGGGTCAGCCATATTCTCGCCCCGATCCTCGGATGCAGTAGAAGAGGGATTGGGCTTTCGCTCTCGGCCGGGGCTACGACATCATGCAGCGACTCTTGTTTTCGATCCTTCTTCTTTCGATGGCATCGGCGGCAGCGCACGCCGCACCGGACAACCGCCTCGTCGTCTACCGCGACCCGTTCGCTCACGGTGAGAACACGGGCGAATTCTTCGATCTCGCCGGTAAAGTGTGGGGCGCGAGAAGTATGCACATCATGTGGCCGATCAAGTTCTGCCCCGCCTCCAGCCCGTACCACTGTCTATACAGCGACTACATCGGCTTCGCCTTGAGCGCGCCGAAGCGCGACCTGCCCGTGGGCTCCACCTGGCGCGTCGGTAAGTTTCGCTTTGTCATTCGTTATGTTGGCGTAACGCCGTTCGCCGGCCGCAAGCTAAACGCCACCGTGATCGACACGATCAGGGATGGCGCTCCGCAAGACCACGCGCAACACAGAGCAACCTACGACCCGAAATACGGCCTCGTCTGCTACGCCAGCCTGAATTGGAAAGATCAGAAGACCGGCACGGAGCGGAGTTACGAAGAGGTCATGGGCCTGGGCTGCGCCGAAGACATTGGCCTCTGGCCGCGTGAACCCTAGCAGCGCCGCTTCCGGCTGAGACGCAGAGTCAAACGGGGCGTCACCGTCGCGGGCGACTGTTGCCGCTCACCGCCAGCCTCATTCCGTTCCAATCTTCCACCCCTCTCACCACGAAAGGGCCGACATCCCATGCCTACTCTCGGCGAATACTCCGAGGTCGCGATCTGCAACATGGCGCTGGCCGCGATCGGTCGCGGCGCCCAGATCACCTCGCTCGACGAAGCAAGCCAAGCCGCACGCGCCTGCAAGCTGCGCTACCCTTACGCGCGCGACGCCGTGCTGCGTGCCTACGACTGGAACTTCGCCGCCAAGCGTGCGGAGCTGCCCAAGAACGCGGCCGCGCCCGCCTTCGAATACGCGAACGCCTTCGACTTGCCCGCAGACTGTCTGCTGGTACGCAGCGTCTTCGGCGGCGAGAGCGAAAGATGGGTCGTCGAAGGCCGCCAGATCCTGACCGATATGGGCGACCCGCTCTTCATCAAATACACAAGCCTCGTCGGCGAGACCGCGCGCTTCGATGCGCTGTTCGTCGAGGCGCTTGCCGCGCGCATCGCCTCCGACATCGCAATCCAGCTCTCAGAGAGCACGACACGCGCCCAAGGTATGTGGCAGCTCTATCAAGCCAAGCTGATCGAAGCGCGCCGCCGCGACGCGCAAGAAGGCCAACCCGAGCGCCTGCCGCACGGCGACTGGCTCGACGCGCGCGCCGGCGCAGGCTTCGCCCCCTATCGCGACTGGCGGGGAGACTAGCTCATGGCCCGCATCGAAACGTTGCAACCGTCCTTCGCAGCCGGCGAGCTCAGTCCGCGCCTCTACGGCCGCACGGACTTTCAGAAATACGCGACCGGCGCCGAGCTGATCGAGAACTTCATCGTCCGTCCCGAAGGCGGCGTCATGCGCCGCCACGGCACGCGCTTTGCGGGCGAAACCAAGAACCATACCAAGAAGTCCCGGCTGATCCCGTTCGTGTACTCGACGGTGCAGGCCTACATGCTCGAGTTCGGCGACACCTATGTCCGCTTTTGGAAGGACAACGCACCCATCACGTCCTCGACGAAGGTCATCACCGCGATCAGCCAGACGAACCCCGCCGTCGTCACCGCGATCGGCCACGGCTTCAGCACGAGCGACCGCGTCGTCATCACGACGGTCGCCGGCATGGGCCAAGTCAACAACCGCGAATTCTCGGTCGGCAGCACGACCGCGAACACGTTCGAACTCGTCGGCGCCGATGCGACCGGCTACGACGCCTACACCTTCGGCGGCAAGGCCGAGAAGATCTACGAACTCGTGACCCCCTACTCGGAAGAGAAGCTCGCCGACCTCTACGTCTGCCAGTCCGCCGACACGCTCTACATCGCCCACCCGCAACACGCGCCGCGCACGCTGACGCGCTCGGGCCACACGTCCTGGACGCTCACGCCCGTCAATCTGGAGCGCGGGCCGTTCGCCAATCTGAACGGCGACGACACGCTGCGCATCATGTGCACACTCACCGGCACCTCGTACCAGCCCGGCGGCGGCGTCTCGATCAAGGCCAGCGGCCCGATCTTCACCAAGGATCACGAGGCGAGCTTCCTCTACATGCGCGAGATGTATCTCGACCAGCTGGCGGTCAGCCCCTGGGCGTCCACGCTTGCAATCAGTCCAGCGATCGGCACGCAAGTGTCGAGCAACGGCAACGTCTATTCGCTCGTCGATGTCGGCGCCGGCAATTCGACCGGCAGCGTCATCCCCTCGCACACCGAAGGCGACGCCTGGGACAATCCCACCGGCGGCAGCGCAACGAACTACAAGAAGTGGCGTTACCTGCATTCGCGCTGGGCGGTGGTACGCCTGAACACGTTCGTCGATCCGCGCAATATGACCGGCACGATCGTGACTTATCTCTGCAACGGCCTCGCGCCCAGCGCAAAGACGATCCAGTCGATCGCGCCCGGCACCGGCAACGTTTGCCGCGTGACGTTGACCGGACACGGTTACAACGAAGGCGATTACGTCTCGATCAGCGGCGCAGGGCAGGGCACCGGCGACTGGAAGATCGTGAACGTGTCGCCGACCCAGTTCGACCTCGAAAACTCGATCGCCACCGGCACGACCAACGGCGGCACGGCGAAGCGCTTATCGACCTGGCTGTGGGCTCACAGCGCCTTCTCGCTCGAACGTGGCTATCCCGCGACGGTCGCGCTGCACGAACAACGCATCGTCTATGCGAACACGAAGCAGCAGCCGTTCGGCTTCTGGGCGTCGGCTTCGGGCGATTTCGCCAATTTCCTGCCCGGCACCCGCGACGACGAGACGATCGCCTACAACATCGCCGCCAACCAGGCCGATCCGATCCGCTGGATCGCGTCGGGCTCCGACCTCATCCTCGGCACGCTCAGCCAAGAGTTCGCCGTCTACGGTGGCGGCATGGGCGACCCGATCTCGCCGGCAAACACGCGCATCGTTCCGCAATCGGGCGAAGGTTCGAACGGCGTACCGCCCGCCAAGGTCGGCATCGAAACGCTGTTCGTGAACAGGGCGGGGCGCAAAGTCTTTACGCTGTTCAACCAATCCGATGTCGGCGGCTACGTCTCGACCGACATGCTCGAACTGGCCGAGCACCTCACGCTTCCGGGCTCGATCACCCAGGTCGCTTGGGCCAAGAATCCCGCCTCGCTGCTCTGGGCCTTGCGCGCCGACGGCACGCTGCTCGCGCTTACCTATCGGCGCGAACAGCAGGTCTTTGCCTGGTCCAGACATTGGGTCAACGGCGTCGTCGAAAGCATTGCCGTCATCCCATCGACCCAAACGCGCACCGATGAACTCTGGATCATCGTCAACCGCACGATCAACGGTGTCACGCGGCGCTACGTCGAATACCTCGCCCCGCCGTTCGAACCCACGCACCCAGAGGACAAGGGTGCGATGGGCTTCCTCGACAGCGCGCTCCGTTACGAGGGCACACCCGTGACCACTGTCTCGGGCCTCTACCACCTCGAAGGCCAGACCGTGAAAGTGGTGACCGACGGCGCTCACCATGCCGACCGCACGGTCACCGCCGGAAAGATCACGCTCGACCAGCCGGCGGGGACAGTGTGGGCGGGCCTCGGCTATGCAAGCCGCCTGCGCACGCTCCGCCTCGACGTCCCCTCGATAGGCACCGCACAAGGCAAGACGAAGCGCATCCCCCGCGTGACCGTGCGCGTCCACAACTCGATCGGCGGCCACATCGGTCCCGGCAACGAAGTGGTTCTCGAAGAACTCGTCCGCCGCGAGCTGAACGACCCGAACGACAAGTCGCCGCCGATGCGCTCCGGCGACGTCGACGTCTACCTGGCCAGCGACTTCGACCTCGACGGCCGCCTCGCCATCGTCCAAGCCGACCCAATGCCCCTCGACATCCTCTCCATCATGCCAGTCATGGCGATGGCGGACGCGTGAACAAACTAAGGACCACCGCCCATGATCCGCACCAACTACCGCTTCCCCGACGCAAACCTCTTACGCAAACCAAAATTCGCTGTCCCCGAAGACATCTTCGCGGGTGAAGATGATGTAGCCGGCCGCCATGAGCAAGAAGTCCGCTCCCCCGCGATCGACACCGCCATCGCCGCTTGGTACGACGCCAAAGACCAAGGCGACGACGAAGGCCTGCGCACGGCGGCGAAAGCGCTCGTAGACGCCACCTCTGCTACCTTCCGCCTCCAAGGTGTCCCGACATTCGCGCATCCCGTGCTGCCACCGCAGTTCGTGAGGGCGGAGGTGGCTGACGCTTGGCGTCTACCGAGAGACCACCAAAAGACGTTTATGAACGCGGTCTTGGACAAGTTCGACCACAGCGCGAGGCCGTTGGCCGCACAGCAATTCGCGGGGCAGCTCGGTCGATCCCAAAGCGGCGCCGTTGCACTCGCCAGAGCCGCTTCGCAACCGCCGATGCCGCGGCAGAAGCCGCAGCGGCCCATTCCTTACAACGAGAAGGATGCAATGCAGCCGCACGCGCCAACGTGGATTCCGGAAGAAGAAGAACGTACGTGGTTGGAGTGGTTTCAGTCATGGCTCGAGAGTCCCGAGCCAAAGCTGCCAGTCGAAGTCACCCCAAGGCGCCCCAACGAGTGGCCCGCAGAGCTCCAGGAACGAGCTGCAGCCGGTGCACGCAATCGGCAGCGCCAGCAGCAGTTCGATGACGAGCAGGCACGGTTCGGCAAGAAAATCTCGCCGGACGAAGAGCTTAGACGAAAAGTTGCCGCTGACTTCAAGAGTCAGACCGGCCAGGATCCTCTCCATTTCAGTCCTAAGGCTGCGCATCAAGACGACCCGTACAAGGACCGTGTCGCGTGGCCCGTTCAGCCGCAGTTCCAGGAGAATAACGCGACCGACGTAGTAGTCGTGAGTCCGTGGGGTCAGCGCTTCAACAACACCCAATTTCATCCGGGCACGGACTTTCGCAACCGGCGTGGCCGTCCGGCGTTCTCACCGAAGAACGGAACTATCCTGGCGATATCGAACAGCCCGAGAGGTGGAAACGAGGTGTTCATTCTTCTCGATGACGGTTCGATCGTAAGTTACGCACATACGGGCATCCTGGACGACGGTCAGGGGAGAAAGCTAATGGTCGGCGACGAGGTGTACGCGGGCCAACTCATCGGCTGGTCCGACGGATCCGGCGTGAAGGGCGACGGAACGCCAAACGATCCGCACACTCACATTTCTTACTATCCGCCTGGGACACCGGTTCACCCCACTAAGAAGACGCCGCTGCAGGGCGCAGCTTCCCACAGTCCAACAACAACTGCTCGAACGCAGAGCGATCCATTTGACGCACTGGACTATCGGCGGCGCCCTCGAGTTCTCAACCGCGATGGATACACAGGCAAACAGCCCCAACGTGAGGAACGTTAGATTGACGACCGTAGAAGCGCGGGTCTCAAGACCGGCCCTGCGGCCGGTATGTCACCCGGCACCAACCGTGATAGAGGGGGCCGTCGCTCTCGAACGTGTCGCCGACGCTAATTAGATACTGGCCCGGCTTCACAAAGATGCGCTTGAACCCCTGTTGAGTCCGCAACTTCACGTCGACGACACGAAGCGAGATCGAGCGCATGCGCTCATAATCGCCGGAATCGTACAACGCCCACCCCGGTGCCGCGTGGGGGTAAACAAGATATTCAAAGCTGCCCCTGAAAAACACACTCAGATATCCCCCGTGTGGAAACGGCAGCTCGATCTTGAGCACTGACTTCTCGGTCAAGACCGACGGGCTGCACTTCATCTTGTTCCACGCCAAGTCTTGTTGGTTCGGCTGGAGATCCGGTCCCTCTCGGTCACGAAATGGTTCGGTGCGCTCGTAGTTGACTTCACACCAGCCATCGACGACAGGATTGGGCGTGTCGAACCCGGAACCGACGACGATCTGGTACGCGCCCGTTAGAACAAAGGCTCGTTCCACAATCCGGTAAATCCCCGTGACATCACGAACCTTCATCGTCAACGAGGACATCTTGCGAAACTTCGCGGCAGTCAGTTTCAGCGGCCAGCGCGGGTTTGGATACACCACAAAAGTGGGAAACGCCTGGTGCTCGAGCGGGCCGTTCACTACCAAGAAGTCACCGTGCTTCTTTGGCATCCCGATCGTGAGAACTGAATCGTCCTTCAACACCTGCGTGCTACAAGCCAACACCTTGTTTGACGCCTTTAGAAGATCGAACAGGCTGTCAGCACGCGCCGAGGCAGGCACGAGCAGACCGATCGCGACCGCGAGTAGCCATACAAACGATCGAACCATGGGTGCCCCTCCGCCAATAAGCCCCTTGCAGAGTCATCCAACGACCACTTTGTGGCGATTTTGTGCCGCAAAACCGCCGTGATCGATGCCTACAGTTCTCCCGGCTCCAGCAGCGCGTTCGAAGGGGGCGCGGCGCATGAACACGAAATCGGTCCTAGGAACGCTCGCCGTAGTTTTCTGCTTGGCGCACGCCGCGTCGGAACCCGCCAGCCGGAAGACTATCGAAGCGGGCCAACCCGAACGCAGGACTTGACACCCAATGCCGCGCCTACTGCCGCTTGCCGTCGTACTCGCCAATATCGCCGCTTGCGCCACGGCAACCGCGGAGCCGTCGCAGTGGCGCCTCACCGCGCGTTGTGCCACTGGGGCCGAGCGGCCGCTGCCTGGGCTGGGATTATTCGAACCACCCCAATAACCGGGACGCCTATTGTGGGAACAACGATCACACGCACCTGCAGATCACGACTGCGCCGGGGACGTACAACGGCCAACGTGTCCCAGGATTTGCGGTTGATCCGACCGGCCTGATCGAAAACAACGGTGCGCCTAAGACATCACACCGGCCGCCTGATTCTCCAAACCGTGACCTCTGGGACGACCTTGACGATCTCGTCTTCGAATTTTGGCCGGATGACGCCGGCGTCGAGGAAGAAGCGGCGCTCAAGGACGATCGAACAGTCGAAGAGCGTGAAGCTCAGAACCGGCGGCTCCAAACAGAGGACATAGATGCCGTAGATTTCGACGGCGGTTACCGCAACCACTACCGCAAAGACGCCGCCAACCTCGATGCGATCGAGGCGACGTGTTCGGCACCGCGCTGAGCGTAGGTACAGCCGGTAAACGCAAGGCACTCACATACACCACCACGAGGTTCTTACATGTGCTCACCAGCAGCGCTGCTCGTCGGCGTGCAAGCCGGCGCGCAAATCGCAGGCGGCATCCAACAGCAGAAGGCGGCCAAGCAAGCCGCCATCCAAGCCCGGCGCGAAGCGATCTACCAACAGCAAGTCGCCGCCGCCGAAGCCGAACAGATCCGCTACACGAACCAACGCGAACTCGCCTCCCTCGCGGCCGCCTTCGGCAAGCGCGGCGTGACGTTCGACAGCGCCTCGATGATCGACGTGATCGCCGAGGCGGCGGGCAACCTTGAATACCCAGCCCTCCTGAAGGAGCACGAAGGCGTCCTCGCCCGCTACCAAGGCAACGCGAAGGCAGCAGCCCTGAAGGCCGCCGGCCGCAACGCGCTCACCGAGTCGCTCCTGGGCGGCATCACCACCTTCGCCTCCGCCGGCATCAACTCAAACTGGTGGCAGAAGCCGGCAGCGCCGGTCAGCCTGATGAAGCCGTAATCCAAGACGCACCGCCCGGCCGCGTCACCACCGACTACGGTTAGCCAGCGCCGGCGCCCGCACGAACACCACCAAGGATCACGCCATGATCGACGGCTACAACTGGGTTCAGCGTCAATTGGAATAGCGTCAGGCGTTAATAACAATCCGTGCAAGCGCCTGAAAGAACGAGAAGCCTTGTGCCCTTGACGCGATAAACATAAACGCCCCATCCCTTGCCGCCGTACTCGAAACCACCATCATAGGTGTCCAGTCCCAATTGGCGGATGTCTCGCAGTGCCGCGATTTTCTCCGCGGGGATAGTGGCGCGTTGGAATCCGTTTGGTACCCGCTCAAGTGTACAGGTTTCCTTTTTCGGCTTGGCGCAACCGGTGGCCAATGGGTCTGTGCGTCCACCCAGCGACACGCAGCGGCCGCGCCCTTCGTCCCAAATCCGGCTTGCACGCTTCAGAAATGTGAGATCGAGACATGTGGAGTAGTATCGCGCGACGACGTTCCACGTACGGCTGTCGATGACGACGACGTTAGGTACGGGCTCAACCCTGAACTTCGACAGAATGTGAAGGTCGCCCTTGTTCGTACGCACGATCGTCTTGCCCTCAGCGTTCAACATGAAGGCGATTCGACCGCTTCGGGCCGTAAGGGCGAAATAGTCGCTAAGCGGTTGGCTGAATCGCAACGCGTAAGGCTTGGGCGGTCCGCCGTTCAAAGAGCCCGTCAGCAGAAGCGTCTTGATTACCCGCTTGCCGTCAATGCGTTTTCGGACAGGGGCCTTGGCGGCAGGCCCGTCCCACGCAAGCCCCCAGACGTCGCACACATACTCCCACTCGTTCGGTTCGCACTCGGCGACCGGACTCAGTACGTCGCGGGCCTGCAGCGGTGCACTGAAGAGCACGGCGGCCACGGCTGCAATGGCAGCGAAAGAAGCCCTCATCAACAACTCCCCGGATGGTTCTTACCCGCCAACAAACCAGCGCATTGTGGCAATTTGTTGCTGCAAACCGCGCAGCGCCAAGAAGTTGGCTTTCGCAAACGATGGGCTTTCAAGCCCCATCCCGAACCTCCGGACTGACACCGGCGTGGCCTCGCCGCCGATACTGCAGAGTTTCGGCTTCGTTGACGCTCTTGGCCAGCCCAACAGCCCGGGCCGAGGAAGCGCAGCACAAAACAAACACGAAGGCTCACATGCCGACCAAGATCACCATCCCGGTGCTGAATGCACCCGTTCCGCATCTGCCGGCCATGCCGCAGATCGACATCACGGACAATCCGTATACCTCGCTCGAAAAGGCAGCCGAGAAGATCGGCAGGGCGGTCGAGTCCCGTGCGTTGCTGGACGAAGACGAGCGTGTCGTCAGCGCAGACGCGACGATGCAAAGCGCCGGCCCCACCTATGCGCACGATCTGAGCCGCGCGGGGATCACCGGCGAGGGTCTGACCTACGAGGTGCTCAAGGCTTACGATGCGAAAGGCAAGAGCCTCATCGGCGGCGCCAGAACGCATCGCGAAGCAAAGCGGATCGAGCAGAGCGTCTTTCGCCATCGCGGCGCTGCGATCGAACAGGCGATGCGCCTCGAAGCGCTCGGCCGTCAACTCGGCTACGTAACGCGCGCGCAAGACACGATGAGCGAACTCGCCAACCGGGCGCGCATCGATCCCGGTGCGATAGGTCAGGTGCGCGGCGCGGCCATCGAACTCAAGGCGGAGATCCCTGAGGTCTACCACCCACTCATAGAGCCCGAAGAAGAGCGCATCCAAGAAGAGTACCTGCGTGGCCTCATCGCCGCAGACCCGAAACGTGCACACCAGCTTCTACAAAGCAGCAAAGCCGTCGGCATCTCACCCGAACGTCGCGAAGCGCTGACACACGAAGCCGCTGTTGCGATCGAGGCCAACGACGAAGACGCAAAGCACCAACGCGAACGCATCGGCGCAATCTTGGCGAAGAAGCGCCGCCTCGCCAAAGCGGAAGAGCAGGGCGTCTTCGAGCCGGAACTCTACGCGAGCCTGATCGACACGCATCTCTTCGACCCTGAACTTGGCCGCGAAATAGAAGCGCTCACCGGGGAGGCGCATGAGCGCATTCACGCCGCCGCCAAAATGAGTCTGCGCGTCGCCGATGCGCTCGCAACCGGCACGGCCCTCACGTGGGACGACGATCACCTCAAAAGCCTCGACGCTCACGTCGCCGCTGTCGCCGCCGATGCGCCGCCCGACGTGGCGGCCAAGCGCAAGACCGCGCTCGCCGTTCGCGCCGGCCGCGTCCCGCCGAAACTGCGCGCCGAAATCCTGTCGTCGTTACGCGCAAGCGACCCCGCTCGCCGCCTAGCAGGCGCAAAAATGTTGGTGGAGCTCGACGACGACGGCGGCATCGCTCACGACTGGGCGCCAGCCGACATCCGCGACACCGCCCGAAAAATCTCAAGCCTGCTGGCCGCCGGTTTCGACGAAGCCGCCGCCCTGAACCGCATCGACGCGCTAAAGAACTTGGGCCCCGCCCAAGAAGAGGCCCGCGGCCATCATTTCGACACGACTATCGCTTCCGATACGCTCGCCCGCGCCCTCAAAGGCGCCTTCGGCACCGACATAACCGGCGTGACGATGGACGACGACAACCTGCAACGACTGGCCTACCGCCCGGAAGAGGGTGAGGCCGAGCCCCACACCGCCGACTATCGCCCCGGCAGCGACCCGGTGGCGCTGGTCCCCGTTCTGCAGCGCGATAGCAACAACGAGATTGAGTTTACCAGCAATCCCGAAGAAGACCGGACACTCATCGACCCAAAGACCAAGCGGCAGTATCACGTGCGCGAAGGCTTTGTCGTCACAAACAAAGGCACCCCGGTCTACGCACGGCAAAACCTGTCGACCGATCCCCGCCTAACGTCGAACTGCCACGGCTACACATTGGCCGACAACAAGTTCTGGATCAATCCGCGCGAGGCCGAGAAAGTCTTGAAAGACGAGTTCTCAAAGCTGAACGCGATCCAAGACGTGCAAGTGAACGACATCGTTGTCTACCGCGACCGTAACGGAGAAGCCGCGCACTCGGCACGCGTCACCAAGGTGCTTCGCGACGCCAATGGGCAGGTGACCGGCTTTCTGGTCATAGGCAAGCGCGGCAGCGTGGACTACAAAGCGAGAGAAACCGATATCGCAACGCAATGGCCCGGCCGCCCGGAAGATCGATACTTCTACCGCAGGACATCCCGCCCATGATCGCACGGGTCGCTCGCTTCGCTTTCGTTCTCACACTCGCCTTCGCGGGTCCGGCCCCTGCATCGCCCGAGCCGTGCGAACGGCCGAGCGAACCCGAGGACGTGAGCCTCGAGGTGGAAGGCGACATTGCAACGATCGTGATCCAAAATAAACGTGATCGCTGCCATATCCTGTTCAAATCGATGATGCGTTTCTTGGGCGAAACCAACATGACGATGGGCACGACCGTTCGGATCATGTCGCAAACGAATGAGGGGCTGAGCGTGACCGATCCCGCGAACCCTGAGGCCATCACCTGGATGCCACGGAGAGAATTCGGCAACCCGCTCCCCAAATCGCTGCGGCTGGTACTGAAAGACGGCCAAGCGTATCGCCAGCCCCTGTACCTCGCAAAAATCGTACGCGACATCGCGGTCCAGCGAACGGCCAATAAACTGCCCGACCTCCCGTGGGGGCAGACTGTGACCGTCGAAATTTCCACCAGCGTCTGGACGAAGTTCAAACCGATACGGCTCGAAGACGACTTCGCCTTCACCAAAGAGTTCGCCCCGTTCGCCTATCGCTTGCCCCCGCGCCGCCCGGACTGACGGCGCACATCTAACTCACAGAAAGGTTGCCGCCCATGCTGCTGCGCGACGCGCACGCGGCCGGCTTTCGCGTGCCCGAAACGCCGCGCCGCCCGATCGCACCCGACGACGACGAAGCCAAACGCTCACGGCGCGCTGAGGAAGCGCTCGACGACCGCAACACGCGCGACGGCCGCCTTGCCCGCCACGCCGAAAGCGCGCGCGCCCACCCACGCTTACTTCGCCAAGCGCATTGCCGATGCCGAAGGCGCGGGCGAGGCGGGTGAAGGTTTCGCTAAACGCATCGCGTCGGAACTGCGTGCTTACAAAGCCGTTCTGCCCGGCGAGGGCTTCGACGCGCTACGGCTAAGCATCGGTGACCGCGCGCTGAGAGCGGAAGCAAACGCGCGCGCCCGCGATCGCATCCTGCGCGTCGGCCAAACGATCGACATGTTCGTCGCTGCGGCCAAAGCGGCACCGGAAAACTTCGCCACCCACTTCGAATCCGCCGAAGAAGCGCTGGGCAGGCTGCAACTGCCCGCGAAAGCGATGATGCTGTTCCGCCAGCGCCTCGCCGACATCCCGGCTGCAGCGCTTGGCGCTCTCGTCGAACGCGCACCGTCCGTCGCCGTGGATCTGATCAAACGCCGCGAAGGCCCTGCCGCCGCGCGCTTCGGCGTGTCGCGCACCGCACGCCGCCTGATCGCCAAGCAAGCCGAAGCGACGCAGCAGAACGCGGACCTTCAGACATCGCAGACGAACGCGCTGGCCGCCGCCCGCGCACACACAGACGCAAACGCTGCGATCACTGCCGCCGAACGCGGCGAGGCACCCGAGACCGCGCTCACCGCCTGGCTACCACAAGCGAGCACCATCGGCGACCGAGGCGCGCGCGAACTGCGGAAGCGAAGCGCCGCCGCAGCCAAAGCCATCGCACGAAGGAAGGACGCCACCGCACGCGCGCGCGAACGCCTCGCACGTGGCGAGCCGCTCGACGACGCCGAAGGT
The DNA here is from genome assembly GCA_902826695.1 of uncultured Alphaproteobacteria bacterium. Classification (GTDB taxonomy): domain Bacteria; phylum Pseudomonadota; class Alphaproteobacteria; order Micropepsales; family Micropepsaceae; genus SZUA-430. Next base: position 27,432 of record CADEFU010000012.1, on the reverse strand, counting down.
GCGGACGGCGCCTATACCGAATTGCCCGACGCGCGCGACGACGACGCAGTCGCCTTCGTCAAGACGGGGCGTCTCGTTCCGCGCGCTCTCGCCCGCGCCACAGCGGCCCGGCTGCGAAGCGACGATCTCGACGCCGCCGCGGCGGCCGCGCGCATGGTCGCTGCCTTCGTGCGCGACGACGAAAGCCTCGTCGCGGCAATCGATCCCGACACCGTCCGCGAGGCCTTGACGATCGACGCTGCGCTAAGCGCAGGCCTCCCTGCCGCCGAGGCCGTGCGCCGCGTCCGCGATGCTGCCGACGTACCGCCGCGCGAGCGCAGCCGCCGCGCCGGCGATTTCGAACGCGCGGCGAACGGCGGCGACATCGCGCGCCTTCTCGAGCGCCTCTTCGGCGCAAGCGTCGGCGGCATCGAAGACTGATCCATCACCCGGAGAACCTCTATGACACTCTCGACAACGGCATCGCGCGTCTCCTACGCGGCCAACGGCTCGACGACCACGTTCGCTTTCGCCTTCAAGATTTGGGCGGCGGCAAACCTCAAGGTCTATCTACGGAACAACACGACGCTTGCCGACACGTTGCAAACCCAAGGCGTGGACTACACGATCGACATCACCGCCTATCCCAACACCGGTAATGTCGTCTTCACGACGGCGCCACCATCGGGCCGCACTGTCGTCATCGTACGCGACATGCCGCTAACGCAAGACCTCGACCTGATTGCGACGGGCAGCTTCGCCGCGGAAAACGTCGAAGCCCAGTTGGACAAACTCGCCGCCGAGATCCAAACGCTCCGCGAACTCATCGCCCGCAGCCCGCGTGTGCCCGTGGGCACCGCACTCAGCGACCTCGCGTTGCCCGAGCCCCAGCCGGCCGTCGCCAATCAACTCCTCGGCATCACCGCCGCCGGCGACGGCTTCGAACTCAAAAGCCCCGTCAACCTGCAAACCCAAACCGTATCGTCGTACATCGCCACCCTCCTCGACGACCCCGACGCCCCCACCGCCCGCGCCACCCTCGGCATCGGCTCGGCGGTAGATCTGAGTTTGTTGCAGACGGATAACAGTGGCATGGTCGCTGGTGACTTGGTGCCGTTTGTCGACATCAGCGAGGGCAACGCGAGTAACAAAGTTTCGCTGCAGATTATGGGCCTGAGCATGATCCTCGCGGGCACGGCGGCAGTCCCAACGGGTGTTGGTTCTGACTACCAAGTACTAACACGCAGGCTCACCGATGGCTTGGACTACAAGGTAAAACTGTCGGACATCGGCATAGGAAAGCAGACAATCTGGGTGCCCGCTAGCGCTATGATCCCGCGCGTGACGAACGGGCCTTCCACTGGCACCGTTGAGACATCCGGAAACAACGTGATGATCAAAACGCTGGACTTCGATCCTGCCACCTGGGAGTTCGCTCAGTTCTCGGTACAAATGCCGAAGGGCTGGAACGAAGGATCGATGACCGCGGTCTTTGTCTGGTCGCACGCAACAGCCTCGGCCAATTTTGCGGTCACGTGGGGTATCCAAGGCTCCGCATACTCGGACGGCGACTTGCTCGATGTTGCTTTTGGCTCGGCAGCCATGGTTTCGGACACCGGCGGCGTTACGAATGTTCTCTATCGTTCGCCCGAATCCAATCCATTTGCGTTTGGCTCAGCGCTCGAAAACGATGTCGTGCTCTTCCAAGTGCAGCGCGCAGGAGGCGATCCCACCGACACCCTCCCCATCGACGCCCGTCTCCACGGCGTTGCGCTCTACTACACGACGAACGCGAACACGGACAATTGAGCAATGCTGAAACTGACGCAACTTGTCGGCTTCGGGGCCGGCGGGGGCGGGGCGGATAAGACGCCCGGCCCGATCGACTTCGTCGACATCGCCGACGCCGGCGTAACCGCAAGCGCCGCCACAAATGCTGTGACGATCTCCGGCATCGACGTACCCATCACGCTGCGCCTGACGGTCAGTCAACCGATGACGGACGAGCGCACCGTGAGCACGTACCGGGACGCCACGCTCGTCGGCACGGCGAACACGGGCAGCACGACAGACGTCGTGGTGTCGAACGGTCAGACGCTGCAGTACATCTTTGTCAACGCGCAGGACAATTCGTTCTGGGCCGGCACCGCGACGGTGACGAACGTGACCGACGCAAACGCCACGCTCGACACGTTCGCCTACGACCTCCAAGACACCGGCTCGGGCGGCGGCGGCGGGGGCGGCGGCGTCTCCGTTGCCGAGCAGAACCCGCCATGATCGCTACCGAAGCCCCCGCTTGGATGGAGGATCGCCTGCGCATCTTTCCCGCAGCCGTTCCCGCCGCAACCTGCGACGCCATCATCGCGCAAGGTGATGCGATCGCTCATGAACCCGGCCACTTATACGACAACAGAACTGGCGAGCGCTTCCTCAACCCGCATATCCGCCTCTCGTCGGTGGCCTGGCTCACCGCACACGACGCGACGTTCGAACTCATGCAGCGCTTCGCCAACGACGTAAACGCCGCGTGGAACTTCGACATCACATGCGCCGACCGTCTGCAATACGCACTCTACCGCCGCAACGACTTCTTCGAGTGCCACAAAGACATGCTGCGCGTTCGCACCGGCCCAATCCGCAAGATCAGCGTCGTGCTGCAACTCTCGCACCCGCGGCAGTACACCGGCGGCAAGCTGCAGTTCCTGGATGACGACGCCGGCATCATCGCGCCGGAGTCGTTCACCCCCCAAGGCTCCGTTGCCGTCTTCGCCTCGCTCCTGAAACACCGCGTGACGCCGGTGAAGCACGGCGAGCGGCGCTCGCTCACGGCATGGTTCAAAGGCCCGCCGTTCCGCTAACCCTCAGACAAGGACCCAACATGCCCCTCGACGACCGCAGTGAAAAAAACCTCGCGGGCGTGCACCCCGATCTTGCCCGCGTCGTGCGCCGTGCCGCCGAACTCAGCGACACGCCGTTCGTCGTCACCGAAGGTCTGCGCACGATGAAGCGTCAGCGCGAACTCGTCGCCGCCGGCGCATCCAAGACGCTGCGCTCGCGCCACCTCACCGGCCACGCCATCGACTTCGCTCCGCTCGTCGGCGGCGAGGTCACGTGGAAGTGGCCGCCGTTCGCGCTCGTCGCCGCCGCCTTCAAGCGCGCGGCAGCAGAGCTTGCCGTCCCCATCGGCTGGGGCGGCGACTGGCGCTCGTTCCGCGACGGCCCGCACATCGAACTCGACCGCAAAGCCTACCCGGCGCAGAAGGAGGCCGCGTGATGCATCCCGTCACCGAAGTCGCTCTCGCCACCGCGGCGATCCTCGTCCTCGGCGCCGGCGCGGTGGCGGTGCTGCCGCAAGCGAAACCCGCACCGGCGCACGTCATCGCGCTCGCCCCGCAACCGGACGCACCAAGCCGGGCAACCCCGGCGCCGCCCAAAACCAACGCCGCGCGCATCGAAGCGCTGCACGCCGAACTTGCCGCCATCGCCGCCGAACACAAACGCCTGGCCGACGCGGTAAAGCACGCCGCGCGCGAAAGGGCTGCGCGATGACCCAAGCAACCCTCATCGGCCCCGCCACACTCGTCTACATCGTCAGCGCCACGGTCGCGGCACTTTGGTGGGCGAGCGCGCTGACCACACGCGTCGAGATGCTGGAGCACTCGACGGTCACCGCCGAGCGCATCGCACGGCTTGAGGCCGAAACGGCAACGCTCGCCCAAAACACGCGCGAGCTCAAAGAGAGCATCGAAGGCCTCCTCAAGGAACTGCGCGCCGCGAAGTAACGCTGCCGCGCGAACCGCCCGGGCCGTGACGGCTCGCCCGGGGCCAACACCGTCAAGCGACAAGCCGCCCCTCAAACCAACTGATAAGGAACCACCCCCATGAACAAATTCTTCGTCGTCCGCTTGGACGAAGACGGCGACTACGTCGACGAATGGGAAGGCGTCGCCGACTCGTTTGCCTCCATCGATGAGGCGAAAGAGTTCATCCGCCAAAACGCCGGCGCACACCCGGGCGTCAAATACATCGCCGCCCAGGCGCTCACCGTCGGCGAATCGCCGATCCCCGAAGTGAAGTTCACCGACGTCGAATAGGGCGCGGGAATAAGGACAGGCGAGGGCGGTCGCGTCACCGGCGTGGGCCGCCCTCATTCATTTCAACGACAAGGAAACAAAGATCATGAACGGCACCAAACCCTGGTGGCAGTCGAAAACCGTCTGGGGCTCGATCATCGCGCTGCTCGCCGGCATCGCGACATTCGCAGGGCTGAAGCTCGACGCCACGCTGCAAGATCAGCTGGCCGACCTCATCACCGGCGCAGCGAATGTCGCGGGCGGCCTCATCGCCTGGTACGGCCGCGTCAAAGCGCAATCGGCCCTCGCGTGGAAAGCGCCATGAGAGCGATCCTCAACACCCTCGCGGCAGCGTACATCGCTGCCGCGCTCGCCGCATGCGCGCTTCTCGCGCCGGTCGGCCAAGACACCACCGCGCGGCGCACCGCCAAGGTCACGTTGACCGCGTACGAGGCAACCCAACAAGCGATCCTGATCTACGGCCGCCTGCCCACCTGCGACGCTGAGGCAGGCGCGATCCGCCTCTGCAAAGACCGCACGCTCTGGACGAAAATCAAAGCCGTCGAAGCCGCGGCCACAAAGGCCATCGCCGCCGCGACACCCGTCCTCAACGGCACCGAACCCGACGCCGGCCAGCTGATCGCCGCCCTCGTCGCGATCGAAGAGGTCAAAGCCGCCGTCACCCAAGCCCAACTGAAACTCAGCGGAGCCACGTCATGACCGCCACCGCCGCCATCGCGCTACTGACCGAGATCATCGCGAACCTGCCCGCGATCGTCACGACGGGCGAGCAAGTCATCGAACTCGTGAACGACAGCTACAAGGCGCTCAGCGAAGCGCTCGCCGATCGCGATGCGACGCCTGAGGAGATCGATGCACTCGTAAAAAGGATCGTCGCCAACAGCGCCGCGATCCAGGCGATCGCCTAAGCCGCTTCCGCCCTACGCACGAGACGGTCCGCCGGGAACTCCACCCATATCCGCGATCCCACGCCCAGCGTGCTTTCGATGCGCAAGAGCCCTTGGTGCGCTTCGATCAAGCCTTTGATGATGGGAAGCCCAAGGCCCGTGCCGTATCCTTCGACGGTCATCGCGTCGCTCGCTTGGCCGAACGGCTCCAGCGCCTTCTTCTGCATCGCCGGCGTCATGCCGGTGCCGGTATCCCGCACACCGATGGCCGCGCGCTCGCCGGGCAGGATGTCGCCAAAGACGACCGCGAGAGCGCCCGGCTTTGAGAACTTCACCGCGTTCGAGAGCAGGTTGATGATCATCTGCTTCACCGCGCGCTCGTCCGCCAGCACGATCGCGTCGTGCTTGATGTCGAGCATCAAGCTCACATGCGCGCGGGCCGCTTGCGGCTCCACATACCGCATGGCGTCCTTGGCGACGTCGGACAGGCGAACGGACACAACCGTCAAGTCCCGCCGCCCGGACTCGATCTTTGCGAGGTCCAGGAGGTCGTTGATCATCCGCAGAAGGTGTTCGCCGCTCTCGGCGATGTTGTCCACGAACTCCGCGTACCGCATCGGCGCCACGGGTCCGAACGTGCCGCTCCGCATCATTTCCGAATAGCCGATGATCGCGTTCAACGGCGTGCGCAGCTCGTGGCTCATCGACGCCAGGAAGTCGCTCTTGGCCCGATTGGCGCGCATGACGGCGGCGGCCATCGCCTCGTTCTCGAAGCGAAGCGCCAGCGCCTGTTGATAGCGCGCCGCCACGCCGCGCCCATAGTTGGTCAAGAGCAGCATGAAGAGGGGAAACACGATGGCGAAAACCTGCGCCAGCGTTTCGCCGTGATAGACGAACGCGCTCCATTGCACGGCAAGATGCACGCCAAGCGTCGCAATCAGCACGCGCCGGTGCATGGTCAGCGAGAAGAACGCGCTCACGATAACGCCAAGCAGCGCCACGCAAACGATCGCATGGTTGACCGGATTGCCGGTGTCCCAAAACAACCAAGCAACCGCGCCCCAGACGCAGGCGTTGCTCATCCACACGGCGTACTGCAAGCGCTGCCAAACGACGAGCGGGCGCGTCGACTCATAGCGCCGGTACGCCCACGCGACGGTCGAACCGAACACGGCCCACAGGCAAGCCGCTGCAACCCAAACGGCGGCCAAGCGCGCATCGGTGTTGCCGGCCGCCGGCCACGCGCCGCTGAACATGAACGCAAGCCCGACCGCAAACGGCAACCCGTCCACGTACTGCACCCATGTTCCGAACGCGAGGCGCACGGTCTCGCGCTCGACCTGTGCGGCCGTGTCGATGAGAGGCGGTGGCGCGGCGGCGTCGCTGGACATAGGAACCCGTTGGAACTCTCCACCAGGTTACCGCACGCCCTCTAACGAAACCGTTAGACTTGGGACGACCGCGCACCGTAGGTTAACCTGCGATCGCGCCGAAATCCGAGGTTCTGAAATGCGTGCCATACTTGCCGGATTCCTAATGTTGACGTTTTCGCTGCCGGCGCTCGCGCTCTTCGCGTTAGTCCCGGCCGACCGCGTTGACGAAGTGCCGGTCGAACGCCTGCTCGAAAACCTTGAGCGCAACGCCCAAAACCTCGACCCTGCCGCGAAGGCGCGCGCGATCGGCCGCGTGCATCTGCTCGCCTATCTGCGCCGCGTGAGCGCGCTACCCATTTATCGCGAGCGGGGCAACACGATCGCCGAAGGCATGATCGACGACTGCGCAACGCTCGACGCGCAATCGGAGGGCAGGGGCAGCCGCGATGACTGGCCGCAAGCCAAACCCGGCGAACGCTGCGAAGAGCGCCAGTATTCGCTAGGCCCCAAGCGCGAGATCCCGAAGGAAGCCCACGCCGGCCGTAGAGGGCTCAACCCGCATCTGCGCGCCGCGATCGTGTCCTACGAACGCGCCCGCACGCTTGAGCCCGCAAACCTGCGCACGCGTGTAGCGCTCGCTTTCGCCTACGACCGCGCGGGCCGCAAGAAGTCGGCGCGCCGCGAGCTGCGGCACGTGATGCACGAAGGCTTGAAGCGCATCCCCGCGCCGGCGACGAACGGCCAGTCCGAAATGTCCGATTGGGAAACCCACACCGTTGTGACCGAGGCGGCCGAACACTTCTCCGCCATCGCCCGCTATCGCAGCGACCGCCGCCTGATCGCGCGCACGAAAAAGCGCCTGACGGATTCGCCGCCCGCGGTGTACGTGACGCCGATCCTCGTGCCGTTGCGCGACGAAGCCGCGTTCGACGACCTCGTCGACCGCACGTCGAAAGTGGCGTTCGACTTCTCGGGCCAAGGTCGCACGATGCAGGCAGGCTGGCTCACCAAGGACGCGGCCTGGCTGGTGTGGGACCCGAAGAACAAGCAGAAGGTCGCCAGCGGCTTCCAACTGTTCGGCTCCGTCACCTGGGTCGCAAGCTGGAACAACGGCTACAACGCCTTGGGCGCGCTCGACGACAACGGCGACGGCTTCATCTCAGGTGCCGAACTCGACGGCCTGTCGCTCTGGCACGACCAGAACGAAAACGGGATCAGCGACGAGGGCGAAGTGAAGCCGGTCGCCGACCACAAGATCGCGGCGCTGAAATACGGCCACACCAAAGTCGGCGACGGCCTTTGGGTTGCCGAAGACGGCGTGCTGTTCGAAGGCCAAGGCTGGCGAGCGACCTACGACTGGGTCCTGCGCGAAGGCGTGACCGAAGCGGCACACCGATAGTGGCCGCCTCGATACAGCCGAATAAGTTTGGCCGACTCCCCCGCAGGATGTGCTAGCGCTCGCGCCGCACCACGCCATGCCCGCTAGATCGTGTGCGCGTGCCCTGCGCACGCTCGCCAATCACGATTGCCGAATGGTCTCAATCCCCTACCTTGGGTTGCAGGGAATTTGGGGGACGTAATGCTGGGTTTGGATGGCGCAGTACGCGCCAGGAGGCGGCGTGCGGTCTTCGGCGCACTGGTTTTGGCCGCCGCTGCGTTGCCGCTTCTGACTTTGCAGGCCGCTCGAGGCGAAACGCTCGAGCAGGCGCTGATCAAGACCTACACGACCAATCCCGACCTCGCGGCCGAACGCGCCGCCTTGCGCGCGACGGACGAAGAGGTGTCGAAGGCGCGGGCGAAATGGCGTCCCTCGCTCAACGCTGAAGCCGGCTACGGACTCTCCTCTGACGAGGGCAAGAACGGCGCCGTGCACTACGACAGCCGCAGCCGCACCTGGTCGGCCGATCTCGTCGCCAAGCAACCGCTGTTCACCGGCGGCCGCAACGGCGCGGAGCGCCGCATCGCCGATGCGAAGGTCGAAGCCGCACGCGCACGGCTGCGCGCGAAGGAACAGCACATCCTGCTCGAGGCGGCGAGCGTGTTTACTTCGGTCGTGCGCAACGAAGCGATCCTCGACCTGGTGCGCGACGACATCACGCTGTTGCAGGATCTGCTGAAGGAAATCGGCGGCCGCCACGACAAGGGTAAGGCGACCGACAGCGACGTGGACCAAGTACAGGCCGCGCTCGAAGCCGCGCGTGCCGAATGCATTGCCCACCACGCCGCGCTCCTGAACAGCTGGCGCGGCTACGAGGAAGTGGTCGGCGAGGCGCCGGTGCTCGCCTCCACGCCCGGCGACGCGGCGAAGGTCAGCCCCTGCATCGACGCGCGCGGCGATCGCGTGAGGTCGATGCTCGTCATGCCCGAAACCCTGCCGCGCGTGCCGGGCACGATCGAAGAAGTGGAAGCAGCCGCGCAAGGCGACTTGCCGGAACTCGACGAAGCGCGCGCCGAAGAGGCGGCCTCTCGCGGCGACGTGTCGGCCGCCTATGCCGAGTTGTTGCCCCAGGCGGGCCTGACCGCCTCGATCGGCACGAGCGGCGACCAGGTCGATCCGCAATCGTTCGTGCGCGAAGCCTCGGTGAGCGCGACGCTCCGCATTCCCTTGTTCAACACCGGCGCCGAGTGGGCCGAGATCCGCGCCGCCCGCGAACGCGCGAACAAGGCGCGTCTGAAAATCACGAGCGCACAGCGCCGCGCAACGCGCGATGCCTACGCCGCCTGGTACGAGCTGGTCTCCGTCCGCGCGGTGCGCGCCGTTGACAAGGTGCGGGCCAAGACCGTCTTGCGCGCGTTCGAAGGCCTGCGAAAGGAATTGGCCGACCCGAAGCTGCACCGCTCAGTAACCGACCTCTTGGGCCTGCGCCAAGTCTACCTCGCGACGCAAATCGCGCTGATGGACAGCAACAAAGACGAAGCGGTCGCGATCTTCGAACTTCTGGCAGCGACCGGCAAACTCAGCGCCAAGGACTTAGGTCTGCCCGTCGAAATCTACGACGCCAAAGCCAACCTCAAACGCCAAGCCCCCAGATTCCTCGGCGACACGATCCAGGGGGAATAGCCTCACGCCGCCAAGGGGAGAGGGGGAATGGTGGGCGCAGCTCAACGCTGCTACGCTCCCCCAACGCGACCAGAAGGATCCCCCCATGCTCCGCATCGCCGCTCTGATCCTCGTCCTCATCCTCGCCGCCGTCCCTGCCGGCGCCCGCACGCTCGGCGAAACTGAAATCGTGAACGAAGCCGCGCTCACGAAGTTGAAGAACAACAAGGGCGTGACGCTGCAGTGGATTTGGGACGCGCCGCCGGGCCAACTGCGCGTGAACGAAACCGCCGCCGGCGTGACGCTGTCGGGCACGCAGGGCCCGCACAACGGCGACAAGCTCACCGTCGAAGGCGTCGTCACCCGCATCGAAGCGCGCAAGTTCTGGCTCAAGGGCCGCATCGTCATCGTCGACAACGAAACGAACCAGCCCTGCGTGCGCGAAGGCGTCTACACGTTCCGCATCACCGGCACCCGCCGCTACTGGCGCCTGAAAGAACAAGAAGCCCGCTGCCCCGGCCGCGCCGACCTCACCGACTACGTGGACGTGCGCTTCTAAGCGGCAGAGCTGTTCATCGCCGAAGCCGTATTGGCCGCCGCCGCGTGGACCGTGCCCGTCGCCGCGCTGAAGCCGTCGCGCAAGTTTCGTCACCTGCCGAGAGACCAATTCACCATCGTGGCGTTGGGCGGTTTTGAAAATCTCCACGCGCCACCTTCGATCATGCCCCTCAATCCCTGCGCCAACGCCTTGCAATCGAAGTAGCGAAGGGCCTCGGCTTCCAGCACCGGAAGCACGGCAAGTGAGCACTGGACGCAGCAATGCGCGCCCTTCGGATATCCGTGATGGAAATGCGATCGCATGACGGCGAAAGCCAGATCCTTTTCCACCGCCTGATAGAATTTCGACGCCTCGTAGCGGCGACCGACGACCTTTTGAGCCGCAAGCAACAAGCCGCAACGCAGGAACGTCCCCACCGGCGCGCCCGACAGCGTAAAGCCCGCGGGATGGCGCACGCTCTTTGGCAGCTTGACGTCGGGGAACGCCGCCAGCTCTCCGGGCGCGGTCTCGCGGATGAATGTGCTGTCGTCCGGCGCGATGCGGCGGCCTGCGCGCGCCGCATCCGCGATACTCCAAACCCGTCCGTAGTCCACGGCCTCTACCCCCCCTGCCAAGCGCGCCATTGATCCCATCGCACACTAGGATCTGGCGCAAACCTTGTGAATACGCTCGGGTGAGTTGCGCCGCCTCCCCTTGAATCCCGCCCCGCCAGGGGCCACGTTCACGCCATGGAAAAGCTCAGCCCCGCCGTCAAATTCATCGCCGAAGCCGTATTGGCCGCCGCCGCGTTCGGCGGCCTGTTCTGGCTGCTGTTCTGGCAGAACTAGGCGACAGCTAACGTCCGCACTGTCTCCCCCGAGCGAAGCTCGGGGGAGACAGCGCATCAATTGTAACCAACTGTCGCCAAATCGTGGATCCGGCACATTTCGCGACAGTGTTTCGATTGCTGGGCTACGCCGCGCGCGGCTTCCTTCCATTCATGGACGAACTCAGCACGGTCAGCTTTTGCCGCCACCTTCGCAAGACCATGTCGAAGGCCGAAGCGGTGCTCTGGACCCGCCTTCGCGGTCGCGGCATCAATGGGCAACGCTTCAGACGCCAACACCCCATCGGTCCGTTCTTTGCAGACTTCGCATGCGTAAACGCGCGCTTGGTCATCGAAGTTGACGGTGACTCGCACACATCGGATGAAGCGCAAGCCTACGACACGCGTCGAACGCTGTATCTCGTCAAACAGGGCTGGCGTGAACGCCGTTTCACCAATCAAGCCGTCTTAGAGAACCTCAACCACGTCCTCGCAGATCCGGAGCGAACTGTCTCCCCCAAAGTAAAACTTTGGGGGAGTGGGTGCGCAGCGAAGCTGCTGCACCCGAGGGGGGCAGCGCTGAGTCTCAAGCCGAGCCAACCGCAGAGTCTGCTGAATCTATAGCCGAGCCCACAAACACGCAGCCGCCCCCCTCCCGTGCAGCCGCTTCGCGGCGCACGTACTCCCCCGAGCGTCGCTCGGGGGAGACAGCGCGACCTACGCCACCGGGCTCTGCATCATCCACTCGATCCCCCACGCGACGAGCACCGCCAGCAGACCGACGACCGCGGCGCCGACGGCCACCTTGTGCCACAGCGTTTGCGGCGGGCGCATCCAACTCGCCGCGAGCACCGCCGCCGACAGCAGAAACAAAATCCCCAGCATCAATCGTCGAAGCTCGGCCGTTCGCTCAGATACTCGCACACATAGTCCGCGTCCTCTTCGTTCGCGGGCCGCACGGCGTCGCACGCCTCTTTCGTTGCGTACGGACCCTGCCAGACGAACGGCCCGACGATCGTGTCGGCGACGACGTACCAGGCGGCACCCTTCCACATCGGTTCGGCTTGCGCGGCCGCGGCGAACGCAAGCGCTGTCGCGGCGGCGAGAATCGCAACACGAATAGTCATGGGGCTTTCCCTCTGTTATGGCCTCACTATATAGCCTGCGCCGCTGCCCGCGCCAGACTTTGAGGGGATCGCCGATGACCAAGCCGTTCGACGAGCCCGCGCGCGCGGAGTGGCGGGGCGGCTGGCACGTCGCGGCAGGAGCGGCGGTCGGCATGGGCACGGGCGCGTCGCTGTTCTCTCTGACGTCGAGCCTCTTCATCGCAAGCTTCACGGCCGAGTTCGGCTGGTCGCGCGGTGACATGAGCCTGGCCGGCGCCGCGGCCTTCATCGCGGGTGCGCTCGCGATCGGCCTCATCGGCGCCGCGCTCGACCGCGTGGGCTTCCGCAAAGTCGCCCTCGTCTGCGTGCCGGCGGTGGCGCTCGCTTACCTTGGCCTGACATTCATGAACGGCTCGTACGCGGTCTATGTCGCGCTCTTCGTGGCGCTCGGCATCTTCGGCGGCGGCACGGGGTCGATGGTCTACACGCGCCCCGTCGTCGCCGTCTTCAACCGTCAGCGCGGCCTCGCGCTCGCCATCGCCGCGTCCGGTACGTCGGTCGCGGCGATCGTGTTCGCGCCGATGCTGGCCGCCGCGATCGAGAATTACGGCTGGCGCTTCGGCGCGTATGGCTTGATCGTGCTGTCGCTGTTCGTCGGCCTGCCGCTCGCCCTTTGGCTGATCGGCCGCGCGCGCGAGACCCGGGCGGAGGAAACGCCCGACTTGCCGCTGACGGACGAAGCGCCAGCGCCACCCGCGGTGAGCATGACGCTGCGCGAAGCGATTCGCGGACCGTCGTTCTGGCTGCTCGCCGCCGCACTCGTCGCCGTGAACATCCCAGGCTCGGGCGTCGTGGGCCAGCTCGCGCCGATGATCACCGACAAAGGCATCAGCGAAACCGCAGCCGGCGTCGCGATGTCGATCTACATGGCGGGCCTGCTCACCGGGCGCCTGGTGACCGGCTTCGCGCTCGACCGCTTCGCAGCCCCCAACGTCGCGGCCGTGATGACGAGCATCCCCGCCATCGGCACGCTGTTGCTGTTGATCCCCGAACCGTCCTTCGCAATCGCGGCCTTAGCGGTCGCGCTCATCGGCCTGCAGCAAGGCTCCGAAGTCGACCTCATGGCCTACTTCGTCAGCCGCACGTTCGGCCTGAAAAACTACGGCAGCATCTACGGCGCGATCGCAACCGCCGGCGCACTCTCGACCGCCACGGGCCTCATCCTCTTCGGCCAAGTCCACGACTTCACCAAAAGCTACGACATCGCCCTCACCATCGGCACAGCCGCTTTCCTCATCGGCGCGATGGCGTTCCTGGCGGTGAAGTATGTGACAAAGCCCGCGACGCGCACCGATTCACCTTAACCCCACAGCGCGCCCCGCCGCCGCCTCACGCACGCTATAGTCTCCGCCCGCTGGGAGACCCGCATGCGCGTTGCGTTCCTCTTAGCGCTCCCCATCGCCGCAAGCTTTGCGGCACAGGCCGACGAGCGCTGCGCGAGCGCGCCGGTCGTGCGCGTGGGATTCAAGCTCGACGAAGGCGGCCACATGCTGGTCGCGGGCGCGATCGCCGGCCGCCCGGCATGGCTCGTCGTCGACACCGGCGGCATGATGAGCCTCATCACGGAAACGCTCGTGCGCGAACTGCATCTGAAGCGCAAGCCCGCGGCCGTCGCCGCGGTCGATGCCGCGGGCGTCGCCTTCAGCCACCACGTCACTGTCCCCGTCATGGCACTGGGCACGAAAAGCCTCGGCGGCCCGCATGACGCGCTGATCATGCAGACGCTGGGCGAGAACGCGGCCGCCGGCGGCACGCTGGGCCTGAACGTGCTCGACGCCTACGACCTTGCGATCGACAACGCCGCCGGCACGCTCGCGCTGCACCGCGCCGGCACCTGCGCGCCGCGCGGCGGCACAACGCTCACGATGCGGGCGAGCCGCGCGGAAAGGGCAGGGCTCCCCGTCGTCGACGGCACGCTCGACGGCGCACCGGCGCGCGTGCTGATCGACACCGGCTCGACCGCAACCTATGTCGACCGCCGCTGGGCCCAACACTATTTCGGCTTGGACGCACGCAGCGAAGGCGTCGCGCGCGCAGGCCACCTCACCACCCCCGCCGGCAACGCGATCGAAGCGTGGAGCTACATCTTCGACGAACTGACGATCGGCGGCCTGACCTTCAAGAACCTGCCCACTCTCGTCACCGACCTCCCCGGCCCCGACGTAACGCTCGGCCAAGCGCAGCTGCAGCAGCTGAACCTCCACTTCGCGTTTGCCGAAGGGCGCATCTACGTGAGCCAAGCGCGCACAAGATAGCAACGCCGCCCCAGGGCCGGGCCTTCCGCCGGAGCACGGCACCGAACGTGCCAGCGGTGCCGCCACATTCGCGCATGCCGTTGAACTGACCATCCGACAACCAGGAGACCCACAATGTACTTGCGTCGATCGCAGAAGAAGTTCAGCGACTATTTTTCGCCGTTAGAGCAAACGTTCACCGACTTCATGAGCCGCAACGCGCGTTCGCTGCTGACGAGCGCGAACCGCGGCGCCTTTGGCCATGAAAACGCGGACGCGCAGCAAACGCCCTTCGCCGCGCGTCCTCGCGAAGACCGGCGCGAGCCGCCGCGCGAGGTGCACCCGCCTCTGCGGCCGGACCCGCGCGAGGCGCGGTGCAAGGAACTGCGCACGTTGATCTCATCGCTGCACATATCGCGGGAAACGTATGTCAGCGAGCGCCGTGAAGTGATCGGTGAGTTGCGCAGTGTTCGCAATACCTGGTCGAAGAACGTTAGCGCCCTGAGGCGTCTGGAAGATCGGCTGGCAGCCTACGAGTATCAATTGAGGTTGGTGGATCAGCCGTACCCGCCGTCGTTGCCGAAGCCTCCGGTCAGGCTGCCGACGCCGGGTCCTGTGCCGGACATCATCACCCAAGGGTGGATCAACGAGATGAAGCGCCAGATCGACGACCTCCGCAAACGGATCGCCGTTGCTCGCGATGTGGTTCGGCTGCAAGAAGGACGCATGCGCGAATTGGAGGCCCGGGTCGCGCATACAGAAGCCAAAATTCGCGAAGCCGATGCGCTGCTGATCGAGCCTGAGCGCGAATACAACGCGACATGCGGCCGGTTTGGGCGGCCGACCACCGAGTGGCGCTGAGAGTCGGCAGGACGCGACGTCAGCGCCCTCACCGCGCCGGCACCACCCGCACCGCCTCCACCGAGAAGCTCGGCACCGAGCCTTGCGCCGGCACGGTGATCGTCATTGTGTCGCCGCTGCACGTATAGTTGAGCGCGATATAGGCACTCGGCCCGAACGTCATCGGCCGCGTGCGCGTGGCGCCGACGCCCGACATCTTCATCGAGCCCAGGCCCGTCGTCGTCGTGCTGCACAGTTCGAGCTTGCCCGTCTCCTCGGTCGCCTTCCAAAGCCCCGCGCTCTTGGCGAGTGCGATGAAGTTCTCGGCCGTCATGCGCGGCGCCTCGCGCCCGCTGCGCCCGCCGGGGAACTGCATCGACACGCGCCGCTTCGCGTTCTGCAGCATGCCGCCGAACGTGCCGTCGGGATTGAACGTCGCGCTCGCCTCGCCCGGGCGGCATTCCTCGACGCTCACGGAAACGCCCGTGCCCGCCATCATGCTGCCCAGGATGTGACAGTTGCCCGCGCCCGCCACCATGTGCCACGTACCCACGACGCAACCCGCGCGCCTGACGCCGCCGCCGGTCGCCCCGCACTCGCCGCATTGCATGGCTTTGTCGGTGCCCGGCTTCATCTTCATCGACGGCGCGCGCTCGGCCGCCGACATCGCCGCGAAGCGGAACGTGCGCCGCTCGCCGCACTGCACGACGAGGCTTGCCGGCAAACGCTGCCAAGAGCCGCGCCGCTCCGAGAACACGCGATCTTTCGTGCCGTAGTCGCCCTTGGGCCGATAGCCGCCGGGCACCACGTCGAGCGAGCCGCGCATCAGCGTCAACGGCTCGGGCGTGCCGCGCTCGATGTCCGGATCGGCGCCGGGATTGCCCGTCGTGAAGCCAAGTTGCGGCAGCCGCGCGCCTGTCACGCGCGTACCGCTGGGCAGTGTGATGCCGTCGTCGATATAGGTCTGCGCGAAGTCCGTGTAGGCGTCGTCGTCGAGCGCGCGCCGCGCGGCGGCAAGCTGCGTCGTGTCGGACCCCGCCATGCGCAACAGATAGGACGCCACCGCCGGCGCGCCGCGCTCGGCCTGCAGCCACGAGAAGAACACGACCGTCTCATAGCTCATCTTGAGCATGCTCACCGAAGCGGAGCGGTCGTGGAACGCCTGCACGGCGACGTTCGTGTTGGCAAAGCGGTAGTGCTCGGGAAACGTGAAGTCCTCGAACCACTCGGCCGAGCCTTCCGCCCACCACTCGTGCCCGGCCTGACGCATTTGCCCGGCGAGCATGTGCTCGTGCGCACAGTGAAAGATCTCGTGGCTGAGGGTGCGCTGCAACGCCTCCATCGTGACGAGCGCGGAATTGTAGATCAGCTGCGGACACTGCAGCGTGCGGTCGCTGCGGCTTTGCGACGAGATCGGAAACGTCTCCGCGATCGCATCGCGCCGCTCGGGATGGCTGCCCGCGATGATGACGACGTTGATGCGCGGCGGCAGACCAAGCCGCCCGCCCATGTCGCGAAGCTTAGGCCCGACGCGCCGCGCCACCTCGCCGATCGCGTCCACGATCGCCGTCGTGCGTGCCGGTGCGAGCCCAAGCCCGCCGTCGCTCCACACCTCAAGCTGCGTCGGTCCAGCGGGTCCGTCGATCGTGAACAATCGGATCGACCGGCACGACCCCGAGACAGGCCGCTCGCGAAGACCGGGAACCCCATACTGCTCCTCGCAATAGTCAGCGCGCGCAGGCGCGACGGCCCCACCGAACCCCGCCACCACGATCGCCAAACACAACAGCCGCCAAACCATCAACGCACCCTCCGCGAGTCACCTGCGGCAGACTCTGCCGAATTGCAGAGCGCCCGCAAAGCGGGGCGGGGTGGAGAAACTGGAAGCCTCAGTTACACGCACCGCCGCCGGAACGTCGGCTCCACGCCTGGGACCGCCGGCTTCCAGCCGGCCCTTCGTGCGGAAGCCTTGGCGTAGGCGGGACCCGGCCACCCGGGGTCGCGGCGTCAGAGATAGAAATGGTCTCACACAATGCAACAATGGAACAATGACGCGCCTCCTGCGCTGAGCGCCCATCGTTCCATTGTTTCATTGTGTGAGTTTGTGTCTTGCGATGCTTGAGCAATACCCCTGGGTGGCCGGGTCCCGCCTACGCCAAGGCTTCGGCGGGCAGGCAAGCCCCGCCGTGACGAACTTTGGGATTGAGCTAAGACAAGCCGCCAAACCGTTGCGCTAGCCGTTCGCACGCGGAAAGCCCCACACTTCGCGCCCATTCCTCCGCGCGATCGAGTTCCGGCTGCAGCTTCGCCAACGCATCGGCGTTCCAAAGCTTGCGGAGCTCGCCCATCGGCAAGGCATCGGTCTCTGATTCGATGAGACGAAAGACCTGAAGGTCGGCGTCGCGCTCGAGATCTTCGCCAAGGCCAAGCTCCCAGAGTTGCCGCGAGCCTTCAATGAACGACAGCGCACCCGACAGCATCGCGTTCGCGATCTTGCCAATTTCCCGGCGTGCCCAGTCGCTCATTGTCCGCGCCCGCGCGCCTTACGTCCCCAGCAACTCCCGCAGCGTCAGCACCCGGTGCACGGCCTTCACCTTGCTGAGCGCCACCGTGAATTCCTTCTCCGGATTGTACTGCCCGAGCTTCAGCTGCGTGGGCGTGCGGCCGACGAGTTGCTTCACCATCGCAACGCCGGGTTCGCCGTCGGCCGTGTCGTTCATCTGCACGACGACGTAGTCGCCGGGCGTGGCCGGGCGGGCAGGGGAGACGTAGATCAGGTCGCCGTCCTTGTTCCACGGTGACATGCTGTCCCCGGAAATCCACAAGGCATAGACGTTGCGCATATGCTGGATGCCGGGTGGGCGGCGCACATAGTCGACGACCTCGCCGTTGAAGCGGAAATCGCCCGCGGCCCCGCCGACCGCCACGCCTTGCACCGGCACGTCGGAGGGCATGATGCCCGCCGGCAGCGCCGAGGGCCCGGAACCCTTGCGGCCCGAACCCTTCACTTCCGGATCGCCCATCAGCGTACCGACCGGGATGTGCCAAAGCTTCGACAGCTCGACCAGGCTTTCGCGGCCCGGGGGCGCGATGCCCGATTCCCACTGCGAGATCGCCGGCTGCGAAACGCCGATCGCGGCCGCGACCTCCACCATGGTCATGCCCTTGGCCTTGCGAAGCTCGCGGATACGGATGCCCAGACGGCGATTGTCCTGGGAAACCGATTTGGGCGAGGGCGGATTGCGCTTTTGCATTGGGGATAACTCTCTAAGCCAGCTGATTGGCTACATAGCACAACTAATCTGTCAAGCGCAAATTGTTCTTGCTTTGTTCTCAAAAGCCGCATTAATACCGATATGAGACGCACCGTGATTCAGGGTGCGCCAAGAACCGCTTCCCGCCGCAAAGGTCCGCCATGCGCCACATCCTCCACACGCTTCGCTTCGCCAAAGACCGCCTGATCGCCCAAGCCCGCGCGGGCTCGTGGGGCGCGCCCGGCCGCACGAAGATCCGCTACACCGCAACCGCGATCGATCAAGACGGCGTGCTGCTGCTGATGCCGCGCGACCCAAGCCTGGCGTTCTATTACGTGCCGCTCGCGATCGTGTCGGCCGTCACCGGCGCGTTGCTGGGCGTACTCAGCTGAAACACCAACTGCACGCCGTCTTCGATGAGAGCCGGCTGATCGGCGTGTAGAGAGCGGCGGGCTGCCTTTGAGAGCTGATGCTCCCTCAAAGCTCTCAAGTCGTGCGCCCGCCGCTCGCCCTTAACGCCAGTGCCGCTTCGTCCCGTAAGTAGAGTGTGGTGAGCCCCTCGTGGACCCGTCCTCGTCCCAAAATATAAGTGAGAATTGTGACGCGCCTAAACTCACGTCCGCGTCCAGCTCGCGCCCGTGGACGCCCGCGATGACCGCCTTCCTGCGCGCCAAGCGCCGCGAGGGCAAGACCATGCGCTGGATCGCGGCGCACCTTGGCATCACGCTCGGCCGCGCGGTCGCGAAGGCGGCGCGCTTGCGGCTGATCCTCCACGTGCCCCGCACCTACGTCGCGACCGAACCCATGCCCGGCGAGCCCGCCCCCATCGGCGGCGAACGCGAAGTGCTGGACGAGGGCCGCTGCCGCTGGATCGGCGCCGACATGGGCACCGCATGGCGCATGTGCGGCCACGCTTGCGCCAACGACGAACCATGGTGCCCCCACCACAAAGCCCGCGTCTTCGTTGAGGAGGTAGGCCGATGACCCACGCCATCCCGCGCACGTTCGATCTGCCGCGTCCGCACGACATCGAAACCGAGCAGCAGCTCTTGGGCGAGCTCTTGCTCAACAACGCCGCCGCCGAGCGTCTGATCGGCCTCCTCGACGCGCACCACTTCGCCGAGCCGCTGCACCAGCGCATCTTCGACGCGATCGTGCGCGCGGTGAAGGCGGGCGGCGCGGCGACGCCGTTCACGCTGCGCGCGCAGTTCGAAGCGGATGAAGCCATGCGCGGCGCCGGCGGCACGGAATATCTCGCTGCCCTCGCCGCCATGAGCGCGGGCTGCATCAACGTCGAACACTGGGCCCGCGCGCTCAAAAACCTCGCCTTCCGCCGCACGATGATCGCGATGGGGCGCGAGCTGCAGGACCTCGCCGCACACGCGGGCATCGAGGCGGAGCCGGCGCAGCTCGCCGAACGCGCGGAGGATCTGCTCACCGCCGCGACGGCCGGCAGCGCCGAGAGCAGCGCCGAACGCTTCCGCCCGGTCGGCGATCTCGCGGCCGATGTGCTCGCCCAACTGAGCGCGACCGGCACGGCGCCCACGCTGAAGTTCAACCTCGCGGCCCTCGACGACATCACCGGCGGCTTGCGCGCGAAGGAGCTCGTCATCGTCGGCGCGCGCCCCGGCATGGGCAAGACCGCGTTCGCGGGCCACCTCGCGCTCGCGGCCGCCGCCCAAGGCCGCGCCGTCGCGTTCTTCTCCATGGAAATGGCGGCGTCCGCGATCGTGCTCCGCCTGATCGCCGCCCACGTCTTCGCGCACGAGAACCGCTCGATCGCCTACGACGACGCCCGCCGCGCCGCGCTGCGCGAGGCCGACGCGCAAGCCTTCGTGCAAGCGGAGGCCGCGTTGCGCGCGCTGCCGCTCTTCATCCACGAAGGCCGCCAGCTCACGCCCTCAGGCCTGCTGCTCGCCGCCAAGCGCGCGCAGAAGAAGCTCGCCGCGACGCACACGCCGCTCGGCCTCGTCATCGTCGACCACCTGCAAAAGATCCGCCCGGAGCGCGACTGCCGCGGCAACAAGGTCGCCGAGATGACGGAGATCTCCGACGCGCTGCAAAAGATGGCGGGCACGCTCGACGTCCCCGTCGTGGCGTTGAGCCAGCTGAACCGCCAAAGCGAAGCGCGCGAAGGTAGGCGGCCCGAACTCTCCGACCTGCGCGAAAGCGGCGCGATCGAGCAAGACGCCGACCTGGTGCTGCTGCTCTACCGCGAAGCCTACTACGTGCAGAAGCGCGAGCCGCACCGCGCCGCCCCCGATTGGCCCGACTGGTACGCCGAGATGGCGCGCTGCAAGACCGTGCTCGACATCCACGTCGCCAAGCAACGCAACGGCCGCGAAGGCCACGCCCGCGCTCACTTCGACGCCCCAAGCTCGGGGTTGAAGTGACGCAAGAAAGAAAGGTTCACCACCAAGCACACGAAGAAGAAGAGGGCTCACACAATGAAACAATGGAACAATGAAGAGCTGAACAACGGCTCGCGCACTTCTTCGGCGCGAAGCGCCTGTCAACACCCGCCAGCGCGCTAACGCGCGCGGAAGAGCACCCATTGTTCCATTGTTTCATTGTGTGAGCGCTCTTTCTTCCTTCTTCGTGACTGCTTCGTGTTCTTCGTGCCTTCGTGGTGAAGCTTCCTCCTTACAAGCCCTGAGACCCACCCACACACCCACAAAGGAGACACCATGTCCCCCATCTTCTACTCGAAGTTCATCTGGGCCGACTGGCTTCTCGATCAGCCGCTGCGCCGCTGTTCGCCTGAGGCGCGTGGCCTGTGGATCGACATGCTGGCGCTCTCCGTGCGCAGCGAACCCGTTGGCGTCTTGGCCGACGGCGGCACCGTGCTCGGCGTGAGCGACATTGCCCGTGCCGCCGGCCTGCGCAAGCCGACCGCCGAACGCCTCATCGCCGAACTCGAACGCAACAACGTGTTCTCGCGCGACGATCGCGGCGCGATCTACTCGCGGCGCGTCGTGCGCGAGCACCGCACACGTCAGAGCAACAAGGCGAACGGCGCGCGCGGCGGAAACCCGCAGCTCACCGCCAAAAATGCACCGGCGCCGGTTAACCCCCATAAGTTAGGAGTCAAAAGCCAGGAGTCAGAAGTCAAAGAGTCAGAAGTCACAGAGTCAAAAGCCACAGAGCAGCAGGCGCCGCTGCTGCGCGCGGTCGAGGTGATGGGCACGACGATCGACGCGCTGCACCGCAAGATGGCGTGGATGGCGTTCGACTACACGTTCGCCAACTGGCTCGAGGAAGGCAGCGACCCGGAGCGCGACGTGTGGCCGACGATCGCGGCGCTGACCAAAAAGCTCGGCCGTGTCCCCGCATCGCCGGTGTATTTCACCGAAGCGATCCGCGAGTCGCGCGACCGCCGGCGCTCGTGCGCACCGCAACACCGCACGCTCGGCGCGCCTTACCTCGCCAGCACCGCCACGATCCCGCGCACCGGCACCGTCGCCCGCATCGACCCCCAACTCGAAGCCGACCGCCGCGACGCCTTCGCCCGCGACGGCGTCTGGTCCACCGCCTGGGGCCCAAAGCCGGACGCGGCGAAGACGGTGGAGAGCAGGGGATAGCGGGCGGTGTTGCGGGGATGGGCGATGGCGCGCGCGATCGCTCCACACCTATCCCTGTCCCCTGATCCCATCACCCCTCACATCCCCGATCCGAGGCCGCCATGCCCGACCGCGCCTTCATCGCCGCCCGCCTGCGCGAAGCCTGGGACACGCTGCGCCGCGTGCCCGCGCAAAGCGTCCCCGAATTAAAAAGCAGCTGGCCCCAAGTGATCCAAGACCTGGCCGACGCCTACGGCTACACAGCCCCCGTCGTGCGCTTGAGCCCCGCAAGCCCCAAAGCCATCGACCGCATGCACGAGACGTTCACCTGGTTCAGATTCCTGGAAGGCCACCCGCATCTCACAAAAGCCGTCTGGCTCACCGCAGCCGCCGGCATGGGCCCAAGACGCGCCGGCCACATCCTAGGCACCCACCGCGACACGGTGCGAGCAAGACGCGACGAAGCCCTGGACAGAATGGCGGAGGGGGTGGGGAGAGGTACAACATAGCCTGGGACCGCGGGCGTCCCTATCGCTCCAAAATCGTGTGCTAGTTGTAAGCGCTGCTCCTAGTTTTCCAATTCGAAATCGCTTCCGAGCGCTGTATGTTGCGCATTGCTACGCCTTCTTTGGTTCGGGAGACCATTCGAATGCCTGTTACAAGCAAAGTCGCCTCGCGCATTTCATCCGAACTCAAGCGCTACCAGTCGATCCTAGCCGCCGCAAAGCAGCGAGACATAGGCGAGTCGGACACCGTCGTGATCATCCAAGACATGCTCAGTGACGTTTTGGGCTACGACAAGTATCAGCACGTTACGACCGAGCACGCGATCAAAGGAACCTACGTCGATCTCGCGGTGAAGGTGGACAACGAGATTCGGTTCTTGATCGAGGCAAAGGCAATAGGCCTCGAGTTGAAAGAGGCGCACGTCAAGCAGGCGATAGACTACGGCGCGAACCAGGGAATCGAATGGGTTGTCCTGACAAACGGTCAGGTGTGGCGCGTGTATCGTATCCACTTCGGACAACCTATCGACAAGTCGATGGTCATCGAGATCGACACGCTTTCGGTCAAATCCACGAGCCCCGAGGTCATCGATTGCTTCGGCAGTCTGAGCAAGGAAGGGTTCTCCAAAGGGTCGATGGACGACTTGGCAACAACGAAACAGCTGACGAACAAATTCACGGTTGCGGCCGTGCTCATGAGCGAGGAGTTGGTCGACGAACTCAGAAAGGAGTTGCGCCGATTGTCGCCGGGGCTGAGCGTTGACAACGACTACCTGACAAATTTGCTCGCCACGGAAGTCATCAAGCGCGACTTGATCGACAGCGATGAGTCCAAGGCCGCGGCGAAAATGGTGCAAAAGCTCCAACGCTCGCGGCAGCGCAAGAAAGAGCAGGGCGCCGACAGCGAGCGCTCACAATCGTCGCACGGGCAGCACAACGACAGTGGTGGAAGTTGATGGGTGGAACGGGAGCAGCTCACTTAATCGCCGACGGTGAATGCGTATGCTGTCCCCGGTTCGGGTTGGTTCTCGCTGCCTTCGGTCGCAGCATGCCTTGAACCCAACATCGATCGTGCAGCGGAATGGTGTGATGGCCGAACTTTATTTCGAACCGTTCGTTGGATGCCGTTACCGCGCAGCCCCCATTCAGCTTTGGTTGCTAGCGGAGTCGCATTACGAGCCAGATGTAAACGACCACACACCCGACTACACAAAGCGCACCGTTGATCTTTGGGCTTATCAAAAAAGGTCGCGGTTTTTCACTTCACTTGCTTGCACGATCACGGGGGAGCCAGCCTGGAAGGTCGATCGGCCAAGAGTGTTCGATCAGATTGCCTATTCGAACTTCGTACAATCATTTCTCAATGGCCCGCGATTGGCGCCAACTGAGCAACAATGGCACTCCGGCAAACTTGCGTTCGCTGAGCAGTTACAGGACCTGCGGCCGACGCATGTCTTGGTGTGTGGAAGGCGGCTTTGGGACCACATTCCGTTTGAAGGTGCCGAAGAATGGCGCACTCCCGGTCGTATCGGGGCGGCGCGGGTGCTTGGCATGACGCACCCCTCAAGCTGGGGCCATTCGTGGCGCAAATGGAGCCCTATCGTGCAAGAGTTCTTGAGATGCTAGCGAGGCTACCGCTCCACAGCGAGGTCGCAACTGAAGGTTGACCGCACAGCCTCCGTCAATCCAAGCGTCACCCGTCAAAGAAATTTGCGCGACGCCCCCGAAAATAAAAAAACTTGCCCTAGCTTTCTGCGTTCGCCGATAACTTAATGCGTTGGGAGTGAGAAAACGCGACTAGGTGGAGCAACAACTATGCATGGAGATCAAAGGAGATGACGATGTTCCAGACAGTTGCGCAAGTCTTCGCTAATCAAGCCTTTCGGAACGACGTTGCTAGCGTGCGTCGATTTTTTGAAAGTGAGATGGACCGGCTTAGTAGCAGGATCCACGCAAGTGTTGGGTGGGGAAGGATCGGATTTCACCGGTACTCTCGCCCTCAACTTATCGGTGACATCCACGCATGCGAGCGAAGGTTGGAGCGCCAACTCCAGCGGCTGTCTGCTAGCGCAGATCGATTGACCCGTAAGAGAGACTTCCCGCCGGATTGCGAATATCTGTTGGCAGAGACCTTTCGTAGGCTGAACGAGCGATTGATCCGACTTGAAGACGAGATTGAGAACCGTGAGTCCGACCTAGGCGAGTTGGCAGCTGAGTTTTTCTATTGGGTCCGAGCGATCCGGGAAGCGTTGAGTCTGGTACCAAGAGCGGCAAGCTAACTACAGCGTCTCATATGTCCGACAGTTTGAACAAATCGGGGGACACGTAACAGACTCTCGATCAGTCGCCGAAGTTTGTCACGTGTCCCCCGAATTAAGCGTCGCATCCCAATAGGGTGACAGCATACCCATTCCCTCCGGCGCTAGAGAGCTGAGTAGGTATGCTGTCACCTGCTTCTTCGACCTATTTCTTTGGGAGAAAATGGATGCGTGCGGCGAATCGCGGCCTTCTGGTGTTGGCATGCTTGGCGTTTGTCGGTTGCGCCCTGACAACGTTTCAGCCGCGGTGGGGCATCACCATGCCGGGTGACACACCAGAGGGTCATGACGAAGCGTCAGCCGGAGCTGTGACGTTTGCTGACGAAACAGTCGATACGCTCCTTCGCGAAGAAGACCTAAGGAGGCGAGCCGCCGCCGGCGATCGGGAGGCGGCAGGGCGTGTATCAAGGGCGAATGCAGAGTTGGCGGCTTTGCGGGAAAAAGCGACCGCTGGGGACGTCGACGCGGCGCTGGCTCTGAGTGGAACTTTGAACCTCGGCGGCCGAAATGATGCAGCGCTCAATGTCTTGCGTATTCCTGCGGTAAGGGACAACCCGCGCATCCAAGCGATGCTTGCGCAATCGTTGGTCGGGCATATTGGGCAAGACATTAGGAATTGCCGGCCGGTGAATCCGCAAGAACTGCGAGAACTGTTAGAGTTGCACCGGGCGGGCGCCGTACGCGGCGAACACGTAGCCGAGCGGTACGTGGAAACGCTCGCCGGCGCGCCGAAAGGTGCCTCGACACTCGAATTGGCGGCGCACCTCCTTGGGCTTGAAACGCTTCCAACATGTGACAATCAACGGCCTCGCTCGCAGAAGACATCGCCGCCGCGCTAGGGTGAGGCGCGACGTCTTGTCAGCCACCACAGCCCGAAAGGTCTGGCTGCTCCCGATCATTCAGGCAGAGGCTTTCCAACTGCGGGGACGGACCTTCTCCCAACAATTCGCCGATGGCCGAGAGGTTACAATAGATGCCGGACTTGTCGCCGGGGTGCAGCAGCCGCTTGCCGCTCAGATAAACGCTGCGCGCTTCTTCGACGAAGTGTCGTAGCGCCGGCGTCGTGTCATACACTTTGCCCCGCTTGACCAAGCCCTGCATGAGCAACGCGTCTCCTAGATTCGCATAGGCGGCAAATATGTTCGGGTTCCGCTGGATCACCGATTTGCAGGCGGTGACGGCGCGGCTGTACTGCATCATGCTCTTGTACGTCATGCACTCGAGATTGCTGGCCCACGCGAGGTCGGTGCCGGCGTCCTTCATTCTCTGGGCGATCACGAGTGCCGCGTCGTTACGCCCGCAGGAATGGTGGTAGGTGCCGACTGTGTAGGCGTGCACATCGGCAAGAATGTCGGTAGCGATCGCGCGCAAGACCGGCTCCGGATCTTGCTCGTCCGCGAAGCGCGGCATAGAGGTCACGACAGGCACGCCCGAGCGTACCAAGAACACGTGATAGGCGCCGCCGCTTGTCGTGATGGCGCCCCTGATTTCGTTTCCGCTCCAGCCGAAAAATGACAGAGCGGCCTCTCCGACCTGGCGCAGCGTCAGTCCCGAGCCGAGATTGTAGTCGAGGGCGACGCGCTCGGTCTCGAATGAATGCCGCGCTCCCCGCACCTCGAGGTTTTGCTTCGACTGACGAACAATTTCGTTGGCGTAGCTCTGAATCCTCATCTTCACGACGGAGCTTGTGTAGCCTCGATCGGCCATCGTCTTCGGGACCTCGAACGAAGAGAGATGGGGATCGGACCAAAGCATCGAGATCGTGATCGTAACGATGAAAAGAAGGGCAAAGCCAGTCAAAAAGAGCGTGGCCAGGTTCTTCAATCCCTCATTGAAGTACTTCGCTGACGAAAAGAGGTGATCGACGCGTGCAGATAGAAAGGGCGTCGATTTTTCCCCGTCTTGCGTGTTGCTCATCGCGTATGCGGCCGAAGTCGTGCGTTGTTGATCGTGCTCGCCTTAGCAAACTGCGGCGCGCGCCGAAGTGGGATTTCTCACAAAGGGAAGCGCCTCGTCCGCCGCCGCAGTTCGGCCACCGCATCTGTATCGACGTCCACCCGCAACCGCCAGCCACAGCTACATCCCCTGGGGGAATTTCGTGCGAAGCAACGCACCGCCCGACCTATCAGAGTCGCCCCGACCTATCGGAGTTGCAATGTGTCGTGCGCTCTTGCTCTAGTTCGCGCGCACACAAGGGAGACTCAAATGCTTCGGATTTCGGCGGTGGCCGTCATTGCGCTGTCGGTCGCCGGTTGCGCCAGCACGAGCGTGATGCAGGTTTCGAGCAATGAGATCATGCTTACGACGTCGGCCGCGCCCGTATGCGGCGCAACCGGTTCACAGGATGTGGCTCAACAGATGGCGGCGGTTGAGACGCTGCGCCGAGGGTTCTCACGCTACATTGTTGGCGGTGCGGCGAGCCAAAACAATGTGGGCGTGCTCCAAACGGGGCCGACATATGCAAACACCTACGGCAGCGCCACGGTGAGCGGGAACTCCGTCTACGGACAATCGACAACCTACTACGGCGGTCAGCAAACGATCGTGTACGGCTCGCACGATACGGCGATGCGGATCCTGATGCTCAAACCCGGCGACCCGGGATTCGAGAGAGGCGTCGACGCGCAGGTGATCCTCGGTCCCGATTGGCAGAAAAAAGTAGCCGATGGCGTCAACGCCTGCTGAGTGAGCAAAGGCAAGCCCGTCTGCAGAATAGCGGAACAGGGTGAAAGCATACCTATTCCCTCCGGCGCTAGAGAGGTGAATAGGTATTGGAGTGGACCCAAAAAGTGAGACACCTAAAATGGGAGACAGTTC
>CADEFU010000011.1 GCA_902826695.1 uncultured Alphaproteobacteria bacterium | reverse complement strand
ATTGTCGGTGACGATGACGTCGAACTGCTTCGGATTGCGCACGAGTTGCATGGCGCAGTTGTCGGCGAGGATGTGGGTCAGTTCCACGTCCTTGTATTCGGCGGCGTGGAGCTTCGTGACCTCTTCCTTCCAGAGCAAGCCCGACGTCATCACGTTGTGCTTTTCGGCGGAGGCCACCTTGTTCTTGCGCAAGCGTGCGAGTTCGAACGCGACGCGGGCGATGCGGTGGATTTCGTGCGTGTCGTAAACTTGCGTGTCGACGCCGCGGCGTTCGCCATTCGGCAGATTGGTGATGCCGCGCGGTTCGCCGAAGTAAACGCCGCCCGTGAGTTCGCGCACGATCATGATGTCGAGGCCGGCGACGATCTCAGGCTTCAGCGTCGAGGATTCCTTCAGCGCGTCGAAGCAGAGCGCGGGGCGCAGGTTCGCGAACAGGGCCAAATCCTTGCGCAGGCGGAGCAGCGCCGCTTCCGGGCGCTTGTCGTAGGCGACGCTCGCGTATTTCGGGCCGCCGACTGCGCCGAACAACACGGCGTCGGCTTCGAGCGCCTTCTTCATCGCGGCTTCGGTGACCGGAACCCCATGCTTGTCGTAGGAGGCGCCGCCGACGAGGTCATGGGCGGTCTCGAACTTCGTGCCGGCCTTGGCGTTGAACCAGGCGATCAGGCGCTCGACCTCCGCCATCACTTCGGGGCCGATACCGTCGCCGGGGAGGAGGAGAAGCGTCTTGGTCATGGATGCAAAATCGAATCCGTTAGAAGCGTTAGATTGGCGGTTTTCCGCGGCGTTTGCCGTTAGAAAAGCGTTAGATATCCGTTAGGCGAGCGTTAGGTCGGTCGTTTGGGGCGTGCTGTCAACTTAGGGAACAATAATAGAACTAGAGCAGCGGATCGGCCAATAGGCCGATTGCCTCATGGCGCCTGCGCGGTCACGGTGCACCGCCTTCGCCATCGGAGACTTTTCATGAGAGCTGCTTTGCTTTTGATCGCGGCGCTGACTTTGTCTGGCGCGGCCATCGCCAAGGAAGTTGCCGGCGCGACCGTCGAGCGGCTGGTTCGCGAGCGGTTGGCGGCGAGCACGCGCGGCGACAGGGCAACCTGGCGCAAACACATTTCGAACGATTGCGTGTGGGTGGGGCCGGGGCTCGCCGTCGGCACCACGGCCGATGCCGAGAGCGAGCAGATCGGCACGTCCGAGACGCGGACGTTCAGAGATTTTCAGACGCGCCGTTTCGGCGACGTTACGATTGCGACCTATCTGTTTGTCGCGCGCGGCGAGCAAAACGGCACGACCACGCTCAGGCGATGGCGCAAGAGCGACACGTATCGGCGTGTGGGTAAGACCTGGAAAATGATCCAAGCGGTCGAGATCGTGATTCCGACACGGACGATCGCGAAGATCGATCCCAGCGTTTTGGACGACTACGCCGGGACCTACCGGTTGAAACCCGGCGTCGAGTTGAAGGTCTGGCGCGAAGGCGACAAGCTGATGATTCAGGCGACCGGGCAATCATCCGGCGAGACGCTGCCTGCCGGGGACGACGTGTTCTTCGACGACGGCGAACCGGGCGAGTACCGCTTCGTGCGCGAAGGCGCGGCCAAGGTCGTTGCTGTTGTCTACGTCAACGAGGGTGTCGAGTTGCGACTCGAACGGATCGCTTAGGCGCGGAAGGGGCTAACATGAGCATCGACATTCGCCCGCTTACGGAGCGCGACTTGCCGGAGGCCGACCGGATCTTCCGGCTGGCGTTCGGGACGTTTATGGGGCTGCCCGATCCGATGACTTTTGCGGCGGGCGCCGACTTGACGGCCACGCGCTGGCGGGCGCCCGCGTGCAACGCGACGGTCGGCGCGTTCGACGGCGATGTTCTGGTCGGGTCGAACTATGTGACGCGTTGGGGAAGCTTCGGCTTCTTCGGCCCGCTGACGGTGCGGCCGGATTACTGGAGCAAGGGCATTGGGCAGCTTTTGCTTGCGCCCACGATGGAGATTTTTGCGCGTTGGGGCGTCAAGCAATCGGCCCTGTACACGTTTCCGCACAGCCCGAAGCATTTGGCGCTCTATCAGAAGTTCGATTTCTGGCCGCAGCGCTTGACGGCGTTGATGACGAAGCGCGTTGCGGATGCGCCGGCTGCGGCACCGGCTTTCGAGGGCTCGCGTGCCGATCTGCTGGCGCAGGCGCGGGACGTGAGCGGTGCAATGTTTCCGGGGCTCGACGTTTCGGGCGAGGTCGATGCGCTGCTCGATCAGAAGCTGGGCGAGGTCGTGACGGTGCGGGACGGCGCATCGCTTGGTGCCTTTGCGGTTTGCCACGTCGGGCCAGGCAGCGAGGCGGGGCCGAAGACGGTCTACGTCAAGTTCGCGGCGGCGCGCGACGGCGCGTCATTCGCCAAATTGCTTGCAGCCTGCGAAGCGCTTGCCGCGCGGCGCGGCATGGGCGTCGTCTTGGCGGGCGTGAACACGGTGTGCTCGTCCGCCTATCAGACGATGCTCGCGCAGGGGTATCGCACGCAGTACACAGGTGTGGCGATGCAACGCGGGAACGGGGCTGGGTATTTGGCGGCGGAGGCGTTTGTGCTGGGGGATTGGCGGTAGGGTTCGACATCCGCCTAGGTGAAACGCCAAGTACGCCACGCTGCTCGGCTAGCCAGCCAGCGGCGGTGCACCGTTGAGGTTCGGTCGTTTCACGCAAAGACGCGAAGTCGCAAACAAGGCTGCAGCTCCGCTTGTCGCTACAGGCGCGCGTTACGATGTTGATTAGCGCTTCGCGCCGGAGAAGCCTAACCCCTCCATGCCGGAGAGGAATGGGAATCGAAACACGAGGGCCAGACCGGTCCAGAAGGCGATAGCCCGAAAGTTCGCATGCATTGGAAGGTGCGCGCCGACTGCCACCATCCACCATCCGAATGTGGTCAGCCAATATTGAATCGCGCGCCGGCGTTCAAGGATCAAGACTTCGTCGCTCGTGAGATTCAATACACGCTTTCTGACCCAATACAGATCGTAGCGCGCTCGGTGATAGAGACGGTCGCGGCGGCGCAGCGCGGCTTCTTCCGGCGCGAAGCCGGCATCGACGAGATTGTCGTCGAGCCATCGGCGCACCAGAAAGTTCAGCCGACCGATGGCGGCCCAACCGAAGACGAGGGCTGACCAGCCGGGCGCAAAGTCGTTGAAGTGGGTTTTGGGCGGCGTCTTCGGGTTGGGCAACAAACCCACGTTTGTGAGGAAGACGTACAAAGCCACGACGCCTGCAACTGTGAACCAGAACAGCAAGAACCGTATCCCTATTGGGATGTCTGCCCGAGGCGCTATGGTGGCCATGGAGTCCCCCTCCCGATCCTAGATGGGGACTGTCAGCGCCGTGCGCCACCCGCCTCCCCTCCACAAGTCGAGCTTGTTGGCGCCGAAACGCCAGGACGCGAGGGTGCCACCAGCTTAGCAGCGGTGGACGGCCGTTACGCCCAAGGCTGAGAGGCGCGGCGTTTGGCTTCGAAGGCGTCGATCGATTTTTCGTGGCGCATGGTGAGGCCGATGTCGTCCCAGCCGTTCAGCAGGCATTGTTTGCGGAAGGGGTCCACGTCGAACTTGATCATGCCGCCGTCGGGGCCGCGAATTTCTTGTTTCTCGAGGTCGACGGTGACGACCGCGTTGCTGCCGCGGTTCGCGTCGTCCATCAGCTTGTCGACGTCGTCTTGCGGCAGGACGATCGGCAAAATCCCGTTCTTGAAGCAGTTGTTGTAGAAGATGTCGGCGAACGAGGTCGCGATCACGCAGCGGATGCCGAAGTCGGCCAGCGCCCAGGGCGCGTGCTCGCGGCTTGAACCGCAGCCGAAATTTTGACCGGTGACCAAAATCTGCGCCTTGCGGTAGGCGGGCTTGTTTAGCACGAAATCGGGTATTTCGGCGCCCGCCGTCGTGTAACGCATCTCTTCGAACAGGTTCTTGCCCAGACCCGTTCTTTGAATCGTCTTCAAAAACTGCTTCGGGATGATCATGTCCGTGTCGACGTTGATCATCGGCAGCGGGGCTGCGACGGCGGTGAGGGTGGTGAATTTTTGCATGGCATTCCGCTTGGTTAAGGCACGACAAATTCGACACGCGGAGGATCGGCCCTGACGAGGGAGCCCTGAACCCGCTTGTGATACAACAGTTGCGTACTTGTTACGTAGAAGGATGCGCCTTCGAAAGGAACGACGCATTTGTCAGCGAAAGGCTCTTGGCTCTCCAACGGAGGGTCGATAGGCAGCAGTATGAAGCCGTACAAGGCGCCAACTCGTAAGATCACGGAATGGACTACGCTAAGTACGTCGTACTCGCCGCTTGAGTTGGGATACTTTGCCAAGACGACAACCCTGAGAAACTTGAACCTCGGGACGTCATCGAACTCCCAAGAAAGAGCCTGCGTCAGGTTGATCTGCTTTGCGGGAATTCGAAGAATGCCGTGCTTTGCCGTGTTTGCGATGTCTCGCAACAACGTCCATTCCTTCCCCGCCAGCTGCAGCTCCTTTGATGAGCGCGTACCCGGCAAATAGATTTCCGTCGACTCTGGAAAGTGAGCAAGGGCAACACAAAGCGCTCGGGCCGCTGAAACTGCATCACCTTCTTCTGGCTGAATCAGCGTTCTCCGAGATAGTGCCATGTTGAGCGCAACATATGGCTTTACAACATCGTGGATGAACCTCAACTCCGCCGAGCTCACGGTGAACTCACTCTCGGCTGCTTAGCGGTTCGCATTCCGGGTGTGCTCAGCAAGAGCTCAATTGTTCCCGCAAGGGTAATGAAATCCGTAGCTTTCGGTGGCGTTACCTCAAAATCGCCCGCGTGAACTGCTAAATTCCGCATAGCCGCCAGCCCGCGAAGCGAATCTGCCACGTATCCGTTGATTACTTGCTTTTCGGCAAGATGCGAAATGAGGCGAAGGGTTGGTAGTTTAGTCGACTCCTGGCCTACTGATGCCGCCAGTTCAATAAGTCGACGCTCAATGCGGAGCCACGCTTCCAGAATGGCAGCTCTAGGGGATGTCTTTGCGAGTTCCAGCAACTCGGCATTTTCAATCGCGGGGGCTGGCGGGAGACTCTTCTTGGCTTCCGCCACGATCTCCTCGACCTGTCGTGTCTCACTCGCAAATGTGGCCTCGAAGTCTCCCATCTTTACGCCGACAAGTCTGGAGACGAGTTGGAGCAGACTTTCGCGATAGAGCAATAGGACAATGGCTAGCGAAACTGGCCATGCAAGAGCCTGTGTCATTTGCGAAATGAATGTGAGCCAGTCCATACGGCCTACTCTTACTCCAACTCCCGCACATCGGTTAGGTGTCCTTTGATCGCTGCGGCCGCCGCCATGGCTGGCGACATCAGGTGCGTGCGCCCTCCCCGGCCCTGCCTTCCTTCGAAGTTGCGGTTTGAGGTGGAGGCGCAGCGTTCGCCGGGTTCGAGTTTGTCGGCGTTCATGGCGAGGCACATGGAGCAGCCGGGTTCCCGCCATTCGAAGCCTGCGGCCGTGAAGATTTTGTCGAGGCCCTCTTGTTCGGCTTGTTCTTTGACGAGGCCGGAGCCGGGGACGATCATGGCGCCGACGTGGCTCGCGACGAGTTTGCCGGCCACGACCTTCGCCACCTCTCGGAAATCTTCGATGCGGCCGTTCGTGCAGGAGCCGATGAAGACGCGGTCGATCTTCACGTCCTTCATCGCGGTGCCGGCTTTGAGGCCCATGTAGTCGAGCATGCGCTCCATGGCGGCGCGGCGCTGGGGGTCGGTTTCCGCCGCGGGATCGGGGACGCGGCCGGTGATCGGCACGACGTTTTCGGGGCTGGTGCCCCAGGTGACGAGCGGCGGGATCTCGGCCGCGTCGAGCTTCACCTCGACGTCGAATTTTGCGTCGTCGTCGGACTTCAGCGTGCGCCAGTAGGCGACGGCCGCTTCCCAGGCGGCGCCCTTCGGCGCGTTTGGACGGCCCATCAAATATTCGAACGTCGTTCGATCGGGGGCGATGAGACCGGCGCGGGCGCCCGCTTCGATCGACATGTTGCAAACCGTCATGCGGCCTTCCATCGAGAGGGCGCGGATGGCCTCGCCCGCATACTCGATGACGTAGCCGGTGCCGCCGGCCGTGCCGATCTTGCCGATGATGGCGAGGATGATGTCCTTGGCCGTGATGCCCGGCGCGGTTTTGCCGTCGACGGTCACGCGCATGTTCTTCGAGGGGCGCGCCTGCAGCGTTTGCGTCGCGAGCACGTGTTCGACTTCGCTGGTGCCGATGCCGAAGGCGAGCGCGCCGAACGCGCCGTGGGTCGCGGTGTGGCTGTCGCCGCAGACGATCGTTTGGCCCGGGAGCGTTAAGCCCTGCTCTGGCCCCACGATGTGGACGATGCCTTGGCGGATGTCGTCCATCGCGAAATAGGTGACGCCGAAGTCCTTCGCGTTCTTCTCCAGCGTCGCGACCTGGAGCGCGGATTCGGGGTCGGCGATGCCGTGGGAGCGGTCCGTCGTCGGCACATTGTGGTCGGCGACCGCGAGCGTGAGCTCAGGCCGGCGGACCTTGCGTTTGGCGAGGCGCAGGCCTTCGAAGGCCTGCGGGCTCGTCACCTCATGCACGAGATGGCGGTCGATGTAGATGACGGCCGCCTCGCCCGGCTCGGCGTGGACCAGGTGGGCGTCCCAGATTTTGTCGTAGAGGGTGGTTGCTGTCATGGTGGTTGTTTCTAATGCCAAAGGACCGCTGCGCCAAGGCGCCGATCAGCCTCCTTCTTGCTGCAGAGCGCGCGCGGCCATGAAGCCTCCAAAAGCGCCTGAAAGTGCAACCCACGCCATGAAGATAATACCCTGTCCGGTCCATCTGAGGTCAAACAGCGATCCGTCCGCTAGCGTGAACCCGAGAGGCAGTGATGCAGCGGCGACGGCTCCTGCTATCGCGTAGACCCATGGCGCACGAACACCGCGGCGATAGATCGGCCAAGCGAACAGGGCCGCAATCGGGCCCAAAATGAAAACCAGGAAGGACATTGCGACCAAAGCGTAGAATACGACGATCAGGTAGATGGCCGCGTTTGTGGGTTGGGTGCTCGACAGTTCTGCGAGCAGCAAGCCGCCAAGCATCATTGCGGTCGCTGCGACAGCGCCCCAGAGCAGCCCTCTAGCAAGAAGCATAGGAAACTCCGCGCTATCTGGCGCCTTGAGATCGCGCATGTCGAACCTGCCTTCCCTGCCGAAGGATCGATATCGCAGCCCGCTGACCGCTTGACTTCAATATAAACTCGTGCACTATTTAATTCATTAGTTAAATGGTGACATCTTGGCTGACAACGTATTTGCCGCACTCTCCTCGACCGCGCGGCGGAAGATTCTGGCTTACCTCTCGGCGGCCGACATGACGGCCGGTGAAATTGCGGAGCGGTTTTCGATGTCGAAGCCCGCGATTTCCAAGCATCTGGCCCTCCTTGAGGGGGCCGGGCTCGTGAAGTCGGAGAAGATTGGGCAGTTCGTCCATTACTCGATCGTGCGCGAGGCGATCGCGAACACGTTGAACGGTTTCGTGCAGGAGGTTTGTCCGGTGTCGCGCCCGCTGAAGCGGGAGAGCGCGCGGCTCAAGGAGAAGCGCAAGACCTAAAGGAGGGTTCGATGGCGTGGGTGAAGGGCTCGGAACGCATTGTGGCCGTGCCCGACAGCGATCCGGTCAGGGGCGCCGTCAAGTGGGCGCCGGTGAAGTCGATCTGGATCGGATCGATGACGGCGGTGGCGCTGATCTTCGGGCCGCTGACGTTTTCGTGGGATGCGTTTGCCGTTTTCCTCGCGCTTTGCGCGGTCACGCTGTGCGGCGGGCATTCGGTGGGGATGCACCGGCGACTCATTCACAACAGTTTCGAATGTCCGTTGTGGCTTGAGTATGTGCTGGTGACGCTAGGCACGCTGGTAGGTATGGCGGGGCCGATCGGTATGACGCGCCAGCACGACCTTCGCGATTGGGCGCAGCGGCAGACGAACTGTCATGACTATCTCTGCCACCGGCGCAGCTTTTGGCATGACGCGTGGTGGCAGCTACATTGCGATCTGCACCTTGCGCGGGCGCCGGAGTTCCGGCTGGAACCGCGGATCGCGAACGACCGCGTCTATGCGTGGATGGAGCGGACGTGGATGTGGCAGCAATTGCCGGTCGCGCTCGTGCTTTATGCGCTTGGCGGTTGGGCTTGGGTCGTGTGGGGCGTTTGTGCGCGGGTTGCCGTGTGTGTGACGGGGCATTGGCTCGTCGGGCACTATGCGCATCGCGAAGGGCCGCAGAGTTTTCTCGTGCGCGGCGCCGGCGTGCAGGGGTTCGATGTGCCGATCGCGGGGCTGATCTCGATGGGCGAGAGCTGGCACAACAATCATCACGCCTATCCGGGATCGGCGCGGATCGGGCTGTTGCCGGATCAGCCAGATCCTGGCTGGTGGTTGATTTTGGCGCTGAAGCGCGCGGGACTCGCGTGGAACATTCATACGCCGGAGACGATGCCAGTACGGCCGGAGTTGGTGCGGGTGACGTCGGATGGCGAGGGTTGTCCGGCTCTGCGGCGGATGCGACGGTTGGGTGAGAAGCACGGGTGGCTTGTTCCTGCGCGATGATATCGAGCGAGAGATTGATCCTGCGCCGTTGGCGCGAGGAAGACCTCGCGCCGTTTGCGGCGATGAATGCCGACGCATTGACCATGCGGTTCATGCCCGGCGTCATGACGGCGGCGGAGAGCCAAGCGCTGATTGGGCGGTTCGAGGAGCATCATCGGGCGCACGGGTTTGGGGTGTGGGCTGTGGAGGCGCCGGGGGTGGCGCCTTTCGTGGGCTATATCGGGTTGCAGCGGGTTGGGTTCGAGGCGCCGTTTACGCCGGCGGTCGAGATCGGGTGGCGGCTTGCGCCGGCCTTCTGGGGCAAGGGCTATGCGACGGAGGGCGCGAAAGCGGCCCTTCGATTCGGATTTGAAGATTTGACTCTCGATCAAATCGTGTCGTTCACGGTGCCGGCGAACAAGCCGTCATGGTCGGTGATGGAGCGGCTCGGCATGACGCGCGATCCAGCCGAGGATTTCGATCACCCGCGGCTGCCGGTGGGGCATGCGCTCCGGCGGCATGTGCTTTACCGGATCACACAGGAGGCGTGGGTGCGCGCGAGCAAAGTGAGCAACACAACCGCGCCGCGCCGAGACATGCCGCCTTGTTCCGGGTAGGCTTTTTTGTTCAAAGGCCCACTGGGCGGAGCAAGCATGTCAGGCGCGGGTGCGTATCCGGACAGCGCGGCGATCGTGGAGAATATCTACGATTGCGTGGCGCATCCGGCGCGCTGGGAAGAAACGCTGGAGACGATGCGCATCGCGGTCGGCGGGCGCGTCGGCGTGATCGGGGTCATCGACAAGGCCACGCGCGCGACGCGGCTTTCGGTGACAACGGGCGAAACGCCTTTGGTGCGCGCTCTGGTCGGCCAGCACAACGACGACATTCCGTTCCTTTTGGCGGCGCCGCGGCTTGCCTTCGACGAAGCCTATACCGTGGACAGGGTTTACGGGCTGCTGGATCCCGGGACGCAGGAACGCTGGCGCAACGCGAAGGTGACGCAAGAGTTCGTCATCCCGAACGCGCTGGACGATTTTGTTTGGCTGACGCTGGTGAAGCAATCCGAACGCACCGGCTCGCTCGTCATCCTCACCGGCCGAGACAAGCAGATCGCCGCGGGCGACCTGGCGTGGATGGGCGCGCTCGCCCCACACGTGCGGCGCGCGGTCACGATTGGCGATCTCTTTGACACCGAGCGCGCCTTGGCGACCGCATTCCGCCGTTTGATCGAGTCTCTGGCGCATGCGGTGCTGATCGTGACGAGCGACATGCGCGTCATTTTCGCCAACGCCGCGGCGGAGGCGCTGCTCGACAACGCGGTCGTGGCGCGCTTGACCTCCGGGCATTTAACATTGCCGTTTGTCCACGCCGACAGATCGGTCGCACGGGCCGTCTTGCTGGGCGAGCGCGACGAGGTTGCCTTGGGCGCGGCCGGCATCAATGTGCCGTTGGCATCGACCGAGGCACCGGCGATCGCACATGTTCTGCCGTTGGCGCGGCGCGAGGGCGACGCGCGCTTCGCCGATTCCGCGGCCGCCGCGATTTTCATCAACGTCGCCGGCGTGACCCCAAGCCCGGCGATCGAAGCCATCGCCGCGCTGTTCGGGCTAACGCCCGCCGAAATGCGCGTGATCGCGCATGTGGCCGAGGGCAAATCGCGCAAGACCATCGCGCTGTCGCAGGGGGTGTCGGACGGCACGGTCAAGACGCAACTGTCCGCCATCTTCGACAAGACGGGGGTGCACGATCAGCGGCAGCTTGAACTCTTGATCAGAGAAATTTCGCCACCGGTGTTGCCGCCGTCACAACGATAATGAGCAGCGCATCCCCCGCGCGGGGGATGCGGGCAATCGCGCCTTTGACAATACTTGCGCACAAGCGAAGGAGGTCCAACAATGAAAGTCACCCGACGTCATGCGCTGCCCTTCCTGCTAGCGGTCGTGATCGGCATGGCCTTCACCGCGCCAAGTGAGGCGCGCAAGAAGATTCCGCCGACCGGCTGCAACATGCAGCAAATGAACGCCAACGACCCGAAGCTTCGCGCTTGTTACGCGAAGCAAGACGATGACTGGATTAAAGGGCGTTCTTACATCCACGTCGTCGCCTGCGTGAGCGGTCATAGATATTGCTGCGTCCAGCAGCACTCCAACGGGAGCTATTCGCACTGCGAACAGATCGATCTCGTGGGGCCCGGGTCGGGAACAACCAATCCGGCGGAACCTCCAGTAGATCCGGGACCGCGGCGCTACAATGGGCCGGCAAGCTCGCAGCGACCGACGACCGCAACGCCAAACTGAAGTGCCGGAAAATTCCATGATGCCCTTTGACCGTGGCTTCGGCGGCGTTCGTGCCTGCCGTCCGGAATTGAGCCGCGCCCGAGACTAAGTGAGCGTCTTCGTCAGCACCACGAAGTGGAAGTCCGTGCGTTTCGCACCGGGTTCGCGGTCGAAGGGGAAGGGTTTGGTGCCGGTGCGGGTGTAGCCGCGGCGTTCGTAGTAGGCGACGAGGTCTTCGCGGATCGAGATGACGGTCATCGCGATGCGCGGGCAGTTCCAGCCGTCGCGGATTTGCCGTTCGGCGTGCGTCAAGATCTGTTTGCCGTGACCCCCACCTTGCAGCGCCGGCTTGACCGCGAACATGCCGAAATAGCCTTCGCCATTCTCGTTCTTGATCAGGGCGCAGCCGATGAGCGCGTCGTTGTCGAACGCCATGATGAAGCGGGCGTCCGGGGCGGCGATCAAGGCTTCGATCTCGGCAACGGAGGTGCGGTTGCCTTCAATCAGGTGGGCTTCGCTCGTCCAACCGCGGCGACTTTCCTCGCCGCGGTAGCCCTCTTCGATCAGTGCCGCGATCGCCGGCGCATCAGCGCGCCCGGCGAAGCGGAACGTGAGTTCGCTCACTCGGCGGCGTCTGCCTCAGCGCCGCGGTCCTTGTCTTGACGCTCGACGATGCGGGCCTTCTTACCCGTGAGGCCCTTGAGGTAGTAGAGCTTCGCACGGCGGACGCGGCCGCGGCGGAGCACTTCGACCGAGTCGACGAGCGGGCTCAAGACCGGGAAAATACGTTCCACGCCTTCGCCGTAGGAGATTTTGCGGACGGTGAAGTTCTCGTTCAGGCCCTGGCCCTGGCGGCCGAGGACGACGCCTTCGAACGCCTGAAGACGCTCGCGGCGCTTTACCTGCTTCGTCTTTTCGTCGAACGATTCTTCGACGACCTTGACCATGACCTTGACGGTGTCGCCGGGGCCGAAATCGATCTTCTTCTTTTTCGCGAGGGCTTTGACTTGTTCGGCTTCAAGCGTTTGCAGGAGATTCATAGGATTGATCCTTTCGTAAGCTCTAATGTTTCGTTTGTGCCGACCGCATGTGGGCATCCCACAAATCGGGCCGGCGGGATTTCGTAAGGTCGAGCGATTGCTGGCGGCGCCACTCGGCGATCTTCTTGTGGTGGCCGCCGGTCAGCACCGCGGGGATGTCGCGGCCTTCCCAGGTTTGGGGGCGCGTGAACTGCGGGTATTCGAGCAGGCCGTTCTCGAAGCTTTCTTCTTCAAGCGATGCGTCCGCACCGACGACGCCGGGCAGCAGACGCACCACGGCGTCGATCAGCGTCATCGCGGCCAGCTCGCCACCCGAGAGGATGTAGTCGCCGATCGAGATTTCTTCGAGCGCGCGGGCGTCGATCACGCGCTGGTCGACGCCTTCGAAGCGGCCGCAGATGAGAATGACACCGGGGCCCTTCGAGAGTGCGCGGGCGCGGGCTTGGGTCAACGGTTTTCCGCGCGGGGAGAGCAAGATCAGCGGGCGGTCATTGCGTTCGACGGAGTCGATCGCGGCGGCGAGAATATCAGCGCGCATGACCATACCGGGGCCGCCGCCGGCGGGGGTGTCGTCAACCGAGCCGTAGCGCGTGGTCGAAAACTTGCGGATGTCGATGGCTTCGAGCGACCAGCGGCTTTCGGCCAGCGCCTTGCCCGAGAGCGATACGCCCAGGGGCCCCGGGAACATCTCCGGCAACACGGTCAGGACAGTGGCGGCCCAGGTCATGGCTTGGCTCCCTGATCGTCGTCGGCGGTCAGGACTGCGAGGCCGGTTTCGGAGAGAACGATGCGGCCCTTCTCGATGTCGACTTCGGGGACCATGTTGCCCGCGAACGGTA
This sequence comes from uncultured Alphaproteobacteria bacterium, assembly GCA_902826695.1. Lineage (GTDB taxonomy): Bacteria > Pseudomonadota > Alphaproteobacteria > Micropepsales > Micropepsaceae > SZUA-430. Next base: position 120,126 of record CADEFU010000011.1, on the reverse strand, counting down.
CGAACGACGTGCGGCCCGTCGTGCGCCTGATCTCAAGCAGGTCGCCGGCGCCGAAGTTCTGGAAGCCCATTGCTTCGCCGACTTGGTCGCCGCCTTCGTCGAAGACGGCGAGACCGATGAGGTCGGCTTCGTAGTACTCGCCGTCATCGGTTTCGGGCATGTCGTCGCGATCGACTTTGAGCTCGAGGCCCTTCAGCGATTCGGCGAGGGTGCGGTCGGTCACGCCCTTGATCGCCGCGATCACGATCTCGCCCTGAAGGCGCGCATTCGTCAGGCGGAACATACGGCCGTCGGGCGCTGTCAGCGGACCATAGGACGCGACAGCAAGGGGCTCGGCGGTGAAGCTTTTGATCTTCACCTCGCCCTTCAATCCGTGCGGGCCGATGATGCGGCCCAAGAGGATTTGTTTGTCGGTCGTCATGGTCGTGCCAGCGGTGCGTTAGACTACGCTGCCGCTTCTTCGCCCTTCTTCTCTGCCGCCAGACGCTCTTGCGCCTTCTTGCGCGGAGCCGATTTCGACGGGTCGTTGAATTGCGTCTTCTTCTTCGCGAGACCCATGTCGGCAAGGAAGCGCTCGATGCGGTCCGACGGCTGCGCGCCTTGGCCGAGCCAATACTTCACGCGGTCGAGGTCGAGCTTGATGCGGTCGGCGTGGTCTTTGGCGAGCAGCGGGTTGTAGTGGCCGATGCGCTCAATGAAGCGGCCGTCACGCGGGGAGCGCGCGTCGGCAATGACGATTTTATAGAACGGGCGCTTCTTCGTGCCGCCGCGTGACATTCTGATTTTCAACATTCGCTAGTCCTTCTGAACAATCTTGAAAAAACCAATCAACGCTTTCCGCCGAAGCCCGGCGGTAACTTCATGCCCGGGGGCAATTGCAGGGGGCCGCCGGCGCCACCAAGGCCACCGCCGCCAAGACCGGGCAGACCGCCCGCGGGCATCGCTGGACCACGGCCGCCGAACAGCGCGCTCATCAGACCTTTGCCTTTGCCCATTTTCTTCATCACGTCCGCCATCGTGCGGTGCATTTTCAAAAGCTTGTTCACGTCGCTGACTTCGACGCCGGAACCCTTGGCGATGCGTTTGCGGCGCGAGCCGTTCAAGACATCGGGGTTCGTGCGCTCTTCCTTCGTCATCGACTGAATGATCGCCTCTTGGCGCTTCAGCATATTGTCGTCCATGCCGGCGTTGGCGAGCTGATCCTTCGCTTTCGCGATGCCGGGGAGCATGCCCATGATGCCCGACATCCCACCCATGCGGCGCATCTGGCGGAGTTGTTCGGCGAGGTCGTCGAGGTCGAATTGGCCCTTCGCCATTCTCTTGGCGATAGCTTCGGCTTTTTCTTGGTCGACGGTTTCCGCCGCCTTTTCCACGAGGCTGACGACGTCGCCTTGGCCAAGGATCCGGCCCGCGATGCGGCGGGGATGGAAGTCTTCGAGCGCGTCAATCTTTTCGCCGGTGCCGAGCAGCTTGATCGGCGCGCCGGTGATCGCGCGCATCGAGAGCGCTGCGCCGCCGCGGCCGTCGCCGTCGATGCGGGTGAGCACGATGCCCGTGATGCCGATGCGTTCTTTGAACGTCTTGGCGACATTGATTGCGTCTTGGCCGGAGAGGCTGTCGGCAACGAGCAACGTTTCGACAGGCCCGGACAGATCGCGGATCTGAGCGATCTCGGCCATCAATGCTTCGTCGATGTGCAGGCGGCCCGCAGTGTCGAGGATCAGAACGTCGTAGCCCGACAGCTTTGCAGCTTGCAGCGCGCGGCGCGCGATGTCGGCCGGGGCTTGGCCCGCCATGATGGGAAGCGTCGCGACGCCGGTTTGTTCGCCGAGGACTTTCAGCTGCTCCTGCGCCGCGGGGCGGCGGGTGTCGAGCGAGGCGAGGAGAACTTTCTTCTTGTCGCGGTTCGTGAGGCGAAGCGCGATCTTCGCGGTCGTCGTCGTCTTACCCGAGCCTTGAAGACCGATCATCATGATGACCGCGGGCGGGACGGCGTCGAGCGAGAGGCTTGAATTTTCTTCGCCCAGCGTTTCGACGAGGACGTCGTGGACGATCTTGACGATCTGCTGACCCGGCGTGACGGAGCGCAACACGTCTGCACCGATCGCCTTTTCGCGAACCTTGGCCAGGAAGTCTTTGATGACGGAAAGCGAGACGTCGGCTTCGATCAGCGCCAGACGCACTTCGCGCAGCGCGGCATCGACGTCGGCCTCGGTCAGCGCGCCGCGCCCTCTGAGGCCGTCGAGTACCGACGACAAGCGATTGGTCAGAGCTTCAAACATCAAACCGTCAACCGTTTGACCAAATGCCTATCGCGCCCGCGGGCGCAACGCGCTGACGGACGTTGACCCCGGCTCCAAACCGGGGCGGATCGGCATTCAGTCGATCCTGGAAATTGGCGCGGAACCTAGGGTTTCCCCCAGGGGGAGTCAATGCGGGGGTGTGCGGCCTTGTGTTTCACGCCAAGACACCAAGAGCGCCTTGGGCGTGAACGCCTTCTAGTCCATCAGCTGCTGGCGGAAATAGGTGTAGGTCAACGCCAGTTGCTCGGCGCGTTCTTGGGACGTGTCGGCGGTTTGGGTGGTTTCCAAGTAGAGGGTGGGTTGACCCATCGCGCCAAGCTTGGCGGCCATTTTTCGGGCGTGGGCGGGGTGGACGCCTAAGGCCGCACGGGTCGACGTCATAAAGAAGGCACGCGGATAGCGAACACCGCTGCGGACGTTTTGATAGGGCGACCAGCGGCTGATGATGGCGCGCTGGCGTGGATCGTCAGGGTTGCCGTATTCGGAGATCCAGTTCGAGCCGCCAGCTGAGAGGCGCGTGTAGCGCAACATGTCGGTCAGCGGCACTTGGGCTGAGACGGCGTTGAAGAGATCGGGGTTCTGGACGAAGGCGCCGGTTGCGAGCAGGCCACCCTGTGTCGAGCCGATGACGCCCAAGCGGCGAGGCGAGGTGAAGCCGCGGGCGACCATATCGCGAGCGACAGCGGCGAGGTCGTCGAAGTTTTTCTGACGGCGCTCGCCGGTTGCCGCTTCGTGCCAACGCTGGCCGAATTCGCCGCCGCCACGCACATTCGCAACGGCATAGGCGCCGCCTTCTTCGAGCCAGAGCTTACCCGCACTGGACCAGTACCAGGGCGTCGTCGACACTTGGAAGCCACCGTAAGCGTAGATCAGCGCCGGGGTTTGGCCGTCATTGCGCGTGCCTTCGCGCCGGACGAAGAAATAAGGGATGCGTGCGCCGTCGCTCGACACGGCTTCGTGCTGGGTTACCTCGATATCGCCGGCGTCGAAACGTTCCGGTAGCGATTGGATCGTCCGTGGGTCTTCGCCCTTGGTTGCGATGTAGAGGCGGTCGGGCGTGACGAAGTTAGCGTATTTGATCAGCACAGCGGCGTCGGATTGACCGACGCTCACCACCTCGGCACTGCCGTTGTCAGGCAGCGTGAGGCGCCGCCAAAACCATTGATGGCCGTCGAACGTCACCTCGTGAATGCGGCCCTTCACGTTGTCGAGGACAGAGAGGTAGATCGCGTCGCGGCCGATCGCGATGCTGGCCACAGAGAGTTTGCGTTCCGGCGCGAACAACAACTTTGCGGAAGGAAGCGCATCGCCGGACAAGTATTGGTCGAGCGAGAAGCCGACGAGGGCGCCTTGACCCGCCAAGACATCGCCTTGTTGCCAATCGCGGGTCATCACGAACAACAGTTGCCGGCGGTGGAAGCCTTTAAACTCGAACGTGTTCGGGATGGCGAGGCGGGTGACGCGCGAATTCGGATCGACGTAGAAGAGGTCGCTGTCAAACTTCGAGCGGGCGCAAACGATGAAGAGTTCCGCTTTGCCGTCGCGATCGAAATAAACCATCGGGCGGACATTGCTGTCGGACGCCTTTGCTTCGAAGATCGTTTTCGCGTCGGCCAACGGTTCGCCGCGGTTCCAGAGCTTTACGACGCGCAAGCTTCCAGAGGCGGTGAGGCCTTTGCCCCCACTCGTTGCGATGACGACCGTGTTCGCGTCCACCCAGCCGATATCGGTTTTGCCGTAATCAACGACGAAGCCGCCGGGGACGAACGATTTCGTCGCGATGTCGAACTCGTGCACGGTGATGGCATCGTTTGACCCCTTCGACAGCTGGACCAAACAACGCGTGAAGGCGGGGGGCAGGCATTCGGCGCCTTTCCACGACAAGTCTTCGCCTTGCTTCTTGGCGAGTGCGTCAACGTCGATCAGGGTCTGCCAGTGCGGATCGGCCTCTCGGTATTCGGCGAGGCGCGCGCGCCGCCACACGCCGCGGCGGTGCTTGTCGTCTTGCCAGAAATTGTGGACCCAGCCGCCGGCGAGATTGCCGTATGGGAGGCGGTCGCGCGCCGTAACGATCGTACGGGCGTCCGCCAGCGTTTCGGCATAGCGCGCGTCGCTGCGCAGCGAGCGCAGCGTCAGGTCGTTTTGGGTTTGAACCCAGCCGCGAGCGCGTTTGCTCTCGGTTTCTTCAAGCCAGAGGAACGGGTCCTCTTTGCCGGCGAAAGCGCTAAAACAGAACAGCGCCGATAGAAATGCACCCGCGCATGCGGCGACGAAACGCATCAGGCACCTCAGAACACTCGTCCAAACCCAACACGCCCGACCCCCGCGTGAATTTTTGTCTAACACGCGTCGGTGAGAAGTTCACCACGCGCTGGTGACGGTAGAGGGGGAAAAGATTCCCTGACGTGAGACAACGGGACGCCCGCCCCTTGCGCAAAAGTAGTATGCCTAGGGGCTCGCCAGTCTGGGGCGTGAGCGCCTATATAGACGCCACATGAGCGTTGCATTTTTCAAAATGAACGGCCTGGGAAACGACTTCGTCGTCGTGGACGCGCGTGCGCACAACCTCCAGATAAGTGCCGCTGCGGCAACGCGGATTGGCGACCGGCATCGCGGCGTCGGGTTCGATCAGTTGTTGGTGATCGAGCCCGCCAAAGGGGGCGGCGATGCGGTGATGCGCATCTGGAACCCCGACGGCAGCAAGGCCGAGGCTTGTGGAAACGGCGCGCGGTGCGTCGCCGATTTGTTGTTGAAAGAAACGGGGAAGACCAACGTCACGTTGCTGACGCCGGGTGGACTCATCACGTGCAGCCGGACGGACGATGGCCGGGTGACGGTCGATATGGGCGAACCGAAGCTCGAGTGGCAGGACATACCGCTGGCTGAGCGCATGGACACCCGCACGCTCGATATCAAGGTCGGGCCGATCGATGCGCCGGTGTTGTTCGGGCCGTCGGCTGTCAACATGGGTAATCCGCATTGCATCTTCTTCGTTGAGAACGCCGAGGCACACGACCTGAAGAAGGTCGGACCGATGATCGAGCATCATCCGCTGTTCCCGGAGCGGGCGAACATCAGCCTGGCGCAGGTGAAGTCGAAGAGCGAGATCCGCTTGCGCGTGTGGGAGCGCGGCGCGGGCATGACGCTGGCCTGCGGGTCGGCGGCGTGTGCCACCGCGGTCGCGGCGGCGCGGCGGCGACTTGCAGACCGTAAGGTGCGCATTTGGCTGGACGGCGGACCGCTCGACATCGAGTGGCGCGAAGACAATCACGTGCTGATGACGGGACCTACGGAACTCAACTTCAAGGGCGAGTTGTCTGAGCGGTATTTCGCATGAGCATCGACGTCATCACGCTCGGCTGCCGGCTCAATACGTATGAGTCGCAGGTTATTCGCGACAAGGCGCGTGCGGCGGGCTTAGAGGACGCCGTTATCGTGAACACGTGCGCTGTGACGGCGGAGGCCGTGCGCCAGGCGCGGCAGGAAATTCGCAAGGCGCGCAAAGCCAATCCGAAGGCCCGCGTGATCGTAACCGGATGCGCCGCGCAGACGGAGCCGCAAACGTTTGCCAACATGCCGGAAGTCGATCAGGTGTTGGGCAACGCCGACAAGCTTGATGCGCGGGCGTATGCGTTCGACGCCGGGGCTGAGCGCGTACAGGTCAACGACATCATGTCGGTCAAGGAAACGGCATCGCATTTGATCGCCGGGTTCGACGGGCGCGTACGTGCATTCCTGCAGGTACAGAACGGATGCGATCATCGCTGCACATTTTGCATTATCCCGTACGGGCGCGGCCCGTCGCGCAGCGTGGGTGCGGGCGAGATCGTGCGACAGATCAAGCTGATCATGCAGCGCGGCGTGCGCGAGGTTGTCCTGACGGGCGTGGATATCACGTCGTACGGCACGGATTTGCCGGGAACGCCTTCGCTTGGGTCGCTGGTTGAGAAGATCTTGGTGTCGGTGCCGGAGTTGCCGCGGCTCAGGCTGTCGTCGCTGGATGTCGCAGAGTGCGATGTGAAGCTGATCGAACTGATTGCGAGCGAACCTAGACTGATGCCCCACCTTCATCTGTCGCTGCAGGCCGGGCACGACATGATCTTGAAGCGTATGAAACGGCGGCACACGACGCGGCAAGCGTTGACGTTCTGCGATGCGTTGCGCGCGCGGCGCTCCGACATCGTGTTCGGGGCGGATTTCATCGCCGGGTTTCCGACCGAAACGGACGAAATGTTCGAGGCCACGCTCGATCATGTGCGAGCCTGCGGGCTGACCTATTTGCATGTGTTTCCGTTTTCGGCGCGCGAGCGGACGCCAGCCGCGCGCATGCCGCAACTGAAAGGCGACGTCGTGAAGGCGCGGGCGGCACGGTTGCGCGAGGCGGGGGCTGCGGCCGTGGCGCGGCATCTCGCGTCGCTGAAGGGGTTGGATGTGGATTTGCTGGTCGAGAATAGCGGCGTCGCACGTGGCCCAACGTTTGCGCCGGTGAAGCTTAGCCGCGCGTTTGCAGGGGGCAGCTTGGTGCGCGCACGGATCGTCGGCGCGGATGCACGCTTTGCTTATGCGGAGGCGGCGTAGTGGCCGATACTGACGGCAAGAAGCCCGGCTTTTTTTCGCGATTGAAGGCGGGGCTTTCGCGATCGGCGCAGACGCTGACGCAAGGCATCACGCGGGTCTTTACGCGCAAAAGACTGGACCAAGAGGCCCTCGACGAACTTGAGGAATTGCTCATCGGTGCCGACATGGGCGCGAAGGTTGCCGCCGATGTCGTTGCCGAGATCAAGCGCACGAAGTTCAACGCCGATGTGGCCGAAGACGAAGTGCGCGGTGTGCTGGCCGAGGAAGTGTCGAAGATCTTGCGGCGCGTGTCGAAGCCTCTCACCATCCGTGCCGATCTCAAGCCGCATGTGATTTTGGTTGCGGGCGTCAACGGGTCGGGCAAGACGACGACGATCGGCAAGCTGGCGCAGAAGTATCGCGCGGACGGGCTGAAAGTGATGCTCGCCGCCGGGGATACGTTTCGCGCGGCGGCGATCGAGCAGTTGAAAGTTTGGGGCGAGCGGACCGGCGCGCCGGTGATCGCCAAGGAGATCGGCGCGGACGCGGCGGGGCTTGCGTTCGAGGCTTTCGAGCGGGCACGCGCGGACGGGTTCGACGTGCTGCTTGTCGATACTGCCGGACGCTTGCAGAACAAAGCGGGCCTGATGGCGGAGCTCGAAAAGGTCGTGCGCGTCTTGAAGAAGCTCGACCCGAATGCGCCGCACAGTGCGATTTTGGTGCTGGACGCGACGACCGGGCAGAACGCGGTCGCGCAGGCGGAAGTTTTCCGCGACACGGCGCAAATCACGGGCTTGGTTATGACGAAGCTCGACGGAACGGCGCGCGGCGGGATTCTCGTATCGATCGCAGAGAAGTTCGATTTGCCGGTGCACTATGTGGGTGTCGGCGAAGGCGCCGACGATCTGCAGCCATTCGATGCCGACTCTTTCGCGCGCGCACTGGTCGGCGTTGCTGCAGCCTGAGGCAACTGACCGATCCGTCAGATTAGGGATGATTCTTAGACGGCGCGCCGTCGCCCTCGCGTGATTCATCGGCATCACAACTCGCGAAAACGTGACGAGTGGACGGTATGTCTTCTGGCGGCGTTCAGGCGGCAGGACTATGTTCCGGCTCATGAATCCATTGCTGAAGCTCGCCGTCGACCTCGGCCCCTTGGTCGTCTTTTTCCTCGGAAACTCGTATTTCGGGATTTTCTACGCGACCGCCATGTTCATGGCGGCGACGGTCGCCTCGCTTTCGATCAGCTATTCGATCGAAAGGAAGCTGTCGCCCATGCCGATCGTGACGGGCGTCGTTGTGATGGTGTTCGGGGGCTTGACCATTTGGCTGGCGGACGAGCTTTTCATCAAACTCAAGCCAACGATCGTCAATTCGATTTTCGCGGCGCTGCTGATCGCCGGCTTAATGACGGGGCGGTTGTTCCTCAAGATCCTTCTGGATAGCGCCATCCAGCTTACCGACGAAGGTTGGCGCAAGTTCACCTATCGTTGGGTCGGCTTCTTCATTTTCCTTGCGCTGCTGAACGAGTTCATCTGGCGCACCTACTCGACGGACTTTTGGGTTGCCTCGAAGCTTTGGATCACATTCCCGCTGACGGTCGTGTTTGCGATCGCGCAAACTCCGTTCCTGATGAGGCATCAGATCAAGCCGGAAGACGAGCCGCGCAGCGCGGCTTAGTCCTGCACGCCCGCCTTTGCGGCCAGGTCGTTCAGACTGAACGAGCGAACAACGAGCGCGCTGTCGCCGCCGTGCACGGGCGCGGCGTCGGACGGGCGGGCCGCAATCAGGGCGCGGGCTTCATCGGTGTCGGGCAGGGGCGAGCGCTCCACCACCGTTAGCGACGGTCGCACACGCGGGTCATAGACGATCTCTACTGGGATGCCTGCCTCGCCGAAGCCGGCGAAGCGCGCTTGCAGCGGCGTGTTTTGGTTCAGCCGCCACGTGTTGGCGACGTCTTGGCCGGCGACCTTGAACGAATGAACGCCAGACTTTCCTTCGAGTGCGACCGCGAGCTGAAGACCGCCGCGGCCGCCTTTGATCGTGCCGCGCGCGACGCGGAGCTTGTCTTGCACGAGGACTTGTTCGAGTTCGAGTGAGGGGGCGGCCAGCTTCGCGTCGGTCGCGGGTTTGAACCTTGCTTCGCCGGAGAACATTGCCGACTGCGGAAAGGGCGCGTCGGCTGGAGGGAAGCCGGTTGCCTTTAGGTAGTTCTCGTCGGGTGCGCCAACGAAGCCGATGTGCCAGCGTGGGGCGCCCTCGCTGCCATCGTAGTAGGTGATGTTGAGGCCGCGCGGGTGGTTCGGCGCATAAGCGGGTGTCAGGCTTGCGGCCCAAGCAGCACCGCCGGCAACCGCGATCACTGCAATAAGAGCAATCCTGGACTCGATCCGCGCCATCGCACCGGCCAAGAGTGGCGTGAGGGCTAGGACGAAGGGGATGAGCAAGAGCAGTTTGAATTGACTGTTTGCAAAGCCGATCACCACTTCGAAAGCCATCAACAACGTCAGGCCGAAAAACGCGCTGAGAACGAATCCTACGCCTGCCGCGATGGAGAGCGTGCCGGGGCGGCGGACTAGCGTTTCGACCCATCCGGCGGCGGCGAAGATTGCGACCGGCCACAAGAGCGGGAATGACGCCCCGGTTACGGCGATCGCCAACGCTAGCGCTAGGGCTGCGAGAAAGAACCACGCCGACAGAAGTAGCGCGCGCGACTCCACCCTGTGGGCAAGCGTCATCGCGAGCAGAAGAGGGATTGCAACGCCGATCGCTGCGAGCGCCACGCGGCCGGCCCACGGCGATGGATGGTCGAGTGGATGGGTTCCCGGCCAGACGCCCAACGGGTAGGACAGCAGCCAACCGCCGCCGAATAGCAGCGCAGCGGCGCCAACGATAGCGAGCGCGCTCCAGCCAACCGCGGCCGGCGAGAACGCGTCCCGGTGGACATAAATCAAGCCGCCAAGCGCCAGAAGCGCGAGCGCCGCGAGTGGGATATTGAGCCATGCCGGCCAGATGACCAGCGTCGCGCCGAAGATGTCGAAGTAGCTGGCGTCGGACGTCGACTTCAGTGCGGCCAGATCGGCGTTGGCCAGCGCCAAGACGGTCGCGAATGCGTTGTCGCCATGGTGCTGCAACGTATGACGATCGAGATTTGCCACATTGTCGTTCTGCGAATGGTACAGCGAGGCCGAGTTCGAGAAGGCGAAGTTGAAACCGGTGAGATTTGCCTTCTTACGGTAGATGCTGAAGTCGGTGTCGTTCGGCAGCATCTTGTAAACTTCGTAAGTCAGCGAGTTCGCGACCGGGTTTGCGACGGTTCGAGCGAACAGGCTCATCAAGGCGGCGTTGCCGTTGCCGGTCTCGAACATCATCGACGGGCCGGATGCGCCGCGCGCTTCGACGTTGACGATGACGCCTACCTGCTTGAACAACGGGTGGCGATCGGCGAATGCAATAGCGCCGCGAAGGCCCGTTTCTTCGGCGTCCGTGATCAGGAAGATGACGTCGTTCTTCGTTTCGCGCGGGGCGATCGTTGCCGCGAGGTCGAGCAGAATCACGGTGCCCGCGAGATCGTCGCCGATGCCGGGACCCGCGGGTACGCTGTCGTAATGCGCGGTCGCGAGAACGGCTTTGCCTGGCGACGCGCCCTTGTGGACGGCGATGATGTTCTCGACGGTGCTGCAGCCGGTCGCGAACTCAGGCGGGGAGCACTGCACCACCGTTTGAATTTCCGGTGCGTAGCCGGCGGTGAGCAGCTCGCGGACGATGCGGTCTTTGATCGCTTTGTTGGCAGACGAGCCCGTGATGTGCGGGACCTCATCCTCACCCATGATGGTTACAAGCGTGGCCATCGCTTGTTCTTGGCTGAAGCCGGTGTCAGCGGGTGCGCGCGGCGCTCGCAGCTGCGAGCGCGCCAAATTCATAAAGAGTGCGGTGAGAGCAACCACGAACACAAACGTGGCTACAAACCGAAGATTCATCACTCTGTCCCCCTGCGCGGGGGCAGCCTAGCCCAGGTCGGCGGGCTTTGTCTTAGGCTTGTAGGGGCAGAGGTCCTTGACGGGGCAGTCCGGGCATTTGGGCTTGCGAGCGACACAAGTGTAGCGGCCATGCAGGATCAACCAGTGGTGCGCGTGCTGCATGAAGCGCTGGGGCACGATCTTGACGAGTTGGTCTTCGATTTCGCGCGGGGATTTGCCCTTGGCGAGGCCGAGGCGCTGGGCGATGCGAAAAACGTGGGTGTCTACCGCAATCGTGGGCTCCCCGAAGGCCATGTTCAAAACCACGTTCGCCGTTTTGCGGCCGACGCCGGGCAGAGCTTCCAAAGCTTCGCGGTTGCGGGGGACTTCGCCCTTGTGGTTTTCGATCAGCGCCTTTGAGAGGGCGATAACGTTCTTCGCCTTTGCGCGAAACAGACCGATCGTCTTGATGTGGTCGATCAGCTTGGCCTCGCCGAGTTTTACCATTTGCTCCGGCGTTTTCACGATCTTGAACAGGGGCCCCGTTGCGCGGTTCACGCCCTTGTCGGTCGCCTGGGCGGAGAGCACCACCGCGACGAGCAGGGTAAAGGGGTTGATGTAGTCGAGCTCTCCCTTCGGGATCGGAACGGCTTCGGCCAGGCGCGCAAAGATGGCGTCGGCTTTTTGGGCTTTGGTCATGGGTGAAGTGCCTGGCAGGTCTTCCGCCAGTTTGCTAGAGTCTGGCTATGGCTTGCAAAGAGATGATGCTCATTCTCTGTGCGCGGATCGGGTTCAATCCCCCTGCGGCTTAGACCGCCATTTCCATTCCGCCCTCAAGCCATCTTTTAGAGAGATTGACCCATGTCCCTCAAACCGGCGACGCACAACCAGACCAAGCATTGGCAGGAGATTGACGCGCTCCACCACATCCACCCGTTCACCGAGACGCAGGCGCTGAACAAGAAAGGCGTTCGCGTTATCACGAAGGCGGACGGGATCTACCTGTGGGACTCGAACGGGAACCGGCTTATCGACGGCATGTCGGGGCTGTGGTGCGTCAACGTCGGCTATGGGCGCAAAGAGTTGGCCGAAGCTGCCTACGAGGCGATGAAGGAACTGCCCTACTACAACACGTTCTTTCAGACGACCAATCCTTACGTGACGGAGCTGGCGGCGAAGTTGGCCAGCCTGCTGCCGGCGGGGTTGAGCCGCATTGTGTTCGCGAACTCAGGGTCGGAGGCGAACGACACGGCGCTGAAGCTGATCCGGTACTATTGGAACCTGCAGGGGAAACCGCAGAAGAAAATTCACATTTCGCGCGAGTACGCTTATCACGGGGTCACGATGGCGGCGGCTTCGCTGTCGGGTCTGACCCCGATGCACCCGCAATTCGACCTGCCGCTGCCGGGGTTCGAAAAGGTGCCGACCGCCTATTGGTACATGTTTGGGGAGGGGAAAGATCCGAACCAGTACGGGCTCGAGGTTGCGCGGAAGCTCGAGGACAAGATTTTGGAACTTGGGGCCGACCGGGTGGCGTCGTTCTCGGCCGAGCCGATCCACGGGGCTGGAGGATTGCTGTTCCCGCCGGACAGTTATTGGGCGGAGATTCAACGGATTTGCCGCAAGTACGATGTGCTCTTGCACGTGGACGAGGTGATCACGGGCTTCGGGCGCACCGGGGAGTGGTTTGGCTCGCAGACCTACGGCATCGCGCCCGACATTATGACCATGGCCAAGGGGCTTTCGTCCGGATACCAGCCCATCTCGGCGGTCGCGCTGGGGCCCCGCGTCGGCGACGCTCTCGCAACTGCGAACGAGGAGTTGGTGCACGGCTACACGTGGTCCGGGCACCCGGTCGCCTGCGCGGTGTCTTTAAAGAACCTGGAGATCATCGAGAGGGAAAAACTCGTCGAGCGCGTGCGCGACGACATCGGACCCTACTTCCAGGCGAAGATTCGCGAGCTGGGGTCGCACCCCTTGGTCGGCGAAGTGCGCGGCAAGGGCCTCCTCGGCGCGATCGAACTGGTAAAAAACAAAACGAATCGTACGTTTTTCCCGCGTGACATGGATGTGGGCACCCAGTGCCGTAATCACTGTTTTGCCAATGGGCTGGTGATGCGTGCAATTCGGGACACGATGGTCGTGGCACCACCGCTGATCGTTTCGCGTGACGAGGTAGACGAGATCGTCAGGCTCGCGCGGCGGTGTTTCGACTTAACGGCGAGCGATCTCGGCTTACCCACAGGCTAGTTGCAGATACTCGTTGCCTGTTCCACACGACTCACAAAAACGATGTGTCATCGAAGCCATAGTCATTAACATTGTGTAAGAGCCAAAAAAAAAGTTGCTCCCTGTGGCACCCGCGCATATAGTGATTCCCAGATGGTTGATTTGACGCTGGTTTCGCGTTGCCCCCCCCGCTAGCGGGACCAGTTTTCGGCCATCTAAGCGTCAGAATATCCCCTCCTGACGCGTGGCGCGTAAAAGCGCGTTTTGACCCCCGGCTGGACGCACAGCCGGGGGTCTTTTCATTTCTGGTTGCACCCGCCGTCTTGCTACACGCACCCCGTTAGATGCCCACGCTTCGAATCGCTACTTGGAACATCAATTCGGTTCGGCTGCGGATCGGGCTCGTGGGCAAGCTCGCGCGCGAACAAAAAATCGACGTGCTGTGCCTCCAGGAAACGAAGGTCGCGGACGCATCGTTTCCGCATAAGGCGGTCAGGAAGCTTGGCTTCGAACACGTCGCGATCAATGGGCAGAAGGGCTACCACGGCGTCGCGATCTTTTCGCGCGTGCCCTTTGACAAGATCGAGGCACGCGAATTCTGCGGCAAGGGCGATGCGCGGCACGTGCGGGTGAACCTCGCCGGCGGGATCGAGGTGCACAATTTCTACGTACCTGCGGGCGGCGATATTCCGGACCCCAAAGCGAACGAGAAGTTTGCGCACAAGCTTCAGTTCTTGGAGGAGATGACCTCGTACTTCGAGAAAATGAAGGGCAAGCGCGACGCTAAACGCGTAATCGTGGGCGATCTCAACGTGGCGCCTTATGAGCACGATGTTTGGAGCCACAAGCAATTGCTCAACATCGTTAGCCACACGCCCCCGGAGACGGAGCGCATGGCGGCGGCATACGCGGCGCACGACTGGATCGACGTCACGCGCTCGTTCGTACCGATGAGCGAGAAGATCTACAGCTGGTGGAGCTACCGCAATCAGGATTGGAAGAAGTCCGACCGCGGACGCAGGCTCGACCACATGTGGGTCAGCCCTGCGCTGAAGGGCGCGGTGACAAAGCATCAAATCCTGCGCGAAGCGCGCGGGTGGAAGCGACCATCGGACCACGTGCCGGTCGTGGCGGAGATTGAGATATGAGCGGTTCGGCCGGCTTAGATTCAGATTTTTTTTCGCGCGAAGACGCAAAATAGTTAGATAAGACGCGAATTCGATGACGGGCGCTGCGCGCCTCAGTCTTGAGACTGCGCGTGGATTCGTAGGCGGGATGAGGACGTGTCTGTGTGGTTGTTGACGATCCTGCGAACACCTTCGCGGAAGGTCGCCCCGCCAAAGTTGATCAACATACCGAGCTTAAGGTCCAGAAGACGCAGATAGGTCAGCACCTGTTTGGCGTTCACGGGCAGAAGCCTCTCAATCGACTTCAACTCTACAAGCAAGACGCCTTCGACCAACAGATCCGCACGAAAGCCTTCTTCAAAATCGATATCGTCAAATCGGAATTGCACTGGCTTCTGGCGTTCCACATGCAAACCCAGCTCCCGCAGGCGCTTGGCCATCACCGCCTCATAGACCGATTCTAGGAGACCGGGACCTAATTCGCAGTGGATCCTGTACGCGCAATCAACAACGGCGCGCGCAAGCGTCTCGATATCTGCTCTTGCCTCCATGCCGAATAGGTGGGCCGAGAAGGTGGCAAATCTAAGACGGCGCGCAGCGCCCGTCATCAAATTCGCGTCTTATCTTGCTGTTTCGCGCCTTCGCGCGAAGCTCTTACTTTTTGACGGCCGCGATCATCACGGTGGAGGAGGCAGTCGCGATCAGCTTGCCTGCTTCATCCTTCAAATCGGCCTCAAGGAAGATGACCGTGCCGCCGCGGCGGACAGTGCGGGCTTCGGCGATGAGGCGCGTGCCGGGTTTGCCTTGGGCGATGTAGTTCACCTTCATTTCGAGCGTGGGCGTGATTTGGCCCCATTCGATCGTCAGGCCTGCTGCGAGCGCGATGATGTCGTCCATGATCGCTGCGGTCATGCCGCCGTGGACCGCGCCATAGCGATTGGCGAGCGCTTGCGTCGTGTCGTAAGCGGCGCGGGCGATGCCCTTTTCAACGTCGACATCGAGCAGGTCTTGACCGAGCACGGCTGAAGCCTCGGCGCGCCGCTTCAATACGGCTTGAATATTCGGGGGGTACTTTTCGGGGTGCGCGCGATCGATCGGCATTATTCGAGGCCCGCGGCGCGCAGCTTGGCGTGAGCGGCCGAGAGTTCCTTGTTCACGTTGTTCAGACGCACGGCGAGTTCGCGCATTATCTCAAGCGGCATCTGCGGGATATCGCGCAGCATCTGGAGAAACTGGTCCTTCTTGATTTTCAGCGTGTCGAGCGGCTCGATGGCGACGAGCGTTGCGGTGCGCGGCATTTCGCAGAGCAGTGCCATCTCGCCGACAATGTTGTTCGCGCCAAGGTGCGCCACGACAACTTCGCCTTTGGGCGAGTTCACGACAACATCCAGCTTGCCGTTGAGAATTAGGTAGGCGCTGTCGCCACGGTCGCCCTCGCGGAAGAGCACGGCGCCCGCGTCGAACGAGAGGCGTTCGCTGGTGAAGGCCAGGAGCTTCAGGCGGGACGTGTCGATGTTCGCAAACAGCGGCACGCGGCGCAGCAGTTCGACTTCGGCTTGGATACTCATACGGTCATCCTACTTTCCGTCATTGCGCGGCCTCCCGCACGCCTTGCAGCAGGCGATCATCGACCAGGCGGCCATGGTCGAAGTGGAGGATCCTGTCGAAGCGGGAGCCTAGGTCTTCCTTCGTCAGCACCCACAGCGTCGCGCGGCCTTTTCGGTGTGCCAGAACGCGATCGACCACGTCGCTTTTTTGCTGATCGTCGAGGTTTGCGAGCGCGCCATTCACGATAAGGACGTCCGGCTCCTTGATCAGCGCGCGGGCGAGGCCGAGCTTTTGACGCTGCATCGTGGTCAAGCGCTTGCCGGCGGCGCCTACGTTGTAGGCGAGACCTGCTTCGATGATGAGGTCGCGGACGTCGAGTTGATCGAGCACTTCGCGGATTAGGCTGCTCACGCGTTCCTGGGCTTGGGCGACACCGTACGACACGCGGCCAAGCAGGATGTTGTCGAGCAGGCTCGCGGCGGTGTTGTAGGCTTTCTCTTCGTAGAACGATATCCGCGGCTTCAGGGCGTCGGGAAGCGTTTCGGCGAACGTTCGGCGGGCCGCCAGGATGCGCTCGCGGATTTGCGGCGTGATGAGGTCCAAGCGATGGCGCGCCTCGACGTAGCGCAGCGGCAAAACGGAGAGCTGCGCGCGGTCGGCGTAGGTGAGGCCGTCGGTTTTGGCGCGCTTCATCACCTGCTCATAGAGCGGCAGTTCACTCGCCGGGATGAAACTGAACTCGTCAAAGAACGGGTGATCGGCCGGGAAGTCGCGAAAGAGCTCGAGCATCGTCTCGGCGATCGAGCGGCCCATGGCGATAAGGTGTTGTTCGAGGCCTTCCTCAGCAACGACGCGCTTGAAATGCGCAAGTTGCGGTAGGTTGGCGGGCTGCAGCATTGCATCGGTCGAAGCGCCAAACAGGATGTTCTCGGCGAGCGAGGCGTTTCTGTTGTAGACGGTGGGGTCGAAGCGTTCGACCAGGTGCGCGACATCGGGCGCGCTGAGCCGCTCGTGCAGCGCGAGGCGCGCTTCAACGATACGGGTGGCGGCTTCGCTGTTCGATTTCGGATCGAGGCGCGATTGCAGGCCGAGGTTGTAGACGTCGGCCTCGAGTCCCACCATCGTCAGCGTGTCAACGATGCGGTCGGCGATGGCCTTCGGATCCTTGGTGCCGAGTGCGTCGTAGTCGAGCCAATCGGCATCGGCGTCGTAGCCGGGGTTGCCCGCGCGCAATGTCTCGCGCGTGCGACGGTCGGTGGTGGAGCCGTCGCGCGCGGAAACGCGCAAGCCGTAGAGCAGGTTCTCCCTTAGGTCGACCGGAAAGAAGTACGCATCAGGGCCCGCGTAGCCGAACGAGCGTCCCGTGACAGCCTCGGGCAAGGTGAGCAGATCGTGTTCGCCCGCCGTCATCGTGCCGGCCTTCAGGGCCACTTGGCGGGCAAAGAGGAGGCCGAGCGCTTCCTTGCCGCTGCCGGCGGCGCCGACGACGGCGATGGCCTGGCTCAGCGGCAAGCTCAGATCCACATCGTCGAGCAACGTGAAGCCGGCGTCGTCGATCGCGGTGATGTTCTTGAGTTCGATCTGTTCCTTGAGCGGGCGGCGCGGCCCGGGGGCTTGCATCGCTGGCGTCACCATGCCGTCGGGATGGAACTGGTCCATCACTTGGTTGAATTTGATTTCAACGTCTTGACGCTGGAGGTCCCAGTCGATGAGTTCCTTGATCGGGCCGGGGAGGTCCTTGTAGGCGACGATGACGGCGAGGAGCTGGCCGAGGTCGAGCGCACCGGTGATCGCGAGGTAGCCGCCGCCGGCGTAGAACACGAACGGCGTCACCTGGGCGATGAAGTTGTTCAGCGATTTGACGAAGTACTTGCGCTGATAGATTTCGAAGCGGATGTCGAAGATTTTTCCGAGGCGACGGACAATCTCTGCGCGTTCCCAGTTCGAGGTGCCGTGGACGCGGATGTCGGCGCCGCCGTCGACGATTTCGCCGACGCGCCCGGCGAGCTCACGAGCCTGCAGTTGGCGCATCTTGCCGAGTTGGAGGATGGGCTTGCGCAAGCGCGGGATGACGATTGCTTGGCCGAGCACGACGGTGAACGTGACGAGGCCCAGCCAGAAGTTCTGGGTGAAGATGAAGATGAGCGCGGTGAGTGCTTGGCCTGCGAGGAAGACCGGCCAGACGATCGCGTCGCCGGAAAAGCCGCCCAAGGGCTCCACCTCGTCCTTCACCATCGAAGCGATTTCGGCTTGTTTCGTCTTGCGCAGATGCGACGGCGGGAAGCGCAAAACGCGATCGACGAGGTCGTAGCGCAGGCGCCGGAGCAGGCGCTCGCCGAGGCGGCCCTTCATCGTGTTGATAAGGAACTTCAGGAAGCCGTTGAAGCCAACCAGGGCCAGAAACGCGAAGCTGAGCGCGAACAGGAACGGGATACGTTCGAGCGCGAAGCCGTCAAAGAGCGTCCAGCCGCCGCCGTCCAGGGTAGGGAGCCAAATGTGCAGGAAATTCTGGGTGGCGTCCGGGGTGTCGAAGCCCTTTCCCTGGATTGGGCCGTTCACAATAAGCTTGGGCAGGGTCAGGGTCAGGAAATAGAACGGCTGCGCGGCCAGCGCGATCGCCACGATGACGAGCTGGTCGCGGCGCGAATGCCGCCAGATGTAGCTGTAGAGCGATTGATGCGTGGCCATGCAGAACTGCCGGAATCGGCCTTAAGCTAGTGAAGAAGGTTTAACAACGCCACGCCCTTTCGCGCGGACCGTTACCCGTGCAAAATCGAGCCTCTTGCGCGTCGAGGTTTAACCATCGCCCAATCGCACGGTCGGGTCCTGATCTACAGCCACGACAGCTTCGGATTGGGGCACATCCGACGCTGCCGCACGATCGCGCATGCGCTCGCCGAGGCGTTTCCGAAGCTGAAGGTCTTGATCGTGTCGGGGTCGCCGATCATCGGGTCGTTCGACTTCAAGACGCGGGTGGACTTCGTGCGGGTGCCGGGAATCATAAAGCTTCGCAATGGCGACTACGTGCCGCTTGCCGAGCATGGGTCGATACAGGAGACGACGGCGCTTCGGTCGTCGCTGATCGCGGACACGGCGCTGACTTTCGCGCCGGATGTGTTCATCGTGGACAAGGAGCCGCTCGGACTGCGCGGCGAGCTTGAGGGCACGCTTGAGGCGTTGAAGGGGCGCGGGACCCGGCTGGTGTTGGGTTTGCGCGACGTGATGGATGAGCCCGAGGCGCTGATCGCGGAGTGGCAGCGCAAGCGCGTGGCGCCCATACTGGAACAACTGTACGACGACATTTGGGTCTATGGGCTGAAGGCGATCTACGATCCGCTCGCTGGGCTTGGGCTGTCGGCGGGCGTGAATGCGAAGGTGACGTTCACGGGGTATTTGCGGCGGACGCGACCCACGGCGCTGCCGGCGTTCTTGCCCGACGTGGCCAAGCGTATCGTCGTCACAGCAGGCGGCGGGGGCGACGGCGAACTTTTGATGGATTGGGTGCTCAAGGCCTATGAACGAGATGCGCGAGCCTTGGCGCCCGCGTTGATCGTGCCTGGACCCTTTATGCGGGCCGACGCTCGGGCTGCGTTCGAGCGGCGGGCGGCGGCTCTTCCTGCTTTGCGAATGCTCACGTTTGAGCCGCGTATGGAGCACTTGATGGCTGAGTGCCTCGGGGTCGCGTCAATGGGCGGGTACAATACGTTCTGCGAGATATTGTCGTTCGACAAGCGCGCCTTGATCGTGCCGCGACGAACGCCGCGCCTTGAACAGACGATACGGGCGGAGGCTGCCGAAAAGCTTGGGCTTCTGCGCACACTTCGGGAGCCGGAAGAACCACCCGCGGCCGAGGCGATGGTCGAGGCGTTGCGGGCGTTGCCTTCGCAGGCGGTGCCGTCGCGGTCTGCGATTCCCGGGTTGCTCGATGGGTTGCCTAACATTGTCGAGCGATGCGGAACTTGGTTCGGGCGGACGCCGGTGGCGCGCGGGTGATGGACAGGCGCACGCTTGCGATTGTCGTGAAGGGGTTTCCGCGCTTGTCAGAGACATTCGTGGCGCGGGAACTTGAGGCGCTGGAGCTGCGCGGCATAGCGTTTTCGCTACATGCACTGCGCAAGCCCGGATCGGACGCGAAGCTGGTCGAGAACCGCGTTCGTGAGGCGCCGCAGTATCTGCCGGAATACCTGCACGAAGCACCGGGTGACGTGGTACGCGCGTTTTTTGCGGCGCGTGCGCTTGCCGGGTTCGATGAAGCCTGGCGTGCATTCCGGCAGGATTTGGCGATGGAGTTTGCGCGGGCGCGGGTGCGGCGGTTCGGGCAGGCATGTGTGCTTGCGATGCAGATGCCCTCGGGCGTGAAGCACGTCCACGCGCACTTTGCGCACAGTCCGAGTTCTGTCGCGCGGTACGCGGCGCTGATGCGCGGGGCGAGTTTCAGCATGTCGGCGCATGCGAAGGACATTTGGACGGCGCCCGCGTGGGACTTGACGCGCAAGCTCAACGCGGCGTCGTTCGTCACGGTGTGCAACAAAGCGGGGCACGACCGGCTCGCATCGCTCGGCGGCACGGCGCTGCTGAAGCTTATCCATCATGGCGTTGCACAGACCTTGATCGCGGCGGCGCCGCATCGGCAATGGCGCGATGGGGCTGATCCGGCGCAGCCGGTGCGACTTGTCACGGTGGCGCGGGCGGTCGAGAAGAAAGGGCTCAGACGGTTGCTGGATGCGCTGGCCGCCGTGCCGCGAGAGCTGTCGTTTCGCCTCGATCATTATGGCGGAGGTGATTTGCTCGACGAGCTCAAGGCGAAGTCGCAGGCCCTGGGGCTCGCTGATCGGGTGACGTGGCATGGGCCGGCGGCGCATCGCGAGGTAATTGCCGCCCTGGATCAGAGTGACTTGTTCGTGTTGCCCGCGGTGATCGGCAACGATGGAGATCGTGACGGAATTCCGAATGCGGTGATGGAGGCGCGGGCGCGTGGTCTGGCCGTTGTCGCGTCGCGCGTCGGTGGGATTGACGAGGTGATTGAGGATGGGCGCACGGGGCGGCTTGTGGCGGCAGGCGATGTTTCGGCGCTGACGCAGGTGCTGGATGACTTGATCCGCAAGCCGTTTGTGCGGGCGCAGCTTGGCGCCGCGGCGCTCGAGCAGACGCGCAAGAGCGCTGACGCAGAAACAGGTTACGATGCGATCGCCGCGCTATTGCGGGGACGGGCGGGCTGATGCGCGTCGCGTTCTATTCGCCGATGGCCGAACCCGATGCGAGCGCTGCGTCGGGGGTGCAGCGCATGGGGGACTTGCTGCAGCAGGCGTTGCGTTCGGCCGGGGCCGAGGTTTGGCGGCCACGCGGGGTGCGGACCTATGACGGGCGCGGCGACGGTGCCCGGCAGCGCGCGCTCAAAGCAGAGAGCGAGCGCGTCGCGGCTGGCGTCGTGCAATCCGTGCGCGACGGCGCAGTGGTGCGGCCCGATCTTTGGTTTAGCTATCACGTCTATTACAAGTCGCCGGATTGGATTGGGCCGATCGTTTCGCGGGCACTTGGCATTCCTTATCTCATCGCCGAGGGGTCCCATGCGCCGAAGCGGGCCGGAGGGCCGTGGGCGCTGGGGTACGACGGGACTTCCACGGCCTTGATCGTGGCAGACCGGCTGCTCGCGATGACGGCGTTCGACCGGTTTTGTCTCGATCAGATAGCGCCCGGGCGGGTTCTAGACTTGAAGCCGTTCGTCGACGCGGCGCTGTTTGAGGCGTCTCCTGCGGCGTCTGCGCCGACGACGCGGACGGGGCTGTCTGTCGTCACGGTTGCGACGATGGGGGACGAGCGAAAGAGGGCGAGTTATGCGCTGTTGGCGGCGGCAATGAGGCGGCTCAGGTCTCCCGTGGTTCTTCGCGCGGCAGGAGATGGGCCGATGCGGGTTGAGATCGAGAGGATGTTCGAGGGGCTCGACGTGCGGTTCGAGGGGCTTGTGCCCGCGGAGAGGATTCCAGCGTTCTTGAGTGCGGGGGATTTGTTCGCCTGGCCGGGGCTCGGCGAGGCCTATGGGCTTGTGTTCCTTGAAGCGCAGGCGGCCGGATTACCGGTTGTCGCATGCCGGGATCGCGGGGTGCCGGATGCGGTGCTCGAGCACGAGACAGCGTTGCTGAGTACGCCGGGTGACGTCGATGCATATGCGGCGAACTTGTTGCGGCTTGCGGAGGATGCAGCGTTGAGGCGGCAGTTGGGCGCGGCTGGGCGCGCGTTTGTCGCGCAGGCGCGGAGCGTCGAGGCTGCGGGGCGCACCCTTGCTCGCGTGCTCGCGGAGGTTCTTCAGTGAGCGCGCGAGTCTTCATTTGGGTGCAGCATCTGCTGGGGTTCGGACATTTCGCACGCGCGCGTGTCGTGGCCGAGGCGTTGCGCGATGCGGGATTCGCGGTGACGCTCGCCAGCGGCGGCGTAACACCGGCGGAGGCTGTGCCCCAAGGTCTCTCGTTCGTACAGCTGCCGGCGGCGCGGGCGAAGGACGAGATGTTCGACGAACTCGTCGATGCGCAAGGCCGCGAGGTTGATCAACCGTTCCACGAAGCGCGGCGGGATCAGCTGCTTGCGGCGTTTCGCGTTGCGCAGCCTGACGCTCTGATCACCGAGACGTTTCCCTTTGGGCGGCGGTTGCTTGAGTTTGAGTTGATGGCGCTGCTCGATGAGGCAAGGCATTCGCGGTCGCGGCCGAGGATCGTCTCGTCGGTTCGCGATGTGTTGCAGCGGCCGCGAAAGGATGTGCGTGCGGCGGCAATGGTCGCGCGCGCGCGCGAGTTCTATGACACTGTGATGGTCCATGGCGATCCGAACGTGCTGCGGTTGGAGCAGAGTTTCGCGGAGACGGCGCAGATCGCGGAGCGGCTCATCTACACCGGCTATATCTGCGCTGAGATCCCGCAACGAGATGAGCCGCGGCGCGAGATTCTGGTGTCGGCGGGCGGTGGTGCGGCTGGCGGCACGTTGATCGCGACGGCGCTCGAGGCCCGGCAACACTGCCAGACGCAAGCGCCGTGGACGTTCGTGACGGGGCCGCTGACGCAGATGCCCGCGCCAATCGAAGGCGTCACGCTGGTGAGGTCGTTGCCGGATTTCCGGGCGCGGCTTGCCAATGCGGCGGTGTCGATTTCCCAGGCCGGGTACAACACGCTGATTGAGACCGTGAAGGCTCAGACGCCTGCAATCGTCGTTCCGTTCGAAACGGATCGGGAGCAGGAACAGCTGACGCGAGCGACGGCGTTCGCTGCGCGGGGGCTGGTGCGGGTAATGCGAGCGCGGGATCTTGACGCGAAGGCACTGGCACGGCTTGTCGACGCGGCGGCCGGGTCGACTCCGTCGACGGCGCCGATGGACTTCGATGGCGCGGCGGGTACTGTGCGGGCGATCAAGGCGGCCCTCTCACGATGACATGGGATCGTGTACGCGCGGAGCTTGACGTATGGGCGAAAGAGAAGCGCCAGGCACAATTTTGGTGGCGCGATGACGACGCGAAGGACGTGTCAAGCGAGCTGTCGCGGATGCTCGACGTCGCGCGGCGGCATGAGGTGACGGTCGGGTTGTCCGTCATTCCAGCAAAGCTGAAGCCGCGGCTCGTGAGCGTGCTGGAACGGTCGCGCGAGGCGCAGGTGTTGGTGCATGGGTTTGCGCACGAGAACCACGCTTTGCCTGGGCGGGCCAAGCGGGAGATGGGCGCGCGGCGGGTTGAAGAGATCGTTGCGGATTTGGAGCGGGGACTTCTTCTGTCGCGCGAGGCATTTGGAAAGCGGATGTTGCCGGTGCTGGTGCCGCCGTGGAACAGGATTGCACCGGGGGCTGTTGCGCTTTTGCCCAAACTTGGCTTTCGCGGGCTTTCGACGTGGAAACCACGCGTGCGGCCGAGCCCCGTGCCCGGACTTGTTCAAGTCAATACGCATTTGGACGTGATCGATTGGCGGCGCGGGCGGGTTGTGAAGGATGAGGGCTTGATTGCAGGGCTATTGCTCAGGAAATTGCGGTGGCGGCGTGAGGCGCGCGCGCGCGCGAGCGAGCCGCTTGGATTGCTCACGCATCACGAGCATTGGAACGCGGCAAAGGAGCGGATCGTGGTTCGGTTTTTGGAAGTCACGCGCAATCATCCGGCCGCCCTGTGGCATACACCGGCGACGGCGTTCGGCTTGTGAGCGAGGTTAGCATTCATCGCTGGCCGCCTTCGGCGCTCATGGGGGACATGGTGCGAGGGATCGTGGCCGTGTTGGTGGCGCTCTTCTTGCTCATGATCACGCCGGTGGGGTCGTTTGTCTTTGCGGGTATGGCGCTGTTGCTTGTCTTGTTTGCGCTCTACCTTGGGGGCACTGTGTCGCGGTGGACGAGCATCGTCGAGGTAGACGATCAGGGTCTGCGGGTGACGGGCGGTGTGCTTGGGCGGCGCACGATTGTTTGGGCCGATTTGCAGCGGTTCGAGCTTCGGCACTTTCCATTGAGCCGGGATCGTAAAACGGGGTACATGGACTTGAAGCTCAAGACAGCGACGGCGAGTGTTTCGATCGACGACAAGCTTGACCGGTTTCACGAACTGCTGGCGCGCGCTTTCGAAGCCGCGCGCAAGGCCGACGTTGGCTTGTCGGACGTGACGCACGCGAACTTGGCTGCGGCCGGCATTATCGCGAAGCCGAAAGCGTGAATGGCGTGGCTGACGTTCTTACAATCAATAAACTTTCAGTCGGCTACCGCGACGGCCGGCAAGTACGTCAGATCCTTCGCGAGGTCAGTTTTTCGGTGCCGCAGGGTAAGACGGTAGCGCTGGTCGGCGAGAGCGGATCGGGAAAATCGACGATCGCGACGGCCGTGATGGGATTGCTGCCGAAGCAACGGGTTGTACAAAGCGGGCGCATTCTGTTTCACGACCCGAACGGCGAGTTCGAGACCGAGCTTTCCAAACTGCCCGATGGCGCGTTTCAGAAGTTGCGCGGCAATCGGATTGCGATGGCGTTTCAGGAGCCGTCGGCGGCGCTGTCGCCGGTCGTGAGCATCGGGGCGATGCTGAGCGAAACCCTGCTGATGCATGAGCGAACGTCTCCGGGCGATGCTAGACGTCGTGTCCTGCAGGTGCTGGCGCAGGTTGGGTTTCCCGACCCTGAGGCCGCATTCAAGCGCTATCCGTTCGAGCTTTCTGGGGGCCTTAGGCAGCGGGCGATGCTGGCGTCGGCGCTGATTTGCAAGCCCGCGCTTGTGATTGCGGATGAGCCGACGTCGGCGCTCGACGTGACGGTGCAGGCGATGGCGCTGAAACTGCTCGCAGATCTGCAGGATGAAATGCGGCTGGGTCTGCTGTTCATCACGCATGATTTTGGCGTGGTGGCAAACGTTGCGGACGAAGTGATCGTTCTGCGCGATGGGGTGATCGTCGAGCAGGGGGCAATGGCCGATGTGCTCACCAAGCCGCAAACGGACTACACGAAGGCGCTGCTTGCTGCCGTGCCGCGGCTCGATGGGCCGCCGTTCGAGCTGAACACGCCGCATGCGCGCGGTACTGCGGTGCAAGCGCTTTCGCCGGTGTGGAAGGAGCGCATCGGGCCCGCGCCCGGGACGCCGCTGCTTGAACTCAAAGACGTGAGCAAGAGTTTTACGGCGCGCAAGCGCGGGTTTGTTGCGGCGGATAGCGACTCCGTCGACGCCGTGCTCGGTGTCGATCTGGCGATCAGTGCCGGTGAGTGCGTCGGGCTCGTCGGGGAAAGCGGGTGCGGGAAGTCGACGCTCTCCAAGCTCATCTTGCGCGCGCTGACGCCAGATAGTGGGACCATCCGCGTCAATGACGGTAAGGGGATGGTGTCCGTCGCTGATCTCGCCGGCCCTGCGCTGACGAAGTATCGCTCACGGGTTCAGTACGTGTTTCAAGATCCGTTTGCCTCGCTCAATCCGCGGCTCACGACCGAGGAGATCGTGACGGAGCCGTTTGTGATCCACGGGATCGGAGATCACCGCCAACGGTTGCGCTGGGCAGCTGCGCTGCTGGAGATGGTGGGCCTCGATGGCAATATGCTGATGCGGCATCCGAATGCTTTTTCGGGCGGGCAGCGGCAGCGGATTGGAATTGCGCGGGCGCTTGCGCTCGGGCCCGATCTGCTCATTTGCGACGAGCCCGTGTCAGCGCTGGACGTTTCGGTTCAGGCACAGATCCTGGGACTGCTTGAGGGTCTGCGGCAGGACTTGGGGATCGCGAGTCTGTTCGTCAGTCACAACCTGGCGGTTGTGCGTGCGGTCGCGGCCAGGGTTTTTGTCATGTGCCGCGGGCGGATTGTGGAGGCGGCGCCGACGGCAGAGCTTTTCGCCAATCCGCGGCACCCCTATACAAAGGCGCTGCTGGCCGCGAATCCGGAGCCTGATCCCGAGCGCAAGCTTGATCTGGCCGCCCTGATGCAAGGCCGGGCCTCGGACCCGTCCGCGTGGGACGAGCCGTATCGCCTGAAAAAAGGCGCGAAAGCGCGCTATGAGACCGTCGGTGAAGGCCATATCGTGGCCGTAGCCTGAACAAATTCGAGGGACGGAATGCTGCGTTCGATCTGGGCCGCGTTGGTTGTTGCGTGTTTTGCGGGCGTGGCTTTGGCCGCCGATACTGCGCCAGCGCGTTTGCCCTCCGAACCACTGGTCGTCGATCTGAAGGCGCAGGGGCGCGAACCGGGGAAGCTCGGCGGCGTGCTGCGAATCCTCATGACCAAAGAGAAGGACGTCCGGCTTCTCAACACGTGGGGCTATGCGCGGCTTGTGGCATGGACGCCGAAGCTGGAACTCAAGCCCGACCTGTTGAAGTCGATCGACGTGACGGATGGTCGTTTGTTTACGCTCAAACTGCGGGCGGGGCACAAGTGGTCGGACGGCAAGCCTTTTACGGCGGACGACTTTCGTTATTTCTGGGAAGACATTGCGACGAACAAAGAGCTGAGCCCCGGTGGACCGCCGGTCGACCTTCTGAACGGCGGCGAGGCGCCGAAGGTCGAAATCGTCGATGCGGTGACGGTACGCTATAGCTGGTCGAAGCCGAACCCCCGGTTCTTGGCCGCCCTGGCGCAGGCGCGCGAGCCTTACATTTACAGGCCCGCTCACTATCTGAAGCAGTTTCATGCGAAGTACGCGAAGGCGGGCGAGCTTGCGAAGGCCGTCGCCGCGGCCAAGGCAAGGTCGTGGGCGGAGCTTCACAATCGCCAAGACGCGATCGACGACAACGACAATCCGGATATGCCGACTTTGCAGCCGTGGCGCGCAACGACGGCAATGCCCGCGAACCGTTTTGTGTTCAAGCGGAATGCGTATTTTCATCGGGTCGATACGGCGGGCAAGCAACTGCCGTACATCGATGCGATCGAGGTGACCATTACGGACAGCGGGCTCGTTGCCGCGAAGGCCGCTGCGGGCGACGCTGACTTGCAGGCGCGCGGGCTTTCACTCGCGGACATCACGGTGCTGAAGGCGAATGAGGCGAAGGGGAAGTACAAGGTTCTGACGTGGCCGATCGCGAAAGGATCGCAGGTTGCGCTTTACCCGAACCTAAACGTGAACGATGCGGGCTGGCGCAAGCTGATGCGCGACCAGCGATTCCGGCGTGCGCTTGCGCTTGGGATCAATCGCGCGGACATCAACAAGGCGCTTTTCTTCGGGATGGCGTCGGAAGGGAACAACGCGGTGCTGAAGGCCTCGCCGTTGTTCAAGCCGGCGTATTTGACCGCGAATGCAGGGTTTGATCCGAAGACTGCGAATGCGCTGCTGGATCAGATCGGACTAACCGCGCGTAGTGCTGAGGGCGTGAGGTTGATGGCGGACAAGCGGCCGTTGGAGCTGATCGTCGACACGGCGGGCGAGGCGAAGGAAGAGGGCGACGTGCTGCAGTTGATCGGGCAGCACTACAAGGCGCTCGGGATCAAGCTTGTGATTAAGCCCTCGGATCGTACGCAGATGCGCAATCGCGCGTACTCGGGCGAGGCGATGATGACGGTGTGGGCGGGCTGGGACACCGGCATTCCGACTGCAGACATCAGCCCGGCGGAACTTGCGCCGACGCGGCAGGACACGCTGATTTGGCCGAAGTGGGGCAACCATTTCGAAACGAGCGGGAAGTCGGGCGAGGCGCCCGACCTTGCGGCCGCCAAGGATCTTCTTAAGCTTGATGCGGCATGGAGTGCGGCCAAGACACCGGCGGAACGGGCTGCTGTGTGGGACAAGATGCTGGCCATTCATGCGGAACAGCAGTTCATCATCGGCACAGTTTCGGGCGTGATGCAGCCGATTGTCGTCAGTCAGAAATTGCGCAATGTGCCTCAACGCGGCATCTTCTCGTGGGATCCGGGTGCGCAGTTCGGTATGTACCGGATGGACGAGTTCTGGCTTTCGCAATGACGCCTGACATGGGGGGATGATGCTTCGCTACGCCGTTGAGCGTCTGATCCTTATGGTGCCGGCGTTCGTCGCGATCGCGGCGTTGATCTTTCTCGTCATTCAACTGCCGCCGGGCGACTATCTTTCAAACCAGATCTTGGAGCTGAAATCGCAAGGCGATGCGGCCGGGGCGGCGAAAGCTGAGTATCTGCGCAAGGAATACAGCCTCGACAAACCGGTGATCGAGCAGTTCGGGGTTTGGCTTGGCGTGTGGCCGGGGCCACGCGGATTCTCCGGCTTGCTGCAGGGAGACTTCGGCTACTCGTTCGAGTTCAAGAAGCCGGTTGCCGACGTCGTGGAGTACGCTTTGGGACCTACAGTGCTCGTCAACGTACTCGCGGTCGTCGCGATCTATCTGATTGCGCTACCGCTTGGGATTCTGGCGGCGACGAAGCAGTATTCGCTGCGCGACTACACGATTGCAGGGTTTGCCTATGTCGCGATGGCGACGCCTGGGTTCTTGCTTGCACTGATCGTGCTCGTTTATGCGAACTCGTGGTTTGGCGTTTCAATCGGCGGGCTCGTCGATCCGCAGTATGCAGAAGCGGAATGGTCGTTCGCGAAGGTTCAGTCGCTGGTCGCGCACCTTGCCGTTGCGGTGTTGATTATCGCGTTCTCGGGCGTCGGGTCGATGATCCGACGTTTGCGGGCGAACCTGCTCGACGAATTGCGTAAGCCGTATGTGACCGCGGCGCGGGCACGGGGGATAAGCGAGACGCGGCTGTTGCTTCGCTATCCGGTCAGGATGGCGATCATTCCCTTCATTGCGGACATCGGGAATTTGCTGCCGTCGCTCGTGTCGGGGTCGGTGATCGTGTCGGTGGTTTTGAGCCTTCCGACGGTTGGACCGATCTTGGTTCGGGCGCTCCAGGCGCAGGATCAGTTCTTGGCCGGGTTTATTCTGCTGTTTGCGGCGGCACTCACGCTCGTTGGGACCGTGGTTTCCGATTTGCTGCTGGGGCTCATCGATCCGCGCGTTCGGTTGGGGCAGGGACATGAGCGATAGCGCGGCTGTTCCTTCGGCTGCGAGGTTCGCGCGGCCCACGTTCCTGGGCCGGCTGTGGCGGCACAAGGGTGCGTTTTTCTCGTTCCTGTTCCTGGTCGGCCTTTATGCGCTGATGCCGTTCGTCGAGTTGATCGCGCCTTACGATCCGGAGACGCGGAACAACGAGGCGATCTACGCGCCGCCGACGAGTATCCATGTGTTCCGGGACGGTTCGCTTACCTCGCCGTTCGTCTATGCCATGACATCGGAAGTCGATCTCGAAACGTTTAGGCGGACGTACGGAACCGATACGGCACGGGTCGAGCCGCTAAGACTCATGTGCGACGGGGACTCTTATCGGCTCTGGGGCTTGTTCGAATCCAAGCTTCACCTGTTTTGCCCGGCCGAGGGCGGCACGGGGCTTTATCTCTTCGGGACGGACCGATTGGGTCGAGACATCTTCAGCCGCGTTCTGTACGGCGCGCGGATCTCGCTGACGATCGGCTTGATCGGTGTCGCGCTTAGCTTTGTGCTTGGTTGCCTGCTTGGTGGGCTTGCCGGGTATTTGGGCGGCTGGGTCGATGCAACGGTGCTGCGCGCGATCGAGCTGCTTCGGGCGTTGCCGGAGTTGCCGCTTTGGATGGCGCTGGCTGCCGCGTTGCCCGCGACTTGGTCGCCGCTTTGGGTCTATTTCGGCATTACGCTGATCTTGGGGCTGCTCGATTGGCCTGGGCTGGCGCGGGCCGTTCGGGCAAAGGTGCTGTCTCTGCGCGAAGAGGACTATGTGGTCGCTGCGGAACTGCTGGGGGCGAGCAAGCTGCGCGTGCTGTACCGGCATATGCTTCCCAACTTCTCAGGGCATCTGATTGCCAGCGTTACGCTAGCGGTGCCGGGCATGATTTTGGGTGAGACGGCGCTTTCATTCCTAGGTTTGGGCGTGCGCGCACCAATCGTCAGTTGGGGCGTTCTTCTGAACGAAGCGCAGAATATCAGCGCGGTGGAGCTCTATCCGTGGCTCCTGATCCCGTTGGCCCCGGTGGTCCTGGTGGTCCTGGCGTTCAACGTGCTCGGGGACGGGCTTAGGGACGCTGTGGACCCTTATTCTCATTAACTACGCGCTCAAGTCGGTGCTCAATCAAACGTGCGTTTAAACCCTGTGCATGCTTTCCTATATAGGGGGCTCCGGGCACTCGCTCGGAATTGGTGCGCGCAATGAACGACATGAGTACGCAGCGGGTGACCGCGCCGGGCGACATCGAGCGGACGCTTGGGGTTGGGAGCGCGTCCAAGGTTTGGTGGCGCCGGTGGTGGGTGATCGCACTCGTGCTGGTGACGATTGCCCTGGTCGCGTGGTGGGCGCTGTCGCCAGCGAAGAAGACAGAATATGTAAAAGGCAAGGCCGAGGTTGCAACGATCCGAGCGATCGTGACGGCAACGGGCACGCTGCAGCCGATCGACAAGATTATCGTCGGCGCGGAAGTCTCCGGGCGGATGGACGAAATCTACGTCGATTTCAACAGTCGCGTAACCAAGGGCCAAATCATCGCGCGGATCAACACCGACGAGTTGAAGGCGCGCGCGCTGCAGGCACGTGCGAGTGTCGCCCAAGCCGACGCGAACCTCGCGAAGGCAGAGAACGATTTGCGGCGGGCGACTGCGCTGCGCAGCAAAGGCTTTGCATCACAGTCGGTCTACGACGCGGCTCTTGCGTCGCGTAACGCGCTGCGCGCGACGCTGAATACGGCGCGCGCACAAGCCGATCAAACGGAAGCAAACCTCGCCAAGGCCGTGATCCGGTCGCCGATCGACGGCATCGTGCTCGACCGGAAGGTCGAGCGCGGGCAAACGGTGACGGCCGGGTTCCAAACGCCGGAACTGTTCATCATTGCGTCCGACCTCAAAAAGTTGGAGCTGACGATCGACATCGACGAAGCGGATATCGGCGAGGTCGCGATGGCACAGCAGGCGACCTTCACGGTCGATGCCTATCCCGCCCAGACCTTCAACGCGAAGATCGTCGAACTTCGCAATGCGGCGCGGACGGTTCAAAATGTGGTTACCTATCAAGGCGTCTTGAGCGTCGAGAACGAGAAGGGTCTGCTTAAGCCCGGCATGACGGCGACAGCCGACATCACGGTCAAAGTGGCCGAGAACGTGCTCAGCGTGCCGAACGGGGCGCTACGCTTCACGCCGCAACCGAACGAACCCGCGGGGATGATTCCCGAAGCAACGACAGCGCCGGCCGACCCGATCGCTTCAGGCAAGGGCAAGGTCTGGACCCTGTCCGCGAAGGGCGAGCCAGAATCACGCGATGTGACGCTGGGCATCACCGATGGACGCCGCACACAGATCACCGGCACCAACGTGAAGGCGGGCGAGGAATTCGTTCTGGATATCGCGCGTCCGACCGGGGGCCAATAGGCATCCCATGGCCCAGGCGCCGCTCATTCGCTTCGACAAAGTGTCGAAGATCTACGGCAAGGGCGAGACAGAGGTTCGCGCGCTTGACGGCGTGAGCTTGCAAATCGACGACGGCGAGTTCGTTGCGATCATGGGGCCGTCGGGGTCGGGCAAGTCAACCTCGATGAACATCTTGGGCTGTCTCGATACGCCGACGAGCGGACAGTACTACTTTCGTGGTGTGGACGTCGGCACGCTGAGCCGATCGCAGCGCGCACTGCTGCGGCGCAACTACATCGGCTTTGTCTTTCAGGGCTTCAATCTCTTGAAACGCACCACCGCACGCGAGAACCTCGAGCTGCCTTTGATCTATCGCGGCGAACCGGCTGCGGCGCGGCGGACGCAGGCGTTGAAGGCGTTGGACCTGGTGGGGCTCGGCGACCGCGCCAATCACACGTCGTCGGAGCTTTCGGGCGGGCAACAACAGCGTGTGGCGATCGCGCGGGCCTTGGTGACGGAGCCCGCGGTGATCTTCGCGGACGAGCCGACGGGCAATCTGGATTCATCGCGCAGTCACGAGATCATGAAGCTGCTGGTCGATTTGAACGAGCGGCGGCAAATGACGATCGTGCTGGTCACTCACGAGGAAGACATCGCAGCCTATGCGAAGCGGCAAATTCGCTTCCGCGACGGGAAGATCGCGTCGGACACGCTGACACAAAAGGCGGCCGAATGATTTGGACAACTCTCCAGCTTGCGTGGCGCGAACTTCGGGCTAACTTGCTGCGCTCGTTGCTGACGACGCTTGGGATCATTGTGGGCGTGGCCGCGGTCGTGACCGTCGTGACGCTGGGCCAGGGCCTCACGATGAAAGTGACGGCGGACATCGCCTCGATGGGGCGGAACTTGCTCTTCGTCGTGCCATTCACACCGCAACGCGCGGGGCCGGCCACGCCGCAGACGCCGTTCAAGATGGACGATGCGCATGCGATCGAGCGTGAGGTCCAAGGCGTGCTCGCGGTTGCGCCGTCCACGATCACACAGACACAAGCCGTGTACGCCTCGAACAGCTGGCAAGTCGCGATCACCGGCACAACGAATGCGTTTCTGATCGTGCGCGAATGGGGGCTCGCGATGGGGCGACCCTTCAGCGACAGCGAGGCGCGCGGAGGGCGGGCGGTTTGCATCCTGGGGCAGACTCCACGCAAGGAGCTCTTCGGGCAGCAGAACCCACTCGGCGCTTCGATACGCCTCGGGCAAACGGCCTCGTGCGAGGTGGTGGGCGTTCTCGCCGCGAAGGGTCAGTCGACGTTCGGGCAAGACCAGGATGACACGATCTTGATGCCGATCCTGGCCGTTCAACGGCGGATGACGGGTAACGACAACGTCCAGCAGATTCAATTGTCGGCGGTCAGTGCCGCGCAGGTGAAGCCCGTACAGGAGGCGATTGCCGTCCTTTTCCGTGAGCGGCGGCGCATCCGGGTGGGCGAGCAGGACAATTTCTTCATTCGCGATTTGCAGTCGATTTCGAGCCTGGTCGATTCAACCGCCGCGCTCCTGACGGCGGGCTTGTCGGCGGTGGCGGCTATCAGTTTGCTGGTCGGCGGGATCGGGATCATGAACATCATGCTCGTGTCCGTCACAGAGCGCACGCGCGAGATCGGAATCAGGCTTGCGATCGGCGCGCTGGAGCGCGACGTGCTGCTGCAGTTCCTGATCGAGGCTGTATTGCTGTCTTGCGTCGGCGGACTGATCGGTGCCGGCATCGGGCTTGCGGGGTCGGCCGGCATTGCCTATGCGATCGGCGTGCCCTTCGTACTGAGCCTTTGGGTTGTCGTCGTGGCGTTCGCGTTTTCGGCGGCGGTCGGGATCGTTTTCGGCTTCTTCCCGGCGAGGCGAGCGGCGGGCCTCGATCCGATCGAGGCCCTGCGCTACGAGTAGGCGCGGTTAGTACCGCAGGCTCAGAACGAGCCGTATGTCACGCCCGGGCATGACCACGTCATCTTTGTTGAAGGCGGTGTGGTGGCGGATTTCCTCATCCGTCAGATTGCGCCCAATCAAGCTGACGTCGACCCGGCCGCCGTCATCGTGTCCAGCCGCGTGCCACGTGATCCCGGCATCGAGACGCGTATAGCCGTCCGTCGGTGTCTCACTCGCGGCAATGTCGTCTTGATCAAAGGCATGCATCAGGCGCGTGTAGCCGTCGATGATTGGTCCCTCGAACCGCAGCCCACCACCGAGCCGAACGGGCGGAATACGCGGAACGTTTCCGCCCCCGTCGAACTCAGCCCGGACGACGTCCGCCATCAAATCGAGGCTGACTTCGCCGCCTGCCGCTGAACCAAGCAGCACCGCTGCCTGGAACTCACCGCCGGTAAAGGTGGCGTCGCGCTGAACGTAGAGCAGCTCATTGAGATCGCCCAGCGGATCCGGCACGCCGAATTCGTCGACCGTTACACCCGTCACGTTTCCGAAGACGAAGCCTTCGAAGGACGTGTGGAAGACGGTCAACTCCGCCGTCACGCGGGGTAGCGACAGCCGCGCATTTGCTTCGAGGTTCAGCGCCCTCTCGGTGTCAAAGGCCGGGTCGCCGATTTCGAATGTACCCGTCGCTTCGTGCGGGCCGCGTGCGTAGAGTTCAACTTGGTTCGGGGCACGTTCGGAGTAGGCTGCGGTGAAGCCGAACTTCAGATCCTGCGTCGCTTCGAACAAGAGTCCGGCGCTTGCGCTGACCGGCTCGAATTCCCGGGTCGTGAAGACGTCCGAAATCGGCGTCCCCTCGATCTCCGCGCTTTCGTAGCGCGCGCCGAACTCAAGGGTCACCTTGTCCCCGAGCGGGACCTCAGCAAAGCCAAAGATGCCGAACGAGTCCGTGACCGAGGGGAGCAAGAAGTCCTCGGCCTCGCCGAGGCCCTGGAACTCGCGGTTTTGAACTTGCACGCCAATCGCTGCACCGGAGAAAGGCCCGAAAGCGCCCGCCACCAGTTCGGAGCGGATTTCGTACTGCTTGTCGATAAAGGTCGAAGCAGGGCCTGAGCCCGGGATGACCTCGTCATGTTTGTAGTCCGAGATGCCGGCATTGACGCGGAACGCGGTGAAGCCGGCAAATGGATTGCGCCATTCGGCGGCGAACAGGCCCTTGTCTTGCTCCATGTCGATGAACGCGTCTTCGGCTGGGATGCCGTACTCGCTCTCGAAGCGAACATAGGCGCCGCCGATGTAGCCCGACGAGCCAATGAAAGAACCGCCGGCCGAGTATCCCAGACCATCGGCCTGCGAGTTCGCGAGCGTTCCGGGCGCTATGGGAATGTCGTACGAGTCGCGATCTTGCTTCACGCCGTCCAGATGCCAGGCAAAGTTCCCGAAGTGCCCATCCGCCAGACCGGCAATCTCGGACGATCCGTCGACTGAGCCGACTGCGAAATGCAGGTCGCCGCGGATCGGGCCGTTGGTCAGTGTCGTCGGTATGCGGCTATTGAGAGCATTCACGACGCCACCGATCGCCTGGCTGCCATAGCGCAGTGTCGCCGGCCCGCGCACGATTTCAACGCGCTGAAGGGCGAGCGGATCAATCGGAACGCCGTGGTCGGGGCTGAGGTCGGAGACGTCGAAACTGCCAAGGCCGTTCTCAAGAACGCGCACGCGCGCCGCGTCGAACCCACGAATGACCGGCCGTCCAGCGCCGGCCGCAAAGCCCGTCGTGTTCACGCCTGGAATTTGCGTCAGCGAGTCGGCGACGTTCATCCCGCCCTCGTGTGTGAGCTGGTCACGGCCGGCAACGCCGACAAGCGTGGCGAACTGGTCGCGCGACTTCGACAGAGGGGAGGCCGTGACAACGACCTTTTCGACGGGCGCTTCGGTCTCAGGCTTTGTGTCCTGCGCTGCTGCAGGGAGGGCGGCAAGAATGGCGGTCGCCGCAAGACCGCGAATGTAGCGATGTGACATAGGATACTCCGACACTTACGAGAATATTGGCGAACGCTCCAAGCACGCGCTCGCGCGGTGCCGACAGCGTCCAGCCGCTAAGGCTTCGCGTCAGAGAAGTGGTGGTGCGCGGCTCCGCCATGCGGCGGCGAAGCGTTCAGGAGCTATCGTGCGCTGATCACTTGGCGCTTGGACGAGTACCGTTGGTGGCGCGGCGACAGTGACCGCGACCGGCACAAGGATAGAACCGCAGACGCCCGAAGCTTGCCAAAGGGGGCAATTGGCTTCGTTGTGAGTTGGTTGCTTCTTGCCGCCCGGCGGGAGCGATGCGTCGGACGCAAGTTCGACCACCGCCGCAGCTGCCGCCTCCACATGCACGTGGCTGCGCAGTGTTGCGATCTGGACGACGAATAGGGCCAGCAGCGCGAACACGAGCGACTGCACGCGGGTGCTATGCCGCAACGACTCGCGAAAGGTTTGAAGGCCCCCAACCATAGGGAAACGTTACCCCGCGGGGCGGCAACACGCTACCGAAATTGCGCTGGCTGCGATGCTTAAGGCGGTCCGACATTTGGCCGGACCGCCTTGAAATCACTAGAATTTGTTCGGTTTGGCCGGGGCCTGCGGCGGCGCGGGAGGCGCCGGTTGCGGGGGCACCGGTTGGCCCTGCGCGAGGACTTTGAAATCGCCAGAGCCCGCAATCGATTGATCGAGATTGCCGGAGTAGGAGCCGACGGTGATATCGCCAGAGCCCGCGATTTCAACCCTGGGGTTCACGGCATGACCTTTGAACATCACGTCCCCGGAGCCTGCGATCACGACACCGAATTCGGTCGCCTGGCCACCTTCGATCAGGATGCCGCCAGAGCCCGCGATTTCGATTTCAACGGGGCCGTTGACGCGCGCGACACGAATGTCGCCCGAGCCGGCGACTTCAGCGGTGACACCGCCCTGGAGCGGACCGAGGGAGACGTTACCGCCGCCGGCGATTTCGATTTCAGCCGATTGGGCCGAGGCAGCCGAAATGTTGCCGGAGCCCGCGACTTCGATCTCGATCACTTCTTTGACGGCGCCGATATTGATCCGGCCAGAGCCTGCGACGCCGACCTTGGCGCTTTGCACGCGGCCGAAGCGCGCTTCGAGGGCGTGCCCATCAAGGCGCAATGGCGCGTCGAGATCACCGGCGTTCACATGACCGACCATGCCGTCGATGTCGTAGGGTGTGCCGGTGGGCGCGGTGACGCGGACGCGCAAGTCTTGGACTTTGCGATCGCGGGACCAAAGATTGAATAGGTTCCAGGGGAACCAGGCTTCCTGTTCGTCCGAGTCGAGGCGCACGACCAGTTCGTCGCCAACCACCCGGAGATGGAACTCCTTCATTGTCTCCGGGGTGCCGCTAGCTTGAACACGCACGGGGCCGGCTTGGGGCACCGTCACGAGTTCGACCTGCGCGACCAGATCATCCAAGCGGACGCGACGCACCGTGAAGGATTGATCAACGGGGCCACCCTTTGCGGTAACGGCCGGACCGGATGCGAACATCGCGGTCAGCGACGCGAGGGCTTGGACTTCTGCAGGCCCGCGGACCTGGGTCAGGGACACGAGGCCACCAGCGCCGACAACCAAGCTGGCGGCGGTTAGTTTTACGAGGATGCTCATGGTTATCGTCCTGTGAACGGCAACGCGCCGCTGCTCAACGGTTGGGTCTGCAGGACCGACGCCGGCTGAGGCGCCTTAAGGTCCGCAAAGATGATGAGGCCCGATAGGCCAATGAGTCCGACTCCCGAGGCCACGGCCAGGGCGGCTGCCAACGCAAACTTTGCGATAAGACTGGTCATAGGTGACCCCCATAAGTAATCAGACTATAGTGTGAAGTGTATAATAGGTCTTTTGCCTGGTTTCAAGAGGGTTGCCGATTCGCCGCAAAGATACGGCTGAGCTCCGCGACGCGGACCCCGTCTAAGTACTCCTCGAGCCTAGTGATTCGGCCGTCTTTGACCTCCACAACCATGCAGGCGGGCATGGAGAACGGGCCGGCGGGCGTGTCCATTTCGGCGGTGTGTTGCTGTAGGAAGCCGCCTGGGATCGCGACCCGGCGGTGGACACGGTAGCGGTGGTTCTTAAGGTTATGTGCGATCCAGGCGAGGACGCGCAGGTTCTCCTCGACCGATTGCTCCTTCTGGTCGTGGCTGTGCCAGATGCGGGCGTCGGGGGCGTAGATCGCCTTCACCGTTTCGATGTCACCGCGTTCGATCGCGGTGAAGAATTTTTCGGCGAGGCCAAGCGCGTCCGTCATGGCACGAGACGGTAGCCGCCGCTTTCGGTGACGAGCAGCTTGGCGTGCGTCGGGTCATTCTCGATCTTTTGGCGCAGGCGATAGATATGCGT
Source organism: uncultured Alphaproteobacteria bacterium (assembly GCA_902826695.1). Lineage (GTDB taxonomy): Bacteria > Pseudomonadota > Alphaproteobacteria > Micropepsales > Micropepsaceae > SZUA-430. The sequence continues at coordinate 82,292 of CADEFU010000011.1, read as the reverse complement.
CTCGAGCGTGTGCGTCGTGACCGTCGGATTGTAGCCCCAGACTTCGTGCAGCAGCACTTCGCGGCCGACGACTTTGTCGCCTGCGCGATAGAGAAACTTCAGAATCGACGTCTCTTTTTCGGTGAGGCGGACCTTGCTGTTGTTCGGGCCCGTCAGCAGTTTGGCCGACGGGCGGAACGTGTATTGGCCGATTTTGAAGACGGCGTCTTCGCTTTGAGCGTGGCTGCGCAGGTGAGCGCGGATGCGCGCCAGGAGCACGGCGAACTTGAATGGCTTGGTCACGTAGTCGTTCGCGCCGGCGTCGAGGCCTATGACTTCGTCGGATTCGGCGACGTGGCCGGTAAGCATAATGATCGGACAGCGCACGCCCGCTTTGCGCATGAGGCGGCAGACCTCGCGGCCGTCGAGGTCAGGTAAACCGACGTCCAAGATCACGAGATCCGGCAGTTCCGTCTTAGATTTTTCGAGTGCGGCGGCACCCGTTGCCGCATCGGCAACGATGAATTCCGCCAGCAAATCGAGCTGTTCCTTTAGGGATTCGCGGAGGGCATTGTCGTCGTCAACCAGGAGAACGCGGCGGGGCGTGGTCATTTGGTCTCTTTGCGCGTGATTTGCGAGGGTCTCTGTCTAAGCTATAGCAAATCAGAATTGGAGTGCGGGAGAGGCATGAAATCGATAGCGCCTAAAGGCCGGAAACCGCGCGCTTCGCCGCGCGCGAAGGGGTCGACATTGGCCGGGGCGCTTCTGGGTGGTGCCGTTGCGGTCGATCGTGCCGCGGCCGAGCTTCGCCGCGGGCTTCCGGTGGTGGTGCAACCACCGCGTGGGGCCGCGTCGCTCGTCGTTGCAGCCGAGCTCGCGAGCCCGACCGTCATCGATGCGCTTAAACAGTGGTCTGGCAAGGCGCCGCGTGTGTTGCTTACGCATAACCGCGCGGCGACGCTGAAGATTCGTTTGTACACAGAAGAAGCCGTCGCCGTGCCGCTGCCCCGCGAGGACGCCGCGCGCGCGGCGCAGGTGCTCGCCGACCCGACACGCGATCTGCACAATCCGCTTATGGGGCCTTGGCTTGCTGAGCGTTCGCCGTTATCCGCCGGCGCGAAAGCGGGCGTGAAATTGGCCAAGATCTCGGGCCTTCTGCCGGCCGTCGTCGAAGTTCCGATGGAGGCGCGCGCGGCCGAGAGGCTTGCGGGGCGCGAGGGGCTGATGCGGGTTCGCGCCACCGATATTGAGGGGCATGATACTTCGCCGAGCTTCAAGATCGCTGCGCGGGCGCGACTGCCGCTGGCGGGGGCCGAAGACACGCATGTGCTGGCGTTTCGCCCGACGAACGGTGGACGGGAGCACCTTGCGCTGATCATCGGCGCGCCGGAGCCGCCGGGGCCGGTGTTGGTGCGATTGCACTCGGAATGTTTGACGGGCGACCTGCTGGGCTCACTGAAATGTGATTGCGGCGACCAACTGCGCGGCGCGATTGCGGCGATCGGCAAACAGGGGCAAGGCATCCTGCTTTACCTTGCGCAGGAGGGGCGCGGGATTGGGCTCATCAACAAGCTCAAGGCCTATGAACTGCAAGACCAGGGGTTCGATACGATCGAGGCGAACGAACGGCTAGGCTTTGAAGCCGACGAGCGCGGGTTCGCGGCGGCGGCGGAGATGTTGAAGTATTTGGGCTTCGCGTCGGTGAGGTTGATGACCAACAATCCGGACAAGGTGGCGGCGCTGTCGCGGTTCGGGGTCGAGGTCATCGAGCGCGTCGCGCATAGCTTTCCGACCAACCCGCACAACGAAGTCTACCTCGCAACGAAGAAGGCGAAGGCGGGGCACCTGACCTAGGCGCGGCTGCCGAAGATTGCCGATCCAACGCGCACGTGTGTCGCGCCTAGACGGATCGCGGCTTCGTAGTCGCCGCTCATACCCATCGACAGTTCGGACAGGCCGGCGTCGCGCGCAAGATTCAGAAGCAGCGCAAAGTGCGGCGCGGGCTCCTCATCCACTGGCGGAATGCACATGAGGCCTGAAACGGTGAGGCCATGGACGGTGCGGCAGCGTTCGACGAAGGCCAGCGTTTCGCGTGGGGCGATGCCGGACTTTTGCGGCTCTTCGCCAGTGTTGACCTGAACAAAGAGTTTGATGGCACGGCCGAGGCGCTTCAGCTCGGCACTCAAGGCCTCCGCCAGGCTCTCGCGGTCGAGCGTGTGAATCGCATCGAAGAGCGCCACGGCGTCACGGGCCTTGTTCGATTGAAGCGGACCGATCAGGTGAAGCCGGATCTCCGGGTGAACGGCTTTGAGGGATTCGTATTTCCCCTTTGCTTCTTGCACGCGATTTTCGCCGAAGACTGTTTGACCGGCCGCGATGGCGGCCTCGACCGCGGCAGCATCGTGCGTCTTGGTTACCGCAATGAGCGTGACGTCTTCGACTTTGCGGCTCGCTACGGCCGCGGCTTTGGCCATGTGCGCGCGCACATCCTTGAGGTTCGCTCCGATCGTGTCGGCTGATAAGATCGCGGTCATGACGGTGTCTTTGGACGAGAAGCGCGCGAAGCTCGCACGCCATGCAGCGGCGCTCAACGCGCGCCATGCGCGCAGGCGCGCGCTGCCGGCGCTTGTGCTTTTCACCGACGACACGCGCACGACGGATTGGGCGGACGCCGTGCGCGCGCTGCCGATGGGGCGGGCGGCCGTCGTCGTGCGGCACCGCGATGCAGCGGCGAGGGCGGCTTTGGTCGCGGCCTTGATGCCGATCTGCCGGGGGCGGCGCGTGCTGCTGTTGGTCGCCGACGACGTCGCGCTTGCTCAACGGTCGGGTGCGGATGGCGTGCATCTGCCCGAGGCGCGGATGGGGCGCATTGTTGATGTGCGTAGGCGCAAAGCGCGTTGGCTGGTGTCGACCGCCGCGCACAACGTGCGGGCAGTCAGGCTGGCACGGCGGCTTGGTGTGGACGCGGTCTTCGTCTCGCCTGCGTTTGCGACTGCGAGCCACCCCGAGCGGGCGGCGTTAGGCGCGGCCCGGCTGGCTCTTTTGGCGCACGAGACGGACGTTTGCTATGCGCTCGGCGGGATCGAAACGAAAACGATCCGGCGGCTCATCGCGCACCGGATCGTTGGGATCGGATTGATCGGCGGTTGGCTTAGAAGCTGAACGTCGTTTCGACGTAGCCGACGTTGGCGTCGAGGGTGTCGCAGAAACCGGATGTGAAGCAGCCGCCGGAGTCGCGATTGAACTCGTAGCGCTGATAACCGCCGGTCAGCCGGAAGCTTTCGTTGATCGTATAACCCAGCGCGAATTGCAGGCCCCTGCCTTCCTGTTCGCGCGACGAGAACAGGATCTCCTCGTTCGCGGTGATGTAGTTCACGCTCGCCGCCCAAGGGCCGCGTTCGTACATCAAGCCGAAGCTCCAGATGTCGGTGCGCACATCCTCATACACGTTGGCGACGAAGCCCTGCACCACCGGGCCGCCGCCAGCGACATTCGTGTTGCGATAGGCAGCGCCAAAGGTCCATTCGCGGTAGCCCAGCTTCACGGCGGCGCCGTATTCCTCGACGCCGTCGAGCTCGGAGAAAAACTGGTCGTTGACCACGTCGCCGACGACGTAACCGACGCTGACGCCCAGATCGACGTCGCCCAGCATGCCGACGTAGCTCGCCCCGATATCCCAGATGCCGTTCTGGCCATTGCGTTGATCGTTGTCGAAGATTTGGCCTGGGTCGCGGGTTGCCGTCGGCGCATAGGAAACCGCCGCGCGGAAGCCATCCATCACCGGCGTCACGTACATGATCTTCAGGAAGTCGTCCGAACCGTGAATGTCGGAGCGCAGCTGCATCCCGTTCGGGTTGAACAGCGAGCCTGGCAGACCCGGATCAGACGAACAGTTCGGGAATGGGGCGTTTTGGCAAGGATAGCCGACGAGATAGATTTCCGGATTGTCGACGCGGATGCCGGAGCTGACCGAGGGAACCGTCATGCCGAGCACGTCGGCGGCACCATCCATCAGGCCCGCCTGAATACGGCCGTAACGGCCGTCCCAGTAGAGCCAGGCTTCCTCAAGGATATTCGAGGCGCCGGCGTCGTTCAGGAACGAGTCGAAGTTCGTGGCGTAGTCGACGTCAAGCGCGATGCGCGCGCCGATTTCGCCACCGCCGTCCAGCGGTAGAATCGCCGAACCGTACAAGCCGGTGTCGATCGCGAAAGCCATCTGGTCGAGTTCGCCCATGACCGATTGGTCGATGCCGGCGACGACACCAGTGGCATGTCCGTTTAGCTTGAGGATGACCCGATCGAGGGCATCTTGGGCGTGGGCGAGACCGACGCTGAGCGTCAACGCTGCGGCGGCGATTGGAACTAGACGCGACATACACATCCTCCTCACACGCGAGCGCGAACCCATCCGCCCCGACGCACACGCGTGTCTTGGTCAGTGCCAATAATGCCTATGGTGCCCGCGTAAATCCACGGTAAACGCACCACAGGTGGGGGGCCAAATTCGCCCCTAGAACGAAAACGCCGTCTCGAAATACGCCACATCGGCGTCGAGCGTGTCGCAAGCCGCGGCTACACAGGCGTTGGCCGGGCCCTCGAAGCTGTAGTGCTGGTAGCCGACACCCATGCGCAGGTTTTCGTCGAATTCATAGCCGACCGCGCCCGACCAGCCTTGACCCTTCTGATCGCTCGGCTGGAAGTTCACTGGTATGAGTCCACCGGTATTGGCGAGCGGGAGCTCTTCCGTGAGATCGACGTAGTTCACGCCGAAACTCCACGGGCCGGTTTCATATTCGATACCGGCGCCCCAAATTTCAGTGCGAGCGTTAGGCAGGACGCAGCCCTTGACTGCGATGAAACAGCTGAACGCGACGCCCCCGACTTTGTCGTCCGCTAGGCCGGCGCCACCTGCGATGTTGGTCGAGCGGTAGGAACCGCCAACCTTCAATCCTTCGTAGACGATCTGCGCGCCCGCACCCCATTCCTCCAGATCATCGGGCACGAAGGCGTTGCTGCTAAATGTTCCAGGGGTGCCGGACGGATTTCCTGTCACCAGAACCGCGGTGATACCCGGGTCGCCGTTTGAACCGGCGACGTAGCCCGCGTAGAAGCCGACGTCAAAGCTGGACAGTGAGCCTTGGTAGTTCACGCCCACTTCCCAAATGTCTTCCTGTCGGTTGACTGAAGTCGAACTGCTGAACAGCTCATCGAGGCCGCGGCGCAGGTCGGGCGTGTAGGACGCCGACAACTGGACGCCGATGAGGCGCGGTGAATAGTAGATCACTTTGAGCGCGTCGCCCGACGCGTTGAGGTCTGTGCGCAGGTGCGCGCCGTTCGGTTCGAACGCGGCGAAGCTCGGCTGCAGCGGATCTTGAATCACGAACGCGCGGGCGTCGTCGATACGGTTGATGTCGGAGACGGCCGGCGAATAAATGCCGGCGCTGTCGGCGGCGCCATCTTCGAGACCGATCGTCAGGCGGCCGAACGCGGTCTGCACATAGACCCACACCTCATCGACGAAGTCGGGGGCGCCGCGGATTGCATCGTTTGAGAACTCATGCTCGCTCGATTGAAAGCGAAGCTGCGCGCGGAGACCGTATTCGATGCCGCTGTCGGTCACGTTGCGAACGCGGCCCCAAACTTTGCCCTCGCCCGCAAAACCGAAACCGTTGACGTCACCGCCAACGAGTTCGTCTTGGTCGATCCAAAAGCCTGAAAAATTGCCCTGGCCGCCCCAATCGAATGTGGGCTCAGCGTTCGCCGGCGCGCAAAGTACCAGGAGAGATGCCGCCGTAAGGGCACGCCACGACCGCTTCATGAACTAGCCTTTCACTTGAATCCAACGAGCCAGAATTCCCCCCGAACCGAAGACATGCGGTTTTTTGCGTTGGCCGGTCAAGCGCTTAGCGGCGACTTAGGTTATTCCGTCACTTCACTGTTGCCCGACTGCCTGCAACTACACGTTTCGGTCCTGTCATCTTGACCATGGGAGTCGCTGCAAACCGGGAAGAATCTCGCCAACTGATGCCCGTGCCAATTGCCGAGCGCGACAGCGTTCGCGTATAACGCGGCCTCACTTTGGCCCCAAGCTCCTGGCACCTGTGTTCTGGTGCCCCTGCAATCGAGTGGATCCGCGATGTCTAAGTATCTGAGTGTTGCCGTTGCTGCGTTGATGCTTGCTGCCTGCGGGTCGGACCCGGAAAAGACGAAGCCGACGGTCGAGGCGCCGCCGCCGTCGAAGGCAGCCGATGCCTCGGACACCGGGGGTTGGTTCGGCGGAGCGTCGTCCCAGAAAAAGGGCGTGGGTGTGAACGAGCATCTGTGGCGCGCGAGCTTGGATGCGTTGTCGTTCATGCCCATGGAACAGACCGATCCGTTTGGCGGGACGATCAAGACGGGCTGGCACACACCGGCGGCGACGCCCAACGAACGGCTGCGCGTTGCCGTGTTCATTCTCGACTCTCGACTTAGGGCCGATGCTCTTCGTGTAACCGTGTTCAAAGAGCTCAAGGGTTCGTCCGGAAACTGGACCGAAGCGACGGTCGATCCAGAGACGGTCACGAAGCTTGAGAACCTCATCTTGAACAAGGCGCGCGCGCTCAAGATCCAAGCCGGCGACTAAGTTCCTTCAAGTCTTTGCCGAATTGGCTAACGGGCGCGGCTGGATGCCGCTAGCTCGGTTTCCGGCGTGCGCTGATAGTGTCCCGCAACTTCAGCCGAACGGATAAGAATTCAAATGTCGCGCTATAACGCTCGCGAGGTCGAGCCCAAGTGGCAAAAGACGTGGGAAGACGGGAACGTCTTTCGCGCAGAAATCGATCGCTCCAAACCGAAGTACTACGTGCTCGAGATGTTCCCGTACCCTTCGGGCAAGATCCACATCGGGCATGGCCGCAACTATGTGATGGGCGATGTCGTTGCGCGGTTCAAGCGGGCGGCCGGGTTCAATGTGCTGCACCCGATGGGGTGGGACGCGTTCGGCCTACCGGCCGAGAACGCGGCGATGGAGCAAAAGGTTCATCCGGGGAAGTGGACTTACGCGAACGTCGAGACGATGAAGTCGCAGCTGAAGCTGCTGGGCTTGTCGATCGATTGGAGCCGCGAGTTCGCCACGTGCGATCCCGCCTACTACAAGCATCAGCAGAAGATGTTCATCGACTTCTACAAGCACGGCTTCGTCGCGCGGAAGGAGGCGAACGTCAACTGGGATCCGGTCGATCACACCGTCTTGGCGAACGAGCAGGTCATCGATGGGCGCGGCTGGCGCTCGGGCGCGCTCGTCGAGCAGCGCAAGCTGACGCAATGGTTCTTCAAGATTGCCGACATGGCGGAAGAGCTGCTGACCGCGATCGACGATCTCGACCGTTGGCCGGACAAGGTTCGGCTGATGCAGCGGAACTGGATCGGGCGGTCGGAAGGCGCCCGGGTCACGTTCACGTTGACGGATCCGAAGCACAAATCGCTGGAGGTTTTTACGACGCGGCCGGACACTTTGTTCGGCGCGAGTTTCTGCGCGATTTCGCCGGACCATCCGATCGCGCAGGACTTGGCGTCGAAGAACAAAGCGCTCGTCGACTTCATCGCCGAATGTAAGCGGATCGGGACGACCGAGGCCGCGATCGAAACCGCAGAGAAGATGGGCTTCGATACGGGGATCAAAGCGAAGCACCCGTTTGTCGAGGGGCAGACACTGCCCGTTTACATCGCGAACTTCGTGCTGATGGAATATGGGCTGGGCGCGATCTTCGGATGTCCGGCGCACGACCAACGCGACTTGGACTTTGCGCGAAAGTACGGACTGCCGGTCATTCCGGTCGTAATCCCGGACGGCGAAAACCCGAAAACGTTTACCGTTGGCAAAGAGGCCTATGTCGGCGACGGCAAGCTGTTCAACTCGGACTTCATGGATGGGATGAGCGTGCCGGATGCGAAGCGGGCCGTCATCAAGAAGCTCGAGGCGATGAAGGCCGGAACGGGCACGGTCACCTATCGTCTGCGCGATTGGGGGGTAAGCCGGCAGCGGTATTGGGGCTGTCCGATCCCGATGATCCATTGCACGGCCTGCGGCGTGGTGCCGGTACCCGACAAGGACTTGCCGGTAAAGCTGCCGGAAGACGCGACGTTCGATCAACCGGGGAGCCCGCTTGAGCGGCATCCGACATGGAAGAACGTGGCGTGTCCCAGTTGCGGAAAACCGGCGCGGCGTGACACCGACACGATGGACACGTTTGTGGACTCGTCCTGGTACTTCGCGCGGTTTTGCGACAACACGGCGACGCTGCCGACGAACAAGGAAGCGGTCGATTACTGGCTGCCGGTCGATCAGTATATCGGCGGGATCGAGCATGCGATTTTGCATTTGCTCTACTCGCGGTTCTTCACGCGGGCGATGAAGGCCTCAGGCTATGCCGGGGTGAGCGAACCGTTCGCGGGGCTCTTCACCCAAGGCATGATCACGCACGAGACCTACAAGGATCCGGACGGCAAGTACCTGTTCCCGGAAGAGGTCGAGCGGCGCGACGACATGGCCGTCAAACGCGGGACCAATCACCGCGTCACGATCGGCGCGGTCGAAAAGATGTCGAAGTCGAAGAAGAACGTTGTCCCGCCGGAAGCGGTCGCGGACACGTACGGCGTCGATGCGGCGCGTTGGTTTATGATGTCGGACTCGCCGCCGGAGCGCGACAGCGAATGGAGCGACTCGGGTATCGAGGGCGCGTGGCGCTTTGTGCAGCGGGTGTGGCGGATCGTGGGCGAGGCAGCCCCTGCCCTGCCCGCGCCCGGCGCGCCGGCGCCGGCTTCGTTCAGTCCGGCAGCGCTTGAACTGCGCCAGGTGGCACATCGCACGATCGTGGCCGTGACCGAGGGCTTGGAGCGCTTTCGCTTCAACACGTCGGTCGCGCGGATGTACGAATTCGTCAATTTCCTGGCGGACTACAAACCGGCCGGTGCCGACGGGCACTGGGCATTGCGCGAAGCGCTTGAGATCCTCGTCGTTCTGATGAACCCGATGGTGCCGCACTTGGCGGAAGAATGCTGGCAGGCGCTGGGGCACAAAGCTCTGGTTGTGCACACGGCCTGGCCGAAGGCGGACCCCGCCCTCACGCGCCAGGATACTGTGACCATTGCGATTCAGGTCGACGGTAAACGGCGCGACGAGATCACCATGGCCAAGGATGCGGACGCGAAAGCGGTCGAAGCGGCGGTTTTGGCGCTCGAAACCGTCGTGAAGGCCATTGACGGGCGGCGCGTCAAAAAGGTCATTATCGTGCCGAACCGGATCGCGAACATTGTGGTGGAACGATGAGTAGGTTGCTGGGCGTTGTTCTCTCTGCCGGCTTGGCACTTTCGGTCAGCGCGTGCGGGTTTCGTCCGCTCTATGCGACGGGCACGACGCCTGACGGGATGGAGACCTATTTCAGCCAGGTGTTCGTTGAACCGATCCCCGGGCGCCAGGGCGTGCATCTGCGCAATCAGTTGATGGACGCGTTGACGCCGGAAGGGACGCCGGGCTCGGCTGCCTACAAACTCGTCGTCAAACTCGATGACGTGAAAGAAGGGCTCGCGATTCAGGCGAACACGCAGATCACGCGCTACAATTACCGCCTGACCGCGCACTACGAGTTGCGCGATACGGTGTCGGGCGAGGTGCTGGACAAGGGGCTGGCGCGCGCGATCGCCGCCTACAACGTGGCGCCGGACAGCCAGTTCGCGACGCAATCCGCAGAGCGCGACGCGCAAGAACGCGCGGCACGCGAGGTGGGCGAGGATTTGCGGCTAAGGCTTGGGCTCTATTTTGAGCAGCGGTTCGGCGGCAAGAGCTAGCCGTCCGAATGCCTGCGCTTCCCCCTCAACAGGGGAACGGCTAATCAGTCGGTATGCGCGTTACCTCTTCCGATGCCGACAAGCTCTCTGCCGCGCCGCCCAAGGCGTGGGTTGCGGCACTTGTGTTTGGGTCGAACACGGGGCTCGTTCGGGAGCGAGCGGACCGCCTCGCTAAATCCATTGTGCCCGATATGAGCGATGCGTTTCGGGTCGCCGATCTTGGCGCCGATGTGCTGCGGAAAGACCCGGCGCGGCTCGGCGATGAGGCCGGTGCCATTTCGATGTTCGGCGGGCGGCGGGTCGTGCGGGTGCGCGATGCGACCGATGGTCTTGCCGAATTGTTCGAAGGGTTCTTGAGCGAGCCGCTTGGCGATTCATTTGTCATCATCGAGGCCGGAGAACTCACGAAGACCTCGTCGCTCCGGAAGCTGTTCGAAGGGGCGAAGGTTGCTGCGGCGATCGAGTGCTACGACGACCGCCCTGAGGATGCGGCGCGGTTGATCCGTGAAACGCTGGGTGCCACTGGGTGGGAGGTTGAGGCGGATGCGCTCGCCTACCTCGCCGATGCGCTGGCCACGGACCGGCGGTTACTCAGGAGCGAACTCGACAAGCTCTCGGCCTATCTTGGCAAGGGTGAGAAAGGCGCGAAGCTCACGCGGGCCGAGGCCGTCATGATGGTTGGCGACAGCGGCGCGGTCGAGATCGACGAGCTTGCCGATGCCGTGGTGGCGGGCGACCTGAAACTCTTGGACCGCCTGATCGCCAAGGGCACGGAGTCGGGCGTGTCCTGGACGGGCGCGGTGGGCGCCGCACTGAGGCTCTTCCAGCGGATCGGCGCCTTTGCGGAAGGCGGCGGCGGGCCGTCATGGGGGCGGTCGTCGTACTACGAGCAGCGCATGCAAGCGCAGCTTTCGGGCTGGGATCACGCGCGGCTGGTCAAGGCTATGCGGGTGCTTGCGGAGGCCGAAGCGCAGACGCGGCTCACCGGCTTTCCCGAGACCGCGATTGCGCAGCAGGCGTTGACGCAGGTGGCGATGTTGAAGGGGCGGCGGTAACTCATGCTGTTGGGCCACGCAGCACGCATCGTTGGCGGTTTTTCTGCTGCGTTTATCGTCTACGTCATTGCGGGAAGTCTGGTTGGCCTTGCTGTCACCCTTGCCTACGAGGGCGTTTGCCCTGTGGGCTTTTTCGGCGCCCTTGGTGCTGGCTGCGAGGGGGCCCTCATCAGGACGATTTTCTTTGCAATTGCCGACTTGCCCAGCGGTCTCATGATTCACCCATTGGCGTTGGCCATTAATCGGGCCGGCCCTTATGTCGGTGTGACAGACGTGGGGATGATGATCGGGCGCTCCTTGCAGATACAGGGAGCGTTTGTTGTCGTTGGGCTTACCCTCATTGGCCTCGGCACTTGGGCACGCGTTGCGCCCCGGTTCGCGCTAATGTTGGCTCTGATTTTGCTTGGCGAGGTAGCTGTCTGCTACTGGCTGTTCACTTCGGCGGCCTAGCGTAGCTTCGTGAGACTCTGCATTCAGGCCAGCGAAGCGACCGCGTCAGCGGCGGCCGCCGAGCTTTTCGCAGAGGTCGTCGAGCTGTTCGAGGGTCTTGTAGCTAATCTTCAACTCGCCGCCTTTGTCGCCTTTGTGGGCGATGTTGACGTTCAGGCCTAAGCTGTTCGCCATCGACTGCTCAAGAGCGCGGGTGTCGGCGTCTTTGCCGATCGTGCGCTTCTTTTTGCCCTTGGCTTTGCGGCTGCGTTCCTCTGCCTCGCGGACGTTGGCGCGGCCTTCGATCAGTTCCTTCGCCATCGCTTCCGGGTCGGGGGCGCCGACCAGCGTGCGGGCGTGGCCGGCCGAAAGCTTGCCGGAGAAGATGTAGTCTTGGACCGTCTGCGGCAACTGTAGGAGACGCAGCGTGTTGGCGATGTGGCTGCGGCTGCGGCCGATCGTTTGGCCCAGGGCCTCTTGGGTGTAGTTGAATTTCTCGATCAGCTGGCGGTAACCGCGTGCTTCTTCGATTGCGTTCAGGTCGGCGCGTTGGATGTTTTCGATGAGCGCGACTTCGAGCGCCTCGGCGTCCGTGAACGCACGGATGACAACCGGCACCTCGTGCAGGCGAGCCTTCTGGGCGGCACGCCAGCGGCGTTCGCCGGCGACGATTTGGTACTCGTCGGACTGGCCCGGAACAGGGCGCACGACGATCGGTTGGATGATGCCCTTGTCGCGAATCGAGGCGGCGAGTTCTTCGAGCAGCTCGGGGTCGAAGTGGTCGCGCGGTTGGAACGGATTCGGACGGAGCAGCGCGATTGGAAGCGTGCGTGGGGCGCGCGCCTCGGCGGGGGCGCCGGGCGCCTGCGGCTGGCCTGCAGCGGGTTTCAGATCGGCTTTGGCGCTGGCGGCCAGCACCTCCGATTCGACCTCGCCCAAGAGAGCGGAAAGACCGCGACCCAACCCTGCGAACTTCTTTACTGGGGTGTTGCTCATGCTGCCTTGCGTGATTTTTCGCGTTGGATCATCTCGCCCGCGAGCTTGATGTAGGCCTGGCTGCCCGCGCTCTTCAGGTCGTAGAGAAGCGCTGGCAGACCGTGACTCGGTGCCTCTGAGATGCGTACGTTCCTAGGTATTATCGTTTGGTAAACTTTCTCACCAAGGTGTTTACGAACGTCCTCGGCGACCTGTTCGGAGAGGTTGTTGCGCTTGTCGAACATCGTGAGCACAACGCCCTGTATTTCCAAGCTCGGGTTCAAACTGCCCCTTACCAGATCAATGGTACGTAACAGTTGGCTTAATCCCTCGAGCGCGAAAAATTCGCACTGCAGAGGAACGAGCAGTCCGCTGGCCGCCGTCATCGCGTTGATCGTGAGCAGGTTCAGTGACGGCGGGCAGTCGATGAGAATGTAATCGTAGTTCGTGAGCTTCGAGACGTCGGTCGAAACTTCGGTCGAATCCGACTTCGCGTTCGGCTCGGAAAACTTGCTCAAGTAACCCTCGAGCGAGTCGCGCAGACGGAACGAGCGGCGAGGTACGCCGACGAGTTCCATCTCGGCGCCGGCGAGTTCGGAGGTCGCCGGAATCACATGCAGGCCGGGGATCTGTGTCGGCACGATCGCTTCGCTCAACGGCGCATGGCCGATCATCACTTCGTAGATCGACACCGAGCGTTGATGCTTTGAGATGCCAAGGCCGGTCGAGGCGTTGCCTTGCGGGTCGACATCGATGACGAGGACTTGCTTGCCAACCGCCGCCAATGCTGTCCCCAGGTTGATTGCGGTCGTCGTCTTGCCGACGCCACCTTTCTGGTTGGCGATGACAATGACGCGTGTCTTTTCGTGCCGGCCGCGACGCGGCTCTAGGACGGTTTCCGGGACCTGCGACAAGGGGCTAATCCTGTGACTCTCAACACGAATCCCGAGGGGTCTGAGCCGCTGGGGATGGGGGTGCCGTGGAGTGTCCAGGATTTGGTTGCAAGGGTCAATTCGTCGTTGAGCGATCTCCCCTTGAGAAACAGGGCGATTGTGTCAGGTCGGAAGAAGGGGTGAGCCATCGGGAGAAGCCGATCTAGGGGGGCGACGGCGCGGGCGGTGAGGACGTCGGCCTTCATCCTCATGTCCTCCGCCCGGCAAGCGTGAACCTCCGCCGGAGCCCCGGTTGCGGCGATCACGGCCTCTAGGAAGCGGCACTTCTTTTGGATCGATTCGACGAGGTGGACCTTCAGACCCGCACGGTCGGCAAGCATGATCGCGAGCACCAGACCGGGGAAGCCGGCGCCGCTGCCGAGGTCGACGATTGTCCTTGCGTCTGGTGGAATCAGGGGCGCGAGCTGGGCGGAGTCCAAAATGTGCCGCCGCCAGACCTCCGCCACGGTCGAGGGCGCGACAAGGTTCAGGCGCTCATTCCACTCGGCAAGAAGGTTAACGTAGGTTGTGAGACGGTCGAGCGTTTCACGTGAGACTTGCGTCTCGAAAGTAAATTCGGACGGTCCGTACGCTGGGGAGGTCACGCGACCTGCCGCGTGCGGGTTTTGATCTTGAGCAGGATCGCCGTGAGCGCTGCTGGGGTAATGCCCTCGATGCGGCCGGCTTGACCCAGGGTCGCCGGACGAATGCGGGCGAGCTTCTGGGCGGCCTCGGTCGAGAGGCCCGCGATCTCTCGATAGTCCAGGTCTTCCGGAAGAGCGAGCGATTCGTCGCGGCGGAAGGCAGCAATGTCGGCCGTCTGTCGATCCAGGTAGCCGCTGTAGAGCGAATCAGCTTCGAGCTGGTCGAGGACCGCCGGCGGGATCGCGGCGAGTTCGGGCCAGAGCTTCATCACCTCTGCCCTGCCCGCTTGCGGATGGGCGAGCAGGTCGAGGGCCGAGCGGCGCTGGCCGTCTTGGTTCAACGCGATGCCTTCGCGCTTGGCGGCGGCCGGGGTGATCGTCAGCGCCTTCAGCCGCGTGCGGGCTTCATCGAGCGCCGACATCTTTGCGGTGAAGGCTTCGCTCCGGGTCGGGCCCATGCAGCCGAGCGAGATGCCCATCGGCGTGAGGCGCTGATCGGCGTTGTCGGCGCGGAGGGTCAGGCGGTACTCGGCGCGCGAGGTGAACATGCGGTAGGGCTCGGTCACGCCACGGGTCACGAGGTCGTCGATCATCACCCCCAGATAGCTCGAGGCGCGGTCGAAGATCGCGCCCTGCCCGCCGCCAGCGATCAGCGCGGCGTTGAGGCCGGCCACCAATCCTTGCGCACCCGCTTCTTCGTAGCCGGTCGTGCCATTGATCTGTCCGGCCAGGAACAGGCGCGGGAGCTTCTTCAGTTCGAGCGTGGCAAAGAGTTCGCGCGGATCGACGTAGTCGTATTCGATCGCGTAGCCGGGACGGACCATAGCGACCTTCTCCAAGCCGGGCATGGTCGCCAGGAAGTCGCGCTGGACCTCTTCGGGCAGCGAGGTCGAGATGCCGTTCGGGTAGACGGTGTCGTCGTCGAGGCCTTCGGGCTCGAGGAAGATTTGGTGGTTCTCGCGCTGACCGAAGCGGACGACTTTGTCCTCGATCGAGGGGCAGTAGCGAGGGCCGGTGCTTTCGATCTGACCCGAGTACATCGGGGCGCGATGCAGGTTCGCTTTGATGATCGCGTGGGTCGCCGGGGTCGTGCGGGTGATCCCGCATTTGACCTGACGGTTGGCGATGCGTTCGGTGAGGAACGAGAACGGGACCGGCGGGTCGTCGCCCGGCTGCATCTCCAGCGCGGCCCAGTCGATGGTGCGGCCGTCGAGCCGGGGCGGTGTGCCGGTCTTGAGGCGGCCGAGCGCTAGGCCCGCACGTTCCAGCGTTGCCGACAGGCCGAGGGCCGGTGCCTCGCCAACGCGGCCGGCAGGGATCTTGCGCTCCCCCATGTGGATCAGGCCACGCAGGAATGTGCCCGTTGTCAGGACGACGGCGCCCGCCGAGAAACTTCGGCCGTCTTTGGTCAGGACGCCGATCACACGACCGTCCTGCACCACCAGGTCGTCGGCTTCGGCAGGGATCAGGGTCAGGTTTGGGTACGCGGCCAGCTCGGCCTGCATGTGGCGGCGGTAGAGTTTCCGGTCGGCCTGGGCGCGGGGGCCCCGGACGGCCGGTCCCTTGGAACGGTTCAGCAGGCGGAACTGGATGCCGGCGGCATCGGCCATGCGCCCCATCACACCATCGAGGGCGTCGATCTCCCGGACCAGGTGCCCCTTACCTAAGCCCCCGAAGGCGGGGTTGCAGGACATCTCGCCGATGGTTTCGATCTTGTGGGTGATCAGCGCGGTCCTCGCGCCCATGCGTGCAGAAGCCGTCGCGGCTTCACAGCCGGCGTGCCCACCTCCGATCACGATGACATCGAACCTCAAGCTCATGGGCGCAGGGCGATACAGCAGTGGAGCCCCTTGAGTCAAAACTCAGCACACGGACGGATGCTCGTGTCGCACGTGAATCCGTTTCATGTGAGTCCTCGCCGGAGCTCACGCGTTTCATGTGAGTCTTAACGAGTCTGACCGGTCTATTTGCCGATGCAGAACTCGCGAAAGATCACGTCGAGCAGATCCTCGACATCGACGCGGCCGGTGATACGGCCAAGCGCGCGAGTGGCGATGCGAAGATCTTCGGCAGCAACATCGAGCGCCGTTGCCATGGTGAATCGCTGGAGCGCGGTATGCGCGTCGACGAGCGCTTCGCGATGACGCGCGCGTGTCATCGGCATCGACTCCGATCCACCGGCGCGCGCGACCACTTGGCCCTCAAGCCACGCCAACAATGCGTCGATGCCTTCGCCCGTCTTTGCGGAGATGCGCATGGAATGCAGCGGGGCCGCCACCGTTTGCGTCGCGGCGCGAGGCACATCGCACTTGTTCAGAAGGATCGCATCGCCTTCCACGAGTTCCGGTGACACACGTGAATCATTAACGAATTCGGCGGCGTCAAACACACCGAGACGGAGGTCCGCGTACTGAGCTTTCGCCCGGGCGCGCCTGATGCCCTCGCTCTCGATCTCGTCCGTCGTGTCCCTGAGTCCCGCCGTATCGATCAGCGTCACGGCATAGCCGCCGAGATCGAGATCGACTTCGATCGCATCGCGCGTCGTTCCGGGTACGGAAGAAACGATCGCGACGTCGCGCCGGGCGAGCGCGTTCAGGAGCGACGACTTACCGACGTTGGGGGCGCCCAAGATCACCACGGTGAATCCATCCCGCACGATCTCGCCGCGGCGATGATCGGCGAGGTGGGCTTCGATCTCGGCGCGGAGTTTGGCAACGCGGGGGCCCACGCTCGTGGCGAGATCGTCCGGCAGTGCTTCGTCGACGAAGTCGATCGCCGCTTCGATGTGGGCCAGCGCGCGGACGAGTTCGCCGCGCCAGCGCTCGTACTGCTCCTTCAGGCCGCCTTGGAGCTGGCGGAGCGCCAGGCGCCGTTGCTGCTCCGTCTCGGCGTTGATCAGATCGGCGAGGCCCTCGGCCTCGGTCAGGTCCAGCTTGCCGGCCATGAAGGCGCGGCGGGTGAACTCGCCGGCGTCGGCAGGGCGAAGACCCGGGAGTTCGCCAAGGCGGCGCGTCATGGCGGCGATGACGGCGGGGCCGCCGTGGAGGTGGAACTCCGCCACGTCCTCGCCGGTGAACGAATGCGGGGCTTCGAACCAGAGCACCAGGCCGCGATCGATCAGCGTTCCGTCAGCCAGACGCGTATCGCGGAGGGACGCTTGGCGGGGCGTCGGCACTGGCGCACCGGTTAGTGTCTCTACAGCCGCTTTGGCGGCGGGACCAGAGACTCGGAACACGCAGATACCGGCACGGCCTCGCGCGGATGCGAGGGCGAAGATCGTGCTGCGGCGTTCCATGGCGCTCGGGTCAGCTGCGGGGCTTAGGGCGGTGAGGGGGTTCTTCGTCCTTGTCCCGGGGGCCTCGACCACCCGCCGCGGCGCCGGTTGCCGCCCGCATGATGTTCTGAAACGCCTCCATGCCCTGAGCACCCCAGGGAGCCCAGTTCTTCAAGAGCTGTTGTGGGTCGGTCATCGCGAGCCCCTGCATGACCCGGCGCTGGACCTCGGCCATGACCTCGGCCTGGAGGGGTTCGACGTCGGGCAAGCCCATGTAGGCCCGTGCTTCCGCCGGTGTACAATCGACCTCAATTGTGATTTTCATCGCGCCGCTCGGCCTTCCGCTTGATGTTGTCCTCCGTCGACCTTAGCGCGGGACGGGACCCGAGTGCAGCACCTGCTTTTGTCATCCACACGCCCGCTATTCCAGGGAGCCTTGCCTCATGAATCTGCTCGGCCAATCGACGAGCCCCTATCTGCTTCAACACAAGGACAACCCCGTGCACTGGCGGGAGTGGGGTCCGGCAGCGCTTGAGGAGGCGAAGTCTCAGAACAAGCCTATCCTGCTTTCGATCGGTTATGCCGCTTGCCACTGGTGCCATGTGATGGCGCACGAAAGCTTCGAGAACGAAGCGACGGCTGCCGTGATGAACGATCTCTTCGTGAGCATCAAAGTCGATCGTGAGGAGCGGCCCGAGATCGATGCGATCTATCAGACCGCGCTCAACATGATGGGTGAGCAGGGCGGCTGGCCGCTGACCATCTTCCTGACCCCGCAGGGCGAGCCGTTCGGCGGCGGCACGTACTACCCGCCGGAGCCAAAGTTCGGCAAGCCAGCGTTCGTTGAGGTGCTGCGCGAAGTCTCGCGGATGTATCGAGAGAACGGCGACCAGGTCGCAAAGAACGCGCAGACGCTACGCACCGGCTTGACGCAAGCCTTCGAGGTCAACCGCAGCGGACCGCAGCTCGATCCGACAACGCTCGATATGGTGATGAAGCGGGTGTGCCAGCAGTTCGACGTGTTCCACGGCGGCATCTTGGGCGCGCCAAAGTTTCCGAACGCGCCCTCGATCGAACTGCTGTGGCGCGCCTATCTAAACACGACCGTGCCGCAGTTCCTGCACGCGGTCGACATGTCGCTGACCACGATGAGCCAAGGCGGGATCTATGATCACCTTGGCGGCGGCTATGCACGTTACTCGACGGACGAGCGTTGGTTCGTTCCGCACTTCGAGAAGATGCTCTACGACAACGCGCAGATGATCGACATCTTGACAAACGTCTGGCTGCAGCAGCGCAACCCGACCTATCGCGCGCGCATCGAGGAGACCGTCGGCTGGACGTTGCGCGAGATGCTGGCCGAGGGCGGCGCGTTTGCTTCATCGATTGACGCGGACTCGGAGGGCGAAGAAGGGAAGTTCTACGTTTGGAGCAAGGCCGAGATCGATAGCCTGCTGGGCAAAGACGCGGAGCTCTTCGCGCAGGTCTATGACGTGCGAGCTAACGGGAACTGGGAAGGCAAGAACATCCTCCACCGGCTCCGCGCGCCCATCCCTCTGCCGGCTGTGCAGGAAGGCAAGCTGAACGCGCTGCGCGAGAAGTTGTTTCTGGCGCGCGAGAAGCGGGTGAAGCCGAAACGCGACGACAAGGTACTCGCCGATTGGAACGGGCTTATGATCTACGCGTTGGCGCAGGCGTCCGATGCGCTCGGCCGCGCCGATTGGCAGGCCGCGGCGGTGAAGGCTTTCTGGTTTGTCGCTGACACGATGGGAAGCGAGGGCACGCTCGCGCACAGCTATCGCGCGGGCAGGGTGGGCACGCCAGGCGTCGCCGAGGACTATGCGAACATGGCGCGGGCTGCACTCGCGCTCTACGAGATTACGGGCCACCAGCCCTATCTGGACAAGGCGCTTACGTGGACAAAAACGCTCAACGACAAGTTCTGGCGCACCGACATCGGCGGCTACACGCTGACGCCAGCTGACGCCCAGAACTTGATCGTGCGCGTGCGTACGGTGACTGACGGGGCGACGCCTTCCGCAAACGGCACAATGATGCACGTGCTGGTGCGGCTGAATGCGTTTACCGGCGACATCGATTACGCAGAGCGGTTTAGCGTGCTCACGCAAGCGTTCGCCGAAGACGCCCGCCGGCAGCTGACCTCATCCGGGACGTTCTTCAACGGCTTCGACTTTGTTTTGCGCGCACAGCAGATCGTGATCATCGGTCAGCGGAACGAAGCGGGCGTGAACGCATTCCGCGACGTGTTCCGTCGCATGAGTGCGCCGAACAAGATCATCACCATTGTTGCGCCCGGCGAGGCCCTTCGGCCGAACCATCCGGCCGCGGGCAAGGGTCAAGTCAACAACCGCGTCACCGCCTATTTGTGTTCGAGCCAAACCTGCTCACTACCTTTCGTCGATCCGGCTTCTCTCGAGATGGGGCTGAAAACGCGATTCGTGGATGAGGGGCAGCCGACGCAGCGTGCCTAAACGTTTGGAGACGTGGCGGTTCGTTTTGCTGTTACCAGAAAACTGTTGAGGGTATCATGACGCACGCCATCCGCTTCGAACGCACGGGGGGTCCCGATGTCCTGTCATTTCAGGAGATCGCTCTCAAGGCGCCGGGCGATGGCGAGGTGCGCGTGCGCCACACGGCAGTCGGCGTGAACTTCATCGACATCTACCATCGCACCGGACTCTACAAAGTGCCGCTGCCCTCAGGCCTTGGCCTGGAGGCGGCGGGGGTCGTGGAGAGCGTGGGCGCGGGGGTCACCCGCTTTCGCGAAGGCGACCGGGTTGCGTATGCGTCGGGGCCGATCGGCGCCTATAGCGAGGCGCACAACATCGTTGCGAACCGCGCGGTTAAGATTCCCGACGGGGTCGGCGACGACGTGGCAGCGGCGATCCTGCTCAAGGGGCTCACGGCGCACTATCTGCTCAGGCGCACCTACAAGGTCGAGCCGGGGACGACGATCCTGTTTCATGCGGCTGCCGGTGGCGTTGGGATGATCGCCATTCAGTGGGCGCGGTCGCTTGGCGCCACGATTATCGGGACAGTCGGGAGCGACAACAAAGTCGAACTCGCGAGGCGGTTGGGCTGCCACCATGTGATCGTCTCGTCACGCGAGAATATCGCGGGGCGGGTTCGCGAGATCACGGGGGGCAAGGGCGTGCCGGTCGTCTACGACTCCGTCGGGCGCGACACGTTTATGGCTACGTTGGATTCGCTGTCGCCGCTGGGCATGTTCGTGAGCTTCGGCAACGCGAGTGGGCCAGTGCCGCCGTTCGATGGTGCGTTGCTTGCGCAAAAGGGTTCGCTGTACTTCACGCGGCCAACACTGGCGAACTATGTGACCACGCCTGAGGAGTTGGATACGGCGGCGGGCGAGCTCTTCGATCTCGTGGCGCGCAATGTCATCCGCAAAAGCGAACCGAAGCGGTTTCCTTTGGCGCAGGCGGCCGAGGCTCACCAAGCGCTGGAGAGCCGGCAGACGACGGGATCGTTGGTTTTGATCCCGGGCTAGTCGAAGCGCAGCAAAAGGTCCAAGAGCAGGCGTAGCGCGAGCGTAAAGGCGCTTGCCGCAGTTGCCAGCGCGGCTCGCTGATTTGCGATCTGCGAGCGGTTCATGGCGACGATGATACGGTTGAGGTCGCCGGCATCGAGCTGCTCATGACGAGAGATGCGCCGGTGTCTGGTGCGGCTCGATTGCAGCCACAGCCAAGCCGCAAAGAGCGCAAATGCGATCGTTAGTACATCGAAGAAGATCAACGTCATATTGGGCGGGCCGTCCTCATTCGGCGGCGGCTTGCTTGTCCTTGCGCAGGTAGATCGAGTTTTTCGGCCGCGCGAAGACGCGGTGAATCATTGGCTCGAACGCCTCCAACGGCATCGACTTGAATGCCGGGTCGAAAGAGTTTTGGTCGTAGAGGTGACAGAATTGGGCGCATGGTTCGAAGTCCGGGTGGCCGCGGAACTGGTCGCGCATGTTCCGGTCGAGACCGAGGTGATGGAAGAAATAGTAGCCCTGGAAGATGCCGTGGTGTTGGACGATCCAGTGGTTTCGCTCCGACACGTACGGCTTTACGATCGCGGCCGCGATGTCAGCGTGATTTGCCGGGCCCAACGTGTCGCCAATGTCGTGCACGAGCGCGCAGACAACGTACTCATCGTCTTGTCCCGCCTGATGGGCGCGGGTCGCGGTTTGGAGCGAGTGCTCGAGGCGGTCTACCGCGTAGCCACCGCAATCGCCTTTGAGCAGGTTCAGGTGAGCGACGATGCGGTTCGGCAGTTCCTTCTGGAACGGGGCCGCGTGCTTCGTGATGATCTGCCAGTCTTCGCGCGTGCTGTCCGTCATCGCGTGGTATTTGGCGCGGTCTTGCGATTCCCCGTCCATGCTCGTGGCTCTCCCAATTTCACAGTTGGGTTAGCGTGACCGGACTCCACGGCGGCGTCAAATCAGTTTGTTTGACCTTGCGCCAAAAACGCGGGAACAGTGGTGAAACACGCGGAGGATTGAAACATGGCTGGGAAACTCAAGGGACGGGTCGCGCTGGTGACAGGTGGTGCGCGGGGGCTAGGCAGCGCATCCGCAGCGGCGCTGGCGGCCGAGGGCGCAGCCGTGTTGATCACCGACGTGCTTGATGCAGACGGTGAAGCGACCGCGGCGGCGATCGCGGCAACGGGCGCGCGGGCGGGCTATATGCACCACGATGTGCGCGACGAGGCGCAGTGGAAGGCCGTCGTCGCGGAGGCAGAGCGGCGGTTCGGCGGGCTCGACATCTTGCTCAACAACGCGGGTATCTTTTCCCTGAAGCCGATGACCGCGACGACAATTGAAGAGTTCCGGAACATGCAGGCGATCAACGTCGAGGGCGTGTTCTTGGGCATGAAGACCTCGCTGCCAGCGATCGGCAAGCGCGCCCAGCAATGGGGAGGTGGCGGGTCGATCATCAACCTGTCGTCCGTCGCCGGGTTAACGGGTGCTGCGTTTGCCGTGCCGTACAACGCGTCAAAGGGTGCGGTCCGGTTGATGACCAAGGGTGCCGCGCTCGAGTGCGCGCAGCTCGGACTCAAGATCCGCGTGAACTCGATCCATCCAGGCGTGATCGAAACGAAAATGGGTCAGCAGGTGATGGACGACTTCGTCGCTGCCGGCAACGGGGGCGCGAACGAGGTGCGGGCAAACGTAATCGCGCTGCATCCGCTGGGGCGGTTGGGTGTGCCTGCAGACATTGCGAGCGCGGTCGTGTTCTTGGCGTCGGACGACGCGGCCTTCATGACAGGCTCTGAGATCGTCGTGGACGGCGGGATGACCGCTCGCTGATCCTAGTTCGGCGTTAGGCGCCAAAGGCGGCCGTCGTCGTCGTCGGTCGCAACGATGATCGCGCCGTCGGAGGCTTGCTCGACGTCGCGGATGCGGCGGCCGAGTTCGATGCGCTCTTCGCTTGTGACTTTGCCGTTTTCGATCGTGAGGCGGACAAGTCCGAGTGTGCCCAGACCCGCGACTAAGATGTTGCCCTTCCACTTTGGGAACATGCTGCCGGTGTAGAAGATCATGCCAGAGGGGGCGATCGTCGGGTTCCAGTACTTCACCGCGTCGGCGAGGTCTGGGCGCGTGGGCGGGTCTGGGATGTCAGCGCCGCTGTAGTGGTTGCCCCAACTGACGAGTGGCCAGCCGTAATTCTTGCCCCGCTCAGGCGTGTTCAGTTCGTCGCCGCCGGCGGGGCCGAACTCGATCGTCCAGAGCTTGCCGGTTGTGGGTTCGATCGCGGCGCCTTGGATGTTGCGGTGGCCGTAGGACCAGATCTCAGGCTTCGCGTCGGCGCGACCGACGAAGGGGTTGTCCTTTGGAACGGAACCGTCGCGGTTCAGGCGGATGACTTTGCCGAGGTGGCTTTGGAGGTCTTGGGCGGGATCGAGTTTCTGCCGGTCACCGGTTGTCAGGAAGATGTGCCGGCCGTCGTTCGTGAAGACGATGCGGCCGCCGTAGTGCCCGCCGCCTGAGACCTTCGGTTGCTGACGGAAGAGGAGCTTTACGTTGTCGATGCGGCCGTCGCCCAAGGTGCCACGAACGAATGCGGTCGAGCTGCCGGCTTCACCCGGTTCGGCGAGCGATAGGTAGATCGTTCGGTTCGCTCTGAAATCCGGATCCAGGGCAACGTCGAGAAGGCCGCCCTGCCCTCTGGCTTGCACGGCTGGTACGCCTTCGAGGGGCGCAGAGAGCTTTCCGTCCGTACCCAGGATGCGCAGGCGGCCGGCCCGTTCCGTGACGAGCAGGCGGCGATCGGGCAAGGCTGCCAGACCCCATGGGTGGTCGAGGCCGCGGGCGAGCTCTTGGACGTTGAGGGCGCCTGTACTGGATTGGGTTGCTTGCGGTTCGCTTTGCGCGCAAGCGGCGGTTAGTCCGAGCAGTAGGACTGCGGCGAGGCTGATGGCCTTGTGCATTGGATGCTCCCGTCGGCGTTAGCTGCGGGACTGGAAACCTTTGCAGCGGATATAGGTGCGTTTCCACTCCGGGATCGTGATGCTGTCGGCCCTAGCTTCGAGGGTGATCGTTACCGCCTTGGCCTTTTCGTCTTCGTAGTCGCGCATGCGGATGACGAGCTTGTTGCTGTCGCCGCTGGCTTCTTCGATCAACCAGTCCGCCACACGATCAAGCGGAAGTTTGACCGGCTTCTTGACGGCGAGCTTGTCTGCGATGGCGAAGCTGTTCCAGCGGCTGACGCGGAATTCGGACGGTCCGATCAGTACGAAAAACAGGTACTGCGTTTCTTGGACGCTGCAGCGGTTGCCGCTTTTGGCGGCATGGCGTTCGTCAATGAAGAACGCTTCGTCGCCCGGAAGGTCGGCCGCAAAGAATTTAAGCGCCGGCTCATCGAGTGAAATGGCGCTGCGATCGGCTGCAGGCTTGCAGCGCTTGAAGACCATCGTATCGACGTCGCCGCCAAGCGAAGCGGACGAGCGGACGCGGTACATCACGTCCTTTGTGTCCGCACGGAAGCGCCAGGCTTGACCGTTGATGGTCAGCGAGACAATGCCGTTCTCTTCGGACATCGCGGAGATGGCGCTGCGCGAAGCGGCCTCGGTGCCATCGTCGATGAAGGCTACGCCGCCCGAGCGCAGGAACTCGATTGCGAGGGCGGTTGCCTCGGCGGGTGGTTCGGTGCGTGAGCAAAGCTTGTTGGCGTTCACTTCGGTCGAGATGCCGCTCCACACGCCCTCGAGATAGGCTTGGCGTTCCTTCGAGATTGCGTCGGCATGGGCAGAGAACGATACGATCAGCCACAGGACGGTTGCGAGTAGTGTGCGCATGAGGTTTGCGGGTTCCAAGTGAGCCAGCCCAGGGGGGCAAATTAGCCGAGACGGCCGGTCATAGTCACGCCTGGAGAAGCTGGAACACAACCTCGCGATTTTGCGGTTCGGCGCGATGTTCCCAGACGTAGATGCCCTGCCAGGTACCCAGCGCAAGGCGGCCGGCGACAACGGGAATTGTCAGGGTGGTTGCGGTTAGGGCGGCGCGGATGTGGGCCGGCATATCGTCCGCGCCTTCCGTTCTATGGCGGTAGAGGCGCTCGTCCCAGGGCGCGAGCTTTTTCATGAATGTTTCAAGGTCGGCGAGGACGTCGGGGTCTGCGTTCTCTTGGATCGTGAGCGAGGCCGAGGTGTGGCGGATGAACAGCGTGATTTGACCATCACTTCCGCCTGAAGGCGCGCGCGCGACCTCGGCGGTTATGTTGGTGAGGCCAGGGCCTTTGGTGCGGACGGCGATGGTCGTGGTGGTGAGTTTCATGACGCCAAGATTCGTTCGTACTCGTACTCGTCGCTCGTTGTGCCTTTGAAGACTC
Source organism: uncultured Alphaproteobacteria bacterium (assembly GCA_902826695.1). Taxonomy (GTDB): domain Bacteria; phylum Pseudomonadota; class Alphaproteobacteria; order Micropepsales; family Micropepsaceae; genus SZUA-430. Next base: position 57,332 of record CADEFU010000011.1, on the reverse strand, counting down.
CAGTGTCCTTTATGAGACGCTTGCGATCAAAGCCCAATCTCTCGAGGAGCCGTATCGACTTTTGATTGCGCGTATCGACCCGCGCGGTCGCGGCCGTGAGCGCGGCTTTGGCCGTCAGGTGGTGGAGTACCGTGCGCAAAGCGTCGGTCGCAACGCCCCGCCCTTGAAACGGTTTGAAGAGCTCGTAAACCAGGATGCCGCGGCGCTCGGGAAGTACCGTCGCTTGGATTAGGCCTGCTGCCTCGCCAGTCGAGACGCGGATGGCCCAGTTCAGCCAGAGTTGCTCGCCGTTTGGCGAGCGGCAAGATTCCAGCCGCGCGTAGCGCTGCCGTACGATCTCGACCGAGTCCGGTGGACTTTGCGGGATGAACCGATAGTGGCTGGGGTCGCAGAGGTGGCCGAACGTCTCCGCCGCATGCGCAACACGCAGCGGTTCCAGTGTCAGGCCGGGCATGCGGAGCGTGGCTGGTTCGTAGTGATCGAACGTCGCCAAGCCCCGCCCCTTATTACGTGTTCATCGCGTCGAAGAACTCGCTGTTCGTCTTCGTGCTCTTGAGTTTGTCGAGCAGGAATTCGATCGCATCCGTTGCGCCCATCGGGTTCAGGATGCGCCGCAGTACGTACATTTTTTGCAGCGTGACCTTATCGGTCAGCAGTTCTTCCTTGCGGGTGCCGGACTTCAAAATGTCGATCGCGGGGAAGACGCGCTTGTCGGCAACCTTGCGGTCGAGGACGATTTCGGAGTTACCCGTGCCCTTGAACTCTTCGAAGATGACTTCGTCCATGCGGCTGCCGGTGTCGATCAGCGAGGTCGAGATGATCGTGAGCGAGCCGCCTTCTTCGATGTTACGCGCCGCACCGAAGAACCGCTTGGGACGTTGCAGAGCATTCGCATCGACGCCGCCGGTCAAGACCTTACCCGAGGAAGGAACGACGGTGTTGTAGGCGCGGCCGAGGCGGGTGATGTTGTCGAGCAGGATGATGACGTCCTTGCCGTGCTCGACCAGACGCTTGGCCTTTTCGATAACCATTTCGGCGACAGCGACGTGGCGCGATGCGGGCTCGTCGAATGTCGAGGAGACGACCTCGCCCTTCACGGTGCGCTGCATGTCGGTGACTTCTTCCGGGCGCTCGTCGATCAGGAGAACGATCAGGAAGCACTCAGGGTGATTGGCGGCGATGGCCTTTGCGATGTTTTGCAGCAGGATCGTTTTGCCGACGCGAGGCGGCGCCACGATGAGGCAGCGCTGGCCTTTACCGATCGGCGCCACGATGTCGATGACGCGCCCTGAGCGATCTTTCACCGTCGGATCGTTGAGCTCCATGCGCAGGCGCTCGTCGGGGTAGAGCGGCGTCAGGTTGTCGAAGTGGACCTTGTGCTTCTGCTTTTCGGGGTCTTCGAAATTGATCTTGTTGACCTTGAGCAGCGCAAAGTAGCGCTCGCCGTCTTTGGGGCCGCGGATGGGGCCGTCGACCGTGTCGCCGGTGCGCAGCGCGAAGCGACGGATCTGAGTGGGGCTGACGTAGATGTCGTCCGGGCCGGGCAGGTAGTTCGATTCCGGTGCGCGAAGGAAGCCGAAACCGTCGGGCAGAACCTCCACGACGCCGGAGCCGGTGATTTCGACCTCTTGCTCGGCGAGTTGCTTCAGGATCGCAAACATCATGTCTTGTTTGCGCATCGCTGAGGCGTTTTCGATTTTCAGCTCCTCGGCGAGCTCAAGCAGGGCGGCCGGGGATTTCGTCTTTAGGTCTTGGAGCTTCATAACGTCTTGAAGCGACATGGGAATCTACTCTTTCGTGACTTTGGATAGGGCAGGCTGCGGGAGGGGAATCGGTTCGCGGACAAAAGCTGAACCGAGGCCTTCAGGAAGGGAGATCGATGTTCGTTCGGAAGCTGCTGCAGCGCCTACGTGGCGCCGGTCCGTCTGGGGGGCCTTAGATGCTTTGCGCTATTGCGCGACGCACCGGCTCCGTTGGTGGACAATTTCCGGACGTTTTCGGAGGTGGCCCAATATGTAGCGCAGGTGAGGGCGGCTGAGAAGGGGCTTTGAGGGCAATTTTTGGCCTGAATCCTGCGGCTTTAGCCAGTCCAGGGTTTCACAACCACCAGGATGACAATCCCCGCCATCAGGATGGCCGGTACCTCGTTGATGATGCGGTAGAAGCGTTGCGACTTGGTGTTGCGGGCGTGTTCGAAGTCGCGGCGCCAACGGCTCAGCATGCCATGGACGCCTGAGAGCACGATCACGAGTAGGAACTTCAGATGGAACCAGGGTTGGTCCCAGACGTGGAGTGTCTGCGCCAACGTAAGGCCCAAGATCCAGGTCGCGATCATCGCCGGGTTGATGATGATACGCATGAGCTTGCGTTCCATCAGCTTGAAACGCTCGTACTCGGCCGTGCCGGGTTTGGTTTCACAATGGTAGACGAACAGGCGCGGCAGGTAGAGCATGCCTGCCATCCACGCGATCACCGCGATAATGTGGAAGGCCTTGAGCCACGGATAGAGCGGCAGCAGCGCTTCGCTCACGCGGATTTCCTTTCAAGCGCGCATTGGCGGCAGGTCTTCGGGCAAACGCGTTCGCCGCCACCGGGTTTTGTCCCGTCGCGCTTGGCTGCTTCTTTGACGAGCGCGGCCAAGCCATCGATGAAGCGCGGATGAGTGCCGACGGCTGGGGTGCGGACGTAGTGCATGACACCGTGCTCGGCAGCAAGCTTGCCGTATTCGATATCGAGTTCGACGAGCGTCTCCGAATGCTCGGAGACGAAGGCGACGGGCACCACGACGAGGGCAAGGCCTTCGGCGCCGGCCCGTTTGATTTCCTCGTCCGTGTAAGGCTCGATCCATTTCAACGAACCGACGCGGCTTTGGTAGCTGACGCGCCAGTCGAGTTGAGGGCGTGCCAGTTTATCGACGATTGCCTTGGCGGTTTGTTCGACCTGCGCCTGGTAGGGGTCGCCGCCCTTGATGACCCGTTCGGGAAGACCGTGGGCGGAAAACAGCAGCCGGAAGCGAACGTTTGGCGGCAGGGCCGCGATGCTCTCGGTAATCAAAGCTGCTTGGGCGTCGATGAGGCCTTCGTTGCGGGGATAGCAGCAGATCGTCGCTTGCGAAGCCTTGAATTCGCGCCGCCAGGCGAGCCGCGCCCACTCGCGAAACGACGAGCGCGACGTCGTCGTCGAATACTGCGGGTAGAGCGGCAAGAGGATGACTTTGTTCGGACGATAGCGCCGCACCTGCTCCATCACGTCAGAGGCGTGCGGTGCCGTGTAGCGCATGGCGACGAAGGTTTCGTAGTGGTCGCCGTCGTCGTTCGCGAGGGCGCTCTTGAGGGCGGATGCTTGATTGTAGGTTTGGCCCAAGATGGGAGACGAGCCGCCCATCTTGGCGTAAATCTCACGCGCGATCGGTGCGCGGCGCTTGCTGATGAACTTGGCGAGAAGCCAGCGCAGCGGGTTCGGGACGCTGATGATCGCGGGATCGCTGAACAGGTTGTAGAGGAACGGCTCCACGGCATCGAGCGAGCCTGGACCTCCGAGGTTGAACATGACGACCGCGATCCTCATGCGGCGGGGTTCCTGACCAAGCGGATCAATTCCTCAACATTGGCGATCGGCGTTTCGGGACGGATACCGTGACCCAGGTTGAAGATGTGCGGCGTGCCTTCGGTCGCGGCAAGGATGTTGCGCACGCTCTTGCGCAACGCGTCGCCACCTTGGATCAACGCAATCGGATCGAGGTTTCCTTGTGTTGCCAGAGCCGGCGGAAGCTTTGTGCGCAGCGATGCCAGTTGGGTGTGGGTATCGACGGATATCGCGCTCGCGCCCGTGTCCGTCGCGTAGCGCGGTAGGCTCAGACCGGCGCCGCGTGGGAACACAATAATCGGTACGTTCGGGGCCTCGCGGCGGATCTTCGCGATAATCGTTTGGATTGGTTTGATCGAGTACGCATCGATGAACTGAGCCGGGATTGTTTCGGCCCAGCTTTCGAATATCTGCAGCGCTTGAGCGCCAGCTTTGATCTGAGCGATCAGGTAGGCCGCCGTTGCTTCGACGAGCATGTCGATGAGCGCGGCGAAGTCTGCCGGTGCAACGTAGGATTTGGTCAGTGCAGCGAGACCGTCATCCCCGCCGCGTCCCGCGAACATGTAGGTCGCGACTGTCCATGGAGCACCGGCAAAACCGATCAGCGCTGTTTGAGCCGGAAGTTTCGCGCGGACCGAGGCAACCGTTTCAAGGACCGACGAGAGCGTTTCGACGACACTGTCAGGCTTCAGGTGCGCGGCGCTCGCGATCGGCTCGAGGCGCGGACCTTCGCCTTCGGCAAACCACACGCGTTGACCGAGGGCGTGAGGGATCACCAGGATATCGGAGAACAGGATTGCTGCATCGAAACCGAAGCGTCGAATTGGCTGGAGCGTAACCTCGGTTGCGAGCGATGGTGTGAAGCACAGGCTGAGGAAGTCAGGGGTCTTTGCGCGTATCTCGCGGTATTCCGGCAGATAGCGGCCGGCTTGGCGCATAAGCCAAATCGGTTTCGGCTCCACGGGTATGCCGCGAAGCACCTGCAAGATCGGGTTTTCGAGGCGATCGGTCACTGCCTTCTCAATCCATATTTCAATTCATTTATAGAGAGATAGGAGGATGTAGGAAGATGATAGGCGTGTGGAGAATTGGGACAAAAGGACCCTGTCACCCGCGTCCCCAGGGTCATGCCCAGGGAGAAAGTTCCTCCACATTTGGGGACGATGATCGTTCGCATTGATGTTTAGCGGCTAAGAGCGTGAGGTGCCGTGTGGACGGGCTGTGGCGCGTGCACGTTCTCCAAAGTTTGGGATAGATCGGTTTGGGAGACGGCTGATGGTGGAGATCTTATGGTGTTGAGGCGGGGGTGTTAGGGGAGTTCTGGGATGACGCTTGCATCCCCTTAACGTCCTCGGTCTTATCTTGGTGGTTGTTCACATAGTGATCCTCAGGGCGACGTGCAGAAACCTCGGACTATCGGGATATCTTTTCACCTGCATCTGATTTCGGATTCGACGGGTGAAACGCTGACGGCGGTCGCGAAGGCCGCGTGTGCGCAGTTCGATATCTCGCGGCCGATTGAGCATTTCTATCCGCTGGTCAGAACGCGCAAACAGCTTGAGCGGGCGTTTGTGGAAGTCGAGTCCTCGCCAGGGTTGGTGTTGCACACGATGGTCAATCAAGAACTCAGGGATTTTCTTCAAGCGCGTTGCCGCGAGCTTGGACAACCGTCGCTTGCGGTAATCGATCCCGTGATGAGCTTGCTCGGGAATTATCTTGGCGTGGAGGTCAGCCACCGGCCTGGCGCGCAGCATGAGATGGATGCGAAGTATTTCGCGCGGATTGATGCGCTCAACTACACGATGGCGCACGACGATGGGCAAGGCGCGGCAACGCTCGACATGGCCGACGTGGTGCTTGTGGGGGTGAGCCGGACATCGAAGACACCAACATGCATCTATCTTGCGAACCGCGGGATCAAGGCTGCGAACATTCCGATCGTGCTTGGGGTGCCGTTGCCCGACGAGCTGCATGCGATAAAGCGACCTCTGATTGTGGGACTTCTGACGAGTCCGGAGCGGTTGATCCAAATACGCAAGAACCGGCTGTTGTCGCTGAATGAAGAGGCGGAAACGGAGTACGTCGATCTTGATACGGTGCGTACGGAGGTCGCGTTTGCGCGGCGGCTCTTTGGGGAAAAGGGCTGGCCTGTCATTGACGTGACGCGGCGGTCGATCGAGGAGACGGCGGCGGCCGTGATAGCGCTCCATTCGCGCGCGCGGCAAGCGGCCGATGAGTAGCCTTATCCTTGCATCCGGAAGTGCGGCACGTCAGCGGCTTTTGCGGTCGGCCGGCGTTGCCGTCACGGTCGATCCCGCGCGCGTGGACGAGGCATCGATCATCGAGTCACTGCAAGTTGAGGGTGCGCGGCCGCGGGATGTCGCGGATTTGCTTGCAGAGCTGAAGGTTTTGCAGGTGAGCGGGCGGCATCCCGGCGCGCTTGTTGTTGGCGCGGATCAGGTTTTGAGCTTGGGGAAAGAGTTGTTCCAAAAGCCTGGAAATCTTGCGGGCGCGCGTGAACAGCTTCGCCGGCTTCGCGGGCGGACGCACGTGCTGTCGTCCGCGGTTGCGGTCGCGCGCGATGGATCGGTCATTTGGAGGATTGTTCAAGAAGCGCAGCTGACGATGCGCGAGTTCTCGGACGCTTTTCTTGAGTCCTACCTTGCGGAAGCCGGTGGGGACATTTTGGGGAGCGTCGGTGGCTATCATGTCGAAGGGCTGGGACTTCAACTGTTTTCCAGGGTCGAGGGCGATACGTTCACGATCCAGGGATTGCCGATGCTACCTTTGCTCGATTTTTTGCGAACCCATGGCATGGTGCAACAGTGACGATCTCGGGTGCGGCACGGCTTGCAGGCGTTGCGGGATGGCCGATCGGCCATAGCCTGTCGCCGGCATTGCATGGGTATTGGATCGGCGAGCACAAGCTCGATGCGGCCTACGTGCCGCTTGCCATCAAACCGGACGATTTTGCGGCGACGTTTGCGGCACTACCCAAGCTCGGGTTTCGCGGCATCAACGTGACGCTGCCGCACAAGGAAGCTGCGTACAGGTTGTGCGACACGCATGACGCGGCGGCGAAGGCGACAGGGTCCGTGAACACCGTCGTGTTCGAGGGCGGGCGGGCGCATGGGCGCAACAGCGATGTGTTTGGGTTTGCGCAATCGCTGCGCGATGGCGGGGTTGCCTCGCTTGCCGATCAGGCCGCGGTCGTGCTTGGCGCGGGAGGTGCGGCGCGGGGTGTCGTTTGCGCGCTGCTGTCGCTTGGCGCGCGGCGGGTGTTTGTCGTCAATCGAACCGCCGACAAAGCTCATGCGATTGCAGCGCAATTTGGGTCCGCTGTCGCGGCACATGCTTGGGCGGAATTGCCGACGTTGCTCGCAGGTGCGGGACTTCTGGTGAATACAACCAGTCTTGGGATGGTTGGCCAGCCGCCGCTCGACATTGATCTTGCAACCATGCGGCGGGGCGTTGTTGCCGACATCGTGTACAAGCCGCTTGAGACGCCGCTGCTTGCGCGTGCGCGCGCACAGCGTTTGAAGGCGGTCGACGGGCTTGGGATGTTGTTGCACCAGGCGCGTCCTGGTTTTGCCGCTTGGTTTGGTGTCGAGCCACAGCTGAGTGCGGGTTTGCGGTCGCACCTCGTTTCGATCCTTGAGGGGCGCGCGTGATGCTGATCATCGGGCTGACCGGATCGATCGGGATGGGTAAGTCGGAAACCGCAAAGATGTTCGCGCGGCACGGCGTGCCCGTTTGCGATTCTGATGCGACCGTGCATGCGCTTTACGAGCGTGGTGGACTTGCTGTGGCGCCGATCGGCGGGGCGTTTCCCGAAGCGGTCGTCGATGGCCGCGTCGATCGCGCGCTGTTGTCGCGTGCGGTGTTGGGAAAGCCTGAGGCGATGAAGAGGTTGGAGACGATCGTTCATCCGCTGGTTGGTGTGGCGCAACGCGATTTTCTTCAACGTGCGGCTGCCGGTGGGGCGAAACTCGTCGTGTTGGATATTCCGCTGCTTCTTGAGACCGGCGGTGAGAAGCGCGTGGATGTCGTAGTTGTCGTCTCGGCGCCGGCGGAATTGCAGCGCCGGCGCGTGTTGCAGCGGCCCGGCATGACTCCCGAAAAGCTGGACGCGATCCTGCACAAGCAGATGCCTGACGCGGAAAAGCGCAAACGGGCGGATTTTATTGTTGATAGCGCGCAAGGGCTTGCGCATGCCGAGGCTCAAGTCGTTGCGATCATAGAGGCACTGAAGCATCGTCACGGCCGGATTTGGACTTCGAATCAGGCGGACGATGCGCGAGATCGTGCTGGACACAGAGACGACGGGACTTGAGCCGTCGCAAGGGCACCGGATCATCGAGATCGGTTGCATCGAGCTCAAGAACCGGACACCCACCGGCGGGCGTTATCATACCTATTTGAACCCCGAGCGGGACGTGCCGGAAGAGTCGCAGCGCATCACGAACCTCTCGACGGAGTTCTTGCTCGACAAGCCGTTGTTCGCGGATGCGGTCGATGCGTTCTTGGAGTTTATCGGCGACAGTCCGCTCGTCATCCACAATGCGGAGTTCGATCTCAAGTTCTTGAATGCGGAGCTTGGGCGCGCGAACAAACCGAAGCTTGGGCCTGGGCGCGCCATCGATACGATGCTGATCGCCCGGCGGAAGTTTCCGGGGTCACCGGCATCGCTCGACGCGCTTTGCAGGCGGTTCGACATTTCGCTCGAGGAACGCAAGTCGAAGGGCCACGGCGCGCTGCTCGACGTCGAGCTGTTGGCGCAAGTCTATTTGGAGCTGTCGGGCGGACGGCAGCCGGGGCTTGAGTTGATGGCGACGGATGGGGCGGCGGGCGGACGCGCGGCCGCCGGGGCGCACAAGCCGTTGCCGCTTCGGGCTCAACCCCTGCCCTCGCGGTTGACGGATGACGAGCGCGCGCACCACGAGGCCGCGGTCGCGAGCCTCGGTGCTTCGGCGATTTGGATCGCGAACTGAGTTAGACGGCCGCTTGGGGCTGCTGCGACTTTTGCTGAGCGAGCTGCGCGCGGTAGAGCGTCATGAAATCGATCGGGTCGAGCATCAGCGGCGGGAAGCCGCCGTCGCGGGTCGTGTCGGCGACGACGCGGCGCGCGAACGGGAACAGCTGGCGCGGGCACTCGATCAACAGGATCGGCTGGATGTTTTCCTGCGCGATGTTCTTCAAGACGAAGACGCCGGCGTAGACGACTTCACAGACGAAGATCGTTTGGCTTGCGGCTTTGGCATCTGCGCGGATGCGGATCGAGACCTCGTACTGGTCAACGCCCAGGCCGCGGGCTTGGACGTCAACGCCGACATCGAGCGCTGGCTTTTGGCCCTGTAGGCTCATCGGAGCGGCCGGGTTCTCGAATGACAAGTCCTTAACGTATTGCGCCAGCACCTGGAGCTGCGCCGTGGGCAACTCCATGTTTTCGTGGGGAGCGCTACCGTTTGCGGGCGTGTCGGTCATCGTCTTTCCTTCGAGAAAAGCTGGCAATTCGTGAGGGCGGGTGGCTATCACGGCTTTGGCCATACGTACAAGCGAATGTCGATGGCCGATGGGTCGCGCAACCCTGGCGGCTGTCCAATTTGCCGGTGTGGTATGGACCGGAAAGGGTTGTGGCTGTAGGGTTTAACCCTTGAGCGCTGTCCGTTTGCCGCACATGTCACTAGATATGGCAAACGGTTGAGTGGGTGTTGCGCGGCTTCTTTTGAGAAACGGATCGGTCCATGGGTTCGGGCTTGGAATTGATCGTCTTGGCAGGTTTTGCGGCCTTTGTGTTTTTCCGCCTGTTTCAGGTTTTGGGGAAGCGCACGGGTAACGAACAGCCGCCGCTTGATCCGCGGCGCGTCGATCCGCGACGGGCTGCGGGCGCAAAAGAGGACAACGTTGTGCCGCTGCCGCGCTCTCGCGAGATGCCGCCACGGCCGGCCGTGCGCGATAGCGTGATGGCCGGTGTAGCGCCGGGGTCGGCTTTGGCGCTTGGTGTGGAGCAGGTGCGGCAGGCGGACGGCTCGTTCGATCCGGACGGGTTTGTTAGCGGCGCCAAGGTTGCGCATGAGATGATCGCCCGTGCGTTTGCCGAGGGTGATCGGGCGGCGCTGAAGCCGCTGCTTGAAGATGACGTCTATGCGAGCTTTGAGGCTGCGATCGGCGAGCGCGAGCGGTCGGGTCACAAAATCGACTTTTCGTTTGTTGGCTTGAAGCAGGCGAAGCTTGAAGAGGCAGGCCTGCGCGGGCGCATCGCGGAAGTGACCGTGCGGTTCGTGAGTGAGCTCATCAGCGCGACGCGCGATGCGGCGGGCGCGGTGATCGACGGTGCGGCAGGTGTCGTGCGCGAAGTCACCGATGTTTGGACCTTTGCACGCGACACGCGTTCGCCCGATCCTAACTGGAAGCTTGTGGCAACGGCGGCCGGCGCCACGTAAGCCTTTTATCAAAGAAGCGAATTTTCTCATGCGCATATCGCCAACGATCAGCGCGGTCGCAGTGATTCTGTTGGCCGCGTGTGCGCCGCTTAGCGGCCCCGTAGCGGACAAGGGCGCGCCTTCGGACGAGTTGGTGCTGCGGCGCGCGGCATTCTCCACGCTTGACGGGTGGCAGTCTGCGGACCTGTCGGGTGCGCTCAAGGCGTTCGTTGCGTCTTGCCGGAAGATTGAGGCGCGTGCGGATAGCGATGGGTTCGGCGGCGTTGCTGCCTATGGCACTGCTGGGGAGTGGCGCGGCGCTTGTGCCGCGGCTCCGCAAGCCGGTGGCGATCCGCGGCGGTTCTTCGAAGCGTTCTTTCAGCTGGCGATCGCGTCGAACCGGGATGAAGAAGTCGGGCTCTTCACCGGCTACTATGAGCCGGAGCTTACCGGAAGCCGCGTGGCAAGTGGCCGGTTTGCGACGCCGCTGCTGACGCGACCGGGCGACCTCGTGATGGCGGAGCTTGGCGCGTTCCGACCGGCGCTGCGCGGGGAGCGAATTGCAGGGCGCGTCGAGGGCGGGCGGCTGGTACCTTATTTGACGCGCGGGGAGATCGTTGCGGGCGGTCTTCGCGGGCGGTCGTCGGTGGTCGCGTATGTTGACGATCCGGTGGGCGCGTTCTTCCTTCAGGTGCAGGGGTCTGGGCGCGTGAGATTTGCGAACGGCGAGATCATTCGCGTCGCCTATGACGGACAGAACGGGCATCCCTATACGGCGATCGGGAAAATCTTGATCGAGCGCGGTGAGGTCCGGCGCGAAGAGATGTCTATGCAGCGAATTCGTGCCTGGCTCATTGCCAATCCGGCGAAGGCGGCGGGCCTCATGAACGAGAATGCATCTTACGTTTTCTTCAAAGAGCAGCCGATTGCCGACCCGACGCTCGGGGCGGAAGGCGCGCAGGGGGTGCCGCTGATCCCGGAGGCGAGCTTGGCGGTCGATCTTAAGTTCCATGCGCTGGGCGCGCCGATGTGGGTCGAGGCGAACGCCCCGAGCGATGGCGGCCAAGACGTTCCGTTCCGGCGGCTTGTCGTGGCGCAGGATACGGGTGGCGCTATCCGTGGGCCTGTGCGCGGCGATGTCTATTGGGGCGCTGGGGCACGCGCGGAGAACGTCGCCGGGCGTATGGCGCACCGAGGACGGCTCTTTGTGTTGCTGCCGAAGTCTGTGGCTGCCCGGCTGAACTGACCGTGGTGCGCAAGCGCGATCTTCGCGAGGACGAGCGCGAGTTGTGGGAGCTCGTTACGCGCGACGTGCGCAAGCCGCGTGCGCGGCGGGCTCAAAGCGCGGCGAAGGCGAAGACTTCGCCTAAAGCGGAGGCGAGCGCGCCAGTTCGACCGAAAGCTGTTCGCGTGCGGCCTGTCGAGGTCCCGGCGCCTGCGCCAGTGAAACGTGCAGCGCCCTTTGGGCTCGATGGAGCGACGGGGGAGCGGCTCAGGCGGGGTAAGGTCGCGCCAGAAGCGACGCTTGATTTGCATGGGATGACACAGGCTCAAGCGCACGCCCGGCTCTCACAGTTTGTGCGGCATGGGCATGAGATTGGGAGCCGCTGCTTGCTTGTGATTACGGGCAAGGGCTCACCCGTGCGCGAGGAAGGACCATTGGGCTTTGTAATGCCAGAGCGGTCAAAGGCCGGCGTGCTTCGAATGATGGTGCCGCGCTGGCTCGAAGAAATGCGGTCGATGGTGACGGGACTGCAGACGGCTCACCAGCGCCACGGCGGCGCTGGTGCGTTCTACGTGTACCTACGCCGGCAGCGCGGTTAGTCGCCGCTCAACGGGTCCGGAACCGAGTCCAACTCAAGCGATGCGCGCTTTCCGGTGGCAGACGGCGGGGCTACGTCCTTGGAGATTTTGATCACGAACGGACCCGTGCCTTCGTGGCGGATGCGGTTTGCCGGCACATTCATTCGCACGAGTTCGTCCTTGACGGCCTGCAAGCGGCGTTGCCAGAGAGCGCTGTCGTGTTCGCGCGGGCCCAAAGCCTCAAGGCGGATCGTTGCCGGGTGGTTCAGCTGCATCGCTTGACTGGCTGCGGCGGCGAGCGCGTTCATCGATTCCGAGGTCAGGTTCCCTTTCCCTTGGAAAAACGCCACATGATAAGGCGCGGTGCGTACGCGTTGCGTTGGCGGCGGTTGCACGGCGGATGTCTTCGGTCCGACCGGCGCGGCCTTCGGGTCAGTCGGCGTAGCTTTAGGTTGCTCGCTGCCGAGGCCGGGATAGCCAGGGTAGGCTGCCGGCGGCGGTGCGCTGGGCTGGGTGTTCGACGACGAGGGCGGCGGCACCTGTGGCTCGATCTTGTTCGGTTCGAACGGTTGGTTGATCGGTGGCGGCAGAATTGTGTTGTCGCGCGGATTGTCGCCGGTAAAGAAGCCGCAGGCGCCCGTGAGCGCGCAGTAGGCGGGCACCAGGATGAGCGCAAGCAGCGTCAGTGCGACGAGGCTTGCGAGCAGGAACTGCAGCAACGGCGCAAGGTTGATGCCGGACTCGGGCACCGCATCGGAGTGCGCTTCGTCGCAGCACCAGCAGGAATCGTCGGCGAACCCATGACACCAGGTGGGGTACTGGCCGAGGAAGTAGGTGTCGTACTTCGCGGGCGAGTCGTCCTTGGTGTCACCGTCGCGCTTTTTCTCAAGCGCTTTGCGGAGCGACTTATCCTTGGCCTTCACGCCAGCCGGTTGGTTCTTCGTGTCTTGAGGCGGCGCGATAAGATCGCGCAGCCAGTCGAACATTCCAGCCGGGCTTGCCGTGAAGCCGTCCTTCGGGCGGCCACCTTCGAGCAGGAAGACGCGGCTGTTCCCGGGCGAGATCATCACCGGTGGGCGGTCGAAGACGAAGCCGAAATCGCGGGCGCGCCGCGCCAGGTCGTTACGGGGACGCATCCAAAGGTCAGCGCTCGACTTTTTGTTCGCCGGGCGGATCATCGTCATAATGCGGGTTGGTGCCGCGGCCGGTGAGCGCAGGGCTGACGCGGGCGGAGCGCCTGCGCCGCGGCGGCCGACAAGCAGGTACGACGTCTTGTTCTCCGGCAGGTCCGGCGAGCCGAAAGAATAGACGTTCAAGAGCATAAGCAGATTGCGCAGAAGCGAGACGATTTCGCCGAGCGAGCCCGGTTGGTCCCAGCCTTCCGGATCGCCCGGCGCGTCGAGCAAACCGGCGGCGACAAGAGCGGCGGGAGCTTCGAGCGTATCGACGATCACTTGGGACTGCGACTGAACCAGAATGCTGCCGCCGGAAACATTGCCGGGTAGCGTTTGTTGCGGACGGCTTGTCGCCTTCGTCATTTGCTTGATGAGGTCGGACCGCGTGATGCCTTCGAGTACGCGCAGCGGATTGCGCGAGATCTCGACGGATGCATGCGTCATGTCAGGACGGAGCAGTCGCCCGCGATATTGTTCGTCGGCCTGTGCGCCGACATAGATGCGCGAGAGGAAGCGCGTGTAGATCTTCGCTTTCTCTTCGTCGGTGAGTTCGCGGCCCGGGTCCTTCACGGACTCGTACGTGCTCAGGAACTCGCTCATGTATTCTTTGTGCGCGACGAGAACGTAGCTCGTGGGCATGCAAACTTGGCCGTAGATTTCGTAACCGCCGCTTGCCAACGCCTTCATCGTGGCGCCGTCCCACTGCGTGATCGAATTGTAGCAAGGGACGACGGCGTAGCTTGCTTGGCCCGCGGCGACGGCTTCGAGAGACTCGGCAACCGTATTGCGGAAAATTAGATGCGCGATCGAGCCCGGTTCGAGCATCGCCCGCGCTGCCAAATAGGAATGTCCGCCGTCGCTTTCGGCAAAACTAATAAAGAGGTTCCGCTTAGACACCCGCGACCCCAACTGGCGCGCCTACCGTGAACCCTGGGGGGGTGGGTTCGACCCGGTGACGCTACTCTGCTGACGCGGAAGCTAGCTCGATTCGCGCGGGAGTTCCAGATTTTCCAATCGGTTAGAGCGCATTATTATTCGTTTATCTGAACTCTCCTCGTGAGTGTGATTCGATGCAATCTCGCGTCAAAGTATGAAGCGCGAGAGGTCCGCATTCTTCGTCAAAGCACCGATTTCGCGGGTCACGAAGGTGCGGTCCACAACGATCCTCGCACCCGCACTATCGGGGGCGTGGAAGCTTACCTCTTCGAGCACTCGTTCCATTACGGTCTGCAACCTGCGCGCGCCGATGTTTTCCACCGAGGCATTTACCTCAGCGGCTGCATCGGCGAGGGCGTCGATCCCGTCTTCGGTGAATTCCAGGGTCACCCCTTCCGTGTGCATGAGGGCCTTGTACTGCTTGATCAGGCTCGCCTCGGGTTCGGTCAGGATGCGGCGGAAGTCGTCGCGGGTGAGCGCTTGCAGTTCGACGCGGATCGGCAGCCGGCCTTGCAATTCGGGCAGCAGGTCCGAGGGCTTTGCAATGTGGAACGCGCCGGAGGCGACGAACAATATGTGGTCGGTTTTCACGGGACCGTGTTTCGTGGACACGGTGGTGCCTTCGATCAGCGGCAACAGATCGCGCTGCACACCTTCGCGGCTGACGTCGGCGCCGCCGCGGGCCGAGCCTTCGCGGGCGCAGATCTTGTCGATCTCGTCGATGAAGACGATGCCGTCGTTTTCGACCGTTTTGATCGCGTCTTGGACGAGCGCTTCGTTGTCGATGAGTTTGTCGCTCTCTTCGGCGATCAGCGGTGCGTAGGCGTCGACCACCTTCATCTTGCGCAGCTTTTGTCTGCCGCCAAACGCCTTGCCGAGAAGGTCGTTCAGATTGACCATGCCGACGTTCGAGCCCGGCATGCCGGGAATTTCGAATTGCGACATCGGGTTTGCGGTGTCGGCGACGTTGAGTTCGATCTCTTTGTCATCCAGTTCGCCGTCGCGCAGTTTGCGGCGGAAGGTTTCCTTCGTGGATTCGGCCGAGCCGGCGCCGACCAACGCCTCGACGACACGGTCTTCGGCCGCGCGTTGTGCTCGAGCTTTCACGTCTTTGCGGCGGCGTTCGCGGGCGGCGGCGATGCCGATTTCGACGAGGTCGCGCACGATCTGTTCGACGTCGCGGCCGACGTAGCCGACCTCGGTGAACTTCGTCGCCTCGACCTTGAGGAACGGCGCATTCGCGAGGCGCGCGAGGCGGCGCGCGATTTCGGTTTTGCCGACGCCGGTCGGGCCGATCATCAAGATGTTCTTCGGCAGCACTTCTTCGCGCAGTTCCGGGGTCAATTGCTGACGGCGCCAGCGGTTGCGCAGGGCGATTGCGACGGCGCGCTTGGCGGCGGCTTGGCCGACGATGTAGCGGTCGAGTTCGGCGACGATCTCGCGGGGTGAGAGAACACTCATGAACTAGAGGCTTTCCAGGGTGACTTCGTGGTTGGTGTAGACGCAGATGTCGCCAGCGATCTTCATGGCGCGGCGGGCTATGTCTTCGGCAGAGAAATCGAGCGGTAGCAAAGCGCGGGCAGCGGCGAGGGCGTAATTGCCACCGGAGCCAATGCCGATTAGGCCGTCTTCGGGTTCTACGACGTCGCCAGAGCCCGACAAAATCAGGCTTGTCTGGCTGTCGGCGACTGCGAGCATGGCTTCGAGGCGCCGCAGGTAGCGGTCTGTGCGCCAATCCTTTGCGAGTTCGACGGCGGCGCGTGTCAGATTGCCGGGATAGGTTTCGAGTTTGCCTTCCAGGCGCTCGAACAGCGTGAACGCATCGGCGGTGGCGCCCGCAAAGCCTGCGATCACCCTGCCCTGCCCTAGCCGCCTGACCTTGCGGGCGTTGCCCTTCATGACCGTCTGGCCGAGGCTCACCTGGCCATCGCCGGCGATGACGACCTTCCCGCCCTTCCGTACCGACAAAATCGTGGTCCGGCGCCAGATTTCGGCGCCTTTTGTCTCGTCAACCATTCACAAGTGCCTTTTCGCGCATACTTTGACCCCTGCTATATGACGGCGCCCCTGCCGTTCGCAAAGGGCTTGAAAGGCTGACTTCCATGCGTAAGGCGAGCGTCGATCGCAAGACGCGCGAGACCGACATCTCCGTGAGCCTGAACCTTGACGGTACGGGCGCATACGACATCGCGACCGGGATCGGGTTCCTCGACCATATGCTTGAGAGCTTTTCCAAGCATTCGTCCATCGACCTTAAGGTCCGGGCGAAAGGCGATACGCATATCGACTTTCACCACACGACCGAAGACACGGGCATCGTGATCGGGCTCGCGATCGCCAAGGCGCTCGGCGATATGAAGGGCATCCGCCGGTTCGGGCAGTCGCTCATTCCGATGGACGAGACTTTGACGCGTTGCGCGGTCGATGTGTCGGCGCGGCCCTACTTTATCTGGAAGGTCTCGTTCAGCCGGGCCAAGCTTGGTGAGATGGACACGGAGCTTTTCAAAGAATGGTTCCAGGCGTTGGCTCAGAATGCCGGGATCACGCTCCACATCGAGAACCTCTACGGCGAGAACAACCATCACATTGCCGAGAGCTGCTACAAGGCTTGCGCCCGGGCGCTTCGGCAAGCGTTCGAACTCGATCCGCGCCATGCGGGTCAGGTGCCGAGCACGAAGGGTAGCTTGGGGTCGTAGTACTCCTGCCCGTCTTTTGCTATTTGGACGCGCATGAGCGGACTTATCGCCATCATCGACTACGGGTCGGGGAACTTGCGTTCTGCCGAGAAGGCGCTGGCGCGGGCGGTCAGTGACGGCGGGCTCAGTGCGACTGTCGTGGTCACGGCGGATGCCGACGTCGTGCGGCGGGCCGAGCGCATTGTGCTGCCGGGCGTCGGAGCGTTTGCGGATTGCATGCGCGGCCTCAATGCTGTGCCGGGGATGGCCGATGTGCTCACCGACGCGGTCAGGCGGCGCGGCGTGCCGTTCCTCGGGATCTGCGTCGGCATGCAGTTGATGGCCTCGCGCGGGCTTGAGCATGGAACTCATGAGGGGCTTGGGTGGATCGAAGGCGATGTCGTGCGCATCGAGCCTCGCGATCCTGCGCTCAAGGTTCCGCACATGGGATGGAACACGCTTTCCGTTTTGCGGCCGCATCCCGTGGTCGCGCATGTTGCCGGCGCGAAGGATACGCATGCCTACTTCGTGCATAGCTTTCATGTCGCGCCGGCGCGGCGGAGTGACGTGATCGTCGAGACGGATTATGGCGGAGCGTTCGCGGCGGTCGTCGGACGCGACAACATGATCGGGACGCAGTTTCACCCGGAGAAGAGCCAGGCCGTGGGTTTGCAGCTGTTGCAGAACTTCGCGCGGTGGCGGCCATGATCCTTTATCCGGCGATCGATCTTAAAGGCGGCAAGTGCGTGCGGCTTCTGCGCGGCGAGATGGAGAGCGCGACGGTCTTCAACGACGATCCCGCTGCACAAGCGGCGTCGTTTCAGGCGCTTGGATTTTCGTGGCTGCACATCGTCGACCTCGACGGGGCGGTCGAGGGCGGGGCGCGCAATGGGGCGGCTGTGTCTCAGATTTTGAAGCGCACTGCCCTGCCCGTTCAGCTTGGCGGCGGCATTCGCGATCGCGCTGGGATCGAGCGGTGGCTTGAGGCGGGTGTGGCGCGGGTAATCTTAGGCACCGTCGCTGTGAAGCAGCCGGAGCTGGTGCGCGAGGCGGCGCAGGCGCATCCGGGCCGTGTCGCGGTTGGGATCGATGCGAAGGCGGGTCGTGTCGCCGTTTCCGGTTGGGGCGAGGTCACGGACGTGGCGGCGCGCGATCTGGCGCGGCGGTTCGAGGATGCGGGTGTGGCGGCGCTGATCTACACAGACATCGCGCGCGATGGCACCGGCCTTGGACTCAATATCGAGGAGACGGCGGCGATCGCGGATGCCGTGTCGATCCCGGTGATTGCGAGTGGCGGTGTCGGATCTCTCGATGATCTCAAGGCGTTGAAGCAACGCGCGCATGCCAACATCCAGGGCGTCATTTGCGGGCGGGCCCTCTATGACGGGCGTGTCGAGGCGGCAGCTGCGTTGGCCTTGTTGGGAGCTGCGTGAGATGTTGAAGACGCGGATCATCCCTTGTCTTGACGTGAAGGACGGGCGCGTCGTCAAAGGCGTGCAGTTCGTGAACCTGCGCGATGCGGGCGATCCGGTTGAGATTGCGCGTGCCTACGATGCGGCGGGCGCCGACGAGCTTTGCTTTCTCGACATCACGGCGAGCCACGAGAAGCGCGGGATTTTGCTCGATGTCGTGCGGCGTACGGCGGATGTTTGTTTCATGCCGCTCACCGTCGGCGGTGGGGTTCGCACGATCGAAGATATGCGCACGCTTCTGCTTGCGGGGGCCGACAAGGTCTCGGTGAACACAGCCGCCGTGCAGCGGCGCGAGATCGTGCGCGAGGCGGCGGAGAAGTTCGGGTCGCAATTGGTCGTCGTCGCAATCGATGCGAAACGCGTGGCGCCCGGGCGGTTCGAGATTTTCACACACGGCGGGCGGACGGCGACCGGGCTCGATGCGGTTGCGTTCGCGCGCGAGGTTGTGACACTCGGTGCCGGCGAAATCCTGCTGACCTCGATGGATCGCGACGGCAGCAAAGAAGGCTATGACGTCGAGCTTACGCGCGCGGTAGCCGACGCCGTTCATGTTCCGGTGATCGCAAGTGGCGGTGTCGGGACGCTCGACCACCTGGTTGCCGGCGTGCGCGACGGGCATGCGAGCGCCGTTCTCGCGGCCTCGATCTTCCACTTCGGCGAGGCAACGATCGGCGATGCCAAGGCTCATATGGCTCGCGCCGGGATCGCTGTTCGCGTCTCCTAAAAACAGAATGCCGACTTCGATCGCCGCGGGCGGCGCGATTGGAAGCTCCACGATCGTGCTGGCCGGCCGGGCGGGTGTGGCGTCTCCGGTTGCAAGCCGTAACGGCTGGCTGGCGGTTTGTGACGAATTTATGAAGCTTGCGCGTTGCAGGCTTCTTCCCGCCAATAACGACAGGAGGGACAGGCGCAGCTTGTTGGCTGCGCCTTTGCTGCGATGGGACACGAGACGGAACTCAAGTTCGTTGGGTCCGAAGACGCGGTTTCGCGTCTGCAGGGCTCACCTGCCCTGCGGGCCTACTCCAAGGTCGAGCACGCGCGGACGCGCGCGCTGAAGGCAACCTATTTCGACACCGACGATCTGGCGCTGCGCAAGGCGGGCTATGTGCTGCGCGTGCGCGACGAAGGCGGCCAGTTCGTTCAGACTGTCAAAACCGTGAACGGCAAGAGCGTTGCGACACGCACGGAGCTTAAGTCCGTGTTGCGCAAACGGCGACCTGACATCAAGGCGATCGACGACGGTCGCGTGCGCGCCGAAATCGCTGAGCTTCTGCGGCGACGCAAGCTTGGGCCGATCTTCGCTACCGAGACGCGACGCACGACGTTGCGGTTGATGCCGGAGCCCGACAGCGAGATCGAGGTTGCGTTCGACAGCGGTACCATCAACTGCGGCGAGACGAGGCTTCCGATCAACGAGGTGGAGTTGGAGCTCTTGCGCGGGCGCCCGTCTGCGCTTGTTGCTTGTGCGCGCACGTTGATGACGGGCTCCGACCTGGTGCTCTCGCTGCAGGCAAAGTCCGAACGCGGGTATTTGCAGGTACGACAAGCGGCCATGCTTCCGGTCTCGGCTGAGCGCGTGCATCTTCCGCCGCGCGCCAACGCCGATGAGGCGTTCGGTTCGATCGTCGCGCATTGCTTGCGTCATTTGATGGGGAATTGGGTCGCGGTTGTCGAGAGGCGCGACGCGGAGGGCGTGCATCAGATGCGCGTTGCGTTGCGGCGGCTCAGGAGCGCGCTCTCGCTTTTCGCTACACCGTTCCGGCCCGCCATGACGCAGCTTGAGAACGAGATGCGCTGGATCGGTGGCGTTCTTGGCCGCGCGCGCGATCTCGATGTGCTGCTCGACGAAGTGTTCAAGCCCGCAGCGGAGGCGCACGGCGACGATCCACGGCTTCGCGCACTTGCCGGGCTTGCGCGTGAGCGCCAAGCGATGGCGTGGGAGGATCTTTTATCCGCACTCGGGTCGGAGCGGTTCCGCCAGCTCGTCTTCGAGACATCGGCTACGACGCTGGTCAGACCGTGGGTTCAAGCCGGTGCAGGCGGCGGCGAGGCCTTGCTGCCGGCCGCCACGTTCGCGCGCACGCGGCTCAGCAAGCGCTATGCGCGTTTGCGTAAGATTGGAAAGCGCGTCGGCAAACTCGACGACAAAGAACGGCATGAACTGCGGATCAAGCTCAAGAAGCTTCGCTATGCCGTCGACTTCTTCGCGTCGTTGTGGCCCAAGCGGCGCACGGAAGCGTTTCGCGAGCGCCTGTGTGCCTTGCAGGATGTGTTGGGTGAAATGAACGACGCGGCCGTTGCCCGGGCGCTCGTCGCCGACATTCTCGCCACGCGCACGAATGCGGCGGATGGGCAGGAGATTGCCTATGCTGCGGGCGTCGTTGTCGGATGGCATGTCGGGCATCTGCGGGATCGCGCCGAGAAGCTCGAAAAGCGTTGGCAGGCCTTTGCTGGCGCGACGCTGCCCTGGGCCTAAGTTTCGGCCTGTCAGAGTTGAACGCTGCGGAGTTCGGGGCTCATTCCCTGCTGCACTTAAACGTTTAGCAGGAGATGCTGGCGTTCCCACGGGCTGATCACCTGCTGGTAGGCGTCGTGCTCTGAGGATTTGACGTCCGAATAGAGGTCGACAAACGCCTCGCCCAGCAACTCGCGCATGTCTGCCGAATTGCGGAAGCGCTGAATGGCGTCGAGCAAGTGGCGTGGCAGCTGATAGCGCATCGACTCGTAGGCGTTGCCTTCCATGGGCTTCGTCGGCATCAGGTTTTGCGTCATGCCGAGATAGCCGCACGCGAGCGTCGCTGCGATCGCAAGATAGGGGTTTGCGTCGGCGCCCGGCACGCGGTTTTCGATGCGGCGGTTCTTTTGCTCGGACTCGGGCACGCGCAGACCTACCGTGCGGTTCTCGTGGCCCCAGTGCGTGTTCACCGGCGCCGAGAGGTAACGCACGAGGCGGCGGTAGGAGTTCACGTAAGGTGCGATCAGAGGCATCGAAGCAGGCAGGTATTTCTGCAGGCCGGCGATGTAGGCGAGGAACAGACGCGTGTCCTTGCCCGCCTTGTTCGAGAACAGGTTCCTGCCTTTGTGCGTGTCGACGACGCTTTGGTGGATGTGCATGGCGCTGCCCGGCTCTTGTTCGTAGGGCTTGGCCATGAACGTCGCGTAGATGTCGTGCCGCAGGGCGGCGTGGCGCACGGTGCGCTTGAAGAGGAACGTCTGGTCGGCGAGCACCAGCGGGTCACCGTGGTTGAAGTTGATTTCGACCTGAGCGACGCCGTCCTCGTGGATCAGGCTGTCGATGCCGATCTCTTGCGCTTCGCAGTAATCGTAGACGTCTTCAAACAGCGGATCGAACTCGTTCACCGCGTCGATCGAGTAGGCTTGCCGGCCGGTTTGCGGGCGGCCGGATTTGCCGGCCGGTGGCAGCAGCGGATAGTCGGGATCGATGTTCTTTTGCGCGAGGAAGAACTCAAGTTCCGGCGCGATGATCGGGCGCCAGCCCTTCGCCTCATATTTGGCGAGGATGTTCTTCAGGATCTGGCGCGGGGCAACCGGGTTCGGCTTTCCTTTCCGGTCGGAGCAATCGCAGACGATCTGCGCCGTCGGCTCCTTGTACCAAGGCACGACGCAAATCGTGTCCGGATCGGGCACGAGGATCATGTCGGGGGCTTGATACGTCAAGTTTTCGGTGTCGGAGTCGGCGCCGGTCACCATCTGGCCGAAGATGCTTTCGGGCAGGCGCAGCGTGTCGTTGTCCAGGCCCGAGAGGAACTTGCTCGTCGGGAAAATCTTGCCGCGCGCGATGCCCGCCATGTCGGGAACGAGCAGCTCGATCTCGGTGATGCGGCGTTCTTTCAGCCACTCCTTCAGCTCGATCTTACTCATCGCATGGCCTCTCCAAAGGCCGCAAAAAGCCTCGCCGAAAAATCATTCTCCCAGAAACGCCACTCCGGGTGCCATTGAACGCCGAGCGCGAAGGCGCGAGCGTCCGTGACGCGAACGCCCTCGATCTGGCCGTCGGGTGCGATTGCTTCCGCGACAAGGCCCTGCCCCAACCTGTCGATGCCTTGGCCGTGCAGCGAGTTCACTTTGATCGTGCGTGCGCCGGCAATGCGCTCCAACGTGCCGGAGAGCGTTACATCGTGGATCGGGGCGTATTGGACGTCGAGCGGTGCCGTCTTGTCTTCGCGATGGTCCATGCGGCCGGGCACTTCTTCGACGTGCTGATAGAGCGTGCCGCCATGGGCGACGTTCAGCTCTTGGAAGCCGCGACAGACGGCGAGCAGCGGCGTGCCATGGCCGACGATGCGCCGGATGAGGGGCAGCGTTGTTGCATCGCGGCGTTCGTCTTGGAGCACACCTTCGCGCGGCGCCGGGCCGCCGTAGCGCTTCGGCGCGACGTTCGAAGGCGAGCCGGTGAGAAGGATGCCGTCGACCGTGTCGAGGATTTCGTCGATATCGATCGGGTTCTCAAGGACCGGGATCAGCAACGGCAGCGCGCCCGCGCCGTCACGGACGGCGACGATGTATTTCTCGCCGACGGCATGGAACGGATGCGGTCCGATCATGCGGAGGTCGCATGGGATTCCGACGATAGGTTTACGGGCTGGCATAAGGCCTCTGGCCTAGCAGAGGCCCGAGGACCGCGGCAAGGTGAACGAGATCGTAGGCTTACTCGTTCCGACGACCGAATTTGTCTACGTCTTGCAAGATGAACAGCTGCGGCGACAGTTCCAGCTGGGTCTTCGTGTTTTTCAACGCGATCATGGTTTGCAACCCTTGCGCGTCGGTGATGATCCACTGCCGCAGCTCGGTCGACGGGTGGCCGAAGATTAAGGTTACTTGGCCTTTCATCGGACCCGATTTCTCGGTCGCGGTGATGCGCAGCATCCCGGGCTGGCGCTCAACCGAGGTGATACGCGCGTCCTTTGCCAGATCGACGCCTTCGCGCAGGATCAGGCTCAGCGGGTTGTCAACCAAAGGATACCGATCAACCGTGCGCATCTTCGAGTTCGCAACTGCGATCGTGACACCGTCGGAGACGATCAAGTACGGGCTCGGCGGCGCATATTCGAAGCGCAGGCGTCCAGGCTTTCTTGCGTAGATCGTGCCCTGATCGAGTTCGCCGTTCGGCCCGACCTGAACGAAACTCGCCTGCATCGAGGTGATCGCGTTGAGGTAGGCCGAGATCTTGTTCAAATCGGTGACATCTTGGGGCTTCATCGGCGCCGTTTGGGCGGTGGTGCCGAGGGCAAAGACAGCCGCAATCACGGCGATTTGTCGGAGGGTTTTAAGCATGGGGAAGCCTGTAGGGGGCGAGTGTGGCAAAATGAAGATACTGGCCGCTGGCGCGCGGCCTTCGATCCGGTCCAGAATAGCACGGGTAGGGCGTGGGGCCATTAAATCCTGGTGAGCTTTTGGGGGGCTGCCGGTGGGGGACATCACAAAATTGTTGTTCGATCCGGCGGGGCCGCTTGGGCTGACCGCGGAATTCTTCTTGAACGTCGTGGCGGAGTTCGGCGGGTTCATTCTGGGGGCGCTGGTTTTTTCGATTTTGATCCCTGTCGTGATCGACATGAGGCAAGCGCGGAAGTGGAAACCTGCGCGGCTGAATTACGGACAGGAGCTGATGCTGCTTCACGTTGCATTCGGCGACGCGTTGTCGCGGTTCCTGCGGTCACCCGCCGGTGAGGCGCGGGCGCGCTCTGCGGATGCGGTCGATCACGCCTTTCGTGCGGTGCCGCTCGCGACGAGCTTGTTCGGTTATGCGCTGACCGCCGACATATCGCGCGAGGTCAACGATTACATGCGCATGCTGCGCGCGATCCGCGATTGGGCGCACATCGCGGCACACCCTGAGGATATCGAATTTGCGGCGATCGAGCGGCGCGTGACGCAGACGCGAAACATGTTCCACGCGGCGAACAAAGAGTTCTGCGATGTGCTCGACGCGCTCGGCGTCGCAGGCTTTAAAGACGTGTGCTGGAGCGACGAGTTGATCGCCAACCTTTCGGCGGCGTTCGATTTGATTCAGCGGGAAGGGCGGGGCGGCTAGCCGTCAATCGCCCCGGCCCGAGTGGTCGCCGACCAGAACTTCGCGCTTGCCTGAATGGTTGGGCGCAGAGATGACGCCTTCCTCTTCCATCTGCTCGATGATGCGGGCGGCGCGGTTGTAACCGATTTGCAAGCGGCGCTGGATGTACGACGTCGAGACCTTGCGGTCGCGCGCGACGACGGCCACGGCCTGGTCGTAGAGGTTGTCGCCAGAGCCGCCGCCTTCTTCGCCGTCGAGCAGCGAGCCGGCGTCGGGCTCTTCCGGTTCCTCGGTGATCGCGTCGAGGTATTGCGGTTCGCCCTGCGACTTCAGAAATTTCACGACGGTTTCGACTTCCTCGTCGGAGACGAAGGGGCCGTGAACGCGACGGATGCGGCCGCCGCCTTCCATGTAGAGCATGTCGCCTTGGCCGAGGAGTTGCTCGGCGCCTTGCTCGCCCAAGATCGTACGGCTGTCGATTTTCGACGTGACCTGGAACGAGATGCGGGTCGGGAAGTTCGCTTTGATCGTGCCTGTGATGACGTCGACCGACGGGCGCTGGGTCGCCGTGATGATGTGAATGCCGGCGGCGCGCGCCATCTGCGCCAGGCGCTGAACGGCCGCTTCGATGTCCTTGCCCGCCACCATCATGAGGTCGGCCATTTCGTCGACGATGACGACGATGTAGGGCATGTGGTCGAGGGGGAGGTTTTCCTCCTCGTACATCGGCTCGCCGGTCTGGCTGTCGAATCCGGTCTGCACGGTGCGCTTCAACGTTTCGCCTTTGGCGGCCGCCCGCGCGATGCGTTCGTTGTAGCCCTTGATGTTGCGCACACCAAGCTTCGACATGCGGCGATAGCGATCTTCCATTTCGCGCACGGTCCATTTCAGTGCGACGATCGCTTTCTTCGGATCGGTGACGACGGGCGAGAGCAGGTGCGGAATGCCGTCGTAAGCGGACAGTTCCAGCATTTTCGGATCGATCATGATCAGCTTGCACTGCTGGGGCGTGAGCCGGTAGAGCAGCGACAGGATCATCGTGTTGATGGCGACCGACTTACCCGAACCCGTGGTACCGGCGATCAACAGGTGAGGCATGCGGGCGAGGTCGGCGCAAACGGTTTCGCCGCCGATGTTCTTGCCGAGCGCGAGCACGAGCTCGACGCTTTGGTTTTCGAACTCCTGAGTCGAGAGAATGTCGCGCAGCACGACCTTGTCGCGGCGCATGTTCGGCAGTTCGATGCCGATGACGTTGCGGCCGGGCACGGCTGCGACGCGTGCGGAGACCGCGCTCATCGAGCGGGCAATATCGTCGGCGAGCGAGATGACACGGCTGGAGCGGACGCCTGCGGCGGGCTCGAATTCGTAGAGCGTGACGACGGGGCCGGGGCGCACTTGCGTGATCGCGCCGCGCACGCCGAAATCGGCGAGCACGTTCTCGAGCATGCGCGCGTTCTGTTCCAGTGTTTCGTCCGATTCCTTCGGCCCGCTCGAAGCCTTGCCTTTCTCGAGCAGCGTCAAGGGCGGGAGTTGGTGCTCGCTGGGTTCTTCGAGGCGCAGGCCCGGTTGGGCATCACGCTGTTCGCGTTTGCCCAGCTTGCCCGGTGTGGGGCGCAGCACGCGCGGTTCTTTGCGGAGCGTGAGCGGCTCGTCGCTTTGGACCTCGGGGACTACGTCGATTTCTTCGTCGGCGATGCGCGGTTCACGTTTGCGGAGCACGCGCACGCGCGGGCGGAATGGTTGTGCGATCGCGCGGCCGAGCGCGCCGAACATGCCGCCGATTCCGGCGCCGACCGCATCCCACGGCAGAGCGGGCAGGGTCAGCTTCAACGGGTTCATGCCCAAGGCCCAGATGTAGAGCATCACGCCGAGGACACCGGCGGCGATGCCTGCGACCGCCTTGGGTGTGGGCACGCCGAGCGGTTCAAGCTGTGTCGTGGCGGCGGCGGAGAGGACGTCGCCAAGTGCGCCGCCCATGCCGGTGGTGCCTGTGCTTGAGAACAGCGGCGGGAACAGACTGAAGAACATGGCCGCAAGCAGCATTGCCGCGCTCCACGCGAATGCACGGCGCACCAGCTTCAAACCGAAACGGCCGTCGACGAGCCACAGGCCCCACGCGAACGGCGGTACGGCGATAAGCCACGCGCCGACGCCGAGGCTCTGCCAGATTGTGTCGGCGATATTGGCGCCCCAAAGACCCAGCGCGTTCTCGGCAACGGCGCCGGTCGCGTTGTTCCAGCTCGGGTCGGTTGGCGTGTAGGTGACAACGGATGTCGCCACTGCGATCGCGGCTACGATGAATGTCAGGCCGATTGCGCGCACGAAAAGTCGCCTCGTCATAGTCGCTAGGGCGGCACGCCAGGTCGTCCATTCTTCGGGAAGAATGGGAATACGTTCGGTCTGGCCGAACACGCCAAAGGCGGTTTGCAGCTCGCTCATGGGACACCCGCTTTGCGACGCATCTCAGGCCGCCTTGGCAAGGGCGCGGCTACAGGATGCGAGCGAGCCTTTCAAATGCCTCAGTTGTGCTTGCGGAGTCGTTAACTAAGGCCACGCGAATGAACGATTTTCCAGGGTTGCCGGAGATCGTGTCGCGGGCGAGATAGAGACCGGGCAGAACCCTAACACCTCCTTCACGCCAAAGCCGTTCCGCGGCCCGTTCGCCGTCGCCGACATCGAGCCACAGGAAGAAGCCGCCGTCGGGAATTCGGAAGCCGAGACGGTTGCCAATTTTGGCTTGTGCGACCTCGAATTTTTCGGCGTAGAGGCCGCGGTTTGCTTCGACGTGTTTCTCGTCGCTCCATGCGGCCGTTGAAACGGCGGCGATGGGCAAGGGCAGCTGCGGCCCCGCGACATTGCGGAATTCGCGGAATCGGGCGAGCAGGTTTGCGTCGCCCGCGACAAAGCCCGAACGCATGCCGGGCAGGTTCGAGCGCTTCGAGAGCGAGTGAAAGGCGAGCACGCGGTCGAAGTCCTTGTGCGTCTTGCCGCGAACTTCGAGTGCGCCGGTGGGCGGCGTTGCGGTGTAGATCTCGGAATAGCATTCGTCGGCGAGGATCGTGAAGTCGAACTCATCGGCGAGCGCGAACAAGCGCGACCACGTGTCGGCATTGGCGGCACCGCCTTCGGGGTTCGACGGCGAGCACATATAGACGGCGGCCGTGCGGGCGAGCGTATCGCGGGGCAAGCTTGCGAAGTCCGGCAGGAAACCAGTCTCACGCGTCGCGTTGACGTAAACGGGCTCGGCTCCCGCCGAGAGCGCTGCCGCCGCGTAGCATTGGTAGAAGGGGTTCGGGATCAGCACGACGGGCTTCTTGCCCGCCTTCTCTTCGGGGACCGTTATGAAGGCGGCGCTGAACAAGCCTTCGCGCGTACCGACGAGCGGCAGGATGTGGCGCGCCGGGTCAACGGCGGGCCCGAGTTTGTAACGGCGGCCGAGCCAGCCCGCGATCGCTTGGCGCAAATGATCGGGCCCGATGATCGGCGGGTAACGCCCAAAGTCGGCGATGTGCTTGGCGAGGATTTCACCCACGAAGGCGGGCACCGGATGCTGCGGCTCGCCGATATGCATGTGGATCGGCGGCTGGCCAGGTGCGACGCCGTCGAGCAGCTTGTTGAGGCGGGTGAAGGGCGAGGTGGGCAGGGCGTCGAAGCGGGACATAGGGAATATTCGCGCGCGGAGGTCGGCGAAGCAACTGCGCAGACTCAGCGAGACGATAGCCCAGCCGGCAGTCAGCTACTTCCGCATCACCGTGCCGAAGTATTCGCGGAAGAACCGGTCCGCATCCACCTCCATCGCCACCTCGTGCGGGCCGTCGGTCGCGGCCTTCCAGTGGGTCATGCCGCCGGCGCGGCCTTGGCCGGGCTCGACCTCGACGCGGCCGCGTTGCCAGCTGCAGACCTGCGGATCGAAGATCGACACCGCCGCCAAGGGGTCGTGGAAGATGACGTCGCGGGCGGCATGTTGGCGCCAGATCTCGCAGCAGTCGGCGACCACGTCGAGCGGGCCGCCGGCGGCGCGGAATCTTTCGACGGCGTCGGCGTACTTCAGCCTTACCTGCATGGTCACGTCGAGGCCGATTGAGCGGTGCATCGCCACTGGTGCGCGGTAGACCGCGCGGCAAGCGCTTGAGTCCTGCAAGGCGTTCCACTCGCGCGGGCCGACTCCGGGCAGACGGTTCGTGAACACCCCGCACATGAGCACGAGGGCCTTGAGCTTTTTCGGTACCTCGGGATCGATGGCGAGTAGGGCGCCGAGGTTGCTCATCGGACCGACGGCCAACAAGGTGAGTTCGCCCGGGCGTTCGTCGATGGTGCGGCGCAGGTATTCGACCGCGGTGTTGGACGGGAACTCTTCCGCCTTGCGGTGCGGGTACTTGGTCAGGGCGCCGTACTGCTGCACGTCCGGCTGGACCACCGTGCCTTCGTCGTAGCGTACCGAGACACCGGCGTGGATTGGGATGTCGCTGCGACCGGCTTTACGGCAGATCGCGTCGACGATGCTGGCGCGCTGCCGCGGATCGCGCCCGCTGACCGTGGTCACGCCAACCAGTTCGCAGCGCGGTTGCGCCAGCAGATAGGCCAGGCAGATGGCGTCATCGATGTCGGTGCCGGGGTCGGTGTCGAGAAGAACGGGGATGCGATCGCTCATGGTGCTTCGGGGGTTCGGGCGCTCGGGGCCGGCCATTGTGACTCCGCAGAGACTAGCACGGAATGACTGTCCGCCCGTCCGGAGCGACCGGGTACTTTTTCATAGAGCTGACCGCGGCCATTGGGATATGGCTCGATGAGCGTAGGAGATAAAGCATGGACGGAGAGTGGACCGACGTCGGCAGCGCGGAGGTTCTCGCGGAGCGAGAGCTGCAGCGTGTTGTGGCGGAAGCCGTGCCGATTGCGCTGTCTTGCGTCGGCGGAACGTTCGGGGCGGTGCACAGCGCCTGCAATCATGTCGGTGGCCCCTTGGGACAGGGAACGCTTGCCGGGGACTACATCGTCTGCCCTTGGCACCAATGGAAATTTCATAGGCAGACGGGCATCGGCGAGCCGGGATACGAAGCCGACGCCGTGCCTTCTTTTCCGGTCAAGGTCGAGAACGGTCGCGTCCTCGTCAACATCAAGGCAGCAACGAAGCGCACCAGGAAACCGCACCAGCCTCACCCGTTGGCGCGGCCAGTGTCACGTGCCGAAGGTCCGGTCCGGGTCGTCGGGCTCTCGACGACGGCGATGCAGAAGGATGCGCCGCGTTATTCCGGGTCCCATCACCTTTTGGAATCGGCGCTGGCTGCAGCGAAGGCGCAGGGTTGCGAAACGCAGCTCATCAAGCTCAGTCAATTGCAATTCCGCGCCTGTGAAGGCTTTTACTCAAAGTCGGCGCGCGCCTGCACGTGGCCCTGCTCGATTACCCAGATGGACGACAAGGACGAATTGACGGAGGTCTATGAAGCCCTGGTGCACTGGGCGGATGTCGTGCTGATTGCGACGCCGATCCGTTGGGGGCAAGCCTCGTCGCTCTACTTCAAAATGGCCGAGCGGCTCAATTGCGTTCAGAACCAAGTCACAACCCACGACCGCGTGTTGATCCAAAACAAGGTCGCGAGCTTCATCATCGTCGGCGGTCAGGACAACGTGCAAGGCGTGGCGGGCCAGATGCTTGGTTTCTTCGCGGAGCTCGGCTTCCACTTTCCGCAGTTTCCCTACATCGCTCACTCGCGTGGATGGTCGGCAGAGGACATGGAGAACAACGTGGCAGCCGTGCGCGATTCCAAGGAACTGCACGAAGGCGCCGGCCACCTCGCCATCCGCGCCGTCGAACTGGCGCGACGGCTACTCGCGACCGATCCGGCAGTCGCGGTCGAACGCGGCGGGCGTAAGGCGCACCGCTTGATCGACAATCTGCCGCCCGCCTGAGACGTTGGCGGGTAGCGGAGGCATGCGAATTTACTTGCGCGCCATCTGTGTGCGCGTGAACGTCTTCATCAGTCTGTCGATCACCCGGCCGGCATCGGCGGGGGTGCCGGATTTTGGTTCCGGGCGTTGCAGGGTGATGCCGTGGGTGAGTGCCAGCATCGCATCGGCGAGATCGATGGGGTCCATCGGCATCGGCACCCCAAGCGCCTTGAAGAGCCGCTCCAACACCGCGGCCATGGCACGCGTTTGTTTTTGCTGCAGCGCATAGTACTGCTCGGCAAATGCGGGGCTGCGGCGCGCCTGCAGTTGAAGCTCGGTGACGAGCATCAGGCAGTCGCCATCGACTTGCATGGTCTGGAGCCATTGGCTCAGCGCCCCCGCGAGCTTTGACGGCTCGCCGCCCACGACGTGCTCCAACTCCGTCATGCGGCGCCCCATGTAGACGCGCGCAAGCTCCAGAAAGACCGCTTCCTTGCTTTCGAAGTTCGAATAGATCGCGCCCTTCGAATAGCCGGCCTCCGCCGAAATCAGATCGATCGACGCGCCGCCGTAGCCGTGGCGCGCGAACACGCGCTCGGCCGCAGCCAAAAGCCGTTCGCGGGTCTGCGCCTGTTGTTCGGCGCGGGTCAGACGTGCGGGACGCATGGCGGCACTCTTCGTTGAAGCGGACTGACTGCCAGAAACGTAATAGAATACCAATTGACATTCGAATACCAAATAGTATCTAACTTTTGAAGTTGCCCGTTCGTAGGAGACTCTATCGTCGTGAAACTCGCTCTTCTCGGTTCGACCGGCATGATGGGTAAAGCCGTGTTGTCTGCCGCGCTGGTCCGCGGGCATGACGTCACGCACTTGGTGAGGTCGGCAAAGGCCGCGGGCTCCGGCGCACGCGTCGTCGTGGGGGATGCGCTTGACCCCAAAGCGATCCGCGAAACGCTCAAGGGCGCCGATGCGGTCATTCAGTGTCTTGGCGTCGGCGGCATGGGCGACGGCAAGCCCAACAATCTCGTGCCTGAGGCAACGCGGCTGATCGTCGAAGATATGAAGGCGCAGGGGATGCGGCGCCTCGTCTGCGCGAGCAATATCGGTGTCCCCGGATCGGGCGCACTGTTCTTTCGCTGGGTTCTGGTCCCGCTGTTTGCGCGCAAGCTGCTTCCGATCCTAGACGCGAAGATCAAGATGGAAGCGATCTTGCGCGCGTCGAACCTGGACTGGACCGCTGTGCGCCTCGCCGCGCTCAACGAAAAGCCCGCGCGCAACAAACTGAAAGTATCGCCGCAGGGTCGAACCACCGGCTACACGATCACGACCGCCGACGCCGCTGCCTTCATGCTCGACATCATCGAGAAGAAGCAATTCGCCGCGAAAGCCGTGGCCATTTCAAACTAGTCCCGTAGAACGGAACGAGCGCTCATGACGACACCTGCAAACACGCTAAGCGCGCCTCTAACCTTGCCCTGCGGCGCCGTTCTGCCGAACCGCCTCGTTAAAGCCGCGATGACGGAGCTATTGGCCGACACCCGCAACCGGGCAACGCCCGCGCACGTGGCGCTCTACAGCACTTGGGCTAAGAACGGACCGGGCATGATGCTCACAGGCAATGTGCAGGTCGACTATCGCAATCTCGAACATCCAGGCAATGTCGCTATTCAGGGCGGGCAGAGCGCCGAGCAACTGACGGCGTTGCGCAACTGGTCGGCAGCCGCAAAGGCGCATGGTAATCGCGTTTGGATGCAGCTTGCGCACGCGGGCCGCCAAACCCATCGGCTCGTCAATTCAACGCCCAAAGCACCGTCGGCCATCGCGCTTTCCATTCCCGGCATCAAGTTCGGCACACCGGTTGCGCTGACGCATGACGAGATCGTCGAGTTGATCCAACGCTTTGCCGACGCGGCGGCCGTTGCGCGCGAAACCGGCTTCGACGGCGTGCAGTTGCATGGCGCACACGGCTATCTGTTTTCGCAATTCCTCTCACCGCTTTCCAACCGCCGCGACGATGAGTGGGGCGGCGATCTCGCCCACCGCGCGCGCTTTGTGCTGGAGACCGTCAACGCCGTTCGCGCCAAGGTCGGAGCGGATTTCCCCATCGGCATCAAGCTAAACTCCGCCGATTTCCAGCGCGGCGGCTTCAGCTTCGAAGACAGCCAGATCGTCGCCGGCTGGCTCGACGACGCCAGCATCGACCTGATCGAGATTTCCGGCGGCACGTACGAACAGCCCAAGATGGCGAATGTCGAAGGCGCGGGCGAAGCCGCCCACGATCCCTATGTCAGTAAGGCATCAAGGGCGCGCGAATCTTACTTCGCTCGCTTCGGACCGGAAATGCGCAAGCACCTGAGGCGCGCGAAGCTCATGGTCACCGGCGGCTTTCGCACGGCGCAAGGCATGGCGGATGCCATCACCAATGACGGCTTCGATCTTGTCGGCCTCGCCCGGCCTCTCTGCCTTGCGCCCGAAGCACCGGCACGGCTACTGCGCGGCGATCCGGTTGATCTGTCGCAACCCGAACTCCGCTTCGGCCCCGGCCCACTCGGCCCCAAGTCGCCGGTCAAGATGATCCGCACGCTCACCGGCGCCGGCGGCGCCACTTGGTACAACGAGCAGATCATTCGAATCGTCAGGGGCAAACGCCCCGACCCGAAGCTCGGCTTTCTGAAAGCCTTCATCAGCACCCAGATGCGCGACGGCCGAATGGCCCGCGCACTTGACCCATCGAGACAGGCGACATGACACACACAAATATGAATCCGCGCATCCTTGTGCTCGGTGCAACCGGCGGCACGGGCGGTGCACTGGCGGCGCTGCTCGACGCCGATCCGCGCGTCGATGTCGTGCGTGCGGCGCGGCGCGAGAGCCAAGTCGCCGCGTGGAAAGCCGAAGGCAAAGCCGCAGTTCTCATCGACATGAACGACGCGCGAACCTTCCCGGCGGCGCTCGCCGGCATTGACCGGCTGTTCGTGATGAGTGCCTACACGATTGAGATGGTGCATCAGGTGAAGACGATCACCGATGCAGCGGTTGATGCCGGCGTCGGCTTCCTTGTCCATCTGGGCGTCTACAGCAACGGCCACGAGACCGATCCGCATTTCGTCTGGCACGAACTTGTCGAGCGCTACATTCAATACAGCGGCGCGGGGTGGTGTTTCCTGCACCCGAACATGTTCATGGAGAACCTGACCGACTCGCAGCGCCCGGTCGACGGCAAACTCTATTGGCCGATGGGCGACGCAAAGGTCGGTTGGATCGCCGGCGACGACCTCACCGAGGTGGCGGCCAAGGTGCTCGCCGAAGGACCGAGCGTTCATGCGAGGCAGAACTACTATCTCTCGACCGACCTTCTCGATGGCCCTGGCACCGCCGCGGCCTTGACTGAAGCGCTGGGGCGCGACATCAAAGCGATCGTCACGCCGCCGGACGCCCTCGAAGCCGCGCTTGCAGCGGGCACACTCGCGCTCGCGCTCAAGTTCGAAAAGCACTACGCCGCCAGCGTCGTGGAGAACGTCCGGCAGATCTACGACGGCCGGCTGGCGCATATCGGCGCCGTGACCGACACGGCGGAACGCCTGCTCGGCCGCCCGCCTGTCACACTCGCACAATGGGCAAGACGCAACCGCGATCGATTCTAGGCGTCAGTAGGATTGTGGCTGGTGGTCGACGTCGGGGGCCGTCGGGCTACGCTTGGCTGCCTTCCTTGGAGTAACCGGTGGCGCCGACGGGGCTTTCCGCAAAAGCAAAGGGCGCCTTTTCGGGGCGCCCTTTTTCTTCGCTTATTGGCTGGAGGAAAGAACCTAGTGGATGCGTTCGCCGTGTTGGGTGAGGTCGAGGCCTTCGACTTCCTCGTCCTTCGTGACGCGCAGGCCGATCGTGAATTTGATCGCCATCAAGATCACGTATGTGGCGATCGCGCAGTAGATGCCGGCGTAGAGCAGGCCTTCGATCTGCGTCCAGATTTGACCTGGGTTGCCGTCGATGGCGCCGCTTCCCAGGCTGTTGATGCTCTTGAGCGCGAAGACGCCTGTTAGGACCGCGCCAACGGCGCCGCCGATGCCGTGCACGCCAAAGGCGTCGAGCGAGTCGTCGTAGCCGATCTTGTGCTTCAGCCAGACGGCACCCGCGTAGCAAACGACACCTGCGATCAGGCCGATGTAGAGGCTGCCCGAGGGATCGACGAAGCCTGCGGCCGGCGTGATAGCGACGAGACCCGCAACGGCGCCGGAGAGCATGCCGAGGACGCTCGGCTTCTTCTGGAAGATCCACTCGACCAGCATCCACGACAGCGCCGCAGCGGCGGCGGCGATCTGCGTGTTCGCCATCGCGATACCGGCGAGCGCGTTCGCGGCGACGGCCGAGCCCGCGTTGAAGCCGAACCAGCCGACCCACAGAAGCGAGGCACCGATCAACGCATAGAGTAGATTGTGCGGCGCCATGTTCTCGGTGCCGTAGCCGTGGCGCTTGCCGAGTACGAGCGCGCAGACAAGGCCTGCGATGCCCGCGTTCAAGTGCACGACCGTTCCGCCGGCGAAGTCGAGCACGCCCTTACCGCCCAAGAAGCCGCCGCCCCACACCCAATGCGCGATCGGCGCATAGACGAGAAGCAGCCAGGCGGTGATGAAGACGAGAAGCGCCGAAAACTTCATGCGGTCGGCGAAGGCGCCGGTGATGAGTGCCGGGGTGATGATCGCGAACGTCATCTGGAACGTCATGAAGACCGATTCCGGAATCGACGCGGCGAGAGAGTGCGCGACCTCGTTGTTGCCCACGCCCGCGAGCATGAAGCGTTCCATGCCGCCGATCAGCCACTGATTGTCGCCGCCGTTGGTAAAGGCGAGCGAGTAGCCGATGACCGCCCAGAGCACGGTGACAAGCGCCGTGATCGCGAAGCTTTGCGCCGCGGTCGCCAGGATATTCTTCTTGCGCACCATGCCCGAATAGAAAAGCGCGAGGCCCGGAACCGTCATCATGAGGACGAGCGCCGTGGAGGTGAGTACCCAGGACGTGTCGCCGCTGTTGAGCGCGAGCGCGACGGCGTGTGCGGGCAGGGCGGGGGCTGCGGGTTTTTCCGCTTCCGCCGCCGCGGCAGGTGCTTCTGCCGGTGCAGGTTCCGCAGGGGTTGTCGCGGGTGTTTCGGCCGCGGCATCTGCCGTTGCGGGCGCAGCTTCGCTTGCCGGTGCTGCCGTCTCGGTCGCTGGCGGCGTTGCTTCCGGCACGGGCTGCGCTTTGGCCGGTGCGGCTAGCAGGAAAATCGCGAGCATCGTTGCGAGCGCTAGCGCCATTGCGGCGATGCGCAAGGGCTCAAGGGACATCGTTTTGGTGCGGGGCATGGCGGTTCTCTTGTTGGCGTCGTTGTCGTTGATCGGGTGCGCGGGCATTAGAGGGCGCCTGCGTCGGTTTCACCGGTGCGAATGCGCACCACGTGTTCGAGAGGGAACACGAAGATTTTGCCGTCGCCGATCTGGCCCGCCTTGGCGGCTTTGGCGATCGTTTCGACGACACGGTCGGCGAGGTCGCTTGCGACGGCGATTTCGATCTTGATCTTCGGCACGAAGCTCACCGCGTATTCGGCGCCGCGGTAGATCTCGCGGTGACCCTTTTGGCGGCCGAAGCCTTTGACCTCGGTGACGGTCATGCCTTCGATGCCGAGTTTCGTGAGTTCTTCGCGAACCTCGTCCAGTTTGAACGGCTTGATGATGGCCGTGATGAATTTCATGGCAGCCTCGCTTGACGCTTGTTGCTTCAATGCGGGCGATCATCGGCTGGGCGGTGCTGTCGTGTATTGCCTGAAGGTTCGGCAGATTTTGCTCGGGATTGCCGTTAATTTGAGCAGCGTCAATGCGGCCGTTGGCGGGATTGGATCAGGCCGGGGTCGAGCCTATGTGTTTGATCGAGATGGCGGATACGCGCGCGAAGTTCGACGTTGTGGTGGCCGGCGGGGGCATGGTCGGCCTCACGCTTGGGCTGGCTCTCGCGCGGGAAGGGGTTGAGACCGCCGTGGTTGACGGGCTCGACCCGGCTTTAGTGGTTGACGCGAAATTCGACGGACGGGTGAGTTCGTTCTCGCCGGCGTCGCGGCGGCTGCTCGATGCGTTGGGCGTGTGGGCGCATGTCGAGGCTCAGGCTCAGCCGGTCTACGACATTATTGTCGGCGATGGTTCGGTGCGGGAGGGGGCTTCGGCGGCGCTGCTGCACTTCGATCACCGCGAGATCGGCAACGCGCCACTCGCACATATGATCGAGAACCGCCATTTTCGGATGGCGTTGCAGCGCCGGATCGAGGGTGTTTCAACGCTGACCCTGATTGCGCCGGATCGCGTCGTTTCGGCTGGGGTTGAAGGCAATTTTTCCGTCGTGACACTCGGTTCCGGCCGGCGGCTTAAGGCTGCCCTCGTTGTCGCCGCTGACGGGCGTGAGTCGCCTCTGCGGGAGGCGGCTGGGATCAAGACGGTCGGGTGGTCGTACAAGCAGACGGGTATCGTCGCCACGATCGGGCATGAGAAAGCGCATGACGGCACCGCTTACGAGTTGTTCTTCGGTTCCGGTCCGTTCGCGATTTTGCCGATGACGGGGAACCGCTCGTCGATCGTGTGGTCTGAGCGGGCCGATCAGGCGCCGGCGTTTTTGCAGCTCGACGATGCGGCTTTCGTGGCCGAGGTGGCGCAGCGGTTCGGCGATCAGTGGGGGCGCTTGTCGCTCGAGGGGCCGCGATGGTCGTATCCGCTCTCCATGCATCTGGCGATGTCCTATGTGGCTCCGCGCTTTGCGCTGGCGGGGGATGCTGCGCATGGGGTGCATCCGATCGCGGGACAGGGGCTCAATCTAGGGCTTCGCGATGCTGCAGCGCTGGCTGAAGTGATTGTCGAAGCGCGGTCGCTTGGGCTTGATGTCGGTTCGGAGGCGTCGCTCGCGCGGTATCAGGCGTGGCGGCGGCTCGACAATGCTTTGTTTACCGCGTCATTCGATGCGTTGAACCGGTTGTTCTCGAACGATATTGCGCCGGTCGCGGCGGTTCGGCGGATGGGGCTCGATATCGTCGACTCGATTGCGCCGTTGAAGCGCTTCTTTATGCGACAGGCGAGTGATGGGGCTGTCGCGCTGCCGAAGCTGATGCAGGGTTAGCGTCTGGTGAGGCGTTCGCGGTTGGCGCGGTCTACGTCTTGGTAGAACGACCTTGCCTCGGTCATGACGTGACGCCACCTGGCGGTTTCGGCGTCCTCGCGGGTCACGTACGTTTGGCCGTTCCACTTGGCGGTGCCGTCCTTTTGCGGTTCGACGGGCGGGGTGGCTTCGCTGATCTGGTCGACCGACTGGCGGAAGTGGGCGTGCGGGTTCATGCGGTCGGCGTAGGCTTGTAGGTCGGCGTCGAGGCGGCGTTGGTCGTGCGCTTTGACCGCGCGCGTGACGCGATCGCCCCAGAGGCGCCAGGCGATCATGGCGACGAGAAGCGCTACGAACGGCCACAGCGTGTTGAACGCTTCAAGCATCGCGGGTGAGGCCGGCTGCTTTCAGACGTTGGTCGTATTCGAACCAACGCTTGGCTTGGTCGCGTCCGAGGAGGTGCAAGTAGTCCCAGGTGTAAAGGCCGGTGTCGTGGCCGTCGTCAAAGACGAGGCGAACAGCGTAGCGGCCGACTTGCTCGATGCGGCTAATGCCAACGCTGCGTTTGCCGGCCACCGTGATTTTTGTGCTGGCGCCGTGACCTTGAACTTCGGCGGAGGGGCTGTCGATGCGCAGGTACTCGGCGGGAAGTGCGAATTTGGTGCCGTCTTCGAAGGTGACGGTCAGCGTGCGCGCATCCTTCTTGTAGTGCAGGTCGACGACCCACGGGGCAGTGCTCATCTGAGTTCTTCGTCGGTGAGTTCGCGGGCTTCGTCGGTCAGCATGATCGGGATGCCGTTCCTGATCGGGTAGGCGAGGCGAGCGGACTTCGAGATCAGCTCCTGCTTCGCCGCGTCGTAGGCGAGCGGTGCTTTCGTCATCGGGCAGACGAGGATTTCAAGGAGCTTCGGGTCGACCTTGGCGTCGTCGCTCATTGCAGCGTGCCTCCGTGGCCTGTCGCGGCCATCTCGATCAGCGTGGTCAGAAGCTGCGCGCGGTCGGCGAGCGTGCCGGCTTCGAGCAGTGCTTGTTTTTCGGCCGGCGCGAATGGGCAGATCATGGACAGCGAGTTGATCAACGTTTCAGCGGGGGCGCGGTCGATCAGCGAGAGATCGGCTTCGATGTGCTTTTGGGCCATGTAGCTCTTAAGGCCGATGCCGAGGCGTTTGCGGTCAACGTAGTTGTCGTCTTCGTCGTCTCTCAGATCGTCGGCGTAGGGGGCAAAGTCCGGCTCAACTTCGCGATAGGGTGAGGACGTCTTCAGTTCCTGCGTGACGCGAAAGCGTATGACCCCGGAAAGTGTAATGAAGAAGCGGCCGTCGCCGGTGTCGCTCCATGCGGTCAGGCGGCCGAGGCAGCCGACGGGATAGAGCTTCGGTTTGCGGTCATCTTCGTTCACCGGTTGGATCATGCCGATGACGCGGGTTTGGCGCAGCGCGGTGTCGACCATTGCGAGGTAGCGCGGCTCGAAGATGTTGAGAGGCAGCCGCCCGCGGGGAAGCAAGAGCGCGCCCGCGAGCGGGAAGACCGGGATCGTTTTCGGCAGGTCGGCCAAGCTTGGGATCGGAACGCTCGGCATAACTGCCTCAGGAAAAGAGCAAAGAAGAGAGCTTGCGGCGGCCTGCTTGCACGGCGGGATCGGCGGCACCGAGCGCTTCGAACAGCGTCAGCAGCTGCTTCTTGGCCGCGCCATCGTTCCAGCTGCGGTCGCGGCGGATCGATTCCAGAATCTCGTTCACCGCGGCTTCCGATTGGCCGCGAGCGGCAAGGGCAGTGGCAAGATCGAGGCGCGCTTGGTGATCGGCCGGGTCCTTCTGCACTTTCGCGTGGAGGTCGGCGATGTCGCCGGCGGCTTCGGCTTGATCGGCGAGCTTGAGTTGGGCTTGCACGGCGGTGACGGATTCGTGGTTTGCGTGCTCGGGCGGAACCATGGCGAGCGCTTGCTTTGCGCGCTCGGTGTCGCCGCTCATCATGTAGCACTTCGCCAGGCCGCCAAGCGCCGCCGGGTTTTGCGGATCCTCTTGCAGGATCTGCCCATAGGCTTGCGCGGCGGTGCCGAGGTCATTCGCCTTCATCGCTTCGGCTGCAATCGCAAGAAGTTCGTCGATGGGCGAGGGGCCGGCGTCGCCGCCCAAGCGCTTCACGAACTCCCGCACCTCGGACTCGCGTAGCGCGCCCATGAAGCCGTCGACGGGCTGTCCGTTTCGGAACGCGTAAACCGCAGGGATCGATTGGATGCGCATTTGGGCCGCGATGCGCTTGTTTTCGTCGATGTTGATCTTGACGAGTTTGACTGCGCCCTTCGCTTCCTTGACGACCTTCTCAAGGACGGGCGTCAGTTGCTTGCAGGGGCCGCACCAGGGGGCCCAGAAATCCACGAGGACTGTCACCTCGCGCGAGGCCTCGATGACGTCAGCGACGAAGGTGCGTTCGGATGAGTCCTTGATCAGGTCGCCCGTGGCTGCGCCGGTGGTTGCGCCGCCCGTCTTTTGTCCGAGAATTTGCATGGCAGTCCTGTTAGCCCTTTGTCCGATAAGTCATTGCCCGGGCTCGCTTATAGACCCTGCCGCGCGCCGCGGAAAGCGCAAGGTCAGGGGCACGTGCCCCTGGGCTTTTGCGAATTTCAGCAGATCGCCGCTCGATATGGCGGTGGTCGCCGTGTTTTCAAGCGGGTGGAAGTTCAGGGGTTCGTCTCCAGCATCGTCTCGTCGAAGACCGGGGTCACCGATAGGGTGCGGTTGTTGATGAGCGCGAGCGGCGTCACCGAACCCGGCTCAACGCCCAAGTGCTCGCGCAGCAGATCGGGCGAGGCGAACGACAATCTGCCGTGCGCGCCGATCAGGGGCCCGAGCGCCTTCAAGTCCACGGGGACGTCTTCGAGCGTTACGGCCAGGAAGAGCCGGTCCTTCTTGTCCTTCACGAACAGGTTCTTGGTGTGTCCGCCTTCGATCTTGCCGCGCAGTCGTTTCGCCTCCTCGACCGTGAAGACGGGCGGGTGCGCGATCGTTGCGTGGGCGAGCCCCAAGCGGGTGAGTTCGGCGAAGAGGTCGTTCGGCGTCGATTTCATGTGGTGCAGGTCTTGCGCGGGCGGGTCACGGGGCCGGTTGGGAGGGGGTACCCCAGCGGAAATTCGACGAACAACCCCATGTACCCGGAGGTTAGAGGTGAAATTGCTCTTGGGCGCCCCAAAAATCGGGTGTGCCTATCCAGCCCGGGGTACTGGCCCTGTCTTCGAAAATCATCGAGCCATCGGTTCCTCTGTTGCATATCGACAGACTATAGAATATAACGTGAACTTAGGCAAGAAAAAGGGGTGCCGAATGTCGGCCGTCACGTACCTTGGCTAAGGCGGAACGCAAGCCAGGCTGCGATGGCAAGGAATAGGGCTCCGGCGAATTGGAACTCCCAGAGGCGCTCAGCGGAGACGCGGTTCATGCCGCGCAGACTGATCTCGGGTGCGATGAACGCCACGAGCGCTTTTGCGACCTGCGCCCAACCGATGAGCGTCAGCACGATCGCGCCGCCTTCCCAGACGTTGTGGAACGCGACGATGATCGAGCCGAACATCAGGCTCAAAAAGCCGTTCGCGAAGGCGCCTGTCGTGCCGTGCGCGCATAGCAGTTGGAAGAACCGCACCCAAGCCGCGGGCTGTAGCACGTGGGATAGGCCGATCACCGTGAAGTGGACGACGGCGTAGAGTTCGACGGCTTTGGCGAGGTCAGTTGTCATGGGCTGGCACTTGGCTGCTAATGTCGTTTTGGCATTGCAAGTTTAGGCGGCGGCGAGATGACGGACATTGCGGTGATTGGTCCCGGGGCGATCGGGTGTGCGTTTGCGGCGGCGGCCGCCCAAGCCGGGCATGATGTTTCGATCGCTTCGCGCACGCCGTTCGCGATGCTCGATGTGACCTATCCGGGCGGGCGCGTTCAGGGTGCTGTGCGGGTGTTGTCGCTCGCAGAGGCGCGACCCTTTCCGGTGGTGATGCTGGCGACGAAGGCGCATCAGACCGCCGATGCCGCGCCGTGGCTCAAGGCGCTGTGCGGGCAGGGAACCGTGCTCGCCGTGTTGCAGAACGGCGTCGAGCATGTGGCGCGCGTGCAGCCGCTTGTGCCGCGCGGGGTTGAGATCGTGCCGGCGATGGTCGCGTGTCCGAGCGATCGTACGGCGCCGGGCGTGGCCCACGTGACGGGGCCGGCGCGACTCGACATTCCGCAGGGTGCGGCGAGCGTGCGGTTCAGGGGCGTCTTCGAAGGCTCGTTCGCGGAGGTCAGGATCGTTGAGGATTGGCTGACCTCGGCGTGGGGAAAGCTCGTGCTCAATGCAGTCGGCGGCGGGATCGGCGTGCTGACGCGCAAGGGCAACGAGGTGTTGCAGGATGAGGGGATTGCGCGGCTTTACCGGGCGCTTGCGGCGGAGGTCGTCGCAGTCGCACGCGCGGAAGGCGCGAAGCTGCCGGAGGATATTGGCGAACGGCTTTATGCGATGATCTCGCGCGGGCCGCATTTGCATACGCCGTCGATCGTGGTCGACCGTTTGAACGGCCAACCGACGGAGTGGGTGGCGCGAAACGAAGTGGTGCTCCGGCTCGCAGCAAAGCACGGCATTGCGGTGCCGCTGAACGAGGTTGTTTGCACTTTGATCCGGGCGGGGGAGCCTGGCTAGCGCTCGACGAAGGATGATCTCGGCGTTAGCGCTGCCGTATGAGACCCGTCAGCCCGTCGATGCTTTCGGCGTTCGCGGTGAAGCGCTTTTCGGTCAGTTGATCGGGCGCGTGGTGGTCGATCGCGCGTTTGAGTTGGTCGCGTTCGCCCTTGAAGTCGTAGAAGGGGACGCCCCAGCCGCAGCTGTCGGCAATGCGATCGACGTCGACGAAGACGATATTGCGGGCGCGTTCGAAGCCCGGGAACTTCTTCAGTTCTTCGTGGAAACGGGGGTCGTCGAACTGCATGACGCTTGCTTTGCCGTAGAGGCGCAAGATCAACGCGGGGCCTTCGAAGGCGCAGAACATGATCGTGATGCGGCCGTTTTCACGCGCGTGCGCAACGGTTTCGATGCCCGAGCCGCCGAGGTCGGCGTAGGCGACTTGCTTGGGGCCCAAGATGCGGAAGGCGTCGTAGCCCTTCGGGCTGACGTTGACGTGGCCGTCCGCGGATAGCGGCGCGGTCGCGACGAAGAACATCTTCTGTTTGGCGATGAAAGCTGCCAGCTTGTCGTCGATCGCGTCGTAGAGTTTCGCCATTGGCGGGTCGTTCCTGAGGTGGCTAAGGTTGTGCCGCGGAGTTTGGCTCAAGCGGGTGCGCCCGCCAAGGAGAATGCCGGTGTTGGAAACGCATTTTGGCGGCGGTAAAAAATCTGGGTTAGGACTGAAAGGCGCCTTCTGCGTTTGCTGCGATTTGAACGCGTCGCTTGCGGCCCATATGCCTTCGATGGGCCGGCGGACGTTTATGGCGACTGCCGTCGGGGCGGTAGCAAGTGCCGCCGGCGCACGCACGGCGACGACGACTGCGAAAGTTGCGGCGAAAGCGCCGATCACGATCTATTGCGCGAAGAAGATCATCACGATGGAGGCGGGTGTGCCGGTCGCCGAAGCGATCGCGGTCGAGGGCGGGCGCATCGTGGCCGTTGGGTCGCTCGCGGCGGTAAAGGCTTCGCT
Source organism: uncultured Alphaproteobacteria bacterium (assembly GCA_902826695.1). Taxonomy (GTDB): domain Bacteria; phylum Pseudomonadota; class Alphaproteobacteria; order Micropepsales; family Micropepsaceae; genus SZUA-430. The sequence goes on along the minus strand of CADEFU010000011.1, from coordinate 14,581 downwards.
TGGGTCGCGAGCGTTTGCGGTGGACGAGACGTTGCGCGACAAGGTGCTTATGCCCGGTCTGATCGAGCAACATTTGCATCCGATCCTGGCGGCGCTTTCGATCATGAGCGAGATTATAGCGAACGACGAATGGGTGCTGCCGGACCGCGTCGTCAAGGCCGCGACGTCGCCGGAGGATTATCGCAAGCGGTTGACTGAGGCCGTTCGCGCCAAAGGGGCGGGCAACGACTTCTTCTTTTCGTGGGGCTATCACCAATATTGGCACGGCGAGATTTCGCGCGCGGCGCTCGATGCAATTTCGATGACGCGGCCGATCGCGGTGTGGCACCGGTCATGCCATGAGTTCTATTTGAACACTCCGGCGCTCGCCGCGCTCGGCATCACCGAGGCGATGACGTTGGGCCTCGGGCTTGCGAGTGAGCAGGCGGATTGGGCGCGTGGGCATTTCTTCGAGAAAGGTCTCAATGTCATCTTGGGGCCGCTGATGCGCGAGTTTGCGGCGCCGCAACGGATGGTCGCCGGCCTTTCGTTGCTCAAGACGTATATGCATCGCGCCGGCGTGACGGCGCTCAACGAGCCAGGGGCGCAGATCGGGCCGGAGCAATTGAAGCTCTATCAGGCGGTGCTTGGCGCGGAGGACACGCCGTTTACGACCACGCTGATCGTCGACGGGCGCACGATGTACGAGCGGCACGGCGAACGTGCCTTGGAGGCGACGGCGCAGACGATTGCCTCCGCGCCGGCGGGCAAGGTTCGCTATCTGGCGAAGCAGATCAAGTTCTTCGCCGACGGCGCGATCGTTTCGCAGAAGATGCAGATGAAGGACGGCTACACCGACGGGCATCGCGGCGAGTGGATGACGGAGCCGGAAAACTTCAAGGCTGCGTGGACGATGTTTTGGAACGCCGGCTATCAGCCGCATACGCATGTGAACGGCGATCTTGGGCTCGACATGGTGCTCGACGCGATGGAGGCGGGCTTGGCTGCCAAGCCTCGCAACGATCATCGCAGTGTGATCGTGCACTTTGCGAATTCGACTGAGGATCAGGTCAAGCGGATCGCGCGGCTGGGTGCGGTGGTCAGCGCCAATCCGTATTACGTACCCGCGTTCTCCGATGCTTACGGGGCTTGGGGTTTGGGGCCCGGGCGGGCAGACCAGATGACGCGGCTTGGCTCGTGCGTTCGCGAAGGGGTGACGGTGTCGCTGCATTCGGACATGCCGATTGGGCCGGCGCGGCCGCTGTTCAATGCCTGGTGCGCGGTTACACGGACGACGGTGTCGGGGCGCGTCGCGGGGCCGGAGCAGCGCATCTCCGTTGAACAGGCGCTGCGCGCGATCACGATCGATGCAGCGCAGTCGTGGCGGCTCGATCAAGAGATGGGTAGCCTCGCACCGGGTAAGCTCGCCAATCTTGCGGTGCTGGAGGACGATCCGTTAAGCGTCGATCCAAGCCGGCTCAAGGACGTTGGAATTTGGGGGACAATGTTCGAAGGGCGCATTTGTCCCGCGTGAGCCGTTAGCGATTCGTTACGAATGCGTTAGCGGGATCGAAACCCTGCTCGCCTTAGCGTTGTCCCTCGAAGAGCGCCGCCAAGAGCGCTCCGGAGGGAAGCGTCATGGGCAAGTTCACGCAGACGATCGTTCGGACATTCGCGGCACTGTCGCAGACGGCGGCGGGGGCAATGTTGGCGTGGACGCCGGCGAGCGCGGCGGAGCGCCCGCGGCCGGTCAGCGAGATTCTCAATGTCTCCGAAGCGTTCGTCGAGGGCTTTCCGCAGAAGTACGAGCCGACGACGCAGGTTCGTATCGTCGACTAGTTAGCCGATCAGCTTCATTTCGCGCCCGACAGCGGTGAACTGGGCGACGGCATACTCCAAGTCTTGGCGCGTCAGTGCCGCCGACATTTGCGTGCGGATGCGCGCTTTGCCTTGCGGGACCACGGGATAGGAAAACGCGATCACGTAGATGCCCTTGGTCAGCATCGCTTCGGCGAACTTGGCGGCCAAGGCTGCGTCGCCGATCATGATCGGCACGATCGGGTGTTCGCCGGGCAGCAGATTGAACCCTGCCTTCGTCATTTCGGCGCGGAAGAATTTCGTGTTGTCGGCGAGGCGGTCGATGAGCGCGCTTGAGGATTTGAGCAGATCGATCGCAGCTATGGAGGCGGCGGCGATCGCGGGCGGGATCGAGTTCGAGAACAGATAGGGCCGCGAGCGCTGGCGCAGGAGGGTGATGATCTCTTTGCGGCCCGACGTGTAGCCGCCGCTGGCGCCGCCGAGCGCTTTGCCGAGCGTTCCGGTGATGATGTCGATCTTGTCCATCACGTTCGCGCGCTCGTGGCAGCCGCGGCCGTGCTTGCCGGTGAAGCCGACGGCGTGCGAGTCGTCGACCATGACGAGGGCGTTGTACTTCTCGGCCAGCGCGCAGATCTCGGGGAGCTTGGCGTAGTAGCCGTCCATCGAGAAGACGCCGTCGGTGGCGATCATTTTGAAGCGGGCTGTGGCGGCGTCTTTCAGTTTCGCTTCGAGATCGGCGAGGTCGCCGTTCTTGTAGCGTGAGCGTTGCGCTTTGCAGAGGCGGATGCCGTCGATGATGCTGGCGTGGTTCAGTTCGTCGGAGATGACGGCGTCTTCTTCGCCCAAGATCGTCTCGAACAAGCCGCCGTTCGCGTCGAAGCAGGAGGAGTAGAGGATCGTGTCTTCGGTGCCGAGAAATTTGCTGATCTTGGCTTCGAGTTGTTTGTGGATTTCCTGCGTGCCGCAAATGAAGCGGACCGAGGCCATGCCGTAGCCCCAGCGGTCGAGCGCTTCGCGCGCGGCGTTGATGATGGCCGGGTGGCTGGCGAGGCCTAGGTAGTTGTTGGCGCAGAGGTTCAGGACCTCCTTGCCGCCGGCGACGCGGATGTGGCCCGACTGCCGGGACGTGATGATGCGTTCGGGTTTCTCGAGACCGGCCGACTTGATCTCGGCCAGCGTTTTGGCGAGGTGCTCGCGGACGGCGCCGTACATCAGAGGTCGCTCCACTTTAGCACCACCTTGCCGGACGAGCCGGTTTTGGCGGCGGCGAAGCCTTTTTCGAAGTCCTTGTAGTCGAAGCGGTGGGTGATGACCGGGCCGATGTCGAGGCCGGATTGCACGAGGACCGACATCTTGTACCAGGTTTCGAACATCTCGCGGCCGTAGATGCCCTTGATGGTCAGCATGTTGAAGATGACCTTGTTCCAGTCGATCGCCATGTCGGTCGATGGGATGCCAAGCATCGCGATCTTGCCGCCGTGGCACATGTTGTTCAGCATCTCGCGGAAGGCGGCCGGGTTGCCGGACATTTCCAAGCCCACGTCGAAACCTTCGCGCATGCCGAGCTTTTTCTGCGCGTCGGCGACGGTCATTTCCTTCACGTTGACGGCGAGGTCGACCTTCATTTTGCGCGCGAGATCGAGGCGCGCTTCGTTCAGGTCAGTGATGACGACGTAACGGGCGCCCGCTTGACGCACAACGGCTGCCGCCATGATGCCGATGGGGCCTGCGCCCGTGATCAACACGTCTTCGCCCAAGACCGGGAACTGCAGCGCGGTGTGCACGGCGTTGCCGAACGGGTCGAAGATCGAGGCGACGTCGAGGTCGATGCCTTCGTGGTGGTGCCAGATGTTCGTCATGGGCATCACGATGTATTCGGCGAAGGCGCCATTGCGGTTGACGCCGATGCCGCTCGTGTTCGCGCACATATGAAAGCGACCGGCCATGCAGTTGCGGCAGCGGCCGCAGACGATGTGGCCCTCGCCGGAAACGATTTCGCCGGGTTTGTATTCGGTGACGTTCGAGCCCACCTTCTCGATTACGCCGACGAATTCGTGGCCGATGGTCAGGCCGATCGGGATCGTCTTCTGCGCCCAGGCGTCCCAGTTGTAGATATGCAGGTCGGTGCCGCAGACGCCGGTGCGGAGCACGCGGATCATGACGTCGTTGATCCCCATCGTTGGCATCGGCACGTCTTCGAGCCACAACCCTTCAGCGGCGCGGGATTTGACGAGGGCTTTCACGGACGTCTCCTGGTCGGTCTTTTTCGGCGGCGGACCCTATGCCAAGCGCTTTGGCTTGTCGACTTGGCGTTGCATGGCCACGGCAAACGCGGCATGTAGAAATTTCTGCCAACTCCTAAGGCCGTTCTATGGAAGAATTCTTCGTCGATCCGAGCCGCGCGAACTTCGACGCTTTCAAGGCGCTGCCGCGCAATACGCCGATCAACATGTTGAACCTGATCCGCTATCGGGAGCGGGCGGTCTATCCGGCCGGGCATTCGCACGAGCCGCGGGGGCTCACCGGGCGCGAGGCCTATGCGGAGTACGGGCGCACGAGCGAGCCCATCTTCAGCCGGGTCGGCGGGAAAACGATTTGGCGCGGCCAGTTCGAGGCGATGGTGACGGGGCCTGCGGGCGCCGGCGAGCAATGGGACCTTGGGTTCATTGCCTATTACCCGAGTGCGGCGGCGTTTCTCGCCATGATCACCGACAGCGACTACAAGCAGGCGGTCGTTCATCGCCAGGCTGGCGTGCTGACGAGCCGGCTTGTCCGGTTCGCGCCGCTTGAGGTTGGAAAGGGGTTTGCATGATTACGGGACCGACTTCGCACAGCTATGTCTCGCAACGCCTTCGCCTGCGCTATGTCGATTGGGGCAATCCGGACGCGCCGCCGTTGATCCTGCTGCATGGCGGGCGGGATCATTCGCGCAGCTGGGATTGGACGGCGCAGGCGTTGCGCGACAAGTGGCACATCATTGCGCCCGACCTGCGCGGGCATGGCGACAGCGACTGGTCGCCGAGCGGGGATTACGGCGGGCTAACCACGCTCTACGACTTCGCGCAGCTTATCCATCAGCTGAAGCTCGCGCCGGTGACGATCGTGGCGCATTCCTATGGCGGGAACATCGCACTGCGCTATGCGGGGACGTACCCTGAGAACGTGAAAAAGATTGTCGCGATCGAAGGCTTGGGGCCGAGCCCCAAGATGCTCGCCGAACGGCTTGCGAAGCCGATCGCGTCACGTCTGCGGGAGTGGGTGGATGCGAAGCGCAAGCTCGCCGGGCAATTGCCGCACCGCTATGCGACGCTCGACGATGCGTTCAAGCGGATGAAAGAGGCGAACCATCATTTGAGCGACGAGCAGGCGCGGCATCTGACCGTGCACGGCGTCAGTCAGAACGAAGACGGGACCTATGTTTGGAAGTTCGATCCCTATATGCGCGTGTTTCCGCCGTTCGACCTGGCGCAGGCGGAGCAGGAGTCGTTGTGGGCTGCGATTACCTGCCCGACGTTGTTGCTCTATGGCGCGGACAGTTGGGCGTCAAATCCCGAGAAGGATGGGCGCGCGAAGCATTTCAAGAATGCGCGCATCGCCGTGTACGAAAACGCGGGGCACTGGGTGCACCACGATCAGTTCGAGCGGTTTATCGCTGAGCTCCGCGCGTTCCTTTAGCGGCGGCCGGCGCCGGTTCGCGTGAGGACCAGTGGATGTGCAGGATCTTCCAGCCGGAAGGCGCCTTGTGCAGCACGATGGTTTCGATCGAGATCGAATTGACGGCTTGGCCTTTGTACGTGCCGGTGAGGGTGCTCTGGCTCGTGAAGTAGGCAAGGTTGCCCAGCATCGCGCCGCCATGCGAGGTGCGCGTGCGCTTCGTCGTGGCAGAGAAAGCCATGTCGGCGTCGAGGTGCTTGGCGACGTATTCGGCCTTTGAGTGCTCTACCGAGCCTTGTTCGAAGACCTCAACGTTGTCGTCGAGGAGCGCCAAAACCGCCGTGCGATCGCCCTTCTTCAACGCTGCGTGGAAGCCATCGACCACCTTGGTTGCTTCGCCCAAGGCGGCGTTTTCGGGGGGCATTTGCCCTTCTTTTTTTGTGGCAGGCGCGGCTGCGGCGGCGAACGCGAGACACAGCGCGAGCGCGGGGACGATGGATCTCATCACTTCTGCAATTCCCTTACACAGGCGATTCGGAAACGGTACGCGATTGCTACCTTAGCGCCAAGGATGCGGTGGCCGCGTTAACGGGGGCGGTTGGGTTTGAAGCGATTTTGAGAAAAGATGGTGGGCTTGCGTTTGGAGTCGGCTTGCTGTGGGCTTCTGGGCGAGTTTTTGAGGGTTGGGGCATGCGCGGACTGGCAGTTTTGGCACTCGTGTTGGTATTCGCCGGTGCGGCGGTTGCGGCTCAGCCACAGAAGATCACGATCAAGGAGAAGGGAAAGGGCTACGACGTCGATATCTCGTATCCTCGGCTCGGCCATGCGGCGATGGACCGTCAGATCGAGGTGTGGGTGCGCGGTATTGCCCGGGATTTCGTCGGCATCGCGCACGATGAACCCGGTGCTGCGAACCCCTGGGCGGTGGAGGTGAGCTACGAGATCATGCGCGCCGACGCGCAGATGGTTGTCGTCTCATTCGTGAACTACAACTATACGGGCGGAGCGCATCCAAATGCGTCGTCCGAGACGTTCAACTTCCTTCTGCCGGACGGGCGGCGCGTCGAGTTCGCGGAGGTGTTCACCGCGAAGGGCGTACAGCGCGTTAGCGACATTGCCATCGCCCGGCTGAAGCAGGATCTCGGCGGACCGGACGGCATGGGCGACATGGATTGGATCAAGCGCGGTGCGGGCCCGAATGCGCGGAACTTCGCATCGTTCGCGCTTCTGCCCCGGGAGCTTGTCATCACGTTCGACGCTTACCAGGTGGCGGCCTATGCTGCGGGGCCGCAGGAGGTGCGCATTCCGCTTGCGCACCTTAGAGACGTCATGCGGCCTGATCCGCGGGCGCCGGCGGCGTCCTTCGACTGCCGGAACGCCCGCAGCGAGGTTGAGCGGGCGATTTGCTCGTCACACGGGCTCGCAACGTTGGACCGGCACTTGGGCGAGGCCTATGCGGCCAAGTTCGACTGGGAGGACGACGCCACCAAGCGGCAGGCGATCCGGGATAAACAGCGCACATGGATCAAGGCGCGCGATGCGGTATGCCGGGGCGTGGCGATCGTGGCCTGCCTGACCGGGATGTACCAGAGGCGGCTGAAAGAGCTCGGGGACTGAGCGCTGATTCCATCGCCTGCGCACCCTGTGACCGGCGCCCCGCGGTCGCGGCAATCCTTAAGCGCTCGGACATCGCCCGGCCCTCGCGGTAATCCGCCCATTCTGAAGCAGCGCCCGGGCCGTATTGCATCGCGGACGCAGTTACGCCATAACCCACGGCCTTAAATCGGAGCGCGGGCGTAGCTCAGGGGTAGAGCATAACCTTGCCAAGGTTAGGGTCGGGCGTTCGAATCGCCTCGCCCGCTCCAGATTTTTCCATTCCCGACACTGACAAGGATGCCGTCGGCGCGTCGCTGCGCCTTGCGGCCGGCATCCATGTTTACGCCTTCAAGCGCGCTTCGATCTCGGGGAGGATGCGCTCAGTCGCCGCCGTGCCGATCGCGATTGCTTCTTCGGCCCGGTCGAACTCGAGCAGGGCGATCTTGCCGATGTCGGAGCTGATCGTGATGTCGGGCGGGTCGCTGGCCAGGCGCACGCGGGTCATGCGGTCGAGCAGAATATTGAGAGCGGCGACCGAAACCGTTGCCGTGGTGAGTTCGCCCGGTTCGTCGCCGAACAGTTGACGCGCGACGAAGCGCTCGGGCTCGCGGAAGACAGCGAGTGCTTTTTGCCAGGCAGAACCATCGACTTCTGTCGTTTCTTTGATGAAACGCTGGTTCGGGGTTTGGCTTGCGGGCAGCGGGACCGCGATCACGAGTTGGGCGCCCATCGCGCGGCAGGCGGAGACGGGGACCGGGTTCGTGATGCCGCCATCGATCAGTGGACGGTCTTCGATCGTTACAGGGACGATGATGCCGGGCAGCGCGTAAGACGCACGCATCGCGGTTATCAGACTTCCTTCCTCGATCCAGATTTCGTGGCCCGTGAAGAGCTCGGTCGCAACGGCGGTGAACTTCTTCTTGAGCTTTCCGATTTCGGGGTCTCCGACGATTTCGCGGAGCGCTTGGGCAACCTTGTCACCTTTGATCAGGCCACCGCCCTTGCCGAGGTTCATGTCGGCCAGTTTCCAACTTGCCTTGCGGTCAAGGCCCAGGGCGAATTCTTCGAGTTCGTCGAGTTTGCCCGCCGCGAAGGCGCCGCCGACGATTGCGCCGATCGAAGTACCTGCCACGATTGTGGGCTCGAAGCCCGCTTTGATAAGCGTGCGGAGGACGCCGATGTGGGCCCATCCGCGCGCGCCGCCGCCGCCAAGTGCTATGCCGATCCGCATGGGGCGAATACTGCAATCATTTCAGCGGGTACGGCAAGACTGCGGCACAGCCTATGGGCGTAGAGGCTAACGACGCCGCATTGGCGATGTTAGGGTGCCGCGTGTTGGGGCGGGAGGGTTGGGTATGCAGTTCAAGTATGTCGCGCTTGCGGGTGCGTTGCTTCTTGCGGGTGGTCCGGCGCAAGCCGCCGATGCGCCGGATGCTCTTTCCGGTTACAAGGCCGATACAGTCATGGCGCTCTTCAACGAGATGGGCGCGACAGCGATGAAGTCAGAGCTCATACAAGGCGATCCGCGCCTTACGTTCAAGTTTGAGAAGTTCACGTACGTCGTCGACTTCCATTTGTGCGAGGACAAGGCCGCGGGCTGCAAAATGTTGCACTACATCAGCGCGTTTGACTCCGAACCGAGCGACACAATTGAGGGCGTGAATGCCTACAATTCGGAATATGTCGTCGGCAAAGCCGTGTTTGAGAAAGAGGGGCTGCTGTCGTTACGTAGCGTGTTGTGGTCGCAGGGGTCCGGCAAAGCGCAGATCAAGAGCGAGTTCTTGTCATTCGTGGGCGCAACGGCTGTGCTGCTGGAGCATATGAAAAAGTACACCGTCGCAAACAACGCGCCCGCCGCGCCCTCGTTTGTAAACACGTCGGTCGACGGTGCGGCAACGCCCAACGCAACGCTTGCGAAGTGGAGAAGCCTGCCGCGGAACCGGCGGTAGATTGAGCGCCGAGAAATGGAACGAGAGCGCCCAGATCGGGGCTGAGGCTTGACCGGGGTGCTTCGCGCGGCGGATGGTGGCGGCATTCGCTATCGCCGTTGGAGACGTGGCCCATGCTCAAACCGCTTGCCGACCAGATTCTCGAGACCTATGCGCCGGAGCCGAAGTTCGGGCGGACGTTCGCGTTCGATCCGCCAGTCGATTTGGCACACTTCTCGGCGTTTACGGGCGGGCAGCCGTTCGATGCATTCAAGGCGATGCGAGAAAACGCGCCCGTTTGCTGGTGCAAGGAGCCGGCGGAACTGGGTGCAGGGTTCTGGGCGCTGACACGCTACGACGACGTGCGGGCGGTGTCGCTCGATCCGCAGACGTTCTCGTCGCAGAAGGGCGGGATTTTGATGGCGTACGGCAACCCGGCGCAACGCCATCCGGTGCTGCACCGGGCGTCGCTCGATCAGCTGATCAACATGGATCAGCCCATACACTTCGAGCTGAGACGCGAGCATTTGCCGTTCTTTACGCCGAAGTATGTCGCCGATTTGAAGGTCAAGGTTGAGGGCAAGGTGACGGCGCTGCTCGACACGATAGCGCCGATGGGCAAGTGCGACCTCGTCGAGCATCTGTCGGCGGAACTGCCGTTGTTCACGTTGTCGGAGATCTTGGGCATCCCGGAGAGCGACCGGCCGAAGCTCGTGCGATGGATGCACTATCTCGAGATCGCCGGCTATGTGATGGCCGAGAAGAATTTTGGCGCGGTCGATCCGAACTTCTTCGGCGACTTCATGTCCAACGTCGCCGAGATGTTCGACTATGGCCGGGACATTTTGTTGAAGCGGCGGGCGGATCCAAAGCAAGACCTGCTGACCGCGCTGGCGCACGCGAAGGTCGCAGGCGATGTGTTGCCCGACAATTATCTCGACGGCTCGTGGCTGCTCATCGTGTTCGCGGGCAACGACACCACGCGCAACTCGATCTCGGGCACGATGAAGCTGCTCACGGAGTTTGTAGCCGAGAAGGCACGGGTACAGGCTAACCTCGCGTTGCTGCCGACGATGGTCGATGAGGCGATCCGCATGGTGTCGCCCGTCATGTACATGCGCCGCACTGCCACAAAGGACACCGAAATCCGCGGGCAGAAAATCGCCGAGGGCGAAAAGGTGATCATGTATTACGGCGCGGCGAACCGCGATCCGGCAGTGTTTCCCGATCCCGACCGGTTCGATCCGGCGCGTGCGAACGGGAAGGACCACGTCGCGTTCGGCATCGGACCGCACGTCTGCTTGGGGCAGCGGGTTGCGAACATGCAGCTTGAGGCCGTGTACCGGCAGATATTCGCGCGGTTCCCGGACATGCGTTGGACGGGTGAGATCGACATCGCGCCGAACAATTTCGTGCACGCCATTCGCAAGCTTGGCGTCGAATTCACGCCTGAGAAGAAACGCGCGGCATGAGCTGGGAGAAGGACGTCGAAGAACTGCGCCGGCGCCAAGCGCTCGCGCAGGAGATGGGCGGCGAGGAGCGGGTTACGAAGCACCGCTCGCTCGGCAAGTTGACCGTGCGCGAGCGCGTCGACGCGTTGCTCGATCCCGGATCGTTTCATGAGGTGGGTTCGATCACCGGGTCCGCGGAGTATGGTCCCGACGGTCAGATGCTTGCGTTCACGCCGGTGCCGTTCATTTTCGGGCGCGGGTTGATCGACGGGCGGCCGGTCGTGGTTGCGGGCGACGACTTCACGGTGCGCGGCGGGTCGGCCGATATGGCGGGCAAGCGCAAGCAGGAAGTGGCCGAGCAGATGGCGCGCGAGCTTCGGCTGCCGATCATCCGCTTGATCGACGGCTCAGGTGGCGGCGGGTCGGTCAAGACCTACGAGCAGACGGGCTTCACCTACGTGCCGGCCAATCCGGCGTGGGACGACGTCGTTGCGAACTTGGCGACGGTGCCGGTTGTCTCGCTCGCGCTTGGGTCCGTCGCGGGCCTGGGTGCCGCGCGCGCCGTGACGAGCCACTATTCGATGATCGTCAAAGGCACCGCGCAGATGTTCATCGCGGGGCCGCCGGTGGTGAAGCAGATCGGCGAAGATTTGACGAAGGAAGAACTCGGCGGCTCGGCGATCCACACGAAGAACGGTGCGATCGACGACGAGGTCGAAAGCGAGGCCGAAGGGTTCGCCCGGGCGCGGCGGTTCTTGTCCTATCTGCCGTCGTCGGTATTCGACGTGCCGCCGCGGGGACCGCAAGACGACGATCCCGCGCGGCGCGAAGAAACGCTGATCAAGATCGTGCCGCGCTCGCGCCGGCAGGTCTACAAGATGCGCGCCATTGTCGAGGCGGTGTTCGACAAGGGCTCGTTCTTTGAGATCGGGCGCGGACACGGGCGCTCGTCCATTACGGGCTTGGCACGGCTCGACGGGTGGCCGGTTGCGGTTCTCGCCAGCGATCCGTTCGTCTATGGCGGTGCGTGGACGGCGGAGTCGAGTTTGAAGGTCACACGCTTCGTCGATTTTGCGGAGACGTTTCACCTGCCGGTCGTGCATCTCGTCGATATTCCTGGGTTCCGCATCGGGCTGGAGTCGGAGCAGGCGGCCACGATCCGTCACGGCGCACGGGCGATGACGGCAATTTATCAGGCAAGCGGGCCGTGGTGCACGATCCTGATCCGCAAGGCATTCGGCGTTGCGGGAGCGGCGATGAGCAACGCGACGCGGTTGCCGTTTCGCTATGCGTGGCCGTCCGGGGATTGGGGATCTTTGCCGCTCGAAGGCGGAATCGAAGCGGCCTACCGGCGCGACCTTGAGGCGGCGGACGATCCGGTGAAACTGCGCGCAGAGATCGACGAGCGGCTCAATCGCGTGCGCTCGCCGTTTCGCACGGCCGAAAAGTTCGGGATCGAAGAGATCATCGATCCGCGCGATACGCGCAAGGTGCTTTGCGCGTTTGCCAGCCTGGCCGCGCCGCTGCGCGCGCCGGGGATGCGAGCGACAGCGTACCGGCCGTAAGTGCGGCCGGGCCGCTTGAAGCGGCGTCGCCCGAATCGCACAGGAACTAATTCCTTTCGCGTCGGTACAAGTTGTTTCCAGTTCCTTTCGCTGGGGCCATCGGGGACATGTTGCGTCCAGTTTGCACCGGCACTGAATCCCGAGTGACACAAAACCTGTCGCGAGAGTCGGGGTAACTCCTTGATCGAAAGTAGCTATTTCGGGGTCAGAGTAAAATTCTCATCAACCATTTGGCCCTAGCGTCGCCCAAGTAACGAATCGGAAACCACGCCGACTGGGCGTGGAGGCGGGCTCGCGTGACGAAGGCTCACTACGCTGGCGACACCGACGGAGGCAGAGATGCCGCCGTGCGAGCCGCTGCGCGCGGGCCAAACGAAGGCGAGCGTGTTCGGCGGCACCGTGTGCGCAATGCGGCGCTGATCGCGGGCGTTTCGGCCTATGCGCTCCTGGCCAGCTCGGCGATCGGCGATCCGGCAGTGAATGCACCGAGTTTCACGCAGACGACGGCAGGGGCGGTTTCGACGACGGTACCGGACGGCGTCTGCGCGATGAGAGCGTCCGTAACCGGCGGCAGCGGCGCGTCGTCGGGTACAAGTGCGGCGATTACGGGTGGGCGCGGCGCTGGCGGCGCGATCATCGGCGCTACTTTCCAGGTGTTGCCAGGGCAGGCGGTCACCGGCGCGGTCGGGTCCGGCGGGAGCGTCTCTCTCGTGAGCGGCGGCGTTTCGTCCGGCGGGACCGGGACCGCGGCGGGCGGCAACGGTGGCACCGTCACCGGAACTCCTTGGCATCGCGGCGGCGGCGGTGGCGGTAGCAGTTCGATCAGCGTCGGCGGGGTCAAGCTTATCGAAGCCGGTGGTGGTGGCGGCGGCGGCGGCGCGCACCAGAATACACCGGCGGGCGACGGCGGCAGCGGCGGGTTTGCCGGAATTGGTGCCGGAACGGTCGCGGTTGGCGTTAGTGGCGTTGTTGGCTCCCAACCGAGTGTCACCGTCGGCGGCGGCCAGGGCGGGCAGGCCGCGGCCGGTGGTGCCGGCGGTGTCCACAGCGCGACACCCGCCCGAAACGGACTTGCAGGGTCGGGAATCGGTGCCGGTACAGGCGGCAACGGTGGGCCCGACAACGGCGTAGACTCCGGCGGCGGCGGCGGTGGCGGCTACACCGGCGGCGGTGGTGGTGCGGCTACGCAGACCGATGCGCGCACCGGCGGCGGTGGCGGCGGCGGCTCGAGCTTTGTGCGAGCGACTTCGCCGACGGTTTCGGCGACGGCACCAAGCGCAATCTCAGGCTCGGGTGCCGCTCAGACGGGTATCGGCGCGGCGAATGGCGCGTCCGGCGGGGTCACGATCGACTGGGTCCCTTGCGTCTACCAGCTCAGCGTTGCGAAGAGCGCGTCGCCCTCGCCGGTGAATGCGGGCGCGCGGACGGTTTGGACGGTGTCGGTCACGAACAACGGTCCCGACCCGATGACGAAGGGCGACACGATTTCGCTCGCCGACACGCTGCCTTCGGGTCCGATCGGTTCGCCGGCGCCCACGTTCAGGGTGCTTTCGATCGGCACCGCCGGCGGCAGCAACGCGAATCTCAGTAGCGGTGCAATGACGTGTACCGGCGTCAGCGTGGGCTCTTCGATGCCCGCTTCGACCGTTTGCTCGCGGCCTTATAGTGCGCCGTCGGCGCCTGGCGCGCCCAGCGGCGGCGTTCGCGGGCTGAACGCCGGCGAAGCGCTGACGATCACCTACGAACAGATTTTTGCGAACACGGCGGCCGCGACAAGCATCACGAATACCGCATCAACGGTCGATCGCTCCTCGACGTCGGGCACGACGGACATTATCGGCGTGAATGCGAACCGGTCGGCCGGCGCTTCCGTCTCGATCTTGCCCTACGACCTCGCCGTCACGAAGTCGCCCTCGTCGCCGACGGTTGGTGCCGGGCAGACCGTGACCTGGACGATCAACGTCACAAACAACGGTCCGGGCGACATGGAAGGTCCGGACGAGACTGCGGCCAATCCGCTGATCGTCAGCGACACGGCCCCGACGATCGATGTCTCAGCGCCCGTGTCGTTCACGTCATCGGGGCCCGCGGGTGCTTGTAGCTACGCGGCGAACACCATCACCTGTCCCTCCGGCTTGGCGAACGGGCAAACGCAGACATTCACGTTCCAGCAGACGGTGAGTGGTGGTGCGCCGGGCGGTGCGGTTGTCTCGAACACGGCGAGCGTGACCGATTTCCTCGGGGGCGACAGCAACGACTCGGGCTTGGGCTCGTTCACCGTAACAGCGATTGCCGATCTTGCGATCACGAAGACGGACGGCGTGGCCAGCGTCAACGCTGGTGGCACGACGAGCTACACGATCACCGTCACGAACAACGGGCCTTCGACAGCAACCGGTGCAACGATCACCGATGCCGCTGTGGCCGGACTGAGCAAGACGTCGGTTGTTTGCTCCGGCACGCCGGGCCAGTGCACCGGCGGTACGACACCGACGATCGGACAGCTGGAAGCGGGCTATGCGCTGCCGGCGCTCGCCAGTGGACAGACTTATCAGATCGTTGTTGGGGCGAACGTCACGGCGACGAGCGG
>CADEFU010000010.1 GCA_902826695.1 uncultured Alphaproteobacteria bacterium | reverse complement strand
AACCGCTGACCTCCTCATTGCGAACGAGGCGCTCTCCCAACTGAGCTACAGCCCCATAACGCCCGCCGAAAGCCGGGAGTAAGGCCCGGCCGCGCGAAGGCAGGGTTTGTAGGGTCCGCGTCTGTCCCCTGTCAAGTTTTGGCCCCTTACCTTGTCGCCCCACCCCATGGCGGTTACATCTCGCCCGGAAACGCAGCGATTCTCGCAAGGCGTAGGTGAGCGGAAACGGACCATATGGGCACGCTGCTTTGGCTGATTGACCTGCTCATCGACATCTACGTCTACATCATCATCGCCACGGTGGTGCTGAGCTGGCTTGTCAATTTCAATGTCGTGAACCCCTACAACCCCGCAATCCGCGCGATACAGAACTTCTGCTATGCCGCGACCGAACCTCTCCTCCGCCCGATCCGCCGCTTAATGCCGGACTTAGGCGGCATAGACATTTCGCCGATCGTGCTGCTCCTCGGTGTCGAGTTCGCGCGCTACTTCATCTTTCGCGCGGTTGCAGGTCGCCTCTGGTCTTGACCAGCCCGGTCCGGACAAGCCGTGACGGCATCCTCATCGCCATCCGACTGACCCCGCGCGCTGCGCGTGACGCGTTCGACGGCGTGAAACAAGGCGTACTTCATGCCCGCGTGCGCGCCGTGCCGGAAGATGGCCGCGCGAACACCGCACTTGTCCAATTGGTCGCAGACGAAATCGGCGTACCGAAGTCGACTGTCTCCGTCACCGCTGGCAAAACTTCGCGCCTCAAAACAGTCCTGATTGCGGGCGACGCGAAGGTGCTGGAACCTCGCGCGGCGTCTTGGCTCAAGAGGTTCGAATGACCGCACAAGTAATCGACGGCAAAGCCTTCGCAGCTTCTGTCCGCGCCCGCGTCGCGTCGGCCGCTGCCGCATTCAAGCAAAGCCAAGGCGCCCCCATAGGGCTCACCGTCGTCCTCGTGGGCAACGACCCCGCCAGCGAGATCTACGTTCGCCTGAAGGTCGAAGACGCCCGTGAAGTCGGCATCAACTCCCGCGATGTGAAACTGCCCGCAACCGCGAGCGAAGCTGAGGTGTTGGATGTTGTCCGCAAACTGAACGCCGACCCCACGGTGCATGGCGTCCTCGTCCAATTCCCGACACCAAAGCAAGTGCGTCAAGAAGCGGTGCTCGACACGCTATCGCCCGACAAGGATGTCGACGGTCTCACCCCGCTCTCTGCCGGCCGCCTCGCGAGCGGCAAGTCGAATGCGCTCGTCTCGTGCACGCCGCAAGGCTGCCTGATGATGATCAAATCGATTCAGCCCAAGCTCGAAGGCTTGAACGCCCTTGTCATCGGCCGCTCGCAACTTGTCGGCAAACCGATGGCTCAGCTCCTGCTCCAGGAGAACTGCACAGTCACCATCGCTCATTCGAAAACGAAGGACTTAGGCCCTCTCGCCCGCGCCGCCGACGTCCTCGTTGCCGCCGTCGGGCGCGCTGAAATGGTGAAGGGCGATTGGATCAAACCCGGCGCAATCGTGATCGATGTGGGCATGAATCGCATCGATTTGCCCACGGGAAAGTCGAAACTCTTCGGCGATGTGGCTTATAGTGAAGCGAGTGAGCGCGCTGGCGCGATCACGCCCGTACCCGGCGGGGTAGGGCCAATGACGCGCGCCTGCCTGCTCAGAAACACGGTCTTGGCCGCCTATGCGCAACGAGGCATGAGCGTGCCCACGGAGCTTTGATAATGAGCGCTTTGCCCCCGTTGTGGCTCGACCACATCAACATCCCTTCGCGCGACCCGCAGGTGCTGGCGCAATGGTACGCCCAGCGCATGGGCCTCGAGCTGCGTGAGTCGTTCGTCTACGGCCCCGGCATCTCTATTTTCTTCAAGAAGGGTGCGCCCTTGGGTGCGGGCGAGAACTTCCACTTCGGCTTCCGCGTCGAAACCAAATCGGCGGTTGAGGCGTGGGCCGAGCACTTAGGCGTCGCCATCGCCTTCGACGAAGACGACTTCTTCGCCGCCCGCATCACCGATCCGGAAGGCAATCTTTTCGAGATCTACTGGGACAAACTCTAGCGGTTACTTCTTCGCCGCCAAATTCCGCGCAGCCAATAACCGCAGCCGCAGCGCGTTCAGCTTGATGAACCCTTCCGCGTCCTTCTGGTTATAGACGCTGTCCTTCTCGAACGTGACGTAGTCCTGGCGGTAGAGTGAGTTCTTCGACTCGCGGCCCACGACCGTGGCGTTGCCCTTGTAGAGCTTCATGCGCACGGTGCCGCTCACGAACTCCTGGCTCTTGTCGATCAACGCCTGCAGCATCTCGCGCTCCGGCGAGAACCAGAAGCCGTAGTAAACGAGCTCCGCGTATTTCGGCATCAGCTCGTCCTTCAAATGCCCGGCCCCGCGATCGAGCGTGATGGACTCGATCCCGCGATGGGCGGCGTAAAGGATCGTGCCGCCCGGTGTTTCGTACACGCCGCGGCTCTTCATACCCACGAAACGGTTCTCGACGAGGTCAAGCCGACCGATCCCGTTCGCCCGGCCAAGTTCGTTGAGTCGCGTCAGCAACGTCGCTGGCGACAATGCCTGCCCATCGATCGACACAGCATCGCCGCGCTCGAACCCGATCTCGACATAGGTCGCCTTGTCCGGCGCTTCCTCGGGGCTGATCGTGCGTTGATAGACCATGGAATCCGCTTCGATCGCGGGGTCTTCCAACACTTTACCTTCGCTAGAGGAGTGCAGCAGGTTTGCGTCCACCGAGAACGGCGCCTCGCCGCGCTTATCCTTCGCAATCGGGATTTGGTGCTTCTCGGCAAAGTCGATCAGCGCGGTGCGGCTGCCCAACTCCCACTCCCGCCACGGCGCAATCACGCGAATGTCGGGCTTCAGCGCATAATAGGTGAGCTCGAACCGCACCTGATCGTTGCCCTTGCCCGTCGCGCCGTGCGCGACCGCGTCGGCGCCCGTCTTCTCGGCGATCTCGATCTGCTTCTTCGCGATCAAAGGCCGGGCAATCGAGGTGCCGAGCAGGTACTGCCCCTCATAGAGCGCATTGGCCCGAAACATCGGAAACACGTAGTCGCGCACGAACTCTTCGCGCAGGTCTTCGATGTAGATGTTCTGCGGCTTGATGCCCAGCATCTCGGCCTTCTTGCGCGCCGGCCCCAACTCCTCGCCTTGGCCGAGATCTGCCGTGAACGTCACCACTTCGCAGCCATAGGCCGTCTGCAGCCACTTCAAGATCACCGACGTGTCCAGCCCGCCCGAATAGGCAAGCACGACCTTCTTGACGCCTTTGCTCATACGAAAGTCCTCAATGCGGCATACGTGAAATTTCTTTGGAGCGCAGCTCAGCCATCTTCTCGCTCGCGCGCTGCTTGACGCTCTCGCTCTTCAGCTGCCCGCAGGCCGCCATGATATCGCGTCCGCGCGGCGTGCGGATCGGCGAGGCATAGCCCGCGCGATTGACGATCTCGCCGAACTCCTCGATGCGCTCCCAATCCGAGCACTCGTACGGCGCACCCGGCCAGGCATTGAACGGGATCAAATTGATCTTGGCGGGAATGCCGCGAATGATCTTCACGAGTTCGCGCGCATCGGCGTTGGAATCGTTCACGCCCTTCAGCATCACGTACTCGAACGTGATCCGCCGCGCGTTCGAAAGCCCCGGATATTCCCGGCAAGCCGCCAGCAGCTCCTTGATCGGATACTTCTTGTTCAAGGGCACGATCACGTCGCGCACCTCGTCCCGCGGCGCATGCAGCGAAATCGCCAACATCGCCCCGATCTCTTCGCCGGCCTTCGGGATCATCGGAACGACGCCGGCTGTCGACAGCGTGATCCGCCGCTTCGAGACCGACAAGCCCTCACCATCGGCGATCACGTTGATCGCGTCGCGCACGTTCTCGAAATTGTAGAGCGGCTCGCCCATCCCCATCATCACGATGTTGGTGATCATCCGCTCTTCCGAATTGCGCCCCGCGCGCGGCCATTCTTTCAGATCGTCGCGCGCGACGAGAACCTGCGAAACAATCTCACCCGCCGTCAGATTGCGCACGAGCTTCTGCGTTCCGGTATGGCAGAACCGGCACGTCAGCGTGCACCCCACCTGGGAGGAAATGCACAGCGTCCCGCGATCCTCATCGGGAATGAAAACCGTCTCGACTTCGACACCCGGCCCAAACCGGATCAGCCACTTGCGCGTCCCGTCCTTCGACACCTGCGCCGTGACGACCTCAGGTCGCGCGAACGAAAACCGCTCGCTGAACTCAGCACGCAAGGGCTTGGCCAGCGTGGTGATCGCATCGAACCCCGTCGCGCCCTGCACATAGGCTGCGTTCCAAATCTGGCTCGCGCGCATAGTCTGATGCTTCGCCTCGACGCCGGCACCGGCGAGCGCGGCCTTCAAGCCGTCGCGCGTCAACCCGATCAGCGATGTCTTCGGAGAACTCATCGAAACGTCCAAAAGCAAAGAGGGCGGCTTGACCCAGCCGCCCTCTGAAATTCAGGCCCGACTAAAAGCCGCTCAAGCCCTGTCTATTTGCAGCCTTCCGCCACTTTGTCGAGTGCGACGGAAATACCCTTCAGCGAATAGGTGTCCGTCGTCAGCGTTCCGCGCTTCGAGATGCCCTTAACCGTCATTTCGCCGGCACCGCGCATCGCCGTGATCAGGCGCTGCTCGTCCTGCTTGCCGGCAAGCCAAGCGCCGTCGGCTTTGGTGAAGAGCTCGAACTTGTCGGCCCCAACCTGCACGGTTGCGTTCGAACCTTCCTTGAACTGATAACCGATCACGACCGACGGCTCGTTCGCGATACTGGCCTTGGGCCAGGTCGTGATCAGGAAGTAGATCGGATCGCGCTTTGCCGCTGCCGGCTCCTTCGCCGTGGGCGTCGAGACGGCCCAGCAGACTGCGCCACGGGTGTCGCTGTTCTTGTACGCCTCCCAAGCGTCCGACGTACCAAGCAGGGTCGGCGCCGCCTGCGCCACGCCGAGCGCGCCTACAAAGGCCGCAATCGAAAAACCAATCCGAGACATCGAGACAACCTTGTGTTTGAGACAACACCCCAAGCCCCATGCCGCGAATCAACCCTGGCATGTGCTTCACCACCCCCAATGTCTCGCCTATATGGGGCCTTTTTGTGAAGCCCCTTCCGCGTGTGCTGTGCGGCGGAAATGTCGATTCCCGCAGCCAACGCCTGTTTGCTAGGGTCGCCTTATGCGTGCACCGGCCGAAGACACAGCGACCCCAGACCGCGACGCCCAAGCGGCCCTCGTGGAGGCGATCGCCGCCAAAGCTGATAAAGCCGCCTTTGCCGCGCTGTTTCGCTACTTCGCGCCCAAGGTCAAAGGGTACTTGATCAAGATCGGCACAGACCGCGGCCAGGCGGAGGAGTTGACCCAGGAGGTCATGCTGACCGTCTGGCGGAAGGCTGCGACGTTTGACAGGCGCCAGGCCTCGGTCTCGACCTGGCTGTTCACGATCGCGAGAAACCGCCGCATCGACGCCGTGCGTAAAGAGAGGCGTCCGGAGCTCGACCCGAACGATCCGATGCTCGTGCCCGACGAACCTGAGGCCGCCGATGTCCGTCTCGACACGCTCGACCGCGAAGCCCGCATAACGCGCGCGCTAAAGACGCTGCCGAAGGAACAAGCCGACCTCGTGCATGAGGCGTTCTATCTCGCCAAACCGCACAGCCAGATCGCAGAAGAAACGAAGATCCCCTTGGGCACGGTCAAATCGCGCCTGCGGCTGGCGTTCGCCCGCCTGCGCAAAGCCGTTGAGGGAGAGGAGAGCGTATGATGCCGACCCACCATCCCAGCGCCACGCTCCTCACCGCCGCCGCGACCGGCGCACTCTCGCCCGCCGTCAGTCGCATTCTCAACGCGCACGCGACGCTCTGCGCGCATTGCCGCACGATCATGCACGACGTCGAAACCATCGGCGGCAGCGAACTTGCAATCGACGATGGCGTCGATGTTGACCCGGGTGCTCTCGACACCGTGCTCGCAGCCATCGACGCACAACCGCAATCGCCGCCCGTGTTCCCGCAAACGCTCGTGTCGATCCCAGCTGAAGTCCGGGACATCATCGGCTCGGCGCTTGGCAGCGCTGCATGGTACCCCGGCGGCCCGGGCCTCAAAATTCTCGACCTCAAACTCCCCGAAACGGCAGCGGGTGAGACGTTCCAAGTGTTCCGCATTGAACCGGGCTACGGACCGCCGAAGCACACCCATGGCGGCCAAGAGTTCACGCTGGTTCTAACCGGCGCCTTCAAAGACGAGACCGGCCTCTACGCCGCTGGCGACATCGCGATCGGCGACGAAAGCGTCACCCACCGACCCATCGCCCAACCCGGCGAGGTTTGCTTCGCCCTCGCCGTAACAACGGCCCCTCTGAAATTCACCGGCCCCTTGGGCGTGCTCCAGCGCGTCCTGAACTTCGGCCGGAAGTCATGAACCCCATCTTGGTCGAACTCACCCGCGGCGGCGTCGTCGAAAGCGTTCACCGCGGTTCGATCGTGATCGGCGATGCGTCGGGCAAGATCATCGCAAGCTGGGGCGACGCACAAAACGCTGTATTCCCGCGCTCCGCATTCAAGTCGCTGCAAGCGCTCCCGCTCGTCGAAACCGGTGCGGCAGACGCGTTTGGCCTCAGCGATGAAAACCTAGCCCTCGCCTGCGCCTCGCATTCCAGCGAGCCGATGCATACCGATCGCGTGAAGGGCTGGCTCGCCCGCATCGACTGCGTCGAAGGCGACCTCGCCTGCGGTCCGCATCTGCCGTTCCATGAGCCGACGGCCCACGCGATGCTGCGCGCGGGCGAAAAGCCGTGCCGCCTGCACAACAATTGCTCCGGCAAACACGCGGGTTTCCTGACTGTGGCCCGCCACCTGAAGATTGCGCCCCAAGGTTACGAACGCCCCGATCATCCGGTCCAAGTTCTCGTGCGCGAGGCGATTGCCGATCTCTGCGCCGTCAACGCAAACGACATGACGGTGGGCATCGACGGCTGCGCCGCGCCGAACTATGCGATCCCGCTCGCAAACCTCGCGCGCGGCATGGCCAGGCTCGCCGACACGTCGCACCTTTCGCCCGCGCGCGCAGCCGCCGCCAAACGCATTGTCGCCGCTTGGAAGGCCCATCCGTTGCTGGTCTCCGGCACCGGCCGCGCCTGCGCGGACCTCATCCAGGCCTCGCGCGGCCGCGCTGTCGTGAAGACCGGGGCCGAGGCCGTATTCATGGCCGCACTCCCCGATCAGGGCTTAGGGATCGCGCTCAAAGTCGACGACGGCGGCACCCGCGCCGCTGAAACCGTGATGGCCAGACTGCTGACGTTGCTGGGTATCGCAGACGAAGCTTCGCCGCAAATCGCCAAACACACAAATCCGCCCATCAAGAACTGGCGCGGCGATGTAGTGGGCGAGCGCCGCACAACGGCGGCGCTCGCGAAATTGCCGCGTTAGTACGACGCTGGGGACTGTGCGCCCTGCGGCGGCAATTGGGTGATCGAAGAAATCCAGCAGCGGTCGGAGAAATTGCGATCGCCGAACACGATGATATCGCCGGTGCTCAGGCAGATTCCGGGCCGCGCTTCGACGCGTGCAAACACAGCCCATTTCATTTCCCGGCACGTGTTGGCGAACTTCACCAAGTACTTGCGGCTGGGCGACGTCTCGATGATGGCGGTACGATCATCGACCGCTTTGAAATTGTCGATCGAGCGCACGAACGGGCAGGGCCGCGCAGAGGGCTTGGCTTCCTCGGCAAGTGCCGGTCCAGCGAACGCGAACGCGGCCACCGCAACGGCAGCACCGCGCCATAGTGACGTGGGCATCGCTTTTCTCCATTCCAGGCAGAGCTAACGCGCAAATTACGCGCCTGGGCGCCTGAACGATCGCTGAATGGGGCTTCACGGCTGCGCGACCCTCGCCTAACGTCCGCGCGCAAAAGCACTCAAGCCACGGAGATTGTTCATGAAAGCCATGCTCTGCAAAGCCTACGGCCCGCCCGACAGTCTGGTTCTGACCGAAGTCCCAAGCCCCAAACCGGATGCGGGCCAAGTGCTGATCGACGTGAAGGCCGCCGGTGTGAACTTCCCCGACGTGCTCATCATCCAGAACAAATACCAGTTCAAACCCGCGCTTCCCTTCGCGCCCGGCGGCGAGGTTGCAGGCATCGTCAAGGCGCTTGGCGCCGGCGTCACGAACGTGAAAGTCGGCGACCGTGTCATGGCCTCAACTGGCTTCGGCGGCTTCGCGGAGGAAGTCTGCGCCCCCGCAGCGCGCTGCATCCCGTTCCCGTCCAACATCGACTTCGCGCAGGCCTCCGCCTTCGTGATGACCTACGGCACCTCGCACCACGCGCTGAAGGACCGCGCAAACCTGAAGAAGGGTGAGACGTTGCTTGTGCTCGGCGCGGCCGGCGGCGTCGGCATCGCCGCCGTTGAGATCGGCAAGATCATGGGCGCCCGCGTCATCGCCGCATGCTCTACGCAGGAGAAGGTGGATTTTTGCAAAGCGCAAGGCGCCGACGACGGCCTCGTCTACCCGGAGAATCCGCTCGATCGCGACGCACAGAAGAAGCTGTCCGAAGACTTCAAGCGCGTCCTCGGCGGCGACGGCGCGAATGTGATCTACGACGGCGTCGGCGGCGACTACGCCGAACCCGCGCTCCGCTCGATCGCGTGGGAAGGCCGCTACCTCGTCGTCGGTTTTCCGGCGGGCATCCCGGCCATTCCACTGAACCTGACGCTTCTCAAAGGCTGCCAGATCGTTGGCGTCTTCTGGGGCGCCTTCACCGCCCGCGAGCCAAAGCGCAACCAGGAAAATCTGCAAGCGCTGATGGGCTGGATCCAGCAAGGCAAGCTGAAGCCGACGGTCTCCAAGACCTACCCGCTGGCGAAAGCCGCCGAAGCCCTGAACGACATGGCGGCGCGCAAAGTGAAGGGCAAAGTCGTCCTCACGATGGACTGACGGGCACCGCTTCCAACGGGCACAAAAAAGAAGGGCTCCCGCTGCGGGGAGCCCTTTCTTTGCTGCGCTGCAGCGCGGATTTTCCGATCAGGTTCAGCGGATGCCGAACAAAACCCCGAAGAACCAGCTGAAAATCCCCTGCTTCGATGAGTGACGCTCATCACGCGGAGCCAGATACAGCGGATATGCCTTATACATGTGAAGCCTCGCTTTTCTCGTTGAATGACTGCTATGAGCCAAAATATGGCGACCGGGCCCCGTTAATTCAAACGAGGACTTCTCATCGACATCATGAGAAAAAATCATAGAATGGGCACATGCAGCGCAGACTTCCGCCCCTAAATTCCTTGCGTGCCTTCGAATCCGCGGCCCGCTTGCTTAGTTTCACAAAGGCCGCCGATGAATTGGCCGTAACCCAGAGCGCCGTTAGCCACCAGGTGAAGACGTTGGAGGACTGGGCCGGCCTGCCCCTCTTCCGCCGTGACGGGCGCGCTGTCGCCCTCACGGAGGCCGCCCAAAAGTTCCTGCCCGCCGTGACCCAGGCCCTGGACCAGCTCGCCCTGGCGGGCCGCAAGCTCCAAGCGGTCGACCCTGGCCAAGGCTGGCTGACGGTCGCCGTCATGCCCTCTTTTGCCGGCAAGTGGCTGGTTCCCCGCCTGGCCGCCTTCCGCGCCAAGCACCCGAACATCGACGTCTGGCTCGCCACCTTTGAAGCGCAGTCCGGGGCGCTTGGGCCGGACGTCGACATGGCAATCCGCTATGGCCGCGAAGAATGGCCGGGTCTGACCACGATCAAGTTCCTGAGCGAAGAACTCTTCCCCGTATGCGCGCCATCGGTGGCCGCCCAACTCAAAGATCCGGCCGACCTCGCCCGCACCACGCTCCTGCACGACGAATTGCGCGAAGACTGGACGATGTGGCTCCGCGCGGCAGGCGTCACCGCGGTGGATGCAACGCGCGGCCCCGGCTTCGACGATTCCGGCCTGCTCATCCAAGCCGCGATCGAAGGCTTGGGCGTCGCCCTCGGCCGAAGCGTCCTCGTCAAAGGCGACCTTGACGCCGGTCGGCTAGTCCGTCCGTTCGCAACCTCGCTTCCCGGCGGCAGCGCCTACGCGCTCGTCTACCCGCCGGAACTCGAGAACGCACCGAAGGTCAAAGCCTTTCGCGAGTGGTTGCTCGCAGAAGCCGGAAGCGACGCGCCATGACCCGCGTCCTCTTCATCTGCAGCATGAACCGCTTGCGCAGCCCGACGGCCGAACAAGTGTTCGCCGACCATCCCGGCATCGAATGCGACTCTGCCGGCCTCAACAACGACGCCGCGAACCCTGTCACGGACGAACTGGTCGAATGGGCGGAGCTGATCTTCGTGATGGAAAAAGCCCACCGCACGAAACTCGCAAAGCGCTTTCGCAAAAGCATGGGCTCGCGCCGCGTCGTCTGCCTCGACATACCCGACGACTACGAGTTCATGGACCCCGCGCTGGTCGAACTTCTCAAGCGCAAAGTGACGCCGCATCTCCGGTAGGCCGTGCCGGCAGTTGCCTGAGGCCCATCGTCGACCGCCGCAGGTCAGCCAATCGCTCGTGCACGATCTCGCGATAGCCGCGGCTCATGCGCACGTCGGTTCCGTCGCCAAGGCGGATCGTACCGTCGCCGTTGGCGAGCGGGGTGACAGCGGCAATTCTCGCGACGCTGACCAGCCGCGAACGATGCACGCGAACGAACGCACGCGGGTCGAGTTGCGCTTCGAACGACGAGAGCGTCTCGCGCAACAGATGCGTCGTGCCACCACAGTGAAGCGCAACGTAATTCCCTTGTGCTTCGATCCAATCGACCGTGTCGAGATCGACAATGCTGACACGTCCGCGCGCCTTGATCTGCACCTGCACAAGAAAGGGCTTCGCCGTTTCGGCAACCGGCACGTCGCCAAGCTCCCGAACCTGCGCGCGCTGCGGCTCGGATGACGATGGGACCACATGCAACAGAGCGGTAAGGCCGGCAACGACGAACGCAAGCAGCAGCCAGTTCGCAGTCAACTGGTCGGGCAGGGCGGTCAGAAACGGTCGCGTGTCCCCAACGTTCAGCACAGGGGCCAGCACACACGACGCCACGATGAGGCCAAGCGCGATCGCAGCGGCACTCGCGCCATGGAGGACAAGGTGCTTCCGGACAAAGTCGCCTTCGATGGGAAACCGCCGCATCAGGGCCGCAACCGCGGGCGTGGCCAACGCGCCGAGCGTCGCCGCCCCCAGAATGCGAAGCACCTCGCCCTCCCATGACAGCGGGGCCCCGGCCTCGATGGCGCGCGCGACCTTGCCGGGCTCAAGCGCGATCAAGAAGGAAAGCCAATAGACAAACCCGAGGCCGATGTCGTGGCCCCGGATTGAGAGCGTTTGTGCGGTCGTTTTCATGACCCAAGTGTGCGGCCGCCCCGGCCCTTAGGTCCAGACACACCGCTCTCCCTTTTTTGTGATGGCCTGACGCCGTGCAGGGACGAACCGGTCGCCCCCGGGGCTGCATTTCCTGGCGCAATTCCCAAACTTTCCGCATGAGCATTCGAGGAGCCTTCCCCATGATCCGGTCCAGCTTTCTTGCCACGATGGCGTTCGTCCTCTGGCTGGGGTCGCCAGCCCAAGCCGCCCCTATCGCCGTCGATGGCGGCATGATCGAAGGCGTTCGGACCGGCGACGTCACCGCCTACAAAGGCATCCCCTTCGCGGCGCCTCCCGTTGGCCCGCTCCGCTGGCGCGCGCCAGAGCCGGTGGCGCCATGGCCCGGCGTAAAGCTCGCCGACCGCTTCTCACCCGTCTGCATGCAGAAGGGCTCCTACCCTGAGGACGCACCGCCGGAGCCGATGAGCGAAGACTGCCTCACTCTGAACGTCTGGGTGCCCGGCGGCGCCGCACCCGGCACAAACTTGCCCGTCATGGTCTGGATCTACGGCGGCGGCCTTGTGAACGGCACGGCGTCGACCCCGCTCTATGCGGGCGATGAGTTGGCGCGCCGCGGCGTCATTGTCGTGACCGCGAACTATCGCCTCGGCGCGCTCGGCTTTCTCGCCCATCCGGGCCTCACGCGCGAGTCGGCGAACAAGGCCTCGGGCAACTACGGCCTCCTCGATCAGCTCGCCGCGCTTCAGTGGGTGAACCGCAACATCGCGGCGTTCGGCGGCGACCCGGGCAACGTCACCGCCTTCGGACAATCGTCGGGCTCGATCTCGATCAGCGTGCTCAGTGCCTCGCCGCTTGCGAAGGGCCTGTTTCGCCGCGCGATCGGACAAAGCGGTGGCTTACTCGAGCCCGTCGAGATCGCACCGGAGTTTGCACTCGACGGCGCGGAAAAATATGGTGCAGCCTTCGCGGCGAAACTCGGGGCACCATCGCTGGCGGCACTGCGCGCAAAGCCTGCCGCCGAGATCGCGAAGGCCCGCTATTCACCCAATGCCGTCATCGACGGCTACGTGCTGCGTGAGCCGCCGTTCAATGCGTTCGCGGCTGGCCGCGGAAACGACATCGATCTCCTGATCGGTTCGAACGCCGATGAAGGATTGGAGTTTGTCGGCAAGCGCAACGTCACGGTCGCGACGTTGCCCGATCTGTTGCGCCAAGACTTCCCATCCTTCATCGTCTCGCTGATCGGCCCCAAAACGCCCGCGAACGACAAGGAGGCGCTCGACGCGTTCGTTGCGTTCGAAGGCGACATGCGTTTCGGTTGGGACATGCTCGCCTGGGCGCGTCTGCACGCGGCCACGCGCCGAAACACGTTCCTCTATCGCTTCGATCACACACCGCCCGGCGAACAAGGCGCCCGCCACGGCGTGGAAATGCAATACGTCTTCGGCCACCCCAATCCGAAAGCACCCTGGACGGATGCCGACCGCAAACTCTCGGAAGCAATGGCCGCCTACTGGACCAACTTCGCCAAAACCGGCGACCCGAACGGCCCGGGCTTACCCGCCTGGCCCACGTTCAAACGCGGCGAACAAGCGCTTCTCATCGGCACCGAACTCCGCGCCGGCACGCTGCCCAACGCAAGTGACCTCGCGGCAATCGACCAACTCTACACAACCGTGCGCTTCGTTCTGGCGAACCTTTATCTCATCGGCGGTGTGGCGCTCGTCTTGACCCTTGCACTGCTGTCCCTCGTGTGGCGACTGATCCGTCGCGCCTTCCAATGAAGGGACACAAAACCCGGGAGCGCGGGCTTCCAGCCCGCTCTTACTGAGTCTCAACTGCTCAAGAGCGGACAAGATGTCCGCGCTCCCGGGTGAGCCAGCTTGGCAAGCGCATGCGCACTCCATAGAAACTCTGTCGCCCAAGGAGAGTTCTTGCTATGCCCGCCCCCTACAAAATCTTCGGCGCCGAGATGTCGCCGTACTCCGTCAAAGTTCGCGCCTACGCGCGCTATAAGAATCTGCCGCACCAATGGCTGAACCGCGGCGGCGAGAACGCGGCCGAGTACGCGAAACACGCGAAGATCCAAATCGTACCGCTCGTGGTGACCCCGGACGGCGAAGCGATCCAGGACTCGACGCCGATCATCGAACGCCTTGAGCGCGACCATCCGGAACCCTCGATCCATCCGAAGGACCCAGCGCTCGCCTTCCTCTCGTGCCTGCTTGAAGAGCTCGCCGACGAATGGGGCAACAAGTGGATGTTCCACTACCGCTGGTGCCGCGAGATCGACCAAAAAGCTTGCGCGATGCGACTGGCGCTCGCCATGAACCCCGCGATGGACGAGGCGACGCAAACGGGCTTCGCCGAACAGATCCGCCAACGCATGACGGGCCGCGTCTGGTTCGTGGGTTCGAACGAAACGACAGCGCCTTTCATCGAAGAGACGTTCCACGCAGCGCTTGCCCAACTCGACGCACATCTAAAGGATCGCGCCTATCTCTTCGGTGCGAGGCCGTCATTCGCCGACTTCGCGCTCTGGGGTCAGATCTACAACATGTGGACCGACCCGACGCCCGGCGCGATCATCGAAGCCCGCGCGCAAAACGTTCTTGCCTGGATTCAGCGCATGGCGTGGCCAAAAGCCGAAGGCGATTTCGAAGCCTGGGGTACGCTCGAACCGACGCTCTTTCCCATCATTCGCGATTGGGCCGGCGAGCTCTTCATGCCTTGGACGGTCGCGAACGCCAAAGCGCTCGCCAATCCGGAGGAAGAATTCACGGTGGCGCTGCGCGGCAAAACCTGGAAGCAGAAGCCACAAAAGTACCACGCGAAATCGCTCGACGCGCTCCGCGCCAAATACGCCGCCATCAAGGACCGGGCAGCTTTGGACGTCATCCTCGACAAAGCGGGCGTGCGCGGACTGTAGCCGCGGCGTCGGCCGAGAGCGCCACATTGTAATTCCGATCAGTATGTTCTATTTTTGTTCCAAGCAATCCATCCCCACGAAACGGGGGCTGGACCAAAAGAATGCGCGCCTTCAGGTCTCCGACACCGGCAAACGGACACCTAACGCCAATCTAACGGATATCTAACGGATGAAACCGCAGAAAACGGCCAATCTAACGCATCTAACGGATAAGATTTTGCATCCGGGCGAAGGCGCGTTTTCAGCCGCGCCGTTCGATCAGCAGCACCCGCCGCGCCGCCTCGCGATGTTCGACCTGGATATGCGCCCCGGCAATCGCGATAGCGGTCGCAAGCACGGTCGCATCGTCGGTGAAGCCGAGGCCGACGACCACATCAGGGATGACATCCAACGGTGTCACGAAATAGGCGACCGCGCCCAGAAGAATGGCGCGCGCGTGAAGAGGTGTGCGCCGGTCGAGCGCGCAGTAATACGCCGCAACCACGTCTTCCGCGAACGGGATCCTGCCGACGAAACGCCTGAGCGTGCGCCAAAATCCTTCGCGCACAATGCGCTCGTCGCGCGCCATACGGTCGGGAAGGATGATCTCGCCGTCCAGCGGGGGCATTTGTGTTTTCATTTGCGGAACAACCAAAACCCTAGCGTCACAACGGCGCTGATGAGGAGACATGTGGTGATCGGAATATAGAGCGAAAAGCCCTCGCGCTCGATGACGATATCGCCGGGCAGCCGCCCAAGGCCTAACCGGCCGAGATACGGCCACAAAAGCCCAACCACGACGAGCACGACCCCGACGACAACCAACCAGCGCCCGAAATCCACCGCGTCTAGCCTCCGGCCCTGCGCCTCGCTAAGTAAGCGCCACACGAATTCTAGCAAAGGAAACGCATCCATGCAGCTCAATCGCTCCGTCACCGCCGTCATCACCGGCGGCGCCTCCGGCCTCGGTGAAGCCACCGCCCGCGAACTCGCCGCCGCCGGTGTTCGCGTCGCCATCTTCGACCGCGACAAGGCACGCGGCGAGAAAGTCGCCGCCGAGATCGACGGCGTCTTCTGCGAAGTCGACGTCACGAACGAGCAAAGCGTGATCGACGGTTTCAAGAAGTCGCGCGCGGCCTTGGGGCAAGAGCGCATCATGATCAACTGCGCCGGCACCGGCATCGCGATCAAGACGGCAAGCCGCAAGAAGGACTCGCCCGAAGTCGCCGCGCACCCGACGGAGCATTTCGACCGCCTGATCCAGATCAATCTCGTGGGCACGTTTCGCTGCCTCGCGAAGTCGGCAGCCGGCATGCTGTCCCTCGATCCGGTGACCGAAGACGGCGAGCGCGGCGTGATCATCAACACGGGCTCGGTCGCCGCCGAAGACGGTCAGGTCGGTCAAGCCGCTTACTCGGCGTCGAAGGGCGGCATTGTCGGCATGACGTTGCCGATCGCACGCGACCTCTCGCGCGACGGCGTACGCTGCTGCACGATTCTGCCGGGCCTCTTCAACACGCCGTTGCTCGCCGGCGCACCGGAAGAAGTGAGGAAGAGCTTGGGCGCGCAAGTGCCGTTCCCGTCTCGCCTTGGTCACCCGTACGAGTACGCAAAACTCGCGCGCCACATCTGCGAGAACTCGATGCTCAACGGCGAGGTGATCCGCCTCGACGGCGCGATTCGCATGGCGCCGCGCTAGGCGGCGTCAGATTGACACAGGAAATACCGCGTTCCTGTGTCGGAATGCACATGCGCCAAGTGCGCAATCTTGCTCGAACTCTGCGGTGCTGGCTAAGGTCCGCGCCGCAGAATCTCGAACCTTGTCACAGGGGACTATCGGATGAATCGCAACATAGTAATCGGTGGCGGCGTTGCCGCTGTCGCAGGCGTGCTCGGCGTCGCCGGGTGGTATTTCTTGGGTGGCCCGGGCTCGCGCCCAGCGGTCGGCCCGGATGGAAAGCCTGTCGGTCCAATCACGTTGAACGTTGTCAACGTCATCACCGAGCATGAGCCGGTGCAATCCACCGACGGCCGCATGCTCTCCGTCACGTTCCCGAAATTCGAGCTGGTCAGCAAGGGCGGCGAGACGACGTCCTCGGTCTTCTCGACGACATGGCGTTTGAAGCTCGGCTCCAATGAGCGCGCCGTCGCGGCGATCGCCTCGCTCCAGGGCTACATGAAGTCGGCCGGCACGCCGCCGCCGGCGCAACCAGCTCCCGCACCGGCGACGCCCGTTGCCGACGCGGGCACAGCGCCGGCCGCAGCCGACGCCAGCGCACCGCCGCCGGCAACCGACGGCGCCACACCGCCGCCTGCCGACAAGCCTGCCGCAACGCCTGCCGCGGCAGCGCCCGCGCAGCCCGTCGCCGGTGACGGCGTCGCCCGCGTGATCGTCTCGATCGGCGGCGAAACCACGGTGACAGAGTGGCGCGATTGGACCGGTGCAGGCGCCGACCATCAACTCTCTAAGGCTGTTGCCTATGTCGGCACGCCCGCCGACTTGCGCGACGGCGCGACCGTGCCCGTGACCGTTACGGTCGAACTCGCCGGCAACACGTCCACCGAAACGATCTCGAGGTTGAACTCGCTCGTGCTGCGCGTTGTCGCCGAAGAAGTGCCGGTTCCCGTCGAGCCTGACGCCGGCACCGGCGCCGCGCCGGCCGCCGCGACCCCGGACGCCGCCACGCCGCCGCCCGCAGCCGATGCCACACCACCGGCCGACGCGCCTGCGACGCCACCGGCTGACGTCACCACCACGACACCGCCGCCCGCGAATCCTTAAGCGCGCGCCGCCAAATCCATGGCGCGGGCAAGGTCGACGTCAAGCTTCGTCAACCCGCCCGCGTCATGCGTCGTCAACAACACGGTGACGGTCTTGTAGACGTTCGACCATTCCGGGTGGTGATCCATCCGCTCCGCGACCAGCGCGGCCTGGGTCATGAACCCGAACGCCTCGACGAAGTTCTGAAAAACAAAGGTCTTTACGATCGCATCCCGCGCGGGATCCTCCCGCCACCCCAAGAGTTCCTGAAGCGCCGCCGCCCGCTCCGCCTGACTGAGTTTCGCCCGCATAACACCTCTCCCATTGTCCGTGGTCGTTGGTCTATCTTCGCGCCAACCGCTCCGCTTGACGAGGCCCCAATGGCGACCGACACCCTGTTTGAACTAACCGCGCCGTCGCTCGACGACATCGAAACGCTCGCCAACGAGACGTTTGAACGTCTGCCCAAACGGTTCCGCGACCGCTGTGGTCACATCCTGTTCCGCATCGAAGACTTCCCCGACGAGGACGTCGTCGAAGAAATGGAACTCGAAACGCCCTACGACATCTTAGGGCTCTTCCAAGGCACCGGCCTCACTGAGCAGCAAGAAAGCGACCCCCCGCGCGAGCCCAACATCGTCTTCCTGTATCGCCGCCCGATCCTCGACGAATGGAGCGACTCGGAAATCGCCCTAGGCGACATCGTCACGCACGTCCTCATCCACGAGATCGGCCACCACTTCGGCTTCTCCGATGCCGACATGGAACGCATCGAAGCCGAAGTGATGGACGACTAGTCGAGCGCGTAGGTCCGCTCAGGCCGATAGAGGCTGCCGCGTGAACTTTGATGACTGGAGTAAAGCGCGAACGCGCGCACGGCGAACGGCCCGCTATCGAACGGGCTATGCGCGCTCACAAACTCGCGCACCTTCGCAAGCGGCGCATCCCGCAAGCGAGCGACAGTGACATGCGGTGTATACTTACGCGTCTCCGCCTCAAGTCCCATCCGCTGCAACGCGCTCTCGATCTTCGCCGCAAGCCGTAGCAACGGCTCGCTTGGCGCCACGCCGATCCACAGCGCATGCGGATCGCGCCCGCCGAATTCGCCGGCGCCCTTGAGCGTCAAGTCGAACGCCGCCGCCTTCAGCGTGCTCAGCACGTCGTCGATATCGTTCGCCGTCGCCTCATCCACTTCGCCGATAAAGCGCAGTGTCAGATGCAAGTTCTCCGTCGGCGACCAGCGCGCCCCGGGCACGCCGCCCTGCAGAAGCGTCAGTCGCATCCGCACGCTCTCAGGCAACTCGATCGCGGTGAACAGCCGGATCATTCAGGGCGCCGGATTGGGCTGCGCGTGATGCGCCGCATCGATGAACCGCTCAAGCTCGTCGCTCCACGCCACCTGTTCGCTACCGATATTGGTCTTAAGCTGCGCCATCGTCGTCGCGCCGATGATGTTGGACGTCACGAACGGCCGCGTCGTCACGAACTTGAGCGCCATCTGCGCGGGATCGAGCCCGAGTTGCTGCGCAATCGCCAAGTACCGGTCGATCGCAGGTCCGGTCTCCGGCTTCTCATACCGCTGCAGCCGGTTGAACAAAGCCTTGCGCGATCCGGCCGGCGACGCCCCACCCTGATACTTGCCCGTCAAATAGCCTTGCGCCAACGGCGAATAAGCAAGCAGCCCCACCTGCTCACGATGCGCAACCTCGGCGAGGCCCATCTCGAACGACCGGTTGATGAGGCTGTACGCGTTCTGAATCGACTGTACCCGTGGCAGCCCCTTCGCCGCCGAATAATGCAAGAACGACATCGTCCCCCACGCCGTCTCGTTCGAGAGCCCGATCCAGCGAATCTTGCCCGCCTTCACGTGGTCCTGCAGCGCGCCCAGAATATCGGCGATCGGCACCGTCGTTCCTTCGATGTGCTTGTACGCCAGCCCCGCAGCCCCGAACATCGGCATAGGCCGGTCCGGCCAATGCAGCTGATAGAGGTCGATTCGATCCGTCTGCAGCCGCTTCAGGCTCGACTCGATCGCTTCGGCAATCTGCTTGGGCGTCTGCTCCGTTGTCGCGCCATCCTTGCGCAGCCATGTCATTGGCGAACGTCCGGCAACCTTGGTGGCCAGGATCACCTTCTCCCGTGTCCCCCGCGCTTTGAACCAGCTGCCGATGATCCGCTCAGTCGAGCCTTGCGTCTCAGGCTTCGGCGGCACCGCATACATCTCCGACGTGTCGAAGAAGTTGATGCCCTGTGCCAGCGCATAGTCCATCTGCGCATGGCCCTCGGCTTCGGTATTCTGCTGCCCCCACGTCATCGTGCCGAGGCACAGAGCCGATACCTTGGCACCCGTGCGCCCAAGTTCGCGATATTCCATCGATGATGTCCGTTTCAGTTTGTGACGGCCGGTGCGGCCTTGGATTTGATACCGGTGAGC
Source organism: uncultured Alphaproteobacteria bacterium (assembly GCA_902826695.1). Lineage (GTDB taxonomy): Bacteria > Pseudomonadota > Alphaproteobacteria > Micropepsales > Micropepsaceae > SZUA-430. Next base: position 162,901 of record CADEFU010000010.1, on the reverse strand, counting down.
AGCTTCTCGGCATAAGGCAGGATGCCCTTGACGATGACCTTGGTTCCCGCCTCGTTGGGATGAATCCCGTCCGCCTGATTGAGCTTCAAATTGGCGGCCACCCCTTCAAGAAAGAACGGGTAGAACAACACGCCATGCTTCTTTGCAAGCTCCGGATAGACGGCATCGAACGCCTGCACGTATTCCGGTCCAAGGTTTCGCGGCGCTTTCATGCCGGTGAACAGCACCGCCACACGCCGCGCCTTCAACTTCACCAACATCAGATCCAAGTTCTTGCGCGTCTCTTCAACGCTTAGGCCCCGCAAGGCATCGTTCGACCCGAGCTCGACGATCGCACCGGCAGCGTCATCGCTCATCGCCCAATCGAATCGCGCGACACCACCAGCGGACGTGTCACCCGACACGCCCGCGTTCACGATGACCACGTCGTACCCCTTGGCCTTGAGTTGCGCCTGCAACACCGCCGTGAAGTCTGTCCCGGGTGGCAGGTTGTAGCCTTGTGTCAGGCTCGTCCCGATAGCGACAATTTTGACCGGTTTGGCCGCCGCGGTAGCAATTCCGTTGATTCCGGCGGCGAACGCGGCAAGAATCAGCCAAATCGCGTTGACGAGGGCCCCACGCGTCCCATATCGGGTGGTTCCCCTCCAGCCCCTAGTTGGTAGCCCGTTGCGCATGCAGCGCTCGCTGAACACTGACCCGATCCTCCGGCTTGAGGCCGTCAAGCTCACACTCATGAGTCAGGCGGGTCCCGTCAATATCCTCAATGGCATCGAATTGGTGATCCGCCAAGGCGAAGCTGTTGGGCTGGTCGGACCGTCCGGCTCGGGCAAATCGACGATGCTCATGGTCATGAGCGGTCTGGAGCGCCCTACCTCCGGCAAAGTCACCGTCAAATCCAAGGTGCTCTCCGGCTTGAGCGAGGATGAGGCTGCCCGTTTCCGCCGCGGCAACGTTGGCATCGTCTTCCAGTCGTTTCACCTGATCCCGACCATGACCGCGCTCGAGAACGTAGCCGTGCCTCTCGAACTCGCTCTCGTCCCGAACGCGTTCGACAAGGCGAAGGAAGAACTCGTCGCCGTTGGCCTCGGCCACCGCCTGGACCACTATCCAAGCCAGCTCTCCGGCGGCGAACAACAGCGTGTTGCCCTGGCACGCGCCATGGCGCCCCGCCCGAGTCTCATATTCGCGGACGAACCAACCGGAAATCTCGACGGCCGCACGGGCGCCGAGATCATGGAGATGATGTTCAAGCTTCAGCACGAGCGCGGCTCGACGCTGATCCTCGTCACCCACGACGAAACGCTCGCCCGCCGCTGCGACCGCATCGTTCGTCTGCGCGACGGCTACATCGAATCGATCGAGGACGGCGACCATGCCTCTGCCGCCGCCGATGTGGCGGTCGCCGCTGTCGCCGAATGAAGCAAATCCTCCTCGCTCTCACCCTCGCGCGCCGCGAGTTGAGGCGCGGCCTCTCGGGATTCAGGATCTTCCTCGCGTGCTTGATCTTGGGCGTCGCCTCAATTGCCGGCGTGGGGTCGCTCAGCGAAGCGCTGCTGGAGGGCCTGTCGAAGCAAGGCCAGCAGCTGCTCGGCGGTGACGTCGAAGTCCGCCTGACGCAACGCGAACTCGGCAAGAAAGAACGCGACTACCTTACCGCCAACGGCAAAGTATCGATGGTCGCCGAACTACGCGCGATGGCGATCGCTCAGGGCCGCGACGCTCGCTCGCTCGTAGAACTCAAGGCCGTAGACTTCGCGTATCCGCTTTACGGTGTGGCCGACGTCTCGCCGCGCCAACCGCTCGCCGAACTCTTCGCCAATCGCGAAGGCGTCTGGGGCGCCGCCGCCGACGAACGCTTGCTCGCAAAGCTCGGCCTACCCGAAGGCGGCATCGTCAAGATCGGCGGCGCATTGTTCGCGCTCCGCGCCATCGTCCGCACCGAGCCCGACCGCGTCGCCGGCGGATTCACGCTGGGTCCGCGCGTCCTCATTTCGGAGTTTGCATTGCGGGCAACCGGCCTGGTCCAACCAGGCAGCCTTATCAACTACAATTACCGCATCGCCCTTCCGCCTGGCACGACGTCGCGCGAAGGCATTGCCCGGTGGGTCGAGCGCTCTAAAGAGGCCTTCCCGAATGCGGGCTGGCAGCTGCGCGACCGCTGGAACGCGGCACCAGGCGTGCGCCGCTTCATCGAGCAGGCGGGTGCGTTCTTGATCCTCGTTGGTCTGACCGCACTCGTTGTTGGCGGTGTCGGCATCGGCAGCGCCGTGAAAGCCTACCTGGACCGCCGTCGCGACGACATCGCGACGTTGAAGTGCATCGGCGCCAGCGGCCGCTTCATCTTCTGCATGTTCCTGGCTGAAGTGATGGCGCTCGCCGTCATCGGCGTGGCGGTAGGCGTCTTCGTAGGCGCGCTGTTGCCGATCGTCGCCCAAGTCGCGCTCGCTCGGATACTTCCGTTCGAGGCGCAATTCGGTCTCTACCTCGCGCCGGTTGTATCGGCCGCGGCGTTCGGCTTGGTCACCGCATTCGCGTTCGCGATCTGGCCGCTCGCTCGTGCCATGGAAACGCCGCCGGCTGTCATGTTCCGCGATCTTGTTGCGCCGGCACGGGCGTGGCCGAAGCCGACCTACATGTTAGCAACCGTCGCTGCGTTCACGTTGCTTGCTGCGTTGACCTTCCTGCTCACGCCAAACGTGCGCTTTGCGGCGAGCTTCGCTATCGGTGCCGCGGCTGCGTTTGCGCTGCTTCGCCTCACCGCCTGGGGCATGATGTGGCTCGCAAGGCATGTGCCGCGCCCACGCTTCATGATGGCGCGGTTGGCGCTCTCCAACATCTACCGCCCCGGCGCGCCGACCCCGGCCGTGATCTTGTCGCTGGGTCTAGGCCTCACGCTGTTGGCCGCTATTGCGCTCAGCGACGCGAACATCCGCCGCCGGATGCAAGAAGAGATACCGGCGAACGCGCCCAGCTATTTCTTCGTGGACATCCAGCCCGATCAAGCCAAGCCGTTCGCCAAACTGTTGAAGGGCACCAAAGGCGTCACCGAATTTGACACTGTTCCGATGGTCCGCGGCCGCATCGTGAAATTGAATGACACGCCAGCCGAAAAAGCCGTTGTCGAGCGCGATTCGCGCTGGGTGTTAAGCGGCGACCGCGGCATCACCTACGGCAATCCCGAAGGCGCGCGTATGCAAGTCGTCGAGGGTCAATGGTGGCCCGAGACGTATAAGGTCGGACGCGACGGCCCGCCGCTCGTCTCGTTCGCGACCGATCTCGCCAAGGGCCTAGGTCTCAAGGTCGGCGACACGCTGACCGTCAACATTCTCGGCCGCGACATCAAGTTGAAGATTGCGAACCTGCGGAACGTAGATTTCTCGAGCGCCCGCATGAACTTCATCATGATTGTCTCGCCCGGCGTCCTCGAGAACGCACCTCACGGCCACCTCGCAACCGTGCGCGTCGCGCCGGAAAACGAAGACGACCTTGAACGCGCGGTGTCGGCCAAGTATCCGAACGTCTCGATCGTGCGCGTGCGCGAAGCGCTCGAAACCGCAAATGACCTCGTGCAACAAATCTCGGGCGGCGTGCGCGCTGCAAGCTTCGTAACGCTGCTGACGGGCCTCCTTGTGCTTGCGGGCGCCCTCGCCGCCGGTCACCGCCACCGTCTCTTCGACGCCGTCGTGTTGAAAGTCATGGGCGCGACCAAGGGGCAGGTCATGACAACCTACCTGATCGAGTTCGCCGCCCTGGGCGCGGGCGCGGGATTCGTCGCCGCGCTTGTCGGCACGATCGCTGCGTGGGCGGTGGCGACGTTCCTCATGGAATCGCCGTTTGAACCCTCAATGCCAACCTTGGTTGCTGTTGTCGTCGGCGGTGCCATCACGGCGATGGCGTTAGGCATCGCCGCAACCTGGACCGCTCTTTCTACGCCCGCGGCGCGTACTTTGCGGACGACCTGATTAGGGACTTCTTAAGCGCCGGATTGAGCGATTCGGCGAGCAGCATTGCGGCTTGAAACCTGCTGAGATTGCACCGATATTGTCGAACGCTTGTGCGGCCCCTGTTGTGCCGCGCGTTTGAGAGGATCAAGCCCAATGGCTGACTACGAAAACTCGACCTACCGCGTACCATCGGCCGAAGCACAGGCCATCGACCAAGGTCTGCGCGCCTACATGATCGGCGTCTATCAATTCATGGGCCTTGGCATTGCGCTGACCGGCGCGGTCGCGCTTCTGCTCTCGACACAGCCGGAGATCGTGCAAGGAATCTTTGGCACGCAGCTAAAGTGGGTGGCGATCTTCGCGCCCGTAGCGCTTGGTCTTTACACACAGATCCGCATCAATCATTTGAGCCCGGCGGCGGCGCAAGGACTGTTCTGGCTCTATGCGGCCCTCATGGGCGTGTCGATGTCGGTTATCTTCTACATCTTCACCAATGAGAGCATTGCGAGGGTTTTCTTCATCACCGCCTTGGCATTCGGTGCGCTGAGCCTCTACGGCTACACCACGACTCGCAATCTGTCGGGTTGGGGCTCGTTCTTGTTCATTGGTATGGTCGGCATCTTCTTCGCAGCGATCGCGAACATCTTTCTGGGGTCGTCTGCGATGCAGTTCGCGATCAGCGTGATCGCTGTGTTGGTGTTTGCCGGCTTTACCGCGTACGACACCCAGCTAATCAAGCAGATGTACTATCAGCATGCGGATGAAACGGCGGCCTCGCGCTACTCTGTGCTCGGTGCGCTTTGGCTGTACATCTCCTTCGTGGCGATGTTTCAAAACCTGCTGTACCTGATCGGCGACCGCGAGTAGTCGAGCAGCACGGCTGATAATTCTTGACCCCGGTGCCGCAAGCGCCGGGGTTTTTGTTTGGCTACTCGACCAGCTGAACCCGCTTGGGCTCAAGCACGCGCAGCACCTGCGCAAGGTCGTGTCCGCGTTTCAAGACCTGGCCCGCCGCGCCCACCACGGCATAGAGCCCTTGGCGATGCCGCAACTTCGGTCGCTTCTCGATGCGATAAAGCGGCATCTCTGACGTACGCCGGAAAACCGCGAAGATCGCAAAATCCTTGCCCGCGCCGATCGCGTAGTCGCGCCAGTCGCCGGCCGCAACGTTGCGGCCATAGACGCTCAAGATTGTGCTGAGTTCGCGCCGATCGAACATCACCTGTTCGTGGCGTTCCCGCGTTCCCGCGGCGCTTTCGCCCGTCTCGACATTCCGTGACGATGGGCGCTCGCCACGGAACAACTCTATCGGTTCGTCAACCATCCAGGGAGAAAGTCTTCACCCGAAGGCCCGCTTTGGCAAGCCGTTTCAGCGTTTACGGCACATGAAAATCCCGTCGGCGATCGGCAGCAAAACCGTGTCCACGCGCTTGTCGCCCTTAATTTTGGCGTTAAGCGCTTTCAGCGCCGTGGTATCGGCGGAGGTATCCGCCGCATCGATCACCCGCCCGAACCACAGCACGTTGTCGATCGCGATCAGCCCGCCCGGGCGCACGAGCTTCAGCATGTTCTCGTAGTAGGCGTCGTAACTGGCTTTATCCGCATCGATGAACGCGAAATCGTAGCGCCCGCCGGCGCCCTCTTTCAGAAGGCGCTCCATCGTCTGAATCGCAGGTCCAACATGCCCGGTGATCTTCGCACCAAGTCCCGCTGCCGCCCAATAGCCGCGTGCGCGCGCCATGTACTCCTCGCTGATGTCCAGCGCATCGACACGCCCGTCGTCCGGCAGCGCGAGCCCTACAGCGAGCGCGCTGTACCCCGTAAACGTGCCGACTTCGATGTAACGCTTCGCGTTCATCAGCTGCGCGACCATCCCCATGAAGGCGCCCTGTTCCGGCGCGATCTGCATGATCGACACGCCACCCATTGCGACAGTCTCCTCGCGGCACGTCTTCAGCACCGGATGCTCGCGCACACCCGTCTCGACAACGTAGGAGAGTAACTGTTCGGTGAGCGAGAGTGCTTTATGCATCGTTGATATCCCTGAATTGCTGACGTGACAGCGTAAATGCCCAGCGATTGGACCGCCTTGCAACCCCGCGCTATCTTCGCCATCTGACAGCCATGCCCTTTGATACGCTGACCACCTACCCGAAGAACCGCCCCTACGACGCCGCCATCGGCGCCGCGAAGGACATCACGAGCTTTGTTGCCTGCACGATCCGCCCGCCTTGCGCGCCGCCGGTCGAGAACGTTCCCAAAGGCGACGGCCACGCCGTGATCGTCATCCCGGGTTTTCTCACCGGCGACTGGGCGACCAAGGGTTTGATCAAGTGGTTGAAGGCGGTCGGCTACGACGCGATCGGTTGGGGCTCCGGCATGAACTGGGGCCCGACATCGTCTGCGCTTGAGCGTTGCGAAACGCTGCTCGACGAAGCGGCTGAGCGCACGGGGCGGAAGGTCACGCTGATCGGCCGCAGCTTAGGCGGTCTCTACGCCCGCGAACTGGCCAAGGACGAGCCCGATAAAGTTGTGCGCGTCATCACACTCGGAACGCCGGTAAGATTTCCGATCGCGACCCCGCTATCGCCGGTTGCCCAAGCGCTGGCCGGCAACTTCGATCCCGAGTTCGTGAAGCGCCAGCCTGATCTCTTGCGCAACCCAACAATGCCCGTCACCGCGTTTTATTCGCGCAAGGACGGCATTGTGCCGTGGCGGTCTTGCCTCGTCGAAGAAGGCCCGCAAGCCGAAAACATCGAGATCGACAGTCCGCACACCATCATGGGCTCAAACCCAGTCGCGATGCGCATTATTGCTGAACGCCTCGCAACCTGAACAAGGGTTCACCTCCGCCTCGCCGTGACGTGAATCGGGACCACAGTGCCGCCGCAATTCAAACATTGACCCGCCGCTTTGCGGGTCCACCTTTGATCGTACCGGTTGGCTCGGTGGTACGGCGAAGGCCTCGGACCATCAGCCCCCAGCCCCCCTCGCGGCTTTATCCTTGCCCCGAGCCAACCGCCTAGCTCCCCATCACGTTGTGTGAAAAACTCCCTCGAGCTCAATACTCGAGGGATCTTTTTCCATGCGTCTCCAAGGCAAAGCCGCCATCGTCACTGGCGCCGGTTCCGGTATCGGCAAAGCGACTGCCGAACTATTCGCCAAGGAAGGCGCGCAAGTCCTCACTGTCGATCTCCCCGGCAAAGGCACGGGTCTCGAAATCGACATTGCAGCCGACGGTGCTCCGAAAAAGATCGTGGACGCAGCTGTTCAAAAGTTCGGCCGACTCGACATCGTCATGAACAATGCCGGCATCGGCTCGAACCAGCTCGCGGAGGAGTTCAAGCGCGAATCCTGGGACCGAGTCCTCGCCGTCAACCTGACCGCCCCCTTCTTCATCTGCCAAGCCGCGATCCCGCATCTGCGCGACTGCGGTGCCGGGCGCATCATCAACGTGGCCTCGGTCATGGCCGAAGGCACCGACTACGGCCTCTCCGCCTATTGTGCATCGAAGGCGGGCGTCGCCGGCTTCACCCGGACGCTGGCCCTTGAGTTGGGCAAGTTCAAAATCACCGCAAACTACCTCCTCCCCGGCGCCATCAAGACCGGCATGACGAGCCCGCTCTGGGACGCCCGCCCCGAGGTCGCCGACGTTTGGGCCAAGAAGTCCGCCCTCCGCCGTCTGGGCCAGCCGATTGACCTCGCCAAGGCTGCTTTGTTCCTCGCCTCCGACGACGGCGCATTTGTCACGGGTCATGGCCTCACCGTGGATGGGGGCTTAATGCTGCGCGTCTAACGAACAGGACACTTGCGGTTGCAGGCGGATTCCGCGTATTGGCTTGCCCGCGCAAAAGAGCCAAATTTCACACCCATGATTGAAATCGAAGGTTTGGTCCGACGGTTCGGAGATCTGACCGCCGTAGGCGGCATTTCGTTGAAAGTCGCAAAAGGCGAAGTGCTCGGGTTTCTAGGCCCGAACGGCGCCGGCAAATCCACGACCATGAAAATGATCACCGGCTTCATCGCGCCAAGCGAAGGCCGGATCACGGTCTGCGGACACGATGTGGTTGAGCAACCGTTCGAGGCGCAAAGCGCGATCGGCTACTTGCCCGAAGGCGCGCCGGCTTATCCCGACATGACGCCCGAGCAGTTCCTGAACTTCATCGCTCAGGTCCGCGGTTTGAAAGCTGAGGCGGCGACGAAGGCCGTTGAAGCCGCGGTCGCCCGAACCGGGTTGCAAGGCGTGCTCAACCAGCGCATCGAAACCCTGTCGAAGGGTTTCAAGCGCCGCGTCGGTCTCGCGCAAGCGATCCTGCACAACCCACCTGTCTTGATCATGGACGAGCCGACCGACGGTCTCGACCCCAATCAAAAGCAAGCGGTCCGCACGCTGATCCGCAACATGAGCGCGGAAAAAGCGATCATCATCTCGACCCATATCCTCGAAGAAGTCGATGCCGTCTGCTCGCGCGCGATCATCATCGACAAGGGCCGCATCGTGGCCGACGGAACGCCGGCCGAATTGCTCGCGAGAGCGCCGTCGAAGCGCATGGACGATGTCTTCCGCGCGCTGACGACCCCCGACGCTGAAATCAATGCGGAGGGCCGCGCGTGAACTTCTGGAACGCAACCTTCGCCGTCTTTAAGCGCGAGCTCATGGGTTACTTCGCAACCCCGCTCGCCTACGTCTTCATCGTGATCTTTCTGCTCGCGATGGGCTCGTTCACCTTCTACTTCGGCCAGTTCTTCGCAACCGGCCGGGCCGAACTCGACACGTTCTTCGGCTTCCACCCTTGGCTTTATCTCTTCCTGATTCCCGCAATCTCGATGCGCCTTTGGGCCGAAGAACAAAAAACCGGCACGATCGAGCTCCTGCTCACGCTGCCGATCCCGGTCGCGTCCGCGGTCGTCGGAAAGTTCCTGGCCGCCTGGGTTTTCGCCGGCATTGCCCTGTTCCTGACGTTCCCGATGTGGCTGACCGTCAACTACTTGGGCGATCCCGACAACGGCGTGATCTTCGCAGGCTACGTCGGCAGCTGGCTGATGGCAGGCGGCTACCTCGCGATAGGCTCGTGCATCTCCGCCCTCACCAACAACCAAGTTATCGCCTTCGTTGTGACCGTGGTGGCCTGCTTCCTGATCACGATTTCCGGCCATAACATCGTGCTCGACTTCTTCCAAAGCTGGGCGCCGCTGGCGATCGTCAATGCGATCTCCTCGTTCAGCTTCCTCACGCACTTCGCCTCGATCATGAACGGCGTGATCGACCTGCGCGACCTCATCTACTTCGGCTCGCTGATCGGCTTGGCGCTGTTCATCAACGTCATTGTCGTCGACCAGAAGCGGGCAGGGTGATCGACATGACCTGGACAAGATCGACCATCGCCGCAACCGCCGCCATCCTGGGCGTCATCCTATTCTTCGCGGTCAACCTCTCTTCCGACGTGTGGTTCTCCTCCGCCCGTCTCGATCTGACCGAGAACGGTCTCTACACGGTCAACCAAGGCACGAAGAACACGCTGCGCGCGATTCCTGAGCCCATCACGCTCAAGTTCTTCTTCTCCGAAAGAGCGTCGGTGAAATACGCAGGCGTCCGCGCCTACGGCGCGCGCGTGCGCGACTTGCTGCGCGAATACGCAAATCTGTCCGGCGGCAAGATCCGCCTCGAAGTCATCGACCCCGAACCTTTGAGCGAACAAGAAGACATCGCCGTCGCCCAAGGTGTCACGGGTGCGCCGACCCCGGCTGGCGAAAAGATCTACTTCGGCCTCGTCGGCACGAACCAGGTGAACGGCCGCGCCGTCATTCCGTTCTTCCTCGAAGACCGTGAGAAGTACGTCGAGTACGACATCACGAACCTGATCTACAATCTGATCCGCGAGAAGAAGCCGAAGATCGGCATCGTCTCCAACCTGCCGTTCGACACCGGCGCCGGCGGTATGATGGAGGCTATGCAGGGCCGCTCGCGCTCCTTCATGATCTACGAAGAAGTCCTGCAATCCTTCGACACGCAGTTCCTGGAACAGGATTTCGACCGCGTGCCCGCCGACATTGACGTCGTCATGATCGCGCACCCGAAGCCCTTGAACGACAAGACGCAATACGCGCTCGACCAGTTCATCATGCGCGGTGGCCGCGCGCTGGTGTTCTTGGACCCCTGGTCCGAGATCGCTCAAGCTCCCGCCACCCCGACCGGCCAACCGCTGGACGGCGCCACGCAAGCCTCAACCGGCAGCATAGACAAGCTGATGCAAAGCTGGGGCGTCGCGATCGACGGCAACCACATCATTGGTCTCTTGCACCGCGCCCAGCCCGTGCAGTTCGGCGACCAAGTCGTGAACTACTACGCCTGGGCAGGGCTCAAGAGGCAGGACATCGATCGCACGGATCTCGTGACCGGCGATCTCACCGACATCAACCTGGGCACGATGGGCGCGATCACCCAGCTCAAAGGCGCGACGACGACGTTGACGCCGCTGATCCGCCCGATCGACGAAGGTATGCCCATCGACGTCGCGAAGGTGAAAGGCAGCCCCAACCCCGCCGAACTCGCGCGCGATTGGGAAACGTCGAACGAGAACTACACGATCGCGGCCCGCATCACCGGCCCGGTCAAGTCGGCGTTCGCCGCGCCGCCGCCCGTCGCGCCGCCCGCGCCCGGCATGAAGCCGCCCGAGCCGCTGCCCGCGCACCTGAAGGAGTCGAAAGGCCCCGCCAACATTATCCTTGTCGCCGACACCGACATCTTCAACGACAGCTTCTGGGTCCAAACGCAGGAGCTGCAGGGTCAACGCGTCGCCGTACCCGTCGCTCACAACGCGGCCTTCGTGCTGAACGCGATCGAAAATCTCTCGGGCTCCAGCGATCTGATCTCGTTGCGCTCGCGCGGCACGTCACGCCGCTCGTTCACGGTCGTTGAAAACATCCGCGCGCGCGCCGAAACGAACTTCAAGCGTCAGGAAGAAGCGCTCCAACAGAAGCTGACGGCGACGCAAAGCCGCCTTGCCGAACTCGAAGGCCGCCGCGCCGCCGCCTCGCGCCCGGGCGCGGCCCAGGGCCAGGAACTTCTGACGCCGGAGCAAGAAGCCGAAATCGAGAAGTTCCGCCAAGAACTCGTCGATACCCGCACCGCGTTGCGTGACGTGCAGCGCAAGCTTCGCCGCGACATCGACCGCCTCGGCACCTGGCTCGCCGCAATCAACACGCTGCTCGTCCCGCTTATGGTGGTGGGTGCCGGCATCATTCTGGCTTTCCTAGGTCGCAAGAAAACCAAGGGCGCAAAGGCGTCATGACCGACACAACCGCAAAGCAGCCTCTGATCCCCGTCTTGAAGCGCCGCCTGCGCGCGCTCTCCTACCTCGCCGGCACCACGGGCGTAGCCGTACTTCTGGCGGCGCTAGCGCTCTGGCAACGCGCCTCGACGGGCGAGCCCAGCTTCAAGCCGGTCCTGATGTTCTCAGACCTGAAAGCCAAGGCCGAAGACATCGCAACGATTCAGATCGAGACGAAGGCTGCCTCGTTCAACGTCGCGCGCGCGGCTGACGGCAAGTGGAACCTTCCCGACAAAGCGGGCTACCCCGCCGACATCAACGCCGTCCGCAAAACCGTCCGCGGACTCGCCGAGCTGAAACTCGTCGAGGCCAAGACCGGCCGCGCCGAGTCGCAAGAAAAGCTCGGCCTCGGCCTTCCGAAGACAGGCGGCTCGGGCACGCTCGTTACGCTCAAAGACACCAAGGGCGAAGTGCTCGCCACGCTCGTCGCTGGCGCCGCCGTCGATGGTGAGGGTGGCGGCAGCCGGCAGTCGCTCTACGTCCGCCGTCCCGAGGAACCGCAAGCCTACATCGCGCGCGGCAACTTCTCGGCCACGACCGACCAAACGCAGTGGCTGGACAAAGCCTTCATCGACCTCGCCCGCGAGCGCGTGAAGACGGCCCAGATCAAACCGTTGAACGGCCGCCCTTACACCGTCACCCGCGAAAAGCCCGACAGCGCGAACTTCCGCATTGTGGAATCGATCCCCGCCGGCCGCGCGCTCCGCACCGAGAACGAACCCACCAGCGTCGGCAACGCCCTGATCGGCCTATCGTTCGATGACGTGAAGCCGCTCTCGATGGTGGAATTCGCAAATGCCGCTGGCGCTACCTACCAAACGTTCGACGGCCTGAAGCTCACGATCAGAATCGTCGAGAAGGACCGCGACTTCTGGATCGCTGTCGATGCCGCCGCCGAACCGGTGGCCGCGCCGACGGCACCGCCGGCCAAGCCCGGCGAAACGCAGCTAAAGCCGGATGTTCCCAAGGAAGCGCGCGAAATCAACGCCGTCGTCAGCGGCTGGGCCTACAAAATCCCGCGCTACAAGGCGACGCTGATGACGGCGCCGATGGAAGACCTGTTGCGCCCCGTGGGCGGCTGATCCTACAAGCGCAACGAACTTCTTATTTCGCGCTGATCTTCGCCTGGGCCGCGCCCAACACCGGTCCAGGGTTGCCGCTCTGCACCCACACGGCAACGCCGTCGGTGATCTCACCGGGCGCGCCGCGCGCCGGCAACTGCAGCACGATCGCCTCACCCGACCACTTGCCCACCGCCGCAAAGTCGCGCACGACGTTGTGATACGTGATCACCCGCCCGCCGTTCTCGCCGCTCCCGATGTTCACCGCGCGCGCGGACAGCGTATGCGCAAGCCACACGGTGGCAGGCTTTGCGCCGGCAAGCGCGCCAATCCGAACCTCGACCGTGTCGCCCGTCTGCGCAATCGCGACATCAACACGCTTGCCCTTTACGGCGCCGGTGCGCTTCGCGATCGCATCCAACACGTCGCCGCGTTGATTGCCTACGGCCTCCGCCGCACCATCGATCACCATTTGCGGCGTGTACACGCGCCGCGACGGCAGGACCTTCTCATAGGCCTGTTGGCGCAACGTGTTCTCGCGCCGGGCCAGCGTGTCGCGCCAGCCGATATAGTCCCAGTAATCGACGTTGAACGACAGGGCGACGACGTCTTCGCGCGCCTTGATCGTGCCGAACAGCTGATCCGCCGGCGGACACGACGAGCATCCCTGGCTCGTGAACAGTTCGACCAGGATCGGCTGCGGCTTGCTTTCGCCCGCCATGGCGCCTGTCCAAAAAAGTAGGGCGCCGAAAGCAGCAAGGCTTCCGGCGCGCCAAATTCGAAGTGAAGACATCTTGTTCATTGTGCCACAAGCCTAATGCCCTAGCGCCCTCAATGCCTAGTCACGAACCGGTGTTTTAACCGCAACACGTCATGCCGCTTTGGCGAGGCCGCGCAACACGTAGTGCAGAATTCCGCCATTCCGGAAATACTCGATTTCGTCGAGCGTATCGATCCGCAACGTTACCGGCACCTCGTCCGTCCGCCCGTCGCCGCGCGTGATGCGAACGCTCAAGGTCTGGCGCGGCTTCAATTGGTGCTCAAGCCCCGGAATGTCGATCACTTCCGTGCCGGTTAGCCCCAGCGCGCGCCACGTTTGGCCTGCCTGGAACTGCAGCGGCAGCACGCCCATCCCGACCAGATTCGAGCGGTGAATGCGTTCAAAGCTCTCGACAATGACCGCGCGCACGCCAAGTAAGCGCGTCCCCTTCGCCGCCCAATCGCGCGAAGACCCGGTGCCGTACTCCTTGCCGCCGAAGATGACCAGCGGAACGCCCTCTTTCTGATAGCGCATGGCCGCATCGTAGATCGGCATCTGCTCGCCCGACGGCTGATGCTTCGTAACGCCACCTTCGACGCCCGCCACCATCTGGTTCTTGATCCGGATGTTGGCGAACGTGCCGCGCATCATCACTTCGTGATTGCCGCGCCGCGCGCCGTACGAGTTGAAGTCGTCGCGCCGCACCTGGCGTTCCTGCAGGAACTCGCCCGCCGGGCTCGACGCCTTGATGTCGCCGGCCGGGCTGATGTGATCGGTCGTGATCGAATCCCCGAAGAGACCCAGAATTCGCGCACCGGTTACGTCTTTGATCGGCAACGGCTCTTGCGTGATACCTTCGAAGTACGGCGGTTGCTGCACATAGGTCGAGCCGATGTCCCACGGATAGGTCAGCGACTTCTTCACCGCAATCTTCTTCCAGGCCGCCGGTCCGCTGAAAACGTCCGCATAGCGTTCGCGGAACAATTTCGTCGTCACTGCCTTGCGCACGGTCGCGGCCACGTCTTTCGCCGTCGGCCAAATATCTTTCAGATAGACCGGCTTCTTCTTCTTGTCGTACCCGATCGGTTCATTGATCAGGTCAACGGTCATCGACCCGGCGAGCGCGTAAGCCACGACCAGCGGTGGCGACGCCAGATAGTTGGCCCGGGTGAGCGGATTGACACGGCCCTCGAAATTGCGATTCCCCGACAACACCGCCGCGGCGACAAGATCGCCCTTCGTGACAGCCTCAGTGACGTTCTCCGGCAGTGGCCCCGAATTGCCGATACATGTCGTGCAGCCATAGCCGACGACGTTGAAGCCAAGCTTATCGAGATCCTTCTGCAACCCGGCCTTTGCCAGATACTCGCCCACGACCTGGCTTCCCGGCGCCAACGAGGTCTTCACCCACGGCTTCACCTTCAAGCCCTTCTTAAGCGCATTGCGCGCAACCAGCCCGGCGCCCACCATCACGAACGGGTTGGAGGTATTCGTGCACGACGTAATCGCCGCGATCACGACCGCCCCGTGCCCAAGCTTCTCGCTCGTGCCGGCAAGCTCGACGGTATCGCCTTCCTTGCCCGCCTTGCCGAACGTCTTCGAAAGCGACTCCGCAAACCCCTGCGCCGCCGATTTCAGCGGCACGCGATCCTGCGGCCGCGCAGGCCCTGCAAGGCTTGGCTCCACATCGCCGAGATCGAGATGCAGTGTATCCGTGAACTCGGGATCCTCGTCCTTCGGCCCGCGCCACATGCCCTGCGCCTTTGCATAAGCCGCGACCAAATCGACCCGCGCCTTCGCGCGGCCAGTCGCCTTCAGGAAGCGGATCGTTTCATCGTCGATCGGGAAGAACCCGCACGTCGCCCCGTATTCCGGCGCCATATTCGCGATCGTCGCGCGGTCTTCGAGCGGAAGTTCGTTCAACCCCGGCCCATAGAACTCGACGAACTTGTTGACCACGCCCTTCTTGCGCAGCATCTGCGTGACGGTCAGCACGAGGTCCGTCGCCGTCACGCCCTCTGGCAACTTGCCCGTCAGCTTGAACCCGACGACTTCGGGAATGAGCATCGACTGCGGTTGGCCCAGCATCGCCGCTTCCGCCTCGATCCCGCCGACGCCCCAGCCAAGCACGGCCAAACCGTTGACCATCACGGTGTGGCTGTCCGTGCCGACGAGCGTGTCGGGATAGGCCACCTCGACCGTCTTCTTTCCTTCTTTGATCTTCGACGTCCAAACAGTCTGGGCCAGGTATTCGAGGTTCACCTGATGGCAGATGCCGGTGCCCGGCGGCACGACGCGAAAATTGTCGAACGCCGACTGGCCCCAACGCAGAAACGAATATCGCTCGCTGTTGCGCTCGAACTCGCGCGCCACGTTCTTCTTGAAGGCGTCCTTTGACCCGAAATAATCCACCATCACCGAGTGGTCGATCACGAGATCGACGGGCGCCAGCGGATTGATCTTCTCAGGGTTCCCACCCAGCGCCGTCATCGCGTCGCGCATCGCCGCGAGATCCACGACCGCAGGAACACCCGTAAAGTCCTGCATCAACACGCGCGCCGGTCGGAACGCGATCTCGCGATCCGACGACTTCGTCTTCAGCCACTCGGCACAAGCCTGAATGTCGTCCTTGGTGACGCTCCGCCCATCTTCGTGCCGCAAAAGGTTCTCAAGCAGCACCTTCATCGAATACGGCAATTTCGAAATGCCGCTGAGGCCGTTCTTCTCCGCCGCCTTTAAGCTGTAATAAGTGTAAGTTTTGGCGCCGACTTTAAGCGTCTTCTTGGACTTGAAACTGTCGTGTGCGGTCACGGGCGGTGAGCTCCTGAAAGCAGGTCGCGAAAATGGTGGGAAGGTCCGAGGGCGCGGAAATTAATGAGTTTCTTTGGTCCGCGCTACCGGACTAAGCTGATAAAGTCACATTGATCCGGACACGCAACCCATGACGGCTCCCGCGGTACGCAGCGAAACGAACGGCCCTGTCACGACGGTGATTTTGTCGCGCCCCGACCGCAAGAACGCCGTAGACCGCCCGACGGCGGAGGCGTTGGCCGAAGCCTTCCTCGCCTTCGACCGCGACCCAAACGCCGCCGTAGCGGTTTTCTACGGCGAACACGGGGCATTCTGCGCTGGCGCCGATCTGAAGGCGATCACGGAAGGAAAGGGCAACCGCACCCAAAACCCTAAAGCCGGGTTGGATATTCTCAAGGACCCGGGCCCCATGGGCCCAAGCCGGTTCCTTCTCTCAAAACCCGTCATCGCGGCAATCGCGGGGCCAGCGGTCGCTGGCGGCCTCGAGCTCGCACTCTGGTGCGACATGCGCGTGGCCGAAGAGGATGCGATCCTCGGTGTCTTCTGCCGCCGCTGGGGCGTGCCCCTGATCGATGGCGGCACAGTGCGTCTGCCGCGCCTCATCGGCATGGGGCACGCGATGGACTTGATCCTCACTGGCCGCGGCGTTGGTGCGCGCGAAGCGCAAGCAATGGGGCTCGTCAATCGCGTCGTGGCGAAAGGCGCCGCACGCAAGGAAGCGGAAAAACTCGCCGCCGACCTCGCGGCTTTCCCGCAAGCCTGCATGCGCCATGATCGCCTCTCCGCGTATCAGCAATGGGACCTCGACTACGCCACGGCGATGGGGAATGAATTCGAACATGGGCTTGCTTCCCTTGTCGGCGGCGGCGCCACCGCCGGCGCTGCTCGCTTCGCGTCCGGCAAGGGTCGCGGCGGCTCGTTCTCCGACATCTGATGCGTGTGATCGCCGAAAGTCTGGCAGCATTTCGCGGCGAGCGGCTGATCTTTCGCCACGTCAACTTCGAGCTTGGGCCGGGCGACGCATTGATCCTCCACGGCCCCAACGGCAGCGGCAAGACCACGCTGCTGCGCGTGATCGCAGGCCTGCTCGGCCTGATGGGCGGGCGCCTGCGCCTCCTCGACAAGGCAGAAAAGCCGTTGACCGATGAAGCCCGCGATCGCGCGCTTCATTTCGTCAGCCATGTGGGTCTTGTGCGTTCGCAACTGCGCGTGCGCGAAACCCTAGCCTTCCACGCAGCTCTGCTCGGCGCACCAGCCAAAGCCGTGGACGCAGCCCTCGATGAATGGAATCTGCGCCCGCTCGCCGACTTAAGCGGCGGCATGCTCTCCGCCGGCCAACGTCACCGCCTGGCTCTGGCAAGGCTCGCCCTACAAAAACGCGAACTCTGGCTGCTCGACGAACCGCTCGTCGCTCTCGATGTCGCCTCGAAGAGCCACTTGAACGAGGTCTGCCAAAAGCACCTCGACAACGGCGGCATCGTCATCGCCGCCAGCCACGAGCCCTTCCTGGGCGACTTGCGCACACTTCACCTCGGGCCGCGCGCATGAACACATTCCGCGCGATCCTCTGGCATGACGTGATGATGGGCCTGCGTTCCAGCGGCGGCGCCGCACTCTCCGCCGCTTTCTTCGCGCTCATCGTATTCCTCACCCCGTTCGGTCTCGGCCCCGAAAGCGCGACGCTGAAGTCGATTGCCCCGGGCCTGTTCTGGATCGCAGCACTGCTCGCAACGTTGCTGGGGCTCGAGCGCGTCATCCAACCCGACACCGAAGACGGAACGCTCGACCTTCTGCGTCTCTCGCCCTTGCCGATGGAACTTGTGGTGCTGGCAAAGATCGTCGCGCACTGGATCACGTCTGGTCTCATCATTAGCCTGCTGGCTCCGTTCTTAGGGCCGATGCTCAACCTCGACGTTGCGGCGTTACCGGTTCTCATGTTTTCGCTGTTCATCGGCACGATCGGCCTGAGCGCCATCGGGGCCGCAGCCGCCGCCCTCGGCGCCAGCGTCCAGCGCGGCGGCATCGTGCTTGCGATCCTGGTTCTGCCGCTCAATATCCCCTTCCTAATTTTCGGCGCCAGCGCGGTCGCAAACGTGCAGGCGAACACCGACCCGTCGCAGCCCCTGATGTTCCTCGCCGCCTGCACCCTGATCGCCTTGGTCGTCGGCCCGATCGCCGCCGCCGCGGCATTGCGCCTCAACGAGGAATGACACCTCAGAACCTAGATTGAGCAGATGCAAGCCTACGCCAACCCGCAACGCTTCCTGACCTTCGCGCGCAAACTCACGCCCTGGACGTGGGGGGCCGCCGCCACAGCGCTCATCATCGGCCTTTACCTCGCGTTGGTCGCCGCACCGCCTGACTACCAGCAAGGCGACGCCGCGCGCATCATGTACGTCCACGTGCCGGCCGCCTGGATGGCCATGTTCGTCTACGGGTCGATGGCAATGGCAAGCGCGGTCGCCTTCATCTGGAAGCACCCGCTCGCCGACGTCGCGGCCAAAGCCTCCGCCCCCATAGGCGCCGTGTTCACCGCGCTCGCGCTCGTCACCGGCATGCTCTGGGGCCAGCCGATGTGGGGCACGTGGTGGGTCTGGGACGCACGGCTGACATCCGTCCTGATCCTGTTCTTCCTCTACCTCGGTTACATCGTCCTATGGAGTGCGATCGAAGAACCCACGCGCGCCGCCCGCGCCGCGCGGATCTTGGCACTCGTCGGCGCGATCAACCTGCCCATCATCAAGTTCTCGGTCGATTGGTGGAACACGCTGCACCAAACCGCGTCCGTCTTCCGCACCGACGGCCCGACGATGCCGGCCTCGATGCTGACGCCGCTGCTGACAATGGGCCTCGCCTACACGCTTCTCTATGTAGCCCTGCTCTTTGTCAGGATGCGTGCGGAGATCGCATCGCGCCGCTTGCGCACAATCCGTCTCGGCCTGGAGGCTATCCCTGCATGAGCGAGTACTTCGCAATGGGCGGTTACGCCGCCTACGTTTGGCCCGCCTACGGTATCAGCGCACTTGCCCTGATCGCGCTAGCGGTGGTGAGCTGGCGGGCAATGACCCGCGCCGAGCGCTTGGTTGCCCTGAGCGAACGCAGCGAAAACCGCTAGCGCTTCGAGCGCTTCTTTGCCTTGCC
This sequence comes from uncultured Alphaproteobacteria bacterium, assembly GCA_902826695.1. GTDB lineage: Bacteria > Pseudomonadota > Alphaproteobacteria > Micropepsales > Micropepsaceae > SZUA-430. The sequence continues at coordinate 143,853 of CADEFU010000010.1, read as the reverse complement.
GTTCGTTTCGTCGTCGGCAAGCTTGTCGGAGTGCGTCTGCGCCAGCGACGTCAAGCAACGCAGAAAATCCGCCCGCGACCGTGCCGGCAACGCTTCCAAAAGTGCGGACTCAACGCGCTGCATGACCGGCAAAGCCGCCCGCAACGCACGTTTGCCGACCGAGGTGATCCTGACCGCGTTCGCGCGCTGGTCCTTTTCCGTCCGTTTGCGTGCAATCAGTTCGCGCTTCTGCATGCGAACGATCATGTCGGCGAGCGTAGACCGGTCAATCCCCGTGGCGCGCACGAGCTCTGTCTGGCTCATCGTATCGTTCTGATCGATCGCGTGAAGCACGGCGAGCTGGCGCTGCGTCAGTCCATCGGCGTCGTCTTCGTCGGTATAAAGATCGTTCGCGAACTGGTTCGCGCGCCGAAGCAAATGACTTGGCGACGTGGCCAGATCGAAGCTCTTTGCCATTTCAGAGGTCCGGTGGAATAATCGCTGAACGAAGTCAGCTCGATAGATCGTCCGTGTGCGTAACACATCGTCCGTATGCACGGAAGTTGCCCGAGAAGCGCACCCGCAACTGAAATTTGGAATCTAACCTGATGCGCGAAACTTCTGCTTCTCCTCCCGCGTCACGCATGTGCTGCGAACTCGTTCGCCGCGTTCCCGAAGGCGACAACTTGGAACGTGACGTCTGCGTAAAGTGCGGCCATGTGCACTACGTGAATCCAAAAATAGTTGTGGGTTCCGTTTGCTCCTGGCACGGACGAATTCTCTTGTGCCGCCGCGCCATCGAGCCGAGGCGCGGATTTTGGACAATTCCGGCAGGGTACATGGAGGAACGCGAGACCCCGGCCGAAGGCGCGATGCGTGAAGCCTGGGAAGAAGCAACCGCGCGCATTGAAATCCAGCGATTGTTGGCCGTGTACTCGGTGTCGCGAATCTCGCAGGTGCAGTTGATTTTCAAGGCGAACCTGGCGTCGCCCGACTTCGCGCCCGGCACGGAAAGCCTGGAAACGAAACTGTTCGCGTGGGAGGAGATTCCCTGGGCCGAGCTTGCCTTCCCAAGTGTGCACTGGGCGTTGAAGCACCACCGCGAGGTGGAAGGCAGGAACGACTTCGCCCCGTTCGACAATCCGCTTTAGCTGATCGGCTTAACCGGCGGCTTACCCGCCGCCTTCGCGCAGGAAGCAATCGCCGCTTCGTCGGTGCCGCCGGGCAGTGCCTCCGCATGTGTGACTGTCATCACACTCGACGCATTCGCATAGAAATAAACAAGCAACGTGCACGTCCCGCGGCCGCCGTACTGCCAAAACTCTGTGCCCGTCTCATTGCGCTTCAGCGAGGGCTCGCCCCACGCCGCACGCAACGCGTCTGCCGTCATGCCGATCAAGCCTCCGGAGGGTGCCGCGCTGGAGGGCGCCGCGGACGGTTGCGTCACGGCTGGCGCTGTGACCGCAGGTTCGTCGGCAGGTGCACTCGACCCGCCCGTCATGTCGCTCACCGTTTGACACGCACTCAGCGACAACGCCGCAAGGCCAAGGGCAAACCTACGCATCACGAACTCCTGACCAGTTTGTTGTATTCGTGCGTCATCATGGCCGCGCCGAACAGCGGCACAAAGAAATTCAAGATCGGGATCATCGCCAGCAACGATATCAAGGCGCCGCCCAGGAACAACCTGACGCGATGCTGCCGCCGAAGCGCGCGCGCGTCGCGCGCCGCCATATGTCTAAGCGCCGCCAGTTCGAAGAAAGAGCGTCCGGTCAAATATCCGTTGATGAAGAACACGACCACCGTGCCGACGCCCAGCGAAGCGATCTGCAACGGGAACGCGAGCAGGTTGAGCACGAAGCTCAACCCCGCAAACACCAAGCCCGCAAAGAGCAGCTCGCGAAACGTCGCCCCGCCGCCGATCCTGGAGTCGGGGTAGTGCTTTTCCTCCACCGCATCCGCGACGCGATCGATGAAGATGCTGGCGAACATCTGCGCGACAGGCGCACCCATAAAGACGAACGCGATCGACAGCAAGAACGTGGATCCGATGGTGATCGCGTCCCGCATCCAACTGAAGCCGAAGTCGGGGACATAGAGCACCGCCCACTGCAGCACGAACAACAGGATCAGGAACAGCAGCACCGTTCCCGCAACGCCGAGCCAAAACACCCCACGAAACTTGCGGTCGAACATTTGGCGAAGCGCGGCTGCGGCACTTGAGAGCATGAATTCGGCGAATCCAACAATTGTCGAAGCGCGGCCACTGCCTATACTGCGCCGCGCTCAAGGGCAAAGGAAACATCGATGCAGGACGCGAAGTACGACGTATTGGGCATTGGCCACGCCATCGTGGACGTTTTGGCTCAAACCACCGACGCGTTCCTGACCGAACACGGTATCGCCAAGGGCACGATGACCCTGGTCGACGGTTTCCGTGCCGAGACGTTGGGCCGCACCATGAAGAACCCTATCGAGGCCTCGGGCGGTTCTTGCGCCAACACGATGGTCGGCATCGCATCGCTCGGCGGCAAAGCCGCCTTCATCGGCAAGGTCAACGACGACCGCCTAGGCCAAGCGTTCGGCGAAGATATCCACAAAGCGGGGGTTGGCTTCGATACGGCACCGGCGAAAGGCAATGTCGCCACCGCCTCCAGCCACATCCTGATCACGCCCGACGGCCAGCGCAGCATGAACACCTATCTGGGCTGCGCCGCAGCACTCACGGCCGCCGATATGACGGCTGCAAAAATCGCCGCCGCCAAAGTTCTCTATGTCGAAGGCTACCTCTGGGATACCGACGGTGCGAAGGCTGCAATTCGCACCGCCATCGCGCACGCAAAGGCCGCCGGCCGCAAGGTCGCCTTCACGCTCTCCGACCCGTTCTGCGTCGGCCGCTGGCGCGATGAATTCAAAGCGCTACTCGAGGGCGACGTCGACATCCTGTTCGCCAACGAAGCCGAAGCGAAAGCGCTCTACGAAACCGAATCCTTCGACGACGCCTTCCAGGCGATCCGCAAACTCGGCCGCACCGCCGCGATCACCCGCTCCGCTCATGGCGCCGTCGTCCTCGACGCTCGCCACGTGCATATCCTTGACGCTGAACCGGTCGATCGTGTGGAAGACACCACAGGGGCCGGCGACCAATACGCAGCTGGTTTCCTCTTCGGCCATGCCCGCGGCCTCCCGCTTGCGACCTGCGGCCGCCTCGGCGGCATCGCCGCCGCCGAAGTCATCTCCCACGTCGGCCCAAGACCGCACGTTTCGCTCAAATCCCTCGCCGCGAAAGCTGGGCTGATTTAGCCCTTCACAATCCCCTTGCGCGCCGCCTTGTCGTCGAGCCCCGACCGCCCCTCGCGCGCGGCCAGCTCGGCATACACATCGGCGGGGTTGACCCCGCTCGACACCCACAGCACGCATAGGTGATAGAGCAGGTCCGCTGACTCGGCGATGCGCTCCTTAGGCGTCCCCGACAGCGCCGCCACGGCCACCTCGACCGCCTCCTCGCCGACCTTCTTCGCGCACTTCGGCGTGCCCTCGTTCAAGAGTTTCGCCGTATACGACTTCGCGGGATCGACGTCCTTGCGCGCCAGGACCTGGGCATGAAGCCGGTCCAATGGATGCTCACTCATCATCACTCACTTGTGGCCGGAATCGGCCTGTTTCAAAGTTATCAGCGAAGGGGCGCCTGTGGCAAAGGGTGCGCCCCGCATTGACAGCGCGCGCACATTCCCGAATCAACAGCCCACAAATGATCGATCTTCTGACCATAGGCGCTCTCCAACGCGCAGGCCTTGCCGCCTGTGCGATCGTGCTGCTTTGGCTTGCCGTCGCCTGGGCGATCGGATGAAGGGCGCCGCGATCAGCTTCACCGACGTCATCGCGACCTACCGGCGCGTGCCCGCGGTGCATCACGTCAGCGGTACATTCGAAGCGGGCTCACTCACGGCTGTCGCAGGCCCGAACGGCGCCGGCAAGAGCACGCTCCTGAAGGCGATCATGGGCCTCATCCACGTCACCGATGGCCGAATCGACCTCGGCGGCCTCACGCCCCGTCAAATTGCCTATCTCCCCCAACTCCCCGAGATCGACCGCAGCTTCCCCATCTCAGTAGAGCAAACGGTGCTCATGGGCGCCTGGCCCCGCACCGGCACGTTCGGCACCATCGGCAAGGCCGAACGCAAGCGCACGGCTGACGCGATCGCGAAGGTCGGCCTCTCGGGCTACGCTCACACACCGATCGCGGCCCTGTCCATCGGCCAATGGCACCGCGCAATGTTCGCGCGCGTCATCGTGCAAGACGCGCCCGTGATCCTGCTCGACGAACCGTTCGCTGCCGTGGACGAACGCACGACCGCCGACCTGATGGCGCTCGTCAAGGCGTGGCACCAGGAAGGCCGCACCGTAGTTGCGGTTCTGCACGACATGGCGTTCGTCCGTGCAAACTTCCCGCACCTGTTATTGCTTGCGCGCGAAGTTGTCGGCTGGGGCAAAACCGACGAGGTGCTCTCCGCCGAAAACGCTGAACGTGCCCGCGCGATGACCGACCGCTGGGCCCACGATCCGTGCTCGCACGACCATGCCGGGGTTTGAGCCGATGTACGACCTCCTGATTGCTCCCTTCGCCGATTTCGAATTCATGCGCCGCGCGCTCGTCGCGTGCCTGGCGCTTGCCGTCGGCGCAGGTCCGCTCGGCGTCTTCCTTGTCCTTCGCCGCATGAGCCTCATGGGTGACGCGATCGGCCACGCCGTCCTGCCTGGTGTCGCCGTCGGGTTCATGGTCTCAGGACTTTCGCTTGGCGCAATGACGATCGGCGGCGTATCCGCAGGTCTCCTTGTGGCCCTGCTCGCAGGCCTAACCGCCCGCGCCACCGGTATGAAAGAAGACGCGACCCTCGCAGGCTTCTATCTGACCAGCCTTGCGCTCGGCGTCATGCTCGTCTCCCTCCGCGGCTCGCCCATTGATCTGCTGCACATCTTGTTCGGTTCGATCCTCGCCGTGGACGACGCCGGCCTCTACTTCGTCGTAGCTGTGGCCAGCATCAGCACGCTCGCGATGAGCCTGATCTACCGGCCACTCGTCCTCGAGTGCTTCGATCCGATCTTCGCGCGCACGGTCGGCGCGCACGGCGGCTGGGCCCATGCGATCTTCCTAGGCCTCGTCGTGCTCAACCTGGTCGCCGCATTCCAAGCGCTTGGAACGCTTATGGCCGTCGGCCTCATGATGCTTCCCGCCCTCGCCGCACGCTTTTGGTCCGAGGACGTCTCCCATATCGCCCTCATCGCGACCGCAATCGGTATTGTCTCAAGCATCTTCGGCTTGCTCGCCTCGTACCATTTCGAAATCGCCTCGGGTCCTGCGATCGTCCTCACGGCCGCAACCGCCTATATCGTTTCGATCGTCGCGGGCTCCCGCTCCGGTCTGCTCGCCCGCTGGCTCCGCCGCCCGCACTTCCACGAACCGCACGAGGCGAAGCGATGACCGCGCGCCTCATCGCGGCCGTGATGGCAGCCCTGCTGAGCGCACTTCCCGCGGCGGCCGAGAAACTAAAAGTCGTCGCCACATTCTCGATCTTGAGCGATATCGCGGGCCGCGTCGGCGGCGACGCGATCGATCTCACGACCTTGGTTGGTCCCGACGCTGATTCCCACGCGTTCGAACCCAGCGCCGCCGACGCGCGAATCGTTGCGAAAACGCAAGTTCTTCTGGTCAATGGCTTGGCGTTCGACGATTGGGCGCACCGTCTCGCTCGCGCATCGCAATCGAAAGCGCGGGTCGTCGTCGCTTCGCAGGGCGTGCAACCCGTGTCAGGTCACCATGGCCACGATCACGACGACCACGCGGATCCGCATGCCTGGCAAGACGTCCGCAACGCCCTTATCTATGTCGCCAACATCGAGCGCGCGTTCGCGTCGGCCGATCCGGCGAACGCCGCCGCCTACGCCGCGAATGCCGCCGCCTACCGGCAAGAACTGCAAGCGCTCAACACCGGCATCCGCCGCGCGCTCCTGACCTTCGCGCCCGCACGCCGCAAGGCCGTCACCACCCACGGCTCCTTCGCGTACTTCGAGCGCGCCTACGACGTGGAGTTCTCGAGCCCCCTTGGAACCTCGACCGAGGCACAGGCCTCCGCCAAGTCGCTCGCCGCTTTGATCGTCGGCGTCCGTGACGCGAAGATCAAAGCGCTGTTCCTCGAAAACGCCGCCGACCCGCGCCTGATGCGGCAAGTTGCCCGCGAAACCGGGGTCGAACTGGCGGGCACGCTGTATGCCGACGCCCTCTCGACAAAGGACGGCCCGGCGCCCACCTACATCGCCCTGATGCGCCACAACGTGGCGCTCTTGACTGCGGCGATGGCGCGCGGTTTGTGAGCGCCTTCTTACGGAGCCCCTGATGTCCCAAGTCCCCGTCACCGTGCTGACCGGCTATCTCGGCGCGGGTAAGACCACGCTGTTGAACCGCATCCTCACCGAACAGCACGGCAAGAAATACGCCGTCATCGTCAACGAGTTCGGCGAAATCGGTATCGACAACGACCTCGTCGTCGACACGGACGAAGAAGTGTTCGAGATGAACAATGGCTGCATCTGCTGCACAGTGCGCGGTGACCTTATCCGCATCTTGGGCGGCCTGATGAAGCGCAAGGACAAGTTCGACGCAATCCTGGTCGAAACCACGGGCCTTGCCGATCCGTCGCCGGTCGTGCAGACGTTCTTCGTCGATGACGACGTGAAGGAGCGCACAAAGCTCGACTCGATCACGACCGTGGTCGACGCCAAGCACGTCCTCGATCGCCTGAAAGACACGCACGAAGCCGCCGAGCAAATCGCCTTCGCCGACCAGATCATCCTGAACAAAACCGACCTCGTCTCGGAAGACGATCTGAAACGCGTTGAGCGCAAGATTCGAGAGCTGAACCCGCTCGCGCCCATCCACCGCACCGAGCGCTGCGCCATCGCGCTCGACAAGGTGTTGGGCCGGGGTGCCTTCGATCTGCAGCGCCTGCTCGACCTTGAGCCTGAGCTGCTGAACCCCGATCACGACGACCACGAACATTCGAGCGATATCGCAAGCGTGTCGCTTTCGACGAAGAAGCCGCTCGACGGCGACAAGATTACCAAGTGGCTACAGACGTTGCTTGCCGAGCGCGGCCAAGATCTGCTGCGCGCCAAAGGCATCCTCGACATCAAGGACAAGGACGAGCGTCTGGTCTTCCAAGCCGTGCACATGGTCATGGACGGGGCCTTCGGCAAGCAATGGAAAGACGGCGAGAAGCGTTTCAGCCGCATCGTCTTTATCGGCCGCAACCTCGACGAAGCCGAGCTTGAGCGCGGCTTCAGCGCCTGCGTCGCCTAATGCCCAAGCCCAAGGTCACCGCCGGACAGCAATGGCGCTTCGATGCGCCCGTCGTCGCGATCGCTTTCGACGCGGAAGGGCAGGGCGCCTTCGCCCTAGGCGACGGCACATTGCGCACCTTCACACCCGGCGACGCCGAAACCCAAACGGTCGAAGCGCATCAGGGCGCCACGCTGGCGCTTACGGCTCACCCGGAGAGCGGTTTCCTGTCCGGCGGCGATGATGGCCGTCTCGTCCATGCCGTCCCCGGCGAAGCCCCGCGCGAGCTTCTGAAGGTCAAGAGCCGCTGGATCGAGAACATAGCCGCCGCGCCCGAAACCGGCCTCATCGCTTGCACCGCGGGTAAGAGCGTCCATCTGCTCACTGGCGACGAAACGATCGTCTTCCCGCATGCCACGACCGCTGCGGGCGTCGCATTCGACCCGAAGGGCCGCCGCCTCGCCGTCGCGCATTACAACGGCGTCTCGCTCTGGTGGACGAAGTCCGCCGAACAGCAACCCAAGCTGTTCGAATGGAAGGGCTCGCACATCGCTGTGACGTGGAGCCCCGACGGCCGCTTTCTCGTCACCTCGATGCAAGAAAGCGCACTGCACGGCTGGCGCATCGAAGACGGCGCGAACATGCGCATGTCCGGCTACCCCTCCAAGATCAAGTCGATGGCGTGGGACCGGCGTGGCCGCTCGCTGTTCACGGCAGGCGCCGATCGCGTCGTCGCTTGGCCGTTCACGGGCCGCGGCGGCCCGATGGAGCGCGACCCCGTCCAAATAGGCCCGGCACGAGACGCGATGATTCAAATCGTGGCCGCGCACCCTGAGGCCGACATCGTCGCGGCAGGTACGACGGACGGCGCCGTCTGGTTCGAAGAAATCGGCGACCCTGGAACGAACTTCATGATGCTGAACGCGGCCAAGATCGCAGCGCTCGCGTTCTCGCCCGAAGGCACGCACCTCGCCATCGGCGACGAAGAAGGCAACGCGGCCGTCGTGCCGGTCGTTTAGTCGAGATACCGCGGATCGCTTCGATCAGCGAAGAAGTTGAGCCCGAAGTGCTCAAGCTTCGTTTCAAATGCGTCGGCGCCGTGCTTGGCGATGTACTCGGCCTCGAAGTGTCTGATCGGCATTAGCCAAGTCAGGCAGCACGTCACTGTGCCGACTTCAATAGAGTTGATCTCGTGCGGCAAGAAGTAGGGCATCGAGGCGTAAATGTGTGAGTAGTCACGCGTCACATCGAACTTTGATCCGATCTCGAGAACATCGGTCAGACAGATGTCTCGATACGTTAAGTGGAAGTAGGCCGCGAAGTTGATCAAATCTACAAAGTACTTCTGCGGTTCTTCGGTGGCGATGATGAACTCAGATTTGAACTTCGAGTTTCGGGTATGAGACGCGCACCCGCGAGTCACCAGGAACTGTGTGTCATCATTTCGCACGCGCACGAAGCGCAAGGCTCGGTCAATCTCGGATAGCTTTTTGAAGGGAAATTGCTCGCCATCCACTTGATAGCCGTGCAGGGCGAGCCGCGCTTGGAACCCTTCGTAGTAGCTATGAAAGACATCTGTCATCGCGTCTGAATCCTACAGGGCGCGTCAGCTAGTCCTTCTGATCGCCGAAGAACTCTTTGACCTTGGCGAAAAAGCTCGTCGACTTGGGCGAGTTTTGTGCGCCGCCGGCCTTCTCGAACTCGCGCAGCAAGTCCTGCTGCTTTTTGGTCAGGTTAACCGGCGTCTCGACCAAGACTTCGACGATCAGATCGCCGTGCGGCCCCTGGCCGCGCAAGCCCGGCATGCCCTTGCCGCGCACGCGGAATTCTTTGCCTGACTGTGTGCCTTCCGGCACCGCGATCCTGACCCGCCCGCCGCCCAGCGTCGGCACCTCGACGCTACCGCCGAGCGCGACCGTCGAGAAACTCACCGGCACGCTGCAATGCAAGTCCGCGTTGTCCCGTTTGAACAACGGATGTGTCGCAATCGAGAGGAAGATGTAGAGGTCGCCTTTAGGCCCACCGCGCAACCCAGCTTCGCCTTCACCGGCCAAGCGGATCCGCGTCCCGTCTTCGACGCCTTGGGGAATGTTGACGTTGAGCGTGCGCTCGCGTTGCACGCGTCCGCTGCCGGAGCACGGCTTGCACGGGTTTTTCACCACGCGCCCCAAGCCCTGACACGTCGGGCACGTCCGCTCGATCGTGAAAAAACCCTGCTGCGCGCGAACCTTGCCGACGCCCGAACAAGTCGGACACGCCTGCGGCTTAGACCCGGCTTCCGCTCCCGAGCCCGCGCACGTGTCGCACGCGACCGACCCCGGAATGCGGATCGTCGCGGTCTTACCCGCGAACGCGTCGTCGAGGCTGATCTCCATATTGTAGCGCAGGTCCGACCCGCGCGACGCGCGCCCTGGCCCGCCGCCGCCACGCCGCGTGCCCATGAACTCGCCGAACAGATCGTCGAACACGTCCGTGAACGAGGTCGAGAAATCGAACCCCTGAGGTCCGCCGCGCCCGCCTGCACCCGGTCCTTCGAACGCCTGATGCCCGTACTGATCGTACGCCGCGCGCTTCTGGTCGTCCTTCAGGATGTCGTAGGCTTCGTTCAGCTCTTTGAAATTCTGCTCGGCCGCTTTGTCGCCCGGATTGCGGTCCGGGTGCAGCTCCTTGGCTTTCTTGCGGTAAGCGGCCTTGAGTTCATCGGCGGAGGCCCGCCGCTGAACGCCCAGAATCTCATAGAAGTCACGCTTGGACATTCGTCCCGCCAGGCACTTTCAAAGAAGGGAACGGACTCAACGCGAAGAGGTGCGCGCGATTACCGCGCACCACCCTTCTTTTTCTTCTCGTCGTCCACTTCTTCGAAGTCCGCATCGACGACATTGCCGTCCGGCCCCGTCGAAGCGCCGCCACCGGCTTCGCCCGTAGCGCCGCCGGCGCCGCCCTCGGTGTTCATGCCTTTGTACATCGCCTCGCCGAGCTTCATGAGCGCCTGTTGCAGCGCGTCGCCCTTCGAGCGAATGTCATCGACATCGTCGCCCTTCACCGCGTCCTTAACCGCGACGATCGCAGCTTCGATCGCGGCCTTGTCGCCGGCCGAAGCTTTCTCACCGTGCTCTTTAAGCGCCTTCTCCGCGTCGTGCGCCATCGCCTCGGAGCGGTTGCGCGCCTCGACGAGTTCACGCCGCTTCTTGTCGTCGCCCGCGTGTTCCTGCGCCTCGCGCATCATCTTTTGGATGTCGGCCTCCGACAGACCGCCGGACGCTTGAATGCGGATCGCTTGTTCCTTGTTCGTCGCCTTGTCCTTGGCCGCCACGTTCACAATGCCGTTCGCGTCGATATCGAACGTGACCTCGACCTGCGGCATGCCGCGCGGGGCAGGGGGAATACCCACAAGATCGAACTGGCCGAGGAACTTGTTGTCCGCCGCCATCTCGCGCTCGCCTTGGAAGACGCGGATAGTGACTGCCGTCTGTCCGTCTTCCGCCGTCGAGAACACTTGGCTCTTCTTGGTCGGGATCGTCGTGTTGCGGTCGATGAGGCGCGTAAACACCCCGCCCAGCGTTTCGATGCCGAGCGACAGCGGCGTTACGTCAAGCAACAGAACGTCTTTGACTTCGCCCTTCAGAACGCCCGCCTGGATCGCAGCGCCGATCGCCACGACTTCGTCAGGGTTCACGCCCTTATGCGGCTCCTTACCGAAGAATTCTTTGACGATCTGCTGCACTTTCGGCATGCGCGTCATGCCGCCGACGAGAACGACTTCGTTGATATCGGCCGGCGTCACGCCGGCGTCCTTCATGGCAGCCTTCAGCGGCGCCAGCGTCCGCTGCACGAGGTCGTCGACAAGCGACTCCAACTTTGCGCGCGTCAGCTTTGTCGTCAAATGCTTCGGTCCGGACGCATCCGCCGTGATGAACGGCAGGTTCACTTCCGTCTGCAGCTGCGACGACAGCTCGATCTTCGCCTTCTCCGCAGCTTCCTTCAAACGCTGCAGCGCGAGGCGATCCTTGCGCAGGTCGATTCCCTGTTCTTTCTTGAACTCGTCGGCCAAGAAGTCGACGATGCGCATGTCGAAGTCTTCGCCGCCCAGGAACGTGTCGCCGTTCGTGGCCTTCACCTCGAACACGCCGTCGCCGATTTCCAAAATCGAAATGTCGAACGTACCGCCGCCAAGGTCATAGACCGCGATAGTGCCGCCCTGCTTCTTGTCGAGGCCGTAGGCAAGCGCGGCCGCCGTCGGCTCATTGATGATGCGCAAAACCTCAAGCCCCGCGATCCGGCCCGAGTCCTTCGTGGCCTGACGCTGCGCGTCATTGAAGTAAGCGGGCACGGTGATGACGGCCTGGGTGACCTTCTCGCCGAGATAAGCCTCCGCCGTCTCTTTCATCTTCTGGAGCGTGTAAGCCGACACTTGGCTGGGCGAGAGCTTCTCGTTGTCGCGCCCCAAGACCCATGCATCCGCATTGTCCGCCTTGACGATCTTGTAGGGCACCATCCCGATGTCTTTTTGAGTCATCGGATCTTCGAACTTGCGCCCGATCAGACGCTTGATTGCGAAGTAGGTGAATTCCGGGTTCGTCACCGCTTGGCGCTTCGCCGACTGACCGACCAGCCGCTCGCCGTCCTTCGTGAAGGCAACGATCGACGGCGTCGTCCGCGCGCCTTCTGCGTTCTCGATTACTTTAGGCTGCGAGCCTTCCATGATGGCGACGCACGAGTTCGTGGTGCCCAGGTCGATCCCGATGACTTTACCCATGATTCAAAACCTCTCATATCGGGCGAATGGTCTGGGGCCTAAAAGCGCCCGCCGCCATCCCCCACCAAATCAGTTGGATACGCGTTTTCGATTATGCCGCGAAATCCGCAGCTTAGAGCCACATATAGGTGGGCATCCCCCGCCCCGCAACTGGCCAGACCCGCCAGAATTCGAGATTTTCGTCACCCTTTCCGCGGGCTTGCCCCGGCGCGTCAAAATGACGAGAGCCTGGCCGTGTTTCCGCGCCCGCCAGCCTCCGCAATGTTTCAACCGATCAAATCTGACCCACGGCCACACATTCGCCACGGGCAATCCCCACATATGGTCACCGAACCAGTGAGGTATTGGCCATGGCCAACTCTTCAACGAACTTTTTTGCAGCGACGACGTCCTTAGCGATTGCCACGGGAACAGCGAAGGCTGGGCTCATTGTCGCCCAGACGCCGACGATATCCGGCAACGGGTGGGTCGCGCTTGGAATCATCGGTGGCTTCGCGGCTGTGGTCTATTTCCTAATCATGGGCGCGCTGCACGTTGAACGTCGCGATGCCCGTTTGGGCCGGCACCCGGACGGCGGTCACGGTTGGTTCGCCTGGCGCGACGATGACGACGACGATCATCATCAGCCCGGCGACGGTCAAAGCAACTAGGTCAACACGTGTTTCGGCGTCATGCGCCCGGCGGGTAACCGCCGTTGCCGTCCCTATTGCCTTCATCAGGGGCAGGAGCCGGCGGCGCCGCAGCCACGGCCACGATCGCTTCGCGCAGCAAGCGATTGCCGATCATATAGCCATGTTGTGCAACCGCAACGACGGTGCCCGGCGCATGCTCCCGGCTCGGAACCTCGGCAACAGCCTGATGTAGATTGGGATCGAAGCGCTGTCCTTGCGCCTCGATCCGCTTGATCCCATGCCGCTCGAAGACCGAGAGCAGCTCGCGCTGCGTCACTTCGATCCCCGTGACGACCGCTTCGATCTCTGTGGGCAGCGTCGCCCGCACCTGCGGCTTCAGCGCATCGAGCGCGCGTGCGAAGTTATCGGCAACGCTGAGCAAATCTCTGGCGAACTTTGTCGCCGCATACTGCGCCGCGTCCGCCTTCTCGCGCTCGGCCCGCTTGCGTGTGTTGTCGAGCTCCGCCATCGCCCGCATATAGCGGTCTTTCAACTCGGCAACCTCGGCGTGAACCTGCTGCAGCTGCGCCTTGTCGTGCACGATGTTCTCGTTGCTCAGCTCCAACTCGTCGTTCGCCGGCTCCGGCGTTTTGGGCTTCTGCGAGTCGTTTCCGTTCTGCGGCTTGTTCATCGTTCGCACTGTCTCATCAAGGCTTAGCTTTGCTGGCTGATCAACCGGCTGATTACCCGCGCGGTATAGTCCACCATTGGTACGATCCGCGCATAGTTCACCCGCGTTGGGCCGATGACACCGATCACCCCGACAACCCGATGCGATTGATCGGCATAAGGGGCGGCAATCACCGAAGAACCCGATAACGAGTAGAGCTTGTTCTCGGCGCCGATAAAGATGCGCACGCCGTCCCCTTGCTTGGCAAGCTCAAGAAGCTGGATCAGGTCGTTCTTGCGCTCGATATCGTCAAACAACTGGCGCACGCGCTCAAGCTCGCTGGTTGCAGCAACATCTTCCAGCAACCGCGCCTGGCCCCGCACGATCAGCGAGGGCATCGTGCTCTGCAGCCCGCCCCATTCCGCGAGCCCCGCCGAAACGAGCTTCGCCGCCAGCCCATCCAACTCCGCCTTCTGCGCGGTGATTTCCGTCAATATCTCGCTGCGCGCTTCTTCCAGCGTCCGCCCGCGCATCCGTGCGCTCAGATAGTTGCCGGCCTCGATGAATGTCGATGGCGTCAGGCCCAGCGGCGTCTCGAGAATCCGGTTCTCGACCGACCCATCTTCGCCGACCATGATCACAAGCGTGCGCTGCGGCGCCAGCGAAACGAACTCGACATGCTTCAGCGGCGCTTCCCGCTTCGGCGTGACGACAAGCCCCGCGCACTGACTCAAGCCCGACAACAGCGCTGACGCTTGCATCAAGACGTCGTCGATCTTACGCCCGCTCGCCGCAAGTTGACCCTCGATACTCTTGCGTTCGTCCGGCCCCAGATTGCCGACTTCAAGCAACCCGTCCACGAACATGCGAAGCCCGATTTGCGTCGGCACGCGCCCCGCGCTCGTGTGCGGCGCCTTCAAGAGCCCCGCCTGTTCCAAGTCGGACATCACGTTTCGGATCGACGCTGCCGATAGCGTGAGCCCGCCGCGCTGGGCAAGCGTGCGCGACCCGATCGGCTCGCCGGTCTCAAGATAGGCTTCCACGATCGTGCGAAAGATATCGCGCGAACGCTCCGACAATTCGCCCACCGGACCGAGCGTCGGTACTTTAGAGCTGGGTCGTTCGTTCATACCGCTGTTTCAGCCAGGATTTCCGCGGCCGTTGCATGGGCCGCAAGCGCCAGGCTAGGTAGCGGCTAAGCCCCCAAACTTCAAGGCAAGGAACTCTAGATGCGACCCTCCGGCCGCCGCGTGGATCAACTCCGCGAAGTAACCCTCGAACCCGGCGTTTCCGCCCATGCGGAGGGCTCCTGCATGGTGAAATTCGGCCGCACGCACGTGTTGTGCACAGCAAGCCTCGAAAACGCCGTGCCGCCGTTTCTTAAAGGTACGGGCAAAGGCTGGGTAACCGCCGAATACGGCATGCTCCCGCGCGCGACGGGCGAGCGCATGCGCCGCGAAGCCGCCCAAGGCAAGCAATCGGGCCGCACGCTCGAAATCCAGCGTCTGATCGGCCGCGCGTTGCGTGCCGTCACCGATCAAAAGGGCTTTGGCGAGCGTCAGATCGTGATCGATTGCGACGTCATTCAAGCCGACGGCGGCACACGCACGGCGGCGATAACAGGCGCCTTTGTCGCCCTCCATCAATGCTTTGCGATGATGAAGCGCGACGGCCTGATCAAAGCCGTTCCGCTCAAAGACCACGTGGCCGCAATCTCCTGCGGCATCCACAACGACGCCTGCGTTCTCGACCTCGATTACGACGAAGATTCGAGTGCGGGCACCGACGCGAACTTCGTTATGACCGGGGCCGGCCACTTGGTCGAAGTGCAAGGGACAGCCGAAGGCGAGCCGTTCAGCGAAGCCTCCTTCCTTGAGCTGATGTCGCTCGCCCGCAATGGCATCATGCAGCTCGTCGATCTTCAGCGCGCGGCGATCGCGCGCATCAAATGAGCCGCCGCCTGACCGAGACGCGCCTGGTCGTCGCTAGCCACAATCCAGGCAAAGTGCGCGAAATCGGCGAACTGATCGCCCGCTTTGGGCTAGAGGCGATCTCGGCCGGCGACCTCGGCCTTTGCGAGCCCGAAGAGACCGAGCCGACATTTACGGGCAACGCTCTGATCAAAGCGCACGCAGCCGCGAAGGGCGCAAACATGCCCGCTCTCGCCGACGACTCCGGGCTGTGCGTTGACGCGCTCAACGGCGAACCGGGCGTCTACTCGGCGCGTTGGGCGGGGCCAGCCAAGGACTTTCGCGTCGCGATGCAGTTGGTTCACGACGGTCTGGAGAAGGTGCACGCAAAAGACGCGGCGGCCCACTTCGTCTGCGCCCTCGCGCTCGCCTGGCCCGACGGCCACGCGGAGGTCTTTGAGGGCAAAGTGCACGGTCATCTCGTCTGGCCCCCGCGGGGCACGCTGGGCTTCGGCTACGACCCGATGTTCGTGCCCGAAGGCTTCCAAATCACGTTCGGCGAAATGCCGCCCGCTCAGAAACACGCGATGTCCCACCGCGCCCGCGCCTTCGCGAAGTTCGTGGAGGCCTGCCTTGGGTGAAGGCTTCGCCCTCTACGTCCATTGGCCATTCTGCCTCTCGAAGTGCCCGTACTGCGACTTCAACAGCCACGTCCGCGCAAGCATCGACGCCGATGCCTGGGCAAAGGCCCTCACGCGCGAACTACAAGCAACGGTAAGCCTTCTCGGCGCACGCCCTCGACTCGACTCGATCTTCTTCGGCGGCGGCACGCCCTCGCTGATGCCCGGCGCCGCCGTCGCCCACATACTCGATACCGCCGAACAGCTCTTCGGTTTTGCTCCGAACATCGAAATCACGCTTGAAGCAAATCCAACCAGCGTCGACGCGACCCGCTTCCGCGACTACCGCGCAGCCGGTGTCAACCGCGTCTCGCTCGGAGTCCAAGCACTGAACGACGAGGATCTGAAATCGCTCGGCCGGCTTCACACCGTCGACGAAGCGATGCGCGCCGTCGCGCTCGCGCAAGAAACCTTCCCTCGCGCTTCGTTCGATCTGATCTACGCGCGCCCGCGCCAAACCCCAGAAGCCTGGGACGCAGAACTCGCGCGCGCCCTCGCCCAAGGCTGCACCCATTATTCGCTCTACCAGCTGACGTTCGAAGAAGGCACGCCGTTTCACGCAGCCTTGGCGCGCGGCACGATGAAGGAACTCGACATCGACACCGCCGCGTCGCTTTACGAACTCACCCAAGCGCGCATGAACGCGGCTGGCCTTCCCGCCTACGAAATCTCGAACCACGCCAGGCCCGGTGAGGAGTCTCGCCACAACCTCATCTACTGGCGCTACGGCGACTACCTCGGCATCGGCCCTGGCGCCCACGGCCGCCTCTCGATCGACGGCAAACGCATGGCCACGACGACCGAGCGCCACCCCGAAACCTGGGCAAAGCGCGTCGCCGACGAAGGCCACGGCCTCACGCAATGGGAGGAAGTCTCGCCCCAGGAACAGGGCACCGAAGCCTTGCTGATGGGCCTGCGCCTAAGCGAAGGGATCGACCCTGGCCCCATCGAGCGAAGGCTGGGCCGCCCGCTTTCGCTCTCGCGGATCAGAGCGCTTCAAGTCCGAGGCTTGATAGACGACACCTCAAACCGCCTGCGCGTGACGGCGCGCGGACGCCTCGTGCTGAACGAGATCATCAAACAGCTCGCAGTTTGACGCCGCTTAGAATCCTTGGCTCTGGAACGTCTGCGCCGCCGGGCTGATCACCGACTTGCCCTGCGCCGACACTTCCATCACCGCAAGCCCGCGCTCCGTCATGCCGTCGGCCCGGAAGCGGAAGATGCCGTCGATACCGGCAAATCCGTTCGCATCCGCGATAGCGGCCCGCGTGTAGCGCCGGCCCGCCGGTCCGCCTGCAAGCGTCGCACTGAGCGCCACCGCATCATACGACAGTGATGCAATGCGCGGCGGCTTTCCGCCATAGAGTTGCTGATAGCGCGAGCTGAAATTCATGCGCTGCTCTTGCGGCGGCACCGCATACCAACCGCCGAGCAGCGACGGCTCTTGGCTTACCGCCGGATCGTCCCAGAGCCCCGTGCCGATGAACTTCACCTTGCGCGAGTCGACGCGATTGACGGTAAGGATCGGCCCGATGCTGCGCAGCATCGTGCCGCCATCGGGAATGAACACGGAATCAAACCCCATCTTCGCGATCGCTTTGACGGCAGGCTCAAGCGACTGCGGATTGGCCGTATAGGTTTGCACCCCAACCACCTCACGCCCGCTCTGCGTGACGGCGTTGCGGAAGGCTTCTTCCACGCGCTGGCCGTAGGCGGTCTGCGGCACGAGCGCAGCAAACTTGGTAAGCCCCTTCGACGAGGCATACGAAACAACCCGGCTCACCTCTTGCTCCGGCAAGAAGCTGAGCAGAAACACGCCGTCGCCCGCGACCGTGCGGTCCGTCGAAAACGCGATGACGGGCACGTTGCGAGCCCGCGCCAGCGGTGCCACCGCCCGAACGTCGTTCGCCAACAATGGCCCCAAGATGATCTCAGCGCCCTTCGCCAGCGCATCGTTCGCCGCCGCCGCCGCCGTCTCAGGCGTCGCGCCGGTATCGCGCGGCATCAGCAGCATGGAGCGCGCGCCCATCTCGAACATCGCCATCTGCGCCGCGTCGAGCATTGCCTGCGCCACGGCGCGCGTTTCCTTCGCCGGATGCGACAGCGGCAGAAGCAGCGCGATCCGCACTTGCCCATCCGCGGGCACCGGCGCTGGCGTGTTGGGCGAGGCCGGCTGCGTCACTGTCGTCGGCCGTGGCACGTCGGTGGTAACCGTCCGGGGCCTGTCGTCGCCGAACATGCCGCCCATACCTTCGCAGCCGCTTAAGCCAACCCCCATCGCCACCAGCACAGCAATCGTCCAGAATGAGCGCAACAGACGCGCGGGATGAGACGCAAACGAAACCGATGTCACGATCGAGCTTCCTTCAAAACGGCGGAAAACATGGGCCGTAAGACTAACGACCGGGGCCCCCGAAGTAAATCGGACGAACCCTTATCCCCAGGCCTGTACCTGGTCGCGACCCCTATCGGCAATGCAAGCGACATCACATTACGTGCGCTTCACGTTTTGCGACATGCGGATGCAGTGTTCGCCGAGGACACGCGTGTGACCGCGAAGCTCCTCGCGCTCCACGGGTTGGGGCGCGATCTGCACTCTTATCGCGAGCACAACGCTGATCGCGCCGAGGAAGCGATTCTGCGCGAACTGGAGGACGGCGGCGCTGTCGCTCTTGTCAGCGATGCCGGCACACCGCTCGTCTCCGATCCCGGCCAGCGCCTGGTTGAGTCGGTGGCGGCAAAGGGCATCCCAGTGATTCCGATCCCAGGCCCGTCGGCAGCGCTGGCCGCGCTCACGGCCTCGGGCATCGCGACCGACAAGTTCCTGTTCGCGGGCTTCTTGCCATCGCGAGGCACTGAACGCCGCCGCGCCATCCGCGAACTCGAAGCGGTCCCCGCGACGCTCGTCTTCTTCGAAGCGCCCAGCCGCCTCGCCGAAGCGCTCGCCGACCTCGCCGCTCTGCTGGGCCCGCGCCCAGCTGCCGTCGCACGCGAACTGACCAAGCTCTACGAGGAGATCAAGCGCGGCACGCTCGCCGAATTAGCCGCTGCTTACGAAAACGCCGATGTCAGGGGTGAAATCGCAATCGTCGTTTCGCCGCCGCATGCGGAAACGGCAGTCGCAAGCGAAGAAGCGCTCGACACCCAACTTCGCGAAGCGCTGAAGCGCCATCCCGTGAAAGACGCCGCTGCCATCGTCGCCGCCGCGTTAGGCCTGCCACGCCGCGAGGTCTACGCCCGCGCGCTTGAACTCAAAAAGCCGTGAGCGTCGAGCGCGAAAAGGCTCGCGCCCGCGGCACGGCCGGCGAATGGATCGCGACCGCATACCTTGTCGCCAAAGGCTACCGCATTCTCTCACGCCAATACCTTGCCAAGGGCGGCGAGCTCGACATCGTCGCGCTGACCCCATTCTGGACGCAGCGCACCGTCGCTTTCGTTGAAGTCCGCGCGCGCGACAGCGTCGAACAAGCGATCGACTCGATTACCGCCACAAAGCGCCAGCGCGTCGAACGTGCAGCCGCTCAATTTCTCGCCCGAAAGCCAAAATTAAACAAACTACCGCATCGATTCGACCTGGTGTTGCTGGCGCCGGGCCGCTGGCCGCACCACATCAAGGACGCTTGGCCTGGTTGAAGAGGTGCAAACATGAAACTGCTCCCCATTATTCTCGCCGCCGCATTGAGCTTGAACCTAACGGCCTGTGTCGGCGTATCGCTCAACACGGAAGAGCGTTCGTTCTCGAGCGCCGTTGGTGACTTCAACACCCGCACAGAGCTGAACGCGCGGCTGCTTGCCGAAAGCGCTTCGCTGTTCGCCAATGTCTCGACCTCGGTCATCGAAGGTCGCGTCCACCTTTCCGGCAACGTGACGCGCGCCGAGGATCGCTTGACAGCGACGCGCATCGCCTGGGCCGCACCCAACGTCAAAGAGGTCACGAACAACATCGAAGTAACGGCCGAGCCCGACCTGCTCGACACCGCGCGCGACCGTTGGATAAACACGCAAGTCCGCACCCGCATCCTCACCGACGGCGCGATCAAGGACATCAACTACACGATCGACACGCAAAACCGGACGATCTACATCCTGGGGATCGCGCAGGATCAAGGCGAACTCGATCGCGTTTTGGCGCATGCCCGCTCTGTTCCCGGGGCCCGGCGTGTGGTGAACTACGCGCTGTTGAAGGACGACCCGCGCCGACACACCTGGCCCGGCGAAGACCTGAACACCCCGGTAGCAAGCGCGGCGCCGGCAGCGGAGCAAACGGAACACTACTAGGATGTCGGACGAGCGGACGCAGGCGATCTTCAAAGCGCTAAACGCCGTGGGGCAGGGCGACGACGGCGCGATCCCGCTCGCTGATGCCGCGTTGAACTTGGCGGCCCTCGATCACCCTGGCTTGGATCTCGCGCCCTACCGCGCGCATTTGAGACAAATGACGGACGACGCGCGCGAAAGCTTCGCCTCGGTCCGTCACGGCATGTCCGAGCTCGAAGCCGCCTCCCGCGCCCTCGCAGAGACGGTTGGCGTTCGCCACGGCTACCAGGGCGACAGCGCAACATTCGACGATCCGCAAAACGCGGACCTGATCAGGGTCATCGACCGTCGGCGCGGCCTTCCCGTGTCGCTCGGCATCCTCTACATCGACCTCGCCCACCGCCTAGAGGTGCCGGCCCAAGGTCTCAACACGCCGGGCCACTTCCTGATGTCGATCGGCGAGGGCGAAAACGCCCGTGTCATCGATCCCTTCAATGGCGGCGTCGTCTTGAACATGGACGAACTTCGCCCGTGGTCTCATCTGCCCAATGACGATGCGACGAAGTACGGTCCCGTCGGCCGCCGCGACGTATTGCTGCGCCTCTTGAACAACATCCACTCCCGCGCGCTCGCGAGCAAAGACACAGTGCGCTCCCATACTATCGCCGAGCGCATGGTTCTGATCGCGCCGCGCCGCGCCGACCTTTGGCTTGAACTCGCGAAGGCCTGCGAATCCACGGGCAAAATGAACGCGGCAATCCGCGCCGCCGGCAACTGCACCAATCTCGCCGGCCGTGAAAGCCCATTGGGCCGCGAAGCCGCCTTCATGATGCAGTCGCTAAAGCTGCGCGTGAACTGAGACGATCGCACCCTCCGTCCCCGAAATTGATGCACGCACCGTTTGTGTGAAGTGGCGCGCGACTGGTGCAGCTTCACCACTCCGAAACCATGTGCCGCGCACTACTGTGCAAACAGATGTGAGTCGGGGTGGCTCGCAGAAGACACAATGAACTCATTCAATGCTGGCGCGTTGCTGGCGATCACGAAACAGGGGAATTTACATGCGTTTTGGTATTCTGGCCGCGTCGGCCTTTGTGGCTGTGGCAGGCGTTGCACCGGCGATCGCAGGCGATCCGGCGGTGTCGGCGCTGAACTTCAAAGTCACCGCGCAAGGTGGCCAAGTCGAAGATGAGGATGCGTGGTTGGGCGTCGCCGCCGTGACCGCACCGTTAGGCCACGCTTGGGGCTTGCAAGGCGAAGCGGGCGCTTTCGGCGTCAACGGCGACACGGCCTACGGCATTGCCGGCCACGTGTTCACGCGCGATCCGTCGCGCTACCTCGTCGGCGGCTTCGGCGCTTGGGCACATGCCGACACGCTTGACGTCGATGTTGGCCGCCTCGGCATTGAAGGCGAATACTATCTCGAGCATCTGTCGTTCAACGCCAACGCCGGCTATCAGTTCGGCGACGGCTTCATCGACGACACCGCCTTCGGCGAAGTTGGTGTGAAGTGGTATGCGAACGACGACTTTGCGCTCTCGGGCGGCGTCGCGTTCGACGAAAACGTCGCGGTGACGGGGTTTGGAGCGGAGTGGCTCGTCGGCAGAGGTTCGGCGCTGCCGGGCCTCGCGCTGCGCGGCGACGTCGCGATCGGCGACAACGACTATGACAGCGTGTTGCTGGGCGCCACCTACTACTTCGGCCCCGATGCGAACCTGAAGGATCGCCACCGCAAGCAAGACCCGGAAAGCGCGCTCTTCGATCTCTTACACGCTGTTGAAGCGTCGTGCGAAGCGCCGCAGCTGCTGCAAACCAAACTCTCGGCGATGTACTACGTTCCGCCGGTCACGAATTGCGGCCAACCGATCTACCAACCGCCAGGCTAAGTACTCGCCTGTATCCGTGTTCCAAGGCCGCCGGGCAATCGGCGGCCTTTTTTTGCGCGCTTTGCACCTGTCGATAGGCCGTGTACGGGAAGTGCAAACAATTTTATGAAAGCTTTTGTCGATGTGCATCAGTTTGTTTAACGCGCGACGCGCAGAATGAGCGCTCAAGGGGGGGCGCCAATGCACGACTTTACGAAAATCGCGATGTTTGTGGTCGGAGCCGTCGTCCTGTTCGTGGCGACCGCGGGGCTCTACTGGGAGCAGTACTACGCTGCACTGGCGAAAGAGGGTGTTGTCGTTTCGGGAACGGTCGTTCGATTGGAAATGCAGCGCGGCGACGGGGCTCAAGTGACGGGTGCGGTGGCCCACCTTGAGTTTCCGCTTGCGCCGGGCAGAGTCGTCCGAAGCGAGCGCGCGCTCGCGCCCGAGTTCGCCCAGACACTGCGCGAAGGAAGTCGTGTCGCGATACGGTACCTGCCGCAGATGCCTCGCCTTCACGAGATCGTGGCGCTCAGTAGTGCAAATCAAGACGCGTCGTTGGGTCGTTGGCTTCAGTACGTCTTGCTCTTGTTCATTGGTGCCGGCGTCATGTTTTGGGTGTCCGACACGGCCCGCGTGACTAAGCCACGGCTCAACCTCTCTCTAGAGGATTTAGGGCTCGAGCCTGACGGACACGCAAAGACAAAGTGACCGGCTAGGGGTCGAGGTCGTGCACGTCGGTCACATGGCGAGACGTGTAGGAGTCCTGTCCGAAGTTTTCGCGTAAAGGTTCGATCGGGCCTCGCGTGAATGGTTCTAGCCGAAGCGCTACGGCGCCGCCCGCGCGCGTAGCGACCGGGTGATCGCTTGATCGAGTGCCGATAGAAATCGCGAACGATCCGCCGGCGCGAACGGCTTTGGGCCGCCGGTTATTGCGCCGGTCGACCGCAAATGCTCCATGATTCCGCGCTGTGCCAACGCCGAGCCGATGGAACTCTGCGTAAACGGTTTTCCGGTGGGCCCGACGACCTCGGCGCCTGCCTGCAAGCAGCGATGCGCAAGCGGAATATCCGCGGTCACCACGATGTCGCCGCGTTGCGCCCGTTCCGCAATCCAATCATCGGCGACGTCGGGCCCCTGATCGACGATCACGAGTTCGATCATCGGGCTAGGCGGCACCCGCACGCCGCCATTCGCAATCACTGTGACCTTCAGACCGTAGCGTGCTGCCACGCGATAGACCTCGTCCTTCACGGGGCAGGCATCGGCATCGACGAAGATCTGGATAGGCTTAGTCTCGCTCATCGCTCGATCATGCGGACAATCGCAAGGCGCACAAGGTTCGTTGACTTTCGAAGCGTGTTCACTATAAGTTCTCATGCCCGGAAAGCGGCCTTGAGCCTGTTGTGCCTTCAACATTGCCGTTACATGTAACGGTGTAGCGGCTGTGTAACGCCAAATTTGGCGTAAGACTGCAAATGTAACGGCGTACGGCTGGATTGATGTTGAAGTGCGTGCCGGGGGTCGCAAAACGGCTTCCATCGAGTTCATCTATAGTGTCCCCACGATCTAAGGATTGCTCATGCCACTGACTGTCGCCATCCAAATGGACCCGATCGACAAGATCGACATCGGTGGCGACTCGACATTCGCGCTCGCACTCGAAGCGCAAAGCCGCGGGCACAAGCTTTGGTACTACTTGCCGAAACATCTCGCGCAACGCGACGGCAAGGTCTCGACCAGGGCTCACACCCTCGTGGTGCGCTACGAGCGCGGCAACCACTTCACGCTTGGCGCGCAGCAGCCGCTTGATCTCGCGACGATCGATGTGGTGCTGCTCCGCCAAGACCCGCCGTTCGACATGGGCTACATTACGACGACGCACATCCTCGAACGTCTGCCGAAAAGTGTCACCGTCGTGAACGATCCGTACTGGGTGCGCAACTCGCCCGAAAAGGTCTTCGTCACCGAGTTTCCCGACCTGATGCCGCCGACGCTGATCACGGGCGATCCCGAAACGATCCGCGCGTTCCGTGCCGAACACGGCGAGATCGTGATCAAGCCGCTCTACGGCAACGGCGGCGCAGGCGTCTTCCGTATTCAGCCGGGCGACGAAAACCTGAACGCGATGATGGAATTCTTCGCCGCGTTCGTCCGCGAACCGATGATGGTTCAGCGCTACGAAGCGAAGGTGCGCCAAGGCGACAAGCGCATCATCCTTGTTGACGGCGAACCCGTTGGTGCGATCAACCGCGTCCCCGCCGCCGGCGAAGCCCGCTCGAACATGCATGTCGGCGGTAAGCCTGAGAAGACGGCGCTCACGGCGCGCGACAAGGAAATCTGTTCGCGCATCGGCCCCGAGCTTAGGCGCCGCGGTCTCCTCTTCACCGGTATCGACGTGATCGGCGACTACCTCACCGAGATCAACGTCACCTCCCCGACTGGCATCTGGGAGATCAAGCGTTTCGAAGGTGTGGACGTCGCGGCCTTGATCTGGAACGCTATCGAAAAGCGCCACGCAGCGCGCGCATGACCGTCGCCCACGTCTCGACCGTCGCCTTCGTCGGCATCGAAGCCCGCGAGGTCGACGTGCAAGTGCACATGTCGGACACGGGCAACAAGGAGATCATGTCGATCGTCGGCCTCGCCGACAAAGCCGTTGCCGAAAGTAGAGAGCGCGTTCGCGCAGCGCTCCATGCGATCGGCCTCGCGCTGCCCGCAAAGCGCATTACCGTGAACCTTTCGCCCGCGGACTTGCCGAAAGAAGGCAGCCACTACGACCTCCCCATAGCGCTCGGCCTCCTGACCGTGATGGGCGTGCTCCCCGCGGCGGAAATGGGCAACCACGTGGCCTTGGGCGAACTCTCACTCGACGGTGCGCTCATCCCCGTCGCCGGCGTTCTCCCCGCTGCGATCAAGGCGCTCGAACTCGATCGTCCCTTCATCTGCCCGCAAGAGTCCGGCCCGGAAGCCGCCTGGGCCGACGGCCTCGAAATCATCGCAGCGCCCACGCTCGTCGCCCTCGTGAACCACATTAAAGGCGTGCAGGTCTTGAGCCCGCCCGTCGCAAAGCTCGCCGACGAAGCGATGGTCGTGCCCGACCTGCGCGACGTGAAGGGCCAAGAGACCGCCAAGCGCGCGCTCGAGATCGCAGCCGCCGGCGGTCACAACTTGCTCATGCTCGGTCCACCCGGTGCCGGCAAATCAATGCTCGCCGCGCGCCTGCCGGGCTTGCTGCCGCCACTCGACGCGCGTGAAGCGCTTGAAGTCTCGATGGTGCAAAGCCTCGCGGGTGAATTGAAGAACGGTGCCATCGGTCGGCGCCGTCCGTTTCGCGCACCGCATCACTCGGCCAGCATGGCGGCTCTCGTCGGCGGCGGCATTCGTGCAAAGCCCGGCGAAGTCAGCCTCGCGCACCTGGGCGTCCTCTTCCTCGACGAATTGCCCGAGTTCCAACGCCAGGTTCTCGATTCGCTCCGTCAGCCGCTCGAAACCGGCGAGACGCTTGTCGCCCGCGCCAACGCTCACATCCGCTACCCAAGCCGCGTGCAACTCGTCGCCGCGATGAACCCCTGCCGCTGCGGCTATCTCTCCGACCCGGAGCGCGCCTGCTCCCGCGCGCCGAAATGCGCGAGCGAATATCAGTCGAAGCTCTCGGGCCCCCTTCTTGATCGTGTTGATTTGCACGTCGAAGTGACCGCGGTCAGCGCGCAAGACCTCACGCTCCCACCGCCCGCCGAAGGCACCGCGGAAGTCGCCGCTCGCGTCGGCGCCGCGCGTGACATTCAAAGGAAACGCTACGAGGCGACGCCGATCCGCACCAACGCCGAAGCGGACGGCGAGTTCCTGGAGTCCGTCGCCCGCCCCGACGATGCCGGCCTCGCACTCCTCACGAAGGCCGTCGACGCCCTCAAACTCTCAGCCCGCGGCTACCACCGTGTCTTGCGCGTTGCCCGCACATTGGCCGACCTTGAATCCGAGGCAGCTGTCAGGCGCCCCCATATCGCCGAAGCCTTGAGCTACCGGCGCCTGCAAATCACGAACTAATCCGCCAATCTGACGCCCGTCACAGCTCCAGTATTTACCTTCGCCCTGCGTCCGCCGCGCATCACCCCCCATGGTAGGATCGGCGCAAATCAAGTGTAGAGGAAACACCATGCTGCGTTATCTCCAATACCTCATCCAACCGGGCGTCGTATCGACCGGACTGATGGGCACGATCCTTCAAGTCGGCCTCGCTTTCGCGAACACGATGAATGTCGGCGGCGCCGCCGACATGATCGCAAACTACGGCCTAAGCGGACAGCTCGCCTCCGGTGGATTGATCGCAGCCCTGACCGGGGCCTACTACGCGATGACGCAACGCAAGACGGCGAGCGCAACGGCGACCGGCGCAGGCGCGGTAGCAGGCGGCATCTCCGGCACGCTCGGCACGGCAATTACCCAAGCGATGGGATGGACACCGCTCGCCGAAGGCACGACCCAGGTCCTAAACTTCACCGCGTTGGGCACGCAACTCATGAGCATGATCGGCATGGCTGATGCTTCGGCAGCGGCCGCGGCTGGCCCGATGTACGATCCGGCGGTGCTCACCCAAGTCTTCGGTTCGACCGCAGCAGGTGGCGGCATAGGCGCACTTCTGGGCCGCACCGTCTTTGGTGGGCAAAAGTCCCACGCCTAGCAGCTGACATAAGTCACACGCCAAAAAGCCCGCGCGAACGCACACGCGCGGGCTTTCCATTTGGGTAACCTTGCTTGAAAGCAACCGCCGCGGACCCCGAAAGTTAAGCAATCTTAAAGCGATCCCTGCGAATTTGCAGGTTCAGTTTTATCGGATCGACCGGCGTGACAGTTCCGCGAATAGCACGACTGTTTCTAATGCTCTTGCTGGGCGCGGCGATGTTCGTCGGCGCGGTCTCGCTGTTGAATCCGGCCAAGAGCATTGTTCCCACACCGGTTGGCGTCGGAATACTGGCGCTGGCCGGCCTCGCGATCCTGTTCTTGGCGCTCGTCGAAACAATGCAACGCGTCCAGGCGCTCGATGTGCGCTCGGGCGAACTTGCCCGCGTCAAGCTTGAGCTGGAAACAACCGTTCGCGCCCTTCAACAGCGCCACCGTGAACTGCAAGCCGGCGAAGCCCGCTACCGCGGCCTGGTCGAGCAGCAAGGCGACGTCATCCTGCGCAAGATGCCCGACGGCCGCCTGTCGTTCGTGAACGACGCTTTCTGCAAGTATTTCGGCGTCAAGCGTGAGCGCGCGCTCGGCCGCCAATTCGCGCCCGAACTTCACCCCGACTCAAAGGTCCATCACACGCCGTTAGGTTCGGGCGAAGCGCCCTCGCGCGTGCGCTACGACCAGCGTATCAAAACGACGAGCGGCTGGCGGTGGTTCGCGTGGGAAGACTACATCATTCGCAACGACACCGGTCAGGTGGCCGAGATACAAAGCGTTGCCCGCGACATCACCGATGAGAAGGAACTCGAGTCCGCGCTGCGCGAAGCCCGCGACAAGGCGGAAGACACGAACCGCGCGAAGTCGATGTTCCTGGCGACGATGAGCCACGAAATTCGCACGCCCATGAATGGCGTGATCGGCATGGCGGGTCTGCTCCTCGATACGAACCTGACGCCCGAGCAACGCTCCTACGCCAACGCCGTGCGCGAATCCGGCGAAGCGCTGCTCGACATCATCAACGACATACTGGACTTCTCGAAGATCGAATCCGGCGCGCTGTCGATGGAAGAGACCGCCTTCTCGCCGCGTACGCTGATCGAGAGCGTCACCGAGCTTCTGGCGCATCGCTGCTTCGAAAAGGGCATCGATTTTGCGACCTACGCCCACCCCCGCATCTCGGGTCAGATCCTTGCAGACGAAGGCCGCGTGCGTCAGGTGTTGTTGAACCTCGCCGGCAACGCCGTAAAGTTCACGGACGTCGGCGGCGTGCGTTTGACGGCGATGCCCGACGCCGATCCGCACTTCATCCGCTTCGAAGTCTCCGACACCGGCATCGGCATTTCCGAGGAAGCGTTGCCGACGATCTTCGGCGAGTTCACGCAAGCCGATTCCTCGCTCGCCCGCAAGTACGGCGGCACCGGCTTGGGCCTCGCCATCACGCAGCGCCTCGTCAACGCGCTCGGCGGTACGGTCGGCGTGACCAGCCAGATCGGCAAAGGCAGCCGCTTCTGGTTCACCCTGCCGATGAAGCGCGCCGACGCGCCGGAAGAGCAAGAAACCGTTTTGACCGGCGCCAGGGTTCTCGTGCTAACCGCGTTTCCGGGCTTGTCCGAGTTCCTCGTGCGCCAGCTCTGCGAGGCGGGAGCAGACGCTTTCGCCGCCAAAGGATCGGCTGCCGCTGAGACCGCGCTCGCCAGCGGCTCGTTCAACGTACTCCTGACCGACAGCCGCGCCGGCAGCGCACCCGCGACCGAACTCCTGGTCCGCCTGCGCGCCCGCCTGCAAGGCGTAAAGACGATCGTGCTCTTGCCCGCGAACGAGCGCTCCGCGTTGCCCGCGATGAAGGCCGCCGGCTTCGACGCCTATCTGATCAAGCCCATCCGCCGCACATCGCTCGTTCAGCGCGTCGCCGCCGTTCTGAACGGCGAGACCGAGTCGACGGTGGATGCGCCGGCTGAGCTCTTGCCGGCAGCAGTGGAAGACGTCGCCAACTTGCGTATCCTCGTCGCCGAGGACAACCGCATCAACGTCATGCTGGCCACCGCGCTGCTCGGCAAGATGGGCCACCGCGTCGACACCGTCGGCAACGGCAAGGAAGCGCTCGAAGCGCTTGCCGTCGCGCCCTACGATCTCGTGCTCATGGACGTTCATATGCCCGAGATGGACGGCCTCGAAGCAACGCGGCGCATTCGCCAACTCGAAGCGAAGGCGCGCCGTCCGCGCTTACCCGTCATCGCGCTCACCGCCTCGACGCTCGAGGGCGACCGCCAAATCTGCTTCGACGCCGGCATGGACGACTTCCTGGCAAAGCCCCTGAACCTCGACGCATTGCGCGCCGCCCTGAAGCGTTTCGCGCCCAGCGCCGTCAACGTCCCCGCCGCCGCCAAGATTGCCTAGTATATTTCGCAATTTGACAAACGCGGGCCGAAGTGAATCTCATCGTTTCGGAAGGCCCGACTCAACGAGGTTCGCATGGCAGAAACGTCCGCGAGCGGGGTTCCCGCCGCACCCAACGGCAACGGCGGTTGGCGCAATGCCATCTCGGTCTATCTCCGCCCGCGCGTAGCCTTGATGTTCTTGTTCGGCTTTTCCGCCGGACTTCCGTACCAACTCACATCGTCGACGCTTCAAGCCTGGCTGACTGAAAGCAAAGTGTCCGTTGAAGAGATCGGCCTGTTTGGGCTCGTCGCTGCGGCGTATGCATGGAAATTCGTGTGGTCACCCGCGATCGACGGCGTGCCGATCCCATACCTAAGCCGCTGGCTTGGTCACCGCCGCTCTTGGCTGCTCGTCACCCAAATCTGCCTCGCTTGCGCGATCGCAGGTCTGGCGTTCGTCGACCCGTTCGAGAGCAAGCTGACGCTGGCGGCGGTCGCGGCGCTGGTCGCTTTCTTCTCCGCTTCGCAAGACGTGGTCATCGATGCCTACCGCATCGAAGCGCTCAAAGAGACCGAGCTGACGGCGGGCTATGCGAACTACAATGCCGCCTATCGTACGGCGATGCTTTTGTCGTTCACCGGAGCCGTCATGCTGGTGAGCTGGCTAGAGCTCTCGGGCATCCCGAGAGCAGATGCCTGGTCTTACGGCTATCTCGCGATGGCGGGCATGGTGGCCGTCGGCATGGTGGGCACCCTTCTAGCGCCCGAGTCGTGGGAGGGACAAAAGGCCCGCTTCGAGAAGCCGCTGGCAGAGCGCTTCCGCACCTCCGTCATCGAACCGTTCTCGGATTTCCTGCGCAAAGATCTCTGGTGGGCAATTCTTCTCTTTGTCGTCCTCTTCAAGCTGGGTGACGCGTTCACCTCTGAGTTGCGCACTTACTTCTTCCTCAAACTGGGTTTTGAGAAGGCGACCTATGCGGCGATCCAGTGGCCGTTCGGGTTCTTCGCCGTTCTGGTCGGCGGTTACATCGGGGGCATCATCGCAAACCGCGTGGGTGTTATGCGTGCGTTGTGGATCGGCGGCATCGCTCAGATGGCAACGAACTTGATCTTCATCTGGCCCGCACTCGCCCTTCCCGATCTGACGGCCGCAATCGGCATTCCCGACGCGGAAGGAACGAAGCAGCTCACTTTCCAAGCGATCAATGCCGGTGGCGATCAAGGCTTCTGGGCATTCGCCGCGCTCGCCGGATCGGTTGGCGTGGAAAACTTTGCGACCGGTATCGGTGGCGCCGCGTTCGTTGCCTACATGTCGATGCTGTGCGGCAACCGCAATTACACCGCCACTCAATACGCGTTGCTGTCGTCGCTCGCCGCGCAAGCCCGCATCTCGCTGTCGGCGCCGGCGGGGTACGCGGTCGCTGCCGTGGGCTGGGTCTGGTACTACATTATCGCCACAGTGTTGGCTCTGCCTGGCCTGATGCTCCTCTGGTGGCTTATGAAACGCGACCACGGAGCATCGTTAAAGCCCGGTACCGGGTTTGCCACCGACGCGAGCAGCCCTTAGATTACCGCCAACCAAACCAAGGCGGGCTCGCTTGTGCCCGCGGAACCAACAATGACCGGCAGCTCGCCGCCAACCGCTGGCAACACCCACGTCCTCGACTCCTCGGGTTCGCTGGAGGTGCGCCTGGCCACCACCGAGGCCGAAATCGAAGCTGCGCAGCGCATGCGCTACGACATCTTCTACCGCGAGATGAGCGCCAAGCCTTCGCCCGAGATGGCAGCCACCGGCCGCGATTTCGACGACTACGATCCAATCTGCCAGCACATGCTCGTCGTCGACCGCGACGACAACCGCGTCATCGCGGCTTACCGCCTGATGCGCGAGACCGCGGCGGCTCGCTCGCCGAAGGGTTTCTATACGGCCGGCGAATATGACATCGCCGGCGTAGTCAAAGCACGCGCCGGTCAGCGCCTGCTCGAGCTCGGCCGCTCGTGCGTCTTGAAGGAGTACCGCACCGGCCCGACGATGCAGCTGCTTTGGCGCGGGCTCCTCGTCTACGTCATCCGCCACGATATCGCGTTGATGTTCGGTTGCGCGTCGCTGCCGGGAACCGACCCGAAGCAGCTCGCCCTACAGCTTTCTTACCTGCACCACTTTCACGCGATGCCGGAGGGCCAACGCGTCCGCGCGCTGGAGAGCCGCTACGTCTCGATGGACATGATGCCGAAAGAGGCGATCGACCAGGCCGAGGCGCTGCGTTCCTTGCCGCCGCTCGTGAAAGGCTACATCCGCTCGGGCGCGCAGATTGGCGACGGCGCCGTGATCGATCATCAGTTCGGCACGACCGACGTATTCATTTATGTGCCGACCGCCAACATCGATCCGCGCTGGATCCGGCACCTCAAGAAGAAGACCGCGGCTGAGGCTGGCGGGTAACGGGCGGGCATGCACCTCGAAGCCGGCGACCTGCAGAAATTCTATGACAGCGATCTGGGCCAGATCGCGCGCCGCTTCATACGCACGCGCCTGCGTGAGGTATGGCCGAACGTCAAAGGCATGTCGGTCATGGGTCTAGGCTACGCGACGCCTTACCTGCGTCCGTTCCAAGGCGAAGCCTCACGCCTCATCGCGCTAATGCCCGCGCAACAAGGGGTCACGATCTGGCCGGCACAAGGCGCCAACTTGACCGCGCTCACCGACGAGAGCGCGCTTCCGCTCCCCGACGCGTGCATCGATCGCGTGATCATCGCCCACGTGCTCGAGACCACGGAGACGCTTCGCCCGCTCCTGCGCCAAATATGGCGCGTGATGACACCGTCCGGCCGCATGGTCATCGTGGCCCCAAACCGCACAA
This sequence comes from uncultured Alphaproteobacteria bacterium, assembly GCA_902826695.1. Lineage (GTDB taxonomy): Bacteria > Pseudomonadota > Alphaproteobacteria > Micropepsales > Micropepsaceae > SZUA-430. The sequence continues at coordinate 111,876 of CADEFU010000010.1, read as the reverse complement.
GCCTTTGGGCGCAAGTCGAAACAACACCGTTCGGCCACGGCCGCCCGTTCACGCGCGCACAGCTTAACCGTCTGCTGGTGGACGCAATGTTCACCCCGACCGCCTCGACGACCTGCCTTCACATGCCGCCGTTCGGTGCGGGACTGCTCGTACGCAACGGGATGCGCTGGGAGCGCTGGGGCCAGCGTGTCTGGCCAAAGCTAGCGGGCATCCATCTGACGGAAGTGACGAAGGAAGTGATGGCGCTCGCGCCCGATCGGGGCTTGCGTCAGCCCGTGCCGGCGAAACCTGTGCTGGTCACGAAGCGCGACGCGACAGCAGGAAGATCGCACCTTCAGCCGTCAGATTGTCCCAATACCCGGGCCGCGTAAGCTCTCGCACATCGCCGCCCTCGTTGACCGCCAACGATTGCTCGACCGCGGCATCGATTTCGCGCGTCAGTGCCACGAAATCCGCAATCGTGCACAGGTGGATGTTCGGCGTCTCGTGCCACGCATAGCTGAGCGAGCCCGTTCGGGGCATCCGCCCGGTCAAGGCCAGGCTTAGCCGCACGCGCCAGAACCCGAAGTTTGGAAACGACACGATCACCCGCTTGCCGATCCGCAAAAGCTCCTCAAGCACGGCTTTGGGCTTGTGTGTCGCTTGAATGGTCTGGCTCAAAATCGCGAAATCGAACGACTGCGCCGGATAGTCCGCAAGGTCCGTATCGGCATCGCCTTGAATAACCGGAAGCCCCTTGGCCACGCACGCGTTCACGCCCGCCTGACTAAGCTCGATCCCGCGCGCGTCCACGTTCTTGGCGCGCGCCAAATGTTCGATCAGCTCTCCGCTGCCGCAGCCGACGTCGAGAACGCGCGACGATGGCGTAACCATCTCGGCAATCTGCACAAGATCCTGACGCAACGGCGGAGCCTTGGCGAGCATTAGATCCCCCGTGCGGCCGCAGCCGCTCCGATGAAACCGCGCAACGTCTGAAACATCTCCGGCATGTCGAGCAGAAACGCGTCGTGCCCCTTGTCGGTCGCGAACTCGACGAAGCTGACATTCGCCCCCGCCGCATTCAGCGCATGCACGACCTTCTTCGACTCGACCGTCGGAAACAGCCAGTCGGACGTGAACGAGGCGATGCAAAAACGCGTCTTCGTTCCCCTAAACGCGTTCGCCAGAACGCCGTCGTAGTCGGCCGCCAAATCGAAATAGTCCATCGCCCGCGTTATGTAGAGATACGCATTGGCGTCGAACCGGTCGACGAACGCGAGCCCCTGATGCCGCAAGTAGCTTTCAACCTGGAAGTCGGCGTCGAATGCGTAGGACAGCGCTTCGCGGTTCTGCAGATTGCGCCCGAACTTGCGATGCAGCGCCGCCTCCGAGAGATAGGTGATGTGCGCAGCCATCCGAGCGACCGCGAGACCCTTCTTGGGATTCGTGCCCTTGGCAGCGTAGTCGCCGCCCGCCCAATCCGGATCGGCCATGATCGCCTGCCGCCCCACTTCGTGGAATGCAATGTTCTGCGCCGAATGCCGCGCCGCCGTGGCAAGCGGCAACGCCGCGAACACCCGCTCCGGGTAGCTCGCCGCCCATTGCAACACTTGCATGCCGCCCATCGATCCGCCGGCGACACAGAACAGGGTGTCGATGCCCAGATGATCGATCAGCATCGCCTGCGCGCGCACCATGTCGCGGATCGTAATCACGGGAAAGCTCAACCCGTAGGGCGCGCCTGTCTTCGGGTTCACCTCATGCGGCCCGGACGAGCCCATGCACCCGCCGATAACGTTTGCGCAAATCACGAAGAAGCGGTTGGTGTCGATCGGCAACCCCGGCCCCACCATCGACGACCACCAGCCGGGCTTGCCCGTCACCGGGTGCGTACCCGCCGCGTACTGATCGCCCGTCAAAGCATGGCACAGCAGAAAGGCGTTCGACTTTGCCGCGTTGAGCGTGCCGTAGGTCTTCCAGCCGATCGTGATCGGCGCCAAGCTCTCGCCGGAGTCGAGCGTCAAGGCGCCGAACGCGTGCGTCTCACCCGCGTCGGCGGCCTGAGCCGCTATGGGTTGAAACAGCGAGGACATGGCCCTTCGAGTCGCTCCAAACGGAAAGCTGGCGATTGAGGGTCCGCGCCCGCGTCAAGTCAACGTTTTCTTTAGCGCAGACGATGTTCTAGATAGGGTGAATGAAGCCCGTACCCGGTATCTTAGACATCTCGCCTTACGTCGGTGGCCGCGCGACCGCCGACGGCGTGGCACGCGTTTACAAATTGGCCTCCAACGAGTCGCCGCTAGGCCCAAGCCCAGCCGCCGTCGAAGCGTTCAAGGCGGCCGCCGCCTCGATGCACATTTACCCTGAGGGAAGTGCGGCCGAACTCCGCCGCGCGATCGGCGAAACCTTTGGCCTGAACCCCGACCGCATTGTGTGCGGCAACGGCTCCGACGAACTGCTCCACCTGCTGCCGCAAATTTACTGCGCACCGGGCGATGAGGTTTTGTACTCGGCGCACGGCTTCCTCGTGTACCCAATCGTTGCCCGCGCCGCCAGTGCCGTACCGGTTGCCGCCCCCGAGCCCGAACTCAAGGCTGACATCGACGGCCTGCTCGCCCGCGTGACGGACAAAACAAGGATTGTGTTCCTCGCAAACCCGAACAACCCGACCGGCAGCTACAACACCGGCGCCGAACTTCGCCGCCTGCGCTCGGGTCTCCCGAAGGAGTGCCTGCTCGTCATTGATGCCGCGTACGCCGACTACGTGAACCGCAACGACTACGAAAGCGGCATCGAACTCGTCGCGACGACGGCGAACACCGTCATGACGCGCACGTTCTCGAAGATCTACGGCCTCGCCGCACTGCGCGTCGGGTGGGCTTACGGCCCCGCAGACGTCGTGGATGCCATGAACCGCATCAGGGGACCCTTCAACGTATCGACGGCAGCCCAAGCCGCAGCCGTCGCCGCGATCCGCGACAGCGCGCACTACGAGAAGGCAAAGGCGCACAACGCGCAATGGCTTGCTTGGCTCACCGAAAAAATCGGCGCGCTCGGGCTCAAAGTATACCCAAGCGTGGGCAACTTCCTGATCATGGAGTTTCCCGCCACCGGCAAAACCGCAAAGGCCGCCGACGCATTTCTGATGAAGCGCGGCATCATCCTGCGCGCCGTCGCTGCCTATGGTCTGCCGAACTGCCTCCGCATCTCTGTCGGCACCGAAGACGCCAACAAAGCGGCCATCGCCGCGCTTGAAGAGTTTGTGAAATGACGACGCGCACCGGCCCCATCTTCACCAAAGTAGCGCTACTGGGCGTCGGCCTGATCGGCGCCTCGATGGCTCACGCAATGCGTCGCGGCAGCCTCGCCGCCCACATCGCCGGCCACGCGCACAGCGAAGCCACGCGCAAGCGCGCCGACGAGCTCGGCTTCTGCCACTCGATCCACGCAGACCCGAAAGAGGCGGTGCGCGACGCCGACCTCATTGTCTTCTGTACGCCTGTCGGCGCGTTCGCTGAAGTCGCAGCCGCCATCGCCCCCGCGCTCAAGCAAGGCGCGATCGTCAGCGACGTCGGCTCGGTCAAGATGGCGGCAATTCGCGACATCGGCCCGCACGTGCCCACGGGCGTCCACTTCATCCCCGGCCACCCGATCGCCGGCACGGAACATTCCGGCCCCGATGCAGGGTTCGCCGAACTCTTCGACGGCCGCTGGTGCATCCTGACGCCGCCCGCCGGCACCGACGAAGGCGCGGTCACAAACCTCGCCGAGTTCTGGCGTGGCTTGGGCTCGCGCGTTGAGATCATGGATGCAAAGCACCACGACATCGTGCTCGCAATCACAAGCCACGTGCCGCATTTGATCGCCTACAACATCGTCGGTACCGCAAGCGATCTCGAACAAGTGACGCAGAGCGAAGTGATTAAATTCTCCGCCGGCGGCTTTCGTGATTTCACCCGCATCGCGGCTTCAGATCCCACGATGTGGCGCGACGTCTTTCTGAACAATCGCGAGGCCGTACTCGAAGTCTTGGGCCGCTTCTCCGAGGACCTGTCGCGCCTGCAACGCGCCATCCGGTGGGGCGAAGGCGAAATGCTGTTCGACCTCTTCACCAAGACCCGCGCCATCCGCCGTTCCATCGTCGACGCCGGCCAAGACACCGCCGCCTCGAACTTCGGCCGCGACACGAAGAAGCGCTAAGGTACCGCCGCCCCCGTAGGCGCAAACTGAATCGACGCTGTCGGCGCGGGCAGCAACGTCGCGATCTTCGCCGGCCCCGCATAGACGACGCCGTTGTGAATCCTAAGCGGCACCGGCACCCGCCGCTGCTTGTCACCGCTCATGAACGCAAGCACGTCGAGCAGCTTCTTCGCCGTCGCGCGCGTCTCCGCATTGATCCACCCGTGCGCCTCAAGCAACTCCAAGATGCGCGGATGATTGCCGAGCTTCAGGCTAAACGTCCCCTCAGGCAGTGCATTCTGATCGAGCTTGAACGCGCCCGACCCCTCGATGCTAACCCCGCCCCAATTCAGCTCGAACCGCTTGAGTTCGACCGGCGCGCCGGTCCGCCGAAGCTCGGCCAGCAGCGCCGGCAGAGAAAACTCGGCAAGCTTTCGCGGAAGCGCTAGCGCCGCCGCGACATCGACAAGCTGGATCGCGGGTCCAAGCGGGAGATCGAACGCCCCCTGCAACGCCACATTCTCAAGCTTAGCCGCGATCTCAACCGTTGGTGCAGCATTGCGTACGCCCGCCGCCACGATATCGATCCCGCCCGCCGCTTCATCGACAATGAAATTGAAGTCGGTCTCGTCGAGCTTCGCCTTGCCGGTGAGCTGCTTGATCGCGAGGTCAAGCCGCTGGCGCCCTTCGTCACTCGTCGACAGGGTGATCAGTGCCTTGTCCGCCCGCGCGTTTGCCTCGATCCACTGCTCGCGCGCATAGAAGTAGTGCAGCTGACCTTCGAGCGACACGCCGATGCGATCAAGCCCGAGCGATGGCACATGCACGACGACGCGCTCTGCGTCCCACGCGCTCCCGCGATCGGGCGCCATGAAATGCACCGCGCCGACAGCCGCTTCGACCCGATAGGGAAAGCCGCCGACCGAAAGCGACTCCCAGGAAATCTCACGCCCCATGAGCCGTTGCTTGGCCTGAAACTCGACGACCTGGTCGCGCACGTTGTCGGCGACCGCGCGCCACCACAGGCCGTATGCGCCGGCGGCGACCGCGACGAGCCCGAGAGGCACAAAGATCGCGATCAGCGTCAGATGCGGGCGCACCCATTCGAAGCGCTCTTTCAGCACTTCGCTCATGCGGCCAACGATGTCCCTTAAACTCAGCACGCCCGCATACTACGCAGCATTCCGCCGCTCGTCAGCTACAGCGTGAGTAACCACAATTCAGGCAGGTGTCGCAGCCCTCGACACGGGTCAAGCTTGGGCTGGAGCAGCGCGGGCAGAACTTGAACGATTGGCTCGTTCCTGCGCCGCGCTCGCCTCCGCCCGGCACTTCCGTAAGCGACGGCGCCATCCGTTCGCCGATCGTGGCGACCTTCGGCTGGGTACCCGGCGTGGTTGGTGTGGCGCGGGACAAGAATCCTATCGCGAGCATATGCTCCTCGATCACGCCCCCGATCGCGGCAAGCAGAGAGGGGACATACTGGCGGTTCATCCACTGACCGCCGCGCGGATCGAATACGGCTTTCAGCTCCTCGACCACGAACGCAACATCCCCGCCGCGCCGGAACACGGCCGAGATCATCCGCGTGAGAGCGACTGTCCACGCATAGTGTTCCATGTTCTTCGAGTTGATGAAGATCTCGAACGGACGGCGGCGTCCGCCTTCCACCGTGTCGTTGATCGTGATGTAAATCGCGTGATCCGACTCCGGCCACTTGAGCTTGTAGGTCGTGCCCGGCAAAGCCTCGGGCCGGTCGAGCGGCCGTGAAATATAGACGACGCCCTTGTCCACGGTTGCTGTCTTCGCCCGCGCGGCCGGCGCAAAAACTTCCGATGGTGCCGACGCCACGGGCTCAAGCTTCGGTGCCGCCTTCGCAGCCGCTACGTCGGCTTCAAGGCTCATGATCGAACCCGTGATGTCATTCGGCCGCCACGTCGTGCAGCCTTTGCACCCGCTCTCATAGGCGTCCCAATAGACGTCCTTGAACGCATCGAACGTAATATCGGCCGGACAGTTCACTGTCTTGGAAATCGAGCTATCCACGTACTTCTGCGCCGCCGCCTGCACCGCGACGTGCGCGGCGGGCGCAAGCTCCTGCGCATTCACAAAATAGTCGGGCAGGGCGCCCGTCGGATGCAGCTGCCGATAGAGCCGGTGCGCATAGTCTTCAACCGCTTCCTCAGTCCGCGTGCCGTCCGGTTTTGTGATCTTGCGCTTGTAGGTATAGGCGAACACCGGCTCGATCCCGCTCGACACGTTCTCGGCGAGCAGCGAAATCGTCCCGGTCGGCGCGATCGAGGTCAGCAACGCATTGCGAATGCCATGCGCGCCGATCTGCGCACGCACGTCGGCATCGAGCCCGCTGACCGTCTGCCCCGCAAGATACTTGTCGCGCAGGAAGAGCGGGAACGAGCCCTTCTCCATCGCGAGCTCCGCCGATGCGAGATAGGACGCCCGCTGGATCGCCTTGAACCACCGCTCGATCAGCGTAACCGACTCCGCGCTGCCGTACCGCGCTCTGCACATAATCAACGCATCGGCGAGGCCCGTCACACCGAGCCCAATCCGCCGCTTCGCCTTCGCCTCGCGCTCCTGCGCGGCCAAAGGATAGTTCGACACGTCGATCACGTCGTCGAGGAACCGCACGGCGACGCGCGTCAGCTGCTCAAGCTCCTTCTCGTCAAGCCGCGCCTCGGCCGTGAAAGGGCTCTTGATCAACTTGGTGAGATTGATCGACCCCAGCAAGCACGCGCCGTAAGGCGGCAGCGGCTGCTCCCCGCACGGGTTCGTCGCCGAGATTTTCTCGGCATACCAAAGATTGTTCCGCTGATTGATCCGGTCGATGAAGACGACGCCCGGCTCCGCATAGGCATACGTTGACGCCATGATGCGGTCCCAAAGTCCGCGCGCCGACACCGTGCGATAGACCTTACCGTCGAAAACGAGGTCCCAAGGCTTGTCCTTCTCGACCGCAAGCATGAACTCGTCGGTGACAAGCACGGACAAATTGAAGTTGCGAAGACGTTCCTTATCCCGCTTCGCCTCGATGAACGCCTCAATGTCCGGATGATCGCAGCGAAGCGTCGCCATCATCGCGCCGCGCCGCGATCCCGCCGACATGATCGTGCGGCACATGGAATCCCACACATCCATGAACGACACCGGCCCCGACGCGTCCGCGCCGACGCCCTTGACCGTCGCGCCCGAGGGCCGAAGCGTCGAAAAGTCGTGTCCGATCCCGCCGCCTTGCTGCATCGTCAGCGCGGCTTCTTTCAGATTGTCGAAGATCGACGCCATGTCGTCGCCGATCCCGCCCATGACGAAGCAGTTGAACAGCGTCACCGATCGCTCCGACCCCGCGCCGGCCAGGACGCGGCCTGCAGGCAGGAACTTGAAATCGGTCAGGGCCTTCTGAAACGCCGCCGTCCATTGCGCACGCAGCGCTGGCTTCTCAGCTTGCGCCACAGCCGCGGCAACGCGCGCCCACGTCTCCTCGATCGACGCGTCCGGCCGCGCCACACCGGCCCCTTTGAGGCGGTACTTCAATTCCCAGATCTGCTGAGAAATATCGGCAAGCATTGCCATCGGGCGCCGGCAGTCCTTCGGGGGAGGGGACGAAAAAATGTAGCGCAACCAGGGGTTCTCGGCAAGAAAATGTTCTTGTTACGTTCGACAGTCCGCCGAACGAGGTAAACGCCCCACGATTAGTGCCCACCGTCACTCGACTGAGCGCCGAAGGCGGCCCACCATCACGTCCATGGCGTGTTGCGCATTCGCCTTCTTCATCGTCTCCCAGTTGCTCTGGCCCGTGCGCTGGCTCCGCGCACAGCTCGCCGTGAGCGGGAACGATGTCGTTGCGTGGCCGCTGGTGGACAGTCGGACGCAGCCGCGCGCCGTTGCAAGCACCGCCGCATTGCTGCTCGCCACCTCGACGCTCCTGATCGCAACAGTCGTGCAACTCGCGCCGCACAAAGAAACCTGCACGGCCGATGTCGCGCGCAGCAACTGACGCGGCAGAGCCCGCAATCGCTCGACGGCCAAAAGGCCCGGTCACCGCCAAGCGTCAAAGCCGCGCCGCTCTAGTCTTCGCCGCCGTCTGGGCTTCCGGTCTCTCGCTGATCATGCTCGGCAACACCCCAACGCAGACGTTCGGCCTCGGTCTTTGGTTCCCTGGCGCAGGCTTCCTCGCAGTCCCAGACGTCGCCCTGCTCTTCGGCACCATCGTTGTCTTCGGCCTCGCGCTCCTCGCCTGGTTCTGGGCCGGCATGGTCATAGCGCCTGCCGCAGTCTGGCTCGGCGCAGCGATCGTCGCCGCAAGCCGCGCGCAAGAACCCGTCACGGGATCAGACCAACTCGTTGCACTAGGCGCGATCGCCGCGCTGGTTGCCGCCTATGGCATCGGCGACGCGATCCGCGAGAGACTGAACGCCCGCACCCGCGCACACCGCAACGCCTTCCTCCCCACCTCGCTCACCGAGGTGAGAGAACGCGCCGCGAAGCCGCCGACGGAGACGCGCGAACTCACCGTCGATCAACTCGCAGCCCTGCGCTATGTCTACGACCGCGCACTTCAACCGGTCGACCAGTTCGGCGGGTTCGACATCATCGACCAATTTCAGCCGGCCGCCCTGCGCTACCAGCTGAACCACATGGGCTTCGCCCTCGGCGTCGCGCAATGCGCTTACCTTCCAAGTTTCACCGGCTACCTAGCCCAAGCGCAAAACAACCTGATCCAAAAGTACCTGCTCCGCCGCGTCTGGAGTTATTGGATCTACGAGTCGATGTGGGGCCACCTGAATTTCAAGAACTTCGACCCCGCCGCACGCGACAACATCATGCTAACCGGTTGGTTCGGCGTGCAGGTCGGCCAATACATGACCGCCAGTGGCGACCGCCGCTACGCCGAAGCCCGAAGTCTCACCTTCAAGCTGAACGAACGCACGGCCTACGCGCACGACTTCCACACAATGATGCGCTCGATCACCGACAACTATGCGCGCCACGCCGGCGATTTCTGCCTTTACCCGTGCGAGCCAAACTGGATCTACCCGCTCTGCAACCACTACGGCATGGCCGCGCTAGCAGCTCATGACCACCTCTTCGGCACCGGCGACATAAGCCGCATCTTGCCGCGCTGGCGCGAAAAGCTCGAAACCGAATTCACCGATAGCGCAGGCTCAATCGTCGGTCTGCGCTCGCAACACCTGGGCCTCGAATTCCCTTTCCCGACTTGGGAAGCCGACACCAGCCGGTTCGCCAACTGCTTCGCGCCGGACTTCGCCCAACGGCAATGGGCGATCGCCCGCAAAGAAGTCGAGCCGCGCTTGAAACCGAACGCGCGCGGCCAACTGCGCATCAAACTCCCCGGTCCCGGCGCCGACCCCGGCAACTACGGCATCGGTCACGGCGTCGGCTACTGCTCGCACCTGATCGCGGCGCGCGAATTCGGCGACGACGAAATCGCCGACGCCGCCCAGCGAAGCCTCGACGAAGACTGCGGCCTCGAAACGAGAGACGGAGTCCGCCGCTATATGCGCGCATCGAACCTGATCAATGCCCAAGCCGCACTCGGCGCCATCATGCGCACCGGCGACTTCCGCCGCTCCGTCGTCGAAGGCCCCGCGCAGGCAACCCGCACCGGCCCCATCCTTGCTCAAGCAAGCTACCCCGAAGTGCTCGTTGCGCACGCCTCAAGCAACGGGACAAACCTCAACCTCGTGCTCTACGGCAGCGGCAAACAAACCTTGAAGCTCGCGCGTTTGAGCCCCGGCCGTCGCTACACGTTCAACGCCAGTCAGAGTTTCGTCGCTGATCCAGGCGGTGATGCTTCAATCTCGGTAGTGCTCAAAGACCGCGTCGCGCTTCGCATCGAGCCCGCTGATCACGCCGCCTGATAGTCGCCCTCTTTGAGCAACCGCGCCACCGCATCCTCAGTGCGCTTCTCGAGTTCCGCCATGAAGGCAGGTCGCTTCAACCCCGGCATGATCGCCGGCAAGAACTCGACGATGATCTTCCCCGGCTTCCGCAAGAACCCGCGGCGTGGCCAGTACAAGCTCGAATTGTGGGCCATCGGCACGCACGGTATGTCGAGCATGGTGTAAAGCGCCGCGACGCCGGGCTTGTAATCGACGGGCGTACCCAGTTCGCGCCGCGTGCCTTCCGGAAAGATCACGATCGGCCGCCCTTCGGCGAGGCGCGCCTTCGCGGCGCCGATCATAGTGCGGATCGCGCCCGCACCGGCGTCGCGATCGATCACGATCATCTTCGCCTTGCGCGAGTACCAACCGTAGCCCGGGATCCAAAGCAGTTGGCGCTTCATCACCGTCGCCGGATGGTGCACCAGCACATGCGCGGCCAAGGTCTCCCACATCGAGAGATGCTTGGCTGCGATCATCACGGGGCCCGCGGGTATGTTCTCCCGCCCGCGCACCTCGTAGTCGAGCCCAGCGATCCATTTGAGCCCCCACAGGCTTACCCGCGCCCAAATCTCCTGACCGTTCAGCACGACCTTGCGGTCAAGCAGCAGGGCAGGGATGTACGCAAGATTGATCAGCGTAGACCAAATCCAGAAGAACGCTTGAAAGAGCAGCGAGCGAACGGCGACCAACGGGCGTCTCGGGCAGGGCGGTTTCAGATGGCGGAGTTGTGCGCGATCCGCCAGGCGCAAGGCAAGCCGGTTACGTTGGCGTCCCCACAAGTTGAGCGTTTCCGCCCTGCGCCCGTTCGATCTTGATCGGCCGAAAGATGTCGGCCGGTTGCGTCCAGAACCGGGTCGCATAGGCGACCCTGACGGTCGACCCTAAATACTTAACGTATTCCCACGCGAGCACCCCGGTCGTGCCCGGGTCGCTCCACCAATCTTCAAGCTTCACGCCATCGGGAAACACGGGATAGGCAACAAACTGCGTATGCGGTGCCGCCGCCTGAAGCTCGAGCAAGCTGCGCGGCATGTGATAGCTCGCGGTCACCACAATGACGGTGCGATAGTTGTGCTCGTTCACCCACGCGACCGTTTCGCTGGCATTGCCGATCGTGCTCTCCGCGGTGCGCCCGAGATCGACGCAGCACGCGGCGAAGGTGGAACTCTCCGCGCCCGCCACCGCCAGCAAGTCGTCGCGGGTTGTTTCCGTATGCACACCGGAGATGAGCAACCGCCCTCCCTTGCGCTGGTCGAGCAGCATGAAAGCTGCCGGCAGCCGCCCCTCGCCGCCGGTCAAGGCAACGATCGCGTCAGCGGTTCCCGGATCCTCCGACGCGCGCGGCAGCGACCACACGAAAATCGGAAACCCGAGTGCGGCAACGACGAACAGTGCGACAACCACGCGAAAGGCGAAGCCGAACATGTCTCCAGTCGCTCAATCAGTTGGCCCAACTAGCGGCCCGAAAGCAGAGCCTCGACCGCAAGTATGACTGAATCATAAACCGCAACCGTTAAAATGTCTTGCGGCAAGCCTTTTGCTAGGACTTCTGCGCCTTTTCCGCTGCGCACCAGGATCGGCCGCACCTGGGCCGCCTGCGCCGCCCGCAGATCGGAGAGCTGATCCCCGATCATCACAGCTTCGTGTGGTGCGACCCTGAAATGCGCCAAAGCCTCGCGCAGCATACCGGGCTGTGGTTTGCGGCGCTCGCCCGCCGCCGAAGGCGCGTCGGTGCAAGTGAGAAGCAAATCCAACTGCGCCCCATGCACGGCCAACGCGCTGCGCAGCTTCTCGTGAATTCGTTCCAGCATCTCCGCCGAGATGATCCCGCGGCCGACGACCGACTGATTGCTTACGAGCGCCGTCTTGATCCCTGCCGCGTTCAGCCTCGCGACAGCCTCGCCCGCACCCGGCAACATCTGAAGCTCGCCCGGATGTTTGACGAACCCGGCGCGCTCTTCGGTGAGAACGCCGTCGCGGTCCAGCATCACAAGTCTCACGGCATCCGCCCAAGCACGCGCAGCACCGTGAAGCGCGCCGTCCACATCGCGATCAATCCCATCACCACGGGCACGCAGAGCAGCCACGTGTAGAGCAACGGCGAACTCACGAGTTGCGGCAAATACTGCGCCCCAACGGGCGCTTCGCGACTATTCATCAAGAAACTGCTGCCGACGAGCGTCACGGCGGCAAGCACGAGCCCGATGATCCCCCCGCGCACGCCCAGCCACATGAAGTGGCGCTGGAACTCGTTCGCGATGAAGACGTCCTTCGCGCCGATCATATGCACGACCTCGACGATCTCGCGATGAGCTTGCAACCCTGCTTGTGTCGCGAAGATCACGATCGCAAGCGTCGCTAGCGCAATGAGCGCAAGCACAGCCCACCCAACTGCCTCTGACGATGTCGCAAACGAAGCGAGTTCCGCGTTCCAACGCTTGTGGTCGTCGAGCGTCGCGCCCGGCACACCGTCGGCCAGCGCACGGGCAAGCCCTTCAAGCTCGACCGGTCCCGGCTGCAACGTCACCTCGATCAGCTGCGGCACCGGCAAGTCGGTCAGCACGTTGCCGCCGCCAAGCCAAGGCTCAAGCATCTTCTGGGAATCCTCGCGGCTCAACGCGCGCGCGGCAAACACGCCGGGCCAATTCTTCACCAGCCGAAGCGCCTCTTTCACCTGATCTTCAGGCGATATTTGCGCCGACGGAAGCAACTGCACAGTCACCGAGCCGGAAAGTCCGTCCGTCCACTCGCTGGCCAAACGCCCGAGCGTCAGCACGAAGCCGAGCGAAAGACACGCAAGAAAACTCATCACCGCGACAATCGTATGCAGCGTCGCACCCGACGCGCTATCGGCAGGCATCAATCCTGTTCTGCCGGCGGGGTTCATGCGCGCTTGGCCTGTGCCATGAAGTCGTGCGCCTTCGCGACGGTGAGCCGCCCCTCGGCGAGGCGATAGATGCGCGACGCCGGCACCCGCTCCATAATCCGCATGTCGTGCGTCGCAATCATCACGCAGGTGCCGAGCTTGTTGAGTTCCGTGAACAGCCGCATGATCCGTCCGCCGATCTCGGGATCGACGTTGCCCGTCGGTTCGTCGGCCAACAGCAACTCGGGCTTGGCGACAACAGCGCGCGCAATCGCCACACGCTGCTTCTCACCGCCCGACAACGTCGCGGGCTTCGCGTTCAGGCGGTTGCCGAGGCCCACCCAGGACAGCAACTCCTCAACCTCCGCCCGGTACTGCGACTCCATCTCGCCCATAACTCGCCGCGGCAGCGACACGTTTTCGAACACCGTCAAATGATCGAGCAGCCGAAACTCTTGAAATACGACCCCAATTCGCCGCCGCAGCCCCGGCAGCTCGTCCCGGGGCGTCGTGGCAATCTCCCGCCCAAACATGGAGATTGCCCCCCGACACGGCCGTTCTGCGAGGTAAATGAGCTTCAGGAGCGAAGTCTTACCCGCACCAGATGGTCCTGTGAGCAAATGGAACGACCCCTGGTCGAGCGTGAACGAAATGTCACGCAGGATTTCGGGCCCCAACCCGTATCGCATCCCGACATTCTCGAACCGAACCACCAGATAGTCCTTTTGGGTTAATGGGTTAGCCGGAAACCCTGTGATGTTCGCTTGCTTGCGGCAGCGAAACGGTTATGCGAAGAGTTGGAGAATCGATACGGGCTTAAGCCTGGAATGATAATTACCTGCCCCCGCTGCGCAACTCGCTACCTGTTGGAAACCGGCGTCGTCCGTCCGCCCGGCCGCCAGGTTCGCTGTGCGCGTTGTCAACATGCCTGGTTTCAGGACGCCGCGCCCGAAATGGCGCCGCAGCCGATCCCAATCCCCGTGCCTGTGGAAGATCCACTCGGCCCCGCGATGCCGTCAGGTCCGGTGACCGACCGCTCGCGCATGCTGCCGGCCCCCTCGTCTTCGGGCGCGTTGGCTGAACCGCTACCGCGCTTCGACATACCGCCGCCACCACCGCCTCGGCCGATGCCGACCGGAATGCCGCCGCCGCCGCAAGCCGCCGCGACGGCCACGCGCCGTCAGCATGCACGCTCGCGCTCGATGCTGTTGATGATGGCGGGCGGCGCGACATTCGTGGGCGCGCTGCTTCTGTTCTTCACGTTACCAAACGAAATCGCACGCATTTGGCCCGGCGCCGCCAGCATCTATGGCGCGCTCGGCATGGACGTGAATGTCGTCGGCTTCAAGATCATCGCCACGCAAAAGAACGAGTTGAACAACTCCGTTCCCGTGATTGCGATCTCCGGTCAGATCATCAACGAAACCGACCGCGAGCTCGACGTGCCGAAAGTGCGTCTGGCGGTACGCGATCAGGCCGGCAAGGAAATCTACCATTGGACCGTGCTGGCCGATCAGTCGCGCTTAGGCCCGCGCCAACAGGGAACTTTCTCCGCCAGGCTCGAGAGCCCGCCGTCGGACGCAGTGGACCTCGAAGTGCGCTTCGCGAAAGTTGATGAATAGCGTGGCTCGGCTGGAGCCGCTCTTCACTGCCGACGACATCGCCGCCCGCTTAGAGACCTTGGCCGGCGAGATCGCGGCCGTCATGCCCGCTGACTTCGCCGCCATCGCGATCCTGAAAGGCAGCTTCGTTTTTGCCGCAGACCTGATCCGCAGCCTCATCGTCCGCGACGTTAACCCTGAAGTGGACTTCGTGACGTTGGCCAGCTACGGCACCGCTACCGTATCGTCAGGAACGGTGAAGCTGTTGCGTGACGTAGAGATTCCGGTAGCGGGCCGCGAAGTTCTTCTCATCGACGACATCCTCGATTCCGGCCGCACGATCGCCTTCGCCCGCCGTCACATGCTCGACAAGGGCGCCAAGGCGGTGAAAGTGTGCGTTCTCCTGGACAAAACCGCAGGGCGAAAGGACGGCGCTGCGCTAGCGGATTTCGCCGGTTTTCCGTGTCCCCCCGAATTTGTTGTGGGTTACGGCATGGACCACGCGCATAAATTCCGTGGACTGCCTTTTATAGCTATTCTAAGTCAGTCCGAGAGTTAGACGCGCTAAATCATGGCCAAACTGCTGATTGCCGAAAACGAGCTTGCGCTGCGGGAGTTCATCGCCCGCGGCCTGGAGCAGCGCGGCCATAAGGTCACCATGGCCCAAGACGGGTCTGAGGCGATCGACCATCTGAAGAAGGGCAAGTTCGACCTTCTGCTGACCGACATCGACATGCCGATCATGGATGGCATTGCGCTCTCGATGGCGGTCGGCCGCGACTACCCGAAGACGAAGATCATCATCATGTCCGGCCACGAACACCAGATCGAGCGCGCCCACGGCATGTCGGACGTCGTGTACCGCGTAATCTCCAAGCCCTTCACGATCGCCAACATCTGCGCCGTCGTGGACGAGATTCTGGCGAAAAAGAAATAGCGCCGTTTCGCGCCGCCGGCCGCGAACACAAATCGAATCCGTTAGAAGCGTTAGATCGGCGGATTTGCGCGGCTTTATCCGTTAGATAAGCGTTAGATATCCGTTAGATGGGCGTTAGCCGGCCGCAACGCGGGCAGCGTCTGCGCGTGTGGGAAGAGTATGGGGCGCTGCGCGTGCACGATCCGTTGCACGCAATTCTGCACGCAACACGGCAGGCAAGCAGGCGCTCTATGAAGCCGTAGGCGCCCGTGGTTTCCGATTCGGTTTTCAAGTCGCAGCCGCTCGCGAACCGTCGTTTGCGAGGGAAGGAACAATACTAGAACATCGGCGCAGAAAAATCCACGAGCTTCGGCGCGTCCAAATGGCCGCTTTATTCACCCGCTCACGGCTCCTTCGGCATCATCCGTGCGCGCAGCGCCCGCACGCGCTCGATCAGCTTCTGTGCCTCGGCGACAGCCGCACCGTGATCGAACGTGATCGTCTTCGTACCCTTCGCGCCGCCGGCCGCACCGCTCACCGCCGCCCAGAACGAAGCTTTGACAATGCCTCCGGAAAGCGCCGCGACAGCGGCACGTTCAGCGCGCCTAGCTCGACCGTGTAGTCGCCCGAGCCCTCAGGCTTTAGCGCGGTCATTCGCTGCGCATTGACCAGCCAGGAGCGATGCGTGCGCAGAAAGCCGTGACTGCCGAGTTCCTGCTCGACCGCGGACAAGGATTTACGTGTCATCAGCCTGCGCCCGTCGGACAGCACAAACTCGACGTAGTTGTCGGCCGAGGTAACGGCCAAAATGTCTTCGGCACGAACGCGATCCAACCGTGCGCCGTCGCGAATATCGACAAACGCCGGGCCTACCGACGAGATCGCCTGTGTCGTCTCCGTGCGTTTAAGCCTGCCGGTAACCCAGAAAATTGCGACGATCGTGAGGTAGCTGAGCGCGTCTTTGCGGAACTCGTAGAAGAACTCGCTTGTCAGCGGCGCGATCCCATAAGGCTCGCCAACCGCGAGATAGACAGCATTGCGAATGAGTACGAACCCGGCCACATGCGCGATCGTGAACGACACGATCCCGGCGGCATGAACCAAACCGGTTCGCCAGATCGGCTGTCCGCGGAGCGGCGCAAGACGCAAGGCGAGCCAAGGAATCCAGACGAAGGCGAGCAACGTAATGGCACTGCTAGCCTCCCAGAGAATAGGCTTGAAGAAGCCATAGTGCGGCGCGTCGTGATGCACGGTGAGGACATTGCTGACGTTGCCCGCAACGACCAGCATGGCGATGACGGCCAGCGCGAACAGAAACTGCCGGCGTTCGCCTCCGTTCGCCCCGAAGAGCACGCCGCTCACCCCAATCGCCTGAAAATGGTCCCAAAATGAGCGCCGATTGTCCCCGCCGCCTTGAAGGATCGACGTCTGCCCGTGACCATTCGATGGATGTTCGCTGACCGGCATTCTCGTGATGGCTCCCGCACCTCAGATTGCCGTTCCGGCGCGGCCCCCGTCCACAGCAAAAAGGGACCCGTCCTTTCATGAACCGACGCACGTTGCTCCTCGTGGGTGCCGCCGCTTTATCGGCCTCCGCTCTTCCGGCGACTTTGATGGCAGCCCCTATCCGGCGGGTGAGACCGGGCGAGCCCGGCTGGCCGTCTCCGGCGGCATGGGACAGCCTGAATCGCGCGGTCGGCGGGAGCTTGATCAAACCTGAGCCATTGCTCGGTCCCTGCACAAACGAAAACGGCGCCGCATGCGCCGACGTACTCAAGCACCTGCAAAACCCGATGTTCATCGGCGACCAGCCGTCCGGAACGCAAGTGTCGGGCTGGTTTCGAGCCTGGACACCGGAACCGAGCGCCTATGTCGTCCGCGCGCGGCACGCGGGTGACGTCGCCGCGGCGGTGAAGTTTGCGCAAGAGCATCGCTTGCGGGTCGCCGTGAAAGGCGGCGCCCACAGCTATCAAGGCACATCGACGGCGGGCGGTTCGCTTCTGATTTGGACGCGCGCGATGAATACCGTCGAATTGCACGACGCGTTCGTCCCCGCAGGATGCGCGATGGCGCCGGTCCCGGCGGCGAGCGTAGGCGCAGGCGCAATGTGGATCGACGCCTACGACGCTGTGACGACGAAGGCCGGACGATACGTGCAAGGCGGCGGATGCACGTCGGTCGGCGTTGCCGGTCTCGTGCAGAGCGGCGGCTTCGGCAGTTCGTCGAAAGGCTTCGGCATGGCCGCAGCAAACCTCCTAGAAGCTGAGGTCGTGACGGCGGACGGCGACATTCGGATCGCGAACGCCTGCACGAACGCCGATCTCTTCTGGGCGCTAAAAGGCGGCGGAGGTGGCAGCTTCGGCGTCGTGACGCGCTTGACGCTGCGCACGCATCCGCTGCCACAGTTTTTCGGCGCGGCCGGTGGCACGATCAAGGCGGCAAGCGACGCGGCGTTCAAGCGACTGATCGACCGCTTCTTTGCTCACTATGCGGCCCATCTCTTGAATCCGCATTGGGGCGAACAAGCTGCGGTCAAGCCCAGCAACGAACTTGAAATCAGTCTTGTCAGCCAAGGATTGAACGCGGACGAAAACGTGGCAGCGCTCAAACCGTTCTTTGATTGGGTTCGCGGCGCGCCGGGCGACTACCGCTTCACCGAGGAACCCTATGGCGGCGCGGTCGCGGCCCGAACTTGGTGGGACGTCGAAGCGCGGCGAAAGCGCGGCTCCAAGGCGATGGTGTCCGACGATCGGCCGGGCGCGCCCCCAATGCATGCGTGGTGGGAGGGCGACCAAGAGCAGTGCGGCGCATTCATCCATGGCTACGAGTCGCTCTGGCTGCCGCAGTCGTTGCTCACGCCCGAAAGGCGGGGCGCACTCGTTGAGGCGCTGTTTCAAGGCAGCCGGCACAACGACATCAGTCTTCATTTCAACAAGGGCCTTGCGGGTGCCACGCCGGAAGCGCTCGCTTCCGCTCGCCACGTCGCAACCAACCCCGCAGTCCTAGACGCCTTCGCGCTTGCCATAACCGCTAACGGCGGCACACCGCGCTATCCCGGGCTTCCGAAAGCGCCGCGAAATGACGCCAAAGCGGCGCGTGACGCGCGGGCGGTCGACGCGTCGATTGCACCGCTAAACCGGATCGTGCCGAACGGCGGGTCGTATGTCTCAGAGAGCAACTACTTCAACGCGAACTGGGCGCAGGCGTTTTGGGGTGCGAACTACTCGAAGCTACGCGCTGTGAAGGCGAAGTACGATCCGGCAGGGCTGTTCATCGTACGCCACGGCGTGGGCAGCGAAGGATGGAGTGACGATGGTTTCGTCCGGCACGCATAAGGTCGCGACGCGCAAAATCTGCATCACGGCTCCTTCGGCATCATCCGTGTGCGCAGCGCCCGCACGCGCTCGATCAGCTTCTGTGCCTCGGCGATGGCCGCGCCGTGATCGAACGTGATCGTCTTCGTCCCCTTCGCGCTGACGATGGTGAGCGACTCCGCGCCGCCGTCGGCGCAGTCTGGACAGCCGATCGTCTCGGGCAACCCGTCGATACGCGAAGCGGCGGCATCGGCCGCGAAGTCCTGCCATTCCTGCGGCGTCAGGGGCGCTGTGAGCCGCTGCAGCGGCAGGTTCGCGCCCGCCCCGCGCCCCCACGCTTCGCGCGTGAGCACCGCCTCTTTCTCAGAGATTTCCAAGGTCGTCTTACAGTACCCGGCGCACATCCCGAACGACGTCGTCGACGCGACCTTTGTAACGCCGCCAGCCTGCGTCACGCCGCTTTCGCAAGCAGCCAAACTCAACGCGGCGACGACGGCGATACCAACACGCAGGATATGAAGCATGAGGGGGCTCCTTGTTCGCTCAAGTAAGGCATTGATCATATGTCAAACGACACGCGGACGAAAACGCCTTCATTTCGACGCGTGCGCTTAACCTGTCGCTAATCCCGTTCGCTAACCCGGCTTAAGCGCGCGACCGATAGGCTCGAAATGACATTGAGACAACCCGGACAGCCTCGTGCACAGCTTTGAAGAATCGAGCCCGCATCAACCCGCAAACCGGCGGTCGCGCAGCGCGTTCGTCCTTCTTGCGGCGTGCCTGGCGGCCTCGACCGCCGGTTGCTCGCATATCAATGCGATGTTCGACGATCCAGCGCGCGCCCCAAAACCGGCCGTGGTCAAATCGGTGCCGGCTCCGAAGCCAGCCCCCGTCGTCACGCCGGCTCAGCGTGCAGAGGCCAAGGCGCTGCGCACGACGGCCTTGGCACAGATAAGACGCGGTGCGATCGGCCCGGCCATTTCGAACCTGAAGCTCGCCGCGAAGCTTGACCCTGAGAACCGACAGGTCCGTCGCGATATCGCGTGGGCGACAACCTTACGCAGCGCCACCGTTGCATCCGCAAGACAAGATATCAATCCGCCGGTCGACTGAGCGCGTCCGGGTGCAGCGCAGCTACGACAAAGCGCCGAACGCATACGCGTTCATCGACAGAGACCCGAACTCGTAGGACGCATGCAGCCGCGTGGCCGCCTCGCCGGCGGCAGCGCCGCGTGCGACGAAGATCGGATCGAAGTGCTCAGGCGTCGGGTGATTGATCTCCGCATGCGGCGCCGTCCGCTTCCAGTCGAGCAACGCGGCGTCATCGCCTTTGGCAAGCGTGCCGTCGAGCCAGTCGACGAACAGTGTCGCCCAGTCCGCAGGCTGTGGCGTGGGGCGTGCACGAAGATTGTGCGTCACGCTGCCTGATCCGACGATCAGTACGCCCTCATCCCGCAATGGCATCAGCGCCCGCCCGATCTCGAAATGTACGGCCGCCGGCGCGCCGCCGACGAGCGACAGCTGCACCACAGGGATGTCTGCCTTCGGCCACGCGAGCATCAGCGGCGTCCAAACGCCATGGTCCCGGCCCCGTGTGCCGTCGACCGCTGCGTGCGCCGGCGTCAACAACGCCGCCACCCGCTGGGCCACATCGCGAGCAGGTGGCGCCGGATAGCGCAGCGCGTAGAGCGGCTGTGGGAAGCCGTAGAAATCGTGGATCGTCTCGGCCCCAAGCCCAACCGTGGGCCGTGCTTCTTCCCAGTGCGCCGACACGACAAGGATCGCACGAGGCGCAGGCAGGCGCGTAGCCAGCGATCGCAGGAACACCGTTGCCGGCGTGTTTTGGATCACGACGGTCGGCGCACCGTGAGAAAGAAAAATCGTGGGCATGCGCATGTTGTCATTCCTATCACGAAGGCCGTCATGGCCGAGCCGGTTCCTCGACCATGACGAAGCAGTTTCTAAGGTTATCGCGGTGCGAAGAACGGCTCCGGCGGGAGGAAGGGCAGCTTCAGCGCAAAGGCGCCCGGTCCGATGAGCGCCGAGGCGAGCGAGGCCGCGGCCCAAAACACCGGATACTCCCAACCGCCACCGGCGGCGCTGAACACCCAGCCGTTGGGCGCGTGTTGCAGCGCCGCGCCGATCAGGATCGGCACCATCAGAAACGCAGCCGTTCGCGCATAGATGCCGGTGACGAGCGCGAACCCGCCTGCGATTTCGCCGAACATGACGAGATAGGCGAAGATCGCCGGATACCCGATCGACTCGAAAAAGCCCACGGTGCCGGCGATGCCGAACACAAAGACTTTCAAAAAAAGCCCGTGCGCCAGCGCGGCAACGCCGAGCGAGATGCGCAGCAATGCCGCGCCGTAGTCAGCCTGTGAAGTCATGATGCAAGTCTCCTTTGTGTGAAATGCGTCGTTAGATCGCCATGTCGAAAACGAGAACTTCCGCGTCCTCCGCGCCGTCGAGCGTGAGCTTCCCCGCTGCTTCGATCGCTGCGCCGTCGCCCGCGCTCAGCGTCGTGCCGTTCAACCGGACGTTTCCGCGTGCGACGTGCACCCAAGCGACGCGCCCCGCTCTAACGTCGTGCGTCACGGCATGCGCAGGCCCAAGCAGCGTCGCATAGAGATCGACGTCGCGGTGGATGATGACCGAGCCCTCGCGCCCGTCGCGCGAGCCGACGAGGCGCAGCCGCCCTGTTTTCTCCGCGGCCGAAAAGGCCTTCTGTTCGTAGCTGGGCGTGAGCCCTCGCTGCTCCGGAATGATCCAGATCTGCAGGAAGTGCACGGGCTCGGCCTTCGAGGCATTGAACTCGCTGTGCCGGATACCGGTGCCCGCGGACATGCGTTGCACGTCGCCAGGACGGATCACCGAGCCGGTGCCCAAGCTGTCCTTGTGCTCCAAAGCGCCGTCGAGAACGTAGGAAATGATCTCCATGTCCGCGTGCCCGTGCGGCGAGAACCCGCCGCCGGGCGCGACCCGGTCGTCGTTGATGACGCGCAAGGGACCGAAGCCCATATGTGCCGCGTCGTGGTAGCCGCCGAACGAAAACGTATGACGGCTGTCCAGCCAGCCGAAGTTCGCCCGGCCGCGGTCTTCCGACTTTCTGAGTGCGAGAGTCATGGGTGTTCTCCTGCGAAATGTGTTGCTGAGCCCGAGATTTGGTCAGAAACGGCCGAGTTACAATCAGGCTTCTGCTTGACGAATTGTCTATCAGAAGTTGACAATGCGGTATGGACCGCTTTCGCAGCCTCGAAGTGTTTGCAGCCACCGCCGAACGGCTGAGCTTCGCCACCGCCGCGCGCGACCTGAAGCTGACCCGCGCCATGGTCTCCAAACACATCGCGGATCTTGAGGAACGCCTCGGCGTTCGCCTGTTTCATCGCACGACGCGCCGCGTCAGCTTGACGGAGGCCGGCCGCGCGCTCGCCGAACGGGCGGGCGGCGTGATCGATGCGCTGAACGAAAGCGAAGACGCTGTTCGAGATCTGCACACGGTGCTTAAGGGCAGGCTGCGCGTGAATGCGCCGGTCTCGTTCGGCTCGCAGCAATTGGCGCCGCTGGTCGCGCGCTTCCTGGGCGACAATCCGGGCGTCGAGATCGACCTCACGCTGAACGATCGCGCCGTCGACTTGGTGGAGGAGGGCTACGACATCGTCATCCGCATCGGCGTACCGGCGGACTCGAGTTTGATCGCCCGCCGGTTGGCGCCGGCTCAGCTGATGATCGTGGGCTCGCCCGACTATCTGCGCCGCAACGGCATGCCGAAGACGCCCGCCGACCTGAAGCGTCACAACTGCCTGGGTTATGCCTACTGGTCGCTGCGCGACGAGTGGCACCTGACGACGCCGTCGGGAAAGCTCGAACGCGTCAAGGTGAGAGGCTCGCTCGTCGCCAACAACGGCGACGCGTTGCGCGTGGCGGCGCTTGAAGGTGTGGGGCTCATCCAACAGCCGACATTCAGTATCTGCAGCGATCTAAGCGAAGGCCACCTGGTGCAGGTCCTCGCCGACCATACGATCCGTGAGCTAACGGTTCACGCGCTCTACGCGCCTGGCGCGGCGCCGAACGCAAAGATACGCGCTTTCATCGACCTTCTGGCGCGCGCATGGTCCGGAACGCCGCCATGGGAACGTGAGGCTGCGAAGCGGCGCGGCAAGGTGCACGCCCGCCGCCGACGCGGCTGAGCGGATCGCACGAACGTGCGGCGCGCTAGCCCTTCTTGTCCACCATGCTCATGACATCGGTGCTCGCGCCCTTCGGGGCCGCGATTTCGACCACCCGCTCGTCGACGTCGTCGTACTCGAGACGAAGCGCGCGCGACATCGTCGCGTGCATCTCGTAAGTCGCCGTGATGTAGGTGAGTTCCAGAATCTCTTCGTCGGACAAATCAGCCTTGAGCGCGGTGAAGATCTCCTCCGGCACCCGGCCTCCCATCAGCACCAGGCAATCCGTGTAAGCAAGAACCGCCCGCTCGATGGGGCTCCAGACATCCGCAATCTGCCAATAGGGAATTGCTTGGATTTGCGCTTCGCTCAAACCCACGTCGCGTGAGGCTTTGCAATGCTGCGAGAACACGAACTGAGACCCGCGCGCCCACCCGGCGCGTATCTGCCCAAGCTCGCGCAGCTTCGCCGAAATCTTGCGCTTCGGACTGCGATAGAACTGAAACCCTTCCGTCGTGTGCTTGAACGCGTCGGGGACCAGCGCAAACACGGTCCACCAATTCCCCGGCGTCCCCGTCGCCGTTCCCGGCGCTGCCACCGGATCGCGGTCCCCAAACAGCATCTGATAAAGCTGCTGCGCAAACGGATCGGCGTCGGCGCGCGGTACTTGACGGAGTCTGGGCATGAGCGTGTGTCCTTTGAATGATGTGCGGTTCGTCTCCCTATAGCGCAAAAACTGACGCAACCGGAATCACTGCCGCTCATGGCGCACCCCTGGGGTCAAGCGGCGATGCGTCGCTGCCTGACTCAAATTTAAGATCATGCCGCTTGCGCCCGCACCTTCGACGGACGACTCTCGCACGCATGCCAAACGCGACGATCATCAGTCGCCTGCGCGATTTCTGGCGCGGGGAGAAAACGCCGTCCGCAACGACGGGTGAGCGCGGTGCGCTGATCCCCTTTGCGCGCAAGCGCCGCAAGGTGGCGCTCGCGCTGCAAGGCGGCGGCGCGCATGGAGCGTTCACCTGGGGCGTACTCGACGGCTTGCTCGAAGACGCCACAGTCGAAATCGAAGCGCTAAGCGGCACCAGCGCCGGCGCGATCAACGCCGCCGTCCTGGCCTCTGGCTACGCCAAAGGCGGCGCCCCCCAAGCCCGCGAAAATCTCGTGGCGTTCTGGCAAGCCTTGGCGCATGTCGCGCGTCTGAGCCCCATGCGGCCGACCGCGCTCGAAACACTCGCCTTTGGCCGCGACATCGAACTCTCTTACTCGCACATCATGCGCGACATGCTCTCGCGCGTGGTTTCGCCCTATCAGTTCAATCCGTTCGATTTAAACCCGCTAAAGAACCTGCTCGCCGACTTCGTGGATATCGACGCGCTCCGCCGACCGGGCGCGATCCGCCTCATCGTGGCGGCAACGAATGCAGAAACCGGCGCCGCGCGCCTGTTCGCAAACGAGGAGCTCTCGCTCGATGTTCTGCTCGCCTCCGCCTGCCTGCCCTCAGTCAGTCAGGCAGTAAGGCTCGACGACGGTCACTACTGGGACGGTGGCTTCTCGTCGAACCCGCCGCTGCTCCCGCTGATCGAAGCTTCGGCGGCAGACGACGTTGTCGTGGTTCGCTTGAACCCGTCGACCGAGCCCGGTCTGCCGGTGACGGCACCGAAAATCCAAATGCGCCTCAACCGCATCGTCTTTGACGCGCCGCTGAAGCGCGAGCTCGACGAACTCGACCGCTTGCGCCTCGTGACCGCCGAAAGCGGCGCACAGCGCAGCCGCATCGGGCGCCGCTTGAGCAGCCTGAACGTGCATGTCATCGGTGAGGACGAACTGATGAACGGCGTCGGCGCCGCAAGCCAAGCCCACCCGGACGCGAAGCTGATCGAACTGCTTCACCGCGAGGGTCGCGCCTCATGTGCACGCTGGCTCGCGCGCCCCGCTAAAACCGGCGCAACAACCGGTCGATATACTCAAGCTCGTTGATCGGCCGCCCGCGTTCGGCGGCGCGCCGCTGTAGCTCCTCAAGAATCTCGCGCGCCTTCTGGATGTCGAGCTTCTCCGGCACCTTCACCGACCCGCCGAACGACTGCCCATAGGAAGCCTGCGGCCGTCCGAACGGATCCTCATTCTCGCCCGTCCCCATGCCTTGGCCCTGGCCCACGGCACCCTGCGCCTGCATTTGCTGCAGCAGTTGCTGCGCGACCGCTTGGCCGCCGTTCCGCAACTGGTCGATCGCCTTCTGCTGACTCTTGCCTGCCTCTCCAAGCTCACCCGCAGCGAGATTGTCGGCAGCTTCGTCCATAGCGTCTTGGGCTTGCTTGAGCGCTTGGGCCGCCGGACCTTGCCCCGCCTTCTTGATCATTGCCGTCAGCTCATCGCTGAGTTTCGCCTGCTCGCCCTTAAGCGCCGACGGCGCTTTCGCCGCCCCGCTCTCCAGCGCCTGCTGCTGCTCGCGGAAGGTCTTGTCCATCAGCGCGCGCTGCTTGGCGATCAGCTGCCCGAGCTTCTCGAGCGACTCGGTCATCGATTTCTGCTCGCCGGACATCTGACCGGTGCCGGCAACTTGCATGTTTTCGAGCATTTCCTGCAACTGCGCGAGCATCTGCTGCGCCGCCGCGCGTGAGCCTTGCCGCGTCAGGTTCTGTATCTGATCGAGCATCGATTGCAGGTCTTGCGCACGGATGATTTGCCCGCCCATGCCCTGCATGGCGCTGGTCTGCCCTTGCGCCTTCTCGGCCATCGCCTTCAGCGCCCGCTCCATCGCCGCGCGCAGTTGCGCCATCAGCGCCTCGATCTCGGCCTGCGGTGCACCGCGCGCGAGCGCGTCCATCAGCTTCTGCTGTACCTGGCGCAATTCCTCTTGCGCCTGCGGCGTGTCGCCTTGCTCGACCCTGAGTGCCAAGTCCCACAACAACTGCTGAGCGCCGCTAAGCTCGGCGCCGCCGCGCGCCCGCCAGACCATGTAATAAGCGGTCCGAAGCCCCAGATAGATTCGCTGATCGGGCGTGAAGCGTTCAGGTGCAAACGACAACGCGTCGAGCGCCCTGGCAACGAACTGTGAACTCGAAGCATCGCGCGCAAGGCTGCGCCGCTGCTCGATCAACGCGCGTGCCAACGGCTCGTTGAATCGCCGCTCCGGCAGCACCATCGTGATCGCCTTCGACGCTGTCGTTTGACCGAACTCGTCGCGGGCCAAGAGCGTGATCTTCACCTTCAAGCCCGCCCAAACATGTGCGGTCAAATCCTTGAAGATCGTCGCGTCGCCGTCGCGTGCCGGTGACGGCGGCAACGGCAGTTCGAACGTCATTGGCGCCGGCGCTTTGCGATCGCTCGGTGTTGCTTTGTGATCGAGCTCGATCTTCGCCGAGGCCGCGGCGACGCCATAGTCGTCCTTGATCGCATAGTGGAAGCGAAGCGACTGTGCGTTCGTCACCGTCGGCGGGGTCTTGAACCAAATCCGCGGCGGCTGATCCACCGTCGTCGAAATCCGCCAGATCCCGACCTGCGAAGCGTTGAGCGACAGCCGCACCGTCATGTCGCTGTTGATCGCAAGCTTTGCATCGCGCGCATCGCCGCCCGCGGGCAAGAATTCCGGTCGGGCAGACGGTGCCAGTGACGATCCAAGCGAACCCACGCGCATGACAGCCGACGCATCGCCATGCGTGCGGACCGTCAGCGTCGACCCCTTCGGCACCGAGATCGCCTCGCCGTCAGAGCGCGCCGTGGCGGTCAAATGCTTTGGCGGCTCACCTGTATAGGCAGGCGCCGTCACCCAAGCCTCGAAGGTTGCAGGCCCGTTCCCCTGCGCCCACCCCGGCGACAGCGCCGACGCCAATCGCGACGGCACCTCGGACCAGTTTAAGATAGTCAGCGCCACAATCGCGATCAGAATGAGCATCCGCAGAGCCTGCGGATCGCGCGCGGCCAGCGACAGCCGCGGCCAGCCAACCTTCAACCGGTTGATGTGATGCAGCACCCACTGGCGGTGCGCCTGCCAAAGCCGCTTCGTATCGTCGTCGGTTCCCGTCGCAGGCTTGTCCTCGAGCGCGCTCAGCGGCCGGTGATCGAGCCCACTCGACTGTTCCAAATGCCGGACCGCTTGCGAACGCGACGGAACCGACGTCAGCTTCATCGAATAGGCAACCGCCCAGGCGATCGCAGCGATGAACGCGACCAGCACCAAAAGATGCAGCCACTCCGGCAGATAAACGAACACATTGGCCAGCGCGAGAATAATGAAGAGCCCGACGATCCCGCCGGCAGGCCAGAGCAGCGGCCAGAATCGTTCAGCCGACAGCGACGCCCAAGCGAGCATCACATGGCGCTGCACGATCTTGGGCAGCGCGCCGCCACGATCCTGATTCTCGAGATGAAGGCCTTCTTCGCTCAAGCACGCTCACCGTTTGCAGGTGCCTAGAGCCACTCCGGCCAGCGCTCTTGGCTAATCATGTCGTCCACAGTTTGCCGCCGCCGTGTGACCGCAAATTGGCTGCCCTTCACAAGCACTTCCGGGGCCAAACCGCGGGCATTGTAGCTGGACCCCAGCACTGCGCCATAGGCACCCGCCGAAAGTATGGCAACCAAGTCCCCGGCGGAAACGGCGGGGATTTCACGATCCCGTGCGAAAAGGTCCGTGCTTTCGCATACAGGGCCTACAACGTCGTAAACCTTGCGTTGTGCCGAGCTGTGCCGCACCGGCACGATATCGTGCCAAGCGTCGTAAAGGGCAGGGCGCATGAGGTCGTTCATCCCGGCGTCCAGGATGAGGAATTCCTTGGCCTCCCCGCGCTTCACATAAAGCACCTGTGAAACCAAGACCCCCGCGTTGGCCGTGATCAACCGGCCCGGCTCGACGATCAACTGCACGTCCAACCCAGCGACTGCTTCGCGTACGACGGCGCCGTAACTTTCCGGCAAGGGTGGCGCCATCCCTTCTTCATATGGCACGCCCAATCCGCCGCCGAGATCGAGCCGCGTGATCTGATGCCCGTCGGCCCGCAACTCCTTCACCAGGCCGACAACCTTCGCAAACGCCTGCCGGAACGGTGCGAGGTCGGTGATCTGGCTCCCGATATGCACGTCGACGCCAACCACCTTGATCCCGGGTAACCGGGCCGCATGCGCATAAGCCGCCTTCGCACGGCCCCACGCGACCCCGAATTTGTTCTCAGCCTTCCCCGTCGAAATCTTTGCATGCGTCTTCGCGTCGACGTCCGGATTGACGCGCAACGCCACCGCCGCAACGGCACCCTTCGACCGCGCAACCTCGCTCAAAGCGTCGAGTTCTTCTTCTCCCTCGACATTGAACTGAAAGATGCCGGCATCGAGCCCCGCCGCCATTTCCGCGCGCGTCTTACCCACACCGGAAAACATGATCTTCGCCGCCGGCACCCCCGCCGTGAGCACCTTCTTCAACTCTCCGCCCGAAACGATGTCCGCCCCGGCGCCAAGCTTCGCCAGCGTCTTGATGACGGCAAGGCTCCCATTGGCCTTCACCGCATAGGCAACGAGCGTGCCCTTGGGCATCGCCTCGGCGAACACCTTGAAGTGCCGCTCCAGCGTCGCCGTCGAATAGCAATAGAACGGCGTCCCCACGGCGGCTGCGATCTGCGCCAGCGGCACGTCCTCGGCACACAGCTGGCCGTCGCGATAGTCGAAATGGTTCATGCAATCCCGCGCAGCGTTGCCTTCTCCCGGAGGGAGAAGCGCAGTGCTTACTTCAAAGCCGCCGCACTCACACTCGGCTTCGGCGGCTCCAGCGGCCCCTTTTTCCCGCAGGCCGACACACCCAACCCGGCGACCAACGCCGCAACCACCAACACGCGCACGATCATTTGAGCTGCTCCTGCCAATAGCGAACTTGTTCGCGGACCCGCTCCGGTGACGTCCCGCCGAAACTCGTGCGGCTTGCGACCGAAGCGTCCAAACTCAACACCGACTGTATATCGGCCGTGATGCCCGGCTCAACCGATTGCAGCTCCTTCAACGACAAATCGGCAAGCCCACACCCCCGCCCTTCCGCCATCGCGACGATCCGCCCGGTGATGTGGTGCGCCTCGCGGAACGGCTTTTTCAGGACCCGCACGATCCAATCGGCGATATCGGTCGCGGTCGAAAACCCTTCGCCGGCGGCCTTGCGCATCGCGATCTCGTTGACCTTTAGGTCCTCGACCATGCCCGTCATCGCAGCGAGCGCCAGCGCAACCGAATCGGCCGCATCGAACACGGCCTCTTTGTCTTCCTGCATGTCCTTGGCATAGGCGAGCGGAAGCGCCTTCATCACGCCGAGCAGCGTGACAAGAGAGCCCGTTACCCGCGCGCACTTCGCCCGAACCAGCTCTGCGGCATCAGGATTGCGCTTCTGCGGCATGATCGACGAGCCCGTCGAGAACGCGTCGGAAAGGGTGATGAACTTGAACGCGGGCGAGCTCCACAACACGATCTCTTCAGCAAGCCGCGACAGGTGGGTCGCCATGATCGCGCACGCGCTCAAGAACTCGAGCGCGAAGTCGCGCGCCGAGACGCCGTCGAGCGAGTTGCGCATCGGCCGCATGAACCCGAGCCCATGCGCGGTCGCATCCCGGTCGAGCGGAAACGACGTCCCCGCCAGCGCCGCCGACCCTAGCGGCGATTCGTTCGTGCAAGCCCGCGCCGACGCAAAGCGCGCCCGGTCGCGCGAGGCCATCTCCACATACGCAAGCAAGTGATGCCCAAACGTAATCGGCTGCGCGGTCTGCAGGTGCGTGAACCCCGGCATCACCGTCGCCGAGTTCTGCCCCGCCTTGGCGACCAGCGCCGTCTGAAACGCCACCAGCCGCGCATCCAGGCTGTCGATAGCGTCACGTACCCAAAGGCGAAAATCGGTTGCGACCTGGTCGTTCCGCGAGCGCGCGGTGTGCAGCCGCCCGGCAGCCTCCCCGATCAAGTCCTTGAGCCGCGCCTCGACATTCATATGAATGTCTTCGAGTTTCCGCGAAAATGTGAACTTCCCTTGATCGATCTCCGCCTTGATCTTGTCGAGCCCGCCCAGGATTGCGGCGGCATCCGCCTGTGAGATAATGCCGCGTTCCGCCAACATCGCTGCATGCACTTTCGAAGCGGCAATATCTTGGGCATAAAGGCGCCGATCGAAATCGATGGAAGCGTTGATCTCCTCCATGATACCGGCCGGCCCTTGGGCGAACCGCCCGCCCCACATTTCGTTGGTCGTCATCGTCTCTCGCGAAAGTCTCTGAATGGCGTCGAAGCGTATTGTGATGGTGCTGATTGCCGCCATTGTGGCGGCCGTCGCCGTCTCCGTCTACCTCATCTCGCGCTTTAACAATGAACAGCGGCCCGCGAAGCTCGGCGGCATCGACAATTTCATCGTCGCCCGCGAGATCCTACCGGCCCCTGTCAGCGCTTTCGTCGACGAACAGGGCGTACGGACGAGCCTTGAGCGCTTCCGTGGCAAGGTCGTGGTCCTGAACCTGTGGGCCACCTGGTGCACGCCCTGTGTCGCTGAAATGCCCATGCTCGATCGCCTGCAGCAACAACTCGAAAGCGTCGGCGTCGTAGTCGTGGCCCTTTCGCTCGACCGTGGCGGCCCCGCCGCCGTCAAAGCCTTCTACGAAGAGAACGGCATCAAGCACTTGGGCGTCTACGTCGACCCGACAATGCGGGCCCAAGCCGACTTCAAAGTGATCGGCCTGCCGACCACAATCTTGATCGACCGTGATGGCCGGGACCGCGGCCGCGTCGTTGGTCCCGCCGAATGGGACGATGCAAAAGCAGCCGACCTGGTGCTAAGCGCCAGCGGCCCGCATGCGAACCGATAGATGGCCGCGGGTGTCGCCCAGTCCGCTTTCGATGTGATGGGCATTGTAGGCACTCAATTCGTCGCCATGATCATCGGCGCGTTTTTGGCCAGCGCCGGCGGCTTCCTTGTCGCCTGGCTCTTGGACCGCATGGAACGCAAGCGTCAGGAACGGTCGATCGCGCTCGTCTGCCTCGATCTCCTGTCCTCGCTCAGCGTTCTCTCCAACCTCGCCAAGGACGCCCGCGCGCGCGGCAACCCATACGGCCCCTACACAATCCGTCTCGTGCGCAGCTGTATGCGCGACCTCGACGTGTACGAACGAAACCGGGAGCGCATCGCCGACATTGCCGACCCAAACGTCCGCGCCGAACTCTATACGTGCATGGCGCGTATGACGCTCGCCGTCGACGGCATCTTGGCCGAAACCGACGTAATCGCCCGAACGAACGAAGAAATCGAAGTCGCGCGCTTGAGGAACGACACCGCGAGGGTGCAAGAACTGCAGCAGGACCGCAGCGAACGCGAAACCCGCCGCGACATCTCGTTCGACTTCATGCAGGGAACGACGCAAGAGCTGTGCGGGCCGCTTTCGATCAAGCTGCGCGCCATCGCAAAGTCGGACCCGCAGAACCTTGCCGCCATCGTCGCGGCCAACGCCCAATCCACCGCGGCAGTACCGAAAAAGCTCGACGATTGACCCCTGCTCGAGATTACACGCGAGCGCGATCTGCCGGGCCGCTGTAAGCGCGAAGAAACACGTCGACCGCCTCTTTCACGGCGCGATCGATCGCCGCGTTGGGTGGCGTGTCGATCAACCCGCACAATTGATGGAGATGAAACGGCGCTTTCACGATCGACATGAACAGAAACGCCGCACCCGCCGGGTCAACGACCTTGAGCTTCTCTTCGGCAGTTGCCTGTCTGAGATACTCGGCCAGTTTTGCGATGTGCCGCTGTGGCCCATTCTCAAAGAAGATGCGCCCGATCTCGGGCAAACGCTCGACCTCGCGGAAGATCACCCGTTGCATGGCGACCGCGCGTGGTGAAGTGATCATCCGCACGAACACGCGCCCGAACTCGGTCAGCACTTTGCGCGGGTCGTGACCGGCCGCGTGCTCGGGCAACGCTATGCCGCCCATGGTGTTGCAGTGCGCGATCAGGATGGCCGAGAACAACGCCGTCTTGCTGTCGAAGTAGCTATAGACCGTGCGCTTCGACACGTCGGCCTTGGATGCGATTGAATCCATGCTGACGGGCTCGTAGCCGTGTTCGAGAAACAGCTCCGCCGCCGCCAAAAGTATGGCGTTGCGCTTGGGGTTTTCGCGATCGAGCGGCTCGCCGAAAAGGTCAGGCCGCGAATGCGAGCTTGCTGTGGCTTGACTCCGGACCATGGCTTTCTAAACTACACTGTGTAGTTTACCGAAGTCTTGTCGCGCTTGTAAAGGGCGCAAGTGGGGGCAAATGTCGGAACAGCCGATCGCGATGACCGCGACCGATCGCTTCGCGCTCGGCGTCGCGCGCATTCTGGTGTTCCTCCGCTGGCCGGTCGTCCTTCTCGGGATCGCATCGGTCGTCGCTGCCGGTTACGGCGGCCAGTTCCTAAGCTTCTCGAACAACTACCGCTATTTCTTCGCCCCCGAGAACCCGCAGTACAAGGCGTTCACCGAACTCCAAAACGTCTACTCGAAGCGTGACAACCTGGTGTTCGTGCTGCGTCCGAAAGACGGCAACGTCTTCACGCGCGAAACGCTGACCGCGGTGCGCTGGCTCACCGACGAAGGCTGGAAGCTTCCCTTCGTGATGCGCGCGGACTCGGTCACGAACTATCAGCACACGCAGGCTGAAGGCGACGACTTGAGCGTCGCGGACTTGGTCAAGGACCCGTCTGCTCTCGATCAAGCAGGCCTGGAACGCGTACGCGCGATCGCGATCAACGAGCCCCTGCTCAAAGACCGAATCGTTGCGCCGGACGGTCACGCGACCGGCGTCGTGCTCACAATGGTGATGCCGGATAAATCCCCGATCGAAGCGTCGACCGCGATGGCTGCCACGCGCGCCGTGGTCGATCGCTTCCGCACCCAGTTCCCGGGCATCGAAATCCGCCTCACTGGGTCGGTGGCTCTGTCGAACGCGTTCAGCGAAGCGACGCAGGCCGACATCACGACCCTTGTACCGTTGATGTACCTGGTCGTGGCGCTGACCTCGCTCGTGCTCCTGCGCTCGCTCGGCGCGATGTTCTGCGTCATGATTGTGCTCACCATGGCGACAGTTGCTGCCATGGGCCTCGCCGGTTGGCTCGGCATGACACTAACGCCGCCGTCGGCGCTGTCGCCGGTCATCATCTTAACGCTCGCTATCGCCGAAAGCGTGCACGTGATCCATAACTTCCTGCACGAACTGCGCGGCGGCCGAACGCGGTTCGAGGCGGTGATCGAATCGACGCGTGTCAATTTCGGTGCGATCACGTTGACCAGCGTGACGAACGCCATCGGCTTTCTGTCGCTCAACGCCGCCGACGCCCCGCCATTCCGCGACTTGGGCAACATCGTCTCGCTGGGTGTGCTGACGACATGGGTCTATGCCCTGTTGTTTTTGCCCGCCCTCCTCGCGATCCTGCCGATCGGCAAGCGCGGGAACGTCGTCAGCGACGAAGGCGGCGGCTTCATGCGCTTTCTTGCGAACTTTGTCATCAAGCTGCGCATCCCGCTCGCGGTGACACTTTCCGCTCTCACGATCTGGCTCGGCATGCAGATTCCGAAGATCGAGCTCAACGATCAGTTCGTGAACTGGTTCGACCGCTCGATCGAGTTCCGGCGGGATACCGACTTTATGATCGAGCACCTGACCGGCATCTACACGGTCGACTATTCGATCAAGGCAGGCGAATCGAACGGCATCACGAACCCCGCATTCCTGAACAAGGTCGAAGATTTCGCGAACTGGGCGCGCCAACAGCCGAACGTGCTGCACGTCTTCACGCTCACCGACATCATGAAGCGGCTGAACAAGAACCTGAACGCCGACGACCCGGCCTTCTACAAAGTGCCCGACGACCGACAGCTCGCCGCGCAGTATCTGCTGCTCTACGAGCTATCGTTGCCGCTCGGTCTCGACTTGAACGATACGATCAACGTCGACAAGTCCGCGACCCGCGTCATCGTCACGCTGAAAGGCGTCGTCTCCGCGGTCGACACGCGCGCGTTCAAAGCCAAGGCCGATGCTTGGATCGCAGCGAACATCCCGTCCAGCGCCGGCGTCGAAGGCGCAAGCCCCGCGATCATGTTCTCGTTCATCGCGCAGCGGAACATCGACGCGAACCTGTTTGGCACCGGCTGGGCAATGATCGCAATCTCGTTCTTCTTGATTGTTCCGTTCCGCTCGCTCCGGCTCGGGTTGATCAGCATGATACCGAACTTCGTGCCGATCATCATGACGTTCGGCGTTTGGTACTTCCTGGTCGGCCGCTTGGGGATGGCCTCCTCGATCGTCACCGCGACCAGCCTCGGCATCGTCGTCGACTCGACGATCCACCTGCTGTCGAAATACATCCGTGGCCGGCGCGAGCTTCAGCTCTCGCCTGAGGACGCGGTTCGTTACTCGTTCTCGACCGTCGGACCCGCGCTATGGATCCTGACAGCCGCTCTGCTGCTAGGCTTCCTCGTGTTGTCGCTCTCGCCGTTCGAGGTGAACCGTGCGATGGGCCTTCTGACCGCGATCTGCATCGCTTTCGCAATCATCGCCGACTTCTTCCTGTTACCGCCGCTCTTAATGTTCGTCGACCGCCGCAACCGCGACCGCGCAGCGGTCCCCGCTCCAGCCGAATGAGGACACTCATGCAAAAGACCATCGCTGCCGCTCTCTTGGCGCTCGCCCTGCCGGCGCTCGCCCACGCCGAAACGCCCGAGCAAAAGGGCCTCGCCATCGCCGTGGAATCGCAAAAGCGCAACACCGGCTGGGTCGATTCCAAAGTCGACGCCAAAATGATCCTGGAGAACAAGCAAGGCGAAAAGAGCGAGCGCAACATGCGCCTGCGCGCGCTTGAAGTCGTCTCCGACACGGACGGCGACAAGTCGCTGACCTATTTCTTGTCGCCGGCGGACGTGCAAGGCACAGCGCTGTTGAGTTTCACGCATTTCAAGACGCCGGACGATCAATGGCTGTTCCTGCCGGCATTGAAGCGCGTGAAGCGAATCGCTTCGGCGAACAAGTCCGGCTCGTTTGTCGGAAGCGAATTCGCGTTCGAAGACCTGCTCGCCCAAGAGGTCGAACGCTTCACCTACAAATATCTGCGCGAAGAGCCTTGCCCGACGGACGAAGCGAAAGGGCTCGTCTGCTTCGTCAGCGAGCGGTTTCCGGCCTATGAAAACTCAGGCTACACGCGCCAGGTCAGCTGGGTCGACAAGAAGGACTATCAGGTCCGCAAGCTGGAGTTCTTCGACCGCAAGGCGGAGCATTCGAAAACACTGTTGTTCACGGGCTACAGGCAATACCAAGGCAAGTTCTGGCGCTCGCACACGCTCGTGATGGAAAACCATCAAACGGGTAAGAAAACGACGCTCTCTTTGGGTAACTTCGAGTTGAACGCGAAGGTCGATCAAACTGAGTTCGATCCGGACGCGCTCGCCAGGCTGCGCTAGGGTAAGGCGCACGAAGGGGGCGGGATGCGGCGTTTTTGGCTGATAGGTTTGATCGGGGCGTGTGCGGCTGTCGCGCGCGCTGAGCCTATTGACCTGTCCGGTTACGTCGCCGGCGAAGTCCGCATCTTCCCCGCCGAGCCCAAGTTCCCCGCGCAACACGAAAACACGTTCAGCCCGTCGCTGGCGCTGCAGCCGGAGCTGCGCTGGAAGCTCGACGAAGAAAACACGCTCACCCTGATCCCCTTCGGCCGGATCGACGTGGACGACGACGAGCGCACGCACTGGGATATTCGCGAGGCGAACTGGCTCTACAATGCCGGCGACTGGGACCTTCGCGTCGGCCTCGGGAAGGTGTTTTGGGGCGTCGCGGAATCGCGCCATCTCGTCGACATCGTCAACCAGACCGATCTCGTCGAGTCGCTCGACGAAGAGGACAAGCTCGGCCAACCGATGGTGAACCTGAACGTCATCACCGGCTTCGGCACGTGGAGCGCGTTTGTCCTGCCCTATTTCCGCGAACGCACATTCGCGGGCCCCGAAGGCCGCCCCGGCCTGCCGCTGCGCGTCGCTGAGGATCTCGCGGTGTTCGAGTCGGGCGACGAGGAACGCCACATCGACTTCGCGCTACGCTGGCAGGAGCGGGTGGGCAACTTCGACATCGGTCTCTCGCACTTCCACGGCACGGGCCGCGAACCGCGCTTGGTGCCAACGCTGGTGCCCGGCGGACCCGTCTTCGTCCCGCACTACGACCAGATCGACCAAACCGGCCTCGACGTGCAGGCGACGTTCGACGCCTGGCTCCTAAAGCTCGAAGCGATCCGGCGCGAGGGTCAGGGAGAACCGTTCTTCGCGGCGACCGCCGGCTTCGAATACACGCTCTACCAAGTGTTCGAGTCGTCCGCGGACCTTGGCCTCATTGCCGAGTACCATCACGACGGTCGCGACGACTTCGCACCGTTCACGATCTTCAACAACGACGTGATGGTCGGCGCAAGGCTCGCCCTCAACGACCAGGACGACACCAGCCTGCTCGGCGGCGCGATCGTCGACGTCGAAACCCAAACGACGTTCGCGACGGTCGAATTCGCAACCCGCATCGCCGAAGGCTGGAAACTGGAAGTCGAAGGCCGCTTCTTGCCCTACGTGGCGAACGGCACCCTGGAGTCGAACTTCGAACGCGACCACGCACTCGAAATCCGCGTCCTGCGCTACTTCTGAGATATCAGGCAACGTTCATCGCTGTATCGAGCGTGTCCCAGATCGCCGCGCAATCGACGACCTGTCCCATCGCGTGCGCTTTGTCGACCGCCATGACGGTCAAGCCCGCTTCGATCGCCTGAAACGGCGTCACCGGAAACTGGGTTTCGTCTTCAAGCGCCGCGATCAAGTCGCGCGCCATGGCCACGTCGCCGCCGTTGTGATCGTGTTCGGAGATCGGAAACTGCCGCCGGTACGGGGCCGTGCGATCGAGATGCCGCCGCCACATCAACGTGTTGCGGTCGATGTCCGCGATCAGCGTGCCCTCCGTGCCGGCGACGTACCAACGCCGCTCGCGTAAGGCGCTGCAGCTGTTGGCATGAAACGCGAGTTGCACACCGTTCACGTATTCGACCAGCGCGGTCTGGTGGTCGGTCACGTCCATCTCGCTCGCGAACGCATCTGCCTCGGCGTTCCACCCGCCCGGCCAACTCTCGAATGCCTTCGAACCGTCGGAATAGTTGCGCGACGCCGGCTCCCGATCCGGCCGGAAGATGGCGCGCCCGCCAAAGCTCACGATGCGTTGTGGCCGCGCACCCGCGATCTCGCCGAAAATGTCGAAGTCGTGGCACACTTTATCGAGCAGGAACGACCCGCCCCACTCGCGCTTGCGCCGCCAATTGCGCGCAAGATACGAGCCGTGCTCGGGCGGAAGATGCTCCGTCGCATCGATGGAAACGATCTGCCCCAGATGCCCCTCGCGCACGATGGACAGAACCTCGCGCGCAATCGGCGCCGAACGCAGCACGAGCCCCACGAACAATGACGGCGTCTCTTCCGTCGAAAGCCGCTGCGCGAGCGCGTAGGACTCGCCCTCGGTCTTCACGATCGGTTTCTCGCAAAACACCGGCTTCGTGCCATAGAGCGCGAGCATCAGATGCTCCGCGTGCAAATGATTGGGTGAGCCGATCATGACAAGATCGTGCTCCCCTTTGGTCAGAAGTTCCTCGGCGCTCTTCAGAGGTTCGCCGACGGTAAAGCCTTCGTCCTTGAGGCGGTCGAGCCCGACCGGTGCCGGGTCTACGTAGGCCGAAACCTCAACCGCCGCACCAGCTGCCCGCAACGCCGACAAGACGGCGGAAGCGCGCTGCCCGAGACCGATAACGGCAACCTTCATGTGTGAATCACATTTCGATGCGCGGGCATCCCACGCGCAGCATGTTGCCGTTGCAATCGACCAGCACGAACTCGGGCACGCCCCAAGGCTTCTTCTCGATCGGCATCAGCTTGCCGACTTTGGCCGCAGCGAACGCTTTGTGCGTGGCATCAAGATCGTCGACGTAGATGTAGCACGTATGGTCGCGGATCGTGCCGTCGATTCCCGGCGCCTCGAAGAACTGAATCTGAACGCCGTTGCGCATCATGAACAGGAACGAATCCGGCGGCTCCTGCTGATGCGCGCAGATGAAGCCGAGCTTCTCGTAGAACGCGCGCGTCTCGTTCGAGTTGCGCATCGGCAGTGTCGGAACGGCGAAGTCGGCCATGGCCCCCTCGGGAGAGTCGCTAGAAAGAATTTGCCCCTCCCGCGTCGCCGAGGGAAGGGCAAAAAGTCTTGAATCTCTTGCGCGGAAGACTAGCGCGTCGGCACGGGCTTCTCGCCGCGATAATCGTAGAAGCCGCGCTTGGTCTTCTGACCGAGCCAGCCGGCCTCGACATACTTCACGAGAAGCGGGCAGGGGCGGTACTTTGAGTCCGCCAAGCCCTCATACAGCACCTGCATCACCGATAGGCACGTATCCAAGCCGATGAAGTCCGCAAGTTGCAGCGGCCCCATCGGATGGTTCGCGCCCAGACGCATGGCGGTATCGATTGCCTCGACCGTACCGACGCCCTCATAGAGCGTGTACACGGCCTCGTTGATCATCGGCAGCAAGATTCGGTTCACGATGAAGGCTGGAAAGTCTTCCGAGTTCGCCGACGTCTTGCCCAGACGCTTCACGAGGCCATGCACCGTCGTAAACGTCTCTTCTTCCGTCGCGATCCCGCGAATGAGCTCCACGAGCTGCATCAACGGCACCGGATTCATGAAGTGAAGGCCGATGAACCGCTCCGGCCGATCGGTCACCGCGGCAAGCCGGGTGATCGAAATCGACGACGTGTTCGTCGCGATCATCGCGTTCTTCGACAGCTTCGGACAAAGGTCGCGGAAGATCTGTTTCTTGACCTTTTCGTCCTCCGTTGCGGCCTCAATCGCGAGATCCACCCGCTCGAACTCGTCGAGCGAGGGCGCAGCGTGAATCCGCTTCAGCGCTTTGTCCTTCTCGGCGTCGCTGATCTTACCGCGCGCCACCTGCCGAGACAGGTTGCCGGAGATGATCTCGAAGGCGGCATCGAGGCGCTCGCGCTTGACGTCGTTGATCAGGACGTCATAGCCCGCGAGTGCGCACACATGGGCAATGCCATTGCCCATCTGGCCCGCGCCGATAACGCCAATACGTTCAATATTCATGACACCTGTCTCAATGCCGGTTCAGCTTGTGGCCCGGCCGTTTGCTCTCAGTAGCCCTGCTTCTTCAGTTCTTCTTCCAGCTCCGGTACCGCCTTGAACAGGTCGGCGACGAGGCCGTAGTCGGCCACTTGGAAGATCGGGGCTTCTTCGTCCTTATTGATAGCCACGATTACTTTCGAATCCTTCATCCCCGCCAAATGTTGGATCGCGCCCGAAATGCCGACGGCGATGTAGAGCTCCGGCGCGACCACCTTACCGGTCTGTCCGACCTGGTAGTCGTTCGGCACAAAGCCGGCGTCCACCGCGGCGCGGCTCGCGCCGACGGCGGCTTTCAGCCGGTCGGCGACTTTTTCCAGCAAGTGGAAGTTATCGCCCGACTGCATACCGCGACCGCCGGAAACAACAACTCGCGCAGCCGCCAGCTCCGGCCGCTCCGATTTCGACAACTCGTCCTTCACGAACTCGGAAAGGCCGGGATTCTTAGCCGCGCCCACCGTCTCGACCGAAGCCGTTCCTGTCGCTTCCGCCGCTTTGAAGGCGGTTGAGCGCACGGTGATCACTTTCTTCGCGCCAGCCGGTGCCTGCACC
Organism: uncultured Alphaproteobacteria bacterium; assembly: GCA_902826695.1. Taxonomy (GTDB): domain Bacteria; phylum Pseudomonadota; class Alphaproteobacteria; order Micropepsales; family Micropepsaceae; genus SZUA-430. The sequence continues at coordinate 72,205 of CADEFU010000010.1, read as the reverse complement.
TGCTGCAGCGCATTGCCCGCATAGATGGGCCGGGTGAACGTATCCGGCCCATCGACCGAAACGATTTCGGATATCTGCGCGACATCGAGCGCGGCTGCCACGCGCGGCATGAAATTCTTGCCGCTGGTCGAGGCGGGCGACAGCACCGCATCGTACTTGCCCGCAAGCTCGACGATCAGCGTTGCCATCGTCTCGGCAAGTTGGTTCGCGTATTGCGCGTCGTCGGCAAGGATCACCTTCGACACGCCCTTGAGCTTCGCGGCGGCGTCGGCGACGCCCCGCGCACCCTGACCGGCGACAAGAACATCCACCGGCCCGCCCAGCGCCAGCGCGGCGCTCAACGCTTTGCCCGTCGCGTCTTTCAGCGACTTGTTGTCGTGCTCTGCAACAAGAAGAACGGCCATGATCAGATAACCCCCGCTTCGTTCTTCAACTTTTCGACGAGCTCCTGCACCGTCTTGACCTTGACGCCGCCTTTGCGCTTCGGCGGCTCGCTGACCTTCAGAACCTTCAGCCGCGGCGTCACATCGACGCCATAGTCGGCCGGCGTTTTCTCATCGATCGGCTTCTTCTTCGCCTTCATGATGTTCGGCAGCGACGCATAGCGCGGCTCGTTCAAACGAAGGTCCGTTGAAACCACGGCCGGCAAGCTCAGCTTCACAGTCTGCAACCCGCCATCGACTTCGCGCGTGACGTCGGCCTTACCGCCGTCGATCGCAACCTTCGACGCAAACGTTCCCTGCGCCCAGCCCAAAAGCTGCGCCAGCATCTGTCCCGTTTGGTTGCAGTCGTCGTCGATCGCCTGCTTGCCGGTGATGATCAGTTGCGGCCCTTCGGCCTTCGCGATTGCCGCGATGATCTTTGCGACCGCAAGCGGCTCGACCTCATGCGGAACCGTCACCAAGATGCCGCGATCGGCACCCATGGCGAGCGCGGTGCGGATGGTCTCCGTCGCCTCTTTCGGCCCAACGGACACCGCAATGATTTCCGTCGCAACGCCCTTTTCTTTGAGCCGGATCGCTTCTTCGACCCCGATCTCATCGAACGGGTTCATCGACATTTTCACGTTCGCAAGATCGACGCCCGTGTTGTCCGCTTTGACGCGAATTTTCACGTTGTAGTCGACCACGCGCTTGATGGGTACAAGCACCTTCATCAGGCTGTTTCTCTCCGCTGGATCGGGCCCCATGGGCGGCAGAACGCGCGCCTGAAGCCGACATTGAATTCCCGTAATTGTGCGGTGCACAAATTACGAGCAAACGGCCAAACGTGTCAACGAAACGGGGCGCGTTGAGCTTTCCGCCGGGGAAACAAGGCTGTGTGCAGCCGGTTAAGGGCCCTGCCGCCTGCGTCAGGGCCCTCAACTGTTAGATCAGCGGTCGGGCGCACCCGCAAACAACGGTGTGCCCGGCCTACGGAACGCCACGACAAAGAACATGCCCGCGATCAGCCCGCCGACATGCGCGAACCACGCGGTGTTACCCTGATCGCCCGAGAAGATGAAAAAGAACTGCGTGGCGATAAACGCCAGGATCACGAGATAGGCCGGCACCTTCAGCGGAATACGCATGAACGCCAGCGCCCACATCTTCACGCGCGGATAGAGCATCAGATACGCGCCAACGAGCCCCGAGGTTGCACCCGACGCGCCGATCAACGGCGCATCCGAGCCCACATGCGCAAACGCGTGCGCAAGTCCCGCGGCGATCCCGCAGATCAAATAGAAGAAGATGAAACGGATCGACCCCATCGCGTCTTCGACGTTGTCGCCGAAAACCCACAAAAACAGCATGTTTCCGATCAAGTGAAACCAATCGCCGTGGAGGAACATGTAGGTGATGAGTGTCGCTTCCGGCGGCAGAAAGCCAAACCCCGGCGGAAGATTTGCCGTCCCGAACAACGAGGTCGGAATGACGCCGGCGGCCGCCGCGACATCGACGATCCCCTTCTCGCCCTGCACGTCCTGCCACATGAAGACGATGACGTTGATGACGATCAGCGTGATCGTCGCAAACTGGAACGGTATGAACCTAAGCGGATTGTCGTCCCTAAGCGGCAGGAAGACCATGTTGCATGAACCTCGATCGCAAAAAATGTTGCAGCCGGGCCGACCTTAGCCGACCCGGCTGCAACACGCGATGGGCTTGAAACCTCAGACTTTCAATAGCGCCCGGACGTCGTCCAGCACGCGAAGCCAGTTGTCGACGTGCCGCTTCAGGTTGCCGGCCGTGACCCCATCCTTGATGTTGATGGAGTAGTCGAACATGAACATCTTGCCGTCCTTGTTCAGATAGGCACGGCCGAAGACGAACTTCTGATTATAGGCGTTGGCGGAATCGACCCCGGCATTTCGCGTCAGTTCCCATTGCGCGAGGAATTGCAGATTGCTGCAGCGCCGGCCGTCGGCGCCGGCGCCGGTGCAATCGTACATGTTCACGTAAAACTCGGTTCCCTTCGGCGTCTTCGCGGTCAACCAAGGATCTGCATCCTTCGTTGTCGCGTCGCTGACGGTGAGCCCGTGCGAGGACAACACCGCCATAAGCTCGACACGTGTGATGCCCGCCTGAAACACCGGCGCTTGGGCAACAGCGGGAACTGTTGGTTCCGCAGGCTTAGCCGTCGTCGCGGCGTGTGCGGCCCCGTGGAGCAATAGAAGAGCGGCGCAAAGAAGGACGCGCATCGGTCATCTCCCGTTTGAGAAAAGGCGGCGGACTTTAGCCGCCGGCGGCCCCGTTGCAACTGACGGAAAGTTTAGCGATTGGCGCCTGGCACCCACAAAACGTCGCCAGTGCTCAAATTCGCAAAGCGCGCTGCGACAAAAAGGAAATCGGAAAGCCGGTTCGCGTACTTCACCGCCGAAGCGCTGACTTTTTCGCTCTCAGCCAACTTGACGATCAACCGTTCAGCGCGCCTGCAAACCGTGCGCGCAACGTGAAGATATGCCGCAGTGGGTGTGCCACCCGGCAACACAAACGACCTCAGCGGCTGCAACTTCTCGTTCATCGTGTCGATTTCGCGCTCGAGGCGATCGACTTGTGTGTCGCTGATCCTGAGCGCCTTCGCCGCCATCTCGCTGCCGTCCTCCGGCACGCAGAGATCGGCGCCGAGATCGAAGAGATCGTTCTGCACGCGCGCGAGCATTTGATCGAGTTCGCCCGTCGCATGCAGCCGCACGACGCCCACGCACGCGTTCGTCTCATCGACGGTTCCGTAAGCCTCGATCCGCGGGTCATACTTCGCGACCCGCTTGCCGGTGCCGAGCGCCGTGTCCCCTTTATCGCCGGTACGCGTATAGATGCGGTTCAAAACGACCATGCTACGGTCCGCGGCCTGAGAAATAGATCACGGCCATGATGACCACGATCGCGATCAACTGCGCGACGATGCGCAGCCGCATGATCTTGTTCGAGTAGCTGCGTGCAAAGTCGCCGCCGCGATAGAGGCTATAAAGTCCTACCGCGAGCACGCCTGCGACGAGTACGGTGGCAATGCCGACCAAAATGCTTCCTGTCATTCGGACAGCCTAGCCTGGACCGTCGTCCGCTTCAATCGACCTTGGCGCCCCGGGCGTCGAGTCGCGCCTTGAATGCCTTCATATCCTTGGCGAGAAGAGGCAGGACTTCCTTACGCATGCGCGCCGTCTCCTTGCGCAACGCTTCGGCCGCCGACCGCGAGGCGCCTGTGCGGCCGACCATGTCGCGCACATAGAGTTGCGTGTTGCGGTAATAGCGGCGGATGTCCGTCAGCACCTTGGGCGGAAGCTCGAACGACACGTCACTCGCCGTCTTCATGGAGTCCCAGACATAAGTCTGCAGCGGATAGTCCTCGACCCGCCCCTCGAAGCGCCACGCGTCGCCCTCGATGAAATAGGTCGTCCACTTGTGCGCGTCTTTGAGATTGTCGTCGAGTTCGTCGCTGAGTGCGCGCCGCATATAGTAGCCCTGCTTGTCGCTACGCAGGGACTCGAACGCGAGCGCAGCGTCGTAGCCTGCGCTCGCCGCGAGATAGACGCCGAGCACGGTCGAGACGAGGACGATCAGATGAGAAACCCAAAACTCAGTGTTGTCCTTCTCCCGCACGCGGAAGAGACTGAACTTCGGCTTGGGCACCTTCGGCTGAGAATCGAGGACCGGGGAAGACATGCTCCGTTCTGCCGGACAGGCGGTACGTGATCAAGCCGATCCACTCCTTGGTGGCAATGTCGGTGCGGCGCAACCCTTCGCCGACGAACGCAAATGGACGGAAAAGGGACGCTGTGCCAGCCGTGCGATAGTCGACGGGGTAGGGCACAACTTCAAATCCAACCGCCCGGAACACGCCCATCGTCCGCGGCATGTGGAACGCCGACGTCACGACGAGCCAACGCTCGCTTGCTTTAGGCCGCGCGAGTTTCTTCGCGTAAAACGCATTCTGATACGTGTTGAGCGACTTGCGGTCATAGAGAATGCGCCCCGGCGCAACACCGAGTTGATGCACCGTGTTCTCGACGAGCGTCGCCTCCGGTGTGGTATCCGGCGTGAACTCGCTTCCGCCGCCGGCATAGATGAGCTTCGCCTCCGGATACCGCCGCGCCAACTCGCCAAGCGCTATCAGCCGCTCGCCGGTTTCGTTCAACGCCATCTGCCCACGCGCATTCGTCGCTTCGGTATCGTACGTGCCGCCGAGCACGATCACCCCGGCAACTGGCGAGCCGGCGTCGCGATAGGTAGGAAACCGGTCCTCCAAAGGCAGGATCAACGCATTGCCAAGCGGCGACAACCCCGCAACGAACAACCCGATCGCGCCCGTCGCCGCCAGCCGCCGACCCAGCACGGCGCGTTTCGTTCGCATCAGCCAAAGCCCCGCGAGCGTGATCGTCACCAACGCATTCGACGGCGTAAGGAAGAACCAAACGATCTTCGAAATGAAATAGAACATGGCGCCAAGCATTGCGGTTCAGCAGGCGCGCCATCAAGCGTCGGCTGTCACAAAGCGAGCTTCTTCGTCCCAATCCGCTCACGCCACCGCTGCCGATGCCAGACCTCGACGCGCGTAACCTGGCGCAGGCGGTCTCCGTCGGCCTCGGGCAAACCTGCCGCAAGCTCTTCGATGCAGACGGCATCAAAGCCGCTGCGCGCCGGCTGCAGAAACGGCTGCACCACCGAGAACACACGCGGCACCGACGGCGGAATTGCCTCGTCCAACCGGAAGAGATCCGCCAGCCGGTCATCGACCGCTTGCCTGGCAAGAAAATCGACCTCAAATCCACCGGGCAAACGGATGGCAAAAGAAAGCCGAGGGCGTCCATCCTCGTACTCGCAACCAATCGCCACCTCGTGCGCCGACGCGTAGGGAACGCGCCGCCGTTCGAGCGTCCAGTAGCTCATGACCTCCGCATAACGATCCGTCAGCACGTAGTAGCGGCTCAGGTCGTGATGCCACATGATCGCGGCAACGAAGGTCGCGGCAGTCGCCGAGAAGAGAAAGTATGGCTCGTACATCGTGTTGATGCGGTGCAGAAATGCGCCCGGCTCGAATGGACGTTCGCGCGAGAGAAAGCCCGAACGCAGGAATTGTCTGAGGTAGGTCTCAAGTGACACCTGCTGTGTTGTGAAGCCGGACCAACCAACGGCCTCCGAGTAAGTTCGCCACAACCGGGAGATCACGGCGTTCGGCAAAGCGCCCCAAAGCAGAGCCGCGAACACCATAACGGCAACGGACAAACCGACAGAGCGCTCGTAAACGAACCAGCCGAGCGCCTCGAGCTGCGCCGCCTCGTAGGGTCGCGGGAACCAGTTGTGCAGATTGACGCCAACGATGAGCGCGACAACCATCGGCGCAAACATCGATGGCAGCACGACGAGCCAGAGCAAACGCAGCCCATCACGGTCATAGCCGCGCGCCGCCGCATAGTCCCTGACCTGTTGCGCGGAGCGCTCCACGAAGGTCTCATCTTGCGGGTCATACGCCTGCGGCCCGCTTTGCGAGCCGCCTGTACCCCAGGCGACAAGCCCGGCAATCGCATAGATGAGCAACGAGCCGAGGGTGCCCATGATGACAACGAAGAGCCAGCGCTCCGCGATGACTTCGCGCAACACGGCAATCAGCGCCGACCCGATCCGCGTGAGGTCGAGGTCGTTGCCGTCGAGCAGATTTGCCTGCAGCAGGTAGAACAGCAAGTATCCCGCATTGATGTAGATGACGGTCGCCGCCAGTGAGAGAACGAAGTAGACGGTGACCTTCAGAAGACCGGCCAGCATGCCCCGTGAGCCACTGCGACCATCTCCTGAACTTGCCACCGACTGCGTCTCGGCGAACGTCGACAGTGACGTCGCGACGAAGCAAAGAACTGCCGGTATGGCGAGAAGCGAAACCCAAAAGTTCGTCGGATCGCGATAGAGGTAAGCGTCCACGGCAAGCGCCAAAAACAAAAGGCCAAGAGCAAACAGCGCAATCGGCCCGGCAACGAACGAGAATGCATAATCGGTGGGCCCGTTCCCCGTGCGAAGCACGCCGGCCGTGGCCGCAAACCCGACGAGCAGCGCCGCATAGATCAGCGTGTATCCGGCGAGCGCATACTTCCCGCGCTCGACATAAAAGCCGAGGTCGGCAAGTCCCGGTTCGAACAGATAAACGCCCACCGCAGCCATTGCTGCGGCGCCCAGCACGCAAATTGTGCGAAGCGCCCAGCCGCCCCCGGCCGAACGCACGTCCCCTGCCATTGCAAGAATTCCCCCGCGACCAATCTAATCGGGCGCCGGGCGTTTGTCAGGTGCGGGCCGTTAAGCCTATTGCCGCGTCAGTTCGCGTCTTCCAGCAAACGCCGCGCGATCACCTGTGCCTGAATCTCCGCAGCGCCCTCGAAAATGTTCAAGATGCGGGCATCGCACAGCACACGGCTGACCGGATACTCGAGCGCAAAGCCGTTCCCGCCGTGAATCTGCACGGCGTTGTCCGCTGCCGCCCACGCGACACGCGCGGCGAGCAGCTTCGCCATCCCGGCCTCAAGATCGCACCTGCGTCCGGCATCCTTCTCGCGCGCGGCGAAATACGTGAGCTGCCGCGCGATCATGATCTCGACCGCCATCATTGCGATCTTGTTGGCGACCCGCGGAAAGCCGAATATCGCCTTGCCGAACTGTTGCCGGTCCAGCGCATAGCGCAAGCCCAAATCCATCGCCGACTGCGCCACGCCGATCGCGCGCGCCGCCGTTTGGATACGCGCTGATTCGAACGTCGTCATCAGCTGCTTGAAGCCTTGCCCCTCGTCTCCACCGAGAAGGTTCGCATGCGGCACCTCGAACCCGTCGAAGCCGATCTCGTACTCCTTCATGCCGCGATAGCCGAGCACCTCGATCTCGCCGCCCGTCATGCCTTTGGCGGGGAACGGGTTGGCGTCGGTCCCGCGCGGCTTCGGCGCGAGCAGCATCGACAAGCCCTTGTAGCCCGGCGCATTCGGATTCGTACGCACGAGCAGCGTCATCAAATCGGCGCGCGCCGCGTGCGTGATCCAGGTCTTGTTGCCGGTAACCTTCCAAACGTCGCCCTCGCGCACCGCGCGCGTGCGCAAACTGCCGAGGTCGGATCCGGTGTTCGGTTCGGTGAAAACCGCCGTCGGCAATATCTCGCCCGATGCGATCTTCGGCAGCCACTGGTTCTTCTGTGCCTCTGTACCGCCGCCCAGGATCAGTTCGGCCGCGATCTCCGACCTCGTGCCGAGCGAGCCTACGCCGATATACCCCCGCGAAAGCTCTTCGGAGACGACGCACATCGCCGTCTTGCCCAAACCTGCGCCGCCAAATGCCTCTGGGATCGTAAGCCCAAACACGCCAAGCGCACTCATCTCCTCGACGACCGGCAGCGGGATCAGCTGATCCTGCAAATGCCACTGATGCGCATGCGGCGCGACCCTATCGACCACGAACTTGCGGAACTGATCGCGCACCAGCGCCATCTCGTCGTCGAGCCCGATCTCCCCAAACGTCACCGCACTCGGATGCTCTGCGATCTGAGCGGCAATCCGGGTCTTGATATTCTGATCGTGCCAGCCGAGCGCGCCACCCACATTCTTGATGTAGGCGACAACATCGTCACCCGAGAGCCCGAAATCCACCGGCCGCACGGTTTCGCCCTGACTCATCGGTATGCCGAACGCGATCTGCGTCGCGTATTCGCCGACGCCCGCCTGCAGCAGTGCGCGCTCGAAGTCGCCAAACTTACGCTCGCCCTCGAGCCGCTCCGCCCACTTCAACATCTGCCGCAGCGCTTCGACATACGTCCAAAGCCACGCGAGCCCGTGCGCCGCATGTTGCGCATGATCCACGCCGCCGGCCGCCTTCACGACATCGCGCACGCTCGCTTTGGCTTTCAGATAGAGCGTGTCGGCGGCGGCAACGGCGGTGCGAACTTGCGACAGCAATTCGGTCGTCTGCATGGCGTCCCTTGGAGCGATGTTGTGCGGTGCAACAAAAGCGCAAACACGAGGCGTGCGCAATCGCTATCCCGCCTTCAGCCCACAAATCGGTTCCAAATATCGAGCGTGTGTTCCCACACCCAGGGCAGCACTTCCGTAATGACAAGGTGCAAACCCAGATAGCCGATATAGAGCGCGATCAGCGACACCAGCACGCCCACAAACACGAGCAACCCGTCGCGTTCGATGATCGCAATCGCCATGAAGGCGATCGCGACACCCGGCGCGAAGTTCGTCCCAGGTCCCGGCAAAGCGATCACGACGGCCAACACGAAGATCAGGAGCCCAAGCAACCGCTCGCCGAACCGGCCAATCAGGAACGTCAGGCGCGGCTTGCATATCGTCTCGACCCACCGCATCGCAGGCACGGCGCGCTGAATTGTGGCGAGCAGGTCCGCCTTTGCAAAACTGCGATGGGAAATCGATTTCGGCAGCCAAGGTGTCCGGTAGCCGGCCAGCATCTGCACACCGAAGAACAACAGCGGAATCGCCGTGATCGTAGCCAAGCCGGGGACGATCGCGATCGCACTCAGCACGCCGAACAACAGCAGTACGAAGCCGAAGCTGCGCTCCCCCAGACCGTCCATCAAGTCCTGCAACCGCATCTGTTCACGCGGGAAATCCCGGACAATCGCGACAAGAGCTTCGGACGTGGAGCGGTGATTGGTCGATGTCATGAGAACCCAAAGGTGAAGGCGCAACAGGGGACGCTTTGCATCGTCGCGAACCACCGCAAAGCCAAGCTTATCGTATGTCGATTCAGGTCCGTTCCACAACTCGCCGGCGTCGGTCGCGCCTCGTTTCGGGAACGCGTCGATCGAGCGTGCGCCGCGCAACCGCAGATCGTCGACGATGAGCGCAAGCGCCTCGCGCCCAACGCCGCGTGCGCGATAGTTGGGCAACACCAGAACACACCCGATCATCCACGCATCGTCGCCTGGCGCCGCACCGAATTGCGTCGCAATCTTGGCATAAGCATCGCGTTTCCACGCTTGTACCCAGCCGGCCAATTGGTCATCGGCGTACACGAAGTAGCCGTCGTGCACGCCCTCGCGGAATAAGTTTCGGCGCAGTTCCAGATTTTGCGCCGCGGTGCGCTCGCCCCAACCGTCCCACGTCGGCACCCACCACGCAACGCAGTGACACCACCCGTTGCCGGTCGCATCGCAATGGAGGCGCCCGAACTCCGTCTCGTTCTCGGCGGTCAGCCGTTTGATCGTGACGCGCGCCATAGGCGTTCTCCCGGGTGATGGCCAGGGAGAACGTAATGCGCCCGACGCGCTCCCTCAATGCTCAGCGCTTGCCCGCTTCGATCACATCTTCAAGCGTGCGCAGCCCAGTCTTCGTGGCGTTCACCAGCACCGCCATGTTTCCCGGCAAATGCTCGTTCTTCCACATCTTGGTGTGCGCCTTCGGGATGTCGTTCCAGCCGAACACTTCCGACATGCACGGGTCGATGCGCCGCTCGACGACCAGGCGGTTCGCCTGAGACGCTTGCTGCAGGTTCGCAAAGTGCGAGCCCTGAATCCGCTTCTGGCGCATCCACACATAGCGCGCGTCGAACGTGATGTTGTAGCCCGTGGTGCCTGCGCAGAAGACGACCATGCCGCCGCGCTTCACGACGAGGCACGACACCGGGAACGTCGATTCGCCCGGATGCTCAAACACGAAGTCGACGTCGTTGCCCTTGCCGGTGATGTCCCAGATCGCCTTGCCGAACTTGCGCGCTTCCTTGGTCCACTCGTCATAGGCGGGCGTGCCAACTTGCGGCATCGCGCCCCAGCATTTGAAATTCTTGCGATTGATGACGCCCTTCGCACCGAGGCTCATCACGAAGTCGCGTTTCGTGTCGTCGGAGATCACGCCGATCGCATTCGCACCCGACACCGCACAAAGCTGCACGGCGAACGAACCCAAGCCGCCGGATGCGCCCCACACGAGCACGTTGTGCCCGGGACGCAGAATGTGCGGGCGATGCCCGAAGAACATCCGATACGTGGTGGCAAGCGTCAGCGTGTAGCAAGCCGACTCTTCCCACGTCAGATGCTTCGGCCGCTCCATCAACTGGCGGTCCTGCACCCGGCAGAACTGCGAGAACGAACCGTCCGGCGTTTCGTAACCCCAAATGCGTTGCGACGGCGAGAACATCGGATCGCCGCCATTGCACTCTTCGTCGTCGCCGTCGTCTTGATTGCAGTGGATGACGACTTCGTCGCCGACCTTCCAGCGCTTCACCTTGGAGCCGACGGCCCACACGATGCCCGACGCGTCCGAGCCGGCGATGTGATACGGATTTTTGTGGCCGTCGATCGGCGAAATCGGTGTGCCGAGGCCCGCCCAAACGCCGTTGTAGTTCACGCCGGCCGCCATCACGAGGACGAGCACGTCGTGGCTGTCGAGTTCCCACGTGGGCACGACTTCGATCTGCATCGCCTTTTCAGGCTCGCCGTGCCGCTCCTTGCGGATCGCCCACGCGTACATTTTCGAGGGCACATAGCCGAGCGGCGGAATCTCGCCGATCTCGTAGAGATCTTTGTAGGCGGGCTTTGCGTCTTTCACTGCCGTGGCCACCGCTGCTGACATAGGGATCGAAGCTCCGCCTTTGGGGGAATTTGGCGGGCCGAATATCACGTCACTGTTGTGCACTGCAATATGACGTTTTCGCAAGTATCCCCAAGAAATCCTTGTTGATAATGCAGAATCTTGCGCCAGAGAGGGTAAATCGAGAAAGATTTTTCCGAGATGTGCTGCGCCGCAACAGTCAGTGTTTCGGCGGAATCTTCTCGCCCGCCCGTAGCGCGACCGGCAGCTTTTCGGTCGCGTACGGGCAATTGTAGTGCGGCGAGCGCGCGCAATTCGGATTGTACGCGCGGTTGAAGTCGATCGTCAGCCGTTCGGGCAAACCGTTCACCTCGATGTCCAGATAGCGTCCGACGCCGTAGGTCTCCTTGCCCGACAACTCGTCCAGGAAGAACGCGGAAATCTGCTTCACCTTCTTCGGGTCGCTCTCGTCGCTGAACATGCCGAGCTTCGCCGGCTTGCCCATCAACGTGAACGAGGCGTAGCCCACGCGGTTTATCCGCTTCAGCCACCCGCGCGACGTTTGAAAGTCGACGCCCTCCGGGCTCGGCGAAGCCTCGAACGCCGCCTCGACAACGGCATCGGGATTGTACGGGAAATGCTCAAGCCCGTGGAAGTTCTTCGCCAGCGGATGACCCTGATTGTAGACCATCACGCGAAGACCGCTGACGCCCGGATTCACCTGCGTCAGCGCAAAGCGGACGTCGATGCCGGGCGCCACGCTCACGCGCTGCATCTTGTCGAGCGTAAATGTTTCTTTCTTTCCGTTGACGACCGTTGCTGTCCCGTTCGCGAAAGTGACCTTGAAGTGCCTGCCGCGCGGCACGCCCAGCGTCCACTTGTACTCAAGCATTTTCTGGCGCCGCGTATCGAGCCAGGCCGTCTCCCCCTCGTTCAAATAGACCGCGTCGTCGATCTTCAAAATCGCGAACTCGTTCTTCGACCAAGCTGCATTCTCGTCCGCCTTCCACGCCTCCCAAGCGGTGATCGCGCCCGGCCTCACGGTCACAGGTGCCGGGGCGGTGTCGAGGTCGCTCGCGCATGCAGTCAGTCCAAGAAGCGCAAGTGTCAGAAGGGCAGGGATAACGCGCATGAATATCTCACGGGTTGAATGCGCGCGATGAAGCGGCAACGGCGCGTGTCAGTCAACTCCTGGGAGGAATCTTCTGGTGCCTTGCGCGAAACGCGGCCATTTCCTTTGTTATCCAGTCGACGAACGCCTTCACCTCCGCTCGCCCGCCGTCGGCTTTGCGATGGACGACGAAGTAGGACGACGCGCTCGCGACCTTTGTTGCAAACGGCACGACGAGGTCCTTAGCAACCTCGGCCTCCCACACCAAGGGATGCATGCCGAGCGCGACCCCATGGCCGCGAACGGCTGCATCCAGCGCCGCCGGTATCGTATCGAAGGAAAGATCGCGCTTCGCTTTGAGCCCAGGCACGCCGGCTGCCTTAAGCCATTGGGGCCACGCGTCCGGACGCGCCGAAATATGTATCAACGTCTGTTGCGCCAAATCGGCAGGCGTCTTCAACACGTCCAGCAGCTTCCGCGCGCAGACCGGCACACCGCTGACGTCCAACAGCTTCCGTGCGACTAAGCCCGGCGTCGGTGCCCGCAGATTGCGGATGGCGACGTCGACCCCGTCACGGTCGAGATCGGCGATACGGTTCGTCGTTTCTATTTCAAGCGTGATGCCGGGGTGCTTCGCCTCGAAATCGCTTAGCCGCGGGATCAACCAAGCGCCGGTGATCAGCGGCAGCGCGCTCACCCGAAGCTGCTTGGCCCCGCTCGTCCGCAATCGCTTCGACGCCGTCGCAAGCCGCACAAACGCCAAATCGGTATCGCGCAAGTAGGCACGGCCCGCCTTCGTTAACTCGATCCGCCGCACGCCGCGTGTGAACAGCGCGGCACCTAGCCATTCCTCGAGCCCGCGAATCTGGTGGCTGACCGCCGAAGGCGTCACGTTCAAAGCGCGCGCAGCCTCCTGAAAACTGCCAAGCCGGCCCGCCGCGTGAAACGCGCGCAAGGCGGTGAGCGGCGGCAGTTCGTCGGGTCCCTTCATCCGACACATGAAACCATTTCATGTATCGAAAGAAAAGCGCGTTTGTTCTCGCGCTGCGCGTGGGCGACTTTGGGGTTAAACCGCAGGGCACCGCCGATGACCGAGAACGCCTGGACCAAACCCTCCACCTGGCTCGTGCTCTTGCTCGGCCTCTTCATGTTATTGAACACAGCCCGCGCGTTCGCCGATCCGGTTGGCTTCTCGGTCTACATGGGGTTGCCGCTCACCGACCGGGCGAACGATGGCTTCGTCCAAGTCTACGCTCTCCGCGCAGCGTTCTTGGGCCTTTTCGCGCTCGCCCTGCTACGGCTCGGCAACACGCGCGCGCTAGCGCTGTTTGCGACGGTGGCAATCGTGATGCCCGTCGGCGACGCTATCTTGACGGCTTCCCACCACGCGTCGCCGCTAATCGTCGCTCGCCACGCCGCCACCGCCATTGTCCTTGCCGTCACAGCCGCACTGCTCGCCAATCGCGCCGCAAAGGAGCGCGCGTGATGCGTCAGCTCACATTCATAAAACCCGGCAAGTTCGAATGGCAGGATGTCGCCGCGCCAAAGCTAACCGCCGACACCGACGCGATCGTAAAGCCCATCGCCGTCGCGCGCTGTGACCTGGATCTTTACATTGCAGCCGGCGTCGTGCCGTACCCCGGCCCCTTCGCATTCGGCCATGAGGCGGTCGCTGAAGTCGTCGACGCCGGACCGAAAGCCAACGTCAAGCCGGGCGAGCGCGTCGTCGTGCCGTTCCAACTCTCGTGCGGCCGTTGCGACCCCTGCAAACGCGGCTACACGAACACCTGCGACGCCTTCGCCCCGCGCGCCGCCTATGGCTTAAAGCCCACCAGCGGCGTTGAGTATGGCGGCGCACTTGCCGAACGCATGCTGGTGCCGTTTGCGGACCACATGCTCGTACGCTTGCCCGCTGTGCTTGATCCCATTGCCGTCGCCAGTGCCGCAGACAACGTCCCCGACGGTTGGCGCGCGGTGGCGCCACACTTGAAAGCACGGCCCGGCGCAAGCGTCCTTGTCGTCGGTGGTCTGGCGCAAAGCGTCGGCCTTTACGCGGCGGGCGCTGCGCGCGCCTGCGGTGCAGGGCGCGTGCTCTACCTCGACGATGACCCCGCCCGCCGCGCCGCCGCCACGCGCCTGGGTGCAGTCGCGGAACCTCTGCAGCTAGCCGAGCGCCGGGGCACACCGAAGGCAAGCACTGGCGGCTCGCCGCTGGCGCTCGGCGGCGGCCCCGAACAGTTCGATGTCACGGTCGACGCTGCAGGCAATGTGGACGCGCTCGATTTTGTCATCTCATCGACCGCACCGAACGGTGTTTGCACCAGCGTCGCGATCTACTTTGGCCCGACACAGATCCCGCTGACGAAAATGTATGGCAAAGGAATCACGTTCATCACCGGCCGCGTCCACGCCCGCGCGAACCTGCCCGAGGTTCTTAACGCCTGCGCCCACGGCCATTTCCACCCGGAGCATGTGACGGCGCGCGTCGTGCCGTTTACCCAAGCGATTGAGGCTATGACGGACGCGGCGCCTAAACTCGTTTTCACGAACGATCTCTAGCCCGCCTCGCCTTCGCCGCAATCCTGCCCAAGACGCAGCGCTTCATGGCCTAGAACCTTGGAGAGGGTAACGCAATGAAACGCATCGCCATGCTGTCGTTCGCCGTATTGAGCGCGGGCTTTATGACCTTCGCCATCGCGGCTCCCAAACCCGCTTCGCAGGCGACCACGGGCGGCCAGGTCGACTTCGCGGGCTTCAACAACCTGTCCCAAGAAGTCTACGCCTACCGCCAGAACCGCTTGGTCAACTTCGCGCAGTTCCAAGCGATGGCGCGCGAGCCGAACACGATCATCCTCGACGCCCGCTCGGCAGCCGCCTACGCCCAGGGCCACATCGCCGGCGCCATCAACTTGAGCCTTACGGATTTCACAGCACCGGCGCTCGCCGCGTCGATCAAGAACCCCAACACGCGCATCTTGATTTATTGCAACAACAACTTTGAGAACAACGCGCCGCCTGTCGTGCTGAAGAGCGTCCAACTCGCCCTCAACATCCAAACGTTCATTAACCTCTACGGCTACGGCTACAAGAACGTCTACGAGCTGGGTGATGTTGTGAACTTCAACGACCCGAAGGTCCGTTGGGTGCGCGGTAGCTGATTTGCAGGTCGCCCGCGTCTCCTGCTAAATCGCCCTTGCTGCACCGCAGCGAGGGCGATGAGCATGCGCGACAAACCTTGGATTTTCCGCACCTACGCGGGCCATTCGACGGCCAAGGCCTCGAATGCGCTCTACCGCCAGAACCTTTCGCGCGGCCAGACGGGCCTCTCGGTCGCTTTCGATCTGCCGACCCAAACCGGGTACGACTCCGACGACCCACGCGCCAAGGGTGAGGTCGGCAAGGTCGGCGTGCCCGTTTCGCATCTGGGCGACATGCGCGCGCTGTTCGACGGCATCCCGCTTGGCACGATGAACACCTCGATGACGATCAACGCGACGGCGCCCTGGCTGCTCGCGCTCTACATCGCCGTCGCCGACGAACAAGGCGTCGCCCGCAAGGATCTGCAAGGCACGACGCAGAACGACATCATCAAGGAATACCTCGCGCGCGGCACCTACATCTTCCCGCCGAAGCCGTCGCTGAAGCTGACCGCCGACACGATCGCCTTCACCTACCGCGAACTGCCGAAGTGGAACCCGGTCAACGTCTGCTCCTATCACCTGCAGGAAGCAGGCGCGACGCCGGTGCAGGAACTGGCCTACGCGCTCGCGGCCGCAACCGCGATCCTCGATGAAGTGAAGAAGACCGGCCAAGTCCCCGACGCCGACCTCGGCCGCGTCTTCGGCCGCATCTCGTTCTTCGTCAACGCCGGCATCCGTTTCGTGACGGAGGTGTGCAAGATGCGCGCCTTCACCGAACTCTGGGACGAAATCGGCCGCAAGCGCTACGGTGTCACGAACGAGAAGGACCTGCTGTTCCGTTATGGCGTGCAGGTGAACTCGCTGGGCCTGACCGAACAGCAGCCCGAAAACAACGTCTATCGCATCCTGATCGAGATGCTGGCCGTGACGCTCTCGAAGAACGCCCGCGCGCGCTCCGTGCAACTCCCGGCCTGGAACGAAGCGCTGGGCCTGCCGCGCCCGTGGGACCAGCAATGGTCGCTCCGCGCACAGCAAATCCTGGCGCTCGAAACCGACTTGCTCGAATACGGCGACCTGTTCGACGGATCGCCCGTGATCGAAGCCAAAGTCAAAGACCTAAAGCGCGAAGCGCTCGCCGAACTCGGGGCCATCGACCAGATTGGCGGCGCGATCAAAGCGGTCGAAACCGGCTACATCAAAGAACGCCTCGTCGAATCGAACGCCGCCCGCGTCGCCGCGATCGAATCCGGCGATCAGACGGTCATCGGCGTCAACGCCTACAAGGAAACCGCCGACCCGGGCCTCGCTGGCGGCGTGTCGTCGGTTGTCACCGTCGACGCCTCGGCCGAACGCGGCCAGATCGAACGCCTCACGGCGTGGCGGAGCGCGCGCGATGCCAAGGCCGTCGCCGCCGCACTGGAAACGTTGCGCGCCGCAGCGACGAGCGGCCGCAACATCATGGAACCGTCAATCGCCTGTGCGAAGGCGGGCGTCACGACCGGCGAATGGGCCGGTTCGCTGCGCCAGGCCTTCGGCGAGTTCCGCGCCCCCACTGGCGTCGCCGCTTCACCCCGCCTCTCGAACGACGAAGCAATCGGCGCCTTGCGCGAAAAAGCAAAAGCCGCCGCAGCAAAGCTCGGCCGCGCGCCCGCACTGCTCGTCGCAAAGCCGGGCCTCGACGGCCACTCGAACGGCGCCGAACAAATCGCCTACCGCGCCCGTGACTGCGGCTTCACCGTCGCCTACGACGGCATCCGCCTCACCCCCGCCGAAATCGCGAAGGCGGCGAAGGAAAAGAAGCCCCACGTCATCGGCCTCTCGATCCTCTCCGGCAGCCACAAAGAGCTCGTCGCCGAAGTCATGCGCGAACTGAAGGCGGCCGGCATCACGAACACGCCCGTCATTGTCGGCGGCATCGTCCCGCCCGAAGACGAAGCCGACCTCAAAGCGTTGGGCGTGGCCCGCATCTACACGCCCAAGGACTTCGATCTGAACGCGATCATGGGCGACATGCTGACGATGGCGCTTGAGCGCGGCGTTTGAGCTATGCCAAATCGGCGTATGATCCTTGCAGCTTCTGCGGTCGCGCTTGGAGGCGCATATCTGTTGAGCAAAGGCAACGGACGGGACATCGAGATTCAAGTTGGCGAGCAGATCGGCACGCCAGCGCGCGACGTCTGGACGAAGGGCTACACGCAAGCGCAACTTGACGAAGCGCAAGAGCGCTTCGCGCTGAAGTTCCCGCCCGACTTGATCGCTCTCTATCTCGAGCGCCGGCCCGTCGATGCGTACGACTGGGCAAAGGATCATGAGGCGATACGCGACAGGCTGAGCTGGCCCCTTGATGGTCTTTGGTTCGACGTCCAGCACAACACACTCTGGCTACCCGAATGGGGCACGAAGCCGCCGAAGGCGGAAGATCAATACGCAATCTTGAAAGCGGCCGTCGATGCAGCGCCAAAGCTGATTCCGTTGATCTCCCATCGCTTCATTCCCGAAGAACCACACGAAGCGGGAAATCCGATCTTCTCAGTCTACCAGTCCGACATCATCTACTACGGCAGCAACCTCGAAGATTACTTCGCGCGGGAGTTCGGCGGCTATACGAGCCGCCCTTACCCTGCAACCTTCAAAGAGATACGCTTCTGGTCAACGCTGGTAGAACGAAACAGCTAAGTCGGTGCGTAAACGTTCTCCACCCGAAGATGTCGATCCGAACGCGATCAGAGGCGACATGCTCTCGATTGTGCTGCCTTCCGCCTAACCGGCGACGTGTTATTGTGTCGGTGGGCGGAATAACTCATCCGCTTGGTCGTAACCGGCTAGCGCCCGAGGCACGAGAATAGGAGCTGTGCCTCGGGGGCGGTTGCACGACGCTCTAGCGGCTTACCCCCGGCACATACACGTTCTCCACCCCCGGCCCGAACGGCAGTCCGAGCGAGTACCACAAGACGAAGAACGTGCCCGACGCGAGGAAGAACGCGACCGTATAGGGCAGCATCAGCGCCACCATCGACCCAATCCCGTAATCCGGCATGTACTTGCGCGCCATCACCAGGATCAGCGGGAAGTAGCTCATGAACGGCGTGATCATGTTCGTCGTGGAATCGCCCACGCGATAGGCGGCCTGCGTCGCCTCCGGCGCGATGCCGAGCAGCATGAACATCGGCACCAAGATCGGCGACAGGATCGCCCACTTCGCCGACGCGCTGCCGATAAGCATATCGCACATCATCGCAAGCAGGATCACCGAAAAGAGCAACAGCACCGGGGCACCGTCCAACCCCGCGCCCTTCAAAGTCTCGGCACCTGAGATCGCAAGCAGCGTCCCCATGTTCGACCACGTGAACAGCGCCACAAAGATCGACGCGAAGAACACAAGCACGAGATACGTGCTGATCTCGCCGACGCCTTTGCTCGCAAGCGCGACCGCATCCTTGTCCGACTTGATCGAACCCGCGCCGACGCCGTACCCAAGACCGCAGCTAAGGAACACGAGGAACATGATCGCGACCATCGACTTGAACAGCGGTTCGAACGACCCCTCGTCGCTGCGCAGCGGCGCGCCCGGCGCCCAGGCGAGCCACGCCACCAAGGCCACGACGAGCAAGAACCCGATCCCGGCAAAGCGAAGCCCGCGCGTCTCCCGCGCATCCTGATCTTTGTCGGGCGGCGGCGGTGCAATGTGGACCCATGGCACACCCGCATTCAGACGCGGCTCGACGATCCGCTCGCACACCAGCGTGCCGACGATCGTGTACATCGGCACAAGCGCCGACAGGAAATACCAGTTCGCCGTGATTTCGACCTTGTAGTCCTTGTCGATCAGCGCGGCCGCCGCCTGTGTCATGCCCGAGAGAATCCCGTCGCCCGGCGTGATGGCGAAATTGGCCGCAAATCCGCCGGCAACACCCGCGAAAGCGGCCGACAAGCCCGCCACCGGATGCCGTCCCGCCGAGGCGAACACCACCGCCGCCAAGGGGATCAGCACGACATACCCCGCATCCGAGGCGATATTGGCCTGCACGCCCGCGAACACGATGGTCAGTGTCATCAACGGCTTCGGCACCGCGCGCACGAGGCCCTTGAGCGCGGCGGCGAAGAACCCCGCCCGCTCCGCGAGCCCTGACCCGATGATCACCACGAGCACGATACCAAGTGGTGGAAAACTCGTGAGCGTCTGCGGCAGTTCGACAAACAATCTGCGGATCTGCGCCGCATCGAACAGACTGATGGCGGTGACCTCAGCGCCGGTTGCAGGGTTGACCGCCGTCGAGCCCGCGATCAGCGCCGACAACACCATCACGATGAGAATCGAGATTATGAACAGCGACACCGGATCGGGAAGCTTGTTGCCGACGCGTTCGATCGCGTTCAGCGTCCGCAACAGTCTGCTCGGTCCTACTTCCGCCGCATTGCTCATTCAGTCTCTCCCCTAACGTCATCGGGGTCCCCCGATGCGGCCAAATCATCGTCACGATGTTGCCGCAATTTGATCACAATTGCGCCGCGTGTCCATCGCGTCTGATTGCGTGCTGATCGTGGCGATGAAGAAGTGCGATGTGCCTCATTCGGCAAATTGATAAGCAAAACACTCATCGTCGTTGAGCTGCGAGGGCCCGCGCATCGACGAGACGCGAAACGCGACAGCGCACCTCGTGCATCACCCCCTGACAAATCCGACCTGCGTCGCGGGCATAAACCATGTTGCCCTTATTCTGCCTGATTCCTGCTTCAATGAAGAATTTGTCATCGGCGCGAGAGCGGCGATGCACACGAGAATTTCACGCCGCGACGGGAGAGGCGCCTATGGCAAAGCTGGGGACTTCAAAACACGATCTCAATCAGAGTCCAACGGGCCGCGCGTACAATTGGGGCTCACGTGGCGTCGAAGTAACGACGACATTGCTCCGAAATTGGCTCGGCGCGCACACCGAAAACAGTTTGCTCTTACGCTATGAGAACCTGAAGCGTCGTGTCTCCGGTCCGGGCGCCTCGTTCCACCACTGGTCGGCGGTCTTTCTAGGCGTCGGCATATTCCTGCTCGCGCTTTACGTGGACTACAACATCATTCACGAGTTCTGGACGCGCGCGCTGTCGAACGAGTTCGGCGAAGTCCCTCCCGCGATGGCGAACACCGTTGCCGCCAAATCGCTTCAAGTCATGTTCGCGACGCTGGCAATCCACTATCTCATCACGAATATCGGCCACGGCGGGCGCGTTGCCTACTCGCTGCTGATCTTCGCAGTGACCGCGTTCATGATCCTCGGCATCGGTATGCTGTGGGCAAACAACAGCCTGCCGGACGGAGCCAAGGTCTTCGGCTTCGATGTGAACGCCTCGGCGAAGCAGGTGGACAGCTTCTTGAACGGTCTCGGCGTAAAGCCGCCGCGCGCGGCATCCGTCCCCGCGGAAGTCAAGCTGCTGAAGAAGTATGAGATATTCATCTGGCTCTTCTCGCTGGGTGCCATCTTCCTCGTTGTCGCCTCGATCGGCGCCATGGCGCTGCACTCAGCAATGCGTGGATTCACCGGCATCACGGGCGGCGCGCTCTACGACAACCACTCGGAAGCCGTCCGCGGCAACCGCGTGCGCGACGACTTGCGCCAAGCGCAACTCGACCTTCAGCACCTGCGCGCCGACGCGGACGATTTCAAGCAAGCAAAGCTTGCTGAGTTCATCACCCACTACACGGAAGGCGTCGTCGCCGGCCGCTACGGCAGCTCGCGCCGCGGTTACCTCTTGAGGAAGGCGAACGACGCGGCCGACGAAGTCAGCCTGACGTTCTCCTTCAACAACTCGCCCAGCGACAACGTCGAAAGCCTGGACGAGCACCGCCCGCGCAAAGTGGCCTCGGCCTCAGCATAGGAAGAAGAAAAAATGGCTATCCTCCGCACACTCCTGTTGCTGCCAGCCTTTGCGATCGTCGGCAGCTTGTCCCTGCTCATCTGGCACGGCCAAGCGCAAGCCAACTACGCGGTGCCGGCGAACCCGCCGCGCACTATCGTGATCGGGATCGATCTCTCCTCCTCGAACCCGCTCGTCCGCGACGCGGGTTTCGCTGGCCGCGTCGCTCAGCGCATTCAGCCGCTGATCGCGAACTTGCCTCCGCGTTCGCGCGTCCTCCTGCGTTCGTTCGGGGCGTATAACTCTGCCGCAAACAATGCGCTGACACTCGATGTCCTGATAGCGCCCAAGACTGCCCGCGCCGAAGACATGGCGCGCCTGATCGGTGGCGTCATCGGCGGGTTGCCGAAGATGGTCCGCGAGGGCCGCGTGCAGGTGCAGAACGCGACGAACATCGTCCCCTTCCTGATGAACATGTCGAAGAGCGTCGATTGCCGCTTGATGCCGGTGCACGTCGTCTTGGCGACCGACGGCGTTGAGGACTCGCAAGTAGCCAACCTCTCGCGCCGCTCGGCCACGCTGCCTGCGCCGCAATCGGCACCGTTCCCGGGTTGCGAAGAACTGATGATCTTAGGCATCGGCCGCGGCCTGAACTCGCCTGGCGACACCGAGCGCCTCGTTGGCGAATGGCAGTTCTGGTCGCAGTCGGCGGGCTTCCGCCGCTTCGTCGGCATCAACGACTGGTGAGCCCCAAAACCTCGCGAACGCGCGCGGGCGTCCAACCGTCCGCGCGCAAATGTCTAAGCGTCGTCGCTTGATCCCGCTTTGCAAGGCGCTTCCCGCTCGCATCCAAAATCAATCGGTGATGCGAATAGAGCGGCACGGGCAATTTCAGCAGCGCCTGCAACAACCGATGCACATGAGCTGCCGCGAACAAGTCGTTCCCGCGCGTCACCAGCGTTACCCCCTGTAAGGCATCGTCGACCACGACCGACAGGTGATAGCTTGCGGGCGCATCCTTCCGCGCCAACACGAAATCGCCGAAGAGATCGGCGTTTACTGCGATCGCACCCGTCTCGCCAGCCGGCCCACCGCCCAACTCCTCGAACGATAGCGGCGCGCCCAGCAACGTCACCGCCTTTGCCACATCAAGCCGCCACGCATGCTGATCGCCACGCTCGATCCGCCCGGTCTTCTCCAAATCGCTCAGCCCCCGGCAAGTCCCGGGATAAATCGGCCCATCCGGCCCATGCGGCGCATTCACGCTCGCGGCAAACTCCGCCTCGATCTCCTTGCGCGTACAGAAACACGGATAAGCACACCCGAACCCCCTCAAAGTCTCGAGGGCGCGGGCATAGTCGTCGAAGTGCGCCGACTGCCGCCGCACAGGCTCCTCCCACGTAAGCCCAAGCCAGGCCATGTCCTCGAAGATCGCCGCCTCAAACTCGCCCCGCGCGCGCGTGCGATCGGTATCCTCGATCCGCACCAAAAACCGCCCGCCCGATCGCTCCGCCAAGTCTGCAGCGTAAAGCGCCGCAAACGCGTGTCCCAAATGCAGATATCCGGTGGGCGAGGGCGCAAATCGCGTGACGTAAGGAGCCATAACCAACCTCTAGCTCAACCGCCTCGACCCCGCATAGAGTGCACGCATGAACTTACAGCTGAACGGCCCCCGCCTCCCCGCGGCAAGCGGCAAAGCCGACCGCCTCGTCGTGTTCTGTCACGGCTACGGCGCCGACGGGAACGACCTGATCGACCTCGGCCGCCACTGGCAACGCCTCATGCCGACAGCAGCCTTCGTCTCGCCGCACGCGCCGGAACGCTGTGCGATGTCCCCGATGGGCTATCAGTGGTTTCCGATCACGCGTATGCAGCCCGAAGAGATGACACGCGGCGTCGAACGCGCGGCTCCCACACTCAATGCTTTCATCGACAGCGAACTCGCGCGCCAGGGTCTCGACGGTTCGCGCCTCGCCCTCGTCGGTTTCAGCCAAGGCACGATGATGTCGCTACACGTTGGACTTCGGCGCCAAACGCCGCCCGCCGCGATCGTCGGCTTCTCCGGCGCGCTTCCCGGCGCTGAGAACCTTCCAGCCGAAATCCAAGGGCGCCCGCCGGTACTCCTGACCCATGGCGATGCGGACGACATGATTCCGGTGCAAGCCATGTTCGCCGCGGCTAACGGTTTGGCAGCGGCGGGCGTTGCCACGCGCTGGCACGTTTCGCGCGGTATCGGTCACGGCATCGGCCCCGACTCACTCGACCTGGCAGGCCAGTTCTTGGTTGATGCCTTTGCCGGCAGATGCGCCGTGGAGGCGAAAAATGCACCGTGCGCCTGGCCGGAACTCGCGACAGCAAGCTGAATTTCCGCCGATTTTGTGGCCCTTGTTGCACCGTCGCGCGCGCTTACATTAGGCTGTCACAGCGCCGGTGCACACTTGCGTGCATCGAATCGAAGCGGAAAGGACCAAGTCTTCAGGCACCGCGCATGTAGGAGGTCAGTATCGTGTTAGCCGCCTCAGAGCGCGCGCCGGAAGCATACCCCGCGTTGGTATTGAACGCGGACTATCGGCCGCTTTCCTATTTCCCCTTATCGCTGTGGTCCTGGCAGGACACGATCAAGGCCGTCTTCCTCGAACGCGTGCACATCGTTGAGGAATACGACCGCGTGATCCACTCGCCGACGCACGCGATGCGCCTGCCCTCTGTCGTCTCGCTCAAGACTTATGTGAAGCCCGCCCGCTACCCGGCGTTCACGCGCTTCAACGTGTTCTTGCGCGACCGCTTCCACTGCCAGTACTGCGCCGTGCAGCACACCGCGAACGACCTCACGTTCGACCACGTCATTCCCCGCTCGCGCGGCGGCCGGACGACGTGGGAAAACGTCGTGACCGCCTGCGCCCCGTGCAACCTGTTCAAAGGCGGCAAGATGCCGGCACAAGCCGGTATGCATCCGCACCAGCGGCCGCATCGGCCCACGGTAACGCAGCTCCACACGAATGGCCGCTTGTTCCCGCCAAACTACCTGCACCAATCGTGGCAGGACTACTTGTACTGGGACAGCGAACTGGAGCCGTGATTGGGATTGCGGGTTGGGTTTGGACCCAGCCCCAATCACCTCGCCTTCGCCTCGCGCCACATGCCCCACAGCGGTGGCGCGTCGGGCGCAGGACGAAACTCCTTCGTCACCTCGAACCCATACCGCCGATAGAGCGGCACGTTCTTCGGGCTTGAGGATTCGAGATAGGCCGGCAACCCCTTGGCGTCGATCTTGGCGAGGGTCGCCTCCAGCAGCGCCGAGCCCAGCCCTTGTCCCTGAAACTTCGGATCGACGCCGATCGTCATCAGATAGAAATGCGGCCGGTCCTTCGGATGATGCGCGTCGGCGGCTTTACGAAACGCGTCCACGCGCGCGAGCCCGTCGAACCGCGTGAACTTCAATATTGTCGGAAAGAGTGCGAGTTCCCGCCACCACGGCAGCTTCAGGTCCGCCCGCTCGGGCGGCACCCACAGCGCGGCCGCGGAATAGTCCTCACTCGTCCAAAGCTCCTGCCCCGGAATCCCAAGCGTGCCGACGAGGAACGTGAACATTGCGCGTCGCCCGGCGTCGCGCTTCGCGTCGCGCCGCCCAATCCACGACATCACCGGATCGTCGGCGAAAGCAGCGCTCAAGCAATCGATCACGCGCTCGCGGTCTGCCTCGCCCGCCCGCTTCGGGCTACCGGCAAGCCGCCGGCGCTCGAACGCAGCATCGTCCAGCGCCATCAAATCCGCTCCGAAAGCTTGATCGCAAGCCGGCAGCCTGCCTTGATCGCCTCGCTGAGCACGCGATAGCCCGGCGCTTCTTCCGCGCCATGTTCGATCGCTGTCGCCCGGTGCGCGATCTCGTCTTCGCGAAACTTCTCGATCGTTTCTCTCAGCGCAACATTCGCCTCGCCGTCCTTCTGAAGCGAAGCGGCTTGGCGCGCATAGTGCTCGTCGATCACTTCTTCGACTGCCGCCGTGCACGCCATCGCGGCCTTCTCGCCCATCAGCGCCGTCACCGCGCCAAGTGCATACCCCGCAACGTTCCACACCGGCGCCAACGCAGTGGGCCGCACGCCATGGTCCGCAATCAGCTCATCGAATCGCGCAAGATGCTCCTCTTCTTGGCGCTGCATATGCTTGATGGTCTCGCCCGTCGCCGTATGGCCCAAGATCGCAAGCTGCCCGCGATAGATTTGCACCGCGCCATACTCGCCAGCATGATCGACACGGATCATGCGCTCGACGTCCTTGTCGGTCGCGTTGAAGCCGGGTAGGCGCGGGGCCGCTTTGATCGTGACGCTCATCTCGACTCCCGAATGGCGGTCTTCAGACCGAGAGCCGCGAGCCCTATTGCAACCAACGAGAACAAGAAATTGAATCCAGCGAGCGACACGCCAAGAATCGACCAGGGGATCTCATCGCACCGCACGATGTCAGAGGCCGAAATTCCGCCCAACAATGGCCCCTCGGTTGCCAGACCGCCCGAGCAAGCCTGTGGCCCCAGCCACCATTTGTATTCGACACCGACGTGAAAGCCGCCAAGATAGGCACTCCACAACGCAACGCCTAAAGCTGCCACATAAAGGGCCATCATTGCCGTCTTCGGCGCCTTCGCCGTGCCGGTGCCGTAGATCGCGCCACCAAGCGCAATCAGAACAAACCATGGCACGCGCTGCTCAAGGCAAAGCGGGCAGGGCTTCAGCCCGCCCAAATACTCGAAGGCATACGCTCCCGCGAGCAGGGCAAACCCGAGCATCGCAAGCGCCAAGCCCGGCCCCACGGGATGGGTGGCTCCCTGCTGCAAGCGAGACGAAAGCATGGCGACGTTCATAACAGTGAATCTAGCGCTCAAACCGCCCCGGTGCACCCCGCGCCAATGCGGCATAGCGTACAAAATTCCGTGCAACAGCGCGGTTGACGGGACGCTTACCGTCCCTAATATGCGCCCCCTTGCGCCGCGGCGGGACTACCGGCCCGTGTTTATGAAGCCGGCGTGGGCGTGCCCCTGTGGCGGAACTGGTAGACGCGGCAGACTCAAAATCTGTTGTTGGTGACAACGTGCTGGTTCGATTCCGGCCAGGGGCACCAGTGATTTCAATAGATTAGTTGAAGTTAAAGTTGCGAAACGCTCGCAATAGATTTTCCGGGAAGCACCGGGGAAGCACGGTGATGCTCTCCGGCTCGGTACAACGGGGCCGACGAAGACGAACCTTCCTGCTTACATTGCCAGTGCAATTCTGCTTGCGAACGCTGAAAGCGCAGGGGCTGACACCCAAAGCGTTAGGGCCCCAAGCACTAGCGGCGTTGCGACTTCGAGAGAGACCCGCGCGAGTTTAGTCCAGCGCGGCAAAACACGTTCACCCAGCGTCTCGTCCATCCTTGCGAACTTCCGCCGCGCTTCGGCGTCCGCGCTCAGATAGTCAGCCCACCAGGGGTCAGGTTCGCCATCATAATCTTGATTGGAGTCGGGTTCCTCCGCATCGATCTCCTTTGCACGGCGATGAAGTCGATCCAGTCTTTCGGCGGCAAGAAACTTGGCGATGGCGACGCCTACTTCTCGTTGGTGCAGGAGATCGGTCAGCGCCCTTAATGCAAACTCCACCCAAAGCAATAGAACCACGAAGGCAATTGCTCCCGGAATGGCGTCCGCACTTTGAGTGATGTCAACGGGAACCACCGAATCCGCTTTGAACTTCGCCCCGAACACGGAAACAAGAAATGCTGCTATGGAGAGGGCAACCAACCAGCGGCCACGGCGCGCCGTTTCCGGCCGCAAAGGATCATCGTAAAGAGCGGTCAAGAAATTGGCGAAGCCAAAATTTGGGACGCTCTTCGTCAGCTCTTTAGACATTGTGGTGATTCAACGCGGCATTGACCGGGTATCGATTGCGGCGTGACCAGTAATGCCAAAGGTCAAGGATTTCTACGCGAGTAGCTGCCTCCGACAATTTTGCCATGCAAGACTCCGAGTGCGAATCATCTCGCGATTATAGTCAATCGAGGCAGTCGAAGGCCTGTTCGTCTCTCGGTTGTTTTTCGAGCTGCATGGCGGGCAACCGTTTGGTCGTTGCTCCCGACGAATTGTATCGATGCGCCTTGTGGAGGCTCGTTTCCTCTAGTCAAACCTCATTCTGGTGGACTGCGCGTCGGGCCGGGTCGTAAAACAAGATACAGACCGCGCAGGCACGCGAACCACGTAGTCCGTTCTTCCATTCGGGGTAATTCGAGCCGTGAAATCTGAAAAAGCGAGCAATCTCTCTGCCTTCATCTGGTCCGTCGCCGATCTCTTGAGGGGCGATTACAAGCAATCCGACTATGGCAAGGTCATTCTGCCCTTCACGGTCTTACGGCGTCTGGATTGCGTCTTGGAATCGACAAAGACTGCCGTGCTGGCTGAATTGGCGGCGAAGAAGAAAGCCGGTGTGAACCCGGAACCCTTCATTCTTCGGAAGGCGGGGCAGAGCTTCTACAACACGTCGCCCTTGGACATGGTCAAGCTGCTGGGCGACTCGGATCATATCCGCGAAAACCTCTTCAGCTACGTTCAGGCGTTTTCGCCAGCCGTGCGCGATATTTTCGACCGCTTCGACTTCCAAACTCAGGTGGAGAAGCTGGCGAAGTGCGGTTTGCTCTACCAGGTGACGGAAAAGTTCGCGCGCATGGACCTGCACCCCGACGCGATCAGCAACGCGCAAATGGGTTTGGTGTTCGAGGAACTGATCCGCAAATTCGCGGAACTTTCGAACGAGACGGCGGGGGAACATTTCACGCCCCGCGAAGTCATCCGTCTCATGGTCAACCTGCTGTTCGTCGAGGACGACGAGATTTTATCGAAGCCGGGTGTGGTGCGCACGATCTACGATCCCACTGCCGGAACCGGCGGCATGCTGTCCATCGCCGGCGAACATCTGGCTGGCCTGAATCCACAGGCGCGCCTGACCATGTTCGGGCAGGAACTGAACGACGAATCCTATGCGATTTGCAAAGCGGACATGCTGATCAAGGGGCAGGACGTTGCCAATATCATTGCGGGCAATACGCTGTCCGATGATGGCCATCCGCACGCAAAGTTCGACTATATGCTTTCCAATCCGCCGTTCGGCGTTGAGTGGAAGAAAGTAGAAAAAGAAGTTCGAAGCGAGCACGAGCAGAAAGGCTTCGATGGCCGCTTTGGTCCGGGCCTGCCACGCGTGTCCGATGGCTCGCTGCTTTTCCTCATGCACCTGCTGTCGAAGATGCGCCCGGCGAAAGACGGCGGCAGCCGCTTTGGCATCGTCCTGAACGGCTCGCCGCTGTTCACCGGCGGTGCTGGTAGCGGCGAGAGCGAAATTCGCCGCTACGTGTTAGAGAATGATTTGGTTGAGGCGATCATCGGCTTGCCCACCGACATGTTTTACAACACCGGCATTTCGACCTATGTCTGGATTCTGTCGAACCGCAAGCCCGCCGCGCGCAAGGGCAAGGTGCAACTGATTGACGCCAGCGCATTTTGGCAGAGGATGCGCAAGAGCTTGGGTTCCAAGCGCAAGGAACTCAGTGACGAGCACATCGCCACGATCACGCGCCTCTTTGGGCAATTTCAGGAAGCCCAGCTTGCGACCGTGTTCGCCGCAGACGGCAAAGAAGTGGGTCAGCAAGTCCTGATTGATGGAGATGCTGCACCCAAAGCGCCGAGTGGCGGCAGGGTCAAGCTCGCCCCGATTTCTAGAAACTTCACCAATACGGACTTCGGTTATCGCGCCATTACTGTCGAACGCCCCCTGCGCGATGAGAAAGGCAACATCTTGAAGGGCGAGAAAGGGAAACAGAAGGGAAAGCCGCAATCGGACGCAAGTTTGCGGGATACAGAAAATATTCCGCTATCGGAGAATGTAGACGCATATTTTCGGCGCGAGGTCCTGCCTCATGCTGCCGATGCCTGGATTGATGATGAAAAGACGAAGACCGGCTATGAAATCCCATTCAACCGGCACTTCTATGTTTTTGAACCGCCGCGACCTTTGGATGAAATCGACGCCGAACTAAAGCTCGCAACCGATCGGATTAAGTCGATGATCGACGGACTCGCAGCATGAGCTTTAAACGGTACGAGCAATACAAGTCGGTGGGATTGGGTTGGCTAGGAAATGTGCCGGCAACCTGGAGAGTGCATCCGTTTTGGACGCTCTTTCGTCGCGTCAAACGTGATGGCTTTGGGACGGAGCAATTGCTATCGGTGTACAGGGACTTCGGAGTAATTCCGAAGGCAAGCCGTGACGACAATTTTAACAACGCATCGGATGATCTGAACACATATCAACTGGTCGAACCCGGCGACCTAGCAATCAACAAGATGAAAGCTTGGCAGGGTTCCGTCGGTATTTCGGAACATCGTGGAATCGTCAGCCCCGCGTATTTTGTCTACCGTGCGAAACATCAAGAAGATAACCAATTTCTGCACTACTTGTTTCGTTCACCGGAGTACACGGCTGGGTACTTGTCGCTATCGAAGGGAATACGGGTCAATCAATGGGACCTAGACCCTGAATATCACTCCAGAATTCCAGTGCTTCTTCCTAGCAAAAATGAACAAGAGGCAATCGTCGCTTTCCTTGACCACGAAACCGCCAAGACCGATGCGTTGGTGGAGGAACAGAAGCGCCTCATCGAATTGCTGAAAGAAAAGCGCCAAGCCGTCATCACGCGCGCGGTCACCAAAGGCCTCAACCCGAATGCGCCGATGAAGCCGTCGGGTGTGGAGTGGTTGGGCAACGTGCCGGTGCACTGGGAGGTGCTTCGCGGGAGGGATATGGGCTATCTCTTTGGATCGGAATCTATCGCAGATGGCGCGGTTGTCGATGAAGGTGCAGTGCCTTTCCTTAAAGTAGCGTCACTGTCCCCTGAAGACCTTGAGATTGCGTCCTGGGATTGGTTTGTTGAGGAAACGGTTGCTCGACCGCTGCGATGTAGAAACAATTTTGTTGTGTTTCCAAAGAGGGGCGCGGCGATTTTTTCGAACAAAGTCAATGTTGTGACTAGGCCCAGCTTGATTGATCCCAACCTGATGGGGTGGGAAGTTGTGAGTCGTATTGCAGTCCGGTTTTTGGCGTATTGCCTCAAGGCGAGGGGGCTCAGCGAGCTTGCAGACGTGTCGACCGTGCCGCAGATAAACAATAAGCACATCCTGCCCGAGAAATTTCCGGTTCCGCCGAAACCCGAACAAGACGCGATAGCTGCGCACCTCGACAAAGCTTCTCTGCAACTAGGTGACTTGATCGCTGAGGCCGAAGAGGGAATCAAATTGCTCCATGAGCGCCGAAGCGCGCTCGTCTCCGCCGCTGTCACCGGCAAGATCGACGTGCGCGGTTTGGTGCCCAAGGAAGCGGTAGCCGCATGAGCCTTCACAAGGAAGTCAGCTTCGAGACGGAAGTCTGCGACAATCTCGCGACCCAAGGCTGGCTTTACGGGGAAGGCGATGCAACGAAGTACGATCGGGCGCGGGCACTGTTTCCGTCCGACGTGACCGCTTGGATTCAGGTGACACAACCCAGCGCGTGGGAAGTGCTTAGCAAAGGTCATGGCGCATCGGCAGAAGGCGTGCTCTGCGACCGCATCCGCCAACAATTGGACACGCGCGGCACGCTGGACATTCTGCGCCATGGCGTCGAATTGATCGGGTTACGGCAACCGCTTGCGCTCGCACAGTTCAAGCCCGCATTGGCGATGAATGCGGATTTGATGGCGAAGTACACCGCGAACCGCCTTCGCGTCGTCAGGCAAGTTCGATATTCGGCTACCAATGAAAACAGTATCGACCTTGTTCTGTTTCTTAACGGGCTTCCGGTCGCCACCGTCGAACTGAAAACCGACTTCACTCAAAGCGTGGAAGATGCGGTCGACCAGTACCGTTACGACCGGCATCCGAAGCCCAAGGGGCAATCCGCCGAGCCGCTGCTGACGTTTCCATCCGGTGCGCTCGTTCATTTCGCCGTCAGCAACAGCGAAGTGCGCATGGCCACGAAGCTGCTGGGACCTGCAACGACCTTCCTTCCGTTCAACAAAGGCGATCAGGGCGGCAAGGGCAACCCTGTCAATGAAAAGGGCGGCCACCGCACCAGCTATTTGTGGGAAGAGGTCTGGCAGCGCGAATCTTGGTTGGAAATCATTGGCCGCTACTTGGTCACCCAACGCGACGAGAAAAAACAGGCCAAGGCGGTCATCTTCCCGCGCTATCACCAACTTGACGCCACGCGCAAACTGCAAGCCGTCATCGCGAAAGAAGGGGCGGGGGGCAAGTATTTGATCCAGCATTCGGCGGGATCGGGCAAAACTAACTCCATTGCTTGGTCCGCGCATTTCCTCAGTGACCTGCATGACGCGGGAAGCAAGAAGGTCTTCGACTCCGTCTTGGTCGTGTCGGACCGCAACGTCATCGACAGCCAACTGCAAGAAGCCCTGTTCGATTTCCAGCGCACTACGGGCGTCGTTGCCAAGATCAAGAGCGACAGCGAGAGCAAAAGCGGTGGTCTTGCGAAGGCGTTGGCGGAGGGCAAAAAGATCATCGTCTGTACGATCCAGACCTTCCCGTTTGCTATTGAGGCCGTGCGGGAACTCGCGGCAACGCAAGGGAAGCGTTTCGCCGTCATTGCCGATGAGGCGCACAGTTCCCAAACGGGCGAAGCCGCTGCAAAGCTGAAACAGGTTCTTTCCGCCGAAGAATTCAAAGAGCTTGAAGACGGCGGCGAGGTAAGCACTGAAGACATTCTCGCGATGCAGATGGCCGCGCGCGTAAAAGAAAGCGGTGTCACCTATGTCGCCTTCACAGCGACGCCTAAGGCAAAGACGTTAGAGCTGTTTGGGCGGCGGCCCAAGCCGGATGCACCGGCTGGACCCACCAACCTTCCTGCACCGTTTCATGTCTATTCGATGCGGCAAGCAATCGAGGAAGGCTTTATCCTCGACGTCTTGAAGAACTACACGCCCTATAGCCTGGCCTTCCGCCTCGCGACGGAAGAACGCGAGTTCGACGAAACCGAGGTCGAACGCTCTGCCGCGATGAAGCGGATCATGCGCTGGGTAAGGCTCCACCCTTACAACATCTCGCAAAAGGTCCAGGTGGTTGTTGAGCACTTCCGTGAGAATGTTGCCCCGCTTCTATCGGGCAAGGCGAAGGCGATGGTTGTTGTTGCCAGCCGGTTGGAAGCTGTTCGTTGGCAGCTCGCCATCGAGAAGTACATAAAGTCCAACGGCTACAAGATCGGGACGTTGGTCGCGTTTTCCGGCGAAGTGAACGACACGGAATCCAGCCCTGACCCTTTCAGCGAGACGAGCAAAGCGTTGAACCCAGGACTGAAGGGCCGCGAGATACGCGAAGCCTTCAACACAGGCGACTATCATATCCTGCTTGTTGCCAACAAATTTCAGACCGGGTTCGATCAGCCGCTGCTTTGCGGAATGTATATTGATCGCCGGCTCGCTGGGATTCAAGCGGTGCAAACACTGTCTCGGCTGAACCGCGCGTATCCCGGCAAGGATACGACATACGTCGTGGACTTCGTAAACAACGCCGATGAAGTTCTTGCGGCCTTCAAGACCTACTACGCGACCGCCGAACTTGAAGCAGCGACCGATCCCAACATTGTTTTCAATCTGCGGGCCAAGCTGGACGCGTCTGGTCACTACGATACCTTCGAAGTGGATCGTGTGGTCGCGGCAGAAATGAACCCCAAGTCCAAGCAGAGCGATTTGATCGCCGCATTGGAGCCGGTCGCTGATCGCCTTTTGAAACGTTTCAGAGCAGCGCAGTTAGCGCTTGAGACAGCGAATGCCAAGAATGATGCGGCAGCCGCGCAAGCTGCAACGGATACGATCAACGCGCTGATCCTCTTCAAGACGGACATGGGCGCATTTCAGAGAATATATGTCTTTCTGTCTCAAATCTTCGACTACGGGAACACGGAGATCGAGAAGCGGGCGATCTTCTACAAGCGCCTCATTCCTCTGTTGGAGTTTGGGCGCGAACGGGAAGGGATCGACCTGTCGAAGGTTGTTCTGACGCATCACAGCCTGAAGGATCAGGGCAAGCGCACGTTGCCGTTAGGCTTCAGCGAAGACGGTCCAAAGCTGCAACCCTTGACCGATGTTGGTGGGGGAGAAATCCACGAGAGGGAAAAGGCGCGGTGGGCGGAAATCATTGCCCGCGTGAATGACCTGTTCGAGGGTGATCTGACCGACGACGACGGGTTAGTTTATGTGAACGATGTGCTGAAGGGGAAGCTGTTGGAGTCCGAAAGGCTTGTCCAGCAAGCGACGAACAATACGAAAGAGCAATTCTCAAACTCCCCCGATCTGTCGGACGCGATCATGGATGCGATCATGGACGCCTACGCGGCACACTCCACAATGAGCAAGCAAGCCTTAGACTCCGCGAAGGTGAGGGCGGGGCTAAGGGACGTGCTCTTGGGCCCGGCGCGCTTGTACGAAGCACTGCGCGCACGCGGAGCTACAGCTTCGAATCGTTGAAGACGATGGGCGGCCATTGGCAGCGTGGTTCAGTCGTTGTCCTGTATCTCTTGTAGAAACTCGATGAACCGCTCGACGTCTTTGGATGATCCGACCGGCTTTATAGTCTTCTTTGAGCGCCCCCTGAATTTTGCAACATTCTGCCGGGGTATCTCTTTCTCTCCGGCGCATAGCTCAGCGAAGGTTCCACTCCACATAAATTCCTGATAGCCCCTCGATAGGACCCTGAGTGCATCTTCGGTGAGGCCGGATTGCCGGATTTCCTCTGTAACAGTCTCAAATTCCTCAAGCTCGGCGTCGTCAATTTCCCCGAATACTGGGTCCCAGTACGTCTTGAGGAAATCTGCGCACTCATCATTCGAATTGAACCAAAGCACGTTGTGCATGGCGTAAGGGCCTGTGCCGCCTCATGATGAAACGCACGACCGCGAACCTGAAACACTGGTCAAAGAACCGCGGCCTAGTGCGGTCTATGCCGGGGGTGGGTCAACAGTACGTGTGGGAGTTGGTACGTTAAACGAACCCGATGATCCAGAAGACGACGATGCCGTCGTCATCATGAATTTCGTAAAGGACGAACAGGTCTGGTTCGAGTCTCAGGCGCGGAAGCTGCGCGACCCACATCTCTTTGTTGGTCCAGCCCGGGTGCTTTTCACCAACGCGCCTTGGGTCATGTTCGACGGCAAGCTCAAGGGCGTCTAGCAGTTCTTGAAGACGAGTGTGGCGGTCACCGCACCGCCACATCCCTGCGGTGAAGAGATCGGAAAAGCGGATACTCCACGGGCTTGCGGGCTTGAGCACTTTCAATCGCCGAGGCCTCTCGCGAAGCGGCATCAAACGCCGCGTCTGATACGTCTTCGGGAATTATCAGGAAGGCGGAATAGTAAGGGATAACCTCGCCCTGCGCAGTAGCTTCCCATGCGAGATTATGACTGAATTCACTGATGCCCGCTGCGGTGTGCTCTTGACACACGAAAAGAATCACGTCGTCGATTAATGCGATTTCCTCAGCGCTGAATCGCTGCAGGTCCGGCTCGCGCTTCGCACGGTATTCCTTTTTCAGAAAGCCAAAATATGGAACGTCGCTAATCTCAAGCGCGCCATCGGCTACAAGTTCGCGGTGAACGGATGGCAAATGATCGCTCGTGGGTCCAAGGCGGCGCTTCCGGTATGTGGTGCCGGTCAAGGGATGCCCGCGCGTGACGAAGTTCAACATGTCCGCGTAGTACAGGCACTTGTGATACTTCACAGCCCCAAGCCGGTCTGGCGGCGAGCGCGTCGCGATGTAGAGCGCAAGCTCTTTGAACTTTGCCCTGTCAAATTGAAATTGTTGCTGTTGAGACATGTACCGTGTCCTCACGGGGTTGACTCTAGCATATACCTGACTCAACGAATCAACTATTTATTTGGTTGACGGCGCTGCCAATAATCCTTCCACTGGCGGGATACAGGGTGTGTCGAAGTGGCACTTTCGGCGGCCAAATATTGCTCACCATTGCTGTTCCGGCGGTTGTCCTCCCGCCAAGCCATTTCAGCCGCATACGACGCCAGGTACTTGCCGCTGATGCTGTGGTGCGTTCCGATCTCAGCGCGACGTAGGCGCGAGAAGTGACGCAGCCATGTTCGTGCAAGCGCCAGCGTGCGAGTGCCTCGCTGTGGTTGATGCGCTTCGTGAGGAACTTGGCGTGCAGAGCGTCCCAGTGCGAGGCATCGTCAGCGTGAACCGTTGAGCCTTCTTTGATTGTGGTGGCAACGGTCGGTACCGCGTCATCCTCAGCCTTCGCTACGACAGTGAAGGTCTGGCCGTCACGCTCACGCATCACAACAACCGATTGGCGCTTGCCGTTCTGATTGCGAAGCAGCTTGGCAAGGACTTGCGCGCGATCTATTTGCTACCCGGCTACTGCACGTCCTGCTAGATCAGCTTGCTGCGTCGATAAATGTGCGGCTCCAATAGCACCACAAGACGAACAGACTCCTTGTTCGTGCTCTCCGCATCGCGGAGTCCAAAAAATGTTACTTGTGCTTCCCCTCCTCCTGGTGAATTCGCCTAATCTGATCGCCCACGACGTTTGCAAGTTCTCCGTGCAAGTTGAACGCTGAAAACCGGGTCCAGTCTCCGACGCGCAAGCCTTGTTTCACCGCCTTGCTGTCATCAACTGGTTTGAACTCACTAAGCAAAATCGAACCAAGCGCGACTATTACGCCCAGTTCCCAGAGAAAAAGCTGGAGGGGAATATCAACGCCCACAACGTTCAATGAGAAGCTCGGTCCCACGATCAACGTGACGCCCCACAGATACGCAAAGATTAAACCGGCAAACAGACCTATCTGAGCAGCGTTGAGTTGCATGTGCCGGTGCATCATCAGCCAGTACGATACCTCGAAACGCTTTTCGTAGTACTCGACGCGTTTCGCTGTCCAGACCATGTTCTTAACCAGGCGCTCAATCTTCAGCACGATCGCTTGCAGTTCCTCCTCCTTCGCGTCCTTTGGCCTCGGGCTTGTTATTGCGATGTCGTTTCGCGTTGCCATGTAACGCCCATGCAACGGGAAGACTTTGGTGAACTGGTAAAATGCCTGAAACTCATTCTGCAGGTTGAGGTTGGCTCTCTGGGTGGATTCTGTTCTCGCCCACCAAGCTTGAAAAGAAGCTATGCACACGAAGAAAACGACGACGAGGAACAGAACGTCAGTTGATACCAAGTTTGCGTCCGCTGCGGCTTGGGTGAGTCGTTCAAGCTGGCCTGCGCCAGCACTTGCTTGCGGTGAAGCAGGTGGTCGCTCCCTCCACGAGAAAGAAAGCGCGCACAGGTACAGAACGCCGAGTGAGGCAACCAGCCAACCCACTCGCCAGCGCAGCAGATTTTCCGCACTTTCATCTAACTTCTGAAAGAACCCGTCCATCCGCCCTCGGACGTTCTTGTCAGCTTTGTACGGGAATTTCTTGTCGATCGCTTGGAGGTACTTTGCGACGAAGCGCCACTTTCCAACGAAACGCTGCCCCGGAACCGACTGCGCGAGAATATCCGTGTCTGAATTGAAGTAGGCAGCCATGTGAGTCTCCAGGGCCTGCCATTCGTCCTCAGAGTAGCTTATTGGCGGACTGTCATCGAGATCGACGTCCGTGAGCGGAGTTGCCGCTCCAACTGTCGGTTCACCTTCGACTTCCGCAACGCTGGTTTGAGCTACGCTCTCTTCGACGGGATATTCAGCAGCCGCTTCCGCGGTGTTGATCTGAAATGAACTCCGCCACGTGGTTGGAGAGGACATCCCCAATTCCCCCTTCGCCGACCGTCGCCCCGAGCAAACTTTGTAACAAGAACGGTCGCGCGCGTCATCCTCGGCCTACGCCAGGCCAACACTATCAATCTGATGAATGGCGTGTGGGAACGTCTCCTGGAAGGTGAAGCGTAGAAAGAAACAAGCCGAAACGTTCCGTCGCTCGCGCCTCGCGCGAATGTCGCGCAATCGGTTCGTGTAACGGCGACAACACAGCACAACGCGTACTGTATGTCATAGCGATTGAAGAGCGTTGCGTTGAAAGTCTGCTCGCTGGATCAATGTGGTCAGATCATCATAGCGAAGATCGATGCGGCACCATCTTCTCAAAATACTATCCCGAGGTGACGCGATTCTGCGGCAGACGACGGACGGTGGCGTCGCGAAACGTCGAGGAGCCGGCCCTCTGTCTGCAGCGCGCGCGATCTGGCCCTACTCAGATCAGTACGGAACTCTCGCTGGAGAAGGACATCGTCATCCGCCACCGGAGTTTGGTACCCCGACGATGACCTGGCACATGGGTATTTGGCCCAAATACTCGCCGGGTGATAGCCCCACAAGCAAGGAAGAACTCAGTGCGCTTCCCGAGACACTGAGCGCAGAGGAGCGTAGGCAGAAGGAAGCAGAGTGCTTTGATCGCGACAACCGGGCTTTCTTTGCAGAGATCAACGAGTTCCTCGTTGAGCTACAGAAACGAGGGCGGGTCAAGTCAGCAGATCGCAATGAACTAAGGTTTGAAAAACCTCAATCCTTACCTGGGACAACAAAGGGAAACGTCTTCCCATTTGCGTTTGGGGCGCCGCAATCAGTCGCATTCACACTATGGTGGCGTGATGGCACGGACCAGCAGGTCAGCCAAGAAACGCCGAGCCCAGCAGACATTCGCGTGCGGGTGCAGGCGCTTGCTAGTCAGGATCATGCCACCATTGCCATTTACATCGATGCTGGCAAACCCTGGGGTCAGGAATACTTAAACCGGGGCACCGTCACGTTCGAAGGCGCGCGGCGTCATGAGATTGTCCGACACCTCGAAGCCGTCAGAACGGTGGCTGCCCAGCAGTTGATGCACGGGCTTGTTGATCTGGATCGTTTGCCCGAGTACGGCGTGGACGACGCGATGGCTAAGCGACTCCTGGATGCGGCCGACTACCTGTACAAAGGGATTTGGGACGAGTTCACTAGCTCGTTTGGTCTTCGAATGCTTGGTGATGCGAGCGGCAACGAAGATGGGCTGATCGGTGAACGATTTAGCGAATCCCGCGGATTGGTATTCTCGGTTGAGGGCTTAGACAACCCAAAGGAGCAGGCACGCCAACGAGAAGCGAAGGTCTTGCGCCAGCTAGTCGTCACGCACCCTGCGGTCGGTGACGAGCCGACATCTCCTGGCACTATCGGTTTGGGCAACTTTCCAGTTTTTGACAACGATACCGGGGAGCCAAACGCTATCGTCAAGGCTCTCATGCCGTTCATTCGTCGTGTGAACTATAAAGCAGATGACCGTGACCTTGTTGCGTGCGGCATCTTGAGTTGGCGAGCATTGTTCATATCCGCACTCGGATCATCAACTTATGCAGCAGCGCGTGATGAATCGCCGGGTGACGAATGGGCCGCTCCGGGGGACCACCTACCAAGCCCTCAGCGCATCACAGAATCACGGATCAAGAACCGACCTACTAGACATTTGTTCGTTACCAAAGGCGAACCTCACCGCATGCAGATCGGCCGGTTTGTGGAACGTGTCAACGCTGCTGAGTCATTGCGTCTGTTCGCGCTCAACAACTGGCGAACTATCCAAAACGCCGGTGTTCACATCAGAATCTTGAGTCGCGAGCTTGACGGCATTCTTGAGTACTGGAGCAGGGAACGGCTGGATATCGACCGACAGTTTGGCATGAGCTTGGAGGAGGAACGGCGCAAGGAGCTGAACAAGCGCACTATTCCGAAGAATCTGTTCCGGCGTCAGCGACCCAGTTATGCCACATACAGAGAAACCGATGAACAAGTTCAAGCCAGCGAAGTCCGGCTCCAGCAACTTTCGAGGCTCATCGCCGTTACTGAGTCGAGCCTAATCTCTATCGGTGCGGGCCTAGACAATATCGGCAACGACGGTGCGGGCCGCCTGCTGTTTCTTCTCAGCCGTTCCAGCCAATTTATCGATGAGTTCGACAGACTTCTAGGCATGATCGATGTCGGTGACATACAGACTTGGTTGAACTATCGCCGGTTCATTGACCGCGGCCTCCGCTCGACCTTTGACGTTATTCGAGCCACCGAAGAGCGTCTCGTGGGTCTTCGTGGCCGCCTCCAATCCATCACTGATGTTGTGCAAACCGGCGCGCTGATCGTTGAAGCAGAAGCAACGCGCAGTAATACCTTCACCTTGAAGCAGATTGCACGAAACTGGAAATTTCTCGGGTACACCACGCTATTCACAGTGATGGCCCTTCTGTTGCAAGCAGTTGAAACACTCGTTGGCAAAGACGACCTCCAAGAGCTTTTCAAAGGTGCTGTCGTCCAAGTTTGGTCTTGCCTAAGAGCGCTGTGGGCGT
The DNA here is from genome assembly GCA_902826695.1 of uncultured Alphaproteobacteria bacterium. Lineage (GTDB taxonomy): Bacteria > Pseudomonadota > Alphaproteobacteria > Micropepsales > Micropepsaceae > SZUA-430. The sequence continues at coordinate 32,755 of CADEFU010000010.1, read as the reverse complement.
GGCTTGTATCGCTTGCGTAGAGCCAGGGCTCATCTGCTCGCTCTCTGACATGAGGCGAAGCTTGAGCTGGTACCAACTGCTGACCATTTTACTCATTTCCAAGAACCGCCTGAAGCGAGAAAAATACTCAAGCACTGCTGGCAGAGACTTGAGTGCGATTTGTCCGCTTCCAGGCTATTGCTTACCGCGCAGAATTCTCTGCATCCGACAAGAAACAACCTGCATGCGAAATTCAAAGCACCCTTGAGGCACGCTCTCTAACCGGGGTCATTGCTGACCGTAGCTAGAGCGGGCCAATCGGTACGCGCGAGCAATATTATGCAGAGTGAATTTTCGTTGGAGTTCCGATGACGAGAACCCGGACGGCAGGACGGCTCGGACAGCACTTTCTCTTTCTCGGAAAGCAAATCTTTTGGATAGAAGAAAGAATAAAATTGGCAGGAAGGTGAAATAGCCGTCCCCGCCGTCCTGCCGTCCGAAGGCTCCGACGCCGCGTGGCCTAGAACGAAGCTTGGATGATATCCTTCGGCCTTCGAAGATAGCCTTTCAGGTCTTCCCAGTGCGCTCCCGGCTGAATCTCGAAGTTCGCGACGATGTAATCGTTCGTGCCGCCGTCTACTTTGAATCTGCGTGTTTCCCCGCTGGACTGCCTCATTGCTTCCTTCATTCCTGCCGCCTTCAGCGCATTGAGCAGCGGTCGCTTTCCTTCCAATCTAGAATCGGAGTGTCCAAGCCCACGCTGCTCGGCGACCCAAGCCCGCACATCGTTAGCTGCCAAGATAATCTTGTCGCCCGACTTCACGGTGGTTTCGCCAAGCTCAAACGCCAGTTGCTTACCAGGTGACCGGCTCTCAGCAATGAGGTCCTTCTTCTGTCCAGTCATCGGTGCGTGCTCGCCCGTCTTCACCGGGGTGTTTTGGCGCAAGAAGTCGTCGGCCCATTGGCGAATTATCTGCAGACCGCCTTCGGCAAGCCATCGATGAAACTCATCCCACCACTCTGGCGGTTGCTGCTTGTCGGTAACGCGCGGCACGAGCCAACGCCGGTCGGCGTCGTGTATGCTAAGCGCGCGGAACGAGTTCGAGGATGCGAAAATATGAATATGATTCTCCAACTCGTATGCAGGCATGTGTTTTTCATTCACGCGCACCGTCTTGTCGGTGACCACCGACTTTAGCTGATCGTACGCCTTGGAAGTGTGCCCAGCGTAAATCTCGTTGACGATCGCCAAGCGTTTGTGGGCGATCCAACCGTTGAAATCGGAGTTTGTGATCGCCTTCTCATCGGGGAAGCTGACATTCGACACACCCACCAGCGGTGCAAGAATGCCTTCAGCCAATGTCGTCTTCCCAACTCCCTGTGTTTCGGAGATCAGAAGCACACCGTAACTCATACGGTGCAAGCACGCGACTAGCGTTGCGATCCAGCGTTGAAGCTCATGCCTGTCTGATTCATCCGGTATGAGGTGCGTCATGAAATCGAGAAACGGCGTTGGGTCGCCCTGCTTCGCCTTGATCTGGGAGGGACGAAACGTGTTGAAGAATCTCCGGCCCGACTCGTTCATGACGCTGTTAGTCTCCGTTCCTTCTTCCTTGTACGGTCGGTAGATCAGTGCGTCGACTTGCGACGACAACGCGGTGCGCATTAGCGGAGAGGTTCTTTCCGCATAAGAGAACGGGCGAACAAGCGCATCAAAGAGTTTGTCTGAAAGCTTAATGTGCGGCCTTCGTCGATGAATGAACACTGGTGGATCAATGACGATGATCCATTCCCCTGCAAACTCTTCGCGAACGACGATTTTCGGGCGCCCTTTTTTGCCGGTGTTGACAACCTTGGTGGCCCAGGTTGCCGGCGACGCGAGGTCGTGAAGCGTTGGTCCAAGATAGTCGCCGTCCTTCGACCACCAATCGCTATGCCTGGGCCAGTTATCGGCGAGATCGAAACCCGTTGGAAACCTATCGTTGAACCTGACGACCGTCATAGGCCGCTTCAGACTGCGAGAGACGATAGTTGCCGCATCGATACCCGGCGGGTCATTGTCACAGATCATGATCACCTGGAAGTGCGGAGGCAGAGCTTTGATCGGTCCCCAGTCGACTCGATCTGGATTCAGGGCGCCGCCAGGCCATCCGATGTGCGCGGCATGTTTCAGGATTTCGCCCCAGGGGTGCTTTCGCTGTTTCTCGCGGTCGGTGGCAGTCTTTCCATCCACCATGGCTTGGACGACGCAAGCAGCCTTCGGGCCCTCATGAAGGAACACCGTGGCGGCATTCTTCAAGCGGTCGATCCCATACAGCGGAAGCAGTCCGTCGGGTTCGCAAGTTCGCCATTGACCGTCGTCCCAAAAGGACAATGGGACGTAGCTTTTACTTATCCCATCCTTCCCGTTCCTTCGCCACTGGATGAACGTGATCAAACCTTCACGATTTCGGAAGGTGAAGTACTCACTCGGGTCAACGCCGGCTAACTGAGACGGCATGTTGGCTTCGAGTGCTGGGACAGATTCTGGGAATTTGGCCGCCGCGATCTCTATCGCGAATTCGGCCTGCTGACTGTCGGTGAGTTTGTGATTGGGAACATCGCATTCGACTTTCCCATCCAGTGTAATTCTAAGCGTGCCGATGATTCGACGATACCCCCGTGGGCCGCTTTCGCGAACGACGGCACGCCTCAAGCTAACGGGCTCGGCGCCGATTTCTTCTGCGAAGGTGTTCAATTTGGGGCATAGCGACCAGTGCCGCTTTGCGTCGAGCGAATTATCTGTTGGCCTTTCGCCCTCACGAATAGCATCCCAGTGATTGTCGGTTGCGCTCACATCGAGCCCTCCGACGTCGACTTGCGGCGAAGGCTTGTCAGCCATTCCTCCAGGTCTGCTTTCAGGACAAGAACGGACCGCCCGTGCTTTATGAACGGTGCGAAGGTTCCGGTCATGCGGCCTTTAGCTTGTGTGCTTCTCGGTATTCCGTAGACGCGCTCGATATCATCCGGCGTCAGCAAAATCTTCTGGGTCAATCCAGGCCTCCGTGACTATCTCGCGGAATCTCCGCGCACGGGCACATGGCAGGATCACATCGGGTGAAAAACTGTCAGCTAATTTTCGCTCGCATTATTTCAGAGCGAAAATGCTTTATCCATTTTCGCCCAACCACGGAGAGAATGCTCTCGCGCGCCACTCGATGGCCCTACGGTATCTGTCCTTGGCGGCTCCCGGAGATTTCAGGCCTTCCTTACGCGCAACAGCTCGATGAACCTTAGAATCCGGAGAGGCTTTGCCCATCGCCTCACACTGTTCCGCGTACAGCCGGAGCCAATAAAGATGCTCTGCGCTGGCCTTTTTCGGTCGCCCAGATGCGCGTTTGCTTGCCTGAAGCGCGGGAACATGCCGCCGCATGAGGGCGGTTGCAAGCTTCTGCCAGAAAGACGGCTCACCAGGTCTGTCGTCAACTCCGAGGTGAGCCGCGAGGGCTTCAAGCAATTCATTCCAGCGCGCCTTGGACGGTTCGGTCTGCTCGCCCGTATCGTGACGCAGGAAATCACGCATTAGCGGCCACTCATCGGTAGTCGCAAGTCCCGGATATTTGCGCTCAAGCTCTTCATCTGAAAACGCGCGAGCGGTCGAGGGTGCATACTCGATAAGATATGGCTCGGTGAGTATTCCCCGCGGATACGCCTTTTCTGTTTTGCGTTTTCTTGAAGCCATTCCGCGTCTCCGCTAGGCGTTGTTCAACACAGCAATAGGCGCGGCCTACCGAAACTCGCGTGTTGGTATCAACCTCGCCGCGCCCAAGTAGGCCTTAACGTAACGTGTTCAGGTTCAACACCTTCGCCTTGCGACCAGCCATCGCCGCATGAATGCGCGCTGCAACAGCGTTCGCCGTTGCCCGCATCGGGTCCACCGCGCGCTCGACGTAGCGCCCGGTCATCGCCAACGTCTTGTGTCCAAGCAGATCACGCACCAGAAACGCGTTCGCGCCCGTCTGCGCCGCATATGTTCCAGTCGTGTGTCTGAAGTCGTGCAGCCTTCCGTCTCTCACTTTGGCTTTGATGCGAAGCTGGTCCCAGAAGTTGCGCAGGGCCCAATGGCTCAACGGACTGTTCGGGTCTGGCCCCCAGAGCACGAAGTCTCCCACGCGCTCGCACGACGAAAGCAGCACACGCGCGTCATTGCCAAGCGGAACAGTGCGGCTTCCCGCCTTGGCGTCCCGCAGGCGCAGACACGACCTATCGAGGTCAACCTCATCCCAAGTTAGGGCTAGTGCTTCGCTAACGCGCAAGCCGGTGACTGCAAGCAAGCGAACGGCCGCGATGCAGTTGGGATGATCAGCTTTTCGCGTTTCCGCCTCGCGCAGTGCCGCGCCGATACGTTGCAACTCCTCGTCCGAAAAGAACCGTTCGCGCTTTCGCTCCGGATATCGCTTTATGCCCAAACAAGGGTTGTCTGGCCTCAACTCCCACTCTTTCGCAGCGAGGCTCATCATTTTGGAAAGGTAGGCGAGGCAGCGGTTGGCTTCGTACGGAGCGGCCTGCATGGCGGAGTGCCACTCCTTCACGCGGGCGCGCGATAGGTCCGACACGCGAAGCTTTCCGAGTGCGGGATTGATCTTGGAGTCAACGATGCGTCGGATTTCGGCTGCCGTGCTCGCCTTGTTGTGCGCAGCGACGTGCTCGGCGAGGTAGCGGTCGGCAAGCATCGAAATGGTCGCTTCCGCGCGCATCTTGTTCCGCTCGGCTGCCGGATCGCCTCCCAGACTGACACGGGCGAGTACCTTGCCTGCCTCAGAACGTGCGGCCTCGGGCGACAACACCGGGTGCACGCCCAACCTAAGGCGTCGGGACGGGCTTCCACGCCCCCCAAGGCGATACTGTACATAGTACACCTTGCGCCCGCCCGCGCGTACGCGAATGCCGAAGCCCGGTAGCTGGCTATCCCACAGCCAAGCCTCTTTGCCGCAAAACTCAAACGCTTCGACCGTTCGCCGTGTGATGCGCGCCATCGACTGAATCTCCCTTGGGAAGCACCTGGGAAGCACAGCTAGGGGAGTGGTCAGGAATTTTCAAGAATCGTGCGGACCGCTAAAATGGCGACATATGGCGCAATTCAGCGAAAGTCGGAACGTCTGGGAACCGCCAGGAACGTCCATCCAAAAGACTCAAAATCTGTTGTTGGTGACAACGTGCTGGTTCGATTCCGGCCAGGGGCACCACTTTCATCAGCGCAATCGTCAACGAATGGTGCGCAGCTTGCCGCCACGTTCGTGACAGCTGATCTTGCTACCGAGAGGCCCCCACGTCAGTACGAGAGCGCCGCGGCAGTTGCGACCGTCGAAGCGAAGCACGCCGCGACCAGCAGCGCGTTCCAAACCTGTGCGCGTATTGATAAGGCGCGCCCGCTTCCGTGCGGGCTGGGCATCAGCAGCCGCTGGCGCCGTCGTAACCACCGTCCGCTGCACATGCACGACGATGTGCGCCGGTCGGTCCCGTTCGTCATTCGCGTATCCGCCGAACAAGCTGCTCTGCCAACGATCGCCCTGCCACACCATCGGGTCATCGTCGCTCCGGTCACCGCAGCGCGTGATCCCATAGTCTTCGTCCGTGACCATAGGATTGTCGGCATCGACTTCAGAGCGGCACCCCGCAGAGGCCGGACCAACAGAAGCGACTGTGGCAACCGCGAGCAAACTCGCCAAAACCCAAACGCGCATAACGCCCCTCATCGCCGCGCATGCGCGGCCCCATCAACGAGAGAAACTTCAGGGCTCTCCCCACGAGACCCCATACGGACGTTTTAACACGTTGTTCAGGATTGCGGACCGGTTTGTCTCCGTTTGAGACGTGCAATCTCTTGCTAGGCTTAACGGCCCCCCGCGGGATGGTTTCTGACCCGTGAACGCCGCCAGGGTGACGTCCTCCCGTATCACGGTGACACAAAAACAGCTGGCCTGCGTCGTGCAACTCCCCGGTCGCGCTTCTAGTAACGGGAGATTAACCTATGCGTTCAGTTAAGAGTGGTCTTTTCGTCGTTGCCATTTTGCTCGGCACGACGGCCATGACCGCCACGGCCTACGCCAGTGGCAATAATGGCAATAACAATGGTGGCAACACCCAGTACGGCGGCAACGGGAACGGCAACAACGGTTGCGGCAACGGCAATAGTGGGCCGAGCGGCAGCAACAGCTGCGGTAACAACGGCGGCGGCAACAACGGCGGCGGGTACGGCAACGGCGGCAACGGCGGGAACGGCGGCAACGGCGGCAACGGCGGGAACGGCGGCAACGGCGGCCACGGTTATGGCGGCCACGGTGGCGATGCTGACGTTGACGTCGACCTTGACGTTGACCTCGACGTCGATGTGAAGAACCACAACTACAGCAAGAACGAGAACAAAAACCGGAACGAGAACACGAACACGAACCGGAACAAGAACGAAAACAACAACACGAACGAGAACAAGAACTACAACAACAACAAGAACGAGCAAGAGCAGAAGCAGTCCCAATATCAGGGACAGCATCAGTCGAGCTACAACAAGAACGACAACTCGAACTCGAACAACGCCGAGCAGTCGGTTGAGGTCAACACCTACAACCAACGCGCTCCGGTGAACACGGCCTACGCCGCGCCGCTCGCGACGGGTGAAGACACGTGTATGGGTTCGAGCTCGATCGGTGCGCAGGCTGTGTCGTTCGGTCTCTCGATCGGCACGACATGGCAGGACGACAACTGCCGCCGCCTCAAAAACTCCCGCCAGCTGGTGGCCCTTGGCTACCACCGCGCGGCGACGTCTCTGATGTGCGTCGATGAAGACGTCCGTCAGGCGATGATCATGGCCGGAACGCCTTGCCCGAACGGCGAAGTGGTTGCGGTTGTGGCTCCGCCGCCCCCGGCTCGTGAGTACGTGCCGATGGCGCCGGTTGCCGACAAGCCGGTCCGCAAGCACCGCAAGGTGCGTAAGGCCCTGCCGCCGAAGTAAGGCGCCAAAGCCAACAACGAGACTTCCTCTCGTTACTAGGGGGATGGGGCCGTCCGAGCGATCGGGCGGCCCCGCTTAGTTTGTTCAGGCCGGTTTCTTCCGCCCGGCTCGAAGTCTGTCACGGACAAGAAGCGCTGACATGCCCCTCGAGGTGGGCTCGCTTGCCTGTCCGTCCGCCGCCGAGAAAGGGCCCTTAGCGGCGCACGCGCGTGACAACTGGTTTCAGAACAACCGCGGCAGCAAGGCGATCCCAATCACAAGGGCGGTGAGCAACGCGGTGTTCACGAATTCATATGAGCGGGACATCTGGGCGTTTCCTCTTCAACTCGTATGCTCGAGTTGTTGAGGTGAGGATGCGCCCCCAAACCTGAATGGCACTATCGCCAGGCCATTCAGAATCCGTTCATCATGCGAGCGCAGTGACGCTCGTCACGCGTGGGGGGCCGCCGCTACTCCGCAGCCCCCTTGACCGGAACGTAGACTTCGCGGCCGGCCTCTTGGAATTTAGCGCTCATTTCCGCCATTCCGCGCTCCTGCTCTAGCTTCGCCGCGTGATCCCGCACGTCCTGCGTGATCTTCATGGAGCAGAACTTCGGCCCGCACATCGAACAGAAATGCGCCGTCTTGTGCGCTTCCTTCGGCATCGTCTCGTCGTGATAGGCGCGCGCCGTCTCGGGATCGAGCGCGAGGTTGAACTGATCTTCCCAACGAAACTCGAACCGCGCACGGCTGAGCGCATCGTCCCAAAGCCGCGCCGCCGGATGCCCTTTCGCGAGATCTGCCGCGTGTGCAGCGATCTTGTAGGCGATCACACCCTGCTTGACGTCGTCGCGATCCGGCAGCCCCAGATGCTCCTTCGGCGTCACATAGCAAAGCATCGCCGTGCCGAACCAACCGATCATCGCGGCGCCGATCGCGCTGGTAATGTGATCATAGCCAGGCGCGACGTCCGTCGTCAGCGGCCCCAGCGTATAGAACGGCGCTTCGCCGCAAACGGCGAGCTGCTTGTCCATGTTGGCTTTGATCTTGTGCATCGGCACGTGGCCGGGCCCCTCGATCATCACCTGCACGCCGTGCTTCCAGGCAACCTTGGTAAGCTCGCCAAGCGTCTCAAGCTCTGCGAACTGCGCCGCGTCGTTCGCATCCGCGATCGAACCGGGGCGAAGTCCGTCGCCAAGCGAAAAGCTGACGTCGTATGCCGCGAGGATTTCGCAGATCTCTTCAAAGTGCGTGTAGAGGAAGCTCTCCTTGTGATGCGTGAGGCACCACTTCGCCATGATCGACCCGCCGCGCGAGACGATCCCGGTCGTCCGCTTCGCGGTCAGGTGAATGAACGGCAGCCTGACACCCGCGTGCACGGTGAAGTAATCGACCCCTTGCTCGCACTGCTCGATCAGCGTGTCGCGATAGACATCCCACGTCAGGTCTTCGGCAACACCGCCAACCTTCTCCAGCGCCTGATAGATCGGAACGGTGCCGATCGGCACCGGCGCATTGCGAATGATCCAGTCGCGGATGTTGTGGATGTTGCGTCCCGTCGAAAGGTCCATGACGGTGTCCGCGCCCCAGCGGATCGACCACACCATCTTCTCGACTTCCTCCGCCACCGACGACGTCACGGCGGAGTTGCCGATATTCGCGTTGATCTTGACGAGGAAGTTCCGGCCGATCGCCATCGGCTCCAGTTCGCCGTGATTGATGTTTGCCGGAATGATCGCACGGCCGCGCGCAATCTCGTCACGAACGAATTCAGGCGTGACTTCGTCGGGAATCGATGCGCCGAAATCCTCGCCATCACGGGCAAGCTTCGCGCGACCGAGATTTTCCCGGATCGCGACGTATTCCATCTCCGCCGTCACGATCCCCGCGCGCGCGTACTGAAGCTGCGTCACGCCCCGCCCGCGCTTCGCACGCAGCGGCTTGTGCAGAGCGGGGAAGGGCGCGACCAACCGCTCGCCGGTCGCGCCGCCATTGTCTTCCGCCGTCACCTCGCGCGCCGCGTACTCTTCCACGTCGCCGCGCGCACGAACCCAAGCATCGCGCGGCCGCGGCGCACCCTTGTAGATATCGACCTTGACAGCCTCATCCGAGTAGACGCCGGACGGATCGTAGAGTCTGACCGGCGGCTCGTTCGCGCTCGGATGCAAAGCCACCTCGCGAAACGGCACCTTGAGACCTTCGTGCTTCGTGCCTTCGACATAGACCTTGCGCGATCCCGGGATCGAGCCCGTCGTGACTTGGAATGTCGGCTTGTGCTGAATGTTCATGGCGCGCCCAAAGTCGAATGTGCGTTGCAGCGCTGAAGCCGGGCCGAACATGCGGGAAGAGGGAAGGGCGCACGCGAAAACGAGCGCCGAGCACATCCGCATCCCTCCGCCGGTGCGAGCCGGATCAGGTTCAAAGGGTGGTCGCGCGTCTTGGCGCCGATCTCAGCCTGCCTTCACAGGCCCCCCTTCGGACGGCCGGACTTTCTGCCGAACGGGCACGCCCGTCAACCGCCGAAACGGCGCTGTTACGCCGTTCGGCCAAGAGCGGAGGGGGGTACCCGGTCGGAATCTGAGCGAACAACCCCATGTACCCGAAGCTTAGAGGCGGCAACGAGCCCGGCGGCACCGCGGACAAGTGCGCGCAGGTGGCGCGCTTCCTGGCGCCAAGCCTCACCCCTGACGCCGTGTTTCCAGGCGTTGCGGTTGCCATGCGGAGCGCCGCCGCGGGCACCATGAAGCCGGCAAACGCGAAAGCCGCGAACCGCAGGGGCCAAGCACGGCATCTTCGTCCGCTTCGACCGCCCGCCGCACCGCCTGAAGCCGAGAGGCCATCGAGGGTATGTGCATTTTCCGTCCTGTGGCGCAGGCTTACGTTCAGATAAGACTGAATAATAGAACGTATAAAGAACAAAATCAAGAACCCGATTCTGCGTGTCTCCCCCAAGCAAAGCTTGGGGGAGTACGTGCGCCGCGAAGCGGCTGCACGGGAGGGGGGCAGCTCAGACTCCGCAAACCCCAAACGCAGCGCCGCCCCCTCGGGTGCAGCAACTGCGTTGCGCACCCACTCCCCAAAGGTTCACTTTGGGGGAGACAATCAGAAATAAGCGCCTCACGATATGGTTCGGCGCGTTGCGACCGCGGACGTAAAGTGCATGGGATAGGGCGCCAGTCCTGGGAGCGCAGGCGTCCCGCCTGCTTTTGCGCTGACCGAACGCCGACCGCGTATCATGGGGACACCATTACCTGTCGCCTTATTCGCGCCCGCGATCTCGATCTAAGCCCGGCACGCGTGCACGACATCGTGCACGGCAAGAGCGCGATCACAGCAAACGTCGCGCTCCGGCTGACGAAGTGCTTCGGAAACACGCCGCAGTTTTGGCTGAACCTTCTGGCAGAGTTCGAGCTTCGGAAGGCAAAACGCGACGTGGGACGATCGATCGAAGCGCGCGTAAGTGCGCTCGACGCGGCAGAATAGATAAGGTTGCCCAGACGGGTCAGGGTATCAGGAGGCCGCCCCCGTACTTACTGAAGGCATAGAGAATTGGTGAGGTGTTAAGGTATTGATGACGAACGGTTGCCACCGAGCATCAGCAAATCCCGCTCTACGGGGGCTGTCGCCTTAGAACGCAATGACGAGTGGGGAGCCGATCTCGCGGATTTCATCAGGGCCAGCGGACATGTGAACCGCTTGAACGGTCGCCATACTTCGCAGCATGGCGTCACTTCGATCGCAAAACCGCAAACGAAAGCGTTTCGAGTTCTTTAGCCCGAAGTCGGTCTTGTTTCACTCATTACGAGGATTCCCTAATGCCGACGGCGAGCGCCGGGATGCATTCTTGAGTTTGTCAGGAACGACTTAACGTGCACTTTAGTTCCCCGCCACTGAATTCCTTCCCACTCCGCTCGTCAAATTGTATGTTTCACATGTTTCACGGACCTTGACAAAGGGTTCTTGGCATCATATGATCTGTAAGCGGTCGGAATTTGAGAATGTGAGTTGGAATTTTAGATCATATGATTTGTTCAAGAATGCTCTCGACTTGGCCTTACGGTTCGGGGCGTGCAGATGACCCGCCATGCCATATCTGACCGATCGCCAAGCCTGCGAAGAGCTGGCTGGGCTCTGTCGTGATTCTTCTAGGCGCTACGTCGGTGAGTGGGCGCAGGGGCATCCCTCGAAGTGGCATTGCACTCAGGTGCTGAACCCGGAAACCGGATGTCCATTCTGCGACGAAGAAGCGTGGGAGTTCATAGCTACCCGTATTGATGATTTTCAAGCCGTGGAAGTAGTCGATCTGCATTCACCGCCTGGAACTCAAGGGTACGAGATGAAGATCGCAATGGGACCGGGGGTATCCGATCTGTACGTAAAACTAGCGTTGTCGCGAAGTGGAAAGTCGGTAATCGGTAGAAGTTTCCACTATTCAAATAAGTGAAGCAAATTTTTTTAGAAATGCAACCGTGGAGGCAGTGATGGAGACGAAAGCAGCTTTGGGGCTGGAGTGTCCGTCGTGCGAAGAGCACGCTGTGTCATTCAGCGAAGTGGAAGAGCCATTTGGGTACGGTGTTGACGGCGAGAGAGTCATGCTTTTTGCGCGGGTTCCGCGAGGGACGTGTGCAAGCTGTGGTTTCAGCTACACCGACGCCAGGGCCGAGGTGCTTCGGCACGAGGCAGTTTGCGAACACCTCGCCATTATGAAGCCAAAGGAGGTAGCTGCAGTTCGCAAGGAGTGTGGTTTGTCGCGGAGTGAGTTTGCCCTAGTGACGAAGATTGGAGAGGCGTCGCTATCCCGATGGGAGCGGGGCAAAGGAATACAGAACGCCGCGATGGATCAGTTTCTTTATCTCCTAACGTTTGGAGAAAATTTGCTCAGGCTGCGAGCGCGTGATCGCAAGCCAAAATGCCTGATTCAAACAGGGGTGGTGCACTCGACGAGCGTCTACCATTTTCCGCACGTTGCGAATGTTCAAGAAAAGGAGCGTGAGGCGCGCGCTTTTGTGCTTCGGCCTACCGGAACCTAAAATGTACGTAGTCACTTTCTACTCATATAAAGGCGGCGTGGGGCGTACGATGGCGCTCGTAAACATCGCAACCGAAATGGCAAAGAGGGGACGGAAAGTTCTACTGGTCGATTTTGACCTCGAGGCCCCAGGCCTGTCTTCATATGAATTCTGTGGTTCGGCTTCGGGTCCAGGTATCGTGGACTACATACGGTCGTATTCAGAAAAGGGTGTCCCCCCTGACATTAGTAGTTATGTCCAGAAGTGCAATGTACCGGCACTCGGCGGGAGAGGCGAAATCTGGATTATGTCCGCTGGTCGACAGGACGACCTGTATCGAAGCAATTTTCAAGGTATCGACTGGGCGGATCTGTATGAGAATCGCTCAGGTTATCTGATGATCGAGAATATGAAGGAGCAATGGAAAGGTGCAGTTGCGCCAGACTACGTGTTTGTCGATTCGCGAACGGGTTACACTGACGTTAGCGGGATTTGCACAAGGCAACTTCCTGACGCGGTGGTAGTCACCTTCTTTCCTAACAAGCAAAACCTTTCGGGTCTGGTGCAAGTTGTGAAGGAAATTCGTGGCGAGGGTACGGGCGCGCGCCAAAAGAACATAGCGTTGCATTTCGTGGCGTCGAACACACCAGACGTGGATGATGAGCACGGTATCTTGCGCAAACAACTTGACTTATTTCAAAAGGCCCTGGGTTACGAAGATTGCAACGTGGTCCACTACTACAACAACGTGTCATTGGTTGACCAAGCGATTTTCACTGTAGAGAGGCCCAATACGAAACTGGCTCGGGAGTACTGCGAGGTTCTGACGGCGATAATCAGAGAGAATTCAGCTGATCGCGAAGGCGCATTGGCCTATTTGAACAAGGTGCAGAGGCGGTATATTCGGCGCCTCGGACGTGCATTGGATTTGCCAACTCTTGATCCGCGCCTGCAGGAGATCAGTCAGCTCCACTCGATGGATGGCGAGGTGCTGGCTGAGCTCGCGCAAGTCTCCTTGATGCTTGGTCGCAACAAGGATGCGTTGACGCAATACGAGAATGCAATTGGTACAAATTACTCGGGGGCAGATGCATTTCGCAATCTTGCTTTCCTGTACACGCAGTTTGACCGCAAGAGTGATGCCGTCCGTGTGTTGACTGAGCAGTTGCGTCGGTCAGATACAACTCCAATAGATGCATACTCCGCGCTCCAAAAAATTGTGGAGCTGGATAAAGACGCGCTCGCAGATGTGCTTAAAACCCCAGGAATTAGAGATCGAGAGCCCGCTGACAAGCTGATGCTCATCGACGAACTGCGCTCGGATACGAGGCTGCTTCCATTCGCAATGGAAATGCTAAATGAGCTTCAGGCGCATCAGAATATTCCCGAAAAAATTGCTCGCTGGGTGCATCATGCGTCGTACATGACCGAGATTGGGCTTGGGCGCTTTGAGGATGCAATGGCGCACATTGGCAGGCGGTCCCAGCTGCTCGAAAGCGGTGGTATAGTCGATGTGTTCAATTTTGCGATGGCGGAATGGGGCGCGACACGGTCGGCTCCCAAAGATCTGTTCGCGAGGGTCCGGGCGCTCGGGAATGTGGGAGCGACACAGACTGGAGCCAATTTTGCTCAATGCATGGTTATAGCCTGCGTGACATCCGGGGATGTGCGCGGCGCTAAAACCTGGCTTGCCAAGGCGAAGGAAATTGCTGGCGAGCGCCAAAATCAACGAACGGAGTTTAGTTGTTGGCGCTACTTGAATGTATCTATGAAGGAGTTCGCCGCTGATCTGGATGAGATGGGTACATTCCTTGACGGCGAGGAAATAGTTCCTTTGCACATGCGCCGGACCTCGTTGCGCACAGTTCACTAGCCGGTGGTTGGCGATCCTAAAATAAGAGGGAAATCCAGGGACATAAGAGGGAATCCAGGACACACGACAACCTCTAGGGTTGCGTCGCCGCGGCTCGTCACCCGGCACAACGCGCTCTACCCGCTTCAACTAGACCTTCTCGCTCTCGCGCGGGCGGTTGTCGGCGACCGCTTTCATCGCCTGGCCCAAGCGTCCGTCAAGCTCGGCGACTTTCGAGCGCAAGATGGCTGCCTCGTCGCGCGACTTTGCCGCCTCGTGCAGCAACGCCTCCAAGCTCATCACCCGGCTCCTAAGCGACTCGAACTCCATCGACGCCTGGCTGTTGAATGTCAGCCGCGCCTCGACGTCGGCAAGCCGCGCCTTGAGCAAGCCCACATCCTCACCGGTGCCCGTCCGCCGATCGACCACAGCCTGCGCCGTCGCCAACCGCGATTCCAAGCTCGCGACCTGCGCCTGCAGCGCCTGCGCATCGCTTGCCTGCCGCCGCGCCTTCTCAAGCGCTTTCTCAAGCTCGACCACGCGCTCCGAACTGTCGCCCGCCACGCCCTTCGCTTCCAGCAACGCAAGCCGCCCCTTGATGGTCTGCGCTTCCGCCACCTGCCGCTGACCATCGGCCAATTGTTTCTCAAGCTCGCCGATACGCGCGCGCAGCTGCGCCGCCTCCGCGACCGAGCGCGCCGCCAGCGATTCGCCGGCTGCATCTTGCTTGCTCGTCAGAACCGCCCGGCTCAGCGCAACTTCCGCTTCGCTCAGCTTGTCTTGCAAGTCCGCGACCCGCGAGCGCAGCGCATCCGTCTCCCGCGCCGTCGAAATCCCAGCGGCAAGCCGCGCCTCAAGCTCCGCAACACGCGCTTGCATCACGCGGCTTTGTTCACCCACGCGCTCGTTGCCTTTACCCGCATTCGCAAGCTGCGCTTCAAGTTCACCAATCCGCGCCGCCAACTGCTTCGTCTGCCCAAGCGCCTGATCGCGTCCCGCTCCAGCGCTTGCGAGCTGCACTTCCAATTCGTTCAACCGAGCCTGCAACGCCTTGCTGGGCTCTCCAACCTTGTCGTTCCCGCTGCTGGCCGCCACAATCTGGCGCTCAAGCTCGCTGACCCGCGACGACAGAACCTTCGCCTGCTCAAGCGCCCGCTCGCGCCCCTTGCCGGCGTCCGCCAACAGACCCTCAAGTTCCATGACGCGCTTGCGCAGAGAATCGTCGGGCACGACATGCGCTTCCGTGAGGTTCAGCTGCGCCGGCGCCGAGGAGAGCGCATCCGCCTTCGCCTGATATTCGTCCCACTTCGCCCGCGCCTCCAAATAGCGCTGACGGAACCCATCGACGTCAGAGCGTAGCCGCTCTGATTCCTCGCTGAGCCGCCGCTCGTTCGTCCGCGCGCCCTCAAGCTCGCGCTCAACCTGCGCAAGCCGGGCAACCATCTCTTCCCGCGCCGCCACGCGCGAAGCGCGAACACCCTGCGGTAAACCTTCCATCTCCGTCAGGCGCGTGCGAAACTCTTCGACCTCTTTGCCGAGCGCGATCGTACGGCTGCGTTCTTCGCGCAGCTCGTCCTCGACCTGCGAGTGGCGCTGCGATTTCTTATCCTTCGAAAGTCCAAAACCGACCGCAAGGCCGACGAGCCATGCGATCAGAAGGAACAGCCAGGTCTGTGCGATGAGATAGAGCATGGGTGTGGCTGTACGCTCCTAAGGCAACACGGAAATTTCGGCGCGGCGATTATTCGCCTGCCCTTCAGGCGTATCGACATCGTCGACTGGCTGTGACGAGCCCGCGCCGGCGATAACAATGCGATCGCGCGGCACGCCCTTCGTCTCCAAATACTTCGCGACCGCTTCGGCGCGCGTCGTGCTCAAGCGGTCTACCGCCGCCTCCAAGCTCGACCCGTCGGTGTGCCCGGTAATCTTGAACCGCACCTCGCCGCAATCGACCGCAATCTGCGCAATCCGGTCGAGCTTCGCGACGGCGGTCTTGACCTTCGCCGATGTCGGCGCAAAGCCGATCGTATTCGCGGTCATCACCTGGTCGATCAGTTTCTGGCAATTCGCCGCGGCGAGCCGTTGCACGGGCGCAGTCACGATCGGCGCCGCCGTCGGCGACTCTTCCTCCGGCTCGGGCAGCGCAACCGCAGTCGCCAGTGACACGTCTGCAACCCCTTCGTATGGCTGCGGCAGCGCCTTCGCCCACGCATAAACGGCGGCTTGCGCTTGCGAGTTGCGAGCTTCGCCTTTGATTGTCAGCACCCGATCTTCGAACCGCGCCTCACCTGTTTGCATGGTGCTGAGCTGGCGCAGGCTCTGGATCACCGTTGCGGTCCAAGGTCCCGTCGGGTGTCCGCCGGCAATCTCAAGTCTGTCGTCGACCCCCGTCGGAAACA
Organism: uncultured Alphaproteobacteria bacterium; assembly: GCA_902826695.1. Lineage (GTDB taxonomy): Bacteria > Pseudomonadota > Alphaproteobacteria > Micropepsales > Micropepsaceae > SZUA-430. The sequence continues at coordinate 16,546 of CADEFU010000010.1, read as the reverse complement.
TCTCGCGCGCGGCCGCCTTGATCTCGCGATAGAAGCGCTGCCCCGGCACGTAGCCAAGTAAGCTCACGCGGCCGCTCGCACCACGCTGTGCGCCCCAGAAATAGGGCCTGCGCGGTGCAGCCACGGTCATCGCGTCACGCACTTGTGTAATGCCGCCCCACCAAGGCCCGCCGCGCCCGGCGGCCGACCTGACCGCGAGCCTCAAATCGTCGCGATCGGCTTCGGTCGGCGCAACCCCGCTCAGAAGCGCGATCTGCCCGTCGACCTCCACCCGTGCCCAGCGCGAAGCGCCGGACTGAGCCACCGTCGCCTCGGCCTTCTTCTGCAGCTCGGCGGGAATAAAATGCACGCTGCGCCAAAAGGATTTCCCTTGCGCATGAAAGGTCGCGAAGTACCCGGTCACGATCAAAGCCGTGAGCCCGGCAAAAACGATCCACCGTGTCATTGACAACCCAAACAGACAGCGGGCAGAGCGTCCACGTTCCCCCACGTCCGGTCGCTTTTTTAGCACTGCTAGCCGCTGGCGTGAACCTGTCGTGACACACCCTTCGCGCCTTATGGTTGCAGCCCTTGGCATTGAGGCCTCAGCATTGAAGCCGAAGGCCCACTCCCTTAAGATTCGTTACCCCCTTAACCAATTGCCTGGTGCCTGGATGAAAGACTTTTTTGGATCGAGCACTTGGGTGGGCGTCGCCGCCGTAGGCATGCTGGTTCTGGTCTCTGTGGCCGCGTTTTTCTGGGGCGGTCGCCGGCAACCGTCCGAGGCATCGGCTGTGCGCCTGCCCCCGATCAAAGCGGTCAAGATCGAACCCGGCTTCGTCGGCAACCAGGCGTTTGGCTTCTGGACCCTGCACTGCGAAAACCGGGTAGAGGAAGGCGGCGATAGCAAACGCGTCTGCCTCACGAACGCCAAAACGCTGGTCGCCGGCCCGGGGAACAAGCCCCTCGTCGCCGCGGGCTTCAGCGTCGTCATGATGAACACCCAGCCGGTGCCAGGCGCACTGTTCATGCTTCCGCCGACCGCCAACCCGGAAGAGGGCGCAAGCTTTGCGATCGACAAGAACACGGTTTTTCGCGCGCCGCTCAACTGCACGCCCAAGCAATGCCTCGTGCAAGGCGCCCTGCCGGCCGAAGCGGTCGAACAGCTCCGTGCCGGTCATACGCTGACGCTCGTCTACTCGATCAAGGACGCGACAGAGCAGAACCGCAAAGTGCGCGTCGATCAGTTGTTGCACGGCTTTCGCCAATCCTATGACGCGATGGCGCGTGCGATGGCGGGCTAACGCGCGAGCGGCCCCAACGCCTCAAGCAATGGCCCAAGATGGGCCTCGTAGTTCCGCCATCGCGCAACTGACGACGCATAGAGCGGCTGGCGCACTTGCGCAGCGCTCGCTGTCTTGACGGGCCGCGTCGTGCGATGAAAGTCGAGCACCTGCGGCTCCCACGGCAGCGCGCAATAGTCGAGAATGCGCCGCGCTTGCCCCTCAATATCGTCGACCACGTCCTCGTACTGCACGTCGAGAAACGCACCCGCAGGCAGCACCGTGCGCCAATGCGCCATCAAACCGTGGTACGCACGATAGTAACGCCCAAGTTCGCCAAGGTCGTAAGTCTGGTTCTGCTCACCCGAAAACAACTTCGAGAAACACGACAAGCAAGTGTCCGCGGCATTGCGGCTCGTGTGGATGATCTTTGCTCCAGGCAGCGCCAGATGAATGAGACCGGCGAAGTAGAAGTTCGACGGCATCTTGTCGGTGACCCGCACAGCGCCGGGCGCGCGCGCCTCAAGGCGCTTCACATAGGCCGCGCCCATCTCGCCAAGCCCGCCCGGTGAAAGTGACACCACGGAATCCGGATAAGAACCACCCAACCCGTTCACAATGTCGTTCAAGTCCGTAAGCTCGCCGGCCCCGGTCACCTGCGCGTGGCTTGCCAAAATCTGCTCGACCAGTGTCGTCCCTGACCGCGGCATCCCAAGGACGAATATCGGCTTGGCGCTCGCGAACCCACCACCACTCTTGGCCTTGATCGCATCCGCGCTGAAGGCCTCGCGAATTCGTTCAACCAGCGACAACGCCGCCGGCTCGTCATAAGCGATCGACTTGCGCTTCAGTGCGTTGCCGCGCCGCAAGTTTACGAATGCCTCGTCGTAACGCTTCAAGTCGTCATAGGCCTTCGCGGCAGCGAAGCTCACTTGCATCTGGCGCTCTTCGCTCAAGGCGTCGATGTTGGCGACAAGCCGCTCGATCGCCGCCAAATGCGGGTCGCCCGCGGCAAACTTCTTCGCACCGGAAAGGTTCAGGTAGGCGCCGACCGTGTCGGGCTTGAGCGCAAGGCATGTGTCGAACGCCTTCACCGCTTCATCGAACCGCCCGAGCTCACTCAGCGCGGTGCCCATATTGTTGTACGCGTCGGCAAAGTCCGGCTTGAGCGCGATCGCGCGCTTGTAGGCCTCGGTCGCCTCCACCGCGCGATTGGTTGCAAAGAGGGCGCGTCCATACATATTGAGCGTCTCGGCCTTGCGCGGATTGAGTGCCAGCGACGTTCGCAACGCATCGAGCGCAAGCTCCGTCTTCTTCTGCTCCACATAGACCGCCCCCACATACGCGAGGGCATCGGCGTTCTTTGGGTTTGCCTTCAACACGAGCTGGGCCGCGGCCAACGCTTCGTCGTATCGCTTCAGGTCGTTGAGCGCCAAGATCAAGTTGTTCTGAGCGTCCTCGTAGCCTGGCTTTAGGGCAAGCGCACGCCGGAACGCTTGTTCCGCCTCGGCGTAGCGTTCCAGATCTCGCAGCACTGTACCCAGATTGTTGTGCGCTTCCGCATGCGCCGGATTGATCGTCAGTGCGCGCCGGTACTCAGCTTCGGCCTCTTTGTTTCGGCCAAGTCGACTCATCGCATTTGCGCGATTGCTGATTACCTCGCCAAAGCGCGGCTTGATCTCGATCGCCCGGTCGTAACACGCGATCGCCGCCGCATAGTCGCCGGTATCGAAGTACGCGATGCCAAGATTGTTGTGTGTTTCCGCCGCATCCGGCTTAAGCGCCACGGCCTTCAACCCGTGCACAATCGCCTTTTGCGGCTGACCGGCGAGCCGGTACATCTCGGCAAGATTTGCACGGAACAAATGCACGTCCGGCGTAATCGAAAGTGCCCGCTCGATCAATTGAATCGCAAGCGTCAGTTTGCCGGTTTGATAGGCGAGCACCGCCAGTTGATGCAGCGCCCCCGTATCGTTCGGCCGCTGCTGCAACACTTGCCGCAAGATGCCCTCGGCCTGCGCAAACCGTCCGGCTTGTTGATGCGACACAGCGAGTTGCATCGCTTGCGCAACGCTCATCGGCTGTGCAGGCGGGGGCTTGCTCATGACGCGACCGGTCCGGCGCGAAGCATCCCGGCGATGCGCTGCACGACACCGCCCCAATCGCCGGCGCTCTGTTGCCGGACAAGCGTCAGCGTTGGATACCAAGGCGTGTCGCTACGTCCTTGCATCCAGCGCCACTCGCCTGCCTTCGACAACATCACGAAGCCAGGCCTCGCAAGCGCACCGGTCAAATGCGCAATAGCGGAATCGATCGTAACCACGCAATCGAGCCCGGCAATAACGGCCGCCGTATCGCTGAAGTCTTTGAGCTCCGCACCCGCGTCGAAGACGCGCGCGCCCAACCGATGCTGTGCAAGGTCGGCCTGCCCGGCACCAACTTGAAGCGAAACCGGCAGCACGCCTTCAAGCTCCATCAACGGGGCCAGTGCTGTGAGCCCGCACGACCGTACGCGATCTTGCGGATGCGACGGGCGCCCTTGCCAAACGATCCCAACTTTCTTCCGCCCCTCAGCCGCCGCCTCAAGCCGCCCGCGCCAAACCGCGGCCTTCGCGCTATCCGCGGCGAGATAAGGAACCTGTGCCGGTATCGTGTCCACGGTCGTCCCGAACACCATCGGTAAGCTTGAGATCGCGATCTGATAGTCGAACGGCGGCAGGTTCTCCCACCGCTCGTAAGCCTCGAACGTCTGCCCGCCGACAGTGCCCAGCAAGCTTCTCAACTCGGTGCCGCACCCGATCACCACCCGCGCCACGCGCTGCGCAACCAACGGAAGGTACCGGGCAAACTGAACGCAATCGCCGAACCCTTGCTCGCACACGACGAGCAGCGTGCTGGCAGCCAGCGGCATTCCATTCCACGTAGCGTGCGGAAACTTCGGAAGCAGGTCCCGCGTGGCGGGGAGCTTGTACCGCCACTCGTATTCTGCCCAACCCGAGCGAAACTCACCCTTCATGAGCAAGGCATGCGCCAGGCCCAAACGCGCCCGTGCAAGCTGCGGGCTTCGCGCCACCGCCAGCTCGAAGGTCTTAAGCGCGAGGTCGTGCTCGCCAAGCGCAGCGTAAGTGTCGCCAAGATCGGCAATCGCGGCCGGCACGGTCCCAAACTTGGCGGCGGCTTCTCCGGCATCGCGCGACTCCTGCAGCCGGCCCTGCGTCCGCAACACCCGGCACAGGTTCATCAGCGCCAACGCATCGCCGCTCTGGCCTGTCAGCGACGCACGAAGCACGCGAACGGTTCCCTCAATGTCGCCGCGCCGCTCCGCAAGCGCCGCCAAAACCTGCACAGTCTGCGGTTGCTTGGGATGCTGACGCAGGATCTCATTGGCAAGCTGTTCGGCAGCCTCGAACTTGCCCGCCGTTAAGCGAGCTTCCGCCTCTTTGACGGCATCGCTGAGCTTCATCCGCCGCGCGCTGCCTTGCTTGCCTTCCGATGAGCCGCTCATGAACGCCGATCGCCAATCCCTAACGAAGAGTTAAAGCGCGCCGACCGTAGCAGCAAGCGAAACACCGAATCATCCCGTGCGACGAGCACCTCCGAAGGCACGCGCGGGGTCAAACCAGCTGGCGCGCACACCGTTAGTGCACGCTTTTGTGGCGCTTGGGGCACAACGAGGCGTCAGTCCTTAGCGAATTCTTGTTCGCCCAAAGCCCAATTAAGAAGTTGGTAGGATTCAGCGCCTATCCCCGTAAACGAAGGTGAACGAAGGCGATTGGGTTGGCCGCGCTCTGGGGCAGGGCGCGGCCGAGGCCTCCCTCGGTTACCGATGTTAACGCCAGGGGATTGGTCTAATGCGTACGCGTTCCAGCAAATTGTTGTCGGGAGCATCGGTTCTGGCGGTCATGGCCGCGCTCGGCTCGGCGAGCTCGGCACTCGCGGATCAAACGTTTTCAGGTCCCTTCATCACCGACCCGATCCTGAACGGCGACGCGGGGCTCACGACCATCAATCTGAACGCCACTGTCCTGGCAGATGCAAACAACGACAGCTTCTACAACGGCATCGGCATGGTCTCGATCACCGTTGACAGCAGCTACCTCTCGGGCGCGATCCACAACGCCGGTGCGGGCGTCATTTCTGGCGGCGTCGGTGTTCTCATCCAGAACAATTCGCAGATCGACGGAGGCATCTGGAACCAAGGCTCGATCGACGGTTCTGGTTACGGCATCACGATTGACGGCGACTCCTCGGTCGACATCCGCTTCTTGAACGACGGCACGATCACCGGCGTCACCGGCGGCGTCATGCTGGGTGCGGGCAGCGACATCACCGGCGGGGCAACGAACAACGGCTTGATCTCGGGCGCGATCGGTTTCGACATGAACGGCGCCTCGTCGGAACTCCGTGGCGGCATTGTCAATAACCTCGGCGCCACGATCCGTGGCACGACAACGGCTGCGATCAACGTGTCGGGGGCTGCCGCTCAGCTGAAAGGCGGTATCACGAACTCCGGCACGATCGAAGGTACCGGCAATGCGGAAGGCATTGTTCAATCTGCGGGAACGATCGCCGGCGGCATACTCAACAACACGGGTGCGGTTATCACGGTCGGCGGCACGTCCAACACCGCTATTAGCCTGACCGGCGGTAACTTCACCGGCAATCTCACGAACAACGGCCAAGTTCTGGCGAACGGCCCCCAAGGCTGGGGTATCAGCGTCGGCGGGACGAATATCTTCGCCGGCGACATCGTCAACGCCACGACGGGCCTGATCAGCGCGGATTCGCATGCGATCTACGTCAGCACCGCCGGGACGTTCACGGGCAGCATCCTCAACAGTGGCCAAATCCGGGCACAGTCGACCGGCACCGGCATTCTCATCCAAACGGCGGGCTTCACCGGCGAAATCACAAACCAATCGACCGGCACGATCACCGCCTTCAACGATGGCGTTAGCATCGCGGGCGGAACGTTTACCGGCGGCGTCACAAACGTGGGTCGCATCACGGCAGGAAACCACGGTATCGACGTCGAACTCGGCGCCACCGTCACCGGTGTGATCAACAACACTGGCACGATCGTCGGCGACAGCGACGCAAGCACCGCCGGCAACGGTATCAACGTCGGCGGTCAGGTAACGGGCGGCATCACGAACTCCGGCACGATCCGCTCCTCGGCCGACGGCATCAACGTCACGGGCGCGGCAACGACGATCACGCAAACAGCAGGCCTCATCCAGGGCACGACGAATGCGCTGAACCTCCAGAACGCGGCTGCAGACACCTTCAATGCTGACGGTGGCACACTGGACGGCAACGTAACGGGCGACGGCACCGACGACTTCATCATGCACCCGTCGGGTACGTTCTCGTATCTGCGCGGTACCGCGATCGGCCTCGATCAACTCGACATGCAAGGCACCGGAACTGCCGTCTTGGGTGCAGCGCTGCGCGGCTCGTCGGCCGGCCTGGGTGTGAACATCACAACCACCAGTGTGACGCACTCCGGCACCGGCACGCTCTATCTCGACGACGACACCGTCGTGAACACCGGCACCTACACGCAAACCGCGGGTATCCTCGAGTTCCAACTGACATCGGCCACGGCGGCGGGCAGCTATGGCACGATCGCAGCAACGGGCAACGTCACGCTCGGCGGCGAGATCGCGGCCTATATCCAAGGCGACACGTTCGCGTCGGTCGGCGGCAACACGTTCACCTACCAAGATGTGATCACCGGCACGATCGCCGGTACGTTCACGAACGCAGGGACCATCGACACCAACTCGATCTTCTTCACGGGCGTCGCGCAAGTGAACGCCGCCGACGTTGACATCATCCTGAGCCGACAGTCGTTCACGAACGCACTGGCGCTCCCGAACCTGTCGCAAAACCAGCAAACGATCGGCGGCCAGCTCGAAGCAATCTACACCGCTGGCGGCTACAGCCCCGAGTTCACGAGCCTGTTCAACTACATCTTAAGCCTGCCCGCGGGTTCGGAGGCCGAGGCCGCGCGCGTCTATGACGACATCGGCGGCGCCGAACACGCGAGCCTCCAAGACGTTGGGCTTCGCACAAGCAACGCCTTCACCGGTCTGGTCGGCGGCCGTCTCGACGATCTCCGCGGCTCGGCTTCCGGCTCCGCGTCGGCGGCCCTGCGCCGCTACGCCGACGCCACCCCAGCAAACGTCGCGATGGATGCGCCTAGCCGCCCGTCCGGCATGCGCGGCACCACATCGATCTGGGGCCGCGGCTATGGCAGCTGGACCAACAGCGACGGCGATGCCGAAGCTGCGGGCTACGACCAAGACACGGGCGGTGTCGCCGGCGGTCTCGACTTCGCAGTCGACGAACGCTGGAACATCGGCGGTGCCTTTGGCGTGTCGTCGACCGACATCGAGTTCGCAACCAGCCGCGACAGCGCAAACCTCGACACGTTCCAGTTCGCAGGCTACGGCGCCTACTCGAACGGCCGCTTCTACACCGACATGGTGGTCGCTCTCGGCTTCCACGACATCTCCGCCGCCCGCTTCATCGATGTCACCACCGGCGCGCCAGTCGTGGCAAACGCCGACTACGATGCGAACAGCTTTGGCGTCCGCACCGAAGCCGGCATGATCTTCGACAGCGGCCGCATCGCCTTCACGCCGTTCTTGGGCCTTGGCTATACGTCCACGTCGACCGATGGTTTCGCGGAGTCGGGTGCGGGTCCCTTCGGCTTGCTTGTTGCGGCCTCAGACGCAGACAGCCTGGCCACGACCTTGGGCATGCGCCTCTCTGGTGCGTGGAAGGCCGGCGGCGTCCGCCTGGTCCCGACCGCCGAGATCGCCTGGCGCCACGAGTTCCTGGACGACAACCAGAACTTCTCGGCGGCGTTCCTGGAAGATCCGGCAACACAGTTCCAGATCGTCTCGGCGCAACAAACCCGCGACAGCATCATCGCCAAGGTTGGCATGGGCGCGCAGGTTTCCAAGAGCGTGGTTCTGTTCGTTGACTACAACGCCATACTCAGCAGCAGCGCCAACACTCACGCAGCGTCGGCGGGTCTACGCGCCACCTGGTAGCGCAAGCACAGGCGAGGAATCAGAAGGGGCGGCCAATCGGCCGCCCTTTGTTATTTGAGGGAAAGAAGTGAGCATCCACCCTCCCTGGCGCGAAGCGCCTTTCCTTCCTCTTCGTGCCTGCTTCGTGTTCTTCGTGTCTTTGTGGTGAATCTTACTTCACCGGCGGAGCGCCCCCGTCACTAAGCGCGCCCGCAACGGTCACTGATCCGGCCCGCCCAGCCCGTTTTGATCGAGCGTCGGGATCGCCGGCAGCGCCGCCGCCAGCTTCACCATCTGTATGAACTCGCCGCGATAGCCGAACGGATCCTTACCCTTCGCTCCACCCGCAAGCTCGGCAACATCGTCATAGCCAAAGTGCTTCATGTAAGGGTCGTTGCGCAGCAACTGCCCAAACCCGGCGACCGCCACTGCAAAACGCAAGTCATCGCCCGCACGCGCAACGTCTTGCACCTTGTCGCGATCCGTCACCGGACGCTCGATCAACCGGCTCTGCGTCTCGGCCGGCAGCTTATAGCGCATGCGCAGGAAGGCGATTTCGCCAGTCGAACTCGTCGGCGCGGCAGGCGTCTTCGACTGATAGCGCAGCGGATCCATCAAATGCCCGTTTGAGCCGGCCGGAACGATTTCGTAAAGCGCGGTCACGCTGTGCCCCGCGCCGATGTCGCCCGCATCCACCTTGTCGTTGTTGAAGTCTTCGCGGTTCAGCAGCCGCGTCTCGTAGCCGACGAGCCGATACTCGCTCACCCGTGCCGGGTTGAACTCGATCTGAAACTTCACGTCCTTGGCGATCGTGAACAAAGTGCCGCCGATCTGTTCGACCAGCACCTTGCGCGCTTCGTTGACCGTGTCGATGAAAGCGGCATTCCCGTTGCCCTTCTGAGCCAGCTTTTGCATCAAGGCATCGTTGTAGTTGCCCGTGCCGAACCCAAGACAAGTCAGCGTCACGCCGCTCTCCCGCTCGCGCGCGACGAAATCCTCAAGCTGGTTCGGATCCGTGATCCCGACATTGAAGTCGCCGTCGGTTGCCAAGATCACGCGATTGACGCCGTTCTTGATGAAGCTCGACCGCGCCAGCTGATAGGCTTGGCGGATGCCCTCGGCGCCCGCGGTCGAACCGCCGGGCGACAGTTCGTCGATCGCAGCCAAGATCTTGCCCTTCTCCGTGCCCGGCGTCGGCTCGAGAACCGTGCCCGCCGCACCGGCATAGACGACGATCGACACGCGATCCTTCTCGTCCATCTCGTTCACCAGCATCCGCATTGCCTTCTTAACAAGCGGAAGCTTGTTGGGCTCATCCATTGATCCGGAAACGTCGAGCAGGAAGACGAGGTTCGCCGACGGTCGCTCACTGCGCTGAATGTCGAAGCCTTTGATACCGATATGAACGATCTGTGTGTCCGGGTTCCACGGTGTTTGATAAACCGCAACGGCAGGCCGGAACGGCTGCGCCCTGCTCTCGGGCAGCGGATAGGAATAGTCGAAATAGTTCACCATCTCCTCGATGCGCACCGCGTCCGCCGGCGGCAGGGCGCCATCGTTCAGGAACTTCCGCACCACCGCGTAAGACGACGTGTCGACATCGGCCGAAAACGTCGAGACCGGCTCTTCGCTGACGAGCTTCACCGGATTGGGCTTCGCATCCGGAAACTTGTCGCGCACCTCAGGCGAAGCCAGCGGCCGCGGCGGAGGCGGCGGCACCGTCGCGAACCCGCGAAGATTTTCGGTCGCGGGCGCAGCGGCGACATCCGCAGCCGCGTCCTGATCGGCGATTGCTTTCTGCTCGGCCGGCTTCTTTGCGTCGGCGTCCGCCGTTTCTCTCTGCTCGCATCCGGCAAGCAGCAGCACACCGACAAGAAGCGCGGCGATTGCCGCCGAAGAACTCAGCGCTTGGCGGAACGGGACATGGGATTGCGGGGCTAAACGGATCACTGGCTTCTCTCCTTCGGGGTGGAGGAAGCCTCGTGCTCAAATGCGCCTGCGCCTGGGCGTGTTCGTGGCAATCTTGCGGCGCGCTGAGCCGGACCTGGCGGCCTTCCGCCGCAGGCGCAGAAGAAATCGGCCCGTTTGGTGGCTTACGGCGTCTTCGGTGCGGTTGTTGCTGCAGGCGTGGTCGGCTTCGCCGGCGGCTTCGGTGCCGCCGCCGGTTTGGCCGCAGGCTTGCCGCTTACCACTTGATCGACCGTCTTTGCGATCCACTTGCCGTTCTTGCAGTCGGGATCCGGGATCTTGTTGGCGGCATTGTATTCGCAAACGGCATTGTTGAAGGCAGCGCCAACGGCTTCCTTCTCGTCCTGACTGACTTTCAGCGCTGTCGCCAGAAGGCGGATGTCGGACTCCGTGAGCCTCTTCTCATACGTGTTCGTGAGTTTTACGACGCACTCTTGATAGACATCGGCCTGCGTTATGAACGAGGTCACCTGAAACTTCGCATCTTCAAGTTCGACTTTCGACGCGGTCGTGCCGTTCAGCTCAACCATGCCGTACGGCGCCCCACCGCATGTTTCATTGAGTATCTTGCGAACATCCAAAGGTTTCGCCGGCTTGCCGTCGCTGGCTGCAGCAAAAGCAACCCCCGCCAGAACGACCGAAACTGCCCCAAACATCAAAACCCGCATGACGACCTCGAAAACAACCCAGAAACGATGGAGGAGGGGGTCTATACCCCAATTTGGCGCCACAAAGCCACGCCGAAGTCCGGATCATAAGACCATGGTTTCCAAGGCGGAACCCCGTCAAACCCGCCAGACTCAAAGGGCTTTACAGTTGCTTAGTTAGCGCGGCTAGCGGATTAGCGCGCGCGAAACGCGGCCGCCCAGCTGGGAACGGCCACACCCGCTTCATAGCGTGTAACGCACTCGATCAGGCTCGCAACATCGAACCCTTGGCGCTCCGCCTGCTCACGCAGGTAGCGCTCGCTGTGCCGGTAACGCCGCTTCTCACCCAAACAGAAATTCTCGTTCGCGCTCTGCTCCGTGGTGAAGAGCCAAAGTCCATCCGGCTTCAACCGCGTTCGCACGCCCGCGAATAGCTTGTCCAACGCACCAAGATAAACGAGCACGTCGGCAGCAACGATAATGTCGAAGGGTCCGGCTGCAGCTTCCGGCAGAGCCTCGACGTCGGCCTCCAACAGCGCGTCGTAGATCTTCAACCTACGCGCTTGGTCCAGCATCTTTGGCGAAAGATCGGCACCAAGAAGCCTGCGCGCGATCGGTTTGAACGCAATGCCGCTCAATCCCGTCCCGCACCCCAGATCGAGAATGTCGAACCGCGCCGCCGGATCGATCAACAGCCCAGCCAGGTCGCGCAGAATCCCCGGTGCCGCATAGCCGAGCCGTCCCCGCATCCGCGTGTCGTAGTCGGATGCAAACTGATCGAACAGATGGCGCACATAGCCAGCATCCGCACGCGCCGCCTCGCGCATGCGCTGCGCATCGCCCTGCAAAGCCGCAACGCGGGCCTCATCGACACCGCCGAGCGTTTGCGCAAGCGTCGCGGAAGCCTCGGCCTTGCCCGGCTCGCCCGCCGCAAGCCACAGTTTCGCGATCTCCCAGTGCGGCCGCCCGTCGTCAGGCGACAAACGTGCCGCCCGCTGGAACTCCGCAATCGCTGTCGGCAGAGCACCCGACGCAGCCAGCGCCTCGCCGAACCCAAGCACGACCTCCGTCGTGTTCGGCGAAAGCAGGCTCGCCTCGCGCAGCGCCTCGACCGCTTCTCCGGCCCGCCCCAAGGCTACAAGCGCCCGCCCGAGCGCAACGCGCGTGAGCACGCCGCCACGGCCGGCCTCAATCATAGCGTTGGCGCGTGCAACCACATCGGCCGCACGCCCCGCCTCGATCAACGCCGCCGCCTCGCCCAGCGGATCGGGTCCTAGTGTGTCAGCGTGCATTTGCCGTTGTTGAGCACGACGACGTCGCGTTCCTTCACCTTCGAGCGGAACGACACCACGTTCCCATCCTTCCACATCTCCGTCACGATCGTCTCACCGGGAAACACCGGCGCCGAGAAGCGCACGTCGAAGCCTGCGATCAGCGTGTGGTCGTAGTTGCAAATCGTCTTCAAAACCGCCCGGCACGCCGTCCCATAGCTGCAGAGCCCATGCAGGATCGGTCGTGGAAAGCCCGCCATCTTCGCGATCTTCGGGTCCGAATGCAGCGGATTGCGATCCCCCGATAGGCGATAGAGCAGCGCTTGATCCACCCGTGTATCCGTTTCGCATGCCACGTCCGCCTTGCGCTCCGGCATCGCATGCGGTTCTGGCCCGCCGGTGGAGGGTCCGCCGAACCCGCCGTCCCCGCGGGCGAAGATCGTGCCGCCCACCGTGCAGAGCTTCTCGTTCGTATCCTTCAACCGGATGACCTTCTCCGTGTAGATGAGCGCGCCCTTGCCTGCGCCTTTGTCTACTGCGGCGATCACGCGCTCATCCGCAACGATACTTGCCGAAGATGGCAGGGGCTTATGTACCGTCAACCGCTGCTCGCCATGCACGACCATTAAGTAGTTGATGCCCGCTTGCCCGATCGTACGCTGTCCCCACGCGATGACCGACGCCATCGTGGGGACAGTCTTGAGGCCGTTCTCATAAACGAACGGCAACTCGTTCTCGTCCATAGGGTCACGCCCCATTCCCACGCCAAGTGCATAGAGCATCGTCTCTCTATCGCCGTAGGAGAACACGTCGCCTTCCGAGCGTAAGGACATAAGGCCGTCGTAAGTCACAGGCATTGGCAGACTCCATTCGTTAACGAATTTGGCTCGAACCAAAGCGCAGACGCTTGTGCAGTGCAATAGCGATTGCGCTTGTGAACTGTGTGGCGTGCACTATGATTCCGCTCTGACATGGTCAAAGTTGAACCGACGCTTCGCGAGTCATCGGGCGCCTCCGACAATACGATGAACCGCATTCTAGATGCGGCTGAGCAGCTCTTCGCGGAAAAGGGTGTCGCAGCGACGTCCGTCCGCAATATCACCGACAAGGCTGAAGTGAACGTCGCCGCGGTGAACTATCACTTCGACACCAAAGAAAACCTGATCCGCAAAGTCATTGAGCGCCGTGCGTTCAAGCTCGACGACGGCCGCAGTGCGGCGTTGGACGACGTCGAAGCACGCGCCGCCGCTGAGAACCGCACGCCCACGGTGCTTGAAATCATCGACGCGATGATCACGCCCGTCGTCCGCCTCGCGAGCGGCGGCACGCAATGGCAGCACTTCATCCGCTTGATCTCGCGCATTCCCTCCGAACCGCAGGCCGATGAGCTCGCGCCGCCGGAAAGCACCATGAAATTGTTTGTCCGCTTCGCCGAAGCGCTCAACAACGCGCACCCGGAGCCCGATCTTCAGCGCCGCTTCTGGCGCATGGCCTTCGTGCGCGCGGCCACGCAGCAAACCATGGTGATGCTGGCCGCAGTGCAATCGGGGCGCATTCCAAAAGGCATGCCGCTGCCCGAAGTGGCGACAGGTACGCCGCTTGAAACCATCCGGTGCGAACTCATCGCCTTTCTCGCGGCGGGCTACATGGGCGCCCCGCCCAACTAGGCTCAGCGCGCCAAGATCTCGCCTTCGATGGGAACGGCCTCGCCCTTGAGCCACGCCTCGATCATCGCGTTTACGGTCTCGGGTGCTTCCTGCTGGACCCAGTGCGAGACGCCGGGCAAGTAGCGCAACGTCAGGTCCTTTACATACTGATCCGTACCCAGCGTCGTCGCCTTGCCGAGCGCCGCATCCTCTTCGCCCCAAATCATCAGTGTCGGGACATCGACGGTTCCCGGTTGCGGGTTCATGGCCTGCGAGCCTGCTCGCATCGCCGCGCGGTAGTAGTTCACCATCGCTTTGAGCGCGCCCGGCTCTTGTGCCGATCGCCGGTATTCGTCGGTGACACGCGCTGGAAACCGGCCCTTATCGACGGCCATGTCCGTGAATGCCCGCGCGATCGCCTTCGCGCTTTGCCGGCCCAATGCGTATTCCGGCAGCCACGGAAGCTGAAAGAAGAACGCGTACCAAGATTTCTTCAGCTGCGCCCACGTGCGCAACTCGCGTGCCATACACGCCGGATGCGGTACGTTCATGATCACGAGGCGCTCGAGTGGACGCGCCTTCTTGATGGCAAAGAGCCACGCCACGATCGCGCCCCAGTCGTGCGCCATCAAAAGCGTATCTTTGCCCTTCGCGGCATCGATCAGCGCCGCCACATCCGCGACCAGATGGTCGACGTGATAGTCGCTCACGTTCGCCGGCCGCGACGTTTTCCCATAGCCGCGCATGTTGGGCGCCCAGACGGTGTACCCGCTCTCGGCCAACAGCGGCATCTGATAGCGCCACGAATACTTCGACTCCGGAAATCCGTGCAGCAGCAGTGCGAACTTAGGCCCGGTCCCGCACTGATCGATTTCAAACGTCAATCCATTGGCGTTGACGAAGCGAGTCTGGATCTCGTGCGTCATTCGCGCCTCAAAATCTTGTCCACGACCACGTTGCCGAGCCAACTCGACCGGAACGCGTCTTTCAGCCTTACCGGATCGTAGTCGCGCTCCATCCACTCGATCAGCGAAAGCCCCTTCGGCGCGCCCTGCGCCAGATAGAGTTCGAAGAACGTGTCGATGATCCCGGTCTTGCCCTGGCGCACATGACCATAGCGAAGGCTCAGCATGCGCATGGCCTTGTCGATCGGCTCGCCTTTGCGGAAGTGCAGGTAGAGCACGCTCATCAACCCCGCGCGATCCGCACCCGACTTGCAGTGCATGAGGGCAGGGTAGGCGATGCGCTCGAACAGCTCCTTCGCACCGCGCACTTGTTCGACCGTAGGTGCGCCGCGCGAGGTAACGGTCCAGTTCTCGAGCTTTATCCCAGCCCGCTCGCATGCCTCGCGCTCAAGCTGATGGAAGCTCGTTCCCATGCCGCCACGCAGATTGACGATCGTCTTGATCCCTTGACGCGCCCATCGCCGAATTTGAAACGGCCACGGCTGATTGGCCCGCATCATCTCGTCGGAGATCCAGTGCGCGTTCTGCCACCACACGCGCAAGAAAGCGTGGTCGCGAAACGTCATATCGACGTGCGCGGCGAAACGTCCTGATGTCTGAGACAGATCGTACTCGGGCATGGGGGCGCTGAGATACCGGCTTCAAGCCCAAAACGCAAAGGCCGCCGGCAATGACGCCGACGGCCCTTGGCGGATGCCCCCTACCCAGGGGAACTCAAAGCGCGAATTGCACCCCGACGTCGACGCTGTGTTGCGTAATGTCGGTCTTGAACACTTGGCCCGTCGTGCCCGTCCGGTCGAAGTCTTCGGTCATGAAGTAACGATAACCGACCGACATCGAGAACCCTTCGGAGATCGGAAACGTCACACCCGCCATCAGCTGATAGGCAAAGATCCATGCTTCATCGTTGCCGCTGAAGATGAGACCGGGTTCCGTGACGTTGTACTCGACCTGTGCGGCACCCGCGCCCGCGCCGAAATAGGGCACCAGCCAAGCGTCGAGATCGAGGTCGTAGTAGAAGTTGATCATCGCCGTGGCCATCTGCACGTCGCTACCGATATCGACGACTTCCCCGCCGACGTAAGTCACACCGTCACCTACAACAACCGTTGCCGAGTCGAGATCGGCGCTGCGAAACCCGCCTTCGACCTCAAGCCTTAAGCTGTCGCCGATCGTCCAACCAAGGAACGCCGACGTCGCGTAACCGGTCTCGTACGTTTCATCGTAGTCGAAGTTATAGAGCACGACGCCTGGCGCGCCGCTCGTCGACCCGTCGTCGGTGACGACGTACGACCCGCGCAAGCCGAAATAGGCGACGCCGTAATTGCCGGCGCTCGCCGGTACGCTGGTGGCTGCGAGCGCGCCGAGCGCAACTGCCGCCGAAGTAAGTGTAAGACGCATCGACTTAAGTCCCCTTGCCGTCAAATTCATTTCGATTAATGCGGCGTTCACTCTGCGGCCGCGTGCTTAAGGCGGGGTTAAACGGCGCATTAAGAAGGTGTTTACGCGCCAAGCGCGTGCGCGAGAGACACACGCTACGGCGATGCCTTCGCGGCGCGCGCGCACACGCTTCATCCGGCAGCTTGCCTGCCCGAACCGCAGTTTCCGGCCCAACTTGCAATCACAGGAGGCCCGCACTAGGTTCCGCACCCGCTCGGGCGCCGCCTGAGCGCCGATCCCGCGTGCAGTTGTAGCTCAGTTGGTTAGAGCGCCGGATTGTGGATCCGGAGGTCGGTGGTTCGAG
>CADEFU010000009.1 GCA_902826695.1 uncultured Alphaproteobacteria bacterium | reverse complement strand
AAGGGCAAGAACGTCGTCGTCATCGGCGGCGGCGACACCGCGATGGACTGCGTGCGCACGGCCGTACGCCAAGGCGCGAAGTCGGTGACGTGCCTCTACCGCCGCGACCGCGAAAACATGCCGGGTAGCTTGCGCGAAGTCAGCCACGCTGAGGAAGAAGGCGTCGTCTTCTCCTGGCTCGGCGTTCCCAAAGCCTTCTCAGGCGACAAGAAAGTCACGGGCGTCAAAGCGTTGCGCATGCGGCTCGGGCCCGCTGACGCCAGCGGCCGCCAGGTTCCGCAGGAAGTGGACGGCAGCGATTTCACGCTCCCCGCCGACCTTGTGGTCATGGCCTTGGGCTTCGACCCCGAAGACCTGCCCGTCGCCTTCGGCGAACGCGGCCTGAACGTCACGAAATGGGGCACCGTCAAGATCGATCACAAAACGATGATGACCTCGCTCGCCGGCGTCTTTGCGGCCGGCGACATCGTCCGCGGCGCCTCGCTCGTCGTCTGGGCCATCCGCGACGGCCGCGATGTGGCCGAGAACATCCATCGCTACCTCGAACAAAGAACACGCGAAGCAGCCCGCGAAGCGGCGGAGTAGAACATGCAAAAAACTACCTCATCATTGTCATCCCGGGCGAGCGCAGCGAGACCCGGGACCCAGGAGACTGGGCTGGGCAGTTCAACCGCATCACTTGATCCCCTGGGTCCCGGGTCTTCGCTTCGCTACGCCCGGGATGACAATGGTAGTGCTGAGATCGAGCGCTTCATTTCGAACGCCGCGCATCTCGAAGCCAACCACGCCTACTCCCCCGATCAAGAACACGATGCCTGCGGCGTAGGGCTCATCGCCGCCGTCGACGGCAAGCCGCGTCGCGAAGTCGTGCTCCACGCCATCGCCGCGCTGAAATGCGTCTGGCACCGCGGTGCGGTCGACGCCGACGGCAAGACCGGCGACGGCGCGGGCCTGCACATCCAAGTACCGCAAGACTTCTTCGCCGACGAAGTGAAGGCGACCGGCCATCAGCTCGAAGGCGGGCGCATCGGCATCGGCATGATCTTCCTGCCGCGCACGGACTACGTCGCGCAGGAAACCTGCCGCACGATCGTCGAGGCCGAGATCCTGCGCTTCGGCTACTACATCTACGGCTGGCGCCAAGTGCCGGTCGACATCTCCGTCATCGGCGAAAAGGCGAACCAGACGCGGCCCGAAATCGAACAGATCATGTTCGACACGCCGGTCGGCAAGGACGTCGAAGAGATCGAGCGCGATCTTTTCATCATCCGCCGCCGCATCGAAACGCAGGTGCGCAAAGCGTCGATCCCGAACTTCTACGTCTGTTCGCTCTCGACGCGCTCGCTGATCTACAAGGGCATGTTCCTGGCCGAGCAGTTGGCGACGTTCTATCCCGATCTGAACGACGCGCGCTTCGTCTCGCCGATGGCGATCTTCCACCAGCGCTATTCGACGAACACATTCCCGACCTGGTACCTCGCGCACCCCTTCCGCATGCTCGCCCACAACGGCGAGATCAACACGCTGAAGGGCAACGTGAACTGGATGAAGAGCCATGAAATCCGCATGGCTTCCGAGCATTTCAAAGGCCATGAAGACGACATCAAGCCGATCATTCAGCCGGGCTCGTCCGACTCGGCCGCCATGGACGCGGTGTTCGAGGTGCTCTGTCGCGCCGGCCGCTCCGCGCCGATGGCAAAGACGCTGCTGATCCCCGAGGCCTGGTCGAAAAAAGACACGACACCGCCGGCGCACCGCGCGATGTACCAATACTCGAACGCGGTGATGGAGCCGTGGGACGGCCCGGCCGCACTCGCTGCCACCGACGGCCGCTGGGTCATCGCGGGCCTTGATCGCAACGGCCTAAGGCCGCTCCGCTTCACGCTGACCGATGACGGCCTGCTGTTCGTCGGCTCCGAGACCGGCATGGTCGTGCTCGACGAACGCAAGATCGTGCGCAAGGGCCGCGTCGGCCCCGGCCAGATGATCGGCGTTGACCTTCAGCGCGGCCAATTCTTCGACGACCGCGCCATCAAGGATGAACTGGCAGGCGAACACCCTTACGAAGAGTGGACGAAGAACATCGTCGACCTCGAGGCCATCATCGGTCCGGGCCCCGAACCCTTGATGTTCGAAGAGAAGAACGAATTCCGCAGGCGTCAACTCGCCGCCGCGATCTCGCTCGAAGACCTCGAGATGGTGCTCCATCCGATGGTCGAAGACGGCAAGGAACCCGTAGGCTCCATGGGCGACGACACGCCGATGGCCGTGCTCTCGCAAACCTACCGTCCGCTCTCGCACTATTTCCGTCAGAACTTCAGCCAGGTCACGAACCCGCCGATCGACAGTCTGCGCGAAGATCGTGTGATGAGCTTGCGCACCCGCTTCCGCAACCTCGGTAACGTGCTCGCGCAGGACAGCACCCAGACGGCCGTCTTCACGCTGGAAAGCCCGGTCATCTCGACCGGCATGTACATCCGCATGAAGGAAGCGCTGGTCGGCAAGTTCTTCGAGATCGACTGTGTGTTCGACGTCAACGACGAAGACTCGCAGGAAGGCGCGTTGAAAAAAGCGCTCGACCTGATCTGCAAACACGCCGAAGACGCCGTTGCCTCCGGCTACGGCCACTTGATTCTGACCGACGAACGCGTAGGCCCCAAGGTCGCGGCGATCCCGATGATCCTTGCGACCGGCGCCGTGCACTCGCATCTGGTCAAAACCGGCTACCGCACGTTCACGTCGCTGAACGTCCGCTCGGCCGAGTGCATGGACACGCACTACTTCGCCGTGCTGATCGGCGTCGGTGCGACGACGGTCAACGCCTACCTCGCGCAGGAATGCATCGCCGACCGCCACGCGCGCGGCCTGTTCGGCAAGCGCGGCCTGGGCGAGTGCGTGAAGCGCTACTTGGACAGCGTCAGCGCCGGTCTGCTCAAGATCATCTCGAAGATGGGCATCTCGGTCATCTCCTCCTACCGCGGCGCCTACAATTTCGAAGCCGTCGGCCTCTCGCGCTCGATGGTGGCGGAGTACTTCCCCGGCATGCCCTCGCGCATCTCCGGCATCGGCTTGGGCGGCATCCAAAAGCGCGTCGCGCGCCAGCACGGCCGCGCCTTTGCCGACGACGTGACGGCGCTGCCCATCGGCGGCCTCTACCGCTACCGCAAGGGCGGCGAGACGCATGCGCACTCCGCAACCACGATCCACCTGCTGCAAAGCGCGGTGACTCAAGAAAGCTATCAGCTGTTCCGCCGCTACTCCGACGCGGTGCGCGAAGCGCCGCCGACGGCGCTGCGCCATCTGATGGACTTCCGCCCGCGCGGACGCGTGGCCGTCGCGATGGAAGAGGTCGAGTCGATCACCGAAATCCGCAAGCGCTTCGTGACGCCCGGCATGTCCTTAGGCGCGCTCGGGCCCGAGGCGCACGGCACGCTGAACATTGCCATGAACCGCATCGGCGCGAAGTCGGACTCGGGCGAGGGCGGCGAAGACCCCGCGCGCTTCAAGCCGCAGCCGAACGGCGACAACGCGAACTCCGCAATCAAGCAGATCGCCTCCGGCCGCTTCGGCGTCACCGCCGAATACCTGAACCAATGCCGCGAGATCGAAATCAAAGTCGCGCAAGGCGCAAAGCCGGGCGAGGGCGGTCAGCTGCCTGGTTTCAAAGTGACGGAGATGATCGCGAAGTTCCGCCACGCGACGCCGGGCGTGATGCTGATCTCCCCGCCGCCGCATCACGACATTTACTCGATCGAAGACCTGGCGCAGCTGATCTACGACCTGAAGCAGATCAACCCGCACGCGCGCGTCTGCGTAAAGCTCGTCGCCTCCACGGGCATCGGCACGATCGCGGCCGGCGTCGCGAAGGCCAAAGCCGACATCATCCTGATCTCCGGCCACTCCGGCGGCACCGGCGCCTCGCCGCTGACGTCGATCAAATACGCCGGCGTGCCGTGGGAGATGGGCCTCACCGAAGCGAACCAGCTGCTCACGCTGAACAACCTGCGCCACCGCGTCGTGCTCCGCACCGACGGCGGCTTGCGCACCGGTCGCGACATCGTCATGGCCGCGATGATGGGCGCGGAGGAATTCGGCATCGGCACCGCGGCGCTCGTCGCCATGGGCTGCATCATGGTGCGCCAGTGCCATTCGAACACGTGCCCCGTCGGCGTCTGCACGCAGAACGAGGAGTTGCGCAAGAAGTTCACCGGCTCGCCCGAAAAAGTCGTGAACCTGATGAGCTTCCTCGCGGAGGAAGTGCGCGAGATCCTGGCGTCGCTGGGCTTCCGCTCGCTGAAGGAAGTGATCGGCCGCACCGACCTGCTCATGCAGGTGAACCGCGGCGCGCACGACCTCGACGACCTCGACTTGAACCCGCTGCTGGTGCAGGCCGACCCCGGCCCGAACCCGCGCTACTGCACGATCGAAGGCCGCAACGAAGTCCCCGACACGCTGGACAAGGACATCGTCACCGACGCCAAGCGTCTGCTCGAAGACGGCGAGAAGATGCAGCTGATGTACACGGTCAGGAACACGATGCGCGCGATCGGCACGCGCGTCTCGCACCACATCGTGAAGAAGTACGGCATGAAGGGCCTGAACCCCGGCCAGCTCACGCTCGACCTGCGCGGCTCTGCCGGCCAGTCGCTGGGCGCCTTCGCCGTGCAGGGCGTGAAGCTGAAACTGTTCGGCGACGCGAACGACTATGTCGGCAAAGGCCTCTCGGGTGCGACGATCGTCGTCAGGCCCATGGTCTCAAGCCCGCTCGAGAGCGAACAGAACGTCATCATCGGCAACACCGTCCTCTACGGCGCGACGTCGGGCAAACTGTTCGCCGCAGGGCAGGCGGGCGAACGCTTCGCCGTGCGCAACTCCGGCGCCACGACGGTCGTCGAAGGCTGCGGCTCGAACGGCGTCGAATACATGACCGGCGGCGTCGCGGTGATCTTAGGCCCCGTAGGCGAAAACTTCGCAGCCGGCATGACCGGCGGCATGGCGTTCGTCTTCGACCCGAAGAACGATCTCCCGATCAAGCTCAACGAAGACAGCGTCGTCCCCGTGCGCCTCAAATCGCGCTACTGGGAGCAGCTGCTGCTCGGCCTGATCGAAGAACACGCCGCCGAAACCGGCTCGCGCCACGCCAAACGCATCCTGCAACAATGGGACATCACGCAAGGCCAGTTCTGGCAAATCTGCCCGAAAGAAATGGTGAGCCGCCTCAAACACCCACTGAGCGACGAACCGGCGGCCGTACGGGCGTAAGGAAGATTGAAACGCCAAGAGCGCCAAGCCGCTGGTGATGAACAACGTGCGTTGATGCGATGTCGGCGCCAAGAGTGCCTCACACAATGAAACGATGAAACAATGATGGTTGAACCCTGCGCCGAAGGCGCAATTTTGCGATCTTGAATGGCGCAGCGCGCCGAAGGCATCCCGCACCATTGTTTCATCGTTTCATTGTGTGAGAACTTCAGTGCCGTGTCGGGCGCACACAAGCGGCTTGGCGCGCTTGGCGTTTCAACACTTTTTGCAGGCTTTCCCGCCATTTCCGCCGCTGCAACAGCGCGCCGTCTTGCGCCGTAACTCGCCCCCCTCGTAAACAGCGCGGCATGGGGGATTCGCCCGAAACCGACGCCGAGACCGACGAGGTCATCAACTGCCGTCTGCACATCGCGGGCATGGCTGGTCCGAACTGCGTCGCCCGGGTCGAGCGCGCGCTGATGGCGGTGCCCGGCGTGCAGAACGCGATCGCCGATCACGTGCGCGGCGAGGCGATCGTGCGCGCCGCCGGCAACGCCTCCGTCGATCTGATCAAACAGGCACTCGACGAAGCGGGCTACCGCCTGCACGCCGTCGACGGCGACCTCGACCCGCAGCCGGAACCCGAACCCGCGCCGGCACCGGCACCCGAGCCGGCACCCGCGCCGCAACCATCGCCCGAGCCCGCGCCCACGCCGGTCGTGTCACCGGAACAAGCGCCGGCCGAAGAGCTGCCCGCGCGCCGCTCCTGGATCCCAAGCTGGCGCACGCTCGGCCGCGCCGCCGTCTATCTCTTCGCGCTCTCGATCGTGTGGGTGCTCGCCTACCGCTTCCTCGCGCCGCCGGCCACGATCCACATGATCGGCGAAAGCCTGATCGAAGGCCGCACGCTGCGCTATCAGTGGGTGCCCTTGGAGCGAATCTCGCCCCATCTCGTGCGCGCGGTGATCGCCTCCGAGGACGGCGTCTTCTGCAGCCATTCGGGCTTCGACTTCGCCGAGATCGAGCGCTCCTGGAAGCGCGCGCAGAAAAAGGGCAACGGCCCGCGCGGCGCCTCGACGATCAGCCAGCAGACCGCGAAGAACGCGTTCCTCTGGGTCGGCCGCTCCTATTTCCGCAAAGGCCTCGAGAGCTACTTCACCGCCATGATCGAGCTCACCTGGGGCAAGCGCCGCATCATGGAAGTCTATCTGAACATCATCGAATACGGCCCCGGCATCTTCGGCGCCGAAGCAGCGAGCCGCCATTGGTTCAAAAAGTCGGCGGCGAACCTAACCCCCATGGAAGCCGCCAGACTCGCGGCGATCCTGCCCAGCCCGCGCCGCTACCGCGCCAACCCGCCAGGCCCCTACGTCGCCAGCCGCGGCTACACCATCGCCGCCAGAGCCGCCACGGTCCGCGCCTATGGCGAGGATGGCTGCATCAGGCGGTGAGCGAGAGGAGATAGCGACATGGGCTGGAAAATCGCTGCCGCCGTCGCCCGCGCCGAGGGGCAAACGCTGCAACAGTTCGTTGACGCAGTGTACGGTAGCCCCAGGCTTCTGCGGCAGAGCGACAAGACCGCGGACAGCGCAAGCTGTCCCGGACTGACCGAAGGCTTCGCAATGACGCATGGCGGTTTCCATTGGGGATTCGACTGGCGCTTGGTGGGAGGTACGACGCGCACGTATGCGCCTCTGCCAGTGAGCTTCCCAGTGTGGACGTTTGGGCTACACAGCGTCACGAATGCCTACGCCTTCAGCGTTCAAACGAACGGCGCGTTCGAGCGCTCGCGCGCGGGCGCCGGTGACGAAGACTCGATCGATGCCGACGTCGGAACACCGTCGCCTGTAGAGCGCACCCTGGTAGCGAGCTTTGCCGCCCCCGGTGAAGAAGACCAGGCGTGGCGGGTCTGGACCCACACCGACACCTCGTTCACGGACCGCCGCGGCGACTTCACCACACACGACCTGATGGGCGAAGAGGTCGTGTTCGGCTTGATGAAGGCGCTCACCGGATTCCGGGTCGACGAGGACGGACCCGCAGCGGACGCCTTCCTCGCCGCGCCGGTGATGGAGGTAGCCCGCCCGGCGGGGTTCTTCTCCCGCTTGTTTGGGAAACGCTGACAGCGTGGGTCTATGACCAATATAAGTAACGGTTAGCACAAGAACGAACAAAGAACAAGCCTTGACCACTCAATATAAGTAACTTATAAAAAAAGAAGTGCGCCGCGGCGTCCGGAAGCCTTTTCTTGAAAGGACTCCGCCCGCATGAACGGCCCCCCGGTCGATTTCCCCCGCATCAACGCCGAAGCCCTCGCGAATCTGCCCACGATCCTCGCCCGCTGGCTGCCGGACGGCCGCCGGCGCTTCCGCGAGTACGTCGCGCTGAACCCGACCCGCCACGACCGCACGGCGGGCTCGTTCCGCATCAACCTCACGACCGGCCGCTGGGCCGACTTCGCGACCGGCGACAAGGGCGGCGATCCCATTTCGCTTGCCGCCTACCTGTTCCGCCTCACCCAGCGCGAGGCGGCCCTTCGTCTCGCGTCCATGCTGAACCTCGATCCTCACCAAGGCCAAACCCGGAGACGCCCATGATGCAAGACCCGTTCGCACCGCTGAC
Organism: uncultured Alphaproteobacteria bacterium; assembly: GCA_902826695.1. GTDB lineage: Bacteria > Pseudomonadota > Alphaproteobacteria > Micropepsales > Micropepsaceae > SZUA-430. Next base: position 177,237 of record CADEFU010000009.1, on the reverse strand, counting down.
GAATGGCGCCGCCCCGCTTGCCCCCCGTAGCCTTGGCGAAGGGGCGGCCGACCACGTCGCCCCGATCCCCAAGCACGGCGTGCCCGCCCACCCGTTGGGCCATCCGGAGCTCGGCGAGATCCGCCGCGTCTACGATTACAACGACGCGGACGGCCGCCTCATGTTCCGCGTCATGCGTTTCGAAGACGCGAAGGGGCAGAAGAGCTACCGCCCGCTTACGCTCTGGGACCTGCGCGACGGCCACATGAACTGGCGTTGGGCGGCGCCGCCTGCACCGCGCCCGCTCTACGGCCTCGACGTGCTGGCCAAGCGCGGGCCGAACGCACCGGTGCTCATCGTTGAAGGCGAGAAGGCGGCCAAACACGCCCGCACGTTCATGAAGGCCTACGTCGTGATGACCTCGATGGGCGGCGCAAAGGCCGCGGCCTACACGGACTGGACGGTGCTGCACGGCCGCAAAGTCACGATCTGGCCCGACGCCGATGACGCCGGTCGCAGCTACGCAGACGACGTGGCGGCAGCTCTCGCCCATGCCGGCGCGGCGCAAGTGCGCGTGGTGAAACTCGACCGCCGCTTCAAAGACGGCTGGGACCTCGGCGATTGGGGGGACACGACGCGCGCGCAGCCGGTGCACAGCGTAACCGAACTCCACCGCCTGCTCGACAACGCACCGGTGCAGTCTGGGAGCGCGGGCGTCCCGCCCGCCCTTACCCAAGCCTCCACCGCCACCGCGCCCGATGAGCCACAAAAGAGCGGGCGGGACGCCCGCGCTCCCAGACTGCCGCCGCTCACCGAAGATCGGACATCCCGCGCCGGCATCTCCGGCGCCGCCCTCCAAACCAAAACCTTCGCCCCCATCAAGTGGATCGTCCCCGACACGATCGTCGAAGGCCTCACCCTCGTCGCCGGCAAGCCGAAGCTCGGAAAATCCTGGCTCGCGCTGAACTTAGGCCTCGCCGTCGCCGCCGGCGGGCGTGCGTTCTCCGCCGCAACCTGCGAGCCCGGCGACGTGCTGGCGCTGGCACTCGAGGACAACGAACGCCGCCTGCAATCGCGCGTACAGCAAATGCTCGGCGACGCGCGCTGGCCCGAACGCATCACGTTCCACACCGAATGGCCGCGCCTCGACGAAGGCGGCTTGAGCGAAATCGAAGCCTGGGTGCAAACCGCCAAACTGCCGAAGCTGATCATCGTCGACGTGTGGGCGAAAGTGCGCGGCCGCCCCGACGGCAAGAAGACGCTCTACACCGACGACTTCGAACAGCTGGCCGTGCTGCAGCGCCTGGCCTCCAAACACCGCCTCGGCATCATTGTGATGCACCACGCAAGCAAACGCGAAAGCCCCGACGACCCGTTCGATCTGGTCTCCGGCACGACGGGCCTGACCGGCGCCGCCGACAGCATCCTGATCCTCCGAAAAGAAGCCGCCCAAGCCGACGCGGTGCTCTACGGAAGAGGCCGCGACCTCCCCGTATTCGAAAAGGCCCTGCGCTTCGACGGCACGCGGGGCCTGTGGGCGGTGCTCGGCGACGCGGATGAGTACCGTGTCACGACGCTTGAGGGGAAGATCATGAAGGAGCTCGAGAGCGCCACCGACCCCTTAAGCCCGAAAGACATCGCCCCGCTCGTCGAAGCGCCGGTCGCCGCCGTCAAATCCGCCCTCTACCGCATGGCCAAAGCGCACAAGGCCCAAAACCTCGGCGGCAAGTTCGTCATCCGTGAAACCTGAAACTTTGAAACCATCCGCTGAACAACCAGCCCCAAAACCGCCCAATCAACATCACTTTGGTGGGGGAGAGGTCTTGCCGGTTCCAAGTTTCAAGTTTCAGCGGTGTCGCTCTCGTCACGTCAAATCGGTCGAAACCGTTCCTTGGAGAGAAGCATGAAAGATCACATCGAATATCAAGTTCAGTCCGTCACCCGGTATGTCGTCACGCGGCTGACTCATGGCGCGCACGAGGGCTCGCGGTCCGTGGGTATCGAACAGATGGGCGAGTTCCAGACGAAGGAACTGGCCAGCCGAGTGGCCGAATCTCTATGTAGCGCAGACCCAGACGGCCCTGCCAAGTTCCTATCGCCTGGCGACGCGAGTGAGGTGATGGCCACGGGCGTGCTCCTCAGCGCAGGTTGACTCAGGTGGTGTCAGCGGGGAGTCCACCGTCCGGCAGTTACATCAAACTGGATCATCCCGTCGTTACGGGTTGTGAGCACGCTGCGGTTCGTTCCTCGGAACGGGCCGCCCTTTGCATACTTCGCATAAAACCCCAGCGTCTTTTGCGTTTCGTACTGGTGATTCATATCGGAAATGACGACGTAGTAGAGGTTCGTGCACAACGCCATGGCCTCTTCACAACAGCCGCTCTCCCTCCCGTGATGGGATGCAAGCAGCACATTCGTTTGTGAAAGCACCGATCGGAAGCTCTGGTTCTTTAGCAGTTCCAACCAGCCCGCACGCTCAAGGTCACCGGGGAAAAGAAAGCCGATGCCGTGATACCGGACAAACTGGGCCAGACTTAGGTTGTTCTCGTCATCGAACGCAGGTGGAACATTGTAAAACCGCTGCGTCACGTCCGCGAAGGGCGGTGGTGCGGAGCCGACAGTGCCATTGTACCTCTGATCGATCATCGTCAAGAGGTGAGCAATTCCCTTGCCCGTTCCTTCAGACTTCAGACCGCGGATTACATTTGTTGACATCGGGTTCCTTGCCAACCAGCCGATGTTCACACTGGCGTCCAGGTTGATCAGCCCGCTGACGTGATCTTCGTCGTAGTTCGAGATCGACAGCATATCTAGCGCTGTAATCCCCTGCTGCTTGAGATACGTCCCAGGCATCCACCCTCTCGTGTCATTGTGCCCGCAATCGATCATCAGCCGGGTGTTATCGTCGGCGGTCAGAAGCGCACACGCGCCGTGTTCGACATCGAAAAACTTCAGGTTCACTTGGGTTCCCTCCGCTCACGTGCGAGCGCGCGCAAAACTTCGGTGGCGAACGTCGAGTAGAACTTCAGGAAGCGCGCGGTCATTCCACCAGCCACGAAGAGCGATATCAGGGCCCATGTCGTGAAGAACGCGTCGCCCGTCTGGATTGCGCGCACGCCAAATGCGATCGCCGCGATCAGGGCCACCATGGCGATATTGCGGCAGAAGCCGTACTGGTTTCGAAAATCGTCCACGCGCATGCGCGCGTCCTCCGATTCCCGTGCCGCCACGTAGGCGACTTGGAAGATCGTGTCTGGTTCTTGCTCCAGCGACCCTGGCGCCGTCTGAAGCGCCGCCTCCGCGTTCGCGAAGATGCGTTTCGCAATCGAAGGGGGAAGGGGCTCGTAGTACTGCGCTATAAACACGGCAGCGAACGCGCGCTGAAAGAGGGTTGCCTTCTTCATGCCAAGTAGAATTGCTGTCGGCGGGGCCAGCAAGCGCCGCGCCAGAAGGCGTTCCAAGAGCCACGACGAGAGCGAGGCAATGAGGTGGCCCGCGACATATGCCGCCGCGACCAACAGAATGACCTGCGCAACCGGCCAGTTCTTCTGCGCAACCAGTTGCCCGCCGTTACCGGTGATGTCGAGCGCGGCAATCAACAGGCTCCCGCTCGCCAGATAGGCGTAGAAGTCGTAGTCGGTGAACGGGAACCAGCTCTTCATCTAGCCCCGATAGGTGCCTTGGGGCGGATTCGCAATTCCGTAACGTCACTGACTTGTGGATACTGAGGCCACACACTCTTGCTTGAATATCGATATAGGGGTACTATATCGATAGTCGATATAGGTGGGTTATGTCTGAGACGCCAGAGATTCGCATTTCAACCCAAGCCCTTAAGGTCCTGCGGTTGTTCTTGGAAAATGTCCGAAGTGAGCATTCGGGGGCCGAAATCGCACGTGAGGCGAAGGTGGGCCCAGGGACGCTTTATCCAATGCTTTCCCGCTTCGAGAAGGCCGGTCTGTTCGAGGCGCGATGGGAAGAAGTGGACCCCAGCGAAGTGGGCCGACCCCGTCGACGTCTCTACAAAATCACCGGCGCCGGCATTCGCTGCGCCCAGACTGCACTTTCCGAAGTTCAAGTGTCCCGAGGAGTGCCATCATGGACATAGTTGGCATTCTCACCGCGGTCGTCATTTTCTTTGGTGGTGGGCTTCTTGTGAACGCCCTGTTCAACGAGTTGCTGGAGTGGCAACCGCGCTTCCGTAACTGGTGTCTGCGCATCATCGTGCGCCGCCTGCCGGAGGCAGAGCAGGCCACGCGCATGGAGGAGTGGGCTGCGCATTTGAACGATTGCCCGGGAACTTTCTCGAAACTTCTTCTTCTGCTGAGCTTCTGGTGGGCCGGTCACAGCATAGCGCGGGAAGCTGAGACGAATAAGACTACCGGCGTCGAGCAGCAACCAAAGTCCGCGCCTGCGATTGAGGTGCATCGTTTCTACGACATCGACTTTATTGGACCAGAAAATGCGGATGGCTCCGAGTTATCACAGGTCCTGGAACGGCTTCGGAACAAGCTGGCGCAGCTTGATGTAGCCCGAGTTTGGATTGACACGGCCGATGCTTTAGACAAAGCGACCAAGGTGCAGAGAGCACAAGAAGAGAGAGTGCGCGAACTTTTTGAGGATGTGCGCTCGGCCGTGTTGAAGAAGGGCAAACAAGATGACCCGCCAGAGTGAACACATCCTAAACCCTCCCCGCGCACACTCCCCCCATGCGCCAGCTCCACCATTTTCCGCTCTCCCCGTTCTGCCGGCGCGTTCGGCTGATCCTTGGCGAGAAGCGGCTCACCTTCGACAGCCACCCCGAACGCCCCTGGGAGCCGCGTGACGAGCTGTTCCCGCTCGATCCCGCCAAGCAGCTGCCGGTACTGATCGAAGCCGGCGGCGGCGCGAAACTCTCCGACGCGCAGGCGATCTGCGAGTATCTTGAGGAGCTGCACCCCGACCCGCCGCTACTGCCCAAGCGTGCGGGCGATCGCGCCGAGGTGCGCCGCCTCTGCGCCTGGTTCGACCGCTTCTTCTTCGGCGAGATCGGCTCCGTCGTCGTGCGCGAAAAATACCTGAAGCGCTTCCGGCAAGTGCCCTCGCCCGAGCCCGACCTCGCCGCGCTGCGCCGCGCGCTCGACGCCACGCGCCGCCACCTCGCCTTCATCGAAAAGCTGGTCGACGCCCGCGACTGCCTGGCCGGGCCGCTCAGCCTCGCCGACTTCACGGCGGCCGCGCACGTCTCCTGCGTCGACTATTTCGGCGACGTGCCGTGGGACGCGTTCCCCAAAGCGCGCGACTGGTACGCGCGCCTGAAATCGCGCCCCAGCTTCCGCCCGATCCTCGCCGACAGCGTCCCCGGCCTCACCCCGCCGCCGCACTACGCCAACCTGGATTTCTGAGCTGGAGCTTGCCGGCGCGTTAGCATCGTGTGCGCGCGCCAGCGCGCTGTCCGCTTGTGAAAGCGCGCCGCGCCAAAGAATCCGCCCCCCATTGTTCCATTGTTTCATTGTGTGAGACACCTTCCGTCTTGGTGTAACTTGGTGCCGCTTGGTGTCTTGGTGGTGAAATCTGACTCAACGCTGCGCGAGAGAGTCCGCGACTGGGCGCTGGCCGAAGGCTTCGACGCCGTCGGCTTCGCCCCCGCCGCGCTGAACGCCGCTGCGTCTAAGGGCCTGCGTGCGTTTTTGGATGCCGGTCATCACGGCGACATGGGCTGGCTCGAAGCGCGCGCCGATCAGCGCGCGGCGCCGCAAGCGCTTTGGCCGCAAGCCAAGACCGCCGTTGTGCTCGGCCTCTCCTACGCGCCCGCGACCGATCCGCTGGCTGCACTCGAAGACAAATCGCGCGCCGCGATCTCGGTCTACGCCCAAGGCGACGACTACCACGACGTCATCAAGAAGCGCCTGAAGAAGATCGCCCGCACGATGGTGGAGCAGCTGGGCGGCGACGTAAAAGTCTTCGTCGACACGGCCCCCGTCATGGAAAAGCCGCTCGCGCAAAGCGCAGGGCTGGGCTGGCAAGGCAAGCACACGAATCTGGTCAGCCGCGAACACGGCTCGTGGCTGTTCCTCGGCGTCATCCTGACGACGCTGGATCTGCAGCCGGGCAGGGCGGAAGACGACCACTGCGGCACCTGCACGAACTGCCTCGACGTCTGTCCGACGAAGGCATTCGTGGCGCCGTATCAGCTGGATGCGCGCCGTTGCATCTCCTACCTCACGATCGAGCACAAGGGCCCGATCCCGCGGAGCTTGAGGCCCCTCATGGGCAACCGCATCTACGGCTGCGACGACTGTTTGGCCGTCTGCCCCTGGAACAAATTCGCCAAAGCAACGCGCGAGGCGGCGTTCCACCCGCGCGAGACGACGACCTCACCCGCGCTCGCCGACCTCGCCACCCTCGACGACGCCACGTTCCGCGCCCGCTTCGCCAAGTCCCCGATCAAACGCATCGGCCGCGACCGCTTCCTGCGCAACGTCCTCATCGCGATCGGCAATTCCGGTGACAGGACGCTTGCGCCCCACGCCGAACGCCACCTCACCGACGAAAACCCCACCGTCCGCGGCGCCGCCATCTGGGCCCTCAGCGGCCTCTGCGACGCAGCCACGTTCGCAACCCTCACCCAAGCGCACGCCGACACGGAACCAGACCCAACCGTCCGCGCCGAGTGGCAGGCCGCAAGAGAAGATTGAACCATCCGCCGTAGCCTTTGGCGAAGGCGGATGGTTCAATCCTTCTGCCTACTGCGTCACCCGCAGCGTCGGCTTCTTCGGCGCAGTCTCGATGCGCTCGATCTCGCGTTGCGCCGTAAGGGCGGCATCGCGCGCACTGTCGGCGGTCTTTCGGTCTTCGGATGCCGCGATTTCCAGCACGCGCATGAAGTCCTTGCGCGCGCCTGCCTTGTCGCCAAGGCGCGAGCGCAAGAGCCCGCGCTCGACAAGCGCCTCCGGATAGTCGGGGCTCAAGACAAGCGCCTGGGTCACGTCGCCCATCGCGCCTTGCATGTTCTTCTGCGCGCGCCGTGCGCTTGAGCGCAGGACCAAAGCCTCGACGTTCCCGGGCTCCGCGACCAGCGCCGCCGAAAGGTCCGTCTCGACCGCCGTCCATTTCTTGAGCAGCGCCGACGAGCGCGAGCGGTCGATCAGGAAAACCGCCTCGCCGGGCATGAGCCCCAGCGCCGCGGTGAACGACGCCATCGCAAGCTCCGGCTGCCCTGCCAGCAGCCACGCATTGCCCGCTTGGCCCATGATCTGTGCACGCTCTTCGGCCCCGCCGGCCGACGCCTTGCGTGCCAGCGCATCGAGCCGCTTGGCCGCTTCGCCATAGTGGCGCAGACCGACAAGCGCGACCGCCGCGCAATGTTCGGCGCCCGGATCGTCCCCGTCCTGCAGAGCGCCCATCGCCATCTCCAGCGCCTCGTCCGGATGACGATCGGCCCGCTTGAGACAAGCGTTGTAGGAAAAGACCGTGCTGCCCGCGAGGGACGCCGCCGCCGTGGCAATGAGGAGAAACTTGACCATGGGTGCAGACTTCGCAGAGTCTGGCCTAAATTCAAGCCTTAAACTTCCGAAGGGTTTGCATGAACCGCTTGTTCTGTTTTGGCCTAGGCTTCAGCGCCGAAGCGCTCGCCAATCGGCTGAAACCCAAGGGTTGGGGCATCGCAGGTACCGCGCGCACCCACGAAAAGGTGAAGGCACTCGCCAGCCGTGGTTACGAGGCGCACCTCTTCCCGCTGGCGGATGCGCCAGCGGCCCTGGCCGGCGCGACTCACATCCTGATCAGCACGCCGCCAACGGCTGAAGGCGACCCGGCCCTTACGCAACACGTGCACGACCTCGGGCGCCCGCGCTGGCTCGGCTACCTCTCAACGACGGGCGTCTATGGCGATCACCATGGCGGCTGGGTCGATGAAGAAACGCCAACCGCGCCCGCAACCGACCGTGGCAAGCGCCGCCTGGCAGCTGAGAACGCATGGCTCGCCTGGGGCGCGACCGCGAACGTCCCCGTCCACATCTTCCGCCTCGCCGGCATCTACGGCCCCGGACGCAACCAACTCGAAAGCCTGCGCGACGGCACCGCGCGCCGCATCGTGCGCGAGGGCCAAGTCTTCTCCCGCATCCACGTCGACGACATCGCGCAAGTGCTGGAAGCCTCGATCGCGAAACCGCAGGCGGGCGCGGTCTACAACGTCTGCGACGATGAACCGGCACCGCCGCATGAAGTCATGGCCTACGCCGCAACGTTGCTCAACGTTCCGCCGCCCCCGCTCGAACGTTTCGAGGACGCGGTGGCGACCATGTCCGAGATGGCGCAAAGCTTCTACAGCGAGTCCAAGCGCGTGCGGAACGACCGCATCAAAAGCGACCTCGGCGTGAACCTGCGCTACCCGACCTACCGCGAAGGCCTAAAAGCGCTGCTCTGACGCAGCCAATTGGCGGGCCGCGGCCCGAAGCTCACTAACCACAAGTCACCCGGCCCAGTCGCGCGGCCTGCCGTTTTGCGATAGGCAATCGTCTGCCCGTCCGGGCGAATCGACGTGCCAAAATCTTGCGTTAAGGCTCCCCTCGATGTTCTCAGAAAATACCGTGTTCGTGCTGGGTGCTGGATCCAATTTGGATCACGGCTTCTTATTGGGATCAACCCTAAGATCAGAACTCAAGAAGATACTGACCGTTAGAGAGAGTAGCGAGTTCCGTGTTGAAGGTGACAAGTTCATTCGGTCCCTGCTTGGGGGCAGCAGTTACCGACAGCTTTGGGGCATGTCCGCAGCCGACATTTCGCGCGCAGCACGGATCATCCGTGACGGAATCGACACAAAACCGTCCATCGACGAGTTCATGGACATCCACGCAAGCGACGCAGCGGTTGTCAAGTTAGCTAAGCTTGCGATCGCTTGGACCATTCTCACAAAGGAGGCGGCGAGCGATCTCTTCGTTCCTCTCCAACAAGTCCGCGCGGATGAGGTAAAGCCCGTTAAGGCGTCCTGGCTCTTCTCCGTTTGGCATCTCTTGACAAAGGGCGTTCGCACGGGAGAGGTCGAACGCCTATTCGACAAAGCCAGCAACAATGTGACGTTCGTGACCTTCAACTACGACCGATCACTTGAGCAATTCATCTACCGGATGCTTCTACAGACCTACCAGCTGCACCCAACGACCGCGGGAAAAATAGTCGAGACGGCGGATATCAGGCATGTTTACGGCACTGTTGGAGCTTGGTCGCCACCGTTTGCGACACCAAAATTGATGGGGCGGCCTTTCGGCAGCCGAAATGGCCTTGATTTGCTTTACGACGGCAGTGAGCAAGAGTGGGCTCGGATGTTGGCTTCAATTTCGACGTATACTGAGGAAATTCGACCAGAGACCACGAGAGCGATTCAAGCGACGATTGGCGACGCTAAACAGCTCTATTTCATGGGGATGGGTTACCACTCGCAAAATATGGAGATCTTGCTGCCAAAGAAGAATCTCGACGCGCACACGATCGCAGGTACCGGAGTAGGGCTATCGCCGACGTTCTGCGAAGCGGTGAGTCAGCGAGTCCTTGGTCGCACAAAGAAGCCGGAATCCCTCAATGGTGGAGTGGTGAGGGTGGATCGAGATTGCTCGGCTATGTTCCACGAGTTCGCCCACCGGATGGACGCATATCATTTGGATCGCTCTTAGGAACCTCACAAAAAACTCGGTTATGACTCTCGCTTCGGCACAGCTTTCCGTCCTTCAAGTCATCCCGGCGCTCGACGCCGGCGGGGCCGAGCGCACCGCCGTCGACGTCGCGCGCGCCGTGGTTGCGGCCGGCGGCAAAGCCTGGATCGCGACCAAAGGGGGAAGGCTTGCAGGCGAAGCCGAAGCCGCTGGCGCGCAGCTGATCTTGGGCCCCTTCGATAGCAAGAACCCGCTCACCATTTGGCGTAACGCGAACACGCTCGCGGACGTGATCGTCGCGCACACCATCGACATCGTTCACGCGCGTTCGCGCGCCCCCGCGTGGAGCGCGTATCTCGCCGCCCGCCGCACCAAGGCAAAGTATGTCGCCACCTACCACGGCATCTACAACGCCAAGAGCAGCCTCAAGCGCTGGTACAACTCGATCATGGCGCGCGCCGATGCGGTGATCGCGAACTCGAACTTCACCGCCGACCACGTCCGCGCCGAACACAATGTCAGCGAGATCAGGCTGCACGTGATACCGCGCGGCATCGACATCCAAGCCTTCACGCCCGAAAACGTCACGCCCGACCGCATCGAGACAATCCGCAAACAGTGGAACCTGCGGCCCGGCAAGCCGGTCATCATGCTCCCGAACCGTCTGACGCGCTGGAAGGGCCAACTGACGTTCATCGAAGCGCTCGCCAAACTGCCGCACCAAGACTTCGAAGCGGTCATGGTCGGCGACGCCCAACAGCGCGACACGTATGTGCAGGAACTGATCGCCGCCGTGGACGCGAACGGCCTCGCCCAATGCGTGCGTATCCCCGGCCATTGCAGCGATATGCCTGCCGCCTTCATGGTTGCCGACATCGTGGTCGCACCTTCGATCGAACCTGAAGCCTTCGGCCGTGCCGCCGTCGAAGCCCAGGCCATGGGCCGCACGCTGATCGCGTCGGACCTTGGCGCCCAAACCGAAACCGTCGCCGACGGCGTGACCGGTTACCTGTTCCCGCCCGGTGACGCCGACACGCTTGCGGACCTGCTCATGAAGGCGCTCGCCATGCCGCCGGAGCGGCGCGAAGCGATGCGCACGGCGGCGCGCGAACGCGTGCTGAAATCCTACACGGTCGATGCGATGTGCGCCGCGACCTTGAAGATCTACCGCAACTTGATAGCGGCGGCCCGCTGAGCGGCATGGCGGAAAAAACCATCCTCCTGCTCTCCGACGGCAGACCCGGCCACTTCCGCCAAAGCGAAGCGATCGTGCTCGCCCTCGGTCGGCGCATCGCAACAAAGGTCGAGCGCATCGAACTCATCAAGCCGCGTATCTTCCCGCGCCGCCTCGCGCGCTACGCCGCGCGATGGCTTCCGCCGGGTCTGGTGCTGCGTTGGCTCTACGGCTTGAAGGACGGTGCCTACCCAAAGCCCGATGCGATCGTCTCGGCGGGGGGCAACACGCTTGCCGCCAACATCGCGCTCGCCAAGAAGCATCGTGTCCCGAACATTTTCAGCGGCACCCCGCGCCATATCGGACCCGGTGAGTTCGCGCTCGTCTTGACGCCGTACAAATCGGAAGCAGCCCTCCCGAACACAGCCTATGCGCTCAAGCCTTGTGCGCTCGATCCTGACGCCTTTCCCGCACCAAAGCGTTGGCCCGCAACGCCATTCAGGATTGCCATCTTCGTCGGCGGTCCGACACCTGCCGCTGACTTTCGCGAGCCCGACTGGCAAGCCCTAGGCAAGCTCATGTTGGCAATGTCAAAGCAGCAGGGCGTGCGGTTCATTCTCGTGACGTCGCGCCGCACGCCTGCGGAATTCTACGATGCCCTGGGCCCGCAGCTCGCCCGCGCAGACATCGTCGAGACGTTCATCGATCATCGCAAAGCCGGCACAGGCTCGATCGCTGAGGGTTACGCCGCCGACGCCATCATGGTGACAAGCGACTCGATGTCGATGATCACCGAAGGCGTCGCCGCCCGCCGCCCCGTGATCGTGCTGAAGCCCGCCGTGACGAAGCCGTTCCGCGACAACGAAGCCGTAGACTCTCTGGCTGCCGACAACCGCCTCGCCGTCCTGCCTGTACGCGAAGCAACGCCGGAACAAATCGCCGCCAAACTCGAGTCCCTAACCCCGATGATCGAAAACCACCTCGACCGCTTGGCCGACATCGTCGCGGCCGCCATCAAAAATTAGGTCGTCATGGCCGGGATTACGGGCACCGGCCGCAAGATGATTCACACAATGAAACAATGGAACAATGACGCGCCTACGGCGCGCAGCGCCCATAGTTTCATTGTTTCATTGTGTGAATCCTCTTCCTACTGAGCTTCCGCGCCCGAATTTGACCGCCCCACGCCCATAGCCTAAAGCCTTGGCGCGAAACGAGGAGCTTCACGCCTTGGGCGTCTTGCAAAAACTGACGAAGCAGCTGCGCTGGGCGCCCGCGCGCTATTGGTTCTACCTGCGCGAAGGTATGACGTCGGCCGTCAGCGTGCGCGATCCCGCCGACGGTGAGACCTACAAATTCCATGCCGACTCACTGCATGCGTTCCAGCGCGGCAAAGAGTTCCTGACCAAGGAACCGAAAACGATCGAGTGGCTGAAGAAGAACGTTCGTCCCAACGACGTGATGCTCGACATTGGCGCGAACGTCGGCACGTTCTCGATCTATGCCGCGAAACACATGTCGAGCGAAGGGCGCGTCTACGCCTGCGAACCGCATTTGCCGACGGCGGTGCAGCTGCTCCAAAACGTTGCCGCAAACGGCGTGAACGATCGCGTCTCCGTTGTCTCGGTCGCCGCCTCGAATGTCGACGGCTTCTTCCCGTTCAAATACAAGCGCTGGCGCCAAGGTGCCTCCGGCAGCCAGCTCGCCGTCGAAGGCGGCATCGACTTGCAGAACAACGTCGGCACGGAGCTGAAGTCCGCCATGCGTATCGACAGCATGGTGGAGAAGGGTCTGATCCGCACGCCCAACCTCGTGAAGATCGACACCGACGGCCTCGAGATCCCGATCGTCGAAGGCATGAAGGGGATTCTGCAGGGCTCAAACCGCCCGCGTTCGCTGCTCGTCGAAATCCAACCTGGCGAACTCGACGCCCAAACGAAGCTGATGACCTCGTGCGGCTACCGCCTCGCCGAAAAGCACCAGCTAACGGCCGACGGCCAAGGGGCCTTCAACGCCGTCTTCGAACCGGCTTAAGCGAACTCACATCTTATCGCTGTTGTGGCGCGCGGCGAAGGCCATGGGGCTTGAGAGCCACATCACCAGCATCGAGTCGCGCACGCCCGACGACGCGCCGATCGTCTCGCGCCCGTGATAGCTCTGCCGCTCGTCGCAATCGTTGACGGCGAACGCATACGCGCTGTTCGGCAGGAACGGGAACCGCTTCACCTCTTCGAACGGCCGCCCGATGAGCCGGTAGGGCAGCGGCCGTTTCTTATAGAGCGACGTGCCGAGGTCGACCTGGCTCTCGTCGTGCGGAAAATAGAACTGCATCGTGATCGTGCGCGGATGGCCGTCGGGATGCGGTTTGATCTTGTAGTCCTCGAAGTCCCGCACCAGTGACACGCTCGGATACATCGGCCGCGAAAGCACGTCGGCCTGGGCGCACCCCAAGCGGATGGCAACGTCATGCCGCAGCCTGTCGAAGACGGCGCGCTGCACGTCCTCGCTTTCCATAGCGGACGTCATGTCGGCCCATACTTCGCGCTTCGCAGCGTCGATGCGATCGACCTCGCCTTCCGACAGAAACAGCTGGTCGCGCGTGGACTCGCCGCGGGCGTTGTGCCAGCGCTTGATGTTCAAAGGCCGGTACGCGCTGCGCTCCGGCAGATTCGCTATGACCTGCGCGTAAACGTCGGCGGGAAAAACTTCCGTGAGGTACATGTGCTGAAACGGTGCGTCCACCACCTCGGCGTCGGCCACCCGGCGCACGAGATGCGCGACGATCTTGTCGCGGCGTGCGGGGTTTGCGGCTGCCACCGGTGACGGACGAACGGCGGTCTCAACTGTCGCAGACATGCGGGATTTCCAAGTGATGACGCTGATGGCAGCGTACCAAGGCCGGGCACGCCCGGGCAAGGCGGCTTGCGTTCGCGCGGCCGCCTGTGCAGAACAGGCCAAACAAGGAACCAAGGCCCGTGCGCATCAAGTTTCTCCAAGACATCCGCTACAAGTTGATGCAGCGCGAGGGCGAGAAGCGCCGCAAAGCGCGAGAGGCCGAAGGTAAACCGCCTGCAGTATTTCCGGTTGAGCCCGCGCCCGCGTGGAACGTGGCGGACCACAAGGACAAATTCGCCGCACTGAAAACGCGATGGGAGTTGACGAAGCTGGTGCGCCCGCACGGCATCGCCGCCGAGCTCGGCGTCGCGAACGGCGTCTTCTCCGACCTGATCTTGAAGAAGTCGAGCATCGACTACCTCTACTCGATCGACATGTACGGCGACCGCAAGCACACGGTCGATCAGTACAAGGTAGCGCTTGCTCAGCTCGTCGCCCACCGCAAGCGCAACAGCATCCTGAAGATGAAATTCGACGAGGCGCTTTCGCTCTTCCCCGACAAGTACTTCGACTTCATCTACATCGACGGTTTCGCCGCCAAGGGCCAAGACGGCGGTTCGGCCCTTCACGACTGGTACCCGAAGATCAAGGACGGCGGTGTTTTTGCGGGCCACGACTACGCCGACAAGTGGCCCATGACGGTCAAAGCCGTCGACGACTTCGCGGCGGAGCACAACTTGAAGATCCACACCGTCGGCGGCGAGCACGACCCGGAAGACGAACAGAACCGCTACGCATCCTGGTTCGTGACGAAAGCCTGACGCCTACTGAGCGTTCGCTGCGTCGAACGGCGCGCTGACGTCGATCGCATCGGCAAGCACGCCTTCGATCGCTTTCGTGCCGAACAACCCCAGATGGTCGTCGTCGTAGTAGTACGGTTTCCCGTCTGCTGTGGTTTTGCACGACGAAGCATCGCACAACGCTTGGTGCGGATAGACCACGCGGACGCCGGCGATCTTGTCCAGTTCCGCAAGCGTCGCTAGCACCGCCTGATTTCGTTCGGCGAATACCGCATAAGGCAACGAGAAGTCGTGCGTTTCCTTCCGCATCAAAGCGCGGATCATGGCGTTCGGCAGATGACCTTTGAGTTCCGGGATCGGACCCACCAGCGTCACCGTTCGTCCCGTCGCCACGACGCGTTCGACAGTGCTCCGTAGCGTGTCATGAAAGAGGTTGCGATTGCGAACCACGTCGCCGGTGTTGAAGCGGTTCCACTCGCTCTTACCGTTGTCGTAGGCGTTGCCCTCTGCATAGAAAGCCCATCGTCCGGCGATGACGACGTGCCGGAACTGGCCGCTCTTTAACATGTCGCGCGCCCGCGCCGACATCATGTTGCATTTCTCGCGTCGGTACAGATCGTTCTTGATCGCCTCAGGCAGGAAAGGTCCGCACCCGCCGACGACGGCGACTTCGCCTTTGACCCCTTTCGCCGCCGCGATGTTGGCGATCTCGGCCGACAGAGCCACGGCGTGCGAGTCGCCCCAGAGCAGGAACGTAGGTGGCAAGTCGCCCTTCGCGCCGATGATGCAGCCCTTCGCGCTCGCCGATTCTTCGTCCTTGTCGCGGCAGGGCGGCGGCACCTTCGCGTTTTGCGCGGTCTTGGCAAACGCCGCGACCTCCGGTCCTAGCCGCTCGGGCCAACCCTTGGTCTCGATGATCGCATGCGAGCTCGCGGCAAGCAGCCCCATCGCCAGGACACCCGCGCCGATCGCGGTACGTTGCGTCAGGAACGACCGCCGCCGCGCCGGTTGCTCGACGAAATAGTAAGTGAGCAGCGAGAGCGCGACGGCCACCGCGATGAGGCCAAGGCTATAGGCGACCGGCAGCCGCTCGCCATACTGGTACTCCGCGAACACGAAAAGCGGCCAATGCCAGAGGTAAAGCGAGTACGAAATCTTGCCGATCATCACCATCGGCGCGATCGACAAGGCACGCGACACCATCGTGGACTTGTTCGAGGCCGTCGAGATGAGCAGCATCGTTCCCAGGCAAGGCACTACCGCCGCCAGCCCCGGAAACGGCGTCGTGTCCGAGTAGGCGAATGCTGCGGCCGCAATCATTGCAAGCCCGGCAAAGGCCGCCGCTTCGCGCACCGTGTCGTTGCGCCACTGGGGAGCCAACCCGATCACCAGCGCCATGCCGAACATCAACTCGAACGCGCGCGAGTGCGGCAGGTAAAATGCGCCCTTGCTCTCGCCCAGCGCGCCGATGGACGAGATCGTCAGAGACGCGGCAAACAGTGCCAAGAACAGCAAGACACGGTATGTGGCCGGTATGCGCGCCAAGAGGATGAGGAAGAACGGCGCAACGAGATAAAACTGCTCTTCGACGGCCAGCGACCAAGTATGCAACAGCGGCTGCGTCTCCGCGCCGGGCATGAAATAGCCGAACTGGTTGTTGAAGAAGAAGTTGGAATAGAACGCCGCCGTCGCCCGCGCCGACTTGCCGAGCGTCGCATAATCCTGCGGCGCGTAGGTAAATGCGCCGAGCACGAGCGTGACCAGCATGATGACGGCAAGTGCTGGGAAGATGCGTCGCACCCGCCGCTCGTAGAACCCGGCAAACGTGAACTTGCCCGCTTGCAGCTCGCGCCAAATGATCGTCGAAATCAGGAAGCCCGAAATGACGAAGAAAACGTCGACGCCCGTATAGCCACCCGGAAACAGCCCAAGCCGTGCGTGAAACAGCACGACGATGCCGACCGCAATCGCCCGCAGCCCGTCGATGTCGGGGCGGTAGGCAACGTCGGGATTGTGTTCGGCGGTGTTCGTCATTGCAATTCCGTTACACCGGTCGTCGCGGGCGGCGCAACTGCGTTGCCAAGTTCGCGGCGGATCAACGCCACACCATTCACGCCCAGATGGTTATCGTCTGTATAGAGCGGCATCGGCCCGTCTGCCGTCCGGCACGCCGAGCCGTCGCACAAGCTTTCATGCGGATAGACAACGCGCACGCCTCGCAGCTGCGCGAGGCTGCTGAACAGCCTCAAGACCGCGCCCTGGCGCGCGCGAAAGTCGGCGACGTTGGCGTGCAGATCCGGGGTCGTGCCGCGCATCATCGCGCGGATCATGCTTTCGGGTGGGTTCATGCGCAGATCCGGAACCGGCCCGATGATCGTGACCGTTCGTCCTGTCGCCTGAATCTTGCGGACCGTTGCAACCAGCGCCTCTGTAAACGCTGCGCGGTTCTTCAGCACGTCACCTTGGTCGAATGCGGTCGAAAACCACTTTCCATTCCGGAACCCACCGCCTTCCGCATAGAGTGCCCAGCGCGCCACGAGCACGACATTCGCATAGCCCTTCGTCTTCAGCAGCGTTTCAACCTGCTGCGCCGTCGTCTGGCAACCGCGCTTATCGAACGCGGTCCCGGCGAGCTCCAGGAAGGGCGGGCAGCCGCCTCGAAAGACAACCAGGCCTTTGATTCCTTGCTCTTCGGCAACGGAAGCAACCGTCGACGACAAGACCCGCGCATGGCTGTCGCCCCAGAACAGGAACGAGCGCTCCGCCGCGCTCTTCGCGCCGATCTCGCAATCGGATGTGCTGGAAAGCCATGCCTCATTCTCAGCGCAAGGCGTGAGCCCCCGGTTCTTTCGCACCGCTTCGTCGAACGCAGCGATCTCCGGTCCAAGCCGCTGCGGCAGCCCTCGCGTCCCAACAACGAGCTGCGTGAGTCCGAACGCGACAGCGAGCGAAGCGGCGCCTGCAACGAAAATGCGCGTGCGTGTCAGGAGCGGCGTTTTTTGCCGGGCCGGCTGTTCGACGAACCAGTAGGTCAAGACGGACAAGAGATACGCCACAACGATCAGACCGATACGATCGATGATGGTGAGGTGTTCGCCCCACTGGTATTCTGCAAACACGAACACCGGCCAGTGCCAGAGGTAGAGCGAGTAAGAAATCTTGCCCGTAAACACCATCGGCGCGGTTGCAAGAAAGCGCGACACGAACGTCGAATGTGGTGCCCCGCTCGCGATGATGGCCGCAGCACCCAGGCATGGCACCAACGCCGCAGATCCCGGAAAAGGTGTCGCGGCCGAAAAGAACAGCACCGCATAGGCAATCATCGCCAACCCGACCGCACCGACCACGTTCGCGGCGGCCGCATTGGTCAACCTCGGAACGAGTCCCATCGCCAGCAACATGCCGATGATCAACTCGAACGCGCGCGAGTGCGGCAAGTAGAACGCGCCGCTATCCTCAGTCATCGCTCCCCAAACGGAGAACGCCAGCGACACCGCAAAGGCGAGTGCGACCGCCGCCATCTGCCAGCTTTTCGAGAGCCGTGCGATGGCCCACAAGAACAGCGGTGCGACGAGATAGAACTGCTCTTCCACCGCAAGCGACCACGTATGCAGCAACGGCTGCGTCTCCGCATCCGGTTGGAAGTAGCCCGCTTGCCCGTGGAAGAAGAAGTTCGCATAGAACAGCGCCGCCGCCTTCGCCGACTTCGCAAGCAGCACGTAATCTTGCGGCGGGTAGAGCAGGGCGCCCGCGATCATCACCGCCGCCAACACGGCCATCAGCGCGGGCAGGATGCGCCGAATGCGCCGTTCGTAGAACCCGGCAAGCGAGAACCGTCCGTGTGCGATCTCGCCCAGTACGATGGAGGAAATCAAAAACCCGGAGATGACGAAGAACACGTCCACGCCCACGAACCCGCCGGGCAGAACCCCAAGCTTGCCGTGAAACAGGATCACCGTGCCGACGGCGATCGTACGCAGCCCGTCGATGTCGGGCCGGTAGGCAATTTCGCCGGTCGGTTGGGCGGAAAGACGTCCGTGCATGGGTGCCCGGGCAGTGACACAACGCCCCGCCACACTCAAGCCGGTTTCCTTGACTAGGGGCGCGCCCCCCACCAATCTGCCGCCCCTTCCGAACGCCTTAACCAATGGAGATTCGCACGTGTCGTCGCCCGCCAACGAAATCCGCATCACCCTGCCTGACGGCTCGGTGCGGACGACGACGCGCGGGTCCACCGGCGCGGACGTCGCGGCGTCCATCGGGGCAGGCCTCGCCAAGGCCGCGCTGGCGGTCAAAGTCGACGGCGAGCTGAAAGACCTCGACTGGCCGATCCAGAAGGACGCAAAGGTCGAAATTGTCACCAGGAAAAGCGAGGAGGCGTTGGACCTCATCCGCCACGACACCGCGCACTTACTGGCGCAGGCGGTTCAGGCACTCTATCCCGGCACCCAGGTGACGATCGGCCCGAACATCGAAGACGGCTTCTTCTACGACTTCGCGCGCAACGAACCGTTCACGCCCGACGACCTGCCGAAGATCGAAGCAAAGATGCGCGAGCTGGTCGCCGCCGATCTGCCGACCAAGCGCACGGTCTGGGAGCGCGACAAGGCCGTGGCCCACTTCCGCGACCTGGGCGAGCAATACAAGGCCGAGATCATCCAGGATCTGCCGGCAAACGAAGAAGTGCGCGTCTACTATCACGGCGATTGGCACGATCTCTGCCGCGGCCCGCATTTGATGTCGACCGGCAAGATCGGCCTCGGCTTCAAGCTGACCAAGATCGCGGGCGCCTATTGGCGCGGCGACGCGAAGAACGCACAGCTCCAACGCATCTACGGCACCGCGTGGCGCGACGAGAAAGAACTCGCCGCCCACCTGCAACGTCTGGAAGAGGCCGAGAAACGCGACCACCGCAAGATCGGCAAAGAGATGCACCTCTTCCACATCCAGGAAGAGGCGACCGGCCAAGTTTTTTGGCACCCGAAAGGTTGGGCGCTCTACCGCACCGTCGAAAACTACATCCGCCGCAAGATCGAACGCGGTGGCTACAACGAGGTGAAGACGCCCCAGCTTATCGACCGCAAGCTCTGGGAAGAGTCCGGTCACTGGGAAAACTATCGCCCGAACATGTTTATCGCCGAGGTGGACGAGGGCACGGACCACGCGCGCAAGATCCTGGCCGTCAAGCCGATGAACTGCCCGGGCCACGTGCAGATCTTCAAGCAGGGCTTGAAGTCCTATCGCGACCTCCCGTTGCGCCTGGCCGAATTCGGCGCCTGCCACCGCTACGAACCGTCGGGCGCGCTGCACGGCATCATGCGCGTGCGCTCGTTCGTGCAGGACGACGCGCACATCTTCTGCACCGAAGAACAGATCGTCGATGAAACGAAAAAGTTCGTGGAGCTGCTGACCGAGGTCTATCGCGAACTCGGCTTCGAGAGCTTCATCACTAAGCTTGCGACCCGACCCGAACTGCGCGGCGGTACAGAGGCGCAGTGGGATCACGCCGAAGCGGCACTCGAAAACGCCTGCAAGACCATCGGCTTGCCCTACACGATCAACCCGGGCGAAGGCACGTTCTACGCCCCGAAGCTTGAATTCGTGCTGCGCGACGCCATCGGCCGCGACTGGCAGTGCGGTACGATCCAGCTCGACTACGTGCTGCCCGAACGGCTCGATGCCGAATACATCGCCGAGGACGGCAACCGCAGACGCCCGGTCATGCTGCACCGCGCGATCGTGGGGTCGCTTGAACGCTTCATCGGCGTTTTGATCGAGCACCACGCCGGCAAGTTCCCCGTGTGGCTCGCGCCGGTACAAGCGGTCGTGGCGACCATCGTCTCCGACGCGGACGCCTACGCGAAGGAAGTGACGGCACACCTGAAACTTGCGGGCCTGCGCGTCGAAACCGACCTCAGAAACGAAAAAATCAATTACAAGGTCCGCGAGCACTCGCTGGCGAAGGTTCCGTTTCTGCTGGTCGCCGGCCGGAAGGAAGCGGAGGACCGCACGCTCTCGATCCGCCGTTTGGGGTCCGAGAAGCAGGAAACGATGAGCCTTGACGCCCTGACCAAGATGTTGGCCGCCGAGTCAACCCCGCCGGATTTGCGCCAATAATCTCAAACGTATCCTACGCAAAGACCTTGCTTTAACCCCCTGATTTCCTATGCTCTCGCAATCAGCTGACGCGCCGGGCCACCAATCCGGCGCGTCGTCTGTAGCAAAGACCCAAAGGCGCCCGAACGGGGCTCGAGGGGACCCTGCTTGCGACCCGACGATCGATGGGTGACCCGCCACGAACATGCGAAGGTGACAACACCGTTGCTTGAGCCCGGGGCGCACATGTCACCGGGCACCAAGCAACGGACCTCGACGCACGTTCGACCAGCGCTGGACAGGCCAACCCAATGGAGATGCCCCAATAGTTAGACGTCCGCATCAATCGACTGCAGCCCCGTCCAAGGACGGCCCGCGGATCAACGAGTTCATCAACGCGCACGAATTGCTGGTGATCGACGACGAAGGTGGAAAGCGCGGGGTGATGAGCAAATTCGATGCTCTCAAGCTCGCGCAATCCGAAGGCCTCGACCTGGTCGAGGTGTCGCCGCTCGCGAAACCGCCCGTCGCCAAGATCATGGACTTCGGCAAGTACAAGTATCAGGAGCAGAAAAAGGCCGCCGAAGCCCGCAAGCATCAGAAGATCATCGAAATCAAGGAGATCAAGCTCCGCCCGATGATCGACGATCACGACTACGACGTGAAAATGCGCTCCGTTAAACGCTTCTTCGAGGAAGGCGACAAAGTGAAGGTAACGCTTCGCTTCCGCGGCCGCGAAATGGCGCACATGGAAATCGGCATGGAACTGCTGCAGCGTGTGAAAAAGGACATCGAAGCGATCGGCAAAATCGAGCAAGAACCCAAGCTCGAAGGGCGCCAAATGGTCATGGTGATGGCGCCGAAATAGGCGCCGCCAGTGCTTCAGGAGCTGCCGCATCGGTGACCATATCGGTGCGGCTGCTGGGCCCCCTGTCCCGTTTTCAGGCTGTACCACGCGAAAGCAACAGGTTGCGATGTGCGACGGCCGTGCTCAGATTCCCGCCGGGGTGAGCGGTCATGCACGGCATTCTCGGGACTTTTGGCGGATTCCTTGACGAGGCGCGCGACGCGCTAAGCCTGCCGCAGTTGGGCCGGGCCACCCTCGCACTGGCCTCCAGTCTTGGCTACGAGCGTTGCGCCATTGTAGACGCGACTGACCTCAGCGCCGAAGGTCGCCGCGCCGTTCTTTTTGCATCGGACGGGTCGCCGCGAAAATTGCACGCGCAAATCTATCCTGAGCACCCGGTAAGCCGTTTCGCCGAGCAGAACGAAGGTCCGTTCACGCTCGATGAACTGCGCGATCGCCTCGGCATCGATCCCAGCGAATGGACAAAGTCGCTGCCGCCTGAGGCTCAGTCGGGAACCTCATTGCTTTTGCCCGTACATCGCCGCGGCCGGCTGGTCCTGAAGGTTGCGGTCAACGGCCCGAACGCCGACGCCTCGCCGCTTGCGCGCTCGATGCTGCATGCGGCCGCGCACGTGGTCTACGACAGCATTGTGGCATTGAACGAACGCATGCCGGTCGCCCTCACCAACCGCGAAGCCGAATGCCTACGCTGGACGAGCTTGGGCAAGAACGTCGCCGAGATCGGCAAGATCGTCGGGATCAGCACGCGCGCAGTCCGTTCCAACCTGAAAAACGCGAACAAGAAGTTGCGTGTCAACACCCCGCTTGAGGCGCTGGTCAAGCTCGCTGCCCACAATCGGCCCCCTTCCTAAGCGACCCTCGATAGCGCACCAACCGCCCGATCAGCGGCAACCCGATCGTCACATCGAACCGGTAGCAGCCTTGCTCGTCCACATCGGCCGACGCATCGCTCGAGGGTGTTAGAAAGCGCGGAAGGGGCAACTCACCGAGGCGTGCTTGCGCGACCGCCATTGAAAACCCGCGAGCGTCTGCAAGCACGTCGAGATCGAACGTGATCATGCCAAACCGTTCGGCCAATCGCCCAGTGCCGCGTTCGGTGAGCTGGCTGCGAAACTGCGCGCGTCCGAACCGCCGCACCCAAGTCTCGCCGGTGCCGTCGCGCTCGATCGTAACCGCGGCAGCACTCTTGCCGCTCTCGGTCGGAAACCCGACGAACCATCCGATCACGCCGCCCGCCCAAGTCTCCGGCCCCTGTGTTTCGACTTCGCCCTCAAGGTCGACAGCAGGCTCGGGCACGTGCGCCGCTTTCACGGCGGCAGGCATTGCCTCGAACTGCGCCACCGCGCGCGGAAACAGCGCCGCGGCCGGCAAAGGCGTCGTTGCGATCGACGTACGGATCTCAAACCGGCGAAACTCGTCCTCGATTGCGCTAAGCGGCACGAGCCCAACGCACGTCATCGCGCCGCGCTGAGGCAAGCGGTCGTTCAGCAACGCCTTCACCACGCACAACGCTGGCAGGGCAGGAATCTCCGGCCCGTCGCCGGCTTCTGCAACCAACGTCCAGCACTTGCGCACAAGCGCGCCGGTGTGATCGATCCCGGTCGCCTCCACGGTCATCCCGCCGCGGTCACTGCCGAACCGCCGGAACCAACCCGCCAGCCCGTGCAGCAGTTCGGCGAGCGGCTCAAGAAAGCGCGTGATCCCCATCCGCACCGGCAACGAAAGCAGCCACAATCCCAAGTGCAAGATCGAAAGCTCGACGCCCGCGCGGAACACCGCGTGGCGCACGCCCGCAAACCGCTGAGGCACAATGTCGAGATCGGGCGTCTCGACCAGCGAGACGAACCGCCGCCCAAGCCCCTCGATCCTAAGCACCTTGAGCATCCCCCAACCCGGCGCAAAGTCCCATCGCCCGAAGCGCCAGAACTTCACCGGCTTGCCCGCATAGCTCAGTATTGCCTGAACAACCGACAGACCCAACGGTGCCTGCGAGCCGGGGCTGATCGCGATCTCGACGCCGTCCACACGCTTCCACCCGCGACAGATCTCGTCGAGCACTGCGTTCGACAGCGCCGGCGTTGAACTCGCCCCCGTCACGGCAAGAACCCCGCGCGCTTTCGCGGCTTCGTCCAGTGCTCCGAACCGCGCCACGAAATCGCGTGCATCCGCAAGATCGACGTAGTGCACACCGGCATCGATGACGGCGCGCGCAAGCGTAAGCTCGCTCGCCTGAAACGGACCCGCCGCATCAACGACGCAAAACACTTTCAAAGCAGCGACGTCCTGTGCCGTCACCCGTGTCCGGTCGAGGAGCGCTATCGATACGCGCTCAGGCGCATGCACTGAGCGCGCCGCCACGACGGCGCGCTCGCGGGAGCGCCCGCACAGAACGACGTGGCAATCGGTGGTTTCGAGCAGTCCACGAACGAGCGACAGGCCGAACGCGCCGGCACCGCCGACAACGGCGATGCGCCTCAGGGTTTCACCGCGCCGGAAATCGCGGCAGCCGCAGGCCCAGACAAATCTTGCAGGGGCCCGAGCGGCTTCTTCTCGGTCTTGACGTTCAACACAGCCGGCGTGCCCGACCAAAGCTTATAAACAACGACGCCGTCCTGAATGAGAAGCAGCATCGACGCCTTCCACCCGGTCTCCGTCGTCTCGCGCTCGAAGCCCAGCACGTCGAGCGCCACATTGCCCGTTCGATCCTTCGACGAGATCGTCGGTTCCGCAAGCCACCCTGTGCACCGCTCGCGCGCCGTCAAACAGCCTTGCACGGCCGGATCCAAGTCTTCCTGCTTCATCGATTGCTGCGGCAAGAACCGCGGTACCAAGTCGAGATAGTTGAGCACCTTGATGTTTGGCGTCGCGTACGGATCGAACCCGCGCGCCTTCAGTTCGCGGTGCGTGGTGACATAGGGCTTCACCTGCGCGTAGGCGTCTTCCGCGCTCTTATAGCTTTTGAACGGCGACTCCGTGGTCTCAACGGTAGAGGGCAACACACCCCAACTCGCGCACGCCGAAAGCGGCATCACCGCAGCAGCGGCCACAACAAAACGAAAACGCATCGTTCAAACTCGAAGAGTGGAGGAAGATGCATATTGTGCCGCCAAAGCGGTCCAAACGCAATTTGCAACCTTAGCGAGCGAACATTACGCGCCCTTCAGAATCGTCCTGAGCCTGTCCGGGTAGTCCGTGCACAAGCCGTCGACGCCGAGGTCCGCCAGCCGTGCCAGGTCGTCAGCTTTGTTCACCGTCCAAGCCCCGACTTTCAGCCCCAACGACCGCGCCTCGGTCATCGTCGCGCGGTTGATGTCGGCGAAGTACGGAAACCATCCATCGGCGCCCGCGGCCTTCGCGGCCTTGATAACGGAGCCACCGTGCTTCGCCCTGTCAAATCCGCCCGTCCACGGCGCCCCGGCCTTCTCCATCGCGCGCAGGGCCTCAAGTTCGGCCTTCGGCGGAGGCCCGTGTTCGGCCGGCACAGGGGCGTCAGCGAAATAGCTTTGCGGCAAGGTCGTAAACCAGCACTCGACCTTCGGCGCCATCTTCTTCGCGGCAATCAGTGCTGGCCAATCGAACCCGACGAGCACCGTGCGATCG
The DNA here is from genome assembly GCA_902826695.1 of uncultured Alphaproteobacteria bacterium. Classification (GTDB taxonomy): domain Bacteria; phylum Pseudomonadota; class Alphaproteobacteria; order Micropepsales; family Micropepsaceae; genus SZUA-430. The sequence goes on along the minus strand of CADEFU010000009.1, from coordinate 152,256 downwards.
AGAAACTTCTCGCGCTTGATGACGCGCAGTACAGCCTCCGCCATCGCTTCCGGCGAAACCGTCGAAGCGCGGTTCATGAAGTTGCTCTTGAGTTCGACCCACAGGCGTTCGCCGCCTCCAGACCGCTTCATCAACCAAATGACATCGGCAAGCCGTGGAATCTTCTCCCCGTCGACCGCCATCTGATCGGGGTGACGGGCTGCGTACTTCGAGCCAGGCTTAAGCCGCCCGATGTCGTAAGTCTGCAAGTCTGCGTAAGGCAGGTCCTTGATCAACAGCGGCGGGCCCTCGAGCCAGCGGCCGTCCGCGTCACGCACAATGTCGGGCTTGAGCGTGTCGTCGTGAAACACCACGACCGTGCCGTCCTTCGCCACATGCACGTCGAGTTCGAACCCGTCGACCCCAACGTCCAGCGCATGCGCAAAGGCGGCAAGCGTATTCTCCGGGCGAAGGCCAGCGCCGCCGCGGTGCGCGATATTCAGAGGTTTGCTCACTTCAAAAGGGTGATTCAGCCGTTCCACTGCGGCCACTTTAGCACCGTTTCCGCATCGCTGGACGTGTCCTTTTCGGCCGAAATTTAAAGCGCGCGGCGGAACGAAGCGTGCACGCCCTTGCCTTCATGGCCGAAACCGACATCATACCGTGCGGGGGAAAGCAGCGGGTTGGTCATGTTGCGTTGGATATTGAGTGGCATCGCCGCCGGAGCGTTGAGCTTGGGTGTTGCTTGTGCCGAAACGGGCAGCTGGAAAATCACCAAAGACCACTGGGACGCGAACGACGAAAAGCGCTTTGGCGAGTTCGTCGCGGGCTTCGGTCACGACGACTGCAAAGACCCCGCCGCGTGCTTCAAGAGTACCGCCAATCCCTACCGCGACAGCGATCCGCCGAACCTGCGCATGGACGGCGACTGCGCCGACTTCATCTATCAGCTGCGCGCCTACTTCGCATGGAAGAACGGCCTGCCGTTTTCCTATCCGCTCTACGTGATGTCGCGTTCGGGACCCACGCCCGACTTCCGCTTCTCCGATGCCGGCAACCAAGTCGTTGCGCGCCTGCAGCTCGAATGGCAGGCCGACACCGACCCGGTGAAGATCCTTCTCAATCTGCGCGGCACGGTTTCGACGGCAATGTTCCGCATCGAACATACGTTCGACAGCGGTTACAGCGCGTCCGACTTCTACTCGCCCAAGATCGAACGCGGCGCGCTGCGCCCCGGCTCCATCATCTACGACCCCTGGGGCCACGTGGTTTACGTCTTCAAAGTCGACAACGACGGCACCGTGCACTACGTGGACTCGAATCCCGATCGCGAAGTCACGCGCGGCACATTCGGTCCGCAATTCCCGCGCACCGCCCCCGCACTCGGCGCCGGCTTCTGGAACTGGCGTCCGATCAAGCTCGTTGACTACGAGAAGGCGGCCGACGGCAGCCTGATCAATGGCCGCTTCGTCGTCGCCCCAAACAGCGAACTCACCGACTACGGCATCGAGCAGTACTACGGCACCGAAAAGAACGAAGCCCGCGATTGGAAGGCTTCAAAGTACAAACATCGGGGCAAGGAACTCGGCTTCTACGATTACGTGAAAGCGAAGTTGGCGGAATGATCTGCCGAACCGTTAGGCGCGACCCGAAACCGTGCTAGATAAGCGCCGACGGAGATATTGAATGCAAAAGGCAGTCCCGCAGTCCGAGCGTTTACCGCTCTCGACGAAACTCGCCTACGGTTTTGGATCTGTCGCCTACGGCGTCAAGGACGGCGGCTTCGCCTACTTCCTCTTACTCTTCTACAGCCAAGTCATCGGCGTTGAGGCGTGGCTCGTCACCATTGCCATCGGGGCGGCACTCGTCGTTGACGCGATCACCGACCCAATCATTGGCTACTGGTCCGACAACCTTCATTCGAAGTGGGGCAGGCGCCATCCCTTTCTCTACGCCTCCGCTGTTCCGGTGGCCGCAACCTACTACCTGCTCTGGAACCCGCCGGTCGGTTGGTCGGACGAGGCGCTGTTTTGGTACTTGCTCTCGCTGGCCATCCTCATCCGCACGTTCATCACGTTCAACGAAACGCCGTCCTCTGCACTCACGCCCGAACTCACCGCAAACTACGACGAGCGCTCGACACTCATCTCTTGGCGGCTTTTCTTCGCGTGGACCGGCGGCAATGCGATGTCGGTGATGATGTTCCTGGCGATCTTCCCGGCCTTTGCGACCGCCACGGCGACGGGCCAGTTCAACCGCGAAGCATACGCGCTCTACGGAATAATCGCCGCCGGTCTCATCGGCATTTCGATCCTGGGGTCGGCGCTCGGCACGCATGCGCGCATCCCTTTCCTCAAGTCGCCGCCACCGAAGCGGCACCTGACGTTGGGCCTTATCTTCAAAGAGGTGTACGAGACGCTCTCGAACCGTTCGTTCGTCGCGCTGTTCGTGGCAAACGTGTTCGGCGCGATCGGGGCGGGCATGTCGGCCGCTCTTTCGTTCTATATGGCGACCTATTTTTGGAAGTTCACGCCGCTTGAAATCGGCGGGCTGACATTAGGCGTGTTCGTCTCGGCGATCATCGGTGCCGTCATGGCCCCGATTGTCACTCGCACAATGGGCAAGAAGAAGGGCGCGATGGTCATCGGCATGATCGCCTTTTTGGGCGCGCCGTTGCCGATCGTATTGAAGTTGATAGGCCTCCTCGATGCCAGTACGCCCACCTTCATCTATCTGCTGGTGCTAATTGCAGGCATTATCGACGTCGGCCTGATCATCTGCTTCCAGGTTTTGGCCGCCGCCATGATGGCGGATTTGGTCGAGCAATCTGAACTAAAGACAGGCCGCCGATCCGAAGGAACGTTTATCGCGGCCGCGACCTTCATCCGCAAAATGGTCTCGGGCCTCGGCGTGGCGGCCGCGACCTTGGTACTGGCGCTGGCAGGCTTGCAAGCAGGCGCTAAGCCGGAGGACGTTTCGCCCGACACCGTCTGGTGGCTTGGTGCCTACTATGTTCCCATCATCCTTTCGTTCTGGATGGCGATGATGGCGGCAATCGCCTTCTACAAGCTCGACCGTGCGGACCACGAAGAGAACCTGCGCCAACTCGCCGAACGCAATGCCGGCGCTTGAGCGCAAAGCAAACGGCCGGAGCATCGCCCCGGCCGTTGCCGTTAAACCCGAAAAACTTCTTTAGCGCGGCTTCGGCGGCGCCGGCGGCGGCACGGGAACCGGATAGAGCGACGACACCTGCCCGTTGATCTTGAGCCGCTTCAAATCCTTTTCCTTCGCGCGGATTCGCACGCACTTGCCCATGAAGTTGCGGTGCTCGCACAGCACCCAATCGCGTGTCCCTTTGATTTGCACGCTGGCGATCACGTCGTTGAAGTTCAACCGCGCAAGGCTCGGCACCGAGCGATCGAACACCAAAGTGCGCCCCTTAAAGTTCGGCTGATCGAACACCGTGATCACGGTCGGCGGCGGAACAGGCGGCGCCGCGACTGCGGCCATCGGAGGATAGGGTTGCGCGAACGCGGTCATTGCTGCGGACGCAGCGATTACAGCACCACCAACCACGACGGCGAACGTCTTCATTCCACTCTCCCAAGTTTCCGCGCAGGGGAATTGGCGCGGTGAATTAGTCTCGTGGGCCGCCCTTGGCAACCCCGCCGGTAAGGCGGAACCGCCAGGATTGAGCGCTATCCACGGCGTCCTTTTGGCACGTGCCCCCTGAACGGGCGTCCAACGCCCGTTTCAGCTGCCGTTCATCCGCAAGGAAAGGTAGTGCCGCCGCCCACCCACCAGCACCCGTTTATGGTGAAGAATCGGGCAGCCCCCGCCACCGGATGGTGCGCAGGGGATCATGTTCACGAATTTGAGGCGCTTAGCGCGGCACGGCTGTCCCTGCAGGCGCTGCCGGTACGACTGGCGCGGGGACAGGATAGAGCGAGCTCACGCGCCCGAACAATTGGATCACGCGCAGATCGCCGGCCTTCGCCGTCACGCGCGCGCACACGCCCTTGTAGTTGCGATCCGCGCACAAAACCCAATCGCCCGCGCCCGCCACTTCGAAGCTTGCCACTTTGTCCTCAATTTGCAGCGCCGCCAAATTCGGCGTTGCGGCGCCGACCTTCACCGAGCGGCCCTGAAAATTCTCTTTGTCGTAGAGTGTGATCGTGAGCGGCACGTTTACCGCCGGCACCGGTGTGGCCGCGGGCTTCGCTGGTGCTGCCAGCGTTTGAGTGGCAGACAACGCAAGTATGATCACCGCAAACCGCGCACGCATCGACAGGTCTCCTCAGCGCCCATTTTCGACGGCGCCTTCTACCTCAAGCCTCGTCGGGTTGCCGCTGAATTCCTTGTGACCCGGCGAACTTCGCAGGTCCCCTTAATTCACGAAAACGCGAACGGGGACCGGAAGTATCCGATCCCCGCCACAAATTCTGGTGCTGTTGGTGGGAATTGAACCCACGACCTACGCCTTACCAAGGCGTTGCGCTACCACTACGCTACAACAGCGAGGCGGCCCGTATAGCGCGCGCGGAGCGGGGAGGGAAGGGGCCGCCCCGGAACAGAAGACAGAAAACCGGGACCAGAACGTCGCGGAGCCTTGACTACGCTTTCTGCAATCCGATTGGGCAACTCACCCCGACCCCGCCAAGCCCGCAGTACCCGTCCGGGTTCTTTGCCAGATACTGCTGGTGATAGGTCTCGGCATAATAGAAGGGCGGCGCGTCCAAAATCTCCGTCGTTATCTTGGCGTACCCCGCCTTGGTCAGAACATCCTGAAACATCGTCAGCGAAGCCTCCGCCGCTTTGCGCTGAGCCGCGCCCGCGACATAGATGCCGGACCGATATTGTGTCCCTAGGTCGTTACCCTGGCGCATGCCTTGCGTCGGATCGTGGTTCTCCCAGAACACTTTGAGCAATTGCTCGAACGAAATCTTCTTCGGATCGAACACGACACGCACGACCTCGTTATGCCCGGTCATGCCCGAACACACTTCTTCATATGTCGGATTGGGCGTCATGCCTGCCGCATAGCCGACGCTTGTCGAATGCACGCCTTCCTGCTGCCAGAACTTGCGCTCCGCGCCCCAGAAACAACCGAGCCCAAACATCGCAATCTCAAGCCCTTCAGGAAACGGCGGCTTAAGCCGCGTGCCCAGCACATAGTGCTCGTCCGGCACCCGCATCTCCGCCGAACGCCCCGGCAAAGCCTCGTTCGCCGCCGGCATCTGAGATTTCTTCTTCACGCTAAAAAGGGCCATCGGTTGCTCCGTTCGTGCGATCAGCAGCCAGCTGATTGCCGTTTCACCGGCCCACGATATAAGCTCCCTCACGCGCGCGCCAACCGCGCTGACGCATCGGTGAAGCATGAGTGAAAAACGCCCGCCCGCCTCCAACGGCGACGCCGCCAAGGCTGAGCGCCTGGCTGCCGCCCTGCGCGCCAACCTGAAGCGCCGGAAGGCCCGGGCCCGTACCCAAGCGCAACCCACAGGCGAAGACGGTCAGCCGCGCCCAGCCGTTATTCCGCCCAAATCCGGGAAAACTTCGGCCTAAATCCTGGCAGACCCGCCATTGTTTGGCCCCCCTTGGGGGCGTATGACCTCGCCCTCAGTTTGTGCGCGCACGGCGTTGTGCTCGCGTTATGCTCCCCGCGAAGTGATTTGCGGACTCACCTTAGGGCTGTTGCGTGGACAGAATTCAAATTCGCGGGGGGCGCCGTCTGAACGGCGAAGTCCGCATCTCTGGCGCGAAGAACGCCGCTCTTCCTTTGATGGTCGCAAGCCTGCTCACGGACGAACCGTTGCAGCTCGCCAGCGTGCCGCATCTGACCGACATCTCGCAGCTCGCCGCGATCCTGGGCGGCCTCGGTGTCGGCCTCACGATGAACGGCAACGGCCACGCCGAAGCTGAAGGTCGCGTGCTTCAACTGCACGCGAAGGACATCACCAGCACCGAAGCTCCGTACGAACTCGTGCGCAAGATGCGCGCGAGCTTCCTCGTCATCGGCCCGCTGCTCGCGCGCTGCCACAAGGCAAAGGTCTCGCTGCCCGGCGGCTGCGCCATCGGCACGCGCCCGGTCGATCTGCACCTCAAGGGCCTCGAGGCAATGGGCGCGCAGATTCAAATCGACGAGGGCTACGTTATTGCTCACGCCCCGAACGGGCTGCACGGCGCACGTTATCAATTCCCGTTCGTTTCGGTTGGCGCGACGGAAAACTTGATGATGGCCGCCTGCCTCGCCAAAGGCACGACCGTCCTCGAGAACGCCGCGATGGAGCCTGAGATCACCGACCTCGGCCTCTGCCTCCAAGCGATGGGCGCAAAGATTACCGGCCTCGACACACGCACGCTCACGATCGAAGGCACTGATCGCCTGCACGGCGCCAGCTACACCGTCATCCCCGACCGCATTGAGACCGGCACCTATGCAATGGCCGTGGCCGCGACCGGCGGCGAAGTCGAGCTGGTCGGCGCACGCGGCGACACGATCGGCGCCGTGATCCCGCTACTCGAAGCCTCGGGCGTGAAGATTGCCCCGACGAACCGCGGCTTGCGCGTCTCGCGCAACGGCGCGCACTACACGGGCGTGGACGTGACGACGGAGCCGTACCCCGGGTTCCCGACCGACATGCAAGCCCAGTTGATGGCCTTGATGGCGACCGCTCACGGCGTCTCGCACATCACCGAAACGATTTTCGAGAACCGTTTTATGCATGCGCCCGAACTCCTGCGCATGGGCGCCGACATCACGATCGAGCACCAAACCGCAACCGTGCGCGGTGTGCCCCGCTTGCGTGGCGCGCAAGTGATGGCCACCGACCTGCGCGCGTCGGTCAGCCTCATCATCGCGGGCCTGGCCGCCGAAGGCGAAACTGTGGTCAACCGCGTCTACCACCTCGACCGCGGCTTCGAACGCATCGAAGAAAAACTCTCGGCGCTTGGCGCGGAGATTAAGCGCGTTAAGGGCTAAGTCTGGGAGCGCGGGCGGTCCCGCCTGCTCTTCACAGCATCTCCAGCACACAGCCGGGCGTAGAGTCGGTAAAGAGCGGGCGGGACGCCCGCGCTCCCAGACTTGCGCAGCGCGCGCAACTTCGGCACTTTCCGCGCCCATGACGACCGCTCTTCGCCTCCGCGCCATTGACACGCTCGACCTCAGCGTGATCGCCGCCCATTTGCAGGACGCGCTCGTGAAGATGAGCGACATCGGCTTCGAAAAGGCGAACCGCCGCTTTGCACTCCTGTTCAACCGCTTCATGTGGGAAGACGTCGAAGCGGAGAAAGGCAAAGGCGCCAAGGCGGACAAAAACGCCCCCTTTCGCCGCGTTCGTGCCGCGCTCCACTTCGATGCCGTAACGCGCGTGCAGACAAGCGGACTGCGCCTCGCGAACACTGAAGCGTTAGCCGCCCTCCTGACACTCGCCTTCGAACCAAAGGCCGACCTCAGCGGCACGGTCACTCTCACCTTCGCCGGCGGCGGCGCGATCAAGCTCGACGTCGAGTGCCTGGATGCCTGGCTGACGGACATTTCCGCCCCATGGTCCACAAAGAGCAAGCCCGCGCACGAGGTCGAAGGATGACCCTGCAAGCGCGGGCCCCCTTCGCTAGAGAGCGCGTCGAAGGAAAGTGCCGGCGGCAAGCCGGCGCTCCCGGTTGAGCGCGATGCGTCACTTCTCAACATCGCACAAAGACTTCGCAGTCGCCTTTGCGGGCCTGCTTGCCGAGAAGCGCGAAACCGCAGCCGATGTCGGCCAAGCCGTCGCTACAATCATTGCCGACGTGCAAGCGCATGGCGACTCAGCCCTGTTCGAGCTCACGAAGCGCTTCGACCGCTTCGATCTCACATCGGCAAACCTGCGTGTGAGCCCCGCCGAAGTTGCCGCTGCGAAGGCGCAAGTCTCATCCGCAACGCTCGACGCGCTGAAGCACGCCGCCGCCCGCATCGAATCTTTCCACGCGCGCCACAAGCCCACCGACGACCGATACACCGATGCCGCCGGCGTCACCCTCGGCGCCCGGTGGACGGCTGTTGACGCGGCGGGCTTATACATCCCCGGCGGCCTCGCGGCCTACCCGTCGAGCGTGCTGATGAACGCGATCCCGGCAAAGCTCGCCGGCGTTAAGCGTCTCGTCGCTGCGACGCCTGCCCCCGAGGGTAAGCTGAACCCACTGGTACTCGCCGCCTGCGACCTCGCGGGCGTCACCGAGATCTACCGCATCGGCGGAGCGCAAGCCGTGGCCGCACTTGCTTACGGCACCAAAACCATCGCGCCCGTGGACAAGATCGTCGGCCCCGGCAACGCCTATGTCGCGGCGGCCAAGCGCCAAGTCTTCGGCCATGTCGGCATCGACTCGATCGCAGGCCCGTCCGAAGTCCTGATCATCGCCGACAAAACAAACAACCCCGCCTGGCTCGCCGCCGACCTTCTCGCGCAAGCCGAGCACGACGAGGCGGCGCAGAGCATCCTCATCACCGATGATGAAGCGTTCGCACGCGCCGTCGAAGCCGAGGTCGAGCGCCAGCTTGGGGTCTTACCCCGCGAAACGATCGCGCGCGCGAGTTGGGCGAGACATGGCGCCATCATCGTCGTCAACTCGCTTGACGAGGCCCCCGCGCTCGCCGACCGCATCGCTGCCGAGCATCTGCAGCTCTGCGTCACCAACCCCGAAGCATTGGCCGCGCGCATCCGCCACGCCGGCGCGATCTTCCTGAGCGCCCATACGCCGGAAGCGATCGGCGACTACGTGGCAGGTCCAAACCACGTGCTCCCAACGGCGCGTGCCGCGCGATTCTCTTCCGGCCTTTCCGTTCTCGACTTCATGAAGCGCACGACGATCATCGGCTGCACCCGCGAGGGCCTCGCCGCCTTGGGCGAAAGCGCGGCCACGCTCGCCGATGCCGAGGGTCTCGATGCGCACGCCCGCTCCATTCGCATTCGCTTGAACCGATGACGGACGAAAAACCGCCAACGCGCCTCATTGACGTGATCTTGGACGAGGCTTCGATCGCGCCCCGCGGCCCGGACGTGGAGCATGAGCGCCGCATCGCGATCTTCGACCTTCTCGAACAAAACCACTTCGCGCCCGAGGGCGCGGCCGGCGGCCCGTTCGTCCTAAAGCTCGGCGTGCAGGAAAACCGCCTCGTCTTCCAGGTCGCACACGAAGGCGGCGACACGCATGCAACTCACGTGCTCTCGCTCACGCCATTGAAGCGCGTGATCCGCGATTACTTCGTCGTGTGCGATACCTACTATCAGGCGATCCGCTCTGCATCGCCGTCGCAGATCGAAGCTATCGACATGGGCCGCCGCGGCCTCCACGACGAAGGCTCGCAGCTCCTGCGTGACCGGCTCACCGGCAAGATCGCCGTCGATCACGACACGGCGCGCCGCCTCTTCACGCTTATCTGCGCGCTGCACGTAAAGGTGTGAGCCGATGGTGAAGGGGCCGAACGGCGAAGACTTGCCCGACGCGGTGCTGTTTTCCTGCAGCATGAACGCGATCCGTTCGCCGATGGCAGCGGCCCTGATGAAGCACCTGTTCGGCAAACACGTCTATGTCGAATCCTGCGGCGTACGTGAAGGCGTGCTTGACCCGCTCGCCGTCGAGGTAATGGACGAGATCGGCATCGACCTCTCGCACCTCCACCCGAAAACCTTTGAGACCCTTGCCGACACGTCGTTCGACCTCATCATCACGTTGAGCCCGCAGGCCCGGCACAAAGCGCTCGAGTTGACGCACGCGATGGCGGTCGAAGTCGAGTACTGGAAAGTCCCCGACCCTTCGGCCTTTGAAGGCTCGCGCGAACAGCGCCTGGCGGCCTACCGCGAAGCCCGCGACACAATTCTCCGCTTTTTGAAGGAGCGTTTCGCCGCGCGCCCCGCGCCAGAGGCCTAATTCGCTTGCTTTTGGGCGGGGCCGTCACCATTCTCCGCGCGATTTTCGTCGGGAGCGTCGGCATCCTGCCCGCCCTGCCTGAGTTTGAAGGACCGAATGGCAAAAGAAGAACTGCTCAGTTTTGAAGGCACCGTCGTGGAGCTTCTCCCGAACGCAACCTTCCGCGTGAAACTCGATAACGAGCACATCGTGATCGCCCACACCGCAGGCAAGATGCGCAAGAACCGCATTCGTGTCCTCGCTGGCGATAAGGTCACCGTCGAAATGACGCCGTACGATCTGACAAAGGGCCGGATCGTCTATCGCAGTAAGTAACGCCGTTCGTCGTGACGGGGGATCGAAGCGCGGAGCGCATGCCAGCACCCTTCATCCTCGCCAGCGCCAGCCCGCGCCGCCTAGCACTGCTCGAGCAGATCGGCATCCGCCCCGCGCATATCGAACCTGCTGACATCGACGAAAGTGCGCGTCCGCGAGAACTTCCGCGTCCCCATGCATTGCGCATCGCGACGGAGAAAGCGCGCACCGTTCACGCGCGCAAACCGAATACGCTGGTTCTCGCTGCCGACACCGTTGTGGCGTGCGGGCGACGCATTCTCCCTAAAGCAGAAGATGACGCCACCGTCACGAAGTGCCTCGCTCTTCTCGCAGGCCGCCGCCATACCGTGATCACCGCGGTCGCGCTGATCGACAGCACGGGCAAGCTCCGCACCCGCGTTGTTGAAACAAAGGTCGTGTTTCGCAGTCTCGATGCGCAAGAAATCGGCGTTTACGCGGAATCTGCCGAGGGATTGGGCAAAGCCGGCGGCTATGCGATCCAGGGCCGCGCTGCAGCCTTTGTTCGAACGATCAACGGCTCGTACACCAACGTTGTGGGCCTGCCACTGACGGAAACATTGCACTTGCTTAAGGCATGCGGCGCCGCGTGAACCTTGCTAGACTAGGCGCAATCGCAACTTTGCTTTTGGTACTCCGTTGGCTTCCGAAGTTTTGATCAATGTCGGCCTCGCCGAGACGCGGGTCGCAATGGTCGATGAAGCGCGCTTGAGCGAGCTCTTCATCGAACGCACAGCCGAAAGCGGCCGCGAAGGCCGCCACGGCCATCGCCTGCTCGGCAACATCATGCTGGGGCGCGTGCAGCGCGTGCTTCCCGGCATGCAAGCGGCCTTCGTCGACCTGGGTTTGGACAAGGCAGGATTCCTCGCGGCCCGCGAAGCGCGCTGCCTCGCGGAGTTGCCAAGCTTCATGGACCAACCCTGCATCACGAAATGCGTGCGCGAAGGCGAAGCGGTCGTGGTGCAAGTCATCAAAGACCCAATCAGCGATAAGGGCGCGCGCCTGTCCGCGAACGTCACGATCCCGGGCCGCCTCGTCGTGCTCGTGCCGAACCAATCCGGCATCGCACTCTCGCGCCGCATCGAAGACGAAGCCGAGCGCAAACGTCTGACCGACTTGCTCACCGACATTGCGGCGAACGACCCGCGCGCCGCAGCCGGTGCCGGCTACATCGTCCGCACAGCGGCGCTGTCCGCCAGCCGCGACGACATTGCCTCCGACATCGCCCGCCTCGGCGACGAATGGCGCGCGATCCAAGCCCGCCGCCACATGGCGAAGCTGCCCGCCACGATCTACCACGACCTCGACCCCGTCGAACGCACCATGCGCGACGGCGTAGACGACACCACCGACCGCGTGCTCATCGACAACGCGGAAGCCGTCGCCCAAGCCCGCGCCTACGCCGCCCGCGCGATGCCCGATGCGGTCGATAAGATTCAGCTCTTCAACGGCCCCGGCGAACTCTTCGACCAGCACAACATCGAAGGCGAGATAGAGGCCCTGCTGCAGCCGCGCGTGCGGCTTCCATCCGGCGGCTGGATCACGCTCGAAACGACCGAGGCGCTGACCTCGATCGACGTAAACTCCGGCAGCTACACCGAAGCGACCGGCCTCGAACAAACGTCGCTGAAAACCAACCTCGAAGCAGCCGCCGAAATCGGGCGACAGCTTCGCCTGCGCGGCATCGGCGGTCTGATCGTGATCGACTTCATTCACCTCGGCGAACCCGAAAACATCGGTCAGGTGCTCACCGTTCTGGCCGAGAGCGTTTCGAAAGATCGCACGCCGACGCAGATCCTGCCGATGTCCGAATTCGGCCTCGTCGAGATGACGCGAAAGCGCGTCCGCGAACCGCTCGCAAAGCTCTTCTCCGAAGTCTGCGACCCCTGCCACGGCCACGGCCGCATCAAGACGGTCGTGACGGTCGCTGCCGAACTGCTTCGCCGCGTCGCCCGTGAAGCGAAGGCCCGTCCCGGTGCGAAGCTTGTGGTCTACGCCGCCCCCGAAGTCATCAAGTGGATAGAAGCGCAAGGCGACGACCTGAAGCAATCGCTCCGCCGTCACGCCGGCGCAGGCATTCGCTTCGAGCCGCGCACGAACTTTGCACGCAACCAGTTCGACGTCGGAGCCGACCAATGACGACGCCGACCCGCCACTGCCCGATGTGCAAGAAAGAGACGGAAGAACGTTTCCGCCCGTTCTGTTCCAAACGCTGCGCCGACGTAGATCTCTCCCGCTGGCTCAACGGCGCCTACGCCATCCCAGCCGAAGAAAGAGTTCCCGACGTCGTCAAGGACGACGAGTAGGATGACGCTCCGCGACCGTCTTCAACAGGGCGTTCTCATCGCGCCTGGCGCCTATGACGCGCTGACGGCTCGCATCGCCGCCCGCGCCGGCGCTGAAGCCGTTTACATGACCGGCTTCGGAGTAGCAGGCTCGCTCCTCGGTGTCCCCGACATCGGCATTGTCAGTGCCACCGAAATGATCGACCGCGTTCGGGCGTTCGCGCCTGCAGCCACGCCCGCCTACCTGATCGCCGACGGCGACAACGGCCACGGCGGCACCGCGAACGTCGAACGCATGGTGCGCGCCTACGAACAGGCCGGTGCCGCCGCAATCCAACTCGAAGACCAAGTGCTCCCCAAACGTTGCGGCCACATGGACGGCAAGGAAGTCGTGCCCCTCGAAGAAGGCGCCGCCAAAATCCGTGCCGCCGTCGGTGCCCGGGCGAGCCGCGACTTCCTGATCATCGCCCGCACCGACGCGCGCGCCATTCACGGCCAGGACGAAGCGCTTCGCCGCGCCGACGCCTATCTCGAAGCCGGCGCCGACATCCTCTTCGTGGAAGCTCCGCAAAGCGAACAAGAGCTTCGCTTTGTTGCCGACCGCTTCAAGGGCGTGCCGCTGGTCGCCAACATGGTCGAGGACGGCAAGACCCCGATGCTGAGCGCGGCCGACCTGGGCCGCATGGGCTACCGCTTGGTGCTGTTCCCGGTCTCAGCCCTACTCGCCGCCGCCAGGACGGCGGAGCGAACCTACGCCGCGCTTCTCAAGGGCAAACCCGACCCCGCGATCGAGCGCGTGACCTTCAGCGCCTACAACGAAATCGTCGGCTTAGGCACCTACCTGAAGCGCGACTGAAAATGAAGGCCCGCCACCGCAGCGGGCCTCCGATGATCGCACGCGATCAATGTCTGCCGCGATGTCCGCGATGGTGACCGCGGTTGCCTCGCCAGCCGTCATGGCCACGCCAACGGTCGCGGCTGTGCCAGCCATGCTGATTGCCATGCCAGCCTTGACGATTGCCGTGCCAACGGTGATGCGACCGCTTCCAGTGATGCCGCGGATACCCATGGTGCCGGTAGTTGTAGCGCGGGTAATTGTAGCCATAGTAATTCGGGTAGTAATTGTGCCCGCGAGAATACCGGCAGTGCCGGTAGTGCTTGCGATACCAACGGTCACGGCACCGCGGGTCGTAGTATCCGTTGTAGTGGCTGCCATAATAGCCCGGGTAGCCACCGTAGTACCCGCCGCCATAGTTGCTCACCTGAATCGCAACACCATCGGAACCGAAATAGACACCGAAATTGTCGGCCTTCGCCGGTGCTGCCGTGGCGAACGTCGCTGCAATCAGCGCCGCCGCCCCGAATACCAAAGTGCTGAAAAATTTCATGTCAGTGCTCCCATCCACGCATCCCCCAAGACCCCGCGAAATGCTCGGACTCGCGCCATGAACCGCCGATGAACAGCTGGTTCAGATTCGACGATTATGCCGACCGCCCCCGCGCTTCGATCGTCCAGATGTCCACGAGCCTGTCGCCATCGACAACGTGATAGGCCTCGTGGAGGTTGACCGTTGGATCGCAGTGCGGTGCGGTGCAAAGGACGGCCGCGCCAAGCGCAAGCCGCTTGTCGGCGCCGCCCAGCATGATTCCGCCTTGCTCGTCGCCAAAGAAAAAGTAAGTCGCCCCGTCTGGCGCGCCCGAATGAATGATCGGCGCCCCGGCCTCGGTTGCAAACGACTTGAGCCCCGCATCCGTCGTAACAAGCCCCGGCATCGAAGCGCTGATCACCGAGGTTTGGACGAAGAGCGACGTCTCGAACGGCAACGGCGCCGCGTTGGCAATCCGCACTTCGCCATACTGTTTGTCCATAAAGATGTAGGAGCCTGCCTGCAGCTCCGTGAACACGCGCGCCTCGGCATCGATGTTGAACGTACCCGTTCCACCGCCGGAGACGATAGGGCAGGCGATACCCGCGGCGATGATCGCATCGCGCGTACGACCGAGCAGCTTCAGCGCCGCCAGCGACTGCGTCCGCCGCTCTTCGAACGCCGGCATATGTTGCAGCTGCCCCGCATAACCTTGCAGCCCGACGAACTGCAGATGCGCCGACCCGGCGATCTTCTTCGCAAGCGCAAGCGCAGGCTCGCCCGGCGCTATCCCAGTGCGATGCAGCCCGATGTCCACGTCGACCAGCACCTTCAGCCGCTTCCCCGACGCCTCACCGGCCCGTTCATATCCGTCAACGCAGGTCGCGCTGTCAGCGACGATCATGAAATCGCTAAGCTTCGCGTTCAGCTTCGCCACCCGCGCGAACGCCTGTGCCGTGACGACCGGCGAGGTCACAAGCAACCCCTCAATCCCGCCCGCGGCCAAAGCCTCCGCCTCGCCAAGCTTCGCGCAACATTGACCAACCGCCCCGGCCTTCAGCTGTCGCCGCGCGATCTCGACCGACTTGTGCGTTTTTGCGTGCGGCCGAAGCTTCAACCCCACGCGATTGCAGTGTTCCTGCATCGCGGTCACGTTGCGCTCGAAAGCGCGCAGATCGAGCACCAACGCCGGCGTCGCCAGTTCGCGCGCGCCGCCGGCCTGACCGACGAGCGGAGAATTCAAATGCGCCATCAATCGATACCTTCCTGCTTTCGCATCTTCGCAACAAACGCCGTCCCGCACGACAGTTTCTTCGCAATCGGGCTCTTTGCGTCGATCAATCGCCAAAACGGCTCGCGCGAGCCTCAGTTTCGAGGCAAGGATGGCGCAACCCAAGGAGAATTGCCATGGACTACGTACGTCTCGGAAAGACCGGCCTCAAAGTCTCCCGCCTCTGCCTCGGCTGCATGACCTACGGCAGCCCGAAATGGCGCGAGTGGATCTTGGACGAGCAAGCCTCGCGCCCCTTCTTCAAGCAAGCCTTCGACCTCGGCATCAACTTCTTCGACACGGCCGACGTCTACTCGATCGGCGCCAGTGAAGAGGTCACCGGCCGGGCGTTGAAAGAGATGGCCAAGCGCGACCAAGTCGTGATCGCGACCAAAGTCTTCTCGCCGATGGGCAAGGGTCCGAACGACCGTGGCCTCTCGCGCAAACACATCATGGAAGCGGTCGACGCCAGCCTGAAACGCCTCGGCACCGACTACATCGACCTCTATCAAATCCACCGCTTCGACCACGACACCCCGATGGAAGAAACCGTCGAAGCGCTGAATGACGTCGTGAAGGCGGGCAAAGCGCTCTACATCGGCGCGTCGTCCATGTACGCCTGGCAATTCATGAAGATGCTGGGCCTGCAGCGCGCGAACGGCTACGCCCAGTTCGTCTCGATGCAGCCGCACTACAACCTCGTCTACCGCGAAGAAGAACGCGAGATGTTCCCGCTCTGCCTCTCCGAAGGCATCGGCGTCATCCCGTGGAGCCCGCTCGCAAGAGGCTTCCTCACCGGCAACCGCAAGCAAGGCGACAACCCGAAAAAGTCCCCGGGCACGAACGCCGAAACCTCCCGCGCCGGCACCGACGAATTCGCCCACTTGCTCTACTACCAGCCTCAAGACTTCGAGATCGTCGAGCGTGTTACGGCGATCGCGAAAAAACACGGCCGCCCCAACGCGCAAGTGGCGCTCGCCTGGATGCTGACGAAGCCGGCGATCACCAGCCCCATCATCGGCGCCTCCAAACCCCACCACCTCGAAGATGCCGCCGCCGCCCTCACGCTGAAGCTCGACGCCGAAGACATCAAGGCGCTGGAGGAGCCCTACAAGCCGAAGCGTGTGATGGGACACGTCTGACAGCCTGCACTAACGCACTTGGATTTGGACGGCGGGGGATACCGGCTCGGAATTTGAGCGAACAACCCCATGTACCCGAAGCTTAGAGGCGGTTCCCGATTTCGTTGATCCACTCAGTCTGTCATCCCGGCCAAGCGCAGCGCAGCCGTCTTCGCTAAAGCTACGATGGCCGGGTGTGCCAAAACTTGCCCGCCGAAGCCTTGGCGTAGGCGGGCGAAGCGCGAGCCGGGACCCAGGGGGGACGGTCGCAGTGTTGCCACACAGCGCGTCGTCCCTGGGTCCCGGCTCGTAAGCTACGCCGCACCGCGTTGCGGCGGGCTTCGCTAACGTCCGGGATGACAGATTTGACTGTGATTCCGTCCAGCGCGGCGCAGCCTGGAGCCGTGAGACCATGCGCAGTTCCGGCGTGTGGCGTAAACTTAATAAAACATAAGACATAAATATAATAAAACGCGCCAAGAAAGAAATCAAGAGCCGCAAATCCCGACCGATCTGCGTGTCTCCCCCAAAGCTTCGCTTTTGGGGAGACAGCAGAAACAGGAATGCGGCGACAGGTGGTCGTGTCCCCAATCCTCGCAGTCTAGTTCGCGGCCACGATCTTCCCGCTGATTTCGCCGTCGTTGAACTTGGTCGTGTGAATGTTCATCACCACGATCCCAGCCTTCAGCGAGCCCAAGAACTGCTCGAACGAAAGCGGTGTCTGCACGATCTTTGCGCCCGACGCATAGGGGTAGTCTCGCACCGTCAGCGTGAACCCGTCAGCCGTCGCCGCATAGCTCGGCCCCGCCGGAAACGGCATGACCAGCGTCACTTCGCCGTTGGCCGCATAATGATGCAGATGGATCGGACCGACCGGGGCATGATGCACTTGCCCCCAGAAGTCGGTGAGCGTGATCCCTGTGACCTTAAGGTCGACGTCGACCGTCTGCGTCGCCGTATCAACGACGATCTTCGCATCGCCCGCGGCTTTGGAGCCGGTGTTCGTCGGCTCAGTGTCGCCGCGGAGCGCGGCTGTGAACACGACCTCCGCGCTCCACGCGGGCAGCGCTGCGGCGAGTGCCAGAAGCGCGGCAGCAACAACCCCAAACCTCATGAGCCAGTTCTCCCTAAGCGACCGGCGCACCTTCCGCGAAAGGCGCGCCGCCCGCTACTCACATTGCCGTCAGTTCGCTAGAGGAGCCCTAGAAGCCCAAACGAGTCATGAGGTTTAGGCGCGCTTGTAGCGGGCGACGAGTGCGGCCTCCGCTCTAAGCGCACTCGCCTCCGCGGTCTTACCATGTCGTTCGAGCTCACCTGCAGCGGTCACACGTTCGTCATGCTCGGCCTCGAGGATTCTTTCGACGTCTTCGGCGGTTAGCACCTTGCGCTCGACTTCGACCCCCTTATCACCAAAGGCGTACTCGGTGTAGGGCGTGTGGCCGGGCGCAACCGGATGCGACTCCGCATTGTCGAGTGCTGCGAGCAAAGTTCGCAACACGCGTGCCTCGTTCATGTGCTTGGCGCTCATCGCGGCGCGAATATCGGTTCGAATCCGCGCCTTGACCGCATCGACCGGATGCGCGGGCGATATTGGTGGCACGTCACTCCGCCTTCCGGTTCTTCCCCA
This sequence comes from uncultured Alphaproteobacteria bacterium, assembly GCA_902826695.1. Lineage (GTDB taxonomy): Bacteria > Pseudomonadota > Alphaproteobacteria > Micropepsales > Micropepsaceae > SZUA-430. The sequence goes on along the minus strand of CADEFU010000009.1, from coordinate 134,371 downwards.
AGAACCCATACATGTGCCCGGCCACGTTACGCATCTGAATCTGCTCGGACCCTTCCGTAATCCGATAGCGGCGATGGTGGCGATAGATGTGCTCGAACGGCTTGTGCCGCGAATAGCCCATGCCGCCGTGCACCTGCATCGCCCAATCGGCCGCCTCGCAGCAGAAGCGGTTAGCCCAGTAATTGCACATCGACACCTTGTCGGAGAGGTAAAGCTGGATCTCGGGCCCCGTCATTTGATCCATCTCCCACGCGGTCTTCTGGATCAGCAGCCGCAACATCTCCGCCTGCGTCATCAGCTCGACCGTCGGAAATTGAATCGCCTGGTTCGCCGCCAGCGGCTTACCGAACGGCTTGCGCGCCTTCGCGTAATCGATGGACTCGTTCAAACAAAAGACACCGGCCCCAAGCGACGATGCCGCCTGGCGAATGCGGTTCTCGTGCACGAAGTGCCGCGCCAGCACCAAGCCGTTGTCGACCGGGCCGAACAGTGCCTCATCGGGAACCCAAACGTTCTTGAACGACACATGCGCGTGGTCCGTCGGCATGTTGAACGTCCAGTAATAGAACTCGATCTTCACGCCCTCGGCCTTCATCGGCACCAGGAAGCACGAAATGCCGCGTGCATCGCCGTCGTTCCCGCTCGTCCGCGCGAAGACCATGTCGTGCGAAGCGGTGTGCACGCCGGTGTTCCAAAACTTCTCGCCGTTGATGCGCCAGCCGTTCCCCTCGCGAACCGCGCGCGTCTCCATCCACGTCGCGTCCGATCCGTGCTTCGGCTCGGTCAAACCAAACGCCGGCCGGTGCGTGCCGGCCAGCATGCCGTTGATGAACTCTTCCTTCTGCTTCGGCGTACCGAAGTCGCGGAACATCAACACCTGCGGAAAATTGCCCACGATCGACGCTTCGTTCTGCAAATCGTTGTGCAACCCCAAACCCTTCGCGGCGAGGTGCTCGCGAATGATCGCCATCGCAAGATTGCCGATGTCTTGGCCGCCGTATTCCTTCGGCAACGCAAGCCTGAGGAACCCCGCCTTGTCCGCGCGCCGGCGCATCTCGCGCAGCAGCGCTTCCCACTCGTGGCGCGGCAGTCCATCGCGATCCCAGTCCGTACGCGCATGCTCGCGGCGGTGGTCAAAGAAGCGGATGTTGTCGTCCTGGTTCTCGAGCGGCTTGATCTCCCGCTCGATGAAATCGTCGAGCTGCCCGAGCAGTTCCTTCACATTTTGCGGAATCCGGAAATCCATGGGGTGCGTCTCCTCAATGTCTGATGAGGTGACACTAGCCCCGAGACGCGGGCGAAGGAAGGCGCCGCGTCTAGGACGGGGTGGCGAACTTGACCGATGCTTTGACTTTATCGACGTCGGGCTTCGCGATGCTCTCAAGAAGCTTCGGCCAGATAAAGTTGATCGTAAAGTATGAGCCGCCGTAGGGAACCTCCCAGGTTTCCGTATAGACCTGCGATGTCGTCGCCCCATGCTTGATGGTCTGCAGCAGCAGCGACACCAGCGCGGGTTGCCCGCCCAAAACGTCCTTACGAAGCTGGTAGTCGTCGACAGTGCCGCCGATCTTGGCCAAGGCCTCGGCCCTTTCCTTCTTCAGCGCTTCCGTCAGCCCTTTCAACACGTCATCGGTCAGTGCGGTGATGGCCTCGGCTGTGATCGGTGCTTGAGCGGTGTTGAACAGCAGGACCGACGCTGTCTTACCCGGCGCTGCCGCGAACGCGCCGAACTTGAAGTTGGGATTTTCCTTGTGCGGATTGCAAATCTGCGGCGTCAACGCCATAGTGTCGGCGACCGAACCCAGCGCTTTGTCGTTTGCCTCGTCGCACGCTTTCCACCCGGTCGGGAATTGCATCGATAACCCCGGGTGCGGGCTCAGCGTGATCGCATCGTCCGCCGCGGCGGCGCCCGCCATCACTGTGGCGACCGCGAGCGCCATCAAAGTTCTAACCATCGTTCCCCCCAATCCCAAGGCTTGCATTGTAACATGGGCACAGTGAGAAACTGTTGCGTCCGAGCCATGTTGTGATGGTTACTTGATCCCATGAGACCCGAACCCCACCGCCTGACCCGCGCGAGCTACCCGTACTTCCGCCGCGTAATCGCGCGCTTCTCCGACATGGACGTCGAAGGGCATCTCAACAACGTGGCGCTTGCGTCGTTCTACGAAGACGCCCGGGTGTCGTTCTTGCACGACCTCGCGGGCGGCGAGCACGGCAAGTCGTTTCGCTTTGTCATCGCCAGCATCAGGATCAGTTACCTCGCCGAAGCGCACTATCCCGGCGATTACGACGTGGGTTTGGGCGTGACGCGCTTCGGCACCACATCGTTTGACATCGGCTGCGCCCTGTTCCTTGGCGAGAAATGCTTCGGCGTCAGCGAAACCACGCAAGTGACGATCGGCAAAGACGGTCCGATCGCGGTGCCCGAACCGTTGCGTCGCGCGCTGGAGACGCGGCGATTGCTGTTGCCAGCCTAAGCAGTCTCCGGCGCCACGACGACAAGTAGAGATAGCTGAACGCCGTCGTCGCTCGACGCCGCCTGCGCCCACTTCGCCGTCAGCGCATTGATGTCGCGGTTCAACGCCTCGAGCTGTCCCTCCGACACCTGCAGCGTTAGGTGCCGCACGGCCGTCGTGCGCTTCGCCCCCTGAAGCGGCGCGTCGCCAGAGCGTACAGCCCGTGAGAAGCGCCGCAGTGCATAGCGCACCTGCGTCTCGCCCGCGCGTGCCAGTTCGTCCCGCTCGATCTTCGTGCGCGGCGCGGCCGCATGAAGGGCTCGCGCGACAGGGGCGTAGGTCCGCTCCGCCGTCCGTCCTTCTCCGCGGACGCCCGCTTCCAAGATGAGGCCCGCCCGTTCGAGCAACGCGAAATGATGATAGAGCGCGGCCGGCGGCCGCTTGAGCGTCCCGGCGACTTCCCGGATCGATTGCGGCGCTGCTGCAATCAAGCATTCGAGAATACGTACGCGTTGCGGCGCGCTCAACGCCCGCAGCGGCGTACGCCCGCGGATCACAAGGCTGTCAGCGGCTTTGCGAGGCATGGACTCCCGAATCTCAATCGTTTAATAATAGAGAGAAATTTAAACAATACAAGCGATGGGAGACGGCAATGCAGGTACTCAGGTGGTTGGCGCCCTTGGCAATGGCGGCATCGTTAAGCGGTTCAGTCGCCGCACGTGCCGCCGACGCAGACGCGCTATTTGCGCAAGGCAAGTTCGCCGAGGCACTGGCTGCGTACCAAGCAGTGCCGGAGCAGGACGCTGCCTACGCCGCCGCACTTCGCCGCCAAGGCACTATCCACCTCATGGCAAACCGCTGGCCGGAAGCCGAAGCGGCGCTGAGGGCCGCCTTGGCGCGCGACGCTGGCGACAAGAAGTCGGCAACGCAAATGGCGGAACTCGAAAGCCGTCGCGGAAACTTCGCCGAAGCCGCACGTTGGTTGACGGCATCAGGTCGCGCGCCGCGCGCGGCGGGGGTCGCGATGTTCGGCACCGATCGCCCGTATCGCATCATGTCCCGCGGCCGCTCCGCCGCGGTATCATTCGAGCACACCGACCCGCTGCCCGCCGTTCGCGCAACGGCGAACGGCAAGGAAGGCCTCTTCATCATCGATACCGGTGCCGCCGAGACGATCCTCGACCCAGAATTCGCCAAGGCGATTGCCGTGCCCGTTGCCGGCGCCGAACAAGGCACGTTCGCGGGCGGCAAAACGGCGGAGGTCGTCTACGGCCGCCTCGCACGCTTCGGAATTGGCAGCATGTCGCTTGCCGATCTGCCCGTGGCCCTCGTCAGCACGGCAAAGTTCGCCCCCGCTGCGAACGGGAAGCCAGTTGCAGGCGTGATAGGAACGGGGCTGCTGTCGCGCTTCCGCAGCACGATCGACTATCGCAAGGGCCTTCTGCAGCTTGAGGCGGGCGCAGCGTCCAACGCGCCGCCGCCGCTCGCCGCAATTCCGTTCTGGCAGGTCGGCGATCACTTCCTGCTCGCATCCGGCCGCTTGAACGACGGCGAACCGCAGATGTTCTTCGTCGATACCGGCCTTGCCGGCGCAGCCTTCACCGCGCCTGAGTCGACGCTCAAAGCCGCAGGCATCGCCACGTCCACGCCGTCCGGCGACGCGAACGGCGGCATCGGTACGGCTGCCGTTGCGCTGTTCGAAGCGAAGTCTATATCGTTGGGCGCACTTCGCCGCGAGCGTATGAGCGGTCTCTACGGCGCATTCCCGCCGCAACTCGAGATGGCGTTGGGCACGCGCATCGGCGGCATCGTCTCGCATGGTTTCTTGCGTCCCTACGCGGTGACGTTCGATTTCAGGACAATGCTGATCGAAATCCGCGACGAAAAATCCTGAAGCTCCGCTTGACGCGATGAATCGAGAGGCGTAGAAGCCGCGTCCCTTGTGCGGGATCGTACCCGCACGCAAACGGAAACCAGAGCAGCGCATGTACGGAAGATCGAAAAATCGACTGAGCGCATTTGACCTTGGCGGCACCACGCCATGCGTCGGCGCGCGCACTGCTCACGGAGGGGCCTTCTGACGGAAGGCTGTCCGGTCCGAACTTTGGACCCCTCCCGAGCGAAAGCTTCGGAGGGGTTTTTCATGTCTCCTCCGCGCGGATAACGTGCAGGGCCGTTCACGGCCAGGGAGACCCGGATCCCATTGAAGCGCGGGGCCTGCCGGAGGGAACGGCTGCGAGACGATCGCAGGTCCACCGAAGGCAGGGCAGGCAACAATGGCCTGCTCGGCGGCGCGCCACTTCGCCTTAAGCGCCGCGACAAACCAATTAATTCGTACACTGAAGATCGGCCGCGGTCCTAAGGGGCTGCGGCCACCATTCTTCCAGGTGGTGAAGACCCCCGGATACTTCGACTGAAAATCGGCCCGCTCCACCATGTGGGGCAATCCGGGATCGAACGTTCCCCTGGAAGCTCAATTGCGCATTGCGCTCATCAAGCCAGTGGTGAAGAGATCTGTTACTTCGCTAGTCCGAAGGGGCCGGGTTCGAATCCCGGTCGCGGTCGCAAGACCGCGTAGCTCAGTGGCTGAGCATCGGAAGCCCGAAAGGGCAGTACAGTCTCGCCTGTTCCCTGGCGATTTCGGGCCGGCTGCCCACAGCCTGCCGGATTCAGCGGCACGTGTGCTCAACAAATGTGCACCTGCCCGCATAGACATCAGCAAATGCCTGAAAGTACGTCTTCCCCACGCGACTCCGGGAGACAGAACGAACATGGCCGAAAGCACGATCAACGCCGCCGACACCGCCTGGATCATCGGCGCAACCGCCTTGGTGTTGATGATGACGCTGCCGGGCTTGGCGCTCTTCTACGCCGGCATGGTCCGCCGCAAAAACGTGCTCGCCACCATGGCCCAATCGGCGGCCGCGACGTCGCTGGTCTCGATTCTCTGGGTGATCGCGGGTTACTCGCTCGCCTTCGTCGGCGGTGGCGACCTCATCGGCACGCTCGACCGCTTTCTGATGCTGGGCTCCGGCATGGAAAGCACGAACGCGCTCGCGACGAACCTGCCCGAAGCGCTGTTCATGATCTACCAGATGACGTTCGCCGTCATCACGGTGGCGCTCGTTGCAGGCAGCGTTGCCGAACGCCTGCGCTTTGACGCGTTCTTGGCCTTCTGCATCCTCTGGCTCTTCATCGTCTACGTGCCAAGCGCCCACTGGGTTTGGGGCGGCGGCTTCTTGAGCCAGTGGGGCTTGCTCGATTTCGCCGGCGGCACAGTGGTGCACATCAATGCCGGCATCGCAGGCCTCGTCGCCGCCTACGTGCTCGGCCCACGTATCGGCTTCGGCAAAGAGAACATGGCGCCGTTCGACCTCTCGCTCGCCGTCGTCGGCACGGGCCTGCTCTGGGTCGGCTGGTTCGGCTTCAACGGCGGCTCCGCCCTCGGCGCGGGTTCTCGCGCCGTGATGGCGATCGTGGCGACGCACTTGGCCGCCTGTGCCGGCGCCTTCGTCTGGATGATGCTCGAATGGTGGCAGCGCAAGAAGCCGTCCGTCCTCGGCATCATCTCGGGCGCCGTCGCGGGCCTCGGGACGATCACGCCTGCCTCCGGTTACGTGCTCCCGTGGCACGGCATCGTCATCGGCTTGATCGCAGGCGCCGTCTGCTACTGGGCCTGCGTCTGGCTGAAGCAACGCCTGAAATACGACGACACGCTCGACGTCTTCGGCGTCCACGGCGTCGGCGGCATTTTGGGGACACTGCTCGCCGGCGTCTTCGCGACCGGCGCGGTCAGCGCAACAGCCGCATCACCGGAAGGTCTACGCGGCCTCATTGACGGCAACCCCGCGCAACTTGGCATTCAGCTTGCCGGCGTCCTCGTCACGGTCGCGTGGTGCGCGGTCGCAACCTGGGGCATCCTGATGGCGATCAAAGCCTTCATCGGCCTGCGCCTCGACACCGACCAAGAACGCGAAGGCCAAGACCTCGCCCTCCACGGCGAGAGCATTCATCAATAAGTCGCGCAAACGCGCGACATCGAAACTTGCACGGTTGGCGGCTTGCCAGCCGTAGCTTGCGGAAGCTGCGCTTGCCTTCGCCCGAACGGGCTTCGGCGTGGCAGCCTTCGCATGGCTCACGCAAGCGAAGGCTGGTGGTGAAGACATCTGTTACTTCGCTCATAACGAGAGGGTCGTGGGTTCGAATCCCACTGGGTGCAACATCTGCGCACCCATAGCTCAGCGGTAGAGCATCTGGGGGAAACCCCAATAGCAGTGTCGCCTGTTCCCCGCCTTTCAATCCGCCTCCAAGCAACCAGCGTCACAGGATTCGGCGACGAATCTTGGTGGCCTTGGTGCGCTTGGCCTGTCCGCCGTAGCCTTTGGCGAAGGCGGATGGTTCAATCTTCCTTCCAACCCAAGGAGCGCGCCGCCATGGCCAAACTCAACATCTTCAAGCGCTTCAAAAAGGCGCGCACGCATGAAGGCGCGCCGGCGCGTGACTTCGGACCGGAGGCGCAGCTTCGTCGTTCAGTGATGAACTGCATGCTCTGGGAGGATCAGTTCTACGAAGACGGCGAGGCGATCGCCGACCGCATCCAAGCGCTCGTGCCGAAAGTGGCGCCGGAAACGGTGGCGCAGATCGCGATCGACGCCCGCGAAAAGATGAAGCTGCGCCACGCGCCGCTTCTCCTCGTGCGCGCGATGGCGGCAAGCGCCGAGCACCGCCCGCTCGTCGCGGCAACGCTCGCACGCGTGATCCAGCGTCCGGACGAAATGACGGAGTTCCTTGCCATCTACTGGGCCGACGTGATCGGCCTTCAGCAGCAGCGCAAGAAGCGTCCCGTCCCGGCGCAGGTGAAGAAGGGTCTTGCGAAGGCGTTCGAGAAATTCGACGCCTACCAGCTCGCGAAGTACGACCGCGACGGACCCGTGCGCCTGCGCGACGTGTTGTTCTTGACCCACGCCAAACCCGCAAACGCGGATCAGGCAAAGGTCTGGAAGCAGCTCGTCGACGGCACGTTGGCGTCGCCCGACACCTGGGAGGTCCAACTCTCAGGCGGCGCGTCGAAGAAGGAAACGTTCGAACGTCTGATCGCCGAGAAGAAGCTCGGCGCGCTGGCGCTCTTGCGCAACCTTCGCGGCATGCTGACGGCGGGCGTTGCGAAAAAGACGATCGCATCCGCGCTCGATGCCATGCGTACCGACCGCGTGCTGCCGTATCGCTTCATCGCGGCCGCGCGCTATGCCCCCGACTTCGAGCCGGAACTCGAGAAGGCGATGTTTCGCTCTCTCGAAGGCCACGCGAAGCTCGACGGCGAAACGCGCATCCTCGTCGACGTGTCCGGTTCGATGGACGCGCCCTTGTCGGCGCGTTCGGAGATGACGCGACTCGACGCCGCCTGCGGCCTTGCCGTTCTCGCCCGCGAGATCTGCGAGGACGTCGAAATCTTCACGTTCGCGAACGACGTGAAGAAGGTTCCGCCCCGCCGCGGCTTCGCCTTGCGCGACGCGATCGTGCAAAGCCAGCTCCACGGCGGAACGGAACTGGGCAAAGCGGTGAAGGAAGTTGATCGCAAGGGCGTGCGCCTGATCGTCATCACCGACGAACAGTCGCACGACCCGGTGGGCGCGCCGAAAGGCAACGCCACCATGATCAACGTCGCGTCCTACAAGAACGGCGTCGGCGCCGGCGACTGGACCCGCATCGACGGCTTCTCCGAAAGCGTGATCGACTGGATCATCGCGTCGGAAAGCCAAGGCTAACCTAACGCTGTCATCCCGGAAGTTAGATGCGTCCAACTGCGAAGCAGTTGGGTAACGCACCTTACGATCCGGGACCCAGGGGAGCGGCTCGAACACCGAGCGTGCACCCCTGGGTCCCGGACGCAAGGCTCGCGCGCCAACTGCTACGCAGTTGGGCTCGCCTAGCTCCGGGATGACAGCTACTTTCTTTGAAAGAGAAGTGTCATGCACGAACTCATCGAATCGAACGGCGCGCCGATCAAGGCGTGGACCAACGGCGTGCCCGTCGAACCGGAAGCGCGCAAGCAGCTCCGCAACATCGCCGAACTCCCGTTCATCCACGGCCACGTCGCGGTCATGCCCGACGTGCACTTGGGCCGGGGCGCCACGGTCGGCTCCGTCATTCCGACGAAGGGCGCGATCATCCCGGCCGCAGTCGGCGTCGACATCGGCTGCGGCATGGCGGCCGTAATGACGAATGTCACGGCGTCGCGTTTGCCGGACTCGCTGAAGAGCATCCGCGCCGGCATCGAATCCGTGATCCCGGTCGGCCAGGCGTCGCACAAGCAGGCGCCGCGCCGCGCCGAAGCCGCCTGGTATCAGCGCCACAAGCTTGGCTACGAGGCGATCGAGGCGAAACACCCGAAGATCATGGAGAAGAAGTCGGCGGCGCTGCAGATCGGCACGCTCGGCGGCGGCAACCACTTCGTCGAAATCTGCCTCGACGAGGCCGATCGCGTCTGGGTGATGCTGCACTCCGGCTCGCGCGGCATCGGCAACCGCATCGGCCAGTACTTCATCGCGAAAGCGAAGGAGGAAGTCGAAGCGGCGGGCTTGAAGCTCGCCGACCGCGACCTCGCCTGGTTCGGTGAGGGCACTGATGCCTTCAACGACTACGTCGAGGCCGTGGGTTGGGCGCAAGACTACGCGCGCTCCAACCGCGACGTGATGATGGGTGCGGTGTTGGCCAAGTTGCAGGAGACGTGGCCCGACCTCGAAACGGCCGACGTGGCGGTGAACTGTCACCACAACTACGTCGAGCGCGAAGAGCACTTCGGCGAACGCGTCTGGTTGACCCGCAAGGGCGCCGTGCGCGCCCGTAAGGGCGAGCTCGGCATCATCCCGGGCTCGATGGGCGCGAAGTCCTTCATCGTGCGGGGCTTAGGCAATCCGGAGTCGTTCGAGTCCTGCTCGCACGGTGCCGGCCGCGCCATGTCGCGTACGGCCGCGAAGGAACGCTTCACGCTCGAGGACCACATCGCAGCGACCGCTCACGTGGAATGCCGCAAAGACAGCGGCGTCATCGACGAAACGCCGATGGCCTACAAGGACATCGACGCCGTCATGGCCGCGCAGGTCGACTTGGTGGAGGTGGTGCACACCCTTCGCCAAATCGTCTGCGTGAAGGGTTAGAAAGGCGAGGCGGGAGGCAAACCTCCCGCCTCGCCCCAGTCTTCACGCCGCAGTTTGTGGCATTTGCCACAGTGGCGACGGCGCTGTCGCGATAAGCTCCGCACGGAACGTTCCGATAGGTTCGCAATGGGGCAAAATGAGCGCATCATTCGCGACGCGTACGCCCGCTACGCCAAGGGCGAGTTCACGACCAAGCTGGAGATCTTCGCCGACGACATCGTTTGGCGCTCGTCCGGCGCGCCCAATCGCATGACGACAGCCGGTGAGTGGCGCGGGATCAAAGGCGTGGTCGCTTACTTCGGCGCGCTCTTTCGCGAGTGGCGGATCGAATCGTTCGACCTTGTCGAGTTGATGGCTCAAGACGACAGCCGCTTCGTCGCGCGGATCGCGTTGGCGTTGCGCCATAACCGGACCGGATCGCGCGTGCAGCTTGAAAAGGCCGACTTCCTCACGATGGATGCCGGCAAGTGCACGTCCTTCTCGGAAATTTTCGACGCTGCGCCGGCGGAGCGTGCTGCCCGCCTTCGCTGAAAAAGCCACACCGGTTGCGCGGCATGGCGCAGCCCCCCGGCGATGTCTTGACTTGAGCCGGGCCTGCGCGTATCCCCTGACATATTCGCGCGGCAATGGTGCTTAGCGACAACTCACGAGCCGACGACAACATGAACATGTCGACGACCATCTTTGCGGCCGCAGGCTGCGCCGGCTACCCGGCGCCGCGTTGTGCGGTTCTTGGGGCTCGTGAGGGAGCCATGGATTAGCGTCATCGCCTGACAAGGCCTGCGCCGACCACCCCTCCGAGCCCTGCTCCGGAGGGATTTTTGTTTGTCCGCCGCTTTCCTCCGGACTTGAGTAGCCCAGCGGGCGACGAATTGAGCTGATCCATGTTGAAGACCATGAACACATATTTCGAAACGACCGACCGCAAAGCCAGACGCGAAATCCTCAAGAGCCCTGGCTCGACGAAACGCGCGATCTGTTGAAGCTGGCCGGGCCGCTCATCGCGATGCAACTCGCCCAAATCGGCGCGCTCACCGCCGACGTTATCATGGTCGGCGAGCTGGGGCATGAGGCGATCGCCGCGACCAGCGTCGGCGCAGTGCTGTTCTACTTCACCTGGCTCGTCGGCTACGGCCCGGTGATGGCGGTCTCGCCGATTGTGGCTCAGACTTTGGGCGCCCATCCGAACGACCGCGCACGCGTGCGTTCTGCCGTACGCATGGGGTTGTGGGCGGTCGCCCTCATGTCGCTGCCTCTGATGACGATCCTCATCTGGGCAAGACCGATGTTGATCGCGCTCGGTCAAGAACCGAAGATCGCGGTGATGGCGGAACCCTGGGTTCACGCCGTCGCCTTCGGTCTGCCGTTCGCGCTGGGTTTTGGCGTGCTGCGCGGATTCGCGGCGGCAATCGGCAAGCAGAACGCGGTCCTCGTCGTCGCGGTCTTGGCGTTGCTCGTCAACATCGCGCTCAACTACGTTTTGATCTACGGCAATCTCGGCGCGCCGGCCTTGGGCGTGCAGGGTGCGGGCATCGCGAGCGCCATCGCGTATGCGTTCTCCTTCTTTGCGATGCTGGTGTTCTTCCTGTTCGCACCGTCATTCAGAAAGTACCACCTGTTGCACCGCTTCTTCCGCTTCGACCGCGCGAAGTTCGTTGAGGTCTTTCGCCTTGGCGCGCCGATGGGTGCCTCCATGCTCTTCGAGGCGATGTTGTTCAACGCAGCGACGTTGATGATGGGCACGTTCGGCGCGGTAAGCGTTGCGGCGCACCAGATCGCCATGAACGTGGGTTCGGTCACGTTCATGGTGCCGCTCGGCATCGGGCTGGCTGCGACCGTCCGCGTGGGCTTGCACGCGGGAGCGCGCAACATGGGGGCCGCGCGCCGCGCTGGCTATACGGCGATCGCGTGCGGCGCGGGCTTCATGCTCGTCTGCGCCGCGGTGATCGCGTTGATCCCGCACACGCTGACCAGCGTTTACGTGCCGACGGCGAACCCGAAGAACGCCGAAGTTGTGATGCTCACGGTAACGTTCCTCTATGTCGCCGCAATCTTCCAGCTCTTCGACGCGCTGCAGGTGACTGCGCAGATGAGCTTGCGCGGCATGAAGGACGCACAGGTTCCGATGTGGATCGCGGGCTTGAGCTACTGGCTCGTCGGCTTCGCGCTCGCCTGGGGCCTTGGAATCTGGGCGGGCATGCAGGGCTTGGGCGTCTGGATCGGCCTCGCCGCCGGTCTCGCCGCCGCCGGAATCGGCATGGTTTGGCGTTGGGAAGTCTTGTCTAGTCGCAGAGCGTAACCTCGGAGCGGGCGGCTCGATCGAGTCGCCCGCTTTCGTTCTCGATGGGCCCGCGCACCGAATTGTGAACGACGCTTTCTTGACATAAAGAGTAAGCGCTTACGTACTGGCGCCGGACGAAAACAAGATCGAGGACTGCCTCATGCGTTTTTCTCTCACCCGGCGCACGGCGCTATCCGGCGCCGCACTTCTGGCGGCGGGCGCTGCGGTTGGCGCAGTAAATGTCCAATCGCTGGCAAGCCGTCTTCGGGCCCACTGTGAGGAACTCGCCCGTGCCGGCGATCTAAGCGGTGCCGTTCTACTCGTCGAGAACGGCAGGCCCCTGTTCCGCGCCGCGTTCGGTCTCGCCGATCGCGAAAGAAACCTCGCAAACACCCCGGAAACGCACTTCAACCTTGCCTCCGTCGGCAAGATGTTCACGTCGCTTTCGATCATGCGTTTCGTCGAAAGCGGGCGCATTGCGCTTGACGACAAGCTTGGAAAGCATTGGCCGGACTATCCGAACCCGGCGGTCGCGCAGTCCGTCACACTCGCGCAGCTGCTCACGCACATGGCCGGTATCGGCAACCACTACCGCGTCACCGCGGCCAAGCTTCCGCCGACCGCGACGCAGACGCAAATCGTTCACACGTTCGCCGCCAAGGCGCCGGACGCGGTCCCCGGTGCGGCCTTCTCCTACAGCAACGACGGCTTCATCATCCTGGGCGCACTGATCGAACGGCTCTCCGGCATGCCCTACGCGGACCATTGCCATGCAACGATTTTCGCGCCGCTCGGCATGAACGGCACGGGCTTCGTCGTTCCGCGTGGTCGTCCTGCCGGATTTGCGCGGGCCTATGCGCGCGATCTCAAGCGCCCCGGCGTCTGGCGCGACGCAACCGAAACTGATGGGCTCGCGCCTGTCGCAGCGGGTGGCTGCTACTCGACGGTGGACGACATGCAGAGGTTCGCCGATGCGATCGGTCGCGGCCGGCTGCTGAAGCCGGAACTCACACGTGCCTGGCTTCAGGGCCGTATCGCCTTCAGAAGCGGCCGCTATGGCTACGGCACGATGGAAGAATCCTTGGGCGCGCAGCGGATCGTGGGACACAACGGCGGGCACTACGGCATCGCAGCCGAGTTGATGATGTTCGAGGGGCGGGGCCTGACCTGCGTCATACTCATGAACGGCGAAGTCGAAACCTTCTACGATCTCAGCAACTGGATGAAGCGCGAAGCGGCAGGCGAGCACGACGGGCTGCGCGACTACTACTTCACGCGAGCCCTGATCGACGCCTTCGCGCGCGATGCGGCCGAAGCGCGCGCGCTCTACGCGCGTCGCGATCCCGCCCGCAAGGCGCGCGAGTTTCTCATCGATACATATGGAATGAAGTTCGTGCATCAAGGCAACGCCAAAGCGGGCCTCGCTCTGTTGCGCTTCAACGTAGAAATCTTTCCCGAGTCGTCGAGTGCGCTCTGGAGCCTCGCCGAAGCACTGCGCATCGCCGGCCAGCGCGCGGACGCGTTGAGCGCCTACCGGACCTACCTCGTCAAGGAACCCGGCGACGCCGACGCCGAACGGCACATTGGTGAACTATCCGCACGCTAAATGCGCGAGGCAGGTGCGCGCTGTTTTGCCGGTGCATCGAGCTTCATTCGAACCCGCGCCGCCAAGCTGCGCTTGTCGAGCGCCGCCTCGAGCCGCGCCAGCGCCACCGCAACGCCGCCAGCTTCGCGGTCGACTTCGCGCGCCGCATCGTTCAGCGCCTCCCACAGCAGGCCGAGCTCCTTTACCAGCTTTCGCCCTTGAGCGCTCAACGTCAGCACGCGCCGCCGCGCATCGCCCGGGTCGTCCGCCGTCGATATGAGCTTCCGCGCAATGAGCGCCGCGCGCGTCTGACTGACCGCGACATGTGTCACGCCAAGCGCCGTAGCGAGATCGCTCACACTCATAGCCTTATTCAGCGCAAGCTGGTTCATAACCCCGAACCACCGCTGCTCGAAGTCGATCCCAAAAGCTGAGTAGAGCCCGTCCGCCTCGCGATCGATCCGGTCCGACAGGCGGCGAAGCCGCGCACCGATGGCTGCGCCACCGGAACGTGAGGGGAAGTCTCTTGACATGTACGTAAGAGCTTACGCTAATTCGCGCGTATTGTCGAGAATGCGCGGTGAGGGTCGCATCGATGGAAGTTCGGACAAGTCTGCTCCGGCCGTTATTGATGATCTTGCTCTTGGCGGGGCTGATCGAGCCGGTTGGCGCTGAGCCCGCCTTGCCGAAGGCGCCCAGAACGCTGGCCGAACTGGACGCGCGTCTTGAAGAGGCGCTCAAGAAAGGCGAAACGCCGGGCGCTGCCATCGCCGTTATAGAAGACAACAAAGTTGTCTGGACGAAAGGCTACGGCTACCGCGACCTGAAAGCGAAGGCACCGGTCACGGACGAAACGATCTTCCGCGCCGGCTCGATCACGAAGTCGTTCACCGGTTTGCTCGCGATGACGATGGTCGAGGAAGGCAAGCTCAGTTTGGACGCGCGCCTCGCAGAAGTCGCACCGGGCATCGGCTTCGACAATCCGTGGGAACAAACGGAACCCGTTCGCATCGTGCATCTGATGGAACACACCACGGGGTGGCACGACCTCCGCTTCCCGGACGTCGTGCGGCTGAACCCCCGCGACGAGATTGGCCGCGACCTCGGAATCACGCGCAGGCTGCGCGTTTCGCGCTGGCAACCCGGTCGCTATATGGCCTATTCGAACGTTGGCCCCGGTGTGATGGGCGCTATCCTGGAGCAGATCGGCGGCGCACCCTACGCGGAGCAAATGCGCGGGCGCATTCTGGGTCCCCTCGGCATGAACAGCAGCGAATTCGCGCTGACCGACGCGATGAGCGCGAACCTCTCCAAAAGCTACGACGTCGACGGCAAGACCGAGATCCCCTACCACGGCATAGGCATTTCGGCTGCGGGCAGCATGCTGACGACCGCGTCCGATCTCGCGAAGTTCGTCATCTTCATGAACAATCGCGGCAAGACACAACAGGGCGCACAGATCGTCACGCCGGAATCGGTTGCGCGTATGGAGCGTCCCCAAAGCACGCTCGCGGCCAAGGCTGGCCTCGGCTACGGCTACGGACTAGGCGTTTTCTACGCCCCGCAAACGAACTTCATCGTCTACGGCCACAACGGAGGCATCGACGGGTTCGAGTCCGCTTACGTCTATTGGCCGCAGCAACGTAAGGGCTACGTGCTGCTCGTCAACGGCGGTCGCGCAAACGCGGACGCGCTCGAGCTGATAACGCTCTATTTGGGGCGGGATTTCCAATCGGCGGCGAACCCGCCCGAAGTCAAACCAGGCCAAGAATTCGCGCCCTACACGGGCTACTACTACGCCGTTGCCCAGCGGCATCTATTTATGAATGCGCTCGTGGGCCTTTATCCAAACGAGGTTTCGCTGCAGTCGAACGGCCGCGTCAACGCACTGGGCGCGGAGCGCATCGGCATCGGCAGCAACATGTTCCGCAGAGAAGAGCGCCCGGAGGCGACGCTCATCTTTTATACGACGCCCGAAGGCCAGCGCGAATTCAGCACCGGGCGCGAAGTGATGCGCCAGTTCACGCAAACCGAACTCGCAAGCCTTGCGGCGATGCTCGCGGGTGCGGGACTGGCCATCGCGATCGCACTGTTGTCGATCGTGACGCGGCCCATTCGCATGCTGGTCCCAAACTGGCGTCGCTCGACGGGCCCTCTTGCCGCAACGATGCGCTGGGCACCCACGTTCTCGGTGTTGAGCCTCCTGACGATGCTGGGTGTCTTCCTGATCGTCGCGAACGCGGGCTACCAGGCCGTAGAATTGCTGGGACGGCCGAATGCAGCAACTTATGCGATCTATGGCGCGTCGTTCGCGTGGCCAGCGTTCGCTGCCCTCGGCCTCATACTATCGATCGCCAACACCGGCAGCACCAAGCCGTCGCGCGCGGCCGCATTCCTGATATCGCTGGGCATGCTGGGACTTGCGGCGCACTTCTTCGCAAACGGTTGGATCGGCATCCGCTTCTGGGAGTAGCGCTAGTCCGGAAACCGGATGAAGGCCGCCGGCACGTGCTCGACGAGCCAAACCTTGTTCGTCGAGATAAAGAACGCGAACCCTGCGCCCGCCATCGCTGCCGCATCGATCGCGAGCACGGCAGGTTTGCCGTGCCGTTGTCCGACGGCGTGTGCGGTAGTCTCATCCCCGGAAAGGTGCACGTGATGCCGCGCCATCTTCTTGAGGCCCTCGGCCCGGATCGAAGCGACGAACCGCGTCGCCGTCCCGTGATAGAGCAGGGCAGGCGGTGACGCCGCCTCGTACCCCAGATCCACGTCGACCGAGTGGCCCTGATTGGCCCGAATGCGCGTGCCCGTTTCGTCGAACGAGAACCGCTTCTTGTCGTTTGTGGCGACGATCTGCTCAAGCAACGCCCGATCGAACGCCCGCCCGTGCCTCCGGCAAGCGGCCAGCAAGGCCTCCACCTCAGTCCACCCGGCCTCGTCCAAATTCACGCCGAATTTGGCCGGTTCGTGGCGCAGGATCAGGCTCAAGAACTTGCTGGACTGTGTTAGGTCCCGGTCTTTCATGGCCCTCCTTAACATAAGGAGGCTCCCGACCCGGGCTAAACCGCCGCGCCCCCTTGTTTTCCCGTGGCTCTTCAGGCTATTTCCCGCCCCTCACGAACGGCCGGGCGGGGCATGCCCAGGCGGTTCCGAGCCGAAACGGCTCACACGCGTTCCAGCATAAGGAGACCGAAATGCCCAAGTTGAAGACAAAATCGGGCGCTAAAAAGCGCTTCAGAATGACGGCCACCGGTAAGGTCAAACATGGCGGCGTGATGAAACGCCACCGTCTCATCCGGCGCTCATCCAAGCGCAAGCTTCACGCTCGCGGCACCTTCATTCTCTCTGAGAGTGACACGCCGCGCGTAAAGCTTTGGATGCCCTATAACCGGTAAGGACGATAAATCATGTCACGTGCACCACGCGCGGTTCCGAGCCACGCTCGCCGCAAGAAAGTTTTGAAGCAAGCGAAGGGCTTTAAGGGCCGTCGCAAGAACAACATCACGACCGCGAACGCGGCCGTCGATAAGGCCGGCCAGTATTCCTACATCGGCCGCAAGCTTCGTAAGCGCAATTTCCGCGCGCTCTGGATTCAGCGCATCAACGCCGCGGTCCGCGAGCATGGTCTGACCTACGGCCGATTTATCAACGGCCTCGGGATTGCGGGGATTGCGGTTGACCGCAAGATTCTCGCAGACCTCGCCGTGCGCGAGCCCGAGGCCTTCAAGGCCCTGGTCGACCAGGCGGCAAGCGCGGCGAAGGCGTAAGCAGTCCATTCTCGCTTCGGATCGCGTGAGCCCTCTGACCCTTCGGGCCGGAGCGTGAGAACATGCGCGTGCAAACGCGCGAAGCGATTCGGAGTTGTAAAATGCAAGACTTGAGCAAACTGGAAAACGAAGCGCTCGCTCGCATCGCCGATGCGGGTGATGAAGCCGCGCTCGAAGCCGCGCGCGTCGACTTGCTTGGCAAGAAAGGCTCGATCAGCGAAGCGCTGAAAACGCTGGGCACCATGACGCCCGACGAGCGCAAGGCCAAGGGGCCGATCATCAACGGCATGCGCGACCGCGTAACCGCAGCACTCGCAGCCCGCAAAGGCGCGCTCGGCGACGTCGCGCTCGAGGCAAAGCTGAAGGCCGAACGCGTGGACGTGACGTTGCCCGTGCGCCCCGAGATGCAAGGCCGCATCCACCCGGTCAGCCAAATCCTCGACGAGGCGACGGCCATCTTCGCCGACATGGGCTTCGCGATCGCCGAAGGCCCGGATATCGAAACCGACGACAACAACTTCACGAAGCTGAACATCCCGCCGGAGCATCCCGCGCGGCAGATGCACGACACGTTTTATCTGAAGGCGAAGGCCGACGGCACGCGCCACCTGCTGCGCACGCACACGTCGCCGGTTCAGGTCCGCACGATGCTGGCGCAGAAGCCGCCGATCCGCATCATCGTCCCCGGCCGCGTCTACCGCATGGACTCGGACCAAACCCACACGCCGATGTTCCATCAGATCGAAGGCCTGGTGATCGACGAGAACTCGCACATGGGCCACCTGAAGTGGATACTGGAAGAGTTCTGTCGTGCATTGTTCGAAGTGCCGAAGGTCGAGATGCGCTTCCGCCCCTCGCACTTTCCATTCACGGAGCCATCGGCCGAAGTGGACATCCGCTGCGACCGTAGCGGTGGCGAAGTGAAGCTAGGGCAGGGCAATGACTGGCTCGAAATCTTGGGCTGCGGCATGGTCCACCCGAAGGTCATCGAAATGTGCGGCCACGATCCGGCGAAGTACCAAGGCTTCGCCTGGGGCATGGGCCTCGATCGTTTGGCGATGCTAAAGTATGGCGCCCCCGACCTGCGCGCCTTCTTTGAAGGCGACATGCGCTGGCTCAAGCACTACGGCTTCGCCGCATTGGACATGCCTTCGCTCGCGGGAGGCTTGAGCCGATGAGCGCAACCATCGAAAACTACGCCGACCTCCCGCGCTGGTCGTTCGGCGACAGTGCCGAACTAGCCGACAAACTGCTGGCCCTCGTTCTTGCCGGAACGAAGACGGCCACCTGTGGTGCGCTCTGGCAGTACGAGCGCGACAACGTCGCCGTCCCATCCGCCGGCGAACGCTCGATCGTCCTCGACGGCGCAAATCGCCCGCGTTGCGTCGTTGAAACCACCGAAGTGGCGATCAAGCGCTTCGATCAAGTCGACACCAAGTTCGCCGCGGACGAAGGCGAGGGAGACCTGAGCTATGCGTTTTGGCGCGACGCGCACGAAACGTATTTCCGCCGTCAGGGCCAGTTCTCCGAGGACATGCTTGTCGTCTGTGAACGCTTCCGCGTGATCGAAAAACTGGAGAGCGCCCAATGAAATTCACTCTCTCCTGGCTGAAGGACCATCTCGACACCGACGCCCCCGTCGAGAAGATCGCGGACACCTTGACCCACATCGGCCTCGAAGTGGAATCCGTCCACGACAAGGCGAAGGACTTGGCGCCGTTCACGGTCGCCTACGTTGTGTCGGCCGAGAAGCATCCGAACGCCGACAAGCTTCGCGTCTGCATCGTCGATACAGGCAAAGAAAAACTGCAAGTCGTCTGCGGCGCCCCGAACGCGCGCGCGGGCATGAAGGGCGTCTTCGCACACGCGGGCACGACGATCCCCGGCACCGGCGTCGAGCTGAAGAAGTCGGCGATCCGTGGCGTCGAGTCGAACGGCATGCTCTGCTCCGAACGCGAGATGGGCCTCTCCCAAGAGCACGACGGCATCATCGAACTCCCCGACGACGCCCCCATCGGTAAGCCCTTCGCCGAAGTGCTCGGCACCAATGACCCGCTGATCGAAATCAAGCTCACCCCGAACCGCCCGGATTGCACCGGCGTCAGAGGCGTCGCGCGCGACCTCGCCGCGGCGAACCTCGGGCGCTTGAAGCCCGACGCGGCGATCAAGATCGTACCGCGCTTCAAGAACCCGATCGCGATCGGCTTGCACTTCGACGACGCAGCGAAGAACGCCTGCCCGGTTTTCGCCGGCCGCATGGTCAAGGGCGTGAAGAACGGCCCCTCGCCCGCCTGGCTGCAACAGCGGCTGAAGGCGGTGGGCCTGCGTCCGATCTCAGCGCTCGTCGACATCACGAACTTGATCTCGCTCGACCGCGCCCGGCCGCTGCACGTCTACGACGCCGACAAGCTCAAAGGCGAAATCCACGCCCGCCTCGCCAAGAAGGGCGAAAGCGTGCTCGCACTGGATGGTAAAACCTACGAACTCGACGCCGAAATGTGCGTGATCGCCGACGACAACGGCGTGCTGGGCTTGGGCGGCGTTATGGGCGGTGAAACCACTGGCGTCACCGAAACAACGACGAACGTCTTCATCGAAAGCGCCTACTTCGATCCCGTCCGCACCGCCCGCACCGGCCGCGAGCTTGGCATCAACTCCGACGCCCGCTACCGCTTCGAACGCGGCGTTGATCCGGAATACGTCACTGAAGGCCTCGACCTCGCGACGAAGCTCGTGATGGACCTTTGCGGCGGCGAACCCTCCGATCTGACCGTTGCCGGTCGCGCTCCGGACACGAAGCGCGACGTCACATTCGACCCAGGCCTTGTCGAGAAACTCTGTGGCCTAAAAATCCACGCCGGCGAAGCGATGACGATCTTGGATCGCCTAGGCTTCCGCGCCGTCGTCGGCACTCGCGTAGCCGTCCCGAGCTGGCGCCCCGACGTTCACGGCCCCGCCGACCTGGTGGAGGAAGTCGTGCGCATCGCTGGCCTCGACAAGATCCCCTCAACGCCACTGCCGCGTCCATCGACCGTGCCGTTGCCCGTGCTCACGCCGATGCAAAAGCGCGTCCGCGCCGCCAAGCGCACGCTGGCCAGCCGCGGCATGACCGAAGCGATGACCTGGTCGTTCGTCGCCAAAGCACAAGCCGAACTCTTCGGCGGCGTGCCCGAGGCCTTGCTGCTCGCCAACCCGATCAGCGCGGATCTCGACGCCATGCGTCCAAGCGTGCTCCCCGGCCTCCTCGCCGCGGCCGGGCGCAATGCCGCGCGGGGTCAAAAGGACTTGGGCCTCTTCGAAGTCGGCCCGCAATTCACCGGCCCCGAACCCGGCGAGCAGCTCACCGCCGCCTCCGGCATCCGCGTGGGCAGCGGCCCGCGCAATTGGGGCAAGCAACCCTGGAACGCCGATGTCTTCCAAGCGAAGGCCGACGTGATGGCGATCCTGGAGGCGTGCGGCGTCGCGCCTGACAGCGCACAAGTCACCGCCGACGCGCCCGCCTGGTACCACCCCGGCCGCTCCGGCGCGCTCCGCCTCGGGCCGAAGAACGTGCTCGCTTACTTCGGCGAACTGCACCCGCGCGTTCTCGCAGCCTATGACCTCACCGGCCCGATCGCCGCGTTCGAAGTGATGCTGGAAACGCTGCCCGCGCAGAAGGCCAAGCCGACAAAAACGAAGAGCAAACTCGAACTCTCCGAGTACCAGGCTGTCGAACGCGACTTCGCCTTCGTCATCGACGCCAAGGTCCCGGCCACCGACGTCATCAAAGCCGCGGCAACGGCAGACCGCGCCCTCATCGAAAGCGTCACGGTCTTCGACGTCTACGAAGGACAAGGTGTTGACCCCGGCAAGAAGTCGATCGCCATCAGCGTCCGCCTGCAGCCCAAAGACCGCACCCTCACCGAGGCCGAAATCGAGGCCGCGATGAGCAAAATCAAGGGTGCCGTCGCCAAGGCAACCGGTGCTACGCTGAGGGCATGAGGGTAGGGGTACTTCTCGTTATTCTTCTCGCGTTCGCCGGTGGGGCCGTCGCCGCGCCGTCGACGCCCGATGAGCGCGTCGCCGACCTGAACTGGCTCGTCGAGCAGCTGGAGAAGAACTACGCGTACCGCCACAAGCGCAACGTCGATATCCCCGCACTCGCGCGCCAATACCGCGAAGATGCGTTGAATGCGACAGACGAGTTCAAGTGGATCGAAACTCTCGAGCGCGTAACCGCCGAACTCTATGATCACCACGTCAGCCTGAACACGAACACCGACGTCTCCCCCCAACTCGTGCCAAGCGGCACCGACATTTGGGCGGAGATGATCGGCGGCAAACCCGTGATCGTTGAAGTGCGTCCGCGCACCATCGCCTGGCGCGCGGGCGTGCGGGCAGGCATGACGGTGACGGTCCTGTCCGTGCCGCAATCGCGCGCAACCGATCTGATTTACACCAAGCTAACCCGCCCCGGTACCGAGGCGGAGGCCTTCTTCGCGCGCATGGTGCTTGCCGGAAACCATCGCGACCGCCGCACGTTCACGGCGTGCACGCCCGCCGGCCGCTGCACGCCGTTCGACTTGGCCCCAGCCCAAGGGTGGCAGAGCGAAAGCCGCGTCGCTTCCGAACTGCTTTCAGGCAATATCGGCTACATCCGCGTCGAGAACAGCCTCGGAGACACCGCCACGATCGCGGAGTTCGATCGCGCCGTCGCATCGCTTGCAGCCGCAAAGGGCTTGATCCTCGACCTGCGCAACACGCCCTCCGGCGGCAACACCGACACGGCCGAACCGATTCTCGGACGCTTTATCGCGAAGCGCACCGGCTACCAGCGCGTCTTCGAACCGCGCAAAGGCGGCGACGAACGAACGGCCGCATGGGTCAAAGAGGTTGACCCGCGTGGCCCCCAGATCACGCAGCCGCTCGTCGTCCTCGTCAACCACTGGACGGGCAGCATGGGCGAGGGCATGGCGATCGGCCTCCACGGTATGAACCGCGCGACCGTCGTCGGCACGAAGATGGCCAGTCTTCTGGGCGGCATCGATCAGTTCGATCTGCCGAACACGAATATCGGCGTCCGCTTCCCGATCGAGCGCCTCTACCACGTGAACGGCACGCCGCGCGAAGACTTCGTCCCCGACCGCCTCGTCACGTTCGAGGACAAAAGTCTTGCAGACCCGATCCTGGCCGCGGGCGTCGCCACACTGCGCGCGAAGCTGGCGCGCTGAAGCCTACGGCGTGGTCGCCGGTTCTGCCGGCGCTTCGAAAGGTGCCGGCTCGATCGTCTTGATCACGCAGCGCTCAGGGACGCTAAGCTGCTGCCCGACGATCAGCTGGTCGCCCGGCGAAAGGCACATATGCCGGCTTCCCCCGGTGTCGATGCGCGCAAAGTCTCCCCGTTTCAGCTCCATGCACGGCCCAAAGAACGTCACTTTGAACCGCGTGCGGGGCGTCGTGAAGATGTAGGCGGTCATCTGGTCGATCGGTTCCCAATTCCTGATCGACTTCACCCGCGCGCATGAAAGGGCCGGGGCGGCAGGCGCCGGTTGATCATCCGCGAACACCGGCCCGCCCAAGGCGGTGCCAACCAAAGCCAGAACCAGAGCTTGTTTCATAACGGTGCCTCCTCAAGTTCCATGAAAGCGTGGAATCGAGCGCCCATCCATGCGCCAAATCAAGCCGGAAAGGGCCTTGGCGAAGGGGCTTGCAGCCCGACCGCCCACGACTATAGTCCCGCGCCTTGGTGAGCCCAAAGCCCGCCAAGGGGGCAAGATGGCCATCGCGGCCAATCCGCCAAAAGGACAGATGGCCGAGTGGTTTAAGGCGCACGCCTGGAACGCGTGTATACCTTCACGGGTATCGAGAGTTCGAATCTCTCTCTGTCCGCCACCCTACGCCCTGCGGGCTTCGGGTGGCAGGCCACCCGCCCACGGAAGGTGTGCAGTTGATTCGTCTCGGCCTCGACAATTCGTATCGCCGCCTGCCGCCGAGCTTCTACGCGGCGGTGGAACCCACGCCCGTTGCTGAACCGCGCTTGATCGC
Organism: uncultured Alphaproteobacteria bacterium; assembly: GCA_902826695.1. Lineage (GTDB taxonomy): Bacteria > Pseudomonadota > Alphaproteobacteria > Micropepsales > Micropepsaceae > SZUA-430. The sequence goes on along the minus strand of CADEFU010000009.1, from coordinate 111,098 downwards.
TTTCAACCGCCAACTGGCGCATGACCTCGGCCTTGATGTGGACGCGGTGGAAGGTAAGGCGGCAGCGCTGTTTTCAGGCAACGAGATCGCGGGGGATTCCGCCCCGATCGCGCTCGCCTACGCAGGGCACCAGTTCGGAAACTTCGTGCCGCAACTGGGCGACGGCCGCGCGGTGCTGCTGGGCGAGGTTGTCGATGCAAAGGGCCGGCGGCACGATCTGCAGCTGAAGGGCTCAGGCCCCACGCCCTTCTCGCGGCGTGGCGATGGCCGGGCCGCGCTGGGTCCCATGCTGCGCGAGTACATCGTGAGCGAAGCCATGCACGCGCTCGGCATCCCGACCACGCGCGCGCTCGCGGTGGTGACGACCGGCGAGCCCGTGTATCGCGAGACCGCGTTGCCTGGCGCCGTCCTCGCGCGTGTCGCGGCGAGCCACGTCCGCGTCGGCACGTTTCAGTACTTCGCGGCCAGACGCGACGACGAAGCGCTGAAGCTCCTCGCCGACCATGTCATCGACAGGCACTACCCGGACGCCGCCCGCGCCGCGCACCCCTATCAAGCACTGCTTGAAGCGGTAACGCAGGCGCAGGCATCGCTGATCGCCCGCTGGCTGCACGTGGGCTTCATTCACGGCGTGATGAACACCGACAACATGGCCATCGCCGGCGAGACGATAGACTACGGCCCCTGTGCGTTCTTGGACGCATATGATCCCGCCGAGGTCTTCAGCTCGATCGACCACGGCGGGCGCTACGCGTTTGCGAACCAACCGACGATCGCGCAGTGGAACCTGGCCCGCTTCGCCGAGACGCTACTGCCGCTGATCGACCCCGAAACGGACAAAGCGATCGAGGCGGCAACTGCAGTGATTGAGGCCTTCCCTGCGCATTTCCAAGCCGCCTGGCTTGCCGGAATGCGCGCGAAGATCAGCCTCGCGCGGGCTGAGCAAGGCGATGAGGCTCTGATCGCCGCACTGCTCGAAGCGATGCATCAAGGTCGCGCGGACTACACGCTGACGTTCAGGCTGCTCGCGGACGCGGCGGCGGACGATCTCGCCGATCGAAACCTCCGTGCGCTGTTCAAGGAAGAAAGCGCAATTGCCGATTGGCTTTCGCGCTGGCGGTCCAGGCTCGCGCGCGAGGCATCGGCGCCGCACGAACGCACCGCCGCGATGCGCGCCGTCAATCCGGCAATAATCCCGCGCAATCATCGCGTTGAACAAGCGCTCGCCGCGGCGCAGTCCGGCGACTTCGTGCCGTTCCAGCGGCTGACGGCAGCGCTGGCGCGCCCGTTCGACGACGCCCCCTCGTTTGCCGACCTCACGACGCCTCCAGCACCCCATGAGCGCGTGACGCAGACGTTCTGTGGCACTTGAGGCTTCGCCGCGACCAGCAAGCCGCAGTCAATATTAAGAAGCGCCGTCATCGGCGGGAAACACCGCCGCTTTCGCCGGGTTCAAGGGCTATCGTAAACCTTGTCCGGCATCGCCCGCATCGCTACCATGCGTCCCGGGGAAGAGTTGGGGTTTGCGATGTTGTTTCGGTTCATTGCGCTGATTTTGATTGTGCTGGGGTTGATGCTCCTCGGCGCCGATGTTGTGACGTTGCTTGAGCGCGGGCAGGAGCCGCACATGCGCTCGCTGGCTGAGGTCGTGGGCCTGTTCTCGGCCACCGGCGTGACCAGCCTTCAAGGCATGATCGCGGGCTTCGCGCCCGGCGCGGTCGCCGACGGCGTGGCGAGCATTCTGGCGTGGCCCGCCTTCGCGGTGTTCGGCGTGATGGGCGTGATCCTCGCGCTGCTGTTCCGCGAGCGCGACGACTTCGGCGAAGCCAGCAACAGCTTCTGATCTAGACGTTCAGTTCCGCCCGCGTGCGCGCGTCGAGCCTGCCGGTCAACGGCAGGTCCTCGTCCTTCTGGAATGCCCACAGCGCCCCGCGCAGGACCTGATCGTAGATGCCGCTGAGCACGCCTTTGTAATAGCCGAGCCGCGTCAACTTCTTCTGCGCCTCAAGCACGGCCGGATTGGCAAGCGTCTCCGGCTGCTCGACGGGCTTGGGCTTTGAAGGCGTGACGGGCGTCGTTGTCGTCGGCCGCGGCGTTGTTGGCTTCGTCGTTGGGCTCGTCGTCGCGGTGCCGCCATTGGTCGTTGCCGTAACAACGGTCTTGACCTTGCGCAACCAATCGAGCCGGTCGGAAAGCCCGTTCGTGCCGCCGTTGATGCGCTGCGTCACGCCGGTGAAGTCGCCCGCATCGCACTGCTTGTTGATCTTCTTCCACGTCCAAAACGCGCACGCGATGCGAACCGCATTCTCAGGCTTAGCCGCGAGTTCCGGCTCGTTCTCGAGATCGAGCCCCGCGATCTTGCCGATCTCGCGATACGTCTCGCGCCCGGTCAGCTGAATGTACCCGCGGCCGCGATAGCGGTATCCGTCGCCCGGATCCACATTGCCCATCCGCCCGCCATAGACGAAGTTCGCAAGCTTCTCCGGATTGTTCGCATACTTGTTCGCAATCTCGCGCGTCGGGAATCGTCCCGGCCAAATCTCCATCAACCGCGACGCGGAGTAGTTCAAATTCTCCGCCTTGACGGTCAGCCCGTTCGACTCGTGCCCGAGCTGCGCCAGGAAGTATTGCAGCCGGTTCGCCATCTCCAGAATGCCGGCATCTTTCAACGCCTCGAGTCCCGACGCGATAAACGCATCGAGATCGATCTCTGGCGCTTTCGGAAAAATGGAGCGCAGCGCGGCTTTGGTCAGCATGGGGGTCCCCTCCGGCGAATCAATCTCTCGACCGCAATCCTAGCGCGCCGCGTGCTTCGCAAACGCGGCGTGGTGAGAGTCGTGACCGCGCTCACCTTGGCGAGCCGCGAAGATGGTGATTCATTTTCGCAACACCGGCCGAATCCAGGCCGCAGCGGCCTCAAACCCGCCACAAGTTGGGCGTGCAATGGCCCTGTGCGCGGCCGATAATAGAAGCAGCGGCATCCGAAACGGTGGCATGGAACTCCTTCTCGCGCTTGGTGTGCTCATCTACCTCTGGCTGATGCACGGCCGCGTCGCCAGCCTGCGTGAAGATGTCGAGATGATGCGCGATCAGCTAAAGCGGGTGACCGACCGCCTTAGCGAAGTCGATAAGCGACCCGACGAGCCTTCGCCCACCGCGCAAGAAGCGCCGAAGCCGGCGCAGCCTCTCGCCGAATCCGTATTTGAGGCCGCGCCACCGCGCAACGTGCCTGTCGAAACGCCGAAACCCGCCGAGCCGCTGCCACCGACACCGCCGGTGCCGGCGTTTCCGCTGCCAACAACCGCAAAGCCCGCCGCAGAACCGCCCAAGCCAGAACCCGTCGCCGCGCGCCAAGCGCCACCACCTCCGCCGCCGCCAATACCGCCGGCACCGCCTAAGCCTAAGATCGCGTGGGAACAGCAGATCGGCGCGCGCCTGCCGGTATGGATCGGCGGCGTTGCGCTCGCGCTCTCGGGAATCTTCCTCGTCAAATACTCGATCGACCAGGGTTATCTGAACCCGCTCGTCCGCTGCATCATGGCGGGCGCGCTTGGCGCGACAATGCTCATCGCAGCCCAAGTGATCGCCATCCGGCCTATCGCCAACGGCGAGCGCATTGCCCAAGCGCTGTCCGGTGCGGGCATCGCCGTCATTTACGGCGCGCTGTTCGCGGCGTCGACAGTCTATGGCTTCATCTCGCCCGCGATCGCGTTCGCCAGCATGGGGGCCAATACCGCACTCGCCGTCGTGCTGTCGCTTCGCCACGGGCAGCCGATCGCGATCCTCGGGATGATCGGTGGCTTCATGACGCCCGCGCTCGTCGGCGCAGGCGAACCGAACGCGCCGGTGCTGTTCAGCTATTTGATGGCGCTAACGATCGGCCTCTTCACCGTCATTCGCCGTCAGCAGTGGTGGTGGCTCTTGTGGCCCACGCTGGTCGCAGCGTTCGTTTGGATCTTGCTCTGGCTCTCAGGACCCAGAGTGCCGGGCGAAGGTCTGTGGATCGGCATCTTCCTGATCATGCTGTGCGGCGCATCCTTCGTGTTCGTGAACCCCACAGCCAAGCCCGGCGAAAGCCCGCCGCACGCTTGGATCGGTCTTTTGGCGGCAACCGCAGTCGCGACGCTTCTGATGGGCATCGTCGTCCAGCGCAGCGGCTTTGGCCTCACCGAATGGGGCCTCTACTTCGCTTTAACCGCAGGCACGCTCGTGCTCGCCTGGCGCGATCAAGCGAACTATCGCTTCCTGCCGTGGATCTCGCTCGTCTTGAGCCTGACGCTGCTCAGCGTTGCGCCCGAAGCCACGAACTTCGCCGCTGTCACCGTCGTCTTCGCCGCCACGTTCGCCGTCGCGAGTCTGCTTTTCATGTGGAAGGCGCGCGATCCGGTCGAGTGGGCGCGCCTCGCCTGCGCAAGCGCGATTGCCTACTTCCTGCTTGCGTTCATACGCCTGAACGATCTCGTCGTGATCGCAAAGGTGATGTACGGCGGCTTGCCGCTGTGGGGCATCATCGCGATGGCGATGGCCGCGGCCTTCACGCTCGTCACCGGCCGCGCCCTGCAACGCTTCGGCAGCACGCCGAAGACGCAAGAACTTCTCGCCTACCTTGCTGCCACGGCTGTCGCCTTCGCCGCGCTCGCGCAGATGATCGAGCTTCATCCGGACTATCTGCCGGTCGGCATCGCGGGCCTGATGCTTGCCGTCGCCTGGGTCGCCGCCCGCGTCGACATCATGATCTTGCGCCCGGCCGTGACGGTTGTTGCCTTCATGGTCTTCCTCTTCCTGCTCCCCCAGCTCGCGCCCGTCTTTCAATACATGACGACGGCAACGCTCGGCCAAATCCTGACGCTGAAGACGCCCGCGCTTGTCTATGCGCCGGTCTTCCATCTCGGCGTGCCGGCCGCGTTCTTCGCAGCCTCTGCCTACTTGCTGAGCCGCAAGGCCGACGACACGATCGTGCGCAGCTTTGAGAGCATCGCCGTCATCTTCGTCGGCGTCATGGGCTACTTCGTCATCCGTCTCGCCCAAACGGAGCCGGAAAAAGTGCTCACCACGTTGGGCACCGGTCTCGACGGCGCCGTTATCAGCCACGTGCTCATCCTCTATGCAATCGCGCTCGTCGCGAGTGGCTGCCAATGGAGTCGCCGGGCGCTGGCGACGTGCGGCCTTGTCGCGGGAGCCATCGGCCTCGCGCGCGTGATCCACTTCGACATCCAACCGGTGCAATTGCTCAGCGTCTGGCTCCCGATGGCGTTCGGCGAGGTGAGCGAGAAGATCGTCGCGCTCCCGATCGCGACCTCGCCGCTGTTCTATCTCGGCATACCCGCGGTCTTAGCACTCGCCATGCGATTGATCTTAGGCCGCGGCCGCGACGACTTGCTCGTGCGCGCGGTCGAATACGTGCCGCTCGCGCTGATCGGCCTCATGGGTTACTTCCTGATCCGCCACGCGTTCAACCCGCTCGCCGACGTTCTGACCGGCATGGGCTCACGCTTCGAAGGCGGCATCATCTCCCAGTCGCAGTTCGTCTATGCGCTGGGCCTCATGTTCGCCGCGCAATACTTCAAGCGCGAAAGCCTCATCAACGCCGCGGTCATCGCAGCCGTCATCGCCTGCGTACGCATTATCGCCTTCGACCTGCAGCCGTTCACGTTCATCGCGGGCTCGCTCCGCCTGATGGTGGGAACGCCGATCGAGGCCGGCCACACGATCCCGATGGCGGTTGCGCCAGTCTTCCACCTAGGCCTGCCCGCAATCCTGATCGCCTTGTTCAGCCTGACGCTGCGCGGCGTTCGCGAGCGCGTGGCGGTCGCCCTCGAATACGTCGCGGTCCTGTTCGTGGGTCTTATGGGCTACTACTTGATCCGCCACGCGTTCAGCGGTGCCGAGAATGCGTTTGCAGCGCCCGGCACTTACCTCGAACGCGGCGTGATTACGAATGCGATCCTGATCTTCGGTGTGGCGCTCTTCGTCCTCGGCCGGCGCCTCGACCGGCAGAGCCTGTTCGTCAGCGGCATCGCCGCGACTGTGCTCGCGGTGCTCCGCCTCGGCGTCCTCGACTATCTGGTGTCCTCGCCGCTCGCCGCCCCGCACGATGTCGGCGCCTGGCCCGTCGTGAACGCACTGCTGCTGCCGTACGGCCTTCCGGTCATCTGGCTGCTCCTGCTCGCGCAAGGCCTGGTCAGCCGCAACCGCACCGACCTCGTGCCTGGCGTGAAGAGCGCGGCCATGATCTCGCTCTTCGCCTGGATCAGCCTGAACGTCCGCCAAATCTTCCAAGGCAACTTCCTCAACGAGGCAAGCGTGACCGGCAACGAAGTCTATGCCTACTCGGCCGCCTGGCTCGCGCTGGGTATCGGTCTGCTCGTCGCGGGCGCAGCCTGGAAGGACAAGATCCTCCGCTTCGCCTCGCTCGGCGTGATGGTGCTCGCCGTCGGCAAGGTCTTCCTCTACGACGCACGCGAACTCGAGGGCCTGCTGCGTGTTGCCTCGTTCTTCGGCCTGGGCGCAAGCCTGCTGGGCTTGAGCTGGTTCTACACGCGCTATGTCTTTGCCAGCGACCAACCGAAGGAAGCAGCGGGGTAGGGGATGGGCCGCGAAGCGCTAGTCGACTATGTCGCCGGCAAGGAGCGTGTGCAGGTGCGCGCGCACTTGGACTCGCAATCGCTTCAGCTCTCGGGCGGCAAGAAGCTCGTTGTCGCTTTAAGCGACGTCCGGACTGCGAAGGTCACCGGCGGTAACCTGCACATCGACGCCAAAGGCGCGAAGTTCGCGCTCGCGCTTGGGCCAAAGGAAGCGGGCGCCTGGGCCAAGAAGATTTTGAACCCGCCGACACTGGCCGACAAGCTGGGCATCAAAGCGGACACGAAAGTCCTCATCGTGGGCGAGCGCATCAAGGAAATCGACGCAGCCGCCGCCAAAGCCGATCGCGCAGCCACGCTCACCGCCGCGAAAGCAAAAGCGGCAAACATCATACTCCTCACGCTCGCGCCCGAAACGGCCGCCAAGCAAATCGCCGCCGCCGCAAAGGTGCTGCCGAAGGGCACAGCCCTCTGGCTGGTCTACTCCAAAGGCACAAAGCCGAACGGCGACGACATTATCGGCCACGCGCGCAAAGCCGGCCTGAAAGACACCAAAGTCGCGCGCGTTTCCGTGACGCACGCCGCATTGCGCTTCATCGCGGCCTAAGGTGAACTGCGGCCCATGAACCAGTTCAACCGCCGCAATTTCTTCGAAGCGTTCGCCGGCGCGGCCGCGCTGCACGCGATCCTAGCCTCGGGCGCGCTCGCCTCGCCCCCGGCCGACCTGAACCGCTGGGCGCAAGACGTCGCCGACATCAACCGCGCGCTCGCCCAAGGCCGCATGTCGCCAGTCGCCTGGCAACAGCAGATCGAAGTGCTGAACACCGGCATCGCCCTATCGGCGATCGCCCGCTACCTCGACTTCGACCGCCTCACGAAGGCGATGGCGTTCCCGAGCAACCTCGCCGAAACGAAGGACCCGAAATTCCCCGCGACCATCAACGTCGCCGGCATCGAGCGCCCGTGGTTCCTGCGCTTCTTCGGCATGCGCAAAGGCGGCGCGATCATCCCGCACGTCCACAACAACATGGTCTCCTCGCACTTGGTGATGGAAGGCGCCTTCCGCACCCGCACCTTCGACCGCGTGGCTGATCTGCCCGCCGAGAACGCCGTGCTCCTAAAACCCACGCTCGACAAAACGCTTAACGCCGGTGGCATGATCACGATGTCCGACGACAAGACGAACGGCCACTGGCTGATCGCCGAGCAAGACCGCAGCTTCACCTTCGACGTCGGCCTCGTGAACCTATCGAAGACCCGCACCTACGCGATGCAAGCGAACAAATACAACATGATCTTCGTCGACCCGACCGCAGCGCCGGACGGGCAGGGCCTCATCCGCGCGAAGACGATGACGTTCGAAGAATGCCAAGCGAAGTTCGCTCCTTGAAGACAGCCACAATTTGGCCGTCGTGGTGATCTATCTCCGCTTCCAATGGCACAGGGGCCTCGCATGTTTCGGTTGGCGTTCACGCTTCTTCTATCGATGGCAACCGCGTCCGCTGGAAGCGCGGCAGATGACCTCCGCGCGGTCAAAGGCAGGCTGGAAGGTATTTGGCTCGATGGCCGTGTTCCGGAAAAGGGCGGCTGCATCGCCAATACCTACGATGGCGAAACTCAAATCGAATTCGAGTTCGAAAAAAGTGGCGGCCGTATCTCGTTCTTTGAACCGCTCGACTTGTTCACAGCCATGCAAATCGCAAGCGTTGAACGCGATGGCGACGGATATGTCTTCACCTTCCGCCGGCAGGACGGGACGCTAGTGCGCGCGATGCGCGTGCGGGAACTCGACAGCAATCGCATCGAGACTCTTCAACTGACCCCGCGAAGGGATGGCTCGACTCCGACATCGAGAATGGCCTATCGATGCGGCGACGCGGATCGCTCGGTGAACGCGGACATTCCGATGGAGGTGCTGCGGCTCCTCACCCCGGAGGTAACGCTTTCCGCAAGCTATCCCCTTGTTGTCGATGGCGTTGCCGACGACGATGTCTGTAAGGGTATCGGCTACGAAGATCGTGTGAGGGCCAACATCGAGCAGGGTGCCATTCAATTCGAGGTGTTGGGTCCCGTCCACTACTGGGTAATGCTGGAGGGCGTCTACAAACCGCGAGTGATAGCCCTCGATCGGATTCGCAAGGTCCGGCAAGTGTCCCCTAGTGTATTAAAACTCGATATCCAAGGGACGATACTTCGGGACGGCGCCCCCTATGAACTTACCATCGTCGAGAGGGGAAATCGCTTCGAAATTCCCGAGATCGGGAAGACGTTCATTCGCTGCAACCCGGCCATGCGCGGGGCGAACCGTTGGTTCTAATTCTCATCCATCTTCAGCGCCGCGATAAACGCTTCCTGCGGGATCTCCACCGACCCGTACTCCCGCATCTTCTTCTTACCTTCTTTCTGCTTATCCAGCAGCTTGCGCTTACGGCTGATGTCGCCGCCGTAGCACTTCGCGGTCACGTCCTTGCGCATCGCTTTGATCGTTTCGCGCGCGATCACCTTGCCGCCGATCGCAGCTTGGATCGGGATTTGGAAGAGGTGCTGCGGGATCAGATCCTTCAGCTTCTCGCACATCGCCCGGCCGCGCATCTCCGCGCGGCCGCGGTTCACGATCATCGAGAGCGCGTCCACGGGCTCGGCGTTCACCAGGATCGACAACTTGACGAGCTCGCCCTCCTCATAGCCTTCGATGTGATAGTCGAAGCTCGCATAGCCGCGGCTCACCGACTTCAGCCGGTCGTAGAAATCGAACACCACTTCGTTGAGCGGCAGATGATATTTCACGAGCGCGCGGTTGCCGGCATAGGTCAAATCCACCTGCCGCCCGCGCCGGTCTTCGCACAGCTTCAACACCGCGCCCAGATACTCGTCCGGCACCAGGATCGTGGCCGCAATCCACGGCTCTTCGATCTTCTCGATGCGCACGACGTCCGGCATGTCGGCCGGATTGTGCAGCTCGATCATGTCGCCGTTCGTCATATAGATGCGATAGACGACCGACGGCGCGGTGGTGATGAGCTCAAGATTGAACTCGCGCTCCAACCGCTCGCGAATGATGTCGAGATGAAGCAGACCTAGGAACCCGCAGCGAAACCCGAAGCCGAGCGCCGCCGACGTCTCCGTCTCGTAGGAAAAGCTCGCATCGTTCAGCGCCAGCTTCTGGATCGCCTCGCGCAACTCTTCGAACTCGGCCGCGTCCACCGGGAAGAGCCCGCAGAACACCACCTGCTGCGCGGGCTTAAAGCCGGGCAGGGGCGTATCCGTGCCCTTGCGTTCGTCGGTAATCGTATCGCCGATCTTCGTGTCGGCCACCTGCTTGATCGCGGCGGTCAAAAACCCGACTTCGCCCGGTCCAAGCTTCGCCACCGCCATCCGCTTCGGGTTGAAGATGCCGACGCGATCGACCTCATAGACGGCGTTCGTCGCCATCATGCGGATCTTCTGACCCTTCTTGATCTCGCCGTCGACCACACGGAACAGCACGACGACGCCCAGATAGGCGTCGTACCAGCTGTCGATCAGCAGCGCCTTCAGCGGTGCGTCGATCTCGCCCTTCGGCGCGGGCAGGCGGTTCACCACCGCTTCCAACACGTCGCCGATACCGACGCCGGTCTTGGCCGAGATCAAAACGGAGTCCGACGCGTCGATCCCGATCACGTCTTCGATTTGTTGCTTGATGCGCTCCGGCTCGGCCGCCGGCAGGTCGATTTTGTTCAGCACGGGCACGATATCGAGCCCGGCATCGATCGCCTGATAGACGTTGGCGAGCGTCTGCGCCTCAACGCCCTGGCTCGCATCGACGATCAACAGCGCGCCTTCGCACGCCGCCAAACATCGCGACACCTCATAGCCAAAGTCCACGTGCCCCGGCGTGTCCATCAGGTTCAGCGTGTAGGTCTTGCCGTTCTTCGCGGGATAGGTCAGGCGCACGGTCTGCGCCTTGATCGTGATGCCGCGCTCGCGCTCGATATCCATGGAGTCGAGCACCTGCGCCTTCATCTCGCGCGCTTCCAACGCGCCGCAAAACTCGATCAAGCGGTCGGCCAGCGTGGACTTGCCGTGATCGATGTGGGCGACGATGGAGAAATTGCGGATGTGGCTGAGGTCGGTCATGAGAGGGGCAGGGAATACAGGGCCGTCCCCGCCCTGTCGAGCGGCAAAATGCCCGTATTTCTGCGCGTTTTGGCGCTAGTTCCGGGCGCGCCGCCGACGCCGCCGCCGAGCCGCCCGCCGCTTCGCGGGCTTGGCGATCCGCCAGCGCCTGCGCGCCCCGTCGAGACCCTCGGCGATCGCGATCGACCGCGACACGTGCCGGCGCTTGCGAACCTTGCCGCGAAAGCGCCGGGTCCCATCGACGACCACGGATTCATCCGCGAGCACCGTCAACGTCTCACCCGACCCATCGGTCGCGTCCGCCTCACCCGAGACCGTCGACATCTCCGTCTCGCCGTCATCCGCGACGTCGATGACAAGCTCCGTCCCGCGAATGCCGATCGTGACTGCCGGCGTCGAAATCTTCACGCTCGCCTTGGGCACCGCACCGGAGAGGAAGCGGAACGCGCCCTTGGTCAGCGTCATCGCCTGCTCACCCGACGACGTCGCCGAGTTGTAGACGTACTTGTCGATCACGATCCTCGCGTTCTCGCCCAAGGTCAGCTTCGACCCGTCCGAGAACTTGATGACAAGCGCGCTCTCCTCACCCGTCTCGACGACTTCGTTCATATAGATGTCGTCTTCGAGTTCCATCTCTTCTTTGGGGTCCGGCGCAAGCGTCGACCACGCAAAGTTGACGATATCCTCGACCCCGCCGATGCCGTCTTCCGCGTCGTCAGCCCGCGCAACGCCGGTCACAGCAAGCGCCGCCGTAGTAACCAAAGCATCCCGCCGCGTGAGTCTCATGCGCGTCCTCTCCGAATCCATAAACTATGTCATGGTCCGCGCAGACGGACCACCCACGACTTTCTGCCGCGGTTTCAAGCAAAGTCGTGGGTGGTCCGCCTGCGCGGGCCATGACAGTGTGTGAGCAATGTCACGCAAACCGCAGAAGCAAGAAACCCTCAAAGATCTCTGGCCTGGCCAATCGGTCGAGCTGTTGAAGGCGTTGCACATCTTGACCCGCGACGGTCAGCTGAACGCCGACTCGCGCCGCAAGCTGAAGCAGGTGCTCCACCTCGTCCAACTTATCCGCCCGCCGCTCGACCGCCTGTTCGAGACGAACGAGGCCCCGCGCCTCGCCGATCTCGGCGCCGGCAAGTCCTATCTGGGCTTCATCCTCTATGAGCTGATCTTCGGCCCGAAGGGTAAGGGTGAGGTGATCGCCGTCGAAACGCGCGGCCCTCTGATGGAAGGCGCGGAACGCCTCGCGCGCGACGCAAAGTTCGACCGCATGCGTTTCGTGGCAGGCGCGATCGCCGACGTGAACCTCGACGGCGAGACCGACATGGTGACCGCGCTTCACGCTTGCGATACCGCAACCGATGACGCGATTCGCTTCGCACTCCGCCACAAGGCCCGTGTGATCGCGCTCGTGCCTTGTTGCCAGGCCGAACTCGCGCGCAGCCTCGAACATGAAGGCAAACACCCGCTCCACCAGCTCTGGCGCCACCCAATCCAACGCCGCGAGTTCGCGAGCAATCTCACCAACGTCATCCGCGCGCTGTACCTTGAGGCCAACGGCTACAAGGTCCGCGTGACGGAGCTGGTCGGCCTCGAGCACTCCCTGAAGAACGAACTCATCCTCGCCGAACGCCACCAACTCTCGAACGCGCAAGCCAAAGGTGAGTTGCTGTCGCTCTTGAAGCAGTTGCCGAAACATCCAGCGTTGGTGGACGGGCTCTAGCCCAGTCTGGGAGCGCGGGCGTCCCGCCCGCCCTTGCTTTCCTTTCACCCCGCAATGCGCGTCAAATAATTCGCAAAGAGCGGGCGGGACGCCCGCGCTCCCAGACTGCGCACGTGCTAGAGAGCAAGCGATTGGAGGTGCCCCTCATGAAATACGTCCGCATGCCGATCGAGATCGAGTCGCCTGAGGAGCAGGGCTACGACACGATCCGCTTCAACCTCTCCGAAAGCTCCATGCGCGACCGGAAGCTGTCGGATCTGGGCTTGGGCTTCGATGATTTGCTGCTGATGTACGGCGTCCATCGCGGCGCGCCGGGCCTGCGCGCCCTGATCGCGAAACAGGCGAACGTCGCCGAAGCCGACGTTCTCACCACCGCCGGGGCCGCCGGCGCGCTCTTCATCATCGCAACGACCTTGCTCGACAAAGGCGACCACCTCGTCGTCGTACGCCCGAACTACGCGACGAACATCGAAACCCCGCGCGCCATTGGTTGCGACATCGCCTACGTCGATCTCAAGTTCGAAGAAGGCTTCCGCCTCGACATCGACCGTCTCGAAGCGCTGATCCGTACGAACACCAAACTCATTTCGGTGACGACCCCACACAACCCGACCGGCGTCGCGCTCAAAGAAGCGCACTTGAAACGTCTGATCGCCGTCGCCGAGAAGCGCGGCGTCCACCTCCTCGTCGACGAAACCTACCGCGAGATGTCGTTCGTGCCGAAGCTCCCGGTCGCGGCGTCCTTGAGCCCCCACGCGATCAGCGTCGCCTCGATGTCGAAGTCCTACGGCATCCCCGGCATCCGCGTCGGTTGGATCGTGAACCGCGATCCGAAGCTGATGGAGCGCTTCCTCGCCGCGAAGGAGCAGATCGGCATCTGCGGCTCCATTGTCGACGAACACATCGCCGAAGCCGCGCTGAAACAGAGCGCTGGCTGGCTTGGCAGCGTGGAACGTACGAACCGCGAAGCGCTCGCCACCGTCGAAGCCTGGCTCGGCAAGGAGCCCCGCCTGGAATGGGTCCGCCCTGAAGGCGGCTGCGTCTGTTTCCCCCGCATCAAGGCAGGCGCCGGCATCGACACGGACCGCTTCTACCGCGCCCTGCAGACCGACCACGCGACGGCCGTTGGTCCCGGCCATTGGTTCGAGCAGGACCGGCGTTTCATGCGCATCGGCTTCGGTTGGCCGCTGCCGGCCGAGCTTTCCGGCGGTTTGGCCGCCATTTCAGCCAGCCTGGACGGCGCGCGGCGCTGAGGCGTTTGCACTTCGTTCGCTACTTCTTCTTATAGTGAACGCAAAGTTTTGACCCCGGAACGCGTCGGGTGTTAGCTCAACAATAAGCCTGACCCCGTGGGGTGGTCGCCTTGCAGAAGACAGCAGAAAACACCGAACCCGAAGTTGCGCCGGAGCCGGCGCCTGCAAAGCCGAAGCGCGCGCCCAAACTCGTGCGCAAGGTTGCGGCCGCGCGCCCGGGCTCGATCGAAGAAATTGAACAGGGCCCCTCCGGCAAGTCGATCGCAGCCGTCTTCGACTATGACGGCACGATGATCGCGGGTTACTCCGCGCTCGACGTCTTGCAAGCGCGCATCATGCGCGGCCAAGTCAACGTGCAGGAGATGATCGGTCTCGCGAACCTCGGCGCCCGCGGCATGCTCGGCCTCGCCGGCTTTAAGGAGCTGATCGCCTTCACCGGCGCGAACTGGAAAGGCCGCAACGAACGCGAGCTGATGCTTGAGGGCGAGAAGCTCTTCAAAGCCAAGATCGCCGACCGCGTCTTCCCCGAAATGAAGCGCCGTCTGGCCGCGCACAAGAAGAAGGGCCACACGATCATCCTGGCCTCCTCGGCGACCGAGTTCCAAGTCGAACCGGCGGCGAAGTATCTCGGCATCGACAACGTCATCTGCACGCGCTTCCGCACGATCGACGGAAAGCTCACCGGAAAACCCGAAGGTGAGCCGCTCTGGGGCGAAGGCAAAGCGAACGCGGTGAAGGCCTTCGCGCACAAGCACAAGATCGATCTGCACAAATCCTACGCCTACGCCGACGGCAACGAGGAAGTGCCGTTGATGTTGACCGTGGGCAACCCGCGCCCGACGAACCCGCAAGCGAACCTTGAGCGCTATGCGAAAGGCCACAATTGGCCGATCCAGAAATTCACGAGTCGCGGCAACCCCTCGCTCGAAACGATCGGCCGCACCGTCGCCTCGCTCGCCGCAGCCGGTCCGATCGCCTCGCTCGCGACGGCAGCCGGCATCTTGAGCAACGACCTTCGCACCGCGCTCAACGTCCTCTCGCCCGCCTGGGCCGATGTGATCCACGCCTTCGCGGGTGTGAAGCTGAACGTGAGGGGCGAGGAGAACCTCTGGGCCGCGCGCCCCGCGGTCTTCATCTTCAACCACACGAACAATTTCGACGCCTTCATCATGTCGAAGCTGCTTCGCGTGAACTACACGGGCGTCGCGAAGAAGGAACTCGAGACCCACCCGATCATGGGCCCGATCGGCCGCCTGATGAAGGTCGCCTTCATCGACCGCGGGGACGCGAAGAAGGCGGTCGAAAGCCTGAAGGCCGTGACGGCACTCGCAAACGAAGGCATCTCGATCGTCATCGCGCCCGAGGGCACGCGCTCGCAGAAAGGCTTGCTGCCGTTCAAGAAGGGCGCATTCCGCATCGCGATGGACGCCGGCATTCCGATCGTCCCCGTCGTGTTGCGCAACGCCGAAGACATCGGCGCCCGCGACGCGATCTTCATGCGCCCCGGCACCGTGGACGTGATGGTCCTGCCACCCATCTCCATCGCCGACTGGACCCGCGAAGACCTCGACGAGCGCATCGAAGCCGTCCGCGACCTCTACGTCGCAACGCTTGAGGACTGGCCGAACGGCGGACTGAAGCTGTTGGGCATCAAACCGAAGAAGCGCTGAGGTCAGCCTCTTGGCCAACACGACGCGGCAACGCAACAAGGTCCGGCGCGTGCAAGGCCAGACGCTGCGCGAACTCGCCTATGGCGAGCTGCGCCGCGCGGTGCTGACCGGCCAGTTCGCGCCCGGCGAACCAATCACGATCGCCGAACTCTCGAAGCAGCTCGGCATCGGCGCCATGCCGACGCGCGAGGCGGTGCAACAACTCGCCTCGCAAGGCGCCTTCGAGTTTCTGCCGAACCGTTCCGTGCGCGTGCCGGTCATCGCCCAAGGTGAGTTGGAAAGCCTCTTCGAAGCCCGCCTGCTGCTCGAAGGGTTCGTCACCGCCCGCGCGGCCGAAAACATCACGCGCGAAGACCTGGCGCGCGTCTCCGCCAATCTGGAAACGCTGATCGAACGAACCCGCAAGCGCGTAGCGGCCGACTGCCTTGCTGCGAACTTCGAATTCCACTTCTCGATCTATCGCGCCAGCCGTTCGCCCTATGTTGTCGAAATGATCGAGCATTTGTGGCTGCGCATGAGCCCGCTGCACATCAGGGTCTTCCACACCTCAAAAGCCGATCAAGACGATTTCTTGAGCGCCATGCCGAAGCACCGCAAACTCGTGGAGGCTCTTCGCAAGGCCGACGCGGCGAAGGCTCAGGCGACGATCACGGCAATGCTTGAGCAGTCGCTCGAGTGGCATCGCCGCCACGCGCCGGCCTAGTCACCGGCCGAGCCGCCGGAAGAGCATGTTGCGGGAGCCTTCCGTCGACACACGAAACCCCGTAACGCCTTTCCCGCCGTCGCGGACGAACACGACGCTCGGCATGTACCAGCGCTCCGACCGGAACCGGTCGCCCTCCACGAAGATCAGCCGAACGGCGCCGTTGATGGCGTGATAGGCGGTAAGTCCCGTGCCGTCAGGCCGAATCTCGTAGGACGTGCGCAACTCGTCCGAATAGTAGATGCCGGCATAGTCTTGCGCATCGTGGCTGAGCTTCGGCGCCGCTTCGGGCGGCGTGAATTCGCCGTCCGGCACTTCGATGGGATCGGCGGGAATGCCGAGGAATAGGTTCTCGATCGCCTCCGCGCGAAGGTAACTGCCGTCGTTGCCGTCGTTCGTCATATAGATGAACGCCAGATCGCGCTCCGGAAAGCGCCGGACCGAAATCCGGTAGCCGACCGCCAATCCCAAATGGCCGATGTAGCGCACGCCTTTGCGTTCTCTGAACCAACGGCCAAAGCCGTAGGCGAGCTTCGAGCCGTCGTCGAGATGGCTCGTCTTGCCGATCATCGCCAGAACGCGCGCGTTCCCGACCTTTCCGCTGTCGCTATTGCGCAGCCAGGCGATGAGGTCGTCGAGGCTCGCATGAAGCGAGCTAGAGCCGGCCGCCGCCGTGCTGTTTCCTGACCAAAGACGCTGCGGTGGCAACACCTGCATGTAGGAGTTGGCTTTCAGCGGAATCGACCCGTGCGCATCCGCGTTCACGAGTGCCGACATCCCCGCAGGTTTGAAGACGTTCTGCTGCACCCAAGCCTCGAACGGCATCCCTGTTACGCGGGCGACGACCTCGGCTAAAATGCTGTAGCCGGTGTTGGAATACTCCTGCGCGCTGCCCGGCGCGAAGTTCAGCTCCTTCTGCCGCGACACCCACGCGATGATGTTGTCCTTGGTGATGCCGTCATCGATGTCGAGACCCATCAGCCCGAAGGCGGCATCCCAATCGCGCAAACCGCTCGTGTGATCGAGCAGGTGCCGAATCTTGATGGGCTTTTCGAACTTCGGAAGCTCCGGCACGTAGCGCCTGACATCCTCCTCAAGCCCGATGGTTCCGCGCTCGATCAGCATGGCGACGGCATAGGCCGTGAATTGTTTGGAGACGGAGGCGAGGTCGAACAGCGTGGCGGCGGTGATCGGCACGCCTTGTTCGACATCGGCAAGCCCGATCGTCCGCTGGAAAACGACGCGCCCCCCGCGCAGAACTGCGACGGCGGCGCCCGGCCGGTTGCGATCGTACCAGGCGGTCAACAGTTGATCGGCGATCGCCCCCGGCGTGGTGCCCGCAGCTTCCCGCCGTGCAAGGCTGATGCTGTAGGACGCGGCCGGTGTGTTCCATTCGAATATCGCGGTCTGAACTGCATACGTGCCCGTCGCCTTGGCGAATACGTCGATCGCTTCGGCGTGGCCTGGACCGCTGCGGTCGACCAGGTCGATCAGCTTGCCGTTGGGATCGAACAGTGCGGCAACGATATTGCCGCCCGTTTGATTGATCTGGATCGAGGCAAATTGCCCGGCGTTGAGCTGGACGCTGTAGCGATGCACCTCGGCCCCACGCAGAACCGCACGCAACGTCGCGCCGGGAGATAGGGACGCGGCGGGCAGGTCGGGGTGAGACGCGACGAACCGCGATGTCGGGTGCGGATTGGGGCTCTCGGCCCAGACGGCCCCAGAACCCCAGCAAAGCGACGCCGCCAAAAACGTCAGCCGCCAAACGCGCATCTACCCCTCCACCATAAGGTTGGGAGCATATTTTATAAAATATAAAAGAACAAGGTGAGGCGATTCTGCGGTTTTCTGAGCGGCCCCCGTCGCCAAGGGAAGGGGCGGTGGCGTTACGCCCTGAGCAGCTCGCGCATCCGCTCTTCGCCCAGCGCTTCCACCGTATCGATGCGCCGCATGATGTCGCGCAGTTCCGCCGCGAACGCGCGCCGGCGTTGGGCGACGTTGTCGGTCGCGTCCATCAGCTTTTGGTTCTTTGCGAGCTGCAGCCCCGTCTGGAACAGATGCTTCGACGCGGACTCCTCGCTCTGAATCCGTTTCTGCAGCAGATACTGCCGGCCGACCGCCCCACATTCGACGAGCAGCTTCTTGTCGTCCACGAAGCTCGGATCGTGCGAGGCCAGCGTGTCCGCGACCACCGTATAGGCCTCGATGAACGAACGCAGCACGCCATGTGCAGTCAACGGCCGCGCCGACTTTAGAAGTTCGATGGTCGTCGCGCGCCCGTTTTGAAGCGCCTCGCGCCAACCTGGTGCTAGCACGTCCAGCTCCGCCGCAAAGCTGCGCCGGAACTCGCCTTTCTCCTTGAAGAAAAACTCGAACTTCAGAATGTCGCGAAGCCGAAACGTCTCGTCCCAGAACGCAGCCTCGCGGTCGCCGCTCACGTCGCAGGCCTTCAGCAGCGCTAGCTCCGAAATCGCATCGTTGATGAAGAAGTGCAGGATCGTGTTGCGATAGAAGGCGGCCGCCAAATGCTGATCCGGGCCGATACTGTAGACGGTCGCAAGCCCACCCTTGTGCTCGCGCACCGTGTTGTGCGCAACCAGCGCTTCAAGCGCCCACTTCGTCGCCTCGACGTCCGCGATCTTGGCACTCGGCGCCAGCGGCAAGCGCCGCCGTGTCGCCGACGCGACGTATTCGGATATGTCTTCGTAAACCTGATCGAGCGTCAGCGCCCGCCCGCGGTGCGAAAGCAGGATCAGCGAAATCAGTGACGTGCCGGTGATCGGCGTGACGTCGTTGATCCGCCACGACACCTCGAACGCGACCTTCTGCGTTGCGAGCGTCTCCTCGTCGCCTTCCGTCTTTGTACCGTCCGGCGGCCCCAGCATCTCGCGCATAGAAACCGGCTCGCCGACCCGGAAATAGATGTGCCCGAACGGCTTCCTCTGCGCGCGGAAGAACCGCACGAACCAGGCAAGGTTCTCGGCCTTCTTCTTGGCGCCTGACGCCTCGGCCGCGTACTCGCTGACCTCGTGTAACTGATCGTAGGCGATCGAAATCGGCATCAGCATGAGGTCGTCGACGCGCCCCTCGCGATAGGCCGAGACGAGGTAGGTGAGAAGCCCGAGCTTCGGCGGCAAAAGCTTGCCGGTGCGCGACCGCCCACCTTCGATGTACCACTCAAGGCTGAAGCGCTTCTCGACCAGATAACCGAGATACTCGCGCAGCACGAACTTGTAGACGGGGTTGTTCTTGACGTCGCGCCGGATGAACACGCGCCCCGCCTTGCGCGCGATCGTGCCCATCGGCCAGAACGCCATGTTAATGCCGCCGAACGTCGTCGGTGTGGCAAGTCGATTGTCCGCGAATGCAACGGACGTCACCGCCGAGTCGAGGTTCGACTTGTGGCTGGGTAGAATGATCCCCGGCGCCCGCTCCAGCGCGGCACGCGTGCGCTCAATCTGCGCTGGGTCGTAGTCAACCTGCGCCCCATACCCGCGCGAGAAAAGCCCCCGCGCGATTTGCATCATCACGTCGAGCCAGAACGGGCTGTGCGCTGTCCGAAGCTCGTGCAGATAGCCAAGCGCCTCCTTCATCACCGAGTCGCTGGAGCGGTTGAGCTTCGCAGAGACCTCGTTGACGCCGTCACGAAACCGTCGCGACGCCGCGATTTGCTCCGCCACCAACCGCGGCAGCTTGTAGCGCCGCCCGATCAGCCGGTACTCCGCCCGCTCAAGCGAAAGCCGCGCTTGCCGCGTCACAAACTCCGCAAACGCCGACGCGTCGCCCGAGTCGGCATCGCCGGTCGCCCGCGCCCGAGCATCAAGCTCGGCGACGCTCGCCGGCTGCGCCGCGACCACGCGCCAGCGATCCGGCTCGACCTGCACAATCCGCTTCTGCTCTTTTTCCGTCGGCTTGCGCGGATCGCGCATCATGATGAGGTCGGATATCCGCGCCGATCGCTCGCCGCCACGTTCCCGCGGCAGCCAAGCGACCCTTACCGGCGCGAGCAACGTGTCCGGCGCTTCCGTTGCCAGAGTCGCGATCTGCTCCACGAACGGCCGCATGTCGTCGAACTTTGCCGGGATGGTAAGGAACGCGACCTGATCGGCGTTCGTCCCCTGCGGCCGCGTCTGCGTTACCCAGCGCTCGACGACCTCGCGCTCGGTCGCGCTCTTGCAGTCGGTGATGAAGACGACGCGCATGCCCTCCGCCGCCGGCCATTGGGGCAGCGGCTCACCGGAAACCTGCGCGGCGGAAACGGTCTCGTTCATCCCGGATCCGCTTCCGCGCCCGCGGCGCGCTTCAGCAGTCCGCGGAACGCATCCTGTGCCGTGCGTCCGTCGTTGACGACACCGTTCACCTCCGAGGCGATCGGCATCTCGCACTCGTACTCTTCGCCGAGCTGCAGCACTGTCTTCGCCGACTTCACGCCTTCCGCCACCTGCCGCATGCCGGCGAGGATGTCTGCGATACTGCGTCCTTTGCCAAGCTCGAATCCAACTGTGCGATTACGGCTCTGCGGGCTCGTGCACGTCGCGATCAAATCGCCAATGCCGGCAAGCCCGGCAAACGTCTCGGTCTTGCCGCCCATGCGTACGCCCAACCGCGTGACCTCGTTCAGTGCGCGCGATATGACGGCCGAGCGTGTGTTCTCGCCGGCCCCGGCGCCGTCGCCCATACCGGCTGCAATCGCCATGACGTTCTTCAGCGCGCCGCCCAGCTCGCATCCGGCGACGTCGGTGTTCGTGTAAACGCGAAACAGCCCGGTCTTGAAGATCGTCTGCAGCTCCTGGACGATGACCTCGTCTTCCATCGCGATCACGCTCGCCGCCGCGTAACCCGACATCACCTCGCGCGCGAGATTGGGTCCGGAGAGAACGCCCGCCGGATGTCCCGGCAGTTCCTGCTCGATCACCTGCGTCATGCGCAACTTCGTGCCGAGCTCAAGCCCCTTCGACAGGCTGATCACCGGTACCCAAGCGCGAATATGCTTACCGACCTCTTTGACGGTGTCGCGCATGGCCTGGGACGGCACGCCCATTACGACCACGTCCGCGTCCCGCACCGCCTCCTCGATCGAGGTCGTCGCGCGCAACGACCGGGTCAGCCGCGCCCCCGGCAAGTAACGCTCGTTGGTATGCTTCGCGTTGATTTCGTCAACCGTCTCGGCCGACCGCGCCCAAATCGTCGCCGGCACGTTCGACGCCACCAGCGAAGCGACAGTCGAGCCCCAAGACCCACCGCCCAGAATAGCAGCCCTGATCCGCATCCCGTCCCTATACGTTTTCGCTAGTTTGTCATGGTCCGCCCGCGTGGGCCAGCGCCCATACGTTAACCGCTAAGCGCCTTGGCCAAAATCGGGAGGCTCACATCCATCCGGTAGTCCACGGACGAGTGGTCGTCGGGAAACTCCTCATACGTGTGCGCCACGCCCTGCGTGGTGAGCAACCTGTGCATCCGCCGCGCCCCGTACACCAGGTTGTACTGATCCACATCCCCGCAATCGATGTAGAGCGCCTTCAGCTTCTTCAACCCGGGGCCAAGCCTCTCTGCCATGACAAGCGGATCCCACTTCAAGAAATTCGCCCACCGTTCCGGAATGATCTCGCAGGTATGCGTGTCGACCGGCAGCCGCACGCCGCAATATGCACTCGGATCGGGATCGTACGACGCGCACATCGCTAGCAACATCAGGATGTGAATGTCCTTATCCTTCGTCTTCTTCTGCGCGTAAAACGCATCGAGCCACGCCTTGATGTCGTAGTCGAACGGCGCGAGCGAACGCAAAACATTTGGCCAGTCGGGAGCAAACAGCAGTTCGTGCCCCATGTCCCCGGAATGAGATGCGGCCGCAGACCAGTAATCCGGATGCAGCAACGCATGTACCATCGCGCCGTACCCGCCGGAACTCTTGCCGAAGATCCCGCGCTTACCCTCGCCGCCGCAGCCATATGTGCGCTCTACCAGCGGCACCGCCTCTTGCAGCAGGAAATCGTCCCACCGCCCCATCGCGACCGAGTTGATGTATTGGTTTCCACCGAGCTTCGTGAAGCAATCGGGCAGGGCGCAAACCACAGGCGGCATCGCTCCCGAAGCGATCAACCGGTCCAGCCGCTCGGGCAAATTCTCGCCGAAGTTCTTCCAGTTCGTGTGCGCAGGGCCTCCGGCCGTGAAACCCACGACATCGACGAGCAGCGGCAGCCCGCGCCCGTCATGCCCATGGGGCACATAGACATCGATCATCCGCCGCGTCGGATCGCCCAGCATATTCGACTTCAGCACTTCGCTTTCGATCCAAAGCCGGGTGACGGTCCCCGCCGGTGTCGCCTGATCGCGCCGCATGATTGCTCCTGGTAAAGTTCGTGCCAAGAAAGCCCGAATACACTGTGCGCACAAGTCACGCAGCTGTGGCTAGCCGAACATGCCCGCGCCCCCTATATCTCGGCCCAGCGGCCCATGGGTGTGCCGCCTGTTCTTTGGAGAGTTTGAATGCGGTCGATTCTTGGTGCGGCAGTTTTGGCGATGAGTGCGCTGTTGGCGGGCACGGCCTCAGGCCACCAGGTCAGCGAAGGCACGATCAAGATCGAGCACCCGCGCGCGGCCCCGACGCCCGCCGGCGCAAAGACCGGCGCGGCTTACATGGAAATCGTCAACAACGGGAAAGAGCCTCTGGTCATTAAGGCGCTTTCCACGCCGGCCGCCGACAAGGTCGAAGTTCACACGATGACGATGACCGGCGACATCATGCGCATGCGCCCCGTCGAGTTGCCGCTGACCATCGCTCCCGGCGAAACGCTGAAGCTGGTCAAAGACCGTCACGTCATGCTGATCGGCCTGAAAAAGCCCCTCGTCGAAGAAGAGATGGTCTCCTTCAAGATCGAATTCGCGAACGGCAAGGCGATGGAATTCGACCTCTACGTCGAAGGCGAAAGCGAAAGCCACGACGGCCACTAACGGCCTGGCCGGTACTCGCGCTTCAAGTTCTTCCGCAAGTCCGCCTCGTCGAGCCAGATCGGCTTCATCTGTTCCTTGAGGAAGATCGCCGCTTGGTCCGCGTAGTGCGGTGACGTTTCGTCCAGCGTCGCCGAGCCGAACTGGTGAATCCCTTCCGCGCTCACGCGGCCCACTTTGTCCCACGCGACGAAGTAGTAGAGCGTATCGCCCTTGCGCGCTTCGAACTTGCCATCGGCTTGCGGCACGATGTCGGACTCGAAATCGCGCAGCACGTCCGGCCCACCGTTCGCCGGCGCGTCGATCTTGCCCCGCCGGAAGCGGTTGACCTCGCCCCATTGCGGATCCAGCCGGCCGTAGTGCTTGTTGAGCGTCGCGATGGCGGCGCGCATCGCGGCCGGGATGTCGCCTTCGGGCTTGCCCTGAAATGTCGGCACGACGACGGGCAACCCCACCATGATGGCAAGTGCCGCCACGCGGTTCTCCGCATCCGTCGAAAGATCGTACGAAGCAAGCAGCGCCTGCGCCTTTTGCAGGTCCGCCGCGTCCGCTGCCGCCGAGAAATCCATCGTCTTGATCCGCGCAATAAGCTTCGCAAGCTCCGAGCGCGCCGAGTATCGCTTGTCGTACTTGATCTGGGCGAACTCTTCGCGCGTGATCGACGTATCGGCGTCGAGCAGCTCGAACAACCGCAAGCCCCGGTTCGTCTCGCGCGTTTCGATCCCTTGCGTGGCTAAGAAATCGCCGGCCCTCAAATTCTCAGCAAGCGCCGTCGCCGAGAACGGCGTGTTGTTCGCGTTGTAGACGAAGCCCGCCTTCGGGTTGACCACCCGCGGCACGGCACTATCGAACGGCAGATAACCCTCCCACAGCGTGCGCGACGTATCGCCTGGCAAGTATTTCTGCCAATCGTAGGCCGGATCGCGCTTCGGAAACATGGCGTTGTAGATGTAGGCGATGCGCCCGGTATGGTCCGCGAACGTGAAGTTCAAGCTCGGGATCGCTTGCATCTCAAGCGCCTTGACGAACGCGTCGTACCCGTCCGCCTTGTTGGTGCGGTAAAAGGCTTCAACCTGATTGATCTTGTCCATCGTCGCATAGCGCAACGCATACGTGCCGTGCGGCCGCTGGATAACGGGCCCATGCACAGACCACAAGACGTCGCGCTTCACGCGGATCGCCAGCGGCCCAAGGACCCGCAGCTCGATCTCCGCCTCGAAGCGGGTGAAGTCCCGCCACTGGCCGTCGAACTTGTACTGGTTCGCATTGTCCGGATTGACGGTCAGCACATAGACGTCGGCGAGATCGGGATTGTTGACTGTGTTCGCCCAGCCGAACTTCGGCCCAAACCCGTGCACGATAAACGGTGTCCCCGGAAACGTGCCGCCGACGAGGTCTAAGCCTTCCTCCGACTTCAACCGCGCCTCGTACCAGGCGAGCGGTCCCGTGTACGGCTGATGCGAATTGATGAGCAGCCGCGTCGCGCCGTCGGCCGAGCGGGCCGGGGCGACCGCCATCGCGTTCGACCCCGCACCCTGTGGAATGGAAAGCTCCCGCGCGCGCTCCGGCCCGAACAGCTCGCCGAGATTGCGCTCAAGCCCGAAGAACAGCGGGGTGAAGAACACGAACCCGGCGACAATGTCGTCGCTGCTCACGCCGCCGAACCCCGGCACGACGCGGTCCGGATGCTGCGCCGCGTAGAGGTTGATCCCGTCCGCATAGGCCGCCAGCACGTCGCGCGTTTTGGGCGAGATGAGCCCCTCGGCGATGTTCGACTTCATCTGTTCGTCGATCCGCGCCCGCACGCGCAACATCTGCACGAGGTAATCCGTCACCGCAGGATCGCCGCTCGCCACATCGAACCAGGCACCAAGACCCACCGCCTTCGTCAGCGCGTTCATCAACCGCGGCGTCTGATTGTCGACAAGCGCCAGCCGCCCCCGGCTCGTCATCAACGACTGCTGGATCGTCGCGAAGTCGTCCTCGGCATGCGCATAGGCAAGGCCGAACGCCACGTCCTCATCCCGCTTCCCATAGACATGCGGCACCCCATACGTGTCGCGCAGGACGCGCACATCGTACCGCTCGCCGTTCTGAAGATAGGAAGCCCCGTCGAACGTCTTCACAAACGTTGGCCGCAAGAACACGATGGCCGCAACCACGACCAACGCCAACAGCCCGCCCGCCCAATACAACGCCCGCAGCATGCAACCTCTCAATGTCCGATCCGGGGAGACTGGCGCGAGAAATGCGAAGATGCAAACGGCAGACGGCTAGCAGGTCGAAGTACGCCGAGCAGAACGCCATACGCGGCAAGCGATTGGCGCAGCTACTGCGCCATGCAGCTCACGTTGTCTTCCACCCATGTGCACGGGTCGCCGGACGGCTCCGGTTTTTGCGTCCCCGCAATCGCGCGCACGCCGTCACCGATTGTGCGCCAAGCCGCAGCCTCTTGCGCACGCGCCTGGGCGAGCTGCTCTTTGCGGTCGTCGGTGAACCTGCCTTCTGCCTCAAGCGCCGCCTCACGGTAGAGCCGGTTTGCGTTGCCGTAGCTCAAGTTTCGCCGGATCAACTGCGCCGTCACAAGGTCGAGCTTCATCGCGAGCTCTTTGCGCGTCGCCGTTTGCGTCGGCCAATGATCCTTTGCCACCATCTCGATGTGGTCGCGGCAGTCGCGCTGATCGCGCGCCAGCGCCCGGATCGCCTCAACCTCGGCCGCCGTCGGAACGTCGTCGATGACCAGCATGTCCGGCGTGATCTCGTCCACGTGCACGATCGGCAGCTTGCCGTTGATCGCCGCAATACTGGCGTTGGATCGCTTCTTCTCGCAGTATTTGACGGCCCCGCTCATATCAATGTCCGCGACGTACGACTTCACCATCGTGCATGCGCTCAACGAAAATGCGGCGGCCACCACAAACAGGAGCTTTGGTCCCATCGTTCCCCCAACCAGCGTTTTTTTGAGAAGTTCCCCAACCTCGGCGCGAATAAAACGACAAGTTGCAGATCGGCACAAGGCTTTCTCACCTAGAAAATTCAGAAAAGCCAAGAAATGATTGAAATAACTAACTTTTCTTGGCCAAACGTCGCTTTGCTTGCCAGCAACCGGGAATCGCATGACTCTCGTCGCTCCCCGGACCCACAACCTAGGAGCCGCTCATGCGTCCCAGCGCAGCTTTCGCCCTCTTGCTCGTGGTTTCCGCCGCCGGCGCCGTCGCCCCGGAGAAGCCGGCCGAGCTTAGCGCTGCAACGCTTCTGGGGGCCTCGGTCACAGGCCCGAACTGGACGGTAAAGGAGGCCGTGCACAGCGACGGCTTCGTGCGGCTCTACGCCGTCGAAACGCCCTATGGCGCCTTCCAGGTCAACGGCCAGCGCCGGATGCGCGAGCGCCTGACGGAACTCGAAGCGCTGCACAAGCTCGAGCAGATGTCCTCGACCGAGGTCTTCGCCGAGGCGCTGGGCGAGGCGGGCCTCGCGCCCATTCGTTTCGGCCGCGACCTTATTCTCGATCCCGTCGAGACCACCGGAAACCTGTTCTCCGGCATCGCGAACATGTTCGATCGTACGGTCAGCGAAGTCGAAAACAGCGGCGCCAGCCGCGACGACTTCGTCGAGAGTGTCGCCGGCGTGAAGAAGGCGATGCGCGCGCTCGCCTTCGAACTGAACGTCGATCCGTACACGGACTTCACGCCGTTGCGCGACGGGCTCGCAGATGTGGCCCGCGTCATGGCGGCAGGCGACCTCTCGGTTACGGCCGCGATCTCGGCGATCCCGGGCGGCGCAGGCGTTGCGGTCTCCGCGACCCAAACGGCCTCCGCCTTGGCGGTCCCGATCCGCGACAAAAGCTCGGCCGAAATCGCCGAGATCGTGACGAAAAAGCTGAAGCCCTTAGGGGTCGCCGGCGACGTGATCGAGGTCTTCGTCGAAAACCGCGCCTACTCGCCCGCCGATACCTACGCGATCGCCGTGGCACTTGAGACGCTGAGCGCCAGCAACAGCGAAGCCTTCGTCCGCCGGGCCGCCAACGCCGACAGTGCCGACGTCGCGAAGTTCAACCGCTACCGCGCCGAACTCTCCGCCAAACACAGCGCAACGCTGGGCACGTTGAAGGAGTTCTACGTCGTCTCCGAGTTCGCGCTCAGCCGGAACGAGAAGGGCGCTCTCGTCGCCGTCTTCCCGTTCGACGACTTGGCGTGGACCGAAAGCGCAGCCAAGCGCCTCTCCGGCATCAGCCAGGAACTCGCAACCCGCGGCGAAACGCAGGCCCCCGTGCTCGCGACGACGGGCAAGGTCTCGCGCGCCGCGGCGGCCGAACTGAAGCGGCGCGGCTGGAAGATCGTGGCGCTGAATTAACGCTGCCTTGGGAAGGGTCCTGTGACCGGGGTCACCGGCAGCCCCCCTCGCGAGCGGCGGAGGGGAAGCCTATATTTCCCGTAAGACAAAGGGAGAGTTCGACGTGTTGAAGCGTATGTCTTTGAGCCTTGCCGCGGCCGCCATCGCCGCCGTCCCGGCCTTCGCGACCGGTCAGGTCTACGGCAACTACGGCCAGGGCCAGCCCGATCAAAGCGGCCCCTATCAGGCGAACAACTACACCTCGAACTGCGAAACCGACGTCGCCGTGGGCACCGGCCTTGGCATGATCGTCGGCGGCATCATCGGCAACCAGTTCGGCAAAGGTTCGGGCAAGACGGCGGCCACCATCGGTGGCGTCGTCTTGGGCGGCATCGCCGGCAATGCCATCGCCAAGGACGCCTGCAAGGACAAGCGCCACGACGCCTATTACTACAACAACACCTACTACGACGCCTTCAACGGCGACGAAGGCGAAGAGTACGAATGGCGTAACCCGCACACCAACAACTACGGCACCGTGACGCCGGCCGAGTACTACGAAGACGGCTACAACGGCTATAGCGGCCCCTGCCGCCAGTTCGAGCAGCGCGTCTACATCGACGGCCGTCCGGAAACCGCAACCGGCGTCGCCTGCCGCCAACCCGACGGCACCTGGCGCATCGTCAGCGGCCAGTAATTGGCCGCGCCGCCGAAGACCGTCCTCCACGTCTCAGCGGAGGAAGAACAAGCGATCCGCGAGGCCGTACGCACCGCGGATCTCACGACCCTGGGCACTGGCCGCGCCCTCGCGACGGAAGCCCTCGCCGAGGCGACGCTTGACCTGCTCGCCGACCCGGCCGTCTCCGAGCCGATCTACGCGCTGCCGAAGCCGGTAACTTTGGCCTCGGTCAAGGCCTGGATCCGGGAATGCGAAGATGCCCGGACGCGGGGCGAGTGCCTCTTGATCCTGAACACCCATGACGGCCACGTGATGGGCTACTCGAAGATCACCGTTTGGCCGGACCGCTCGGCGGCCGAACTCGGCGGCGCCCTCCGCGCCAGCCTGCAAAGCGCCGGGGCGGGCGGGGCAGGGGCGGCCCACACGATCGGCTGGATCTTTGCGGCCTTGGGCGTCCGCATGATCTGCCTCACGGCGGCGCTCGACAACGTCCGCTCGGCCAAGTTGATCGACCGCATGGGCTTCCGCCGGATGGGCGAGCGCGACGCGATCCGTGCCGATGGAACGATCCGCCGTTCGCTCTACTGGGAGATGACGGCGGACGAGTGGTGCACGCGGAAACCATAACCCGGTCGTAACGCTTACCGGTTTATCGCTGGAAACCCCGTCGCTATAGTGCCCCCAAGAAGCCCCTCGAATGAACCGGACCGATCGCTGGATGGCGCAACCCACCTCCGCAACCGACGACGCGACCTTCCCCGCGCCCGTCATCTACGAATTCGCCGCCGTCGCGCGCGAACTCCTCGCTTGCCAAACCCGCCAAGCGCTGCTCGCCGGCCCCACTGCCGGTACCATCCGTGCAGCACTCGACGACGAGATCGCTTCGCGCGAACCGCGCGTCCTGTCGTTCGACGTCTTCGACACCTTCCTGCTGCGCAACAACAAGCCCGAGACCGCGCGCTACCAGGAACTCTCAACCCACGTCAGTGACCGCCTCGCCGCCAGCGTCGCGAAGGCTCCAAGCGACATCGACCTGCTATTCGCACGCCTCCACGGCATGGACTTCAGCTACCGCACCCGCAAGGCCGTTGAAGGCTGCCGCGAGGGTCACATCGAACAAGTGATCCGCTACGCCCGCACGGCGCTCAACCTGCCACGCGAGAGCGAAAAGGTCTTCCTGGACGCCGAGCTCGACTACGAAACCGCGAACCTAACCGTGAACCCTGTGCTCGCGGCACTCGCCATTACCTTCCGCGCTCGTGGCGGCAAAGTGATCCTCGTCAGCGACATGTACCTCGGCAAAGCCGAAATCGGCACGATCCTAACTCGCCTGAGCAACGGCGTGACGAACTGGTACGACAAGATCTACTCAAGCGCCGACCACATCATCTCCAAACGCTCGGGCAAGCTCTTCGCTCACATAGCCAAGGATTTGGACCTCGCCCCCACGCAGTTCCTTCACGTCGGTGACGCCTGGCAAGGCGACGTCCTGCGCGCCCGCGAAGCGGGGTGGGGCGCCATCCACTTCCCGATCTCGCGCCAAGAGGTGACCGAACGCGAGCGCGCCCTGCGCGCCTTCGTGGACACCTGGAAGTCGCGTGGCCACGACCTCTCGCAGTGGGCGAGGCTGTAACATGAGCGATCTGAACGCCGGCTACACTTTCGGTCGCAACGATTTGGGCCCTGCGGTCGCGGGCTATCTATCGCGGCTCCACGCGCAAATCTTGGTGTTCGAGCAGGAGCATGGCGCCCGCGCTTTGTTCGTGTCCCGCGCCGGCGTCCGCATCCGCCGTGCCCTCGACGTGTTCGTGCGGGCGACGAAGCTGCCCCCGCCTGCAACGGGTGATTTCTTCTGGATATCGCGCCTCGTCGTCGCGCGCGGCGTTTGGAACCGCAAACCCGAAGCGGCAATCGACGTGCTGTCGAAAGAGTACCGCCACATCAATCTCGCCGAGTTCGTCCGCGGCATGTTCCGCTTCGCGCCGTCCGGCGCGCGGTTGAACCCGGTGGACCCCTCGCTCATCGGCAACGGCGCCGATCTCGGCCGCTTCCTTAGCAGCGGCAGCAAGATCGCCGAAGTCGTCCAGACCCTGTTCCGCCACCAAAGCATGCTGTTTGAGGGTTACATCAAGCAGCTACTGGGCTCGTCCGGCACGGCATTGCTGGTTGACACCGGCTGGCAAGCAACCGCGCAAACGCTGCTGGCCAAAGCGTTCCCCGAGTACGAATGGTGGGGCGCCTATTTCGGCCGCTCCGGCTTCCCGAACTCCGACCGCAGCGAATGGGGCCGCGCCTTCGGTCTCGTCTTCGAAGCCGACACGTTCGATCCGGCGCGCCCCGAAACCTCGCCGATCCTGAACCGGCACTTGATCGAATATCTGTTCGAGCCGAAGGGCGACAGCATCCAGTGGCTCGCGCAGGAAGAACGCGGCGGCCAGATCATCGCGCCGGGCGCACCGGGCATTCTCGCCGATGCGCCGACGCGCGAGAGCGACCCGATGTTTGTGGGCGTGCTCGACTATCTGGCGAGCCTGCCCGAAGGCATCCAGCTCGCCGACCTGCGCGCCGCCGAAGCGGCGGCGTGGTCTCGCATTGCACGCGTGCTCGTGCATCCGACGAAGGACGATCTCGCCGCCTTTGCCGGCGTCACCCGCTCGGCCGATTTCGGCCGCGATGCGCGCGTGCCCTTGCTCCCGAAGCCGGAGCCGCGCTTCGAGGGCGACACGCCGGACCGGCGCATTCAAGATTCGCTTTGGCCTTGCGGCCAAGCGGCGGTCGAGTACCCGCCCGAAATCGCTAAAGCGTTGCAGAAGCGTCTGGCGGGCGATCTCAAAGCGGCAAGCGTCCGTCCGCCTGAACGCGCGGCGCGCCGGCGCCCCGCCGTCGCCATCATCACGCGCACGATGGACCGTCCGATGTTTCTCGAGCGCGCGCTGAAAAGCGTCGCGGCGCAGACGTTTCAGGATTACGTCCACGTCGTCGTGAACGATGGCGGCGACAACGATCCCGTTCGCGCCACGATCGAGCGCACGAACTGTGATCAGGCGCGCATTCGGTTGGTAGACGCGGTCAAGAACCGCGGAATGGAAGCGGCATCGAATCTGGCGATTCGCAACGCGGACTCCGACTACGTCATCATTCACGACGACGACGACAGCTGGGAGCCTGAGTTTCTGCGCAAGACCGTCGCCTTCCTCGACGGCAAGCAAGGCAAGCACTACGGCGGCGTCATCACCAAGTCGACATACGTGTCGGAAGAAGTGACGCCCAAAGGCATCGTGATCCATTCGAAGGCGCCCTACAACGGCTGGGTCGAGAACGTCCACCTTATGGAAATGGCGATCGCGAACTTCTTTCCGCCGATCGCCTTTCTGTTCCGTCGCGATGTGTATGACAAACTCGGCGGTTACAACGAGCAGTACCCGGTGTTGGGTGATTGGGACTTCAACCTGCGCTTCCTCGTCGACGCCGACATCGCCGTCATCCACGAGCCGCTTGCGAACTACCATCACCGCGACCGCGGCGACACCACGACATTCGGCAACTCCGTCATCGCCGGCCGCGCCAAGCACCTCGAGTTTTCCTCGATCGTCCGCAACAACCTGGTGCGCAGTCTCGTGCAACGCGGTCACGCCGCCGCCGCAACGCTCGCCGGCGTCGGCCTCTATTTCGAGGATCAGCGCAACACGCTGCGCGCCGCCGACAACCGCATGACGCAACTCGGCCAACGCATCGCCGCCTCGGCCTCGTCGTCGGCCTGGACCGACCACTATTGGGTGGCCTTCCAGCACCTGCTCAAATCGGTCGTCGAAAACGACGCCGCCACATTGGAAAAAATTCGCGCCACAGCGCTGCGCAGCCAGGCGGGCCTCCTCGCCCGCGTCGGCATGGCCGCCCCCGCGCAAGGTCACGTGCGCCCTGCAGACCTAGACCGCGCCGCGGCCGCCCTTCTGAAAGATCAGTTCGGCCGCGACAGCACCACGTTGGAGGCGACCGCAATCCCCCCCGACTTCGACGAAGTCTACTACCTCCGCCAAAACCCGGACGTCGCCGGCGCGATCGCCGACGGTAGCCTCGCCTCAGGTTACGACCACTACATCCGCTACGGCCGCCGCGAAGGCCGCAACCGGCCGGTGAAGCAGTGAAACCCAATCTCAAATTCGACGTCAGTACGCATCGCGGCTTCCAGTTGTACTTTGCAAAGGCCTTTCGAGTGGTCACCGTAGAAGCAATCAACATTCTGGCCGAATGGGCACCTTGGGGTGCGAGTCGAGGAGTCGAGTGTCAAGCATGACCGTGCGACCGACCATCTCAATTGTCACGCCGTTCTTCAACGAACAGGACGCAACGACAGCATACTATAGGGGCGTCTGCGATGCCCTCGCAAAGGTCCAAGATTGCGACTTCGAGATAGTCTGCGTGGACGACGGCAGCAAGGATGATACGCTGAATCGGCTTATCGCGCTGTCTGAGAGCGATCCAAGAGTTCAGGTGATCGAGCTGTCACGCAACTTTGGAAAGGAAGCGGCGCTTACTGCCGGTTTGGAAGCAGCGCAAGGCGATGCGGTAGTGCCGATCGACGCCGACTTGCAGGACCCGCCCGAGCTCATTCCCGCGATGATCGAGGCGTGGCGCGACGGTGCAGAGATTGTTCTGGCCCGTCGTGTCGATCGCTCGTCGGACTCCTTTCTGAAGCGAAAGACCGCAGCGCTTTTCTATCGCGTGCACAATCAACTGTCGGCCGTGCAGATTCCCGAAAACGTCGGCGATTTTCGTCTGATGGATCGCGTGGTGGTGGATGCCGTCAGACAGCTTCCGGAACAGCAGAGATTCATGAAGGGTCTCTTCGCCTGGGTAGGGTTCAAGACCGTTTCGCTCGACTATGCGCGCAAGCCGCGGGCGGCCGGCACGACCAAGTTCTCCGGAATTAGACTCTGGAACCTGGCGCTTGAGGGAATAACAAGTTTCAGTTCGATCCCCCTGCGCGTTTGGTCGTATGTCGGTTTGGCGTTCGCCTTGGTCACAATGATGTACGCTGGCGCGATACTGTTTGCGACGCTGGTGTATGGTGTGGTTGTGCCAGGTTATGCGTCGTTGCTTGTGTTCATACTCTTCTTCGGAAGCGTGCAGTTGATCAGCGTCGGCGTTCTCGGTGAGTACATTGGTCGGATCTATATGGAGACGAAGAGTCGCCCGCTTTTCCTAGTCAGGCGCCGATACGGGACCAAGCCGGCTGCCCGCTCGGTAAGCCGGAATGCGTAGTGATAGAGCTTCCGCAGGAAAGCAGTTCGCTCGCTTCGCGCTGATAGGGTCAATAGGCGCGCTCTTGTATGTGGGAACGGTTGCCCTGCTCGTGGACGGGATGTCGACGTCATCGGTCATGGCGAATATGGCAGCGTTCAGTATCAACACCGTGTTCTCGTTTCTCATGAACACTTGGTTGAATTTTTCGGTGCCGTTCACCCTGCAAAAGTGGGTGAAATTCTTGATGGTAAGCTTGCTTGGATTGGCACTTACGGGGGCGATTGCGGCGGTAGCTGATAGCTGCGGCTTGCATTACGGATACGGGATCTTGATGGTCGTCGTGACGGTGCCGCCGCTTACGTTCTACCTTCATCGAAACTGGACTTATGCTGAAATGGACGACATCGTCACTCTGCAAAAAACTTTGTACACGTCGCGGAACCCGGTTCGTAGATGGCTCCATACCTCCAGGCGTGACGCCGTACTGGACGCAGTTTGCGCGGCACCTGTCCCGCGCCATGAACGGGCATTAGAGGTTGGCCCGGGCTCTGGTGTCTACCTACCGACACTTTGCAATAGGTTCGCGTCGGTGACCGCAATTGACGTCGAGCCGGCGCACATCTCGGCACTGGCCGAACTGAAACGCTCTCACGGCAATCTCGATTTGTGCGTGACTGATCTTTGCAACCATGAGTGGACGGCCAAGTTCGACCTGGTGCTGTGCTCGGAAGTCATAGAGCACGTTCCGAACCCTGCCGCATTCATGGCGGGGCTGGCGCGCGCCGTAGACGACGGGGGCATTCTCGTTTTATCGACGCCCCAGCCGTGGAGCTTAATGGAGGTTGCGGCGGCTGTTGCTCTCTCGCCAGCGGTGATTTGGCTGCCGAAGTTGATCTATCGCGAACCGGTGCTGCCGACCGGGCACATCAGCGTTCAATCGCGCAGAAGAATTCGAGAGCTTCTGGAAGCGAACGGACTCACGACAATTCGCTCAGACTATCTCGGACTTTATATGCCAGTATTGGCGGAGTTTGGCGGCCAGTCTGCAGTGAGAATACTGGATACGCTGGAGCGAACGATTAAGCGCGTGGGCCCGATAGGCTTGCTTTGGACACAGCTCCATGTCGCGCGAAAGCAGAGGCTGACTCATGCAACGTGACACGTACGACACCATGGCACGTGTTCAAGACCGGCACTGGTGGTTCACCGGGCGGCGGGCTGTACTCGCGAGCGTGATCCGTTCGCTAGCATTGCCGAAGGGCATTCGCGTCCTCGAGGTGGGGGCGGGGACCGGCGCAAACCTCGCCATGCTGCGCGAGTTTGGCGAGGTCGTGGGATGCGAGTTCGACCCGCTCTCGCAGCAATACTGCGTCGCCAATGGCTGGGATGTTCGACCGGGCGCATTGCCGAATGGGCTGACTGCGGTCGTGGGCACCTACGGGCTCGTGTGCTTGTTCGATGTGCTGGAACACGTCGAGCGCGACGCGGAGTCGCTCGCGGCGTTAACGCGCCTCCTCGATCCTGACGGCGGCGTGTTGTTGGTCGCATGCCCGGCGAATCCTTGGCTTTACGGCGCATACGATCGTCTGCTGGGCCACTTCCGGCGCTACACGCATAGTGGCCTACGCACGCTCGTGGAGGCAAACGGCCTCACCGTTGAACGGTCGGGCTTCTACAACACCATCCTTTTTCCGCTTGTGGTCGCAGGGCGGCTCTTCGAGAAACTCCGTCCGCCGCAACGGATTGGCGCGCTCTCCTTGCCGCCGTGGCCGATGAACGCAATGCTGTCCTGGTGCTTGGCAATCGAAGGTTGGATTGTGCGACGGGCGCTGTTCCCATTTGGTACATCCGTGCTCGTCGCGGCGCGGCGTGTGCGGCCAGATGTGGGGGACAAACAGAAGACATGAGGCTCGAAATCAAAGCCGCTTGGATTGGAATCGGCGCCCACTTGGCGATGTATGCTTGGTGGATATGGGCGGATGCCTTGCTATCCGACGATTACTATTTGTTCGCAACTACGCCGGGTTTCAAACCGGTGGCGACTCAGATGTTTCGGCCCCTTGCAGCGAGCGCTGGCAGCATGTTGGCAGCTTGGCTTCAGAGTGGTGCCGACGTGATCTATTGGGCGAAAGCGCTTTCGCTCGTGCTGAGTTCGGCATTTGCTGGTCTTCTAGCTGCGAGTTTCGCGCGCGTAACGGGATCGGTCGCAGCCGGTGTGGCCGTCGCTTTGCTGGTATCGACCAGCCCCGGCATTCAGATCAATTCGATTTGGTTGATTACGATTATCAACGTGCCCGCATATATCGCACCCGTAGCAGTGTTTTTGATGCTGCTTATTGGGCAGGAACGGCCCGCAACGTGGCGGTGGGCGATGGTGCCGCTTTTCAGCGTGATCATTACGCTGACACTGTTGTTCTATCAGCTCGCTGCCTTCATGCTTGCCGGTCTTGCCGCAGCCTACATCATTCTAGCGGACGATAGTCGCAAGAATATGGCACGCATTGTCGTTCCATTGATCGTCATCGCCGGCGTGTCGATGGCGGCGTATCTCTTGGCCCTTTGGATCGCAATCTCAAACGGGTATGTCGGCAGCGGCCGTGCAAGCGGAGCGCTGAGTGGCACATTAGCCCGCCTTGCGTTAGTTGAAGCAGAGAGGGGCCTACATTGGTTCAACCTGTTTGTGACGGCAAAGCAATCGGCAACCGTCATCCTGATGTTCCTGGTTACGGGAGCGTCGATCGACATCTGGCGGAACGGCAAAGAACGTGCACTTCGATGGGGCGTGGCGACCCTGATCACAGCTGGCGCACTCTCTATACCTGCGGCACTCAACCCCTTTCCACAGCCAGGCCGGCTATACTCGGCTGGAGCTATCGGCGTTGCCGGTTTGGTTGTTGCATCCGCGCTCGCGATATTTCGAGAACTCCCTGGGAAGTTGCATACGATTGCCCGAACCGGGACGCTAGCCGCCGCCTTCGCTCTTGGCGTCAATTCCCAGGCTGCGGGCGTCATCGGCATTGGCCTGACTAAGCACGCGGAGTTACAACATGTGCGCAATCAAATTGCGCAGCATGATTTGGCCGGCATATGGCGGGTTCATCTGATACCGCCGCCCGTTGGTGAGTTCTGGCGTCAGCCCATTCGCGACCCCGCAGATGACATGTATGTCTTTCGTTTATGCACTTACCAACCTTGGGCACGCGAGGGGATTGTGCGGTTTGCACTTAGGCACGTCGATCCAGCGCGGCGGATACAAGTCACCGTTGGGTCGGACGCCCCTGGGGAGAGTGCGGGGGTCGCAATAGTGGATATGCGCCCCGCAGACCGTGCACTGTTCCAAATACCTTACTAGACGCTGGAAGTACTCGATCGCTCTGCAGCGGGGCAGAGATTGGATCAAAGACGAGCGACTCTGGGGTCAAGGCTATAGCGAAAGTTCACGAAGTCCGCCTCGTAGATCGCAATGATCACTTCGCGTTCCTTTGGCCCGATGAATTCGCGCAGCCGATCGCTTGCGCGCGTGACGTTTGGCGGCGTACCCGCTTGGGTCAACAGGGCATGGTCAATGCCGAGCAACTCAAGTACTGCCGGAAACGTCGTCGCGAAGCTTTCAAGGCGGCCGATGAAATTGTAGTTGATATTGTTGATCTGCACGAGCCTGCTTTGTGTGACCCAGTGAATGTCACGCCATGAATCTCGCTGCGCCTGAATCGCTCTGAGAAACTCAAGGAAGGTTGGTTCAGTATCCGCCGCCAACCCGATTGATGGCAAAAGCCTAAGCCGCTCCTCAGGATCTCTTAGGACTTTATCTAAGTAAGCCGACAGGACGCGCGTGTAAGGGTTCCGCACATAAGTGAACTTGAAGAACGCCTCACTCTCGATGACCTCTTTGAGTGGCGTCTTTGCCGCGCTAAATGCTGGAATCGGCGAACCAGCCCGATCATGAGGTGACTCAGGTACGCGGCTGGCATCACCGTCCGCCTCGGCGAGCTGAAGCACCCTTAGGATGCTACTCGAAGCGACCTTAAGATTTGCCAGATACATGTAGTGATATTTGTCCGACACATTGACCACATACTCGATGGTCTCGGTCGGATAGGTGAAATATCGCTCGATCGACATCGGCCGCTTCTAATCGAAAGGTTGCCAGATTACTCGCGCGGCACTTCTTTGACGTAAACGCCCAGCAATTCAATCGATTTCCCGTTGCTGGCGTGCATCACGATGATCGGTGGGTTTGTGTACCCGGTATTCCCTACTTCGGGAACATCGTATGTGAACGAATGCAAGGCAAATTCGCTGCCAAGCGGTATTTCTCGCCAACCACTGTTGCCAGACTGCTGTGTCGCGTAGACGGCGTACATGTATTGCGCGGGACTAATCTTCGCTGCCCGAGCGACGATTCCAATTTCGATCCGCTTCCCGTTCATCCGGTTGCTGAACGCTGGTGTTAGCAGTGTGCTTAACCCCTGGGTCGGCCAGTCCACCGTCTCTGGATTGAGCGGGACCGAACTCGTGAGGCGAACGAAGGCCGTGTCCGATCCGTCCAAGCTAAATCGCTCAAGCTTGTGATC
The DNA here is from genome assembly GCA_902826695.1 of uncultured Alphaproteobacteria bacterium. Classification (GTDB taxonomy): domain Bacteria; phylum Pseudomonadota; class Alphaproteobacteria; order Micropepsales; family Micropepsaceae; genus SZUA-430. The sequence continues at coordinate 73,266 of CADEFU010000009.1, read as the reverse complement.
CGAGGCAATACGCCAACTATTGGCGTTGGCCTGGCCAAACGTCAAAGCGTATCCACCCTTTGAGGCCGCACCGGCCAGCTGTGCCATCAATTTTCCTTCCGCCGATCCCGCGGCAACAGTCGGCGTCGGCGCAGGCAAACCCGCTGTCCTAAGCAGATCGGACCCAAACAGGAGTGCGCCAGCCGCGATGGCCGCAAGCACAATTGCGCCAATCAGTATGCCCGATCTACTCATGAAATGCTCACCGTTGCGCTAGTCCCCAAATTTCGCCGCGGACGATACACAACCACCATCCCCCCGCGCAAGAATTCCCGTCGCAAAGGCGGGCGGGCTGGCGTATGTCGAGGGGCCCAAAAGCCCAGCATTAACCGCGCCCACCCAGATGCCCTCGATGCACCACTCTGCCATCAAATCGCTCCCCTTCCTTCACCGTGGCAAAGTGCGCGACATTTACGCCGTGGGTGACGACAAGCTGCTCGTGGTCCAGACCGACCGCCTGTCTGCTTTTGACGTAATCCTGCCTGATCCGATTCCGGAAAAAGGGCGGGTGCTGACCCGCCTTTCGTTCTTCTGGTTCGACAAGCTGGCCCACGTGATCCCGAACCACTTAACCGGTATTCCACCCGAAACGGTTGTAACCCCGGCTGAGCGCGACCAGGTGGTGGGGCGCGCGATGGTCGTTAAGAAATTGAAGCCGCTGATGATCGAAGCGGTCGTCCGCGGCTATGTCGTCGGCTCCGGTTGGAAGGAATACCAGGCGAAAGGCACGATCTGCGGCATCGAGCTCCCGCGCGGCCTTGAGCAGGCGGCCAAGCTCCCCGAACCGATCTTCACCCCCGCAACAAAGGCTCCCGCCGGCGAGCATGACGAGAATATCGCCTTCGACGAGGCGGCGAAGATCGTGGGCCTCGACTATGCGACCCAAGTCCGCGACGCGTCGCTCCATCTCTACCGGGAGGCGACGGACTACGCGGCCACCCGCGGAATTATCATCGCCGACACGAAGTTCGAATTCGGGGTCGATGCCGCCGGTAAACTGCACCTGATCGACGAAGCCCTAACGCCGGACTCCTCGCGGTTCTGGCCAAAGGCAAGCTACCGCACCGGCATCAGCCCGCCATCCTTCGACAAGCAGTTCGTGCGCGATTGGCTCGAATCGCAACCGTGGAACAAGAAAGCCCCGGCTCCCCACCTGCCGCCGGACGTGCTCGCCCAGACGTCGGAGAAGTATCAAGAGGCTTTGCGCTTGCTGACCAGCTAGTCAAACGCGCCGGTCTCGCCATTAGCCAGGGCCGTGCATTGCGTTGATATGGGCGCTCAGCGGCGGGTAACTCATGCGACAATAAGTCATATTTATTTATTCGGCGCTTTCGGCGATGTTCGGCACCATAACTACTCAGGCTGGCGAATTGCGCCGCGTTCGTTACGAACGCTCCGTCGTCGAGAGGCGGTGTCGCGGCCAGCGAAGCTGGGCAGGAACCTCTGGGGTCACCAAACACGGCAACGCATATTTCTCGACCACTCGCCTCGCGAGAACCTTGGTCACCACAGCGAAGGCGAAATGCGCTTGAATCTTAAGAACGCCCACCACCTCGTCGCCTCCTTCGACACGGCCGATCGAAGCGGCACACTCTGAATCGCGTCTGACTCTTGTGCCACATGTGCCACTTCACAGTGTCAAAGCCTGGCAGGATTCTCGGCATGAACGATGCGACCGCGACTGGCTTTGTGGCGCGGGCGCTGCCTAAACACTGAATTCTAAGTTGCAAAGGGCTATCGCGAATCGAGTCGCAACGCCGACCCCATTCCCACGATGCGGCTTCTCACCGAGTGAAAACCACCAATTTCGAGAAGCCGGACCGTCAATCCGGACCGCTACTCTTGTCCGGATTGTCCGGATTGGAGGCAACCGAACTAGCTAAAGTGCGATCTCAACGCCGTCATCGTCGCCTCAAGCGGCGCCGCTGTCTTCATGAACGCCTGCGCCGCCTCGCCCGCCTTTTGCGCCGCTGCGCGCATGGCGCCGTCCTCGTTCACCCGGCTGACGGCATCGCGAAACTTGGCGGCATCGAACGGCACGAGACAAATGCCGGCGCCGATCGCCTCAAGCGCCCGCGCCGTCGCCGTCGCCTCGAAGTGCCGCGGATTGACAATATGCGGCCGTCCCGCTGCGAAAGCGGCGTTCGTGAACCCGGTGCCCCCGTGCGAGAACACGGCGCTGACGCCGGGCAAGACGCCGGCGAGCGCCGGCGCCTTCTCATGAACGCTTACGCCCCGGCTCGTCAGCACCGAGGCGCGCGCCCCAAGCGAGCCGCGAAAAAACGCCTCCGCCTCAGGTCCCACGTTCATCAACGCCTGCACCACCGCATCGATAAGCGCATAGTCCGCCGCCGAATAGGCAAACAACCGCCGCTTCGCCGGCAGTGGCGTGAGCGCCGGTACAGCCTCGACCGGCCCAAGCACGGGCTCACGCCGCGCGTGCCGGTATGTATCGAGCGGTGGAAACGAATAGACGCCGCGAAACACCCCGCGAAACGGCTCGGTGATCGTCTTGGGCGCCGCGCGCTTCAAGCCAGCAAGCGCCTCCTGAATCACCGCCAGCACCGGCCGTTGCCGCATCGGCTCGCCGCGCCCAGGCTCGAACGGCGGAAACTCGCCCGCGTCGGCCGGAGGCACCACGAAACCGTTGCCCACAAACGCCGCTGGAATACGCCCAAAGGCCGCCATCGCGGCCCCCGGCGCATGCTCGCAAACGACGAGGTCGGGCTTCACCAAATCGAAGACTTGATCCCACGCCTCGATCAGGGCCTGCAGGTTCGCCGCCGACGAAAACCCGTTCGCCACGAGCAAATCGGCATGGGTCCCGCTCAATGTCGTCGGCAGCCGCGGCGTGGGCCAAAACGGCGCCGGCAAGATCTGCGCCTCCACCTCCGCCAGCGCCGCCCGCGTCAGCACCGGATCGCGCAACGCGAACACCACGCGCGCGCCTTGCGCCTTCGCGGCCAGCGCAATCGCCTTGAGCGCGGGCAAATGCCCAAGCCCTTCGCCAAGTTCCCATGCAAACAGCAGCGTCTTACCGTTCATCGCGCACTCATAGCCTGCACGGCGCCAAGAAAAAAGGCGCGGGGGTGAGCCGCGCCATGAAGTTAGAGGGGTATGCTAGGCTACTAACTAACAACCACCATAGGTGGCACACAGCCTCTGCTGTTCTTGCTGAACCGATTGGAACAGCCCGAGGAGCGCAGAGTCTGGATCGTATTTGCGATGGCGATCCTTCAGGCTCGCCTTTTCGCCGAAATAATAGGTGAGGCCGCCCATGACGCTTTGATAGTCGTCATCGCCCCAAACGCCGCGCGCGTTGAAGGCGAGGCCGGGCAGGGCAGCAAAGCCGGGCTGCCATTCGGTCGCCGCGCTGATGCTCTTGCGTTCTTGCTCGTCGATCTGACCGCCGGCCGAGATGTAGAAATTGTTCGTCACGTACCAGCGAAGGTCGATCGACCCGAACGCCCCATCGCCCAGTGCGGTCGAGAACTGATAGCCGGCCGTCGCCGACAGCGTGAGTTGCGAGAGATAAATCTCCGTTTCCGCGCCAACACGCGCGACGTCGATCCCGAATTCGGGCATTTCCGCATAAGCGCCGAAGACACCGAGCAGGTAGGAGTCCGGGTTGCGCGTGAACAAGTGCCCGCCCGCGCCATAGAACTCATGCCCGTTGATCTCGCCGCCACCGCCCTCGAACGCAAGTCCGAAGCGTTCGCCGAGCGGCGCCGTGAACTGGCCCTGCACGTTCCAGGAATAGTCGTCGATGACTTCGCCGAATTGGCCGGTGATCTTGAGGTTCGGTGCCGCAACCGCCGGATCATCCGCGCGCGCGGCGCCCGCGGTACCAAGCCCGAACAGAGCCGCTACCGTGACCGGCTTCCAATACCGCCGCACGAGCCGCACAAACGCCGTTTCGGCCTGAACCACCGAGCGCTGGTCGACGGCAACCAAGCTCGCCGACGGCAGGCCGAAGCCCACGCGAACCGCCGGGCTTTCCTCGCCGAATGCCGCCACGACGGCGCCAATCACCGCCCGCTCGATCGCCGCAAGCTCTGCGACCTTGACCTTGTCGCCCGCGATCACGCGCGAAGGCTCAAGCGTCACAAAGTAAGTGCGCAGATCCGGCGCGTAGAAGAGCCCGCGAATGCGCTCGCCCAGCGACGCCCGCACCGCGAAGCTCGCATCGACCAGCGCCTTCGCGCGCGTCAGTGACTGTGTCGGGTCATAAGCAATGTCGTGCGCGCCGAGCTTCGCAACGAGCGCCTCAAGGCTGCGCGGCGTCATCAACGCGGCGGGCGCATGAAAGCGGATACGAAAACGATCGACGCCGCCGCGTGTAAGCGCATTCGCAATGTTCGCTTTCAACTGCCGCTTTCCGGCAGCAGACGAAACATGCACGACGAGTTCCTTCGCCTGACGGCGTTCCCCCCACGTCGCTGCAAAAATCGGTCCTTCGACCGTGCGCAATGCCTCGGCGACCGCATGCGCGGTCGCACTCATCAATGTCGCGCTCACGTAAACCCCCAACTGGTCTTTGAGCCACCCTCTTCGCGCACATTACTGAGCGCGCATGCACTTGAAACCGAAATCGAACGCGAAGCTCGCGCGAATCAGTCTTTAGGTTATTGCTGTTGCTGTGCCATCACAGTTCAAGTGCTACGCCGCACGTGCGCTGGTTGAATCGAAAGTGCACGGCCAATCAGCATTCGGTGACACGATGAACGACGGGGTGGCTCGTCACTGCCGCAGAAATTCAACGTGAATAGCGATAAGGGCGTCTGGCCCGAAGTCCGGCACAACTCGCCAGGCGGGGGAACGGGTGTCCCAAAATCGGAATCGAAATTTCTTAAAGATTTAGCTTGACTACCGATAGTTTGCGCCGAGCGATTCGATGCGCGTTCTCCGTGCAGGTTTCCACCTGTGATGAGTCTATGCGGGCGGGCTAACGGAGGGCGTGTATCCACAACCCTGACGGCAACTTTCGTTCGGCCTTGCGCTATGACTGCGCTGACTTTGAGGGACGCCCCCATGATCGATCGCCGCAAGAACAGCCGCGCCGTGAAGAGCCCGCACGGGACCGAGATCAGCGCCAAGAGCTGGCTGACCGAAGCGCCGCTGCGCATGCTGATGAACAACCTCGACCCCGAGGTGGCGGAGAACCCCGACGAACTCGTGGTTTACGGCGGCATCGGCCGGGCCGCGCGCGACTGGGCCTCGTTCGACGCGATCGTGAGTGCGCTGCGCCGCCTCGAAGCCGACCAAACGCTGCTCGTGCAGTCGGGCAAGCCCGTCGGCGTCTTCCGCACCCATCCGGATGCGCCGCGCGTCTTGATCGCGAACTCGAACCTAGTGCCGCATTGGGCCACCTGGGCCCACTTCAACGAGCTCGATCGCAAGGGGCTCATGATGTACGGCCAGATGACGGCGGGCTCGTGGATCTACATCGGCAGCCAAGGCATCGTGCAGGGCACGTATGAGACGTTCGTCGAAGCCGGCCGCAAGCACCACAGCGGCGACCTCGCCGGTAAGTGGATCCTGACCGCTGGCTTAGGCGGCATGGGCGGCGCGCAAACGCTGGCCGGCACGATGGCGGGCGCCAGCGTCCTCGCCGTCGAAGTCCGCCAAAGAAGCATCGAGAAGCGCCTGGAGACAAAGTACCTCGACACCTGGACTGCCTCGCTCGACGAAGCGCTCGCCTTGATCAAGGAGTCCTGCGCCAAGAAAAAGCCGCTCTCCGTCGGCCTGCTCGGCAACGCCGCCGAGATCTACCCGGAACTCGTCAAGCGCGGCGCCAAGCCCGACCTCGTCACCGACCAAACGTCCGCGCACGACGTTCTGAACGGCTACTGCCCGAAAGGCTGGACGGTCGCCGAATGGGAAGACCGCATCCGCACCGACCCGAAAGGCGTCGAACGCGCGGCGCGCGCCTCGATCAAGGAACACGTCGAAGCGATGTTGGCGTTTTCCAAGCGCGGCATCGCGACGTTCGACTACGGCAACAACATCCGCCAAGTCGCCAAGGAAGAGGGTGTCGCGAACGCGTTCGACTTCCCGGGCTTCGTGCCCGCCTACATCCGCCCGCTGTTCTGCCGCGGCGTCGGCCCGTTCCGTTGGGCGGCATTGTCGGGCGACCCGCAGGACATCGCCAAAACCGACGCGAAGGTGCGCGAGCTGATCCCGCACGACCGCCACCTGCACAACTGGCTCGACATGGCGGCCAAGCGCATCAAGTTCCAAGGCTTGCCCGCACGCATCTGCTGGGTGGGCCTCGGCGACCGCCACCGCCTCGGCCTCGCGTTCAACGAAATGGTGGCCTCGGGCGAACTCAAAGCCCCCATCGTCATTGGCCGCGATCACCTCGACTCAGGCTCCGTCGCCAGCCCGAACCGAGAAACCGAAGCGATGAAGGACGGCACCGACGCGGTCTCCGACTGGCCGCTCTTGAACGCACTGCTCAACACGGCCAGCGGCGCCACCTGGGTCTCGCTCCACCACGGCGGCGGCGTCGGCATGGGCTTCTCGCAGCACGCCGGCATGGTCATCGTCTGCGACGGCACGAAAGACGCGGCAAGACGCATCGAACGCGTGTTGTGGAACGACCCCGCAACAGGCGTCATGCGCCACGCGGATGCGGGCTATGAAGAAGCAGTGGCGTGCGCGAAGGAACACAAGTTGGATCTGCCGATGTTGAAAGGTGCGCAATGACAGTCTGGGAGCGCGGGCGTCCCGCCCGCTCTTTGGACGTTTCCAACACTCAGTGTATGTCGAGTCAGAAAGAGCGGGCGGGACGCCCGCGCTCCCAGACGGCGCTCGTATGATCACCCTCACCCCCGGCAAAGCCGACCTCCCCACGCTCCGCAAGATCGCGCGCGAGAAACTCGCGTTCGATCTCGACCCCGCCTGCCGCGCAGGCGTCGATGCGTCGCGCAAGGTTGTCGAGAACGTCCTGAGCCGAGACGCGCCCGTCTACGGCATCAACACCGGCTTCGGCCAGCTCGCGAGCACGCGCATCCCGAAAGACAAGCTTGCCGAGCTGCAGTCGAACCTCGTCTTGAGCCACGCCACCGGCACCGGCGAGATGCTGGGCGACAAAACCGTGCGCCTGATCCTCACGCTCAAGATCTTGGGCCTCGCCCGCGGCTACTCCGGCATCCGCTGGATCGTGATCGAGCGCTTGAAGAAGTTCCTCGACTTCGACCTGCTGCCGCAAATCCCGGTGAAGGGCTCCGTCGGCGCCTCGGGCGACCTCGCGCCGCTGGCCCACCTCGCCTGCGCGCTCATCGGCGTGGGCAAAGTGAAATACCGCGGCTACGAAATGAACGCCGCCGACGCGCTGCAACGCGCAGGCCTCGAACCGCTCACGTTGGAAGCGAAAGAAGGCCTCGCGCTCATCAACGGCACGCAAGTCTCGACCGCGCTCGCGCTCCAGGGCCTGTTCGCCGCGGAGAACATCTTTTCGGCAGCCCTCGTCTCCGGCGCGCTGACGACGGACGCGATCAAAGGTTCCGACACGCCGTTCGACCCGCGCATCCACGACGTGCGCGGCCACCAAGGCCAAGCTGACGCCGCAGCCGCGCTCCGCTCGCTCATGGCCGGCAGCGAAATCCGCTTGAGCCACGAAGTCGGCGACGACCGTGTGCAAGACCCATACTCCATCCGCTGCCAGCCGCAGGTGATGGGCGCCTGCCTCGACGCGCTCCGCCACGCCGCAAGAACGCTCGAGATCGAAGCAAACGCCGTCAGCGACAATCCGCTCGTCTTTGCGGACAAGGGCGACATCCTCTCCGGCGGCAACTTCCACGCGGAACCGGTGGCGCTGGCCGCCGACCACCTCGCGCTCGCGCTCGCCGAAATCGGCGCGCTCGCCGAACGCCGCATCGCGCTGCTGATCGACAAGAACCTGACCGCGGGTTTGCCCGGCTTCCTGGTGAAGGACGGCGGCCTCAACTCCGGCTTCATGATCGCGCACGTGACGGCGGCGGCGTTGGCGTCCGAAAACAAGTCGCTCGCGCACCCGGCCAGCGTCGACTCATTGCCCACGTCAGCGAACCAAGAAGACCACGTCTCGATGGCGACGTTCGCCGCGCGAAGGCTCTCCGACATGCACGCGAACTCAAGCGGCATCATCGGCATCGAACTGCTCGCCGCCGCCCAAGGCATCGAGTTCCGCCGCCCGCTCAAATCGTCGAAGGTCCTCGAAGCCGAACTCGCCGCCATCCGCGCCGAGGTGGCGCCGTACGACAAAGACCGCTTCTTCGCCCCCGACATCGCCGCCGCTCGCGCGCTCGTCGACTCCGGCCGCTACCGCGCCGCCGTCGACGGCCACATCCATCTCCCGTCCGGCACATGAGCAACCCGCCCATCTTTCACCTGACGCGCGGCCAAGCCCCCTTGCTGGTCAGCTTCCCGCATTCGGGCACGTTCATTCCGCCCGAGATCGCAAGCCGCATGACGCCGCTCGCGCTGACCATGCCCGACACCGACTGGCACGTACCGAAGCTCTACCCGTTCCTGGATGCGATAGGCGCAAGCCGTATCGAAGCCACGCACTCGCGCTACGTGGTGGACTTGAACCGCCCGCCGGACGACCAAGACCTTTACGCCGGCCAAAAGAAAACCGGCCTCGTGCCGATGGACACGTTCAAGGGCGAGCCGCTCTACCGCGACGGCGAAGGACCGTCGGGCGACGAAATCGCCGCGCGCCGCAAGTACTGGCAGCCCTACCACGACGCCCTGGCGCAAGAAGTCTCGCGCCTGAAAGCGATCCACGGCGCGGTGATCCTCTGGGACGCCCACTCGATCGAAAGCGTGCTGCCCACGCTGTTCGAAGGCCGCTTGCCCGACCTGAACCTCGGCACCTTCGACAACAAGGCGTGCGACAAAGACATCGCCGAAACCACACTCGCCGCCGCACAAGCGACCGGCTTCAACGCCGTGCTGAACGCCCGCTTCAAAGGCGGCTACATCACGAGGCACTACGGCGCGCCGAAGAAGGGCATCAACGCCATCCAACTCGAAATGGCCCAAGCCATCTACATGGACGAAGGCCCACCCTTCACCTACCGCCCCGACAAAGCTGCGAAGGTGACGACAGCGATCCGCACGATGATCGCCGCGGCAATGGATGCGTTGTAGGTGCGGAAATGACAGAGCGCCCAGCAACCGAGCGAGAGGTTCTTGTTGATGGCGAGCAGTGCCGCATCCATGCGAAACGCAACGATAGACTTTTTTACCTCGCGATGGATGTCCAGTTGTTTGGACGAGACGGAAGACTCCTGAACGAGATTTCGTTTGCCTGCCATCCTGAGCTTCCCTCGTTCGAAGCGTGCAAAAGCATCACGACGGAGCAAGCAGTCGATGCGATCGTTCGTCGGTTGGAGTCAGGTCACCACGACGGTGCGCTAAGAGAGTGCAGGGCCGTTGGTTTGGTCTTGTACTTAACTCTCAACGAGGGCTAGCACAGACCCATGATAACCGCCCTCGACAGTATCAAACTACTCGCCGCCGACATCGCCTCCGCGGCCGCAGCGATGAAGCGTCTGCTCGGCCGAGCGGTGACGGCAGGCGAAGAGAGTGCCACCGTCCGCCTCGCGAATATGGCGCTCGACCTTCAACTTTCCGAAGACGGCCGCGAAGGCCTCGCCGGCCTCGCGTTTGCGGTTGAGAACGTCGAGCACGCACACCGCATCTGCGAACGCCGCGCGCTGAAGCCCGGCACACCGACAGCCTTCGCCGAAGCCGACGCAACCGGCATGCGCGAGGGCCGCCATATCGACCTCGATGTTGCCGCAACGTTCGGCGTGCCCGTCTCGCTCGTCGAATACGCGAAGGCCCCGCAACCGGCGCGCAACGCGGAGGAGGGCGCCATCACCGGCCTTGACCACGTCGTCGTGCGCACAACGCATCCGAACCGCGCCGCCGCGCTCTATGGCGCTCGCCTCGGCCTCGACATGCGCCTCGACCGCACCGAACCGAAATGGGGCGCGCGGCTGATGTTCTTCCGCGCGGGCGACCTCATCATTGAAGTCGTGCACAATCTTGCCGACGAACCGTCCGACACACCGGACAAGCTCTGGGGCCTTTCCTGGCGCGCGGCGAACATCGAAGCCACGCACGCCCGGCTCAAAGCCAGCGCCTTCGACATCAGCGAAATCCGCCCCGGCCGCAAACCCGGCACCCGCGTCTTCACCGTACGCAACAACACGCTCGGCGTGCCGACGTTGGTAATCGGAGTCGGCTAGGCCGCAATTATCTTCCTTGTAGCGCCGCGGTAAGCGTCAATTGCGTCCGCCTCCCGCGCATGATGGCGGTCTCTGACAAGCCACGCACCGGCGACCATTACGTCGCGCACCGCACGCCGCCCCGTCACGAACACATAGCTTGCGAGCGCCTGATTACCGTCGCGCCCGGCGAGCGACACATGCTCGGTATCGACCACGACCAAATCCGCGCGCTTGCCCACAGCGATTTCACCCGCATCAAGCCCAAGCACCTGCGCGCCGTTCCGCGCCGCCTCGCCCCAGAGCCGCGCCGCCGTCTGCGGAACCGCCGCGCTCGCCGACACATTCCGTCGCCGATGCAACAGGCGTTGGGAGTATTCGAGGGCCTTCAACTCCTCGGCCGGATCGACCGCGACATGACTATCGCCGCCAACCGCGATGCGCCCGCCTGCGTTGAAAAACTCGGTGAGCCGGAAGATTCCATCGCCAAGGTTCGCCTCCGTGGTGGGGCACAAGCCCGCCACCGCGCCACTCTCGGCCAAGGCCCGCGCCTCACGCGTGTTCATGTGCGTCGCATGCACGAAGCACCAGCGCTGATCGACCGGAAACTGCGTCAGGATGTAGTCGATCGGCCGCGTTCCGTACTTCGCGATCGCCTCGTCCACTTCCCCGGTCTGCTCCGCCGCATGCAAGTGGATCGGCGACGAAGCCTCCACCCCGGCAATCGCCTCGCGCATCAACGCGGGCGGCACCGCGCGCAGCGAATGCAGTGCAAGTCCCAACTGTGTGACGCCCGCTTTACCGCGCATCGCCTCGCGCAGCGCCAACAACTCCGGCACGCTCTTGCCGAACCGCTTCTGCCGCGCGCTCAAAGCCCGTCCGTCAGCGCCGCCCGTAACATAGAGCGTCGGCATCAGCGTCAGCGCGATCCCGCTCTCGGCGGCAGCGAGCGCAATGGCCTCGGCCATCGCCGTCGGCGGCGAATAGGCAATCCCGCCCGGCTGATTGTGCAAATAGTGGAACTCGCCGACAGACGTGTAGCCCGCCTTCAACATCTCGATGAAAAGAAACCGCGCGATCGCAAGCTGCGCATCCGGATCGAGCCGCTCGGCAAAGCGATACATCGCCTCGCGCCAGCTCCAGAAATTGTCGCGGCCGCCAGCATCCCACTCCGCAAGCCCCGCCATCGCCCGTTGGAAAGCGTGGCTGTGTACGTTCGCCATGCCGGGCAAAATCAACCCCTTGATCGGCTGACAATCCTCCGTGGAGGCACCCACATCAACCGAACGAATCGCCCCATCCTCGATCCCAATCCGAACGCCGCTACGAACGCCGTCGGGCAACAAGGCATGATCGGCATAGTAATGCTGCACGGGACACCTTTCGACACCTGCGCGCTCAAAACGCGTCGCAAGATTGAACCACCAAGCACACCAAGGTCACCAAGACCTACACCAAGACAACCACCGGCGCGAAGCGCCAATGCTGCGGCACCGAATCGCAAACGCAGACCGGTCGCGGCCCTTAGTGTCCTTGGTGTTCTTGGTGGTTCAACTTCCTTGCGGCGCATGACAATATGCACCGATGTCGAAATGGGACCATCTGTGGATCAATGCGCGCCTCGCCACCATGCGCGAAGGAGCGGGCGCCTATGGCGCCATCGAGAATGCGGCGTTGGCCGACAAAGCGGGACGCCTCGTCTACGCGGGCCCGATGCGCGACTTGCCCGGCAAGACGGAAGCGCTCGCGACGCGCGTGATCGACGCGCAGAATCAGTGGATCACGCCGGGCTTGATCGACTGCCACACGCACCTCGTCTTTGCGGGCAATCGCGCCGTCGAGTTCGAGCAACGACTGAAGGGTGCAAGCTACGAACAGATCGCCAAAGCCGGTGGCGGCATCATGTCCACGGTCCGCGCCACACGTGCCGTCACGGAAGACGAACTTTTCACGCAATCACATGCGCGCTTCAACGGCCTATTGAGCGAAGGCGTCACAACCGTCGAAATCAAGTCCGGCTATGGCCTTGATCTCGAAACAGAGAAGCGCATGCTCCGCGTCGCCCGCCGGCTAGGTCAAGAAACCTACGCTCGCGTTACGACGACGTATTTGGGTCTGCACGCGCTGCCGCCGGACAGCGCCGCGAAACGTGCCGCCTACGTCGCGGACATGGGCGGCCCCATCCTGCGCGCGATCGCGGACGAAGGCCTCGCCGACGCGGTAGACGCGTTCTGCGAAGGCATTGCCTTCACGCCCGACGAGACCGCGCAGTTTTTCGCTGCCGCCAGTGCGCTTGGTCTCAAGGTGAAACTCCACGCCGACCAGCTCTCGGACACGAACGGTGCAGCGTTGGCGGCGCGATTCCGAGCGCTCTCCGCCGACCATCTCGAGTACACGGACGCAGCCGGCGTGGCCGCGATGGCGAAGGCCGGCACCGTCGCTGTTCTTCTTCCCGGCGCGTTCTTCACGCTGCGCGAAACGCGCAAGCCGCCCGTCGAAGCGCTGCGCCGCGCGAAAGTGCCCATTGCCGTCGCCACCGATTGCAACCCCGGCACGTCGCCAACGGTCTCGTTGATCACAACGATGAACATGGCATGCACACTGTTCGGTCTTACGCCCGAGGAAGCGCTCGCCGGCGTCACCCGCAACGCCGCGCGCGCGCTCGGCCTCGCGCATGAAACCGGCTCGCTCGAAGTCGGCAAGGCCGCCGATTATGCCGTCTGGCCCATCGGCCACCCGGCCGAGCTCAGCTACTGGATCGGCGGCACGCACCCTTCGGCGATCGGCCGCAGCGCCGCGCTCGCCTCCGCAAACACGGGATCACAATGAACTACGCCTCTTACCCCAGCCTCAAGAACGAGTCGGTGATCGTCACCGGCGGCGCCTCCGGCATCGGCGCCTCGGTCGTCGAACACTTCGCCGCCCAAGGCGCGCGCGTCGGCTTCCTCGACCTCGACGACGAAGCGGGTAGGGCGCTTGCCGCCAAATGCGGCGCCAGGTTCATCAAATGCGACCTACGCGACATCGACGCCCTCCGCGTTGCGATCGCGAAGTTCGAAGCGGCCCACGGCCCCACGCTCGCGCTCGTCAACAATGCCGCCCGCGACGACCGCCACAAGATAGGTGACGTGACCCCCGCCTACTGGGACGAGCGCATGGCGACGAACCTGCGCCACCAATTCTTCGCGGCCCAAGCAGTGGTCCCCGCGATGCGCACCCGCAAGCGCGGTTCTGTCATCAACGTGGGCTCGATCAGCTGGCGTTTGGGGCTTGGCGGCATGCCCGCCTATGTGACCGCCAAAGCTGCGGTCGAAGGCTTGACGCGCGGCCTCGCCCGCGACCTGGGCCCAGATTGCATTCGTGTTAACTGCCTCGTGCCAGGGTGGATCATGACCGAACGCCAGATCAAACTCTGGCTGACGCCCGAAGGTGAGGCTGATCTCATGGCCAAGCAGTGCTTAAAGGAAAAACTCTATCCTGACGACGTAGCGCGCATGGCGCTATGGCTCGCCGCCGACGACAGCCGCATGGTCACCGCACAGAGCTTCGTCGTCGACGGCGGCTGGATCTAAGAGGTTTGAAATCAGGACGGCGAACGCGGCATGAGTGAAGTCTTGAACATCTTGTCGTTGACCGGTGACGGTATGGCGAAGCTCTACGCCGATCGCGTCGAGCCCATCCTGCGCGTGCAGGAAGAGAACCGCCGCGCGGCGATGAAGACCTTTCAGTTCCGCGTCGCGCTGACCGCTCTGGCGACCACCCTCGGCGGTGCACTTATTTGGTGGGCCTTCGCCGACCTGGAGGCCGTGTTCTTTGCCTGCGTCGTCGCGGTGGCCGGCGGCGGCGCACTTGCCTATATGCCGCTTCAGGCCGTGGCGAGCGCCACAAAGGCGCAATCGCTGACCGCCGTCGCCAACGCGATCGGGTGCACCTATCGGGGTGCCGGGTTTGAGCCGGAAGCGTTGCCCGCCTTCAACGAACTCAAACTCCTGCCCAGCTGCGACCGGTCGAACTACGAGGACTGCTTCGGCGGCAGCCATCACGGCTGCAAGTTCGCCTTTTACGAAGGGCATCTCGAGAACAAGGTTCAATCGAAGAACGGTACACGCTGGGTGACTGTCTTCCGCGGTCAGCTCGTTCGCGTCGCCTTCCCGAAGAAGTTTCACGGCACAACGATCATCCGGCGCGATCGGGGCATGTTCAACTTCATGCAGCGCTGGATGTCGACCATGCAGCACGTAGGCCTGGGCGATAGCCGGCTCGAAAGGGCGTTCGAAGTCTTTTCGAACGACCAGGTAGAGGCGCGTTACCTGATACATCCCGTCTTCATGGAACGCCTGCTCGAGCTTGAAACCGCTTTCAAAGGCAAGAATCTGCGCGGAGCTTTCGTCGAGGGCGACCTGCTCATCGCGATCGAAGGTGGCGATAAGTTCGAGGTGGGTTCGATGTTCTCGAACTTGAACGACATTGCCCGCGCCCGCTCTATCGTCGGCGACATCACCGAAGTCATGCGCGTGATCGACGCGGTGCTGACGGCAGAGCAAAGTGCCCTACCGCAAAACCAGGCCCCAAACGAAAGCGGGCCCGGTGATCAACCGGGCCCGGGTATCTAAACTCAGCGGTCGCTTACTGCGCCATCAAATCCTGGCCGTTCGCCAGGACCTTGCCGTCCTTCGTGAACACGATGTCGATGATGTAGGCACGGTCGTCCTTCGGCGACGCCGGGTCCGGTTTGCCCATCGCGCGCACGCCGGCGATGATCCCCATAACCTGCTGCGCCATCTCGTCCTTCGCGCCGCGCTTTTCCATCGCCTTGGCAAGCGCGTCGATACCAGTGAAGCGCAAGCTGACTTTACCGTCCGGCATCATGTTCACGGCGGGGAGATAGCTCGCCACACCTTTGCCGGTCATCTTCGCCGTCGGCGTCATCAGGTTGAGTTTGTTGAGCGCGATCTGCAGCTTCGCCGCCATCAACACTTCCATCGCCTTGGCCGATAGCTCGCCGCTGACCTGCTCGAGCGCTGCAGCCCCTGTGGTCGTCGCGTCCTGCCCCTTGGCCGTGTCTGAGGCAACTTTCCGCGCCTCGGCTTGCAGCTGGGGCAGGGCGTCCATGTAAATTTCCCAAAGCTTCTGCCCCGGTACGCCCGACGCTTCAAGCTCCATGGTCGCATCTTGCACGTCGGCCTCCGGCGGAAGCATCGGCTCCTCTGGCGTGCCCGACATGCCACCGGCGCTCATGCCCAGCTTCACCTTCGTCGTGCCTGCGCCATCGGGTCCTGCACCACCGACGAAGGTGGTCTTCTTCAGACCGAACTCCAGCTTGCCGTCCTTCAGCATCTCAAGCCCGTTGAGCCCGTAGCTGTATTCGACGGTGCCCATGTACTCAGGCATTTTCTTCATGAACGCGATCATCTTCGGGTCGATCTGCCCGCCCGTCCACGTCTTGAAGATGTCGGGGTTGGAGAGCGTATAGCCCGCTTCCTTTGCCGCCTTCGCCCAGTCTTCCATGCGAGCGCCTGCCATCGTGCCGACCGCAGTGATCGAGGCCATCTTCATGACCGTCTTCTCGCTCGGATCATCCGCCACGAAGCCGGTCATCGTCATGTCGTACTTGCCGTCGTAGAGCCCGCCGCCTTTCGGCGTCAGCCCGCCGGTCATCACGATCTGATCGATTTTGCCCGAGCCCGCCTGGTTCGGCGATGTGATCGTGACGTTGCCCAGCCGTATGTCGAGCTTATCGATCGACTGCAGCTTCTCCACCCAAACGCCCTTCAGCGTCTGGCTGCCGATCTTGACCTCGCCTTCGACCTTACCGGCCTTGTCCTTGACCGCCATCGTGGACGGTAGCACGGCCTCTACGTTGACGAGCCCGTCGCCCCCATTGCTGAACTTCAGCGTCACAGGATCAAGCACCGCCGACACACCATCCGATCCCTGGAACGAAAGGCGCGGCAACTTGCCGACAACGGTGCCGTCGCTTTGCGTCTCGACCTTGGCGGGGCCATCAGCCTTCGCAACCAATTCGGACCCCGGTTCCGGCTTTGTGACCGCCGTGACGAACTGGTCGAGCCGCTGCTGAAGCAGCTTCGCGTCGACAGCCGGCCCCGAACTGGAACCGCCGCATGCGGAGAGAAAGATCGTAAGCGCCAGCGCAGGAATCGTGCGCCACGCCATGGGTCTGCGTTTCATCTCGTTGATCCTTGAGTGAGGTGGGCTTCGTCGCGCCCAATCGTGCAAATCGGTCGGGAATGTGCCGGTCGCCGGCGAGCGGGGTCAAGTGTCCCCGGTCACTTCACCTGGACCTGTCCGCAGGGAACCGTCGCCCGCCTCGGCCGGATTCCCGCATTTTCAACGAGCGTGAAGTAGTCATGCCTTCGTCACAATCGCCGTAACGTGCGGCGCTTTCTCCAACTGCCGCACGCAGGCCAGCCTCGCAGCCGGATTCGCCTGCAGAAACGAAAGGAATTTAGCCCCAACATTGTTGAAGAGCATGCATCCGCCTGGACGCAGTTTCGGCCACGTGCGATCGAACTCAAATCGCTGAACGCTATAGACGTTCGCGCTGTCCGAAACGAAGAGGCCGACCTCCGCAACATCGTCCAGAATGCGCGGCAGCCACTGCCGGTTGCTACCTGCGTGCAGTGTCCAGCGTGTGCGCAGCGTTTGTGGGATCGCCATGCCGATGCAGCTGCCGTGGGCGTCGCCAAGCGACGGCAAGTCCACGCTAACGACCCGGCCGCGCTCGTTTCGCGCCGCCGCCGCTAACAGCAGTGCCGACGTCACGCCGTAACCCACACCCATCTCGATCGCGACCTCGGGCGCCAGAACGCGGGCGTAGCCATAGGCAAGCAGCGCAAACGACGTGTCCGCGTTGAAACTAGCTGGAAACGGCAAGTCGGCGCGCGTCGTAGCCGCCGCATCGAACGCCGCCCGCGCCTTGGCGACGGCACTTTCGGCCTCGCCGTCGCGCTGCAGCAGGACGCGAAGGTCGCCAGGCTCGACCCGTTCGCGAAAGGAATCGAAAGCGGTCGCCGCACCAGCGCTGACGTGGCCGCCGGCGAAAGCCTTGTTCAGGCGGACTTCAACGAGATTTTGCGTATGGGCAAGCCGGTGCGGGCTCGTAGCAAGTGCGATGAGCTTTCGAAGCGCTTTAGTCATACCGTCCCCAAATTAGCGCGGGCATTAACCCAATATTAGCCATCTTATGGCGCGCAACTTAACGCCTCTTTCGCACATTTGAGCGATGTTGGGAAACAAACCATCAAGACGTTCGATAAAGGCGCGAAGACGGTGGCAAGAATTCTGATCTGCGAAGACGACGAACTCTATCAGCAAATCGCCGACGCCGCGTTCGCCGGCAGCGGGCACGAAGTGCTGTTCGCGGTCAACGGCCGTCAGGCGATGAGCCACGTGGCCGCCGCCAAGACGCCGTTTGATCTTATCGTGACCGATCTCGTCATGCCCGATAAGGACGGTCTGGAAGTCATCCGTTCGGTTCGTGAGCGCAACACTGCAACGCCTATTCTCGCCATGACCGCAGGCGTGGCCTCTCTCAAAGAGCCATTGCTTGTGGCCGCATCGGCACTGGGCGCCAACGACGTCATCCAAAAGCCGTTCCGCCCGCAAGCCCTGCGTGAGCGCGCCGAGGCGCTGATCGCGCGGGCGCAAAAAGACCAAACGTCAATCGCCGTCTAGGGACGAGTGACCTCCGTGGGCGCCAACAAACCCGTGACCGGTGATCTGAGTCCCGCAAACTCGCGCAAGGGTTTGGGGCGAATTTTCGCCATTCTGGCGATCTTGAACGTCGTCACCGCGATCGGCGGCCTGTCGGTCGGTCACTACACGCTGAAGCTTCTTGGCGACCGCCAAGCCGAAGGCAAGGAATGGAACGAGCAAAACGCACAGCTGATAAAGCTGCGCGACGTGCTCACCGAACTCGACGTGCCGGCGAACTCGATCTTCCAAAGCGAAGACGTCGCGCTGGAACGCAACCGCCTCGCGCGCGCCAGCAGCGAATTCGGCATCGTGCTGACCAAGTTCTCGGAGGCGAACCAAACACTCGCTGAATCCAACACGCGCATGAGCTCGATCGCTCGCGCGATCCGCTTCGAGTTGGACAAGGTGCGCGACGCGGGCGGCGAGATGATCCAGCGCACCCAAGTCGTGCTCGATTACTACGCAATCGGCCGTCGCGCAGACTCTGCCAAAGAGATGGTCGAAGTCGACAATCTGTACAAGCGCGCCGGCACCGCGCTGACGCAGATCATGCAGCTGATCATCGCCGATCAGAACGACGAACTCGCCGAACTCAGCAATTCGATCAACGACGCGCAGTTCGCCGAGTACGCATTCGCTGCGCTGGTCATCGTCCTCGTGCTCGCGAGCATACTCTACGCGCGCTCCGCCAACCGTCTTTGGCGTCAAGGCGACGAGCAGCGTCAGGTCTACGTCGATGAGCTTGAAAAGGCCAAGCTAGCGGCCGAGCATGCGAACGAGGCGAAGTCGGCATTTTTGGCCAACATGAGCCACGAAATCCGTACGCCCTTGAACGGCATCGTCGGCATGGTCGAGATCATGCTGGACTCCTCGCTCAGTCACGAGCAGCGCGTTCAAGCCGAAACCGCCCGCGCATCCGCCGATCAATTGCTGCAGGTCATCGGCAACATTCTCGACATCTCGAAACTTGAGGCAGGCTCCCTGTCGCTCGAATCCGTGCCGTTCGACCTCGTCCCCTTGGTCGAGAGCGCGGCGCAGACGTTCGCCGCCAAGGCGCAGGCCAAACGCATCGAGATCTGCGTGGACATCGCCGCCAGCGCCGAAGGCGCCTATCAAGGCGATCCGACCCGCCTTCGGCAAGTTCTCTTGAACCTCATTGGCAACGCCGTGAAGTTCACCGAGAAGGGGCTGATCTCGGTTCAAGTTGCCGCCGTGAACGGTAAGCTGCGCTTCCGCGTGCGCGACACGGGCCCCGGCATGTCGCCGCAAGCGCGTTCGAAGTTGTTCCAGAAATTCTCGCAAGGCGACGAGTCCATCACCCGCAAGTTCGGCGGCACCGGACTCGGCCTCGCGATCTGCAAAGAAATCATCACGGCGATGCAGGGCCAAATTGTCGTACAAAGCGAAGTCGGCAAAGGCACGGCCTTCACGTTCGAGTTGCCGCTCCCGCGCACCACGTCGCCGGCCCTCGCCGCCGACGTCAGCACGCTCGCCGGCAAACGGGCGCTGATCGTGGACGATGTCGCGCTCAATCGCGACATCCTGATGCGCCAGCTTTCCCGTTGGAACATGCGTGTTGAGGCGGCACACGACGGCATCGCAGCCTTGGCCGCCATCGACCGCGCCGCCCAGGACGCAAAGCCGTTCGACGTCGTCCTTCTCGATCGTCACATGCCCGGCCAGACGGGTCACGAAGTGGCGGCCGCCATCCGCAAATTCGAGTTCGGGCCCCACATCAAGCTCGTTCTCTGCTCGTCGATCAGCCACGGCGTATCGGTGGCGACCCCTGACGGCGCACAGTTCGACGCTGTTCTCTTCAAGCCGCTTGTACAAAGCGCGCTGCTCGAAGCACTCACGAACGTCTTCCACGACAACCCGCTTGCATGGGAGGCAGGTGGCAAGACCACAGACGCCCGCCTCGCCGGCGCAGAAATCTTGCTCGTCGAAGACAATGAAACGAATCTCTACGCGGCGACCACAATGCTGACCCAGTTGGGCTGCACGGTGACGACCGCGCGCTCTGGCCTAGAGGCGGTGCGCGAAGCGACCGCGAAGCAGTTCGATCTGATCCTCATGGACATGCAAATGCCAGTGATGGACGGCCTCGAAGCCTCGCGCCACATCCGCTCCACGGCTGGCCCTAACCGCAACAAGCCGATCCTGGCACTCACTGCCAACGCGTTTGTGGAAGATGCCGCCCGTTGCAAAGCTGCCGGCATGAATGAGCATCTGACGAAGCCGATCCGCCGCCACGTGCTCGAAGCCGCACTGCAACGCCATCTCGCCGATCGCAAACCGGCCGAGGCGGCGAAGTCCGTGCTCTGTGCGAGAACCTGGTCTGAACTGCAAAGCGACATGCCGCCCGAAGCCGTCAGGAAGCTGACAACGACGTTCCTAACCAATCAGGCGCGCGAAATGGAAGCCATGCTTGCCGACATCGCGGGCAACGACCGCGAAGCGCTGTGCCGCCGGGCGCATTCTCTAAAGGGTGCCGCTCGTTTGCTGGGCGCCACCGCGCTTGGCGACGCGGCAATGGCGTTGGAAGAAGCATCGGCCGTGCTCGATAGTGAAGCCGCCGTCGCGCACCTCAACGAACTTACCCGCCTCTTTGCAGAGGCCGAGAAAGAGCTCAGCGTGAAACTATCGGCGCTCTCAATTGCTGCCTGAGATCATCCCGGCGCCGGCGACAGCGGTCGTCGGCAGAATGAAGCCCTTTGCCTTGTAGATGCGCTTGCCCCACTGGTTCGTGGGCGTGTGCCACACGCGCACCCGGCTCCAGTCGTTCTTCGGGCTCTCGTCCAGGATAGGGGCGCTCAAGTAGATGCGCCCGTCATTCCCCCAGTTCGCGTGATCCACGACAATGGTCCGCGGATCGACGACTTGCCGGACGACGGCCACGTGCCCGCGGCGCGCCGTGCGGTAGCCGCGCATCACCAAAACCGCCCCTTCGGCAGGGCGGCGGGCGCGCGTGTAGCGCCCCTCGGCCAACTTCCACCAGCGGTTCGCATCGCCGCGAATTTCGATGCCGGAAGCCTCCCGGGCGAAAGGTACGCATTGGACGTCGGCGTCCACGATCCGGGGGCGAAGATCTGACAGCAGCTCTGCCGCAGTGGTTGGCTTCGCCCGGGGCGTCGCAACCCCCTCGGCCTCCAACCCGGTGTCATCCGAGCCGCGCAAGAAGCTTGGCAACGAGATGTCCAAAGACGAGGACCGGCTTTCGGTGAATGAAGTTGAATAGTCGGACGGAACAGTCTGGCATGCAGACAAGCCAGCGCCAGCAAGGACGAGTGCCGCGAGACAACGAGCGGTATTGGTCTTCAAACGATACACTCCCTCGACTGGAACGCGCCAACCCGAGGTCATAAGCACCTATCGGGCCGGGCTTCCTGGCGCCACAGGCTGAGGTAGTCAACTTAATGATTGATTACCGTTAACCTTTGATACCAGATCGTGGGAAATGAGCGGTCCGGAACCACAATATGTGGCTCACGGACTACGACGTTTTTGAAGGGCTGTGTGATTTTTGGTCAGCGGGCCGCGATCTGCTGGCCGCCCGACGGGCTCAAAATGAACCCCTGAACCTCATAAACGCGCCCGCCGTAGTGCCCGCCGGGGGCGTACCAGACCCGGACCTCGGACCAATCGTTGTCGTCCGAAACGTCCATAACGGGGTTGTCGAGCCCGATCTCGCCGCCGTTCAGCCAGTTGGCGTGGTCGACCACGATTTCCCGGTCGTTGATCACCCGGCGGACCACCGCCACATGCCCGCGCTGGGCGTTGCCGTAACTCTTCATCACCATGACAGCGCCAGCCTCGGGCGCAGACGAGCGCTCAAACCGCCCGGCCGCCTTGTCCCACCAGGTATAGGCGTCCCCAAAGATGCCGACCCCCGACTGCTGGCGGGCGTAAGGCACGCACTGGAGCGGCCGCCCGTTGCGCACGACCCGCGGCTTCGCGCCGGTCGAATTCCACGCCACAGGCCCCGGATCGTCAAAGCTCGCGCAACCGCCGAGGCTCAGCCCTAAGGCCGCGATCAACGAGAGAACAGTGCGCTTATTCATAATCTCTTTACCACCGGAGCGTTGTTTGCGCGGCCGACGGCCCAAAGTTGGTTTCGTTTGCGGGAGACAGTCTGCCGCCACCCCCATTCAGGGGCCGTTGGATTCAGAAGGCGCTTTTAATTCAAACTGCAACAGACCAGGAATTGCGCCAAAACGTCCGTTCGCGCTGGTTTATGCGGCATAAAGCGCGTTGGGAATGTTTTCCACGAACTTTAGTCGAGCGTCCGCCGGTAGCGCAGCAGCGCAACCGCCATTGCAAACAACATGAACGCAATCAGCGGCCAGACGTCTGCAAGCATGTCGTGCAGGTGACTGCCTTTCAGCATCACGCCGCGCACGATGCGCATGAAATGCGTGTTCGGAAGCACCGTGCCGATCCATTGCGCCCATTCCGGCATTCCGCGAAACGGAAACATGAAACCCGATAGCAGGATCGACGGCAGGAAGAAGAAGAACGTCATCTGCATCGCTTGCAGCTGATTGCTCGCGACCGTCGAAATCGTAAAGCCGACGGAGAGATTCGCCGCGATGAACAGCGCGAGCGCGATCGACAAATCGAAATAGGACCCCAGCATCGGCACGCCGAACAGCACGCGCGCCGCGATCAGGACGACCGTGACCTGAATGTAGCCCATGACGATGTAAGGCAAGATCTTGCCGGCCATGACTTCGAAAGGTTGCAGCGGCATTGCCAGCAGATTTTCCATCGTGCCGCGTTCGACCTCGCGCGTCACCGCAAGCGCTGTGATCATCACCATCGTCATCGTCAAGATGACGCCGATCAGCCCGGGCACGACGTTGTAGGCGGAGATACCTTCCGGGTTGTACCGCCGGTGCACGACGACCTCGAACGGCGCGGGGGTGGGGCGCAGCGAACTTAGCCCGCCCGACAGTTCGCGATTGAACACGGTCGCCGGCAGCTGCGCGACGGCGCCGACCGCATTCGCCGCCGCTGCGGGATCGCTTGCATCCGCCTCGATCAACACCTGCGGCCGCTCGCCCCGCGCCAGCGCCCGCGAGAACTCGGGCGGCACTGTCACCACGAAAGCGACGCTGCCGCTCGCAAGCAGCGCCGCACCTTCGCGTTCGCCGTTGATGACGTGCGTCACCCGGAAATAGCCGGAATTCTCCAGCGCGCGGACAAGCGTGCGCGAATACACGCTCGGATCCTGCACATTGATTGCTGTCGGCAGATGTTTCGGATCGCTGTTGATCGCGTACCCGAACAGGATCAGCTGAATGATCGGTATCCCAATGATCATTCCGAATGTCAGCCGGTCCCGCCGCATCTGAATGAGTTCTTTGAGGAACACGGCGCCGATCCGCGAAAGCGAGATCCCGAACATCTGCCTCACCCCGTCAGCCGGGCGCGGAACGGCGCCATCAGGTGGATGAACACGTCCTCAAGGCTGGGGCTCGACTTCTTCCATGCAAAGCCCGCGCGAGCCCGGTAGGGCTCGATCGCACGCTCAAGCGCGCCAGCGTCCGTGCCGCTGACGTGCAGCGTCACGCCGAATACCGAAACTTGATCGACCCCCGGGCGTCCTTGCAGTTCGCCTGCAAGCGCCCGCACGTCCTCGCCGGTGACGATCCACGTATTCAGTGTCGATGCGCCGATGACCTCGCCGACGGTGCCGCGCGCCAGCACCGTTCCATACGCCAGATAGACGATGCGATCGCACCGCTCGGCCTCGTCCATGTAGTGCGTGGAGACCAGCACGGTCAGCCCTTGCGCCGCCAGTTGGTGGATCTCGTCCCAGAAGTCGCGCCGCGCCTGCGGATCGACGCCGGCCGTCGGCTCATCCAGCAGCAGCAATTGCGGCCGGTGCAGAATGCAGGCTGCGAGCGCCAGCCGCTGTTTCCACCCGCCCGACAACGTGCCGGCCAACTGTTGCTGCCGTTCCACGAGCCCGAGCCGCTCGATCGCCTGATCGACGGCGCGCACCCGATCGTCCATCTCGTAGACGCGGGCCACGAAGTCCAGGTTTTCGCGGATCGACAAGTCCTCATAGAACGAGAACTTCTGCGTCATGTACCCGACATTGCGCTTGATGAGCGCGGCTTGCTTCCGGATGTCATAGCCGAGGCACGTCCCGCTGCCGCTGTCCGGTAGCAAGAGCCCGCACAGCATGCGGATCGTCGTCGTCTTGCCGCTGCCGTTCGGCCCCAGGAAGCCCCACACCTGGCCCTTCGGCACTTGAATCGAGAACTTGTCGACGACCTTGCGCGCGCCGAAGCTCTTCGTGAGCTCGCTGACGTCGATCGCGAGCGCACCGCTCATGGCAGTGTTACGTCGAGCGGCTGACCCGGGTTGAGCTGCAGGTCTCCCTCCGGCGTGGCCTCGACCATCCACACAAGCTTTTCGCGCGACCCCACGCTGTAGATGACGGGCGGTGTGAACTCGGCCGCCGACGCCACGAACGTCACACGGGCCTTCATGTTCTTCGCGCATGCATCGCACGCCACGCCGACCACCGTACCCACAGTCACTTTCGACCGTTGCTGTTCCGGCACGAAAAAGCGCAGCTTTACGTTCTGCGGCGGCAGCATCTGAACGACGGCACCGCCCGGCGGCACGAACTCGCCTGCCCGGCGCAGCGTGTCTTCGATCCGCCCGGCAACCTTAGCCCGGATGCGCCGTTGGCTAAGCCCGTATTCGGCGCGCGCCAATGCGGCCTGCGCACCGTCCGCCGCCGCGCGTGCCGCGGCAATCTCATCGTTGCGCGCACCTTTGCGAGCAAGAGCAAGGTTCGCCTGCGTCTGATTCACTTGCATCGCCGCCGCATCGCGTTGCGCCCGCCGCGTGTCGAGCGCGGCTTGCGAAACAAACCCGCGCTTTTTCAGCTCAAGCGTGCGTTTGTATTCGGCCTCGGTTAGCGTGCGGTTGGCGGAAGCCTGCGTCAGCGCGGCTTCAAGCGCTGCGATCTCGTCCGGTCGCCGCCCCTTTTCAAGGTTGGCAAGCTGCGCCTCCGCCTGCTTCAGCTGAGCCGCCGCCTGGTCGCGTTGCGCCACTTGCGCATCGGCATCCAGCGTAAACAAAGGATCCCCCACGTTCACCAGAGCGCCGCGTTGAACCAGCATCTCGCTGACCCAACCGCCTTCCGGTGCCGCCACAGAGACGTACTCGCCCTCGGCGTATCCGGTGAGTGTTCGAGGCGGCTCGCCGTTGCAGGCGTTCAAGCCGAGTACCGCGATCAGTATCGTTGCCGTGCGTATGTTCATGGCCCACTCCCAACAGTGATGCCCCTAAGAAAGGTATCGATGTGCTGCTCGATAAGTGCTTGCGCGTCGAGGGGCCCATCGTCGAACCGCTCGAACGTCGTTTTCCAGATCGCCCCGAACAACAACGGCGCCATCGCGCCGTAAGCTGCATGCTTCGGATCGACGATGCGAAAGCGCCCCTCTTCGATCCCCCGCTCGATGATCGCCGACAGAATGTTGACGCCGCGCGAGATGACCAGCCGCTTGTAGGTCTCGGCGATCTTCGGAAAGCGCCCGCCCTCGCCGATAATCAGGCGAGGGAACTTCATCATGCGCTCGTCCTTGAACATGAGGCCTACAAACGTCAGCACCCGCCGCAGTGTCTCGTCCGCCGGAACGTTCGCATCGGCCGCGACCGCGCGTAGCTGCTCGATGTTCGGCTCGGGGATCGCGTGGACGAGCGCTTCGAACACGTCGTCCTTGCTCTTGAAGTAGAGATAGACGGTGCCTTTGCTCACCCCCGCGCGTGTCGCGATGTCTTCAAGCCGGGCTGCCGCAAACCCTTTCTCGAAGAAGACGTCGAGCGCCGCGTCGAGGAGCTCCGTGGGGCGCGCCTCTTTCCGTCGTTGCCAGCGTTGGGATCGGGCAGGTTGGTTCATGGCTCTAAAAATAACTGACCAGTCATTTAGTAACAGCTGGCGAGTTCGTGAACAAGATTAAGAAGTGGTTACCGATGATACTTGGTTAAGCCACTGAAAAGCATAAGAAAAAGAGAAATCCGCGCGAGCCATGCGCGAGCCACAGAGCTGACATGCACACAATGCAGTTGAATTCATAGTACTACGAACAACATACTAGTCCATCAGACGGACGAAAACGCCGGCCCGCAGGACCCAAGGACCGGCACCCAGAAGGAGAGACGGCAATGAAGACGATGACAGTGATGATCGAGTGGTCGGCGGTGGCAATCGCGCTCTACGCGACCCTCACCCTGGCAATGCCGATCGAAGCACTCGCCTCGATCGTCTAAGCGCTGCCGAAACGGTCAACGCCCCCGCACACGAACAATACGGAGTACGACATGCAAACCCTCACGACACTCATCCAATGGTCCGCGATCGCTATCGTTGGCTACTTGGGCATCACGGCATTTTTCGTCGGAACGCCGGGCTTTTTCGCTTAAGTCCGATGAAGCTGAGTTCACGATCGGGGCCCGCGGCAAATCAAAAGCCGCCGGGCCCCGAAATCGTTTTGGCTCTCGCCGATGACCTCGTGTCCGTCCTTCTGACAAAGGTGACGCAAGTCCAACGGCGCAAGCGCATCCGTCACCGTCACGGCCAGATGTTCCCCTTGGGCCATCCCCCGCAGCGCTTTCTCGGTCATGAGCGACGGCATCGGACACTTCAGCCCGGTAAGGTCCAGTTGTCGCGCTGCGGTCCAAGCTGCTTCGTTCATGGAAAGTTCGATTGACCGTTCGCCGTTAGCCCCTAATTTCGCAAAGACAGCAAGCGGCGTGGTCCGTCGCAAGCGAATCCGACAAAACCGGCAAAACCGCCGCAGGGGGAATTCAGAGTGTTCGGCGCAATAGCACGCGAGTGGCGATTCATTTCCACCACCACCCGGCTGCTTCGCCGGATGGGCAAGATCACCCCGGACTCGCCCCACACCGTCGCCGACATCATCGAGCACTGGGCCGAGAAGCGCCCGAAGAATGTCGCGATCTGGTTTGAAGACAAGAAATTCACCTACCGCGAGTTCAACGCGGCCGCGAACCGTTACGCCCGCTGGGCGCAATCGTTGGGGCTAAAGCGCGGCGACGCGGTCGCGCTGCTGATGGAAAACCGCCCCGAATACATGTTCGCTTGGGGCGGCCTCATCAAAATCGGCGTGACGGTCGCACTCATCAACACGAACCTGCGCGAGCGCGCTCTCGCCCACAGCCTCACGATCTCCGGCGCAAAGCATCTCGTGCTCGGCGCCGAACTCGCCGCCAACTACGCCTCCGCCGTGGACGACATAAAGGAAAAGCTCACGGTGTGGGCGACCGGCGGCACGATCGACGGTGCGCAAGATCTCGACAATGCGCTCGCCGCGCAGTCGGATGCCCCGCTGCCCAAAGACGTTCGCAAGGACATGACCGCGAACGACAAGTGCTTCTTCATCTACACATCCGGCACGACCGGCCTGCCGAAGGCCGCAAATATGAGCCATTTGCGCATCCAGATGATGATGCACTCGTTCGCCATCGCGATGAAATCGACCGAGCGCGACCGCATGTACGACGTGTTGCCGCTCTATCACTCCGCAGGCGGCGTCTGCGCGATCGGCTCAGTCTTGACCGTCGGTGGCTCCGTCATCATCCGCCGCAAGTTCTCGGCGACAGCGTTCTGGGACGATTGCGTGAAGTATCGCGCAACGCAGTTCCAGTACATCGGCGAACTCTGCCGCTATCTCTTGAACTCGCCGCCCCACAAGCTCGAACGGCGCCACAGCTTGCGCGTCGTGATGGGCAACGGCCTTCGTCCCGAAATCTGGCCCGCGTTCAAGGCGCGGTTTCGCATCCCGAAGATCATCGAGTTCTACGGTGCCACCGAGGGCAACGTCTCGATGGTCAACGCCGACGGCAAGGTCGGCGCGATCGGCCGCATCCCGGGTTACATGCGCCGCGTCATCCAAACGCGCCTGGTGCAGTTCGACATCGAAAGCGAGCAACCCGTTCGCACCGACAAAGGTTTCTGCGTCGAATGCAAGCCCGACGAAGCAGGCGAAGCGATCGGCAAGATCGATGAACAGCGCGGCCGCTTCGAGGGCTATTCGAAGGGCACGGACACGGAAAAGAAGATCCTGCGCGATGTCTTCGAAAAGGGCGACGCCTGGTTCCGCACCGGCGATCTGCTGAAGCGCGACAAGCAAAACTACTACTACTTCATCGACCGTATCGGCGACACGTTCCGCTGGAAGGGCGAAAACGTGGCAACGAGCGAAGTCGCCGAAGCGATCTCGATCTTCCCCGGTATCAAGGAAGCAAACGTCTACGGCGTGAAGGTGCCCGGCACCGATGGCCGCGCCGGCATGGCGGCACTCGTCGCCTCAGCTCCGCTCGACCTCGGTAAGTTCAAAGCCCACCTTGAAAAGAACCTGGCAGCCTACGCGCGCCCGGTCTTCCTGCGCATGCAGCCGGAAATCGAAATCACCGGCACGTTTAAGCATCGCAAGGTCGAACTGGTGAAAGAGGGCTACGACCCGCGCACGGTCTCAGACCCGCTCTACTTCCTCGACCCCGTCGACGGTCAGTACGTAGCGCTCACACCGGAACTCCACGACCGCATCGTGGCCGGCGAGATTAGGCTCTAGCCCTGGGAGCGCCGGCCTCCGGCCGGCACTTCCTTCTTCGATCGGTTTGAGGCTCAGCAAAGTGCCGGCCGGAGGCCGGCGCTCCCAGGCCTACTCCGCCGCCGGCTTCTTCTCTTTCGCCGCCTGTTCGATCGCGTGCTTCTGGATCGTCGCCATCGCCGCACCCATCGCGGCACCGATGTACTTCTCTGAATGACGCGACGCGTCGTCGAAGCTGTCCTGCCGGTTGACGTTCGCCTTGTTGATCACCGGCGTCACGTGCCGCTGCCAAAGCTCGAACGACTTCTTCGTCTTGTCGAAATCGGCCCAGTTATGCGCGAGCTGCAGGAAGCAACCGAACTCGCCTTGCTTGGCTTGCAGGCGCTTGATCTGCGCGATCGCATCGTCCGGCGTGCCGACGACGATCACGCCGTCTTTGATGCCCTGCTCGAGCGGATCCATGTTCTTGTCTTGAGCGGCGCTGGCCGGATTGATCTTCGAGAAATAGTCCGCCCACTTGTGGAAGCCGAACTTGATGTTGTCGATCGCCTGCTGCTTCGTCTCGGCGATGTGCATCGGCCCAACGAGGCGCAACCGTTCCGGATCCATCTTGCGCCCGTGCTCGGCCGCAACGTCGTTGGCGATCTTCCAATTGATGCCGAGCGAGTCATAGCCGCCGGTCTGCGTCGCCGCCACGCACAGCATGCCGAAGCCGTGCTTGCCCGCAAGCTTGCCGCCTGAAGGCGTCACGCTGGAGGCGACGCAAATCTCCGGATGCGGCCACGTGTACGGTCGAAGCTGCGAAATCGCGTTCGAGAGGTTGAACCAGTCCGTCTTCTTCGTGACGCGTTCGCCCTTGAACAGCTGCAGGATCACCTCGATCGCCTCGACCATACGGTCGCGCTGGGTGTTCGGATCGATGCCGAGTTGGAACGCATCGGACGGCAACAGGCCGGGCCCCACGCCGAACATCACGCGTCCGCGCGTCTGATGATCGAGCTGGATCATCCGGTTCGCGACGGTGAGCGGGTTGTGGTAGGGCAGCGATACGACGCCCGTGCCGAGCTTGATCCGCTTCGTCCGTTCCGCGGCCGCCGCAATGAACAGCTCCGGCGAGGCGATGATCTCGTAGCCGGCGGAGTGGTGCTCACCAACCCACGCCTCGTCATAGCCGAGTCGGTCCAGATGTTCGATCAGCTCCAGGTCGCGATGCAAACAGAGCGTCGGATCTTCGTCGAGCGGATGAAACGGGGCGAGAAAGATGCCGTTACGGAGTTTGATGGTCATGGACGATTTCCTTCGGTGACAATGGCGTTTCGCCTGACATATTGTCAGCCGATCAGAACATTGACAACCGACGAGGAAACCCCATGCGCGCCGCCGTCTTCAAGGAAATCGGCAAACCGCTCGCCGTTGAAACGCTTTCGACCCCGGAGTGCGGCCCCTCGCATCTGATACTGAAAGTGAAGAACTGCGGCATCTGCGGTTCCGACCTGCATATGACCGAGGCGACGTCGATCCAGCCGCTCCCCGGCGGCGCCGTCATGGGTCACGAATTCGCAGGCGAAGTGCTCGAGGTCGGCTCCGCCTGGAAGGGAAAATGGAAAGCGGGCGACCGCGTCGCCGGCTTCCCGTTTTTGTGCTGCGGTGACCAAAGCCCGTGCGTGAACTTCACCGGCGGCTTTGGCGCCTGCGCGAAGGGCATGGGCGTCGGCCTCGGTCAAAGCCACGGCGCCTATGCCGAGTTCGTGAAGATCAGCGGCCTCGGCGCGCACAAACTCCCCGACAACGTGAGCTTCCGCGAAGGCGCGATGGTCGAACCGCTCGCCGTCGGCCTGCACGCGGTCGACAAAGCGAACATGGAACGCGGCGCGACCGTGCTCGTCATCGGCGCCGGGCCCGTTGGCCTCGCCGTCATGCTCTGGGCAAAGTTCTTAGGCGCGCGTCACGTCATCGTCAGCGAGAAAGCCGAGACCCGCGCGAAAATGGCCGCCCGCTTCGGCGCGACGGATGCAGTCGATCCTTCAAAGGCCGTGATGCCGCAAGTCGAAGCGATTGCGGGCCGCGGCCCTGACATCATCTTCGAATGCGTCGGCGCGCCGGGCCTCATCAACGAGGTCATGATGATGGCGCCGCGCAACTGCAAGATCGTCATCGCCGGCGTGTGTCAGCAAATGGACATGATCATGCCGCTTGTCGGCATCGTTAAGGAGCTCAACCTGCAGTTCGTGCTCGGCTACCGGCCGCCTGACTTCGATTATGTGATTGAAATGATTGCGAAAGACCGCATCGACGTCGACCACATGATCACCGACGTCGTTAACCTGGACGGGCTCCCGGCCGCCTTCGAGGCGCTGCGAAAGCCGGTGCACCAGTGTAAGGTGATGCTCGAGAACTAAGGGAACTGGGGCGCGCTCATGGATGCGTTTACACTGCCGTGGGCCGACGTGCCGGGACATATCTCCTATGTCCTGATTGCGATCTCGTACTGGCTGACGAACATCTACTGGCTGCGCGTGACGGCGGTGCTCGGCCTCAGCCTTGAGATCGTTTACTTTCGCTTGTCCGGCGGCGACCTTGGCGCCGGCATCGGCTGGGACCTCGTCTTCATCGCGATCAACCTCTACCAGATCTATTGGCTCGTCGCCGAGCGGCGCAAACTTAAGACGATGGAGCACGCCCACCTCCTGCGCCAAGGCGTGTTCGCCGGCTTCACCGACGCGCAGCTGGCCCGCCTCATCACCTCGGGGAGTTGGCGCGAACTCGAGCCCGGCGTCGTACTGACCGAGCAAGGAAAGCACGTTCCCGAGTTGGTTTTGCTTTGCGACGGAAGTGCCATCGTCGACGTGCACGGCTCAACCGTCGCGCATCTGCGGGGCGGCGCCTTTGTCGGTGAGATGGCGTTTGTGTCCGGCAACCCAGCGTCGGCGACGGTTGTCATCGAGCAGCCGACGCGCGCGTTCGTCTTCGACATGGCGCGTCTGCGCAAGCTCGTCGCAACCGACGATCTTGTCGCGGTCGCGATCCACCGCGTGATCGGCCGTGACCTCGCGGCGAAGCTGAAGAAGCAGGACGAAGCGGAAGCGGCTTAAGGCCCGACGAGACGATCGGGCAGGGCGCTCCACGCCTTCGGCAACTCGAACCTCGTCACGTGGGCGGCACGCGAGTCCGCGCCGAACACCATCGCGGCGGGCGCTGCTTTCGACCACTGCGGCCAAGCCTCGACGCCGTCGGCCGCAGGCACGCCGGTGCGCGCGAAAGAAGTCCAAGCCTGCATCATCGCCCGGTTGATCGCATCGGCCTCAGGTCCCTTGCCGAAGAAATTGTCGGCGCCCGGCAGACTGTGCGTGCCGAACACGAACCCAAGCTCGATCGCATGGCACGCCCCGAACACGCCACCGGCGGCAGGCGAACGCCAATCGAACACGTATTCATAGACCGGTGCCTGCGCACTTTGAGCCCCAAGCAGCCTGAGCGTCGGCTCGCGAAACGCGCGGTCCGTTTGCATCGACACGTAACGTTCGTAGGGCGTGCCGTCGTTGTCCGCAGCCAAAAGCGCCGCCGCTTCTTCGCCGAACATGCGTTCGGCCCAACGCGCCAACTTGTTTTCGTCCATCGTGTGGAACTTCTGGTCGAGCGCCGTCCAGAGCTTCCACTCCTCGGTCGTCGTTCCAGCCATCACGGGCACGCCCACGGCGGACGCCGCGCGAACCGCCTCGATCGGCCACAACGGCAACACATCACCATCGACCGCCGGCTGCAGAGCCATCGCACCAAGCTTGTGCGGGTCTTGATTGTCTACTTCCGCCACGAGGGCCGCTTGCGCCTTCAAGAGCGCCGCGACAGGCACCTTCTCGAGATCGTCGTTCGCATTCGCGCCAAGGTGCCTCAGAAAAACTTCAGCCACGCGGTTCGCGTGCGCGCGCGGCCGCGCGATATGCGCACCGCCGCTTTGAGAAATCGCTTTGTGAAACAGGCCCCGCGCCTTGGGGCTTGCGAGCAAGCACCCAACCGACATGCCGCCCGCGCTCTCACCGAAGATCGTCACGTTGCCCGGATCGCCGCCGAACGCGGAGATGTTGTCCCGCACCCAAGTGAGCGCGGTGATCTGATCGGCAAGGCCTTCCGCCCCCGACGATGGAATGCGTCCGTTCGTGTGGTCGGTAAGGCGCAGAAACCCGAGGCTCGACAAACGGTAGTTGATCGTCACCACGACCACGTCGCCGGTCGCGGCAAGGTTTTTGCCCGAATAGAGCCCGATGCTGCCCGCGCCGGTCGAAAAAGCGCCGCCGTGAATCCACACCATCACCGGCCGCTTGCGCTCGTCGCACGACGGCGTCCAGACGTTGAGGTGCAGACAGTCTTCGCTCTGCTCGTTTTTGCCGCCGCTCGCGATCAAGCCTTCAAGCGGCGTCGGGTTCTGCGGCGCAACCGCGCCAGGCGCACGCGCAGAGCGGACACCGCTCCAAGATGGCGCGCGCCCCGGCATACGCCAGCGGCGCGCCGTCGCAAAGGGAATGCCCTTGAAGGTCGAAACGCCGCCGCGGCGAGCGCCCTCAAGTTTCCCGCAGGGTGCATCGACCAGAACAGGAACGGACTCAGCGACGTTCATCTCTTCAAACCTCTCAAGCCGATATCACAAGAAACCCCGCGCGCGGGAAATGCACGACGACCTCGCCGACCGCAGGATCTGTGCGCTTGATAGCAATCTCTTGCGCGTTCGAAAACACAAGTTCGCCCGCGACCGGATCGCGCCCATAGTCGTCGGCCATCACGGCGACCTTGTCGCCGGGCTTGCGGCCGTTCGGATCGTGATCGTCGGGGCGCGCAACGGCGGTCGACATCGCGGCCTTCGCGATCGCCAAGGCCTCTTTCGAATCCATCGGCGTGTGCGTGCCGTGGCCGATCGCTTTGACGCGATCGAGCCACGCTGTCGTCCGCGGAAACTCTTTGAGCAGGGCATCCGCCGTCGGCGCAAAGAAGCTTTTGAGGAACCAGAAGTTCATGTAGGCATGCGCGTCGTCGACGGTGGCAACCTCGCCCAGCACGAACTTCCGCCCGTCGCCGAGCTGAGCTTCGAGGAAATCGGCATTGGCGCGCCATTGATCCTTGAACGCCGGGATCGCCGCCTTCATCTGCTCATAGTTGAACGGCCGATCCGGGAACATCTTCTCGCGATCTTTCTTGAACGCTTCCGGGATCATCGGTCCCACCTCGCCGAAGATCAGCGGCACGGTCGCCTGAAAAAACGGCCGGTCCGACCAGAACGCCAGCGCGAAGCTCAACCCCGCATGGGGAATGATGGCGGGCGTGGGATGCAGCCGCTCCAACGCGCGGATGATGAGCTGCGTATCGCAATAGATGTCGGCGCCGATTTGCATCACCGGCGTCTTCCGGTAGCCGCCGGTCAAGGGCATCAGATCGGGCTTCGGCATTATGCTTGGAATCTCGACGGAGCGCCACGTGAGCCCCTTCATCCCGAAGATGATGCGCACCTTCTCCGAAAACGGCGACGTCCAATAGTGATGGAAGATAATCTCTTGGCTCACGACTTGATCTCCTTGAGGGCCGTCAGTCCTGCGTAGCGCTTGGCGCGAAGCAGGATCATTTGAATTCGTTCGAGAAGCGAATCGTATCGGCCTTGATGCCGTCAAGCACGACATCGAGTCCGCCGGACCGTATCATCCACTCAAGCCGGTGATCGCGATACTCCCGCTTAAAGAGCCGTTGCTTCACCGCCTCGCCGAGCATCGCCATACCTTTGATCGACTCAGCGGCCTGTTGCGCAGCTTGCGCGACGGAAGCCCGCGCATTCGCCCGCGCTTGCCAGGCCCCAAGCTTCGAAGATGCCGAAGGCCCGACGCCTAAGCCCGCCGATCCGTTGATATAGGGAATGACGGAAAGGTCCGCCCACCCGAATTCGCCGCAGAACCAGTCTTGATCGCCGAGCTGTCGCTCCAGCCACGTGTAGAAGTCGCGCGCTTGGCCGACAGCCCGCGCCTCGATCACGCGCGCTTGCTCGCCCTCGGCACGCTTGAACCAGCGAATCTCGCCAAGACCCCAATTGATCGGCTCATAGAGCGTATCCATCGCGTCTTCGATCATCCGCGCCTTCGCGCGAAGTTTGGGATCGTAAGGCAGCATGGCGGGTGAGGGGAACGCATCCTCGATGTACTCGAGAATGACCGTCGAATCGAACACCGCGAAATCGCCGTCCACCAGCGCCGGGACCTCGCCGCGCGGGCTGGCCTTCAGGAACGCCGCATCGACCTGGCCCGTCCCGATCGCGGCCGGCATCTTCAACTGGAACGGCACGCCTTTTTCCAACAGCGCGATCTTGCACTTCTGTGCGTAGGGGCTGAGCGGGTGTTCGTAGAGCGTAAGCATGCGTGACGACCTTCAAGCGCTGAGGTAGCTTGGCTTACCAGAACTACGAACGAGAGGGCAGTTCGGATGCACACGCACATGGGTCTTGACGCTAGGGCATTCGATCAAGCGCGCGTGTACGGAACTGTAACCGTGCGCCCGCTCACAAAGGCCGACCGCACCGAGTGGGACCGCCTCTGGAAGGGCTATCTCGATTTCTACGAAACGACACTGTCCAAGGCGCAGTACGACCTGACCTTCGCCCGGTACCTCGACCCTGCCGAACCGATGTTTGCCTATCTTGCGGAGCATGAAGGAAAGCCGCGCGGCCTGACCCACACCATCCTGCACCGCCACGGCTGGATGGATGCGGCCACGTGCTACCTCCAGGATCTGTACGTCGACCCTGATCTTCGCAGCACCGGCATGGGCCGCGCCCTCATCGAACACGTTTCTCACGTGACGAAAGCGGCCGGCGGCACGCGTGTCTACTGGATGACGCACGAAACCAATGCCGTCGGACGTCGCCTCTACGACCGCGTCGCGGATCGCACCGGCTTCATCCAGTACGGCAAGAAGCTCTAGCGCCGCCGTTTCTTCCAAATCTCGCCCATCAGCGCAAACAACTCCGCCGGATTGGGCGGCGTCTGATCGCCGGAGAATTCGCGGTAGAGCGTCGCAACGTTAACGGCGATCCGTTCCGCATCGCCCCACGAGTCGTAGTCGCCGAGCGCAATGTCATGCGCCGCATCGCGCGCCGAAAGGCCCGCATCGAACCGCTCGCGCGCCTCATCGCGGATATAGGTGAGGTAGCTCTGCACGGCCTTCACGCCGCGCTTGTCCGTGACCGGCCCGTGCCCCGGCACGATCGTCTCGCAGTCGAGCCGCAAGATCTGATCGCACGCCGCAATCCAATTCCCAACCGGCCCCGCCCACATGATCGGCGTGCCTTCGATGAAGAGAATGTCGCCCGTGAACACGGCCTTGTCCGCCGGCACATGCACCAACACATCGCCGCCGGTATGCGCGGGGCCCACCTCGATGAGCTCAACCGCCTTCGCACCGACGTGCCGGCGCATCCGCCCGCTGAACGTCGTCGTGGGCCCCGTCGGCGTAATCCCGTTGAAGTCGAACGCCCCAAAGCAGTGCATAAGATACTCGCCGGTCAGCCCCAAGCCCGGCGCAGCCTTCAGGAAGTTCGCAAGCAACGTCGGCTGCTCGCGCTTCATCTCCTCGGCCGCATGCTCGGACGCGATGATCTCCGCCCCCTCGACAAGCTCGTTCCCATAACAATGATCGCCGTTGTGATGCGTGTTGACGAGCGTCCCGATCGTCTTCGCCGCCCGAGGCGCCGCCGCCCGCATGGCGGAAAGCATCTCGCGCGTCAGCTTCAGATCAAACAACGTATCGATCAGCAGCGACTGATCCCCATCGGTAATCAACCCCGCATTCGACCACCCCCAAGACCCATCGGGCTGCAGGTACGCGAACGTCCCATTGCCGAGGTCGGTAAGACCGCGCTTGAAGGCGTATCCATTCTTCGCGAGTGACACTTGCATCTCCATCTTTGGCGCAGCGCAGTCTGGGAGCGCGGGCGTCCCGCCCGCTCTTAATCAGATATCCAACACGCAAACGTCAACAAGTCAGAAAGAGCGGGCGGGACGCCCGCGCTCCCAGACTGCGCTGCAGCTTGCTACCGCGCCGGCAACCCCTGCTCCAAGAACCGCTCCGCCACCGCCGCATAGAGCGCGACTCCGTTCGCCATGGCGTCTTCGTCGAGCATCATCTTGTTCGAATGACAAGGCGCCGCGTGGTGGTGATCGCAGCCTTCCGGCGCGACGCCGAGGAACACCATGCAGCCGGGAATCCGCTGCAGCACGTAACTCCAATCCTCCGCGCCCATGACGGGCGAGGGCATCGTCATGAACCCGCGCTCGCCGAACATGTCGCGCACCGTTGCCGCCGCAAGGTCCACCATCCGCCCGTCGTTGATCGTCACGTCGTAGCCCGGCGTCAGCGTCACCTCCGCGCGCGCTTCGTGCGCCTCGGCGATCTTCTTCGCGACATGGGTGAGGCCTTCCTTAGCGCGTTTACGCGAATGCTCCGACACCGAACGCAGCGTGCCGACCAGATTCACCGTCTCCGGAATGACGTTGTTCGTCGTCCCGCCGTCGATCTTCGCGATCGTGAGCACCACCGGATCGAACGCGGAAATCTTGCGCGTGACGAAGCTTTGCAGCGCGAGCACGATTTCGCACGCAACCGGCATCGGATCGACCGCGAAATGCGGCTGCGAGGCATGCCCGCCTTTGCCCGACACCTTGATGTTGATCACGTCGGTCGCGGCCATCATCGCGCCGGCTTTCGAGGTGAACATGCCGCTCGGTACGTTCGGCGTGATGTGCATCGCAAACGCGCCGTCGGGCTTCGGATGCCGGTCGATGAGCCCGTCCTCGATCATCTTGACCGCGCCGAAGTAACCTTCCTCGCCCGGCTGGAACATGAACTTCACCGTGCCTGCCAGCCGCGCGCGGTTCGCATGCAGCAGCTTCACCGCGCCTGCAAGCATCGCCGTGTGCGCATCGTGCCCGCACGCATGCATCCGCCCCGCTTCTTTCGATTTGAACGGCAGGTCCGTGTCCTCCGGCATCGGCAGCGCATCCATATCGCCGCGCAAGAGAACGGTCCGCCCCTGCGTCGGCCCCTGCAGCGTCACGATCATCCCCGACGACGACGGCCCATGCTCGATCTTCACGTCGAGCCCGTCCAGTGCCTCGCGCACGGCAGCGACCGTCTTCGGCAAATGCAGCCCAAGCTCCGGATGCTCGTGAATCTTCCGCCGCAGCGTCACCGTCTCCGGCAACAAAGCCTTCGCCCCTTTGAGCCAAACTTCACCGTTCTCCACGCGCGTCACTCCTAGCTGTCAATGACCATGTAATCAGCCCGATGCGCGCGCCGCAAGGAAGGGCGCCAACCGCAACCTCGGAGCCGCCCCCCTCGGGTGCAGCAAGCTCCGCTTGCGCACCCACGCCCCCGAACATTGTTCGGGGGAGACAAACTTCAAAATTGATGTCTCCCCCAACTTGTTGGGGGAGTGGGTGCGCAGCGTAGCTGCTGCACTCGAGGGGGGCGGCGCCAAAGTCGCCGAAGAGCAACGAGCCCCCTACCTCAACCCCGTCATCCCGCCGTCGACGGCAAGAACCTGTCCCGTGATGTAAGCAGCCTCATCCGACAAGAGAAACAGCGCCGCGTAGGCCGTCTCCCACCCGGTGCCTTGCCGGCCGAGCGGCACCGGCGTCTTCGCGCGTCCCGGCCGCCCGGCCGTCGCCGCGCGACCGATCGAGGTATCCATCAGCCCGGGCGCGACGATGTTGACGCGAATGCCGCGCCGCTCGCCTTCGATCCCCGCGTGCCGCATCAGTCCGGCGAGCGCTGCCTTCGACGCATCGTAAGCGGGTAGGCGGCTTCCCGGCTTCATCGACGCGATCGACGAGATCAGCACGATCGACCCGCCATCCGCCATGACCGGCAGCGCAGCTTTCAGCGTCAGCATCGCTCCGCGAACATTCACCGCAAACACGCGATCCCATTGATCCATCTTCGCGCCCGCAAGCCACGGATCGCCCACGCCGATGCCGACATTGTAGACGAGCCCGTCGATCCCGCCGACCTTCTCGACCGTATCGCGCACCATCACATCGATATCGGAGGGGATGGCGACGTTCGCCTCCAGCGCGATGGCGCCGGGGCCGCTAATCATTGCGACCGTGTCCTCGGCGCTGACATAGTTCCAATCGGCGACCGCCACCTTCGCGCCTTCGCGCGCGAACAGGATCGACATGGCGCGCCCGTTCCCGACGGGCGCGTCTTCAAGTCCACGCGCATCCTGACCGCCGCCGACCACGAGAATGCGCCGCCCTTTGAGCCGGTCCCGCCCGGGCGCCTCGCCCCGCGACTCCGCTGGCATCGGCCGCTCGACAGCGTCGCTCATGACGGACGCTTCTGGCTGTCGGGAAACTTCACGCCAGCCGTCCCCGGCGCCTCGATCTGAATGTCATAGGTCTCGAGGAACCGGCTCACCATCATGTAGAAGCCGATCGTGATCATCAGCTCGTGCATCTCCTGCAGCGATAGCCGCTCCATCAGCGGCTTGAACGTCGCATCGTTCGCCCGCACGTTCAGCACCACGTCGTCGGTGTAGCGCATGACGAGCCGCTGCATCTCGTTCAGTGCCGGATGATCCGGTCCCTTGTGCATCGCCTCGATGAGCGCCTCACTCATGCCGAGGTCGCGACCGATCCGTTCGTGCTGATGCACCTCGTACTTCGCCTTCGACAACACCCCAACGCGTATGATCGCGATCTCGCGCAGGATCGGGTCCAATTTTGACCTGAACAGGATGTAGTTTCCAAGCTTCAGGAACGCGGGCATCAACCCCTCACCCCCGGCCAGCATCCGGAAGATGTTCAAGGGGGCGATCTTGCCCAACGCCTCCTGCGTCTCTGGCAAAAGCTTGGCGGGATCGGGGTAGGGCACGCGGGCCATCGGTCATGTCTCCAGTTGCGGCTCCCGCACTCTATTGCCACAGCCGAAGCGGGCGCTAGATTGAGCGCAACGAAAAGACGCCTTGGGAGGATGAAGAATGTACGATTTCGACGGCCTGACGACGCTTGCCGACATCTCGCGCCAGCAAGCCCGCAAGCGGGGCAATTCGACCGCCTTCTACTTCGAGGGCCGGGAGACCACCTATTCGGCGTTCGACAAGTACACGAGCCAAGTCGCCAATGGCCTGATCGCCTTAGCTCAAAGGCCGAGCGCCCGCATCGGTTACATGGGCATGAACTCCGACCGCTATTTCGAAGTTCTGCTCGGCGCCGCCAAAGCGAACACGGTCCTCGTCGGCATCAACTGGCGCCTGGCCGGCCCTGAGGTCGTCTACGTCCTGAACGACGCCGGCTGCGAAACGATGTTCGTGGGCGCAGAGTTCGTGCCGCTGATCGAGGCGATCAAGGCGAACTGCCCGAAGCTGAAGCACATCATCGCCATCGACGGCGGCCACAAGTCCTGGCCCGCCTATGCCGAATGGCGTGACAAGCAAAGCGACAAGGACCCGCATTTGAAGATCACGGCCGACGACGACGCGATCCAGCTCTACACCTCCGGCACGACCGGCCACCCGAAGGGCGTTCAACTGACGAACGGCAACTATATGGCGTTCTTCAAGTCGAGCACGGATGCGCAATGGGCCGACTTCGAGGCCGGCGACCCGAACCTGGTCGCCATGCCGAACTTCCATGTCGCAGGCGCCAACATGGGGCTGACGACGCTCGCACAAGGTAGCTTCGGCGTCATCCTCAAAACCGTGACGCCGGACGCGGCCTTCGATGCGATCGAAAAGTTTCGTATCAAGAACATGTTCCTGGTGCCCGCGGTGATCCTGATGCTGGTGCAGCACCCGCGCATCAAGACGACCGACATCTCGTGCGTGAAGCGCATGTTCTATGGCGCGTCGCCGATCACGGAGGAACTACTGAAGACTGCGCAGGCGATCTTCAAAGGCTGCGGCTTCTTCCAACTCTACGGCCTCACCGAAACCGTCGGCGCCGGCACGGCGCTCCAGCCCGCCGATCACAAAGGCGCGCTGCTCCGCTCTTGTGGCAAAGCCTATCCCGGCCTCGACATCAAAGTCGTCGATGGCGACGACCGCGAAGTGAAGCAAGGCGAAGTCGGCGAAATCCTGATCCGCGGCGGCACGACCATGAAGGGTTACTGGAACAAACCCGACGCCACCGCAAAATCGATCAAGAACGGCTGGTTCTATACCGGCGACGCCGGTTTCTTCGACAAGGACGGCTTCCTGTTCATCCATGATCGCGTGAAGGACATGATCGTCTCCGGCGGCGAGAACATCTACCCCGCCGAAGTCGAGAACGCGATCTTCGGCCACGCCGCGATCGCCGACGTGGCGGTCATCGGCGTCCCCGACGACAAATGGGGCGAAGCCGTGAAAGCGATCGTGGTCCTAAAACCCGGCCAACAAGCAACCGCCGACGACATCATCGCCTTCACGCGCTCGCGCATCGCCGGCTACAAGCTCCCGAAGACCGTCGACTTCATCGAAGCCTTACCCCGCAACCCCAGCGGCAAAATCCTCCGCCGCGAACTGCGCGAACCGTATTGGGCCGGCAAAGAGAGAAGGGTGAATTAGCACGCCAACCATATGCAAAGACTTAGCGTGCCTCACGAACGCAACGATGTGCCATTACATCTCGCTTGTCACCAACTGCACCGATGAAACGCAACTCAAGGCGTTACTGCACAAGCACGATCGGAAGTTAACGCCCGACGATAATCCGTCGATACAAAAACTGCTAGTGAAGGGTGAGCGGCAATACCTGACCGCTCGCCACTGCGATTGCGGCACGGAACTTGGGAACATCCCCTACCTAACCAAGCAGCCGAAAGATGTCTCGAAACTGACGGCGGCAAAGGTCAGACAGGGCTGGTCGAAGGCGAAGATCGAACGCTGGCTCAAGGACCGGAAATCTACGCAAGGCTCGGTCGCGAGCGAAGGCTCGGGCGATGAGTTCGACTTCTGGCTAAACCTCAT
The DNA here is from genome assembly GCA_902826695.1 of uncultured Alphaproteobacteria bacterium. Lineage (GTDB taxonomy): Bacteria > Pseudomonadota > Alphaproteobacteria > Micropepsales > Micropepsaceae > SZUA-430. The sequence goes on along the minus strand of CADEFU010000009.1, from coordinate 31,717 downwards.
CCGTGAGGTACATGCATTGCCTGGCGCGACGGCGGCGGGCCTCATCGTGCATCACTACGGCCGCAGCGGCGACGAAACGTTTGATGCGACCCGCCAGAACATCCTGACGCGGGATGACGTGATCGGGGCTGTCAGAAACATGAATCAAAACGAACTAATCGTAGTCTACACTCAGAAAGCAGCAATGCCGCGCGCATGAAACTCTACAACGAAGCCGACCCCGCCCCGAACCCACGCCGGGTACGCATCTTCTTGAAGGAGAAGGGCGTCGACATCGAACTGGTGCCGACGCCGTTGATGAGCCGCGCGCACAAGTCGGCGGAGCACCTCGCGCGCAATCCGCTAGGCCAAGTGCCGGTGCTCGAACTCGACGACGGCACGCACATCTCCGAGAGCGCCTCGATCTGCCGCTATCTGGAAGAGCTGCATCCGGAACCGAACCTCTTCGGCCGCGACGCGAAGGAACGCGCCATGATCGACATGTGGCTCCGCCGCGTCGAGTTCCGCCTGATGCAGCCGCTCGGCCAAGTTTGGGTGCACAGCCACCCGTTCACCGCTGCGGTCGCGACCCAAGCGTTCGGCCAACAGTTCAAGGACTACGGCGCCGCCAACCGCAAAGTCTTCGCAAGCGGCTGCAAACTCTTCGATCGGGAGATCGAAGGCCGCGACTTCATAGCAGGCCCGCGCTACACCATGGCCGACATCGTCGCGCAAACGACGTTCGACTTCGCGCGCTTCATCGGTGTCGACATCCCCGCCGATTGCCCTGCGTTGGCCGCCTGGTACGCGCGTGTCAGCGCCCGTCCGTCGGCCACCTTCGAAGTCCCCGAACAACGCCTCGCCCAAGCGCGCGCTCTGGGCGGCGCGTAGTCTCGCTACTTTCCGCTTTGCCGTGGCGCACGTTGTTGGCGGCAATAGTCCTCGACGACCTTGCGCTGTTCCGCGGTCAGCTTCGACATGTCCATCGCGCAGTTGTACGTAACGGTCACGCTGACGCCGAGATTGGCGCGCGTGTGCGCCGCATCGGCCGCAGCGCCCAGCGCGACAAGGGACGCAAGCGCGCCCAGAAAACGAATGACGGTCATGGCGGCTCCCCCAAGCCTGCCCTGACCGTACCGCCGGATGTGCCGCCGCGGACAGACGCACCGCCGCGACAGCGGAGGGAATTGCGCGCTCGAAGTTAACGGCCCGCGCTAACCCTGCAACAGCCGCCGCGCCGCGGCATCGTAGAGTGCGGCCACATCGTCCGCGCGCCGCCGCATGCCGCCTTCCATCCACCAGCGCATCAAGCTCATGAACACGCCCGCCAACACGACCGCCGTTTCCTGCCGCCGCAGCAAGCTCAGGCCCGGCCGGAGCCGTTTGAGGTTCTGCTCGGCGACCGCTTGCAGCACATCCTCACGCTGCGCGATCGTGCGCGCAAACCCGCCCGACGCCGCCAGCGACAGCGCGAACGCGCGCGCCTCCTCCACATGGTGGAACACTTCCGCCGCCGGCAGCATCGTATCGTAGTCGCGCCGGTCGCGCCGCGCCCGCGCGTCCATCGCGCCGACCATGCCCGCAAACGACTTGATCAGAAAATCGCCCTTGTCCGCATAGTGCTTGTAGAACGTCGAACGTCCGACGCCCGCAGCCGCCGCAAGCTTGCGCACCTCAAGCGTATCGATCCCGTGATGCGGAACGAGATCGATCAGAGCCATCGCCAGCGCGCCCCGCGTGCGCAGCGAACGCTTGTCGATGCTCGCCCGCTTCACGCGCCGCCGTACGGATTTGTTGGACACGTGTCCGCCCCTTGTCTCCAAACCGCCGAAACCCACGCGCACGTGACTAGGCGCGCGACGGTCGGGACCCTATCACGCGCCGACAACGGCTTCCAACGAGGGGAATTTCGATGACGCTTGAACGCACCGGCGCCGCGGCGCTGATTGCTGGAACTTTGGCCATGTTGGGCGTGATGGCGCTTCACCCCTCGGGCGTCCCCCATAACGCAGACGCAGAACGGGTGATCCTGCTCGGCATCGTCGTCCACGGCGTTGCGATCGCCGTGGCGCCGCTCCTCACGTTCGGTATGTTTGCGCTCTCGCGCAGCATCGGGTTTGCCAAGCCCGCCTCCGCACTTGCATTCTTCTTCTATCTCTTCGGCGCGATCACGGTGATGCTCGCCGCCACCATGAGCGGACTGGTCGCGCCGCGCCTTATCCAAAACATGATGTCGGCAACCGGTGCGGAGAAGGATCTCCTGCACGGCCTCCTGCGCCTGGAGTGGTACTTGAACCAGTCCTTCGCGACGCTGCATGTCGGCTTCTTCTCGGCCGCGATCGTGCTCTACGCGCTCGCTTGGCCGGAGAAGGGCATCCTCGCCGCCGCCATCCAGATTGCAGGCTTCATCGTCGGCATCGGCGTGTTCGCCTGGCTCGTCTCCGGCACGCTGACGCTGAACGTGCACGGCATGGGCGCGGTCGTGGTCGCCCAAGGCGCATGGTTCGTCTTGGCCGCCGTTGGATTGTTTGTCCGTAAGCCGCCGGCCGACACAATTTGACAAAGTTCTCACCACAACTTGCGCCGGCATGGACATGAACCGGGGTGACGCAGCGGATGGCACAGAACAAAATGACCAGACAATTCGGGGGATCGACATGAAATCGTTTGGAAGCTTTGCTCTGGCCGCGCTGATCGCAGCAGCGCTAACAAAGGTCGCCGTTGCCGGCGGCGTCATCCCGTTGGACACGACCGGTCCGCGCCCAACTGCTCAGCTGACGATCGCAGACGCGCCATCGGTGACCGTCATCTTCGACAGCGGTGCCGGAGGCGCGGTGTTAGGCAGCGACATCGGCCAGCGTCATAGCCTTCCAAACGAAGGTATCGTGCATATCGGAAGTCCGGGATCGAGCAGGACAATCCAAGCGCAGCTCTCGCGCCTTCCGACAGCGCGCCTGGGCGACGCCGATGTCTCGGGCGCCCGTGTCGTCGTCGGCGACCTCGGTATTCCGTTGCCGGGAATCTCGGGCGTTATGAGCCCCAATCTCTTTGCGGGTTCGCTCGTTCGCTTCGAATTGCCGAAGTCTCGTGTGGTGGTCGCCGCGAAGTCGCCGGCAACGATCCCGGCCGCGCCCGCCCATCCCTATTCCGGCGCACATCCCCTCCCGTCGATCGAGGTCGACGTCGCCGGGGTCAAGTTCAGCGCGCATATGGATACCGGCTCCGGTCGAGGCTTCAGCCTGCCGCTCGAAGTCGCCGACCGCGTTTCCCTCAGCGCACCGCTGACGCCAACCAAGCCCGCGAAGATGGCCGGCGGAGAGCGCAAAGCGTTCCTATCGCGCATCAACGGCGTCGTGCGCGCCGGCCCGATCACACTCACGAACCCGGAAGTGACGTTCATCGAGCGCCTCGAATACGCAAATGTCGGCTTCTCGATCTTGAAGGACTACGTCCTCGTCTTGGACCCGGCAGAAAAGCGCAGCTGGCTCATCAAGGAGTAGCTACCGCCGCTTCTCGATCGTCATCAGGATCGCGCCTTCGTCGCTCATCCCGTCGCGCCGGCCGGCGGCCATGATCTCCTCGAACGCGCGCGCAAGCGCCGGGTCGTTGTCGACCTTCGCGAGCTTCGTGCGCCCGTGCTCCAGCGTCTCCGCCATATCGAGAGAGGAAGCGATGCGCCGGCACGCATAGTCGAACGTGATGTCCGGCCGCGCAATCACGGGCTGAAGCAGCGCGCCTGGCGTGAGGCAGTCGTGGTGCACCAGCCCTAAGCGCCGGTCGATCGTCTTGTACCAACGGTCGAGCGCCAGCGTCGTGCGCTGATCGGCGATGCTCTCGTCGTACCAAACGTCCAGGATCTCGATCCCATTGCGCGCGACGCGCATCGCTTCGTTGAGCGCCGCGTTCCAGTCGCTGGTGTGATGCGGCGTGAACGAGAACACGACGATGTCGAATTCCCCGTCCGCAAACGGCAACCGCTCCGCGACGCCTTCGACCGCTTCGAAGCCTTCCATCTTGAGATTGGCGACGTTCATCGCATCGGGATCGAGCCCGGCGAGCCGATCGACTTGGCCCGCAACCGTCCGCAAGAAGGCGCCGTCGCCCGCCCCGACCTCCAAGATCGTGCGCGGCCGCCCCGCAAGCACGCGCTTGCGGAATTCGTCGCGATAGTCGTCATAGACGTCCGTCATGGAGCTTAGGCCTCGAAGTTCACAGCCGTCGTGTTCGCGCCGCTGACGACCACCGCCACCCGCTCACCCGGATGCGGCTTGTAGCGGCCCGCATGCACCGCAGCAAACGCTGCCGCTCCGCCGGGTTCGGCGACGATACGGAACTGGGCCCACAGCGCCCGCTGCGCCGCGCGAATGTCCTCGTCGCTGACGAGCACGACCTGCGCGACATGGCGCCGGGCAATCGGAAACATCAAGTCGCCGATCCGCTTCGCGCCGAGCGAGTCGGCGGCAATCCCACCAACCGGCGCATCGACCGGCCGACCGGCGGCCAGCGCATGGGTTAGGGTAGGGCACCCCTCCGGCTCGACACCGATCACACGCATCCGCCCGGCAACCGCCGCCGCAATGCCGCCCAGAAGTCCTCCGCCGCCGACGGCCGCAATCACGGTCTCGGCACCTTCGACCTGTTCTTCGACTTCAAGCCCGACTGTGCCGGCGCCAAGCAGCGTCTCGCGTTGATCGTAAGCATGCACGCGCATCGCGCCGGAACTCTCCGCCCAAGCCTCGCTTGCCGCGAGTGCGTCTGCATAGGCGGCTCCACCCACGACCAAGTCGGCACCGTAGCTGCGAATGCGCTCGACCTTTGCCGGCGAGGAGATTTGCGGCACAAAAATCTTTGCCGGCTTGCCAAGTCTCTGCGCCGCGAAAGCAACCGCCGCGCCGTGATTGCCCCCGGAAGCTGCAACGACGCCGGCCTTCGGCACCTCGCGCAGCAACAGATTCGTGAAGGCGCCTCGCGCCTTGAACGAACCTGCGTGCTGCATGAACTCAAGCTTGAGCGTGACATCGCCGCCCGCCGCGAGCACGGGCGTTCGCCGCACATGCGGTCTGATGTGCTTCAGACACTGGATGATAGCGTCGCGATCGATAGGCTCCTGCATCGGGCTCTCCTAGCCCGACCCGAGCCTCATGCGCAAACGCGGCAGCTCGCCATAGGCGAACTGCCGCGTGACCCAAGCGCAATTGTTCGTATTCTAGCTCGGATTGCTTTCGCGGACGGCGTCGATGAACGCCTCGACCTGGGCCGCGAAGTCCGGATCGCTAGCCATCTTCTGAGCGACCAGCTGACATCCATGTAAAATTGTCGTGTGGTCCCGTGGTCCGAACCGGCGCGCGATTTGCGGGAACGACTGGCCCGTCAGTTGCCGCGCGACATAGGTCGCGATCTGCCGCGGCCGCACGATCTCGCGCTTGCGACTACGCGACTCCAGATCGCCGGGCTGTAGGTTGTACCATTCGGTGGCACGACGTTTCACGTGATCGACGGTGACACGCCGTTCTGCCATCGGCGCCGGTGACTCAATCACAGTCGCGAACAGCGCCTGCGGATCGCGCGGACCATCAAGCTTTACCAACGGCTCGAACTCCACGCCCCGCCGTTTGCCCGAGAAGTGCGCAATCAACGCGCTAATCCGCTCGCCGAACTTCTCCTGCACATTGAGGCTACGGAATGCCGTGGGGCATGTGAGCACGACGCGCTCATCGTCAGCCGATTTAACGGCGATCTGCGCGATCCACATACCAAAGCGGTAATCGCCAAGTTCTGCGCGTAGGGCGGCCTGAACCCGCGGCCAGAAATCGTTCTCAGGTTCGTCTGGTGCAGATGCCAGTTTGGGTGTCGGCATTGATGCTTCCCTCATTTTGTGTCGTTGCAACGAAGTTGGTTCGTGACAGAAGTATGGCGTCGCCGCCCGCGTAGGCGGCCTGATAAGTCAGCGATCTCGTGTGTTCTTTGGGGGCGCTTAGGTAGTCGGCGCCCAGGCCGGACAGTTCTTGGTCGATCTGGTGCGAACGCGCGTTTCTTGTTTCATCGTTATTGCATCCGTCATCGTGGGCGCCGCCCGGCTTATCGTGAGTGCGTTGTGCAAGGAATGCCGCGCAACGTTGGGGGAGTTCACTGAAGCATCACAAACCTAGCCAACGCGCGTTGGGTCGTCAATAAGCGATTCGCACGTTGTGCGCTTTGTAAGATGATCTGTATACGGACGATGCCGTATTTCCGAAAGTCGCGCGCAACCTTTCCGCACAAAAGCGGATGCAATTTTTTTTCCGCGGTGCGCGAGCGCGCGTGAAGTTTTCTTCTTGTTCTGTGTCCGCGTGTCGCACTCTTTTTTTATGCGCAGCAGAAAACAAGCGCGCTGTAACACGCGTACGATTTCGTGCGCGCACAATCGTGAGGCACGCTGTCGTGTGAAACACGCCGATGACGTGCTGCTGATCGCTAACTCGCGTGGAAGCGACGCGTTGCTGAAGCACCAACGTGTCGTCGACGATTGTGGCGAATGGTGCAGCGACAAGAACCCGCGTTAACTCGCTGTAACGCAACGCTGCTGCATTCTGTGAAGCACGAGTGTTTCACGCACACGAGCGGATTGGCGCAATCGAATTGCCGCCGGCGCTCGGGATTGGTTGGGCGAGCGTGAAACGCCACTCGATCTCTTGATTGCTCCAACCGGTCGTGATCTCTGCCCTCATGTCGCAATCCAACAATTCGCTTGTCCTGCGCCCTGCGCGCGTCGAAGAGCTGAAGCAGCTGTCTGATCTCTGCCTGCGCTCAAAAGCCGTGTGGGGCTACGACGATGCATTTCTTGCCGCCTGCCGTGCGGAGCTCACCATTCGGCCGGCGGAGTTGTCGGCGACCAAAGTACAAGTGGCGGAGCGCGACGGTCGCATCTTAGGTGTCGCGCAGGTTTCCGTGGCGCTTGACACGGCGCACCTCGAACGACTCTTTGTCGACCCCGCATCGCTCCGCAGTGGTGCCGGCCGCGAACTTTTCGCCTGGGCGCGTGCGGAAGCGCAATCGGCCGGCGCTTGCACGCTTGTCATCGAATCCGACCCAGGCGCCGCCGGGTTCTACCGCCGCATGGGCGCGAGCGACGACGGCGTCGTCCCGTCGGGATCCATCCCCGGCCGCACGATCCCGCGCTTGAAGCTCTCCTTGGCGTGAAGAAAGCGCCGCTCTAGGCGACGCCACCCATCGCAAACCACCGCGGCAGCAACCCGGCCTTGTGCGCGTCGCGCTCCAACCCTTCGCGGAAGTCGGGGTGCGCAAGGCCGATCAGCGCCTTCGCGCGCTCGGAAACGGACTTGCCCTTCAAATTGACTATCCCGTACTCCGTCACGACGTACATGACGTCCGACCGCGGCGTCGTCACGATATTGCCCGGCGTCAAATCCAACACGATGCGGCTCTTGCGGACGCCTTTACGCTCGTAAGTCGAGGAGAGCAGCATGAACGACTTGCCGCCCTTCGACGCATAGGCGCCCCGCACGAACTGCAGCTGCCCCCCCGTGCCGGTCAAATGGCGATGCCCGTCCGATTCCGACGCGCATTGACCCTGCAAGTCGATCTGCGTCGTGTTGTTGATCGAAACCGCGTTATCGTTTTGCATAATGATGTGCGGCAGGTTCGTATAGTCGACCGTATGGCACACGGCGTCCGGGTTGCGTGTGATCGCGTCGTACATATACTTCGAGCCGAACGCGAACGTGAACACGATCTTGCCCCGATCGAGTTGTTTGCGCGCGCCCGTCACGCAGCCGGCCTTCACGAGATCGATCAACCCGTCGGTCAGCATCTCGGTATGAATGCCGAGGTCCTTGACCCCGCTCTCCGCGATAACCGCGCAAGCCGCGTTCGGCATGCCGCCAATGCCGATCTGAACGCACGCGCCGTCGTCGATTTCGGCTGCGACGTAGCTGGCAACCTTCCGGTCGACGTCCGTCAGCGGCGCCTTGGGTAGTTCGGCCAGCGGCGTCGCCCCGCCTTCGATGACGTAGTCAACCTCGCTGACATGTACGCCGTTTTCAGGTCCGTACACATAAGGTATGCCCGGCGACGCCTCCACGACGACCGTCTTCGCACGCTCGATGAGCGCGCGCATCCACGCGTTCGTCGGACCGAAATTGAACATGCCCTCGCTGTCCATCGGCGCGGTGCGGATCACGACCATGTCGGTGGGGGCGATGAAGCGGCGATAATAATCCGGCACCTCGCCCAGATTGAGCGGGATATAGACGACGCGGCCGGCGTCGTGCTTTGCCCGGTCATAGCCGCTGAAGTGCCAATTGTAGCAATGGAAGTGCTTGCCCTCGGGATCCGCCTCCAGAAAGGCGAGCGGCCGGACCGACAGCACGTTGCGCACTTTCACGTTCGAAAGCTCCTTCGTCCGCGCGGCGAGCGCCGTGTCGAACACGTCCGGCTGCACGTTGATGCCCCCGAAGTCGAGCCACATGCCGGACTTGACCAGCGCCGCCGCCTCCGCGGCTGAGATGTGCTTGGCGGGAGCTGCGGCTGCGCGCTTGAGCATGAGACGTATTCCTCCGATGGCGGTTCGCGTGCAATATCAGGAACCGCGCTAATACGGAAGAACGCCCCATGACCGCGACAGCCACAGCTCTCCCGCCGTTCAAGCCCTTGCCCATGCTGCCGCCGAAGCTCTATTCCCAGCGCCGCGGCGACGGCTCCTACATCATCCGCTCGCTCTACGATCTGGGGCCGATGCACCGCTCGATCGCCCACCTGCTGGAGGAGCGCGCGGCCGAACACCCGACCCGAAACCTTCTCGCCCAACGCACGCCCCAAGGTCCCTGGCGTTTCATCACCTACGGCGAGATGAACCAACGCGCGACCGCAATCGCCCAGGCGCTGCTCGACCGCAGCCTCGGCCCCGACACGCCGCTGCTCATCCTCTCCGGCAATTCGATCGAGCACGCGACCATGATGCTGGGCGCGATGAAGGCACGCGTACCGGTCGCACCGGTCTCCGTCGCCTATTCGTTGTTCAGCCAAGATCATGGCAAACTCCGCCACGTTGCCGCGCTCACGAAGCCGAAGATGATCTTCGTCGACAACGGCCCGCTCTACGAACGCGCGATCAAGGCGCTCGACCTTACCGGCGTCGAGGTCGTGACCGTCGTCTCCGCACCCGACTTGGCCTCAACTTCTTACGAGAGCTTGCTGCAAACGAACGCCGGCCCGGCCGTTCGCGCTGCGATGGACAAGATCGACCATCAAACGGTCGCGAAGTATCTCTTCACGTCGGGCTCGACCGGCATGCCGAAGGGCGTCATCCAAACGCACGGCATGATGTGCGCTGTGATTGCGGGCGGCGAGTCTCTGCGCGCCGAACCGCCGAACCCCGATGAAATCCCCGAAAGCCTCGAATGGATGCCGTGGAACCACATCTCCGCCGGCAACATCGGCTTCAACGGCAACCTGAATTCCGGCGGCACGATCTATCTCGACAACGGCAAACCGATTCCCGGCATGTTCGACGAGACGATCAGGAACCTGCGCGAAGTCTCGCCATTGGTCTTCGGCTCCGCGCCGATCGCCTTCACGATGCTCGCCGACGCGATGGAGCGCGACGACAAGCTGCGCGACCGGTTCTTCGCCAAGCTGAAATACATGGGTTACGGCGGCGCAACGCTGTCCGACGATCTCTACGACCGCATGCAAGCGCTCGCGATCAAGTCGACGGGCCAACGCATCGCGCTCACCACGATGTATGGCGCCACTGAAACGCAAGGCATTACGGTCGTGCACTGGCTGACGGAGCGGGTAGGGCTCATCGGCTTGCCGCTCCCCGGCATCACGCTGAAGCTCGTCCCGAACGGCCAGAAGCTGGAGGTCCGCGCCAAAGGTCCGACCGTCACCCCCGGTTACCTGAATCGCCCCGACCTCACCGAAGCCGCCTTCGACGAGGAAGGCTTCTACAAACTCGGTGACGCTGCGAAATTCGTCGATCCCTACGAACCCGCAAAGGGCTTGATCTTCGACGGCCGCGTGACGGAAGACTTCAAACTCTCCTCCGGCACCTGGGTTTCGGTCGGCACGCTGCGCGCCGAAGTCATTGCCGCCGCCTCGCCCCTGATCCAAGATTGCGTGATCGCGGGCCTCGACAAGGAATTCGTCGGCGTCCTCGCCTGGCCGAACATGACCGCGGCGCGCGAAATCTGCGCCGACCCGAACCTGAAGACACCGGACGAAATCCTACGCTCGCAGGCGATCGTCGATTTTATCCGCGAGGCTCTGCAAAAACACAACAAAGCAGCGGGCGGCTCCTCCGGCAGAATCGCGCGCCTGATGCTGATGACCGAGCCGCCCTCGATCGACGGCCACGAAATCACAGACAAGGGCTACGTCAACCAGCGCGCAACGCTCGACCGCCGCGCCAAGCTGGTTGAAGCGCTCTACGCGAAGACGCCGGCGGAAGATGTCATCGCCGTTTGATCGCGCTTGAGGGGCTTGCGCCCGCCCGAATTTGGTCCCATTTGCTCTCTACCACCGCGGTCGGGCGAAAAAGGGGGACAATATGCGTTGGCTGATCCGCATTGTGCTTGGCTTGCTGCTGCTTTCTGCATTGGCAGCCGGGTCGCTCTTCGCGCTCTACGAGTCGAACAAGGTCGTTATTCCCGACCTTGCGAAATCGTCCGTTATCGACAGCCGCAGGGCGGAAGGCGCGCCCAGCGGCCCGATCGCGCGAGCCACCGACCGTCTCGAACAACTGCGGCGGGAAATCGGTTATCCTGGCGTCTCGGCCGCTGTCGCCGTCGATGGCACCGTCGTCTGGCAAGAAGCACGCGGCTGGGCCTCGCTTGAGCGCAAGGCACCGGCGAAGATTGACACGCCCTTCGCGATCGGCAGCGTCTCGAAGACCCTGACCGCCGCCGTTGCGATGAAGCTCGCCGAGCGCGGCGCCCTCGAACTCGACGCGGACATCCGGAAGTACCTGCCGTCCTTCCCGCAAAAGGAACACGTCATTACGGCGCGCCAATTGCTTTCGCATCAAGCCGGCATTCGTCACTACAACTTCGCGCTCTCGCCGCCGACATTCTCTGAGTTCGGCGCAACCGAGCAATACGATCGTGTTGCCGACAGCCTAACCGTATTCGCAAACGACCCGCTGCTGTTCAAGCCGGACACGAACTTCGCCTACAGCTCCTACGGCTTCAACCTGCTGAGTGCCGTGATGGAGGCTGCGGCCGGCAAACCGTTCCTTGACCTAATGCAAGCCGAGCTGTTCACGCCGCTCGAACTCGCCGGCACCGGCCCCGACGACAAGCGGCGTCCCGTGCCCGGCCGTGCGTCCGACTACCAGAACATGCTGCGCGACGGCGCCGTCATCCCCGCGCCGTTCACGAACTCAAGCGGCAAGTGGGCAGGCGGCGGCTTCCGCGCGACCCCAACCGACTTGGCGCGCTTTGGCGCGGCGCTGCTGCGCGGCGACGTTGTCGGGCAAGAAACGCTGCAGATGATGTTCACACCGCGCAAGCTCGCGAACGGCAAGGTCAACCCGCAAGACTACGCGCTCGGCGTCCGCGTGGACCAAATCACGGATGAAGCGTTCCCGGGCAAGACGTGGCGCGCCGTCCATCATGGCGGCGTCGCCGTCGGCTCGCAGGCAATGCTGGTTATGCTGCCGGATCAGAAGATCGTTGTGGCTTTGAGCATGAACGCGACGACCCAGCCTCCGGCGCGCGGCATGTTCGATGCCGCCACCGACATCGCCGTGCTGTTCGCAGAGGGGCGCTAGCGGCCCGCAAAGTGTTAACGCGCGCCGGCTGCTAACGCGCCAATTGAGTCGTGAACCCTTGCACACGCCCGTGCGCATCTGTTTGATGCGCGCGCAAATAGTGGAAGCAAAGCGATGGCGCTCGACGCGATAGTCAAAGGTCTCATGGATCAAATGGCGGCGAACCCGCAGCCGAAGCTGTGGGAGCTCGCACCCGCGCAAGGGCGGGAGATGTATCGCGCCATGGCAACCGTGTTGGAGCCGCCTGCCATAGCGATCGGCAAGATCGAAAACACCGCGATGCCAGGCCCGGCAGGCGAGATCAAGCTGCGCCTCTATACGCCGGTCGCCGGCGGCGGCGCCGCGCTCCCCGCGCTGATTTATTTTCATGGTGGTGGCTGGGTGATTGGCGACCTCGATACGCACGACGCGCTCTGCCGCACGCTCGCGAACGAAACCGGCGCGCGCGTGATCGCGGTCGACTACCGCTTGGCACCCGAACACAAGTTCCCCGCCGCAGCCGACGATGCCTATGCCGCCGTCAAATGGATTGAAGAAAACGCGTCGCAGTTGGGCGTCGATCCGAACCGCATTGCCGTCGCGGGCGACAGCGCCGGCGGCAACCTCGCCGCGGTCGTGTGCTTGATCGCCAAGCAGAAGGGCGGGCCCCGCATCGTGCACCAGCTGCTGATCTATCCCGTCACGCAATGGAAGGCCGACACCGGCTCGATGAGCAGCTTTGCCGAGGGCTACTTCCTCGAGAGAAAGACGATGCATTGGTTCTTCGATCAGTACGCGCCGGGCGCCGACCCGAGCGACTGGCGTTTGTCCCCTCTAGCAGCGCCCGATATGGCGGGGCTTCCGCGCGCCTACGTCGTGACGGCAGGCTTCGATCCTCTGCGCGACGAGGGCAAAGCCTATGCCGACAAACTGAACCGCGCGGGCGTTGCGGCGGTTTACACGGACTACCCCGGCATGGTGCACGGCTTCTTCAACATGTCGGGCGTGATTCCAACCGCGCGCGAAGCCATCGCAGAGGCTGCGAAAGCCGTGCGCCAAGCCTTCGGGCAATAGCGCCTACTGCACCGTGATGTTGTAGACGAGCGCGACGGAAGCACCGGCGGCGATCGTCGCCGTTCGGCCCGTCACCGTATTCGCGGCGAAGCTGGCGCCGACCGGATCGCTCTCGTCCCCGCCGGTATTGTTGTCGTCTTCGACAATGACGGCAGTCGCGCAAGACGTTCCCGATCGGATCGACCCGGCGACATAGACCTCCGGCAAATTGATCGTGTCGGACAGCACGATCGACGTGGCAGAGCTGCTGCCGGTATTCGTGATCAGGACGCAATAGCGGATTGTCGAACCGGGTATGCGTTTCGGATTCGCCGTTCCGTTGAACGGATCGCTGACGACGGTGCTGGTCTTAGTGACACTCAACGAGCCTGCGCCAAGCAGGAAGTCGTCGATATTCCAATAATTGGCCTCCGTCTCGGGCGCAGACCCGGTCCCCGGTCCCCGGATCACGCCGTTGCGCGCGCCGACCGTGCTCGTCGACGCGTCGCGTGCGAAAGCGCGTAGCCGCCATGAGCCGTTGAGTGCGCCGCCCGGCAGCACCATCCTATCCGCCACGACGCTTCCGTTGTTGGTCCAGATGGCATCGCCGGCTACCGCGTCGCCATGCGAGCCGTCGTTGAACAACGGCACGGTGCGAGTCGAACTGCCACCGGGGTTGATCAATTCGACCGTGACCGGCGACGACGCGGCGGTCGGATTCGCATCGACCCGAACGGAGATCGAAAGCGGCGTGATCCCGGCTGTTGCCGCCGTCGGGGTTAAGAACACGACGCCAAACCCCTGTGGCGTCCCCAGAGTGCCGTTCACCACCGACCACTCAATGTCGTCGATATGAAACCACGAACGAAACCGGGTGATGTGGTTCGTCTGAATGGTCAGTGTCACTGTCTGCCCCGCAAGCGACGCAAGCGACACGGTGCGCGTCCACCAGGGCTCTGCCTGCGCAGCGACGGTCATGCCCTGCGTGTGCGCGCCGGTCGATGTCATGTCGAAGTGGTTGTAGGCTCGATAACCCGGCTGCGTCGTGCTCTGCGGGGCGTTCGTGGGGTTGCTGAGGTTTGGACTGTGCGGGGCCGTCGTGTAGTTGCCGTAGGCGGGCCCGACGACATTGATCGTCGTTGCGCCCGCGTTGAGCCGGATCGTCAACGTGTCGTAGCCGGTCGAATCCCAACCTTCGACGCGCCAGCGCACCGTAAAGTCACCCGGATTTGACGCGGGCACAGTGAAAGTCCGCGTGATCGTGCGCGAGGAATCGCTCGTCTCGTTCTGACTGCGCGACCCAATCATGTATGAGAAGGCGCCGGTGCGCGGCGTGCCGTTGGTCGTCTTCGGCGTGGGATACGCGTTGGTTCCGTCGGTCGTCACCGACGGATTCTCCGAGGGTCGCACCTGCGCATCGAGGCTCGACGACCCGGTCGGCGCGTTCCACGCGGCAGGCTGCGTTGTACCTGTCGCGCCGCGCTCGAAGTTGCCGTTGATCGGTGTTTGCGGGTTCGCGGCCTTCGCGCCGTTCTGCGTGATGTCGAAGTAGACGTGATAGACGCTGGCCCCCGCGTCTTCGAGGATGAAGCGTATCTCGCCGCGCCCGTTGTTCGCCGCATCGGTCGCGCCGTTGTAGACCGTGTCCGTGAACTCCTGCCGCGTGGCAAGGGACCCGCCGGGCCGCACGATGCGCGGGCTGTTCACGTCGAACGTGCCGCTGACCCCCATCGTGGCCATCAACGCGTTGAAGTCGACATCGACCCGCACCGTCGAATTGACGGTGGCGCCGGCCGGTACGTTCACGGGCACACGGTAGTGCCAATCGGGCGAAGACCCGACGGCATTCTGGTCCCACCATGTCGGGCTCGAGCGCAGGTCGGCGCTGACCGGCATCGCAAGGAGGCACAGGATCGTCGCAACGATCGAGAAAGCGCGCAGCATTCTCCCCGATCTGTCGAACACGAAGGCCCCCGCTCAAACGCCGTCGGCGCCCGCAAGGGACGCACAAAGAACGAACTTCGTTTAGAAGTATTACCGAGTGGTGAAGAGTGCTCGCCTGCGCATCTGGCCGCCGCGGAAATCCTGGGCTACAACGACTTTCGAGACGCGCATCCCGAAACGCAACCGACCACCCGCGAGGCCCAATGACCAACCGCCAGGTTCACATCGTAGCACTGCCGAAAGACAAGCTTGGGCCCGAACACTTCCGCCTCGCCGAAGGGCCTATGCCCCAGCCCAAGGACGGCGAACTCCTCCTGAAGACGAAGCTCATCTCGCTCGACGCTGCTAACCGCGCCTGGATGCAAGGCGCGACCTACCGCGCCGCGATCGAAGCGGGGCAGGTGATGGCCGGCGGCGCCGTCGCCGAAGTCGTCGACGCAAAGGCGCCGGGCTTCGCGAAGGGCGATCTCGTTTTCGCCGACACCGGTTGGCAGGAATACGCAAGCCTTCCCGCAAAGCACGCGCAAAAGCTCCCGCGCATCGAACCGATCTCCCACCTGCTCAGCGTGTACGGCATCGCGGGCCTCACTGCCTATTTCGGACTGCTCAACGTCGGCAAACCGAAGGCCGGTGAAACCGTCGTCGTCTCGGCCGCCGCAGGTTCCGTCGGCGTCTTCGTCGGCCAGATTGCAAAGCTCAAAGGCTGCCGCGTCGTCGGCATCGCGGGCGGCGCGAAGAAGTGCGAGTGGCTCGAACGCGACCTCGGCTTCGACGCGACGATCGACTACAAGGCCAAGGCCGTCGGCGGCGCCCTGAAACAAGCGGCGCCGAACGGCATCGACGTCTACTTCGACAATGTCGGCGGCGACATCCTGGAAGCCTGCCTCTTCCGCATGAACCTGCACGGCCGCATTTCCTGCTGCGGCGCGGTGAGCCAATACGACGGCGCGGCGCCGCAACATGGCCCCCGCGGCATCCCCGGCCTCATCGTGACGAAGCGGCTGACCATGCAAGGCTTCATCGTGATGGACTACAACGCCGAACGCGACAAGGCGCTAAGCGATCTGCAATCCTGGGTGAAATCCGGCCAAATCAAAGTCCCCGAAGACATCATGGACGGCCTCGAAAGCACCCCGAAGGCGCTCATCGGCCTCCTCGCCGGCGACAACTTCGGCAAACGCATGGTGCGGGTGGGGTGAGATGAGCCCGACCGGCTTCCTGATCGCGGCCGCCGATCGCTTCGAGCAACAATGCCTCGGCGTCGCCGAGGCGCGCTGGGCGTTCCGGTCAAAACCTGGTGCTTGGTCGATGGGCGATGTCGCCGAACATGTCACGATCGCCACCGGGAACATCGCGAAGCGCTTTCGTACGCTCGCGCCGCTCGGCAAGGCGCCGGACATCGTCGACGAGGAAATTCCCTACCTCTTCTACCGTGGCGATGAGCCGCCAAACGTCGCGACCCCGACCGGCACATGGACGCGGTGGACCGATCACGCGGACACTTTCCGTGCAGCCGTCGCCGCCGTTCGTGAGGCAGCAGCCATTGAAGACTTGCGCGCTCGCGGCGCGGCGCATCCCGTCTTCGGGACGCTAGACGGCGTGCAATGGCTCATCTTTGCCGGCGCGCACATCGAGCGTCACCGCTCTCAACTCATCGGCTTGGCACGCGAGGCGAGCGCCGCACTGAACTAGCGGCGGCTGATGAAGCGAGGATAGGCACCGTCTGCCCCGTCTTCACCCGGTCCATGACAACACTCGTCTTGTAACGTCGCACGTGCGGATCGGCGGAGAACAGCTCGCGCGATATCTGCTCGAAGTGCTCCACATCGCGCGCAAGCACGATCAGCAGTAGATCGACGTCGCCGGTGACGTTGTAGATCTGCTGCACCTCCGGCGCCGCCTTCAGCCGCTTCTTGATCGCCGAAACCTCGCCGACGCGCACCTTTTCCAGAATGACCTCGACGATGAACGTCATGCCGAAGCCAAGCGCCTTCGGATCGAGCACGGAAACATCCGCCTTGATGATGCCGTCCTCGCGCAGCCGCGCGATCCGCCGGTGAACCGCCGAGGGCGAGAGCTCGACTTTCCGTGCGAGCTCGTCGACACCCAGCCGGTTGTCGTCCTGCAAAGCGGCGGCGATCAACAAGTCTTGACGATCGTACATGCAAAAACCACGCGTTCCGGTGTCCAACAGTGCAAGAATTTCGCGTTGACGAAGCGCACTCGCGTACCGTCGCGCGGAAGATTGCACTATCGTGCTGAGAATGAAGCACGTAGCGAACCTTGTAAACGCTGCCGCGATCGTGGGGGTCCTCGTCGCCGCCGCGATGGCCGCTCCCATCGACCCGCGCGCGCTCGACGACGCGACGTTCGACCGCGAGCTTGAGCGCCGCTTCCACTACGGCCCGCCGCAACCCGAACCCGCCGAACTGCCTGACGAACGTGAGGGCCAAGCTGTCGACGCAGCCTACTTTGCCGCTTTCCCGGGGTACGACCGATCGTACGCACCCGCCGCCCGCGCCGAAGCACAACGCCGAGCGAAGGCGCTCGCCGCAGACGCACGCAACCTCAGCCACGAACAGTTCGTGCTGCGCATCGCCGAAATCGCGGCGCTTGCTGACAACGCCCACACCGCGATCGGCGAGAACGCGTTCCGCAAGAACACGCCGCGTCTGCCGCTGCGCACGTACCTGTTCGCCGACGGTCTCCACGTGCTCTGGACGAACCCCGCCTTCGCCGAGCTCCTCGGCGCCCGTATCGACACAATCGACGGCAAGCGCATCGACGACATCTACGCCGTCATCCGCCGCTACCACGGCGGCACCGAAGCGCGCCGCCGCGTGCGCCTCATCCCAATGCTGGAGTCGCCGGCGTTGCTGCAAGCAGCAGGGCTCGCGAATGATCGCAACGCCCTGACGCTGAGCGGCGTCCTCGGCAACGGAACGCCCTTCACGCGCCGCATCGAAGCCGAACGGCGCGACCGCTCCGCCTGGGTCTCGAACACGGCCCGCCTGCTCTATCCGCGCGCGGCCGGCGACGGCATGGTGAGCCTCTTGAAACCCGGCCCCAGCCTTCCCGTCGCTTTGCAAGCCCCGATGAAGCTCTTCACGATCGCGCAGTTGCCGAAGCGAGGGCTCTACATCGGCCTCACTCACAACGACGACGGCGACGAAGAACCGCTTAGGCCCTTCCTCGACGGCGCACTAGCACGCGTGCGGCAAGAGCGCCCTGCCTTCGTCGTCCTCGACATGCGTATGAATGGCGGCGGCGACTACACGAAGACGTACGCCTTCGCCCGCGCGCTACCGAGCGCGGCGGCAGACGCGAACATCTACGTCCTAACCTCGCCCTACACGTTCTCCGCCGCCATCACGACGGTTGCCGCAGTGAAAGAGGCCGCCGGCCCCCGCGCGAAAATCGTGGGCGAAGAGGTGGGCGACCGCCTCGACTTCTGGGCCGAAGGTGGCACGTTCAACCTACCCAACGCCTTCTTCACCGTCAGCTACGCAGCCGGCCGCCACGTCTACAACGGCCCGTGCATCGACGTCGAAACCTGCTTCTGGCTGAACGACCGCTACCCCGTCCGCATCGCAACGCTGAAGCCCGACATCGCAGCCCCACCAACCTTCGCCGCCTACCGCCAAGGTATCGACCCGGCGCTGGCGGCGGTTCTGGAACGCGAGCTGCGCTAAACGATCCGCAGCCCGATAGTCATCTTGCGAAATGCGCGTGAGATATCGCTCCGGTACACTTGTCGATGCGCATCTGAAGACCGCCGCCGCCACTTGTGACGGAGCAGGTCCGGGCTCCTGAAGGGGCAACGCCACAGTCGCCGGGTTCGGGCTTGAGCGCTTGATAGACGGCCCAATGGTCGACTTCCTCGCGCACTTTGATTTCGTACGCCGCCATGTGCGCGTCGCCGCGCAATCCGCGTGCAACGGCATCAAAAATAGCGCGCGCGGTTTCCGCTTTGGCGACGAATGGGCCAGCCAAGAGTCCGGGTTCCTTAGCGCAAACCACCGAAGCTGACGCCGCATACGGTGCGACGCGTTCAGCATAGAGATTTCGCGAAGGTCCAAACAACTTGTCGGCAGCAACGGTGCCCGCAAGCACAACCACAGCCCCGAGAATCCACCAGCGCATCGATCACCCCACCATCTTCCCCGGATTCATCACGCCGGCCGGATCCAGCTCCCGCTTCACGGCCTTGAGCACGCCGATCCCCGTCGCACCTTTCTCCGCCTCAAGCCAGGGCAGGTGATCTTCGCCCACGCCGTGGTGGTGCGTGATCGTGCCGCCCGCGCGTACGATCGCGTCTGACGCGGCGCCTTTGATCACGCGCCACTGGCCGACCGGATCGGCGAGATCGCGCGGCCACGCATACGTGAAATAGAGGCTCGCGCCGTCGTGGTAGGCGTGGCTGATATGCGCGAGCACGATACCGTGCGCGCCTTTCGTGGGCGCCTTGGCGCGCATCGCCTCGTCGAGCGCGCCGCGCACGGCCTTCCATAAGTTGTCGACGTTCGACCACGTCGTCGCGGTCTCGAGCGTATCGACGCCAAGCCCACGATCCATCATCGGATCGCGCGAGTACGGCCCATGAAAGCGTCCTTGATACCAGCGGTTCGCGGGCGACTTGCCGACACCGATGCCACCGCACGCGCGAATGATTTTTCGCGCCGCCGCCGCGCCATAGTCCACGCGATCCTGATCGCCCTCAAAGCCCAAGATCATCGCGCACGGTTTCTCGCCCATGCCCCGCGCCGCGAGATAGCGCGCCTGCAGCTTGTCCTTGAACGTCGGCGCCGCACCGGCCTTGCCGAGAGCTTGGAAGAAATATGTCTCGTCCGCATCCGAAAGGCGCATCGTCGCCGTCGGCAGTTCCGCTTGCACCATGCGCCGGATCGCCTCCGCCCCGCTCGCAAAGTCGGGGAAGAGATAGGCGGTGTATTCGCTCGCCTCCGGCTTGGCATGAATGCGCACGGTCGCCTCGGTGATCACGCCGAACGCACCTTCCGAGCCAACGAGAAGCGCCCGCAAATCGGGCCCGGCCGCCGACGCGGGCAGGGCAGGGAGCCGCCACAGCCCCTTCGCCGTCGCCACCGTCGCGCCCGCAAACCAATCGCCCGCGCGGCCATAGGCGTTCGACTGCTGCCCCGCACCCGACGCCGCTATCCATCCGCCCAGCGTCGAGAACTCGAACGACTGCGGATGATGCCCGTGCTTGAAGCCTTGGGCGTTCAACGCCGCCTCGAAGTCGACGCCGTAGATCCCAGCCTCCGCCGTCGCGGTCAGCGAGGTTTTGTCGATGGCGCCAAACTTGTTCATCGCGGTGAGATCGAGCGCGATCGTCGCCTCGAACCCCTTCGCCGATCCGGTCAGCCCGCCGACCACGCTCGACCCGCCGGCAAACGGCACGACGGCAACGCGCTCGGCGGAAGCCCAGGCGAGAACGCGCACGACCTCGTCCGCCGTCTTCGGATAAACGACCGCATCCGGCGCGTCGACAAGATCGCCCGCGCGCAGCTTCAACAAGTCGAAATAGCTCTTGCCGCGCGTGTGCGCCGCGCGTTCGAACGTGTCGTCGCGCACCTCAGCGATCGCAGCCAGCGCCGCCCGCTTGCTCCCGAGCCGCGTCGCCGGCAGCGTACACTCTTCCAGTTTCTTCGCCGGCGTCTGCGGTAGCGGCCCGGTGCCGAGCGCATCCGCCATCCACCCGAACGCCGCCTCGCGCCCCTCGAGCGGATTGTGCGCCTTCACCCATCCCCACCCGTTCCAACGCGTGTCTTTGCGATCAATCGGCATGCGTGAATCTCCAGATCATCTCAATACTGTCGGCAAAAGAGCCTCACGCCAAGGCGTCAAGGCGCAAAGAATGCCTCACACAATGAAACAATGACACAATGGGAGATCGCTCATCCGGCGCGAAGCGCCATCCAAGAGCGGCATCGCGCCTGCGCACGGGCGATCACCCCTCATTGTGTCATTGTTTCATTGTGTGAGAATTCTTCTCTTTGCGCCGTGGCAAATTGGCGTGAGCAAGACGAGCAGAGCTGGAAACGCGGCGCTGTCGCCTCAAGCCCTAAACTTCAACGCTTTCGGCATAACCTCGAACATTGCGGGCAGGCGCCCCGGTGCCTCACCGTCGGCCTCGATATGCACCGCCGCGCCCGCCGTCGCCTCGACGGGCGTCGCGATCACGGACTTCGCGCGAAACACCTTCACATTCTCATTGTTGACGTGCGCGCCCGACTTGATGTCGCCGAGCGACTTCAGCACGTTCATCTTCGGCGCATCCGCCATGATGATCACGTCGAGGAACCCGTCGTCGGGCGCGGCATCGGGCGCAACCCGCATCCCGCCGCCGAAGAATTGGCCGTTGCAGACTGCGCAGGTTGAAATCTTGACGACCTCGTCGAACACGTCGTCCACCTTCAACCGCACCGGCTTGGCCCTGTAGCTGAACAACGCCGTCACGCTCGCCCAGGTGTAGACGAACCCGCCCAGCGCGCGCTTCAAAGGCGACCGGTTCACGCGATCGACCACGTGCCCGCTCATGCCGAAGCTTGCGATGTTCGCAAAGTGCCTCACGCCGCTCTTGCCCTCGGGCGTCACGAACGTAAAGCGCCCCACATCGATGTATCTGACGCGTCCCTCGGCGATCCGCTCAAGCGAGGCATCGAACCCGGCGTCTATATCGAAAGTCTTGCGGAAATCGCCGCCGGTGCCGAGGTTCAGCAGCGCGAACTCAGCCTCCGGGTTGATCGCCTGGCCGTTTTGAAAGAAGCCGTTCACGACCTCGTTGATCGTGCCGTCGCCACCGACGGCGACCACGCGCTCAAACCCGTCCATCAACGCATGCGTCGTGATCCGCATCGCATCCATCGGACCGTTCGTCATCGCAACCGTGATCGGTCCGGTAACTTCGGCGAGCCGCGTTGCGATCGACTGCGCGTCGCGCCCCGCCTTGCCGCCGCCCGACCGCGGATTGATGACCGCAAGCGTTTTCATGCGCGTCCCAAAGCCTCGTACCGCCAGGCGACTGAAGCCAGCTGCTGCTGCTTTTCCTGCTCGCTCCAGCCCAGCAACCCGGCCATCATCGAAGCGACACCTTCGACCGCGCTAGGTTCAAGCGGCCCAAGCGTGCCAAGCCCGGTCCGCCGGAACAGCACATCGTCCAAAGTCATCGCCATCTCCGATCGTACGGCGAACGCGACTTGGGCCGCAATATCGGGCAGACGTTGCGAAACGGCGCTCAGCAAAGCCTTATCTTCCGCGCCAAGCGCCAAAACCTGCGCCGCCCGCGCGCCATAGTTGCGCGCAAGGTTCGCCGCGATCGATGGCGATGGCGCATCCGGCGTGAGCTTCTCGACAAAATGCTTGAACCGTCCGGTCGCCCCCGGCAGCGGCACGTCACCCGTATCGCAGTCCTTTTGCGCGCCAAGCTTGCCCGCGATCATATCGACGCACTTCTCTGCATTGTCGCGCGAGGTCGTCCACTTGCCGCCAATCGCCGAGATGAGATTTGCAGGCCCGCCCTCCGCCGCATGGTCCACCAACTCCGCGCGCCGGCTCGCGTTGTAGGAATCCTTCGATCCGTCATCGACCAATGGCCGCAACCCCGCATATGCATAGAGCACATGCTCGCGCTGCAGCTTCAATGTTGGTAACGCCGCGTTCACGTAGGCGAGGTAGTCGCTGATATCGCCGTCGGTCACCTTCAACGAATCCGGCTTCTCGCTGAACACGGTATCGGTCGTGCCGATGATCGTATGGTCGCGCCACGGCAAGACAAAGATGTGTCCGCCCTCGTGGCTCACCGCGAGCGCCCGTCCGTTCGTCAGTTTGTGGGTGACGATGTGAATGCCCTTCGAACGAATTAGTTTGTGCGAGGCTTCGCCGCCGGAGATCAGCTCGAGCAACCGGTCGGCCCAGGGTCCCGCCGCATTGATGAAGAGTTTCGCCTTCACCGTCGCGTCGTCGCCGCCGGCGATGTCGCGCACGCGCACCGCGCGAATCCCGCCATTCGCCCGTTCGAACCCGACGGCTTCCGCGTAGTTCGCAACAACCGCGCCATGCGCCGCCGCATCGATCAAACACTCGAGACCAAGCCGCTCCGGCGAATACATCTGGCAGTCGTAGTAGAGCAGCGCCCCCGACAACCCTTCGCGCTCGACCGCAGGCTCCAACCGCCGCGCTTCGTTCGCCGAGATCGCCCGGTGTCCGGCCATACGCTGATCCGGATCGTCAAGCCTGTTCCGGTCGAACGCGAGCAAATCG
This sequence comes from uncultured Alphaproteobacteria bacterium, assembly GCA_902826695.1. GTDB lineage: Bacteria > Pseudomonadota > Alphaproteobacteria > Micropepsales > Micropepsaceae > SZUA-430. The sequence continues at coordinate 8,712 of CADEFU010000009.1, read as the reverse complement.
TAAACGGTCAACCCCGCCCCAACGAACCACTTCTCGCTCGAACTCTTCACCGGCAACATGAACTGCAGCGGATAGACCATGTGCGGCGCAATCTTCTCCCACACGCGCCGCTCCTTCAGCGATTCGCGAATGAGCCCGAACTCGAACGTCTTCAGATAGCGCAAGCCTCCGTGTACGAGCTTCGACGACCCCGACGACGTCCCACAGGAAAAGTCGCGCTTCTCGATCAGTGCGACCGAATACCCGCGCCGCGCCGCATCCCGCGCAATGCAGGCTCCGGTAATCCCGCCGCCGATGATGGCGACGTCGAAAGTGGCGTTGAGCCCGCGAAAGTTCCGTTGCATGTGCCTTGAGGAGATAGCTGCTGCCCGCACTCCTTATATACGTGTGCCAGCCCTGTCACCCCCGGCCCCGGCAAGCGGGGGCGGAAAAACTCTGCTACGATTAAGCCACACGCCATTCACCAAACGGACCGCTCATGACCCGCGTCAAACTGAACAACATCGAAACCGAAGTTGAGCTTTCAGGCCCCGCCACGGGCGCACCGATCGTCCTTATTCAAGGTTACGCCTCGCAGATGACGTCTTGGCCCGACGAGTTCCATGAGGCTCTGGCAGCCGCAGGACTGCGCGTCATCCGCTTCGACAACCGCGACGTGGGCCTGGGCCATAAGCACCACGGTGTGATCCCCGACATCCGTGCCGTCGCCGCCGCGGTGAAGGAGGGCACAACACCGCCGGTCCCCTACACGCTGAACGACATGGCCGACGACGTGGCCGCCCTGCTCGACGCGCTGAACGTCCAGTCCGCGCACATTGCCGGCGCCTCGATGGGCGGCATGATCGCCCAGCTGGTCGCGATACGCCACCCGCAGAAGACGCGCAGCCTCATCTCGCTCATGTCCACGACGAGCGACCCGTCGCTTCCGCGCTCCGACCCGGCCGCGCAAGAAGCGCTGATGGCCAAACCGCCAGCCGAAGACAAGGACAGCGTCGCCGACCACGCCACGAAAACCCGCTTGGTGATCGCAAGCCCCGGCTATCCCGAGGATCAAGTCAAAGTCCGCGCTCGCTTCGCCGCAAACTACGACCGCAGCTACTACCCCGAAGGCGCGATCCGCCAATGGACCGCGATCATGGCGACCGCGCCCCGCACGGAACAGCTGAAGCGCCTCAACACCCGTGCACTCGTCATCCATGGCGACGCCGACATCCTGATCAAGCCCGAAGCGGGCCGCCACACCGCAGAGTGCATCAAAGGCGCCGAACTCCACATCATCAAGGGTTGGGGCCACAACATGCCGATCGCAGCCGTGCCGGCGGTCACGGGGCCGATGATCGACTTCATCCGCAGAGTCGAAGCCGGCCGCGCCTAAGCGTTTCCGGCGTGTCCCCTGAGTTGGCGCGCGGGAAGTTTGTCAGCCCTGACACAATCGCGCGTGCGGCGACAAACTTCTGAAAACTGGCAGCGCTAGCAATGGGCGCAAAGGGAAGGCCACTGATGTCCGTTGTCCACTTTGTCCGCGCGTTCGCGTTTCTGCTTGTCTTAGCGCTTATCGCCACGCTGGCACGCGCTGCCCCGCCGGCTGCGTCCAAGGGTGAAGCGCGCGCTCGCGCCATCATCGAAGCGCTCTCAACCGGCAACGCGGCCGTCTACGAGCGTGCGGCGCAAGAACACTTCGCCCCCGCAGCCCTCGCCCAGCGCACCCCGCAGCAGCGCGCCGAGATGGTGGCCCGTATTCACGGCGACGCCGGCGCGATGGAGGTCGTTTCGGTCGACGCAAACAGCAATGGTCTCAGGATCAAAACCCGCGGCGCGAAAGGCCTGAGCCTCACCTTTGTCTTCACCTTCGACAGCACGCCGGACGCGCGCATCGCAGCCTTAAGCATAGAGGCTGGGGCTGGCGGCGAAGGCGCCGCCCTGCCACCGCTGCCGCCCCCGCCGATCAAACCGGACATGCCGCAAGGCGAACTTGCAGCAAAGCTCGACGCCTGGCTCGCCCCGCTCGTCACGAACGATACGTTCGCGGGCGTCGTACTTGTCGCCAAACAAGGCACGTCTGTGTTCCACCGCGCCTACGGCCCCGCCCAACGCGAGAAGAAGACGCCCGCAAACACCAACACCGCCTACGACGTCGCCTCGATCGGCAAGTCGTTCACGCAAGCGGCCGTCGCCAAGCTGATCCAGCAGGGAAAACTGAAACTCACAACGAAAGTCGGCGACGTCATCCCCGACTACCCGAACGCCGTTTCGCGTGCGGCGACGGTCGCCCAGCTGATCGATATGCAAGGCGGCATCGCGGATGTCTTTGGCCCCGAATTCGCACGCGCTGACCGGACGAAGTTCACGTCGAACCACGCCTACTATCTGCACGTGGCCGGCTTGCCGGCGAGTTTCGCGCCCGGCGCCAAGCGCGAGTACTGCAACGGTTGCTACATCGTGCTCGGCGAAATGGTCGAGCGCCTCGCCCGCCAACGCTTCGAAGATTTCGTCCAAGCGAACGTGCTCACCCCCGCTGGCATGAGCCGAAGCGGCTACTTCAACAGAGGAAGCCTGCCCGCGAACGTCGCCACCCCCTACGCGCGCCTCAAGGGTCCCGCCGCCCCATACGAAAGCACGCGCGACATGCACGGTGCGACGGGCAGTGGCGCAGGCGGCGTCTTTGCCACCGCCAAGGACCTGCTCGCCTTCAACAACGCGCTCCGGCAAGGCCGCCTGCTCAACCCCGAAATGACCGCCTGGGTCTTGCGTGGCGACGCGAACGCGAAGATGAGCATCGCCGGTGGTGCCCCCGGCACGAACGCGGCGCTCGAGAGCGACGGTGCCTGGGCTGTCATCGTCACCGCGAACGTGAGTGGACCGATCGCCGAGAGCATCGCGAGCGCGATCGCCGTCGCCCTAATCTCGCGCCCTTGAGACCGCTACTTCGCGTTGGCGTCTGCCTGGTGCAAGCCGAAGATGTTCCCGTCCGGATCTTTGCAATAGGCAACCCAACCGACGCCCGGGATCGCCATCTTGGGCAAGGCCTCGGTCCCGCCGAGCTGGATCGCCTTCGCCCGGTACGCATCGACCGAGTTCACGCTGACCGTGCACATGAACGCGTTGACCGCTTGACCGTCGGCGGGCTTAGGTCCGCGCCGTTGCAGCAGGCCGCCGTTGATGCCGGGCTCAGTCCCCTCGCTCGTATCGATCAGCCAATAGTCGATATGCGCCATATGCTGCATCTTCCACCCGAACAACTCGCGGTAATAGGCAGCAAGCTTCGCAGGCTCGCTGGCATGAATCTCGAAATGCGAAATGCGCGGCATCGATAGGTCTCCTGGTCCGTAAGTGCGCACTGTATATCACGAGCGCTCAAGCTACGCCGCCACCCGGATCCCGAAATCCGCGCGTATGTCGCGCAGCGGCACGTCCATGAACGCATCGAACGCCGCCCACGGCCAGCGCCGTGTCTGCCGCGCGCATCGCCAGAGCGTGCGCGGAACCAGCACCGGCGCGAGCGCGATCGTGTGCAGAATGTCCGCGGCGCGAAGCTCGCGGTAAATGTCGAGCGACTCGTAAAGCCGGTACCCGCGCATGACGCCAAAGCCCTCCGTCGTGCCGAAGAAACTCGAAAGCTTCACGATCGCCTCATGCGGCAGCGACGTATCGCAGCCATAGACGACATGCACCGCATCGTGACAGCGGAAGAACTCCTGCGCCTCTGCCGAAAGCGCGGCCCCGCGCTTCAGGAACGGATGCGCGCCGTAGTAGGCGCCGATCCCCTCGGCCAAAGTTGCAGCGCAATCCTGAGCTTGATAGGCGAGCATCCACCGCCTCCCGTGAAGACGCCCGATTCTAGCACACCTTCCCGCGCAAAACTCAGATCGCCAGCCCCGGGTCGCCCTCGACAACCTCCTGCACCATCTGCGGCCGCTCACCAGCGCGCCACAAAGGCACCCGGTGCCGCACGCGATAGACGATCGGCCCGCCGTCGTCGGTGGCGCTGCGCTCGAGCGGCCGCGGGATGCAGACGAACTCCGTGACAAGCTCCTCCGCCGACGCCCTGACCGTCGCATAGCCATGCCCGCCGTGATCGACGAACTTCAAATGCGGCGCAAGCTCCGGATTGCGCGCGGCCCGCGCCCGCGCAGGATCGTGCGTCTCGGCAAGCGTCAGCGACGACTTCACGCCGTGCATCAAGGTCATGCCGAACGTGCACTCCATCGATCCGTCCGGCTTGTCGTGGATGTAGAGCGCGCGGAACGGATTGTCTTTCTTCATCGTCAGTTCCTGCACCTCGGCCGCGCCCTGCGCGGTAATCGAGCCCGTGATGAACTCGACGCCGACCGGCTCGAACGCGCGCGGCGGCAGCGTGTTGCTGGGATAGCCGGCCCAGAACGAGTGCTTGTCGCCCGCCACGATCGCAAAGCCCGTGATGCCTTCCTTCTGCAACATCCCGAAAATGTCCGAATGCTCGACGAAATTGCCCGCGTTGAGAACGCCGTACCCCTTGCTTGGCCAATCCTTCCGGTGCGGCGCCGGCATGTTCTGAGGATCCATGCGCCAGCTTAGCGTTCCAAGCGAATGACCCCAGATCTTCCATGGCGCTTTCGCATCCCGCAGCCGATCCTTGAACCAGGCAATCTGCTCAAGGCCCAGATAGGTTTGCGGCGGCGCATCCTTCTGCGTGTTCGCGATATCGGTAGCGCCGACGCGGATCGTCGCCGGGGGCGAGCCGCCGTTATAGGCGCGCCCCATGTCGAGGATCTCGTTCGCGTCTTCTGGAATCGCACCGATCGGAATGGCCGGAAGCGAACTGCCGTCCGCAGGCGGCCCCGCATACGACCGGTTGTCGGTCAGGATCATGTCGACGTTCCGGCCGAAGCGGAACGCGCGATAAATCTTGAGCGCGTTCACCGCGGTCAGGTTGTTCGGCTCCAGCCCAAGGCCGCGCTCGTCCAACGTCGTCAGCGGCGCATCCTGAACCACAGGCGCCTCGAACGCATCGCCCGCGCCGGACTTGCGTACGCGCGCAGGCTGAAACTCGTACCAAGCTTGGCTCGCCGCCACCTTGACGCGCTGCGCCGGACGCACCTTGCCGCCGAACACCTGCTGGCTCTGATAGGCCTGCCAAGAGAACTCGTGATTGTCCCACACGGGCACGAACGGCCATTGCGCGCGCGCGTCTTGCAGATCGGGATCCGTCAGATAGCCGCGATAGAGCGCACGATAGTCCGCGAGGCTTGTCGGCACATAGAACTTGCCGATCTTCTCGCCGTTCGGATAGCGCACGATGTCGCGAAGCCGCCGGCCGCGCAGAATGCCGCCCGGCGTTTCTTCCGGATACCAAACCATCTCGTAGACGAAATCGCCGAGATGCAGCACGAAGCTAAGCTGCTCCTCGCGCGGGCGCTGCTCGTCCTCGTATTTCATGCGCCGATAGGCGTTGCCCGCGCCGATCGTCACGTCGTGGCAGCTCACGAAAGCGAAGCGAACGGGACGGGCGTCGTCGTCGGCCGGCGCCGTCAGCGAGCGCCCGACGCGGCTCGCGTTACCCTTCTCGTCGATGAACCGGTACCAATACTCCCGTGCGGGCTCGAGACCCGCCGCCAAGAACCGGCATGTCCAATCGGTGTTCTCGCCGATGGCGGAGGCGCCATGCGCCACGATGTTGCGAAACTCACGGTCGGACGAAACCTCGACCGTCAGCCGTTTGGAGCGAGAGACATCGGGCGGCCGGCGCGTCCACAGGATCACGCTCGTCGAATCCGGATCGCCGGACGCGACCCCTTGCGGATAGAGATCGCGCCGCTCGACCGGCTTGGCCGTGCGGCTCTTCGCGGAAGCCGTCCCGAGCGCAAGCACCGCGCCCAGCGCGGCAGCTTCCGACATCAATTGCCGGCGATTGATTGTTTTCGGCATGCCCCGTTCCATCCCCTGATCGTGGCCAAGAGCCTAGCGAAGCCAAACGCCGGAAACCGATCACAATCGCGTAAGCGCGCAAGCCGCCGGGCTGGCATCTAGCTCGCTGGTTGAATCAAAACTTCGTGCGCCTCGCTTAAATAGTCGCAAGCGCAGTCTGGGAGCGCGGGCGTCCCGCCCGCTCTTAAACACTCTCCAAAGCACCAACGTAAGCGAGTCAGACAAGAGCGGGCGGGACGCCCGCGCTCCCAGACTGCGCTCCGCCAATACCAAGCCCCTTGCGCACCGGTCCACCTCGCGCTATAAACTGAACCAAATGGTTCAGTATCAACAAACCCGCTTCGACGCCTCGTTCGCCGCGCTCTCGGATGCCACCCGCCGCGGCATCCTGGAGCAGCTCGTCCGCTCCGACGCGTCGATCACCGATCTCGCCGAAAAGTTCGACATGACCCTCACGGGCATGAAGAAGCACGTCGCCGTTCTGGAGCAGGCGGGGCTCGTTGCAACGCAAAAGGTCGGCCGCGTGCGAACCTGCAAGCTCGGCCGCCGCACGCTTGAGGAAGAGGCGGCCTGGATCGAACGCTACCGAAGGCTCTGGGCCGCACGTTTCGACGAATTGGACAACATCATCGAAGAGCTGAAACGCAAGGAGAAAGCCGATGGCCGGAAAAAACGATAGCGGCGACGTCCCCATGAACGTCCGCACGGCGGTGAAGCGCAAGTCCGACCGCGAACTGACGGTCACGCGAACCTTCGACGCGCCCGCGCGCATCGTCTTTCAAGCGTGGGCGAGGCCCGAACTCTTCCAGCGCTGGTGGATCCCGAAGGCCATGGGCATGACCGTCGTCTCTTGCGAGATGGATGTCCGCACCGGCGGCACCTACCGCCTCGAGATCCGCCACCCGGACTTCGAGCAACCCATGCCGTTCTTCGGCAAATACCTCGAAGTGATCCCGAACGCCCGCATCGTCTGGACAAACGAAGAAAGCGAAGGCGGCGCCGTCACCACGGTAACGTTCGAAGAAAAGAACGGCAAAACCGAGCTGACGCTGACCGAACGCTACCCAACAAAACAAGCCGCCGACGAAGCCCTCGAAGGCTCCGCCGCGGCGTTGCCCGAACAGTTCGCGGAGTTGGATGGACTCTTGACCACCCTGGCGCCCTGACCCGCGCACAGCAGCCAAAGCGGCCGCTCAAACCGGCCGCTCTTTCTTGCCTGGGACCGCCGGCATCCTGCCGGCCCTTGCTGACGCGACGCCCTGCCGCGAAACCACTTGACATGATGTACCGTATGAGGTACACATCCCGATGTGACCAAAATCCCAAAGTCGGACCGACAACCGAAGAAGCTTCCGGCGAGCTTCTACGAAACGTCCGCCGGCGCTGCGCCGGTGCGTGAGTGGATCAAGGCGCTCCACCACGCCGACCGAAAGATCATCGGTGAGGACATTGCAACGTTGGAATTCGCCTGGCCCGTCGGAATGCCGGTATGCCGCCCTTTGGGTGACGGTTTGTTCGAAGTGCGATCGACGCTCGAAGGCAATCGAATCGCGCGGATACTATTTTGCACGACGAAGGAGAGTCTCGTTCTGCTGCACGCCTTCATGAAGAAGACGCAGAAGACCCCGGCGGGCGATCTGGCGCTTGCCCGCAAACGGAAGAAGGATATCGACGAATGACCAAAACAAAAGAACCCAAAGGTAAGATCGGTTCGCGGTTCGACGACTTCCTGCGGGAAGAGGGCCTCTACGCGGAGGCGCAAGCCGTCGCGATCAAGCGCGTACTCGCCTGGCAACTGACCGAAGCGATGAAAAAACAGAAGCTGACGAAAAGTGCCATGGCCAAGCGCATGGCAACAAGCCGAAGCCAACTCGACCGCCTGCTTGACCCGGAAAACGCCGACGTCCAACTCGACACGCTCGCCCGCGCCGCGTCCGCGGTGAATTGCGAGTTGCAGATGCATCTGACGAACGTCCGCAAGTGATCTTTAGAATATGTCGGCGGCACCACCTACCGCCCGGCGATCACTGTGGCTTGAGAGTTGCACGAATACAGTGACAGTATACCTATTCCCGCCGGTTTCGATCATGGGGAATGGGTATGCTGTCACCCAATTCCAATTCCTGTTCAGGGCGTGCCGCCCACGAACCACACCAGCGACCCCACAACTAGTGCCGGGATGATGTTCCTTCGCAGCTTAATCAATGTCCTACTCCGGTTTCTGCTGTGGATCGGGATTTGTCTAGGAGTGCAAGCGTGCCGCACGCCATTCTCAGGCGCCGAGATCGTCGCATGTTCCAGAGCGCCGGGGGAACACCTAAGCCGTCGCCGTATTCGTTCCCGCTGCGCGACTTGCGCGACGAGCCATGCCTGGACACGCAGGGAGGTCAGTCGAACTTGTCACGTTCCTCCCGAATTCCCTCACCGCTATTCAATTCCGACTGGGATCGTACAGCGCCCTCGTCGACGATGGCATGCCACCCTAAGTTCGCGTCAAAACCAATGACGCCCTCGAACAACAGATCGTCTCGTTCGCCGGTCGAAGGGTTCGCATCATCGCAATAGAAGTGCAACCGGAGGCCTTCCCTAGGCTCGATGTGGTTGGCTGCCAGATCTTCAAATGTGCCAAGCGTGAATTTCTGCCGTCCACCTAGAGGTACGCTCAGGTAAAGATAGATACGCTTTGCCTGCACCATGTTTCACTCCCCTTTGGCCCTCCTGGAATTGGGTGACAGAAAAATATGGGACATGAGACTGAACTGCACCCGGTTGTTGAGACACGGAAATTGAGAGACAGGTATGCTGGCG
>CADEFU010000008.1:169667-215025 GCA_902826695.1 uncultured Alphaproteobacteria bacterium | reverse complement strand
CGCCTCGCCCGCGCGCATCAACCCCGTGTCGACGAAGATGCAGGTCAGCTGGTCGCCGATCGCCTCGTGGATCAAAACGGCCGCAACGGAGGAGTCCACCCCGCCCGACAGTCCGCACACGACGCGGCCCTTGCCCACCTGCGCGCGGATGCGCTCGATCTGCGTGCGGCGGAACGATTGCATCGTCCAGTCGGGCTTGCACCCGGCAATGCCTTGCGTGAAGTTCTTCAGCAGCGCCCCGCCGCGCGGCGTGTGCGCGACCTCCGGGTGGAACTGCACGCCGTAGAATTTGCGCGCTTCGTCTGCGATCGCCGCGAACGGCGCGTTGCCCGACACCGCGATCACCTTGAACCCGGGCGGCAGCGCGGTCACGCGGTCGCCGTGGCTCATCCACACGTCGTCCTTCGCGCCCTTGGCCCACACGCCCTCGAAGAACGGCGAGATGTCGGTGACCTCCAACGTCGCGCGCCCGAACTCGCGGTGATGCCCCGCCTCAACCTTGCCGCCGAGCTGCGCACAGAGCAGCTGCTCGCCGTAGCAAATGCCGAGCACGGGCACCTTCGCGTCGAACACTTGTTGCGGCGCGAGCGGCGCCTCAGCCTCGGTGGTGCTCGCGGGCGAGCCTGACAGAACAATCGCCGCCGCCTTGTTCTTCGTGAGCCACGCTTCCGCCGACTGAAACGGCACGATCTCGCAATACGTCCCCTGCTCCCGAAGCCGCCGCGCAATCAGCTGCGTCACCTGAGAGCCGAAATCGATGATGAGGACCGTTTGTGTCATGAGACCTGCTGTGTGAGCGCGACTTCACGCGGGAACAAGAAAGAAGTTTGAAACGCCAAGAACGCCAAGCTGCTCAGCCTTTCCGGCAACGCGCCTGCGCGCGGCACGCGCGCGACAAAGGCGCTTCGCGCCTAACAAGCGCCCGATCGGCGAGGCAGGGCAGCTTGGCGTTCTTGGCGTTTCGATCTTCCTTCTTTCGGGCGAAGGGAAAGGTGCGCGAACAAGTAGACGCCACGCTTTGCGGGGTAAAGGCGACAAACGGTGTCTTCCCCAACCGCCGCTCAACCTGTGGGCGACACACGAATGGCGCAATTCCGCCCTGTTGCCGCCGCGCGGGGGCGCTTGTCTTCGCCTGGGCAAATGTGCCCGTTTAGGCCCACCCAGGAGAACCCCCATGCTCCGTCGTTTTGTTGCGCTCGCAAGCCTACTCGTCGCCACCCTCGCGCTCTCCGGCTGCTTCGTCGTCGCGACGAACGTGCCCGCGGGCACTGGCCCCATCAACGACCCGCGCCTCCAGGGCACCTGGCGCGGCGTCGACGCAAACGGCGGCGGCGACTCGAACACGTTCCTGACGTTTCAACGCATCGACGAGCAAAAGCCGCTGCGCCTCGTCTGGGTCGAAGGCAATGACCTGCAGATCTACGATCTGATCACCCGCCGCGTGGGCCAGCGCGACGTCTTCGCCGCCATGATGACCGGTCCCGCCGATCAGCTCGCGAAGATGAAACCCGACGAACCGCGCGGCTACTTCCTCGGCTTCTACGAGGTCAGCGCCAACAAGGTGGCGTTCCACCTGCTCGACTCGAAAAAGATCGGCGAACTCATCGCCAAGGGCAAACTCAAGGGCACGGCGCCAAAGGGCCAATACGACATGGCCACGCTCAACGGCTCGCCCGCCGAACTCTCAGCCTTCCTCGCCTCGCCCGACGCGCGAGCCGCGCAGGCGAAGGAACCCGCCATCCTCCGCCGCATCTCGAACTAACCTTGACCAGTCCGGAGTACGCCGATGAGTGACGCAGCAACCGAACAACCGAAGGGCTCGCTGGGCGGCCTTGTGCGAACGATCGGCGTCATCGTCGCCATGATCGGTCTTGCTGGGCTTGCGCTCTATACGATGCAACACCGCGCCGGCACGGCGGGCGGCGGCGGCCACGCCGCGCGCCCCGTCACGCACGCGGTCTCAGGCCCCGCCGGCGTGCCGCAGCTGCGCCGCGTCATGCTCTCGACCGGCGGCGTCGGCTACTTCGAGTACGAGACCATGGTCACCGGCACGCAGGAACTGCAACTGCCCGTGCGCATGGATCAAGTCGACGACGTGCTGAAAAGCATCGTCGTCTTCGACGACAAGGGCAACACCGGCTTCGTGCAGCTGCCGGCGCGTGCGCCGCTCAGCGACATCTTCCGCGGCCTGCCGTTCGGCCCCGCCGCGCTCGAATCTAACGCCGCGCTGCTGCAAGCGCTGAAGGGCTCCGAGGTCTCCGTCCGTGGCGACGTCTCCATGACCGGCCGCCTCGCCAGCATCGTCAAGGAAAGCGTCAAGCTCCCCGACAACGAAGGCACGACGACGCAACACCGCGTCGGCGTGATGACGTCCGGCGGCCTGAAACAATTCGTGCTCGAGAAGGCGACGTCGGTGACATTCACCGACCCCGTCCTCGCCCGCCAGATCGAGCAAGCGCTCGCCGCCGTCGCCGAACACCGCGAAGGCCAGGGCCGCACGCTGAAGATCCGCGCGACCGGCGACGGCACGCGCAACGTGACGGTCGCCTATGTCGTCGAAGCCCCGCTCTGGAAGTCGTCCTACCGCGCCACCACGCTGGGCACCGGCAAAGCCAAGATGCAAGGCTGGGCCGTGCTCGAAAACGTCACCGGCAACGACTGGGTCGACGTGGATCTGACCGTCGTCACCGGCAACCCCGTGACGTTCCGCCAAGCGCTTTACGCGACGTACTACGTGACGCGTCCGGAAGTGCCCGTCGAAATCCTCGGCCGCATTCTGCCGAAGCCGGACGACGGCGGTGTCGCCGCCGCCGACCGCGACGAACGCGCCGCGACGGCACCACCGCCGCCGCCGCCACCACCACCGCCGCCTGCCATGGCGCCTGCACCCATGGAAAGCGCCGACGGCTTCGGCCGCGAGAAGGTCGCGGTCACAGGCTCGCGCGCGCCCGGCAAACCGCTCGCCGCCGAATCGAAGGAAGCCGCAACCCAAGTGACGTTCCGCATGCCGTTCACGGTCACCGTGATGAACGGCCAGTCGCTCGCCGTGCCGATTATCGACGAAGAGGTGCCGGGCGAACTCGTCTCGTTCTATCAACCGGAAACGCACCCGCGCCATCCGCTGGCCGCGCTCAAGCTCACGAACACGACGAAGAACGGCCTGCCGCCCGGCGTGCTCACGCTCTACGAGAAGGGCAAAGACGGGACCGACTACATCGGCGACGCGCAGCTCGGCGCACTGCCGGTGACGGAGTCGCGCATGCTGGGCTTCGCGCTCGACCAGAAAGTGCTGATCGACAAGGAAGACAAGGCCGAAAAGCGCATCTCGAAAGCAACGCTCGCGAACGGCATCTTCAAGGCCTCGATCGTGGACGAACGCACCACCGTCTACACGATCAAGGGCGCCGCCAAGGAAGACCGCAAGATCGTCGTCGAACACCCGCGCCACGCGGGCTGGGAACTGGTCACACCCGATCCCAAGACCGCGGAAATGACCGACACCGCCTTCCGTGTCCCCTTCGACGTGAAGGCCGGCACCACGGTCAAGCACACCGTCACCACGCAATGGCCGCGCGACGAAGAAACCGCGCTCGTGGACATCGACCTCGACACGGTGCTCGCCTACGCCTCGAACGAGAACCTGACGCCGGCCCAGCGCGCCGCCTTCACCCGCATGGGCGAGATGAAGCGCAAGGTCCAAGACCTCGACGCGCAAATCGAGGCCGAAGGCGAAGCCCGCGACCGCCTCTTCGAAGACCAAGGCCGCATCCGCGAAAACATCAAAGCGGTGCCGCCCGGCGACCTGCAGCAACGCTACATGCGCGAAATGAGCAAGCTCGAGGACGAGGCCCAACAGCACAAGCGCAACATCGACCGCCTGACGCAACAACGCCTGGCCGAACAGCAACGCCTCGCGGACTACGTGGCGGGCCTGCAGCTCTAGACCGCTTCAGTCACCGCGGGGCGCGCTCACCCATGCCCCGCGGCGAAGCGCGCGCGCAACGCGTCGACGGTTGCGCCGAGCGCGCTCCAATTCGTGAGCTCGACATCCTGGCCGTGGGTCACCTTCAGACCCTTCTCCCACGCGATGGCGCGCATCAACCAGCGCCGGAAAAAGTCGTACTCCTGAAAGCGGATCGCGCCGCCGACGTGATGAATATCCACGTTCGTCCACCCGGAGTAGGCTCTGAAGTTCTCCGTGATCGTCTCAAGGCTCTTGGCCTCCTCCGCGTCGCTGCTCACCGCGGACAAAGAGATCGACAAGAATGCCGACGGCGTACGCTTCAGCCACGCCGCGTTCGCGCGAACGAACTCGACGACCGGCTTCTGGTACATGCCGACATGGATCGACGCCGCAACGATCGCAGCCTGAAAGCGCTGCACATCGACATCGGCCGTCGCCGCATCGGCCACCGTCACCTCGTCGCCCGCAAACCTAAGCCGCGATGCGACAAACTCCGCAACCTTCGCCGTCTGCCCTTCGGTCGTGCCATAGAGGATGAGAATTTTCACAGGCGTCACACCTCGTTCACATATGAAGTGTACCGCGTCACATCACGGCTGCATTTGACCCAGATCAGTCCGATTTGCTCTAAATGCTGGGGCGATGACGCAAAAAGGAAGCGAACATGACGGCAAAAGCACTTCGTAGCGCAGGGCTCATGGCACTGCTGACGGCGGCACTCGGCACGTCCGCTGCAACCGGCGATCCGCTCCCGCCAAAGAAAGACCCCTACTACACCTCTGCCGACGCGCAGCTCCGCCAAACGCTCGCCCGCCGCCCGAACACGCGCCCCGCGAAGAACATCATCCTCTTCGTCGGCGACGGCATGGGCGTCACCACCGTTACTGCCGCGCGCATCTATCAGGGCGAGAAAGCCGACCGCGACGGCGTCTCGAACAAACTGGTCTTCGAGACCCTGCCCTACGCCGCCTTCTCCCGCACCTATTCGCACGATTCCTCGGTGACCGATTCCGCCCCCTCCGCCGCCGCGATGACGACCGGCATCAAGTCGCGCAACGGCACGCTGAACGTGAACGCGACGGTCGCCGAGAACGACTGCGCCGCGGGCCTGGCCAACCCGGCGACCAGCATCGCCGAACTCGCCGAACGCATCGGCATGTCCACCGGCGCGGTCACGACGACACGCATCACCCACGCGACACCGGCCGCCGTCTATTCTCACGCGGCGGGCCGCGACTGGGAAGGCGACGCCGACATGAAGGCGGACGACATCGCGAAGGGTTGCGTGGACATCGCCCGCCAACTCGTCGAGATGAAGGCGGGCGACGGGCTTGAGGTCGCGATGGGCGGCGGCCGCAGCCGCTTCCTGCGCGCCGACCAGGCCGACCCGGAATACGCCGACAAGAAAGGCACGCGCAAAGACGGCCGCGACCTCACGAAGGCGTGGCTCGACCGCTACGCCGGAAAGTCCACCTACATCTGGAACAAGCAGGCGTTCGATGCGCTGAACCCCGCAACCGCGGGCCACGTCCTCGCGCTGTTCGAACCCGACCATATGCAGTTCGAACTCGACCGCGCGAAGGACAAGGCCGGCGAGCCCTCGCTCGCCGAGATGACGACGAAGGCGATCCAGATCCTCAAGCGCAATCCCAAAGGCTTCTTCCTGCTTGTCGAAGGCGGCCGTATCGACCACGCTCACCACGGCGGCAACGCGATCCGCGCGCTCGAAGACACGAGCGCCATGGACGACGCAGTGAAGGCGGCGCTTGCAGCCACGAACGCGCGCGACACGCTGATCGTCGTCACCGCCGACCACAGTCACGTGCTGACCATGTCGGGCTACCCCTCGCGCACCACGCCGATCTTAGGTCTCGCCGACGACGGCACCGGCAAACCCGCGATGGCGGGCGACGCGAAACCCTACACGATCCTGGGCTACGCGAACGGCCCCGGCGCCGAGCCGGACGGCAAGCCGCGCGCAAACCTCTCGAACGTCGACACGACCGCCCACGACCACCGCCAACAAGCGCTCGTCCCCATGCGCTCGGAAACCCACGGCGGCGAAGACGTCGCCATCTACGCCTCAGGCCCGTGGGCCCACCTCTTCCAAGGCGTCGTCGATCAGCAGTACATCTTCCACGTCATGAACCACGCCGGACGCATCAAGCGGCGCGCGGAAGCGGCGACGCGGGTAGGACGAAAGCGTTGATCAACACGAATTGCGCGGAATGAACTGGCCGGCGACCGCGACGACGCAACCGGGGAAGTCGCCGCGAATCTCCGGCGGTAGGTCCACGCGGTAGATCGAGAACACGAGATAGTTCGACCGCGCGATCGGCAGGTTCGAAATCACCCAGCCGGTGGAATACCCGCCGATGAGGCGTTCGCTCCAACCGACCTCGCGCTTCTGCGCCCGGCCAACGTCGCGGACCTTTTGTACCGCGTATTGCATGATCCAATCGTTGAACTCGGCGCGTGTCGGATTCGTGGCGACCAGCAGCGCGATCAACGCCACGACCAGAAACAAAATCGTCCGCATGGAGCCCCCATCGACGTGAGGCCAGCTTCATGCCCGCCAATCGTGGCACGATGAAGGCAACGTGCCCGTAGCGGCATGGTACGCCTGTAGCGGCCACCCTCCAGTCCATGGCAAGGTGACCGAGCAGAACGCCTAACTGGGATCGCTGAATATGGCCGCCAACCTTCGCCTCTACCACTGCAAAGGCGCCCGTTCGCTGCGTCCGCTCTGGATGCTCGAAGAACTGGGCCTGCCCTACGAACTGCACATGCTCCCGTTCCCGCCGCGCGTGCTGGCGAAGGAGTACCTCGCCATCAATCCCCTCGGCACGATCCCATGCTTCTTCGACGGCGAGATGCGCATGACGGAGTCGCCCGCGATTTGTCATTACCTCGGCGAGAAATACGCCGCCGCCCAGGGCAAGAGCGATCTGCACGTGCCCGCGAGCGATCCCGATTGGGGCCGCTATCTGAACTGGCTCTACTTCTCGGACGCGACGCTGACGTTTCCGCAAACGCTCGTGCTGCGCTACACGCAGCTTGAGCCGCCGGAGCGCCGCCTGCCCCAAGCCGCCGAGGACTATCGCAAATGGTTCTACGGCCGCTTGCGCGCAGTCGACGCGGCGTTGCAGCAGTCGGACTATCTGGTGAAGAACCGCTTCACCGCCGCCGACATCGCGATCGGCTACGCTCTCTACCTCGCAACCACGCTCGGCATCGACGGCGACTTCCCGCCTGCGGTGCGCGCCTACCTCGACCGCCTCCGCGCCCGCGAAGCCTTCAAACGCGCGGACGCTCGCTAACGTCCGGGATGACAGTCAATTTGAACGCGCCGTCACCCCAGCGCCTGCTTCAGATCCGCGACCAAGTCTTCCGGATGCTCGACGCCGATCGAGATGCGGATGAGCCCGTCGGGAATCCCAAGCCGCGCGCGATCTTCGGCCGAAAAGCTCGAATGCATCGTCGTCGCCGGATGGCACGCCAAGCTCTCGGTCCCCCCGAGGCTGACCGCTAGCTTCACGATCTGCAGCCCGTCAAGCACGCGGAACGCCTCGTCCTTGCCGCCCTTGACCACGAACGAAAACGTCGAGCCCGGCCCCGAGCACTGTTTGTCGTAGATCGCGCGCTGCGGATTGCTGGTGGGCCACAGCGGCGGAAAGTTCACCGCCTCGACCTTCGGATGCTTGCTCAAAAACTCCGCGACCGCGCGCGCATTCTCCGCCGCCTTGTTCATACGAAGCGCCACCGTCTCGAGCGAGCGCGTCACCATCCAGCACGAGTTCGGATCGAGCTGACAGCCGAGCCAGCCGCGCAGTGTGCGGATGGCGGCAAGCGCCGTTTCGCTGCCCGTGATCGCACCTGCAACGAGATCGCTGTGCCCCGCCACATACTTGGTCAGCGAGTACATGTTGATATCGGCGCCGTGCTTGAGCGGGTTCTGAAACACGGGGCCCAGCATCGTGTTGTCAACGGCAAGCACAGGCTTGTGGCCACTCATCGATCCGATCTCCTGCGCGACCTCGGCGAGCGCGGCGATATCGCAAAGCTTGTTCGACGGATTGGCAGGCGTTTCGGCGAGGATCATCTTCACGCGCTCGGCTTTGGCGAGCGAGGCACGAATGGTCGCCGCCGACGACGCATCTTCGATCGCAACCCACTTCACGCCGAACTCGGTCAGGAACCGTTCGATCACCGAAGCCGTCGCGCCGTAGAGCGGCTTCGTAAACGCCACGCAGTCGCCAGGCCGCAAGAACGCCATCAACGTCGTCGTGATCGCCGCCATGCCCGACGAGAACACGAGACAATCCTCCGCGTCGTCGATCAGCGCCATGCGATCCTCGAGCATCTCGAGGTTCGGGTTGTTGTAGCGCGAATAGACGAGCCCGCCCGATTGCCCCTCCGGCGCCTTGCGCCGGTTGCCGATCACGTCAAAGAGAAGCTTGCCCTCTTCCGCGCTGCGGAACACGAACGTCGAGGTCAGAAAAATCGGCGGCTTGATCGCCCCTTCCGACAACATCGGGTCGTAGCCGTACGACAGCATCTGCGTCTCCGTGTGCAGCGGCCGTCCGGCAATCGTACGTTTGTGATAGCGCGTGGTTTTCATGAGTGTTTCCTAAAGGGCAACGGAGCCCCTGAGTCGGGGCGCGAATTTGCGGCCGAGATTAGCCTTGTGGCCTGGCCGAAGCGCTTTCAATTTCACACCGTTTCCCGCAATCTTCCGACGAAACCGGGGGGCGAAACCGTTCGCAGAAGCAGCATGACGACCAAACCACCCCCACCGGAAGCGTCCGCCTTCGCCCATGACCGGCGCATCGGCTTCGAATTCGCGGATACGCGCGCCCTGCCGGAAACGGGGGCCGACCACACCGCGCTGATGCGCGACGGCTATGTCATCATCGAACGCCTGCTGGACGCGGCAACGTGCGAAGCGATCCGCGCCGAGAGCCGACGCTTGTTGGGTGCCACCGGCCGCAACCGCTTCGAAGGCTTGAAGACCCAGCGCGTCTACAACGTGCTCGCCAAGACGCGCATCTTCGACGATCTGATCGATCACCCGCGTTTGCTCGCGATCCTCGACCGTATCTTCGAACCGAATTACCTGTTGAGCCAAGCGCAGATCATCAACATCAACCCGGGCGAAGACGGGCAGCCGCTCCACTCTGACGACGGCTTCTACAAAATCCCGCGCCCGAGGCCAGCCTTAGGCGTCGCCGCCATCTGGGCGATCGACGCCTTCACGGCCGAGAACGGCGCGACCGACATCATCCCCGGCAGTCACCTCTGGGCCGACGGCAGTCAGGCAACGCGCGCGCAAGCCATTCCCTGTGCGATGCCGGAAGGCTCCGCGGTGATCTTCTTAGGCACGCTCATTCACGGCGGCGGCGCGAATCGGACACAGCACGGGCGCCTGGCCTTCACGAACCAATACTGCGCTCCATGGCTGCGCACGCAGGAAAACTTCTTCCTCGAAATTCCGCGCGAGACCGTGCGCACGCTGCGCCCGACGATCCAAAGTCTCCTCGGTTACTCCGTCTACCCACCCTTCATGGGCATGGTGGATTCGATGCACCCAAAGCGCGTGCTAGACGACATTTGAACTATTGTCATCCCGGCCAAGCGAAGCGCGAGCCGGGACCCAGGGTTGACGGTCGCCGCGTGTCTTCCCTGGGTCCCGGCTCGCAAGCTACGCCACGCCGCTATCGCAGCGGGCTTCGCTAGCGTCCGGGATGACAGGTTGGAATTTGCACCTAAGTCCGCTCCCAAACCGAGCGGAAGCCGTCCGGCGTACCCAGCACCTGCGCCGGGCTCTTCTTGTCGATATGCCCAATCAGCCCGCGATAGACGCCATAGCCGACGAGCTCTTGCAGCCGCGGCGAAAACGTCTTCACCAGCTCCGGCTTCAAACCCAGTTGCTGGTTCTCCTGCTGGCGGATGAAACCCGCGCAGTAGTTCATCGCGATGCCGGTGCGCCGCGTGTCGGTGCGGTTCGCGCCGCCGCCGTGCCACAGCGCGCCGTCCCAGATGAGCACGCTTCCCTTTTTCATCTCCGCGGGGATCGTCTCGTAGGTGCCGCCATAGACGGGGTTGTCCTTCACATGGCTCCCGGGCACGAGCCGCGTCGCGCCGTTCGCATCGGTGAAGTCCGTGAGCGCCCACATCGAATTGCAGACGATGGGAATGTGCGGCTTGGCGAGCGGGATCACCATGTCATCGGCGTGAATGGGTTGCGCCACCTCGCCGGAATCGATCGCGATCGACGACAGCGACGAGATCAGACACCCGGAATCCAGCACTTGCTCCACGATCGGCAGCACATGAGCATGCACCGGCACCTCGGCGAACGGCGCGCCATAGGCGAGCAGATTGTAGATGCGGACCGTCTTGTGTCCCTCAAACCCGTTCATCGCAGGCTTGGCGTCGAGCTCCCGCTCCAGCCGCAAAAGCGCGGCATTGAGCGCGTCGATCAAGCCAGGCTCGATCGCATTCTCCACCACGGTGTAGCCGTCGCGGCGGATTCGTTCGACATGTGCTGCCGTGTCCATGCGAAATCCCTGGTCAGTTTCGGTGCTCAAGTCTAGCCTGCCCGCACCGGCTTAGGGAGACCCATGATGCTACGTTGGTTCGGTTACATTGTCTTGACGCTCGCCGTCATCGGCGCCGCCGCCTATTACTGGCTAATCGTCGACGGGAGTGGCCCTTCGGGCGCTGCCTACGCCATCGACATGAACGAGGTGCGCACCCTCGCCAACACGGCGCAAGGCGACAAGCCCTCCGAAATCCGCATGGAGCGCATCGCCGCCTTCAAGATGCCGTTCACCGCCATGGTCGCCGGCGAATCTTGGAAGGAAGTCGACGTCCCGGTCTATTCGTTTCAGGTGAACTTCCCGTCCGCGGCCGCGATCGTCATCGACGCGGGCATCGATGGCGTACAGGCCGAAGCCGAGAAGAACCCGACCTTCGATGCCGCCGCCTACGCACGCATGCAAACGGCGATGATCACCGCAGGCAACATCGTCATCACGCACGAGCACCCGGACCATATCGGCGGCATCACGGCCGCCCCCAGCCTCACCCAGATCCTGCCGCAGGTGCGGCTGACGAAGGAGCAGGTGGATCATCCGGAAAAGATGTTCGGCCTGAAGTTCCCTGACGGCGCGCTGAAAGACTACACCCCTCTCACGTATGAAAAGTACCACGCGCTCAGCGCGGGCGTCGTGCTCATCAAGGCGCCGGGACACACGCCGGGAAGCCAGATGGTCTTCGTCCAACTCACCGACGGGCGGGAGTATCTATTTCTCGGCGACATCGCGTGGCGCTTCGAAAGCGTCGAACGGGTTCGCACCCGCGCGCGCTTCGTCTCCTGGTGGTTCTTGGGCGAAGACCGCGACGCCGTGATGAACGAACTCGCCGAGCTGAAGCGCATCCACGACGCCGAGCCGAACCTCATCATGGTCCCCGGCCACGACATCGACCACATGGCCAAGCTCGCCGCAAAGAACGCCTTCGCGGGTACGTTCAAGTGATAGTCCGGCTCTTAGCCGCAGCCGACATACCGGCTGCGGCTTCGCTGCTGACCGCACTCGACAAATCTCTGACACCCTCCATCCTCAGCGAACGTTTTGCAAAGCTGGCAGACACCGCCGGACATCGCGTCTGGGTGTTTGAAGAGCAGGGAACCGTCGTCGGCGTCGCCCACGCCTTCGTGCGCCCCGCCTTGGAGAAGCCGTGCGAACTGGTGGTGCAGTCGATCGCCGTCGATCCCGCGCGCCGCAATGCCGGCATCGGCCGCGCCTTGATGACCGAGGTGGAACAATGGGCACGCGCGCAAGGGTTCGCATCCGTCGCCCTGCACACGCGCAACGCAGCACCATTCTACCGCAAGCTCGGCTACGGCGAGATCGCAGCACCGACGCTTATGCGAAAAGTC
Organism: uncultured Alphaproteobacteria bacterium; assembly: GCA_902826695.1. GTDB lineage: Bacteria > Pseudomonadota > Alphaproteobacteria > Micropepsales > Micropepsaceae > SZUA-430. The sequence goes on along the minus strand of CADEFU010000008.1, from coordinate 203,116 downwards.
CTCACCTGATTTCCGCCTTGCGACGCCGCCACGATAGTGGCATTGTGAGTGCCACTATATCGGAAAGGTCTCCCCGTGCGCGCAACGCTCAGCCGCACCATCACCTCCATCATCACCAGCCGCGGCTTGCGCAACCTGCGTCGCCGCTGGAACGGCCTCGGCCGTGCGTTTGGCGGCAAGGCGGTCGTGCACTACTTCCACCAGCCGGACGACCCGTACTCGCAGCTTGCCGCTCAACTCCTGCCCGCATTGAGCGACACCTATAAGATCACGATCGCCTCGCACATCGTCTCGCCGCCCGACAAAGCCGCGGCGCCGGAGTACGAGCGCCTGATCAAGCTCGCCGGCCGCGACGCCGCGCTGCTCGCCCGCGCCTATGGCCTCAAATATCCCGCGCCGGAGGCCTTGCCGAAGGATGCCGACAGCGGCGACACGCTGCGCAAGAAACTCGGCCACTACCTAAGCGGCATGTTCTTCTTCGAGGGCGAATGGTACTGGGGCGTCGACCGCCTGCACTTCCTTGAAGAGCGCCTGCGCGAAGCCCGCCTTGTGAAGAAGAAGGACGCGGCCCCGATCGCACCGGCGAAGGAAGTGACACTCGCCGGCGCGCGCGGCAGCGCGAAGGGCGCGACAGTCGACTACTTCCTCTCGTTCCGCAGCCCCTACACCTATCTTGCCGCCGAACGCGTTCGAAAGCTCTGCGAACACTACGGCGCGACGCTGCGCCTACGTTTTGTGTTGCCGATGGTGATGCGCGGCCTGCCCGTGCCCGGCGCGAAGCGCTTCTACATCACACTCGACACCAAGCGCGAAGCCGAGCGTCTCGGCATGCCCTTCGGCACGATCATCGACCCCGTCGGCAAACCGACCGAACGCGGCCTCGCCGTGCTGCACCAGGCGATCCAGGCGGGCAAAGGCTCCGCCTTCGCGGAGTCGTTCCTGAAGGGCGTCTTCGCCGAAGGTATCGATGCCGGTTCGGACGCCGGCTTGAACAAACTCGCCGAACGCGCGGGCCTCGACCGCACGCTCGTCGCCAACGCCCTCAAAGACGAAAGCTGGCGCAAACTCGCCGAAGCGAACCGCGAAGAACTCTTCGCCCTCGGCCTCTGGGGCGTGCCATCCTTCCGCGTCAACAACAACGAACCCCACTGGGGCCAAGACCGCCTCTGGGTCATCGAACAAGAGTTGCAGCAGGTGAACAAATGATCCCAACTCCGCTCACACTGAACGGCGCACCCGGCTCGCCATACACCCGCAAGATGGTGTCGCTGCTGCGCTACCGGCGCATCCCGTACAAGCTCTTGCAATTCGGTGGCATGAACACGCCGGCTCACTTGCCGAAGCCAAAGCCGCAACTGCTGCCGACGTTCTATCTCCCGAACGCGAGTGGCGAACTTGAAGCCGTCGTCGACTCCTCGCCTTTGCTCCGCAGGCTCGAGCGCGAATTCGAAGGCCGCTCCGTCCTACCGCCGCATCCGGTGACGGCCTTCATCGACTATCTGCTCGAAGACTACGCCGACGAGTGGCTGACGAAAGCGATGTTCCACTACCGCTGGCACTACGCGGCGGACGCCGACAAAGCCGGCGACATCCTGCCCCGCTGGTCGCGCATCTCGGGCAGCGACGAAGAGATGGCGCAGTTCAAGAAGTTCATTATGGACCGCCAGATCTCGCGCCTTTACGTGGTCGGCTCCAACAACACGACCGCGCCCGTGATCGAAGCGAGCTACGAGCGCTTCCTCGACCTCTTCAACGCGCACTTGAAAACTCACCCCTATCTGATGGGCAACCGCCCGGGCGCGAGCGACTTCGCCATGTTCGGCCAGCTCACCGCGCTGACCCACTTCGACCCGACGCCGATGGCGCTGACGATGAGAAAAGCCCCGCGCGTCTACGCCTGGGTCGAAGTCACCGAAGACCTCTCCGGCCTCGAACCCACGGAGAGCGACTGGCTCGATCCGGCGAACGTGCCCGCAACGATCGTCGCTCTGCTCAAAGAATTCGGTCGCGTCTATGTGCCGGCTCTGATCGCGAATGCCGCCGCGATCACGAACGGCCAAGAGACGTTCGAAACCGAGATCGACGGCAAACCCTGGAAGCAGCAGACGTTCCCGTACCAGGCGAAATGCCTGCAATGGATCCGCAACGCCTACGCCGACCTCGGCGACAAGGACCGCGCGACCGTCGACAAGCTTCTCGCCGGCACCGGCATTCCCGTCCTATTCCGTAAATGAGTCAGCGATGATCAAGCTCTACGGCGTTCAGTGCTCCCTTTACACCGGCAAGGTACGCTCCTACTTCCGCAAGAACGCGATCCCGTTCGCGGAACGCACGCAGTCGCACCCGCACTACCGCAACGCGGTGCTGCCCGCGGTCAAAAACCGCCGCATCCCCGTGGTCGAATTCGACGACGGCGCGATGGTGCAGGATTCGACCGCAATCCTCGACGTCTGCGAGACGCGCTTCCCGCACGTTGCCAAGCCCACGGGCGCGCTGCGCGTCGTCGAACTTTTCCTCGAAGCCTACGCCGAACGCTCGCTGCTTAAAGCTGCGATGCACTACCGCTGGAACTTCCCGGAAGAAAACCGCGCCTTCATCGTGGGCGAGTTCGGCCGCATCATCGCCTTCGCGAACGGACCCACCGCCTGGCCGCAAGCGGGCGAAGCGATAGCGGGCCGCATGTCGGCCTATCTGCCGCCGCTCGGTATCACCGCGCACTCGATCCCCGCAATCGAAGCGAGCTACCTGAAACTGCTCGCCCTCCTGAACGCGCATTTCGTGCTCTATCCCTACATTTTGGGCGACGCGCCGAGCCGCGCCGACTACGGCCTCATGGGCCCACTTTACGCGCATCTCGGCCGCGATCCCTATCCGGTTCGTATCATGCAGCAGAAGGCGCCGCTGGTGTTCCGCTGGGTCGAACGCATGAACGCGCCCGAAGGCGAAACGCCCGAATACCCGGATCGCGCCCCCGCATTCTTCGATGCCGCGAACGCTCCGCCGACGTTCCGCGCCATCCTGAAGCAAGCCGTCGCCGAATACGCGGGCGAGGTCGAGGCGACGGCGCAAGCCTTCGCGAGATGGGCCGCCGCGCACGCCGACAAGCCATCAGGCGCGCTCGTCTCCGACAAGGGCGATGACCAGCCGTCTTTCGGCCCGATCGCATATCCGCTCGAGAACGCGACCGTGCAGCCATACTCGTCCGCGCATACGCTCTGGGCGATACAGCATGCGCTCGACGCCTACGCCGCCGCGAGCGCGGCGGAGAAAGCGCAAGCCCGCGCCCTGTTCGCGGAAGCAGGCGGCGAAAACCTGCTCGATCTGAAACTCGCCCGCCGCCTCACCCGCATCGACAACAAACTCGCCATCGCTTGAAGGAAACGAACGCCATGTCACTTCGCCGTTGGGCCATCGGAACCGCCGCCGTCGTCGCCGTGCTCGGCGCGGGCGGCTACATCGCGTTTCAGAACTATTGGTATTACCTGCCCGGCATCATGGCCGCGATCCGCGATCCCATACAGGCGAACCGAGAAGTCGTGTGGGAAAAAGGGCCCGACACGCCGGCAGCGGGCGACCGTCCACCGAACATCATCCTCATCGTCGCCGACGACCTCGGCTACAACGACATCACGCTCTCAGGCACCGGCGTGGCAAACGGCGCCGTGCCGACGCCCAACATCGACGGCATCGCCAAGACCGGCGCGAACCTGACTCAGTCCTACTCCGGCAACGCGACCTGCGCACCCTCGCGCGCGGCGATGCTGACAGGCCGCTACGCCACGCGCTTCGGCTTCGAATTCACGCCCGTGCCCGTGCAGTTCGCCAAGCTCTTGACCCACATCTCGACGAACAGCACCCACCCGCCGATCTACCACGCAGATCAGGAGAAGAACGTCCCCGTCATGGCCGAGATGACGGTGCCGACGAGCGAAACCACGCTGCCCGAAATGCTGAAGACGAAGGGCTACCGCACGCTGATGCTCGGCAAGTGGCACTTGGGCGAGACCGCAGCGACGCGCCCCGAAGCGCGGGGGTTCGACGAGTATCTTGGCTTCCTCGGCGGCGCCGCACTCTTCGGCGACTCGAGCGACCCGAACATCGTCGAGGCACGCCAGGACTTCGATCCGATCGACAAGTTCCTCTGGGCGAACTTGCCTTTCGCCGTCGTCAACAACAACAAGCCCGGTCGCTTCAAACCGTCGAAATACATGACGGACTATCTCTCCGACGAGGCCGCAAAGGCGATCGAAGCGAACAAGAACCGCCCGTTCTTCATGTACGTCGCCTACAACGCGCCGCACACGCCACTGCAGGCGTTGAAGTCGGACTACGACGCGCTCTCCGGCATCGAAAACCACCGCCTGCGCGTCTATGCGGCGATGATCAAGTCGCTCGACCGCGGTGTGGGCACTGTGCTCCAAGCCGTCAAGGACGCCGGCATCGAAGACAACACGCTGATCATCTTCACCAGCGACAACGGCGGCGCGCATTACATCGGCCTGCCCGAGATCAACAAGCCGTTCCGCGGCTGGAAAGCGACCTTCTTCGAAGGCGGCATCCGCGTGCCGATGCTGGTGAAATGGCCCGCGAAGATCAAACCCGGCGCGACGTTCGCGGGCGCCGCCGGCCACGTCGACATCTTCGCAACCGCCGCCGCAGCCGCAGGCGCCGCCACACCGGAAGGCAAGACGATGGATGGCGTCAACCTCGTGCCCTTCATCAATGGCGAGGCGCAAGGTCTTCCGCACCAGACGATGTTCTGGCGCTCGGGCCACTACAAAGTGCTGCTCGCCGGCGATTGGAAGCTTCAGGTCTCGGCGCGCCCGGCGAAGAGCTGGCTGTACAATCTGAAGGACGATCCGACCGAGAAAACGAACCTCGCCGAAACGAACGCGGAAAAGCTCGCCGAGATGACGGCCCTGCTCGACCAGGTCGACGGCGAACAAGCAAAGCCCTTGTGGCCCTCCCTTCAAGAAGGCGCCATCGCCATCGACCGCCCGCTCGACACACCGGAAGTGAAGGACGAGGAGTACATCTATTGGTCGAACTGACGTGACCCAATGACCAGCAACACTGTCATCCCGGACGCGACTTTTCCCGAAGCAAAGCTTCGCTGGAAAAGTCTGCGAGCCGGGACCCAGGAGTTTGGAACAAACGCTTCCGCCCGGTCCCCTGGGTCCCGGGTCATAAGCCTCGCCACCAACTGCTGCGCAGTTGGGCTCGGCTAATGCCCGGGATGACAAGTTGGAGGTGGACGCTCGCGGCTATAGCCGCCGCAGCAGTCCTGCTCGCCGTCACCGTCTATTACCTCACCCGTCCCACCGCGCCGCCCATCACCCTGGCCTGCCCGCTGCAAATCGAAGAACGCGCGCGCCATCCCGGCATGGTCTGGGTTCCTTCGGGAACCGTCGCGATGGGTTCGGACGTCTATCCCGAAGAAGCCCACCGCACCGTCACCGTGAACGGCTTCTGGATCGACCGCACTGAAGTCACGAACGCCGAGTTCGCAGTGTTCGTGAAAGCGACGAACTACGTCAGCGTCGCCGAACGCCAAGGGACGAAGGGCGCCGCCGTCTTCGTCCTGCCGTCAGGTAATACAGATCTGTCGTCAGCCGCAAACTGGTGGCGCTATGTTGAAGGCGCGAGCTGGCGCCATCCCGCAGGCCCGGACTCCTCGATTGAAGACCACGACCACTTCCCCGTCGTCGCGATCACGCTGGAGGACGCCACCGCCTACGCCAAGTGGAGGGGGCATCGCTTGCCCACCGAAGCCGAATGGGAACACGCCGCTCGCGCCGGCGCCGCCACGCTGCCGGAGCGCGAGCAACCGAAGAACGCAAACACCTGGCAAGGCGTCTTCCCGATCATCGACACAGCCGAAGACGGATTCACCGGCATCGCGCCCGTCGGCTGCTTCAAACCGAACGCGTTCGGCCTGCACGACATGATCGGCAACGTCTGGGAGTTCACCGCCGACACTTACGAGAACCAAACGCCGCCAGCGCACGTCATCAAAGGCGGCTCATTCCTTTGTGCCCCGAACTACTGCCTGCGCTACCGCCCCGCCGCCCGCCAGCCGCAAGAAGACGGCCTCGGCACCAGCCACGTCGGCTTCCGCACCGTACTCGACGCGCCGCCAACTCGTTAGTCGTTGGGAACATTCTTGAGGGACTCCGCAAGAGCGGCTCGAAATTCGCGAGCGAGTGCCGGTGCGCACGCGCACAGTTCAGACAGCGAACCAAACTCGACGTCTGGCATCACGAACAGCGTCCGCGGACCGTACCGGTAAGCATCAGCCTGACCACTTCCTTCTAGCCCCCTCGAAATAGTGTAGCGCCCTCCCGACGCCATGATATCGATCGACCAACTGAGATGGTAACCGGCCTCATTCACGGCCGACAGAGTCATGATCATCTGACTCTGATCGATCGAAGGCTCTGGGCTGGTCCACGCGGTGGTGCTCAGATGAACGTTTTGCCAACCAAAGAGCTTCCACAGATCTTTGCGGAGCTCCCCCATGATGCGCCCCATTTCGCCGAGCGCACGGAAGATTGGTGGTTCGGACATGGTCACCCCTCTCAATGCGAATCCCGCGCCTCGCCGCGTGTCTTGATGATGTCGATGTAGAGCGTCGCCGGTTCGAAGCAGGCACCGGTCGAGAGTTGCCCCGTGTTCGCGCGCGCGACTTCTTCCCATGGCGTTTGCGATTTCAGCACCGGCGGCTTCCACGCTGTGCGCCGCGCTGCCCATTCGCCCTCCAGCACGAGCGCATCCACGCGCCGCGCGTTGAGGTCGATCCGCACCACGTCTCCGGTCTTGAGCAGTGCCAGGCCGCCGCCGACGGCGGCTTCCGGTGACGCATTCAAGATCGACGGCGATGCGCTCGTGCCGCTCTGCCGCCCGTCGCCGATGCAGGGCAGTGCCGTGATCCCGCGTTTGATGAGAGCATCCGGCGGCTGCATGTTCACGACCTCGGCCGAGCCCGGATAGCCGATCGGCCCGCAATTGCGCATGACCAGGATCGACCGCTCGTCGATGCCGAGCGCCGCGTCGTTGATCCTGTGGTGATAATCCTCCGGCCCATCGAACACGATCGCGCGGCCTTCGAACGCACCGCCTTTCGAGAGATAACGCGCCGCGAACTCCTCGCCGATCACGCTCGTCTTCATCACCGCCGCGTCGAACAGATTGCCCGACATGACCAGAAACCCCGCATTCGGCTTTAAAGGCGCCGCAACCGTACGGATCACATCGCGATCGCTCGTCAGCCGGCCGCAGCAATTCTCGCCCATCGTCCGCCCGGTGACCGTCATCGCACCAGTCTCGATCAAGCCCGCCTCGATCAGCTCCGCCACCACAGCCGGCACGCCGCCCGCGCGATAGAACCCTTCGCCCAGATGTGCGCCCGCGGGCATGCAGTTCACGATCAGCGGCACCTCGTAGCCGAAGCGCTGCCAATCCTCGAGCGAAAGCGGCACACCCATATGCCGCGCAATCGCGATCAGATGCGGCGGGCAATTCGTCGACGCACCGATCGCCGCCGCAACCCGGATGGCATTTACGAACGCCGCCTTCGTCATCACGTCGGAGGGCTTCAGGTCTTCGCGCACCATCTCGACGATCCGCACCCCCGTCGCATGCGCCATCTGCGCGCGCGCCGCATAGGGCGCAGGAATCGCCGCACAACCGGTCAGCGACATGCCGAGCGCCTCGGCGACCGAGTTCATCGACGTCGCCGTGCCCATCGTGTTGCAGTGCCCAGCCGACGGTGCGCTGGCCGCGGCCATTTCCATGAACTCGCCGTAGCCGATCTCGCCCTTGGCGAGCATCTGCCGCCCTTGCCAAATGATCGTGCCGGAGCCCGCACGCTGTCCCCGCCACACACCGTCGAGCATCGGCCCGCCCGACAGCACGATCGAAGGAATGTTCACTGTGGCCGCCGCCATCAGACACGCTGGCGTCGTCTTATCGCAACCCGTTGTCAGCACCACGCCGTCGAGCGGATAGCCGTGCAGCACCTCGACGAGCCCCAAATAGGCGAGATTGCGGTCGAGCGCCGCCGTCGGACGTTTGCCCGTTTCCTGAATCGGATGCACCGGAAACTCGATGGCGATCCCGCCCGCCTGCGCGATCCCTTCGCGCACGCGCTTAGCGAGTTCGAGATGATGCCGGTTGCAGGGCGACAAATCCGATCCCGTCTGCGCAATCCCGATGATGGGCTTGCCTGCCTGCAACTCCTCCCGCGTGAGGCCGTAGTTCAAATACCGCTCAAGGTAGAGCGCCGTCATGCCCGGATTCTCCGGATTGTCGAACCAGCGGCGGGAGCGAAGAGGTTTGGTCATGCGTAACTGTTTCCGTTCAGCGCACATTCATCTATCACGGCATCTAACAACCGTCATGGTCTAGGGCCGTCAGTTTGTCGGGGTAACAACAATGCGCATTCTCGCCGCCGCCTTCGCGCTTCTCTTTACGCTATCAACCGCCAACGCCGGCACGATTCTAGGCGAGTGGGTCGACCCAGCACGCTCCGGCCGCGTCGTCCCATACAAAATCTACACACCAGACCAGGCAACAGGCCCCGCGCCCGTCGTCATCTTCAGCCACGGCCTCGGCGGCAATCGCGACGGCGCGGTCTATCTCTTGAACCACCTCGCCGAGAATGGCTACGTCGCCGTCGCGGTGCAGCACGCCGGCTCAGATACGCCCGCGGTGTTTTCGAGCGGCGCGATGAACCAAGCGGGCGTGCGCGACGCCATCTCGCCCGGCAAAGCTGCAGACCGCTTCCGCGACATCCCCTTCGCGCTCGACGAACTGACGAAGATGAACGCAAGCGACGCGCGCCTTAAAGGCCGCCTGGACATGAGCCGCATCGGCATGTCCGGTCACTCCTATGGCGCGGTCACGACGATGGCGCTCGGCGGTCAGTCGTTTGGCGGCGGCTTCATCAGCTTCGCCGACCCACGCATCAAGGCGGCGATCGTCTACAGCCCGTCGAAGCCGCGCCGCGGCGATCCGGCCCAAGCGCTGGCGAATATCCGCATGCCGATGTTCCACATGACCGGTACGAACGACGACAATCCGCTCGACCCGAGCGATCCCGCGTCAGACCGCCAGATTCCCTACCGCCACCTCGTCAACGCCGACAAGTATCTGCTCGTCTTCAAGGACGGCGACCACATGATCTTCTCCGGCCGCGACTTCCGCGGCGGACCACGCCCGAACGACCCACGCTTCCACGCCTGGATCCAAAAGGCGTCGACGGCGTACTGGGACGCCTATCTGAAGGGCAACGCCGACGCGAAGGCCTACCTAACAGGTGGCAAGTTCAAGAACGACCTGGGCGGTGACGGCACCTTCGAGTTTCAGCTGCGCTAGCTTGAAGGAAGGGCTCCAGCCCTGGGAGCGCCGGCCTCCGGCCGGCTCTTGGTCCGGTTGAGATGTAGAAAGTGCCGGCCGGAGGCCGGCGCTCCCAGGAACCTACTTCGCCGCCGGTTCCAACTCGAACACGACGGAGAGGTTCGAACTGAACGTCTGCTCGCGCGCAATGATCTGCACGGCATCTTCGCGCGGTGCGGTGTAGTTCTCCGCGCGCCACATCGGCGATTCCGACGCGGTCTCCGGATCGACTTTCACCACGCGACCCACGCGCTGGCCCAGAGCCTTCGCGGCGATCGTTGCCCGGCGCAGCGCATCCTTCGCGGCGAGCGCACGCACTTGATCTTCGAACTTCACCGCATTCTTCGTCGAGAACGTCACCTCGTCGATGTTCGTCGCGCCCAGGCGGATCATGCGGTCCAAGAGTTTGCCCGAATACTGCCCGACCGGCAGCGTCACCTTGATCGAATTCTTGACCACATAGCCCGTCGTAATCATCTCGTTCTGCTGATAGCCGCTCGCCCCCACCGACGGATGCTGTGGCGTGATTGAGAATCCTTGCGTGCGAATCTTGTCGCGATCGATCCCGTCGGCGCCCAACCCTTCAAGGATACGCGCTGTAACAAGGTTGTTCTGATCGAGCGCCTCCGCCGCCGACTTTGCCGACGTCGTCACGGCACCGGACACCTCCACATTGTCCGGCTGTACGTCGAGTGACGCGATACCCTGCACCGTGATCGTGCGCGGCTCGGCCTTATGGAACGACGGAAACATCCCGGGTGCGAACGCCCACGCCACCCACACCGCGCCAAGCAGCGCCAGCGCCACCGCAAACGTCCGAAACGCCAAGCCGATCGTCTCCATCGCCACCACCTTATTGTGTCGACGGAATTGTAACGGCTCAGGCGCCAAGCGCCATACGCGCAGGACGTGTAGCGTCCTGGATAGGGTCTTACTCCTTCTCTTCGGTCAGAAAATCGCGCCCCGCACGATCCTCGACCTCAACCACCCACAAGTCCGAATCCCGCTTGCGGGCCCGCGCGATGTAGTCCTCTGCCTCCGCATCGGCCACAACGTCGACACCGGTCGCCTTCACCCATCGCCGCTGCCCGTCACGCCCATATGTCGCCGACCAAACACGCGCCGTCCCGTTAAGCAGGGACACTTTCACCAGCACCACCCCCGAGTCCGGGTCACCCTTCTTCACGACAAAAGCAGACGCGCCGTTCACTTCCGCGCGCCGGATAAGCGCCGCGGCCCAGATCGAAGTTTTGACGCGCGGCTCGGTCACAGTTGTTCCAGGTGTGAATGCGTGTGCATGCAATAAGCCCCTCTGAGTCAATATTGCCACTTCGCCGGTCACACAACTTACGATTCCATCGTGCATGGCGATTCGGGGGCGAGTCGTGTGCGAGCAGGGGCAGTTTAGTGACGAAAGAAGCGGCGCGTAACCTACCACCACGTCTCGTTTTTCGGGCAGTTTCGCTGACCCGCGCGCTTGCGCTCGGGACCGGCGCGGCGATCCTCATCGTACACCTACTTTGGCGTGCAGACGCGACCTTGGCAGGGCTTGGAACTGAGGGCTTCGCGCTCTCGATCGCACTGTTCGCAGCCGAGGCGTTCATCGCCGTCGCCCTCACGCTCTCCGCGATCGCCGACCTGATGCCGGCCGCCGCCCAAATCGAACCCGAAGCGCTGCGCGACAGTGACTTGCCGTCCGCGGACATCTTCATTGTCGTCAATGATCCGAGGCAGGCGCCGAAGGCCGCCTATTCGCTCGCTGCTGCCGCACAACTCGACTACCCGCGCGATCGCGTACGCCTGCACCTCGTCGGCGTTGACCGCGCGACCGACGCTGCGGAGCCGCTCGCAGCCCTCGCCGATCGCATGAAGACGTCGTGGCTCGCCGCCTCGCCCGAAGCAACCGGAGGCGCTGCCATCAACGCCGCCGTCTCGCGGACCGCCGGCACGCTGGTCTTGATCCTGAACGCCGGCGAAGCCCCGACCCCTGACCTGCTCCGCCGCATCGCAGGCGGTTTCGTCGCGAACACCGAGCTCGCCTATGTAGACGTTCCCGTTTTTGCGATCGATGGCGAACCGGCCCTCGCCGATATCGACGTCAACCGCCGCATGCCCTCCGACCCAGGCACGTTCTTCAAATCGTGCCTGAAAACGATTGGCGCACCGGCAGGCTCGCTCGGCCTAGGCCAGCGCACGGTGTGGCGGCGCGCGGCGCTGTCGGCATCGGGCGGCTGCTCGCGCTGGAACCTGCGCAGCGACGCGCCCGCCCGCATCCGCGCCGCCGCCGAAGGCTGGCAACGCGGTATCGTCACCCGCCCGCTCGTCGCCGCAATCGCACCCGACACTGTGCGTGAGTATTTGCGCCTGCGCATGGGACTGCGCATCGGCACGGTGGACGCGGCCCTCGCCCACGATCCTCTGCTCGCGCGTGGCCTGCGCATGCGCGAACGCTTGGCCTGGATCCCCGCAATGTTCGGCGCATTGATGCCCTTCGCGTGGGCCACGGTCTTCGCGTTGCCGCCGCTCGCCGTCCTTGTCCGCGAGCCGATCTTCGCCGTCACAAGCCCCGCCGTTGCGACCGCCGCCTCACTCATCACCATCGTCGTGGCCATCGCCATGGCAGGAAGCCTCAACGCCGGCATGCGCAGTCACCTGATAGGCGCCTGGAGCGAGATCCTGGAGTCACTCCTCACCGCCCCATCGCTGCTGAACATCATTTTCCGCCGCACAAAGGCCGAACGCGTCCCCGACCCTGAACGCGCCAATAGCCTCCTCGTCGTCGTTTTCGCGCTCGCCCTTGCAGGCACCACGGCTGGCATCGCCGCTTGGTTCCTAAAGCCCGAACTGCAAGCAGCCCTAGCGCCCGCGCTCGCGCTCACAATCTTCACGGCCGCGTTGCTCGCGTGCCTGCTCGGCGCCATCGCCGAGCCTCGCCAGCGTCGCCTGAGCCCGCGCGTGAAAAAGCGCCTCGCGGCCGAGCTTCTGGTCGGCGGCACCACGGTCGCAGGCCGCCTCGCCGATATTTCCGTCCACGGCGCAAGGTTCGTGGCCGATGTCGCGATCGACCTCCCTGCCCGCGCGCTCGGTGGCCAGTTGACGCTTGCAACGCCGAGCGGCGACACAATCCTACCCGTCCAACTCTCGCGCCAGACGGAAGCCTTCGGCCGCCCGGCCTTCGGCCTCTCCTTCACCGGTCGCACCGTGGGTGAGTTCGCCACCATCGTCCGTCTCGCGCACAAAAGCGGCGACGCCTACGCCGACCTCTGCGACAACCGCGCCAAACCGGCGGGCATCACCAGACTCTTCGCCTCCCTAAGCTGGCGCGGCATCGGCGCTCTCTTCAGCAAAGTGAACCCGCCCTCAGCACAAGACACCTGGATCCCATTGCGCCGACTCTCGCGAACCATGCACTGAGGCAATTGTGGAGAGTAGCGAACACTGGTTAGGTGCTTATCGCCTCCGCCACCCCCTATTCCGGTGACATAATTACCGAGAAACATTGTTGCGCGGCAGCGCAACGATCAAACCACTGGAATCTTCCCGCACCCCTTGACTCTCGAAACGAGAGGTCCAAACTCAATCACAGACGATCGTGGCCTGATGAAGTCATGAGACGACTGGCCGCCAATCGCTCGATGACAGGTGCGACAGGTGTATGACGACACCAACGCCCTGAGTTGTCGCGACAGGCTGCGGCCCGAAAGGTCCGAGCGTCTGAATGAGTGGAGCAACAACTGAGTGAGGGAGCATGACGCCACCGGACATGACCACGGCCCTCAATCACGAGGGCAAGGTCCGTTAGCACTCGCGGAACTGATACTGAGATTGCGACAGAAATCATCGCGAGCAGGCCCGGACTTCCAAGATGAAAATTCGAAAGCATGCAACGGCGTGTTTAGCACGCTCGTAAACTTAGGCCGGCTCTGCTGGCCAAAGAATCGGAAGTGATGAAGAGCCCCGAGGAGCGACGCGTCGCCCCGGGGCTCGATTTTTTTTGCGGCGACCGCTTACCTTAGTCTGACAGCTAAGCGTGAAGCGTTGGTCATTGCGCCAACGGTTGAAAGGTATCTCGCTACCTGCTCCTCTCGGCCGCCGCACGGTCAGCGAACCAAGCCGCCGCCGTCCGCCGCTCCGATCGGACGTACCAAGCAATGACCGGCAGCGCTAAGACGCCCATCCCAATGGGAATTAGCAGCACTACGCCAAGCGGCACGGTCGCATCGATGCTCATCGCCAGAAACATCAGCGAGAAGCAAACGGTCTCGGCGACCCCCACGAACACGGGCACCCAAAATGGCACGGCAAGCACACGGGCCATTTCTCGCTGCGTTGCCTCTTCGTGCGTCGGCGCGGGCGGTGCCGAAGCGATGCCCCAAGCCATCACAACACCGACCCCCAAAGCGGCGACAAGCATGGCGGGCACAAACAACGACGGCAAGTGAAGGTAGGTCAGACGCAGCACAATGATCGTAACAAGCACACCGATCCACACTGCACGTCGAACGGCATATGCCCAGTGGTCGCTGTCGCTCATGATCTAAGGATCTCTGTACGCCGAGCTATACCACCACCCAAAGTTCAAAAAAACGGGGACCGGAAGGCCCCCCTTCCGATCCCCATTCCCCTCTAACCCGATAGGGTCAGGCGCAAACTCTTCACCTCACGCGCGCACGCGAAACTTCTCCGGGAACACGACTGCGCCCGCGTCTGCCGGTACGTCGTCGCGCGCGGCGATCGGCAGCTTTAGCGTCACCGTCGTCCCGTCGCCGAGCGCGCTTTCGATCGCCATCGCCCCGCCGTGCAGTTCGGCCAGCGCCTTCACGAGCGACAGCCCGAGCCCCGTTCCCTTGTGCGCGCGCTGCATCTCGCCCTCGACCTGCTCGAAGGGCTTGCCGATGCGGGCCAAGTCCTTCTCCGGAATGCCGACGCCCGTGTCGCTGACCGAGAGCATGATGTCGGAACCAACCTTGCGCGCACGCAGCGTGACCTTGCCCTCCGTCAGCGTGAACTTCACTGCGTTCGACAGGAGATTGATCAGACACTGCTTCAACGCACGGCGGTCGGCCATGAGGCTCAAGCCCGGTGCCACGTCGCACACAAGCTCGACCCCCGCCTCATTGGCCGCCACCGTCACCATCGCCAGGCATTCGTCAGCCACCGGCTTCAACTCGACGAGCTTGCGCTCGATCGTGAACTTGCCCGCCTCGATCTTCGACATGTCGAGCAAGTCCGAAATCAAATCGACCAGATGCGAGCCCGAATTGCGGATCAGCTCCGCATACTCGCGATACTTCGGCGTGCCGATCGGCCCCATCAGCTCGTGCCGCATCACGTCGGAAAAGCCGATGATCGCGTTCAAAGGCGTTCGCAACTCGTGCGTAACGGAGGCCAGGAACCGCGATTTCGCCCGGCTGACTTCCTCCGCCTTGTCGAGTGCCTGCGCCAGCTCGACTACCTCTTGGCTCGCCCCCGACATATCACGCGTCACCGCGATGACCTCGCCGCCGCCGGCCGCCTGCGCCCGCATCTCGACCGGCAAATAACTGCCGTCACGCCGGCGCAAGCGGAAAGCCACGCTCTGCGTCTGCCCGCGCGCGGCAAGGCGCAACGCCTCTTCCACCGTCTTCAGATCCTGAATGTGCACCATCATTGCGGGGCTTAAGCCCTCAAGCTCGCGCGCCTGCAGGCCCATAATGTCGGTCGCAGCCGGCGACGCATAGATTACCGCTCCGTTTGCGCCATGCCGCGTGATCAGATCGGCCGCGTTATCGGTCAAGGCCCGGTGCATCGCCGCATTCGCACGCACGCGCGCCGTCTCATGCTCATTGCGCCGCTGCAACGTGCGCACCGCAAGCGCGCCCACGACGATCAGCATGAACACCGACGCACCATACGCAAACTGACTGAGCGACGGATCGATGCGCGACGCGGGCAACCACCCCATCATCGAGAGGATCGCCGCCATCAAAAACCCGGCAGCAGCCGCAGCCGATGAAATCGTCATTGCCGAGCGTTTGCCCGCGACCGCCGCTTCAACGGGCACGATCGCAAGCCACAACAAAACCGGCGAAGCGATGCCGCCCGTGTAAACGGCAACCAGCGTCACAAACCCCGCAAGCACAAGCGCCGAAGCCATTTGACCCTGCGCGACGTCGATCAACCGCCCCTGCACGGCGAGCGCGATCAGCAACGGTGCCCAAAGAAACGCGAACGCACACGCGGTCGCCGCGTCGGCCGGTCCCACGAATGCGAAATAGAGCGGCCAGAGCGCAACACCCATGCCCCCCGCCAGCAAGTTCGCGGCAATAAACGATTGCCGCCGCCCAGCCTCACCCTCTGGCTCCGAGCCCAGCACCCCGTCAAACGCATCCAACAGAAAATCGGCCCAAAACCGGCGGAAATTGTACTGCGAAGCCATAACGCGACTCGTCCCCAGACGTGAGGCGTAAGGTTTGGTTTACGGAGGTTAATGGGGAGTTAACGGACGCCGCGATCAGAGATCGGGATAATCGAGTGGCAGGATCGCGAAAACGCCTCATGCCCGTAAAATTCTCTGCACTGTTGAATCAAACCTGGCGGCTCAGCGTGAACGCTCATTCACGCTAACGCACGTTCATCCTGATACCACCGTCATTTGCTTCAATTTTGCCTTTGTTTTTGAGCACTTTCGAACGCCCAGCGAGCACACTCCGCCTCAACTTTTGGAGAAGCTCGTCATGGGTTTCATCTTCCGCACAATCTTCTGGCTGGGGCTCGCGATCGTGGTGCTCCCGCCGGAAGCACGCCTTGGCGGCGGCGACGAGATGGCAGAGTACAAAGACATCGATTTCGCGCTCGAACTCGATCGCGCGAGCGCGACTCTGTGGTCGCTGGGCAGCCAACTGACGGACACCTGTAAGACCAACCCGCAGTTGTGCGAAGCGGGTGCGAACTTGGTCGACACAACCCTCGCAGCTGCACAAAACGTCGCCACCGAAGCGGCGGTGAAATTGGCTGACGGGACCCACAAGGTGCTCGCAACTGCGGAATCGCCGGAAACCACAACGAAAAAAATTCAAGCCCGCGTTGAGTGACAGCCTCCGGGCACCTACCTATTCTCCGGCCGCCTTCGAGGGACAACTCCCACGCGTTTTCGTCGGGTACTCGCAAGGTCAATGTGCGTTTAAGACCAAGAAGAAGTACCTCGCGTTCGGAGCTCAAAACAACATGCCGGCAACCGCCGCCAATATCGTTCTTCCTATCGTCAACAACACGGTCACTCTGCGTAAAGCGCGCGTCGAAGATTGCGAGCTGATGCTGCGCATGATCGTGTCGCTTGCCGAGTACCAAGGCGTGGGTGAGCGCATCTCGGTCACCGCCGCGGACCTGCGCCGCGCAGGCTTCGGCGCCACCGCGCAGTTCGAGGCGATCATCGCTGAGGATCTCGGCAAGCCCGTCGGCCTCGCGCTGTTCCAGACGCACTATTCGATTTGGGAAGGCACGACCTCGCTGCAAATCACAGACCTCTTCGTCGATGAAGCCGCGCGCGGTACAGGCGTCGGATTCCGGCTCGTGCAGGAGGTCGCCCGCACGGCACGCGATCGCGGCTGCACCAGCTTGCAGCTGAACATGGTCCATGCGAACCCGTCGAAGACCTCGCTCGACCGCATCGGCTTCGTCCACCAAGACGACTTGCTCCACTACCGCCTCGACGCGGCAGCCTTCCGCAAGCTGATCGAGGCCGACCGGTGACGGCGTTCGACCCGGCCAACCACCGGGTCGTCCCCTTACGCGGATTCGAAGAACTGACGGTGGGCGAGCGCTTCGCCCTCCCCTCGCGTACGCTCACCGACGCGAACTTCGCCGCCTTTCAACAGGTGAGCTGCGACAACCACCCGATCCATTACGACGCCGAATACTGCCGCGCCAATGGCCACGAAGGCTTGCTCGCCCACGGCCTGCAAGTCCTAAGCTTCACCGCAGCAGGCGCCGGCCTCTTCCCCCACGTGATCGGCGAGGCTCTTATCGGCTTCGTCGAAGTCCAAGCGAAATTCCTCAAGGGCGTCTACGCCGGCGACACGCTTTACCCAGCCCTGACGATCACCGAGCTAAAACCCCAACGCACCACGGGCTTGGTCACCATGGCCGCAACCGTGCACAACCAAAAACGCGACCTGGTTTTGGACGGCAAGCACGTCTATCTACTGCGCCTGAAACAACCGCGCAGCTGAGGCGAATGTCCATCCAATCCATCCTCGACGACTTTGCCGTCATCGACGACTGGGACGAGCGCTATCGCTACATCATCGACCTTGGCCGTAAGATGACGCCGTTTCCTGAAAGCGCCCGCACCGATGCGGTCAAAGTCCGCGGCTGCGCGAGCCAAGTCTGGCTGATCTCCGACCGCGAGGCAGGCAAGCTCACCTTCATCGGCGACAGCGATGCCCACATCGTGCGCGGACTGATCGCGATCCTGCTCGCCCTCTACAACAACAAGACCCCGGCGGAGATCTTGGCGATTGACGCCAAAGCGACCCTCCAAGCCCTCGGCCTCGACACCCACCTCAGCCAGCAACGCTCCAACGGTCTCACCGCCATGGTCGAGCGCATCCGCGCCGACGCCCGCGCCGAGAAATAGGCAATCGGGAGTGTTGCTCCCCTTCCCCACTCCTCCAATTCGCGACTTTTATTCGATAGCGCGAGCCCGCCTTTATCTTTTTTTGAGACACCCCTCGTAGTCTCGAAATCGAACAAACGCCGGGCCAGAGCCGTTAAGCGGCCTTTACCCGCACTAACAAAAAGTAACGGACGCACAACGATGCGTGGGGTCTCAATTCTTTTAGCGCACGGCGCATTTCTGCTTGCGCTCAACGTAGGCACGCAAGCGCGCGCAGCCGCCGCGCCGTGCGTGGACGCGTTGGCCGTCGAAAAGGCTGCAGCCGTTTCGCTGCTCAAGCACCGAGCCGAAGCGCAGGTCGCCATCGCGGCATCCGATCGCTTGTTTGCAGTCTATTTGAACGCAGCGTCTCTGGCCGAAGGCGCCCGCGTCATGCCGCGCATCCAGGCAGTTCTGAATGGTCTTCTCGATCGGTACGGCATCCGCGAGGTGCTCGTCGCCGACAGATCGGGTGCCTTTCTAACCCGCGCCGGCAACTTCGACCGCACAGTCGCAAGCCTCGACCCGAAAGCCGATGCGCGCCTCGCGGCCGCTTTCGCAGCAGAAGCGCGTCGCGCCACGTCGCTGCAAAAGGACCTGCGCCTCGACATCGTCGCCCCGTCCATCGTTCGCGGCCAACCCGAGTTCGCGCTCGCCGCCCGTCAAGACCTCACGAGCTACCGCAAAGTGCTGTCGCAGGGCGTTGCCCAAAACCGCTTCGTCGTTCTCGCCGATGCCAAAGGCGTCGTCCTCGCCGACAGCCGCCACGGCGGCGCCGGCACCACGGCCATCCTCGCCGACCTCACACTCGACGCGCTACGCAAAGCCCTCCGCGGCGCGTCCGCCGGCGAAGTCACCGCACGCGAACTCCGCTACCGCGTGAGTATTCGCCCCGCCGGCGCCTGGAGCGTCGTTGCCGTCGAATCCATCCCTGCCCCCCGCCGCTGCTATGCCGAAGGAGCCCGCCTATGTGGCTAAGAGGTAAGATCAACGCCGCATTGCTGCTCTGCATCGGCGCGCCGCTCGCGCTCGGCTTCGCCGCCATCTGGTACGGCGCGCAAGAGACGATGCGCGAAGCAGGCACGCGCGATATCGCAACCGCCACCCGCGCCGCCGCTGCTGCCATCGAAGACCGCGCGGGTCTGGACCTCGCGCACTTGACCGCGTGGAGCAAACTTTCCGCGATGCAAGACGTGCTGATCGCCGACGAAGGCGGCGAGATCGCGCGCACGCTGACCGGCCTCGCCGCGACCTACAAAGACTTCGCAGCACTCACCGTCACAGACGCTCAAGGCAACGTTGTCGCCGCCGTAGGCGAGGCCCAACGCGGCGCGAACCTCGCCGCAGACGAGGGCTTCCGCACGGCCGCCTCTGGCCGTACCCATCAAAGCGCCTTCGGTTTGCAAACCGGCATGCTGAAAGAAACCGTATCGTTCGCCGTCCCCTTGATCGCGCGCCATGACGGGCAAACGGTCATCGGCACGCTGTCTGGCGTTCTCGACTTCGCCGCGATCGTCAAGGCAGTCGCGGCCCCCTCAACATTGAGCGCCGAAGGCAACGCCTTCGTACTCACCAAACGCAGCGGCCAAATCGTCTACGCCTCGCGCACGGACAGCACGCTGCTCGAAGCATTCCGCAACGCCCGCAACGCCACCGAACTCACCTGGCAAGGCGCGCCCTACTTTGCGGCGACCGCGACGTTGAAGAAAAAGGCGCTGCCGCAAGATCTGAGCCTGTCGATCCAGGCCATCACGCCCGCCCGCGCAATCCTCGCGACCACCGACGCGCTAACGAACACGTTCCTGATCGTCGCAGGTACTGCCGTTGCCGCAGCATTCTGGCTTGCCTGGCACTGGACGACGCCGCTCGTCGCACTCGGCAAGGCGATGGAAGCGCTCGCAGGTGGCAACGTCCTCTACCGCGGACCGCGCACCAAACCGACGGACGCGTTCGCCCCCATGGCGCGCGCCTTCGAAGTGCTCCGCCAGATGCGCGTCGTACGCGACAAACTTGGCGCCCGTGAGCGCGAGCTCTCGCGCGCGAAGGAAGCTGCGGAAACCGCCCTCCTCGCCAAGTCCGAACACATCGCAAGCCTAAGCCAAGCGTTGAGCGCGCAACTCTCGACGATCATGCGGCTTTCCGACCTCATCAACCGCGAGGCACTGGAAGCCGCCACCGGCGAAACCCGCTCGAGCTACGCGAAGGAAATCGGTCGCACCGGCGCGGCGCTGCTCGCCGTCATCAACGATCTTTTCGACCTCTCCGAAGTCGAAGCCGGTCACGTCGCCCTAGCCGAAACCAGCACCGACTTGACGGAACTCGTCCGCGTGACGTGCGATCAGGCCCAAGCCGCCGCCTTCGAAGCGCAAGTCACGCTCGGCCGCGAAGGCATCAACCAGCCGCTCCCAGTGCGCTGCGACGCCAAGAAGCTGCGACAGGCGCTCGCGAATCTGTTGTCGAACGCGATCAAGTTCACACCCGCAGGCGGCCTTGTCACAGTGCACCTCAAGGTCTCCGCCGATGGCAACCCCGTGGTCGCCGTCGAAGACACCGGCATCGGCATGACGCCGAATCTCACGCCGGTCGCAGCCACCCTCGACGACCCGCAAGCGCCCGGCCATCACGGCGCGGGTCTGGGCCTGCCTCTTGCCCGCGAACTCGTCGAACTGCACGAGGGGACGCTCGACATCGAAAGCGAGCAAGGCAAAGGCACGATTGCCACGATCACGCTCCCGGCCAATCGCTTGGTCATGACCGAAGACGAGCGCATGATCGCCTGATTGAGAACGGGGGATAGGATTAGGCCCTATTCCCCATTCCCTTGAACAACTGCTCCGTCCCCGCATCGGCTGGAAACAGCGTCTCGATACGAAGCTCATCCGCCGTCACGTCCTGCGCCGTACCGAACGTCGCGATCACCGTGAACAGCGAGATCTTGAGCCCGTCCTTTTCCATCTCAAGCGGCAACACCGGCACGAGCGCCGCGTCCTCTGCCGCCCAAAGCGTTTCCGCATCCTGATGCTGCGCCAGGTCGGCGAGCACCGTCTTCATTTCCTCGCCACCAAGCGACTCCGCCTCGCGCTGCGCCCGATGCCAGAGCAGCGGCCCGACCAAGCTCCAGTTCGTGACGAACGGCCTGATGCCCTTCGGATGGAAGAACAGCCGCATCAAGTTGCGCTCGCCTCCACCCACGCGCACCCACAAATCCTCGCCCAGCATCGCGCCCATCATCTCGAACGGCCGGTTCGCCATGCGGATGTTCCAGGCGCGGTCGATCGCAATAGCCGGATACGGCTCAGCATTCGCAAGCATCACCTTCACCGCATTCATGACGAGCGCCATCTGCGGATCGTCGAGCGGGCGCGCCCGGAAAACCGGCGCGAACCCCGCCGCCGTTAGCCAGTCGTTCCGCTCTCGCAGCGGCACCTCCAACGTCTCACTGAGCTGCAGGATCATCGTGCGGCTCGGCTTCGCGCGGCCTGACTCCAGAAAGCTCACATGCCGCTGCGAAACGCCGGACGCGAGCGCGAGATCGAGCTGCGACATCCGCCGCTTCGTTCGCCAGGTCTTGAGCAGCAGAGGGAACGCTTCGCCCGCCTGCCTGACAGCATCCATCGTCGAAAGGGACATGAGCAAATCTCCTGCTTGTGCCTATATTCGCGGGGCGCCATCGGCCTTTCAATGACCTTGCAGGTAATCGCCTGGATAACCAAGATGCCTCACGCCAAAGCGCGCGACACGAACCAAAATGTGCCCAGCGCGAACAGCAGGGCAGCCGCCGCATCGAACGCAAGCGGCGGTATGTTGTCTTTGAACACCCGCCGTGATGCCCAAAGCAGCCCGCCAAGCACCGCCAGCGCCGTCAACTGCCCTAGCTCCACCCCGATATTGAACGCGAGCAGCGTCCACACGAGATTGGCGGTTGGTATCTCCATCTCAAGTAGGGGCCCGGCAAATCCCGCCCCGTGCGCAAGCCCGAAGACAGTGGCGATCGCCGGCGCCAGATAGGGTGCATCGGCCCTGGCGTAAGACATCGCCGCCGCAAACACAGCGACACCGAGCAAGACGCTCCACGCCAACACCGGCAATCCGAAAAGCCACCCGAGCACCGGCAACAGCACGATGCCGCCTGCACCGATCAAGCCGTACCACTGCGGCGTGCCGCGCACGCGTCTCAACGCATCGCCCGCCGCCCACGCGACGGTGAAGCCGATCAGCGCTTCGATCGCCGCCGTATCGGGCTTGAGCACGTTAAACGCAACCAGCGCCAGCGTCACCGAATGCCCGAGCGTGAACCCCGTGATCGCAATCAGGATGCGCCACACGCCGCCCGCCAGCATCGCCAGCGCAATCAGAAATGCAATGTGATCGAGCCCCGACAAGACGTGCTCGAACCCGAGAAACAAGAAGCTGCCGAACGAGCTCGGCGCCGCCTCGTCGCCTCCGACCGGGAATGTCGTCTTGCCTTGCGTCAGGACGCCCTCGCGCACGCCCTCTTTGCTGGTAACGCGGATGTAGTGCGTATGGCTGATCGAGACAGCGAAGAACGCACCCATCGTGAGTTCGCCTGGCACTTCAGCAAACGGCTTCGCACACTTGAAAGCGATCTCGACCCGCATCTCGCCGCGCGGCGCGCGGATTGGCTGAACGCTGATGCGCGTGCACGCCGCGCTCGCCTGGCGGAGCGAAACCGTCGCCTCCAGCTCACGCTTCAACAGCGCCGCCAAGTCCTGGGGCGTCTCGCTGAGCTGCGTCGCGCGATAGGCGTCCACCTGATAAACGCCTGCGACCGTGTCCTCGCCGACGGTCCACGTCGAGAAGCTCTGGCTGCGCGTATGCGCCTGCGCGGGCGCCGCAAGCAACAGAACCAGCAGCGCAATAAGAACCCGCATTACTTCACGGAATCCGCGTATGTGATCCGGGCCGTCGCCCGCAAATTCTTGAGATAATCCTCGAACGCCTTTTCCGTCGCACGTTTGCGCCACTCGTCGGCGACGATCGCCTTCACCGCCTCAAACGGCGGCGGCGGCGCTTCGAAGCGTTCGATCAGATGCACGAACACGACGCGCCGCCCGATCGACAGCGCGGCCGAGGTCTGCCCCGCGGTCAAGCCTAACGCCGCATCGCGCACCGACGCGCCGGCATACTCGGCGACCTTCGCCGGCACGACCGGCCCATTCGGCAGCAGAACGGCCTCGCCGCCCGTGCCCGCGAGGCTCGCCACAAACGGCTTGCCTCCGTCGAGGGCGGCCTTGAACTTCACGATCCCGTCCGCGTTCGTGTTGCCGAACGACACCGCGCGCACCGTCAGCAGCGGCTGGGGCGCGATCAGCTTCGGCCGCTCGGCATAGAACTGCCGCAACGCCTCATCCGTGGGCTCGAGTTTTGCCGCGTCGGCGACGGACATCTGGAGCATCGCGTTGACCAGCGCCTTACGCGACGGTGGGTCAGCCTCAGGCAGACCCAACTTTATCGCACGTCGAAGCAGCAACTCCTCGTCGATGATTCGCTCCAACGCCTCGCGCCGCTCTTCGGCGGTCAACGGATTGCGCTTCGCCGACGCCAACCCTTCGATGGCCGTCTCGTAAACGGCGCGCGGGATCGGCACCCCGTCGACGACCGCGATCGCGTCGCCATAGCTGGTGACCGTCTCACTGACGCCAAGCGCCGACCACATCGCGGCACCAAGCCCGAGGGCTGCCGCCGCGATCAAGAGATAGTCGGTCGTCGGCCGGCGCAGGATCTCAACCACCACTGCCGCCGGGTGCCGCGGGCGCAGCCGGGTCCACCGGGAGAGCGGCGGCGGTCGTGCCGTAGTCCAGATAGATCGGCGACGACCAAGCTCGGTGCTCAGCCGGCGACGTGCAAGCGTCCTCGCCCGAGCGATAGTCGCCGTAGCAAAGCGTCGCCTTGATGCACTTGCCGTTGCCGTCGCGCTCGCACTTCACCGGCTCGGCATTGATCGCAGGCTCCGATTCCTGAATCGCCTTCACGTAATAGAGCGCGTCGCGTTTGCCTTTTGTGTATTCCGGATCGACGAATGAGAACGTGCACCCGCCTTGCGCATCGGGCTTGCAGGTGTGAACCAGGTAGCGATCCTCGATCAGATCGGAAAGCGCTTCACCGGCCTTTGTCTGCGGCCGCACCTTCACAACCTCGATACGCGTGATCTTCCGGCGCTCGTCAGACGGGTTATAGCACTCCCCCGAACAGATGGTCTTGATCCGCTTCTCGTCCAAGCCAGCCTTCGCAAAGTCCGGACACCCCGGCTTCTGCTTGAATGCGCCGACCGCGCGCACCTCGAACGTCGGCGCCGTCTCGGTCGCAACCCGCCCGCCCATCGGAATCTTCTTGCCCTGCGCATCGACCGCGTTGAACCACAACAGAATACGCGGCCCCGATGTCGCATAGACCTCGCGCCGTTGCAGCGAATCCCAGATCGCGTCGCGCGACCGGTCGCTCGCATGCACGGCCGCCAAACCGCCCGCCAGCCAGAACGACGATTGCCGCTCGAACTCCGTCAACTGGAAGCCTGCCATCGTGGTCAGCTCATCCCGGCTTAGGCGCGTCGACTGCGGCTCAGGCTTGCCCGGATCGGGCCGCATCCGCTTCGCCCAAAACTCGCTGATCGGTCCACCCGCTTCGGTATTCTTGCGCCGGTCGACGGCCTTGTAACCCGTGCCCGGCCGCGCGCGGTGATTGTCCGACGAACCGATGAAGCCCCAATGGAAGCGCGTCGCTTTACCCGATGGGTCGTCGAAGTTCGACGTTGCCAGACCTGCCTGCACGGAGTTCGCCGCGCGATGGTTGAACGGCGGCATGAAGCAATCCGTGCACTGCCCCGCGTCCAGCCAATCCTCCGGCGTCTCGCCCCCAATGGCGATATGACCGGCCACGCCCATATTCGCGTAGTCGTCGCGCGCCTGCACTGCGCGCTTCTCGCAGTCGGCCGCGGCCGTGCCGGCCTTCAAGCAGCGCTCGCGAATGATCTCACCGGCCCGCCAGCAACTCGGCTGATAGGTCTCGGTCGGCTTGGGGCATGTCGCGCTCACGCCGTCCGGATTCGGATTGACGTCCTTCCACGAACGAAACTCTTCGGAATTGCCGTGGCCCGAGAATATCTCGATCAGCGGGAATTTCTCCGGATGCTCGTTCGCTTTGAGAGCTTTGTCCCAAGTGACCCCCGGCGGCGTGTAGAAACCCCAGGTCGAGCCATGCGGAATGATCAGCGGATTGAGCTTCTGCTCGTCATAGAGCCGCCGTACCAGCTCGCCCGGTGTCGGCGCCGTCTCGTAGCACGCATTGCCGAGCTTGTCGGACGGCGTCTTCGTGTCGCAATCGGGTATCGCCTGCGTCAAGCGCAGGAACTTGTTGAAGTCGAAATAGACCTGCCGGTTCTGGAAATCGAGCAACGGCACGATTGGCGGGACGCCGCCACTGGAACGCAGGGTTGTCGACGCGATGCCGCCCGCCCCAATCGCACGCTGCGAAATCTTCGCATCGTCGAGGTCCTTGAAGATGACGTTCTTGTGCCCAAAGTGCTCAGACGGCAAGCGTCCGACCTGCGTCCACTCGAATCCGACAAACGAGACCAAGTCCGGGTTGGGCCCGTCACCCGCGATCTTCTGACAGGCGCGGATGGAATCCTTCGTCCGCTGCCAGCGCAACGGCGTGATCGTTTCGGCGTGATCTGTGATCGACCAGAAATCGAGCGCCGAGCAGTACCGCGCGAAGTCGCACGCATCCGCCACCGGATGCACGCCTGCCCCGCCAATCATCGGAAACGAGAACTGGAACGCGTCGGCCGAGAACGTCGTGTGCACGTGCAAGTCGCCGAACAGGATCTGATCGTTGGAGCCTTCGGGCGCCACCGCTCGCGTGGCAGCCATCCGGCCAGCGACAACCTCGGCGGGAATCTGCTTGCCCTCGATGACCCCGGCATCGCGCTCGGAGCCGAACCAGCCCTCGCTCGCGCCATACCAATAAATTCCAAAGGCAGCCGCCAACAGAACCGCCAACGCCAAGACAAAGCCGATGATTCGCAGCACGCTTGCTCCCCCGATTGTGATCGGCCTTTGGCGTTTGTTTCGCTCAGACCTTTGCCTTCTTTCGGATTCGTACCAGAATTCGCGCTATTTCCAAGCACTCCCTAGCACCTGCGGCACCACCGTCACGGGGGAAAATCGCGGCATCGTGAACCAAATCCACCGCGGAGGCCGTTGCGTCACGGGCCGTTCTTCGCCGACAACGGCGGCCTCTCCAAAGGGGACAGGATTCCAAATGAAACTTAGACAGACAGTCGCAGTATTGGCGCTCGCCGGTACCGCAGTGACCGTAGGCGCGCTGGCGCTGAACGCCGCGACGAACAACCCAAGCTACGGCTCATGGGGCTTCGACATCGCCGCGATGGACAAGACCGTAAAGCCCGGCGACAACTTCTTCCACTACACCGGCGGCACCTGGATGAAGAACACGCCGATCCCGGCCGACCGTTCCCGCTGGGGCTCGTTCAACATGCTCGGCGCGAAATCGGAAGAGGACGTCAAGAACCTCGTCGAAGACGTCGCCCGCAGATCGAACAAGCCCGGCTCGATCGAGCAAAAGGTCGCCGACTATTATAGCAGCTACCTCGACACGGCGAAGATCGACCAACTCGGTCTGAAACCGTTCGAAGCCGACCTCGCCGCAATCGCCGCAATCAACACACACGAAGACTTCGCCCGCGTGATCGGGGCGCCAGGCATGCCGGCGAATTCGCCGATCGGCCTCTTCATCGGTCTCGACGAAAAGGACCCGGACCGCTACGCGCTGAACGTTGTGCAGGCTGGCCTCGGTATGCCGGACCGCGACTACTACCTCAAAGCCGACGCCAAGTTCGCCGAAACGCGTACAGCCTATAAGGCCTACGTCGCCCAAATCCTGGGCATGGTGAACTATGCGAACGCAGGCGCTGCCGCCGACGCGATTATGGCGCTCGAAACCAAGATCGCAGAGATCCACTGGCCGATCGAAAAGCTGCGCGATCGCGATGCCAACTACAACGCGAAGAACCGCGCCAGCCTGAAGGCGTTCGCGCCGGAGTTTCCGTGGGATGAAATCCTGACGGCAGGCGGACTCGGCGCCCAAGACCACTTCATCGTCGGCTCACCCGAGGCGGTCGCCAACCTGGCGAAGCTGTTCCGCGAGACGCCGGTCGAGACCTGGCGCGCCTACCAGACGTTCCACTACGTGAACGCCCAGGCCGACATCATGCCGACCGCGTTCGACGACGCCTCGTTCGCGTTCAACGGCAAGCAGCTCACCGGTCAGCCGCAAAAGCGCGACCGCTGGAAGCGCGCGACGATCGCACTCTCGGGCGCCGCGTTCCTGGCACCGATGGGTGAGGCCGTCGGCCAAATCTATGTGAAGAAGCACTTCACCCCGCAAGCAAAGGCGGAGATGAAGAAGCTCGTTGACAACCTGCTTCAGGCCTATCGCGAGCGCATCCAAACGCTCGAGTGGATGTCGCCAGAAACGCGCCAGGTTGCGATGCGCAAGGCGCAAACCGTGCGTGTGAAGATTGGCTATCCCGACCGTTGGCGCGATTACTCCAACCTGGAGATCAAGTCCGGCGACGCCTACGGCAACCGCAAACGCGCCGGCATCTGGGACTACAACCGCCAAGTCGCGCGCATCAACCAGAAGACCGACAAGGACGAATGGGGCATGGCTCCCCAAACGGTGAATGCTTACTACAATCCGGTGTGGAACGAGATCGTGTTCCCCGCCGCGATCCTGCAAGCGCCGTTCTTCGACGTGAAGGCTGACGCGGCCGTCAACTACGGCGCGATCGGCGGCGTCATCGGCCACGAGATGGGCCACGGCTACGACGACCAAGGTGCGAAGTCGGACGAAAACGGTGTCCTGCGCTCATGGTGGAAGAAGGAAGACGAAGACCGCTTCGCCGTGAAGGTGAAAGCCTTGGCCTCGCAGTACTCGCAGTTCGAGCCGCTGCCGGGCGTCAAGGTCAACGGCGACTTCACCTCGGGTGAAAACATCGGCGACCTCGGCGGCGTAGCAGTGGGCTTGCACGCCTACAAGCTCTCGCTGAAGGGCAAGCCTGCGCCCGTGCTCGACGGCTTCACGCCGGAACAGCGCTTCTTCCTCGGCTGGTGCCAAGTCTGGCGCTCGAACATCCGCGAAGCAGCGCTGCGCAACCAGGTAACGGCCGACGTCCACTCGCCTGCCGAATACCGCTGCAACGGCGTCGTGCGCAACGTCGACGAATGGTACACGGCCTTCGACGTGAAGCCCGGCGACAAGCTCTACCTCAAACCGGAAGACCGCGTCCGCATTTGGTAAGCGCGACAGAAGCAAACCGAACGACGAAGGGGCGCCTCACCGGCGCCCCTTTCCTATCCGCCACCGACGTGGCGATCACTTCTTCGCTTTGTACCGCACCCGATTGTTGCGCGGCGCGTGCTCCAGTTCGACGAGCCCCGTGAGCTCAAGCACCGGCGTCACGTAATTCGCGAACCGCCCGCGGTAGCCTTTGCGCAATCCATAGTAGCCGCCGACCGGATTCTTCGCATCGCGCGCCCACGCCTCGACCGTCCCCGGCTGCACCGGCTTTCCTTCGTCGGCATTGCCGAGCGCCATCCAATCGCCATGCTTCTTCAACATGGCAGCAAGATCGTCGATGCACCGCAGCTGATATGAAAGCTTCGTCGTGCCAACCTGCACCACCAACGCCGGCGGCTTCAGCGCCTCGTCGCGCCATGCGTGATACGCCGATGTCAGCGACGGCGTCTTCAGCACCCACGGATCGTCCTCCGTTCCCGTACCATAGGTGACCTTGTTCTTGCTCATG
Organism: uncultured Alphaproteobacteria bacterium; assembly: GCA_902826695.1. GTDB lineage: Bacteria > Pseudomonadota > Alphaproteobacteria > Micropepsales > Micropepsaceae > SZUA-430. The sequence goes on along the minus strand of CADEFU010000008.1, from coordinate 174,236 downwards.
CCTTGCGCTCCGCCAGCGCTCGCAAACCGTCGGCGAATTTCTCAAACGACGGCTGAAGATCGGGAATCGACGAACCGATCAACGCAAGCATAGGCCCGGAGAATTCCTCGCGCATATGAAAGGCCGTCCCGCCCGTATGCGGCGTGAGGTTGTACTGGCGCACGCCCTTGAACAGACCGAACGGCATGCCGCCCTCCCACACCATGCGCGTGCCGGGCACGAACTCGCTTACCCGCAGGGCAAAGGCGCGCTTCGGATCCGCCTCCGACCACAGCTTCAGCTTCCCGCCGGATCTGATCTCGCCGTCGAGCCGCAACACGCCGAGCCCCCCGCCGACAAGCGCCTTTGCGTCTGTCAGGCATGCCCACACCCGGTCGGCCGGGGCGGCAATTTGGCGGCGAACTTCATAGAACTTCATGCGTGACTCCCGCGCGTTATGGCGCCGTGTTATGGACCACCTAATAGGACATCTATTGTCATATTTGAGGTTCGCAATGCGAGCGTCGCGCCTTTTGCAGATTTTGCTGCTGCTGCAGAACCGGGGGCGGATGACAAGCGCCGAACTCGCCCGCGAATTGGAAGTCGCCCGCCGCACGATCCTACGCGACGTCGACGCGCTGACCGAAGCAGGCCTGCCCGTCATCGTGCACCAAGGCAACCAGGGCGGCATCGAACTGGGCTTCAACTACCGCACGCGCCTAACCGGCCTCGCCGCCGACGAAGCCGAGGCGATGGCCGTCGTCCTCGCCCGTCCGATCGGCGAACTCGCGAGCCTCGGGATCGCCGACGCCGCCGCCCGCGCCAAACGCAAGCTGGTCGAATCCTTCCCCGACCAAGTCCGCGACCGCATCGCCGAAGCCACCCGCCGCTTCCGCTTCGACGCAACGACCAACGAAGACGACCCCCGCCTCACCGCCCTCACCGACGCCATCCGCGAATCCAAAATCGTCCGCATCAACGCCTTCGAGGGCACCGAACGGACCATTCACCCGATCGCGCTTCACTTCGGCACCGAAGGCTGGCGCATTCAAGACGATCTCGCACCCGATGCTCTGATCCCGTTCGACGCGTGCGGCAACATCAACATCTCGTCGCGCACGTTTAAACCGCGCGCCTAGTCCACCTTCGGCAGCAACGCTTCCGGTATCGCGCGCGGATCGTACTGCCTGGGCCAGTTTGACGAATACCACGGCCACACCAGCCCAACGATCGGCAGCAACAACAACAGCCGCGTCCAAGCCCAACCCGACACGTCGTCGGTGACGAGCAGCAACACCGCGCCAAGCAAGAACAGTCCGAGCGCGAGCGCCACGGTGTTGAACACGAACACCATCACCCCCGGCCCCGTATCGAACCGCGCGCGCGGGTTCGCTGCCGCCACTGACGCGCTCAACTGCGTGACGAACGACCGGTACGCCGGCCAACGATCCTCAAAGTCGTTGAAGCTGCGAAAATGGCTCGAGTGCAACGCCGCCCACACGCCGCTCCGCGAAAACACCCGGCACGTCCAAAGCCCCGCCTGCGCCCGCGACGGCTCAAACGCGAGCCGCACGCCCACCACCTCGCCCAACGGCAGCACGCGCGCCGGCCGGTCCTCCTCCCGGCAAATGAGTGCGCCATCATCGATGATGTACGTGCTCGCCGCCTCGAACACATTCCGCCGGCAGGTATAGGTGGGAATCGTCATGACGCGACCCTGCCCTGCACACGCCAAAGCCCCAATACCCCAAGTGAGTGATCCTTCCTGGGACCGCGGGCGTCCTCGCCCGCTCTTCTTTGCTAACTCCAAACGCGTGGTGCGCTGGGAACGCAGCAAGAGCGGGCAAGGACGCCCGCGGTCCCAGGAAGTCAGCGATTCACCTGCGCCTGCGCGACCGACGCACGCACGACCGGGATCTCATGATCGGCAAGCGCGGGCATCCGCTTCTTGCGCGCCAGCGCCGCTTCGATGGCGGGCTTAAGCCGCGCGGCCTTCGCCGCCTCGCGCTCCACAACCTCGCGCTTGAAGTCCGGCATGACCTCGGCGGCAAACAGCTCCAGCGACGCGCAAATGTGCTCGTGCCGGTTCCGCCCCGCCTGCTGCATGAAAATCACCTGATCGACGCCGCTCTCCTGGAACGCGCGCAGATGCACACGCATGTCGTCCGGCGTGCCGATGCCGCCGCCGGCGGGCGCGTTTGCGGCGGCCTTCGCAAGATCCTCCGTCCGACTCCCGCGCAGCGCCAGATACTCGCCCCAAAGATTCGTCCGCCCCGGCACCGTATCGCGCGCGACGAGCGCGTTCAGCGCATAGCCGAAGAACTCGAACCCCTCATGCCCGCGCCTAATCGCCTCCGCCCGGTCGTGATGGATTGAGAACGACGACACCATCGCGATGTTCGCGTTCACGCTATGCCCGATCGGCACGCACTGATCCGACGCAATGATGCCGTAATAGATGTCGGCCCAAGCGCGCGCCTCCTCCGGATTGACGAACGCGAAGGCCAGCGCCCCAATGCCGAGCGACGCCGCCACCTTGATCGTGTCCCTGTTCGTGCACGCCATCCACATGGGAGGATGCGGGCTCTGCACCGGCTTCGGCAGCACGTTGCGGCACGGCATCTTGAAATACTTGCCCTCGAACCCCGGATAAGGATCCATCACCATCATATTGGCGACCTGCTCACCCGCCTCGATCGCCATCGCGCGCTTCTCCTTGGCCGGAATATGAAACCCGCCAAGCTCCAACCGCGTCGCCCCCTCGCCGATCCCGAAATCGACGCGCCCGTCTGACATGATGTCGAGCGTCGCCAGCGCCTCCGCCGTGCGCGCCGGATGATTGTAATTCGGGATCACCTGCCGAATGCCATGCCCCAACCGAATCCGCTTCGTCCGCGCCGCAGCGGCAGCCAGAAAAACCTCCGGCGCCGAAGAATGCGAATACTCGTCCAAGAAGTGGTGCTCCACCTCCCATGCATAGTCGTAGCCCAACCGATCCGCGAGCTCGACCTGCGCCAGCGCCTCATGAAACAACCGCCGCTCGTCGCCAGGAGCCCAAGGCTTGGGCAGCTGCATTTCGTAGAAGACGCCGAATTTCATGGGAGAGCCTCAATGTCGCGATGAGGCAGTATGGGCATGGCGCCGTTCACTCGTCAAAAGGCCGCCGTAACTCATGGCGCGCGGCATAGGCCTCAATCTTCATTTGCAGCTCATCCGGATCTTTGCAAAACGCGGCGTCAATTGCCGCCACTCTCTGCGTACGAGCTACCGCATCATGATGTGCCCACAGGTGGGCGCGTCGAGCCTGGACGGTTGCGGGAAGGGGACCTGGCCCGAAGAGAGCTTCCTTAGCAGCCATCACAAGGCGAAGTGCATTCGTGGCACCCAGTTCCATCAACAGGCTCACAGCAAGCGAATAGTGGTTGGCGGAGTTACTGAAGAAGTAAGACTCGAAGCCTCCGCGATAAACATCTCTTTCGAGGACGCCAACGGCAAAGAACGCCTGATTGGAAGCTGACAGACTTTCGAATCCGCCAGCAGCACCGCACGCTTGCTCGACCAGCCATAGCCAGTGCTTACGAGCAGCGCTCTGCTCGTATTTCTTCTCTTCGATCCGCCGTAGCTTCGAACGCTCAATGTCGTCGCGATATCCACGGTGACAAGGAATACACGCCCCGCCGGTCTCGACCGCGGTCCCCGGCAAGATCAGCGTGCCGCATCTTGAGCAGGCAACCCGCGCTGTCATTTCCGGACGTTCGCCACCCTACCCCGGCAACTTCTCAAACGTCGGTACCCCCTCCGGCACGCGGTGGAACGGTTGCTTGTCGCAGGTGTAGATAGCCATCTTCGGCGTGAACACTTTCGGGTCGTCGAGCGAGCCCACTTTCAGGATCACCGCCGGAAAGCCCGGCGCGCGCGTCACGATGTGCGTGCCGCACTCCGCGCAGAACTCGCGCGTCACGGGCCGCTCCAGGTCTTTGCGCGCAAACTGTTTCGGCGTGCCCTTCGTGTATTTGAAGCCCGGGATCGGCATCGCCATGAAGAGGTTCGGCGAACCGCCCGCGATGTATTGGCATTCGCGGCAATGGCACTGCGCCTGCATCATCGGCTCGCCCTCCGCCTCATAGCGCACCGCTTTGCAGTAACATCCGCCTTCGAGTTTCATGGGGTCTCTCCTCAAATCGTGCGGACGAAGACTAGCACATCCCGGGAGCGCGGGCTTCCAGCCCGCACGTCCCGCAGTGACGCAACGGCAACCTCAAAGAAAGGGAGAGCGGGCTGGAAGCCCGCGCTCCCGGGTGAGCCTTACGCCCGCGCCGGCAGAAAATTCGGCATCCTGAGCAACACCGCCGAGATCAGCGCCATGATCACGCCGACCGGGAATATCTCCATGAACGTGATGCCCATCCGGAACGCCATGTTCGTGTTGTACGCCGTCATCATCTCGTTCATCTCGGTGACGAGCTTGTCGAGCGCCGGGCCGCTAAGCCCCTTCGCCTTCTCGCCCGCGATGTACTTGTCCATGTACGCCTGCATGAACGCGCCGTCGGTCGCGGCCATATAGACCTCCCACCCGGCCACGTAGATCGC
>CADEFU010000008.1:0-169567 GCA_902826695.1 uncultured Alphaproteobacteria bacterium | reverse complement strand
CGGTCGCGGCCATATAGACCTCCCACCCGGCCACGTAGATCGCCCCTGCCACCACGGAGATCGCAAGCCCCATGAACAATGCCGGCAGGAACCTGATCACCCCGCCCAATTCGCGGTCCCGGTACCGTTTCACCCCGAAGAAGATCATGGTCAGCGCCACGATCATGATCGAGTAGCCGACGAGATGGGAATGCTCGCTCATCTCCATCTGCCCGCCCGAGGCGGCGATCATGGCGAGCGTGACGCCGATAATGATGAGCCCGGCCAACGTGCCGAACAGGAAAATGATGTTGGTCATGCGAGTCGTTGCCTCCGATGGGCGTTGTCGAGGCTGTCTGAGTTACCGGCCGATGCGCGGAAAATGTATCGCCCGAAAGGGTGATTTGGCGGAAATCGGCCGGTCGGGCGAGGCCTATTCGTTCGCTTCCCACAGCTGAATGCACCCATAGGGGTGAGGTCAGGGAATGAGCCGCAACTCCCGCGCCTTTTGGATCGCCTGCGTCCGCCGCTGCACCTCGAGCTTCTGGAACAGGTTCGCGATATGCGTCTTGACCGTGTTGGGGGAAATCTCGAGCGCCCGCGCAATCTCCTTGTTCGCGTCCCCCGCGGCCAGCCGCTCCAGCATGGTCAGCTCCCGCTCGGTCAGCCCCAGCGCCTTGATGCCAGCCTCATTCCGCTCGAACGGCCCCGCGACGGTCTTCGGGGTCAACCGGTACCCCGCCCAAATCCCAAGCCCCGTGAACGCCAGCGCGATCAGCGCGATGTAAATCTCCGGCGCAAACATCCGCGCCACATACTGATACTGCAGCCACTGCAGCGCGAACGCCCCCACCGCCAAGGCGAGCGCATAGAGTGCAATCGGTTTCCACATATCCCGCGTCATAGGCCCAGACGGTAGCATCCGGCCACGCGCGCCGCCAACCGCTCAGGCGCGCCTAAGCCTGCGCGCAATGTTCGCGACGGGCCAAGCGCGCCCTGCGCAATCGTTCGATCTCGCCTTTCAGGTGCTTTTCGAAGAACGCGTCGCAACCCAAACACACATTGCTGACCGTTCGGCCTTTGGGGTCGGTTTGCGTCGACGCCGCGCGGTAGGTCTCGCGCGACCAGCCGGCGCCAAGCCCCATGGCCTCAGGATCGCCCGCATTGATCGCCTCGAACGCTGGATGGCCCTTCAAGCTGTCGAGGATATCGGTCAGCCGTTCCTCGGTGAGATTTCCCAGGGGCGCCTTCGTCTTCAGGCAACACGGATAGACCGACCCGTCCGGCTCGATCGCAACCTCCGACCCGGCCTCGCCATAGTTCATGAAGTTCTTGCCGCCGCTCCAGCGCGCGCAAAAGTTCGTCTCGTAGGTCGCATTCGAAAGCCCGTTCGCCCACGCCCGTCCGCGCGGCCACAATTCACCGATCCAAAGCTCCGGCTGCGCCCCGAAGAACAGGAAGAACGGCCCCTCGCCCATCGCGTCGCGCCGCGTCGCCGGTGCTTTCGCTTTCAGCCGCTCGTCGCGCGCGCCACCGAGGTCGATCTCCGTCGCCCCGAACGGCGCCATCATCGCGCGAATCTCCTCCATGAAGGCGAATTTCTTCTCGCCCTCAAGACCCACGTGATAGTCGTCGATCGAAGCGACCGCGATCGTGCGCACGCCCCGCGAAAGCATCGCCTCGATCCGGTCCGGCGTCAGCACATCGCCCGTTGTCTGCACGGAAACGTAAGGCGCCTTCGCGCCCCACCGCTCGCGGATCGCCTCAAGCGCGGGATAGAACAGTTCCTCCCGCACGCCGTCGATCAGAAGCTCGCCGCCCGCAAGCACCAGCAGACTGCGCTTGCGCGCGCCCGTCTTGCGGTCGAGAAAGCTCATATCGTCCGGAAGGTTGTTCAGGATCGCGTGATAGGCCCTCTGTCCCTCCCCCACGACACGCTTCAAGTCATCGCGCACGTAAGGGCGGAATCGGTCGTCGTAACAATGGCGGCACTTACGGTGACACGCCCACGTCAACACCCAATAGACTGCTTCCATTCACCCGCCCCAGCAATGCCTCACAAACTCACGCGGCCACGCGAACACGACTAAGTTGCCGTTGAACTTCGCGCACATCCGGCCGATCCGCCGCCCGCTGCGCCACCAAGCCGCCGACCGCCGAGTGATGACCGGCGCGCAGTCCCGCGTCGATCCACGTCTGAACAAACACATCGCGCTGCGCATGACTGCCGCCGATAAGATACAGCCGCGGCATCACCGGCCCGATCGCATCGACGGCCGCCGCGTAGCGCTGCTCGGCATACGCTGCCAGCCCATGCGCAACCGGAATCGCGACCGATTCCCAAACGCCCGTCACGTCGTTCGCACCATGCCGGATCATGGACGTCAAGAACTCGTGCATCTCGCGCCGCTTGCCGCCGCGCGCCAGCGCATAGACGAAATGCAAATCGTTGAACGGCACGATGTGCTCGTGCCAGCGCTCGATCACCTTCGCGACCACCGGGTCCCAGCGCTTGCCCACATCGACGCCGCGCATCTCGAGCCGCCACAGCGCCGAGATCGCGCCGATCTGTTCTTGCGCAAACTCGCGCCACTCACCCCACAAATGCTTGTCGAATATCTCAAGCGCCCGCCCAGGCTCGTCCCGGTCAAGGTGAAACAACGCCAAGTGCCAGTAATTGTGCTCGCGCACGAAGATGCTGCGATCCTTCCAATCCGGCGCATGTTTGGTCAGGAACGCGATGCCCTCATCGACCTTGCCTCGCGTCTCCATCACATGCGCGATCGCGTGATGCGCCCACGCATCGCTCGACCTCAGCGCCAGCGCCCGGTGCGCGCACCGCTCGGCTTCCGCGATATTGTTGGCCTGCTCGTTGGCGAAGGCGAGCATGCTCCACGCCTCAGCCGTTTTCAGGTGTGCCGGCAGGATGACCCGCGCCACATCCACCATCGACCCCGCATCGCCCATATTGAAAGCGAGATACTGCGCCCATTTCGCGGTCACGATGTCGGACGGATGCTCGCCCAAGATCGCGCGCATCCGCCTGAGCGCCAATGCGGGATTCCCGCGCCACCAATCGGCGATCGCGGTCACGAACGCTTGCTCACGCTTCGTCGCATCGGGAGCCGCCTTGCGCGCCCGCCGCAAGTACCCGCGCGCTTTCTTGAAACTCGGCGCCGCTTCCAGCGCCATGTGCACGCCAGCCGCATGCGCATTCACGATCGCGCAGTCCGCATCGGTATCGGCCGCCGCAAACACCGACCGCACCCGCGACCCGTAACTGATCCAGTCGGCCGCGAAAACGTTGTAGGCGGCGACCGTCTCCGGCCGCTCGGTGGTCAGATCTAAATCGTGCAGGTCTTTAGCCATGACTTTTTCGCCAGTATTTGGGTGTTTCCGAGCGTCAGAGTCGCCTCAGACGCCCGCAAAAGGAAGGTATTGTGTCGATAGCCGTCGGTTACTTGCCGAGCACGCCGGGCCAGTTCCGATCGCCCTTGGCGATGAAACCAGGGATGTCCTTCTCCCACTTCGCCTGCACCGAACGGTCGTAGTTCAGATAGAGCTTGCCGCCCACGATCGCCCAAACCTGCGGATCGCCCGAGGCCGTGTAGCCCTGCGCAACGGCCCAGGCGCAATAGCCGCCATACTGCGGCGCGTAGGCCTCAGGTTTCGACCGAAACGCATCGAGATTTTCCCGCGAAGCAAACCGCCACGTCGCACCCTTGTAGGCGATCTCGAACTGAGCGTTGCCCTGTACGGGTTTGCCCATCTTGAAATAGGCCACCGCATCATATCCGCCGACCGCGAGCGACGAGAACGTCCCCGTGTAGACCTCGGCGTCGCGCGCAAACGCACTCCCCGCCGCCAACAGAGCCACCACTGCCAAAAACGACCGCAAAATCCGAAACATTGAACCTCCTCCGGGTTGGTTACGCATGAGTTCGCCCAAGGGACGCCGAAAGTTGCGCTCATCACAGACACGTGAAGCTCGCACCTAAACTGCTACCTCGAGCGAATATGCAAGCACGGAGATCGAAGCGTGCGGTTTCAATTGGTTACCCGGCGTCCCATTGACGCGAACCCTGTGTTCGTGATCATCGAGGTTGCACGCCTTGTTCGGGACCATTTCTTGACCAGCACGCCACCCAAAGACGCCGCTCGCTGGCAAGACCTGATGGCGGCGGCGCAACAAGGCGATCAACGCGCTTACGCGACGCTGCTCAAAGAAGCGGTCCCCTTCATCCGCGTCATCGCCCGCCGCTATCAAAGCAACACCGCTGCCATCGAAGACATCGTGCAAGAAGCGCTGCTCACCATCCACCGCATGCGCCACACCTATGAACCCGGCCGCCCCGCCGAACCCTGGATCGCCGCCATCGCCAAAGCCCGGGCCATCGACGCACTCCGCAAGCACAAACGCCGCGCCACGGTCGAAGGAGAGATGACGCAAGCCGCGTTTGCCGCAGAAGACGGCACGCAACGCCAGGACGATAAACTCTCGGCCGCGAGCGATCTCAACATCGCCTTAGCGGCACTACCGCCAAGCCAACGCGCCGCGTTGCAGTTGTTGAAAATCGAAGAACGCTCGCTCGCCGAAGCCTCGCTTGTAAGCGGTCAGTCGGTTCCCGCGCTGAAATCGTTGCTCCATCGCGCGATGCAAACGCTGCGCACGACAATGAAGGGCGGCCGCGATGCGTGAAGACACCAACCGGCTGATCGACCGGCTCGCAAGTGAAGCAAAGCCCGTCCAGCCGCTTCAGGCGCCGCTGTTGCGCGCCGGTCTGCTCCTTGCCGCCGTACTCACGGCGATGGCCGCATTCGCGGGCCTCAACGGCCACGCGGGCGAAGCGCTGACGCACATCGCCCACCTGCCCTACAGCACTGAGCTAATCGGCGCCGCCATCGCCGGCATCAGCGCCATCGTCGCCGCCGTGATGCTAGCTATCCCTGGCCGCTCCCCAAATTGGGTCTACGCCCCCGCGCCCGGACTCATACTTTGGCTCATCGGCGGTGGCATCGAATGCCAGCGCCAAATCGTGGAACTCGGCTATGTGCCGGCGACGATGTTCGCAAGCCGGGACTGCTTCGCGTTCATTCTTGGTGTAGGCCTGCCGACAGCGGTCGCCGTCTACCTTCTCCTGCGTCGATCGCTCGCCATCAACACCACACGAGTCCTAGCGCTCGCCGGCCTCGGCGCCGCGCTTCTCGCCGCGACGCTACTTCAGTTCATGCACGCTCACGGCACAAACCCGGTGGACTTTGGAACGCACGTCGTCGCCGTCGCACTGTTGACGTTCTTTGCAATCCTGCTTTCCAGGGTCGCCCACCGCTAACTCGTCAGCATGTCTTCCGGCGTAATCTTGTGCACGCCGTCGAGCCACTCGACGATCTCGCGCGCCGCCGGATGCGCGTGTTGCGCCCACCGCGCCCGCAGCCGCGCCGCACGCTCGCCCAACTGATCAAGCCCTGCGTCTTGCAAGAACAACAGATCGCCCTCAAGCATCTGCGCCAACGCATCGCCCATAACGGCCCGCGCCGCGCGACGGAACGACCCCATGTAGCTGTAGCGATCACCCTGCGTATAACTATCGACCAACGTCAGCGCCGGAACGCAGCTCAAATGCGCCTGCAGCGCCGGGTTGATCGCGTGCGCCGAAATATGCCCCGCTATCGACGCCGGTCTTCCCGTGAACCCGCGCAGATGCAAGAACCGCGACATACGTGGCCCATCGTTGACCGGATAGTTGTCCCACAGAAACGGCTTACGCCCAATCCGCTGCGCCACGTCATCCAAATGCCCAGGCGAAAACGCGCGCGCGCAAACCTCCTCACCTGTCCAGAACACCTCGACCTTGCGATCCAACAACCGTCCAAGATCTTCGAGGTAGTTCGAAGGCCGCGCGCCGAACACGCGATCGAGGATCACTTCATCTGTGTAATAGGATGGGCACATAATAAGGCGCGTCGCGCGCATCGTGCCGGAAACGAACGCAACGATCTCCGCCTGCCGCTGCGCGAGATCCGGAATATCGCCCCGCATATCGTCGAACAGGATCGCCAGATCGTCGAGCCCCACCGACTCCAGTTGCGCAATCCGCGCCTTCAGCGCCGCCCGCGCCTCGTCGTCGAAATGGCGAAAGACCTCGAACGGGCTCAACCCCACCCCGAACCGCACACCCGCGGCCCGGCACGCGGCCGCAAACGCGGCGAGCGCTTGGCTCTCCGCCGCCGGATGCGCCTCTTTCCACCGGCGCCGCAAGTGCGCGTCTCCCTTCGGCGCATAGATGAAGAAGCGATACCCCGCGGGCGCTAGTTTCTGCATCGTGGCCGTCCGATCCGCCCACGACCAGGGGCGGCCGAAATACCCTTCGATAGTACCAAGCTCAGGAAGTGCGTTGCTCATGCCCGCAAACTAGCAACCGCTTGTCGCGCCGACAAATTCGGATACGCTCGACGTCACAAGATATTGGAGGAATTCCCATGGACGTGTGGAACTTCGGCGACATCATCGACGCCGTGGCCAAGGTCTTGCCGTCAGGCGCGCCCGCCCTGATTCACGGCACCAAAACGACCAGTTGGCTCGAGTTCCACGGCCGCACGAACGCCCTTGCCAGTGGGCTGATTACCGCCGGCCATGAACCGCTCGACAAGCTCGCCGTGCTGATCCGCAACCGCCCCGAATACATGGAAGCGACGATCGCCTCGTTCAAAGGCCGCTTCGTTCATGTCAACCTCAACTACCGCTACAAAGCCGAAGAGCTCCACTACATCTTCGACAACTCTGACGCACGCATCGTCGTCTACGGCAGCGAGTTCGCTCCCATTGTCGCTTCAATCAAAGACCGCCTCCCCGGCGTAAAGACCTGGCTGCAGGTAAAGGTCGACGACACCCCGATACCCGCATTCGCGCAAGACTACGAAGCCTTCATCGCGAAAAGCCCATCGGGCGATCTCGACATCAAACGCTCGCCTGACGATCTCTTCTTCCTCTACACCGGCGGCACCACCGGCATGCCGAAAGGCGTGATGTGGCGCCATGGCGACCTGCGCCAAACGCAGATGAACCCGGCACTGATGCCCGTCGTTCCAACCTCCATCGTTGAGCACGCCGAAATCGTCCGCCAACAAGGACCAGGCAACCGCTTCATTCCCGCCTGTCCACAGATGCACGGCACCGGCCTGCTGACGTCGTTTGGCTGCCTTTCGATGGGCGGCTCCGTCATCACGCTTGAAGGCGCAAACTTCGACCCCGTCGAACTCTGGGAGGCGACGGCCCGCAACAAAGCGACGCAAATCGCGATCGTGGGCGACGCCTTTGCCAAGCCCATGCTTCGCGCGCTCGACGAGAATGAAGGCCGATGGGACCTGTCGTCGCTCGTGACGATCATCTCCTCCGGCGTGATGTGGAGCCAGGAGGTGAAACACGGCATGCTCCGCCACATCCCGCAAGCGACGCTGCTCGACTCGTTCGGCTCGTCGGAAGCCGTTGGCTTTGCCATGTCCGCGACAACAAAGGAGGGCGAAGCGCCCACAGCGAAGTTCACGCTTGGCACCGACGTCGCCGTTTTCACAACCGATCACAAGCCGCTCAAAGCCGGCGCGAACGAACCCGGCTTCATAGCCCGCGGCGGAAACATTCCGGTCGGCTACTGGAAAGATCCGGAAAAGACGGCAAAGACGTTCCCCGTCATCGACGGCAAACGCTGGTCGATCCCGGGCGACTACTGCATGCTGCACGAAGACGGCTCGATCACGCTGCTGGGCCGCGGCAGCGTGTGCATCAATACCGCCGGCGAAAAAGTCTACCCCGAGGAAGTCGAAGAAATCCTGAAACGCCACGACAGCGTCGAAGATGCGCTCGTCGTGGGCGTCCCTGACGACAAGTGGGGCAGCGCCGTTACCGGCATCGTCGAACTCTCTCCCAGCGCAAAGTTCGACGAAGAATCCTTGCGCAAGCACGTCCGCACCCACCTCGCAGGCTACAAGACCCCAAAACGAATCTTCGTGGTCCCCCAAATGTTCCGCGCCCCAAACGGCAAGGCCGACTACAAAGCCGCCACCGACTTCGCGCGCACGACGTTGCGGGTATGAAGAACTCACACGAAGGCCTCGACAAATGACAGACCTCCTCGCGACAGCCACACGCTTCGCCAAAAGCCACCTCGCCCCCAACGCAGCGAAGTGGGCCCGCGACGGACGCATGCAAATCGACGCCCTGCGCGACGCTGCCGCCGAGGGGCTGCTCGCGTTCCAAGCCCCGCGGGATTGGGGCGGCCACGAAATTGGCTTTGCGGACAAGCTCAAGCTGCTCGAGCTCTTCTCCCGCGACTCCTACGATTTTGCGTTCAGCCTCACGAACACCGCAGGCGCGGCGGCGCATCTCGCGACCGCTCTTCCGCGCGCCGTAGCTGAGCGTTACGTCCCCGCAATGCTGAAGGGCGAACGCTTCGGCGGCAGTGCCTTAAGCGAACCGGGTGCTGGCAGCGACTTCGCCGGCATCAAGACCCGCGCGATGCCGGACGGGGATGGCTGGCGTCTCACGGGGGAAAAAGGCTGGATCACGAACGCGGCGTTCGGCGACGTCTTCATCACTTACGCCCAAACAGACCCGTCGCAAGGCTGGCGCGGCATCGGCTGCTTCCTCGTGGACGGCCGCCGCGAGGGATTTCAGCGCGCGAACGCCGAAGCACTCGCCGGCGGCGGCGTCATCGGCGCGGGTGGTTTCAAACTCGACAACTACCGCGTCCACGCCGATGAAGTGATCGCCCCGCCCGGCCAAGCGTTCCGCCGCGCAATGGCAAGCGTCAACCAAGCCCGCACCTACGTCGCCGCCATGTGCGTCGCGATGGTCGACGCCAGCCTCGACACAGCCATCGCCTACGGCAAATCCCGGCAAGCGTTCGGCAGTCCTCTCGCTGCAAAACAGGGTTGGCGCTGGATGGCCGCCGACATCGCCACTGACGCCGAAGCCGCCCGCCAACTCGTCGAAAACGCCGCCGCCAAAATCATCGCCAACGAAGACGCGGCCCTCGCTTCAGCCCACGCCAAAAAATTCGCGACGCGCATGGCCATCCAACGCATCTCGGATGCCTGCCAACTCATGGGCGCGGCTGGCTTGCGCGAGGAATACCCGTTCCTCCGCCACCTCGCCTCAGCCCGCGTCGCGAACTACACCGACGGCTCGACCGAGATGCAAAACGAACGCATCGCGGCCATCATCGTCGGCTGAACCTACTCCTTCGGCCCATACTGATCGGCCAAGTAGGCCTCGCCATCTTCGAGCGGCGGCACCCAGTGATGCCGTGTGACCCCGAAGAGCGACCGTGTCGGCTTCGCGAACCCAGGATCCCCGAACGCGCCGACCGCCACCCCCACGATGTTCGGATCAAGCGACAAATCCCAATACACCGACGACCCACACCGCGTGCAGAAGTGAAACGTCACGCGCCCGCCGCGCTCGGTTGCGCGTGCGAACGCCTTGGACTCGCCCTCGATCGCCACGACAGCTTTTCGGTCGAAATGCGCGTTGTCGGCGAACACACTGCCCGACCGCTTCTGGCACTGCACACAATGACACACAGCGACTCGCATCGGCTCGCCCCGCACCTTCACGCGCAAAGTACCGCAAGCGCACATCGCCGTTCGTTCCATGCTCTCACTCCGGTTTCAGATCGCCCAACCGATCGACGTTCCGCAACGCCGGAAACCAATACGCCCAAAGCCCCGTGACCGCGAGTGTCCCAATGCCGCCCACGATCACGGCTGGAATCGTCCCCCACCATGCCGCCGTGACCCCGGATTCGAACTCGCCAAGCTCGTTCGACGCCCCGATGAAGAGCATACTGACCGCGCTGACCCGTCCGCGCATATGATCGGGCGTCGCAAGTTGCGTCAGCGAATGCCGAACGTTCACCGACACCATGTCCGCAGCGCCCAGCGTGATCAACGCCGCCAACGACAGATAGAAATTCTCCGACAGACCAAAGACGATCGTCGCAACGCCGAAGATCGCGACACTGCCGAACATCTTCAGCCCCGCATGCCGCCCGAGCGGCATCGCCGTCAGAGCCGCCGACATCACCGCAGCCCCAATCGCCGGGCCGGCCTTCAGAATACCAAAGCCAAGCGCACCTACGTGCAGCACTTGATCCGCGAAGAACGGCAACAACGCCGTCGCCCCGCCGAGCAACACCGCGAATAGATCGAGCGAGATCGCGCCAAACAGTTCCTGCCGGCGCCTGACATAGACTATCCCCTCCGCCACCCGCTGATAGAGCGTCCCTCCTGCCTCGACGCGCGGTCGCACCACCGCATCGATAGCGTATATGACGGTCGCACTCGCGACGAACAGCGCGAACGACACCGCATAGGCCACGCCTGCGCCCAAAATGAGGATCGCCCCGCCGACCGCTGGTCCCGCGATCACTGCGACCTGCATCACGGTCGAGGAAACGGAAATCGCACGCGGCAACACTTCGACCGGCACGATCTGCGGCAAGAACGACTGCGAAGCCGGCGCCGAAAACGCCCGCGCCGCACCAAAGAGAACGAGCGTTGCAAAGTACGGCCACGTCTCGCTCACGCCCGCAAGCGTGAGTGCAACGAAGACAATCGCGCACAAAGCCTCGACCGCGTAACTCGCAGCCAAAATGCGCCGCCGCTCAAACCGATCGGCGACATCGCCCGCATAGAGCGTTAGCGCAAACATCGGCACAAACTGCGCCAACCCTGCGAGCCCGAGCGCAAGCGGATCGTGCGTCAGCTTGAAGATTTGCCAGGCAACTGCGGTCGATTGCACCTGCATCGCCACATTGCCCGCAAAGCGCGAGGCAAGAAACAGCTGGAGATTGCGTGTGAAAATGACGGCTATCTCTTCTTCGCCGCCGTCAGCAGCGCCCGCACGGTTGCCGTGAGCAGCACTGCGATCGCCAGAACAGCGATAATCACCCAAGACCCGAAGTCGAACCGCTTACCTTCTTCAAGATAGCGCGCGAGCCCAAAGCCCAACAGCGAGACGATGACAAACACCGTCCCGATCTTGAGCGTCTGCATGAACTTCGCGTACGGTGAGTTCTTGTCCCGCGTCATCGGTTCAGAATCACGCCTCCCGTGGCCGCGACAACATCGCGAACACAAGCCCGGAGATCAACCCCGCGGCCATCTGCAAACCAAGCCCGAGTGTTCCGCGCGCACCGAACACGCCAACCGTGCCAAGCGTCATCTTCATCACAGTAAAGAGAACGAAGATTGCAACCGCGCCCGCAACCGCAAGAACGACAAACCGTAGCCCGGTGAACCGCGCCATGAGCGTCCCCACAAGAAACGCGACAAGCAATGCAACGCCCGACAATGCCCCGAACAACGGCGCCATGCCGAAGAGGTCGTGCACAAACCAACTAACCCGATCGCCGAGGGGAAGCGCGACCGCAGCGCCGCCAGCCCGTGCGGCCGCATCGGCCCACGCCGCCTGCACCATCAGCGAATGCGCCGCCGTGCCGAGCACGACCATCACGACCAGAGCCACCACAAACGCCACGAGCAAGCGGACCATCAGCCTCTCCTATCCACCCTTTGCTTATGCCCCGAAATAGGGTCAGATGTCTCTATCAACGATAGCGTCGATTGCGGAGAAATGAATGCGCGCCGGTTTTGCACTCCTGTTCCTGGCCATGAGCGCTGCAGCGCAGAACGCTAAGGCCGACGTAGCGCCCGAACCGGTTCGCCCGCCCCCGCCGGCGCCCGCGCAAGCCCCGGAACTGAAGACCGGGTACAACATTACCGAGATCGCGAAGGGCCTCGACCACCCCTACTCCATCGCGTTCCTCCCCGACGGTGCGCTTTTGGTGACGGAACGCGAAGGCCGTCTGCGCCTCATCCGCAACGGCCAACTTCAACCGCAACCGATAGCGGGTGTGCCCCCGGTCCACCTCGGGAGCCAAGCCGGATTCTTTGATGTCGTCCTGCATCCGAAGTTCGCCGAGAACAACTTCGTTTATCTCACCTACGCCCACGGCACCAAAGCAGCGAACGCAACGCGCGTCGCCCGCGCGCGCTTCGACGGCACCGCACTTCAAGACGTAAAGGTGATCTTCGAAGCCACGCCCCTTAAGGACACGAACAACCACTACGGCGGACGGCTCGCCTTCATCTCCGACAACGAGTTCGCGCTGACGATCGGTGACGGCTTCGAGTACCGTGAGAAGGCACAAGACAACGCAAGCCACCTCGGCAAGATCGTCGTCCTCAAAGACGACGGCAGCGTTCCCGACAACGGGCCACATTTCAGCGGCAAGAGCGCACGTCCGGAAATCATCTCAAACGGCCACCGCAACCAACAAGGCCTCGCCTTCGATGCCATCAGCGGCCGCCTGTACGAAACCGAACACGGCCCGCAGGGTGGCGACGAACTGAACATCATCGAACGCGGCCGCAACTACGGCTGGCCCGTCATCACCTACGGTATGGACTACTCCGGCGCCTATGTATCCCCCTACAAGGAGCGCGAAGGCATGGAGCAACCCGTTGTTCAGTGGACGCCATCGATCGCGCCGTCCGGTCTCGCAATCTACCGCGGCGACAAGTTTCCCGCGTGGGACGGCGACGCCTTCGTCGGCGCGCTGGCGCTCAAACACCTGCGCCGCGTCGACCTCGACGATCGCGGCAACGCTACCGGCGAACAGCGCCTGCTCACCGACCTCAACGAGCGTCTCCGTGATGTCCGCGTCAGCCCCGACGGCTACATCTACGTGACGACCGACTACCCCGCCGCCGGCGAAAAGACCGGCCGCGTGCTCAAAATCGAACCCGCACCGTGAAGATCGCCCGTCTCGCCGGCGCTCTCGGCGCCGAACTGCACGGCCTGAACCTGGCTCGCGAACAATCGCCGGCCGAAATCGCCGACCTGCGCCAAGCGTTGATCGACCACCTCGTCGTGGCAATCCCCGGTCAGGCGATGTCTCTCGACGACCTTGAGCGCCTGACCGACCAACTCGGCGGCCGCGCGGTGACACCGTTCGTCAAGCCGCTCGCCGAGCGCCCCTATGTCATTCGCGTTCTGAAGGAGCGCGAAGACAAGCTCAACTTTGCCAACGCCTGGCACTCCGATCTTTCCTACCTGAGCGAACCGCCGAGCTTCACCCTGCTCTACGCGCATGAAGTCCCCGACTTCGGTGGCGACACGGTGTTCCAGAACCAATACCTCGCGTTCGAGACTCTTTCCGACGGCCTGAAGCAAACGCTGCGCGGCCTGCGCGCCGTGCACTCGGCAGGCGCTGCCTACGGCACCGGCGGCTTCCTCGACCGTGTGAAGCACAAAATGTCCACCGAGATCGCACCGTCGCAAGAGGCGTTCCAAGAAATCTCGCACCCCGCTGTCATTCGCCACCCGGAATCGAAACGCGAAGCGCTCTACCTCAATCCCGTCTACACGACGCGCTTCGATGGCTGGAGCGTGCCCGAGAGCCAAGCTTTGCTCCAACACATCTACCGCCACCAAACGAATGAGAATCTCACCTGCCGCGTCCGGTGGGCCAAAGGCACGCTTACGATTTGGGACAACCGCACCACCCAGCACAACGCGCTGAACGACTACCACGGCCAACGCCGCGAAATGTTCCGCACTAGCGTTGCAGGCGGCAGGCCTCAGGCGTCGTCCTGATCGACGCCTTTGCGGCCGATATAGATCGCCTCGCGATCCATCTGCGTCAGCGACATGTAGGCCGACGCGATAAGCCGCGCGTGCGACCGCGAAAGCGCAGCCCGCTGGTCGCCCGCCTGCGCAACCTGCGAAATCGTCGTGACGCCGCTGCCTAGATCGTGCCGCCAAAACTCCTTGCGGAAAAAAGGCGCACCGTTCGTCAGTCCGCGCACCAACTCGTCCGCCATCGCCTTGCCGATCGCACCTGCGTCGTAGAGGTCGCCGATATCGCGCGCGAGCTTGTCGTCCGACAACGACGCCACATCGAACGGCGTATTGTTCGTACGCGTCTCGACCGCCAACATCTCAAATCCGCCCCCGCCTTGAACCTCGCGCGCGAACAGACCGCCGATACCTCGTCCGTCCACGAACTTCGATGGCAGCTTCTTCCAGCCATCTTGCGACAAGATGATGTTGGTCAGCATGTCGCCGAAGTCGTGGAGCGTGCCGGCATGCGAAAAATCCGCGGCTTTTAACTCCGGGCGGTCCTTGAATGTCAGCTGCAAGGGAGAAGGCTTCGCCGGCTGCGGCGGCTTCTTCGGTTCCTTAGGTGCGGCGGGTTTATGCGGCGAAGGCTGCAGGGGGCTGCCGACAGGTACCACTTTCGGCGCCGGTTTTGGCACAGGCGCCGGCTGAGGCGCCTGACGCCACTGCGGCCACTGCCATTTCCAACGGTTGCGCGTCAGCAACCACACGCGTGCGCCAAGCAGCAAAAGCAGCACAAAGACCAGCGTTCCGACGATCCACGGAAAGCTTGCCATGGCGCATTCGAATGCGCCGTCAGTGCTGCACGTCGAAGGCATCAAGCCCCACCATTGATGCGACCCTCAAAGAGCCTCATTCGTCGCCCCTACGCAAGACACAAGCGCCACCTTTCCGCTCGATCCCTGTTCACCTTGACGGGCCATGGCGACCGAAAAAGGACGGAAATCGGGCACGCGCGACGCTTGGCCGCCAAACGCGCTAAACTAAAGCCTCAGACTCGGCGAGGGAGAGGGTCTCCATGTCCGGCGTAGGCACACGCATAAAGAAGGCACGCGACGCGCTCGCCATGACCCAGGTGGCGCTCGCCAAAGCCGTGGGCATTTCGCAGCAAGCCGTGATGGAACTTGAGTCCGGCCGCGCCAAGGGCACAAAGCACACCGCGAAATTCGCCCGTGCGCTCGGCCAAGATCCGCTCTGGCTTGAGACCGGCGACGGCCGCATGCGCGAACCCGCCAAGGCCAAACGTCAGTCGCGCAGCGACCCGCAAGAAGCGCTCCCCGAACTCGCCGACTACGAACGCATCCCGCTCTTCGACCTGCGCACTGTCAGCGGCCCAACCGCTTTGGCCGACACAGCGAACGCGATCGGCTTCGAGCTCTTCGCAAGCGCCTGGCTGCGCCAACTCAGCCCAAGTCCGTTCTCCCAACTTGCTACCGTCGTGGTTTCAGGGGACGCGATGGTGCCCACGCTCGCACACGGCGACCGCGCCCTCATAGACACCGCACAGCTGAACCTACGGCGCGAGGGCATCTATGTACTGAGGCTGGACGACACGTTGCTGATCCGGCGCGTCACCATGCACCCGGCAACGAAGCGCGCGACCATCACGGCCGACAACGCAAGCTATCAGCCCTACACCGATCTCGACCCCGACGCACTCGATGCGCTCGGCCGCGTCATATGGATAGGGCGTGTCTTAGGCTAAACGGCGATGATGCGCTCGCGCAGCGCCTTGGCGACCGCTTGGATGCGCGTGGCCACGCCAAGCTTCGTCTTGGCGCTGTCGACATGGAACCTGACCGTCCGCGGGCTGATGCCGAGCAACTGTCCGATCTCCGCGTCCGGGCGGCCGATCGCCACCTGACGCAGGCATTGCGCCTCGCGCGCCGACAGTCCACCCACCGCCGGCTTGGGCCCATCCCGCAACGATACGGCCCGGTCCACAGCGGCATGCGTCAGCACCTGAAGGAACGCGCGCGCCAATGACGAAGTATTGGGCGTATGCCCTCCGAAATTCGCACCGGCGATAGCTTGACCCTCGCGATGAACCGGAACGACAAGGCCGTCGCCTTGCCGCACGGGCTCGGCCAACAGGTCCACCCAGCGCGCCCCGCGATGGTTGGGGTCGTCACGCAACTCCGATACCAAGAAGGGGGACGCACAATCCAATACGCGCCGCACAATAGGATGCTGATCGATCACAAGCTCGCGGTCGGCATCGGCAAGCACCGGATGGGCGTCCGAATAGAAGGCTGCGCCGGCCGCCCCTCCCGTCAGCCGGGTCAGGTCGAGCGCCAACAGGTGGGAATAGCCAAGCTTGCCGGCGAACTCCTTAACACCGGCCCAGATGGTTGACGGCCCGCCGGCACCGCGAACCCGAGCTAAAGCCTCGGCCAGGTCTGCGTAGTGGTCCACGTCACGAACCGCACTTCCAACGCCCGCATCTACCAACACCATGTTCCCAGCCCAGTTAACGTCGACACTTATGACAGCCGCGCAGGCCGCAGGTCTTCTGCCAATGCCGCCAGTGCGGTCAGCAAAACGCATACCACGCCGGGAGCACATGTAGGCCTTTAACGATCGCGACCGCCTACGCGTGCGATTCCAACACGTGATGGGCAACGCACGCTGCATCGCAAAAACACGTTATGCGTTCAGGACCTACGCGTCACCGCTTCTTCCGTGCGTTAATGCGAGCGCTGCGTAACCATCATCGCAACTCACACCGTGACACGATGAGTAACACTTCGCGACCAACGCTCCGTACACGTCGTAAAGCATGACCGATGTAAAATGCTCCGCATGCTGAAATTATTTTCATCCCCCTCTGTTGAAAAACGGAAAGTGGACTTACGCTCACAGGTGGAGTAGCCGCGTGATTCGCAACGACGATGAGATCGAGGTGACTTGCGCGGGTATCGCCTAGGGAGGGCGACAGTATGCGTAAGGGGCTAGGGCGTTCGATGAACGTCGGCGAGCGTTGGGTTATTTGGGCGGCGGTGTTTCGAAAAGACGGGAAGGCCTGACGGCGCGGTTTTCAAACCGTGACGTGGTTTCTTCTTGAGCGCCCGAGCGCGGTAACCACTCGCTTTGGCGCGGTTCTTGCGGAGCATGGATCGCCATGACACATCGTTCATCCTTCAAATTCGCAGCAACGCGTCTGACAACGACGCTGTTGGCAGGCACCGCTCTCTGCGCCGCAGGCACCGCCAGTGCCGAACCGGCACAAGGCTATTGGCTGGCCCCGACGATCCTGGCCAGCAACCTCGGCATCGAAGCGACCGTTGCCGCACAACAGATCAATACGCAGAAAGCAAACAGAGCAGCGACGCAAAGCGTTCAGCTTTTCCTCGCGCCCGAACAGCCCGATTGGAGAGGCCTCGCGCCCGCACTTGATGGCTTCGACAAGCCGCTCAGTTTCTCGTCCGGCAGCGCGGATCCAGAACCGGTCTCTTTCAAGCTCCGCAGCGGCACGCTCGACCTCGAGCCCTCCGTCTCGGCAAAAGTCTCGCGCCTCGGTGACGGCCTCGGCTTTGCCAATGTCATCACTGAAACGGTCGGCTTCAACGCGCAGCTGATGAACGGCCGCTTTTCGTTCTCGACCGACATCGCCAAAACCGACGACAGCATCGACAACCGCGACTTCCGCGATCCGCAGCTGCGTGAAAACGACCGGCCGGTCCGCCTGGCCGACACCTCGCGCAGGCACCGCTTCCAAGCGCGCCTGATCGACACCGACAACTTGAGGCTGCTCGTTGACGGCGACTTTGGAGAAACATCCGAAGGCTTCGCAAGCTCGCTGCGCGAAATGCCGAACGGCCGCCTCGTCCTGCCCAGCACCTGGTCGAACATGACCTCAAGCCTCGAGTTCGGCGAAGCCCGCTTGAAGGTTGACTACCAAGATTACCTGACGAACCGGGAGCAGTTGAAACGCCAAGGCGTGACGCTGGGCTTCGCATCGTCCGCGTTGTCCGTCTATCGCAAAGAAGGCATGGAGTTTAATCTCATGCGCGGCGGCCAATGGCTGAAGCGCACCGCGTTCACCGGCATCAACGCCGACGTCATCGTCGCCGACGTGCTGCCCGATGCGCTAGCCGATGCGATCGACCCGATTCGTCCGTTCCTGCCAACAGTCGTCAGCGGTGGCTTTGAACGAGGCGACGTTATTCGATCGGAACTCTTGCCAGGCCCCCGCGACCGCGTGCAGACCGCGAACGCCGCGATGACCTGGGACACACGGTTGGGTGAAACCACGGCCAGCTTCTGGGACCGCCGCATCTCGACGGATATCGTCCAGCCCGGCGGCGAAGACAGCAAGATCCCATTGTCGGAATCGAGCGATCGGTTCGTGGACATCTCGCACAAAGTTCGCCGCGGCAATTGGCGCTTCGGTGCCGGCCTATCGATGATCGAGACCGACAACACGATTGCCGGTGTCCGCAGCGCCGAGCGCGAAATAGCACCGCATGTTTCGGTCGCCTACGAGCCCGAGAACGGTCCGCGGATCGAACTGCGCTACGGCGCCGCCGACGCACAGTCGCAGATCATCGATGACAACGTCGCTGCCCGCGCGAAGACGAAACAGATTCAGCTGAGCGTCGATGTGTCCAGCTTTGCCCAGGAAGAGCTGAACAAACCCGACGCCAAGTTGAAACTCGAATACCGCTACGACCTGAACGGCAGCGACCGCGACCCGGTTTCCGGCCGCGAACGGGGCGGCGGACACGCGGTTTTGCTGACGTTCTCGACCCCGCTGAACTGAGTTTCGCGTAAGGGCGCATGATCTGTTAACGTGCCGGACCACAAGGCCCGGTACGTTTGTTTCATGGTCGCATTTCCTCTCGCATCTGACGCCGCCCATCAGGGCCTCGCCTTCCGTTCGGGCATAGGCTCCCGGCACGTGCCCTACGGCCCATTGCCCCGCCAGCAACTCGACATCTACCGCCCGAAGAGCGGCGAGGTGAAGGCAACGATCCTCTATCTCTACGGCGGCGGATGGGTCTCTGGCGCGCGCTGGTACTACCGCTTGTTCGGTCACGCGATGGCGGCCCGCGGCTACGCAGTCGTCGTCCCCGACTACCACCTCTATCCGAAAGCGACGTTTCCCACCTTCGTCGAAGACGCGGCGCTCGCCTTCAAATGGCTGCACGATCACGCAGGCGAACTCGGCGGTAACTCCGCTCGATTGTTCGTCATGGGCCACTCAGCTGGCGCGCACATCTCTGCACTGCTCGCGCTGGATCCAAAGTACCTGCAAGCTCACGACCTGCACCCATCGAACATCAAAGGCGTCGTCGGCCTCGCCGGCCCCTACACGCTGAACCCGCTGAAATGGCGCGGAGTTAAAGATATCTTCGCCGCATCGGCCAACGACCCGGCAAGCGCCCGGCCGATCAAGCTTGCCCGCAACGGCGCCCCGCCGATGTTACTCCTCCACGGCGAACGCGATCGCATTGTGAAAAGCGAAGCCACCATCAACTTCGCCAACGCGCTGACCGCAGCCGGCTCCAAAGCCGACGCCAAGATCTACAAGAGCATCGGCCACTTCGAGATCTTTGCTGCGTTCCTCTGGGGATGGCGCTGGCGTGCCCCAGTGCTGAAAGACACCGAGGCCTTCATCGAAGCTCGCCTCGGCGGCGCCTAGTCTAGAGCACCATCTGCGTTTGCGTAACGAGGGCGACGAGCTTTCCGTCTTCGCGCGTAATGCGCGTTTGCCAAACCTGCGTTTTGCCGCCGCGATGAACAGGCGTTGTCGTTGCACGCACCGTACTTCCCGATTGCGCAGGCGCCACGAAGTTCGTTTTGCTCTCGATCGTGGTCGTTCCCTTTGCGCCTTCCGGCAGATTGAGAAACGTCGCGACCGCACCGGCCGTATCGGCAAGCGCCATCGCAGCACCGCCATGCAGGATTGGCATTGGTGCCGTACACAAGTCTTCCCGGACTTTGAGCTCCGCGACGACCTCATCCTTCGTAACGGATACGAACCGCACACCCATGAGCTTGGCAAACGGCAGTGGATTCGCGTTGAGTTGCTCTGCAGTTAGCATGACACCTCTTCACATAAAGCGGTCGGCACTTAGCGCATCTCGCACGCGGCTGCGATTACCCCGGAGGTTATCAACTCTCCCGCAACGCCCGCGCCTTTAGGGCTGCCGGCCGCCCCCAGCAACGTTTTAGCCACGCCTCAAGGTGAGATTTGCCGGACAGGTCGACGAACAACAACCGGTAGAGCACGGAGGCCACGTTCAAATCTGCGACAGTGAACTGATCCGGCTCGACCAAATACGACTGCTTTGCGACGGCGCCGTCGAGCACCTGCAGCGGCCACTCCATTGCCTCGCGCGCTTCCCGCGCAACTGCAACGTCGCGCTGGGCGGCCGGTAGCAACATACCGTGCGTGATCCAACGCACGATGGGCGCATCCAGCTCGGACATCACCCAAAAGCTCCACTGCCAGGCTTTCGCCTCGCCCTGCGGCGTCGTCGGATAGAGCTTCCCATGCTTCTTCGCGAGATAGAGATTGATCCCCATCGACTCCGAAAGCGTGAACCCGCCATCGTCGATCGCCGGAATGTGACCGGCCGGATTGACCTTCAAATAGGCCGCCGTCCGCGTCCCGCCATCGCTCGTCCCAGTGTGCACCAGCTCGTAGGGCACACCAAGCTCCTCACAAAGCCATAGCGTCCGCACCGCGCGCGACTGTGCATAGCCATAGATCTTCAAAGTCATTCCGCCTCTCCCTCAGCGCCTGGCGAGCCGAGCAATGGTATCACTCGCTGCTAACCGTGCCGCAAGCGATCCGCCGACCACCACCACCGAGCGGCTTAGGTTGATCTGAGAAGTTATCGCCGCCTTCGTGAATGACGAAAGCACGCCCACGCACCTCGTTCACCGACAAGCGCAACGCATTCACCGGTTCGCTCGCCGTGCCGTCAGCTGCAACGTTCAAGACAGGCAAGTCGCCGCGATGCCCTTCATCGCCGGTCGGCCCCACGTGCTTACCCGTCGCGCGCGGATCGTAGTGCCCGCCGGCGCCTAGCCCCGCCTGCATCGTCCCGTCCTTCATGCCCGGACCGCAGTTCGGATTCTCATGCACATGAAAACCACGCGGCCCTGGCGGAAGTCCGGCGAGCTTTGGAACAATATGCAAGCCCCCGCGCGAGTCCGAGAGCGTCAACGTTCCGATCTCCGGCCCAATGCCCTTCGCATCGATATTGAACATCGACACCGTCACAACGCGCGGCCCGCCACTGCTTGTACCGCCGCCAAGCCCGACCGATGCAGATCCACCGACGCCCACGCCCCCCGAACCACCACCGACCCCAACACCGACCGACACGCCCGCACATCCCACGAGCACCGGAAACGTCAGCACGGCCACAAACAACTTGCGCATCAAACGACCTCCTTCAAGTGACGGCGCGAAGATGGCGGATTGGCCGCCCAGGCGCGATCGCTTGCGCCGCGCGGACAATCGCATTCGCGTCGATTCCATAGTGTTTGTACAACTCCGCAATCGATCCTGTCTGGCCAAAGTGCTCAACGCCGAGCGCCCGCACCCGGTGGCCGTGCACAGAGCCCAACCACGCAAGCGTAGCGGGATGCCCGTCCAGCACCGTCACCAGCGCGCAATCCGGCGGAATCTCACCGAGCAGGCGCTCGATGTGCGATCGCGCGCTGGTGAGCCCTCGCTCCCGCGCCCGCTGCGCGGCCGTCCAACCGGCGTTCAGGCGATCCGCCGACGTGACGGCAAGTAGCCCCACATCGCGCCGGTCCTCGGCCATCAACCCGACCGCCTGAATCGCCTCTGGCGCGACCGCACCCGCAAACGCGACGACAACCTGCGCATTCGCGCCGGGCGGCCGCAGCCAATACGCCCCGTCGATGATCCCGCGCGCGGCCTCCTCGGTCATCACGCGCTGCGGCTGCTCGATAGGCCGTGTCGAGAGCCGCAGATACACCGACCCGCCCGTCTGATCGCGCAGCCAGGTCCGCTCGTCCGGATCTCCCTCCCCATCGCGTTGGATATAGTCCATCGCAAACCGCAGCATCACCGCCAATTCATCGACATACGCCGGCTCGAACGCGCACAACCCGTCTTGCGCAATCCCGATGAGCGGCTGCGCAATCGATTGGTGCGCCCCACCCTCGCCCGCCAGCGTCACCCCCGACGGCGTCGCCACCAGAATGAAACGTGCATCTTGATAACAAGCGTAGTTCAGCGCATCGAGCCCACGCGCAATGAACGGATCATAGAGCGTCCCGATGGGGATGAGCCGCTCGCCGTCGATCGAATGCGACAGCCCGAGCGCGGACAGCAGAATGAACAAATTCATCTCCGCGATGCCGAGTTCTATGTGTTGCCCCTTTGGCCCGAACTCCCACGTGAACGTGGACGGGATGCGCTCCTGCCGGAACGTGTCTGCGAGCGCTTCGCGCGCAAATAGCCCGCGCCTGTTCACCCACCCACCGAGATTGGTGGAAACAGTGACATCCGGCGAGCACGTCACGATGCGCGCGGCAAGCTCGCTCTTCTCGCGCCCGAGCTCGTTCATCAGATTGCCGAACCCGGCCTGTGTAGACTGCTCCGCAGCTGCCGGAAACTTAAGCGCCGCCGGCACGTCGAGCCGCGCTCCCGAAAAGCGGCGCCGCCCCGCCTGCACAAACGGCACATCCGCAAGAAACTGAGCAAGCGCGCTCTCGCCTACCTCAAGCCCTTCGAAGCGAGCCCACTCGTATCCAGCACGCACGCCCATCGCGCTGCGAAAAGCATCCATCTGCGCCGGCGTCATCAACCCCGCGTGGTTGTCCTTGTGCCCCTGCAGCGGCAATCCGTGACCCTTGATCGTGTACGCGATAAAGCACGTCGGCCGCTCGTGATCGATCGCTTCGAACGCGTCGAGCAGATGCGGAAGATCATGGCCCGCAAGATTGGTCATCAGCACCGCAAGCTCCGCATCGCTCCGCCGCTCGATCAGCTTCGTCGCATCGCCCTGATCGCCGATATCCTCCAACAGCCGCTTCCGCCATGCTGCCCCACCCTGGTAGGTCAGCGCCGAATAAAGTTGGTTCGAACACCCATCGATCCACGCGCGCAGCTTCGACCCGCCCGGCTCGCTGAATGCCGCCTCAAGCAGTGACCCGTACTTCAGGATCACGACATCCCAGCCGAAGTTGCGAAACGTCGCTTCGAATCGCGACCACAGCCCCTCGCGCACGACCGCATCGAGGCTCTGCCGGTTGTAGTCCACGATCCACCACGTATTACGAACGCCGTGCTTCCATCCCTCAAGCAACGCCTCGAAGATGTTGCCCTCATCCATCTCCGCATCGCCGATGAGCGCGACCATCCGCCCCTCGGGCCTATCCGCGGCCCAGCCGTGCGCCCGCACATAGTCCTGCACAAGCGACGAGAACAACGTCTGCGCGACGCCCAAGCCCACCGATCCAGTCGAAAAGTCGACGTCGTCTGTGTCCTTTGTCCGCGACGGGTAACTCTGCGCGCCCTTGTAGCCGCGAAAGTTCCGCAGCTTCTCCTCGCTCTGCTGCCCCAGCAGATACTGGATCGCGTGAAAGTTCGGGCTCGCGTGCGGCTTAACCGCAACCCGGTCCTGCGGCCGCAGTACCGCGAAATACAGGGCGGTCATGATGGTCGCGAGCGAGGCGGACGACGCCTGGTGCCCGCCCACTTTCACCCCATCGCCGTTGTCGCGCAGGTGATTGGCATTGTGGATCATCCAGCTCGCAAGCCAGAGAACCTTCTTCTCGAGTTCTCGCAGCGTTCTAAGGCGTTCCGCGCGCAGCAAAGCCGTCACCCCGAAAGTCTCTACCCAACCCGGCAGCCCCCTCCGATACACCGATTTCCCGCTGGATTGCCACGGGCACCTACGACTAAAATGGCAACCATGGAGATGCACCAAGTCCGATACTTCCTTGCCGTCAGCCGCACGCTGAACTTCACCAAGGCGGCCGAGGAGTGCAACGTCGCCCAGCCCTCCCTCACCCGGGCCATCCAAAAGCTTGAGGAAGAATTCGGCGGCCTCCTGTTCCACCGCGAGCGGGCAAATACGCACCTCACCGAACTCGGCAAGGCGATGCACCCGCATCTGGAGCGCACTTTTCAGGCGGCGCAATCGGCAAAAGAACTGGCGACGTCTTACAAGAAAGGCGGCGTCGTCCACCTGCGCTTGGGCATATCACCCACCGTCCCGGCGACCGCGGTGAGCAGCGTGCTCGGTGGCGTCCGGCAAGCCATCCCAGCGTTTGAGTTGACCATCGGCGGCGGCACCGACGCCAAGCTCCTTGAAGACGCAGTGGCTGGCGATCTGGACCTCATCGTCGTCGGCGACGACTACGAATTGCCCGAGCGCGTTCGCGCGTGGGCTCTCCATCGCGAGAACATTCTTGCGGTGATGAAGAGCGACCACAAACTTGCCACGCAGAAGTCGATCGCGATCAGCGACCTCGACGGCATCGACATCATTCAACTCGTGAACTGCTCGCTTGCCGACCGCATCCGCCAGGTCTGTGCCGAAGCCGGTGCAAATCCCAACTTCACGATTCGCGTCGCCAACTGCGACCAAGCTATCTCGCTCGTCCGCGAAGGCTTGGGGATCGCGACACTTCCGGCGAGCATGGTGACCGGCACCGACCTGGTCGCAAAACCAATCGAAGGCCTGAATATCGAACGAGCGATCACGCTGGGCACCGTCGCCGGCCGTCGCTTTTCGCCCGCCAGCGACGCCTTCGTGAAGCTCGCCCGCGCCCGCGATTGGAGCAAATCGGCGTAAGAGCGTGGCTCCCCTGCACGCAACACGTTTGAAATTCCCCCACGCGCACGTCGTTGGCGCATGGTGAATACGTCCGCGCAAACGAAGTACCCCCTCTAGTCTAGGGCCCTAGATCGATCATCGCCTTGAGTGGCTCGAACGCACCCGCAATCATCGCCGGCGAAAGCCCGCGCGATGGGTGCGGAGCCCGAAACCTCCACGGGGACAACATGCGAATGACGACGACGATCGGTGCGGCCGCGATTTCGCTCGCGGCAGCCCTTACACCCGCCACCGCGGGACAAAAAGCGTCAGCCGATCTCAACACCGCCGCAGGCACATGCTTCGGCAAAACGCCGGCGAGCTGGCCCAATTTGATCTTGGCATGCGACAAGGTCATCAAGGCCAACGTAAACCCCGCGACCAAAGCGGGCGCCTATTACAACCGCGGCTCCGCCTATATGCGCATAGGCGGCGGAGCAAACGCACTCGCCGACTTCACGCAGGCCCTGAAACTGAAACCGGACTTCGGCCGCGCTCTCCAGGCACGCGGCGGCGTGTATGTCGGGCAGGGCAAGTTCGACTTGGCCATCTCGGATCTCACCAAGGCGATCACGATCGATCCAAAGTCCTCCGCTGCCTACAACAATCGCGGCATGGCCCATCTCGGAAAGAAGCAGACGGCCAAGGCTATCGCCGACCTCACCAAGGCTATCGAGCTTGAGCCCAACGATGCGACATCCTACGCCACGCGCGGCTCCGCCTATATGACGTCGGGCGAGAAGACGAAAGCTATGGCTGACTTGAACAAGGCCGTTCAGCTGGACTCAAAACAGCTCGTCGCCTACTTCAACCGTGGCCAACTCCATCTCGCGAACGGCGAGAAAGCCAACGCCAAGGCGGATTTCCAGGCAGTCCTGGCGCTAGCACCGAACCACAAAGAGGCCAAAACGCAGCTGGACGCCATCGCCAAAGCCGGAGGCTAATGTCATGAGATACCAGCTTCTCGCGGCGAACATCATTGCGGCGCTCGCCGTCGCGGCGATGCCGGCCGCAGCCAAGACCAAGACTGCACCGGCGAATTCGATCACCCAGAACGATCTTCGCCTCTGCATGGGTGTCGACGGCTCGACACACGACCAGCAAATCGCAGCCTGCACCAAGATCATTAAATCCGGCAAGGTGAAGCCGCCCCACCACGGCGACTACTATGCAACCCGCGGCAGCGCCTACTTCGCCAAAGGAGATCTCGAAAAGGCGCTATCGGATTTCAACACCGCCATCGGGGTTCGCAACGCTGCCGAGTTCCGCTTTCAGCGCAGTCTGGTGCATATGTCACGCAAAAGCTTCGACAGTGCGAAGGCTGACCTAGCCGAAGTGATCAAGCAAAAGCCGCAGTTCGCGCCAGCCTACTTCATGCAGGGCCTCATCGCTTTCACCTCCGCCGACTACAAAGACGCGCTGGTGCACTTCGATGACGCCATTCAGCGCCGCCCAATGTACTTCCAAGCGATCTACGCGCGCGGAGTCACCAAGAAGAAACTCGGTGATGAACCCGGCTCTCGAAAAGACGTAGCCGAAGCTCGCGGCATGAGCGCGAAGGTCGAGCAAGAAATGGAGAAGCTGGGCCTCACTCTATAGGCGCCCCGCCCCCGCTTGGAGAACCGCGGCGGCTCTCTTAGTTCATGCGCTCTTCGACCGCGGCCGTTTAGCTGCCGCGGCCCGCCAGCACTGCCGCAACTTCGTCGATGCTGCCTTTGCTGCCGCCGCTGTGTGTGTTGTTCGAAGTACTCGAGCTGGATGTCGTACCCGATGTTGAAGTTTGATCGCCGTCCGAATCCTGTTCTACATTCACCACGGACCCATTCGAGCCATTGATGATGATGCAGCTGCTGTTGGCTGTCGCCGATGCAGCGCTGCCGGTTCCACCGGTGCCGCCGCCGCCGTTGTTGCCGCCGCAGACGATCGTCGTACCTGACCCGCCACCGGCGCCGCCTGTACCGTTGCCGTCCTCAACGTTTTTGATCACCACGGCAACGCTGGCGCGGTTCACCGGCGTGAAATTCCACGGCTCCTTCCCACCAAGCGGATCGGCTTGCGCTGCCGTCGCTCCAAACAGGGCAATAGCCGAACCGCAGAGCAACGCAGGGTATCCAATCTTCCTTGTCACGGCACCACTCCATGAATTTCTGGTTGATCAATCGGCGGGGAACATTTTCGCCCCCCGCCGTAAGTTTGGATCGCGACCGATCTCTTATTCGGCGATCGGACCGACGTTGATCGACACGTTGTTGCCAACCGCAGTCGCAACCGAGCTGACCAACGCACGATCGATCTCGCCGAGGCTGTTGTAGTTGTCGACAATGACGCCGCCGACGTCCGACACCGCAGACACGTTGGCATACGCGAACTGAGTGATGTCCGCGATAACCACGTGGTTGCTCAAACGATCGTAGCAACCCGTGTTGCAGTTCGTACCGCCGTCAACATTCGACTCCAGTCTGACGGAGAGGTTGTTGGCAACAGCCGTCGCAGCGCTGTCGACCGACGCGTTGGCGATATAGCCGACATGCGACGTCGCGCTGATATCCGCCGGCGTCAAGAAGCCGATGGCGGAACCCAGCGTGAAGAGAGCCGCCAAGTCGGTATGCAGGTTGCCGCAGTCGTTGCAGCCGTCACCATTGTCGCCGCCGCCCATACGGGCATCGACCGCACCGGCCAACGACGCATAGTCCCAACGTTCGTCGTTGTACAGCGTGTTCGCTACGAACTGACCGTCGTGGAGGAACACGGGCACGTCCGACGTGATCGATTGGTTGTTGCCAACCGCCGTCGCCGTGCTCACGACTTCCGGCAACTCCAACGTAGCATCGAACGAGTCGTGCACGAAGTAGCCGCCGTAGCAGTAGCAGTAGACCTGTTGCCAGTGACCGCCGACATCCGGTTGAATGTTGGCGACGCCATAGACAGTCGACTCCGCGTTGACGTTGCCGAGAAAGATTTGAAGCTTCTCGACTTCGACGAGGCCGGTCGATTCGACGTCAACGTCGATGTAGACGTCGATGTCTACTTTTTCGTTGACATCCTTCTTCCAAGACCAGTTCACGTTGTCGAACGCCATGGCGGGAGTCGCCATCGCGCCGACTGCAAGAACGCCCAAGCTTGCCGCAAGGACCCTCGCACTCTTTAGGGTTTTCATTTAGTGGTCTCCCCATTGGGTTTAAGCTGCTCTAGATAAGACGACATGTGGTCGTTCTCTACGAGGGCGCAGCTCGGATCCCTCGGTAGTCTCAGGAAGTCGGTCATGATCTGGTACGTGGCCATCTCGGCGACGGTGCGCACACCGAGCTGAAGAGGCTCGTTGCGTACATGGCCTGCTTCGAGTTCGACCAGGGTCGTATCCCAGAAGCGGAAAATGTCGGCCTCGACCTCGTACCCGTAGATCTGCTTCTGCAGCGACGAAACGTAGGACACCGCAAAGTTCTTCGAGTTGATCACGCGAAGATCGAGCGCCACGTTTACGACCGCCATGCGCGCGCCACCGCCAACGCCGGCGACGCGCAACCCCACACCCCCTGTAACGATATTGTAGTTAAGTTCCGTCAGCGCGCCGACGATGATGAAGTCTGTTGCCGGCAACTTGCCGAACGCCTCGACCGGGCGGTTGAGCCGGTTCTGCTCGGCGAGCTTGACCTCGGCAAGCGGGATGCGCAGGTCATAGCGCTCGACGAGATGCGCTTTGCCGGTCTTGTAGAGCGCACTCATGACCATCTCGGCCGCGCCCTGAGTCAGGTTGTTGCCCGACTTGTCGTAGTAGGACACCTGCCCGGTCTTGTCGGCGATCTCACCGACCGCGAACACCGGCAGATTGCTTGCCGCCACGTTCTTCAGCTTGCGCAAACACTGACTGTACGGCGTGTCGTTCGAAGTGACCGGATAGACGATGAGCGGCTTCACGCCGGTCGCATCTCCGGGCGCCAGGCCCGCACAAGATGTCAATGCTGTCGAAACAAGAAGCCCAAATCCTAGCGCCTTAAGGCTCTTCATCGGTGCCACCCCAGTTCGCGCCGGCGAGGTTGACCGGATCGCGCTTTGTTGAGCCGGACGTTACGTGGAGTTCGTGTGCACCTGCACTGGAGACAATGGCTGATCGTTTCGCGCCTTACGAATTACACCCGCCGTCCCAATCTCCTGTCGAAACACACAGCGGGAAGGAAGCGATACCTTTCGTCGTACTCCCATCGCCCAAGCAGCAAGACAAACACCGGCCACATGATGAGCCGCCAGCCTGGAAGCACGTCAAAAGTGCGGCGGCTCCGCCGTTTTTCCCGATCGGATCCGCTCGGGAACGCCACCCTCTACTTTGGTGGTACACGCCATGCTCGCTTCACGTGCCGCCACGGGTTTGCAATCATCATTGAGCGAGTCGCGTCCCAGCGGCACACAGGCGTTTCGAGGACACCATGAAAACAACACGCACCATTGCGATGACCGTCACAGTCGCAGCGTCGATGATCGGCGCCACGAAGGTCACGATTGCTGGCGAGCAGTTTGCATTCCCAAGCCCCAATGGTGCTCAGCTGGCGGCAACGCCCGCCCCAGTTTTTGCTGTCCCGGGGCAACCCGCTCTGGGCATCGGCAATCCAGCTGCTGGCGCCAAGCTCGCCTACGGACACACGTCCTTCGGCAACATCGCGCCGCCCCTGCCGCCGCCGGGCTACGCGTTTGGACCGCAGCAAACACCCTACGCGGGCCGCCTTATGAGCCACGCCCTCACAGTGGCGCCTTACGCGAACTACGCAGCAGACTATTCGCGCTTGTTTGCCCCCAATTACGCGGTGACCGCTTGGACCGATCGAGTGTTCGGCATTGTGACCGGCGGCTATGGCGCGGTCGACGGCTGGACAGCTGCCGCGTACGGTCTCCCGCGCGCCGCAGGCCCGGGCCGCCGCAGAGAGTCCGCACCGGACTTGTCGACGATGCCGAAGCTGCGGGCACACCCGGAACTTCAGGAAAGTCCCAAATTCGATCGCCGGGCCGACTAGCGGTTGGAAACTGAGTTAAGCCTAAGCAGGCTTGCTGCGCCCGTTGCGCCCAGCACCGTTACTTGTGCTGGTTACACCGTGTTGCACGGCCCAAATTGCAACTTGCGTACGGTTTGTGGCGCCGAGCTTTCTGAGCACGGTTTTGAGATGCACCTTAACGGTTGCCTCCGTAATCGCGAGCTCCTTCGCGATCGCTTTGTTCGAACTTCCGTCGGCCAACCCGCGGATGATATCCAACTCGCGCTGCGACAAGGGCACATCGCCCACACGTACGCGCTCGCCCGTGCTCGATTGCGTTGCCCGCATCGCTCCCAAGAAATCGGTCAACATGCTGGGAAACACCTTCTCTCCCAGCGCAACGAGCCTTAGCGACTCGATGAGCGCGCTTGGCGTGATGCTCTTCAGCAGGTACCCGTCCGCGCCGGCGCTGAACATGTCAGCCAGATGCGAAAGCTCGGCCGACTCTGCGAAGACCACGGTACGTGCCTCCGGCAGCTCGGCTTTCAGAGCAGCAACCGCGCTGGCACCTTGTGCGAAATCCAAAATGATCAAATCCGGAGCGCTGCCGTTCGCGGCGCGTACAATCTCGCCAACAGTCGCTGCTTCCGCTGTAACCTCGAACCCTTTGCCATCCAACTGCATGCGCAAGCCAGAGCGCAGCAGCGGATGCGGATCCACCAGCCAAACCACGGTGCTTTCCAACGAACCCCCCGTCATTCTCCGTGCCTTCCAGCCGCTCGTCGTGAAGTTCCGAACCCCAAATCCCGAAACCCACACATACGCCGGGAGCTAATCCAAATAGCTTGGGCACCTGACACTAGTTGTAAACCGCAAGAACGCCTACGATACATGTGATAGTCGTAACAAAGGGAATGAATTCCTTTTTTGATTAACCATCAAGTATAGCGCGACGTTAGTCGCCCGTTTGCTCACAACCCAGCGATGAATTGCCGGATCGCAGGCAGAACAACATCAGGCTGGTCGCGGAAAGCGCCGTGCCCGCAATCGTCATAAATCCGCAACATGGCTGGCGCCGCCTTGATCGACGTCAACAATTCCCGCGACAAATGCGGCGGCGTGATCGGATCGCGCTCGCCCGCGACAATCAAAGTCGGACACACGACCTTGGCTAACGCGTCACGAAAATCCATGCGGCGCATCTCGCCACCGGGCAGAGAGACGTGGCGATAGACCTCGCGCCGCATCACAACACGCGCCCGCGCATCAGCTCCACCAGCTCGTACCTGCGTGTTGTAAAGCGGCATACAGACGCGCTCATAAGCGTCGAACTCGTCGTCGCGACCGGACTCCCACATGCGGGTCGCAATGGCGAGCGCCTCTTCGCCACCCATCTCGTGAAACAAAGCCATGCTCACCGGAAAATCCATCCGCGCCGCAGTGCTCGACAAGATGAGTGCGCGCGGGTGCTCTGGATGTCGCGTCGCGTATGACTGCGCCACCATACCGCCGAATGACTGTCCAAGTACGATGGGCTTCTCGATCCCCAGCGCGTCGCAGAGCGCGCGCACGTCATCGCCCCATTGCGCCAGCGTCCACGTCGAAGGCTCGCTCGGCACACTGCGGCCGTTGCCGCGATGATCGATGTAGATGACTTGCGCAATGTCGGCGAAGCCATCGAAGTCGCCGCGCAGGCCCGAGTGATCGAACCCGGGCCCGCCATGCAAGACAATCAATGTCGGCTTCTCGCGCATGCGCGGGCCGTCAGGCGCAAGCTTCGAGCCCACGACATCAAAGAAAATGCGCTGCCGGCCAAGGGTAATGAACATGGGCTACGTACGCTACTTGATGCACAGTTGCGGCCCGCATCGCCGCCGGACCGTCGCAACTCTACGCGGCGATATCGCTCACGGCATCTGCGACGTCAATGTCTGCAAATCTGTGCCAGCGATGGTGAACAGGATCATAAAGCTGACACTCGCGCGTCAGGCGCCAGTGGTAGGATGGTGTCCAAACCTGGACCAGACGGCCGCCGTTCATCTCTTCGACTGCACTCTGGGCGGCCTTCAATTGCTGCAACGGTATGCCAACGTGAATGTGATGGGCCTGATGCTGCATGATGCGGTGGAACAGGCGGTCGATCCACTCCGGCAACACGACATGCACGGTTCCCGCCATCGCTTGCTCGACCGTGGACGGCTGTCCGGTCGGCATGACCCAGCGCACACCCGGCCCCGTATGTTGCACGATCGAAAGAAACGAGATGAACACGTTCCAGATCAAGAACGGGATCGCAAACGCGAAGACGAACGCATTGGCAGCAGCACCCCAGACCGTGCCGTAAGCGCTAAGCGACAAATAGGTGCCGACGGCCATCAGCGCCACGAAATAAGCGACAACCAGCGACAGATCGAACCACACCCGCGGCGTCATGCCCGGATCTTTCTGCCGGAAAGGCAAGAGCATGTGCGGCACCCACACGTCCACCAGATAGAAAAGCGGCTGGCCCCACAGGCTACGGATAAACCGATAGTAGCTCCGTTGAAACGATGACGCCGCGCGGTACTGCGCGACCGTCATCGGCGAGAACGCGTTGTCGATGCCGATCTGTGCGGTAAAACGGTGATGCACCCGGTTGTGATGGTGCTCCCACAGAACGAAGGGATGAAAAGCCGGTAAGAACGCTATCGTACCGAACACCCGGTTGAGCGTCTTGCTGCCTGAAAAGCTTTGGTGGCCCGCATCGTGACCGGCGATCGCGGTCAGAGAGATCATTGTGCCCGCAGCAAAGGCAAAGGCCAATTTCAGCCACAACGGCTGCGCAACCAGCGCACCATAAATGCAAAGCGCATACACGATGACATCGGCGGTGAGGTATCCGATGGAAAGCCAGGGTGAGCGCCGCGCATATGGCGCGAGCACCATCCGGTCTATGTTCACCTTCGCCATCGAAGACCCTGACACAGCTGCGTGCACGCCCAACCGGTGCCACAACCCTCAAGATACACCGAAGGGGTGGCCGCCACAACAAACACGCCGGCCGAAATCCTTAACGTCGGACCTAGCGGAACGTCACTTGGAACGTGATCATGTCGGCGTCGGCGTCCGTGCGGCCGGCCAAGTTACCACGCAGCTCATTGCCTGCCGTCGAAGCTGACAGCCCAATCGGCTCCTCTGGAAACATCAACCGCGCATAGCCGAGTTGCAAAGCCGTG
Organism: uncultured Alphaproteobacteria bacterium; assembly: GCA_902826695.1. Lineage (GTDB taxonomy): Bacteria > Pseudomonadota > Alphaproteobacteria > Micropepsales > Micropepsaceae > SZUA-430. Next base: position 136,920 of record CADEFU010000008.1, on the reverse strand, counting down.
CGGCCACTGAGGTCGTGGTGAACGCCAAACGCAAGCCACGTCCGGCTTGAATCGGGAATCCGCGGGTCGCGGGTTGCGTCGCGCGTCGGCGTTTCATCGAACGCGACGCCAGCCCGGAAAATCCAGTCTGCCCTGGGCTGATATCGAACACCCACGGCGCCAAGCCAAGTGTCCTTCCAGTCATAAGTCTGAAAGCTGTCCGGCTGCGCTGGGTTGTCAAACCGCACGCGCAGCTCTTCCAGTTCGCTCCACTGCGTGAACCCCGCTTCGAACAGCAGCGCGACCTCCGACGTCAACGCCACCCTCGCGCCCAAGGATGCCACAGCAGGCGTGGTCAGCGCCGCCTTGCCCCGCCCGTCGACGAACGCGCCTGTTACACTGGAAAGAAAGGAGCCGACACCGGCGCCATCCAAAGCAAAGTCTACGTCCCCGGTCAGTTCATGCGACACGGCTGAGCGGTATGCAGCGCCTAACGAAAAGTCTTCCGACGGAGTCCAAATTGCGCCAAGCACAAAGCCAAAGCCCCAATCGCTCGCGGTAAACTCGACGGACCCGTCTTGCGCACCGGGTACGGAGCCAAGCACGCCATTGATGAACCCGAGCGTACCGAAGTCGATCGCATTCGACAGCGTACCCCTGGCGTACTGCGCTTGAAGCCCCGCCGACAGCACCAGCTCATCAGTAACCTGATAGGCCAAAGACGGCGCGACATTGACGGTCAAAAGCTTTGACTCGATCGCGTAGTACCGCCCCGCCCAGTCGGAACCATAGCGCGTTCCCAATCCCCACGGCGCGCTAATACTTAAACCCGCGGTCAATTTCTCGGACAATCGCACCCGCAGCGATGCGCCGGGTTCATACGCGTCGAGGATAAAATCGTCTGGCGTCGGCCGCCCACCCGCAGCTCCGCCAAGCGAGGTCGTTGCAACCGAGAACGTGGCGTCCGAAGTCGGATAGATCGCATTCAGCGTGAACTGGGCATCCCAGTCGGTCACGCCTGAACTCGACGCTGGGTTGGTCGCTAGAAATCCTGGAGCATCGTTTTGCGCACTCGCGCCTGCAAACGCGGTCGCGGTTGCGTCAAAGCCATACTCGCGCAGCGCAAATCCGGCGGCTTGAGCGCCGCTGGCCCAAAACGGCACGGCCGCGAACAGCACAACGGCCCCGCGCCAACATCTCAAACCAGACCAACCGGTCTCAACCACAGGCAAATGCCCCCAACGGCTTCCTATCATCTCGCAGAAACGACGGGCACGCCAGCACCGCTCCCCGGTGAAAGCCTGTGCTTGTTAGGAAAATCTCAACGATTTGGATGCGTAAAACCGTCTTTAACTCGCCCAACGGTAGAATTCACCAAGGTCCATCAAAGGATCGGTGGGGAATCTAGAGTGAACGACGCGCGACCAGACGCGGGGGACCGGTTCGCACTGAACCGCATCTTGCTGGTATTCAAGAACGCTGAGGTCGAGCGCGACTTCAACGCGCGCTCGTTCGCTCAGTCGATCCACTTCATCCGCGTCTATCTGTTCGCCGCAGCAGCGTTGTATTCCACGTTCGGAATCATGGATCTGCTGATCGGTGGCCATTATCTGCCCTTCCTGCTGTGGGTGCGCTACGGGTTTGCCGTCCCCATCATGCTGATCGTGTTTGGGTTCTCGTTTACCTCGCAGTTCGAACGCTTCGTGCAACCCGCGCTGAGCGTCGCCATGTGCGCCGGCGGGCTCGGCGTCGTCTGGATGACCGCGGTGTTGGGCCCGCCGCTCGACAGCCAGTACTACGCCGGCCTGATCATGGTCGTCATTTACTGCGGAAGCATCTTGGGTCTTCGCTTCTCGTATGCGCTGCTGATCACGCTGGGCCTGTGGGCGTGTTATCAGGTGGTCGCGCTGTTGATAAACCCGATCCCGACCGAGCAATACATCGCCAACAACTTCTTCCTCACCATGGCGACAGGTGTTGGCATGTTCTCGAGCTACATGCTCGAGAGCCACATCCGCGGCAACTACGTTGCCCGCAAAATCATCGAAGAAAAAAACCAAGTGATGAAAAGCCTCCTCGATGAGGCAGAAGCAGCCAACCGCGCCAAGAGCGAATTTTTGGCGGTCATGAGCCACGAGCTGCGCACGCCGCTGAATGCGATCTTGGGTTTCTCTGAGCTGTTCAAGCAGCAAATGATGGGCCCGCTCGGTTCGCCGAAATACGTCGAGTACGCAAACGACATTCACAACAGTGGCGCTCACCTGCTCGCTATCATCAACGACATTCTCGATCTCGCCAAAGCCGAATCCGGCAAGCTCGAACTCGCCGAGAGCGATATCGATCTCAACGAGATGATAGATGCCACCGTGCGCATGTGCCACCCGAAGGCCGCCGACAGCAGAGTCACGCTCGCCTTCAAGCCGACCCATCGCGAGCTATTGATCCGCGCCGACGAACGCTTGCTGCGGCAGGTAGTCTTGAATCTGCTCACCAACGCGATCAAGTTCACCTACCCCGGTGGTCACGTCGAAATCACAGCCACCGCCTCACGCAGCTCGGGCCTCACGCTTCTCGTGAAGGACTCGGGCATCGGAATTCCCAAAGAAGATCTCGATCGCGTCTTGCGCCCGTTCGAGCAAGTCGAAAGCGCCCTCGCTCGCCAGCACGGCGGCACCGGCCTGGGCCTGCCCTACTCAAAGAAGATCATCGAAATCCACGGTGGCACGCTCACGCTTTCAAGCCAGGTGGACATCGGCACGACCGTTCGCATCGACCTGCCGCCGACATCGGTGCTCAATGTCCAGTCGAACCGTCCGCTGCTCGCAGCCGTCTAGCGCGTCACCATCCCGCGCAGCTTCTCAAGCGCGACGTCCGCGTCCTCGCGGTAGGCGATCGTGCCCTGAAAGTGTCCATCGGCATTGAGCAGAAACACGCTCGCCGTATGATCCACCGTGTAACTGTCGCCCTCACCGACCCGCTCATGGAACACACCGAGCGGCTTTGTGAGAGCCTTCAATTGCGCGGCAGTTCCTGTCAGGCCGCGAATACGCGGGTCGAACGACGAAAGATAAGCCTTCAAAGCGGCTGGATTATCGCGATCCGGATCGACGGTCACGAAGAAGACGCCAAGCCGGTCCGCATCCGCACCCAAACGCTGCAGCAATGCGGTTAGCGATGTCAGCGTCGTCGGACACACATCCGGACAATACGTAAAGCCGAAGAAGATAGCGGCGGGCCGGCCGAATACGTCGCGCTCCGTTACCTGAACGCCATTCTGATCAGTAAGCACGAACGCGCCGAGCGCAGGCCCGCCAAGTGCTGGCGACGCAGCCTCGCGCCGGAGTAAGCCGAACTCGGCCGCAGCCAAAACGCCCGCCAGCACGACAATCGCCGCGATCGCTGCATAGCGAATGCGGCGCAGCATCTCGATACTCATGATTCTCTACGTCAAAAGCGGCTCACATTACGCCGGCTTACGCACGAACAACAAGCGTACGCGGCCCGTCGGATCGGTCTCCGTCCACGCCTGCCCGCCGGCCATGCCCTCTACCCAGCCGAGCATGTCTTTCTCGGTGCGATAGAAGAGATGCCAATCGCAAACGAACTCCATCGGCCACAGATTGCTAAGCTCGGTCTCGTTCATGTTGCCGATAATGAGCAAGCCACCCGGCGCCAATCGCTCGTAAAGCCTCGCCCCCAACGCACGCGCACGCCGATCGATCAGATAGTCGATCAGACCCACCGAATAGATGAGATCTTGGGGCGCCATCTCGTCGAGCCACGGCCCGCCACGCAGCACGTCCGTGAACGACACGTTGATAGGTCGCACTTTCGCTTGCGGCTTCGCGCTAAGGGTCAATGGATGCGAATGATCGTAGGCATAGGCAAGTGCCGCCTCTTCCTGGTCGATCAGCGTGAACTCGACCGGCCCCTGCGGCGCCTCGGGGTCCTTCATGTAAAGCTCAATCTCGCGCGCCGAACCGCAGCCAAGCGTCATGATACGCACTGTTCCGTTGTGCGCGCGCGCCCGGAGCACGTCACCGATCACTTTACGCACGACATGCATACGCGTGCCGATACACTCGGCCACATCGAGGCCCACGCGGTGCATCAACTGCGAATAGACGTCGCCGCCCTCTCGCTGCCAATCGTACACGTAGTTCATAATCTCGAAGTCACCAGGATAACCGGCCGGCTTGTGATAGCTGCGCCACCACACGGGCCCATGGTTCAGCTCAGGCGTCACCACGAACTCGGTATATTCCTTCATCGCCTCGAGTTGCCGCTTGTCGCTCATCAACGGCGCAACAATCTGATTGCCGGCCCGCCACAGGCTACGCCATTGCGGGATGATACGCTCCGCGCACATTGCATAGGCTTCGTCCGCGCTCAATCCGGCAGATTGGTGCGGAAACGGTTTCACGCTCGCCTCGACGACCGACCGGTAGGCACGCAAGAAGCGCAACACGTCCGCGCAGTGTGCCCGGTATTCGGCCGGCACCAGTCCGCCCACATGCGGATCGAGTGTCGCCAATTGCTGCGAAATGCGCGCTTGCGCATTGCGGCGCAGCAGCGAATGGAAATCGACAACCCCATCGACGAGATTGAGTGCCACCTTCGGCCCAAAAACCGACCGGTCGCTGCGCACGACTCTGGCGTTACCTTCAAAGATCGTGACCCCGGCCTGTTTGACGGCGATCGGCAGCAATTCGCCGGCTTCGATCGTGACGTCCACCGCCTGATTGGCATTTACACAAATGCCGGTCAGACTGATGTCGCTCAACCTAAACGTGGCCGCCTTCAGCACGACCTTCGGCGGGGTTCCCGAGAACAATTCGGCCGCGTCGTAGCGCTTGGGCCGGAAGAAGATTTGGCGGCCGCTCGCCCCCTTCAGTTCCTCATAGGCTAGCAAGTTCCCCTCCCGCGCGATTCCTGGGTCCACTTTCGACGAGTCCTTTCAAAAATTCTAGCTTTGTTCCGTACGCGGAGGAAGAGCACGCGTGCGCGCAATCGTAAACCAGAGTTAAGCTTCGCAGGTCCTAGGTAAATGCGCCCTTAACCCCCGCTGATATAAGGTGTCGCCTTGGGGAACCCTGGCAACACCGACATGAAATATCGCCAACCAAGCCTGACCGTTGACGCGGTGGTCTTCGATGCGGCCGGCCGCCTGTTGCTCATTCGCAGGCGCCAAGCGCCGTTCAAAGGTCGCTACGCCCTACCAGGCGGCTTCGTCGAGTATGGCGAAACGCTCGAAGATGCGGCACGCCGTGAGCTGCACGAAGAAACCGGCGTTAAGCCGCTCACGCAACGGCTGATCGGAGTATATTCGAACCCGAAGCGCGACCCCCGGGGCCACACCGTTTCGGCGGCGTATCTCATGCGCGTCGGCCGCGTGACACCCAAGGCCGGCGACGACGCTTCGTCGGCCGCGTTCATCGCCGATTGGCGCAAGAAGCCGCTTGCCTTCGACCACGCCAAAATCGTCGCCGACGCCCTTAGGCTGAAGCCGCAACCCGCACAGCGTCGATCGACGCCATCGACCTAACGGGATCGTCAGCTGCAAGGGGAAATGGCACGCCATTCCGCAGCGTTGCCGCCACGGCCTGCAGCTGAGCCGCAAACGTCGAGACCCCCTCGACCTTTTCCGTCACGCTGCTCCCGTTGCTGTCCACGACCAGCCTGTGCCCGAAGTGCGGCGCCAGAGGATTGTCGATCGTGATGCTGCCGCGCTCTCCCACGATCTTGAGCGACGCCGCAAACGCATCTGCGTCCATGCTGCAGGCGATCTTGGCCAAAGCCCCGCCCGGGAAGCTCAACCGGGCTTCTGTCGCAACGTCGACACCATTGTTCCTGCGCATCGACGCGGACTCAACGACAGGCTCCTCGCCCGTCGCCACCCTAACCCACTGTAGCGGGTAACAACCCAAGTCCATCAGGGCGCCACCGCCCAGCGACGCGTCCCAGCGGAACTCGCCAGCCACCTGTGCGATCGGCGCATGAAAGGCAGCATCAAGCGAAATGATCCGCCCAACCGTCCCGCCGCGAAGAAGCGCAACAACACGGTGCCACAGCGCATGATGACGGTAGTGAAACGCCTCGAACACCTGCCGCCCTGCGCGCTCCGCCGCAACCAGGACTTCGCGCGCCTCCGTCGCATCCATCGCAAACGGCTTCTCGACCAGCACATGCTTGCCCGCGCGTAACGCCTTCAGCGCATTCACCGCATGAAACGCAGGCGGCGTCGCGATGTACACGAGATCGACCGCAGGATTGCCAATCAACGCGTCGTAAGAAGAGTGCACATGCTGTATGCCGTGCGCCGCCGCAAACGCCTCAGCCCGCTTGAGGTCGCGAGCCGCCACCGTTCGAACAGTGACGCCATCGACTTCCCGCGCTGGTGCAATCATCGCATAGGCCGCAACCCGCGCCGCGCCCAGAATGCCGATGTTGATTGTGCTTGGCTCACTCATTGGGGCAGAATGAGCCACCCGCCCTCCTTCTGCAATCCAGATGACCGACGCACCACCCAAAGCCGGCCGCGCCGCGGTAGCCTTCATCTTCTTCACGCTGATGCTCGACGTCCTGGCGATGGGCGTGGTCATTCCCGTCGTTCCCAAACTCGTCGAGAACCTCGCCCAGAGCACACAGGCCGATGCCGTGCGTATCGGCGGCCTCTTGAGCCTTGTGTGGGCGGTTATGCAGTTCGTCGTTGCCCCAATTCTCGGCGCGCTCTCAGACCGCTTCGGCCGCCGTCCCGTGTTGTTGCTGTCAATGACCGGACTAGGTCTCGACTACATCCTGATGGCGCTGGCCCCCAGCCTTGCCTGGCTTTTCGTCGCGCGCGCCATCTCCGGCGCGACCGCAGCAAGCTTCTCGACCGCCAACGCCTACATCGCTGACATCACGCCGCCTGAGAAACGCCCTGCCGCGTTCGGCCTGATGGGCGCAGCCTTCGGCATCGGATTCGTGATCGGTCCGGCCCTCGGCGGCATTGCCGGCAAGTACGACCCCTACCTCCCCTTCTGGGTCGCCGCGGGCCTGACACTTCTCAACGCGCTCTACGGCTACTTCGTATTGCCGGAATCGCTCCCACCCGAACGCCGCTCGAAATCGTTCTCATTCGCAAACGCCCACTTCTTCACTTCGCTGCGCCTCCTGACGTCGAACGCACAGCTTGCGGGCCTCGGCGCCGCGCACTTCTTCTACGCCGTCGCGCACAACGTCTACCCGGCAGTCTTCATCTGGTTCACCATGTATCGCTACGACTGGAGCGAGGACATGAACGGCTTCGCCCTCGCCGCCGTCGGCGTTGCCAGCATCGTCGTTCAAGGTGGTCTGATCGGCCCCGTTGTCAAATTCCTAGGCCCGCGCAGCGCAATGATCGCCGGCCTTCTGTTCGGCATCACCGGCTTCATGATCTACGCAATCGGCCCAACAGACACATCCGTCTGGATTGCGATACCGATCGCCGCCCTCTGGGGATTCTACACGCCAGCCGCTCAAACAATCATGACCCAGCGTGTCGACCCGGCCCAACAAGGCCAACTGCAAGGCGCGCTCGCGAGTCTCATGGGCGTCGCTGCGATCATCTCGCCGCCGCTCTACACGGGCGTCTTCGCCCTCGCGGTCGAAAACAAGGACGCAATGCCTGGCGCCCCATTGCTGGGCGCACCATTCTTCGTTGCCGCCTTCCTGCTGGTTTGTTCGCTAGTCGCGGTTGTTGCCGTCACGAAACCCCTGCCGGCAAAGACCTAGCCGCTCCGCAGCTCAAGCCATTGCCACATGGTCGAGTGCTGCACAGCCTCGACGCGCGGCGCCTTGCCCACATCGTCAAACGAATGCACGATTAGAAAGATGATCTGCCCGCGCCCGCGCATTTCATCGAACACTGGTATGCCGGTGTACTCGACGCGCACTTGTTCGCCGCTCGTCAATTTGCCCGGCGTGATCTGCCACAACCCACACGGTCGCGAGAGCATCACGAAGCAGCTGTCGAACGCCTCACCCTTGATGGCCGGATCGACCAGGTCGAGATAGTCGAAACCTACGACGTCCCCACCAATCAGTGCAGCGATCCCCGCACCCGCGCGCGTAAACTTCAGGCTCATCGCAACCCTGTCCGGATCGACGATCGCAATCCAAGGCACAAGGTCACGGATACCGCTGTAGTCTACGTCGGCGAGCCGCGGCATTACCCCCGGCGCCGGCGCGCGAACGGCGTTCTCAAAGCGCAAGCTTTGCGCTGAACGCTTGGCCTTGGCGGCAACATCGGGCATGCGCGGGAATTCCGGATACGCAACCACAGGATTTATCCGATACGCCAGCCCTGTACAACTTGCCCACACAGGCAGACGGCTGCATACGATACACCCTCCAGGAGCACAAAGATGGCCGAACCCAAGACAAAAGCCACCAAACAATCCGTGGCGTCGTTTCTCAAAACTGTGACCGATGAACAGAAGCTCGCAGACGCCAAAGCAGTCATCGCCATGATGCGCGAGGTGACAAAGTGCGAACCCGTGCTGTGGGGCACCAGCATCATCGGCTTCGGAACATATCGCTACAAATACGCGACCGGGCGTGAAGGCGATTGGCCCATCGTGGGATTGAGCCCGCGCAAGACGAACCTGACGCTCTACATCATGCCAGGTTTCGATGCTTACGAGGGTTTGTTGGCCAAGCTCGGCAAACACTCGACCGGCTCATCGTGCCTCTACATCAAACGCCTCGCCGACGTTGATACCGCTGTGCTGAAGAAGCTGATCACCCAATCGGTCGCAGCCATGAAGAAGCGCTACAAACAGCCCTGAGATACGCCCCGCCAGTGCAGCGCGGATGCAACACGCCGTGTAAACGCGCACGCACCGGAGCGCACAGAAAATCAGCGCTCAATACGTTTCAGGCAGTTATCGGATCAGCTTGCTGCGGCGGCTGAGCATGACGACCGCCACAACACGTGACGATCGGCCATTGCGGGGCCGCGGCGCGCTTATACTTCACGAATCACCAGTGCCTGTTTCAGGGGGTTCTAATGGCGCGTTACCGTGAACGTCGCATCCGTCTCAATTCATCGTCGGCCAGTTTCGATGTCTTCCCACTGCTGCTTCTGCCGGCGATCTACATCTGCTTTATGGTCTTCGCTGTCATCGGCATGGATCCGGTGGCAGTTGCCGCGTGGCTCGGCAGCTCGGCCTTCCGCGTCACAATGTTCTCGGGCGCCGTATGGTCGATGACCCAGTCCGACGTCATCCTAGCTGCCGGCATGGGCTTACTCTTCATAGAAACGCTGAAGTCGATCGGCTCACCGATGCTCTCGCTGGTCAACCACGGCATCGCGGTGATGACGCTGCTTGTCTACGTCGTCCTGTTCATCTCGTTCCCGGCCTTCACGAACTCAACGTTCTTCCTCCTAGGCCTCATGCAGCTGATCGACGTCATCGCCGGTTACACGATTACGATCGTGTCTTCCCGCGCGCTCACACGTTGATTCCGCCGATCAACGCATAAGTCCGCACACAGACGATAAGCCAGTGACCGTAACAAAGGTCACTGGCGCAACGGCATGTGCGCGCCTATGTGAGAGCCGCAACAACGAGGCGTGGCCTATGACTACCCCAATCACCCCGGTCGGCATCATCAAAAGCCCGCGCACGGAGCCCACCGACGACTTCTGGGGCGACCTGATTGCCGAGATCCACCTGGATAAGGATCAGTTCACCAAAGACGCGCTGTTCGGTCTCGCCGACTTCTCGCATGCCGAAGTGCTGTTCCTGATGCACAAGGTTCCCCCCGGCGAGATCGAGAAGGGCGCACGCCATCCACGCGGGCGCACGGATTGGCCCCTGGTCGGCATCTTCGGTCAACGCGGCAAAGGGCGGCCCAACCGCATCGGCCTCTCCCGCTGCACCATCGTCCAGGTTGAAGGCACAGTACTGACCGTCCGCGCCCTCGACGCAATCGACGGCACCCCGGTCCTCGACATCAAGCCCTACATGCGCGAATTCGAGCCGCTCGGCGCGGTCCGCCAACCCGCCTGGTCCCACGAACTCATGCGTGACTACTACAAGGGCGGGCGGACGAACTAGCCCAAAGCCCCGTCGAACTTCGCCAAGAATGGGCCTATGCTCTCAGGTCTGCGGACCGCCACGGACCCGCGAAACAGGAGGAAATTCATGGCGAAGAAATCAAGCGTCGACACCGGCGTCTATCGCGTCACCGAGGTCATCGGCACCAGCCGCGTCTCGTGGGAAGAAGCAGCCAAGAATGCGGTCGAACTCGCCTCCCACTCGCTGCGCGACCTGCGCATCGCCGAAGTCACGAAACTCGACATGCGCCTCGACGACAAAGGCAAAGTCGTCGCCTACCGCGCCCGCGTTTCGCTCTCGTTCAAATACGCGCCTTAAAGGCTCGCCCACCGGGAACGCGGGCTGGATGCCCGCGCCACCGGGGCAAACCCACAACGCGAAGCTACATCGAGGTACAATGCGCCTGCTCTTCCTGAGCGCCCTAGCAGTCGCGCTTACAAGCACGATGGCTCACGCCTACCCGGCAAAGGAAACGGAAATTCTTTCGACGACGAGCTACGCCGTCGCGACGGCCGGCCAAAAGAACCGCAAGGGGGCCGAAGCCTACTGCCGTCAAGCCGAGAAGACTGTGACCAAGAAGCCCGAGGAAGCCTACCTCGGTGCCCACATTGAACGCTGCTTCGCCCTCGTCGCGGACACGGCAGGCGACAAAGCAACAGCCTGCAAGCGCTTCAAGAAAGCGCTCGACATCTGGACGCGCACCCCGCCGCCCAACGATCATCCGCAATCCGTCGCCAGCCGCACGACACTCCGCACGAGCATGGAGCAATACCGCGCCACGAACTGCGCTCGCTAAGCGTCCAAGTACGCCGCGCGCGTTTCGCGTCAGAACTCGTGCGCGAACTTACCGTTCTTCGGCCAGCCCTTTGGTGCCAGCCGCCCCGCTTGCGCGCGCTCGCCGCGATAGTCGCTGAGTTCGCTCTTTTCCCAGGTCCGTCCGTTGTAATCGCGCAAACCGTCGGCGTAGACGAACGACGTCGCATCGACGAGCCCGCCGTCCTTGTACTTCTGCAGCGCCACGCCCTTGCCCTTCGCCATTTCCGGCACGTCGGCAAGCTTGAAGATGACCATCTTCCGGTTCTCGCCGATGAACGCCACGTGATCGCCCACCGCCGGCGTACAGACCTTCGCCTCTTCCAGCGGATCGACGTTCATTACCTGCTTACCGCCCTTCTTCTGTGCGATGACCTCGTCTTCCGGCACGACAAAGCCGCGGCCGGAGCTCGACGCGATCAGAAGCTTACGCCCCGGCTGGTGCACGAACAGCGAAACGATGTCCTGATCGTTCTCAAGGTCGCACATCAAGCGAACCGGCTCACCATGCCCGCGACCGCCCGGCAAGTCCTTGCATTCGAGCGTGAAGAAACGCCCATTCGTCGCAAACAACACCAGCTTGTCCGTCGTCTGGGCCTTCACCCAGAACCGGCCCTTGTCGCCGTCTTTGAACTTCACGTCGTCGCTGGGCTCCATATGCCCCTTCATCGCGCGGATCCAGCCCTTGTCCGAACAGACGACGGTGATCGGTTCCTTCTCGATCAACGCCTCCATCGGCACGTCTTCGATCATGGGCGCGTCCGACAGCTGCGAGCGGCGTTTGCCAAGCACCGTCTTCGCGCCGAACTTCGCCCGCAACTCCTGGAAGCTCGCCTTCAACCGGTCGTTTTGCTTGTCCTCGGATTTGACCAGCGACTTCAGCTCCTTCTGCTCCGCCTGCAGCGACGTGTGCTCCTGGCGAATCTCGATCTCTTCGAGCTTGCGCAAGCTCCGAAGCCGCATATTGAGAATGGATTCGGCCTGCAGATCGGTCAGCTTGAACGCCTTAATCAATTCCGCTTTCGGATCGTCGGACGTCCGGATGATCTTGATGACCTTGTCGATGTTCAAGAACACCGACAAGAACCCGTCGAGAATCTCGAGCCGCTCGGCGATTTTTGCCAAACGATGGCTCGCGCGCCGGATCAGCACGTTCCGCTGATGATCGAGGAACGAGACCAGCGTCTGCTTCAAACTCATCACGCGCGGCGTTTGACTCGAGTCCAGCACCGTCATGTTGAGCGAGAACCGCGTCTCCAATGCGGTTGTGCGGAACAGCTGTTCCATCATCACGTCGGGCTCGATGTTCCGGCTCTTCGGCACCAGCACGATGCGGATGTCTTCCGCCGACTCGTCGCGAATGTCGTCCAGAAACGGCAGCTTCTTGTCGCCGATCATGTCGGCGATGTCTTTGATCAGCTTGCTCTTGGCGACCTGGTAGGGGATCTCCGTCACGATCACGACCCAGGTCCCGCGCGCGCCTTCTTCCTTGTGCCAGCGCGCACGCAAACGGAACCCGCCCTTGCCGGTGCGATAGGCCTCCGCGATAGATTCCGCCGGCTCCACCACAATGCCGCCGGTCGGAAAGTCCGGTCCCTTGATATACTGCAACAGCGTGTCGTCGCGCGCATTCGGCGCACTGACGAGATGGATCAGCGCTTGGGCGATCTCATCTAAATTGTGCGGCGGAATATTCGTCGCCATGCCGACCGCGATGCCCGAAGACCCGTTCGCAAGCAGGTTTGGAAACCCGCCGGGCAAAACGAGCGGTTCGCTTTCCTTCCCATCGTAAGTCGCCCGGTAGTCGGTGCCATCGTCGTCGAGCCCGTCCAGCAGCAGCTCGCCGATAACGGTCAACCGGCTTTCCGTGTAGCGCATCGCGGCAGGGTTATCGCCATCGACGTTGCCAAAATTGCCTTGCCCGTCGATCAGCGGGTAGCGCAGCGAGAACGTCTGCACCAAGCGCACCAGCGCATCGTAGATCGATTGGTCGCCGTGCGGGTGGAACTTACCCATGACATCGCCGACGACGCGCGCCGACTTCGAGAAGCTACCCGTGGGATCCAGCCTCAGCCGCTGCATTGCAAACAGCAACCGCCGATGGACGGGCTTCATCCCATCGCGCACGTCCGGCAGCGCGCGCTGCATGATCGTGGACAGTGCATAGGCAAGGTAACGCTCGCCAAGCGCGTCCTTGAGGTCGACGTCGCGTATCAGGTCCTCAAGCGCCATGGCGAATCCTCAACTTACTGGGAGGCGTCTGACTAACGGCCAGCCTTTGAGGCCGCAAGACGCTCATGGAACCGCCCGCGCGCCTGCGGCAGGATTGCGCCATGTTCCAGCGCCACCCGGTCCAGGAAAAACCCCGTCAAAGCAATTCCATCCACAAGATCGTTGCGCTCAACAGGACAATTTTCCGGTGCCAGAAACCCGGGAAGCCTCAACAGCCGGTCACGGTAGGGTTGAGCCGCAGCCACGCTCACCGCCCGCCCTGTTTTCGGCGATACGAAGCGCAGATCCTCTTCTACCCCCGTCACGGCGCACTGCGAGAGATCGAGACCAAACCCCAAATCCTCAAGCAGAACCAACTCGAAGCGCACATAATCTTCCACCCACCAGGGCGACGCTTTCTCGCCGATCGTTTGCAGCAACTGCTCGAGCGCCTCATACACACGCGCATGCAACTCGCGCTCCGGCAACAAAGCCGCGCACATCGCGCACACCGCACCAAGCCCCGCGAGCTTCAAACCATCGTCAAAAAAATGCGCCGCGCGCGCAGCACTCAGCTCAACCGTATAAGCGCCCAACTGTTGGTCCAGCCGCCCGCGCCAATGCAGCTTTACGCCATTGCCGGGCTCCAACGCGCCCTTCACCCGCTTCGACATCGCGCCACGCACGAGCCCAAGATGCCGCCCGTGCCCCGGCGTCAACGCTTCGAGGATCGCTCCGTTCTCTCCAAACGGCCGCAACCCCAACACGATTCCCTCATCGCTCCACTCCATGGCGAGAGGCAACGCGTACGCATTACGCCTGTCAAGAGAATAGAACCAACAGCAACGACCTGCGGTATCGTTGTGACGGCTCGGTGCGATTGCTAGCGTGAGAGTCCCTTGACCGGCATCGGAGATCCCATGCGCCGCCTCATCACCGCCGCAGCCTTCGCCATCACAAGCCTTGCGCTGCAACCCGAAGCGCAAGCTGCGGAGGACGCCTTTCCCAACATCACCAACCCAAAGCAAGTCGTCGAATCGCTGGATGTCGACGTTCTCGCCGAGATCGTCACGCAGATCGGCGGCGGCGACGTAAGAAAGCACACCGACCAGAAACAGAAAGGCGTCAGCTTCCTCGACGGCCAGACGCCGCACAACCTCGTGCTTACATTTTGCGACATCGAACCCGGCAAGTGCTTTGGCGTCTTGATGCTGGTCGTGGTTGACAACAGCAAGCTCAACTTCACGCTCGACACACTAAACCAAGGCAACAAGGACTCAGCGTTCCTGACCTTCTACCGCGAGGAGAACAGCAAGTTCCTTGTCGGCCGCGTGGATATCGTCGAAGGCGGCATCACGCGCCGAAATCTAGGGGTCAAGATCGGCATGTTCGCGATCGAATTCCGCGAGACGATGAAGCGCCTTTCCTCGCAACTGAGCGCCGCCCTCCCCGGCGGCTTCCAAAGTGCAAGCTACGGCCACAGGCAGCCCATCCGTGCCCTACGTGTCCCGCCAAGCGTCGCCGCCCGCATGGCCCAGCAACTGGAACAGGACTACAAGCATCTGCTCCCGCGCCGCCGCCGTTAACGCCTACCCCAGGCAAGCGAACAATGGGCCGCGGGACGACCTGCGGTCCGTTGTTGCCCCCGGCAACAACCACTAGCCTCTTCCTCCTCATCCATGCGTTGGACCGAAAGAGAGACCTCATGCGCATAGCAGCAGTCGCACTCGCCGCAACACTCGCCCTCGCTGGTGCGGCCACTGCCGCCGACCAGAACGAACCACCGATCGCAAACCCCGATCAGGTTATCAGCAGCGTATCCGCTGAAAGCCTCGCTGCCCTTGTCCGCGAACTGGGCGCCCCACAAGCCGAAGTCAGAGATGCCGGCGGCGGAGAAAAGATCGTCGTCTTCTCCGACGGCGGTATTCCCTACAATTTGCAGGCCGTCATGTGCGACCAGCCTCGGCCGGGAAAGTGCATCGCATTGGCACTAGTCGTGCTGCTGGAGACGAGCGCCGGCGGCTATTCGCTGGAAGCGCTGAACGGCGTCAACAAGAGCAACCTGTACTTGACGTTCTTTAAGGTCGACAGTTCGAAGATCGGCGTCGGTAACTTGCAGTTGATCGACGGCGGCGTAACGAAACGCAATCTCGCAATCAACATCGCGTCCTTCATCGTGACGTTCCGCGAAACGCTCAAGGGTCTCCAAAGCCAAACCGTCGCCGGATTGCAGCAGCCCGGCGTGTTTGGCCAGAGCCCGTTCCAGCACACGAGCGGCGGCCCATTGCTGCGCCCGATCCTGGCATCGCCGCGCGATATACAAAGCTTCGTGAAGCAGCAGGGCTACGCGACCTCGCTACGCCGCTAACGCTTCGGGCGCTCCAGCCCCATCTCTCGATAGTGCGCGGGATCATCGGCCCAGTTCTCGCGCACCTTCACATGCAGGAATAGATGGACCTTGTGGCCGAACAAGGTCTCCATCTCGGCCCTGGCCGACGAGCCGAGTTCCTTGATCGAAGCGCCGCCTTTGCCAAGCACGATTGCCTTCTGCCCATCGCGCTCGACGAAGATTGTCTGCTCGACGCGCGCCGATCCGTCCTTCATCTCGCTCCACTGCTCAGTGACGACCGTCGTTGAGTAGGGCAGCTCCTGATGCAGCCGGTCGTATATCCGCTCTCGCGTAATCTCCGCCGCCAACAATCGAAGCGGAATATCCGACGCCTGATCCTCCGGATAAGCCCACGGACCCGCAGGTACGGCGGCCGCCAAGTAGCGAACCAAGTCGGCCGTTCCGTCGCCCTTCTCGGCCGAGATCATGAACACCTCGTCGAACGTCGTTTCGGCGCGATACCGATCGACAAGCGGCAGCAACTGATCGCGCTTTACCGCGTCGACCTTATTCACGATCAAGACAGCTGATCGCCGAGCATCCTTGAGCCCCGCGATAATGCGTGCCGTATCCTTCGCCGAAAGCCCGCCCGGATCGCGCAGCAGTTCCGGCGCATCGATGATGAGGCAGACGAGATCCGCATCCGCAGCACCCGCCCACGCCGCCTGCACCATCGCCTTGTCGAGATTGCGCCTCGGCTCGAAAATGCCCGGCGTATCGACAAGCACGATCTGCGAAGCGCCCTCGATCACAACGCCGCGCACGCGCATGCGCGTCGTCTGCACCTTGCGGCTGACGATCGAAACCTTCGAGCCGACAAGCCTGTTGACGAGCGTAGACTTGCCTGCATTCGGCGCGCCGATGATGGCAGCAAAGCCGCAGCGCGTTCCCTCGCTCATGGCGTAAGCCTCTGCATCAAGGTCCGCGCCGCCGACTGCTCCGCAGCACGCAAGCTCAAGCCTTCGCCAACGGCCGGTTCGTGGCCCCGCACCGAAACCTCAACCGTAAAGCGTGGCGCATGGTCGGGCCCTTCGCGCCGCGACACGCGGTACGACGGCGTTCCAAGTTTGCGACCCTGCGCCCACTCTTGCAGCGCGTTCTTTGGATCGCGCAGATCGCCGGTCACTTCGCTCATCAGCGGCTGCCAGTGCTTGGATATGAACTTACGCGCCGCCTCGATCCCGCCGTCGAGATAGAGCGCCGCGATCACCGCCTCGCATGCGTCACCCAGGATAGCCGCCTTCCGTCGCCCCCCCGAACGCTCCTCCGCCGGCGCCAAGATCAACGCCGCATCCACGCCCGCCGCTTCCGCCACACGCGCACAAGTCTCCATTCGCACAAGCGCGTTTAGCTTCAAAGCCAACGACCCTTCCTTTTCGTGAGGAAACTGCTCGATCAGCAGTTCCGCGATGATGAACCCCAAGATGCGGTCACCCAAAAACTCCAGACGCTCGTTGTCTGCGCCGCCCGTGCTCGAATGCGTGAGCGCGCGCGCGAGCAACGCCGCGTCTTTGAACCGGTGCCCGAACGTAAGCGTCCCGGCTTTGCCGTCCGCCTTTTTCGGCTTAGCCGATGGTGTGGAAGAAGCGGCCGTAGCGGATCGTCCACGGCCACTTCCAGACTTCCCAGATTTGCGCACTGCCATCGGTCGAAAAGAAGATGATGTCGGCCCGGCCGACGAGGTTCTCTGCGGGTACGAATCCGACGCCGCTGTCCGGGATACGGCTGTCGTTTGAATTGTCGCGATTATCGCCCATCATAAAGTAGTGCCCGGGCGGAACAACGAATTCCTGCGTGTTGTCTGCACCAGGCTTATCAGGTTCGCTATCGAGAATGTAGTGGGTCGCACCATTCGGCAGGGTCTCGCGATAACGCGCCACCCGCTGCTCGCCATAAGGCGTCTGCTCGACCCAATCGTCCACGCGCTCGAGCTTGCACGGCAAGCCGTTGATGTGCAGCACGCCGTCGATCATCTGAATGCGGTCGTTCGGCAAACCCACGACACGTTTGATGTAGTCTTCCCAAGGCCGCGCCGGTAAGCGGAACACGGCGACGTCCCCGCGCTCTGGCTCGGCCGCCCACTTGCGCCCTTCGAACAATTCAGGCGAATACGGAAACGCGTGCTTCGAATAGCCGTACGCAAACTTCGACACGAACAAGTAGTCGCCGACCAGCAACGTATTCTCCATCGAACTCGATGGAATGTTGAACGGTTGGTACAAGAACGTGCGAATGAACACCGCGATCAACAGCGCATAGACAACCGTCTTCAGAGCCTCAATGCCCCAAGACGGCTGCTCGCGCGTCGCATCGCCCAACATATGGCGGTCAACCGATCCCACTAAGAAGACGGCTGTAGCGGATCGCAAACGGCCACTTCCACACTTCCCAAAGCTGCGCCGACCCATCATGCGAGAAGAAGACGACTTCCGCGCGCCCGACCAAGTTCTGCTCCGGCACGAAACCAACGCCTGAATACGGCACCCGGCTATCGTTCGAGTTGTCGCGATTGTCACCCATCATGAAGTAGTGCCCGGGCGGAACCGTGAACTCATCCGTTTCGTCGTACTGTGCATCTTTGATCCGATCCAAGACCACATGCTTCACACCGCCGGGCAGCGTTTCATAGTAGCGCTCCACGCGTTGCTCGTTGCCGTACTCGTCGACGTCGATACGATCGTCGATCTTCTCAAGCTTCGCCGGCTCGCCGTTGACGTGCAGCACGCCGCGGATCATCTGCACCCGGTCACCCGCAATGCCGACGACGCGCTTGATGTAGTCCTGCGTCGGATCTTGCGGCAGGCGAAACACCACGACATCGCCGCGCTCGGCCGGCCGATCCATCACGCGGCCCGCAAACGCGACCGGCGTGAAGAACGGAAACGAGTACTGCGAGTAGCCGTACGTGAACTTCGACACGAACAAATAGTCGCCAACCTCAAGCGTGCCCTCCATCGACGACGACGGAATGCGGAACGGCTGAAACAACAACGTCGGCATGAACAAAAAGAAGAACGCCGCGATGCCGAGCGTCTTATAGGTCTCCACCGCCACATTCGTGCGCCACCACGGCATTTCAGTCCCGGACGTCATACGCAATCCCGTTGAAATCTTTCACCTCAAGACATGAGGTTTCAGCCCAAAAGTGTCAATTCGGCAGGTGTTACAGCCCGTTAACATGGCGAAGGATAACCGCCGAAAACGGCCCTACTGAGGCAATTCGGCCGGCACAGCCGAAATAATCACAATCGCTTGGGCCAGCGGAAAATCATCCGTAATCGACAGGTCGATCTGCGCGCGCATTCCCTTTGGCGTGAGTTCGGCCAGCCGCACCGCCGCCCCGCCAGTCAACGCCATCGTGGGCTTGCCCGAGCGCATGTTCACGACCCCCAAGTCGCGCCAATACACGCTTTTCCTGAATCCGGTGCCCAGCGCCTTGGAACAAGCCTCCTTGGCTGCAAAGCGCTTCGCATACGAAGCAGCGCGGTTCTTCCGCCCCTCCGACTTGCGCTGCTCGATCTCGGTAAACAACCGCTTCACGAATCTGTCGCCGAATTTCTCCAACGTCGCTTCGATGCGCCGGATGTCGATCAAGTCGCTGCCGATACCGATGATCACGCGAACTGCGCCTCCCCACCGCCGCGCGCTTCGTCCATCAGCTGCCGCATGCGCCTAATCGAGGCGTCGAAGCCCGTGAAGATCGCCTCGCCGACCAGGAAATGCCCTATGTTCAATTCTACGACCTCGGGGATCGCAGCAACCGGGCCGACCGTCTCAAAACTGAGACCATGCCCCGCATGCACCTCGAGCCCGAGCCGCGAAGCTTCCTTCGCGCCAGCTCTCAACCGCGCCAAAATCTTATCGCGTCCGGCGAAGTCGCCATCTGCATGGGCATCGCAGTATGCACCCGCATGCAGTTCCACCACATGCGCACCGAGCGCCTTCGCGACCGCAAGCTGCACCGGGTTTGCTTCGACGAACAACGACACGCGAATCTTCGCCGCCGCGAGCTCGCGCACATAGGGCGCCAAAATGTTGTGCCCGGCAGCGACATCGAGCCCACCTTCTGTGGTGCGCTCCTCGCGCTTCTCGGGCACCAGGCAAACAGCATGTGGTCTGTGCTTGAGCGCTATGCTCAGCATCTCCTCGGTCGCCGCCATCTCGAGATTGAGCGGCCGGTCGATCTCCCGCACGAGCCGCTCGATGTCGTCGTCGCTGATATGCCGTCGATCTTCGCGCAAGTGCGCCGTGATCCCGTCGGCTCCCGCCGCGACAGCCATCTGTGCCGCGCGCAACGGATCGGGATGTTTGCCACCGCGCGCGTTCCGGATCGTTGCGACGTGATCAATATTCACGCCGAGGCGCAGCTGCCGGCTCATTTGAGCCCCCTACTCCCGGGCTTCACCGCCGGCGTCCCCGCCAGATGCTTCGGCAGCTTGTTCGCCTCCCATGACGCCACTTTGATACGTGCGAGCGGAATGAACGGCACGTCGAACTTCGCCTCACCGGCGGAGCGATCGATCAGCGCCGCGAGCGCCAACACGTTCGCGCCCGTCTTTCTCACCGCCTCGATACACTCACGCGACGACAGGCCGGTCGAGACGACGTCTTCGACGATCACGACATTCATCGTGTCATCCAGATGGAAGTTCCGGCGCAGCTGAAAAACGCCGTCCTGCCGCTCGACGAACATCGCAGGCAACCCCATCTGGCGCGCGGTTTCGTAGCCCGGAATAATCCCGCCGACAGCGGGCGACACAATCGCATCGATCCGTTTCTTCACCTTCGTCTTGATCAACCCGGCCAACGCCTTGCACAACTTTGCGGTCCGCTTGGGATATTGAAACACCAGCGCCTTCTGCAAGAACGTGTCGGAGTGCCGGCCGGACGACAGAATGAAGTGTCCTTTGAGCAGCGCGCCAGCCTTCTGAAATTCGCCGAGCACTTGTTCAGGCGTCATGTTGCGTCAGTTCCTTTTCACCGTGTGGACGATCGACGGCATTGATGGAGGGCGAAGTTCGAAGGCCCGCTATGATCGCCGCCAAATGTTTCGCGTCGCGCACTTCAACATCAACCAATATGTCGAACACAAGCGCCGTCCGCCCGACAATCTTCAAATTGTTGATATTGCCGCCGTGATTGGCGATCGCATTGCACATATTGGCCAGCGCACCTTTCGCATTGTCGATGACGATTTTGAGCCGCCCGACCTGCACCTCATTTGCCGCATCCGGCGACCATTTAAGGTCGAGCCAACTGTCGATTTGATCCTGAAGCGCCTCAAGCTGATCGCAGTCCGCCGTGTGCACGACGACACCTAGCCCCTGTGAGATCACGCCGATGATCCGGTCGCCGGCCAGCGGCTGACAGCACGGCGCTAGATGATAGCCAAGCCCAGCCGCCAAGCCCTCGATCGGGATCGCGCTGCCCTTGGGCTTGCGCGTCATCCAGTTCGCCCAGCTGAGCAATCCCGCATCCGCCTTGATGCTGGGGAACACAGCTTTGACCACGTCCCCTGCTGCGACCAATCCTTGGCCAAGATGCGCATATACGTCCTCGACCCGCGCAAGCTTCAACTTCTTCAGCGCCGTCGTAAGCGCCTTTTCGGAATATTCCTGGCCGGCATCGCGGAACGCCTTCTCGAGGATCGCGCGCCCCATGCGCTGATGCTCGATCTTCTCGGCATTCTTCAGGTACCGCCGGATCGAGGCTCGCGCCTTGCCGGTTACCACGACCTGCTCCCAGATCGCCGACGGCCCTTGCTTCGG
The DNA here is from genome assembly GCA_902826695.1 of uncultured Alphaproteobacteria bacterium. Taxonomy (GTDB): domain Bacteria; phylum Pseudomonadota; class Alphaproteobacteria; order Micropepsales; family Micropepsaceae; genus SZUA-430. The sequence goes on along the minus strand of CADEFU010000008.1, from coordinate 115,675 downwards.
CGAGCGGATAATCTCGACGCTTTCGCCGTTCTTAAGCTTCGTCGCCAGCGGCATGTGCCGCCCATTGATCTTCGCGCCGACGCACGTGTCGCCGACTTCGGTGTGCACCGCATATGCAAAGTCGATCGCACACGCACCGCGCGGCAGCGTGATCAACCGCCCCTTCGGCGTGAAGCAAAACACCTGATCCTGGAATAGTTCGAGCTTTGTGTTCTCGAGGAATTCTTCCGGCGTGTCGCCAAGCCTTAACGACTCGATCAGCGAACGCAGCGACTCGTACGCGTCGACGTTGGCGAGCGGCCGGCCTCTGGTGAGCTTGTCCTTATAGCTCCAATGCGCCGCGATGCCTTCCTCCGCGATCTCGTGCATCTCCTCGGTACGGATCTGCAGCTCGATGCGCTGGTTCTCCGGCCCAAATATCTCCGTATGCAGCGAGCGGTAGTTGTTCGACTTGGGCAGCGAGATGTAGTCCTTGAACCGTCCCGGCACATGGCGCCACGACGCATGGATGACGCCGAGCGCACGGTAACAATCCTCGATCGAATTCACGATCACGCGCAACGCGAAGATGTCCGACACCTGATCGAACGTCATCTTCTTTTCTTCCATCTTGCGCCAGATGGAATAGGGCTTCTTCTCGCGCGAACTGACCGACGCCTCGATCCCGTACTCGGCAAGCTTCTTCTTCAACGTGCTCGTAACGCGCTCAGTAATCGGCGCGCTTTCCTTGCGCAGCTCTTCAAGCCGCTTCGTCACATGCGCGCGCATCTCGGGATTGATCTCGGCGAACGCCGCATCCTCAAGCTCGTCACGGAAATTTTGCATCCCCATGCGCCCGGCAAGCGGCGCAAAGATCTCCATCGTCTCCGCCGCAATGCGCTTGCGCCGGTCTTCCTTCTTGATCGACTTCAACGTGCGCATGTTGTGCAGCCGGTCGGCAAGCTTGACCAGCAGCACGCGCACGTCATTGCTCATGGCAAGCATGAACTTGCGGAAATTTTCCGCCTGCTTCGTTTCCTCAGACTGTAACTCAAGCTTGGAAAGCTTCGTGACCCCATCGACGAGGTCCGCTATCTCGCGCCCGAACTGCTTCTCGATTTCGTCGTGAGTGGCGCCCGTATCTTCGATCGTATCGTGCAGTAGCGCGGTGACGATCGTCGCCTGATCGAGCTTGAGGTCGGTCAGGATGCCGGCAACTTCCAGCGGATGGGAAAAATACGGATCGCCCGAGTCGCGCTTCTGATTGCCATGCGCCTTGACGCCGAACACGTAGGCCCGATTGAGCAAATCCTCATCCGCGTCCGGATCGTACGCCTTCACGCGCTCGACGAGTTCGAATTGGCGCATCATGAGAGCGGGCACTCCCAAGGAGCCCAACGCTTCCCAATTTCGCTATGGCCGAAGTTGACGAGTTTCAGAACCGATAGCCGCCACTCGGGCGGCATGTGGGGCGCCAAAAAGGCTGGCTCAAACGTCCCCTTCGTCAACCTCTTCCACCACCTCTGGACGCTTAACGTCGGAGTCGGCGCGCATGGCGCGTGCGTATTCGGCTTCCGAGATGTTTGCGAATTCGGGCGTGTCGGGCACGTCCGCCGCGGCCCGGTCGGCCTCCGGCTCGTCGGTTTCGATGTGGCGTTGCAGGCTGAGCAGGAACTCCTCGCGAAGACCTTCCGGCTTCATCTTCGTCGCCGCGATTTCGCGCAGCGCAACGACCGGGTTCTTGTCGTTGTCGCGATCGACGGTCAGCTGCGAGCCCGAGGTGATCGCCCGCGCGCGATGAGCAGCCAAAATGACCAGCTCAAACCGGTTCGGGATCTTGTCGACGCAATCTTCAACGGTAACGCGAGCCATCGGGCGCGAGCATCCTTCGCATGAGGGTGAGAAATAAAATTAGCGTGCTGCGCCTGCGAAAACAAGGGCAAAACGGCAGTTTTCAGGCATCCGTAAGGCGTTCCAGCCCTGCCTCCCCAACAATTCCGAGGAGCACCTCCACGCTCTGCCCCGTGTCAGGATGTCGCCAGCCTGGCGCGACATCGGCAAGAGGCCTGAGCACGAACGCCCGCTCGTGCATCCGGGGATGCGGCAGCGACAGCTGTTCTGCGTCGCTTACGAGCCCCCCATAGTCGATCAAATCCAGGTCGAGCGTCCGAGGCTCGTTCGGCCTTTTTCGCACACGGCCAAACGCCTTTTCGATCCCAAGCAGCGCTTTCAGAAGCTCTCCCGGCAAGAGCTTCGTCTTCACCTGCGCGACCGCGTTCACAAACGCTGGATCGGTTGGGTTCGGCCACGCCTGCGATCGGTAGAACGGCGACGCCACGGCAACAGCAATGCCGTGGCGTGGCATAGCCTCAAGCGCGCACCGCAGCGTCACCTCAGGCGGGCCCACAGGCGATGGCACATTGGCGCCGAGCGCAACAAAGATCATGCCGCCGCTCGCCTACCGGTTCGACGTCAGCTGATGGGCTTGCCACCCGCGGCGCCCGCCTTCATGACCGCGCTCATGAACTCCGGATCCTGCATCAGATTCGCGATCGCCGTCCGCAGGCCATTCTCCAACGCCTCTTTCGCATTCGAGCCGCTCGCGAGCATAATATCCGCAGCCTTGCCACTTGAGTTGATCGGCTTCGAGAACGCGATCGCGCCGTTCGCGCCAACGACCTGAACGTTGAACGTCACGTCGGCAACGGCATCGCCACTAAAGAAGCCGATCTTGAAGTCGTTGTAGAACTTCAAGAGATCCACCTTCGTCTGCGCCGGTCCCTCGCCAACGCGGAAGCCGCGCGCCCGAAGCTCGCTCTCAAGCGCTTCTTTGACGACGAGCGTAACATCGCGGTCCGATCGGATCGCGGCCATCTCCATGCCGTAGCCGTTCTTCTTGGTGCTAACCCGGTCGCGGTAGTCCGAGCGTGCGTCTACGACATTGACCACCACGCTGGCTTGCTTAGCACCGCCGACTTCGCCGACGCCCGCCATAGGTGTGTACTGCAGGCTGACCGTGTCTTCGGACAGGGCACACGCCGACAGGCCGAGGGCGAATGTGACGACGAAACCAAAGCGAACGATAGATTGCATGGGACCCCCCTCGATGAATGCCAAAGCGGCTTGCTGCGTCCTTATGCGAGCGCGTCGCCCCCAAGGTCAACACCGGGCTTCACAACTTCGTTGGCAGGTAACCGATCGAACGCACGCGCCGGTAAGTCCCGCGCATTCGTTCCAAAAATGCCGGCTTGTTCACCATACCCCGCCCCTCGCGAGCAATTGGCCGAAGCACGCGACGATGGCATAGTTCGCAACAGTTGCTTGTGGGGGAAGATCACGGTGATGACAGTTCGCTTCGCGGCCGCATGCCTGGCGGCAGCCTTGTTTGTTTCCGGCTGCGCGACGACCGCAGCTGAAGCACCGGGCCCAACCCGCCCAAAGCTTGACCCGAAAGCGGACGCGAACCCGTTTCCGTCCACTTACAAACCATTCTCAGGCCAGCCGACCGCCTTCGTCGGCGCGACGATCTTCACCGGCACGGGCGAGAAGCTCGACAACGCAACGCTGCTCATCAAGGACGGCAAGATCGAAGCCGTGGGCACGAATGTCACCGTCCCCGCGGGCTATACGGTCATCGACGCGAAGGGCAAATACCTAACCCCCGGCATCATTGACTCGCATTCGCACCTTGGCGTCTATGCGCAGCCCGGCGGCCCGGCGCTGTCCGACGGCAACGAGGCGACCAGCCCGAACACGGCTGAGGTCTGGGCCGAACACTCAATCTGGCCGCAGGACGAAGGCTTTCACGCCGTACGCCGCGGCGGTGTCACGTCCATGTTGATCCTGCCGGGTTCAGCAAACCTATTCGGCGGCCGTTCCGTCACGCTGAAGAATGTGCCTTCAACAACGATGCAAGGCATGAAGTTCCCGGGCGCACCCTACGGCCTCAAAATGGCGTGCGGCGAAAACCCGAAACGCGTCTACGGCTCGAACAACCAACCGCCCGCAACACGCATGGGCAACGTCGCGGGCTATCGCAAAGCATGGCTCGATGCGTCGAAGTACGCGCAGAAGTGGCAAGGCTACTACGCGTCCGAAGGCAAGGGCGAGGTGCCGGATCGCGACCTGAAACTCGATACCCTGGCCGGCGTCTTGGACGGTGAAATCCTGGTGCAGAACCACTGCTACCGCGCCGACGAAATGGCGATCATGATCGATATCGCCAAAGAGTTCGGCTACAAGATTTCTGCGTTCCACCACGGCTCCGAAGCCTACAAAGTCGCCGACCTGCTCGCGAAGGAAGGCATCTGCGTCGCCACCTGGGCCGGCTGGTGGGGATTCAAGATGGAATCGATCGACGGCATCGAAGCAAACGCAGCGCTGGTGCACGCGGCGGGCGGTTGCGCCGTCATCCACTCCGACGACGCCATCCTCTCACAACGCCTGAACCAAGAAGCCGCTGCCGCCCTCGCCGCCGGACGACGATTGGGCCTGAACATCACCGAGGCCGAGGCGATCAAATGGATCACCGCAAATCCCGCCCGCATGATGGGCATCGCCGATAAAACCGGTTCACTCGAGACCGGCAAGATGGCCGACGTCGTGCTCTGGAGCGCCAACCCGTTCTCGATCTACGCCAAAACCGACAAGGTCTTCGTTGATGGCGCGCTCATCTACGACCGTAGCAATCCGCAATACCAGCCGAAATCCGACTTCATGGTCGGTGCACCGAAGGGAGGCGAATAATGACCCGCTTCGCCATGCTATTCTCATGCCTCTTGGCATTCCTCGCGACCGCAGCCTCGGCCGACACCGTCGCCATCACAAACGCCCGCATCCACACGATGGGAAAAAGCGGTGACGTTACCGGCACCATCCTGGTTCACAACGGTTGGATCGCAGCGATCGGCCCGCGCGTACGGGTGCCTGCAAACGCCACCGTCATCGACGCGAAAGGCGGCGCGGTCACGCCCGGCTTCTTCGCCGTCGGCACCAACATCGGCGCCGTCGAAGTGGACCTCGTGCAGGAGACGAACGATAACGCGACGTCGAACTCAGGCCTCAGCGCCGCGTTCAACATTGCCTACGGCATCGATGCGAACTCGATCGTGATCCCGGTCGCCCGCCTCGGCGGCGTCACCCGCGCGCTCGTAACACCATCCTACGGCGACGGCGACGGCCGCGAACTCCTGTTCGCGGGCCAAGCCGCCGTGATCACACTCGCCGACGGCGCGGACCCTGTAACCCGCGCCCGCGCAGCCCAAGTGCTCGAACTGGGTGCAGGCGGAGCGGCCCGCGCCGGCGGCGCCCGCGGTTCGGCGATCACTGCCCTACGTGCCGACCTCGACGATGTCCGCTGGTACGCGCGCCGCCGCGGCGCCTACAACACCGGTGGCACGCGCGAATTGCGTTTCACCAAAGCCGACTTGGACGCGCTGATCCCCGTTGTGCGCGGACGCATGCCTCTAATCGTCGGCGTACACCGCGCCGGCGACATCTTGGAGGTCCTGAAACTGGCCCGCGCATACCGCCTGAAGATTGTGCTCTCTGGCGCCGAAGAAGGGTGGATGGTTGCAAGTGATATCGCGCGCGACCGCGTCCCCGTCCTCCTAAACCCGACGGCGAACCTGCCCTCGAGCTTTGAAGCCCGCGGCTCGACGATGGAAAATGCTGCCCGCCTGCACGCCGCAGGCGTCACGATCGCCTTCGCGAACGGCGACGGTGGTCACCGCGCCCGCGAAGGCCGTTACAACGCCGGCAATGCGGTCGCCCACGGCCTGCCTCACAAAGCGGCGCTCGCCGCCCTGACGGTCAACCCTGCCCGCATCTTTGGCGAAACCAAGGTCGGCACCCTCGACCGTGGCAAACAAGCCGACATCGTCGTGTGGACCGGCGACCCGCTGGAACCGTCAAGCCAACCGATCGCGATCCTCATCAAAGGTGCAATCCAGCCGATGACCTCCCGCGCCGAGGAACTGGCGAAGCGCTATCGTAATTTGGGGACACCGCTGCCGCCCGCTTACAAGAACTAGCGCTGCAGGGTGAATCCGACGCGCACCTTCATTCTGCGCCGATCGCTTTTGGGTAGTGTCGCCACATCCGCCGGTGCATAGCGCCATTTGCGGACCGCTTCGACGGACACGGTCTCGAAGACGCCAAGCGGCTTGCTGTCGACCACGCATGCCTTGCGCACCCGGCCGCTGGCGTCCAGCCGAACAAGCAGATCGACGACGCCGCCAGCAAACCCTTTGATCTGCGGCTCCTTCGGCAAGACAAATTCAGCGGGACTGAACGTTGATGGTTCGCGCTCGCCAAAAGCCGCCAACTCAGCGGTCGAGCAACGAAGATAGGCATCGTCGGCTCGCAGCGGCGCCGCAAGCACCAGAAGCGCAAATCCTGTGAAAGCGACCCTCAGTGCCCGCTCGACGGATAAACGTATTGCCGCCAAAGCGAGACCGACCGGTCGAAACGGCGCCACTCGTTCTCGGGCAACGCCAAGCGATCAGCCAGCGCGAAGAACACCGCCGGATTGACACCGAGCCCGCAATGGCTGACCGAGGAATAGACCTCGATATTGTCAGTGTGCTTCGCCTTCTTCTCGACGCACACCTGCCACGCCACGACGCCGTCGCCTCGCGAATAAATTGCAGTCGTTGGAATGCCCTTGGGCGGTTCGGACAAATTGTCGAACGCTTCCTGCATCGTGACAGGGTCGAGCTCCTGCCCCGTCACCGCTTGATAGATCCGCCATACGTGGTTCGCCCGCGGGTTCGCGCCGAACGGCGAGCCCATGCTGATGACTTGGCGAACATATTTGGGATGCCGCTTCGCGAGCTCGCGCGCCATGATCCCGCCGAGGCTCCAGCCGACGAGGCTGACCTTGCGCTTCGTCTTGCGGTAAATCGATTCAAGCCGCTGCGAGAGCAACTCGCCCTCAGGCCCAATCGCATGCGGCCCGAGATTGCGCCCAAGGCCCCAACAATGGGTGTCGTAGCCCTTGCCCGTCAAAAAACGGCGTAATGGAGAGGTCGTGCCGCCGCCCGCCAAGAACCCGGGCAACACCATGACCGGATGTCCATCACCCGATGGCGCGAAACTCAGCAGGGGAGAAGCCCCCTGGAGACTAATGAAATCACCGGCGGCTCTACCCGCTTCGGTCAGCGCCAAAAACAGCGAAGGCGCCTTGATCTTCTCGACGCCTAACGACGCAGCGTCCACAACGGCCATCTGTGTGCCCCCGTTACTGCTACCCGTGCGAGTCATCACACTCGACACATATTAGACGCTAGGGTCAAACAACGGCACTTGCCAAGCCCGCCTGGCGAAACAAGCAGCGATAAATCAAAGGCTTGCATGAGGTAGAATCCCTCCGCTAGAGTCGTCTCCAGCAATAGAGGTAGGCCGCGCTCTTCGCGGTTGCGAGGGATGGTTTCGATGTCGAGCGGGTATGATCCGGAAAATCAGATCTCGCGGCGCGAGCGAAAGAAGATGGAGACGCGCCGGCGCATCCTCGACGCCGCCCTCCGCCTGATGGACGACAAGCCATACGACCAGGTCAGAATCGAAGACATCTGCACGGCGGCCGACGTCGCAAACGCCACGTTTTTCCTACATTTTCCGAACAAGTCGGCGCTTGCTCTCGCATACAATGAAGAAGTGGCGGCCAAGGTCGAAGAGAAGCTTGCGAGCGACGGCCTGGACGCGTCTGAGCGCCTGAAAACGCTGCTAAAGATGTATCTGGCCGAGTGGGGCGCTCATGGCCACCTGATGCGCCAGATCGTGCTGGAGCTGATCTCCCAACCGGCGTCCGGCGCCACGTTTAACGAGGTCTCCCCTGGCCTGCTCACGCTCGTCGGCGGCATCGTTGCTGGTGGTCAAAAATCAGGCGAGTTCAGCCGCAAAATTGAGCCGGAAACTGCCGCTTTAGCGCTCGTTGCCGCCTGGAATGCGATCGCCATCTCGTGGGCAAAAACCGGCGATACCAAGCGTGCAAACGAAGCCCATTGGCAGACCCTTGAGATATTCCTGCACGGACTCAAGGCGCGCGACGGACTGTCGCGCTAGCAACTCCAGTCAGTTTCATCGCTGAATTAACTGCCATTTTTCGCAGAAATAGAACGATGACGGAGTGTCATCGCTCACTTTTGTGCGATGCACCATTGAACTCAACTCCATTTTCTTATATGCACCTGCGAAGAGATTGACCGGGGAGCAACCCGGCGCCTGTAGCATTAACCGGGCGAATGGCGTGATCATTTCTTCGGACCAGAGAGTCATATCGGCCACAGCTCGATAGCCGGAAACAGGGACAGGAAACATGGAACAACTCTCACCGATGGACACCGCGTTTCTCTATTTGGAAACGCCGCGTACGCCGATGCATATCGGCTCGATCGCAATCTACGATCCCTCGAGTGCGCCGAATTCGTTCGTGCGCTTCAAGGACATCCTCACGCACATCGAAGAGCGCCTGCACCTCGCTAAGAGCTTCCGCCGCAAGCTCGCGAACGTGCCTTTGAGCCTCGACTACCCGTATTGGGTCGACGACAACGACTTCGACCTCGAATACCACGTGCGCCACATTGCGCTGCCTCAGCCGGGTGACTGGCGCCAGCTGTGCATCCAGGCGGCGCGCCTACACTCGCGCCCGATGGACCTTTCGAAGCCCCTTTGGGAATTCACGGTCATCGAAGGCCTGAACAACATTCCAGGCGTACCAAAGGGCTCCTACGCGATCGTCTCGAAAATTCATCACGCGGCAATCGACGGCGTTTCTGGCGTCGACATCATGAACGCCGTGCACAGCCTCGACCCGGCAGGCGCCGTGAATCCGCCGGACCGCGCATGGATCCCCGAACGCACGCCGACGTCGATCGAGCTTCTCGCCCGCGCGCAGCTCAACACGCTGGCCACCCCCGTCCGCCTTGCGCGCCTCGCCGGCGACGTCGCCCCGGGTCTTCTCAAGTCCGCAATGGGCCTGATCCGCGGCAACCTCCACACCTCGATCGGCAGCGTCCCACGCACGCGCTTCAACGGTTCGGTCACACAGAACCGCGTCGTTGACGGCCGCGATTTCTCGCTCGCCGACATCAAGGATATTCGCGCCCGTTGGCAAGGTGCAACGGTCAACGACGCCATCGTCGCGATCTGCGGCGGCGCGATGCGCAAGTATCTGAAGGGCAAGAGCGAGCTTCCGTCGGAATCGCTGGTCGCGATGGCGCCGATCTCCGTCCGCGCAAAGGACGAACGCGGTGCGCTCGGCAACCAAGTCGCCGCTATGACGATCCCGATCGGCACGCACATCGCCGACCCGTTCGGACGCATGCAATACGTGCACGAAGAGGCCGAAAACTCGAAGGCCCTGACGAACGCCGCCGGCGCGCGTCAGATGACGGAGTACGCACGCCTGATGCCCTCGACATTGTCGGGCCTCGCTGCACGCATGTATGTGCGCCTCGGCATGGCAAATCGCATCGCGCCGATGTTCAACACCGTAATCACGAACATCCCGGGCCCGCCGATCCCGCTCTACATGAACGGCGCGCGCCTCGTGACACAGTTCGGACTTGGTCCCGTGTTCGAAGGCATGGGCATCATCCATCCGGTCTTCAGCTACTGCGGCCGCATCTCGGTCGCCTTCACCTCCGACCGCTCGATCATGCCGGACCCTGAGAACTACGCGAACTGCCTGCAAGAAGCGTTCGAAGAGCTCAAGGCCTCAGCGCTGAAGAAGCCGATCCCCGCGCCGAAGGTTGAACCGGTCGCGGTCGCTGTCGTCCCCGACGCGCCCGCGCCAGGCAACAAGAAGCCGAAATCGCGCAAGAAGAAGCCGAAGCTCACAATCGTTTCGGCGGCCGAGTAAGAACAAATGCCGCAAGTCAAAGCCAACAACCTGACGCTTGAGTACGAGGACATGGGGCCAAAGGATGGCCCCGTGATCCTGCTCGTCATGGGGCTTGCGGCGCAAATGACGTTCTGGCCGGACACGATGTTGAAGGCATTGACCGATGCGGGCTTCCGTGTTGTCCGCTTCGACAACCGCGACATCGGCCTCAGCCACAAGGTCCACGGCAAGAGCGCGCCGAACCCGATCGTGCAAAGCGCGGCACGCCTGATCGGCATCTCAGGCATGGCACCTTACACGCTGCACGACATGGTCGCCGACACTGTCGGCCTCATGGACGCGCTGAAAATCAAGCGTGCACACTTCGTCGGCGTGTCGATGGGCGGTATGATTTCGCAGCTTCTGTCCGGTACGCATCCCGACCGCGTCGCCTCCTTGACCTCGATCATGTCCGGTACGCTGAACCCGCGCGTCGGCGGCCCCAGCCCGCGCATCGCCGTGCCGCTGTTCCTGAACCGTGCAAAGGCAACCTCGCGCGACGAGATCATCAAGCGCACGATTGAGATGTGGAGCCTGATCCGCACCGAGAGCGACGATCACAGCGAATTCGAGCAGAAGATCGCGAGCGGTTTCGACCGCTCGTATTATCCGCCGGGTGTGCGGCGGCAACTCGCCGCAATTATTGCGACCGGCGACCTGCGTCCCCATCTAAAGAAGATCACGGCGCCCACGCTCGTGATCCACGGCTCGAAGGACCCCTTGGCGCCGCTCGAAGGCGGCAAAGACTCGGCGCGCAACATCAAAGGCAGCCGGCTCGAAATCATCGAAGGCATGGCCCACGACCTGCCGAAAAAGTTTCTTCCGCGCATTTCATCGCTGATCGTCGATCACGTGAAGTCCGCAGAGAAAGGCGCCGCCAAAAGGGCTGCGTGAATTCCAAACCTGGTTGAAGACGGAGAAGTAAGACAATGACGAAAGCAAAGAAAAAGGCGAACGGCCGTTCGAAGGCCCAGCCGAAGTTCGAAGCGTTTGCAGGCATGCCGTTCAACGTGGACGGCGCACGCAACCAAGCGACGCATTTCGTTGCGCGCGTGCAGGACGGCCTGCGCGACGCCGGCGAAGCGTTCCGCGAAGCGGGCGAGACGTTCGGCTCGGAAGGCCGCAAGGTCGCGCTGAAGCTCGTGGACAACGCGCAAGACAACCTCGTGTGGAGCTTCGACGCTCTGCGTGAGACGCTCGAAGCCGAAACCTTCGCCGACGCGGTGAAGATTCAGCAGCACGCCGTCACGGAACTCTTCCGCCGCTCGATCGCGCAGATCCGCGAAGTCAGCGAGATCGTCGGCACGACCGGTCAGAAGACGATGAAGCCGATCACGAAGTTCGTGACCTCGGTCCGTCGCGCGGCCTAAAGCGAAAAAGCTCCGTCTAAACCATCCCTCGTGTGGGTAACCACACGGGGGAGTTTTGCGGATAGCCAATGCCCCGCGCCAACGGCAAGAAGAAACCGGCAGCCAAGAAGCTCAACCTCATGGGTGAGCGCAGCATCGGCCGCGTGCTTATCACCGGCGCGTCATCCGGCATCGGTGCCGAACTTGCGCGCGAGTTCGCCAAACACGGCCACCACCTCGTTCTCGTCGCTCGCAGCGAAGACAAGCTGATGGCACTCGCCGGCGAGCTGAACGCCGCGCATGACACGGAATGCAGCGTCGTTGCCGCCGATCTCAGCCTGCCAGATGGCCCGAAGGCCGTCGTCACGGCCCTGCACGACGCAGGCATCGAAGTGGACATCCTCGTCAATAATGCCGGCATCATCGACGTCGGCCCATTCGTCGACACCGATACCGAGAAATTCCAACAGCTCGTCGCGCTGAACGTCGGTGCAGTCACGACGCTGACGTCCTACCTCCTGCCCCACATGCTGGAGCGCCGCTTCGGTCGCATCCTGAACGTGGCATCCCTCGCAGGCTTCCAGCCGATCCCTTCGATGGCGGTCTATGCCGCCAGCAAGGCCTATGTGCTCTCGTTTACGGAATCGCTTTCGGAAGAGCTGCGTGGCACGGGCGTACGCGTCACCGCGCTCTGCCCCGGCATGACCGACACGAACATGGTGACCGAAATAAAGGCGCAGTCCGAAACCGCGCAGTGGGCGCCGTCATTCCTGATCTCCGACCCGAAAGAAGTCGCCGCTGAAGCCTACAAGGCGACGATGTCGGGCCAGACGATCCTCGTCCCCGGCATCCCCAACCAACTCGCCGCCGCCTGGGCCCAAGTCAGCCCCCGCTGGGTGGTGCGCACCGTCACCGGCTTCTGGGCCCGGCAAGCGGATTGGATGAAGACGAAGAACTGACGCGCCGCCAGCTTCAACGCGGCGCCCGGTGACACACCGCCTGCAACTTGTTCCCGTCCGGGTCGCGCACATACGCACCGTAGTAGTTCTTGTGGTAGTGCGGCCTGGGTCCCGGCGCACCTTCGTCGCTCCCGCCGTTCGCAATCGCCGCCTCGTGGAACGCATCGACCGTGGCGCGATCTTGCGCAACGAACGCGACATGCACGCCGTTGCCGGAGCGCGCGGGCTTGCCGTCGAACGGCGGCACGATGAACACCTTGGGCCCCGTCGGCGTGCCGTAGGCCGCAGTGCCGCTCGCCTTGAACATCACGGGATGGCCGAGCACCGCCATCACCGCGTCGTAGAACTTCTCCGCCTTCGCATAGTCGTTCGTTCCAAGCGTCACGTGGCTGAACATCTCGTCCTCACAAAGCAATTCGCATTCGGACGCAAGCTAAGCGCGAGCCGGGATGACAGACAAGGAGCCTTGCGTTACACACCCGTCGCGGCGCTGCCGCAGCGTAACCCGATCTCGACGACCAATCCCGGAGTCACCCAACGAATGATGCGCGGTGTTCAAAGCGCAGCCTTGCGCGCCATGGAAGAGCCGCCGCGCGACTGCACGCTGTGCCCGCGCCTCGTCGCCTATCGCAAGGACAATCAGAGAAAGCAGCCGTCCTGGTTCAATGCGCCTGTGCCAAGCTTCGGCAAGGCCGATGCCCGCCTTCTCATCGTCGGCCTCGCCCCTGGCGTCGGCGGCGCGAACAAAACCGGCCGCCCCTTCACCGGCGACTACGCCGGCGAACTGCTCTACGGCACGCTGCTCAAGTTCGGCTTCGCCAAAGGCAAATACCTGGCGAGCCCCGACGACGGCCTAACGCTCGTCGACAGCCGCATCACGAACGCCGTGCGCTGCGTACCGCCGGAAAACAAACCGACGCCGGAAGAAGCAACGACCTGTCGCGTCTTCCTGAACGCAACGCTCGAAGGCATGCCGAACCTGAAGGTGATCGTGGCCCTCGGCCGCATCGCCCACGACGCCACACTGCGCGCGTTCGCCAGGAAACTGAGCGCCCACACCTTCGCCCACAACGCCAAACACGACATGGGCCGCGCCACGCTGATCGATAGCTTCCACTGCTCGCGCTACAACACAAACACCGGCAAACTCACGACACCAATGTTCGAAGCCGTGTTCGCGGATGCGCGCGCGCAGTTGCGCTGAACGCCAGCGTCCGCGCTAAGCGTTGCGACAGCCGTCACAAGCCGGTCGCGTTTCCCGACGGTGCGTTGACAAAATCCGCACCCGGATGGAGAGTGAGTGAGTACTCACTCACATCGGAGACCCCGCGATGTCAGGCACTGTGATGTACCACCCCGAAGCAGCGGCGCCGCGTTCCTTGCACGCGAGCCTTCCCGCCACACGGATCCACTTCGACCCGGTTTCGGCGAACGGCTTCTTCGTCGCGCTCAAAGCCAAGGTCGACGATTACCTCAAAGACAAGCACCCCGACGGCGGCCTGTTCGTCGCCGGAAAGGCCGCGTTTTATTTGGCGCTCGCGGCCACGCTCTACGCTCTCCTGCTCACCGGCTCGTTCTCCGCTCCCATGTCGCTGGCGCTCGGCATTGGCGCCGGCGTCGCGGCGATCCTCATGGCGATCAACGCCGGCCACGACGGCGCACACAACGCGGTGTCACGCTGCCGCTGGCTGAACAAGGCCACGCTGAACGTCTCCTTCACGCTCGTCGGCGTCGACCCAGACCTCTGGCAGCTCCGCCACACGAAGTCGCATCACATCTTTCCGAACGTGAACGGCTGCGATATCGACATCGACAGCAACGCCTTCCTGCGCCTGTCGCCAAACCACCCGCGCCGCTGGTACCAGCGCTACCAGCACATTTACGCGCCGTTCCTGTACGCGATCGTCGGCTTCCACTCCGCCTTCATCCAGGACTTTCAGTACCTGACGACGACCGAACTCGCGAACCTGAAGAACATCAAACACAAGCCGGGTTTCTACGCCGCGTTCTTCGCGCGCAAGATTGCCTACGCCGTCATCGTGTTCGCCATCCCGATTGCGCTGCTGCCGTTCGCCTGGTGGCACGTCGTGCTCGGCGCGCTGCTCATGAACGCCGTCAGCTCGTTCGTCTTCGTCAGCATGCTGATCGGCACGCATTTCGCCGAGGAAGTCACATTCCCGCACCCCGATGCGACGGGCGCGCTCGGACACGACTTCGCGACCCACGCGCTTGAGACCTCGCTCGACTGGCTGCCGCAAAGCCGCCTCGCCCAGTTCATCGCGGGCGGCGCGAACGCTCACGCGGCGCACCACTTATTCCCGCACGTCAGCCACGCCCACTACGTGCCGATCTCGAAAATGATCGAAGAAACCGCCCGCGAACACGGCATGCGCTACAACAAAACGACGTTCCTTGGTCTAATCCGCTCCCACTTCGCGTTTCTAAAGCGCATGGGAGCCGGATGACCCACACCACCAAGACCCGGATCGTAGAGGCCGCCCTCAGCCTCTTCGTTCGAAAGGGCGTGATCCAAACGACGACGAAGGACATCGCCGCCGCAGCAGGCATCGCGGAAGGCACAATCTACCGCCACTTCGAAAGCAAGGACGCGCTGGTCGAGCATTTGTTCGTCGCGAACTACGTCCCGCTCGCGAAGACGCTGGATACGATCCAGCGTCGCAGTGCGACAACCATGCGCAAGCTCGAGTCGATCGTGCGCCACCTCTACAAAATGTTCGACGACGACCCCACGCTGTTCACGTTCATGCTGATCACCCAGCACGACGCCGTCGACAAGGTTCCGGCCGGCACCACGACGCCTGTCGCCGTCGTGCGCAAGATCATCAAAGAAGGCATGAAGCAAGGCTCCGTTCGCACGATGGACCCGCAAACCGCAACGCACCTCGCGGTCGGCTTGATCCTGCAACCCGCCTCCGCCCAAATCCACGGCGAACTCTCAGGCCCCTTGAGCCAACGCGCGAATGACGTCGTCACCGCGCTCGACCGCCTGCTCCGTCCTTAACTTGCGAGTCGGCCGCCTACTTCGCGGGCTCGGCGGGCGCCAACGCCTCCGCGACGACCTTCCCATCCACCGGCTTCCCCGGCTGCAAGCCCAGCAAGTGCATCACCGTCGGATGCACGTCGATGATGTCGAGTTGCGCGATCTCCTTACCCGGCGCCACGCCCGCACCCCACGCATAGAACACGCCATGCATCTCGGGGATCGACGGATCGTACCCGTGCGAGGCTTTCAACCCACCCAGCCAACCCGGCACGAAGATGTCGGACCAGAACCACGTCATCCCCATCGCACGCGCATACCATGGCAGGCTGCTCGACGGCGCGATGTAGTACGGCGGCTTCGCAACCAGCATCAAATCGCCGACCCGCTTGCTCGACCCCAAGTGCGAATACGCCGGATGCGCACCCGTGCGATGCACGATGAACGCGTCCTCGTATTGCGCGAGCGCCTTCTCCACGCGTTCGACGCTCTCGCCCTTATCGAGATAGAGGTACGCGTTCCCGCCATCGCCCGCATCGCGCACATAGAGCCAGTGCCGGTTGATGATGCGCCCCAGATTGACCACGGGGTCGACCGCGATCATGCCGTGATCTGTACCGATCACGAGCGTCGCTTCACGGTCCGCCGGCAGTGCCCTGATCGCCGCCATCAGCTTGCCGACGATCGCATCGGCCTTGCGCACCTCGGCAAGCGTCTGCGGCGCCGTCACGCCGTTCACATGCGCCTCGTGATCGGGCCCGCGGAAATAGAGCGAGATCAGTCGCGGCCGCTTCGCATCCGCGCTCTTGAGCAAGGCAATGCCCTTGGCCAAAACCTGCTCGTCCGACTCCGCCTGCTCCCACGGCACGAACGGATTGACGACGCTGGCGAGCGCTACGTTCTTCTTCACGTCCCACCGGTTCGCGAAATTGAGCGCGGCCGCTTTCACGCCCTGCCGCTCCGCCGCAGCCCACGCGGGCTCGCACCCCGCAAGCCAATTCGCATCGCCGTTCTCGTCGTAAGGCGCGCCGCGATCGGGGTCGAAGAACTTGTTCTGCACGACGCCGTGATGCTCCGGCCAGCAGCCGGTCGCAAAGCTCGTGTGGTTCGGAAGCGACATTGTCGGATAGACCGGCACCAAATGCCGCGACCAAGCCCCTTCTTTTTTGATGACATCGAGATTGGGCGTCTTCGTCGCGTCCGCCATCGCCGGCGCAAAGCCGTCGAACATCACCATAACGACCGTTCGATCCGCAGCCTGCGCCCAAGTCGCAGCCGAAAGCGCTGCAATCAACACGCCAATCCGAAACACGTTCATCTCAACCCCTAAGCCATCAACGCCTGATACATCGGCATGATCAACTGGAACGCGCGCAGATCGCCCGTCGTTCCATCGCCCATTTTGTTCATCACATACGCAAAGCAGGCACGCTTGTCGAAGTCCACGATGACCAGCGAACCACCCCACCCGCCCCAAAAGCACAAGTTCTTGCTGGGCAACGGCATAATCTCACTGGGCAGGCCGTAGCCCAGCCCATGCTTGATTGGCAGACCCAGTACCATGTCCACGCCCTCGAATTGCGGCTCGAGCGCGCGCCGTGCCCCCATGTCCGACATGATGCGCTTGCCTTTCGACACACCACCGTTCGCAAGCACAGTCTGCACTTCGGCGACGGAGCGCGCGTTGCCGATCCCGCCTGCCGCGGGTATCTCGGCCGCTCGCCAAGCCCGCGTGCGCGGCTCAAGCGCCGTGAGCTTCGGATTGCTGAGCGTGCGTCCGCCGATTGACGCCGGATCTTGCCCCTGACCCAAGCCTACGTTCGGCGGCAGCAGTTCCCCCACGCGCGCATCGTGCCGTGCATCGAGCCCGATGTGAAAATCCGCGCCGAGCGGCCCCGCAATCTCTTCCCGGAACACGGTACCCACGGTCTTGCCGCTCGCCCGCCGGATCACCTCGCCCACGAGGAACCCCTGGCTGAGCGCGTGGTAACCGATCTTCTCGCCCGGCGTCCACCATGGCGCCTGTGCCGCAAGCAGCGCACACGTTCGATCCCAGTCGTAAAGGTCTTCAGCCTTGAGCGGCGTGTCCCACCCGGAAAGCCCGGCCGTGTGCGACATCAAGTGGCTGACCTTCACGCCAGCTTTTCCGTTCGCGGCAAACTCGGGCCAGTACTTTGCGACCGGCGCGTGGAGATCGAGCACACCGCGATCCGCCAGAAGCAAAGCCGTCAGCGCCGTCATCGTCTTCGTCGTCGAGTAGACGTTGACGATCGAATCGCGCGCCCACGGCTGCGTGCCCGCAGTGTCGGCAAAGCCGCCCCACAGATCGACGACCATTTCGCCCTCGATCGTGGCCGCAAACGACGCACCGACATCGACGCCTGTCTTCAGATTGTTCGCAAACACATCGCGCACAGCCGCAAAGCGCTCGTCGCAATGCCCATGCACCTGAGGCTCGGTCATCCATTTCTCCCATTGGTCAATAGCGATTGGCGCAATCGTATCCGCAACGAGCGTCGAGGGCCAGTTTGCCTCCACCGTCAATCCGGGGCAGTGTCCGCCCCTTGAGTACACTCGCACAAACCGCAGCGCTAACCGCCATCGCGATGGTTGCCTTCGCCGCGAACTCGCTGCTCTGCCGCGCCGCCCTCGGCGCCGGCCTGATCGACCCCGGAAGCTTCGCCTTGCTGCGCACGCTGTCGGGCGCTCTCACGCTTGGCGCCATCCTCCTCGTACGCGGCGACCTCAGCGCCGCATTCACCGGTCACCGGCGCACGGCGGCATCGCTCTTCGCCTACATGATTTTCTTCACGTTTGCCTACCAGTGGCTGAGCGCGGGAACCGGCGCGCTTATCCTGTTCGGCGCCGTGCAGATCACGATGTTCGCAGCCGCCCTTCGCAGCGGCGAAACTTTCTCCGCTGCCGCCTGGGTAGGGTTCGCGCTCGCTATCGCAGGTCTCATCTATCTCGTCGCGCCAGGCCTCAGCGCCCCAGACCCGTTTGGCGCCGTTCTGATGGCGGTCGCAGGTGTTTCCTGGGGCTTTTACTCGCTGCTAGGCCGGGGCGCTGCCGATCCGCTCGTCGCGACCGCAGGCGCCTTCATCACAGCACTGCCCGCCGTCTTCGCCGTCGTCGTGATCTACATTTTCTTCAACGGCTTCGGATTCTTCACGACAGGTGTTCTTCTCGCCCTGGCCTCCGGCGCGATCGCCTCCGGCCTCGGCTACGTCGTGTGGTTCGCGGCGCTTCGCGGCCTGACCGCAGCGCGCGCCGCCACCGTCCAGCTTTCCGTTCCCGTGATCGCAGCCCTTGGCGGTGTGCTGTTCTTAAGCGAAGAAATCACCCTGCGCCTGATCCTCGCCTCCGTCGCCACCCTTGGCGGGGTCATGATCGTCTTGCTGCAACGCCGGCCGAAACAGGGCCCTTGACGCGGTTGCTGATCACAACCATCGGCCCAAGCGCGTAACCGTCATCCCGCCGCCCAGACGCAGGCTCCCACAGGCTCGAAACGGAACCGTCGAGATAAAGCGCTTGCTTGCACTTCAACGCATCGCGAAAGAACCGCGCGAACTTTCCGAACGAAACCGGCTCCTCGCTGATGACAAACAGCGTCAGTGCCGGCGACTGCACGCCCACGCCGTTGCGCACATACCGCGACGGCCCATCGTCGCCGAAACTCGCATTGACCTTGCCCTCAACGACCAACATCGGCCCCGATTGCGTCGCCCACACCGGCTTCTCGCCGCCATTCGCGTAGGTATCGGTCGTCATCACAAAGGCTTCGCCATTCGCGCGCACGCCGAAAACCCCGTTCGGCTGCATGTAAAAATTCCCGTTCCCTGTCTGCCGGTTCAGCGGGTGCGTTTCTCGGCCCTCCGCAACGAAGAGCCCGATCGGCGCCCCCGACGCATCGTACATCCCCGCATTCATCGCAAACCGCACGCGGCCCGGTTCCACCGCCCCACTCGCTGCCAACGCCTCAAACCCACGAAGCGCCCGCCCCTGTGTATCAGCCCAGGCGAGCGTTACGTCATGCTTGATCGGCGAAAACGCGCAGACGATAAAGCGGCTCCCCTCAAAACTCTGCACCTGACACGGCCGAGCGCCGTCCTCAGGAATGAGATAAACCGCCGCCAGAGCAGCGGCCACCGTCAACAGCAGAATGGCGATCGCGTTGCGCATGGACCTACGAGTACCGCTCCTCGTTCCACGGATCGCCGACATTGTGATAACCGCGCTCTTCCCAGAAGCCCGGCTTGTCGTCACGGCTGAACTCGATCCGCTTCACCCACTTCGCGCTCTTCCAGAAGTAATAGCGCGGGATGACGATCCGCACCGGTCCGCCGTGCTGGCGCGTAATCGGATATCCCTCCCACGTATGTGCGATCATCACATCGTCCGCGGCAAACGCTTCGAAAGCGACGTTCGTCGTGTAGCCGTCATACGCATGGAAAATCACATATCCCGCCTCAGCCTTCGGCCGCACCAGAGCGACCAGATCGCGCGACGAAACCCCAACCCAATGATTGTCGTACCGGCTCCACTTCGTAACGCAGTGAATATCGGAAACGCTCTGCGTCTGCGGCAACGCCAGCAGCTGCGCATACGTAAACGACACCGGGTTCTCGACCAACCCGTCCGCGGAGAGCTTCCAATCGTCCTTCGTGACATCCGGCTGCACACCAAGATCGAGCACCGGCCAGTTGCTCACGAGCCGCTGCCCCGGCGGCAGTCGGTTCACGCGGTCCGGATCTGTCTTGCCGGTGATATTCCGCGCCGCCTTCGCCCAGCGCAGCTTGGCGGCCAGCAGCTTCTCGTTGATGTCGTCGCTCATCCGGAATCTTTGTTCGTGCGCAAAACCACCTTCACACGAACCCAGCGGAATTTGAAGACAATCAGCGACGCCAGAAACTCTTCCGAGGCTTGTCGGCTTGCGCGGTAGCCGTTTGCGCCGTCGCTTCAGGCCCGGAGAGATGATCCAGGAAATACGTGATCTGCGGATTGACCAAATTCGGAAACGTCAAACAAGACGCATGGCCCGCGCCCTGAATAGGGACGAACTTCGCGTTCGCAAGGCCTTGCGCCATAGCTTGCCCCTTGGCGATCGGAACGGTCGCGTCCGCGGTTCCGTGCAGCACAAGAGCCGGCCACTTGATCGCGCCGAGCGCGAGCGTGACGTCGTCGCGCGTGGTCAGGGCGTTGAAGCTTTGGACGAGATTGGGGAAACTTGTTTGCCCCCACTTAGTTTGCCAGAACTGCAGCGTACTTCCGAAGCCAGGCGGCATCGGCCCGATGATCTGTGCCGCAATCGCGGCGGCCAGCTGCGGACTGTAACCTTTGCTCGTCCACAGCTGAAGCAACCCATCATTCGCCTTGATGGCGTCCGGTGGCATCACATCTGCCTCAGTGTCGATCAGGATAAGCGCACGCACGATTCCCGCACCGAGATTCGTCAGCGCATAGCGCAGGGTCAAGAAGCCGCCTTGCGACATGCCGACTAACACTGCGTTCTTGATCTTGAGCGCTTGCAGCAGGTCAGCAAGGTCCTGCGCGGAATCGTAGAAATCGAACGGATACAAGCGATCTGTCGCGGTCCCGCCATGGCCGCGCTGGTCCCAACTGATGCAGCGATACGTCTGGCGCAAGACCGCGATCTGCGGCGCGAACATCGTCCGGTCCATCAGAAAGCCGTGCGAGAACACAATGACGGGACCCGAGCCCCCCGTATCGTCGTAGTAGATGTTCCGCCGTGTCTGGCTCTCGATAGTGATGTACGGCATGAGCTCCCCCCGGATCCCCAATCAACGCCACGACCCACGCCCGGCAAGGCTTAACGGGCAGAGCGCCGATCCACAGGCATCTAACACCTGGGCCGACACACTTGCCAAACAAATTCGGGCGAAAGGGTTTCAGCCTGGGGCGCTTCCGCGCTAAAAGCAGCGACAGTTTGGAAATGCGCCGGAGGTTCGCGGCATTGGCAATCCTACGCATCGCCTCGCAGTCGGATCGTAAACGCGGTTGCGCCTTCGCAAAGGCCGCGATCGGGAGACTGTAACTTTGTCCGGCGCCGGAACGACTAGAAAACTCGCAACAATCGTAGCACTGGATGTCGCCGGCTATTCGGCGCGCACCGAGGCAGACGAAGCGCGCACGACCGCAGAGGTCACGGCTCTGCGCAAGGTGATCGAGGGTATCGCAGCCCGCCACGGCGGGCGGGTGTTCAACACGGCAGGCGACGGCTTCATGCTCGAGTTCGGCTCGAGC
This sequence comes from uncultured Alphaproteobacteria bacterium, assembly GCA_902826695.1. Taxonomy (GTDB): domain Bacteria; phylum Pseudomonadota; class Alphaproteobacteria; order Micropepsales; family Micropepsaceae; genus SZUA-430. Next base: position 94,240 of record CADEFU010000008.1, on the reverse strand, counting down.
CTTGCGGCCGTCGAAGCCGCCATCGAACTTGCCGAGACCTGCGAACCAAAAGTTCGCGTGGGCGTCCACCTCGGTGATGTTGCCGTCCAACCCAACGGCGATCTCCTCGGCCATGGTGTGAACGTCGCCGCCCGCCTGATGGCGCGCAGCGATCCGGGTTCCGCGCTTGTGTCCGGGGCAGTACGCCAGTCCATCCGCGGACCGATCACGGAGCGGCTGCAATCGCGCGGCTTGCTCAAGCTCGACAAGATGGCCGAGACGATAGAAGCCTTCGCACTCGGAAGCGCGATCTCCGCGGCGAAGGAGATCTTTCTCTCCTACGCCCGTGACGACCAGGCCGTGGCGCGCAAATTTGCCGAGGCATTCGAGCGCGAAGGTTTGTCCGTCTGGTGGGATGTCGCGCTGCGCTCCGGCGAGTCGTACGACGTCGTCATGGAAGCCGCACTCAAGGCGGCCAAGGCGGTCGTGGTCTTATGGTCGAAGAAGTCTGTAGACTCCCGCTGGGTCCGCGCGGAGGCGACCCAAGCCGACCAGAGCGGCATACTCGTGCCGGTGATGATCGAGGCCTGCAAGCGGCCGATCATGTTCGAACTCACGCAAACTGCGGAACTCTCGCACTGGGACGGCGCTCCAAAGGACAACGCGTGGCTCGGCCTCGTCGATGACGTCAAAACGATCATCCGAAGAGGCCCAACCGCCAAGAACGACGGCGTTCCGGCCACAGCAAAGCCCCTCCCCGCCAAGGCGAAGAGCGGCGGCGAGAGCGGCGGCGAACGCCGACAGGTTACGGTGCTCAACTGCGCCCTGATCGGCGCGGCGGATGCCGCGCTCGATCTCGACCCTGAAGACTGGCGCGAAATAGTCCATTCGTTCCGCAACGAGGCCACGAAGATTGTCGAGGGCTTCGATGGCCGGGCGACTGCATCGCAGGACGACGCCGTGATCGCCTTCTTTGGCGCGGAACAAACGCGCGAGGCTGACGCCGAACAGGCCGTGCGCGCGGGACTTGCGCTCGTCGACATGATCAAGGCGTTCAAGCCAAAGGGTGTGCCGCAGCTCGCCGTTCAAGTCGGCATCGACACCGGCCTCATCGTGGTCGGCGGCGACGGCCCAGCGTTCGGCGCACCGATCAACAACTCGGCGCAGATGCAAATCCAGGCGACGCCCAACACGGTCGTCATCAGCCCGGCAACCGCATCCCTTGCCGGCGGACATCTGGAACTCGAACCGCTCGGCGCGCGCGCGTTCCGGGTCGATGCGGTGCGTGCCACCCGTACGCGCTTCGACATCTCGCGCGCTCGCGGCCTGAGCCGCTTCGTCGGCCGCTCACGGGATTTGCACGTCTTGCAGGACGCCCTAACGCAAGCCGAAGCAGGCAACGGCCAGGTGGTCGGTATCGTCGCCGAAGCCGGTGCCGGCAAGAGCCGCCTGTGCTTCGAGTTTCTCGAGCAATGCAGGGCGCAAGGCATTCCCATCTTCGAAGGCCGCGCGGTCGCCCACGGCCGCAACGTGCCGCTGCTGCCGATCTTGGAAGTGTTTCGCGCCTTTTTTGGGATCAGGCCGGAGGACCCGAACGCCACCGCCCAAGAGAAGATTCAAAAAAGCCTGCTGGCCTTGGACGCGAGCCTGACCGATGCGGTGCCCTTGGTGTTCGAGTTTTTGGGCGTTCCAGATCCGGCGCGCCCGGCGCCGATGGTCGATCCGACAACGCGCCAACGCCAGATCGTGGCCCTGATGCGTCATGTCATCAAGCGCGCAAGCGACCAGCGAACCTCCGTCACGCTGATCGAGGACTTGCACTGGATCGATCCTGCCAGTGCGGAATTCCTGGAGCATATGGTGGATGCCCGCGCGGGCTCGCACAGTCTGATGGTGGTCAACTACCGGCCGGAGTACCAAGCCGACTGGATGCGCAACGCGTGGTGCAAGCAGATTGCGTTGGCGCCGCTCGCGAACGACGCGGTCGGCGAATTGCTGGCCGACCTGCTGGGAACCGACCCAAGCCTTGCGGGCCTGCCTGCCATGATCGAGGCGCGCACGAAGTGCAACCCGTTCTTCGTCGAGGAAGTCGTGCGCTCGCTGGTCGAGACGAAGCAGCTAAAAGGCGTTCGCGGCGCCTACAAACTCGTCACGCCGGTGGACAAGCTCGAAGTGCCCGCGACCGTGACGGCTGTCGTCGCCGCACGCTTCGACCGTTTGGCCGAACGCGAGAAGCGGCTGCTGCAAGCCGCGTCGGTGATCGGCAAAGACTTCACCGAGCCCCTGCTGACCGCTGTCGCGGAGCTGCCGGGCCACGAGGTGGGCAGCGCCCTGGCGAATTTGCGCCGCGCCGAATTCATCCTGGAGCAATCGCTGTTTCCGGTCGCCGAGTACTCGTTCAAGCATCCGCTGACACAGGAAGTAACGCTCGGGACGATGGTGAAAGAGCGGCGGCGCCAGCTTCACGCATCCGTTGCGCGAACGATCGAGAGCCAAGACGCAAGCCGCCTTGACGAGAGGGCCGCCCTGCTAGCCCACCATTGGGAAGGCGCCGGCAAGGTCATCGATGCCGCGCGCTGGCATAGGCGCGCCGCCGAATGGGTTGGCCTGACCAACTTGTCCGCCGCATCGTGGCATTGGGGCCGTTTGCGCTCGCTGCTCAAAGGGCACCCGATAGACCGCGACACCGCCGAACTCGGCATGGTCGCATGTCAGCATCTTTTGAATCTGAGCTGGCGCTTTCCCGTATCGCCGGACGAGATCAAGGCGCTTGGCGAGGAGGGAATGGCTTTCGCCCGCGCCACCGGCGGCCGCACGGCGGAACTGAAAGTCGCGCTGGTCTACAGCCGCGCCCGCGCCACGATCGGCGATCTGGCGGGATACGCAAAGCTCGCCGCCGAAGCGCGCGACGCGGCGATGACGATCGACGACCCGACGCTGCAGGCAAACGCCAATCTCTACTTGGTCGACGCGTTGGTTTACACCGCTCGTTTTCCGGAAGCGCTGGCGCTTGCCGACGCGTCAATTGCCGTTGCGCCCAAGACGATCCCGCCGACCGAGTGGATCATGGGTTTCAACCCATACGGCGCTCTCAAGTTCTGGCGCGCCGCGTGCTTAGCGCTTATGGGCCGCGTTCCGGAGAGCATCAAAGAGTACGAAGAGTGCCGCGAACTTTCGACCAGCGACGGCACACCGGAAGCGGCGGCTTATCTCGCGTCATGGGCGGCGCTTGCGCACCTTTCGATCGGCGACGTGCCCAGCCTCATCACCTGCGCTGAAGAAGTGGACAAAGCCTGCACCGCCCTCGGCGACCCGCCGACGATCGTCGCGCACCGTCAACTGTGCCGCACCTACGTCCACCTCGCATCGGGCCAGGGCGCGGAGGCGATCAAGACGGCAGCGGCCGCTCTCGAGATTCACAAAGTGGGCGAACAACAGCATGCGGGGCTTTCCGCGATGCTGCTGGCAACCGCGCATCTTCTTGCGGGCGACCCGGCCGCAGCCGCCGCGACAGCGCAGCAAGCGATCGAATTCAGCCGCATGGCGCTGCGCGTCAATCTTGAGGCACAGGCCCTCTGCACGCTTGCGCGCGCTTTGCTCATGCGCGACGGCGCCGCCGGATTCACCCCGGCGCGAGAGGCTCTCGACCGTGCGGAAGAGATTATTGAACGCATTGGCGCCAAGACACTGAAGCCGAACTTACTGGAGTGCCGGGCCGACCTTGCAGGTGCCATGCAAAACGCAGCGCTGCGTTCCGACCTGTTGAAGCAAGCAGCAGCCCTCTACGATGAGATCGGAGGCCCTCTTCAGGCGGCAAGGCTTCGCCAAGCGCTCGCTGCCTAGCCTTGCGCGCCGCCGTATTGACGCTCTTGACAAATTATCGAATAACGATAATTTCTTTCTGTAATACATAGCGGAGCGGCGAAATGGCGGCGGCGGGATTGGCGGAACAGAACTCTGCAAGGTCAGCAGGCATGATGGTGCGGTTCGCAATACCGCTAATGTTTGCGGCGATCGTTCTGCCACTGATCGGGCGCGTCTACCTGGCGGTTTTTGAGCCCTCGGCAGCGAACGGACAGGCGATCTGGACAAACGCCGCCATCCACATTGCGGAAGCGCTGCCGGCGCTCATTCTGTCGTTGACGATGTTCGGCATCAGCACCGTGCTCGCGGAATACGAGCGCGGACAGTTCTTGTCGCTAAGGGCCAGTTCCGCCCTAAAGCGCGTCGGCCAAGGCGCCCTGGTCGCGTTGCTGCTCAATGCAGTGCCAGTGCCGGCGGGCGTCGCGGCTCTGCGCGGCACGCCACTTTGGACCGCGCTGAATCCCGACGTCTTCGATCTTTGCGTCCTGATGTTCGCAGCCGGCATGCTGACCGTCGGCAGCGTGCTGGAGGCCGCCGCGCGCGATCTTCAACACGAGCAAGATCAAATCATTTGATGCGGGTCGTCGTCACTCTCGACGTGATGCTCGCGCGGCGTAAGATGAAGGCGAAGGATCTCGCCCAACGCATCGGAATCACGGAAGCGAACTTGTCGCTCTTGCGGACGGGCAAGGTGAAGGGCATGCGCTTCGAGACGCTCGCCAAAATCTGCGAGGCTCTAGCGTGCAAGCCCGGCGACATCTTCGACGTGACGGCCGACGATGAGACACGCAGCGCGCCAGGCAGCGGCACGCCCGAAGTCTGACCGCTCGCCCAAGCTCCTTACGACGGCACCAGGACCCGAACTCACCCCTTGTCCCGCATCAGCCGGCCCTTCTCGCGCTCCCAGTCGCGCTTCTTCTCCGTGTCGCGTTTGTCGTGCAGCTTCTTGCCCTTCGCGAGCCCCAACTCCACCTTCGCGCGGCCCTTCGCGTTGAAGATGACTTTGAGCGGCACCAACGTCATGCCTTCGCGCTCGACGGCTTGGCTCAGCTTCGCGATCTGGTTCTTGCGCAGCAGCAGCTTCCGCACACGTCTCGGCTCATGATTGAAGCGGTTCCCCTCGGTGTATTCGGGGATGTACGAGTTCACGAGGAATATCTCGCCATCCTTCGGATGCGCGTAGGACTCCCCGATCGTGGCCTTGCCGCCGCGCAGCGACTTTACTTCGGTTCCGGTCAGCATGATGCCGGCCTCAACGACTTCGTCGATGAAGTAGTTGTGCCGCGCCTTGCGGTTGTCCGCCGCGATCTTGACCCCGGCGTCCTTATCTTTTTTCGCTGCCATCGGATCCGATCAGTTCAGCAGGCCAACCTTCGTCATCGCCGCGCGAACCTTCGCCTTCGACGTTTCACTCAACGGCGCCAGCGGCAACCGGCAAGCCTCGTCGCACTTGCCCAGCAAACTCACCGCATATTTCACCGGCACGGGCGACGTCTCGCAGAACAACGTGTCATGCAATGGCATCAGCTTATCATGCAGCTCGCGCGCCGTCGCATAATCGCCTTTCGCACAAGCCACCTGAAACGCCGAGCACAGCCGCGGCGCCACATTTGCAGTTACCGAGATCGCACCGACACCGCCATGCGCGTTAAATCCAAGCGCCGTTCCATCCTCACCCGAGATCTGGATGAATTTCTGCCCGCAAAGCAGCCGCTGCTGCGTTGCCCGCGCCAAGTTCGCCGTCGCGTCCTTCACGCCGACGATGTTCGGTATCTTGGCCAAACGCGCCATCGTGTCCGGCATGATGTCGGCAACCGTCCGTGGCGGAACGTTGTAGAGAAGGATCGGCAACCGCGTCGCCTTGGCGATCGCCTCAAAATGCAGATAGAGCCCGTCCTGCGTCGGCTTGTTGTAATAGGGAGCGACGACGAGTGCCGCATCCGCCCCCAACTTCTGAGCGAGTTGCGTAAGCTCAATCGCGTGCAAAGTTGAGTTCGACCCTGTTCCAGCAATCACGGGCACCCTACCCTTCGCGACTTTGACCGCGGCACCTACAACTGCTGCGAACTCTTGCTCCGACAAAGTTGGGGATTCACCGGTCGTCCCGCAGGGCACCAGACAGTGGCTGCCCTCCGAAATCTGCCAGTCGACGAAGGATTCGAAGGCTTTGATATCGACCTTGCCGTCTCGAAACGGCGTAATCAGGGCAGGAATCGAGCCATGTAGGCGGGCGAGATCGAGGGTCATGGGCGTCCAATTAAGTGCTGATTAGTGACGAAAATTAGACGGCTTGCGCGCGTGGAACAAGTTAACCCAGCCGTTTCGCTGGGCATGTGATATTCGCGGGCTTGGCCGCGTCTGCCCGAAGCGGTTAAGCTGCGTTAACGCCTTGCTGTCGAAGCGATCTTTCGAAAGAGCGCACGTGACCATTTCGAGTATGAGTACGCGCCTCGCCGGCGCTGCAATCCTGTTGTTTGCCTGGACGTCCACACCCGCGACCGGGCAGATGGCGCCCATAGCGGACGACAACGGGCCACGCCACGTCCGCTCGCACGCCCAAACGCTCTCCGCCAGCGACCTGTCGCTGTTTGAACGTGCGTTCGACTACGCCGACCGCAAACAGTGGACCGAGGCGCTTCAACTTGCGTCGCAACTGTCGAACGCCGCTGCGCGCGACGTCATACTCTGGCGCGCCTATTCGACCAAAGACAACGGCATCGCGTTTTCCGAACTCGACCGCTTCCTCGCCGGCCACCGGGAGTGGCCAAACCAAAAGTCGCTGCAAGCGCGCGCTGAAGAAGCGATGCCTGCCGACTCGATGCAGCCCGATCAAGTCATCAGCTGGTTCCAAGGCCGTGAGCCCGTTTCGGGCGAAGGCATGGTGAAGCTCGGCGACGCCAACATCCGCAAAGGCCAAGACGCGACCGGGAAGTCATGGGTGCGCCGCGGCTGGGTCGAAGGCAACTTCTCGCTCGAGCGTATGTCGTACATCGCCGCGCGCTACAACGCCGTACTGACCGCTGACGATCACAAGCGCCGCGCCTCGCGCCTCGTCTGGTCAGGCGAAAGTAGCCAAGCGACCGCCATGACGAACTGGCTAACGCCCGACGTCCAGGCATTGATTAGCGCGCGCATCCGTTTGCGCCAACTCGCCCGCGATGGCGACGCCGCCTATACGCGCGTGCCGTCTGCCCTGCAAGGCGACGCCGGCCTGCTGCTCGATCGTGCGCGTTGGCTTCGAAAGCGCGACCGCAACGATGAAGCCCGCCCGCTGCTGATCAGCGCCAGCGCTGGCCTCGGCGGCAACCCGCCGCCCGTCGTCGAAGATTGGTGGACCGAACGCAACTACCAAGCGCGAGAGGCACTCGACGCCGGCGATGCGCAGCAGGCCTATCAGCTCGCCGCCGGTCACAGCATGCGCAAGGACGCCGGCGTTTCCTACGCTGAGGCTGAATTCCTAGCGGGCTGGATCTCGCTGCAATTCCTGAAGAAGCCCGAACCCGCCTACGACCACTTCCTGCGCCTGCGCGACGGCGTCACAGCTCCGATCTCGATCGCTCGGGCCCACTACTGGGCCGGCCGCGCCGCCGACAAGGCAGGCCGCACCTCGGAAGCACAACGCCAGTACGGCATCGCGGCAAACTACCCGATGACGTTCTACGGGCAGCTCGCCGCCTCGACCATCAACCCGAATGGCAATTTGAATTTGCAGATTCCGCGCACGACCACGCCTGCGTCGCGCCAAGCCATCATGGATCAAAGCATGATGCAGGCGATGCAAGCGCTGGCCGACATCGGTGCCGAGGGTATGCTGCGCACGTTCGCACTTGCCGCGGCCGACACCTACACCGACCGAGACCAGTTCGTCGTCCTTACAAGCTTCCTGCGCAACCTGAACCAACCGGCAATGGCGCTGCGCGTCGCAAAACGCGGCCTGCAAAAGAACGTTCCCGTCTACGACATCGCATATCCGACAATGTCTGTGCCCGCTTACCGAGGCAACGGCACGCCGCCTGAGACCGCGCTCGTTCTTGGACTGACGCGCCAAGAAAGCGAATTCGACCCCGAAGCAATGTCGGGTGTCGGCGCGCGCGGCCTCATGCAGCTGATGCCCGCAACCGCAAGCCTAACTGCACGCCGGCACGGCCTGTCCTATGGCAACAAGAACGAACTGCTGACCCCCTCGGTGAACATGCAGCTCGGCATGGCGCACGTGTCCGACCTGCTGTCGGATCTCGGCGGCTCGTATGTCATGTCGATCGCCTCCTACAATGCCGGCCAAGGCCGCATCAACCGGTGGGTCTCGACCTACGGCGACCCGCGCTCGACCAACGCAGATATGATCGACTGGATTGAACGCATCCCGTTCAACGAAACGCGCAACTACGTTCAGCGCGTGCTCGAGAACACCCAGATCTACCGCAACGTCCTTGCTGGCCGCGAAGCCCCCTTGGGGATCGCCGCCGACCTGAAGCGCGGCGCGTACACGGCAGTGGCCTCCGCCCAAGCGCAGTTCTCTTCGTCACCCGCGCCAGCCGCCACGCCGGGCACAAGCCCCGTTGTGGCCGCAGCCCCGCTCGCACCGGCGCCTACCGATGCTCAGTTGGTCTCGGTCATCTCCTCCAAACCCGTCTACGACGACGAGGAAGAGGTGGCGCCCAAGACCACAAAGAAGAAGAAGGCGAGCACGAAGAAGAAAAAGCGTGGCTCGGCGACGGCTTCGAACACCAAGAAGTGCAAAGGCACCTCTACAAAGAACTGCCGCAAGCGCGGTTAAGCCCCAGCGCTTAGTCGAACATGCGCTCTGCCTTGGCGAGGTGGCTGGCGATTGCCGCCTCCTTAGCACCGTCGAGTCCGAACAGCGGCGCATAGTCGAACACACAGTCGGGCGCGCAGTTCTGTGACATCAGCTGCCCAAAGAACAGCGCCACCGGATCAGCCGACCGCTCATAAAACGACCGCGGCTGCCCGAACGTACACGCGACCCGAACCTTGCGCAGCCCCATCAGCAACGCGACCGGCGCGCCGGACTTCAACGAAAACGTAACCTCGGGAACCCACACCCGTTCAAAATAGCCTTTGAGGATCGCAGGCAACCCGTACATCCAGACTGGAAACACGAACGTCACGGTTTGCGCAGTGGCAATCTGGCGCTGATAACGCGCCACAAGCGCATCGCTCGTGGCAATGCCGTAAGTCTTTGCATCCGCAGGCGTCAGCACCGGCGAAAACCCGTCGCGATACAGATCCACCACGACCGCGTCGCGACCCGCCACGAGTCGCTCGAGCACGCGCGCACACAAACTGTCTTCAAGAGGGTGCGCGAAGACGACGAGGTTCATTGCATCTCGCTAGTGTACCGTAGCTTCGGGGTCGCGGCCGCCAATCATCATCTGCAGCCTGACCGCCGCGTCGCCCTCGGCAAAGCAGCGCACAAGCGACTTCGGACTGGCCTCTGCGGCCGCTTCGATCCCGCGCTCGGCCGCAATCCGCAGCAACCGCTTCGTCTCAGCAACCGCGACCGGCGACAGCGTGGCCAGATGCTCCGCCAACTGCCGCACCGACGGCTCGAAGTCCTGAGTGCCCGAGACATTCGACACGAGACCGAGCAGGAACGCACGTTCAGCTGTCACCACGCCGCCGGTCAGTGCAAGCGCGGCCGCCGATCCGTTGCCGCTAATCCGTTGCAACCGCCCAAGCGCACCGCCACCGGCGTTCATGCCGACATTGATCCCGGGCAACCCAAACCGTGCATCGGCGCGCGCAAGCCGCACATCCGCATGGAGCGCGAGCTCGAAGCCCGCACCCAGGCACGCCCCCTTGACCGCCGCGATGATCGGCACCTCAAGCGCCCCCATCCGGTCGTAGACGCCGCGGGCCTGAATTGCCACGTGCTCGATCTCAGCAGGCGTAAAGCCCGCCAACTCCCCGATGTCCATGCCCACGGAGAACGCGTCTTCGCCGGTGCTGGTCAGAATGATCGCGCGCAAATCCTTGCTCGCGGCCGCTTGGTCGAACGCGCGCGCAAGCTCATCGCGCAGCTGATTGTCGATCGAATTGGACGCTTCCGGCCGGTTGATCTTAAGCGTGAGCACGTGCCCCTCGCGCTCTGCGATCAAGGCGCGGCCCTCATTCTCGTCGGATGACTTGCTCATGGGCGCATAGCCTAGCGTGGCCCGGCGCACAAAAAAAGACGGGCTCTGGCATCAGCCAAAGCCCGCGTGACGCACCTTGTTGTTGTTGCTTTTAGTGCGCCGTTTCCTGCAGCCAAAGGCGCGCAAGGCGCTGCGCTTCGGCGATATCGTTGGAGGTCATCTGCTGGGCGAGTTCCGCGCGCCACAACCGCGCTTCCGCCACGCCCTTCATCGCTGCAAGGTTGAAGAACTTGTGCGCGCGGACGAGGTCGAGTTCCACACCTTGGCCAGTCGAATAGCACAGACCGAGTTGATAAAGCGCCTGCGGCTTGCCCGCCTTGGCGTCGCCTTCCATGTCCACGACGGTATCAAAGTCGATCACCGCCATTGTCGTCTCTCCCATGTCTTTCGCCGAATTCGCTGTCGAATTCGATCTTGTTGATGGGATGAGGATGTCGGCTTGCGCTGAATGGCGCGTTAATGCGCGCATTGGTTTTTGTTTAAAATCGCGAGCGATTTTTCTCTTAAGCGAACGCGCGTCATCGCACGATAATCCGCATAAAATATGGTGTTTTCGCCTTAAGCCTAAGAATTCGTTTCCTTTAACTCCGCGAAAAATCATACAGCGAGCGCGATCTTTTTCGTGCGCGATTGGCGCAGAGATAGGAAGATAATCCAGAAAGCACGCACCTCGGCGGCACGGCTCAAGCTCTAGATGGGGTGGAAATGAAAACGGCGGAGAAAGCAGCCCACCCGCTGAGGGAAGATCGCTATCTCTCGCCGATAAGTTGGCAGGCAAAGTCTCAAAAAGACCCGCCGCCTATCCGGGTGGGGTGTTTACTGCCCCAGTTCATCCCGGCCACGGGCCGAAAATACGGCCGCGCTGTCTCTAACTACTTCTTCTTCGTCTTCTTCGCGGCTTTCGGCTTTGCGGCCGCCTTCGACGTCGTCTTCACCGTCGGCTTCTTCGCTTTGCGTTTCGCTATCATCGGCATGAGAGAGTGACTCCTTGCTTACATCAGGAAGGCGCACCTCGCGCCCTCAAGCAACAACATATTGGGTAAATAAGCCGCCGCGCGCAATACCTTGTGGCAACACGGGCGTTGCACAGAATCCGCACGCGCACGAAACACAATAAAAATAAGCGTTTCATGCAATCGTCCGTATACGGATTAATGGCGCGACTTGCGGCTGCGCGAATTCTATCCACAGCCCAATTTGACGAATCACCGCGAATCGCACGCCCTGAGTCGCGCGGATTCTACGGCGTTGGCGACGCCGACTCCGACACACCGCCGGACGCCGTCGGCGTCGCCGACACCGCCTCCGCGGCAGGAGAAAGAGGCGCCTCTGGCGTCGCCGGAGGTTTAACACCGACGCTTGCGGCCGGCGCCTCCGGTTCGGTGGCGCACACTGCCTCCTCGCCCACAAGCTTCGAGCGCCATTCCGCGCCGTACTTCGTCTTCGCCAGAGAAATCACGTTGAGGCAGCGCGTTTCGGGCGCGCGCCGCGTCACACGCGCGACCGGCGCCCCCGGCGCGTCCGCAACCGGCCCAAACAGCGGCTGCGGCGGCGGCACATAGCGCGTTAGTTTCTGCCGTTCCCACTCGTCCTTCACCTGCTGCGCACACGTCGTGTCCCGCGGATCAAGCCGCACGCGCCAATTCTCGCCGTGGGCCAGCTTCGCAAGGTCGATAAACTGTGAGCAGTGCGAGGCCGCAACCGGCTCCACCACCGTCGTCGGCCATCGTGTCACCACGGCGACCAACCGCCCTGCGATCATGTAGACGATCAATAGCCCGAACACCGCAGCTGCAGCCCAGATCGCCTTCTTGGCCAGCTCCTCCTGCTTTTCAGCGGCAGACTTTGGATCGACGGGCGCCTTGCCCAATGCGTTCTTTGGCAGCTTTGCAGGCGCAATTGCAGGCACCGACGGCGCCGGAGCGGGCGCAGGTGTTGGTGTGGGCGACGCAGGCTTGGGCTTTGTTTTCGTTCCCAAGACTGGCCCAGTCGGCATCGACGACGCCGGGGCAACCATCACCCAACACTCCCGCAAAATCCCACGCGAGCTGAGTATACAGGGCTCACACCTTCACGTTGAGTGCCCCGTGGAACACAGTGGCGTGTTGGTTGAATTCGGATATCGCCCCGCAGACGAAAGTACCCTGCGAGATTCCCCCTAGAAGCGAGTCTGCTCTGTCAGAGCCCCAGCTTCTTCATCACGAGCTCATTCACCGCCTGCGGGTTCGCCTTGCCGCCGGTTTCTTTCATCACCTGACCAACGAACCAACCCGCCATCGACGGCTTCGCTTTCGCCTGCTCGACCTTTTGCGGGTTCGCCGCGATGACCTTATCGACGGCAGTCTCGATCGCGCCCATGTCGGTAACCTGTTTCAGGCCCCGCTTCTCGACGATCGCGGCCGGGTCGCCGCCTTCGGTCCACGCGATCTCGAAGACGTCCTTCGCGATCTTTCCCGAAATCGTGTTGTCGCTGATCATCGACACAATCGATCCCAACGCCGCAGCCGACACCGGGCTCTCGGCGATCGACTTGTCTTCTTTGTTGAGGCGCCCGAACAACTCGTTGATCACCCAGTTCGCAGCCAGCTTCGCATCGCGGCCCTTGGCGACCTGTTCGAAGAAATCCGCGCTCTCGCGCTCCGCGATCAAAACGCCCGCGTCATAGGGGCTGAGGCCAAAATCGCGCACGAAGCGTTCTTTCTTGTCGTCCGGCAGTTCCGGCAACGACGCCTTCACGCGGGCCACGAACGCATCGTCGAACTCGAGCGGCAGCAGGTCCGGGTCCGGGAAGTAGCGATAGTCGTGCGCTTCTTCCTTGGAACGCATCGACCGCGTCTCGCCCTTCTTGGAATCGAACAGCCGCGTCTCCTGTTTGATCGTGCCGCCACCCTCGATGATGTCGATCTGCCGCCGCGCCTCGTATTCGACCGCCGCCGCCACGAACCGCATCGAGTTCACGTTCTTGATCTCACAGCGCGTGCCAAGCGGCCCACCCGGCTTGCGCACGGAAACGTTCACGTCCGCGCGCATGGACCCTTCGTCCATGTTCCCGTCGCAGGTGCCGAGATAGCGCACGATGGCGCGCAGCTTCTTCAAGTAAGCCGCCGCCTCTTCCGACGAGCGCAAATCGGGCTTCGACACGATCTCCATCAGCGCGACGCCAGCGCGATTCAGATCGACGTATGACTCATCCGGATGCTGGTCGTGCAGCGACTTGCCCGCGTCCTGCTCCAAATGCAGTCGCTCGATCCCGACCGGGATCGACTTGCCGCCCGGCATGTCGACGATGACGACGCCCTCGCCCACGACCGGGTCCTTGTATTGCGAGATCTGATAGCCCGCCGGAAGATCGGGATAGAAATAGTTCTTCCGGTCGAACGTTGACCGCTTGTTGATCTTGGCCTTAAGGCCAAGACCCGTGCGCACCGCCTGCTCGACGCAATAGCGGTTGATCACCGGCAACATCCCCGGCATCGCTGCATCGACGAAGCTCACATGCGCGTTCGGCTCGGCACCGAACTCGGCGGACGCCCCCGAAAACAACTTTGCCTTCGAAAGCACCTGCGCATGCACTTCCATGCCGATAACGACTTCCCACTTCCCCGTTGCGCCGTCGAGCAAAGGGCCGGTGTCGGTGCGTGTTGTGACGAACGTCATGACTTATGCCTCCCACCACGCCTGCGGCCGCGGCGTCACGCCCGCAGCCTTCTCGATCACCTCGCCCACGCGGAACAATGTCGCCTCGTCGAACGCCTTACCGATGAGCTGCAAGCCCAGCGGCAATCCCTCGCTGCTCAATCCCGCCGGCACCGAAATGCCGGGCAATCCGGCAAGGTTCACTGTCACCGTGAACACGTCGTTCAAATACATCGCAATCGGATCGTCGCTCTTCTCGCCGATCCCGAACGCCGGCCCCGGCGCCGTCGGCGTCAGCAGCACATCGCACTTCTTATAGGCTTCCTCGAAGTCGCGCGCGATCAGCGTGCGCAGCTTCTGCGCCTTGATGTAGTAGGCGTCGTAGTAGCCGGCCGACAGCACATAGGTGCCGATCAGAATGCGCCGCTGAACCTCACGCCCGAACCCCGCCGCGCGCGTGTTCTCGTACATCGACGTGATGTCCTTGCCCGGCACGCGCAACCCGAAGCGCACGCCGTCGTAACGCGCGAGGTTGGACGATGCTTCGGCGGGCGCCACGATGTAGTAGGCGGGCAGCGCATACTTCGTATGCGGCAGCGAAACGTCCACCGTCTCCGCCCCCGCATCCTTCAGCCACTGAATGCCTTGTCTCCATAACGCCTCGATCTCGGCCGGCATCCCGTCAATCCGGTACTCCTTCGGAATCCCGACGCGCAGCCCCTTGATATTGCCCGTCATCGCCGCTTCGTAGTCCGGCACCGGCAGATCGACGCTCGTCGAATCCAGCGGATCGTGGCTCGCCATCGACTTCAGCAGGATCGCGCAGTCCTTGACCGTGCGCGCCATCGGCCCCGCCTGATCGAGCGACGACGCAAACGCGACGATGCCCCAGCGCGAACACCGCCCGTAGGTCGGCTTGATCCCCGCGATGCCCGTCACCGCCGCAGGCTGACGGATCGAGCCGCCGGTATCCGTGCCCGTCGCACCCATCACCAGCCGCGCGGCAACCGATGCCGACGACCCGCCCGACGACCCGCCAGGCACCAGCGGCGTGTTCGAACCCTTCCGCCGCCACGGATTGATCACCGGCTTGTAGTAACTCGTCTCGTTCGACGAGCCCATCGCGAACTCGTCCATGTTGAGCTTGCCCAACATGACCGCGCCGTCGTTGAACAAATTGTTCGAAACGGTGGATTCGTACGGTGGCTTGAACCCGTCGAGAATATGCGATCCCGCCGTCGTCAATACGCCCTTCGTGCAGAAGAGGTCTTTGATCCCAAGCGGAATGCCTTCAAGCGGGCGCGCCGCGCCGGCCGCAAGTCGCTTGTCCGCTTCAGCCGCACCTGCGCGCGCAATGTCGGGCGTCTCGGTCACGAACGCGTTCAGCACCCGCGCCTTTTCCATCGCCTTGATATGCGCCTCGGTGAGTTCCTTCGCGGAAAACGCCTTCTTCTTCAGCCCGTCGCGCGCTTCGGCGATCGTCAGTCCGGTCAGATCGCTCATTCGACCACCTTCGGCACCGCAAAGTAGTTGTCTTCGCCAAGTGGCGCGTTCTGCACCACGGCCTCAGCCCGCGCGCCGTCGGTCACCACATCGTCCCGCATCTTGAGCGACATGGTCACGACGCTCGTCATCGGCTCGACCTTCGACGTGTCGACCTCGTTCAATTGCTCGACCCAAGCCAAAATGGTGTTGAGCTCCTTGGCCATGGGCTCCAGCCGCTCTTCGGGAAACGCAAGCCGCGCAAGCCGCGCCACGCGCCTAACAGTGTCTTTATCGACGGACATGAGATCGATTTCTTGTGGTGGAACGGGGGCTTTGCTACCAACCAAGACCACCCGTTGCAAGGCGCGAGCTGCCACCCTTCGTGATCGTCAAAACCCCCGCCGAACTGGCCGAATTGTTGAAGCCCGGCGAGCGCCTGTTCGGCCTGGACCTCGGCGAGAAGACGATCGGCATCGCGCTCTCGGACGTGTTGCGCACGGTTGCAACCCCTTTCGAGACGCTCCCGCGCGGAAAGTTCACCACGGATGCCGAGGCTCTGATCGCCCTGATCAAAAAACATGCAGTCGGGGGCCTCGTGATCGGCCTGCCTCTGAACATGAACGGCACCGAGGGCCCAAGCGCCCAGTCAGCCCGCGCCTTCGCCCGCAACTTCGAGAAGAAGCACGACCTCCCGATCCTGTTCTGGGACGAGCGCCTGTCGACCACCGCCGTCACCCGCACGCTGATCGAGGCCGACGTGTCGCGCGCCAAGCGCAAGGAAGTGGTCGACAAGATGGCAGCCGCCTTCATCCTGCAAGGCGTCCTTGACGCGACGAGGCGCACCTGATGCTCGGCCAGTTGTTCCGCCGCATCTACATCCGCCCGCCCGAGCCTATCCCGCGCGAGCATCGCAACCTGCTGTTGCTCGTCGGCGCCGCCTACTTCATCGCCGGCTACGACGTGAACATCTACGGCTTCGCGGCCAAACAGATCCAAGCAAGCTTCGCGATCCCGGAAGAAGACATCGGCATCGTTATCGCGATCTTCCGACTAGGGGTCATCCCGGCGCTCGCGCTCGCCTATCTCGCCGACCGCATCGGCCGGCGCAATCTGCTGATGATCACGCTCGCCGGCGCCGCCGTGACGACGGTCTGGACGGCTTTCGCCCAGTCGCTGGAAGAATTCATCGCGGCACAAACCATCGCACGCATTTTCATCTACACCGAAGAAATCCTCTGCATGGTCGTAATCGCCGAGGAGTTCTCCGAACGAACGCGCGGCTGGGCTGCAGGTCAGCTCGGCGCATTGGGCGCTCTGGGCGGCGGCGCCGCCGCGCTCGTATTCGCGCTCGTAAACCAGCTCCCGTTCGGCTGGCGCGCGATCTACGCGCTCGGCGCCATCCCGCTTCTTTGGCTGCTCTGGGCGCGCCGCGCGCTGCCGGAGACACGCCGCTTTCAAGAGCGCACGCAAAGCTCGGTTGGCCCGCTGATGAGTCTCGTGCGCAGCTACCCCGACCGGCTCGCGCTGCTGGTCACACTGTGCATCTTGTTCGGCATCGCGGTCGGAACCGCAGTCCCATTGGCATCGTCCTATCTGCAGACCACGCACCAATGGCTCCCCTGGCAAGTGAGCACCTTGGTCCTTGGCGCGGGTTTCGTCGCTATCCTGGGCACCACGACTGCAGGCACGCTCAGCGACAAGTATGGCAGACGCTCGGTCATTGCCGTCTCGGTGTTGATAAAAGCGATAAGCTTCGGGCTGTTTTTCTCCTGGGCAAGCGGCCCTTGGCTGGTGCTGTTCTGGACCACGGGTCTGTTCGCGTTGCTCGCGGCCGATGTTCTGATCGCATCGCTCGGCGCCGAACTCTTTCCGACCTCGCACCGCAGCCTGGCGGCGGCGATCCGCTTCATGTCATCGCTCTTCGGTGGGATTCTAGCCTTTGTCGTTGAGCGCGAGCTGTTCCTCTATTTCGGCTCGCATGGCCCGGCAATCGCGACGCTCGCCATACTGGCGCCGCTCTGCCTCGTGCCGGTGTTCTTCTTGCCCGAACCCGCGCGCAAAACACTCGAAGACATCGCGGCCGAAAAAGCATGATCGAAGTCGTCGCCGCCTTGATCCCCGTCTTCGCCATCATCGCACTCGGCGCCGTGCTGCGCCGCCTCGCCTTCCTGCCCGAAGAAGGCTGGCGTGCCGTAGAACAGCTGACCTACTTCGTCCTCTTCCCCTGCTTCCTGTTCGGCGCAATCGCATTTGCCGATTTCGCCAACCAACCTGTCGGGCGCATGGCGCTCCTACTCGCGGGCGCCATGCTGGTGATGGCCGCCCTCACCTTCCCCTTTAAGAGCATTCTCACGCTCGATGGCCCCGCCTTCACCAGCCTGTTTCAAGGCGCCGTGCGCTGGAACAGCTACGTCGCGCTCGGCGCCATCGGCGCCGTCCTCGGCCAACCGGGCCTGGCGCTGATCGCCATAGCCGTCGCCGTCATGGTGCCGCTCGCCAACCTGCTCTGCGTCGTCGTGCTCATGCGCAACAACGGCCAGAGCGCGAACGTCGCTACGCTCGCGCGCCAACTCGCGATGAACCCGCTGATCCTCGCCTGCATCGCGGGTATCGCCGTGCAGGCGATCGGCCTGCCGCTTCCGAAGGTCGCCACCACGACAATAGACCTTCTCGGCAAAGCGGCGTTGCCTCTGGGCCTGTTGGCCGTCGGCGCCAGCCTCGACCTGCAAAACGCGCTCAGCCGGCCCTCGCCCGTCGTAACAGCAATGCTGCTCAAGCTCGCGGTCATGCCGGTGCTCGTGGCGGTGGGCGCCAGCGCTCTTGACGTGACAGGCCCGGCCCAAGTCGCGGCCCTGATCTGCGCCGCGGTCCCAGGCGCGCCGTCGTCCTACATCCTCGCCCGCCAGCTCGGCGGCGATGCCCCCTTGATGGCGAACATAACGACCGCGCAAACGCTGGCGGCAATGCTAACCATGCCAATCATGTTGTGGGTTTTAACCTGATCACGCCTTGCGTGAGGCGGAGCCCCCCCCTATACCCACCCCGCGATGACCGGCTTGTTCGCCCGCCAACACCTACTCGCCATCGCGCCTTTGACGCGCCAAGAGATCGAGTCGTTGCTGGACTTGGGCGCCGAGTACGTCGATCTCAACCGCCAAGTCAGCAAAAAGCGCGACACGCTCCGCGGCCGCACGCTGATCAACCTCTTCTTCGAGCCCTCAACCCGGACCCAGTCCTCGTTCGAACTCGCCGGCAAGCGCCTCGGCGCCGACACGATGAACATGTCGGTCAACCAGTCGTCGTTAAAAAAGGGCGAGACGCTGATCGACACGGCGACGACCCTCAACGCGATGCGCCCCGACATCATTGTCATCCGCCATCAGGATTCGGGCGCTGTCGCACTCCTGGCCGACAAGGTCTCCTGCTCCGTCGTCAACGCTGGTGACGGCGCGCACGAACACCCGACACAAGCCCTGCTCGACGCCCTCACGATCCGCCGCCGCCTGGGCAAGATCGAGGGCCTCACCGTCGCGATTTGCGGCGACGTTCTGCACAGCCGCGTCGCCCGCTCGAACGTTCACCTGCTGACGAAGCTCGGCGCCCGCGTCCGCCTCGTCGCCCCGCGCACGCTGATGCCTTCCGGCGCCGCCACCTGGGGCGCCGAAGTCTTCCACGACATGCGCGAAGGTATCAAAGGCGCCGACATCGTCATGATGCTGCGCGTGCAGATGGAGCGCATGACCGGCGCTTTCCTTCCGTCGCAGCGCGAGTACTTCCATTTCTACGGCCTCGACCGCGAGAAACTCGCGCTCGCCAAACCCGGCGCGCTCGTCATGCATCCGGGCCCGATGAACCGCGGCGTCGAAATCGACAGCGCCATCGCCGACGACATCGACCGCAGCCTGATCCACGAACAAGTCGAAATGGGCGTCGCCGCCCGCATGGCCGTGCTCGACGCGCTGTCGCGCCAGCTCCCGAACGCGGAGCGCAAGCAATGAAGCGCACCGCCTTCATCAACGCGCGCCTCATCGACCCCGCGACGAACCTCGATGCACCCGGCGGATTGCTGGTCGAAGGCGGCAAAATCGCCGACGTCGGCCCGCGCCTCTTCAATGACAGCCGGCCCGCAAACGCCGACGTCATCGATTGCGCCGGCCAAGTCCTTGGCCCCGGCCTGATCGACCTGCGCGTCTTCACCGGCGAACCGGGCGCCGAACACCGCGAAACGCTGGCGTCCGCCGGTGAGTCCGCAGCCGCAGGCGGCGTTACGTCCTTCGCGATGATGCCAGTCACAGACCCCGTGATTGATGATGCCGCGCTCGTCGACTTCATCAAGCGCCGCGCCGCCGCGAACGCAAAGGTCAACGTCTATCCCTGCGCCGCGCTGACCCAAGGTCTCGAAGGCGCCCTGATGGCCGAGATCGGCCTTTTGCAGGAAGCCGGCGCCGTCGCCTTCACCGACGCCGACCGCACGATCGCCTCGACCCTGATCATGCGCCGCTGTCTCACTTATGCAGCAAATTACGACGCACTCGTGATCGCGCATGCGGAAGACCCGGCGCTTGCCGCCGTCGGTCACATGAACGAAGGCGCCTTCGCCGCGCGCATGGGGCTGGGCGGCATCCCGGCAGCAGCCGAGGCAATTATCGTCGAACGCGATATGCGCCTCGTCGAACTCACCGGCGCCCGTTACCACCTCGGCCAAGTCTCGACCGCAGCCGCCCTCGAAGTTATCGCAAAAGCGAAAGCGAGGGGCCTGCCCGTCACCTGTGCCGTCTCCGCGCACCACCTGGTGCTGAACGAACAAGACGTCGGCGAATACAAGACCTTTGCCAAGGTCTCGCCCGCGCTCCGCACCGAAGACGACCGCAAAGCGATGGTGGAAGGCGTGCGTTCCGGTACGATCGACGCGATCGTCTCCAGCCACGACCCGCAAGCCCCCGAAACCAAGCGCCTGCCGTTCGCGCAAGCCGCCTACGGCGCCGTCGGTCTTGAGACGCTACTGCCGGCAGCACTGTCCGCGCACCACGAAGCGGGCGTCTCGCTGATCGACGTCCTGCGCCGCCTGAGCCTTGCGCCAGCAAACCTGCTGCGCTTGCCTGCGGGCCGCTTGACCAAAGGCGCACCGGCCGACCTCATCGTCTTCGACCCTGGCGCCCCACGCAAAATCGACCCGAGCGAATTCCGCTCCCGGTCCAAAAACTCGCCGTTCAAAGGCCGGTTGATGCAAGGCCGCGTGTCCCGCACAATGGTTGCCGGAACCACGGTCTTTCAGGCGACCTAGATGCTCGACGCGCTTCTCGCCCTCGCAGGCGGCTATCTCCTCGGCTCGATCCCGTTCGCCTACATCGTGACCCAAGCGTTCGGCCTCGGCGACATCCGCCAAGTCGGCTCCGGCAACGTCGGCACGACGAACGTCCTGCGCACCGGAAACAAACTCGCGACCGCCCTCACGTTAGTCGGCGATGTCGGCAAAGGCGTCGTCGCCGTACTGGTCGCCAAGCAGTTCGGCGACATGCCGGCGGTGGCCGCCGCACTCGGCGCATTCGCCGGTCACATCTTCCCGGTCTGGCTGAACTTCAAGGGTGGCAAGGGCGTCGCTACCTGTCTCGGCATCTTGGCCGTGCTGAGTTGGCCGGTCGCCGCCCTCTCGTTCGGGACCTGGCTTGCTAGCGTCGCAATCACCAGAATCTCGTCGCTTTCGGCGCTAGTCGCCGCCGTTGCCGCGCCGATCTTCATGGCGTTCTTCGGCCCATGGCTCTACACCGCTGGCTCGGTGATTTTGGCCGCGCTCGTCTTCGTTACCCACCGCGAAAACATCGCCCGTCTGATGAAGGGCGAAGAGCCGCGAATCGGTCAGAAGAAGGCCTGAGACGGCCTATTTTCGGCTATTCGTCACCCAGGTCACAGTAAACAGTGTACCCGCGAAGATCATCATAGCCCCGACGACGGCCCAAACGAACATCATCTCGCCCGATTCCATAAGCATCCTCCTTTGAACGAGGCGAAAGGTTCGCCTACCCCGGCTCCACCGCGCTTTGATTCAAGTCAATGGACGACACGACCACGCTCAGCGAGAAGGAACGCCTGGCGCGCCTGCGCCTGATCCGCGCCACCAACGTCGGTGCCGTGACGTTCTGGGCGCTGCTTGAGCGCTACGGTGATGCGCTGACGTCGATCGCCGCACTGCCGGCGCTCACGCGCAAGTCCAACCGCCCCGTGAAACTGCTACCCGAACAAGATGCCCTGCGCGAGCTGGAGCTGACCGAAAAAGCCAGCGCGCGATTGATCGCCCACGGCGAGCCCGACTATCCGCGCGGTCTCACCGAACTGGACGCGCCACCGCCGATCGTCACCGTGCGCGGCAACGCAAAACTGTTCGCGCGCGACACGATCGCGATTGTGGGCGCGCGCAATGCCTCGGCCCTCGGTCAGCGTTTCGCGCGAGACATCGCGCGCGACTTAGGGGCCGCCGGCATGGTCATCGCTTCCGGCCTGGCGCGCGGCATCGACACAGCCGCACACAAAGGCAGCCTCCCCACCGGCACCGTCGCCGTAATGGCCGGCGGCATCGACGTCGTTTATCCGCCGGAGAATCGGGCGCTGCACGAAGAGATCGCGGCGAAGGGCGCCGTCATCTCCGAAATGCCGACGGGCCTCCAGCCGACCGCGCAGCACTTCCCGCGCCGCAACCGCATCATCTCGGGGCTCGCCCGCGGCGTTGTCGTCGTCGAAGCGACATTGAATTCAGGCTCACTCATCACCGCCCGCCTCGCCGGCGAACAAGGCCGCGATGTCTTCGCGGTACCCGGCTCGCCGCTTGACCCACGTGCCAAGGGCACCAACGGTCTGCTCCGCCAAGGTGCGATCCTGACCGAGAGCGCGGAGGACGTTTTGAACGCGCTCGGCCCCAGCCAACTGGTTACCAAGCCACCGAAAAAGTCCTCGCAGATTGCCGCCGCCATCCTCCAAAACACCGACGAGTTGCAGCGTGAAATCTTAAAGAAAGTAGGACCCGCCCCGGTTGAAATTGACGAGCTGGTTCGACTGCTCGGCGCATCGCCGGCGGAGGTCTCGGCCGCCCTCTTGGACCTAGAATTCGCCGGTCAACTCACCCGCCATCCCGGGCAGCGCATTTCGATATCCGCCGGATGTTAATGATTTAACAATTTGAATTATCTAAGTTTTTCAGAGCGGCGACACCGCCCCACATTGCCGTTGGTTGACACCCTAACCAGATTCAGACCAGTGTCCCGCCCCCAAAAGGGCCCCCCAAACGAAAAGAGTTAGAGTTGGCCGCAAGCAATGTCGTGATCGTGGAGTCGCCGGCCAAGGCGAAGACGATCAACAAGTACCTCGGCAATACATATAAGGTGTTGGCGTCCTACGGACACGTGCGCGACCTGGCCGAGGAAGACGGCTCTGTCCAGCCGGACAACGACTTCAAAATGTCCTGGGAGATCCAGGATCGGGCGGGCAAACACGTCAACGAGATCGCCGCCGCCGTCAAAGGCGCGAAAAAGCTGATCCTGGCCACCGACCCTGACCGCGAGGGCGAGGCCATTTCCTGGCATTTGCTCGAAGTGCTCAGAGATAAGAAGGTCATGAAGGACGTCGCCGTCGAACGCGTCGTCTTCAACGCCATCACCAAGGCAGCCGTCACCGAGGCGATGGCAAACCCCCGCCAGATCGATGGCGAATTGGTGGACGCCTATCTCGCCCGCCGCGCGCTCGACTATCTCGTCGGCTACAACCTCTCGCCGATTCTCTGGCGCAAGCTACCGGGCGCCCGCTCGGCCGGCCGCGTGCAGTCGGTAGCGCTCCGCATCGTCTGCGAACGCGAGATGGAGATCGAGAAATTCAAGCCGCAGGAATACTGGACCGTCGACGCTCAGCTGAAGACGCCGTCCGGCGAAAACATGTCGGCGCGGCTGACGAAACTGAACGGCGAAAAGCTCGACAAGTTCTCGCTGCCGAACGAAGCCGCAGCTGAAGCCGCACGCAAAGCGATCGAAGCCGGCAAGTTCTCGGTCGCCAACGTCGAGTCGAAGCCCGCCCGCCGCAACCCGCAACCCCCCTTCACGACTTCGACGCTGCAGCAGGAAGCCGCACGCAAACTTGGCTTCTCGGCAAAGCACACGATGACCATCGCCCAGCGCCTCTATGAAGGCGTTGACGTAGGCGGCGAAACCGTCGGACTCATCACCTATATGCGTACCGACGGCGTCGACGTGGCGCCCGAAGCGTTGACCGCCACGCGCGCGCTGATCGGCAAGCGCTTCAGCCAACGCCACATGCCCGACAGTCCGCGCATGTACAAATCGAAGACGCGCAACGCCCAGGAAGCGCACGAGGCGATCCGCCCGACCGACGTCGAGCGCACGCCGGAATCGCTGCGCGATCTCGACCCGGATATGGCGCGCCTCTACGACCTGATCTGGAAGCGCCTGGTCGCCAGCCAAATGGAAGCGGCCGAGTTCGAGCGCACGACAGTCGACATCGAAACCGGCGACGGCCGCACCGCCCTGCGCGCCAACGGCTCGGTTCTGACGTTCGATGGCTTCTTGGCGCTCTACCAAGAAGGCCGCGACGAACCCACCGACGACGAAGACAGCGCCCGCCTGCCGAAGGTCGCCAAGGGCGACGGCATGAACGTCGCCGAGATCAAGCCGGAACAGCACTTCACCGAACCGCCGCCGCGCTTCTCCGAAGCCTCGCTGGTTAAAAAGCTCGAAGAGCTCGGCATCGGCCGTCCGTCGACCTATGCCTCGATCCTGCAAGTGTTGCGCGACCGTTCTTACGTGCGCATGGACAAGAGCCGCTTCATCCCCGAAGACAAGGGCCTCCTCGTCACCGCGTTCTTGACGAACTTCTTCGAGCACTACGTCCAGTACGATTTTACGGCCGACCTCGAAGAACAGCTCGACCTTGTTTCCGACGGCAAGCTGAAGTGGACGAAGCTGCTCGCCGACTTCTGGAGCGGCTTTAACGCCGCCATCAAAGATATCGGCGACCTGCGCATCACCCAAGTTCTCGACACGTTGAACGAGGTATTGGGCGACCACATCTTCCCGCCCAACGCCGACGGCAGCGACCCGCGCAAATGCAAAATGTGCGCGAACGGAACGCTGGGCCTGCGTCTCGGCAAGTTCGGCGCCTTCATCGGCTGCTCGAATTACAAGGGCGAAGGCGAGGACAAGTGCAGCTACACAAGGCCCCTCGCGACCTCCGGCAACGGCGAGGCGATGGAAACCAAAGCGCTCGGCATCGACCCTGAAACGGGTCTCAGCGTCACGATGCGCGCTGGCCGTTTCGGCCCCTATTTGCAGATCGGTGAAGCGAGCAAGGAAAAGGGCGCCGAAAAGCCAAAGCGTGCCGGCCTGCCGAAGGGCGTTGACCGCAACACGCTTACACTGGAACAGGCGCTCCGCCTGCTCTCGCTGCCACGCGAAGTGGGCCTACATCCGGAAACCCAAACGCCGATCGTGGCCAACTTCGGCCGCTTCGGACCTTATATCCTGCACGACGGCATGTACGCGAACCTCGAGAACGAAGAGGACGTGTTCACGATCGGCCTGAACCGCGCGGTCACCGTGCTCGCGGAGAAAAAGGCGAATCCGAAGAGCCGCTTCGCCCAATCGAAAGCGCTGAAAGAACTTGGACCCCACCCTGAATCGAAAGCAGTGGTGAAGGTCATGTCCGGCCGCTACGGCCCCTACATCACCGACGGCGACACGAACGCGAACGTGCCGAAAGGCTCCGACCCGCAAAGCGTGACGCTGGAACAAGCGGTAGAACTCTTGCGCGCCCGCGCCGAAATGGGCGGCGGCAAAAAGAAGAAAAAGAAAGCGGCAAAGGCCCCCGCCAAAGCGGCCAAAGCAAACGGCGAGGCGAAAGCCGACGCCAAACCGGCGAAAGCGGCCAAGACCGCGAAAGCCGAATCCAAAGACAAACCAAAACCCGCGGCGCCGAAAAAAGCGCCTGCGAAAAAGAAAGTACTTGAAGAGACGTGAATAAGAAACTGCGCGAACCGCGTGAGCCTCAACAACGCGGATCATTTCCGACGCGCGAAGAGTTGCTAGCCTACCTCTCCGAACATCCCTCAGCCACCAAGCGCGATCTCGCCCGCCACTTTGATGTGAAGGGTGGCGCGAAGATCGCGCTGAAGCGCTTGCTGAACAGCCTCATGGATGATGGCGACGTCAAACGTGGCCGCGGCAAGAAGCTGACCCGCACCGGCGAACTTCCCGAAGTTGTTGTCGTCGAAGTCGTGGAACAAAGCGCTGACGGCGACCTACTCTGCCGTCCCGTCCAATGGGACAGCGAAGCCAAACCGCCCACAATCATCCTCGCCCCCGGCGCCGATGACGCAGTTGCAGGCAGCGCACTTG
Organism: uncultured Alphaproteobacteria bacterium; assembly: GCA_902826695.1. Lineage (GTDB taxonomy): Bacteria > Pseudomonadota > Alphaproteobacteria > Micropepsales > Micropepsaceae > SZUA-430. Next base: position 68,730 of record CADEFU010000008.1, on the reverse strand, counting down.
GCATCGGCCAACGCTTTCTTGCGCGGCTAAAGTCAGGCCGCAAAGGTTACGAAGCGCGCATCATCAAGCGCCTGGGCGCAAGCGCGCACAAAGCCGTTGGCATTTTCCGCAAGCTCGGCCGCGCCGGCCGCGTAGAGCCGGTGGACCGCAAAGCGCGCCAAACCTTCACGATCGAGGAAGGCGACACTGCAAGCGCTGTCGATGGCGAACTGGTCGTCGTCGAACCGCTCTCAGGCCGCGCGCTCGGCCAGCCAAAAGCCCGCGTGCGCGAAAAACTCGGCCGCATGAGCGAACCGAAAGCGATCAGCCTGATCGCCGTCCATTCCCACGGCATCCCGGACGAGTTTCCATCCGCCGTCATCGACGAAGCCGAACGCGCGAAACCGGCGACGCTCGAAGGCGGCCGCGTGGATTTGCGCAAGGTACCGCTCGTCACTATCGACCCGCCCGATGCGCGCGACCACGACGACGCCGTCTGGGCCGCGCCCGACGACGACCCCGCGAACAAAGGCGGCTTCCAAGCGATCGTCGCGATCGCCGACGTGTCTTACTACGTCAGACCCAACTCCGCCCTTGACCGCGAAGCAACCAGGCGCGGCAACTCGGTCTACTTCCCCGATCGCGTCGTGCCGATGCTGCCGGAGAAACTCTCCGCCGACCTCTGCTCGCTGAAGGAAAAGGTCGACCGCGCGATCATCGCCTGCCACCTGACATTCGACGCGCAAGGTCAACTGAAGCGCCACCGCTTCGAACGCGCGCTGATGCGCTCGGCCGCGCGCCTCTCCTACAACGAAGTGCAAGACGCGCTCGACGGCAATCCGAACGACAAGACCGGCCCTTTGCTGCAGCCGATCTTGAAACCGCTCGAAACGTGCTATCGCGCCCTTGTTAAAGCACGCTCAAAACGCAGCCCCATCGACCTCGATCTCCCCGAACACAAGATCGAACTCGACGAGCAGGGCAAGGTGAAGTCGATCGGCCTCCGCGCACGCTTCGACGCCCACAAGCTGATCGAAGAGTTCATGATCCAGGCCAACGTCGCCGCTGCGGAAGCGCTGGAAGCGAAGCGCTGTCCGCTTGTGTTTCGCATCCACGCGCCGCCGTCGGATGAAAAACTCACCGCGTTGAGCGACTTTCTCGGCACGATGAACATCAACCTGCCAAAGGCCCAGACGGTCACAACCGCGATGCTGAACCGCATCCTTGAGCAGGCGGCAAAAACCCCGAACGCCGAACTCGTGAACGTCGTCATGCTGCGCTCGATGAGCCAAGCCGAATACAACCCCGACAATATCGGCCACTTTGGCTTAGCGCTCCGCCGCTACGCGCATTTTACCTCGCCGATCCGCCGCTACGCCGACCTGATCGTCCATCGCGCTCTGGTACGCACATTCGACCTGGGCGCAGGTGGCCTGACCGACAGCGAAATCGACCACCTCGAAAAGACGGCCGAAGACATCTCCGCCTTCGAACGCCGCGCCATGGCGGCTGAGCGCGACTCCACCGACCGCTACATCGCCGCCTACATGTCGAACCGCTTGGGCGCCGAGTTCGTGGGCCGGATCTCCGGCGTCACCCGCTTCGGCCTCTTCGTCCGCTTAGGCGAAACCGGCGCCGACGGCCTCATCCCCGTCCGCTCGCTCGGCCGCGAATTCTTCCACCACGACGAACGCGCCCACGCGCTCGTTGGCGAAGCAACCGGCCTAACATTCCGTTTAGGCGACACAGTGCGCGTACGGCTGGAAGAGGCGACGCCGCTCACTGGCGGCCTTCGCTTCGACCTCATCGAAGGGGGCAAAGCGGGCGCCCCGCTGCGGACTGCACGGACCTCGAAACGATTTGGCAACCGGCGACGCCGCGGCTGATCCATTCGTCGCCCCAGTCACCTGGTGTTAAGAAAACTGTGCTTCCATGCGCACGTTGCATGCTCACTGCAATACGTCTGAACCAGCGGGAATATGCGGCCTACCGCCGCGACAGCCTGCAAGACCTAGAGTGAGATGCGATATGCACATCGAGAAGGCAGCAATCGAAGCCAGGCGGCTCGCTATCCTGTCCAGTTACGACATTCTCGACTCGGCCCCCGACGCGGCATTCGATCGAGTCACCAGGCTCGCCCAAGCGATGCTCCAAGCACCCGTCGCGATGATCTCCCTCATCGACGACACTCGCCAGTGGGTCAAGTCCGGCCAAGGGTGCTCGATCCGCGAAATTCCGCGCGACACCTCGATCTGCGCTCATGCAATCGAAGGAAACGAGCCCTTGCTCGTTCCGGATCTGCATGAGGATTCTCGCTTCGAGAACAATCCGCTCGTTGCCGGAAATCCCGCTATTCGCTTCTACGCAGGTGTCCCGCTAACGGCATCGGGCGGATACAAGGTCGGAACGCTCAGCGTCGCGGATTTCAAGCCCCGCAGCGTGGGCCCCGGTACAATCGCACACCTGCAAGACCTTGCACGGCTTACGATCGACTTGATCGAACTCCGGAAGATGGCCTTATCCGACAGCCTCACCGGCCTCTGTACACGCCGTGCCTTCCTTGCCGAAGCTGCGCGCCAGGTTTCCGCCGCGAGACGAACCGGCCGCAGCCTTGCGTGCGCAGTGTTCGACATCGACCATTTCAAGCAAGTCAACGAAGAGCATGGGAACGCAGCCGGCGATCTTGTCCTGCAGACGATTGCGGAAGTTTGCCGGCGCGAACTGCGCAAGATCGACGTCGCTAGCCGTGTCGGAAGCGAGGAGTTCGCTGTCTTGATGCCCGAAACCGGCACAGAGGGCGCAATGCGTGCCGCCGAACGCCTCCGCGAGGCGGTAGCGGCTACCAAAGTCGACTACGGTGGTGGCCGCATCACCTTCACGGTGAGCCTCGGGATCTCGGTGCTTGCATCGGGCGAAGACAACGCCGTGGGGCTGATCGAGCGCGCTGAGAACGCACTGCAAGAAGCTAAAGGCAGTGGCCGTAATCGCACCGCAATCCTCGCGCCAGCCGGCGATACGATGGAGGCTCCACAGCGCGCCCGCATCGCCGTCCGACGGTGACGCGGTCGGCGGCGAGTTCCACACCTGCGACGCAACTGACTCTTGCGGAACCATTCAACAACCATTATTTGCTACAACCTGTAACGACGCGTAACGCACGTGCCGCTGGCCCCTGGTAGGTTATTGCAACGACGGAAGCGTCCTTTTTGATCAAGCCGGTTTAGAGCCGGGTCTTTAAGGATGTTGACGATGCTGACCAACGGGGGCGTGAAAGCCCGCAAGCGTCAATTTGATTCCCAAGATCTGGCCGACGATCGCGCCGAACAGGCTGTAGCAACGCTGCGCTCTGCGGCTCGCAGATCAACCATGCCTGCAGAGCGCGGCGGCCTGTCACCGCGCATTGCGACGTACCTCGAGACGGCCAAACTGCCCTCGCCGTGCCTCGTCGTAGACGTTGATATGGTGGGGCAACACTATGCTGGTCTCGTCCGCGCTCTTCCCGACGCAGCCGTCTTCTATGCGGTGAAGGCCAACCCGGCACACGAAGTCGTGAAACGACTGGCTGCCGCGGGCTCGAATTTCGATACGGCAAGTCTCGGCGAGATCGACCTCTGCCTGGGCCACGGCGTGGCACCGGAGCGCATCTCCTACGGCAACACGATCAAGAAGCAATCGGACATCGCGGCAGCCTACGCGCGTGGCATCCGCCTCTTTGCCTTCGACAGCGAAGAAGAGCTGACGAAACTCGCCCAAGCCGCACCGGGCTCCAAGGTCTTTTGCCGTATCCTTGTCGACTGCGCAGGCGCCGAGTGGCCGCTATCGCGCAAGTTCGGCTGCGAACCCGACATGGCCGCCGACCTGCTCGCGCGCGCGCATCAGCTTGGCCTCGACGCTTACGGAGTCTCATTCCACGTCGGCTCGCAACAGACCGATCTCACGCAGTACGACACGGCGATCGCGCAAGCCGCCGACCTCTTCAAGGCAGTCGACGCAAAAGGCGTACGGCTGCGCATGGTCAATGTGGGCGGCGGCTTCCCGTCGCGCTACCGCACCGACGTACCGCCGATCTCGTCCTACGGCCGCGCCATCCGCGACGCCTTGAAGCGCCACTTCGGTGCGAACACGCCGGAACTCATCGTCGAACCCGGCCGCTACATCGTGGGCGACGCCGGCGTAATCGCAAGCGAAGTCGTCCTCGTGTCGCACAAAGGCGGCGCTGACCAGCGACGCTGGGTCTATCTCGATGTCGGGAAGTTCCACGGCCTTGCCGAAACGATGGACGAAGCAATCAAGTACCGGGTGCTAACGCCCCACGACGGCACGGAGACCATGCCGGTCGTGCTCGCAGGCCCCACCTGCGACAGCGCCGATATCTTGTACGAGAAGACGGACTATCGTCTGCCGAAGGCGCTCAAAGCCGGCGACCGCGTGTTGATCCTCTCAACCGGCGCCTACACGACGACCTATTCGTCGGTCGCCTTCAACGGCATGCCGCCGTTGGCCAGCGTCTGCATCTGAGCTTAAGGCGTGCGCCTCAAACGCACGCCAAGGGCTCCATCCCCAAACTGCGCGAGCAACCGTCAACTGCGATGCTATCGTCGCCCTGCGCCTTCGCGTAGAGCCGCTCAGCCAGCACCCAAAGAAGCGCCCCCGCCAGAAATCCGATCAATGCCGCAATCGCGTGCCGTCTAAGCCTTGGGTACGCTGTCATTGTGCCTACCTGGGACAGTTTTTCGCCCACCTGAATCGCACGATGCAGCCGCCATGCCTGGCCGAATTGGGCCAGCCCCCTCCCGCACAAGCCCCAACCACCCAATATACTAGGCACGGCGGATCGCCCGATTCTGCACGCGGAGGAGACACATGTCCGATTCCAAGCTCGCACTACCGTCGAAGGAAAACCTGATCACGAACGCCATCTCCGGCTGGTTGATGCTGGGCGTGCTCGTGTTGTTGCTGTTGGCAGGCGTCGCACTGACGGTGCGCCCGTTTCTAGGCGTCCCGATCATCGTGCTGACTGTCTTTTGCATGAGCGGCTTCTTGGTCCTCAAGCCGAACGAATCCGCCGTGCTTACGCTCTTCGGGCGTTACGTCGGAACGGTACGCGCCGAGGGCTTCCACTGGGTCAATCCATTCTACGCGAAACAAAAACTGTCGCTTCGCGTGCGCAACTTTACGACCCCGACGCTGAAAGTGAACGACAAGGTCGGCAACCCCATCGACGTGGCAGCCGTCGTTGTCTGGTTGATCAGGGACACGGCACAGGCTGTGTTCGACGTAGACGACTTCGAGACCTACATCAAAACACAGTGCGAGATGGCGCTGCGTGACGTCGTTTCGACCCATCCCTACGATGAAAAGAAGGACGAGCACGTGTCGCTGCGCGGTAACGCCGGTGCAGTGTCCGATCTTTTGAAAGAATCGCTTCAACGTTCGGTCAATGTGGCCGGCATCGAAATCCTTGAAATGCGCATCACGCACCTCGCCTACGCGCCCGAGATTGCATCGATCATGCTTCGCCGCCAGCAGGCGGAGGCGCTGATTCAAGCCCGCGAAAAAATGGTCGATGGCGCGATCGGCATGGTCCGCATGGCACTCGATCGATTCCAAACCGAAGGCATCACCGACATGACCTCCGCGCAAAAGGCGACACTCGTCTCGAACATGATGCTCGTGCTCCTGAGCGACGAAGGCGCCCAGCCTGTGATTCCCGCAACATCGGCCTGAGAAAGCCGAATGGCACACGACCCGGCCCAACGCCGGGTCGTTTGCGTTGTAGCGCCCTGCATGCTTCAAAGAGCCAACAAAGCCATCGGTTCAATGCATGTCCGTCCGTCCCGTAAAGCCGCGCCACGCCGCCTCGCTCGTCCTCGTGCGGCGACGCAAAGGCGTGACGCAAATTCTGATGGGCCGCCGCTCAGCCAAAGCGGTGTTCCCGGAAGCCTACGTCTTCCCCGGCGGCCGCCTCGACAAAAGCGACGTGACCGTCGCGCCGAGTTCCCACCTGTCCGCGCAAGTCTTGAACGAACTTTGCGAGCGCGGCGGCTGCACGCCGGCACTGGCGCGCGGATTGGCCACCGCAGCGATCCGTGAAACCTTCGAGGAAACCGGCCTCATCCTCGCCGGTCGCGGCGACGCGGGGCTGCGAGATGGAACGTGGGCGGACTTTGCCGCTCGCGGCATAGCACCCGCGCACGACCGTTTGCGCTTCCTGGGCCGCGCGATAACGCCTGCCTCGGCGCCCGTACGTTTCCACGCGCGCTTCTTCATGGCCGACGGCGAAGAGGTCGAGGGCGAAATCAAAAGCAACGGCGAGCTGACGGCGCTCGATTGGTACCCCCTCGATCATGCCCAAACGCTGCCCGCGATCGACGTCACGAAGTTCATATTGAGCGAGCTCGCCGCCACCGAGAACGGCACGGTCCGCGAGGCGCCGTTCTTTCGTTACCGCCGCAACAAGCCGCTCGCCAAGGCGCATGGCTGACGTTGCAGCCCTAAGCGCACGCGATCGGCGGCTGAGCCTTTCGGCGATCTATGCCTGCGTGTTCGCGAACGGCGTCGGTATGGGCCTATCACTGCCGCTACTGTCGCTGATCTTGGAGCGCAACGGCGTCTCCGCGACGCTAAACGGCGCCAACGCCACGTTCGGCGCTCTCGCAATGATTATCGCCTCGCCGTTCATTCCAGCCCTCGCCGCACGCATTGGCACAGTGAAGTTTCTCGCCGCCTGCTACGTTGTTGCCGCCGCCGCCCTGGTCAGCTTCGGCGCCACGAACGCACTCGTGCTTTGGTTCGTCCTTCGCTTTGTCCTGAACAGCGCGTTGCAGGGTTTATTCATCGTCAGCGAGGTCTGGATCAACCAGATCGCGACCGACACCAACAGAGGTCGCTTGGTTGCGATCTATGCCTCGATCTTCTCCGGCGGTTTCGCCCTCGGTCCGCTCATCATTCAAAGCCTCGGCACACAGGGCTGGGCGCCCTTCGTCGCCGGCGCGGCCGCCATGCTTCTCGCCATGGCCCCGCTGCTCGCGGCCCGCCGCGTCGTGCCACCCGTCGATCACGCCCCCGCCCGCGCGATGTTTGGCTTCGTCCTGCGCTCGCCGTCTGCCGCGGCCGCGGGCCTAGGCTACGGCGCCATCGAAGCCTGCGCCGGCGCCTTCCTGACCGTTTATGCGGTGCGCTTGGGCTCGCCCGAAGCGGATGCGACCTTACTCGTGGCGGCCCTGGGCCTCGGCAACATGCTGCTCGTGCCATTGCTGGGCTGGCTCGCCGACAAGATCGATCGCCGGTGGGTGCTGATCCTCTGCGGCTCGGTGGGCATCGTCGGCTCCGCCCTGCTGCCGGCGACAAATGCTGCAGGTCCGGCAGCGCTGGCGCTGATCTTCGTGTGGGGCGGCTTCATCGCCGGCCTCTATGCTGTCGGTCTTGCCCACCTGGGCTCAAACTTCAGGGGCGGCGAACTGGCGGCCGCCAATGCCGCCTTCGCAATCCTCTACGCCATAGGCGTCCTTGTAGGCCCCACGCTTGGGGGCATTGGCATGGACCTTTGGAACCCGCACGGGCTCCCCGTCGTTTTGGGGCTGATTTCCGCCGCTTTGGTAGCGGTCATCGCCTTTAGGACCGCGACCTTTCCACGCCCTGGAAACGGCCCTTCGCCGGGTTGACTTAAGGGCAGGGATCAGTAGCTTCTCGCGCTCTTTCGAACACCGACCTTTTCGAGCTGACCCATGGCGAAGCCCACCACGATCAAAATCCGGCTGAACTCCTCTGCCGGCACCGGCCACTTCTACGTCGCGAAGAAGAATTCGCGCACCATGACGGACAAGTTCAAGGTCAAGAAGTACGACCCCGTCGTGCGCAAGCACGTCGAATACGTCGAAGGCAAGATCAAGTAAGAACTCTTACCCTTTGATCGGGATTTGAAATGGGGCGCCTTGAGCGCCCCGTTTTCGTTTTAAGCCGCGTCCGCAACGACGCGATTGCGCCCGTCGCGCTTTGCCCGGTAGAGCGCCTTGTCCGCACGCTTGAGCAAGCCTTCAGCCGTGTCGTTCGTCCCTTCCGAGCACGTGACCCCGATCGAGATCGTAACCGGCAGCTGACCCGGCTCGGTCGAGATGTGAAACGGCGCGTCGGCAACCGCTTGACGCAAACGCTCGGCGACCATGTAGGCGAAGTTCATATCCGTGTCCGGCATAACGACCACGAACTCTTCCCCGCCATAACGACATGCAAGGTCGATCCCGCGCACGTTCGCCGACACTCGGTTTGCAAACTCGCGCAACACCTCGTCGCCCACGTCGTGGCCATAGGTGTCGTTGACCTGCTTGAAGTAGTCGATGTCCATGATCAGGAACGACACCGGCTTGCCCGTCGCCGTCGAATCGCCGATCAGCGTGCCCAAATGGCGCGACATGTAACGGCGATTGAACAACCCTGTAAGCTGATCCGTGATCGCCATCTCAAGCGACAGCTGCAGCGAGTGCTTCAGCTTGTCGGTAAAACGCTTGCGCCGCAGTTGCGTATTGACGCGCGCGACCAACTCATGCCGTTCAACGGGGCGCATCAGATAGTCGTTCACGCCGATGTCAAGCGCCCGGACCAACCGCTTTAAGTCGCCTTCGTCCACAATAGCAAGAATTGGCGTCTGCCGCGTCGCATCCAGACTGCGCAGCGTTGCGCAGAACCGCAAACCGTCTTGCTTGTCGAGCGACAGACTACTGATCACGAGATCGAAGTCGCCACCCTTTGCGCGCACGACCGCTTCCACCGTCTGCGGCACAATCTCGATATCGTGCGCCTGCCCCAGCGTCTCAGCCATCCGCTGTGCGCTCTGCTCGCGATCCTCAACGATCAGAATGCGCCCACGCGCGATCGCTTCGTCGAGAACGCTCATGCCTCCATCGACCAAGCCCATGCTCTCGCCCGTCGCCTGACGCAGGCGAAGCTCGTCCACCATGGTCTTGATACGCACAAGGCTGCGCACGCGCGCAAAGAGCGCAATATCGTTCACCGGCTTCGTCAGAAAATCATCGGCCCCGGCCTGCAGGCCTTGCACGCGATCCGACACCTGGTCGAGCGCGGTCACCATCACAACCGGAATATGCGAGAGTAGCGGATTGGTCTTGATCCGACGGCAAACCTCAAACCCATCCATGCCCGGCATCATCACGTCGAGCAGGACGATATCGGGCTTTTCTTTCTCTATGATCGAAAGCGCTTCGGGGCCTGAACCCGCAGTCACGACGTCGAAATACTCGGCGCCCAACTTTGCTTCAAGCAGCTTTACGTTCGCAGGAATATCGTCAACGACGAGCACACGCGCGGTCATGATCCGATTCCTTAGGCCAGGAACCGGCGGACCGTTTCGAGGAAGTGCATCACCGAGATTGGTTTCGAGATATAGGCTTCGCAACCACCCTGACGGATCTTCTCCTCGTCGCCCTTCATCGCAAACGCGGTGACCGCGATAACCGGAATACGCTTCAAGCCATCGTCTTCCTTGAGCCACTTCGTGACTTCAAGGCCCGAGACTTCCGGCAACTGGATGTCCATCAAAATGAGATCGGGCACGTGCTTGCGCGCGAGGTCAAGCGCCTCAAGCCCATCGCGTGTTTGGATGGTCTTGTACCCATGCGCGTCCAAAAGGTCGTGGAAGAGCTTCATATTGAGCTCATTGTCTTCCACGATCAGAACCGTCTTCGCCCTGGCGTCCATGTCCGTCTCCGAACGAAGGCTCTTGCGCCCCACGTTTTTTGCCTTATTGCGGCCGTCAGCGCGAGTGCGCGAACAGCCTTTTCTTTCGCGCCTCATTTGACCTGAATAATGTTAAATAAGGTTTGCCCGCAACCGCAAGAAATCACTGCAAAATCACCCCCTAGGCGCACACAAAGGACCGCAGAAAAGCTGATGAAACGCGAGCTAGCCTTCCAAATGGCTGAACGGGCCTTAACGTTTCTGTCTGAGCGCCCGGCGGACATTCAGCGATTCTTAACCGCCAGCGGCCTGGGCGTGGACGATTTGCTTGAGCGCCACGGCGACGAATCGATTCTCGCCGCAGTTATCGGATTCGTAGCCGGCGACGAATCACTCGCCACAGATTTTTCGAAGGAAGAGAAGCTGAAACCCGGCCAACTCCTCACCGCCTGCGCCGCCATAGACCCGCACGGATCGAGCGCATGGTGACGCTGGACCCCACCCGCCCGCTGATCATCTGCGACGCCGACGAGGTGCTGCTGCAATTCCTTGCAGGCCTCGAACGCTTCCTTGTGCGGCAACGCTGCTATCTCGACCTCGGCTCGTTCCGCATCCACGGCAACATCAAGCACCAAGACACCAACCAACCCGTCGCCGACGAAGCCGTGACCAAACTCATCGCCGACTTTTTCGCCAGCGACACGCGCCACCTCGAACCCGTCCCCGGCGCTGCAGCGGCGCTCCAGAGCCTCAGCCACCACGCGCAAATCGTAATCCTGTCAAACGTCCCCGAAACCTCGCGCGACGCCCGCATTGAAAACCTGCACGAGCACGGCATGCCCTACCCCGTCATCGCGGGCAAAGGCCTCAAGGGACCGGTCGTGCGCAACATCATCGGCACGCATAGCCACCCCGTCGTATTCATCGACGACCTTCCGCCCAACATCTCCTCGGTCGCTAAGGAAACCCCACACGTCCACCGCCTACACTTCATCGCCGACCCGCGTCTCGCCCGCCTGATGCCGGCCAGCCCTGACGCCCACGGCCGCATCGACGACTGGCCGCAAGCATCCACCTGGATCGCGAGCGTCATCGGAGCCGCCTGAGATGCGCATCGGCGTAGACCTCGGCGGCACGAAAATCGAAGTGGCGGCGCTCGACGAGGCTGGCGCTTTCGCTCTGCGTGAGCGGGCCTCTTCGCCCGTCGGCAACTACGAGGCAACCGTCGGCACGATCAAGACGCTTGTTGATTCCGCCGAGCAGAAACTCGCACGCCGATGTACCGTCGGCATCGGCATCCCCGGCACGATCTCACCTGCCACAGGCCTCGTGAAGAACGCGAACTCCACCTGGCTGAACGGTCGCCCGCTCGATCGCGATCTTGAAGCGGCCCTCGGCCGCCAAGTCCGCATCGCCAACGACGCCAATTGCTTCGCCCTCTCCGAGGCTGCAGACGGCGCGGGCAAAGATCACCGCGTCGTCTTCGGCGTGATCTTGGGCACCGGCGTCGGTGGCGGCATCGTCGTGGACGGCAAAGTCCTGACGGGCCCAAACGCGATCGCCGGCGAATGGGGACACAACCCGCTCCCCTGGCCCGGCGACAGCGAGAGGAGCGGGCCGCCTTGCTACTGCGGCAAGTCCGGGTGCATCGAAACCTGGCTTTCCGGCCCCGCGATGACGGGGCATTTCAAGCAGGCAACAGGCCAAACGCTAGCGCCGATGGCGATTGCGGCGCAGGCGCCTACGAGCGTCGCCGCTGAGAGTGCGCTCATGGACTACGAGGAGCGGCTCGCAAAAGCCCTCGCGCACCTCATCAATATCCTCGACCCCAATATCGTCGTTCTGGGTGGCGGCCTTTCAAACCTCGACCGCCTTTACGCGAACGTCCCTTCGCTGCTCGCCAAGTATGCCTTCTCCGACGCTATCTCGACACCAATCGTCAAGAACCGATGGGGCGATTCCGGCGGCGTGCGCGGCGCTGCCTGGCTTTGGCCCGACCCATGAGCACGCTCTGCCGCGACTGCTTCAATCTTGAAGGTGCAGACACCGCCCGCCGCTGCCCCGCCTGCAAAAGCCCGCGCCTGATCCAACACGCCGAAGTCGCCACCCTTTCGATGGCCCACATCGACTGCGACGCATTCTACGCAACGATTGAAAAGCGCGACAACCCAGCCATCGCCGACAAGCCTGTGATCGTCGGTGGTGGCAAGCGCGGGGTCGTCTCGGCTGCCTGCTACGTCGCCCGAACATTCGGCGTGAAGTCGGCAATGCCGATGTTCAAAGCGCTGGCCGCCTGCCCCAACGCCGTCGTCGTTCGACCGAACATGCAAAAATACGTGAGCGTCGGCCGCGAAGTCCGGCAGCTGATGCTCGAAACCACCCCGCTGGTCGAGCCGCTGTCGCTCGACGAAGCCTTCCTCGACCTCGCCGGCACCGAGCGGCTGCACAAGTGCACGCCAGCGCAAACGCTCGCCCGCCTCGCCCGCCGCATCGAAGACGAAATCGCGATCACGGTCTCGATCGGCCTATCGTTCAACAAATTCCTCGCCAAAGTTGCCTCCGACCTCGATAAGCCCCGCGGCTTCTCGATCATCGGCCGCACCGAAGCGGTCGGCTTCCTTGACAAGCGCCCGGTCACACTCCTCCCCGGCGTCGGTAAAGCGTTCGCAGCCGCGCTCGCTCGCGACGGCATTTTCACGGTCGGCGACGTGCGCCGCCGCAACCCGAAGGAACTCGGCGCTCACTTCGGTTCCAGCGGCCTCTGGCTCTGGCGTCTCTCGAACGCCGACGACACCCGTGTCGTCGAACCCCGCGCCCCCGCGAAGGGCATTTCCGCCGAAACCACGTTCGAACACGACATCGCCGACAAGGAACAACTCGCGCGCATCCTCTGGGCACTCTGCGAAAAGGTCTCCGCCCGCGCCAAAGCAGCCGAACTCGGCGGCAACGTCGTTCAGCTGAAACTGAAGACCACTGACTTCAAAATTGTCAGCCGCCGTCACACACTCGATCGCCCGACACAGCTAGCCCGCCGCCTGTTCGAAACCGGCAGCGACCTCCTGAAAGCCGAAGCAAAGGGCAAACGCTTCCGCTTGATCGGCATCGGCCTCGCCGACCTCGTGCCTGCCGAAAAGACGGACGAAGCGGACCTCTTCGATCAAAAGGGCGCACGCAAAGACGCCGCCGAGCGCGCCATGGACAAGGTCCGCGAAAAGTTCGGCTCAAGCGCGATCAAGAAGGGCCGTTCGCTCTAACCCTTGCCGTCGAGCGACTGCAGCGTTCCATAGAGATCCGGCCGCCGGTCCCGGAACAGCCCCCATGAGTTGCGCGCCGCCGCAATCGCATCGAGATCGACCGTCGCCGTGATCACCGCTTCCTTGTCGCGCCCCGCATCCGCCAAGATTTCACCCGTCGGCCCGGCGATAAACGACGTGCCGTAGAACGTGATCTCGCACGTCTCGCCAACCTCGCGCCCAATCCGGTTCGACGCAATCAGCGGCAGATAGTTCGCGCCCGCGTGCCCCTGCATCACCCGCCGCCAATGCGCGGAGGAATCGACCGGCGGCGCCGGCGGTGGCTCGGTTCCGATCGCGGTCGGATAGCAAAGAATTTCTGCCCCCATCAACGCCATCGCACGCGCTCCTTCCGGAAACCACTGGTCCCAGCAAATTGCCGCCCCAATCTTCCCAAACCGCGTCGGCCAAACCTTGAAGCCGGTGTCCCCGGGGTTGAAGTAAAACTTCTCCTGGTAACCCGGCCCGTCCGGAATGTGCGACTTCCGGTAAAGTCCAAGCACCGCCCCATCCGCGTCGATCATCGCCAACGAATTAAAGTGCGCATTGTTAGCCCGCTCGAAGAATGAGAGCGGCAACACGACGCCAAGCTCTTTTGCCAGGGCCGAGAACTCGCCGATCAACGCGTTCCTCTCGAACGGCTCAGCCAGCGCAAAGTGCTTCGCCAACTGGTCCTTGCAGAAATACGGCGTCTCGAACAGTTCCTGGATCAAGATCACCTGCGCGCCTTGCGCCTTCGCCTGACGTACCAGCTTCTTAGCGTTCGCGACATTCGCCGCCCGATCCGGACCGCACGCCATCTGCGTCGCTGCGAGAGTAACTTGCCTCATCTGCGATATCCTTCCGGTGAAAGCGCGTGCCCCGCCGGCTGCTGTTGCGTGATGCAGTGAATGCCGCCGCCACCCTCGACGATGTCGAGCGCCTCAACCTGCACGATGCGCCGGTCTGGAAACGCCTTTTCCATGATCTCGAGCGTCACCGCGTCCATCGGATCGTCGAACGATGGCATCACGATGCCGTAGTTCGCGAAGTAGAAGTTGATGTAGCTCATGTCGAGCCGGCGACCGTCATGCCGCTCGCGCCGCGTGGGCTCTGGCAACTCGATGATCTCAAGCTCCCGCCCCCGCGCGTCGCGGGTCGCTTTCAGCCGCGCGATGTTGTCGCGCATGACCCTATCGTTGAGGCCACCCTTCTCGCGCGCACCATAGACCATCACGCGCCCGGGAGATGCGAAACACGCGATGTTATCGACGTGTCCATCGGTCTCGTCGTCCTCAAGCCCCTCGCCCAGCCAGATCACCTTCGTCACACCGAAATAGAGCGCGAGCCGCTCCTCGATCTGTTGCCGATCCAAATTCGGGTTGCGGTTCGGATTGAGCAGACACTGCTCTGTCGTGATCAAGGTCCCCTGCCCGTCCACACAGATCGAACCGCCCTCGAGCACCATCGGCCCATCGTAGCGGCGCATATCCAAGGCCTCGATCACGCGCCCGCCGAACGCCGCGTCATCTTCGAATCCGTGATACTTGTTGCCCCACGCGTTGAAGCGCCAGTGCACGCCCGCGACTTGATCCTTCCCGTCGATCACGAAGATCGGCCCGCTATCGCGCGCCCAAGAATCATCGATTGGCACTTCGAAGAACTCGACCCCGCGCCCCATCATCAATCGCGCCTCGTCGGCATCGCGCGGATGCACCGCCATTGTGACTTTCTCGAATCCCGAGATGGCGCGCGCCACATTCGCGTGCCCCAGTCGCGCGCGCAGCAGCCCCTCGGTCGACCCCCAAGGCTCCAACCGGCACGGCCACGCCATCCACGTGCGCGCGTGCGGCTCCCACTCGGCCGGCATGAAAAGCCCATCACGAACCGGGCAGCGATCGTCGGCGTCAAGGCGTTTCGACATGATTTTCGCGTGTTCCGAAGTTGCGTCCAAGTGCGCGATTTGCGACGTTCCCCTTCTCGCATGGACACACGCCTTTCGCAAAGGGACACACATGACCGGACGCGTCGAAGCTCGCCTCAAAGAACTTGACATCACCTTGCCAAAGCCCGTCGCCCCCGTCGCGAACTACGTCCCCTACGTCGTCACAGGAAACCTCGTCTTCATTTCCGGCCAAGTAACGCTCGGCCCGAACGGCCTCGAATATGTCGGCATCGTTGGCAAAGACTTCAACGTCGAACAAGGCCAAGCGGCCGCCCGCCTCTGCGCGATCAACATCGTCGCTCAACTGCGCGAAGCTTGCGGCGGCAACCTCGACCGTGTGAAGCGCTGCGTAAAGGTGACAGGTTTCGTCAACGCGATTGCGGGCTTCGCCCAGCACCCGGAGGTCATCAACGGCGCCTCCGACACGATCGTGCAAATCTTCGGCGACATCGGCAAACACGCGCGCGCAGCCGTCGGCGCAGGCTCGCTCCCGCGCAACGTCGCCGTCGAAGTCGAAGCCGTATTCGAAATCGCATGACGACGCGCCGGACGGCATCGACGACATCGCCGCCGTCCGCCCGCCTCCTGGACGGCATGAACGCCGTCCCGCCGGCGGTTTGGGATGCGCTCGCAAACCCCGCAGGCGCCCGCTTCAACCCCTTCGTCAGCCACGCATTCCTGAGCGCGCTTGAGGAAAGCGGCTCCGCTTCCGCGCGTTCAGGCTGGCAACCCGCCCACATCCTTGTAGAGCAAGCCGGCCAAGCGATTGCAGCCGCGCCGATGTACGTGAAGAACCACTCCTACGGCGAGTACGTCTTCGATCAAGGATGGGCCGAGGCGTTCGAGCGCGCCGGCGGCGAGTACTACCCAAAACTCCAAGTCTCTGTCCCGTTCACCCCCGTGACCGGGCCGCGGCTCCTAACTGGTGGCAACGAGGCGGCACGCGAGCCGCTTGCCCACGCGATGATGGCGTTCGCACAAAAGCTCGAAGTCTCGTCACTCCACATCACATTCGCCGAGGAAGCTGAAGTCGAAACGCTGGGGAAGCTCGACTTCCTGCAACGCCACGACCGCCAATTCCACTGGCACAACGAAGGCTATGCAAGCTTTGCCGACTTCCTCGCTGCCCTCTCCTCGATCAAACGCAAGAACCTCCGCCGCGAACGCGCCGAGGCCGTAAGCGCCGGCATCGACATCGAATGTCTGACCGGCAGTGACCTTAAGGAGCATCACTGGGATGCTTTCTTCGCGTTCTACATGGATACCGGCGCCCGCAAATGGGGTTCGCCGTACCTAACGCGCGAATTCTTTAGCCTCGTCGGCCAAAGCATGGCGGAGCGAATCTTGCTGGTCATGGCCAAGCGCGACGGCCGCTACATCGCAGGCGCCCTCAACTTCATCGGCTCCGACACACTCTACGGTCGAAACTGGGGTGCGCTCGAGCATCACCCGTTCCTGCACTTCGAGCTTTGCTACTATCAAGCCATAGATTACGCGATAACGACGGGGTTGAAAGTTGTCGAGGCCGGCGCCCAAGGCGCCCACAAACTCGCCCGCGGCTACCTCCCCGTGCGCACACGATCCGCCCACTGGATCGCGCATGCGGGCTTGCGCCAGGCCGTCGCGAACTACCTAACCCAAGAACGCCGCGCGGTCGGTGACGAAATCGAAGCTCTTGCAGAGCACGCCCCCTTCAAGAAGGACTGCTAGATGACCTACGACCCGAACAACATTTTTGCCAAAATCGTGCGTGGCGAAGCCCCATGTTTCAAGGTCTACGAGGATGCACACACGCTCGCCTTTATGGACATCATGCCCCAAGCCGAAGGCCACACGCTTGTGATCACAAAGGAAGGCGCTGAGTCGATCCTGGACCTCAGCCCCGAGGGTGCCGCCGCTCTCATCAAAACAACACAGAAAATCGCCGCCGCCGTGAAACGGGTCACAAACGCCCCAGGCATTCTACTCGCGCAGTTGAACGGCGCGGCCGCGGGTCAAACCGTATTCCACATCCACTTCCACGTCATTCCGCGCACGAGCGGGCTCGACCTCAAACTCCACGCGCGCGAGACGGCGAACTTCGAGCAGCTGAAGACGCTCGCCGCCAAAATCGCCGCCGCCGTCAAGTAACCGCCTTTACCGTCCAAGACACACGCATCGTCGCGACCTCTTTCCCCTCGGTATCGCTCATTGCGACCGTGACGTCGAATGCCACCTTCTTGTCCCGCTCAAGTGTCGCGATCAGCACATCGCGCGCACCGACAACGCGCGCCTCCGCCACGATCAACCCCTTGGCGAGCCGCGTGTAGCGAACCTGCGCCTCACCCGCGATCGGCCGCACGCTGAGAATGCGATCGGCAAACACCCCCGCCATCGCACCGCCTGATGCCGTCTCGCCCAGCGTGAACAACGCGCCCGCGTGCTGCGTGCCGATGTGATTGATGCTGCTCGAGGTTTGCTCGAGCGTCGCCCGCGCCAGACCTTCTTCCACATGCGTGAGCTTCACGCCGGCATGCCGCGCAAACGGAACGGCACCACCCAACTGTTCGCGAATGATTTCAAATGGCGTCATGGACATCCTCAACTTGAACAACCGACACCCCGGACATTCGCGCAAAATCGACGCCGCCGGAACGTATCGATGCGATAGCCATTGCTATGTCGCACAAAACCAATCGCTACGGCGCCCGCCAACTTCACGGAACCGTGATTGCCCGCCCATACCGCGCAAAACTATCGTACGGCAGACCTTGGGGGAAACATATGCGTGCACTGACCTGCCTGATCGCGCTTTTCGCGGCATCGACATGGGCGTTAGCTCAACCGATCGCGAAACCCGAGGGTCCGCCGGTCGAAGTGGTCATCCTTGGCACGTTCCATTTCGATAGCCCGGGCCTCGATGTCGCGAACATGCAGATTGACGATGTGCTCGCGCCGAAACGACAAACAGAGATCGGCCAAGTCCTCGACGGCCTCGCGCGCTTCAACCCCACCAAAATCGCGGTTGAAAGCCAACGCCGCCAGCCCGGCACGACGCTCAGCGAACGCTACCCGCTCTACCGTGCTGGAAAGATTGACCCATCCCGCAGCGAAACCGTGCAAATCGGCTTCGCCCTCGCAAAACGGCTAGGCCACGAAAATATCCACTCGGTCGATGTCAGCGGGGAGTTCCCTTTTGAAGCCGTAATGGCGTACGCCAAACGTAGCGGGCGGGAAGCGAAGCTCGGCGCCAGTATCGCAATGATCCAAAGCTGGACGGCGAAACTGTCGAACCAATTGAAGACCCAATCGATCGGACGGGTGCTGCGTGACTTCAACGAGCCCGAAGCCATCGCACAAGACAACGCATTCTACCTCGACTTGCTGCGCTACGGCGCCATCGACGAACAACCGGGCGCTGACCTCGTTAGCAGTTGGTACAAGCGCAACTTCCAAATCTGCGCGCGCATCGCCCAAGCCGCTGCACCCGGCGACCGAATCCTCGTCGTCTATGGCTCGGGCCACGCCTATCTGCTGCGCCACTGTCTGGGCGGCATTCCGGGGTTCAAAATCTTGGAAGCGAACGATTACCTGCCGCAGTAATCAATCGGTCAGCGCAACGCCGATCCGCGTCTTCGCACCCTCCGGCGTGAACATCACGGCAAACTTGCGCGTGATCTCGCAAGCGCTGGCCGACCACACCTCGGTCCACGGCTTGCCGGGCAGGCGCACCTTGGTCACAACCGAGTCCACCAGAAACGCTGGATCCTCGCAGTTTC
Organism: uncultured Alphaproteobacteria bacterium; assembly: GCA_902826695.1. Classification (GTDB taxonomy): domain Bacteria; phylum Pseudomonadota; class Alphaproteobacteria; order Micropepsales; family Micropepsaceae; genus SZUA-430. The sequence continues at coordinate 50,083 of CADEFU010000008.1, read as the reverse complement.
CGCGCATCGCGATCCCGTTCGCTTCGCGCAAGACGAGCCCGATCGCCTCCGCTTGAAGACGTGGTCCTGCGACTGTCCGCCCCGGCACGCCGAGCCGTAAACCCGCAGGCGCGCCGACGCGTGGATAGAGAAACACGTTGTGCGCTCGCGCTGCCCAACAGCCTTTGCCCACCACCGCAATCCGCCACACGCCGCGCCGGCTCGGCTCGATACGCTTCGTTAGATCGCTCTCGTCATAGTAGTCAGCGCCTGCAAACTCGAACACGCGCCTCATTCCGCACGGCGGTGCGATGAAACGATCGAGATTGATCAAAACGGCGGCCATACGGTTCGCCATCTGCACGACGGTCTCCCCCCGCGCCAGAATTTGCGGGAACTGACCGCGCACAATGACGTCTTCCTCCGCCCTGACCACAGCAGCGAAACTGAGTAGGGCGGTCAGGGCCAGGATGACGCGCTTCATTTCACCAATTCGGGTTCGTTCGGCTCGGTCTCTTCGTCACCGTCGAGGTCGTCGCCATTCGCCCCAACCTTTGCGGGCAATTGTGGCGCTTCGATGATTTCGAACGCGAGGCCGGACCTGTCGCCTTTGACGAGCACCTTGACCGTGCCCCCGCGCGAAAGCCGCCCAAACAGAATGTCATCGGCGAGCGGCTTCTTGATCGTATCCTGGATCAACCGTGCCAACGGTCTGGCGCCGAACGCTTCGTCGTAGCCGTGCTCGACCATCCAAGCCGTCGCCTCCGGCGAAAGCTCGAACGTCACGTTGCGGTCGCTGAGTTGCGCCTCAAGCTGCAGCACGAACTTCTCGACCACCCGTCCGATAACCGCCGGAGGAAGCGCCGAAAACGGAATAACGGCATCGAGCCGGTTGCGGAACTCCGGCGTGAAGAGCTTCTTGATCGCTTCCGCATCTTCGCCGTCGCGCTTGCCGCGCCCGAAGCCGATCGAGTCCTTCGCGGCATCCGCCGCCCCCGCATTCGTCGTCATAATGAGCACGACATTGCGGAAGTCGATCTTCTTGCCGTTGTGATCGGTCAGCTTCCCGTGATCCATCACCTGCAACAGGATGTTGAACAAGTCCGGGTGCGCCTTCTCGATCTCATCGAGCAGCAACACGCAGTGTGGATGCTGATCCACGCCGTCGGTTAAGAGCCCACCCTGGTCGAAGCCGACATACCCCGGCGGTGCGCCGATCAGCCGGCTAACCGAGTGCCGTTCCATGTACTCCGACATGTCGAACCGCAGGAGCTCAACACCCATGATCTTCGACAACTGCCGTGCCACCTCCGTTTTGCCGACACCCGTCGGCCCGGAGAACAGATAGGACCCGATCGGCTTCTCCGGATCGCGCAAGCCCGCACGCGCCATCTTGATCGCGGCCGACAACTGCTTGATCGCCTCGTCTTGCCCGAACACGACGTGCTTCATGTTCATTTCGAGATCGCGCAACGACTCCGCATCGTTCTTGGACACGGTCTTCGGTGGTATGCGCGCCATCTTCGAGATCACCTCTTCGATCTCGGTAATGCCGATGACCTTCTTTCGCTTCGCCTCCGGCTGCAGCATTTGCGAAGCGCCAGTCTCGTCGATCACGTCGATCGCTTTATCGGGCAGTTTGCGATCGTTGATGTACTTCGCCGAAAGCTCAACCGCCGCCTTGATCGCATCGCCCGTGTAGCGGACTTTGTGATACGTTTCGAAGTACGGCTTCAGCCCCTTCAAGATCTTGATCGCATCCGGGATCGAAGGCTCACCCACGTCGATCTTCTGGAACCGCCGCGCCAGCGCCCGGTCCTTCTCGAAGTGCTGACGAAACTCCTTGTAGGTCGTCGAGCCCATACAGCGCAGCGTTCCCGACTGCAGAGCAGGCTTGAGCAGGTTCGACGCGTCCATAGCCCCGCCGCTCGTCGCACCCGCGCCGATGACGGTATGAATCTCGTCGATAAAGAGAATCGCACCTTTGAAGTGCTCCAACTCCTTTACGACGTTCTTAAGCCGCTCTTCGAAGTCGCCGCGATAGCGCGTGCCCGCGATCAACGCACCCATGTCGAGCGCAAATATCGTGCAGTCCTTCAGAACCTCCGGCACCTCGCCCTGCACGATCTTCCGCGCCAGGCCTTCCGCAATCGCGGTCTTGCCCACACCCGGGTCGCCCACGAGCAGCGGATTGTTCTTCTGCCGTCGGCAAAGAATCTGAATCGTGCGCTCAACCTCCGCTTCGCGTCCGATCAAGGGATCGATCTTGCCCAGCCGCGACTTGTTGTTGAGATTGACGCAATAGGCCTCCAGCGCCTCGGTGCCTTGCTTGACCGCCTTCTCGCCGTCTTCGGCCTCTTCGTCGGCGCCGCGCACCGGCCGCGATTCCGTTGCACCCGGCCGCTTCGCAATGCCGTGGCTGATGTAGCTAACCGCGTCATAGCGCGACATGTTCTGTTCTTGCAGGAAGTAGGCGGCGTGGCTCTCGCGCTCCGCAAAGATCGCGACCAAGATATTCGCGCCCGTAACTTCTTCCCGCCCCGACGACTGCACGTGAATGACGGCGCGCTGCACGACGCGCTGGAACCCGGCGGTCGGCTTCGCATCTTCCCCGTCATCGACGACGAGGGTGGCCAGATCCGTGTCGATATAGGTTGAAAGCGTCCGCCGCAGCACTTCGACATCGACGCTGCATGCCCGCATCACAGCCGCGGCGTCCTGATCGTCGATCAGCGCGAACAACAAATGCTCAAGCGTCGCGTACTCATGATTGCGCTCATTCGCCAACGCCATCGCGCGGTGAAGCGTGTTCTGCAGGGACTTCGAAAAACTCGCCACTAACGTTCGCCTTTCTAGTGAGACCCCTCTGCGCCCCGAGATTCTATCACTCTTTTTCCAGTGTACACTGCAACGGGTGCTGGTGCCGCCTGGCGAAATCGATCACTTGTGCAACCTTGGTTTCCGCCACTTCGTAGGTATAGACCCCGCAAATCCCAACACCTTGTTGGTGAACCTGCAGCATGATGCGCTCGGCGTCCGACCGCCCCTTATTGAAAAAGCGCTCAAGCACGTGCACGACGAATTCCATCGGCGTGTAATCGTCGTTCAGCATCAAAACCTTATAGAGGTTCGGCTTCTTTGTTTTCGGCCGCACTTTTGTGACAAGGCCGGTCGATGGCCCTTGTCCGTCGCGGTCGCCGTTTTGTTTCGTCATAGGCGCTATTAGATAGGATGTTCTGGGGCGAAGAAAAGCACCCGAAAAGGGGCAATCCCCGCGAAAAACGAGGTTGACAGCACTCATCCCCCGGCTGTCGCTGCGGACAGGCTATCCCGCGACCACCAGCCGGTACCCAAAGTCTTGGGCATCCCGCGCGAGCAGCGTGCCGTAACGCTCGGCCCAAACCCCGCTCGCGAGGTCGTCCTCCAAGCGGGCCAACGACCCCGTCACATCGCCAACTTTCCAAAACGAAGATATCGCCGCCCGTACATGCGGATCGAGATACGCGGTCGGCCGCCGCCAATACGCACACAAGAACCCATCGCTGCAATCGTGGGGAATGGGAACCGGCAACACTCGGCACGGCCCCAGCCACGACGCGTAGTCGGCCATCCGGGGCATCTGCGCATCGTCCAGCGCTGCCAATGCCGGAACATAGTCGAGCAGCCAGAAGTCGCGAAAAGCAGGGTCATAGGTCAGGATCACGACCGGCCCGCGCGACACGCGGCGCATCTCCCGCATGCCCAGCGGCTGATCAGCCCAGTGATGCACGGTCAGCACGGCCATCACTGCATCAAAACTGCTGTCGGCAAACGGCAAAGCTTCCGCCCGACCCAACACAGCCGGCGCAGCACCGGCCGGCCGCTGCCGGATCATCTCAATCGAAGGTTCGAGCGCGACCACATCACGTCCTGCCGGCTCGTAAGACCCAGCGCCGGCACCAACGTTCAACACCCTCCGCGCGGCCCCTAACGCCGCCTCGATGACGCAACCGATACGTGGATCGGGCTTACGCAGGTTTGCATAGTTGATGCCGATCGTATCGTAAGACGTGGACATTCGTCCCCTAGGCAGGCTTCACCGTCTCGGCGACCTTCGCAAGCCACGCCAGACTCCGTCGCTTGTTCACGCCCAAGTCCGACCGCCCATAGACCGAGCGCGAATACAGCGCGAGCGTAGATTTCTTCGCACCAATTGCGATCGCTTGCACTGAAACCAAGTCGGGGAACCCGAACAACGCCGAGCGCACGACAAAGTCGTCGTAGAGTTCCGGCTCATCACTCAACGTATGCGACACGCGCGGTTGGGCAATTACCACGCGCAAAATCTCATTGCGCAACGTCGCCGCCGACACGCCATAGACCGGCGCCTCCATATCCACCTTGGCTTCTTTGCAAAGCCCATCAGGTGCCATCAAGAACGTGTTCGGCGTGCGCGGCCGTTTCAAAGTCGCAAATTCGACGCGGTGCAGTGTCATGAGCCAAGGGCAGCACGCCCACCCGCCACCACGCAAGCATTTCCAAAAGCAAACAGGGCCGAAGGCTCTCGCCTTCGGCCCTGCAGTAACCAAACTATGCTGGGATTACTCGGCTGCGCGCCCAAACGGGCTGGCTTTGCGGGCGTCTTGCACCACTTCGCTCAGCGCCTGGAACTGCGAACCCAGCGGCTCGAACGCCTTCTTGGCTGCGTCCATGTAAAGGTCGTTCGCCTTCGTCGCTTGCGCGATGAACGCATCCAGCGAAGACTTCGCGAAGTCCGTCTGGACCTCCCACGCTTCGTGCACGCTCTTGGAACCGGCCACGGCCTTGAACGCCGCCACGCTGTCTTCCATTTGCTGCTTACCGAACGCGAACCAATCGCCGTTGATGCGCTCGAACACCTTGGTCATTGCGGTCGCCGACTGCATCCAAGCCTCGAACCCTTCTTTGCCGAAACCGGCGAATCGCTCGTAGTTCTTCGTCATCGATTCGATCCCGCTCTTCATCGCTTCGTTTCCGTTTTGCATCACCTGCTCCACCGTTTCAGTGGCAAACTTCTGCTTCGCCATCGCTTTGATTCCTTCGCCGGTTGGGCGAGCGACTGCTGCCCGCACCGTCATCCAAACTGACAGCATCATCGGTCGAGACCGAAGAATGCTGCACTGCAACAAAGACAGATATGAGGTACACCCAGCGGAATGTCAAGGTGAATTTGTGCAGTGCACAATGACGGCGGCCCATAGCGTTAACTTAAAGTAAACGCGCTGGGCCGATGCTTTGGCTAAGATTCTGGCCGTACGGCCCCTTTTTGATCCGCGCCGTCACGCGCCAGTTTTCGGCGGTGAATGTCGATGTTTACACTTTCCAACGCGGAAAAATCTGACAGACTCGGCATGTTGGTGTCGTGTCGGGGGAGGAGCGGTCCCATGAATGGTCTGCTTCTTGCTGGCGCTTCCGCCGTGGCGTTTGACCTTTTGTAACGGGCTCAATCATGGTTCGGAGCGGTCAGCTTTGGAAGTTTTTCTTAACGGTAGTGATGGTGGCGATTGTCGCCATGCTCGCGGCCGATACTGCTGACGCGCGAAAACGCAAGAAATCCTCGCACCGCCGCCATGTGGTAACGGCACCCCAACCTTACGTCGAGAAATTCGCCGCGATCGTCATCGAAGCAAACAGCGGCAAGATCCTCTACGAGCGCATGTCCGCTGAGACGCGCTATCCCGCTTCACTGACGAAGATGATGACGCTCTATCTGCTGTTCGAGCAGATTCAGCGCGGAAACATGACGCTCTCGACGCCGCTGACTGCGTCGTCCTACGCGACGACGCAAGACCCCACGAAGCTCGGTCTCGACGCGGGTGAACAAATATCGGCCGAAGACGCGATCAAGGCGCTGGTCGTACGCTCCGCGAACGATGTCGCCGTCGTGGTTGCCGAACATCTTGCCGGCACCGAATGGGCGTTCGCCTCGCGCATGACGCAAAAGGCGCGCGAGATGGGCATGGCTCACACGACGTTCGTCAACGCCTCCGGTCTGCCCGATGAGAACCAACGCTCGACCGCATTCGACCTCTCGATCTTAAGCCGCCGCCTCATCACGGATTTCCCGCAATTCTACCCGTATTTCCGCCTGCAGAGCTTCTACTGGAACGGCCGCAGTTTCGAGGGCCACAACAACCTGATGAAGTTCTTCGACGGCGCCGATGGCTTGAAGACCGGCTACACCCGCATGTCCGGTTTCAACCTGGCAAGCTCCGCCACACGCCAAGGCACGCGCATCATCGCCGTCGTCATGGGCGGCCGCTCTGCGCGCGACCGCGACATTCAATCCGCCGAGCTGCTTGAGAGCGAATTTACAAGACTAGGTCTGGGCCGCCCAGCGCCCGTGATCATGGCAATGTCGCCACTCGTGCTTGACGACGAAGAGGCCTCAGCTGCCGCCGCTGAGGAAAGCGCCGCAGCGTTCCGCCCTGACGCGCAGGTGGCCGCCGCACCACCGGCAGCGCCGAAACCCGCAGCACCCGCAAACAACGGTAGCGCCCCTGTGATGGCCGCCATCCCGTCGAGCCCGCGCGAGGTCGGCCAAGGCGATACGGCCGATGCGGTGCGCTCGGCCCCCGTCATGCAGTCCGGCCTGTGGGGCATTCAAGTTGGTGCCCACTCGACCCGCGAGAAGGCCGAAATGCAGCTCCAAGACGTCTCGACGCATCAGCGCGACCTGGTCGGCACGGCCAAGAGCGCGATCGTCCAACTCGACGTGCGCGGGGAAACCTTCTTCCGCGTCCGCTTCGGCTCATTCACGCCGTCGAAAGCGGAGTCGCTCTGCAAGCAACTGCAAAAGCGCGGCACGTCCTGCCTCGTCGTCACCGACGGTGCTTGGGACCAAGCGGCGTCTCGCGCCACTTTGCCGATCGCCGTTCGCTAGACCGCAACAGCTACTTTTGAGAATTGCGGCAAACGCAGCGCCGCCAGCAGCGCCCGCACCTCGGCGCGCGCCGCGATCTGCCCCATCGTGATCCCCTTGGTCTTGCCCTCGATGAGGTCAAGCACCGTGAGGCCCTTGGGAAACAGCTCGCGATAGATCACCCGCTCGCTCAGTCCCGGCGCTAGGCGGAAACCGATCCTCTGCGAGAGCTTCGTCAACGCCTCCGTAACGCGCCGCTGATTGCGAGTCTCGATGTTCCCCATTCGATTGCGCACGACAAGCCAGTCGATCGTCTTTCGCCTCTCGATCATGTGCCGCTTGCGGCTCTCCCACACGAACTCGGCATAGACCGACGGCGCCTTCGCCTCATAGGTCTCGGGATCGACTCCGGCAAGCAAATCGAAATCGACGAAACTATCGTTCATCGGCGTCACGATGATCGAAGCGCTCGCATGCGCTGCGCGGCCCAAAGCCGTGTCGGCACCCGGACAATCGACCACGATGAGATCGCATTCCGCCGAAAGCTCGGTCACCGCCGAGGCGAGCCGCCGCGCATCCTCGCCCTCAGCCAGCGACTTCGTCTCGCGCTCCGACGCGTGAACCGGCGCGATTCTCGGTAGCGGATAGTCTTTGCCCGCCCGCTCCGCCCAACGCGCCCGGTTCTCGAAGAAATGCGAAAAGCTCTTCTGCCGGTGATCGAGGTCGATCCCGCCCACACGCAGGCCCGCACTCATCGCGCCCGCAATGAGATGTATGGCGACGGTCGTCTTCCCCGACCCGCCCTTCTCGTTACCGACGACGACCAACGGTGCCGGAATTCCGGCCATGCGCACCCTCGCTCACGGCGCTGATTCGCCGAGCGAAAGCAGGCTAGCATTGCCTCCCGCCGCAGTCGTATTCGTGCAGGCGGTCCGCTCCACGGCAAAGCGGTGCAAATAATACGGTCCGCCCGCTTTTGGTCCCGTCCCCGAAAGTCCCTCGCCGCCGAAGGGCTGCACGCCGACGACCGCACCGATCTGGTTGCGGTTCACATAGAGATTGCCGACCCGTGCGCGTGCACGGACTAAATCGGCGGTGTCCTGAATGCGTGTATGTACGCCGAGCGTCAGCCCGTAGCCTGTCGCATTGATCGCATCGCACACCTTGTCGAGCGCGTTCGCCTCGAACCGCACGACGTGCAGGATCGGTCCGAACACCTCGCGCTGAAGCTGCGAGATGGAGTCGATCTCGAACGCACGCGGCGCGAAGAAGAACCCGTCCTTCGTCTCACCCGACAGCGAGGCTTCCGCAACCAGCCGCCCGTCGCGGCTCATATGCTTCGCATGACCCTCAAGCACCGCGAGTGCGTCACCGTCGATCACCGGCCCGATGTCGGTGTCGAGCTTCATCGGATCGCCGATTTTGAGCTCCGCCATTGCTCCGCCAAGCAACTTCAACACCTTCGGCGCGATGTCCGACTGCAAGAACAGCACGCGCAACGCAGAGCACCGCTGGCCGGCGCTGTCGAAAGCCGACATGACCGCATCGCGCACCAACTGCTCGGGCAGCGCCGTCGAATCCGCGATCATCGCGTTGAGGCCACCGGTCTCCGCAATGAACGGCGGAATAGGTCCGCGCCGTTCGGCGAGCGACAGATTGATCAGCCGTGCCGTGTCCGTGCCGCCCGTAAACGCTACACCTGTGACGCTTGCATCGCGCACCAGCGCGCCGCCAACTTCCGCGCCGTCGCCCGGCAAAAGATGCAGCACATCCGCGGGCACACCCGCTTCGTGGAACAGCCGCGTCGCCGCAAATGCCGTCAGCGGCGTCTGCTCAGCGGGCTTGGCAACGACGGCATTGCCTGCCGCCAGCGCACCCGCGATCTGACCCGCAAAAATCGCAACCGGAAAGTTCCAAGGCGAAATGCAAGCAAACACGCCGCGCCCATGCAGCGACAGCTCGTTCCGCTCGCCTGTCGGCCCAGGCAGAACCTTCGGCGCCGCAAAATCCTCACGCGCCAGATTGGCGTAGTAGCGCAGAAAGTCGATTGCCTCGCGCACATCGGCAAGCCCGTTCGCGATCGTCTTGCCGGCCTCGCGCACGCACAGACCGATCAGCAGCGCCGCATCGCGCTCGAACAGATCGGCTGCCCGCATCAAGATATCCGCTCGCTTCGCCCCACCCAGCGCATCCCAATCGAACTGCGCCGCCCGTGCAGCAGCGGCGGCTTGCGCAGCCAAGATCTGCGACGCCTCGACGACCGACCCGATTCGCCGCGACCGCAGCGAAGGATCGAACACGTCTCGCACCTTCCCGTCCTTCGGCGCGCCGCTCACGATCGGCCGCGCATCCAGCGGCTGCGCGACGGCCGCGGCAACCGCCTTCATCAATGGCTCGGCCCTTGCGGGATCGGCAAGAAGGACGCCGTGCGAGTTCTTGCGGTCGCCGAACAGATCGGCGGGAAGCGGGATGCGTGGATGCGATTTTGTTGTCATGGCTTCGACCTGCATAACGGGGTCGGCGATGATCGCCGCAATCGGCGCTTCATCATCGGCCAAACGATTGACGAAAGACGTATTCGCGCCGTTCTCAAGCAAACGCCGCACGAGATAGGCGAGCAAATCCTCATGCGCTCCAACCGGCGCATAGATGCGGCACTGCACACCGAGCTTATCGCCGCCGACCGCTTCGTCGTACAGCTCCTCGCCCATCCCGTGCAGCCGTTGAAACTCATAGTCGTCGCGATTGCCGGCGAGCGTCTTCACCGCCGCCAGAGTGTGCGCGTTGTGGGTCGCGAACATCGGGAAAAACGCCTGCGCATCGCCAAGCAACTGCCGCGCGCACGCGAGATAGGACACGTCGGTTGAAGCCTTGCGGGTGAAGACTGGATAGCCGTCAACGCCGAGCTCCTGCGCTCGCTTGATCTCGCTGTCCCAGTACGCGCCCTTGACCAGTCGCACCGGAATTCGCCGCTGATGCTCGCGCGAAAGTGCTGCCAGCCAATCGATCACCGCCGGCGCACGCTTCTGGTAGGCCTGCACCGCCAAGCCCAGCCCATTCCACCCTTTGAGTGAGGCGTCCGCACTGACCGCCGCGAAGATGTCCAGATGCAGATCGAGCCGGTCCGCCTCCTCGGCGTCCATCGTGAACCCGATCCCCGCATCGCGCGCCGCCCGGCAGAGTGGCAACAACCGCGGCAGAAGCTCGGCCATGACCCGCTCGCGCTTCACATACTCGAGCCGCGGGTGGATAGCCGACAGTTTTACCGAAATCGAATTGCGCGTGAACACGCTGCCCGCGCGTCCGCTCTCGTACTCGGCGATCGCCGAAATCGCATCCGCATAGGCGCGCGCATATCGCTCGGCATCGTCATGCGTCATCGCCGCTTCGCCGAGCATGTCGAACGAAAAGCGATAGCCGGCACGCGCCGCCTCCGCCCCGCGATCGAATGCCTCGCCGATCGTGCGCCCGAGCACGAATTGCCCGCCCATGATCCGCATCGACGCCAACGTCGCCTGCCGGATGACGGGTTCACCCGAGCGCTGCACGAGCCGCCCGAAGATCGAGGTCCAATCCTGAGCCCCGCGATCGAGCTTCACCACATGCCCGGTCAGCATCAACGCGAAAGTCGATGCGTTCACGAACAGCGACGACGACTGCCCCAGATGCTTATTCCAGTTCGCCGAGCCGATCTTGTCCTTGATAAGCTTGTCCTGCGTCTCCGCATCCGGCACGCGAAGCAGAGCCTCCGCCAGACACATCAGAACAACGCCCTCTTCCGTCGAGAGCGCATACTCTTGCAGGAAGGCATCAAGTCCGCCGCGCCGCCGCTGCGCCCTAACGCGCTGTACCAGATCGCGGGCTATTTGCTCGGTCGCTTGCGCCTCAGCCGCACTGAGCCGTGCCCGCGGCAATAGCGCGTTCACAACGTCAGTCTCATCCGCCAAGAATAGCCGCGCCATCTCAGCGCGCGCCGGGTGGTCCCTCATGGGGCCGGACAATCCTACGGCCGAGGGGGCCCGCGCAAGGTGCCTTTAGCGCCGAAACTGTACGGTCGGCGCCCCTTTGAAATCCCCCCGGCAGAACTCGCGGTAACCGCACTTCTCTGCAACCCGAATCGAGGCGGTGTTGTCCGGCCCGATGATGCAGGTGGTGGTCTTGCCCCCAAAGTGCAGGTCACCCCAGGCGAGCGCGGCCGCAACCGCCTCCGTCGCAATGCCCCGGCCATGCGCTGCGGGCACGAACGCCCAGCCGCTCTCCGGCATCCCGTCGAGAGACGGCGTGATCTCGCGTTTCCAATCGGCGAAGCCGACGTCGCCGATGTGCCGCCCCTCGCCCTTCACCTCAACCGCCCAATAACCGTAGCCGAGCAAAGCCCAATGCCCGGCGTAACGCATCAGCCGCGCCCAGCTTTCCTCGCGCGTCGACGTCCGGCCCCCAATGAAGCGCGTCACCCCCGGATCCGCCCACATCGAGGCGACACTCTCGAAGTCGTCGAGCCTATGCCCTCGCAAGATCAATCGCGCGGTTTCGATCACGGGAACGGTCATCGCCAAGCTCGCTATCCTCTGCCATAACGAAAGCGCAAGGCGCTGAGGATAGACACAATGCAAAGCTTCGATGCAATCGCAACCGCAACCGTGGCCAAGGCGCCCAATCTCGAACCCGCCTTCGAGCACGCCGGTCAAATCAAGGAAGCGGCCGCGCGTCTGACAGCCCACAAAAACCGCCGCAAGAAGCGCCCGAACATCCTCGTTTTCTTGATGGACGATGTCGGCTGGGGCGACTTCGGCTGCTACGGCGGCGGCGTCGCCGTCGGCGCGCCGACACCGAACTTCGACAAGATCGCGCGCAACGGCCTGCAGCTCACCTCATGCTATTCCGAGCCCAGCTGTTCCCCCTCGCGCGCAACGCTCTTGACCGGCCGCGTCCCGAATCGCCACGGCCTGCACCGCCCGCCGATGTACGGCGAAGCGGGTGGTCTGCAAGGCGAGGTGACGATGCCTCAGTTGCTCTCGGCCGCCGGTTACGTCACACAGGCCGTCGGCAAATGGCACGTCGGCGAGAACGCCGCCTCGCAACCGCAGAACGTCGGCTTCGACGACTTCTACGGCTTCCTCTCCGTCTCCGACATGTACTCCGAATGGCGCGACCCGCATTACTTCCCGGAGATCGTCTACTCCGAAGCGCGCACGAAGTGGGTCGAGAACATGCCGTTCAACCGTTGCTTCGTGCACGCCAAGCGCGGGCAAGAGGCAACGAACGTTGAGGAGGTCACGATCCCCGTGCTTTCGCTGCTCGACGAAAAATGGTGCCAATACTCGACGGACTTCATCAAGGGGATGGCAAAGAAGGACGAGCCCTGGCTTCTCTACCACTGCACCCGCGGCGCGCACTTCGACAACTACCCGCACGAGAAGTTCTTGGGTCAATCGCCCGCCCGCCATCCCTACAAGGACACGATCCTCGAGATGGACGCCATCATCGGGCGGCTCGTCGAAACGCTGCGCGAGACCGGACAACTCGAGGACACGCTGATCTTCATATCTTCCGACAACGGTCCGCACATGGAAACGTGGCCCGACTCGGCCTTCACGCCGTTCCGCTGCGCGAAGGGCTCCACTTGGGAAGGCGGCGTTCGTGTCCCCGGCCTCATGATGTGGCAAGGCACGATCGAACCCGGCCAGCAAAGCGACGGCATCTTCGATTTCAACGACGTCATGCCGACCGCCTTGGGCCTGTGCGGCGAACCAGGACGCCTGCCGACCGACCGCTACATCGACGGCGTCGATCAGACGTCGTTCCTGCTCGCGCCGGGCGGCCATTCGAACCGCAAGTTCCACTACTATTGGCTGACGACGAATTTCTCGGCCTTGCGCTGCGGCGAATACAAAATGGTCCTGACCGCGACCAGCGACGATGACGCGGGCCACGCCGGTCCCGGCGGCTTCACCGGCACCCTCGAACGCTACCCCTATGCGCGCCTCTACAATCTCTGGCTCGACCCCAAAGAGACGCACAATTATATGACGCGAAAATTGACCTACGTTGACGTCTTCCAAAGCGGCATCCGCAGCCACCTCGGTACGTTCAAACGCTTCCCGCCGAAAAAAGTGTTGGGCCAACCGGCGAGCTAATTGCGCGCTTTTGGGTACATCACCTCAAGATCGCCGCCCGCTTTGCGCCGCGTCAGAAACACGATCATCGTGCCGCGCCGCTTCGAACCGCGCGTGACGACCTCCATCGCGACCGCGAGGTCTTCGATTCCGTCGTGATCGAAGTCGCCGCGCGCCGCCGGGTTGAGCACGAGGTCGGCATTGCGCCACGTGACCTCCATCATCCCCGTCTTCCGGTCGCGCAGCACAAGCTCGCCTGCCTTCGACAGGCCGCCGACGGTAGCCCCTGGCAACGGCAACGGCCCTTTGATTCCCGCCTGCTCCAGCAAGCGCGACGGGACAAGATCCACCTTCAACAAGTCCTTGCCGCCGGCCGCCAAATGCGTCCCGCGCGACGGCCCTGCAAACTTCATCCGATCGAGTGTGAGGCACGCGCGTTGATAGTATTTCTCCCGCCCGCGATCCTGCGCGCTAACCGCAACACGATTGCGCGCCTCCGCTTTGAGCCACTTACCGCATGTTGAAACCGTGATCGTGTCTTTTGCGTTGCGCTCCGCCCGCATGACGAGGGGGACGGCCTTACGATCGAAGTCGACCACGGTCTTGGACAGCCACCGTTTGCGTTCGCGTTCGTCCGCAACGCAAGCCCCATCCTTCACGCCTTCGAGAAGCACCGGGCCGATGAAGCACACCGAGCGCTTGGCGTCGGCCTGAGCAACGGCCGCGCAAGCCAAAAGCAAGGCAGCCGCAATCGGAGCTTTCACAACAACCCCAACTCCGCCAACTCACGCTGCAGCTTTTCGGGCAGGCCCTTACCCGCCTTGCCCACGTCGGGCGGGGCCTCCTTGGCCACAAGATACCGCCATCCCTGGAATGCCCGCCGCGGACGTGGCGCGACCAAAACCATCTCCTTGTCATAGACGAGATGGCACCGCGAGACGCCTTCCTTGTCCACGAACGGCCGAATGTCGATCAACGGCTGACGAACGTACATGTACCCTTTGATCACCCAATAGAGCGATCCGCCGTCGAGAAGCTCCTCCCGCCGCTTCGGTACCATCCGCGTTGTGTGCTTCAGCTCAAGCTTCTGCCCGCGCTTCTTCAATTGCGCGAGCCGCTCCGTCTGCCACTCGCGCAAATCCTCGATCGAGTCCACGCCAACACAAAGTTTGATCAGATGAAGCGTCAACCCTTCATCTCACCCGCGTCGAGGAAGCCGTCGCCGTTCTTGTCGAGTTCGCCGAAGCCCGACACCTGCCCTGCCTGCAGCTCTTCGACCGAAACCTTCCCGTCGCCATTCGAATCGAGCGCTTTCTTCTGTTCGGCCGAGAGCTTCAACTCGCTCTCTTCGACCACGCCGTTGCTGTTCTTATCCGCAGCAAACGCAGAACGCGCGGCCTGGTTGCGGAATTCCTCGCGGCTGATCCGGCCATCGCCGTCATAGTCCGCGCCGCCGCCCGCCGCCCATGCCGCCGAACCGGCCGCGATCAGAACGCCGAGAGAAACAAGAAGTCGCTTGTGCATCTTGGGGTACTCCGTTGCAGGCGCGAAACTACCTCGCTCCGCGAACCTCTTGCAATCCAAGTCGCGAACGCTGTCTAATCCGCAAGGTGACAACTCCGGAGAAGCACCCATGACATTTAAGACAGTCGTGAAGACGACTATTGCAACCGCAGCATTGAGCGCGTGCATGCTGGGCACATCCGCACCGGCCGCAGCCGCCGACCTGCGCTGCAACTCGCCCGTCGGTGGGTCAAACTACTGCCGCACAAGCACGGCGGGCGGGGTTGTCTTGAAAACTCAGCATTCGCCGCACGCTTGCTATCAGAACGACACCTGGGGCTTTGACAATGGCGGCATCTGGGTAGCGAACGGCTGCAGCGCCACCTTCCGCATCGGCCGCAAAGACGATGGCGACACCGCAGCCGCGGTGGGACTCGGCATCCTCGCGCTCGGCGTGATCGGCGCACTTGCGAGCGACAACAACGACAACGACGGCTACAACAACCCGCCACCGCCCCCGCCGCAAGGTTACGATCCCAACTACCCACCGCCCGGCGGCTACCCGAACCAGGGTGGTTACCCAAATCAAGGCGGCTATCCGGACGACAATTACGACGAAACGTACGTCGTCTCTTGCGACTCGAAGAAAAACAAATACCGCCACTGCGCCGTTCCAATTCAAAACTACGCGCAGCTCGTCCATCAGCGCAGCCGTTCGGCCTGCCGCTTCAACAAGAGCTGGGGCTACGACCGCCGGGGCATTTGGGTGAAGAGCGGCTGCCGCGGTGACTTCGCGATTTACTGAGCCCGCGACTCGTTCGGCAGAGACGAGGTGAGCTTCACGCGAAGCTCACCACCACTGCCCCCTCCCCCACCTGATCGCCCGCGCGGAACGGTGCGTCCTTCACGGTGAGGTCGCCCGGCGCGGCGAGCGTGTGTTCCATCTTCATCGCCTCGATGATGGCAACCGGCTGCCCCCGCCGCACGTGATCGCCCGCTTTCACGAGCAGCTGCACCACCTTGCCAGGCATCGGCGCGCGAAGCTCTTTGCCGGTGTCATGCGTGTGCTCGGCAGCTTCGAGCGGATCGTGCGGTTCGAACGCATGACTACGGCCCTGCATCAGCACGACGAGATTGCCCGAAACACGCAACACCCGCGCCTGCGCGCGGCGCCCGTTCAGACTCGCCGAAATCGATCCATCCGTGTCGAACACAGCTTCCACGTCGAGCGTCTTGCCGTCGAGCGTGAGCCGCCAGCCCTTGTCGCGATAGAGCACGCCCACGACGCGATCCGCCTCGCCCTCGGTCAAGCGCATCATCTCTTCTTGCCGCACCCCGCCGATCCGCCACCCGTCGAGATGTCGCCACGGCGACGGCCCCGCCACCTTGGCGCGTCGCTCCAGCAGCACGAACAGCGCTGCAAACAACACGGCATCGGCCGGCGCCGGTGACGCCACACCGACCAAGCGCTCCTTGTGCCGGTCGATGAACCCGGTATCGATCTGCCCGGCGACAAACGCATCATGCCGCAAAGCTTGGATCAGGAACGCGAGGTTCGTTTTCACCCCCGCGACCTCCGCGGTCTCGAGCGCATTCGCAAGCCGCGAGAGCGCCGCGGTCCGCGTCTGGTCCCACGCGATCACCTTCGCGATCATGGGATCGTAGAACATCGACACCTCGCCGCCCTCGACGACGCCGGAGTCGACCCGCACATGTGCATCGGCTTGAGGCAGCTTCAGCCGCGCCAGCCGCCCGATCGACGGCAAAAACCCTTTGACGGGATCCTCCGCATAGAGCCGCACCTCGACCGCATGCCCGTTGACCGCGAGCTGATCTTGGGTGCGCGGCAGTTTCTCGCCCGCCGCCACACGCAGCTGCCACTCGACGAGGTCGAGTCCGGTGATCATCTCCGTCACCGGATGCTCGACCTGCAGCCGCGTGTTCATCTCCATGAAGTAGAAGCCGTCGGCCGTCAGCCCCTTCGACCCGTCGACAATGAACTCGACGGTCCCCGCGCCTTGATAGCCGATCGCCTTTGCACATTTGACCGCGGCATCGCCCATCGCACGCCGCACGTCCGCGGGCATCCCCGGCGCCGGCGCCTCTTCGATCACCTTTTGGTGCCGCCGTTGCAGCGAACAATCGCGCTCGAACAAAGAGACCGCATTCCCATGCCCGTCCGCGAACACTTGAATTTCGACATGCCGCGGCACCGATACGTATTTCTCGACGAGAACGCGCGCATCGCCAAACGCCGCCTGCCCCTCACGCTGCGCCCCTTCCAGGGCCTTCGCAAAGTCAGCAGCCTTATCGACGCGCCGCATACCCTTACCGCCACCACCGGCAACGGCCTTGATCAACACTGGAAACCCGATGCGCTCCGCCTCTTTTGCAAGATGCGCCGGCGACTGCTCGTCCCCGTGATACCCTGGAACAACAGGCACGCCCGCCTTGATCATTAATGCCTTCGCAGCGTCCTTCAGCCCCATCGCCCGAATGGCGGCAGGCGGTGGCCCCACGAAGACAAGCCCCGCCTTCGCGCAAGCTTCTGCGAACTCGGCATTCTCCGACAGAAACCCATATCCCGGGTGCACGGCATTCGCGCCCGTCGCGCGTGCCGCCTCCAAGATCGCGGCCACATTCAGATAGCTCTCCTTCGCGGGCGCAGGCCCAATGCGAACCGCCGCATCTGCCATCGCGACATGCGGCGCACCGGCGTCGGCGTCGGAATAGACGGCAACGGTCCTGATCCCCATCCGCCGCGCGGTCCGGATCACACGGCAAGCAATCTCGCCGCGATTGGCAATGAGCAAAGTCGAAATCATCAACGTGCTATTCCGCCCACTTCGGTTTACGCTTCTCGAGGAAGGCCGAGAGCCCTTCCTTCGCTTCATCGCTCGCACGCCGTTCCGCGATGCGCCGCGATGTGTCCGCGCGAATATGGCTGTCGATCGGATGCCCCGCGACCGCCGCGATCAAGTCCTTGGCCGCAGCAATGGCGCCTGGCGCACAGGTAAGCACCTGCTGCACGAGTCGCTCGGACTCCTTGGCGAGCGCATCGTTGTCCTCGACCAGAATGTGGATGAGCCCCAACGCATGCGCCGTCGCCGCATCGAAGCGCTCGGCGGTGAGGAAATAGCGATGCGCGGCCCGGGGTCCGATCGCCTGAATCACGTAGGGCGAGATCACCGCCGGAATGATCCCAAGCCTCACCTCCGAAAGGGCAAACGACGCCGTGCTTGTCGCAATCGCGATATCGCACGCCGAAAGCAACCCGCACCCGCCGGCCATCGCCGCACCGTGCACTTGTGCAATCGTCACCTGCGGTAGCGTGTGAAGCCGATGCAGCATCTCCGCCATGGCGCCGGCATCTTCACGGTTGTCGGCCTTCGAATAATCCGAAGCGGCCCGCATCCAGGCGAGATCGGCGCCTGCCGAAAAGCTGGGGCCTGCACCGTCAAGCAAGATCACGCGCACCCCGTCCGCCGTGCGCAGCGTCTCGAAGATGTCCGAGAGCTTCTCGATAACCTGCGGATTGAATGCGTTGTGCACCTTCGGCCGGTTCAAGGTCACAACCGCAACCCCGGCACGCGTGGTGTTCAACAGGACAACGTCTTGTTCGTCGCTCATAGGTCACCTGGCCTCAACCGCGGACGCGGCATCCAGCCACTACACCACCGGCCCAGAAATGACAAAGGCGGCAGGTTGCAAGCCCCGCCGCCTCCACAAAGCTCATCGCGACTCTTCGTCGGCTCTCCTGACAGAGCCGCGTCAGTGGCCGACGCCAAGCACGCGTTTCACGGCGTAGAACACGTTCACGACGATCAGATAACCCGCATAGAGGCGTAGGAAATTGATCCAGAACCCTGTCTCAACCAGGGGCGGCAGGCGAAATGCGCCGCCGCGAAACACCGGCAGCATCACGTCCACGGCCAAGTGCACGAACACGCAACCGAGCGCCACCACGAGCACGCGCCGCCAATCGCTCATCAGGTACGCTGCAATAGCAGCGATGATCAGCCCCTGCGCGACGTTGACCCCGTAAAAGCCCGTCTGAAAGAACGAAACGATCTGGTTCAAGATTTCCATGGGCAACCGACTCCTTACAAACTCAACGCGGCCAGTCTCCGCGTACCGACAACATACGTACCTGGCGTGCGCCGCAGTGTTTACGCCGCACCTCTGGCGAGCATGTACGGGGCGCAAGGTCCTTGTCGAGACACACCCACACTTCGGCAAGCTCGTTCCGGCTGCATGTGGCCGAAAGGCCATCGTTCGGAATACTGCGATTGGCGTCTAGAAATGCGCGTTTCACCTCGTTCGGCGTGGTGACCAAGGGTTTTGCCGGCGAGCGATAAGCTTTGGGCACTTTCACCGAATCAACCGCGAGCGCCGCGGCCGCGAAATAGTCGTCTTGTGACAGCCCCGCGCACGTGCCGTGCTTCTCCCACTCGTGCCGCACGAGTTGGCGCGACGGTGACAGTTTGAGCGCCGCCTGCATGTTCGCATCCGACACCTCACGTTCGCTCGTCGAACAGTCCTGCGGATACCCGCGCTCGTGCTGCGGCCACAGCCCATGCAGCACGAACCCGTAGGGCCGCCCCGACCGGCACTGCAAATCGTCGTCCTGCCCCCGCCCGCGATCCGACGAACAATGCGTCGGCGACCACGACAGCACGAGCAGATAATAGTCGAAGTCGCCTTCGGCTTTCGGCACGGCGGCAGCCTTCGGCTTCGAGGGCGAAAGCGCCGGCGCCTCTGCCTCAACCTTCGCAGCTGGCTGCGGCGCGATCTCCGCCGCCGCCTCGTTCAGCGCAACGCTCGGCGTCTCTTTCGGCACGTCTTTCGAACCGGTGCCGAAAAACACGGCCAGCAAGACACCAACCAGCACCGCCCCGATTTTCACCAACGTCTTTTGATCGAATTGCATTCGTCTCGCCTATCTCAAACTCTTGGCCGCGCCACGCGTCCGCGCCAGGAACGCGTCATAGCCGACACGCCCGGCAAGCAACCGGCCAAGCGCCGCCACAAGCCCGACGCGCCAAAACCCATCGCCCAGAACCGCACGGCCCGCAAGCGCAGCGCCCACCGACACCAACACAGCCCAAACGAACCGCTGTGCGAACGTTCCACCCGCGCCTGCAAGCCCCTCGAAGAATTGACCTTCGAGCCATCCAAAGCCGCCGGAGAGTGTCCACGATGCCGTGAGCAACAGCGCACCGATTGCGGCGGCAAGGGCGAGCGTCGAATAGGCGGACACATCGCCAAAACGCGGCGCGAAAAACCCGCGAAACGTCGCAAACACCAGAAGGTGCACAAAGGTCAGCGTTGACTGCAGCGCGAACGGCGACGACGGCAACCACATCGCCAGCGCATCCTCGACCCGTCCCGCGGCCGCCATCCAAACCGCCTGCGGCAGCGGTATGAGGACCCAAATCAACGCGAGCCAAACAAAGTACGACCAAACCAAGTGCACAAGCACGGCAATCGGAAACGCGAGAGTAGAGTTGGCCCGCATGACACCTACATCCGAAACACGCCGAAGTTAGTCCGGGGGATCGGCGCATTCAAACTTGCCGAAAGTGCCAGCGCCAACACCCGGCGCGTCTCGCTGGGCGCGATGATGCCGTCGTCCCACAACCGCGCCGTCGCAAAATAGGGATTGCCCTCTTCCTCATAGCGCGCGCGGATCGGCGCTTTGAACGCCTCTTCCTCTGCCGCGCTCCAAGCTTCCTTGCGCGCCTCCATCCCGTCGCGCTTCACTTGCGCGAGAACGCTCGCTGCTTGTTCGCCGCCCATGACGGAGATGCGCGCGTTCGGCCATGCGAACATGAAGCGCGGCGAATACGCCCGCCCGCACATGCCGTAGTTCCCCGCGCCGTACGACCCACCGATGATCAGCGTGATCTTCGGCACCTGCGCGCACGCGACCGCCGTCACCATCTTCGCGCCGTCCTTGGCGATGCCGCCGGCCTCGTATTTCGCCCCCACCATGAAGCCCGCGATGTTCTGCAGGAACAACAGCGGTATCCCGCGCTGACACGCGAGTTCGATGAAATGCGCGGCTTTCAAGGCCGACTCCGAAAACAAGATCCCGTTGTTCGCGAGGATCGCGACCGGCACGCCCCAGATATGCGCGAAGCCGCAGACCAGCGTCGTGCCGTAGAGCTTCTTGAACTCGTCGAACACCGAGCCATCGACGAGCCGCGCAATCACCTCGCGCACGTCGTATTGCGTGGCAAGTGACTGCGGCACGATCCCGTCCAGCTCCGCGATATCGTAGATGGGCTCCACCACATCGCGCAGCACGACGTCCGGCCGCTTCGCGCGATTGAGCGTGGTCACAACCCGCCGCGCGAGCGCCAGCGCATGCGCGTCATCTTGCGCATAGTGATCGGTGACGCCCGAACGCCGGGAGTGCGTGTCCGCTCCGCCGAGTTCCTCGGCCGTCACGACCTCGCCCGTCGCCGCTTTCACGAGCGGCGGCCCGCCCAAGAAAATCGTGCCCTGATTGCGCACGATGATCGTCTCGTCCGACATCGCAGGCACATAGGCGCCACCCGCCGTGCAAGACCCCATCACGACCGCGATCTGCGGAATGCCCTGCGCCGACATGTTCGCTTGATTGTAGAAGATGCGCCCGAAATGCTCGCGGTCGGGAAAGATCTCCGCCTGGTTCGGCAGGTTCGCGCCGCCTGAATCGACGAGATAGATGCAAGGCAGCCGGTTCTCCCGCGCGATCTCTTGCGCCCGCAAATGCTTCTTCACGGTGACGGGATAATACGTGCCGCCCTTGATCGTGGCGTCGTTGCAGACGATCACGCACTCCTGCCCCTCGACACGGCCGACGCCGGTGATGATCGAGGCCGCGTGAATGTCCCCGTCATACATCCCGTTGGCGGCGAGCGGCGAAAGCTCCAAGAATGGCGTCCCCGGATCGAGCAGCCGGTTCACCCGCTCCCGCGGCAACAGCTTGCCCCGCTCCACATGCCGCGCCCGCGAGCGCTCGTCACCGCCGAGCGAGGCAGCGGCCACACGCGCGGACAACTCCGCGGTGAGCCGCCCCATCGCGGCCGCGTTCGCCTTGAACCGCTCGTCGCGGGTGGAGATGGAAGAGGTCAATCGAGACATGGACAAACCGTTCGAGAGTGGTCGAGTCGCTGTTATACGAAACCAGCGCTCTTCGCATAACGCCCTGACCCCACGCACTGGCGGCGTTTTTGAAGCCAATCTGCGGAAATCGCCCCCGCGAAGTGGCACATGTGGCACAAGGGTCGCGTAGGTTCGCAGTGTGCAACGTGAGCAAACAGGCGCGCGAGCCCGGTTGTCACCCCCACGCGCCACGGCTGCGCAAGGGCCTGCCTTTGTGACAAGATAGCCCGGCGCGAAGCGGGGGGACATGATGCTGGCGGCGGTGGAGAGCGTTCTGTTCGGCAGGCGCGCACTTGTCTTGGCGCTGGTCCTCGCGCTGACCGCCGCTTCGGTTTGGGTGGCGCGCGACCTCAAATTCGATACCGACTTGGAGCGGCAACTGCCGGGCGGCCACCCGTATGCGCGCACCGCGCTCGATTACAAGGACAAGATCGCGGGGTTGAACAGCGTTCAGATCGTGGTCGAGACGGCGAAGGGCGATATCTGGACGCCGGCGTTTCTGAAGGTCCTGAACGACGTCACCCAGGAGGTGACGTTTATGCCGAGTGTCTTGCGCGAGTCCGTGACCTCGCTGTGGACGCCGAACACGTTTGTGTATGAGGCCACCGAGGGCGCGGTCGAGGGCCGCCAGTTGATCCCCGCGACCGTGACGCCGCAGGCCCTGACCGCAGCCGATGTGAAAGCCATCCGCGCCGACGCGTTCAAGGGCGGCTATCAGGGCAAGTTGTTCGGCCTGGACGGCAAAGCGGCGATGATCCACGCCTCACTCTTGACGCTCATGCCCGACGGCAAGGCGCCGGACCTGATCGCGGTCGCAAACGAGCTTGAGACCAATATCCGCGAAAAATTCGAAAAGGACGGCATCACCGTCCGCATCATCGGCTTCACGAAGTTCGTGGGCGACATCGCGAACGAGGCCTATGACGTGCTGGCGTTCTTCGCGCTGGCATTTGCCGCGAGCGCGCTGGCGCTTTGGTACTATTCGCGCTCGCTGGCGCTGACGCTGATCACCGTGCTTGTCTCCGTCGCGTCGATTGCCTGGTTGATGGCCATCGTTCAGCTGGCGGGTCTGCGGTTGCATCCGTTGGGCCTCGTCATTCCGTTTTTGATTTACGTCATCGGCGTCAGCCACGGCGTGCAGCAGATCAATCGCTTCCTGGCCGCCGTCGCCAAGCGCGGGCATTCGCCGGTCGAAGCGGCCCGCCGCACGTTCCGCCGCCTGTGGGTGCCGGGCGTGTTTTCCACCGTGACGGTGCTGGCGAGCTTTGCCGCGCTTCTGTTGCTGCCGATCCCGTTCGTGACGGATCTGGCCATCATCGCGCTGGTCGGCGTCGCGCTCAAATTCATGTCGAACATGATCGTGCTGCCGCTCGCGATCAGCTATGTCGGCTTCAGCACCAAGGCCGTGGAGCAACAGCGCCGGCTGTTGGCGGCGCGGCAGAAATTCATGCTGGGCTTTGCACGCGACGCGAGGCCCCTGCCCGCGTTCTTGATCCTGCTGGCGGCCGTGGGCCTGTCGGCGGTCGCGCTCTGGGTTGCGGCGGATGTGGGCGTTGGCAACAGCCGGCCCGGCGCGCAGGAACTGTGGGAGAGCGCGCGCTATAACGTGGATTCGACGGCGATTGCCGGGAATTTCGACCTGGACCTCGACAGCTTCGTCGTGGTGGCGGTGGCACCCATCGACGCCTGCGTCGATTACACGGTCATGTCCGCGATCGAGCGTTTCGGCGTCGCCATGCGCAAGGTTGAGGGCGTGAAATCCGTGATGTCGCTGCCCGAGGCGTCGCGCTTCGTCTATTCGATCGTGCAGGAAGGCAATCTGAAATGGCGCGTGCTGCCAAAGGCGCCCGACGTGATGGCCGTGGCGACCGGCGCGATCGCCGACACGACGGGCCTGAGGAACGCCGACTGTTCGCTGCTGCCGATCGCGATCTATCTGACCGATCACCGCGACGAGACCCTGCGCCGCGTGGCCGCCGCCGCGGAAGCGTTCATCGCGGCAAACAAGGTGCCGAAGGTGACGTTCCGCCTGGCGACCGGCAACGGCGGCGTGTTGGCCGCGATCAACGACGCGGTGCGCGAGGCGCGCGTGACGGCGCCGCTGCTGGTGTTCGGTGTTATCGGCATTTTGGTCTTTGCTGCGTATCGCGACTGGCGCGCGGTGCCGTGCTGTCTGGCGCCGTTGGGCTTGGCGAACGCGTTGGGCCTGGCGCTGCTGGCGTGGCTCGACATCGGGCTGACGGTGACGACGTTGCCGGTCTTCGTGTTGGCGGCGGGCATTGGCGTGGGCTTCGGGCTTTATCTCTATGAGCGGATCGAACTGCATCTGCGCGAGGGCGCACCGATGGAGGAGGCGTTCGCGCTGTCGTTGCGCGAAGAAGGCGCGGCGATCGTCTACACGGCGCTGACGCTGGCACTCGGCGTCGGCTGTTGGGCGTTTTCGGGCCTGAAGTTCCAAGCCGACATGGGCTGGCTCTTGGCCTTCCTGGTGCTGGCCAATGCGCTCGCCGCCGTGACCGTGCTGCCGGCGATGGCCGTGATCCTCGAGCGCATGTTTCCAAGACAACGCGCGGCCTGAGACCCGGCCGAAGTCGCGCCCCCTAGCGCAATTCCGCCTCGGTTGCGAAGCGGCCGTCGATCACCGTGATGCGCCGATCGCAGAATGCAGCGACATGCGGATCGTGGGTCGAGATCAAGAACGTTGTCTGCTCCGTTCGATTCATGTCGCGTAGCAATCCCAAGACCTGATCGGCGGTTTCGCGGTCGAGATTGCCCGTCGGTTCGTCGGCGAGCACGAGGGCCGGGTGGTTCATCAAGGCGCGCGCGATGGCGACGCGTTGCTTCTGTCCACCCGACAGTTTGGGCGTGCGAAATTCCTGCCGGTCGGAAAGTCCGACACGGTTCAGCAAGTCGCGCGCGCGCGTTCGGGCCTCGGCGGTTTCCACACCGGCGCTCGCAGCTGCGGGAAACAGCACGTTTTCGACCGCGGTAAAATCCGGCAGAAGGTGGTGAAACTGAAAAACGAAGCCGATATGACGATTGCGAAACTCCGTCAGACGGCGCTCGTCCAGATGGACAAGATTCTGGCCGAGCATTTCGAGCGCGCCGCTGGTCGGCGCAAGCAAGGTCCCGAGAATCGTGAGAAGCGTGCTCTTGCCGGATCCGCTTGGACCCAACAGAGCGACGAACTCGCCCTTCACCAATTCGAAGCTCATGCCTTTCAGCACGCGCGTACGCAATTCGTCCGTGCCGAAGTCTTTCACCAGATCGCGCACGCTGTAGAGCACGTCGCTCATTGGTTCAAAACCTCGACCGGATCGACACGCGCCGCCGCACGCGCCGGCAGGATTGCGGCAAGAACGCTGCCCAGCGTCGTCAGCACGATGACCGCCACATAGCCGCCCTGCGCCGGATCGATGGGAAACGCCGAACCGTCGAGGCGGCGCGACAGGTTGGCGAGCAGGATGCAAAAGCCGTAGCCCGCGCCGGCGCCGATGCTGGCCCCGAGGAGGCCGATGAACAGTCCCTGCAAGATGAACACCGACACGACGAAGACGCGCGAAATGCCCATCGATCGCATGATCGCGATTTCGCCGCGCCGCCGGTAGGTGGTGAGCAAAAGGGCGCTGGACACGCCGATGACGATCGTGATCAGGCTGAAAATCTGGATCAGGCTTCCGGTCTGCGCCTGACTGTTCAAGGCGACGAAAAGCTGCGCGTTGCGATCGACCCAGCTCGTCGCCTTCAACCCCGTCGTCCGGCCCAACGCCGTGGCGATCCCGGGAGCGGCGTTGACATCGTCGAGCTTCAACTCGATCTGCGAGATCCCCTGCGGCAGGTCGAGCAGCGTACGCGCGAGTTGGATGTTGACAAAAGCGACGCGTTCGTCGAGCGAGCCGACGCCGGTGCGATAGACCGCACGCACCGTCAGCGTGCGTACGCGCCCGCGATCGGAGCGCACGACCACGGGCTGGCCGATACGCAAGCCCAGATTGGACGCCAATTTGGCGCCGATCAGTATCCCGTCGATGTCCAACTGCGCTTTGCCCGCGATGATCTTGGGCGTGATGGCGGAGATGGCATCGAGACGGTCGGCGCGCAGGCCGTTCAGCAGCACCGGCGAAATGGCCTCGCCTTTGACGAGAAACGCGTTGCCGTTGATCTGGGGCGAGGCAACCTTCACGCCCGGTGTGGTTTCTGCGGCATACAAGAGCGTTTGCCAGGCGAAAATTTGAGCGCGCTTCGTGTTCGATGCGACCGTCGCGACGAGCGGCGTATAGCCTCCATCGGTTGCGATCAGCCGGGCGACACGTTCAGGCGGTTCGAGCGTGACGTGCGCGATGTTTCCCGTCGTTTGCACGATCAAGAAGACGCGCAAGCCCCCGATCAGCGCGGTCATGAAGACGAACACCAGAACGCCGATGGCGACG
This sequence comes from uncultured Alphaproteobacteria bacterium, assembly GCA_902826695.1. Taxonomy (GTDB): domain Bacteria; phylum Pseudomonadota; class Alphaproteobacteria; order Micropepsales; family Micropepsaceae; genus SZUA-430. The sequence continues at coordinate 24,023 of CADEFU010000008.1, read as the reverse complement.
CCGCCCAGCAGCAGCGCCGTCTGCGTGCGATTGCTGGCCAAATAGCGCCAGGCCACTTTGATCGCAAATCTCATCGCACGTCCCGGCGCATCACGGCGAATCCGGGGCGGCGACGGGCGAGACCTCTTTTCCCTCCGGACTCGAGAGCGGGTCGAGCGCCACCTGGTCTCCGTCTTGAACGCCCGACGTCACGATCACGCGTTCGGCCGGCCAGTCGACGAAGGCGATGGGGCGTTTGACCGTCTTGCCCGCTTGCACGATCAAGACGAACGGCGCGCCGTTCGGATCGCCGATTGCGCCGCGCGGCACTGTCAGCGCGCGATCGCGCTTTTCGACATCGATGTTCACATCGACGGACAGTCCGGGCGGCGTGTCTTTCGGCGCAGCGTCGAACGAAAGGCGCACCGTTCGGCCACCCGTGGTCGGATCGATCCGCGGCGCAACGAACGTGACGCGGCCCTTGAAGACGGCGCCGTTCATGCCCGCCGGCGAAAGCCGGGCCGTCATGCCGACGCGCAAGTCGCCGGCGACCGTCTCGTCGACATCGGTTTCGACTTCCGGTGCGCCGCCGGACGCGAGATCGAAGATCACGGTGCGCACGTCCACGACTTGTCCGGGATCGACCGGCCGCAGCAGAATGCTGCCCTTCATCGGCGAGCGGATGACGAAATCTTCCAGGCGGCTTTGGGCCTCGCCGGCAGCGGAGATGAGTTCGGACAATCGTTCGCTGTCGCGTTCGACGGCCAGGCGCGCCGTCTCGAAGCCCGCGCGCGTGACGAAACCTTTCTTCAGCAAGGCCTGCGAGCGCGCAAAGTCCCGCCGCGATTGATCGAGTTGCCGCTGCTGCGACGCGACGGCCGCCTTTCGTTGCGCCAAAACCGCGCGCGCTTGGCCCGCATCGATGTTGCCCAAGATTTCGCCGGCGACGACCGGTTCGCCTTCGTCCTTTGCGAGCGACATGATCTGGCCCGGCGTTCGCGCATAGACCGAAACGCGTTCGTCGGAGCGCACGCGGCCGACCGCTGCCAGAATTCGTTCGATGGCTTGGGCTTTGACGACAACGACCGGAAGCTCCGGCATTTGTACAAGCGCGCGATAGGCCAGCACCGCCGCGCCGGCTGCGGCCAAGGCAACGGCAATCCAGAGATAAGGGCGGGCCATCATCGGATTGACGCACAACCCCGTTTAAAGTGCAAAGTGGGGGCTCAAACACGGTGAACGGAGCCGGACAATTCGGACAAGGGTCGCTGTCCGGGTTGATGTCGTACAGGCGTCAGGGTTGCTCTGGAAACAGGCCAGGCATCCAGCGCCCGGCGAGGGTTGCGGGGAAGACGAGGCGCAGCGGCGCACCGGCAGCCGTGGACGTGAGGATGCCTTTGTCGAGCAGCGCGGCGGTGAGCCGCCGCGCGTGACGATCGCTGGCGCCGATGAGAGCGGCGACGTCGCCGCGGGGAAGTTCGCCGCGATAGAGCACCGCCTCCAGCACCGCCGAGGCCTTTTGCGGAAGGTGACCCAAGTGCACCTCTTCGGCCGTCCACAATAGAATGCGCGCGCGCAGGCGGTCAGGTTCCACCAGGCTTTCCATGAACGTCACCTGGTCGAGACAGGTTGTGAGGAAGAAGTGGGTGAACTCGGTGAGAGCCTCTTCGCTCAAACTGCCGCGGCCATCGAGGTCGTTCCGCCGCGGCAAGTCTGCCGCCGCGAGCAGGCTTTTGTAGGTGGCGGCGTTGCGCGCGAGACCGCGCGCCGCCGACCATAGAGCGCCGGTGTCGAGCGCGTCGCGCAACATGGCGTGCGACAGAAGGCGTGCGACGCGGCCGTTGCCGTCGAGAAACGGATGAATCCAAAGCAACCGGTGATGCGCCGCTGCGGCGGCGAGAATGGCGTCGGTTTTGCCGAGATTGGCGTAGGCCTGTTCGAAGCGGTGGAGGAAACGCGGCACGGCGCCGGCGCTGACCGGCACGTGCAGGCCGACCTTGACGTCCGTTTCGCGAAATGCGCCGGGAACGACACGCAACCGCTGCCCGCTGTCCGGATCTTCGACCCAGAGCAACGCGTCCGGCAACAGCGCGCAGAACGTACGATGGATCGCGCACACGCCCTCCGCCGTGGCCGCGGTGCGGCCGAGCGCGCCGCCGTCGAGCCAGGCCTGCACGGCGATATGGGCTTTGGCCTCGAGCTGGAGGTCGCGTTTTCGCGGATCGGCACTGTAGTCGCCCGCAAGCGCGCGTTCGATCTCGACCGGGTGAGTATTATGTCCCTCGATCAGGTTCGAATAGTAGCAGTTCATGGCCCGCACGAGATCGGCGAGCGCCGCTTGCACGCCCGCAGGCAGGCTGCGTCGGAAGCCTGCGGATTTCGCCGCGAGTTCGACGGCAAGATCGGTGAGCGCCCCGCGCCGCGGCGAGCTTTCGCCGACGATGAGGGGTTCCATCAAGCCGATGGGTTCACCGCGATCCATGGGAGTGGTGTCCGCCAAAATGTCCGCCGGAATGTCCGGTGCGTAAGACGACAATACTATAATAGAATGATTAACTTAGGCGAAATACAGGTGTCAGAAGTACCGCTATAGTGTCCGCGGACTAGCCACGCTGGGACCACACCGCAAGAAAGCCGCGCGGCGCGTGGGCCGTGAGGCCGGCCGCAGCCGCCCTTGCGCACGTCGCCCAACTACCCAACAACAGCGCCGAATGTCGCCGAAATCGCCGAAAAATACAAGAACAAAATGCGAACAATATTGTCGCACCATAAGGTAGAATGATGCGGCTATGGGTGATGGGTCTGGAGGCTTAGGGCGCGCGCGCGCACCCCGTCACAGGCCGATCAGGACGGCCTTCGCCGGTGGGCGGGGGCCGCGGGGTCGGTCTCGCGCGCGGCGAAGCCTTGCAGCGGCGCCGGCGCGTGTGCGTCGTGGGCCGGCGCGGCCCATCCGTCCGCAGCGAACGCGACGGCGGGTTCGGCCGGCGCGTCCGGCGAAACAACGGGCGCAGTGGTGACGCCCGGATCGCTTGGCCCGGGCAGGTCGCCGGCCACGGCAACAGCGGTGGCATCGCCGCCGAACCAGACCGCGAGCGCGAGCGGCACCTGCAAGTCCTCACCCGCCGCGGCCGCGAAGAGGCTGACCGTCTCCGCCGGTTTGTCCGAGAGGCTGCCGTCGAAGCGCGTCAGCCTGAGCCCCGCCGTGACGGCCGGCACGGGGAGGCTTTCGCGCGACGCGCGCGCCGCGATGTGCGCGGCCAGTTCCAGCACATCGCCGCGGTCGGGATGGCGCGCCAAGAGGCGCTGCGCGCGCGTCGTGGCGGTGAGCCGGTCGCCGCGATGCAGGTCGATATAGGCGAGCGCGATGTCGGCATCGACATAGCCGGGCGCCAGCTGAAGCGCGTGCGAAAGCTCGCGCGCGGCGGCGTCGAGGCGCCGTTCCACCATCAAAGCCAGCGCGAGCTGCAGGCGAATGCCGGCGTTGGCCGGGTCGCGCGCGGCCGCGAGCGAGAGCAACGTGACCGCAGCGTCCGGCCGGCCGGCCCGCCGTTCCGCGATACCGCGTTCGAACAGCGGTTGCGCGGCTGTGGGCAGCGGCTCTTCCGCCGACGCCGGCGCATGCACCAGCGCGACCGCGAATCCGGCTGCACCGCCCGCGGCGAACAGAAGCCGCGGCAAACGCACGAGCGTGAAGAAGAGGCGTAGCATCGGGACTTTCGAGCGCACCGTGCGTCGATCGCCCGGCCCGCAACGAAAGTCGCGCCAACGCGGTTAAGGCAATGTTGCGCGCGACGCGGTGCAGCCCGTGCGGCGCATTTGGGGTCAGAGAGCAATTCGGTGGCGGCACTCTTGGGCCCAAGCGAGCACGGCGGAGACCGGCGCACTTATACGCAGCTCTCCCAACTACCCAACAACAGCGCCGAATATAGCCGAAAGCGCCGAAAGATAAAAGAACAAATTGCGAACAAAATTGTCGCATGATAAGATGGGATGATTGGAGAATAGGTGATGGGGAATGGTCTTGGCGTTTGGTCTTGGGCGTGAGTCTTGGCGCCCAGCCTTCGCCGGCGGTCTTGAACGCGAAGCCCAAATCCCAAGACGGGCCCCGAAGACCGAGACCCAAGACTTAACGCCCAAGACCAAACCGGAAGGCCAAACGCCAAGACCGAATGCGAAGACCAAGCCCCAAGACTTACGCCGAAGACCGAACCGGCAAGCCCGCATGCAAAAAAAGTTCGTCATGGCCGGGCTTGACCCGGCCACCCAGGGCCGCTGCCTCAAACGCACGAGCTGCGTGACAGAAGCCTCGGAGACGCCCGTGCAACACCCCTGGGTGGCCGGGTCAAGCCCGGCCATGACGAATAATTTAGAGCCCCCATCCCCCACCAGGAGCCCCACCCATGCAAATCTCATTCGGCCCCGCGCGCGCCTTGGACGACGGCGTATGGACCGGCACGCTGTCGGAAGCAGAGGCGCGGCGCCTGCCCGGCGCGCCGTTGCTGAGTAGCGGGCCGCATGTGGTGATGCTCACCGCCCCGGCGTGGAACGGGGCGGAGCTGCGGGCGCCGTTCGACGGCGTGAGCGTGGTGGCGTTGGGCGCAGGCGAGAGAGCGATCTTCCTCAGCGTGACGGCCGCGGCAGCACCCTTGGCCCGCGCGAGCGCTGCGCAGACCCCGCCCGCGGGCCCAGCGCCAGCCGCGCCCAACACCGCGCCCGCAGCCGATCAAACGCCAACCGACGCCGCCGCGACCAACGACGACGCAGCGTTCGTGGCCGAGTGCGCGCAACTGGGCAGCGAGATGGAGCGCGTGGCCCGCGCCCTCATCGCCCGCATCCGCGCGACCTACGAAGGCCGGCTGAAGCGCCAGACGAACCCGCGCCTGTTCGTGGAGACGCCCGACAATTTCTGGAGCGTGGAGATTCAACCGCGCGCCGGCGCGATCAAACTGGTGGTGCGCACGGACGAATATGCCCTTCTGCGCGCGGGCCTGCCCGTTCACAGCGAACGCCCGCCGTCGTACTGGATGATGAAGGTCTACGGTTACGGCTACATCGAGGAGGCGCTGCGGTTTCTGGCGATAAGCAAACCGCCGCAGAAGGACGCGTAGCCACCTTGCGCATCAGGTTTTGCGTTTCGCAGTCTTCAGCTTGCGCGCCTTTAGCAGTTCGAGCATGGCGGAACGAAGCCGCTCATAAAGGGGTTTGGGAATCCGGCCGTAAGCCCATTGCTTTCCGGGGATGGCGGGAACGATCCCCGCGTCGTCCCACGAGACGGTGTTGCTCTCGTTTGCAATGATATAGCTGCGCTCGTGATCCAGGCCGAGATGTTGCCCGACCTTGTGCGGTATCTCGATCGCAGTCGTGTCGTCGCCCGGCGGAGAATGGGTAACGGGCACGACCAGCACCTCGATCACGCCGTCATCCTTGCGAGTAACGGCGGTGACGATCGCACAAGGGCGCTCCTTCGCGCCGTCTTCGAAACCCTTCTCGCGCTCGTGCGACCACAGGAAATCGTATCTGACGACAAGGCCGATTTCCGGCGCCGGCTTTTTCACGAAGCGGCCTTATTTCATCAGCTTGTCGAGTTTTGGATCGGCCTTGCCGTAGTCCGCCGCCTTGAGGGCCTTGACCCATTCGTCCGGCAAGTCCCCGGTCGCATAGGCGCGGCGGGTGTCGCGGGCCTTTAGGCGCTGATATTCTTCGATGTCGATGAGCACGCGGGCCGGGCGGCTGTGCCGCGTGATGAAGACAGGCGCCTTGCCGGACTGTTCGATATAGAGGCCGGCCCGCGTCTGAAACTCGGTGGCGCTCACGGAAACTTTGCGCATGGGCTTTCTCTTCGGGAAGTCGCTATATTTCCTATATTAGCTATTTTGGCGAAAATAGCAAGAGCGAATTTTAGCCCCTTAACCGCGCAAATCTCGTATCTGAAGGCAGGGCAATTCCCCCGTGACCGCGGACCGTCTGCCCGACGTAGCCTTGGCGAAGGCGGGTCCTCGTCCGCCCCAGAAGAGCGGGTAAGCACGCCCGCGGTCCAGGAAGTGTGCGCAACTGGGCAGCGAGATGGAGCGCGTGGCCCGCGCCCTCATCGCCCGCATCCGCGCGACGCACGACGGCGCGCTGAAGCGCCAGACGAACCCGCGCCTGTTCGTGGAGACGCCGGACAATTTCTGGAGCGTGGAGATTCAACCGCGCGCCGTCGCGATCAAACTCGTGGTGCGCACGGACGAAGACGCCCTTCTGCGCGCGGGCCTGCCCTACCAAAGCGAACGCCCGCCGTCGTACTGGGCGATGAAGATCTACGGTTACGGCGACATCGAGACGGCGTTGCTGTTTGTGGCAGCAGCGCCGCAGCGGTAGACCTGAGGCTTGCTTGGACAGGATAGCGAAACATTGCCTGTGGACGAGGGCCAAATGAGAGATTGCTTCCGCGGTACAAAAAGTGAACACTTAGATTCGTGTGACGGGATCTACAATGAAGCTACGATTTATTGACCTCTTTTGCGGCGCGGGCGGCATGTCGCTCGGCCTCGTCGATCGGCAATTCGGGGGTGGCTTCCAGCCCGTCCTTGCCTTGGACAATGACGAAGCGTCAGTAGCCACGCACGCAGCAAATCTGGGCGGGAGCGCAATCTGTGCCGACATTGAGGATTGGCTCCAGTCCGGTGATGTTCCCAATGCGGACGTGGTGATCGGCGGACCGCCGTGCCAAGGGTTCAGTCTGCTTAATAGACAGCGAAAGGGAGACTCGCGCCGAGCTCTATGGGAACCCTACCTGGAAATCGCGGACCGATCTAACGCTCGCGTATTCATCATGGAGAATGTAGCGGAGTTGTATCGGTCGCCCGAACTTCAGTCGATCAGATTGAGAGCCAAAAGGCTCGGATATGAGACTGAAGCATCGATCTTGAACGCGGCTGACTATGGCGTCCCACAGTCCCGAAAGAGAACGATCGTTCTCGGCTGGCGAGGACTTCGCCGACCGGTGGAGATGCCTAAGCCTTCTCACGCGGATCCTAAGTTGAAGACGAACTTGCCCCGATGGCGTACAGTTAGAGACGCAATTTCGGACCTTCCAGAACCGATCGGCACGGAGATAGGAACTCACAGGGTTCTTGGTCTCCATTTCGGACGGAAACCAACAGAGTTGAGCACCAGGAGATACCGAGCCGTTCCGACAGGAGGGAACCGATTCGATCTCCAACGTCGGGCTCCAGAAATCACACCGGACTGTTGGCTTCGGAAAACATCGGGGGGAACGGATCTTTTTGGGCGGCTATGGTGGGACCGGCCGTCGGTAACAATCAGAACGGAGTTCTTTAAGCCAGAAAAGGGCCGCTACTTGCACCCTGTGCAGCACCGACCAATAACGCACAGGGAGGCGGCACGATTAATGGCGTTTCCAGACGACTTCCGGTTCCATGGTACAAAGATCGAAATAGCCCGCCAAATTGGCAACGCCGTGCCACCACCTTTTGCCGGAGCCATTGCCCGATCAGTGCGAGCAGCGATGATTCCACTGGCAAGGTCTGCGTAACACGCAGGAGTATCCAGCCCTGCCGACGGGGCATCGCATGCGGGCGACCACGGCGGCGTTACTGTCAACGCACAGGCAATACATATATCCCATAGGGCAATGAGGGATCGGGGACGGCGTATCCAAGAATTTGACACCCCCGGTCTGCGAGCGCAGCCAAAGCGTCTATCCAGTCGCTCTCATCGTGGGCGACATAGCGAAGCTCTTCAGCAGTGACACGTCTACCGGCCGCAGCTTCGAGATAGTCGGTAATGCGAGCCAAGATTGGTCGCCTTTGCCCGCGCAGCACACCTGCGCGGCGCCAACGAGCGATCGCATCCTCGTCGCGAGCGTCCTCGACAAGTATGTACTCTTCAACCACCATTTGCGGTGGCGCCTCGGCGCTCCGCCCTCGCCGGACCAAATCTTTAGAAACATCCCGCATCGCTGCTCCTGAAATGATCGGCCAGCCTTCTTGAGTCCTGAGTTCGCGAATGCGGCGGGCATAGTCGCCAATGCCCGCAACGATCATCAACTCCTCAGTATGAACGATGCGCCCGACTTGAAGCCGAAGGTACGCCAGCACACGCGCGCGCCCCGATGTCGAAGGCTCCGCACTTAGGCCCACTGCAAGTCCTGCCCCAAGGTCGCGGAGCACCCGGTGTATGGCAACCAAGTGCGCAACCCGCTCGCCTATCTCGGGATTTTCGAGACGAGCGTGCAATTGCTTCACCAACACTTCAAGGGTACGTGCGAGATCCTTGGGGTCGGCAGGTTGTGATCGTCTTGCCATTCGCTATTTTATCCGAAGTGGTCGGCGATTTGCGGAGGGCTCTTCGTGTTAACTCTATCCAAAATTGCCTCGCGATCTCTTCCCCCTGAAGGCCGCGGCGCTGTGCGCGCTTTGTCGCGGATCGGCTATGAATTGCCCGAAGCGCTGGCCGACATCATCGACAACTCCATCGATGCGGGCGCACGTCACGTCGAGGTCGCATTTTACCGCGACAACTCGGTGTTGACCGCAGTCACGATCGCCGACGACGGCTGCGGCATGGACTATGACGCATTGTGCCGAGGCATGCAATTTGCCGGACGGCTCGACCACGCGCCGCAAGAACTGGGCGCATACGGAACGGGATTGAAATCGGCGTCCTTCAGCCAATGCCGAACGCTTTCTGTAATCAGCCGACGCAACGGTCAAACGGTAGGAGGCCGATGGTCGGTGGAATCAATCGACAACGATTGGAACTGCGACATACTTGATCCAAACCAATGCAATGTCGCGTTCGATAAATTGTGCTTCCGAAGCGGCGCGCCCGCCTCGGGCACACTCGTTCTGTGGGAGCGGCTTGAACGTCTGGCCGTCGGAGAAGAAGGGCACGATCTAGACCGCTTCCTGCAAGCGATTATGGCACGTCTCGACGCACACCTGGGACTAACCTTCCATCGATTCTTACAAAGTGGCGCGCTCACAATCTCACTCATTGTCCGCCATGAACAACGCAGTTTGGCGATGCCGCGAAAGGTGCGAGCGCTCGATCCGTTCGGCTATGCCCAATCGGGAGTCGATGGTTTTCCAAAGATCCTGAGGACAAATTTGCCGAATGTCGGCGACCTCAGCCTGGTTTGTCATATTTGGCCGGATGGCGCTGCTTCGGACAACTTTCTACTTGGTGGCAAGCGCGGCAGTGAGTTTCAAGGGTTCTATTTCTACCGGAATGATCGTCTCATTCAGGGCGGTGACTGGAATGGGGTAGTCCGCAACGATCCCGATCCGGAACTTGCGCTGGCACGTGTAAGCGTCGAATTACCCGCCACTGGACTCAACGTCGACGTCAAAAAATCTTCGCTCCAGGTGTCGGCAGCACAAGCGCAGGCATTTTTGCAGGCCAGCGACGGCACACTTAACTTCGAAGGTTATCTCGATGCTGCGCGCCACTACTTGCGGGCAGTTCGTAAACGCGACGTGGAAACATCACGCACTATCTCGGTACCAGGAGAGGGCGTTCCCGCACGCGTGCGCCGGCTCGCTGCCCAAAAGCTGGCTGGGGATAAGCCAACCGAAGAAATCAACTTCGCCTGGGAGCCGCTCGATGAGGAACTTGTCTTCCAGCTTGACTTGACGCAAAGCCGAGTCGTCCTCAATCGCTTGCATCGCCAGGCGATCCTAGGTGCAGATCCTGCGTCAGGAGCAGACGCTCCAATCGTAAAGATGCTACTTTTCCTACTACTACAGAACGATTTTGAGCGCACCCGCACCTCACCTAAAAGGCGCGAGGAAATTCGCCAAATCAACGCACTTTTGCTCGAAGTGGTGAAAGGGCGACAACCATGAGCAGTGCTTCACAGACACCGCGCCTCCTTCTACCAGACTGGGCCGAGTTCGAACGCGATTATGTAGTAGGGGGCGTGCCTCACACCTACGTGGTGCGACCTGCACCTTTTGTCGGCCTCTTCGTCGAGTCTGGTGCGACAAAACTAGGCGCACGTTTCGCCACGGAAAGCGACGCGGTTCCCACGCCGATAACGGCCGAGATAGACGTGGCACTGCGAATAATCGAAGGCAGGCGGATGATCGAAGTTTCGACTTCGTCACGCCCCCTTTTTGCGAACTTTTTCGGCCTTGTCGCTGAGGTAGTATCGGCAGTGATCTGTGAGGGGCGTCAAGAGCGCATTGCCTTGGCCGAAGCGGTAGCGCGCTGGCAATCGCTTCTGTCCCGGAAACCACTCATGTCTATCGAAACCCAAGCCGGTCTTTTTGGCGAGCTCTGGTGCCTGGAACAACTTGCCCAACGGGCGCCAGCTGAAGCGCTTGATGCATGGATCGGCCCAACACAACAAGCTCACGACTTCCGTTTTGGCAACATCGAGCTTGAAGTGAAGACGACCGGAGGCACACGCCGTATCCATCTTATCAACGGTGCAACGCAGTTGGAGCCGAGCACCGGCTGCACGCTTTTCCTGCTGTCGCTGCAACTAGCTGCAGCGGGTGCGGGCGGCTCAACACTCGGTGAGACAGTTGCCCGTTCGGAACAACTCATGGCGACAGTCGCAGGTGCGCGCGAAAGGTTAAACTCCCTTCTCGAGCGTGTCGGATGGTCAAGCGCCGACGCTCAGCTTTATCCGACGCGGTGGCGGCTGAGAACCGAGCCGAGGCTTATCGAAGTCGCTCCTGGGGTGCCACGCATTACCCGAAACTCACTTGCGACGCTGGCCGCGGACTTCCCATCGGAGCGCTTGGGGCACATTGTTTATGCAATCGATGTCGAAGGCTTAGGGCGAGTCTGCACCGGTGCTCAGCTCGAGGACATGTTTGTCGTAACCCTGCCCAAGGATTAGGATCATGTTCGAACTTCTCTATGCCGCCCTCTCTGGCATGGTCGCAGGCCCACGCAATCTTTCGCGAGCGCTTGCCTACCACGCGCAGGACTATTGGCAGGGGCCCGGCGAGTTCACACCCAGTTTGCTACTCAATTTCCTAAAAGCCGCCGATCCGGGCGACCCCACTTTGAGTTTGCTGCGCCGCCAACTTGCCCAGTGGGATAATGAAACCGCCGAATGGGCCGTCAACCCACCCAACACAGCCGCGCGACGCGCTGCGATCTACGCGAGTTTGGGTTTCGACCAAGACTGGATCGACTTCTGCGACGAGAGACTTCAGTTTCATCAAGTCGGCAGAGCCACTGTCATCGCAGACGAACATACGCCGTGGTATGATGAAAAGATTATTGCTGCTAACAATTTCTACTGGTCGCGTTATCGGCGACAGTTGGCCAAGCAAGGATGGCACGAATCTAGCCTGATCGAACTCGATGAAAGCACCAAGAGCATCATTGAGAGGCTTGCCAACCCCTCGGCAGAGGCAGCCTATCAATCGAAGGGCCTGGTAGTTGGCTATGTTCAAAGCGGTAAGACGGCAAACTTCACCGGCGTCATCGCTAAGGCAGCTGATGCCGGTTACAAACTAATCATCGTGCTGGGCGGCATGTTGGATGTTTTGCGCACGCAAACGCAACGACGACTCGACAAAGAGCTAATTGGGCGCGAACTGCTTGGCGTAGAATACAAGACTGATCCCGACTACGATGAATTCGTCGTGCATGGCGCACGACCCAGTCAGCTAGGTGCATTTGACTTCTATCGGCTAACCGGCTCGCTAAACGACTATGAGAGCTTGGCGTACGGCCGAGCCGCGCTTGAGCTTAGGGCTCCCGATCCATCCAAGCCGTTCTGGGATCGCGGCAACCTGCAGCGCACCAAGACCCTTATCGCAGTCGTAAAGAAACACAGCGGCGTACTACAAAAGCTCTTAAAAGACCTCCACGATGTCGAGCGTGAGGGAATAAGCGTCCCACTTTCGGATATTCCTTCACTAATCATCGACGACGAATCCGACCAAGCTTCAATAAATGTTCGCCCGCTCGACACGGACGAGCGCACCGCCACCAACAACGCAATCGTCCAGTTATTGGCCATGCTGCCGCGCGCACAGTATGTCGGCTATACCGCAACGCCCTTCGCAAACGTCTTTATCGACCCGTCCGACGATGCCGACATTTTCCCGAAGGATTTTCTGATCTCGCTACCACGTCCGGCAGATTATATGGGCGTGTCGGACTTCTACGATCTCGAAGCACCAATTGGCGAACCAGGCCCAAACGAACGCGACTACGTCCGTGGCGTAGAAGGGGGCGATGACGTTCAAGACAATTTGCCGAAGGCTATTGATGCCTTCGTCCTGTCTGGTGCGCTTAAGCTTTACAGAGCGGCAAGCGATTCCGCACTGAAGTTCCGCCATCACACCATGCTCGCACACCTGTCGCAGTTCCAAGACGATCACACAGTTCTCGCACGCACGGTACGAGAAACTTACGCGCGCGCGGGTTATGACGGTGGTGAGGGACTCGACCGACTTCATCGCCTCTTCGAAGATGACTATCGGCGTGTTCACGCCGAGCGCGGCGACGGCCTTCCCTTCCCAAAAAACTTCGAAGAGCTCGAAGAAGCCCTTGGCGAATGCCTACAAAAGATTGGCGAAGCCCACGACGCGGTTCTGGTCTTGAACACCGAAAACAAGAAAGACACACCGGATTTCCAGAAGCGCTCAGTATGGAAGATTCTTGTCGGCGGCGCCAAACTTTCGCGCGGCTACACGGTGGAAGGACTGACCATTAGTTATTATCGCCGCCGCGCAGGCGCGGGCGATACGCTTATGCAGATGGGCCGTTGGTTTGGCTTTCGTCGGGGCTATCGTGATTTAGTCCGACTGTTCATCGGCACTAGCGAGCCTGTCGGAAAAGGTAAGCGACGTATCAACCTCTATGAGGCATTCGGCGCAATTTGCCGCGACGAGGAGTATTTTCGCCAAGAGCTGCAACGCTATGCCGACATGAGGCAGCAGATTACGCCCGCCAAAATCGCGCCACTCGTGCCCCAACACATGCTGCGACCAACCGCCGCCAACAAGATGCGCAACGCGAAGCTGATCTCGCGTAATTTTGGCGGCACCTTGGCTGAATCAACCTTTGCGCCGACTAGCTCTGAACGCATGCATGAGAATATCATGCTGATGCGCTCCATCGTCGCCGGCAAGTCAGCAACCGCCGTCAACCTTGAATCCGCCGAACATTCGATGCGCGCACTTACCTTGCCTCTCAGTTCTGCGGAGATCATCAAGCTCCTTGAACGCTACCGCTGGTTCAATCCCAACACGAAGGAGAGCAAACTAGGCAATCCTATGGCGCTGCAGATCGAATTCTTGAAGGGGCATGCTGGCGATCCACAAATAGCAGATTGGCTATTGCTTGGCCCGAGGATCAAACCGGAGCGTCGCAAAGGTTTGTTCGAACTCGCTGGCGCCGACTTCGACATCGTCTACCGCTCCCGCCACGTCGAGCAGGAGCATCGCTTCAACACATACAATGATCCGATTCATCGAAAGTTCGCGCGCCACATCTCTGGTCAAGAAAGCCTTGCTGCCGCGAACCCGGAACTGACGACGCTTACCGGCCGCCGTCGTGGTGTATTGATGTTTTATGCGGTAACTGATCAGGAGGCCTTTGGCCCACGCGACGTACCGACCATGGCCTTCACGCTACTGTTTCCGTATAATGATATCCGCACACCGCTTTCCTTCACGGTGCGCCGCGCAGACGCACCACCAGAAGCCGTAGTTGACGCTTAGCTACTAGCTATCTTTGCGCAATGCGTTGCTTTCCCGATTCGCAGACCAAAAATGCGCCGAAGTCGCCGCGTCAAAGCAGGCTCCTTGACCTGACAGGACCAGACAACGAAAACCCTCCAACCCAACGCTCTCAGCGCGCGAACTGTTGCCGCGTCGCGCTCAACGTTGCGCGCGAGCTTCGCATTCCAGAAAGCTCGCCTGGTCTTCGGTAGGGTTGCGCGCTTGCATTTGGAGTGCTTGTGCCAGAAACAACCATGAACGAAGATGACAACATTTCGGCTACTAAAGACGATGTCTGGTTTGCCGGGCAGATCGCTACGGTGCAACGAATACCGCAAGCCAAGCCGATGCGCGGTCTTCCGAACCGCCACCTCAGGTTCTGTATCGCGCGAGCGAACTCTCGACATAAGGCGCGAGCGTTTGGCGGCGCTTAGCTGATCCATCGACGATTAGGCCTCCGCACATAAGACAATGAGTTGCGCTCGCGCGTCATTCGGTTTTCAAAGATGCCCTCCTCTTTGCCCATCTCGTCACCGCGACGTCATCTGGAAGCAGCCGCAGACTTCCCTATCGAATACTTCTCCTCCAGCGCCCGAACCTGCCAGTGCAACCCGCCAACCTCCGCCAACCGCGCCGCAACCCGCTGCCACGACACGCGGCGCAGCAGCCGCGGATGGCACAGCGCGCGTACCGCCACCCACCACTGCGCGTCCGCCACGCCGCCCGGCCGGAACGCCGGGTTTTGCGCGTCATAGACGAGAAGCGCGTGCGCGCGCTGCGTCTCGATCGCCCCATCCGCGCGCACGCAAGCGGCCATCACGTTTCGCGCCAGCTGATAGGTCAGGTCCAGCGGACAGGGGCTGTGGTCCACCTCCGCCGGCCAGTCGAACAGCTGCGGCACATGCCGCCAGTATCCGATCCCGCGCTCGCTCAAACTGCACCGCGTCGCGCGCTCGCGCTGCCGGGTGTAGCTGCCGTCGCAATGGTCGCGCGTGAAATTCGCAGCCTCCGGCTTGATGTCGGGCCGCGAACACCGGCCGAACCCGTTCTCCGCCAGCTTCACTTCCACGGCCACGCGCGCAGGGCCGGAGAGCATCACGTCCACAGAGGTCTCCCGGCCGGGCAGTTCGCCCAACGTCGCCACGGTCTGCTCGAACGCCATGGCAAAGCCGTCGGCTGCGGCGAAGAACGCGGGATAGCCATCCTCCGCTTCGATCCCGGCCAGCACGTCCAATCGGCCGAGCGCGGACAGCGCGCCAAACACGGATTGCGCCAGGGCTTGCGAACTGCGCATCGAGGCAAAATGCCTATGCCGCGCCGCGGGCGGAATCGCAGACACGATCGACGCCGCCACGTCGTCCGCCCTTGGCGGCACGATCAAATTGCGCGCGGCGTGCTCGGGCCGAAACACGGGCGGCCGCACGCCGCCTTCGGCGCCGGGCTCGAAGAGATAATCGTCACCCGCAAACGCCGCGCGCCGGTATGACCAAAAGCGCCGCGCCTGCTCCTGCAGATAAAGGTCGTACGCCGGCGACGACGGCGGCACGCGATGCGGCGCGCGTTCCGCGACAGGCGACAGGTACGCGTGGCCCCGCACCAGCGGCGGCCGCCCGTTCAACCCAAGCTCGAGAGCGTCCGCATCGTCCACGCGGCAGATGAGGATCGGCGTCTCCACGGCCACCGCCGTCTCGCGCACCAAGCGGTGAAACGCGCCGAGATCGGGGAACGGCTTTTCGTTCGCCCAATAACCGGGCGGCGCCGCGATCACGATATGCGGCCGGACGCGCGCAATCTCCCGGCCGCAGCCCGCGCGAAACTCCGCCGCGATCGCGTCGATGTTCGCCTCCACAATCGCCGCATAGATCAAGCCTTCCAGCAACGCGATGCGCCGGTCTTCCGCATTGTCCGCAACCTTCAACTCAAAAATCGCAAGCGAGCCGTCGCGCCGAAGCCCCAACAGATCGATCTTGCCGACGCCGCTGTCCGCCCGCACCCCTTTCAACGGGAACTGATAGTCGAGAAGCGTCAGCGGTTCTTCCGGCAGCATGAGCGCGCCGCGGTTGAACAGCGCCACCGCCAAATGCTCCTCGATGCGATTGCTCGCAGCCCCACTCGCCGTCACGCCGGTGCGGTTCTTCGAGAGATAGCCTTGGGCCCGCCGCGGCGCCGTCTCGCGCAGCCGGTGATAGCCGCGCGCTAACGCCGCCGGGTCGAGCACCAACGCCTGCCGCTCCGCCTTGGACAATCGGCGCAAACGCTCCTTCACGTCGATGAGGTCGATCAGTTGATCGGCGTCCGCTGACATACGCGGATCATAACAGACGCCCGCAAACGCGGATGCCACCCACGCCGAAATATACGGTGCGTGCACGACCCGCCGAACCGCTCGGCGGGTCGCAGGAGGCCGTCGAGCGCTGCGCTAGAGCGCCGTCGCCTCACCCGGCTGCGGCGCCGCTGTCGCCGCCGCGCCTTCGCAATCGCCGCTCGTCCGCTCGACCACCTCGGGCTTACCGCCCGCCGCCGGCGCCGTCACCTGCACCGATCGGGCGCAGGTCTTGCCGCCCGTCGTGGTCGACGTGAACGAATAGCTATAGCTGCCCGGCACCGCCGTGCCGTCGCCCGCCTGCAGCAACGCACCGCCGCCGTCCGGCAAAGGCTGAAGCGCAAGCGCCGACATGCGATCCATCATCGCGCGCACACGCTGCATCTCGTGGCCGAACTCGTCCCGCCAAAACGCGAACGGATCGAACGCGTCGAACGCCTCGTCAAAGCGAACGCGCGGCACATCGGCGAACGGCGCGAACGGGGCTTCCTCGAACGTCACGCGCGGTTGCACCGGCTCGCTATAGGCGATGTGCGCAACGCCGCCGCCGGGCAACGCCACCGTCATGGTCTGCGGGCGGCTTCCGGTCGAGGCAAGCTTGTCGCCCGCCACCGCGGCCACACCGCCCAACGCCACCACCGCGGCACCCACAAGCAAAAGAGATCTGAGTTTGGTCATGGCTGTCTCCACAATTGTCTCACTGAAGACCGCCGGAAATTTTTGGCTTGGGCCCGTCCGTCTTCAAGGCCCTTGGGCCCGGCCGCGGCGATGAAATTTCGTTCATGACCAACGCCTTAAAGGACCCCGCGCCGAACACGGCGCGCGCCACGGTAAACGGGTCTTGAAACCGAAAAACCCAATTCCCAAATCGGCTGGCCGTCGGACGGCCGCATCATGCGCCGCCGGCCGCAAATTTTTCACATCGTCAGTCTGCAAAAGGAGGATCCTTATGAATTTCCGCCCGCTGCAAAACCGTCCGGCAACACGCCGGCGGCACTAAAGCCAAAACATTCGACGACAGGAGGACATCCCATGTTCAACGGTCTTCGAAACGCGATCGAAATCTCGACGACCATCGCCGCCTTCACCACCTGCGCCTGGATGACGGCCGGGCCCGTGGCCGGTCTCGTCACCGCCGCCATCGTCGCCGCCGTCATCCACATGGAGCGCACGCGCGACGCGCTCGCAACACCCGGGCGGGGTCTTGAAGCGCCGGCGAACCGCTCCCACATCGGCGCCGCCGGGCCCCTCACCTGGCGTCCGGTTCGTTCGTCGTCCCTGTCGCGCGCGCGGAGAACGCGGCCATGATCGACGTGACCGCATCGACGGCGGAAGCCGCCCCGCTTCCGCCTCTCCCGCGGGCGCGCCTTGCCGCCCGCACGCGCGACGCCGCGAAGGAAACCCCGCCGCAAGCCGGCCCTTCGCGGTGGACGGCCGGCGAACCGCCCGTCACGGCCGAGGTGCCGCCGCGTTGGCCGCGCGTCTTCCCCGGGCTTTGATCGCAAAGGGCAAGCACGCGCGCCGGTTCAACAAACATCGCAGATAAGGAGAAACAACCCCATGGCTCTATTTTCCATCAATCCGTTCGAGGCGATGCTCAACTTCCAGCGCTCGCTCGACAGCCTGCGCGACAGCGGCTGGTTCGACCTGTCGCCATCCGGCCGCGGCGCCTTCCCGCCGCTGAATGTCTTCGCCAAAGGCGACGACATCGTCGTCATCGCCGAAGCGCCCGGCGTGCACAAGGCGGACCTCAAGGTCGAGGCCAAGGGCAACACCGTGCGCGTCTCGGGCACCAAGACGATCGCCTATGGCGAACGCGCAAGCCTGCACCGGCGCGAGCGCGCGGAGGGCCGCTTCGATCGCACGATCACACTGCCCGTCGAAGTCGACCCCGACCGGATCAAAGCCGAGTTCCGCGACGGCGTTCTTGCGCTCTATCTGCCGCGTGCGGAAAGCGCCAAGCCGCGCACCATTGCCATCAACTAACGCGACGCGAGGAGACGAACGATCATGAGCAAGTCCTCTCAACCCCTGACCGTGCAAGAAAAGAAGGAAGTCGCAACCACCGGCGAACGCACGATCCCGGCGCGCAGCTTCACGCCGGTCGCCGACATCTTCGAAACCGAAGAAGCGCTGACCGTCGTGCTGGAGCTTCCGGGCGTCGAAAAGAAGGATCTGGACCTCAACCTCGAAAACGATCTGCTGCGCATCGAAGGCCGGATCGACTTTTCGAAATATGACGGGCTCGATCCCCTCTACAGCGAATACAACGTGGGCCACTTCGCCCGCTCGTTCAGCCTGTCGAGCCAGATCGACGCCAAACGCATCAGCGCGGCACTCGAAGACGGCGTCCTGACGCTGACCCTGCCGAAAATCGAAGACGCCCGCCCCCGCCGCATCCCGATCGCCTGATCGCAACCCAACCAACGCCGCGCGAGACTCGTTCGCGCGGCGTCACTATCAACCGCCTCAATCTTCCTGGGACCGCCGGCATCCTGCCGGCACTTGCCGACTCTCAAACGCTCAAGAAGAGCCGGCTGGAAGCCCGCCTACGCTAAAGCTACGGCGGACAAATTTGGGCACACTCGGCCCTCGAAGCTTTAGCGAAGTGGGTCGGCGGTCCCAGGGCGCCGCATGCTGCTTCCTTGACCCGCATCAACGCGCGGGGCCGCACTGTTGCCTTAGCGTCGACACGTCGAACACGTAGAGGCCCGCCCCGTGCGCATCATTTTGTCCCTTCTGCTCACGCTCACCCTGGCCTTCAACTTCACCCTCACCCCACCCGCCTCCGCCGCCGAGGCGCGCCTGTTCTATGAAATCACAGTCACCGCGCCCGGCACGCGCAGCCAAGGTTGGCGCGGCGTGCTCTACGATCCGAGCGGCGCGCCGCTCGCGCGCCCGGCGGGCAGCGTCGTCGGAACGAACGCCGGCCCCTTCGTCAGCGTCGCCTGCGACCGGCCCTGGGTGCCGTGCGGCTTCATCCACGCGGATCAGCTGCGCTGGATGCAAACGAACGGCGGCAATTTCATTATGGGGCGCGACACTTGGGTCTATCGGCTCACCGTCACCGCCCGCTGCACACGCAGCGAAGGCTTGCGCGGGGAACTGCTCCGCAACGGCCACGTCGTCCGAACGACAAAGCGGCGCGTCGCCACGCCCATGGGCCCGTTCCGCCGCAAGACAAGCGCACACCTCTGGGGCCAGTCCGGCCGGTTCCACACTTCCTGGCCCGCCGCCGTCATCGCGCCGGGCCACTGGCCCTGCGCGGCGGGGTGAGCTTCCTGGGACCGCCGGCGTCCAGCCGGCTCTTGCGGACTCTCAGACGCTCAAGAAGAGCCGGCTGGAAGCCGGCGGTCCCAGGCCCGCTCGCCACCACCCGCGTCTCAGCCTATGCTCGCGTCACCACCGGAGCCACCCATGCCCAGCTTTCCGAAAAAGACCCGCGAGTTTCACAACCATCATTTCGACTCGACGATCTGGAACGACCTCGCCTTCCGCGACGACGACATCGTCGTGTCCACCTACGCAAAGTCGGGCACGACCTGGATGCAGCAAATCCTGGCCCAGATGCTGTTCGGGCCCAATCCCGATCTCGCCGTCGCGGAGATGTCGCCCTGGCTCGATCTGCGGGTGCCGCCCAAGGCGGTGAAGCTGCCGCTCGTCGAGGCCCAAACGCACCGCCGCTTTCTCAAAACGCATCTGCCGGTGGACGCGCTCGTCTATAGCCCCCGCGCGAAATACCTCTATATCGGCCGCGACGGGCGCGACGTCGTGTGGAGCATGTACAACCATCACGTCAACGCGAACGCGCTGTGGTACCAGGCGCTGAACGACACGCCGGGACGCGTGGGCCCGCCGATCGAACCGCCGCCCGCCGACATCAAACAGTACTTCCGCGATTGGCTCACGCGCGACGGTCATCCGTTCTGGCCGTTCTGGGACAACGTGCGCAGCTGGTGGGCGATCCGCGATCTGCCGAACCTCATGCTCGTGCACTTCGCCGATCTCAAGCGCGATCTGCCGGGCGAGATGCGCAAGATGGCGACGTTCCTCGACATCGACGTCAAAGAAGCGGACTGGCCGAAAATTCTCGAGTACTGCTCGTTCGATTGGATGAAAGCGAACGCGACCAAAAGCGTGCCGCTGGGCGGCGCCTTCTGGGACGCGGGCGCGCAAGTCTTCATCAACAAAGGCGTCAACGGCCGCTGGCACGAGACGCTGTCGGCCGCAGACAGCGCCGCCTACGAAGCCCGCGCGCTCAGCGAACTCGGTCCCGCCTGCGCCCGCTGGCTCGCCACCGGCGAACGCTAACGGGCGACGGTCACGCCCTGCGCGGCTCCGTGCGCCGTCACCTGCGCAACGAGGCCGGCGCCGCCGCCGGCAAGAGCGTTCGAAGCGCCCTTGCGCCTACCAGCGCGTCCTGAAACCCAACGACACCGTGTGGGTCGTGATATCCGGGTTCAGTCCCGCGTCGTAGTCGACATAGATGTTCGTCGAATCCGACACCGGCACGGTCACGCCCGTTCCCACCATGATCGTGTCGCGCGCGAACTTCTCGCCCAGGATGACGCTGGGTGCCCCGTTCTGCCCGATCACGCTGGCGTTAAACGACGCCTGGTTGTCCATGAACTCATGCCCCCAGGCAAGCCGCAGCTCCGGCACCACCTTGCGTCCCGACTCCAGCTCGATCGGATAACCGAACCGCGCCCCGATCGCGCTCTTGAGCGAGTCGAGCTCGGCGCCGCGCACGAACAACAACGGCCCCGTCCCTTTCTCGCGATAGGGATCGGTTTCAAGATGGGTCAGGCTCAGCGCCATGAACGGCCCAATGCGCAAGCCCTCGTCGGTCTCGAAAATCTTGCCGGCTTCCGCAAACACCGACAGCGTCGTGCCGGCATAGTCGCCCAGCGCCTGACCGCCGCCGTTCGTGAACCGGTGCACCCTGACATTGTGCCAGATCGCACTCGCATTCGCGTTCAAGTAAAGCCGCGCATCGCCGAGAGACGCATAGGCGCCGAACTCGAAGTTGTCGACGTCGGCGTTGTCGGGCCGGCCTTTGAAGTCGACGTTGGTCGTCGTCCACTGCGCGGCCACACCCGCCATCAGGTCGCGGTCGAACACATAGTCGACGCCGACGATCGCGCCGGCCAGATCGAACTTGCTGCCTTTGCTGCCCGCCCAACCGTCGCTCTCGCCCCAGGCGCCGATACCCCGGCCCCAGACCGCCAGCTCGCCCACGGCGCGCACCCCGGTGCGCAACCAATCGAACGGATCTTCCGGCGACGCGTCGGTCATGACCTGCGTTGCGTCGTTCTGCGCGAAGCGGTTGAGGCACGACCCGCCGCTCGCGCTGGCCAGGCCGCACGACGACGAGCCCACGCCGTTCGACCGGTCGCTCACCATCGCGTCGAACGGTCCGCCCAGGCTCACGATCACGCCGGGCACATCGCTGATGTCGCCAAGCGATGTTCGCGCCACCGTCACATCGATCGTGTTGCCGTCGACGGTCGAATTCATCTCGAACAACGACGAATTCGCAATCAGCGCCACCGACGTGAAGTCGCCGTTGATACCGCCTTCGGCCACGATCACGTCTTCATAGCGCACCGACGTCAGGTCCCCGTTCGCCGCGTCGAACAGCGGATCGAGGAAGCCCGTCACCGTGCCGTTCAAGTTTGCAACCCCGTTCACGACGAGACGGCCGTAGTCGCCCTCCCCTGCCGTCACGTCGCCGGTGAGCTCCGAAAAGTCCTCCGGCGCACCTAAGAAAAACTCAAGGATGCCGCCCGCTTCCTGTGTGTAGCTCCCGACCTCAAGCACGGCCGACCGGTCGATATACAGCAAGCCGCCGTTCGCGACCGTCAGCTGGTCGACATTCGCAAACGCATAGCCGCCGGCGCTGCTGCCGCCTTCGCTGCGCGCGCCCATCAGCGCCGCGCCGCCGCCTGCCACCGTGAAGCTTGCAAAATTGCTCGCCGTGCCGCCCACGAAATAATGCTCGCCGGTGACGGTGATCGTGTCGTCGTTGCCTTCGCCGCTCTCGCCGATCAGGCTGCCCTCGACGCCGCCGTCGCCGCCAATGAACGCATAGGCCGCAGCACCGGCAAGGTGCACGTCGCCCCGGATCAAACCGCCGCCCGTGTTCGTGAATTCCGCGCCGTTGCCGATCTCGAGCAACACCGCCGTTCCCGGCAGATCCGTCGCTTCGATTGTGCCCGTGTTGCGCACCACGCCGTTCAGTATGCCGAACTCCAGATGCAGGGCATTGGACGCCGCTTGCGTCAGACCCTCGTTGATCACGTCGCCGTTGAACGTGCCCGCGATCAAATGCGTGCCCGTCTCGCTCCCGCCGCCGATGATCGAGCCTTCGTTCTTGAAATCGCCAAAGACGTTCGTGGCGTTCAGGTAGAACCCGGTCTCGCCGCCCGTGATCACGCCGCTCGACGTGTTGACGATGTCGGCGCGCGCATCGGCTGCGCCCCAATTCGTCGCCGCGATCGAAACGCCGGTACCGCTTTCGCCCGTGATCTCGCCCGAATTCGTGAAGCCGCCACGCGCTTGCGCCAGCAGCATGACGATACCGTTGGCCCCGCCCTCGATCGTGCCGGTGTTCTCAACCGGCATGTTGAAGTCGTCCACTTCGAATGCCACGCCGCCGCTGCCGCCGGTGATCGTGCCGTTGTTCGTGAACGAAGCGACGATCGTATCGCCTTCAAGCTCGAATCCGGTCGAACCGCCGGAGATGACGCCGTCGATGGTATTTAGGATGGCAGCCACGTCCTCCGCGCTACCCCACGTGACGAGTTCGATCGCAACGCCGTTGCCGGTTTCGCCCGAGATCTGGCCGGAATTCGTGAAGTCCCCGGTCATCGTGCCGAGCGCGAGGATCGCCCCATTCGCGCCGCCGGCGATCGTGCCTGTGTTCGAGAACGCACCGTCGAACGTGCCGAAGTCCAATCTCAGCGCATTGTACGCGCTTTCGATCTGGCCGTTGTTCGTGAAATCGCCGTCGAACAGATTGGCCGTCAGGTGCACGCCGGTGTTCTCGCCGTCGCCGCTGATCGACCCGTCGTTCAGGAAGTCGCCGTAGACGTTCGTGGCATTCAGCGCAAAACCCGTCGCCCCACCGGTGACCACACCATCAACAGTGTTGGTAATGTCGGCGCGCGCCTCCGATGAACCCCAATCCGTCGCGGTGATCGTGACGCCGTTACCGGCTTCGCCCGAGATCAGGCCGGAGTTCGTGAAGCTACCGGTCATCGTACCGAGCGCCAGGATCGCCCCGTTCGACCCGCCGGCGATCGTACCCGTGTTCGAGAAAGCACCGTCGAACGTGCCGAAGTCCAATCTCAGCGCATTGTACGCGCTTTCGATCTGGCCGTTGTTCGTGAAATCGCCGTCGAACAGATTGGCCGTCAGGTGCACGCCGGTGTTCTCGCCGTCGCCGCTGATCGACCCGTCGTTCAGGAAGTCGCCGTAGACATTCGTGGCGTTCAGCGCAAAGCCCGTCGCCCCGCCCGTGATCACACCATCAACAGTGTTGGTAATGTCGGCCCGCGCCTCCGACGAACCCCAATCCGTCACCGTGATCGTGACGCCGTTACCGGTCTCGCCCGCGATCAAGCCCGTGTTCGTGAGCCCGCCGTTTGCCTGGCCAAGCAACATCGCCAGGCCATTGACGCCGCCGGTGATCGTGCCGTTGTTTTCGACCGGCGCGTTGAACTCGTCCACTTCGAAGGCCACGCCGCCGCTGCCGCCGGTGATCGTGCCGTTGTTCGTGAACGAAGCGACGATCGTATCGCCTTCAAGCTCGAATCCGGTCGAACCGCCGGAGATGACGCCGTCGATGGTATTCAGGATGGCAGCCACATCCTCCGCGCTACCCCACGTGACGAGTTCGATCGTAACGCCGTTGCCCGTCTCACCCGAGATCTGGCCGGAATTCGTAAAGTCCCCGGTCATCGTGCCGAGCGCCAGGATCGCCCCGTTCGACCCGCCGGCGATCGTACCCGTGTTCGAGA
>CADEFU010000007.1 GCA_902826695.1 uncultured Alphaproteobacteria bacterium | reverse complement strand
GTCGTCGTGATCGAGCACAATCTCGAAGTCATCAAGACCGCCGACTGGATCATCGACCTCGGCCCCGAAGGCGGCGATGGCGGCGGCGAAATCGTGGCCTCCGGCACGCCGGAAGACGTGGCGAAGGTTGCGCGCTCCTATACCGGCCAGTTCTTGAAGCCGCTGTTCAAGCGCGGTGGGGCTAAGGCCGAGATGGCGCAGCCGAAGCAAAAGCGCGTGCGGGCCGCCGAGTAGCGGCGATGGAACCGGACGCGTTGTTCCTCTTCTCCAACGCCGTCAAACGCGACCCGGCCGTCGAAGCGTGGTTCGGCGACGGCGACGACCTCATGCGCAATCTGGCGCGCTTGTGGTTCGAGCGGATGCGGGCTTGCGGGCGCGACGTGCGGGAGCTTTTGCATGACGGGCATCCAACCGCCTGCGTGGGCGAAGCGGCGTTCGGCTACGTCAACGCGTTTCGCGCGCACGTGAATGTCGGCTTCTTCTTCGGCGCAGCCCTGCCCGATCCGGCCGGAGTGCTCGCAGGCTCCGGCAAGCGGATGCGCCACGTGAAGTTGCGGCCGGGCGGCGACACCAACGAGGACGCGGTGACAGCGCTCATTGCAGCCGCCTACAAGGACATTCGTGCGCGCCGGTGAGTTCCGGTGCGTCGCACACTTTCCAGCTACAGTGTGACGGCTTTCAGGTCCAGACCGCTTGCGGCCCGCTGAATGGTCCGCTCCAATCGGCCGTGACCAATTCGAGGACGGATTCCATGAAGCTCACGCGTCGCGATGCTTTGATGCTGGCCACCGCTTCGATCGCGCTCGGCGCGCCGGCGATTGCCGCCGACGGGATCGGTGCGGCGGAGACCGTCGTCAACGACGTGTGGGGGACGCAGACGGGCGCTTCGCGGGTCGAGCTGGCGCAGGCTTCGGCGATCTTCCGCAATCAACGGCTGGAGACGGGGGACGAGAGCGGGGCCGCCGTCAGGTTCGTCGATGCATCGAAGCTGACGCTCGGCGCGAATGCGAACGCGGTGGTGGACGAGTACGTGTTCGCTGGTGCTGCGAGCAAGTCGGCGGTGACGTTGGCCAAGGGCGCGTTCCGGTTCATCTCTGGGCAGATGCCGGAGAAGAATATGCGGATCAAAACGCCGACGGTCGTGATCGGCATTCGCGGGACGGAACTCAAGATCGACGTCTACGAAGACGGGTCGACGGAACTGTCCACGATCTCGGGTGCGGCGAACATCGTGTCGAACGTGACGAGCCAAGCACTCGACATCCTGGCCGGCCAATCGGTAATCGCGGATGAGAACGGCGTCTTCAGCGCCATCCGCGACTTCATTCACAAGTCCAAAGACGAGGCGATCGAGCGTGGCCTGAGTGAGATCCGCTCGAAGCTGCGCGTTCCGTCGCTTCCAGGCTTGCCGGGTATTCCAAATCCGTTCTAGCGGCAGTGGCTTACGACGCACTCTCCGGCGGGCCGTAGTCCGTTAGCGCTTGGTAGGTAAACGATAGCGCTGCCACGAACAGCGTGACGGCGAGAACGAAGTAAACCAGGAACGCCACAGCGGCCGGCACTAGGAACACAAGCACGCCCAGAGCGCCGATCGCTTGTCCTCCGAGCACGACCGAGCCCACGATCGCGGCAACCGCCGCGGCCGTGACGGCGAGCAGGAATGTCAGCAAGATCGCCGCCAGGATAGCGAACAAGATCCAGAAGATGACAAGGCGCCAGAAGTTCCCGCGCGTCAGCGCCCAGGAGCGCGCAAAGGATGCGCGGTTTTCAGCCACGATGATAGGGAAAGTCAGGCTGAGCCGCACGAGAACGCCCACCGCCAAAGAGACGGTGAGGCCAAGCGCAACGAACGTGAGCGGATCTTGAAACGCCGACCGTACGAACGCGGTGGACACTCTTTCGTCGAAGCCTGCAGCTTCCAACTGTTGCCACCCGCCGTAGAGCAGATACCCAAAGAAGGGAATGAGGGTCAGCATGAGCGCGACGAAGTAGATGATCCAGCCGATGACGTAGAGCACTTCTTGTTTGCTCAGACGGAGATAGAAGAAAGTGCCAGGCCTGCGGTCGTCGAGAATGATTAAGCGATGAATCGAGACCGCGATGATCGAACCCAGAACCAGCTGAGAAACGAAATCCAAAGTTTCGAGTCCGGTTAGGACCGGGTCTTCGATGTTGTGATACTCAACGCTTGCACCGGCTACGCGATGCTGGATCTTCTCGGGCAACCTCCCATACTTCGCAAACAGATAGAGTGCCGGCAGCAGCGACACGATCATCGTTATCAACGCCGGAAACCAGACCAGCCGCAGGAGCGTGAAGAAGCGCCGCTCGACAACGAATCCGAACGTCTGGCCAATCGTGCTGAATACCGGAAGCTTGTTCATCTCTCAGACCTCTCGCTGCGCCTGGGGGTCAGCCACGATCGTGTTGTAGGCGCTGCCGAAGGCGCCGGCTGACAGAGCGGTCGTGATCACGCCGCTGACGAAGTTCAGGACGTGAAGTTCGACCCAGTGGGCACGCATGGCGCGGTATTGCACGACCATGTACTCCCGGAGCACTTGCCTGAGCTCCTCCGCGGACATCTTTGCCAGGCTCTCGAAGCTGGGAAGTGCCGAGGTGTCGGCGCCCATGATCGCGCCGTACACGAGTCCGGAAACGATGGTGAAGGGTCCGAACGTGAGCAATGCCACGGCGATCATCGCCAGTGCGTTGCCGCCCATCAGCTGCCACGACCGCTCGACGCCCAGATTGTTCTCAGCGACCACGACAGAGGGCACGAGGCTTAGGCGCGCGGCTGCCCAGATCAGCAAAGCCGGGATCCCCACCAGAACTATTGCGGTGAGCAACAGACCCATCCCCGGCACCGCGTTTGCGAGCACCGCGAGAAATGAAAGCACGATGGCAGCCGCAAGGCCGGCTGCGATCGCCGCTACGAACAGCAGCAACGCGACCACGACGAGGCGCAGTTCGGCCTGACCCAGCCAGAGGTAGACCCATAGGCCCGGCGCACGGTCGCCGAAGATCACGACGCGCAAGAGGGCGACGAGCGCCATGACGCTGCCCAGACCCGCGACGATGGATATCAGTACTTGCCCCGGTGTCTGACCGGCGAGAGCGGCTTCGTCTCCCTTGATCGCCGCGTCCAAGGCCGCGCCAGAAAAGTTGAACGACAACACAACGCCGATCAGCAGAGGTGCCCAGACGAGGCGGATAATCGTGCCGAACTCGCCCAGCAGAAATCCGTAGGCCCGCGACACTGTAGCCATGATCGGGAGTTTGCTCATTTCAATGCCTCAAGATTCGCCGCGCAGCCCTGCAAAACGGGCGCGACGCTAGCCGACAGGGCGCTCTCGTCCTATGACGAGAATGCCCCAGTCCCCTGTGTATTGGCACGGGCGCACTCACCCTTGGCGTTGGGAATGGGCTAGCGTCGGTTTGATTCAGGTTCACAACTTTGTCAGTTCGTCATGACCCAATTTAGTCGCCGTGCCGTTCTGAAGTCGCTTGCCGGGTTTGCGGGTACGTTTGTGGCTGCGGCGGGGGCGCCGTTCGCAGCCGCGCAGCCGCGCTCACTGACGACGGGCCGTTACAGATTTCCGCACGGTGTGGCATCGGGCGATCCGCAGCCGGACGGTGTGGTGCTGTGGACGCGGGTGGAGTCGCTGGAAGGAAATGTCGACCGGGTGGACGTGCGGGTGCAGATCTCGCGCAAGCCGGAGTTCAGCGAGATCGTGCTCGACGAAACGCTGGTCGCGACGCCGGCGAGCGATCATACGCTGCGGCTGGTCGTGCAAGGGCTTGAGCCGGATAGCACCTATTTCTACCGCTTCCTGGCGGGGGGCGATCAATCGCGGCTCGGGCGCACGCGCACGGCGCCGGATCCGAACGTTGAACGGCCTGCACGTTTTGCCTTTGCGGCGTGCCAGAACTACGAGCAGGCGTACTACGGCGCGTGGGCGCGGTTGCTGGCGGACGACCACGCGGCACCGACAGAGCAGCAGCTCGACTTCGTGTTGTTCCTGGGCGACTTCATCTACGAAGTGCGCGGCGACCGGTGGGATGCCGATTTGACCAATCCGAAGTGGCTCAACGACCCGAACCGGCGCGGGCGGCTGATGCCGAAGTTTCCGGATGGGTCGAAGCCTTGGCCGTCGACGAGCTGGAACAAGAACCCGGGGGCGACGAATGCAGTGACGCTCGCCGACTATCGCTTTTTGTACCGGCAGTACTTGTCGGACGCGAACTTGCAGGCGGCGCGCGCGCGCTGGCCGTTCGTGAGCATCTGGGACGATCACGAGTTTACGAACGACAGCTGGCAGTCGCACGATACGTACTTCGACAATGGCGGCGTGCCGGCGCAAAAGCGAAAGGTTGCGGCCAACCAAGCGTGGTTCGAGTACATTCCAGCGTTGCTTGGCGGGATGCCGGGTGCGGGTAGCGCGGAGAGGCCAAACGCTGTCGCCAATCAGGCACGCGACTTCAAGTTCGCGGCGGTGGAGAACACGCCCTACGCGGGACCGCAGCAAAGCTGGGTCGATCAGAACGAAGACAATCTCGCGGCGCTGGCGTCGCTTACCGTTTATCGCACGCTTCGGTGGGGCAAGACGGCCGAGATCATTTTGACCGACAACCGGTCCTACAAGTCGCCGGCACCCAAGCCGCCGAAGATCGAAGGGCAAGCGCTGCCCGCGATCGAGCATGTGAAGGTGATGGACTTGGGCAAGACGGCAAACGACGGCGATCCGCCGTCGATGCTGCCGGACACCGAGGTCGTGAACCCGCGCCGGTTGATGCCGCGGGGCTCGGTTCTGGGACCCGAACAGAAGGCATGGTTCAAGGAAGTGCTGAAGGCGTCGGATGCGCGCTGGAAGATCTGGGCGAACGCGTTCCCTGCCCTGCCCGTGCGGCTCGACCTTGGGAGTATCATCTTCTCCGGCACCAAGAATGCCATGCTCGGGATCGATGGGTGGAACGGCTATCCGTCGGAACGCACCGAGCTGATGGAGTTCATCCGCGACTATGGCGTGAGCAACGTGATCGCGTGCGCGGGCGATCATCATATGCACATGGCCGGCTATCTGATGGACGATCTGGACAAAGAAGCGCCGAGCGCCGTTGCGGTCGAATTCGCCTGTGCCGGCATTTCTTCGGAGCCGGTGTTCACCGGGGCGGAGCGCGCGTCCCGTTCAAGCTCCGTCTTTCACAGCGTCGTCACCTATCAAAGCGGCGATGAAGTCGTCGAGAACTTCAACTTGGCGCTGATCGGCGGTGTGAACACTGCGATTGCCCGCTCGTGGACGGGGTCGAGTTGGATCTCCGACTTGTGGTGGAACGGGAGCGTGAATCCGGGACTCACCTATGTCGATACGAACGCAAACGGCTACGGTGTGATGAGCCTCAACGTCGGACGCGCCGAGACGCATCTCGTCACGGTGGCGAACCCGGAGCGCGACATGGGACCGAAGGGTGCACCGGTGGTCCGCCGCGCGAAGTTTACGCTGCGCGCTTGGACGCCCGGACAGTCGCCGGAGCTGGTCGGGCCAACGTTCGTGGGCAAGCCGGCGTTTCCGTTTGGATAGTGTCACCGCATAAATGACTAGTTCTGCCCGATCGGTTCGTGTGGTCGTTGTGCGGACGGTTCACGCTATTTGTTGAATCCGAAGTCGCGCTCACATTGGATCGTGCGAAAAGCGGTGCGCCCTCACCACAGCCGATTCTCGAAAGCCGGCTTATGCGCAACACAGTCGCCTTCGTGATCAGCCAGGCGCGCGCGCACGCGTTAATCTTCTGCGCGTGACGAAGCCCATCGTGCGGCTTCGCGTGTGGGGGAATTAGAAAATGAAGAAAGCGCTACTGGCAGCGGCGGCTTTGGCCGCTTGTTTCACTGTGGTTTCGCCGGCGCAAGCCGACGGCACGGACGGCGGCTGGCATGGGTTTTATGTCGGCCTTCACGGCAGCTACTTGGAGTCGGGCACTTCTTATGCGAACCCGGCAACGCCCGAGCAATCGCTTGACGGCGCGCTCATCGGCTTTCAGGCGGGGTTCAACTTTCACCTGTCGCCGAAGTGGGTGTTCGGCATCGAAGGCGACATCTCGTTCGGCGAGATCGATGACTTCATCCGCGACGGCAACTTCCTGACGGAAGACGGCGCGATCGATACGGCCGGCACGCTGAGGGCGCGTCTGGGTTATGCGTTGTCGCCCGGCGCGTTGATCTATGCGACCGGCGGTCTTGCGTGGGACTCGTTGGAGCAAGGTTCGACTTGCCCCGTGGGGGCGCCGTTCGGCGTCTGTGCCGTCACCGGTGCATTCGACGTGCGCTCGAGCGAAACGTTTATGGGCTGGGTTGCCGGCGGCGGGATCGAGTACAAGATCGCACCGAAGTGGTCGATCAAGACCGAAGTGATGGCCGGCGACTTCGGCAACCAGGACTATACGGGCACCGTTCCGGTGTTCGGCACCGTGACGACGCCCGTGGAGCATGACCTCAACCTGCTCGTCCAGTTCGGCGTGAACTTTCATTTGAACTGATCGGCTTTGAGGCCCGGCGCGCTTGTGATGCGCGCCGGGTGTCGCCGGGCATTAGGCAACCGGGGGCATTGGGCTTAGTGTGTCTCATAGAGACTCAAGCCTTGAGAGGTGCTGCCGATGAAACTCTTTCTCACTACCGCACTCGCCGCCGTGTCGTTCGCACTGGCGCTGCCCGCGGCCGCCGAGAAGTGGTTGAAGATCGACCCTAACGATCCCTTCGCGAAAGACGGCACGTTCCACATGTTCGACGTCGATAGCGGTATGGAAGACAGTGCGACCGGCTTCATCGCTGCGACGATGATCTATGTGAAGCCGGAAACCGCAAAGGCGGGCGTCGATACCTCGCGCCACCTTTGGGCATTCGACTGCTCCGGCGACAGCGTGTTTTACGTAGCCACGTCCACGAAGAAGGAAGGCCGAAAGGTCACCGCCGACTGGCGGGCAAAGCCGAGTTCGTTGGCCGAACCCGTTATGGGCGGCGTGACCAACATGTTCGGCAAAAAGCTTTGCGCGCTTAAGGGCTCATGGCCGAAAGGCGACTTGCCTACGAAATAGCTGTCGTGACTCTCGTCGGTGCCGACAATAGCCCAGGCGCTAGGTCAGAGCGGCACGAGCGTCTGCTTCGACCTTGGTCAGCGGCACGAGACGGATCGTCGAACTCGCTTTGGCGAGCACCGCACCTTTGGTGTCCTTCAGCACGCCCTCGGTAAAGCAGGTCGACTTGCCCCGCCGCTCGACCCACCCTTCGGCGATCAGCCGGCCGGGCCGCGCGGGCGCGAAATAGCTGACCTTTATCTCGAGCGACATCGGCGACATTTCGCGGCCGGTCAGGCTGATCACCGCATGCGCCATCGCCGCGTCGATCCAGCCGCTGATAAAGCCGCCCTGAACGACGCCGCGCGAGTGGCACATGTGCATGCCCGCATCGTATTCGATCGTCGCGCGCCCGCCCTCCATCAGCACAACGCGATGCTGGCCAAGCGTATGTTGCAGCGTTCCCGCCGGAATAGGATGATTGTTCATCGTTGCGTGCTCCAAGGAGGCTACATCGCCGCCATGAACATCGCTGCGTAGTCGTCCGGGCCCGCCTTGCGCGGGTTGCCGAAGTTTGCGAGGTCGCCGATCGCGTAGGGGATGAGGTCGGGAATACGGCTCTGGGTCAGGCCCATCGCGCCCAAGCCCTTTGGCAGCCCGATCTCCGCGTTCAAACCTTCGATCGCCTTCGCCAAATCCGCGTTGGGGTTGAGGCCCATGGACGAGCGCAGGCGCTCGTACTTCTCCGCCGCGTGGCCGTCGTGATAGCGTAGCACCGTCGGCAGGAACACCGCGTTCAGCGTGCCGTGATGCAGTTTGAGGTCGGGCAGACGCCCCGCCGCGTGGCTCATCGCGTGCACGGCGCCCAAGCCCTTCACGAACGCCATCGCGCCCTCGGTCGAGGCCATCATCATGTGCCAGCGCGCGTCGCGATCCTTCGGGTTCTGCACCGCTTGGCGGATCCAGCGCCACGAGCGCCACAGCCCGTCGTAGCCCACGCCTTCGGCCGGCGGATTGACGGTCGGCGTCAGCACAGCCTCGATGCAATGGGTCATCGCGTCCATACCGGTCGCGGCGGTGAGCAGCGGCGGCAAGCCCAGCGTCAGCTCCGGATCGCAGATCGCGATCTTCGGGATGATCTGCGGATTGGCGAACGTCATCTTCTGACCTGAGTTCATGATGATGACGAAGCCGACGGAGACTTCCGAGCCCGTACCTGCCGTCGTCGGGATCGCGATCACCGGCGCCACACCCTTGATGTTCTTCGCGCCGCCTTTCATCGGATCGAATTGCGCGAGCGGCTCGCCCGAAACGGCCAGCAGTGCCACCGCCTTACCCAAATCCATCGCCGAGCCGCCGCCGACGCACACGACGCCGTCGCAGCCTTCGGACTTGTAGAGCGCAAACGCCTTCAGCGTCGCCTCTTCGGTCGGGTTGCCCGGCGTCTCGTCGAACACGGGCCAGTTGGGCTTCGGCGTGATCGGATGCAGCACCTGCTCGATCAACCCCGCCGCAACGACGCCCTTGTCGGTCGCGATCAGCGGTTTCTTGACGCCAAGTCGCGCGAGCTCGCCCGCCAGCACCTTTACGGCACCGAAATCGAAATGCGTGGTCGTCAGATACTGCAGCACAGGCATGGGGCGGTCCTCGAAGGCGTTGAATGACGGGCCGCCACAATGGCCCGGCGCACCCGCCGATGCAATATCAAGCGGCTAGCTCTCGACGCCCGGGCTCCGGCTGTGCAGAGTGTCGCCACTCACAACCAAGTGGTCTTCCATGAGCTTGATAGCCGCAATCGACATCGGCACGACTGGTGCGCGCTGCATGATCTTCGACATGTCGGGACGATGCCTCAGCAGCGCTTATGAGGAATACGGTCTCGTTCACATCAAAACGGGTTGGGTGGAGCAATCCGTCCCCGATGTGCTGGCGGCGACCGACCGCGCTTGCCGGCGCGCCACGGCCGCGATCGATGCGTCGCGCATCGCAAGCGTCGGGCTTTCGACGCAGCAATGCGGCACCTGCCCGGTCGACAAGGACGGCAACCTGGTCCGCCCGATGCTGTCATGGCAAGACGTGCGCGCCACAGCGGAAGCCGGCGTGATCGTCGAGCGCTTCACGATGGAGCGTTTCAAAGCCATCGCGGGCGGGCCGGTCGCGCCAAACACGGTCGTCTCGAAAATGCTGTGGTTCAAAACGCACGAGCCCGACACGTTCGCGCGGACGGCAAAGTGGCTGCAGCCGCACCACATCGCCCTTCGGCACCTGGGGGCGGACGACGATTTCGTGGACGAATGCGAGGCCGGCTACTACGGCCTCTGGGACGTGGCCGCGCGCGGCTGGCATCCGGAGCTGCTTGAATTCGCGGGCGTCGCGCAGAGCGCCTTCGGGCATGTTGTTCCGGCCGGAACGAAGGTCGGTCAAATCTCCACCACGGCATCGGAGCGAACCGGGTTGCCGCGCGGCGCCTCGCTCTGCGTCGGCGCGGGGGATGCGGCCTGCAGCCTCGTCGGGATGGGGGCGACGAGTCCCGGCACGGCTTCGATCACGGTCGGCACGGCGGGCATCGCAGCGCTCACGATCGACGCGCCGCGAACGGAACTGGCCGAGTTCTTCGTCTTTGGTCACCCGGTGCCGGGCGTCTGGTCCGCATCGGGCATCAGTCTCGCCGCGGCGAGCGCGTATCGGTGGTTCCGCGATGTCTTCGGCCAAGCCGAGCAAGACGCGGCGCAGAAGGACGGCACGAACGTCTTCGAGAACCTGAACGCGCTGTGCGCGAAGGCGCCGCCGGGATCGAATGGCCTCATTTTCCTGCCCTATTTGAACTCCGCCGGCACGCCGCATTGGAATCCGCAAGCGCGCGGCGCCTTTCTCGGCATCGCGCAAGATCACGGGCGCCATCACTTCGCCCGCGCCGTGATGGAAGGCGTGGCGCTGGAAAACCAGGACATGCTGAAGCGCTTCGCGCAGTATGGCCTGAGCATCGACCGCATCAGGCTCGGCGGCGGCGCCGCACGCTCGGCGCTCTGGACGCAAATTCAGGCGAACATCTACAACCGGCCCGTCGAACGCCTGAAGGAAGGCGAGACGACGGCCTTGGGTGCAGCCGTGCTCGCAGGCGTGGGCGCGGGCGTGTTTGCGAGTATCGGCGAAGGCGTCACAGCCATGGTCGCGATCGCCGACACGATCGAACCTCAGGCAGATCAAACGGGGCGATATGCGGATCTGCATGCCGCGTATGAGGATGCCTACCGGTCTTTGGCTCCGTCGACGTTTTCAAAGCTCGGCGCGCTGCAGCTATAGAGGCCATCCGCAGCGCAACACGACCGGACGCCCCTCTCCACCGCCAGTTCGCGCAATCCGTTGACGCTCCGCCCACCCAGACTGTAGCGCTAGCGCAACGAAAGCGGTGGGCCCCATGTCCTACAGGCCGCTCGCGCCAGTCAGCGTAAACCCTGGGTCAGGAGCCCGCCTGAATGTCTCTCGAAGAAATCTACTACGTGTCCCAAATTGTGGCCGTCGTCGCGATCATCGGCTCGCTCGTTGCGATCTATTTTCAGCAGAGCCAGACCAACAAAATTGCCCGCGCGCAAATCTCGCACAGTGTCTCCGCGTACTATGGCGCGACCTTGCGCGAGATCATGAACCCCGAACTCGCCACGATCTTCCGCAAAGTGATGTTCGAGCGGGCTCCGCTAAGCCCGGTGGAGACGACACAAATACTCGTCTACTTCAATTTGACGTTAGGTTCGCTTCGGGACGCCTTCCACGCCAAGCGCGACGGTTTGATCGACGCGCGGATCCTGGAAGATTTTTCGCAAAACGCCTGCTGGTATCTCACCGCGCCCGTGTTCGCTGCCGAATGGCGGCGCGGACAGCATACCGGCATCTGGGGCCAGGACTTTGTGGCCTACGTCAACGGCCGCTTCGCCAAGCTCCACCCGAAGCACGACACCGCACTCCTCAGCCCCGCCGCGCACGAGCCGGAAGCCTGATCCCGCCGCGCTGCCCATCCGACACCTCAACGAGAGCCCGCATGACCCTCGAAGAAATCTACTACATCTCCCAGATCGTCGCGGTGGTCGCGATCCTGGGTTCGCTCGTTGCGATTTATTTCCAGATGCGTCAGAACCACGCCATCGAGCGTGGCAACGCGCAGCGCGACCTCCTGGACCAGACGCGCCACTGGTGGCTGCTCGGTGTTCAGGACGAGGCCTGGTTCGACACCATATCCGCCGGGCTGCATGACTTCCGCAGTCTTGATCGCTTGCAGAAAGCACGCTTCAGCGCTTGGGGTTACAATCTGCTGCACATAGTCGAAGGCGTGTTCTTCCAAAATCGCTCGCGCCTAATCATCTCCACAAGTCATGAGGGGTATGTGGTGGCGACACTTTCCATCTTGAGCACGCCTGGCGGGCGGACATGGTGGGAAGACGAAGGGTCGAAGATCGTGAACGCGGAGTTCAGCGTCTATCTGTCGAAGCGCCTGGCTGCCGAAGCGGCGACGTTGCCGCTCTGGACCGACCTCTTGCCCTATTTCAAACCACAAACCCTCAAGCCGGGTGAGGCCGTATGACGCTCGAAGAAATCTACTACATCAGCCAGGTGGTCGCGTCTGTCGCCGTGATCGCCTCCCTCGTTTATCTCGCGCTGCAGACGCGGCAAGCGGCGCGCAGCACCAGGGCCGCGATGCACGAAAACCGCGCAGCGACGGTCCTGCGCCACATCGACAAAGTCACGGAACCGGACTTTCAACCGATCTGGCTCAAGGGGCTGAGTGCCTCGGCGGACATGTCGGATGCGGATGTCGGAAAGTTCATCCTTCAAGCCAGCGGCTGGATCGTCATGTGGGAAGAGCGGTTTCGCGAGAGGAAGGAAGGCATGCTCGATGAGAACCGCTGGGCATCGTCGGAAGCGACCATCAGTGGCATGACGAGGTCGCCGGGCTTTCGGGCTGTCGTCGCGGTCATGCGCTCCCGGGTGGATCCCGACTTCGGCGCGCTCATGGACAAACACGTCGCCCTAGGCCGCGCTGCGCCGGCGATCAACAATGCCGCCGCCTGGCGCGAGGCCGCCGCCAAAGAGCTGGCCGCGATGGAACAACCCAAGGCCGGGCCAGCCCAACCATGACCCTCGAAGAAATCTATTACGTTTCCCAGATCGTCGCCGTATTGGCGATTTTGCTGTCGCTCATTTTCGTCGGCCGGCAGCTGCAGCAAGGGCAAAAGATGGAGCGGGCGGCGGCGCAGCGCGATCTGCTGTTGCGCGTGGCGGAATGGGTGAGAATGGTCCATCAAGACGGCGACGGGTCCTTCGACAAGTTTGTGTTGGGGTTGCGCGACTACGAGCACGCAGATGCTCTGACCCAGATGAAGGTCGAAAAGTGCCTCGCCGAATTCGTTTTCGTCGCCGAGTCCGCTCTCAATATGCGCAAGGATGGTTTCTTCAGTGACGGAACCTGGCGGGGTATAGAGGGTGCAGCCCTGTCGCTGCTCAGAACGCCCGGCGGAGCGCAGTGGTGGAAATATGGCGAGCGCACGATCGGCGCGGAGATCGTGCAGCATTTGAACAAACGATTGTCCGAAATCGATCCCGCGACGCCGCACTTTTTGCAGTTTTCACCATCCTATTCGGGCCGGCTGAGGGAGCTCGATGCTCTGGCGGCAAGAACCACACAGGACAAAGCGACGTCATGACCCTCGAAGAACTTTACTACATCTCCCAGATCGTCGCCGTGATCGCGATTTTCGGGTCGCTCATCTTCGTCGGCCTTCAGATGCGCGCCCAAACGCGCGAGACGCGCTACAGCACCATGAACCAGATTTTGACGGACTATGATCAGATCCTGAGCGCTTGGTCGAACGACGCGGTGGCTGCGCAAGACTACTTTGCAGGCGTCAATGGGGGCTTGGAGGCCATCGCTGTGGAGCGGCGTGCGGCGCATATCTTTCTGGTATCGCGTTTGTTGCGCTTGTACGAACGCGCTTACATCCAACGCACAGCCGGGCGGCTGGGCGATGACGCGTGGGAGGCGATTCATCGAGGGGTTGAGCCCGCGACGGCGGGCAAGAGCTTCAAAGAATATTGGCAGTCCCGTAAGGCCTTCTTCTCACCCGCCTTCGTGGCCTTTGTAGACAAGGAAATGGAGCGGAACCAACCCATTGTCTTCCCAACCACCTTCTATGCGGCCAGTGCGGCGCCTGCCAGACCTGCGCTATCCGAAACCCAGAGCCCGCAACCATGACCCTCGAAGAACTCTACTACATCTCCCAGATCGTCGCCGCGATCGCGATCTTTTGCTCGCTCATATTCGTCGGGTTGCAGATGCGTCAGAACGCCCGCAACCAGCGCGCGGTCATGCACGCCAACCGGAACCAGAGCATCACGGCAAACTTGCGGATGATGGCCGATCCTGCCCTGGCGCGCGTGCTGCAGGCCGGCGCGGCGGCATCACCCGATATGGACGCGCTGGAGGTCAATCAGTTCGTGTTTCACGCGCGCGCGACGTTCAGCGGGATGCAGCATCAGTTCCTCGAGCGGCAGGAAGGGCTGATTGACGAGGTGCGGTGGAAGATCACGCGGGGCGCTTTGAGCAACCTGTTGACCAGCCCTGGTTATCGGGCGGCCTATCTGATGTGGCGCGAGTTCGGTACGACACCTCAGTTTCGCGCGCTTTGCGACGGCCTGATCGAGAATGGCGAGTGCCGATTCCCCGAGGACACGACGGACGTCTGGCGCACCCTCGCTGCGCAGCAACTCGAACACATTCGCCTTAAGCACGGCGAGCAACAAGCACTTCAAAAAGGGAGCGACGAATGACCCTCGAAGAATTCTACTATGTCAGCCAGATCGCGGCATCCCTCGCTGTGCTGGCATCGTTGATATATCTCGCGTTGCAGACACGCCAAACGGCCCGCAATCAGCAGGCGCAGATGCACGCCACGCGGCTACAATACGTCCGCGACGACGTAGCACGCTTGGGGGACCCGGCCTTCTCAAATGCCTTCCGCTTGGGCCTCACAGCGGACCCCAACCTCAAGGCGGAAGAAGGCTGGCAATTTGTCATGATCGCCTACGGGCTGCTTTTGAGTTTCCAAGAGCAGTTCCACGAGTTTCACGAAGGCATGCTCAACAAACAACGCTGGGAGCCGAGCCGCTCCACCTTGAAGAGGCAATTATCGTCCCCCGGCTTTCGCGCCGTGTTTCGACTGTTTCGCCCGCAATTGGACGCCCAGTTCGCCGGCGCCGTCGATGAAATCATCGCAGAGGCCAAGGTGTCTCCTGTGGAGCAGTTGACCTTCACGAAGTGGCAGCAGCTGGCGGCAGAGGAGCGTGGCGCATGACCCTCGAAGAATTCTACTACATCTCCCAGATCGTCGCTGTGATCGCGATCTTCGCGTCGCTGATCTTCGTCGGTATTCAGTTGAGGCAGAATACCCGCGCAATACATGTGAGCACGTCGCAAGCACATTTCACGATGTGGACTTCGGTAGCGTCGCCGCTCGTCGAAAACGCCGACATGGCGAGGATTTATTGGCAGGCGCTATCCGATGTTGACGGCCTGACTGACCAGGATCGCATGAGGTTTTTTGTCTTTATGGGCGACGTGTTTCGCTTCTACGAGTCATCGCGTCTTCAGTGGAGGCGCGGGCAGCTGGAAGCCGAGCTCTGGCATTCCGTAGAAGTGAACGCACGAGCGTTCGCAACGCAGCCTGGAGTAAAGAGGTTCTGGAAAATCCGGAGACATTGGCATTCGCCCGAGTTTATCAACTGGTTTGAGAGCCTGCCGTCGGAAGTTCAGAGCCAAATCTATGATCAAGGCGCTCCTGTCACTCAGAAAATCGTTCCGTCCAATCCCAGCGCTGAAGAGAAGCGCCCATGACCCTCGAAGAACTCTACTACATCTCCCAGATCGTCGCCGTGATCGCGATTTTCGGCTCGCTGATCTTCGTCGGCGTTCAGGTGCGCCAGAACAGCGAGCAGATCAAGGCCAACACGCGTTCGATCAAGGCGGCAGCCGCGTTCGAAGGCACGCATTCTTGGGCGACGACGAACGAAATGATCGTTGCCGACGCGTCGGACGCGTTTCTGCTCATGGCTATAGCGACATACGATCCTGGAAAAGGATGGCACGACTTCGCCGAGGCTGATCGCGCACGCGTAACGTTGGTCCAGCGCGCGTTGTTTCAAAAACTTGAAGGACTCTATTTTCTCTACAAGTACGGCAACCTCGACAAAGCGCTTTGGGAGGCCCGCCTGAGTTGGGCCGCCGGTGTCATCAAGCTGCCGTTCTACCGGCAATGGTGGGAATTCGAGAAAACGCAGAACATCTGGTCGGGCGAATTCGTCGCCACCATTGAGATGGCGCGCGAAACCACGAACGTCGTGCCGTGGGACGTGAGTGCGCTGCAGAGCAGCAGCGCAACCGCGCCGGAAACCAATCCGCAAAGCAGGGCGCCGAAACCATGACCCTCGAAACCTTCTACTACATCTCGCAGATCGTCGCCGTTGTCGGCATCTTCGCCTCCCTGATCTTCGTCGGCCTCCAGGTCCGGCAGAACACGAAGGCGCTCAAGGCGACGTCGCATCATGCGGTCACCGACAGCTTCAACGCGATCAACAACATGATCGCCAACGATCCGGCGTTTGCGCGGAGATGGCGGCTCGGCAACGCTGGGTCAGAGGAGCTCAACGAAGACGAGCGCGTATCGTTCAGCTTCATGGCGCTGGGCTACATGCGCATCTTCGAGACGCTCTACTACCAATACACGAACGGCACTTTGGACAAGAAGCTGTTCGATGCGGAGCTGAAGACGTTGAAATGGACCGTCACCCAGCCCGGCTTTCTGGCGTGGTGGACCGTAAATCCGATCTCGCTCAGCGCGGAGTTTCGCGCTTTCATCGACGGCTTCATTCGCGACGCACAGAAAGAAACGCCCCCCCGCCCATGACCCTCGAAGAGATCTACTACATCGGCCAGACGATCGCCGTCGTGCTGATCCTCGTTTCCATCATCTTCGTCGGTCTGCAAGTGCGTCAGAACACGGCAGCCACGCGGGCGGCGTTGCACCAGTCGTTCACCGGCGCGATGAACCATCTGAACGCGACGATGGCGCAATCGCCGGAGCTGTCGCGCATCTGGCTGACCGGTGTCAAAGACCGCATGACGCTCAATGAGACCGAGCGATGGCAGTTCGACATGCTGTGTTTGTCCTACTTCCACGTGTTCGACACCATGCACTACCAAACGCGTACCGGCGTGGGCGAGACGAAACTCCTGAAGGCCGAGGAAAACGGATTGCGTACGCTGATCTCGCTGCCCGGAATCCGATCCTGGTGGGACGAAAACCCCTATGGCTTCAGCGCAGAGTTCCGCGTCTACGCGGAAAGCCTCGCCGTCCGCAAAGACACCGCATAGGAGCACGCAATGACCCTCGAAGGAATCTACTACATCTCCCAGATCGTCGCCGTGGTGATGATTTTCGCATCGCTCGTGTTCGTCGGTATCCAGTTGCGGCAAAACACGCGGGCGACGCAGATGGCGAGCTTGCAATCGGTTCTCGACGGCATCCGCGACCGTTACTTCGTCCCAGGCTACACGGACACGAATGTTTTGAGACTGATGGCGCAAGGGTTGTCCGACATGAACAGTCTGAGCGCGGACGACAAGCGAAAGTTCAACATACTCCTGTTCGACCAGTGCTTTCAGATGCAACACGTCATGCAACTGCACCAGCACGGCACGCTTGCGAAAGTCGATCACGACGCGTGGCTCTACTACGTCGCGTCGCTCTTCAAGTGTCCCGGCGGCCGCGACATGTGGCCTTTCATCATAACGTCGATCACCCCGACTATCCGTGAGCTAATCGAAGCGTATCTGGCGAAGAATCCGAACCACCCGTCCTATCTTGACCTCAACCCATTGTTTCGCATCGAAGGCGGCCAAACGCCTGCCGCCACCCCCGCCCAAACCTCATCCAGTGCACAGCCATGACCCTCGAAGCCATCTACTACTTCTCTCAAATCGTAGCCGTCGTCGGAATTTTCGCCTCCCTGATCTTCGTCGGTCTGCAGATACGGCAGAATACCAAGGCGATCAAGGCGACCTCCCATCACGCCATCACCGACAGCTTCAATGCGATCAACAACCTCGTCCTCAGCGATCCGAAGGTGGCGCGCATTATGCGGCTCACCTTGGCGGGATCGGAGGAGATGGACGAAGATGAACGCGTATCCGCCAACTACATGCTTCTGGCGAACATGCGCATCTTCGAGACGCTTTACTACCAATACAAGAATGGCACTTTGGACAAGAAGCTGTTCGATGCCGAGCTAAAGACGCTGAAATGGGTTGTCACCTTGCCCGGCTTTCTGGCCTGGTGGCCCGTCAACCCGATCTCGCTCAGCGACGAGTTCCGCGCCTTCATCGACGGGCTCATCCGCGACGCACAGAAGGAGCCGCAAGGCCGCTCATGACCCTCGAAGCACTCTACTACGTCTCCCAGATCGTCGCGGTGATCGCGATCTTCGCCTCGCTGCTGTTTGTAGGTCTGCAAATCCGGCAGAACACACTGGCGACCCGCGCCGCTTCGCACAACGCGGTCTCGAACTCGTTGAACGAGGTCAATCGCATGTTCGCGGAGAATGCCGATCTGACGCGGATCTTTCTCGCCGGCCAAGTCGATCGCCAAGCGCTCACGCCCGAAGAACGGTGGCGCTTCGACTCGTCGATGCGCGCCTACATGCACGTTTGCGAGACGATGTTTGTCCAAGCGGCCATCGGCACCGGCGACAAGAGCGTCATGCTCGCGGAAGAAGACGGTATCAAAGCGGTGCTTGCAACGCCGGGCGCCCGCGAATGGTGGTCCGAAAACCCCTATGGGTTCTCGCGCGAATTTCGCGCCTACGTCACGAAGCTGAGCCAACATCCCGAGAAGACGCCATGACCCTCGAAGAGCTTTACTACGTCTCCCAGATCGTAGCCTCCGTCGCAATTCTCGCGTCGTTGATCTACGCTGCATTGCAGTTTCGGACCTATGCCGCAGCGGCTCGCGAGGCACGGTACACGACCACGGTCTCGGACCTTCAGGAATTCAGGAAGATTCTCGCGACCGACGCCGATTGCGCGCGGATCTACCGCGACGGGCTCGCCGATTTGAGCAAGCTCGACTCGCTTGAGCAGTGGCGGTTCGGCGCGCTGATGCAGCTCGTCGTGACGAACTTCGCCTATGGGATCAAGTTCGGCGACGCAATCGAGGCCGACCTGCAGCGGGTAGCGGTGGCGCAAACCATGCGGCGGCCCGGTGCGCGCGCGTGGTGGGGGAAGGCAAGGTACATGGTCGACGGCCCGACCCGCGCAATGGTGGACGACGCCATCGCGAGCGCAAAGCCGCTGCAAGAGGACGCGGATCAATGACCCTCGAAGAACTCTATTACATCTCCCAGATCGTCGCCGTCATCGCGATCTTCGGTTCGCTCGTTTACGTCGCGATCCAGACGCGCCAGAACAGCCGCATGATGCGGGCAAAAGCGGCTTGGGATGCGGAAACGTCGTTTGCGGAGATCAACGACATTCTCTCCGGCGGCGGTCCGATCGGCGAGCTGTTCTATAAAGCTCTTTCGAAGCCTGAGAGCCTCAGCGACTACGAAAAGTACCGGACTCACCGCTTCATGCGCGGCGTCCTGCAGCGAACCGAGGCGCAGTATGCGCTCTACACGCACGGCGTCCTGGATGCGGAAGTCTGGCGCCTGCGCAGCACTTATATCAAAAGCACGCTGAACAATCCGCTGCTCAAAGAAATCTGGCAGACCGAGAAAACCAATTCCATGTTCACGCGCGCCTTCATCGCCGAAATGGACAAGATCGACGCCGCAGAGGCGCCGGCGTTCCTGGGCGCCGGCGCGAACGAGGGGGCCGGGAAGGACCCGGCATGACGCTCGAGGCTGAGTCAAATCGCCGGCGGCTTCGCCGTAATGGCCTCGCTCGTGTTTGTCGGCCTACAGATCAGGGACAACTCGCGCGCCGTACGCGCCGCGACCGCGCAGGCTGTGCACGACAACTACGCCGGCTGGTACACGGCGCTGCTCGGCAACGAAAGCGCGCTCGCGACGTCGGCGAAGGGGTTTGTCGATCTGGGCAGCCTAAGCCCGGCAGAGAAGGCGCAGCTCGTCTGCACGCGGCCCGCGAGGTGCGCTACACGACGGCGGTCTCGGACCTCCAGGCGTTCAGAAAGATACTTGCCACCGACGCCGACTGCGCGCGGATCTATCGCGATGGTCTTGCGGATTTCAGCAAGCTCGACTCGCTCGAACAGTGGCGCTTTGGCGCGCTGATGCAGCTTGTCGTGACGAACTTCCAATACGGGATCAAGTTCGGCGACGCGATCGAAGCGGACCTACAGCGAAACGCCGTGGCGCAGACCATGCGGCGGCCCGGCGCGCGCGCCTGGTGGGCGAAAGCGCGGTTCACGGTCGACGCCGCGATCCGCGCGATGGTGGACGACGCCATCAGCGACGAGCGCGCGAACTCAGGCGGCGGTTCATAACGGAAGCCGCCGCCGCGGTCCGCCCTCAGACCTATTTCTTTGCGCGGGGCGGTTCGGGTTTGGCGAAGGGCTGGTTTGACACCGGCGGGCCCTTCTTTCCCTTCGTGCTGGTCTTTGGCTTCTTCTTTTCGCGATTGCTGCGCATTTGACCTTTGGCCATGACGCTTTCTCCGGTGTTCGAGTCGGCTTGTGCCGCTCGACGCCAGCTTAGGGTGCCGTTAC
The DNA here is from genome assembly GCA_902826695.1 of uncultured Alphaproteobacteria bacterium. GTDB lineage: Bacteria > Pseudomonadota > Alphaproteobacteria > Micropepsales > Micropepsaceae > SZUA-430. The sequence continues at coordinate 222,239 of CADEFU010000007.1, read as the reverse complement.
CTCGCCGTCGAATCCCGTGTGTTTGTTTAAGGTACGGTCTTCGTCACCGTCTTGTTGTTGTTGGCTTCGTTCGACTCCGGGACCATGTTGCCGTCGTCGGCTTTGATCTTGAAAGCGTAGACGCCCGAGGGGAAGACGAGGCCCGGGAAGAAGGCGAGTGCGTGCGAATACGAGGCACCAGGCGCAAGCATCGGCACTTTCACCGCCGCTCTGTTCGGGAAGGCCGGCATCTCGTAGGGCGCTGCAAGTGCGGGCGCTGGGTCTGGGCAGCCGCCGCCATTGCGCGGCGGCGCCGGCTTGCGGCGTTTGCACTCGATGGTGACGACGCTGATGCTGGCAGCCGCGTCGCCGATGTTCGTGACCTTGACCGTGCCGGTCGCCGCGTCGAAGTCGGCGACGAGGTCGATACCGGCGCTCGCGTTCGCGCTCATCGATGCGAGGATAGCGGACGCCAATAGAATGCGTTTCATGACGATTTCCTCCGCGGGCTTTTAGCCGCCCGGTTCAGGTGGCATGCGCTTGGTGCGGACTCAATGGACGGCGGTCACAGTTTGGCTTGACGTGATCCTTGGCCTTCGGCGCAGGGGCGGCTAGTGTTCGTGCCGACCGGACAATTCGAGGAAACGACATGGCGATCGCCGACTATGCAAAGTACGACGCATTGGGACTGGCCGAATTGGTTGCGAAGAAGGACGTTTCCGCCGCCGAGTTGGTCGAGGAGGCGATCGGTCGGATCGAGCGGCACAATTCGAAGCTGAATGCGGTCGTGTTCAAGACGTATGAGCGGGCGCGGTCGGCGGCGACGTTGCCGCTCTCGGGGCCGTTCGCGGGCGTGCCGTTCCTGCTCAAAGACATCTTGGGTACGCAGAAGGGCGTTCCATCGCGGCAAGGCGCGGCGTTCATTCCGCCAGCGCCCGCGCCACACGACGCGACGATCGTCCGGCGATTCACGGGGGCCGGGCTGATCTCGCTCGGCAAGACGAACGTGCCGGAGTTCGGGCTGGTGCCGACGACAGAGCCTGCGCTTTATGGGCCTTGCAACAGTCCGTGGGATCTCGATCATTCGGTCGGCGGCTCGTCGGGCGGCTCGGGCTGTGCGGTTGCCGCCGGCATCGTGCCGATCGCGCATGCGAACGACGGCGGCGGCTCGATCCGGGCGCCGGCCTCGGCGTGCGGGCTGGTCGGCCTGAAGCCGACGCGCGGACGCAATCCGCTGGGGCCTGATCTTGGGGACATTATGGGCGGCCTCGTGTGCGAGGGCGTGCTGACGCGCAGCGTGCGCGACACGGCGGCGGCTCTCGACGTAACCGCCGGCAACGAGATGGGCGACCCGTACTGGGCACCGCCGAAGCCGAAGTCGTATTTGGACGAGTGCGCGACGCCGCCGGGCAAGCTCAAGATCGCGTTCGCGACGCAGAGCCTGTTCGGCAAGAAGTTCGACAAGGAGTGCGTGGCGGCGATTCAGGAAACCGCGAAGCTTCTCGAGACGCTCGGCCACCATGTCGAAGAAGCCTCGCCCACCATCGATACCGGCGCGTTGATGACGTCGTTCATGCCGATCTGGGCCACGGGCCTTGCGATGCTGATCGAGGGCACGGCGATGATGACCCAGCGCGCGCCGCACGAGGAGGATTTCGAAGGGCTCACTTGGGGCCTCTATCAGATGGGCAAGCAGGTCAGCGCCGCGCAGTATCAGATGTGCTGGTTCCAGGCGCACGCGATCAGCCGCCAGATCGCGCAGTTCCATCAGACTTACGACATGTGGCTGACGACGACGTTCGGTGCGCCGGTGGTGCGCAACGGGACGTTCGATTTCCACGAGAAGGACCCGCTTAAAGCGTTTGCGCCGATCATCGATTATCTGCCGGTTACGGCGATCTCGAACGCGACCGGGGCGCCCGCCATCTCTCTGCCGCTGGCCATGGCGCAGAATGGGACGCCGATCGGACTGCACTTTGCCGGGCGTTTTGGCGACGAGGCCACGCTTTTGAGGCTTGCGGGGCAGCTCGAAAAGGCGAACCCTTGGGCACACCGTTATCCGAAGTGGAATTAGGAGACCGACATGAGCTTTGCGCAATACGCCGACTACGATGGTTTGGGTTTGGCCGAGTTGGTACGCAACAAGGACGTGTCGCCGGCTGAGTTGCTGGAGGCCGCGATCGAGCGGGCCGAACGGCACAACGGCAAGCTCAATGCGATCGTCACCAAGGCCTACGATCAGGCGCGCGCCGCGGCGAAGGGATCCCTCGGCGACGGGCCGTTCAAGGGCGTGCCGTTCCTGATCAAGGATCTGGGGCTTGAGGTGCAAGGCTTGCCGCGCTCGGACGGCACGCATTTCAACGCGAACAAAGTCGACACCTACGACGGCCTTTTGGTGCAGCGCTACAAGGCCGCCGGCGTGAACATTTTCGGCAAGACGAACACGCCGGAGTTCGGCATCACCGGCACGACGGAGAGCGCGCGGCTTGGGCCGTGCCGTAATCCTTGGAACACGGAGCACATCACCGGCGGCTCGTCCGGCGGTTCGGCGAGCGCGGTGGCGGCAGGGATCGTGCCGCTTGCCAATGCGTCGGACGGGCTCGGCTCGATCCGCATTCCGGCCGCCTGCTGCGGCCTGGTCGGCATGAAGGTGACGCAGTACCGCGTGCCGCACGGGCCTGAGCACGACACCCAGATCGGGCACGGCTATGCGGTGCATCACGTGGTCTCGCGCACGGTGCGCGACTCGGCGGCGATGCTCGATTGCGTCGACATGCCGGAAGCGGACTCGCCCTACCCCATGCCGCCAAAGACAAGGCCCTATGCTTTGGAAGTTGCGACGGCGCCGGGGCGCTTGCGCATCGCGTTCACGGACGAGACGCCGAGCGGCAAGCCGATCGACCCCGAGATCGCTGCTGCTTTGCGCAAGACGGCCAAGCAACTCGAAGCGCTTGGCCATCACGTCGAAGAGCGTGGGCTCGGCATCAACTACCGCAAGCTTTACGCGGCGAGCACTGCGGTCTTGGGCGCCAACTTCGCGCAGAGTATGCGCGAACGCGTGGCGCGGATGGGACGCGAGCCCTCGCCCGACGAGCTCGAGGCGCTGACCTGGCGCAATTGGAAGGGCGGCGAGAAGATCTCGGGCGCCGATGCAATGCGCGGCTGGCAAACGCTCAAAGCGATGACGCGCGAGATTTTCCGCGTGTTCACTTCGATCGACGTGCTGCTGACGCCTGTGCTGTCGACGCCGGTGCCGAAGGTCGGCTTCATCGATCCCGTGCGGCTCGACCCGCGCGAGGTGGACCACCGCCAGGCGCAAACGTTCGGCTTCACGCCGCCGTTCAACATGACCGGCCAGCCGTCGCTGTCGCTGCCGCTTGCGCACTCCGCCAGCGGCCTTCCGATCGGCATGATGTTCACGGCGAAGTGGGGCGACGAGGCGACGCTCTACCGGCTCGCCGGGCAACTTGAGCAGGCGCATCCGTGGATCGGGCGGAAGCCTGGGGTGTGGAACTAGGGCTCGCCGGGGAAGCTTTCCACGAATTCGATCGTGAAGTCTGGGAAGCTTTCCACGTATTCGATGGTGAAGTCCGGGAAGCTGTTCACCCACATCCATTTCCCGCATTTGTCGGGGAAGGACTTCACCACCTCGACTTTCAGGTCGGGGAAGCTCGTTACGCGTTGGACGCGGAAGTCGGGGAAGCTCTTCACGACTTGAACCTTGCCGTAGAGAGGCTTGCCGTTCAGCGTGCAGTTCGTGATTTTGCCGGCGGCTGTGGCGGGGCCTAAGCCCACGACCAATGCCGCCACCAACGCGAATTTGAACGCCGATCTCAAGGTGTTCATTTTGCCGCCCTACCGTTCTTGAGCGCGAGCGTATAGCAATACCGGCGTTATGAGCAAAAACGCCCCCTCCCCAGCCGCGCAGCGTGACGAACCTGGGGTTCGCGCGGTTGTCGCGCGCGCCGAGAAGGCCTGGAACGCGGCCGATCATGTCGCGTTTGCGGCGTGCATGTCGGAAGACGTGGACGTCGTGGGGTTGCTCGGCGAGCGGTATCATGGGCGCGACCTCGTAGAGATCGGGCACAAGCATATCTTCGAGACGATCTACAGGGACTCGCGCGTGACCTATACGGTCGAGCAGTTGCGCTTCTTGCGCCCCGATGTGGCGGTCGTGATCATGCATCAGAAGATGCGCTCGTTTCTGCCGCCGCATGTCGTGATCTCGACCGCACGCCAGCGGCAGATGTCGGACGAGATGCACGACAGCGAAGCACGCGCGACGCTTACACTCATTCGCCACGGCGGGACGTGGGCGATTGCCGCGTTCCACAACACGGCCGTTGCCTCCACCGTGACGGCGTTCGCATGAGCAAGCCCGTTCACGTCATCGGCGGCGGCCTTGCGGGCAGCGAAGCGGCTTGGCAGATCGCGCGCGCCGGCGCGCCCGTCGTGCTGCACGAGATGCGGCCTGTGAAGATGACGCCCGCGCATACCGGCGAGGGGCTTGCCGAGCTCGTGTGCTCCAACTCGTTCCGCTCCGACGACTGGGAGAACAACGCCGTCGGTTTGCTGCACGAAGAGATGCGGCGTGCGGGTTCGCTGATCATGCGCGCGGGCGATGCGCACAAAGTGCCGGCGGGCGGCGCGCTCGCGGTCGATCGCGTGGGCTTCTCGGACGCGGTGCAAGCCGCGCTTGAGGCCGAGCCGTTGGTTACGATCGAACGCGAAGAAGTTGCGGGCTTGCCGCCGGCCGACTGGGACAACGTCGTCATCGCGACGGGACCGCTCACCTCCCCTGCCCTCGCGACCGCGGTCGGCACGCTGACCGGCGAGGACTCGCTTGCCTTCTTCGATGCGATCGCGCCGATCGTGCACAAGGACTCGATCGATCTTTCCAAAGCTTGGTTTCAGTCGCGCTACGACAAGGGCGATGGAGCCGACTACATCAACTGCCCGATGGACGAGGCGCAGTATCGTGCGTTCGTTGCGGCGCTGCTTGAAGGGGGCAAGACCGAGTTCAAGGACTGGGAAAAGGACACGCCGTACTTCGAGGCGTGCCTGCCGATCGAAGTGATGGCCGAGCGCGGGGAAGAGACGCTGCGCTTCGGGCCGATGAAGCCGGTTGGCCTCACCAACCCGCACACGGGGCGGCGCGCTTATGCCGTGGTGCAGCTGCGCCAGGACAACGCGCTCGGCACGCTTTACAACATGGTCGGCTTTCAGACGAAGCTGAAGCACGGCGAGCAGACGCGGATTTTCCGCACAATACCGGGGCTCGAAAACGCGGAGTTCGCGCGGCTCGGCGGGCTGCATCGCAACACGTTCATCAACTCGCCGAAACTGCTCGATGCGCAGCTCAGGCTGAAGCAGATGCCGCGCCTGCGCTTTGCGGGGCAGATGACCGGCGTCGAGGGTTACGTCGAGAGCGCCGCGATCGGCCTGCTCGCCGGACGCTTTGCGGCGGCCGAGCGGCGCGGTGAGGTTCTGAGCGCGCCCCCACGCACGACCGCGCTCGGCGCGCTCATCGCGCACATTACCGGCGGGGCCGACGCGAAGACGTTCCAGCCGATGAACATCAACTATGGCCTCCTGCCGGAGTTGCCGCCGCCGCCCGGCGTGAAGGGCAAGGATCGCGGCCGCGCGAAGAAACAGCTGATGTCGCGCCGCGCGATCGCGGACGTGGACGCGTGGCTGGGGCGTGCTGCCGAGGCGGCTGCGGAGTAGCGGCGCAAACGCCAACACTACCCTGTCCCAATTGCCGGAATACCTGCACCACGGCTAACCTCCCCAAAACTGCCACGCCCTTGCTGACCACGGAGCGCACATGAACATCTTTTTGAGCCGGCCGACAAAGGTCGGCGCCGCGTACGAAGCCGCCTATCAGCAGTTCGAGCTGTTCTTGGGCACGCAAGGCTTCACGCTGAAGCGGCTCGGCGGAGGAAATTTTTCGAAGAAGGCACCTTTGCGCGCCGTGATCGATCTCATCGAAGGCAGCGCCGGGGCGATCATCCTGGGATACCCGCAACTTGAGTTCAGCCACGAAGTGCGCCGCAGCGCCGAGGTGCAAAACAAGGTCTCGACCGTGATCCCGACGCCGTGGAACCAAATCGAAGGCGCGCTCGCCTACGCGAGCGAAAAGCCCATCCTGGTCGTGGCGCATCCCGGCATCTCAGGTGGCGTGTTCGACCACGGCATCACGGGCGAAGGCGTGCTGCATCTGGACTTGAGCGAGGGCGGCTGGTTTGAGAAGCCTGAGTTCCAGCAGCCGTTCGCGGAGTGGCTGGCGGAGGTCAAGGACGGGAGATGAAGACGCGACAACCCAGCCCATCGAAGGTGGTTGCCGCTTGGGTCGTGTCCGCTGTCGCGTGACGGCCAACAGACTAAAGTCTGTGCCTTGATCCCGACGCCAGCAATGTTTGGATCAGCTCTACCGCGCCTTCGCTACTATGATGGGCCGTGTCGATCACCATGTGCTCGCGCGTCCACGGTTCGTAGTCGCGCGCGGCGACTTCGTTCCAGGTTGGGAGCTTGTGGCCTTCGATGTCGGCTTGGCGGGTTTCGATGCGGCGGCGGTGTTCGGTTTGGTCGCTGCAGATGAGTTCGACTTCGAGGAGCTTTGCGCCGGTGCGGCTTGCCGCGGCGGCGAAGGCGTCGCGGGTGACTGTAAGCGGGTTCACCGCGTCGGTGACCACGTCCAGGCCTTGGGCCAGGTTGTCTTTGGCGAGCGCCATGGCGGCGCGGTAGCCGGCGTCATCGATCTCGCCTTTGAACGGGCGCGAGGTGCGCAGCGCTTGTTCGATCGTATCGATGCGCAAGTACACGGCGCCTATGCGGCGCGCGAGTTCGCGGGCGATCGTGGTTTTGCCGGTGCCGGGGAGGCCTGCGAAGGCGATGAGGGTTGGCATGGGTGTGGATCGTGCCTTGGTTTGGGCCGGCGGTGAAGTCTAGACGACAAGAAATACGAACCGCTCAGAATTATCTAATATGTCACTGAGATTCGCTGAACGTGCCGGACGCACACTCTTTGGTTGCGTCGCCGGCGAGTGCGTGTATCTCAAATAGGAGACGGTATTCACTCGCCGGGCTCACGCTCCGTCGCCGGCAGATCAGCGAGGGATCATTATGCGTTTTGGATTGTTGGTGTCGGCTGTCGCCTTGGGTGCGGTGGTCGGGCCGGTGCTTGCGGCTGGCGAACCGGCGGTGTCGGCGTTGAACTTCAAAGTGACGGCCCAGGGCGGCGAAGTCGAAGAGGAAGGCGCGTGGCTCGGCCTCGTGCAGGGCACGGCGTCGATCGCGCATGCGTGGGGCGTTCAGGGCGAGGCCGGCGCGTTCGGTCTTGACGGCGACACGGCTTACGGGCTTGCAGGCCACGTTTTCACGCGCGACCCGGCGACTTATCTGCTCGGCGCGTTCGGCGCTTGGGCGCATGCGGACGGTTTCGATGTCGACGTCGGGCGCATCGGTATCGAGGGCGAGTATTATCTTGAGAAGATCACGCTCTCGGCGAACACGGGCTATCAGTTCGGCGATGGCTTCATCGACGATACGTGGTTCGGCGAAGTGCAGGCGAGCTGGTATCTCGATCCCGATTTCGCGCTTACGGGCGGCGTCGCCTTCGACGACGAGGTTGCGGTCAAACACATCGCCGCCGAGTGGCTCGTCGGAAACGGTTCGTCGCTGCCAGGTTTGGCGTTGCGCGGCGACATTTACATGGGCGACAACGACTTCGACGCCGTCATGGGCGGGATCACCTACTACTTCGGGCCGGATGCGAGCCTGAAGGACCGCCACCGCAAGCAGGATCCGGACAGTGCACTGCTCGACTTGCTCAATGCGGTCGAGGCGTCATGCGAGCTGCCGCCGCAGCAAATCATGGTCGCGTGCGCCGTTTCGTCAGTTTCGGCGAAGGGTTGCCTGCCGCCGCCGACGACCTGCGGTCAAACACTGCAGATCCCGTACTGAGCTGAGATCTGCCGATCATCACGTTGGGGCCGCCGGACACACCGGCGGCCTTTTTTGTGCCTCAGGTGTAGCGCTTCGAGGTCCGCTGCTCGCCTTCGTCGGCGGCAACCTTCGCCGTGCCTGCGTATCCGGTGATGCGGTCGGCCACAAACGGGTTCGTTTGACGCTCGCGGGCGAAGCTTGAGGTGGGTCCGTGACCGGGCACAAAGGTGAGATCGCCGAGTGGCCAGAGCTTGTCCGTGATCGAGGCGATCAGCTGTTCGTGATTGCCGCGCGGGAAATCCGTTCGGCCGATCGAGCCTGCGAACAGCACGTCGCCGACGAAGGCGATCTTCGCGCGGGCATTGGCGATGACCACGTGGCCCGGCGTGTGGCCGGGGGTGTGGATCACCTGGAATTTCGTGCCTTCGAGGTCGAGTTCGTCGCCGTCTTCGAGGTAGCGGTCCGGGGTCACGTTGCGCCCACCGGTTAGGCCGTATCGGCGGGAACTCTCTTCGATTTGATCGAGCCAGAATTGATCGTCCTTGTGCGGGCCTACGACGGGGACGCCGGTCAGCTCGCGCAGCTCCGCCGCCGCGCCAGCATGGTCGAGGTGGCCGTGCGTCAGCCAGATGTGTTTCAGCGTCAGCCCGAAATGTTTGAGCGCGCCCATGAGCGTCGCCGTGTCGCCGCCGGGATCGACGAAAGCGGCGTGCTTGGTGGCGGTGTCCCAGATGAGCGAGCAGTTCTGCTGCAGCGGCGTCACCGGGATGATGCGGAGTTCGATTCTGTGCGCGGGCGATTGGCTCATCGGCGAATGGTGGCCAGGTTTTGCCGCCCGGGCAAGCCTGAGGCGAAACGCGGTTGAACTCGTAGGGTTAAGCACCGCCTCGGATGCGTGTGATATTGCTCACGCGGCGGTGTGGGAACATGGGGTGACCCCATATCCGCGGGATGTGCGCCCCTGCCCCGCTTCGTCATCGTCCGACTCGCACGCGCCTTGCGTTCGGTGGCGCGGTGAACGAGGGGACTGAAATGAAGATTGGTTTTGCGATAGCGGCTTCGGCGGTGCTTGCGCTGAGCGCGCCAGCTTTGGCGCGCGATCCGGCGGTGTCGGTGACAAATTTGAAGGTCACCGCAGAAGGTGGTTCGGTCGACGATGAAGGCGGCTGGCTTGGCGTTGCGGCGCTGACGGCGCCGCTTGGGACCGAGTGGGGCGTTCAGGCCGAGGGTGGTCTGTTCGGCGTGGACGACGATTCGTCCTACGGCCTTGCAGGGCATGTTTTCAAACGCGACCCCGAGAGCTATCTCGCCGGTGTGTTCCTGGCCTACGCGCACGAAGACGATTTCGACTTTGAAGTCACGCGCGTGGGCGGCGAGGTCGAGTTCTACCTCGACCGGGTGACGCTGCTCTTCAAAGGCGGGTATCAGTTCGCCGAGTTGATCGACGACACCGCTTTCGGCGAGGCGGAGATATCCTTCTATGCGTCGGACAATTTCATGCTGAGCGCAGGCGCGTCGTTCGATGAGGACGCTGCGCTGGGCCATGCGGGGGCGGAATGGCTGTTCGGCGGATCGGCGCTTCCCGGACTTGCATTGAGGGCTGACGCCTATGTCGGCGAGAACGACTTCGACAGCGTCATGGGGGGCATCACCTACTACTTCGGCACGGATGCGAGCTTGAAGGACCGGCATCGCAAACAAGATCCGGACAGTGCCTTGTTCGATCTGTTCCAGGCGATTGAAGCCGAACGTGCCGGCGCCTGCGTGCCGCCGCCGATCGTTCTGAACAAGTCGGTTGCGCCAACGTGTGCGCCGCCGCCGCCACCGCCGCCAACGTAGACGTGTTCACGGTCAAACATTGCGAAGCGCCGGCCGCCGTGCCGGCGCTTTTCGTTTGGAGGTACGAAGGCGTGATGGGTTGTTAGCGCGTGTTCAGGTGAGAAACAGCGGAATTCCGCGCTTGTGAATGGGTGGTGAATGGTGTGACCGGGCGCACGTTCAGCAGGCCGGCCCTATCTTTCATCTCAAGGGTTGGATTTTCCCCCTTCCAATGTGGAGACGAACTCAAATGCGCAAACTTGCTACTGCCCTCACCGCCTTGTCGCTGAGCCTCATGGGTTCGGCTGCTGCGTTGGCCGATGCCGGCCCGCAAGGCTATGGCCCGCAGAACCACGGCCAGCCCGGCTACCAGCAGAACTACGGCCCGAATGGTCCGAATGGTCCGGCGGCGCCTCGCCCGAATTTTGGCGGCGGCAACGGCGGGTTCCAGGATCAGTGGAAGCGCGACGGACGGTTCGATCGTGACTTCGGTGGCGAAGGCTTCGACGATCACAGCTACGACAACGACAAGCGGTTCAACCTGCGCTTCGACTTCGGCCGTCAGCACGGCAACTTCGATCGCTGGGAGCGCGGCTGGGGTTACAGCGGTTACGACAACTTTCGCGGTCACCGCACGCTGAACAAGTGGCAGATCGTGCGCATGTTGGAGCGTCAAGGCTTCTACGGTGTGCGCGGCTTGCAGAAGGCGCGGCATGGCTTCGGGCTTCGGGCCTTCGCGTTCAACACCCGCGGTCGGCCGGTGATGCTGCGGGTCAACCCCTTCACGGGACGCGTGATGGATGCGCGCTACGTCTAAGCTGACTGCTTGAAGGGCGCCGGGTGGAAACACCCGGCGCTTTTTTTGCGCGCTCAGCCGTTTCACGGCTCGGCCAGTGGAATTTGGTGGGCTGAGACACTTGCGCTCCCCGCCAGCGGTTGAGCTAATGCGCCATCGGTATTTCAGCCAATGGAGTCCCCCGCATGAGCGACGCGCCCTATACGCCGCCGAAGGTTTGGTCTTGGAACAAAGATGCCGAAGGTCGGTTTGCGAAGATCAACCGGCCGATCGCCGGGGCGACGCACGAGAAGGAGCTGCCGGTGGGCAAGCACCCGCTGCAGCTTTACTCGCTCGGTACGCCGAACGGCGTCAAAGTCACGGTGATGCTCGAGGAACTGCTCGCTGCCGGTCACAAAGGTGCCGAGTACGACGCCTGGCTCGTCAATATCAACGACGGATCGCAGTTCGGGTCGGGATTCGTTGCGCTCAATCCGAACTCGAAGATTCCGGCGCTGTGCGACCGGTCGGGACCGAAACCCATCCGCGTGTTCGAATCGGCGGCGATCTTGATGTACCTGTCGGAGAAGTTCGGCGGCGCGTTCATGCCGAAAGATCCGGCCGTGCGCGCGGAGGCGCTTTCTTGGCTCTTCTGGCAGATGGGTTCGGCGCCGTTCTTGGGCGGCGGGTTCGGGCACTTCTATGCCTATGCACCGATCAAGATCGAGTATGCGATCGATCGCTATGCGATGGAGACGAAGCGCCAGCTCGATGTTTTGAACCAGCACTTGGCTAAGAACGAATACATGGCGGGCAGCGAGTACTCGCTCGCCGACATCGCTATCTGGCCGTGGTACGGCGCGCTGGCAAAGGGCTTCCTCTATGGCGCGGCGGAGTTTCTTGCCGTGCACGAGTATACGAACGTCATCCGCTGGACCGATCAGGTCGGAGCACGACCTGCCGCCAAGCGCGGGCGGATGGTCAATCGCGTCTTCGGTGACCCAGCGAGCCAACTGTACGAGCGCCACGACGCCAGCGACTTCGACAAGGTGAAAGGCGGCGCGTGAGCTGCGTGCGGCGCAACGCGCCCGTCGGAGACTAGAACGCTTGGGATTGCAGGTAGTTTTGCAGGCCCAAGCTCTCGATGAGCTCAAGCTGAGTCTCGAGGAAGTCGATGTGCTCTTCGGTGTCGTCGAGAATTTTGGTGAGGAGATCGCGGGAGACGAAGTCCTTTTTCGACTCACAAGTCTCGATGCCTTTGATGAGGCATTCGCGTCCGCGGCGCTCGACGCTTAGGTCGGCTTCCAGACCCTCCGGCACGTTCTCGCCGATCTGCAGCTTGTGCATGTCGGACATGTTGGGCAGCCCTTCGAGCAGAAGGATGCGCTTCACCAGCTCATCGGCGTGTTTCATTTCACCGATCGATTCTTCGTAGGTCTTCTTACCGAGCTTGGCGAGGCCCCAGGCCTCGTACATGCGTGCGTGCAGGAAGTATTGGTTGATCGCGGTGAGTTCGTTCGTGAGTGCGCGGTTCAGCTCCGCGATCACTTCCTTCGCGCCCTTCATGGCAGTTCCCTTGTTCGAGGCGGGCGTCTAGGCCGCGGTCTTGGCTTCGCGCGTTTGTTTCAACATCTCGCGAACCTCAGGCACGCACCGCCCGCATTGTGGCTGGCAGTCATAGTAGCGATAGACCTCGGCCGCGTCGCGGGGGCGCTTGGCGACGGCCTCGCGCACTTGGCGTTCGGTAAGGGCGTTGCAGATGCAGACGTACATTGGGGCGCCTGAAAAATTGGACGCATCCGATGTAATGCTATTGCGACTTGTTTGCAAGTACGGCGCCGCGGTCGCGGAAAACTGCCGTTTCTTGCTTCCCCGTTCTCCGACGATCTTGCTAACGGCGCGGTGCAGTCTTGCCCCGAAAATGCGGGGCCACGACGTCGATGCGGTCGGTCCAGATGCCGCCGGGGAAGTCGGGTGGGAAGGCTTGTGCGCTCGCGAGGTCGTCGATGCCGGCGGCGTCCATGCGTGAGCGCTGGCGGCTGATCGGGCCACGTACGAAGACGAGCGTGCCGGCGCCGTTCATGCGCTCGATGAAGAGGTTGGGCCAGCCCCAAATCAAGAACGTCGTGTTCGACGGGATCAGCAAGAGCGTATCGCGGCAGGCATCGGGGACGGCGCCGCTCCAGCCCCAGGCGATGTAACTCGTGCCGCACGCGGTGAGCGATTGGCGCGACATGCTGCGGAACGTCGGCAGACGCTCGCGCAGGCGGGCTATGGCCGCGCCGCCGCCGTAGGCCAATAGCTTGGTCAGCCGCTCCTCGGGGAGTTGCTGGAGACGGTCCGCCAGCAGATCGCCTTCCTTCGGATCGTTGCTTTTGATGTTGATGAGGAAGCGGTTGTCCGGGAACGCCGCGAGCACTTCGTCCAGCGTCGGCATGAGGCCCACGCCTTTGCCACGGAACGGGAATGTCTTGCCACCGTCGGCGGTGTAGCCGTGGCCGATGTCGAGCGTCTTCAGGTAGCTCATCGCCTGTTCGCGCGTGACGCCCTTGCCTTGCGTACGGCAGTCGATCGTCCAATCGTGGAAGACGGCCAATTGGCCGTCGGTCGTCGGGTGGATGTCGAACTCGACGATATCGGCGCCGGCGTCGAAGGCCGCCTTCATGGAGGCGAGCGTGTTCTCGAGGTAGGGGTGCGTGGGTGGGTAGATGCGCGTCGCGGTGCAGGTTTCGTTGTCGAGGTCTTGACGGTGATAGGTTTGCGCCATGCCGCGGTGGGCGAGCAGCGTCGTGGGGGCGCGGTAATCGGACCAGAACGATGCGTTCCAAAGGGCAAGGGTTGCGATCAGTGCGACGAGGCCGCCGAGCACGATCCCGAACCAACGCAATACGCGGCGCATGCGATGCCCTCTTTCCCGTTAAGGCAGCGTAGTCCTGCGTTCTTGTCGCCGTCCAGAAACCGCAGCGGAATCGTTCGCCGACTTGTGACGTGCGCACAGGGCCGAAACGGTCCGAAACTGCGGTTTCCGGTAGCAGACGGGATGCCCTTCACAAGGGGCTTCTCATCTGTTACATCGCCGCCCCTACCGGCGCGGTCATGGCGGAATTGGTAGACGCACTACCTTGAGGTGGTAGCGGGGCGACCCGTGGAAGTTCGAGTCTTCTTGACCGCACCAAAGTTCCCCCATCCGTCTCGCGGCTTCGCTGCTCGCCACGTCCCCCATCTATCGGGGAAGGGCTAACAAAGCGGCGTGCGTCACCACTTGTGAGCCAGCCATGTCGGAAGCCACTAGCGATGTCCGGACGATCGCGCCCGCGGATGCGGACGTTTTGACGCCGGAGTTCGTGCGCGCGGTCGTCGAGGCGACCGCCGCGAGCAATGTGGCCGAGATCAAGCGGCTGATTTGGCCGCTGCATCCGGCAGACGTGGCGTCGCTGTTGAACGTCATGCCGGCGGCCGCGCGGCGGTCGATGGTGACGCAGCTTGGGAGCGACTTCGACCCTGAGATTCTGTCCGAGCTGGACGAGGACCTGCGTACCGAGTTGGTGCGCGCGCTTGGCACGAAGAACGTGGCCGAGGCGGTCAAGGAACTCGATGTCGAAGACGCTGCTTACGTCATCGAAGACCTTGAGGACGCCGAGAAGCGCGAGGTTCTGGCGCAAGTTCCGATCGAGGATCGGGCCGAGGTCGTCGACGCGCTGCTGTTTGAGGAAGGGTCCGCCGGCCGGTTGATGCACCGGGAGTTCGTCGCGTTCTCGCCACTGCTGACTGTCGCCGAGACGCTGACGCGCCTGGCCGCCCCGGAGACGCCGGAGGACTACCAGGAGATCTACCTCGTCGATGCCGATCGCAAGCCGCTCGGCTTTGTGCCGCTGTCGCGCCTGTTGCGCTCGCCCCGGTCGGCGCGGCTCGCCGATATCGCAACCGACGATATGAAGATCATTCCGGCGACGACGGATCAGACGTCGTTCGCGTATCTGTTCGAGCACTATCATTTGACGTCTGCGCCGGTGACGGACGACGCGGGGCGCCTGGTCGGATTGCTGAGCGCGGGCTCGGTCGTGGAAATTCTGAAGGAGATGCACCAAAGCGAGGTTCTGGCACTCGGCGGCGTGCAGGAGGACGAGAGCCTGTCCGCGCCGATCCGCAAGATCACATGGCTGCGCTTCTCGTGGCTGTTCGTGAATCTGATGACGGCGATCATGGCGTCGATCGTGATCGGCTTCTTCGAAGCCTCGCTCGAGAAGGTGGTGGCGCTCGCGATCTTGATGCCGATCGTCGCCTCCATGGGCGGCAATGCGGGGACGCAAACGCTGACCATCGTCGTGCGCGCGCTTGCCACAAAGGAGCTCAATCAGGCGAACATGTGGCGCGTCATCAACCGCGAGATGTTGATCGGGGGCATGAACGGTGTGGCGTTCGCTGCACTTGCGGCGGGGATAACTTGGATTTGGTTCGGCGATCTCGCACTTGCGGGAGTGATCGCGGCCGCGATGACGATTAATCTGGTGGCGGCAGCGGCGGCAGGTATCTTGGTGCCCGTCGCTTTGAAGCGGTGGGACATCGACCCGGCCGTTTCCTCGCCCGTGTTCGTGACGACGGTGACGGATGTGGTCGGGTTCGTGTCGTTCCTTGGACTTGCAACGTGGCTTTTGCTCCGATGATTCCAAACGCGTTTCGCGGATTGAATTTCGACCTGGGTGAGACGGCGGATGCGCTGCGCGAGGTGGTCCAGCGCTTCACGGCGGCGGAGATTGCGCCGCGCGCGGAAGACATCGACCGAAAGAACCAATTCCCACGCGACCTTTGGCCGAAGCTTGGCGAGCTTGGCCTGCTCGGCATCACCGTCGAAGAGGAATATGGCGGCGCGGGGCTGGGCTATCTTGAGCACGTGGTTGCGATGGAAGAGGTGAGCCGCGGCTCGGCTGCGGTGGGGCTTTCCTACGGCGCGCACTCGAACTTGTGCGTGAACCAACTTCGGAAGAACGGCAGTCACGAGCAGAAGAAGCACTATCTGCCGAAGCTCATCTCAGGGCAGCATCTTGGTGCGCTCGCGATGTCGGAGCCGGGTGCCGGTTCGGATGTCGTTTCGATGCGCACGCGGGCCGACAAGAAGGGCGACCGGTTCGTCCTCAACGGCTCGAAGATGTGGATCACGAACGGACCGACGGCGGACGTTCTCGTCGTCTATGCGAAGACGGACCCGAGCGCGGGGCAGCGCGGGATCACGGCCTTCATCATCGAGAAGGGGATGAAGGGGTTCTCGACGGCGCAGAAGCTCGACAAGCTCGGCATGCGCGGGTCGGACACGGGCGAGCTCGTGTTTAGCGACTGCGAAGTGCCGGAAGAGAACGTGCTCGGTCGCGTGAACGAGGGCGTGCGCGTCTTGATGTCGGGGCTCGACTATGAGCGGGCGGTGCTGGCGGCCGGGCCGCTCGGCATCATGCGGTGCGCGATGGATATCGTTCTGCCCTACGTGCATGAGCGCAAACAGTTCGGCCAGGCGATCGGCACGTTCCAGCTGATGCAAGGCAAGTTGGCCGACATGTACACGCGCATGAACGCGGCGCGGTCGTATGTCTACACGGTGGCGAAAGCCTGCGACCGCGGCGAGACCTCGCGCAAGGACGCGGCGGCGGCGATCTTGTTCGCGTCGGAAACGGCGACATGGATGGCGCTTGAGGCGATCCAGACGCTGGGCGGCAACGGCTATATCAACGACTATCCGACAGGGCGCTTGCTGCGCGACGCGAAGCTCTACGAGATCGGCGCGGGCACCAGCGAGATCCGGCGCATGCTGATCGGGCGGGAGCTGTTTGAGGAGACGGCTTAGGAGCGGCGACGACTAAATCCCGTCGCCTTCCACGTTTTCGTGGATGCCGCATTCGTCTTTGCCGGTGCCGGACCAGCGGCCGGAGCGGTAGTCGTCGCCGTCCTTCACGCGGTTCGTGCAGGGCATGCAGCCGATCGAGAGGTAGCCGTCTTCGACCAGCGGGTGGCGCGGGAGTTCGTTGGCGAGGATGTGTTCCTTCAGATCCTGCAGCGTCCAATTCCAAAGCGGGTTCACGACGAAGCGGCTGCCGTTCAGTTCGATCGGCGCCATCGCGGTGCGCGCTTGCGTTTGGAAGCGCTTGCGGCCCGTGATTTCCGCATCGAAGCCTGAGAGCGCGCGGCGGAGCGGCAGGACCTTTCTAAAATTGCAGCAGGCGTCGGGGTCGCGGGCCCACAGCGTGCCTTCGGCATCGAGCGCGCGCGTGTCGTCGGGGTGCGGGCCAATCGAGCGCAGATCGGTGAGGCCAAGCTTCTCCTGCAGGCGGTCGCGGTAGCGCAACGTTTCGCCGAACAGTTTGCCGGTGTTGAGGAAGATGACCGGAACGCTTGGGTCGATCTCCGAGATGAGGTGCAGGAGCACGACGGATTCGGAGCCGAACGACGAGACGGTCGTGATCTTTCCCGGGAACTCCTCCTTGATCGCGGCGCGCAGCAGCGTACGGGCGTCGGCGTTCGCGTATTTCGCACGCAGCGCTTCGAGGCGCAGGCGCAGAGCGTCGGCGGGCGCGTCCGTCTGGTCGAAAATACGCGGCGCAGGCGGCGGCGCTTTCGCTTTCGGGCGGAGTTGGGTGGCGGGTTCGCTCATGCCGGCGCGCGCTCCTTGAGCCAACCTTCGCGCTCGACGAGTTCTTTGGTGAGGCGCGTGACCTCTTCCTTCGCCCTACCCTCTTCACGCCAGCGCGCACGGGCGTCGCCGACGGTGCGGATACGCGCGGTCCACTCGGGGCCGAACTGGGCTTGCAGGTGCGCCTTCAGCTTTTGTGCGAGGCCAGGGGCCTTGCCGCCGGTCGAGACGGTGAGCAGCAGGTCGCCGCGGCGCACGATGGCGGGCACGTGGAAGTCGCAGAGGTGCGGCACGTCTTCGACGTTCACGAGCGCGCCGGCGGCGCGGGCGACAGCCGTGAGGTGCAGTGCCTCTTCGATAGGAAGGCCTGCGATCAATACGACGCCCGTGCCTTCGAGATCGGCCTTCACCGGCAGGCGCTCGTAGAGCGCCGCTTCCGCGTGGCAGGCCCAGCCGTCGTGGTCGATGACGTAGAGCGAGAGCTGTCCGACGCCAGCGTCGCGCGCGTACTCGTAGCGCTGTTGGGCGGCGAGGCCGCGGCCAACGACGGCAATCCGGCGGTTGGTTACGTCGAGAACGATCGGCAGCACCGAACGCCTCCTTTGTTCTTAGAGCTCTGAGATAACCCCTCTGGTCTCATTACTCAAGGATTCGACGTGAATTAAATTAATTATCGATTATTGTTGTGAATTATTGAAACGCTTGATCCCGAGCGGCCTTGGCACCCACTTTCTGGGCGTGACACAGCCCTCCCCCATCGAATGGCGGATCAGCCCCGGCCTTGTGCCCTACCCCGACGCCGTGGCGGCGATGGAAGCGCGCGCGGGCGCGATTGCGGAGGGACGCGCGAGCGAGTTGGTTTGGCTGTTGGAGCATCCGCCGCTTTACACGGCCGGCACGAGCGCGAAGGCCGATGATCTGCTTGCGCCCGGACGCTTCCCGTTGTTTCCGACCGGACGCGGCGGACAGTTCACCTATCACGGGCCGGGGCAGCGCGTCGGTTACGTGATGATGGACCTGCGCCGGCGCGGCAACGACGTGCGCCGCTTCGTGCGCGATCTTGAGGAGTGGCTGATCCGCACGCTCGCGCAGTTCAACGTGCGCGGCGAACGGCGCGAGGGGCGCGTCGGCATCTGGGTCGCGCGCAAAGGCGGCCGCGAGGACAAGATCGCAGCGCTCGGCATTCGCGTGCGGCGCGGCGTGAGTTATCACGGCGTGTCGTTCAACGTGGACCCGGAGCTGGAGCACTTTTCGGGCATCGTGCCGTGCGGGATCGCCGAGCACGGGGTCACGAGCTTGGCTGACCTCGGGCTGACGGCAACGATGGCGGATGTGGATCTGGCGCTGCGCGCGGCGTTCGAGGATGTGTTCGGGGCGACGGTCGACGCTTATGAGAAGTAGTTTCACGCGAAGCCGCGAAGGTTGAAGATAAGGCGCGAAGCGCCAGTTTTGCTTTCGCGTCTTGCCTTTGTTCTTCGCGGCTTCGCGTGAAATAGTCCGGCGCTAACGCGCCGCAGCAGTATGCCGGCGAGATGAGGTTTCCATGGCTCCGCTTAATCCGCGTACGCAGCTTGGCACGCATGAGGTGACCAACCAGCCGCCGCCGCTTGAGAATGTCAGTCTCTATGCGAGCGATGCCGCTTTGAAGGATGCGGTCGTGCGCGACGGGGCGTCCGGGCACGAGGCGCGGCTTCTCTCGTTCGGCGCGCGCGCCGGGTCGGCCGAGGCGCTTCAGTGGGGCTTTGAGGCGAACAGGCACGCGCCGGAGCTGAAGACGTTCGACCGTTATGGGCGGCGGATCGACGAGGTCGTCTTTCATCCCTCGTATCACAAGCTGATGGAGCTTGGCCTTAGCGGGGGGTTCGCCTCCGTCGCTTGGGAACAGCACAGCGGCGGACATGTCGCGCATGCGGCGCTGCTCTACATGATGGCGCAGCTTGAGCCCGGTGTGTGCTGTCCGATGACAATGACGTACGCCGCGCTTCCTGCGCTCAAGCATCAGCCGGAGGTCGCGGCGGCGTGGGCTCCGCGGATCACCGGCGGCATCTACGATCCGACGTCGGCGCCAGCGCCGAACAAGCGCGGCGCCACGATCGGGATGGCGATGACGGAGAAGCAAGGCGGCTCTGACGTGCGCGCGAACACGACGAAGGCTTCGCGCAACGGCGACGGATCGTACACACTGACCGGCCACAAGTGGTTTTGCTCGGCGCCGATGTGCGACGCGTTCTTGACGCTCGCCTATGCGGACGGCGGGCTCACGTGCTTTCTGGTGCCGCGTTGGACGCCCGCGGGCGAGCGCAATGCGATGCACGTGATGCGACTGAAGGACAAGCTCGGCGACCGCGCGAATGCGTCGTCGGAGATCGAGTATCACGGTGCCTATGCCGAGCTGCTCGGTGAAGAAGGGCGCGGCGTCAAGACGATCATCGAGATGGTGCATCACACGCGGCTCGACTGCACGGTCGCGCCTGCGGCCTATATGCGCCAGGCGTTGGCGCAGGCGCTGTGGCACACGTCGCACCGTACGGCGTTTCAGAAGAAGCTCGTCGATCAGCCGTTGATGGCGCGCGTGCTCGCCGATCTTGCGGTCGAGTGCGAGGCCGCGACCGTGCTCGCGTTCCGCATCGCGCGCTCTTTCGACGAGGCGGGGAGCGAGCAGGCGGCATTGTTCTCGCGGCTCGCCACGCCGATCGGCAAGTATTGGGTGAACAAGCGTGTCGTGAACTTCGTCTATGAGGCGATGGAGTGCCACGGCGGCGCGGGCTACATCGAAGAGTCCGTGTTGCCGCGTCTGCACCGGCAGGCGCCGCTGAACTCGATTTGGGAAGGTTCGGGCAACGTCATCTGCCTCGACGTGTTGCGCGCACTCTCACGTGAGCCGGAGACGGCCGCCGCGTTGTTCGCTGAACTGGACACAGCGCGCGGCGCCTATGCGGCGCTCGACCGCGCGATCGACAAGGCGAAGGCGCGGCTCAAGACGGTGACCGAACCGCACGCGCGCGTGCTTGTCGAAGAACTGGCCCTCGCACTACAGGGTGCCCTCCTCGCCCGGCACGCGCCCAAAGCCGTCGCCGACGCCTTCGTCGCCACGCGCCTCGGCGCGCCGTGGCGGACGTATGGCGCGTTCGACGCGGAGATCGACGTGCGCGCGATCGTGGGCCGCGCGATGCCGGTGAGGTAGATATGGCGGCATTCAGCATTCACACAATTTGTCATCCCGGTCGAGGCGCAGCCGAGCGCCGAGACCCAGGGGAGAAACGATAAGCGGATGAGCTGCGACCTTCACACCTGGGTCCCGGCTCGCGCTGCGCTGCGCTCCGCTTGGCCGGGATGACAGAAGTAATCTTCCGGGAACGCACTAGGGCCGCTCAAGGACTTGACCCTCACGTGGCGTGAGGCCGGATAACGGTGGCGACCTCTTGGAGAGCGCCATGGATCGCCGCACTTTGCTTGCTGCCGTTGCTGCCGCTCCCTTTGCAACTATGGGAGCCGTTGCCATGACGAACGAGACCGATGCCTCTTTGACCGTGCACGGGGTGACCATCGTGGGGCGGTTGACGCAGCCCGCCGGCCGCGCGAAGGCGGCTATGCTGTTGCTGCCGGGGTCGCTCTACAGCGACGTGGACGGGAACTATCCGACATGGAACGTGTCGCCGCATGCCTATCGCGACTTGGCGCTGCAGCTTGCGGCGCGCGGGATCGCCGTGTTGCGGCAGGCGAAGATCGGGCCAGGGACGGGCTCGGTGACGCTCGATCCGGAAGCCGCGAAGGCGCACCGGCAGTTCGAGACGCGCGCCGAGGTGGCGTCGGTGGCGCTCGATCATTTGCGGCGCGCGGTGCCGCAGACGAAGTGTTTCGTCGCTGGGCATAGCGAAGGCGCGCTGGTGGCCTCGCTCGTTGGGGCGAAGCGCGGCGAGGCGCTTGCGGGCATCGTCAGCCTGTCGGGGCCGGCGCTTCGGTTGCTCGATCTCATGCGCGGGCAGATGGCGATGCCGGGGGCGGATTTGTCGATGCTCGATGCGTGCATCGCCGCCATCCGTGCCGGCGCGCCGTTGCCCGAGGCTGCGAAGAGCCATCCGCAGACGCAGATGCTGGCCTCCATGCCGCCGGAGGCGCACGTCTATCTGCGCAGTGTCGATGCGGTCGATCCGCTGGCGGCGATCGCGGCGGTGCGGGCGCCCGTGCTGATCGTGCAGGGCGGGCGGGACTCGTCGGTGACGCCGGAGCAGGCCGATCAGCTTGCCGCGGCGCGCAAAGGCTTGGCGACTGCGACCGCGCGCTTTCCGGAGCTGCAACACTTCTACAAGCGCGCGGCGCCGGGGATGAACCCGATGGAGTCGTTCGGACTGTCGACGGAGAGCGACCCCGCGGTCGCCGATGCGATCGCGGGGTGGATGGTTTGACGCGGAAGATACTTCTCAGAAGACCTCTCGTTGCTCGTCAAACTTGCCACGAACTTGAAATACCTCTAACGCCGCTTCGGCTGCCGTGCGGAGTCGATCCCAGGGTTCGGTGCCGATGAGGTCTGATAGCTCCGGCAGCACGCTTTGCGTGTCACCCGCGACCGCCCGCAAGGTTGCGTCGAACTTCCGAATTGCGGCCTGCTCGGCCATCGAAAAGACGGGTTCTACAAACCAGTCCAGTTTGTCGCTTTGAACCCAATCCTCCCACTGATTGAACATCTCGCTCGGCACGTGGACGAAAGCCGCTTTTGCCTGATAATCCTGCTGCATTTCAAACGATGATGCGACTTCGAGATACTCGATGATGCGATTTCTGATGCGCTGCGTTACCACCATGGGGGAGACGTCGTCTGTCATGCGCCACCGTCCGGCATCCGTCGCGAGGAATGAAGCCAGTGTACGAGGCGCAGCATCCAAGACCAAGGGTCCCTAGACTCAAGCGTAGACGAACTCCTTGCCGTCGAGGTCGATGGCCGGGATTTGGTCTTTTTCGAGCCAGTAGTCTTGCGTGTGCTGCCATTCCGGCTTGTTGCCGCGGCGCGGGAGCAGGTGCATGGCGCGCATCAGGTAATTCGGGTTGAAGTTGTCCGGGTCCATCCAGTCGAGGAGCGGCATGTCCTTGTCTTCGGGGCGGAGCGCTACGCTGACGCGGTGTTTGCCTTGTCTCTTCATGTGGTTCAGCAGGCGGCAGACGAAGTCGCCGAGCAGATCCACGCGCAACGTCCAGCTGGCGCGGAAGTAGCCGAACACCCAGAGCATGTTCGGGACGCCGGTGAACATCATGCCGCGATAGTTGATCGTGTCGTGGAAATCGACCTTCTTGCCGTCGACCGTGAACGGGATGTCGCCCAGGACGCTCATGTTGAATCCGGTCGCGGTGATGATGATGTCGGCGTCCACCTTTTGGCCCGAGCGCAGCAGCACGCCGGTTTCGGTGAAGCTTTCGATTTCGTCGGTGATGACGGAGGCTTTGCCGGCGCGAATACCCTGGAACAGGTCGCCGTCCGGGATGAAGGCGATGCGCTGTTGCCAGGGGCGGTATTTCGGGGTGAAGTTCTTCTTCACCTCCTCAGGCCCTAGGAACATTTCCGCGGCGGCGAGCAGTTCGGTCTTCACCGCTTCCGGTTCCTTGAATGCTCGCGTGGTAAGCTGCGCCTGATCGTAGAGGATCTTCTTGCGCACGATCTCGTGGATCCATTCTTCCTTCACTTCGATCTGGCGCAGGATGTCGGCGAGGTCGTTCGCGTTGCGCGCCGGGATGAAGTAGGTCGGCGAGCGCTGGATGACCGTCACGTGCTTGCAGTCGGCGGCGATGGCCGGCACGACGGTCGCGGTCGTGGCGCCCGAGCCGATGCAGATGACGTTCTTACCCTTGAGGTCGATGTCTTCGGGCCAGGTTTGCGGGTGGACGATGCGGCCCTTGTACTTCTCCATGCCCTTCCATTGCGGGGTGTAGCCTTGCGAGTGCCGGTAGTAACCCTGGCACATCCAAAGAAAGTTCGCGGTGAATTTCAGCTTCTCGTTCGTGTCGGTGCGGATGGCGTCGATCGTCCAGAGGTTGACCTTCGAATCCCACGACGCCGAGGTTATCTTGTGCTGGTAGCGGATGTGCTTGCCCAGATCGTTCTCGTCGATGACCTCGCCCATGTATTTCAGGATTTCGTCGGCGGTGGCGATCGGCTTGCCGACCCACGCCTTGAAGCGATAGCCGAACGTGTAGAGGTCGCTGTCGGAGCGGATGCCCGGATAGCGATGCATCCACCAGGTGCCGCCGAAGTTCTCGTACATCTCAAGCACGACGAACGATGTGCCGGGGCATTGCTTCGCCATGTGGTAGGCGGCACCAATCCCGGAAATTCCGGCGCCGACGACAAGCACGTCGAAGTGTTCGGCGGATTGCGCCTTTGGTTTGGTGGCGGTGGCAGCTTGGGCCATGCGTACGTTCCTCGGATACGGAATAGCGAATGCTGCCAGTGCGCCTAAATTCGCGAAACTTCGCCTTGATCCGTATCAAATGGGATCGCTTGCTTGACCCAAGTCAACGCGCGGCCCGCATTTGTGTGACAGGTTTGTGAAACGGGCGCGGACCGGCCGCGGCGGCCGAAGGTGAGTTTGTTTTCGCATGCGTAACGGCGTTTCGAAGGTGCCAACTGCAACTGTGGAGCCAACGGCGGCCAAGCAGGTCGAGACGGCGACGGTCACGCAAAACGTACGCAAAAAGCGTGGCGCTCAGGTCGCTGCCGCGAGAGACATCGCACGGCAAGCGGAGGACGGCGCCGTTGCCCTGAAAGCGCTTGAGTCCATCCTCGAAGGCGCGTCACCGGACGATGCGACTGCCATCAAGTCGGCGCTGATGCGTTGGCAAAAACTCGACGCGCGCATGCCGGTGAGCCCCGACGACGAATTGGTCGAGGATTGGCGCAGCGCCGTCTATCCGTATAAGAACCGGCTGTCGCGCAAGAGCTATGAGAAGCAGAAGTACCGGCTGCAGGTCGAACTGTTGAAGTTTCAAGCCTGGGTCAAGGAGACCGGCCAGCGTGTCGTCATTCTGTTCGAGGGGCGCGATGCCGCCGGCAAGGGCGGCACGATCAAGCGCTTCATGGAGCACCTGAACCCGCGCGGCGCGCGCGTCGTCGCGCTGGAGAAGCCCACCGATTTCGAACGCGGACAGTGGTACTTCCAGCGCTACATCGAACACCTGCCGACGAAGGGCGAAATCGTGCTGTTCGACCGCTCTTGGTACAATCGGGCGGGCGTCGAGCGCGTCATGGGATTCTGCAACGATGCGGAGTATCAGGCGTTCATGCGGCAAGCGCCGGAGCTTGAACGCAATCTCGCCGCCAGCGGCATAAATATGTTCAAGTTCTGGTTCTCCGTCAGCCGCAAGGAGCAACACCGCCGCTTCCGCGAACGCGAACTGCACCCGCTCAAGCAGTGGAAGCTCAGCCCGATCGACATGGCCGCGCTCGATAAGTGGGATGAGTATTCGAAGGCGAAGGAGTCGATGTTCCTGCACACCGACACGTCGGAAGCACCGTGGATCGTGATCAAGTCGGACTGCAAGAAGCGCGCGCGGCTGAACGCGATGCGCTATGTGCTGAACAAGCTCGACTACAATGGCAAAGACGCGAAGAACCTGCCGCCGCCCGATCCGCTGATCGTCGGGCGCGCGCATTTGAATGCGGTGACTTAGGCTTCGGTTGCTAACGAGATGTTATGAAATTGGAAGCGTTCGAACGCGAACGCGAGTTCCGTCGAAGACGATGACTGCGCCGCTCTCCAGGTGCGCTTGGATTACCGGCATGTTTGCGACCAAGAGCTCTGCCTGATCTTCTGCTCGGTGAGACACGCCCACTCGGAGCAAGATGACCGATGGCTTGGTTTGGCTTCGTAACGCGAGCATCGTTGCGAAGTCGGTGTCCGCGGAAATGATTGTGCGGCCGTCTTGTGCGGCTCTTAAGAAGATCACCTCGTCTTCCGCATCACGAAGTGACAGGTCGCGCACATGAACCGCATCGTACCCGTCGAGCGTCAAGGCGGACGCGAGCGCAGGGGACAGAGGATTGTCTACTAAGAACTTCACTCGCCCGCCAGCGGCAGACCACGCTCACGCACGGCCGCAGCCGCGTATTGAAGCGCTTCTTTGATGTCGGCGGCCTCAAGATCGGGATGAGACGTCAGAATCTCAACCTCGGTCATACCTTCGGCAACCATTGCAACAACAGTTGCGACGGGAATGCGCAAACCGCGAATGCACGGCAAGCCATCCATCTTCTTCGGATCGATCGTAATGCGCTTGAATCTCATAAGCGCATCATAGCTGATTGGCGGCCCCAGGTCACGATTGCCGTGCATCGAGGCAGGTGCATGCTTTCTTAGCCATTTTTCAGCCGAAGCGGATGACAATGCCGGAACTTGCGTTGCGTGTTTATGCTCACCCATTACGCACGAGGCTGCTTCCAGATGCTTCGGTGGGCTGCCCATCCGCAGCCAATGTGATCCATGTACCAAACATCGTCCGAAAGCCAGAAATTGGAGTAGAGTTCCGGCCACACATACCTACCGCGATAGTGCACTCCCGAGATCGCAGCTGTGCGCGACTTTAGCAGCGATGGGGACGTTGCGCGATAGCGATCTTGTACACTAAAAATCGTCTCACTCAGTGCAAGCGTTACCAGCAATTCATCGAGCGGCACTCCGAGATCGGTGAGGTGGCGCAAACGCAGGTCGCCCACGTCGCCAGCAACAAGTGCATTCGTTTGGCTTGTTTGATCTGGCGCCGCGATCACGAACACGTCTTGGTTCTCAAGCACGAAGATAGTTGCATCGCCCTCGCGCCGCAGTTCGCTCACAGGCAAGACGCGGTCTTGTGTCGCCAGCGGCCGATGGTGGGACTTTGGATGCGAGAAGCGCGTGCCGGATTCCGCGAGTGCTCCGAGACGCTCGTAAAACTCTCGAAGCGTGGGATTGGCGATATGGGCCGTCGCCACCGCGTCGAGGCCCAACCCACCGGGTGCAACGCTGTACCACTTCTCCAAGAGGCTGGTTAGTTGCTCCAGGTTCATCAAACGGGCTCGCTTAAGCTGGTCCGGCAGCCTCATATTCCCGCACGAACCTGGCCACGATATCTGCGGCCGGTTCGATGCGTTGGACGAGGTCGACGCTTTGGCCGGCGGACCAGGTGTCTTTCCAGCGCTTGAAAGCAACGTTCGGGTCGCCGAAGTTCGGGGCGTCGATGTTCGCTTTATCGGGGTCGATGCCGACGGCGTGCAGGCTGCCTTTGAGCCAGTTCGCTTTCACGCCGGTGACGGCGGCGGTCGTGACAAGGTCCTCGTGCGTCGAGGTGATCAGCATTTGCTTGTAGGCGTCGGGGGCGAGCGACTCCTTCGCGGCCACGAACGGCGTGCCGATATAGGCGAGGTCGGCGCCCAGCACTTCCACGGCTTTGACCGCGCGGCCGTTGCCGATCGCGCCACCGACCACGATGGGGCCTGGGAAGATGCCGCGCACGGCGCTGATGAAGGCGAAGGGGCTTAACGCACCCGTATGGCCGCCGGCGCCGGCGCAAATCAACACGAGGCCATCGACGCCCGCTTCGAGCGCCTTCTTGGCAAAGCGCAGATCGATCACGTCGGCGAAGACGAGGCCGCCATAGGAATGTACGGCGTCGATCACCGCGTGCGGGCTGCCCAGTGCCGTGATCACGAGCGGCGGCTTGTGCTTGACGATGAGTTCAAGCTCTTCCTTCAGGCGCGCGTAGGAATGGTGGGCGACGATGTTCAAGACCCACGGACGGTCGCCTTGCGCGAGCGTTTCGTTGACCTCGCCCATCCATTGGTCGAGGTCTTCGATCGTGCGCGCATTCGGCGCGGGGAACGCCGCGGCCATGCCGGCCTTTGCGACCGCTGTCACGAGCTTTGGGCCCGAGACGAGGAACATCGGCGCCGCGATCGCCGGGATCGTCAGCCGTTCTTTGAAGGAAAGCCACGCGGAAGCCATGCACGACACCTCGCGGATTGGGGTTGAAGCCTAGTCCTTCGCGCGTTCGACGTAGGAGCCGTCTTCGGTGTTGATGACGACCTTTGTGCCGACGTTGATGTGCGGCGGGACCGCCGTCTTCACGCCGTTCGACAGCATCGCCGGTTTGAACGAGGACGAGGCGGTTTGGCCTTTGACGACAGGTTCCGTTTCCGTGATTTCGAGCACGATGCGGTTCGGCAGTTCGATCGCGATCGGGATGCCGTTGTGCAGGCTCAGCGTCACTTCCATGTTTTCTTGCAGGTACTTTACGCCGTCGCCCAGGATGTCGGCCGAGACGTGGACTTGCTCGAAATTTTCCGGATCCATGAAGACGTAGTTGTCGCCGTCCTGGTAGAGATAGTTGTGCGTGCGCATGTCGACGAAGGCCTTCTCGAGGCTGTCGGTCGTCTTGTAGCGGTCGTTTACCTTGACCCCGTCGCTGATCCGGCGCATTTCGATCTGCGTGGTGGGCGTGCCCTTGCCGGGGTGAAAGTTTTCCGCCGTCAGAACGACATAGAGCTTGCCGTCCTTATCGATGATGTTGCCCTTACGCACATTGCTTGCGATGACCGAAACCACGCGACACTCCTTAAATGAGAGCGCCCGGCTCAGGCCTGGCCCGATGGGCCGGCGCACCGGGCACGAATTCGGCCCGGGTGATAGCAGCCGGTTGCCTAATCGCCAAGGTGGCAGAAACGTGCGGTTTAGGCCGTGGTGACGCACTCGCCCTGGTGGGCGCGCGACCGGCACGCCGATCGGCGGCCGTTTCTCTTGGCGCGGAACCGGATTAAGGCCGCGATCCGTGGGCATTTCGAGGCGCAAAGTTTTGTCGAGGTCGAGTGCGCTCAGCTGCAAGTGTCGCCGGGGAATGAGACCCATCTGCACGCCTTCGCGACGCAAGCGATCGGGCGGGACGGCGGCCAATACTATCTGCACACCTCGCCGGAGTTTGCGTGCAAGAAACTCTTGGCCGCCGGCGAGCGGCGCATCTTCGACTTCGCGCGCGTGTTTCGCAACCGCGAGCATGCGCCGGTGAACGTTCCCGAGTTCACGATGCTTGAGTGGTATCGGGCGGAGGAAACGTACGACGCGGTGATCGCGGACTGTGTGGCCTTGATCCGCCTTGCGGCGGGTGGTGGTGCTCTCGCCTATCGCGGGCACAGCGTGCGTGCGGATGCGGATGTGCAGCGGATCACGGTGGCGGAAGCTTTTGCGCGCTACGCCGGGATCGACTTGCTTGGCACGGTGACGGCGGACGCCAGCGATCGCGACGCGCTTGCACGGCAGGCCGAGCGGGCGGGCGTGCACGTGGCGACCGACGATACTTGGTCGGATGTGTTCAGCCGCGTGCTGAGCGAGCGCGTCGAGCCGAAGCTTGGGTTTGATGCGATCACCATTCTCGATGAGTATCCCAGGGTGGAGGCCGCGCTCGCTCGCGCTTCGGCGCGCGATCGCCGAGTGGCTGAGCGGTTCGAGGCCTATGTGTGCGGCGTGGAACTTGCGAACGGGTTCGGCGAGTTGACAGATCCGGTGGAACAGCGGCACCGCTTCGCGCACGAGATGGCCGAGAAAGAGCGCATCTACGGCGAACGCTACCCGATCGATGAGGACTTCCTGGCCGCGCTCGCGGAGATGCCGCAGGCGAGCGGCGTCGCGCTTGGATTCGACAGGCTCGTGATGCTCGCGACAGGCGCGCCCAGCATCGAGCATGTGCTATGGACGCCGCCGATAGGGCGAACATGACGGCGCGCACGCTGAAGTCCATTGCCGATTTGGTCGATGCGGGCCTGGTGGAGGCCGCGCATACCGAAACGCTTGCAAAAGTCGCCGAGCGGTACGCGGTCGCGATCACGCCTGCGATGGACGCGCTGATCGATGCGGATGAGGCGGACGATCCGATTGCACGGCAGTTCGTGCCGGATGCGCGGGAGCTGAACGCGCTGCCGCACGAGTCGATTGATCCGATCGGCGACAAGGCGCACATGCCGGTTGAGGGCGTCGTGCATCGCTATCCGGACCGCGTTTTGCTGAAGGTCGTGCATGTATGCCCGGTCTATTGCCGCTTCTGCTTCCGGCGCGAAATGGTGGGGCCGGATCGCGAGCCCGGGCTGTCACCCGAGATGCTTGACGCGGCGATCGACTACATCGCGGCGCGGGCTGAGATCTCGGAAGTGATCCTGACGGGCGGCGATCCCTTCGTTCTGACGCCGCGCCGAGCCGCCGATCTGACCGAGCGGCTGGCCGCGATCGAGCATGTGAAGGTGCTGCGCTGGCACACGCGGGTGCCGGTCGTCGATCCGGAGCGCGTGAGCGACGAGTTCGTGCGCGCGCTGAAGACACGCCAAGCGACCGTCTATGTTGCGCTTCATTCGAACCATGCGCGGGAACTCACGCCCGCCGCCAAGGCTGCCGTCGCGCGGATCGTGGATGCGGGCATTCCGATGCTGAGCCAGACGGTTCTGCTCAAAGGCGTGAACGACACTGTCGAGGCGTTGAGCGACCTGATGCGCGCGTTCGTCGAGAACCGGATCAAGCCATACTATCTTCACCACGCGGATCTGGCGCCCGGGACGGCACATTTCCGCACCACGATCGCAGAAGGTCAGGCCCTGATGCGCGAGCTGCGGCGGCGCGTATCCGGCATCGCCCTACCCTCTTACGTGCTCGACATTCCGGGCGGGCACGCGAAAGCGAATTTGGAACTTTGCGATATCGAGCGCAGCGACGCGGGCTTGCGCGTGCGCGACGACGAAGGACGTTGGCACGCCTACGAAGAGTAGGCGCGCCAACGCAATTATTTCGGAAGAACCCTGATATCGATCCGGCGCTTGCTGTCGAGGAAGGTGCGGGCGACGGCGGCGACTTCTTCGGCGGTGATCGAGGCGTAGTCATCGATCTCCGAGCGCACGCGGGCGAGGTTGCGGGCGTCGGATTGGATGTCCTGAAGCGCGCCGATCCAGTAGGCGTTTGTCGATTCCGCAGCATAGTGCTGGTAGAGCACCGGCTTGCGCGCGCGGTCGAGCAAGTCTTTGCCGACGGGGCCGCTCGTCAACTCCTTTTCGATTTGCTCGAGCGTGGTGAAGAACATGTCCACTTGCTCGGGCTTCGGCTCGACGCCGGCCAGGAGATAGCCATGGCCTTTGACAATCGGCGACGCGAAGTACGTGCCGAACGGGGTGTAGGTCGAGCCTTGCGCTTCTCGCACCTCGTCGATCAAGCGAAGTTGCAGGATCTCGTTCAAGATGGCGACGACGCGCTCGCGGCGCGTGTCGCTGAAGAGGTCCGGACCGGGCCAGACGGCGGCGACCGCCGCTTGGTCTTCGCGGCCTTCGTGGCGAAGTTCGATCTCGCGGCGCTTCGTCGGGAAACGGACGTCGAGACTGCCCTTCGGGTATTGATACGCGGCGGCGCGCGGCGCGAAGGCGCCGAACGTCTTGGCTGTTGCTTCGATCGCATCTTCGACGCGCACGTGGCCGACGATCGTGACTTCGATCGGAGCGCTGGCTAGGGCTGGCGCGATTGCCGATTTCATGTCGTCCATCGTCAGCGCGCGCATGTCCTCTAGCGAAGGCGACGCCCAGCGCGGATCGCCGTCGCGGACGAGTGCCGTGATCTCGCGCGCGAGGACGCCCATCGGCGTCGAGGCTTGCTCGCGCACTTGGCCGTCGCCTGCGGCTTGAATGCGGCGCAGGCCGTCGGGGCGGTAAGCGGGGTCGGAGGCAAACGCCGCCAGCACTTGCAGCTGCAGCAGCACGTCGCGTTCGACGGTGTCGCCCGAGAGCTGGAAGGCGTCCTCGTCAACGTTCAGATTGATGCCTGCGAAGTGGCCGGGTTCGGTTTGCTCGAGTTCCTGGATCTCGAGTTGACCGAGACCGCCTTCGACGAAGGCGAACGGCAACGCCCAGGCGACGCCGCGCTTGGTCTTCGGGAGCGCCAGGTAGCCGCCCCTAATGCGCGCGATGACGCTGACCTTGTCCTTCTCGTACGTTGTGGGCTTCACGTTCAGCTTCACGCCGTTCGCGAAGCGCACGAGCGTTGCGCCCAAGTCGTTGACCGTCCGGCGCTCGGCCACCGTGCCCTTGGTGCCGAAATTGCGGTACATGAACTGCTTGATCGTGCTTGGCGGCGGCGCGGCGACGGGCACTTTGGTACTGGCGAGATAGGCTTCTTTGATTGCTGCGTCGCCGCCTGCAACCGGCGTCGAGCTGGTGAAAAAGATGAGCGGCGAGCCGCCGCTGCCGACGGACGACTTCAGTACCTGCGTTACCGTTTGCGCTTTCAGCCCCGCAATGCTCGCCGTGTAGAGGGCGAGGTCGGTTTGCGGGTCCGTCGGCACGCGGTTGTTTTCGACCGACGCCATGATGAGGTCGGCGACGTCGTTGTTGGCGCGCGTGTTCGCGTTTGCGGCGGTCAGCTTGTAGGGCGATTGCTGCTCAAGCGCTTCGCGGTCGACCTCGGCTTGCTGGAGGCCGTGCACGAGTGCGCGGCGCAGTTCCTGCTCGGCGGCGGCAAGGCCTTTCTGCCATTCGCCGGGGCGCGTGCGGATGGCGAGCGCGGTCACGATCCCTGCCCCGCCGATGGCTTCGCGTTCGATGCGGGCGTCGATGAACGGCGCGTTGGGAAGGCGCGAGAGTTTGCTCAAGCGGCGGTTCACGACGGTGAACGCGACGAGGCGCGCGTGGACTTCGCGGCGGCGGACCTTGTTGTCGGGGCGGGTGTCCTCAGGCTGCACCCAGTTCAGCGCGATGCTCTCGTCGAGGCCCGGTTGGATCGACTGGGCCACTTCGAGGGTGCGCGGCTTCGGTTTGCCGAAGTCCTCTACGGGTGCCGGCGTGGCGGGTTTGGCCCAGGAGGAGAAAACGGCCTCAATCTTGGTCTTGATCGTGGCCGGGTTGACATCGCCCGATACGACCAAAAGCGTGCGATCAGGGCGATAGTAGCGTTGGTAGTAGCCGCGCAGGTCTTGCGGGCCCGCACGGCGGATCAGGTTCGTGTCGCCGATCGGAAAACGGGTCGGGTATTTTTGGCCGGCGAACAGCAACCGGATCTGGGCGACGTTCGCGCGCATACCCGGCGTATCGCGCGAGCGTTCCTCGGAAAGGATGACGCCGCGCTCCTTGTCGATCGCCTCAGCGGCAAGCGTGAGCCGGTCGCACATCTCGCGCAGGATGTTGAATCCGGAGTCGAGCACTTGCGGGCGGACGCTCGGCAGCGAGATCGTGAACGACGTGTTGTCGAAGTCGGTTGCAGCGTTCGCGTTCGAGCCGATTTGTATGCCCATGCGCTGCAGTGCGCGGAACATCTCGCCTTCCGGGTAGTTCTGCGAGCCATTGAAGGCCATGTGCTCCAAGAAGTGAGCGAAGCCGCGCTCGTTCTCGTTCTCGTGCAGCGAGCCGGCGGCGACGCGCAGGCGCAGCGTGACCGTGCCTTCGGGATTGCGGTTCGGCTTGATCGCGTAACGCATGCCATTCGGCAGCACGCCGAAGGTGATCGTCGGATCGGGTTTGAGGTCACTGCCCTCGTGCGGCCAGAGGCCTTTGGCCTCGACCGGTGCAACTAAGAGAATCAGAAGGAAAAAGAGAGACGCTGCAATCCGACTGCGACCGGCAAAACGCGACGCGTGCATCAAATACTCCTGAGGTGCATCCCAAGCGGCGACAGATACGCGAATTGCGGCTCGGATAAGGCCTGATTTGGCCATTATGCCGTTTCTGGGGAGGTTGTCTCCCCTCTTGGGCGCGTCAATTGCCGCCCGATGTGCCTGAACTGTCGAAAATGAGGGGAAGACCGTTCTTACCGTTTCCGATCACGACAACTTTAGCATTGGGGCTCTTGGACACTTCGAGGGTTGCTTCGATACCCTTCCATGCCAACAACTTGTCGCTGATTCCCTCGGTCACGATCTTCTGAAAGTCGGCGATGCCGCGGGCTTCGATACGCTTGCGTTCAGCCTCCTGTGTTTCCTTTTGCAGCACGAACTGCATGGCCAGAGCTTGCTGCTCGGCGGAGAGCTTCTTTTCGATCGCATCGCGGACTTGGTCGGGAATGCCGATATTGCGCAGCAGGACTTGTTGGAGCACCACACCCTGGCCCTTGAAACTGTAGTCGTCGAGGAGCGCTCGCAGATGCTGGCGCAAAATGTCCTGCATTGCGGTGGTTAGATCAGTGCGCTTGGAGCTGTAGGCTTCCTGGGCGCTGAATTTGGCCAAGCCCTCGCGCACAGCCGTTCGGGTCGCGGGGATCACGATCTTTTGCGCGAAGTCGGGGCCCAAATGCTGGAAGACCCACGGCGCGTCAGCTTCGACAAGACGGTAGTAGACCGTTACGTCGAGCGGCATGCGCATACCGTCGGAGGAGATGGCATCGACGGACTCGCCTGCTGCTACCTCTTTGCCGCCAGGCCCCGCGTGCACGTTGACGGTCTCCGTCCGTGTCGACATCTGCGTCACGCTTTTCAGCGGATTGATGAGATGCAGACCTTGAGAGAGCGGCTGCTGATCGACTGCGCCGAAGAGCGTTGCGACCCCAACCTGGCCCGCGCCGATCTGCGTGAAGCCACTGGCGATAAGAGCGAGCACGCCAAACACGGCCGATGCCATGGTGAGTGCACGAGGAACGACTGCGCTGCGGCCTGGGCCTGACCAAGCCGCCAGCCCAATGACGGCCGCAAAAACCAAAAGGACAAAACCAATCGTCAGCATTGCGCGCATCTCCCTGTTTCCTAGAATCATATGGGGTCGAGGCCATCCGTAGCGAATCCCCCAGAATCCGGCGGCGCGCAGACTCGCTTTCCCACAACCACTAGAATCAGTGCATGCTTTGCGCGGTCACTCGATTCTCGAGTGCCGCGCATCCGTGTTTGCGTCACCGATGCTTGCGGGGGGACCGACCGAAAATCGTCCACAGTCTGTGGGCATCGTGTGCGCTTTTTTGCGCCTTGCGGCATCGGTTTCGATGTCCACAGAAACGATTCTGCCTACCTACTAAATCTGGTATTTGCTAACGGCGGTTAACACTAAATCTGTTGCGAAGATCAAAATCTAGGTACTAGATAGGGGTCCCTGTTAGCCAAGTTTTTTCGGGCCAGGGACCGGTCGCGCGGGGGAGTTTGGTGGAGTCGCGCGGCACCTAAGGTCCCAAACGATCCGAGAAGCCTTTGCTCAACGGGGAAGTTGATCACCCAAGGGCACTAGAGGGGCTTCACGTACATGCGCATCGACCGCGTCTTCACCCAGGAAGGCCAATCGGCATACGAAGGAATCGCGTTCCGCACGACAGCGAGCGAGATCCGCAATCCGGATGGCTCAGTCGTGTTCCGCCAAGAAGGCATCGAGGTGCCGGCGAGCTGGAGCCAGGTTGCTTCCGACGTTCTCGCGCAAAAGTATTTTCGCAAGGCCGGCATCGCTGCGAAGCTGAAGCCCGTCGCAGAAGACAAGGTGCCGGAATGGCTGTGGCGGCACGCGCCGGATGAAGCTGCGCTCAAGAAGGTGAAGGACGCGCCCAAGGCTGTCGGCGAGTCGAGCGCGCGGCAGGTGTTTGATCGTTTGGCCGGTACGTGGACGTATTGGGGTTGGAAGGGCGGCTACTTCGACGAAGAGAGCGATGCGCGCGCGTTCTTCGACGAGATGCGCTACATGCTGGCGGCCCAAATGGCGGCGCCGAACAGCCCGCAATGGTTCAACACGGGTCTGCATTGGGCTTATGGGATCGATGGTCCCGCGCAAGGCCACCATTATGTCGATCACTGGACCGGTGAGCTGACGGCGTCGGCGAGCTCTTACGAGCATCCGCAGCCGCATGCGTGCTTCATTCAAGGCATCCAGGACGATCTCGTGAATGAAGGCGGGATCATGGACCTCTGGGTGCGCGAAGCGCGCCTCTTCAAGTATGGCTCGGGCACGGGGTCGAACTTCTCGGCGCTGCGCGGGGCTAACGAGAAATTGTCGGGCGGCGGCAAGTCGTCGGGCTTGATGAGCTTCCTGAAGATCGGCGACCGGGCGGCCGGTGCGATCAAGTCGGGCGGCACGACGCGGCGCGCGGCGAAGATGGTGATCGTTGATGCGGACCATCCGGATATCGAGCTCTTCATCGACTGGAAGGTGAAGGAAGAGCAGAAGGTGGCGGCGCTGGTTGCCGGGTCGAAGCTGCTGAACAA
Organism: uncultured Alphaproteobacteria bacterium; assembly: GCA_902826695.1. Classification (GTDB taxonomy): domain Bacteria; phylum Pseudomonadota; class Alphaproteobacteria; order Micropepsales; family Micropepsaceae; genus SZUA-430. The sequence continues at coordinate 186,963 of CADEFU010000007.1, read as the reverse complement.
GCACCTGAACCTGATCATCAAAGCGTGCGTGAACTGCTCGGCCGATGGCGACGCGTGCTTCGATCCGCTGCAAAATCCTGCTCTGAAGCGCGAGATCAAGGCCGCGCGCAAAGCCCAGATTCCCGACAACGCGGTGCAACGTGCAATCCACTTCGCGCGCCAGGGCTATGAAGCGATAGACATCCCCGTGCTCGACACGGATTGGGATGGCGAGGCGTACTATACGGTGTCGGGTCAGAACTCGAACAACACGGTACGCGTGAACGATGCGTTCCTGCGCGCGGTCGAGACCGACAGCGAGTGGAATCTGACGCGCCGCACGGACGGCAAGCTGCACAAGACCGTGAAGGCACGCGACCTGTGGGGCAAGATTGCGGAAGCGGCGTGGCAGTGCGCCGATCCGGGCCTGCAATTCCATACGACGATCAACGACTGGCACACCTGCCCCGCTTCGGGCGACATCCGGGCGTCGAATCCGTGCTCGGAATACATGTTCCTCGACGACACGGCGTGCAACTTGGCGTCGTTGAACCTGCTCGCGTTCCGCAAGGACGACGGCAAGGGCGGCAAAGTGTTCGACGTCGCGGCTTATGAGCATGCGGTTCGCCTTTGGACGATCGTGCTCGAAGTCTCGGTGATGATGGCGCAGTTCCCGTCGAAAGAGATTGCGCAATTGTCTTACGAGTACCGGACGCTGGGCCTCGGCTATGCCAACATCGGCGGCCTGCTCATGACGTCGGGCATTGCCTACGACTCGCAGCAAGGCCGTGCGGTTGCCGGTGCGCTGGCGGCGCTGATGACCGGCGCTTCCTACGCCACTTCTGCGGCGATGGCGCGCGAGCTTGGCGCATTCAAAGGCTACGCGAAGAACGCGGAGCACATGCTGCGCGTCATCCGTAACCATCGCCGGGCCGCTTACGGCGCAGTTGACGGCTATGAGAAGGTGTCGATCAAGCCGGTGCCGCTCAACGCCATGGACATGCCGGCGTCGGGCTTTGAAGGCCTTGTCGATCGGGCGCGCGCATCGTGGGACGAGGCGCTTAGCCAAGGCGCGCTCTATGGCTATCGCAATGCGCAGTCCACGGTGATCGCGCCGACGGGCACGATCGGGCTTGTTATGGATTGCGACACGACGGGCATCGAGCCGGATTTCGCGCTGGTGAAGTTCAAGAAGCTGGCCGGTGGCGGCTATTTCAAGATCATCAACCAGTCGGTGCCGGAAGCGCTGCGCGTGCTCGGTTATACGAGTGCGCAGTCGGATGCGATCATCAACTATGCCGTGGGCCGCGGAACGCTGAAGGGCGCGACTGGCGTGAACCACGAATGGCTGAAGGTCAAAGGGTTCACGGATAAGGAACTTGAAGCCGTCGAAGCGTCGCTTTCGACCGCGTTCGATATCTCGTTCGTGTTCAACCGTTGGACGCTGGGTGACGAGTTCTGCACGAAGACGCTTGGCATTCCCGTCGAGCGGCTGGATGCGCCGGACTTCAACCTGCTTCTCGAAATCGGGTTCACGAAGGCCGATATCGACCAGGCCAACCTCTTCTGCTGCGGGGCGATGACGCTGGAAGGCGCGCCGCATCTGAAGGACGAGCATCTGCCGGTGTTCGATTGCGCCAATCCGTGCGGCAAGCTCGGCAAGCGCTCGCTCTCGGTCGACAGCCACATCTTGATGCTGGCGGCGGCGCAGCCGTTCATTTCGGGCGCAATCTCGAAGACGATCAACATGCCGAACCTCGCGACCGTGAAGGATTGCGCGGACGCGTACATGAAGTCGTGGAAGCTGGCGCTGAAGGCCAACGCGCTTTATCGCGACGGCTCGAAGCTGTCGCAGCCGCTCGCCTCGTCGATCTTGGCGAGCGACGACGAGGACGACGATCTTCTCGATACCCTGCCCGAAATGGCGTCGGGTGCGCGGGCGTCGGCTTTGGCCGAGCGGATCGTGGAGCGCATCGTGGAGATCACGAAGCGCGACCGCGAGAAGCTGCCGCATCGCCGCAAAGGCTATACGCAGAAGGCGACCGTGGGCGGGCACAAGGTTTACCTGCGCACGGGCGAGTACGACGACGGGCGGATCGGCGAGATTTTCATCGACATGCACAAGGAGGGCGCCGCCTTCCGCAGCTTGATGAACAATTTCGCGATCGCGATTTCGATCGGCTTGCAGTACGGCGTGCCGCTGGACGAGTTCGTGGAAGCTTTCACGTTCACGCGCTTCGAGCCGGCCGGCATGGTGACGGGCAACGAGGCGATCAAGAACGCCACGTCGATCCTCGACTATGTGTTCCGTGAGCTGGCGGTTTCCTATCTCGGCCGTCACGACCTGGCGCACGTTGTGCCCGGGGACAGCGAGATCGGCGGCGGCGACGGCGAGGGCAAACGCCCTGCAGCTCCGGCGCAGAACACGGCGCGCATTGTCTCGGCGGGTCTCGTGCGTGGGCAAATCCCGCAGCAGCTGATGGTCGTCGAGGGCGGCGCAGCTGTGAAGATCGATCCGGCGCAGATGATGCTCGCCACCGCGAGCGAGATGGCGCTCGATGTGGCCGCCCGCCGGACTGCTACGAATCCGGTCGCGCAGGCGATCGAGGTGGTCGAGCGTGAGGTCACGATGTCGACCGCGACGCTGCGCGCACGCAAAGTCGCCGAAGCCCGGATCAAGGGCTACGAGGGCGATGCGTGCGGCAACTGCGGGAACTTCACGCTGGTGCGCAATGGCACATGCTTGAAGTGCGACAGCTGCGGAACCACGACGGGTTGTAGTTAGTCTCGAAGCGCGGGCGCCCTCGCCCGCGCTTCACCGCGTATGCATGCACTGGTGGTGACAATCAAACGTCGGGAAGAGCGGGCGGTTCGCCCGCGCTCCCAGACTGAGAAGAAACTCGGGAAGACAACAGACCAATGATCATCTGCTCGAAGGACGAAGGGAACGGGACGTTCCGCGAATTTGCGCTCGACAACGCCGAGATCGGCGAGCGGGCCCGGGTGAAGACACACCTTGCCCACCGCACGGACGACGGCTTGGTGGCCGACGACGACTGGCGCGACGCCGGGGTTATCGTGCGCGCGGCGAACGGGGTTGAGGCCTCGATCCTGCGTTCGGTGCCACGCGGACGCCGGAGCGATTTTGTGAAGCTCGACCAGGTGTTCTCGAACGAAGTCGCGGCGCTTCAGGCGATCGCGAAGCACTACGTCGCCAGCGTGGTGCGGAACTAGGCGCTTTCCAAGCGCTACAGCCGCCACGTCAGGTTGGCAAAGGCGATGCGTACGAAGCGGCGCCAGGGTGCGGCAGGGCCCGTCTCCCGGGCCATCGTTGCCGGGCTCAATACCGGCATAGCGCCCAAGCGGAAGCGGCCCCGATTGGCGGTGGCGAGCGCTTGATTGATGCGCTGGGTGGCTTGCGGCATAACGCGGGCGAGCGCGTCGGGGTTGGCAAAGACATCTTCCGTGTTCATGCCCTGTGCCTGCAGCCACGTCAGCGGCAGCCGGTAGCGGCGCTGTCTGGCCAGGCGCGGGGCGTTGCTTTGTTGCGTGCCCAGAGCCGCGGCGAGGGCCACGTTTCGGATTACCTCTTCGTTCAGTGGCGCGAGACCCAGGATATGCACGGCGAGGCGCATGACGTTGCCTTCGGTCGCGTCGGCGTAGCGCTCGAAGGCGGCCTCGTCGGCGAAGGGGGCCTCGTCGAAGTCGTGGGCGCGGGTATCGATTAGCCCGTCGAGGAGTGCGCGCGGCGGTTTGTGGGCGTCTACGACCTTGGCGAGCGCTTTGGCGGTGGGGGCTTGCTGGGCGGCGCCCTCGTAGATGGCGGCCAGGCGTTCGCGCCACCAGGCAAGGCGAACATGGCCCAACATGGGCTCGCGCACGACGCCGGCGACGTGGGCAAGTTCGTTGTCGAAGGCGTAGAGAGCGACCAAGGCGCGGCGACGCTGGGCGGGCGCGAAGAAGGCCGCGACGTAGCGGTCAGGGGCGCCGACCGCGACCGCGTTCTCTAGCTCGTGCCACTCGTCTTCGGTCACGTGAGGCTCCAACGACAAAGGGCTGCGCGATGCCGCACAGCCCCCTGCCCTTTTCGTTCGCTTCGCCCGATCAGCCGAGGTTGGCGTTGATGCCGCCGCCGACCATGCAGAACAGCATCGGGATCGAGAGCATGAAGTTCGTGCGCGAGAACAGCATGGCAGTGCGCGCGTGGCCGGCCTTCTGGTCTTTGCTCAAATCGGGGAACTTGTTGTCGATGTTGAGTGCGCGTTGCTGGTTCGGCCAAATGACGAACCAGACGTTGAACCACATGATCAAGCCCAGCCACATGCCAATGCCGATCAGCGTCGTTTGAGCCGAGACGAAGCCCTGGGTCGCGCCCAGCGTCATCGCATCCAGGAAGTAGCGGTTGATAAGCGCCAGGAGAACGCCGAGCACCATCGTGCCCATCGCCGCCCAGCGGAAATACCATAGCGCTTCAGGGGCGATGAACTTCGATACCGCCGGCTTTTGATCGTCCGGGATCTTGGGCATCATCGGCATCTGCACGACGTTGAAGTAGTAGAGCAGCCCGATCCAGAGGATGCCGAACACCACGTGCAGCCAGCGCACGACGAAGCCCCAGAACTGTTCGCCGCCCAAAATGGCAGAGAGGCTGTATCCGCCCATAACTATGAAAATGACGAACACGACGAGCGCTAGCACGAAGCCTGCGATCAACGTGTTCCTGAGATTCGATAAAAGCCCGGCCACGACGTTCTCTCCCCTTCAGCCAACCGACTCAATGACGGCGCAGTGAAGAGTACACGCGAAGGGCGCGTCAATCGACCGGAAGGCGAAAAACCCGAACGAAATGAGGGATTTAGGGGCGCTAGACCGGTATTTCGGTGCGGCGTTGGCCCTTAAGCCACCAAATCACGAGCAGGCGGGTCACGTAGGTCGCGGTGAACACTGAGGTTACGATACCAAGCGACAGAGCGACGGCGAAGCCTTTCACGGGCCCCGTGCCCATCACGAGCAAAATCAGACCCGCAAGCAACGTCGTCAGGTTCGAGTCGATGATGGTCGTCATCGCGCGCTCATAGCCGGCGTCGATCGAGGACATGACGGAGCGGCCGTTTCGCTGTTCTTCGCGAATGCGCTCATAGATCAACACATTCGCGTCGACCGCCATGCCCATGGTGAGCACGAAGGCGGCGATCCCGGGCAAGGTCAGCGTGGCGCCAATCGCGGTCATGAGGCCGAGCAGCAGCACGAGGTTTACCGCCAGCGCGATGTCGGCGAATAAGCCGAACAGGCGGTACTGCATAAGCATGAAGATAGCCACCAGGACTAGGCCCGCGAGGGCCGCGTATTGGCCCCTCTCGACCGAGTCCCTGCCGAGTTCGGGGCCTACGGTCCGCTGGTCTTCAGCCGTCAGCGGCACGAACAGTGCGCCCGAGTTCAAGAGGATTGCGGTTTCGTTTGCCTCTTGAATCGTGAATTGGCCTTCGATGATGCCGCTGCCGCCGAGAATGGGCGAGCGGATGACCGGGGCCGTGATGACCTTTTCGTCGAGGACGGCGGCGAAGCGCTTGCCGACATTTTCTTTGGTTGCTTCGGCAAAGCGACGAGCGCCCACGGCATCGAACTTGAACGAGATAATCGGCAGCTGCGACTGCGGGTCGAAGGCGCCCTGCGCCTGCTCCAGCATGTCGCCGGTGATGAGCGCGCGCTCCTTAATCACGATCGGGTCTTCGCTGATCACGCCGTTGCGGTTGTTCTTCTCGTAGAGAAGGCGCGAACCCGGCGGGATACGCTTCGCCGCGATGTCGGCCGCCGACACGGTTTCATCCACCATATGGAACGTCAGCTTGGCGGCCGTGCTGCCCAGCGTGATGACCTTCTGCGGATCGGTTTCGCCCGGCACCTGCACGATGATGCGGTTGGCGCCCTGGGGCTGGATCGTGACTTCCTTCGTGCCTTCGGGGTCGATGCGCTTGCGCAGGATTTCAACGGACTGCGCCATGGCGTTGGCGCGAATTTGTTCGCGGCCCGCATCGGTGATCGACAGCGTCGCCGTGCCGTCGGCTTCGATCTTGACGTCGTAGTTGTTGGTATTGATGCCGGTGAACGTCGCCGTGGTCGGCGAGGCCAGGCTGCGCAGGAAGGTGCGCGCCTCTTCGATCTTGGCGGGGTCGGTATCGAGGATGCGCACGGTGATGGCGTCCGGCCCGGCGCCGAGGCCGGCGTAGGGGATCTTCGCCTTGCGCAGGCCCTTGCGGATGTCGTCGAGCAGCGACTGCAAGCGGTCTTTCACCGCGACGTCGATCTCGGCCTCGAACAACACGTAGACGCCGCCCTGCAGGTCGAGACCGAGCGTCACCGGTTTGTGCGGGAGGATGCTCATGTTGCGGGCGATCCCGTCCCGCCAGGCCTGAGGAATAACGTTCGGCAGCGCCATCAGCGCACCGATCACGCATGCGGCCAAGATGAGAACGATTTTCCAAGTCTGGATCTGCAACATTGACTGGTAACTCTCGTGTTTTCGGGGCGCTTCTTAAGCGGCGTCCGTTTTGGCGTCGGCCGTGTCCGTTCTGGACCGCACATCGGCGATGGTGGACTTCACGACTTTGACGCGCACGTCTTCAGCGATTTCGATTTGGACTTCATCGTTCTCCAGGACCTTGATGACCTTGCCGATGATGCCGCCGGAGGTGACAACGACGTCGCCGCGCTTCACGCTTGCGATTAGCGCCTGGTGCGCCTTCAGACGCTGTTGCTGGGGGCGGATGACCAGGAAGTACATGATTGCGATGATCGCCACGAACGGAATGAACTGTGCGATCAGTGCGCCGGTCGAGGCGCCGCCATCGGCGGCTTGGGCGTAGGCAGGGGAAATGAACATAAGGCGCGGCCGCTCGTTAACGATTTGACGGGGGTGGCTGGATGCGGCCGGACTATAGCCAGCGACCGGGCCTTTGCAACCAAGCCAAAGCCTCGCTCTGGCCCACATTTGCGGCATCGGTTAGTCAGTGTGTCATGAACTCTGACGAACAGGCGCTCTTGGAGCGCATTGCCAAGGCTTTGGAGCGGCTGGCGCCGGGTGCAGCGCATGCGCCCGACTGGGCGGCCGGTGAGGGCTTCCAATGGGACGCGAACGGGCGCGCCCTTTTGCCACTGGCCAAGATTGCGCGCCTGCCGCTGCCGCTGTTGAAGGGAATCGACCGGCAGCGCGATCAGCTGCTCGCCAATACGCGGCGGTTTGCGCAAGGGCTGCCGGCGAACAACGCGCTTCTGTGGGGTGTGCGCGGCACGGGAAAGAGCGCGCTCGTGAAGTCCGTCCATGCGGCGGTGGCGGCGGAAAGCGGGGGCGCACTCAAGCTCGTCGAGATTCATCGCGAGGACATCGCCTCCCTCGGCGCCCTACTCTCTTTGCTTGGCGGCGCGCCCGTGAAGGCGGTGCTCTTCTGCGACGACCTTTCGTTCGATGCGCACGATGCGGCGTACCGGCCGTTGAAGACTGTGCTTGAGGGCGGGCTCGCCGGGCGTCCGTCGAACGTCGTTTTCTATGCAACGTCGAACCGGCGCCATCTGATGCCGCGCGAGATGATCGAGAACGAACGCTCGACCGCGATCCATGCGGACGAGGCGGTCGAGGAGAAGATCTCGCTCTCAGACCGGTTCGGCTTGTGGCTCGGGTTTCATAATGTAAGCCAGGCGGACTACCTGGCGATCGTCAGCGGGTACGCGCGGCACTTCGGGTTGAAGATCGCGGACGGCGACCTTGCCCGCCGCGCGCTTGAGTGGGCGGTGACGCGCGGCGGACGTTCCGGCCGCGTGGCGTGGCAGTTCATCGAGGACTTGGCCGGCGAGTTAGGGCAACGGCTGGTGGATTGAACCGGCGTGGCGCGGGCTCAGCCCGCCCTGCCCTCATGCGCCGCGCTGAATGTTCCTTCCGTAGAAGATCTCGCTGATTTCGTGATTGACGCGGCCGCGGATGAGCTTGGCTTCGCGGGCGGAGAGGTCTGCCTCGCCGGCGCCGAATAGGTAGGTGTCGAGGTCGAGTTCCTTCAGCCGCATCTTGGTGTGGAAGATGCTCTCTTGGTAGACGTTCACGTCGACCATGTCGTAGCGGTTCTGAATGCCGGGCGAGATGAAATTCTGGATCGAGTCGATCGTGTGATCGATGAAGTGCTTCATGCCGCGCACGTTGCGCGTGAAGCCGCGCACGCGATAATCCATCACCACGATGTCGGACTCGAAACTTTCGATGAGAAAGTTCAGCGCTTTAAGCGGCGAGATCCGGCCGCAGGTGCTCACGTCGATATCGGCGCGGAAGGTGCTGATGCCCGCGTCCGGGTGCGTTTCGGGATAGGTGTGAACGGTGATGTGGCTCTTGTCCAAGTGGCCGACGACGGACGCCTTCTTCGGCGTGGAGTGGTCGTCGTTGTGGCCTTCGGAGATCAGCATCGTGACGCTCGCGCCCTGCGGGTCGTAATCCTGCTTGGCTACGTTCAAGATGTGTGCGCCGATGATGTCGGCGACTTCGGTCAGGATCGCGGTCAGGCGCTTGGCGTTGTAGACCTCGTCGATGTACTCGATGTACTCGCGGTTCTCCGCCTTCGAGCGCGCGTAGCAGATGTCGTAGATGTTGAACGACAGCGACTTGGTCAGATTGTTGAACCCGTGAAGCTTGAGCTTCGGATTGCTGGTCGGCTTTACCTTCGCCACTGACGACTCTCCCCTGAGTTGGGGTGCATGGATATAGACTTGGGGCTTGGCTTTCCAGGGCCGAGATTGTCGCCGATTGACCGTGTGCACGGTCGCGCCGGGTCCGGGGCAGCTATTGCGGACGCGACATCTGCCCGCCGTGCGGATCGTCTGCGGCGGAAGCGGGAATAATTGTCATGTCCCCTTATTCTTCGCTGGTCGGCGGCGCGCAGACTGTGCGCTACGACCTAGCGGCTGGCCGTTTCGCGGACCAGGTAGCGGTTCGGGTCCACCGCGCGATCGCCTTTGCGGATTTCGAAGTGGAGTTGCGGGCGGTCGACGTCGCCCGTGCTGCCCACGAGGGCGACCGTTTCGCCTTGCTTGACCTTGTCGCCACGGTCCACCAGCAGCTTCTTGGCGTGCGCGTAGGCGGTGACGTAGCCGTTCGCGTGACGGACGAGCAGCAGGTTGCCGTAGCCGGCGAGTTCGTTGCCGGCGTAAATGACCGTGCCGGTGTCGGCCGCCTTTACCGGTGTGTTCGGATCGGCGGCGATGTTGATGCCGTCGTTGTGGACGCCGGTGCCTTTGCGGCCGAAGTTCGTGAGAACTTTCCCGCGCACGGGCCAGATGAAGCGGCCGTTCGAGCGTTCATCGGCAGTCTCGGCGACTTGGCGCTTCGACTTTGGCTTTTCGTCGTAGGCCAGATCGGTGTCGCGCTCGGATGGCTTTGCCTTCTTCGGCGGCTGGTACGGTGCGTCGAGGTCTCGTTCGGCCAGTTCGCGCTTCGGCTTCGGGCGCGGCATTTGGAACGCTGCATCGGACAGCTCGGCGGTCGCGATCTCTTCCGGACCGCCCTGCCCTTCGAAGTTGGGCTTCGCGCGCGGCGTGCCCAGCGCATAGAAGCGGGCGCCTTCGAGGCGCGGGTCGGCGGCGAATTCGGTTTCTTCCACGACCACAGGCGCGCGCATCGCTTTTGGCGCTGGGGCTGCGATCGGTTCGGATTTCACAGGCGTGGGCTCGGCGGCGGCCGGGCGCTGCTTGGGCTTTGGCTCACTCGCCGCGAACTCGCCAGCGTAGCTGGACTGTACCGTCACCCGCGGCTTGCGCGGGCGCGGCGTCGGCGCCGGTTCGGCGAAGACTTGCTCGCGCCAGCTGGTGGCGGCGAACCCCGGCGGGATGACGAGGCGTTGGCCGCGGGTCAGCGTGTACGGGGACGCGAGGCCGTTTGTTTCGATGATCGCTTGCGGCAAAACGTTGTAGCGGCGCGCGATCGCGGGCAGCGTGTCGCCGCGCTGGACGTAGACAACGGCGGCCGGTCGCGCAGGCCGGGCGTTCACCACGGGCGCTTCGTATTCCATCGTCGCGCAACCGCTTGCCGTACCGAGCAAGAGAGCTGCGATCAACGCTTGCAGCCGCTGCTCTTGACGCTTGCGGGTCTGGCGACGCCCCCGAGGGTCACTCGACCGCTCCATCGCTTTTAGCCACGCCTTCCAACAAGGGCACGAACTTTACGGGCAGAAGATCCGTGCTCTGAAAACCCTGTGCCGTCCGTCTTATGCGGACTAGCACCTGCCCATCGACACCACGATCGATTGGAATAACCATGGAGCCCTTAATTTGGAGTTGATTTAGTAACTCCGCGGGCGGTTTTTCGCGGGCGGCGGCAGAGACGATGATGCGGTCGAATGGCGCTTGGCCAGGCCAGCCGCGGGTGCCGTCGGAAACGCGGATGTCGGCGTTAAAGATGAGTAACTTCTTCAGCCGCTCCTCCGCCGTGTCGGCCAGCGCCGCGATGCGCTCGATCGAGTAGACGCGTTTGGCCAGTTTCGCCAGGACCGCGGTTTGGTAGCCCGTGCCGGTGCCCACCTCGAGGATGCGGTGCGTGGGCTTAAGCTCGAGCGCCTGGGTCATGTAGCCCACGATGAACGGTTGGCTGATCGACTGGCCGGCGTCGATGGGGAGTGCAACATTGTCGTAGGCGCGGTCGGCAAAGACCTCCGGCACGAACAGTTCGCGCGGTGTCGTTTCGATGACGGATAGGATGTCGGTGTCAGTGATGCCCTGGCGGCGCAGCTCCATCAGCAGCTGGATGATGCGCACGTCGGTCATCTGTCGCCTTTCGCCGGTGGGCAGATATGGTGCATGAACGGCTAGTGTTAGTCACGTATGGCAGAAGATTGAACCGCCAAGGACACTAAGACGCTCTGGTCAGTTTGTGGAGCGAAGGCGGTCAATCATGTGGCTAAGGTGGTCCTGGCCGCCGAAGAAGGCGGCAAGCACCGTTACAACACAGTGTTCGTCGTCCACGTGAAAATAGAGGATCGCACGCTCTTTCGTGACGGAGCGCACGCCAGGAAGGAGTTCACTGCGAAGGGTACCTTGATGCGGCAGGTCTCCCAACTTTCCCATCGCCGTTTCGATACGCGCAAGCCGGACGGTCGCCCGATCTGCTGCTCGCTTTATGTCTTCGCCGAATTCGAGGTATGAGGTGACCAGGAAATCGAAGATTTGACCGAGGTCGCGCTGGACATCTTCCCTGCGCTCGACCGTGTATCTCAAGCCTTCGCCTTTCCAAGCAACGCCGCCTTCTTCTCGGCAATCATGCGCCGGGTCCGCTTGCGGCCTTCTGCCATGCTGATGGACTTGCCGCGCATCCGCTCATCCAGCAGAGACCGCAGGGCCGTAATTTCTGCTTCGTGCCTTTCGTGCTCGGTGCGGAAATTCTCGAGCCCATGTTGCAATACGGCGCTCAAGCTTGGGAACTTGCCGCTTTCAACGAGCTTGAGCGCAAACTCTTTTTGCGAGTCGGTGAGCGAGATCGATGTCTTGAAGGTCATTGGGCGGCTCCGAACGGGTACTACTCAGTAGCACCAGTCTACGCAAAGCGCAACCCGCCCTACCCGCCCTTTGGCGCGCCGTCGAGGTGTTGGGCTAGCGCTTTGCGGGTGCGCTCTTCGGTTAGGTTGAGGTGCAACGGGGTCACCGAAATGCGGCCGTCGTAGATGGCGCGCAGATCCGTGCCCTCGGGCGGGTTCGAACGGATGCGAGCGAAGCCGAGCCAGAAGTAAGGGTTGCCGCGACCGTCGATGCGTTCGATCAGGTTTGTCTGCGACTGATCTCTTTTGCCTTGGGAGGTCACCTCGACGCGTTTCACGGCGTTCGGCTCGACATCCGGGAAGTTGATGTTGATGAGCACGTCCTTGGGCCAGCCGACAGCGAGCAGCTGACGGATCAGCGCCGGGCCGTGGGTTTCACCGCAGTGCCACTTGATGTCGCCTTCGTCGGCCAGCGTTGACTGGCTGAGCGCGATGGCGGGGATGCCGAGCACGGTTGCTTCCATGGCGGCGGCGATCGTGCCCGAGTAGGTCACATCGTCGGCCATGTTCGAGCCGCGGTTGATGCCGGAGAGAACGAGGTCCGGTCCGTGATCTTTCAGCACGTGGCGCACACCCATCAGAACGCAGTCGGTCGGCGTGCCCTGCACGGCGAATTTTTGTTTGCTCACCTCGCGGATGCGCAACGGTTGGGTGAGCGTGAGCTTGCGGGAGGCGCCGCTCTCTTCGCTTTCTGGCGCGACCACCCACACATCGTTCGAGAGTTCGTGCGCGATTTTCTCGAGGGCCGCCAGGCCTGGCGCGTTGATGCCGTCGTCGTTCGAAAGGAGGATACGCAGCTTCTTGGTCATTTCGGGGTGATCGTGTCTTGGCCACCCATGTAGGGCTTCAGCACGTCGGGGATGGCAATCGAGCCGTCGGCTTGTTGGTAGTTTTCAAGGACGGCGATCAGCGTGCGACCGACGGCGAGGCCCGAACCGTTCAACGTGTGAACATGGCGCGTGCCCTTCCCGTCCGTTGGGCGGTAGCGCGCGTCCATGCGGCGGGCTTGGAAGTCGCCGCAGTTCGAGCAGCTTGAGATCTCGCGATAGGCGTTTTGGCCGGGCAGCCAGACTTCGATGTCGTGCGTCTTGCGCGCGGCGAAGCCCATGTCGCCGGTCGAGAGCACCATCGTGCGATACGCCAAGCCAAGGCGCTTCAGCACCTCTTCGGCGCATTCGGTCATGCGGTCGTGTTCGGCTTTCGACTGCTCGGGCGTCGTGATCGAGACGAGTTCGACCTTGGAGAATTGGTGCATGCGGATCATACCGCGCGTGTCTTTGCCGGCGGCGCCCGCTTCCGAGCGGAAGCACGGCGTCCAGGCGGTGAAGCGCAGCGGCAGCGCGCTTTCGTCGAGGATTTGCTCGCGCACTTGGTTCGTGAGCGAGACCTCGGCGGTTGGGATCAGCCAGTAGCCGTTCGTGGTGCCGAACTGTTCGTCGCGGAACTTCGGCAGCTGGGCCGTGCCGAACATCGCTTGATCGCGCACGAGGAACGGCGGCACGACTTCCTGGTAGCCGAACGTGTCGGTGTGCAGGTCGAGCATGAAGTTCGCGAGCGCGCGTTCGAGGCGGGCGAGCTGGCCTTTCAGGAGCACGAAACGGGCGCCGGACATTTTGGCGGCGTTCTCGAAGTCCATCAGCTTCAGCGCTTCGCCGAGATCGAAATGCTGCTTGGCGGCGAAGTTCATCGCGCGCGGCGTGCCGTGGCGGCGGGCTTCCTTGTTTGCCGTCTCGTCGGCGCCGTCGGGGACGTCGGCGGCGGGCAGATTGGGTATCGTGGAGAGGAGCTCGTTCAGCCCCTCTTCGCTCTCGCGCACGCGCAGCTCGGTTGCCGGGATTTCCTCCTTCAAGCGTCCAACTTCGGCCATGAGGCGCGCCGCCTCGGCTTCGTTCTTTTGGGCTTTTGCCTGACCGATCTTTTTGGACGAGTCGTTGCGCAAACTCTGCAGTTCTTGCAGGCGATGCGTCGCACTGCGCCATTCTTGGTCGAGGCTGAGGATTTCCTTCGACATCGCGCTCAAACCGCGGCGTTCGAGCCCTTCGTCGAAGGCGGCGGGATTTTCGCGGATGAATTTGATGTCGTGCATAGCAAGGCCGTTGAGTTGAGGCGGCTTCTTACCTGCTTCGGCCCTTAGGCCACAACGGGGCTAAACGGCGCTCTCGGCGCTTTTCGCCTCTTCCGCACGGCGCTTTTCGATCAGGCGCACGCTCCAGATCGAGACTTCGTAGAGAAGGCAGAGCGGGACGGCGAGCGCCACTTGGCTGATGACGTCGGGCGGGGTGAGGACGGCAGCGACGACGAAAGCGAAGACAATCGCGTAGCGGCGGTTGTTCTTGAGGAAGTCGGACGAGACAATTCCGACACGGCCAAGGAGCGTCAACAACACCGGCAGCTGGAAGCTCAATCCAAAGGCGAAGATCAGCGACATGATGAGGTCGAGATAGTCGGCGACCTTTGCTTCCAATTGTATGGGGAGCGAACCGGCGCCGCCCGGCGTTTCGAAGCCTAAGAAGAATTTGATCGCGACGGGCATCAGTCCGTAATAGACGAGCGCCGCACCCATTATGAACAAGATCGGGGTCGCAAACAGAAACGGCCAGAAGGCGCGCCGTTCGTTGCGGTAGAGGCCGGGTGCCACGAACATCCAAATCTGCGTTGCGATGATCGGGAACGAGATGCACAGCGCGCCGAAGCCTGCCACCTTGATGTAGGTGAAAAACGTTTCGTAGAGCGCGGTGAAGATCATGCGCCGGCCGGGCTGGCCCTCAAACGCTTCAGCGAGCGGATGCGTCAGAAATGCATAGATGTGTTTGGCGAAGAAGTAGCAGACGATGAACGCGGCGATGAAACCGATGAGCGACCAGATTAGGCGTTGGCGCAGCTCGATCAGGTGGTCGAGCAGCGGCGCGCGCGAGGCTTCGATGTGGGCCTCGTCGTCGTCGGGTGGCGCGCCGGTCATGGTGCGGGCGGCACCACGGGTTCGGCCGCAGCCGCAGGAACGGCCGGCGGTTCCACGGGCTTCTTTTTCTCAACCGGCTCGCGGCCGGCCATCAGATCGTCTTCGAGGTCGCTGAAGTCCGGCGGGCGCGTCATGTCGTTGAACTCGCGCTTCATGTCGTCGACTTGGGACTCGCGCATGAGGTCGTCGAAATGGCCCTGGAAGTCGCGGGCAAGCGCCCTCGCCTTCGCCATCCATTGGCCCAGCGTGCGGAAGGCGTGCGGCAGCTCTTTCGGGCCGATGACGACAAGCGCCACGACACCGATGAGGAGAAGCTCACCCCAGCCGAGATCGAACATTCGCGTCCGCCTTAGTTCTTGACGCTGTCCTTGTTCTCAGTGCGCGTCTTGTCTTGGTCGATCGGCTTCTCGTCGTCGGCAAGGCCCTTGCGAAAGCTCTTGATGCCGCGCGCGACGTCGCCCATCAGGTCCGAGATGCGGCCGCGGCCGCCGAACAAGATCAGAATGAGGGCACCGACCACCAGCCAGTGCCAAATCGACATGCTACCCATGGGTCACACAATCCTTTGCTCGCGCGATTGTCCCAAATGGCGATGGGTCGCGCAATCGAGGAGATAGCGCGGTTCACATCGTTGTTAAGGGGCCTATTCGGCGGAATTGCCGCCTTTCGGCTCGGGCGCTTCAGGCTCGAACAGGTCGCCGGTGTCGTCGGCATCGAGCGGGTCTTCGTCCATGCTGAGCGAGTCGCTGGGCGACGGCACATTGAAGCTCGCCGGAATCCGGCCTTCCATGAGGCCGGCCGCGCGCAGTTCGTCCAAGCCGGGCAGGTCCGAGACTTTGTCGAGGCCGAAGTGGAGCAGGAACTCGTCGCTGGTGCCGTAGGTCACCGGGCGACCGGGTACGCGACGGCGGCCGCGCATCTTTACCCAGCCGAGTTCGAGCAGGATATCGAGCGTGCCTTTGTTGATGGTGACGCCGCGGATCTCTTCGATCTCGGCGCGGGTGACCGGCTGGTGGTAGGCGACGATCGCCAGCGTCTCGAGCGCGGCGCGGGAGAGGCGCTTCTGTTCCACCGCGTGGCGTTGCAACACGTGCGCGAGATCGGGCGCGGTGCGGAAGGTCCACCTGTCGGCGACCTTGACGAGGTTCACGCCGCGTTTTTCGTACGCGGTCGCGAGCTCTTGCAGAAGTTCGGGGACGTTCGAGTCCGGCGGCATGCGCTCGATGATCGAGTCTTCGTCGAGCGGCTCGGCGGCTGCGAACAGGATCGCTTCGACCATGCGCAAGTGCATGGCCGCTTGCGGGATCGCGTCGCCGGGGAATAGACGGGTCACCGTCGCGTCCTTGGCGTCCGAGGGCTGTTGTTTCTTCATGTCGTCATCGAGCTTCATGGCACGCGCGGATGGGAGTGTCATGTTGCGACCTCTTTGTCGGATGGTTTCGTTTCGCGGCGCCGCACGTAAAGCGGCGCAAAGGGTGCCATTTGGCGCAGTTCTAGGTGCCCGTCGCGCGCCAGGTCGAGACTCGCCGAGAGCATCGAGGCGATACCGGAGCGGCGCGATTTTCCTGAATTGAAGTCGTCGGGGATCAGCGCGTCGATGACAGCCCAATCGATCACCACGCCGAGCATGCGCTCAAGGCGGTGGCGGGCGTCCTCGATGGCAAAGAGCGGCAGGCGCTGAAGTGCGTAGTTCGAGTGCGCGATCTTCTTCACGCGCTGCGTGGAGTATGCCTTCAGGAGATCGAGGAGCGTGTCGGAATATTTCGGCGACTTGATCACGCGGATGCCTTCGGGCGCGCCGCGCAGGAAGACTTCGCTTCCGAGGCGATCGCGTGCCATCAGGCGGGTGGCGGCGATGCGGATCGCCTCCAGACGCTGAAGCTGCAGCGTCAAGCGCTCGGCGAGTTCTTCGGCGGTGGGTTCGCCTTCCTTCTCTTGCTCGGGCAGCAGAAGTTTCGATTTCAAGAACGCGAGCCAACAGGCCATCACAAGATAGTCGGCGGCGAGGTCGAGCTGCTTCTTGCGCGCTTCGGCGACGAACTCGAGATATTGCTCGGCGAGCGCCAGGATCGAGATTTTGCGCAGGTCGACTTTTTGCGCGCGGGCGAGCGCG
Source organism: uncultured Alphaproteobacteria bacterium (assembly GCA_902826695.1). Classification (GTDB taxonomy): domain Bacteria; phylum Pseudomonadota; class Alphaproteobacteria; order Micropepsales; family Micropepsaceae; genus SZUA-430. The sequence continues at coordinate 170,351 of CADEFU010000007.1, read as the reverse complement.
AGCAAAACGTCGAGCGGTCCTTCGTAGCCGTCGACGTCGATGATGAAGGCGTCGCCTGGGGCGGCGTCGACGACGGGCGGCTTATCGAAATCGGTGGTCATGGTCATACCTGCGCGAGCGCTGCATCGACGCGCGATTGCGCTTCGGCGATGGCAAAGGGTTTCGACGGCTTCAACATGGCAAGCGCGCGGTCGCAGCGTTCGCGCGCCTTACCCGACAATAAGGGCGTGGCGGCGGCCACTTCACGCATCTCGTCCATGTCGCGGAGACAGTGGAGGATCAAGTCGCAGCCTGCGGCGATCGAGGCACGAACGCGCTCGGTGAACGTGCCTTTGAGCGCCTTCATGCAGATGTCGTCGGTCATCAGCGCGCCGTCAAAGCCGATCGTGCCGCGAATGACTTCGTCGATAACGGTTTTGCTCGCGGTTGCCGGCGCCGTCGGATCGATGTCGGTGAAAACGATGTGGGCCGTCATCGCGAGCGGCGCGTGCGCGAGTGCGCGGAACGGCGCGAAGTCCGTGCGCTCCAGCTCCGTGCGATCAACGTCGACGACAGGCAGCGCCAGGTGGCTGTCAGCTTTTGCCCGGCCGTGGCCAGGCATGTGCTTGACGACGGGCAGGACGCCGCCATCGAGCATGCCGTCGATCACGGATTGGCCGAGCTGCGCCACGACCCATGGGTCGCGGGCGAAGGCGCGGTCGCCGATGATGTCGTGCGAGCCATCGACGGGTACGTCGATGCAGGGTGTGCAGTCTACGTTGATACCGAGGTCTTTGAGTTCGGCGGCCATCACGCGGGCGTTATCGTAGGCGAGGTCGCGCGCTGTCGCGGGATTCTGGCGGCTGATCGTGCCGAACGAAGCCGCCGGCGGACGCTTGCGCCAGTGCTCGCCTTGGAGGCGCTGCACGCGGCCGCCTTCTTGATCGATCAGGATAGGTGCATCGGCACGGCCGACGCAGTTGCGGAGCGATGCCGTGAGTTTGCGGAGCTGCTCAGGGGATTCGCAGTTGCGCCGGAAGAGGATGAATCCCCACGGGTTCGCGTCTTTGAAAAACGCGTGCTCTTCGGCGGTCAGCTCAAGACCGTCCAAGCCGAATATAACCGCACGTGCGGACACTGATCCCACTCCCCGTCGGGCGCGGGAGAACCCCTCCCCCCGCGCACGCCCCCGCGCTTAGATCACTTGGCGGCGATGATGCAAGCCTGGCCGGACGCCTGAAGCTGCTCGCAAACCGAGGTTGCCGCCGCTTTGTCAGCAAAACCGCCAACGCGCAGGCGGTACCACGTACCTTTGCCAGGAATTTCGGCAGGCTTAATCGACGACGTGTACGGATCAAGCAGCGCTTGGTTTGCCGACTTGATTCTGCCCCATGCGGCCGCAGCCAGCCCGTCATTGGGGAACGAGCCCAATTGAATGGTGACTGAGCCACCGGCTGCCCTTGGCGTTGCGGCGGGCGCCGGCGCGGGTGCCGCTTCGATTGCCGTAATGGGTTCTGGCTTCGGCTGTGCCGGTGCCGGCGTGACCTGCTTGGCCGGCGTCGCGGGCTTCGCTGGAGCGAGCGCCGTCGGTGCCGGTGCGATCGGACGTGCAGACGCCGGTGCGGAAGGCAGAGCCGATGTGATGTCTTCGCTAGCGCCACCAGTGATCTTGGCGACGGTCGAGTCCATGCCCGGGTTTGCGGTGCCCGGGATGTCATAGTCGGAGGCTTGTTCGATCATCTTGCCGCCGGTTCCCGTCTGCTCGGACAATGGTGTCCCCGACGGTTGCGCAACAGCGAGATCTTGCGGCGACGGGGTCGTGCGCGGCTGCTCGGCCTTCGGCAGCATGTTCACCTGATCGCCATCGGCCTCAGCGCCCATCAAGCGGTCGTAGCTTTTCTCGGGCGCAGGATCGATCGCGGGCGATGCTGTTGCCGCATCGGGAACGATGCGCGTCGGACCTGCATCGGCAGTCAACACGGGTAGACCGCTTTGACCTTGTTTGATGCCTTGGTTGTAAGCGACCCATACCACGCCGCCGAATGCCGCGAGGACGACGACGCCCAAAAGCACAACGAGGGGACGCGAGCGCGGACGCTCCGGCTCAAGATCGGTGTCATAGAGCAGCGCGTCATCGTACGGCGGCTCATACAAAGTGCGGTCCGGATTGACCATGTTAGTTATTCCCCTCAACACGACAAAAGTTTTGGATAGAAGCGAATCGTGATGTGCCCTCGCCAGAGTACACCCACAACATGCCGGGTTTTGAACAGATTTATCGCCATCAGATGTCAACCTCGATCGCGAACAACCTTCGATGCTCTTCCAGTGCGAACCGGTCCGTCATGCCGGCGATGTAATCGGACACCACACGCGCTGTTTGCAGCGAGCCGGCACCATCGCAGAGTTCGCTCCACTGCGTGGGAAGAACGCCAGGTTCGGCGAGGAACAACGCGAACAGATCGCTGACGACTCTCTTTGCCTTCGTCAGCATGCGGCTCACCTTAAAGTGGCGGTACATGTTCGCGAAAAGGAAGGATTTCAGCGCCTTGTCTGCCGAGCGCATTGCGTCCCCGAATGCCACAAGTTGTTGCCCGCAATTGCGCACATCGTCGGCGCTCTGCAACTTCAACTCGTTTACGCGACGCAGCGTCTCGCCAAGCGCATCTTCGATCATTGCGGTGATAAGCCGGCGGACGCTTTCGTGAATCAAACGCGAGCGATCGAGACCCGGGTAACGCGCCATCACCTGCGCGAATATGCCGCCCACCAGAGGTAGCGGCAGCAGATCATCAATCGTGAACAGACCGGCCCGTAATCCGTCGTCGATGTCGTGATTGTTGTAAGCGATGTCGTCGGCGAGCGCGGCCACTTGCGCTTCGGCGCCGGCAAATGTGTCGAGGCGCAGATCGAACGTCTTGTTGTATTCGGCAATCGCTTGCGGGAGTGGCGCTTGTTTCGACTGCGGGCCGATCAGCGGGCCGTTGTGCTTGACGATGCCTTCGAGCGTTTCCCACGTCAGATTCAGGCCATCGAACTCGGCGTAGCGTTGTTCGAGTTTCGTGACGAGGCGAAGCGCATGCGCGTTGTGATCGAAGCCGCCATAGGGCTTCATCGCTCCAGAAAGCGCGTCTTCACCGGCATGGCCGAACGGCGCGTGACCTAGATCGTGCGCGAGTGCCAACGCCTCTGCGAGGTCCTCGTCAAGGCGCAGTACGCGCGAAATCGAACGTGCAATTTGCGCGACCTCAAGCGAGTGCGTGAGGCGCGTGCGGTAGTAGTCCCCCTCGTGATAAACGAAGACCTGCGTCTTGTGCTTCATGCGGCGAAAGGCGCCCGAGTGGATAATGCGGTCGCGGTCGCGCATGTAGGGTGTGCGGGTGGCGCTTTCGGGCTCGCTGAACTGACGGCCGCGGCTCGTCTCTGCCCGGGAGGCGAGCTTGCTCAGGTCGGCAGAGGGGCGAAAACCGCTCAACGGAAGCACCTTCCGGCGCGGCGTCCCGCGCTCTGGACGGGGCTACCGCGCACTCACATATAATAGTGCTACGATCTGGCTGTTTAGCGGCCGAGAGGTTAACCGAGCGTTACCGATGGAATCAGCAACCCAAGTGCGCGTGAGCGCGAGCGCGGCCAAACGCATTGCCGTTTTGACCGCCGCCGAAGGCCCGGCCACGATGTTCCGCATCGCCGTCAACGGCGGCGGCTGCTCGGGATATCAGTACGATTTCTCTTTCGATGACACGAAGACGGGTGACGACGTGTTGATCGAGCTGGACGGCGCGCGGGTTTTGATCGACCAAGTGTCGCTCGAGTTTCTCGGCGGGTCAGAGGTGGATTTCGTCGAGGGGTTGATGGGGTCGCACTTCGAGATCAAAAACCCGAATGCGAAGTCGTCCTGCGGCTGCGGCACGAGCTTTTCGGTTTAGTGCCCCATCTCGGCGTGCGCCTTGTCCTGCTGTTCCATGTAGTGGATCAGAGCCGCCGCGTCGTCGTCATTGAGACTTAGGTTCGGCATCGGCAGGTTGCGGTAGCGCGCCATGAGTGCGAGCGCGATCGGGTCTTTTTCCGCAATCATCTTGTTCGGCTCTTTGAGCCAGCGCACGAGCCAGCTGCGTTCGCGCGCTGCGGCGACGCCCCTCAAATCCGGGCCAAGGCGGTCGCCGCCGCCAACCGTGTGGCAGGAGGCGCAGCGCGTCTGGAAGAGATACTGGCCGCGCGAGAGATTCTTCACTTCGCCCGCAGTCTTGTACGCGGCGAGCGTGCCGACTTGCGTGGCGGCGTGGTTGTTCAGCGTGCTTGCGAGCAGGTTTGCCAGGACGGTCGGATCGTCGTAGGGCGTGCGCTTGAGCCATTGCCCCGTCTTTTCGTTTCCGAGCATCAGACGCGTGTCGTGGTCCGTCAGGTTCTTCGGGTCGATGATGCGCAGACCGAGCTTGCGCTGAATGAGCGCGATGTCCTCGCGCTTGCCGGTCAGGAACGTCCAGCCCTTCCCCACGTCGAATGTGCGCATATAGCGGCGCATCTTTTCGGGCGTGTCGTTCTCGGGGTCGACCGAGATCGAGTACATGAAGACGTCTTTTCCGACGCGGTCGCCCAGGAGCGTGTGCACCTGGCGCATCTGGGCGGTGTCGAGCGGGCAGACGTCGCCGCAACTTGTGTAGATGAAGTTGATGGCGACGATCTTGCCGCGCAACACGTCGTCGTACAGACGGACCTTCTTGCCTTCGTGGGTCGTCAACTCGACGTTCGGGAAATAGCTTCCATGCCAACGACCGCCGGATTCAACCGGCGCTGGGGCGGCCGCACCGAGAACGAGTGCGGCCACACCGAGCAAGATCAAGCGCAGAAAGCGCACGTCCGTCATCCCCCGAAGGCGTCAAATCAAAAGGCAAGCAAGGACCGGGGCGCCTTTAGGGCGCCGCCGGGAGTGAGCTGTTGTGGTAGGACGGTGCGTAGGTCGTGCCCTCCCACGTCTGGATCGGTGCGGGAATGAGGAGCGTCTGACCGGGATTTTTGATGTCGTAGCGCATCAGCATCGCGTGGTCTTCGTGCTGCGTGTTGTGGCAGTGCTCCATGAACGTACCCATGAACTCGCGGAACCGGATCGCGATGTCATAGCTGCGCGCTATGTGGTCGGCGGTGTTGCCGATCGTGTAGAGGTCCTTGCGCGCCCACTTCTCCCACATCCGCGGTGCTCCGCCGTCGCGGGCAATGATTTGCCCCTCCTCAAAGTGGATGTGGACCGGGTGCGCCCAACCGCCGTCGGTGCTTATCTTCCAGATCTCAAGCGAACCCTTCGAAGGATGGGCATCGATGCGGTGAGTGTCGGTGCCGAGGCCCTGACCGCCGTCGGTCTTGATCGTCCAGGGCATCTGGTCCGTGCCGCCGCTGCGGCCGAACTCGAAGGTCCGCACGCGTGCGGTTGCGAGTTCCGCGGCCGTAATCGTCGGGCGCGGGATCATCTTTTTCTTACCCTCGACGTAGTCCGCGGGGTTCATGCTCTTGTCGATGCCCGTGTACTTAACGACGCGGAACTCCATGACTTTGCCGACCACGGGATCGCCGCCTGTGTAGGTGTTGTTCATCACCGCAGCCAGGGGCACCGCGCTCTTCGGCTCGCGGCCGTCGGCGTGCTCGGACAGGTTGACGAGGTAGAGCTTGGTTCCGGCCGGGAACGCCTTGAAGTCGACGACGATGTCGAAGCGCTCGCCGATGCCTTGGAACGGTAGCTCTTGCGCTTCCGCATTCGGGAACGGCACCGCATGTTCCATAATGTTGCCGTCGTTCGCGACCATGTGGAACGGCACGCGCGTGCCGTTCGACGTCACAAGCGCGAATTTCCAAAGACGCGAGACGCTGCCGTTCAAGATGCGCAGGCGGTACTTGCGCGCGCGGACGTTCATATAGGGCTTGTACGTCCAGTTCACGAGGACGCGGTCGCCCAAGAAGCCGTCGGTGTTGAAGATGTTGAAGTGGAGCTGGCCGTTCGCGTCCCACGCTTTGTCCATGACAAGCAGGTTTACGTCGTAGTCGCGGTTGCCCCAGTCGAGTGCTGTGCCGCTCGGCAGGCAAAGGTTGGCGTACGCCGCGTTCGTGTAGTTGCAGAGATGCCCTTCCTTACCCCGGTCAACGGCGCTGAAGATGTTCATCACTGCCGCGTTGCCCTTATAGACGTTCTGCGCGGTGTAATCGACCATGTGGTCGTGGAACCAGAGCGTGCTCATCGTTTCGCGCCAGTCGCCGCGGATTCGCGTCACGCCGCCGGCGCCGTTCGGGAAGCCCGCGCGCGGATCGGTGGCCGTGGTGTTGATCGAGTCGTGGCCGGCCAAAATCATCGGCCAGCGATAGTCGTAGAATTGGCCCGGGAAATAGAACGCGCCGGTGAAGCCGTCGCTCTCAGCCGGGGTGTGTCCGTTGTGAAGGTGCGTCGTGATCGTGTGCGCGCCGAAGCCGTTGTTGGCGGCTTTGTTGATCGGCAAGGTGTTGTGGTGGCGGAAGACAATCGGTTCGCCATAGCGCGCGACGAGCAGCTTCGGCGGCATCGTGCCATCGAACGTCCAAACGGAGTTGCCCACTTGAGCCGGGAATTTCGCGTGGAATTTGACCTGCGTGCCGCTATTCGTGCCGCCGCGATAGTAGAGACCGCCGGGCGCGAATTCGCCTTTGCTGAACGTGTGACGCTGGAGCGAGTCGCGCAGACCGCCGTTGGTGCGCGATGCACGTTGCGCCGTTTGCGTATAGACGCGCGGTGCGAATTCGCTCCAGCGCTGATGCGCAAACCATTCGCCGGACGGACGCCCTTCGATCGAACTCTGCGACAAGGGATAAACGCAATCGCCGATCTTCGACGCCCAAGGATTGCTCAGCGTCGTGTTCGCTTCGCGCTGCGGCAGCGGGTACAGCGGTTGCTTCAAATACGTATCGAGCGCTGCCGAGTCAGGCGCGCCGTCGCACGTCGCGGGTTGAGGCAGCGGCACGCATGTCGGGCAGGTCGTCGAGGTTGGCACGGGCTTCGTACCGAACTCTTCGAACTGCAGCATCTCTTGCGAGAATGGCAGCGCCCCGAACAACGGACTCGACGGTAGGCCCGTCGGAATGTCCGGCGTCGACTGAGCGTTGGCTTGTGCTGCGAATGCGAAGACGAGCGCGACGGCCGCTGAGGCGGTCCGCGCAACCGGAAGTGGCAGTTTTTTCATGGCTTTTCCCCTGGGCCCCGCGACGCCCTGACGATGCAAACATGGCGCCAACGTCAGGCGCGCGAGGAAGATATTCTCTTCATCTACGGGAATATCCCGGTGAGTCGCTAGAAGCGGCGCACGTTATGCCCAACTTTACTTGAGGTGTCACCGAAACTACACACCCGCGGTCCGAAGTAAGGTTAGTAGCGGAATAAATTCTTACTCAACCTACGAGCGCGTGCCATCGGATCGATCTCGCCAGCCATCGCTCACGATTCGTCAACCGCAGGGCGAGTTCGTAAATATTTTCTTAACATGAGGGAATAAAAATCTGTCGGCGCTAACGATGCTGTGTATTACTCAGTTAGTGTGCCCGATCTGCCACTGTAATGAGAGGTGCTGTATTCACCACGAATTACTTGGATAGTTTGGTCAACCCTGGCCTGATCTCTATGCAGCCTCACCGACTTTACAAAGCTCTTGAAGTATAGAGTCCTCATTTATTCAATAGCACGATTGGACAACCCTGGCGCGACGGCCACACCCCCTATCTAGGGTGCTGATCTGTCCTGATCGGGAGGGGTTGCCAATATTGCCAAGTTGTCATGTTCGCTTTGCGGCCGCGAAAGGCAGTACCCCTTATGGGTATGGGGCGGTCTCGAAAGTTGTATAGACCCCGCCGACGGTCTGGATGAGTTTCCCGCTACGGGAGTGCAGCGCCCGGGCTGATTCTAAGCAGCAGCGAGTCGGATTTACCGCGCAAAACAGCCGTTTTGCCGGGCTGGCGGAGCTTTGTTTGAGGCTCGGTTGCGATGGCCCCGGGGCATTGGGAAAATGATGAATTCTTTCAATTGGTTAGAAGCGTTTTTCTCCATCGCTGGGGGAATGCGGGCTCGGACTCAGCTTGGGGATGAATCGCTGAAGCGGTGGGGGCGAGTAGCGGCTCGCGCGCTCTCGTTCCGCGCGAAGTTCGGCAGTGGCCTGGTCCCTGCACCCAGCGTCAGGTGGGAGGTCGGTCTATGAGCGCGCCTCAAGGGCAACAAATGTTGAGCAAACAGCCAAAATTCGACCGCGCAGCGACCACCTGGGCGCGCGAGGGCCGTTTCGGATCGGGACACGTATTTGCGCGCGTGCCAAGCGCGGACACGTCCTTTGCTCCAATCCGGGAAGGAGGACGCCCATGAGCGACCTTCGCACCGGCCTGCTCGGCCAAGCACTGTTTCGTTCGCGCAGACTGTTCATCACGGTCGGCGTGTTCAGCTTCTTCATCAACCTCGCCATGCTGAACGGCCCGCTGTTCATGCTGCAGGTTTACGACCGGGTTCTGACCTCGCAGAGCCACGACACGCTGATTTTCTTGACGATTCTCGCGGTCGGCATCCTGGCCTTCCAGTCGATGCTGGAAATCACGCGATCGGACCTTTTGATCCGCGCGGGCGCCAAGCTCGACAGCCAACTCAGCGCAGAGACGTTCGGGCTCTCGCTCGATGCGGAAAACAAGGCGATGTCGTCCGCGCAAGGCTTGCGCGATCTCGACTCCGTTCGCGGCTTCCTGTCGGGGCCGGGGCTGATTGCGCTGTTCGATGCGCCGTGGTCGCCGATCTTCCTGGTGTTGGTGTTCGTGATCCACCCTGCCCTAGGCGCTTTGGCGCTTTGCGGCGCGCTTGTCATTCTGGCGCTGACCTATTTGAACGAGCTGGCGACGCGCAAAGCGTTGGCCGAGGCGACGACGGCGCATCGCGATTCGGAGTACTTCGTCGGCACTCTGCACAACAACTCCGAGTCGGCGCGCGCGATGGGGATCGGCGACAACGTTCGGAAGCGTTGGCAGGAGCATCACGACGCCAGCCTTGCCTGGCAGGCGCTGGCTAGCGATCGCGGGACACGGCTGAACACGGCGGCAAAGATGTCGCGTCAGGCGCTGCAGATCCTTTCGCTGGCGCTGGGGGCTTGGCTCGCGCTTAGCAACGAGATTTCGGCCGGTGCGATCGTCGCCTCGTCGATCATCATGGGCCGTGCGTTGCAGCCGATCGAGGCCGCGATCGGTCAATGGAAGGGCTTTGTTCATGCGCGGCAAGCGTATGCGCGCTTAAGTTCGGCTCTGAAAGCGGGCCCGCAAGGCGAGCGCACCACGCTGCCGGCGCCGCAGGGTGGGTTCAAGCTCGACGAAGTGTGGATGCGCTTCGAAGGTGTGAAGGAACCTGTTCTTCGCAATGTTTCGTTCGAACTCGCCCCAGGCGATACGCTCGGCATCATCGGACCTACGGGAACGGGCAAGTCGACGCTCGCGCGGCTGATGATCGGGGCTTGGAAGCCGACGACCGGCAGTGTGCGGCTCGACGGCGTTGAGATCTCCGACTGGCCGACCGGGGAGATCGGCCCACATATCGGCTATCTGGCACAAGACGTCGAACTTCTGGACGGCACGGTTGCCGAGAATATCTCGCGTTACGGCGCGCATGACTCGGCGGCAATCGTCGAGGCCGCGAAGATCGCCGGCGCGCACAACTTCATCCTGACGCTGCCGAACGGCTACGACACGGTCATCGGCGACCGCGGGAAACTGCTTTCGGGCGGTCAGCGCCAACGCGTCGCGCTTGCGCGCGCGATCTACGGCAACACCCGCGTCGTCATCCTCGACGAGCCGAACGCGGCTCTCGATGCGAACGGCGAAGCGGAACTGCGGCGCGCCGTCGAAACACTAAAGAAGCAGGGGCGTACGGTCGTCGTGGTCACGCACCGGCCCGGCATTTTGCCGGCGGTCGACAAGATCGCGGTCCTGCGTGGCGGCGAGATTGTCTCGTTCGGCCCACGCGACGAGGTGCTGGCGGCCCTAAACAAGGCTGCCAACGCGAGCGCGCCCCGCCCCGCTCAGGCAACAAACGTCACGAATTTGGAATCGCGCCATGCATCAAGCTAAGCCCGGTCCCCGCCGGCCGAACTTTCCAGACAAGGTTTCGGGCGTTTCGATGTCCACGAAGCGCGCGGCGGCCGTGGGCTTCAGCGTGATTGCGCTTGCTTTCGGCGGGTTCGGCCTCTGGAGCACCACGGTTCCCATCGCCGGCGCCGTGGTCGCGAACGGCCAAGTCGTCGTCGCCTCCAAGCGTAAGCAGATTCAACATCCGACCGGCGGCGTGATCCGGGCGCTGCATGTAGAAGACGGCACCGTCGTCAAACAAGGCGCGATACTGGTCCAACTCGAAGACGCGGATGCGCTGGAGCGATTCGCACGGACGCGCGATTCGTATTTCCTGGCGGTTGCCAGCGAAGCGCGGTTGATGGCCGAGGCTCTGAACCAGCCGGAGATGCAGGTTCCGGCTGAGCTGACGGCCGCATCGGCCAAAAACCCGACGGTTCAGGCGATTATCGTCGGCCAGCAGCAGCTCTTCCAAGTGCGCAGCATCGAGCTGCGCGGACAGCTGTCGATCATCGAGGAACAGCACGAGCAGCTTAAGAACGAGCTTGCCGGCCTGAATGCCGAACGTCAGTCGGCGACGCAACAAATCGGCTTGACGAAGAAAGAACTCGATACCGTCGAAGACCTTTTCGAGAACGGCTACACGACGCGCACGCGCGTGTTCTCGCTCCGGCGCGAGATGACCCAGCTCTCGGGCAACGCCGGGCGCATTTCGGCCAGCGCCGCTCGTACGCGCAGCGCCTTGATCGAGAACGAATTGAAACTGATCCAGGCCCGCAACCAGCTGCTGACGGTGGTTCAGGGCGAGTTGCGCGACACGCAGGCAAAGATCCCGACGCTGCGCGAGCAGTACAACGCCGCAAGAAAAGCCTATGACGCGATGGCGATCCGTGCGCCGGTCGCGGGCACCGTGGTCGCTTCGCGGGTGAACACGCTGGGCTCCGTCGTGCGCGCCGGCGACACGATCCTTGAGATCGTGCCCACCGACGACCGCTTGATGGTCGAGGTTCAGCTGCGCCCGAACGATGTGGATTCGGTGAAGGTCGGGCTTGAGACCGAGATCACGCTCACAGGCCTCAGCCAACGCACATCCGAACATCTTCGCGGGCGCGTGACGCACGTGTCGGCCGACGCGCTCACGGATTCGCGCACGAGTTCGACCTATTTCATCGCGCATATCGACGTTTCAGACAGCGAGCTCGATCGCCTTAAAGGCGTCCAGCTTCAGCCGGGCATGCCCGCCGCCGTCATGATCAAAACCGGCGACCGCACTGCGCTCGCCTACCTAACACAGCCGCTAAGCGACAGCATTAACCGGGCGTGGCGGGAGCAATAGTGACGTGGGCACCATGAATCGAGAGAACAGCTCCCGAGAAGTCCGCGAGATGGCGGTGTGCCCGCAATGGGCATCACCCCAACTGATGCCTGCAATCGCACATAACGACGGCTGGGTGGCTCGCTGCCGAAGCGAAGCCGCCACGGCCGTCACCAAGCACAAACACCCAAACAACTGAGTTTTTCGTCGCAGAAACCCGACAAGGCAGCAGCATGCTCAGAAAGATAACAGCAGCGTTACAAGGAAGTGTCGGCACCGTGACGAACAGATCACGTTTGCATAGCAACGCGATTGCCAACCGCGATCAAGACAAGACCGGCGATCGCACTGCGCTCGCCTACCTAACACAGCCGCTAACCGACAGCATCAACCGGGCATGGAGAGAGAAATGATGACTCTCGCCCGTAGCCTCAACAGTTTTTCCGAAGAAGGACGCTGACCCATGGTCAAATTCATTCTCTCCGATCTGCAGTTCATCCTGGACCAGATCCTGATTGCCGAGCGCCATGCGGACGGTGAAAACCTGGCGGACATCATTCCGAACAGCGAGCTCGCGTTCGGGCTTCGGACCGTCGATGGGTCGTTCAACCACTTGGTGCCCGGTCAGAGCACCTCGGGGTCGGCCGATCAGACGTTTCCGCGGATGCTGGACCCAGTGTTTCTCGCCGGTGAGAATGCGATCTTCGGACCGCCTCTGCCGACACACTATTCCCAGACGGTTGGGATGGTCGTCGACTCCGCACCGCGCACGATCTCGAACCTGATCGTCGACCAGACACCGAACAACCCGGCTGCGGTTGCTTTGGCGGGAAGTGCAGGCGTTGACGGTCTTTGGGGGACGGAAGACGACGTTCTCAATGAAGGCGTTTCGGTCGTCACGAGCCCGGGCCTGGACGGCACGTTCGGCACGGCCGACGACAAGCTCACGTTCAAGTTCGACAACGTCACGCCCGACGAAGGGCTCTCGGCGCCGTTCAACTCGTGGATGACGTTCTTCGGCCAATTCTTCGACCACGGCCTCGACCTGGTCACGAAGGGCAACTCCGGCACGGTGTTCATCCCGCTGAAGCCGGACGATCCGCTTTACGTCGAAGGCTCGCCCACGAACTTCATGATTCTGACGCGGGCGACGAACCAGCCCGGCCCTGATGGCGTTCTGGGTACGCCCGACGACGTTCACGAGCACGCGAACACCACGTCGCCGTTCGTCGATCAGAACCAGACATACTCTTCGCATCCGTCGCACCAGGTGTTTCTGCGCGCCTATGCGCTCGTCGGCGGCGAGCCGCGTGCGACCGGCGAATTGCTGACAAATCGCGATCTGGGCGCGGATGGATTATTCGGCACCGCAGACGATGCGCCGATCGGTGGCATGGCGACGTGGGGCGTGCTCAAGGCACAAGCGCGCGACCTGTTGGGTATCGAACTGACCGATGCGGACGTGACCAACGTCCCGCTGCTCGCGACCGACGCCTACGGCAACTTTATTCCGGGCGAGAACGGTTACCCGCAGGTCGTGATGCGTACGGCGGGCCTCGATGGCCTTCTCGGCACGTCTGACGACGGCACGGAGCTGGTTGAGGGCAACCCGGCGGCGCCGATCAGTCTTGCAAACGCGATCCGCACGGGTCACGCGTTCCTGGACGATATCGCGCACGATGCGGCGCCGAGCGCTGGCAAAGTGGCGGATGCAGACGACGCAGCCGGCATCACGCTCGTTGAGAACCCCGCCTATGACCCGGACTTCGCGGGCACGCCTAGCTTCTTGCTTGAGAATTCGCAGTTCGTGGTGGCAAACCCGAACTTCATTCCCGAGAATGCGGTCGACGAAACGAATCCCGCGTTCCTGTCCCGCAGCGCCGTGTACGACAACGACCTGCTGGACGCACACTATGTTGCCGGCGACGGTCGCGTGAACGAGAACATCGGCTTGACCGCGGTCCATGCGGTCTTCCACTCGGAACACAATCGTCTTGTTGAGCACACGAAGGCGGTGGCGTTCGCCAGCGGCGATATCGCATTCCTGAACGCGTGGCTGGATGCGGACAACCAACTCGACCCCGAAGGCGCGTTCCCGGCTTCGATGGACGGTTTGGTCTGGAACGGCGAGCGCCTGTTCCAGGCGGCGAAGTTCGGCACCGAGATGCAGTACCAGCATCTTGTGTTCGAAGAGTTTGCGCGCACGATTCAACCGAACGTCGATGCGTTCATCGACTTCAACGATACGATCGATCCGTCGATCGTGGCCGAATTCGCGCACACCGTTTACCGCTTCGGCCACTCGATGCTGACGGAGACCGTCGACCGGTTGGACGCCGACTTCAACGCCAACCACATCGATCTGATCAGCGCGTTCTTGAATCCGCTCGAGTTTGCTGCCTCCGGCGCGACGCCGGAGCAGGCTGCGGCCGCGATCATCCGCGGCGTGACGCGCGACGTGGGTAACGAGATCGACGAGTTCGTGACCGAAGCTCTGCGCAACAACCTGGTCGGGCTGCCGCTCGACCTTGCGGCCATCAACTTGGCCCGTGGCCGCGACACCGGCGTGCCCTCGCTGAATGCGGCGCGGCGCGAATTTTTCAACGGCACCGGTGACTCTCAGCTGAAGCCTTACGTCAGCTGGGTCGACTTCGCGATGAACATCAAGCATCCGGAGTCGCTGGTGAACTTCATCGCGGCGTACGGTACGCATGCGCTGTTCTCGGACGCGCGGGCCGATACGCTGGCAGAGAAGCGGGCGATTGCGACGGCCTTGGTTCTCGGCGGCACGGTTACGCTGAACGAAGGAGAAGTTGACGAAGAAACGATCCTCATCGACGACACGGACCGGCTCGACTTCCTCCACAGCGAGGGAGCCTATGCGAACTTGGCGAACGGCGCGACCACGACCGGCGTTGACGCGATCGACCTCTGGATCGGCGGTTTGGCGGAAGCCAAAATGCCGTTCGGCGGCATGCTGGGCTCGACGTTCAATTTCGTGTTCGAAACGCAGCTGGAATCGCTGCAAGACGGCGACCGGTTCTACTACCTTCACCGCTTGGGCGGGACGAACTTCTTCCTTGAGTTGGAGCAAAACTCGTTCTCCAGCATCGTTGAGAAGAACGCGGGCGTCGCGCACTTGCCGGCACTCATCTTCTCGACGCCGGCTTATACGTTGGAAGCCGATCAGAGCCTGCAGTACACCGGCCTGGGCGTTGACGGCCGAGCCGACCCGACGGGCGACGACCCGCTGGTTCCGCTCGTTAGCCGCGTCAACCTGGAGGACGACGGCCCGCTTTCGTACGACAACTACCTGAAGTACACGGGCGATGACCATGTCGTTCTCGGCGGTACGAACAACAACGATATTCTGATCTCGTCCATCGGCGACGACACCGTCTACGGCGACGGCGGTAACGACCGCATCGAAGGCGGCTACGGCAACGACGACCTGCAGGGCGGCGACGGCGACGACATCATCACCGACATGGGCGGCGACGACGTCATCAAAGGCGGCGCGGGCAACGACGTTATTCATGGCGGCAACGGCCTCAACCTGATCATCGCGGGCGCGGGCAGCGACTTCATCATCACGGGCGAGGATTCAAGCGAGGCGTTTGCCGGCGAAGGCAACGACTTCATCCTGGCGGCCAAGACGGATCCCGTCATCGTCGGCAACGAGGGCGACGACTGGATCGAAGGCGGTTTGAGCGACGGCGCGCCCGGCGACTCGTTCGATCCGTTCGGCAACGACCTTGTGGCCGGCAACGACGTATTCATCGGCGATGCCGCCGCGGACGAAACGATCGGCGAAGGCGGCGACGATATCGTCATCGGCACCGAAGGTCCGGACAAGTACGACGGCGGGTCGGGCTTCGACTGGGTGACGTTCAAGGATCAACGCCCTGGTTTCGGTGTCAGCGTCGACCTGAACGTGGCGGCGTTCAACGCAGCGCCGCTGCCGGTTTCTGTCGCGTCGATCTTGACCGAGTTCGAGAATAACGAAGGTTTGTCGGGTTCGGCCAATAGCGACATTCTGCGCGGCAACGACGACGATGCGGCCGGTATCGCGGCGGCGGGCACGCGCGGCAGCGTATTGACCAACATCGCGCTGATCGACGGCTTGCAGGAACTGTTGGACAACGCCTTCGGGTTCTCCGTCAGTTCGTTCGGCTCGGGCAACATCATTCTGGGCGGTGACGGCAGCGACTTCATCGAAGGCCGGGGCGGCGACGACATCATCGACGGCGACAAGTGGCTGAACGTGCGCGTGAGCGTGCGCGATGCGAACGATCATGCGGTCGAGATCGACACCGTCGATCGCATTGCGGAGCTGGTCCCACGCATGCTGTCGGGCGAAATCAACCCGAGCCAGCTTGAAATCGTGCGCGAGATCAATGACGGCGCGACCGGCGCGTTCAACTTCGACACGGCTGTCTTCACCGGCAACTTGGCCGACTACGACGTTGTTATCGACGACCGTGGCACCGCGGACTTGAGCGACGACGTCGTTCGCGTGACCGACTCGGTGGTGGGCCGCGACGGCACCGACCGCCTCTCGGGCATCGAGCGGCTGCAGTTCGCCGACGGCTCGATCACGCTTCCGGGCTTCGAAGGACTGAACGCCGACCCGGTCGGCCTTGCGACGATCGACAACCCGACGCCAGCTTCCGGCGAGACGGTGACGGCTTCGATTGCAGGCGTTACCGACGCCGACAACCCAGGCGGCACCATCAGCGGCACGGTCGCATTCTATTGGCAGTTCGAGGCCGATCCCGGCACGGGCGTGTTCGAGGATATCGTCAATGAAGCGGCCGGCGCGCCGATACCGTCGCGTACGCTGCTGATCACGCCGGACCTTGAAGGCTTGGCGATCCGCGTTCGTGCGGTCTATCAAGACGCGCACGGCGTCGTCGAAAGCGCGTTCTCGGCACCGACGGCGCTGGTGGACGTGGGCGCACCGCCCGCACCGCCCGCCCCTGCCCCGGACATGAGCGTGACCGCCGACAGCGAAGGCGTTCGCTACATCCGGTCCGACCTGCAGTTCATCCTCGATTCGATCAAGATCGCGGAAGCACACGCGGACGGCGCCGACTTGCTCTCGCTGGTGCCGAACTACCGCGCGTCGGTGGGTCTGCGTACGGTCGATGGCAGCTTTAACAACCTGACACCCGGTCAGGACGGTTTCGGTGCGGCGGACAACGTGTTCCCGCGCATGACCGATCCGAACTTCATCGACGTCCCGGGGCCGTCGTCGTACGCACAGAACAGCGGCTTTGTCATCGACTCTGCGCCGCGGACGATTTCGAACTTGATCGTCGATCAGACGGCGAACAACCCGGCAGCATATGCTGCGGCGTACGATTTCGGTGCCGACGGCGTTGCCGGCGGTGGCGATGACACCCTTAAAGACGGCGTTACAGTCGTTGCGAGCCCCGGCCTCGACGGCCTGTTCGGAACGGCCGACGACGTCGATGTCTTCCAGCACAACAACGTTGCGCCGGACGAAGGTCTGTCCGCGCCGTTCAATTCGTGGATGACGTTCTTCGGGCAGTTCTTCGACCACGGTCTCGACCTGGTCTCGAAGGGCGGCTCGGGTACGGTGTTCGTCCCGCTGCTGCCGGATGATCCGCTGTTCAACGCAGGTGTCGACGGTATCGCCGGCACGGCCGACGACGGGCCGAACTTCATGATGCTCACGCGGGCGACGAACCAGCCTGGCGCAGACGGCATCTTAGGCACGGCGGACGACATCCACGAACATACGAATACGACGTCGCCGTTCATCGATCAGAATCAGACGTACTCCTCGCACGCGTCGCATCAGGTGTTCCTGCGGGAATACCACCTCGTCGGTGGCGAGCCGATTGCGACCGGCAAGCTGATCGAGAACCGCGACCTGGGCGCCGACGGTCAGTTCGGCACCAGCGACGACGGCGAAAGCGCCGGCATGGCGACATGGGCCATCGTGAAGGCGCAGGCGCGCGACGTTCTGGGCATCAATCTGACCGATGCCGATGTGACCAACGTGCCGCTGCTCGTGACCGACCAGTACGGCAACTTCTTGAAGGGGGCCAACGGGTTCCCGGTCGTTATGATGGCTGACGGGTCCTTCGTCGAAGGCGACCCTAGCGCCAACGGCGGCCTGGGCATCAGCCTAGTTGGCGCGGCCCGCACGGGCCACGCGTTCCTTGACGACATCGCGCACACCGCTTCGCCTTATACATCGGCCGGCGTGCTGAAGACGGCGGACGCCGACGACGTCGTAGGCGGCCCGCTTGCTTCGGGCGAGTACGACGACGAGTTGCTCGACGTGCACTACATCGCGGGCGACGGACGCGTGAACGAGAATATCGGCCTGACCGCCGTTCACTCCGTCTTCCACTCCGAGCACAACCGCCTCGTTCAGCACACGAAGGATGTGGCGCTGGCGACCGGAGACATTGCCTTCTTGAACGAGTGGTTGGATCCGAATCACCAACTTGCGCTCAACGATCCGTTCCCGGTTTCGGCGGACGAGTTGGTTTGGAACGGCGAGCGCCTGTTCCAGGCCGCGAAGTTCGGCACCGAGATGCAGTATCAGCATCTTGTGTTCGAAGAGTTCGGCCGCCTGATCCAGCCGAACATCGACGTGTTCCTGGGCGGACAGATCAACTACGACGCCAACATCGATCCGTCGATCGTGGCGGAGTTCGCGCACGTCGTTTACCGCTTCGGCCACTCGATGCTGACCGAAACGCTCAACGTAACGGACGCGCAATTCCAGAACACCGAGATCGGTTTGATCGCTGCGTTCTTGAACCCGCTGGCGTTCGCGGCCTCGGGCGCGACGCCTGAGGAAGCGGTCGGTGCCATCGTGCGCGGCGTGACCCGCGACGTCGGCAACGAGATCGACGAGTTCGTGACGGAAGCACTGCGCAACAACCTGGTCGGGCTGCCGCTCGACTTGGCGACGCTGAACCTTGCGCGCGGCCGCGACACGGGGATGGCGACGCTGAACCAAGCGCGGCGCGACTTCTACGAGCAAACGGGCGACAGCAACCTGAAGCCCTACACCAGCTGGGCGGACTTCGTTCAGCACATCAAGAATCCGGAGTCGCTGATCAACTTCATCGCGGCTTACGGCACGCATGCGGAGCTGACTTCGTCCGACGTCAACACGTTGGCGGAGAAGCGCGCAGTTGCAGCGGCACTTGTGTTGGGTGGCGATGCCACGATCGAGGTGACGCCTGGCGTCTTCCGCACCTTCACAGCGGATGACGAAGACCGCTTCGCGTTCCTGAATAGCCAAGGTACCTACGCCAACACGGCGGCGGGCGTGACCACGACAGGCGTCGATGCGATCGACTTCTGGATCGGCGGTTTGGCAGAAGAGAAGATGCCGTTCGGCGGCATGCTGGGTTCGACGTTCAACTTCGTGTTCGAAACGCAGATGGAGGCGCTGCAGAACGCCGACCGGTTCTACTATCTCGACCGGACGTCGGGCATGAACTTCCTGACCGAACTCGAGAACAACACGTTCGCTCGCCTGATTGCGGCGAACTCGGACGCCAAGCACTTGTCCGGCAACGTGTTCTTGACCCCGGCCTTCTTCTTGGAAGTCGATCAGTCGCAGCAGTTCAACGAAGGCCTCGGCAACCTCGATCCGGAGAGCGGCGATCCGCTGTTCCCGCTTGTCATCCGCGACAATCCGAACACGGAAGGCGGCGACACGAACTACCTGCAGTACACGGGCGGCGACCATGTTGTGCTTGGCGGCACGGACTTGACCGACGATATCCTGGTCGGCGGGATCGGCGACGATACGCTCTGGGGCGATGACGGCAACGACCAGCTTGAGGGCGGTTACGGCAACGACATGCTGTTCGGCGGCAAGGGTGACGACATCCTGACCGATAAGGGCGGCGACGATAACCTGCAGGGCGGCGACGGCAACGACGTCATCCAGGGCGGCAATGGTCTGGACCTGCTGCTCGGCGGCCACGGCAGGGACTTCATCGCAACCGGCGAAGACCTCTCCGAGGCGTTCGGCGGCACGGGTGACGACTTCTTGCTGGGCTCCACGGCCGACGAACTCTTGGTCGGCAACGAAGGCGACGACTGGATCGAAAGCGGTTCGGCCGACGGTGCGGCGGGCGACAATCTGGACCTGAACGGTCTCGACCTTGTCGCCGGCAACGACGTCTTCATCGGCGACGGCATGCCGAACGGCATGGCCGGCGAGGGCGGCGACGACATCTTCGTGGGCAGCAGCGGCGCTGGCGACCGTTACGACGGCGCGTCCGGCTTCGACTGGGCGACGTTCAAAGACGACGGGTTCGGGGTCAACATCGACCTCAACGTCCGCGCGTTCGACTTGGCGCCGATCCCTGCGTCGGCGGCCGCTATTCTTGCGCGCTTCGACTCGGTCGAGGGTCTCAGCGGTTCGGCACACTCCGATATTCTGCGGGGCGACGACGAAGACGCTATCGGTATCGCAACGTCCGGTGCTCAGGGCAGCACGCTGGCCAACATCGACCTCATCGACGGCTTGCAAGAGCTGCTCGACACGATGCTGGGCGGGCCGGTGACCAGCTTCAACGCGGGTAACATCATCCTGGGCGGCGATGGCAGCGACATCATCGAAGGCCGGGGCGGCGACGACCTGATCGACGGCGACAAGTGGCTGAACGTGCGTATCAGCGTTCGCGAGAACAACGACGGCACGGGCGACGAGATTGCCACGTTCGACAACGCCGCCGACCTTGTCGGCCGGATGGTGACCGGGGAATTCAACCCCGGCCAGCTCGTCATCGTTCGCGAGATCCTGAACAGCACGAACCTTACCGCCGATCCGGCAAACGGCCCCGACTTCGACACGGCGACGTTCCGCGGCAATCGTGCTGACTACACCGTCGTCGTAGACGACAACGGCACGGCGCTCGACTTCAGCGACGACGTGATCACGGTGACCGACAACGTCGCCGGCCGCGACGGCGTCGATACCCTCATGAACATCGAACGTCTGCGCTTTACCGATCAGTCGATCGTGCTCAGTGGGCTCAACAACGCGCCGGAAGGCGTGCTGGAGATCCTCGACGACGAGACGCTGACCCCGGACAACACGCCGACCGAGGATCAAGTCCTGCGCGTCTCGATTGCCGGCGTGACCGACGCCGACAATCCGGGCGACATTCTGCTCGAAATCCCGCCCGGCGCCATTACCGGTCCGGTCGTCTACTACTGGCAGTTCGAGCCGGATTTGAACTCGGGCGTGTTCGAGGACATTCTGGTTCCGGGCGGCGGCGAAGAAGCGCGCGCCACGGGGCTGACGTTCACGCCGGGCGACGCCGAAGTCGGCCTGAGGATCCGCGTGAAGGCGGTCTATCAGGACGCGAACGGCGTGCTGGAAGAAGTCTTCTCGGCACCGAGTGAGGTGGTCGCCAACTTGAACGACGACCCGGGCGGTAACGTGCTGCTCAGCAACCTGGCACCGGCAGAAGACACGTTCATCACGGCGATCAACAACATCACCGATGCTGACGGTCTGACGCTGGCCGAGTTTACCTACCAGTGGCAGCACTTCGACGAGGACCTTCCGGTCCCCGCTTGGGTCGACATTGCGGGGGCGAACTTCGAGTTCTTCGCGCCTGACCAAGACCAGGTTGGCAGGAAGGTGCGCGTTGTCGTCACCTATACCGACGACTTGGGCACCCTCGAGACCGTGGAGTCTGCGGAGACAGCACTGGTCACGAACACCAACGACCTGCCGCTCGGCACGCTGGACATCAGCGACATCACGCCAACGGAGACGCAGCAGCTGACGGCCGAGCTGAACTTCCTCGACCAAGACGGGACAACGTCATCCACGTTCCTGTTCCAGTGGCAGGCGTTCGATACAGGGCTTGGCGAGTTTGTCGACATCGTTGGTGCGACAGAGCAGACCTTCACCCCCACCCAGGATCAGGTGAACAAAGAGCTGCGCGTGGTCGTTACCTACACCGACGACTTCGGTGTCGAAGAGCGGATCGAGTCCGCACCGACGATCGTGACCGGCGACTTTATCCAAGGCACCGGCGCGGACGAAATCTTCGGCGGTACCGATGGCCAGGACATTATCAACGGCGGCGGCGGAGCGGACACGCTCAACGGCTTCGGCGAGGACGATATCCTGAACGGCGAGAACGGTGCCGACACGCTGAACGGCGGCGACGGTAACGACACGCTGAACGGCGGCAACGGCAACGACATCGTCAACGGTGGCGCCGGCAACGACACGATCTTGTTCCAGGTCGGCGAGGAAACCGACACGATCGACGGCGGCGACGATGACGACACGATGAACGTGCGCGGCACGGCCGGAAACAACGTCATGCGCGTCGTGTTCGACGGCTCGGCGTTGACGCGGATTGCCGGCGGTGCGGTTAGCAGCGTCGAGTTCGTCAACCTCGACCTCGAAGGCGGCATCGATACGCTGACCTACAACTCGCCGGTCCTGCCGACGACGACGGTGGGTGTGACGGTCGACCTCGCTTCTGGCACGGCGTCCGGCTTTACTTCGATCGTTGGCGTCGAAAACGCCACCGGCGGGTCGGGCGACGACCTGTTCATCGGGGATGCGGGTAACAACGCGTTCGTCGGTGGGGCCGGAAGCGATACCTACTCGCTTGCCGGAACGACTGCCGGGGCCACAATCACGACCGGATCGGCGACCAGCGCGGAAGCCGGAACGGACACCTTGGCGCAGATCGAAAACTACATCGGCAGCCAGGGCAACGACTCGATCTTGCTGAACGGCGGCGTGAACCTCATCGACGGTCAGGCCGGCAACGACACGCTGAACGGCGGTGCCGGGGCCGACACGATCCTGGGCGGGGACGGCAACGACACCATCCTCTACAACCTCGGCAACGGGGCGGACACGGTGGACGGCGGTGCCGACACGGATACGCTGGTCATCAATGGCGCGGCGGGCGGGCAAAGCCTCAGCGTCGTGTTCGATGGCACGCGGCTTACCTCGGTGGCGGGCGGTACGGTCAGCAACATCGAGACGGTGACGCTGAACATGCAGGGCGGCACCGACACGCTGAGCTACTCCACGAGCACGGCGGGCGTGACGGTAAACCTTGCCAACGGAACGGGTTCGGGCTTCGCGGCGATCGCGAATGTCGAAAACGTCGCCGGCGGCAGCGGCGACGACGTGTTCACCAGCGGCGCCGGCGCCAACACCTTCCAAGGCAACGGCGGTGCAGACCGGTTCGTCGCGACCTTGAACGACGGCAACGACACCTTCGCCGGTGGCGGCGGCGTCGATACGCTCGATCTCTCCGGCACCACCGCAAACGCGACGGTGACGGCGACGACCGCGACGAGCACGCAGATCGGGACCGATACGCTCTCTGACATCGAAAATGTCATTGGCGGCACGGGCGCCGACACGATCGTGCTGAATGCCGGTGCGAACACGGTGACCGGCGGCGGTGGTGCCGACGTCATCAGCACCGGTACCGGCGCGGACATTATCTTCGGCGGCGGCGGTGCGGACCGGATCACGGGCGGGACCGGCAACGACCAGATGGACGGCGGCGCGGGAACGGACACGTTCCTGTTCTCCACCAACTTCGGCAACGACACGATCACGGGCTTCGACTTCAACCCGGGCGGTGGCGGCGGCGGGCCTGGCCAGGACTTCCTGCGCCTGAACCCGGCGCTTGGCATCACGGCGGCGAATTTCGCGGCCAATGTCTCGATCGTCCAACAGGGCGCCGACACGCTGATCACCATCGGCGGGAACACGATCACGTTGCTCGGCGTGGCGGCGAACAACATCGACGTCACCGACTTTACGTTCGGGACGTAGGCCTCTCATTGCGGCGCGGGAGCCATGCCGGTTCCCGCGCCTCTTCTATCGGGCGCTCAAGTCTGGCATGAAGCCGCCAACCAATGTTGGAGGCTTTCATGGACGTGCGGGCAGCGGTTGCGGTTGAAGCGAAAAAGCCTCTGGAGGTAACGACCGTCAGGCTCGACGGGCCGCGGGCCGGCGAGGTTTTGGTCGAGATCAAGGCGACCGGCATCTGCCACACGGACGACTACACGCTGTCGGGGCTCGATTCCGAAGGGCTGTTTCCGTCGATCCTGGGCCACGAAGGTGCGGGCGTTGTCGTGGATGTCGGGCCGGGGGTCACCTCGGTCAAAAAGGGCGACCACGTCATTCCGCTCTACACGCCCGAATGCCGGGAGTGCGAATACTGCCTCAACCCTAAGACCAATCTCTGCGTGAAGATCCGCGCGACGCAGGGCAAGGGCGTGATGCCGGACGGCTCCTCCCGCTTCACGCTCGGCGGTAAGCCGGTGTTCCACTACATGGGCACGTCGACGTTTGCGAACTACACCGTGCTGCCGGAGATCGCGGTCGCCAAGATCAGGCCCGACGCGCCGTTCGACAAGGTTTGCTACATCGGCTGCGGCGTGACGACGGGCATCGGCGCGGTCGTCAACACGGCGAAGGTGGAGCCGGGGTCGAACTGCGTCGTGTTCGGCTTGGGCGGGATCGGGCTCAACGTGATCCAGGGCCTGCGTATGGTGGGCGCCGACATTATCGTGGGTGTCGACATCAACAACGAGAAGAAGGCCTGGGGCGAGCGGTTCGGGATGACGCATTTCGTCAACCCGAAGGAGGTCGAGGGCGATCTCGTGCCCTATCTCGTGAACCTGACGAAGGGTGGCGCGGACTATTCGTTCGACTGCACCGGCAACGTCCAGGTGATGCGTCAGGCGCTGGAATGCTGCCACCGCGGCTGGGGCGAGAGCATCATCATCGGCGTGGCGCCCTCGGGCCAGGAGATTTCGACGCGGCCGTTTCAGCTGGTGACGGGGCGCAACTGGCGGGGCACCGCGTTCGGCGGCGCGCGCGGGCGGACGGACGTGCCGAAGATCGTCGACTGGTACATGGAGGGGAAGATCCAAATCGACCCGATGATCACGCACACGCTGCCGCTCAGCCGCATCAACGAGGCGTTCGAACTGATGCACGCGGGCAAGTCGATCCGGAGTGTGGTGGTTTATTGACGCTGCCCATGCCAATTCGTCAGCCTGCGGGCACGACCGGAACGTGTGCGTGCATTGCGGCCATCAGCAGCGCAACGGCATCGTAGGGGCGACCGTCCCGGCAAGTTTGGCGCCAACATGGAAAAAGACGGCGAGTGGCTAACCCTTGTGGCGTCGGCCATGTCTCATCCGACTGCGCGTCTGGTTCAAAACAGCCTGGTTAGCGAAGCTGCAGGATTCTAACGCGTTTCATTTGACGCCTGTTAAGGGGCCGTCCATTGGGCGGCCCCTTTCATTTCCCGGCAAAGGCCGGACGAGGCAAATCCCGCTGAGTCGTGCGAATTCGGCCAGTTGGTTGCACGCTGCGATCGGGCAGGAATTCGCCGCTAAGCAGCCGAAAGAAAGTTCTCAATGATCCGCATACTGCCGCCCTCGGTGAGCAGAAACCGAGCCAATTCTCCCATGCAGCCGACAACTCCCGCGATCGAAACAGCCCACGCCCATCTGCGCGCTGGCCGTAATTGCTGGATGGAAAAAACCAGGTAGAGCGCGCGGCCTGCGGCATACACGACCGCGCCCTTCAGGGACCAATTGCCGAATGCGTTGAGCGCGTGCAGGAGCAAAATACAGATTGCGAACAAATAGAACGTCTCGGAAAAATTTCGATGGATTTGTCGCATCGGCTCTATTGGCCCGGTGGCCAAGGCCTGGATGGCCCCATATCCACACACACCCAGCAGGATCAGTAACTCAACGGACATGTTTTGAGCGCTCCGCGAATTTGTAACGAGCGTCGTTGTGTGCGTGAGATTCACGAAGCCTTCAAGGGTCATCATCGGAACTATCGGTGCAACTTTTCCGCCGCGTGCGGAAGTCGTTTCAGGGCTGTGACCATCCCCCAATAATGGTTCCGGGCGTTATCGTGAGCTACGAGGTTTGATACCATCGAGAACGCACAAGGCATTTCCTGACCTTCAGAAGACCAAATGGGTCAGAATGGTCGCCTCTGCTACCGAACAGTAGTCAGCCTCAAATCGCACCCGGTGCCCCCTGAGGCCCAATAGCGAACAGCCAATCCGTGTGTCGGCGTCTGAGCAGTCCCCAGAATTGCCACAGCCTTGCGAATGACAGGATTTTCCCAGTGACGACATTCGCACTCTTGCTGCGGTGCGGCTGGAATTCGCCGCAAAGTCGCCGTTAGCAACCTTCGACGCTAGAGACCGCCCTCATACACGATCACAAGCACGCCCGCCGGATCGCGCAAATAAACATACGTCGATCCCCAGGGTCGGAGACTAGGCCCCTCGTACTCCAGCCCAATCGGTAAGCTTCGCAAGAAGCTCTGAATATCCGGGACCCGAAACTGAAGGCTGATGCCTGAAACATCGAAAGCACGATCGGACTGATACAGCTCAAGATAGGCCTCGCCCTGTCCATTGGCAAAAGCGAGAATCGCACCTTCATCATCGTGCTCTTCCCACTGCTCTGCCACGATCATGCCGAAAACGCTGCCATAGAAGGCCACGCATTCACGCCAGAGCGGAGTACTCACCTTGGTTTTCAGCGATGTCATCGTTAAACACTACGCGCGATGCGCTAGGCTCAAAAGGGCCACCGCCCTGCCCGCTGGTAATTTTTCCGGACAGGCTTAATCGTTCAAATGCAGCCGTTGGTCATGCTGCGCCCGCTAAGGCGCGGTTTCGCCGATAACTGCCATATGCAAGGTCATCTTGCGGAAAGCTGACCCGACGCCGATTGACGTGTCCTGCACATCGGTTGAAGTCTCGCCGCAAAGGTATGGAGCGACCGATCGAGGAGACGGTCGTTGCGGTCACTAACGACACATCGGCGTCGAGACTGCCGTCGGCTCCGAACGAATGCTTGCACAGAGTGTGCCTAGCGAATCCCCGACATGTCGGGCTTGTAGCGCCTCTCGTCAGCCTCGGTGAGTATGATGGCCGTTTCGCCTAAAGGGCGATTCGGGAATGTTCCGCCGCCGAAACGCCAGCCCTCGTCAGATTTCGCCATCGCGACATACTCCGGTTGGCCGGGAGCCGCCTTTTCGTATGTGCTTTCGACAACGAAAAGGACGTACTGCACGCCACGGCGGTAGCAATGACCCATCTCGGTGCACGGGAGCTTGGCGGCATCGATCGGCGCGGCGGCCTTGATCGTGTAGCCGGTGAGCGCGCCGTCTTTGCGGCGAGCCTTTGTCATGGCCTTGCGCCAGCGCTTCTTGTCCCACCATCTGCGTTGGCGCGGGTCGGTGAGGCTCCACTGCGTGTCGTAGTCCTCAGCCTGATAAGCGGCCGTCCATCGCGCGAGAATCTGCGTGGCGATCGTGACGTCGTCTTCGGTGGCCCGTGGAACGTCCTCGGCACGCGCCGAGACGGCGGCGATCGCCACCGCGAATGAGAGTGCGGTGACGGCAGAGAGCGCGCGCATCCTTGTGTTCATTTCAGCACCGTCTTTTCGGCGTTCGTATAGTCTGCGAAATCTTCGTGGCGCGTGACTTTGCCGACCTCGACCGTGATCACGGTGACGATGCGCGAGCGGAAGCGTAACGTGCCGCCGGCTCTGCGCGGGTAGTAGGCGTTGACGTGGCCGATGAAGACGACGCGTCCGTTCGATTCAAACACATTGGCGAGCTCGTATTCGAGGCGCGACAGACCGTAAGTCTTGAACTGCTTCAAGAACGCATCGCGTCCGTTGAGCACGATGGGGCCGCCGTCCGCGGGCTGTGCCGTCTGATCGGCGAACACCGCGTCGGATGACAGAAAGCGCGCCATGGCGGTCGTGTCCACGGCGGAGTAGGCCGCGAGGTAGTCGCGCGCGAGTCGCTCCGCGGACGACGGCTCGCTTGCGCGAGCGGCAATGGAGGCGCAAACGACGATGAGGCAGGCAAGAACCGCTTTCAACATGTAGTGCGGGCTCATGGGCTTGAGGGCGGTACGAAATGGCCGGCGGCATAGTTCGTGTAGTCGCGGTGCTCGCTCACCCGTCCGTTCGTGATCGTGATGATCGTGACGATCGGGTACCGGTACTGCACGTCACCCTTGGCCGTCATGACGAGTGGTTTGACGGCGCCCACGAACACGACATGGTTCGAGGCTTCGTACAGGCGTGCCACCTCGTAGTTGAGAGATTTGGTCGTCTTTGCCCACTCGCGAAGATGCGCAAGAATCTCCGTGCGCCCTCTCCACACGAACGGGCCGCCGATGCCCGGAACATTGGCGGAGGTCGGATCGTTGAAGACGGCGTCCTCGGCGTAAAGGCGCTCCAGTGCGGCGGTATCCAGTCTTGCGTAAGCGTCGAGATAGGCCTTGGCTTGCGCAATAACGGCGGCGTTTCCATGCGGCTGGGGCGCCTCGGCCTGAGCGACCGCCACCGACAGGAACAAGGTGAGAGCTTGCATAAACTTGATCATGCGATCGCGACTAGCATGGGCATCGGCATCGCAACAAGCGAGCACGCCTCCTGATCGCGCGAATGTGAGCGTTCGCCGGTAGCGCTATTGGACGCCCTGCCAATATGCGCTGTGACGCCCGCCTTCGATGGCAGCGATCGCCGATCGCGCCGCTTCCAGTCCTGAGAAGCGAATGCCGGTGGGAGCGAAGCTCACATGGCCGCCGTTTAGCAAAACCACAGCGACGTCGCCGGTCTGGCGATTGGCAATGGCGAGCGCTTGGTACCCCGGGAAGTTGACACCCCAGTGCCAGACATTCTTGGTCTCACCGCGTTGCAAGCCGATGCCAAGGCCCCAGTCGTGATCGGCATTCGCGCGCACTTGCGGAGTGAGCATTGCGCTCAGCTGGGCATCGGCATCGGCCTTTTTCAGAATGCGGGTTAAGAACCGGGCGTAGTCAGAGGCGGTTGTGCGCAGGCCTGCAGCGGGCAGAAAGATAGGCTTTCGTTCCGCTATCGGCACGGGTGGGCGTACGATCAACAAACCGATAAAGGCGGCGGCGCAAAGGACCGAACCCACGCGAGCGGCAAGGCTCGGTCGCGCGGCGAGCAGCCAGGCGCTTGCGCCGAGAGCCAACATCGCGCAACCAGCAAGCATGAGCGATGGCCAGTTCTGAGCGCCGACAAGCCAGCGCAACCCAGCTGCACCCGACGCAATGGCGAGAGCGGCAATGATGTGGCGTGACAGTCTAAATTGAAAACTTGGGGGCCAGCGCCAAGTCCGCGCCGCTATCGCGTGCAGAAAGAGTATCGGCGCGCCGACGGACGTAGCGATGAGCACCAAGATGGCGAATGGCAATCCCGCATCGATGCTTGGAAGCGCAAGTGGCGCATCGTTTCGCGCGCCGAATTGGCTGTGCGTCATCTGGAGTTCGGGCAACACCACAGAGTTCATATGCTGTTCGAAACTCTGTCCGGTTGTTTGCGCAATGACCTCTCCGAGAAAGAGATAGCCAGCGCCGGCATACGCGAACTGGCCGGGAGGAGCACGAGGTTCAGGCGCGGCCGTCAAGTTGTTGTCGAATCCGGCGCTATGACTCAGAACCTGGCGAAGCGTGAATGTGTGGCCGGCACGGACGATCGCTGCATCTAGATCGAGTCGACCCAGTTGGGCGAGCCGCAATACCGCATACGCTGTAAGGGGTTTCGATAGAGACGCGGCTTCAAATTGCGTATCGGATCGAACTCGCGGGCCAATCCACGCGCTTGTAACGCCCGTCTGCCAACCGATCATTTGTCCGTCGCGAACCACCGCAACGGACGCTCCGGGGACGCCAATCCAAGGAAGGGCATTGCCGAGCCGTTGATCTAGCGTTGTAATGATCGCTGCAGCGGAATTGGCACGTTCTTGAGGTTCCTGCGGCGGCGCAAATGCCGGCCGCAATAAGGCAGCAACTGCACAAACAAACATGGTGAGAGCGAGCGCGAGATAACGGACTCCAGCCCCTTGAGTGGATGTCACGCTGGCTATCCTTTCAGCTACTGTTCCCTGCCGTCCTTCGCATAGTCGGCAAGGTCTTCGTTGACAACGGGCGGCATCGACTCAGACCTGCGGATCGCGCGAACGTGACCATTTGTCGGTTCACGTCACGAAGTTGTTATTGTCGGCGCCTGCGTTGACACCCGATGCCGTCGGATTCCGCAGTGCTGTTGTGTCGAAACGCCTGTGACGGCGAATTCAAACGTGCAACAATCATGTTGGGTGACAAAATAATTGGGGCGCGCGACGGGGGGGTGAACCGTCGTACTGCAAGTCATGCGAGTCTTGAGGATTCTGGGTTGGACGTTCTTGGTCCTGCTTCTCGCTACCGGCGGCCTCATTGCGGCGAACTGGCAGATGGTGATGCAGATCGCGCGCTTCAGTCCACTCATTCTGCCCCCGTTTTACGGCGAGCCGGCGAACAAGACAGAGGCGCAACAACAAGACATAAACTTCCTGCGACGGTTGGTGGACTACGACCGGAGTTATACCGGCCAAGAGCTGCGGGACTTTCACCTTCATATCGATGCCCTCTTCGCGCGCGCGGGGAAGCTCAGCGACGCCGAACTCTACCTGGGCGCGGCGCGGGCAGCGGCGATCTCCGACAATGGTCATACGAATGTCGGCACAGGCGCTCTCTATCGCCGATTCAACCGCGTCGGTGTGAAGGTGTTCTGGTTCGCCGACGGGCTATTCATCGTGCGCGCGCGTGACGATCTCGCCGATCTGGTTGGTGCGAAAGTCACCGCGGTTCAGGGTATGCCGATAGACGCGGTCGTGCAGCGACTTGGCTACTATTTCGGCGGCGCCGAAAATTGGAGGCGCCTCTATTCCTCCCTGTTCTTGGAGTCGCCCGAAATCATGCACGCCGCCGGCCTCTCGTCGTCGCCGGATAGCTTGTCGCTCAGCATCACCGACGCATCGGGCGCCAATCGCGAGGTGAGACTGGGCGGTGTCAAAGCCGACGCAGCCGTCCCCACGCGATGGCCATGGATGACGCTCTTGGCGACAGCGATGCCCGACGAGGGCAATGGATGGAGGCGCTCGCTTTCCCTAGCCGGCCCTCAAGCGCCGCTTTATCTGCGTGAGCCGAATGAGAATTTCTTCTGGACGCGCATAGGCGGCGGCATCTACTTGCGACCCCGTCTCTTGCTTGAGAAGGCCGAAACGCCGATCCTCGCCAACTTCGAGGCGGTCGTCAGGGCCGGTACGTCGAAGCCGTTCGATTTCATGATCGTCGATTTGCGCCAGAGCCCGGGCGGCGACTACACGAAGGTCGTTGATTTCGCCAAGGCCGCGCCGACGGCGATAAGGTCTGAAGGCCATCTCTACATAATTACCGGACCGCAAACCTTCTCGGCCTCCGTAGTAACAACGGCCTTGTTGAAGCATCACGGCGGGAAGAAGTCCGTCATCGTGGGCGAACGGCTTGGCGATCGGGAACAATTCTGGGCCGAAACCGGATTGCCGTTCGCACTGCCCAACTCCGGCTACGCGATCAACTATGCGACGGGCTATCACGACTGGGAGAGAGGCTGTGCGGGCAGGCACGAATACTGCTTCGATCTGAATTTGCTCCACGAAGTGCCGGCGGGCTCGCTGTCGCCGAACGTCCCGCTTGCACCAACATTCGCGGACTACGCAAGCGGCCGCGATGTGGTGTTGGAGTGGATTGGCGCGAAGGAAGGCGCTGTGGTGTCCCAGCCGCAGTGAGTAAAGGCGCTAAGTCGCGGCGGCGTGCCCCGCGCGCTGCCGAATGCGAAGGTACGGCATGACCTGGCGAAGCCGGTACGGACAGGGCCCAATGCCCAAAGGATCTAAAATAACGACCGGACTGGGCCGAGGCTGTGTGGAAACTCGCGGCGTCCCTCTCTCCCCGATCATGAGCCTTCCGCACTCGAGAATGTGAGCCAAGGCGTCACATTTTATATGCGAATGATGAAGGACCTGCGCTGAACTCACGCCCGTGCTGGTATAGTACGATTTGCAACTGGTGCATGAGGATCAGAGATGTCGGCAGTCAGTCAGTCCTTATCGGCGGCAGTTGCGTTTGTTTGTCTGTTGATTGCCGCTCATTTTTTCTGGCGAGGCAACGCGTCGGTCCGTTGCATTCTATTGGCCACATTTTTCTTCTTGTTTGGGCTGCAACTGGCGCTGCTTGCATTTTATGTGCCCACTGAAATTGCCACCTTGGTCTATATCCGGGCGTTACTCGCGTTGATCATTGTTCCGAACGGGTACTTGATGATTGCGTCACTGCGCGAGAAGCTGTTCCGATTTCGGCATTTCGATCTGATACATGCGTTGCCCGCATGTATTGGTATGATTGCCGTTGCCACGAGACGCACTGACGGGCTCGACTTTGTCGTTCCTGGAACGGCATTCGTTTATGCCTTGGCGACGGCATGGTTTGTTCCACACGGTGAAGCGCAGTTCGCCGGGCTGAAGCCGTTTCGGAAGGTGGCGTATATCTGGCTCATCGCGCTAACAGGCCTTTATTTTGCCATGGGGCTCATCGACAGCAACATTGCCGTTGAGCTGGCAAAGGGTGGGGCAATTGAGGACTCTCAGGTTCTTGCGGCTGGGTTGCTTGTGTTGAGCTTTTTCGTCGGGTACATCCTCTTGGGCGCGCTGGCGGAACCTGCATTCCTGGCAGGATTGGATTCCGGTGTGGCAGTGCCACGCTATGCGCGCAGTACGCTGGACCCGGACGAACGCGCCCATGTGGCGCGGCGTGTACAGGCGATGCTCGACGATACGACAATACTCCATGACGAGGGTATGACTGTAGCGCGATTGGCCCGGCGAATGACGCTTCCTGCCCGCCATGTGACAGAGGCTGTCAATATGGAGCTCGACCGTTCGTTTTCAGAGCTTTTGAACGAGCGGCGGATCGAGGCGGCGAAAGGCTTCTTGCGGTCAGCGGACCATGCTTCGAAGTCGGTACTCGAGATCGCGCACATGGTCGGTTACGCCTCCAAGTCGAACTTCAATCGGGAGTTCCTGCGCCGTACCGGCGAAACGCCATCAGCCTATCGGCAGTCAGCCTACGCGAAGGGTACGAATAAGCCCTTGGATTCCAGCCAAATTGCACGTCCTCAATCCTGATTTTGTACTTTTCGAACCTCTATTTGGACGACGCCACGACAGGAACCCGGCGATTGTCGCGGCGCAACAAAACCGAGAGGCGTCGTTTTATGGGTATGAAGCATTGGGCATTGCTCGTGGTGAACATGTTGGGGTTGTGCGTGTGCACGGTCGCGGCTGCAAAACCGATCAGTATTACGGGCACGGATCTGGTCGTCAGGGGTGCGACCATTGTGTCGGCGGAGCGAACGATGCCGCTGGCCAATGCGACGGTAATTGTAAAGGACGGGCGTATTGTTGCGGTGACGACGGATCCGGTCGAGGGGAAGGCGGCGACAGAGATTCAAGCGCATGGAAAATTCCTAACACCTGGCCTCATTGACTCGCATGTGCACCTCTACCACGCTACCGGGCTGAAGCGCCGATACACGAAGGATTTCGACGCTCTCTATGCGGCGTACATGAAACAGTTGCCGCGCAGCTTTCTTTACTATGGCTACACCACTGTCATTGAATTGAACGCAGACGCGGAAACCAACAAGGCGTTCATGTCCGCGCCACAACATCCGCGGCTGCGCCATTGCGGGCAGGGGCTGATTCTGCACAATGACTTCATGGCGAGCGAGATTCCGCCAGGCGAGCTGGACACGCAGTATCCCAATTATTTGCACGACCACTATGGTGATGCGCCGCTGCCGAAGGGCGCGGTCGCGGCACAACACACGCCGTCGGCGACGGTCGCCGCCATCGCCGCGGCGGGCGGCAGTTGCGTGAAGATATATTACGAGGAGGCGTTGTGGTCACCTACGGGGCCGCCGAACCACGCGCTACCAAGCGAAGCAATCATCCGCGACGTTGTAGCTGCGGCGCACGCGCGAGGCATGCCGGTCGTATTGCACGCAACTACGCCGAAGGGTCATCGTATCGGCATTGCAGCGGGTGTGGACGTCTTTGCCCACGGGCTTTGGGAATGGCCTGGCGTCGCCTACGACGATCCGCGCACGCCGCGCGACATCGCCGACCTCGTCGGCCGCGAGGCGACGTTGCGCATCGGTGTGCAACCGACGATGCGCACGTTGCGCAACACTGCGTCGATGTTTGATGCCATGTCACTTAGCGATCCGGCGCTCGGCGACGTGCTTCCTGTCGCGTTCCTCCGCTATTTGAGCACGGAAGCGCAAGTGCAACGCGGAATGTTTCTGAACATGTTTGGTCCGATGTTGAAACCGGGCGCCAGTGCAGACCAAATCAAGCATCTCGTTGTAGCGTTTAACCAGCGCTACGAAAGACTGATCGGGAGAATGGACGCAGGAGGTGCCAACCTGATCTTCGGCACGGACACGGCGGTCGGTGGTTTCGGATGGGGCAATCCGCCTGGCCTCAACGGTTATTGGGAAATGCAGGGCTGGGCCAATGGAGGTGTTTCGCTACGCTCTATCTTCGAGGCGGCGACGATCCGAAACGCACGGATGTTCCGCCTGGATCGCGAGATTGGAACGATCGAAACGGGCAAGCGCGCCGACTTTTTGCTCATGGATCGCAACCCCTTGGAGACCCCCGAAGCGTATAGGTCAATTGCGCTTGTCGTGTTGAACGGCGAGATTCTTCAACGTGAGGCGCTGTCGGCGCGTGATACCGCGTCGCCATAGAATTGGATCATGTAATCGCCGCTAGCTGGGATTGCCATGACTTTCGCCATTAGGTTAATATTTTCAACCGTCGCGATCACCTTGCTTTATGCCCAACACCGTCACCATCCTTATTATCGTGCTTGGCTATCACAGCGCCGCGTTGGCCGGATTGTTGGTTTGGCGCACACGGTTGCGGGCATTGCCGCTCTTTTTCGCCGTGCTCGCCGTCCATATGGGCGCGAATCTCGTCGAGAGCGGGGGCGCGGATATCGCACATTTTACCGGCGCGATCGGCATTCTTTATGGGCCGCTCTTTTATCTCTTTGTGCGCGAAGCGGCGATGGCCGAGCAGCCGCTCCGTTGGGCGGATGCGTGGATAGCCATCCCGTTTGCCATCATGCTGCTGCTGCCTGCGGGAAGCATGACGCGCGCGCTCTTCGCCAGCGTCGTCACCGTTGCCAGCTTGGTCGCTGCCGCCGTCACGCTGATGCGGTTTCGCGCCTCAGCGTTGCAGATTCGCGCGACCCCCGATCTCACGCGCATGGACTGGCTCACCTGGGCGGTCGCCGGTTTCGTTCTTTTGGTTGGTTTCGATCTGGTTCGCTCTCTCTGGCGCGTTTCGGACAGCAACGTCTTCTCGATTACTCTGGCGGGACTCGTCTTGCTGACCTCCCTGCTCGCGGCAGGCGCGGTGGGGCACGCGCGCCGCGGTGGACCCCTTGCGAGCGAAGAGCGCGCCGCCGCCAAGCCCGGCCAGAGCGTCCCGCGCGCCGAGCTGGAAACGTGGTTCGCCTCCATTGAGGCGGCAATAAGCGCGGACAAGCTCTATCTGTCGCCAGGGCTGAAGTTGGCTGATCTGGCCGCCGCTTCCGGGCTGACCGCGCGCGAGGCCTCGCAAGCGATCAACGCCTGCTTTGGGGAGAACTTCTCATCCTACATCAACCGCTATCGCGCTCGACATGCGCGCGATCTGCTGGAGCAAGCCGGCGAGCGGCGCACCCTGATGGAGATCGCGCTGGAATCCGGGTTCAACTCCAAAACCGCCTTCAATGAGTTCTTTAAGCGCGAGACCGGGGTCGCGCCGTCCGTTTTTGCCGGTCGCAGACGTTCGCAATCATGATCCGGAATGTCCAGTTTCGCGATCCAGGGCGATTTTGAACACCGGAACGCGTTAGCTCCGCTGAGATTTGGCGGAGGATCGATGTTCAAGTTGGCTGCCCGATGGGCCCTACGCCTGGGCGCGCTGGCATTTGGCCTGATTGTGTTGGCCGTGGTCGCGCTCGGCGCGAGCATTCCCTATGCGTGGTTCGTACGCTTCGACCCTGGAACGCACGGCGTCTCGGTGAACGATGCGCTCATTGCCAATGTTGACGTGCTGACGATGACCGACCGCGCCATCCGGAAAGGTCAGTTCGTCGCTATTGAAGGAGGACGCATCGCGTCCATATCCGCGGCGCCGCCGGCAGGGGCGGAGCGCTACAAGGTCATTGACGGCGCGGGACTGACCCTGATGCCGGGATTGATCGATATGCACACGCACATCTTCGATCGCACAGACCTGGTGAACTACCTCGCAAGCGGCGTGACCACGGTGCGCAATATGATGGGCATGCCCATGCACTTGCAGTGGCGTGCCGAGACGGCAAGCGGCGAGCTGCCGGGGCCACGCCTCGTGACCGCATCGCCCACACTCAACGGCGGCGAATTCGCCCCATTCCATGTCTTTCCCCGCGACGTGGCCGAAGCGAGGTCGATGGTGCGCCGCTATCGCGCCTGCGGGTACGACTTCATCAAAGTTTACGACGGCCTGTCGCCAGACGTTTTCTCGGCGGTCATCAAAGAGGCGCGGCAGGTTGGTCTTGATGTCGCGGGCCATCTGCCTCGGGCCATTCCGTTCAGCGCCGTACTCGGCGCAAACATGAGTTCGATTGAGCATGCAGAGGAGATTTACAGCACGCTTCTGACGGGGAACGACGCCGACGCGCGCATCGCCGCTATCGCCGATCAACTCGCCGCTTCTAAGACGGCACTCGTGCCGACCTTGGTGGCGTATCACAATTTGCAGCTTGCCAACGCCGATCCAAGGGCATTCCTAGCCTCGGTCGATATGGCGCGCATCAATCCCGTGGTTCGCTTCTTCGGTGACCGTGCGGCGGCTGACATCATCGCCAATGGCAAACCCGAACACATTGCACGCAAGATGCGCCTGATGACGGAACTGACGCGCCATCTCTACGAGCGCGGCGACAATGTTCTGCTCGGTTCCGACACCGGCCCTGCATTCACGGTGGCTGGGCGCTCCTTGCACGATGAGATTGCGCTGGCCGCCGCCGCAGGCGTCGACCCCTACGCCATTCTCCATAGCGGGACGTTCGCCGCGGCTGCGGCCCTGCATCGCAGCAACGAAATCGGCGTCGTTGCGCCGAACGCGCGCGCCGAACTGATCTTGGTTGCCGGCAATCCGCTTGAGGACCTGGCGACCCTACGCCGTCCGCGCGGCGTGCTCATGAATGGGCGCTACTATGATCGCGGCGCCCTTGACGTGTTGGAGCAGCGCGGTACTCATACCATGAGTACCTATGCCACGATGGGCGGGTTGCTCTGGCACCAACTTACGCGTGGCGAACAGTGCGGTTTGTAGGCAGTGGCCGAGACCAGAATTCGATCATGTGATCGCGGCTAACACGGACATCGGCTTCAACTGGGGTTGCCATGACTCGCGTCGTTGGGTTCATATTTTCAAGCGTCGCGATCACCCTGCTTTTCCTGTACGGCTCCGCGCAGGCTGTGTCGCAGCCAACTTCTAATTCACCGATTTCCGGTATGCGAACGGGAGCCGCATGCGAACTGCCACAGCTTGAGCGATGGGCAGACACTTATTTTGCCAAGGCATTGGAAGAACGACGGTTCTCCGGGGCGGCGGCGGTGCTGGTCCAGGGTGGACACGTGGTGTTTTCGCACGGATATGGCTGGGACGATATCGACAAGAACCGCCCGATGGACGTTGCGCGCTCGCAATTCCACTTAGGGTCGATTGGAAAGGTGCTGACGGCCACCGCGATAGGGCAATTGCTGGAAAATCGGCAGATTGCTTCCATCGACGATCCCGCCAACCGTTATTTGAAGCGTTTCAAGTTGCCCCATGCGCCCAATCGGCCAATCACCATTCGCGATCTGCTGACTCACCGCGGCGGCTTTGAGGACTGGTTTTACGGGATCATCAACGAGCAACCGGTTAGAACTCCGCAGAGCGGGGCGTTCATCCGGCAGTTCATGCCACGCGTGGTCGCCAACGCGGGCGAGCACAGCGTGTACTCGAGTTTTGGCGTCGCGATGCTCGGCGCGATTATTGAGGACGTTTCAGGGCAGAGCTATCGCGATTACATCGCTCGGCACGTCTTCGCACCGATGGGCATGCGCAATTCGGAAATTCCCTATAGCCCCCTCGCCCCCGAAGAGATGGCGCGCGCCTATGCCTTTTATCCAAGCGGCGAACCGGCGTTGAAACCCCGAGTCGTGACCTTTCCGTTTTTCGCCCCCGCGGGTGTGGCGCTGGCTACCCCCAATGACTTCGGGCGCTTCATGATGGCGCAACTCGGCGACCTCGAAGGAAGGGACATACTAGGCCCTTCGCTGCGGGCGCGGTTACATACCGAGCTAGCGCGCAACCACACCAGCATGACCGGACTGGCAATGCTGTTTGGCCGGCTCGAATATAACGGCCAGATCATAATCTACCATGCCGGCAACGGCCCCGGATTCGATAGCTTCATGGCGCTGTTCCCTGAACACAACGCGGGCCTCTTTCTCGCTACAGCAGGCGGTCCGCCGACGCCTGGTCTTCTCGAAGGGCTCTTGGGTAGCGATCGGATGAAGCCGTCAACGGATCGGCCGGTGAAGAGCTGGCTGGGCGCGCAAGAGGCCGTGGTCGCCGCACTTGTCGAATGCTTCGGGCCCGCACGGCCGACGGTCCAACAAGTTGGCGATCTCTTGCGCTACCAAGGCACCTACTGGGGCCAACGTCGGTCTCACTCCACGTGGGAAGCGGCTCTCGGCTTGGCGACGAATTTCCCGGATACGGTCACAGCTGTGCCGGGTGGAATCATGATCAACGAGAAGGGGCCGTACCTTCCGATTGGTAACGATACATTCCAGCGCCGCGATGATTTAGCGGGCGTGCGTCGGGTGGCCTTCAGCTTCCGTGGGCAGGACCGCGCACAAGTCCTGCATCGGTTCCCTGGGCTGGACGTCTCTCTTCGCACCACCGGTTTCCATCCTGGGCAGACGATTTTACCGTTACTACTAGGGTTGCCGCTGCTGCTGAGCGGGTTGCTATGCGCCATCTATCCCAACGGTCCGGCAGGGCGATCAGGGCTTGCACGCATGAAGTGGGCGCCCGCTGCAATGGTCGCGGTCCTCGTGGTCGGGCTGCTGAGCGTGACCACCGGTCATCCCCCCGAGGGGGATTTCTTCTTTGGTATCGGTCGCTCGTTCAGTCACCCTTGGCGGTTTACAATCCTGATCGTGGCGGCGAACGCCGTATCGATGGGCGCACTCTTCTTGGTATGGGGTGCCGTGCGCGCTTGGCGCAGCCAATTGTGGGGCGAAGGATGGTTCGGGTCGCTAGCGCGCAGCCACTTCACCCTAGTCGCCCTGGGAAGTCTCGGATTGATACCGTTTTTTGCGGTTACAAATCTGCTCGGATGGCATTGGCCAACCTAGACTGACCCACGAGCATGGTAGGATCGCGATCACACCAGGATTGAGTCATCGCTGTCGCGCCGATGGCAGCGAACCCGTGCGTTATGTTGACTGGCGTCAACTCGCCCGGCTGCGCGGGTTGAAGATCGACTGGTCGTTTGCACGCAGGCTTCCGTTCGGGCGACCCTGCATTCGGGCGAACGACTGGAAAGGGCCAATGATGCTCTGATGGCCAGATGATTACGAGTGACCGGGGTGCACTCTCACTTTGGTCGTTCGAGACGAACATTACGAACGCGGATCTCATATTCTGAGACTTTCTGGCTGCCTGGATGGCATCGGTCGCGCATTGACGGGCTGCGACATTCGGCGTGCGTCAATCTGCGTTCTTCTTTCGTTCGGCGCTTTCGGCTATATTCGGCGCACTTATTGATTATTTGGGCGCACTGTATGTGGACGGCCGATCGCTTGCCCGCGCCGGCCGTCCCTGCAGATTGAAAACCCCAGAGTGTACCCATGCCCGCCCCCAGCACGCGCTCGGCCGAGGCCGACGATAAATTCTTCACCGCACTCGAAAACGGCCATGCCGTCCGTGCCGCCTGCCTCGCGGCGGACTACGCCCGGCGCTGCGTCTACCGCTGGCGCAAGAGCGACGCGGCCTTCGCGGCGCGCTGGGCGAAAGCGTTGACGATGGCCGGTGAGCTTTTGGAAGAAGAGGCCGACAGGCGCGGCCGCGACGGCACCGACGTCCCCGTTTTCCATCGCGGCGAAGTTTGCGGCAGCAAACGCATGTACTCCGACGGCCTGCTGCTCGCCCGGTTGAAGGCGATCAAGCCGGAGCAGTATCGGGAGAAGGTCGTCATGCAGGCGAGCGACCTGCGGCCGATCACCGTCGTGCTTCGCGATTTCTCCCTTGAGGATCTTGTGTGCCGTCTGGCCCGCGGCGAAACCGTCGACATGACTACCATTCCGGCGCGGATTCGCGCGCTTCTCGAACGGGCCGAAGACGATGCGGCACATACGAAGCCGCACACAAACCCACAGCCGACCCCTGTGCCACTTGTGCCGCTTCAGGCACGGTAGGGCGTGGTGTTGCGGCGACTCGTGTGTGGTATCCCCCAATTGGGGTATGCTGGCGGGCGCTGTTTCCGCGCTAAAGTTTGAGTATGTATATCTGGAGACTTCTATGCACCGTCGCGTTGCCGGGTTTGCGCTTTCGTGTTTCGCCTTGGCCGGCGCCGCCTTGGCCGAGAGCCCGCCGCAGTACCGGCCAGGCCCGGGCACCAAGCCGGCCGTGCCCGTCATTCGCAAGGCGCCGCAACAGACTGCGTGCGATTCGTACAACGAGTTGCTTACCATGGCCCGGATCGGGCGCGAGGCAGCGAACGCGCCGGCGTTTACGGATGCGATCGCACCGATCTCGCGGGCCTATTTCGGTGGGCCGAAATGCAAGGCGTGGACCTCTTCCGCGGGCGGCAACACCGTCAACTGCACGGCTAAGGGAAAGGACGAGGCTTGGGCAACGCGGACGTTCACCCAGCATGTGACGGCGGCGAAGGCTTGCCTTCCGGTATGGCGCGCACGTGTCGGGACGCGCTATGCCCTTTTCACGATTGCCGACGGCACGCTGGACCTCACGATTAGCCGTCCCGATCCAGCATATGGACCCATGGTCGAGACCTCAGCCCATTATGATCCGTGCCGGCCGTTGGACGAGATGCTTGGCCTGGCACGAAACGGGCGGGAACGGACGAACGAGGCGCAGTACACGTCGGCGCCCACGCGTTTGGCGATGCAGTATTACGGGGCGGACGCGTGCACCGCGCGCGCGTTGCCGAAGGAAGGCAGTTTTGCGGTCAGCTGCGTTTTCGCCGAGGCCGACCCGGCAACCACACGACAGTTCGCGGACTTGATTACGAACACGGTCGCGGCTTGCCGGCCTAAGTGGTCTCGTAAAGCGCTCACCGACGCGGTGACGTTCGACAATGGCGACGGCTGGACGTTTCTTGTCGAAACGCGGTCCGAGCGGCCGCTGGGCCTGATGACGACGTTCGAACCGAAGGCGAAGTAGACGCGCGACACTACCCGGCTAGGCGTCCGGGCTTGGGCCGCTGGGGCGGCTCAGGACGAAGGTTGCGGCACCGGCCATTACAATTGCCTGGACGAGCAGGATGGTCTCGCTGACACCCCAGTACCAGCTGCCGGTGAGGGTCACGATCATCACGAAAACGGCTGTCGCCTTTGCCTTCAGGCTGATCGCGCCGTAGCGGCTCCAGTTGTCGATGAGCGGACCGAACTGCTTGTGCTCCATGAGCCAACGATGCAGGCGCGGCGACGAGCGCGCGAAGGCATAGGCAGCCACAAGCAAGAACGGCGTCGTCGGGAGCAGCGGCAAAGCGGCGCCCGCGATCGCCAATCCGACGGCCGCATAGCCGAGCAGCAGCCAAAGGGTGCGCTTCATGGCGCGCAGTCTAGAGGAGGCGGCGGTGAGGTTCCAGGCTTAGGGCAGGAACGCGATGCGCTTGATGAAGGCTTGCGAAGGGCTCTTGGAGGACGACGTGTCGACAGCGACCGTGAATCCGGTGATCGCCTCGCGCAGATCGGCTCCGAAGGCGGTGCGGAAACCTTGGCGCAAGTCGAAGCGCGTGACGAGCGTGCGCTGCGGCTCTGCGCGGTCGACGCAGATGTAGCGTCCGGCCTCTTGGTAGTGGCGGCCGACATAGGGGAAGCCGACGCGGTCGCTGGCGCAGAGGAAGAGGCCAATGAACGCTGGTAGGTTCGGTGCGAACATCGAACCCGACGCCCGCTTCGTTGCGCCGAAGAAGACGTGCACCATGATCGCTTCGTTGTTGACGCGGCGTTCGTAGCTGGCGCCGGCGGGGTGCTGGGCGACGCCCCACTCGATCTCGACCGCCGTGTAGGCGTTCGGGTTCATCCGCGTGTTCGTGAGCAGGCCAAGTGCCGGGCGCAGCGTTTGCAGGCTGAGACCGCGATCGTCGGCCTGCATTGCGATCTTCTGCGGGTTCTTCGCATCTTGCTCGATCCGAAAGCCCTTCGCCTGCAGCCACTCATAGACGGAGCCGCCGCGGAAGTCGGTGAGGTCGACGATGAGCCGGGTCGCCGGCACATTGGCCTTAGCGCCGGTGGCGGGCGCGAACGATGCGACGGTGATCGCACTCAGTCCCAGTATGGCCGCGCGCAAGAGGCGCGCAGTCGTCGTCATCATCTCTTAGGCTTCCACAGTGCTTGAGGGGGTGGCCGATATCGCGCTTTTCATATGAACACGCTATGAACTGCGCATCTGCCGACAGCGACAGTGGGTGCCGGTATCCACAGGCGTGCAGGCCTTCTATTCTCTCGGACGGAGGGTGATTTGGACACTGACCGGGTTAAGGCGATCTGTGCCGCGCATGCGGGGCTTGAGGGGCCGTTGCTTCCCATCTTGCACGCGGTGCAGGCGGCGTTCGGGTGCGTTCCGAAAGACGCGATCCCCGTCATCGCGCACGAACTGAATCTCTCCCGGGCGGAAGTGTATGGGGTCGTTTCGTTCTATCACGACTTTCGCGAAGCGCCGGCGGGCCGGTGCATTCTAAAGATTTGCCGCGCAGAGGCGTGTCAAGCGGTGGGCGGGGCGGAGCTTGCAGCAACCGTGTTGCGGCACTTCGCGATCGATTGGAAAGAGACATCAGCCGACGGTCGCGTGACGATCGAGCCGGTTTACTGCTTGGGGCTTTGTTCGGTGGCGCCAGCGGCGCTTGTCGACGGGGAGCCGCATGGACGCATCGACCCGGTGCATTTGATTGCAATGGCGGAGCGCAAGCTATGATGCGCGTGTTCGTGTCCTCCGATGCTGCAGCGTTGGCGATGGGCGCGGACGGCGTTGTGCGCGTGCTGCGCGCGACGGCGGAGACACGCAAAATCACGCTTGAGATCGTGCGGACGGGTTCGCGCGGTATGCATTGGCTGGAGCCCTTGGTCGAGGTCGAGACCGCAAGCGGGCGCGTTGGCTATGGGCCGGTGAAGGCGTCCGAGGTTCCGGCGCTGATCGATGCAGGGATGCTGGAAGGCGAAGCGCATCCGCTTTGCATCGGCGTCGTCGATCAGCATCCGTGGATGAAGCGACAGACGCGGATCACGTTCGTGCGCTGCGGTATCGTGGATCCGCTGTCGGCGGACGATTATGCCAAGCTCGGCGGGTTTGAGGGGCTGAAACGGGCGCGGGAGGTCGGCGCGGCGGCGACGATCGAGGCGAT
Source organism: uncultured Alphaproteobacteria bacterium (assembly GCA_902826695.1). Taxonomy (GTDB): domain Bacteria; phylum Pseudomonadota; class Alphaproteobacteria; order Micropepsales; family Micropepsaceae; genus SZUA-430. Next base: position 127,319 of record CADEFU010000007.1, on the reverse strand, counting down.
CACGAAGTCGGGCTTGCGCGGGCGCGGCGGGGCGGGGTTTCCGGCGGGGATCAAGTGGAAGACCGCAGCGGATGCGAAGGCCGACCGGCGCTACGTTGTCTGCAACGCCGATGAGGGCGATAGTGGCACGTTCGCGGACCGCATGATCATGGAGGGCGATCCGCTCTCGCTGATCGAAGGGATGGCGATTGCCGCGTTCGCAATCGGGGCGTCGAAGGGTTACGTCTACGCGCGCTCCGAGTACCCGCAGGCGAATGCGACGTTTGCGAAGGCGCTCGACGTTGCGCGGGCGGCGAAGCTGATCGGGACCACGTTCGATATCGAGTTGCGCATTGGCGCTGGTGCCTATGTGTGCGGCGAAGAGACGGCGCTGCTCGAAAGTCTCGAGGGAAAGCGCGGTCAGGTGCGAGCTAAGCCTCCCCTGCCCGCTCACGAAGGTCTGTTCGGTAAGCCCACGATCGTGAACAACGTGCTGACGCTGTGCACGGCGCCCTGGATCATGGCACATGGGGCGGACATGTACGCTTCGATCGGCTTCGGGCGCTCGCGCGGCACGATGCCGATCCAGTTGGCGGGCAACGTGAAGCATGCCGGGTTGTTCGAAGCGCCGTTTGGGATGACCTTGGGTCAGATTGTGGACGAGATCGGCGGCGGCACGATGACCGGCCGCCCCGTGCGCGCGGTACAGTGCGGCGGGCCGCTGGGTGCATACTTCCCACGGGCGCTGTTCGACACGCCTTACGACTATGAAGCATTCGCCGCGCGCGACGGGTTGATCGGACACGGCGGGATCGTCGTGTTCGACGACACGGTCGACATGGCGGCGCAAGCGCGCTTCGCGATGGAGTTCTGCGCGATCGAATCTTGCGGCAAGTGCACGCCGTGCCGGATCGGCTCAACGCGCGGGGTCGAGGTGATCGACCGGATCGTGGCGGGCGAGAAGCGGGAGATGAACCTCGCGCTGCTCGAGGATTTGTGCCGGACGCTGAAGCTCGGCTCGCTGTGTGCGCTCGGCGGGTTCACGCCCTACCCCGTGATGAGCGCGGTCAGGCATTTCCCGGAAGATTTCAAGGCGCGAAGCTCGAGCGCGCTTTGACGCCCCAGTGGCCGTTTTCGCAGGTCACGACATAGACAGAATCGAACGAGCCGATCTTCGTGCTGTCGGCGCGGTAGCGGGTGAAGCGGGTGTCGAGGTGCACCTTGTCGGCGCCGGCGTGGATGACGTTGCGGCGCTCCCAGGCCGAGTGGTGCCAGTCTTTCAGCGCGCCGGTCGCCAGCATTTCCGGCGTGTGATAGCCGCGCTCGATGATCGCGAGCTTGTTCGAGGCGAGGCGCACGCTCGGGAAGTTGAACGTCGCTTCGAACGCTGCGATGTCGCGGGCGTTGAACGCCGTCATAAAGTCGTCGAGGCATTTCATGGCCGCGGCGATGGAGGCGGCGTGATTGTCGGGCATGGCGACCTCCTTGGCCCGCTTACGGGCTGTTTCAGGCTAGGTTTTAGCGGTTTCCTCCCTCTGCCGGGGGGTGATTTTAACCGCCCAAAAAGGCCGGGGCGGAGTAAAATGCACGCATGTCACTGGTTCGCGAAGATGATCTTGGGACGCCGGCTTCGACCGCCGAGCAGCTTGTTCGGCTGACGATCGACGGGCACGAGGTTTGTGTGCCTGCGGGCACATCGATCATGCGGGCGGCGCGGGAGGCTGGCATCGGGGTGCCGAAGCTCTGCGCCACCGACAGTGTGAAGGCGTTCGGGTCGTGCCGGCTTTGCTTGGTCGAGGTCGAGGGTCGGAACGGCACGCCGGCTTCGTGCACGACGCCGGTGGCGAGCGGGATGCGCGTGAAGACGCAGACGCCGCTCTTGAAGGATCTGCGGCGCGGGGTGATGGAGCTTTACATCTCCGATCATCCGCTCGACTGCCTGACGTGTGCGGCGAACGGCGATTGCGAACTGCAGGATATGGCGGGCGCTGTCGGCTTGCGCGACGTGCGCTATGGGTATGCGGGCGAGAACCATCTCGTTCAGCAGAAAGACGAGTCCAACCCCTATTTCACGTTCGATCCGGCGAAGTGCATCGTTTGCTCGCGCTGTGTGCGGGCGTGCGAGGAGACGCAGGGGACATTTGCGCTGACGATCGACGGGCGCGGGTTCGCGTCGCATGTGTCAGCGGGAATGGCGGAAGACTTCCTCGACTCCGAGTGTGTGTCGTGCGGGGCTTGCGTGCAGGCTTGTCCGACGGCGACGCTGTCCGAGAAATCCGTGATCGAGATCGGCGTGCCTGAGCATTCGGTCGTTACGACCTGTGCCTATTGCGGCGTGGGGTGCTCATTCAAAGCGGAGATGCGGGGCGAAGAGCTCGTTCGCATGGTGCCGTTCAAGGACGGCAAGGCGAACCACGGGCACTCTTGCGTGAAGGGGCGCTTCGCCTGGGGTTATGCGACGCACAAGGAGCGCGTGCTTGAGCCCATGATCCGCGCGCGGATCGACGAGCCCTGGCGCAAGGTGTCGTGGGACGAGGCACTTGCTTACGCCGCGTCCGAGTTCAAGCGCATTCAGGCGAAGTACGGGCGGCTTGCCGTCGGCGGGGTGACGTCGTCGCGCTGTACGAACGAAGAGACGTTCCTGGTGCAGAAGCTGGTGCGGGCGGCTTTCGGCAACAACAACGTGGATACCTGCGCGCGGGTGTGTCATTCGCCGACCGGCTATGGCCTGAAGACCACGTTCGGGACGTCGGCGGGCACGCAAGACTTCGACAGCGTGGACCATTCCGACATCATCGTCGTGATCGGGGCCAATCCGACGGACGGGCATCCGGTGTTTGCGTCGCGTATGAAGAAGCGGCTGCGCGAAGGCGCGAAGCTGATCGTGATCGATCCGCGACGCATCGACCTTGTGCGCACGCCGCATGTGGAGGCCGCCTATCATCTGCCGCTGAAGCCGGGCACGAACGTCGCGGTGTTGACGGCGCTGGCGCATGTCATCGTGACCGAAGGACTTGTCAACGACGCGTTCGTGCGCGAGCGCTGCGAGAGCGATGCGTTCTCGGGGTGGGCTGATTTTGTGGCTCTACCGCAGAACAGTCCCGAGGCGGTCGAGAAGGTCACCGGCGTGCCGGCGGCATCGATCCGCGGCGCCGCACGGCTTTACGCGACGGGCGGCAATGGCGCGATCTACTATGGTCTTGGCGTGACCGAGCACAGCCAGGGCACGACGGCGGTGATGGCGATCGCCAACCTCGCCATGGCGACGGGTAACATCGGGCGGCCCGGCGTCGGCGTGAACCCGTTGCGCGGTCAGAACAACGTGCAGGGCGCCTGCGATATGGGGTCGTTCCCGCATGAGCTCTCGGGCTACCGGCACATCTCGGAGGAGCCGGCGCGCGCGATGTTCGAGGCGCTGTGGCGGGTGCCACTGGACCACGAGCCGGGCTTGCGCATCCCGAACATGCTCGATGCCGCGATCGAGGGACGGTTCAAGGGCATCTATATTCAGGGCGAAGACATCCTTCAGTCGGATCCGAACACGAAGCATGTCGCGGCAGCTTTTGCTGCGATGGAGTGCGTGGTCGTGCACGACCTGTTCCTGACTGAGACGGCGAACTACGCGCATGTGTTCCTGCCGGGCTCGACGTTCTTGGAGAAGAACGGAACGTTCACCAACGCAGAGCGGCGCATTCAACTGGTGCGCAAGGTGATGAGCCCGCGCAACGGCTATGAAGACTGGGAGATCACGCAGAAGCTGGCGCAAGCGATGGGCTTTGCGATGAGCTACAGCCATCCGCGCGAGATTATGGACGAGATCGCGCGGTTGACGCCGACGTTTGCGGGCGTGTCGTTCGAGAAATTGAGTGCGCTGGGCTCAATCCAATGGCCCTGCAACAACCAAGCGCCTGTGGGAACGCCCGTGATGCATATCGACGGCTTCGTGCGCGGCAAGGGACGCTTCATGATCACCGAGTACGTGGCGACGGAGGAGAAGGTGGGGCCGCGCTTCCCGCTTCTGCTCACGACCGGGCGCATCCTGAGCCAGTACAACATCGGCATCCAGACACGGCGGACGGCTAACGTCGTTTGGCATGCCCAAGATGTGCTCGAAATCCATCCGCATGATGCCGAAGAGCGCGGCATCAAGGACGGCGACCTTGTGAAACTCGCAAGCCGCGAGGGCGAGACGAGCCTGCGGGCGATTGTAACGGATCGAGTCGCGCCCGGTGTCGTCTATACGACGTTCCATCATCCGGGCACGCAGACGAACGTGGTGACGACAGAGTTCTCGGACTGGGCGACGAACTGCCCCGAATACAAGGTGACAGCCGTGCAGGTATCACCATCGAACGGGCCTAGCGATTGGCAGCAAGATTATGCGGCGATGGCTGCCCGGAGCCGCCGCGTCGCCGAACCGGTGGCTGGCGAATGACTCTGAAATCGTCGGCGCGCGGAGCAAGCATCGTTTGGCATGGCGGCGTGGCAGCGCGCGGGGCGCGCATGGTCGCCGCTGAGGTGCCTGTTGCGCTCGTCTTCGATGGGGGCACGGAAGCCGTGATGATGGCGACACCGGCGGACTTTGAAGATTTCGCGCTGGGGTTTTCGCTGAATGACGGGATCGTGGCTTCGCGCGACGAGATCCGTGAGCTCGCCATCGTCCAGGTGAAAGACGGCGTCGAGCTGCGCGCGACATTGAGCGTGCGCAATCGCGAGGCGTTGGTGACGCGCCGGCGGCACCGGGCGGGGCCCGTGGGGTGCGGGCTCTGCGGGGTGGAGAGCATCGAAGAGGCGGTGCGCCCCCTGCCCCGGGTGTCGTCGGAGCTTGACGTAACGCCAGGCGATATTGTTGCGGCCATGCAAGCGCTGGCGCCCTTGCAGGTGCTCAATCGCGAAACGCATGCGGTCCACGCGGCGGCGCTGTTCGTGCCTGGCGAAGGGATCGTGGCCGTGCGCGAAGACGTCGGCCGGCACAATGCGCTGGACAAGCTCGCCGGAGCTTTGGCGCGCCTGGGACGGAAGGCCGGCGATGGCGTCATTCTGATGACGAGCCGTGTTTCCGTCGAACTGGTGCAAAAGGCCGCGCGGATGGGCGCGCCGGTGATGGCTGCGATTTCGGCGCCCACGTCGCTCGCCTTGCGCGAGGCCGAGGCTGCCGGCATCACGCTTGTGGGTGTCGTGCGGGACGACGGGCTTGAAGTGTTCACCCATACAGAGCGCGTTCGCGCGGAGACTCATGCGCGCTGAGAAGCTGACCATGATGGCGAACCAGATCGCGGCGTTCTTCAAGGCGCAAGGCGAGGCAGCGGCGCCTGCGGCGATTGCGGATCATCTCAAAAAGTTCTGGGACCCGGGGATGCGCGCCGACATCATCGCGCATCTCGACAAGGGCGGGGACGGCCTGGATCCGCTGACGCGCGCGGGCGTTGAGCGGTTGCGTGCGAGATGAGCCCGAATGCAAAGTACCTAGGTCTGCAGGCGCTCATGGTATTACTTTGGGTCGCGGGCGGCCTCTCGCTCTTTGCGCTAGGACTTAAGGACTTGCTACTCGCGTGGATGGTCATTTGTAGTGCAGCGGGGATAGCCAGCTGGTTTGTTCGGTGCCCGCGCTGCGGCGAGAGTGTGTACCTTACGCGATTGACTACGTTCGTTCAGCGAGATGGTGGACTGGCCGATTGTCGAAAGTGCGGCCTGGACCTGACGAAGAAGTACAACTCGGAAAGTCAGGGATGATCACCGGTGTGGTCCTAGCCGGTGGCGCAAGTTCGCGCTTCGGCAGTGGGCCGAAGGGGCTGCAGCTTTTTCGTGGGCGGGCGATGGCGCTTTGCGTGGCAGATGTTCTGGCGCAAGTTTGCGAGCGCGTCGTCATCGAGGCACCGCGCGGCGCCGGCTATGAGGCGCTGGGGTTACCGGTCGTACACGCTGCGGCAGAGCATGCCGGAAGAGGGCCGCTTGCGGGGATGGCGGCAGGATTGCGTGTTGCGCCGGAGGATAGCCGGGTCGCGTTTGCGCCTTGCGATATGCCGCTGATCGATGCGTCGCTCTATCGTGCGCTGCTGGCTGAAGGCGGGAGCACGTACGCTGTGTCGCCTCATGGGGCAGAGCCGTTGGTTGCGGTGCTCGAGCGAAAGCTGCTTGAGCCGTTGTTGAAGACGCTGGCGGCAACGACGATGCCGCGTGCGCCTATCGCACTGGAGGCTGCCGGCGCGCGCGCCGTCGCGTTCGACGACACCGCGCCGTTCGCGAACGTCAATACGCCGAACGATCTCGCGCGGTTAGCGCGGGGCGAGTAGGAACTGCGGCACCGGGATCGTTGCAATCCTGTCGGTCCCAAGGCTGCCCAGATAAAGCACGCCGTCCGCCTCGTTCACGCTCGTGATCGAATTGATCGAGCGGCCCCCGGGGTCTTGCAAGGTGGCGACGACCTGACCTTGCGTGTTGATCGCGACGATGCAGCCGTATGGATCGGGCGTGGTGGGCAACTTGGCAAGGCCGATCGAGTAGAGCCGGAACATCATCTTGCGCGTGAAAGTTCCTTGGTATTGGTCCTCAAGTGCCTTGATGCGCGGGCCCACAAGCGCCACCCAGAAGATGCCGCGGCCGTTGAACGAGATGTTATCCGGGTAGCCGGGCAAACCCTCGGCGAAGCGGTCGGACTGAGACTGTTTCGACCCCTTCAACCAGTAACGGGTGATGCGATGGGCGGCCGTTTCATTGACCAGCACGTATTCTTCATCCGGCCCGAGGGCGACGCCGTTCGCGAACGCGAGACCCGACAAGAGCTGTTGAATCTGGCCGGTGCGCGGGTTGAAAGAGAACAGGCGGCCAGTCGCATGTCCCTCGAAGAAGTCGAGCGCGACGTTGTCGACGTCATGACGTGTCGACGCGTCGGTGAAATAGATCGTGCCATCCTTCGCAATGTCGAGGTCATCCACCAAGAGCAGCGGACGGTTCTCATAGCGTTGCACGATCGGCACGATTTGGCCCGTCGGCGTGATCGCCAGCAACCCCTTCTTGGCGTCGGCCACGACGAGGTTGCCGAACGGATCGTGCTGAAGGCCCAGCGGACGGCCACCGGTGTTGGCGAGCCTCTCGCCGCCGAGGCCCGACGTCGCCGGGGCGGGTGTTCCGGGAATCACAGGCACGGTCACCGGGCCCGAGCCCGTTCCGTCAGTCCGTGTACGGACGATACTGCCGTCGGCGAGTCCGGTGTAGGCGAAGCCGTCTTTCACGGCGACGTCTTCGGGACCTGCTCCCATCGCTTCGCCGAGATAACGGACCTGGCGAAGCGCCGTGTTCGGGGCATAGGGACCGACGAAGCCCTGGTTTGGGGTTACCGCCACGTCAACCGGTTCCAACGATACCGGCCAGGCCAGCACGTACCCCACCGCCGTCAACACAAGAACCAGGACACCAACCAGCACGTACCGCATCTGCGCTTCCCCGCCCTTATTTCAGGTGCTCGTTCGCTATCTTGCCGCCGGGTCTTGATACACATCAAGCACGCTGAGGCGAGGGATTAGGGCCGTGCGGATCGATCGCGACGCCTTGGCCGAGGCACGTATCTGCCGATTTCGGGGGCTGAAACGGCGCCAAATATTAAGGTGTTGGGCGCCTTGCCGGGTCGGCGGGGTGCCTGTATAAGTCCGCCCCTTCCGCGTCTAGGATGAACGGCTGCGACAACCGGCCGGGGTATGATCTGAAGCGCTAAGGATCGGAGAGTAGCTCAGCCTGGTAGAGCACTGCTTTCGGGAGGCAGGGGCCGGAGGTTCAAATCCTCTCTCTCCGACCATCACTTTCCCGCCCGTCATTCGGCTTTTGCCGGTTCTGCTGCGATGGCGGAGGCAAGATACTCAGCCTCGACGCAGTTGGTGACGCAAATGCGCTTGACCTCGGCGAGTTCGGCGCGCGCCTTCGCGATTTCGCCCATGCCGATGTAGAGCTCGCCCAGAAACATGTGAGCGCGCTTGTAATCCGGATCCTTGGCAATGGCGCGCTGATAGTACGCTAGCGCTTCTTTCAGGTAGCCGAGCCGGCGGTTGGCGAAGCCAACATAGGTCAGCGCGCCGGCGTCGTTCGGGTTGTCGTTCAAGATGCTTTGCAGGAGCGGCAACGCCTCTTCGAACCGGTCGCTGGCCATCAGTTGCTCGGCCGTGTCGAAGTCCGACTGCCTTGGATGTCCGACCGCCCCCGATGGGGGTGGCGCGGGCGGCGGGGTTTCCTCTTTCTTTTCAGAAGCAGGGCGCGCATCTGCGGCGGGCACGGTCGCGACCGCTGCGAGTGCGACAGCGAATACGGCGACTGTAATTCTCAAGCCCAAGACACGTCCTCCCCCAAAATGCCGGCTCGGGCGCCCCCAAGACCGGCTCAGGCAATTCTAGCGTCACGCGGGGCAACCCGCAAACGGCGGCTGAATCTGGCGTTTACGCGGGCGACGCCACGTTCCACTGGATGAATTGCGCGCCGCTGAAGCGGGCGATGTCGGGCACGCGGGCGTTCGCGGCAGGGTAACCAACGGGGAAGACGATCACCGGCTTTTCGTTGGTGCCACGGCCGAGCGTCTCGCGCAGAAAGCCCATGGGGTTTGGGGTGTGGGGAAGCGTGACCAAGCCCATGTGGTGGATCGCCGTGATGAAAAGGCCGGCCGCAATGCCGACGCTCTCGTCCACGTAGTAGTTCTTGCGGTGCGAACCGTCGGGGCGGACGCCGAATTTTTCGGCGAATAAGACGACGAGCCAGGGGGCGTCGGTCATGTGCTCCTTGATGTGGTCGGTGCCCAAAGGGTGGAGCGCCTCGCGCCATTCGTCGGTCAGACGTTCGGCGTAGGTTTTCAGCTCTTCTTCTTCCGCGGCGGCGCGGAGTTTTACTTTGATCGCCTGGTCATCGACGGCAACGAAGCGCCACGGTTGGCGGTGCGCGCCGGAGGGCGCTGTGCCCGCGGTCAGCATCGCGAGTTCGATCAGGCGGCGCGGGACGGGGTCGGTTGCGAAGTGGCGCGTCGTGCGGCGGCAATTCATCTCGGCGTAGAAGCTTTCCGCGCGGGCGAGCATGTCGGCTTCGGGACGGCGCGTATAGCCGGGGAGCGGCACGAAGCGCGGTTCGCCCAGGTGTTCGGTCAAGCGCTTATAATCGGGCGGATTGGACACGAAAGCCTCCGGGTGTTTGCGGGGACATTACAGAAGCCGCGCGCTGAGGCAATTTGGGACTTCACTGGCGGGTGCGGGGCGGTGTAGCCCCTTGGCCCACCGAACGGGAGAGAATTCGATGCAAGCTATGAGAATGGCGGTCGTGTTTGTTGTGGCTGCGGGATTGAACGCGTGCGCACCGTCGACGGAGGCCGATGAGGCAGCCATCCACGAGGCAAACAAACGCTGGCTGGAAGCGATTGTGGCAAAGGACGCGAAAGCGATAGCCGCGCTGCATGCCGAAGATGCGCAGATGCTGCCGCCGAATGCACCGCGCGCCGTTGGCCGCGAGGCGATTGAAAAGGGCTGGGCCGAGACGATGGCGATCCCCGGCATGTCGCTGACGTTCGAGACGGAAAAATTCGTGTTCGCCAAGAGCGGCGATTTGGCAGTCGATATCGGCTCTTACAAATTCACGGCCGGCGAAGGTGCTCAAGCGGCGACCGATACGGGCAAGGCCGTCGTCACATGGACGAAGCGGAACGGCAAGTGGTACGTGCTGACCGATATGTTCTCGTCCGACCAACCGGCGCAGCCCCCTGCCCCGGCTGCCGCTCCGGCGGCGGAGGGCACGCCGCCTGCTGCGACCGGCGAGACCGCTCCCGCGACACCCGCACCGGCCACGCCGCCGGCGCAGTAAGAGGCTTCTTCGCTCGCCCTCCCGCAAGAGGGCGAGCGCCGCTGGACGCTAGAAGGAAATATGCACGCGGCGGTTTTGCGGTTCTCGAACGCCGTCTGCTGTCGCAACCGACGGCTCGCTCTCGCCGCGGCCCGAGACAGAGATCGTGTCCGCGGCGACGCCTTCGGCGATGAGCGCGCTCTTTACGGACTTGGCGCGGCGGACGGAAAGCGCTTTGTTGTAGGAGATGGAGCCTGAGCGGTCGGCGTGTCCGACGACCTGGATGGCCGCGCTTCCGGAGGCGCGAACCGAGCCGACCGCATTGCGGATCGTGGTGCGCGCTTGCGAGGTCAAGTCGGCGCGATTGAAGCCGAAGAAGACGATGAACTCGCGTTCGAGCGGCACCGGTCGGGGCGTTGCAGGCGGCGGCGGTGGCAGCGGCGCGGCAGGGCCCGCGAGTTGGAAGCGGACGCCGGCAGTCGCTGCTTGTTTGTGGAACTCGTCGCCTTCGATCGTGTAGTTCGCTGCCGGTTGGAACTCATTGCCGCCGACAACGGCATAACGGTAGTTCAAGAAGACTGCCGTCATCGGCGTGATCGCATAGCTCAAGCCCGCGATGCCTTGATAGGCGAAGCGCCAGTCGCTTTCGTCCACTGGACCCCAGCCTGTATCGAGCTCGAGCGTCGTGTAGTCGCCGCCGGCGCCCAAGCCGATCGAGAGGGCGAGCCGGTCGAACAGCGGGATGTCGTAAAGAACATTCACCATTGCGGTGACTTCGGTGAGATCGCCGTCGCCACCGGGCTTCCACCGGCCCCAGCGCCAGACCGAGGTTTCGATGCCGTTGTGGCGGTAGCCACCTTCGACTTCGATGCGCCAGTTCGAGATGCCGAAGCCGATCGCGCCGAATGCAGCGTAGCCGGTATCGAACTCGGCGATGGCTTCCCTGAACTCAGGGCCGCACCACGTTTGGAGCGTTCGGAGGTGCTCCCATTCGTCGACCCAACTGCCGCCGCCATCGACGCTGACGTACCAGCCTTCGGTGACGGCGGCGGCGGGCGTTGCCGCGAGGAGAGAAAGTACGGCGGCAACGGCCGCGCTTTGCAGTTTCATTGGACACCCCAGACCGCGAACTGTTGTTCTTGCCGCCGGGGTTGGGGCGTGGCCGTTCGGCCTTGATGCTCCTTCGCCCCCGCGAATCATTCTTTGATTGAAAAAATTGTACGAGTGCGTGCCGGATTGCGTTACGCGCGCGGCGTGAAGTGCGAGTGCGTAGCGTGCAAACGCGTGCGCACTGCATTCGTGTGGGAGCGGTGTACTGCGATGTAGCGGTTGCGCGATTCGCGGCTAGGCGTTCGTCCGTACACGGACGTGCAAGGGCTCAGCGGTTGAGAAGTGCAACGGGGAAGTGGAAACTGCGCACTGTTCGGGCGCGCAGTTGGTGCCAATCGGCATTCGCGGACGCGGCGGATTGAAACGACAGTGAGGAACGAGGCACGCGGAATTTTTTCCGCCTCGCCTCACATACGCACCAGCGTTTCCCGTTACGCCGCGTCTCGGGTCGCCTCAGTGCCGGTTGCCGGGGGCCAAAGCGCTTCGATGTCGGGTTGGACGACCTTTAGCGCTGTGTACTTGACCGGGTTCTTTGCCTTGCTGCCCGTCGGATCTGTCGAGACGTTTTCACGGCCCATGAGGAAAGAGAGCGGCTCTACGAGTGCCGTCTTCCAGTAGGCGGGCTTAATCGGTTGCCAGGCATCCGTGCCTTCGGCGCAGCCCCAGATGACGAATTCGCCGGCGGCCGCTTTTTCGCGGAAGAGTTCGAGACGCTCGGCGGCGCTGGCGTCCTCGGGCGGAGACCAGGCTGCCGTCCACTCGCCGCTCAGCGAATAGACGATTGCGTCGGAGAGCCAAACGCCGTCTTCCAGCGAGGCGGCCTTCTTGGCGGGCTTGCGCTTTGCGGGCGAGGCCTTTTTCTTCGGCCTCGGTTTGGCGGCGGCTTTCTTTGAGCGCGTGGGCTTAGGGGCCGCGGCTGCGATTTCCTCGGCCGGCTCTTCAGCGGTTGTCGTGTCTTCGGCCACCTCTTCCACCGTTTCTACCGGTTGCTCGGCAACAGCCTGGAGATCGGCAATGTCTTCGACCGGGGTTACTTCCACCGGCGCTTCGGTCACCGGCTCGGCCTCAGTCTCCGCAATAGGAGCAAGCTCCTCTGCGGGTTCAGCTGTTTCCACCTCGGCCGTCGCCGCGATCGGCGCAGGTTCGTCGTCGTACTCGATGTCCTCGACTTCGGCGAGGTCGAGCGCAGGGACGATTTCCTCGACCGGCGACTCAACGATGTCGACGGTGTGCCAGGCCGGGAGCGGATCGGCCTTGGCCTCAGCCGTTTCGGCGGCTTCGGTTTCGGCCATCGGCTCTTCGATTTGCTCGCTCGGCTCGGGGGCGGGTTCGTGCGTAATCTCCGGCGCGCGCTCTGGCTCGGGCTCCGCGGTGACCGCCGCCTCGATGGCGGCGACCTGTTCCTCAAGCGGCGTCGCCAGTTCGAACGGCTCCTCCGGCCCTGCGGTCGGCGTCGCGAAGGCCGCTTCCATCGCCCGCTTTAGATTCTCGCGATGTGCGGCAGCTTCTTGTGCCTCAACATCTGCCCCAACAGCGCGCGCGGCGGCCCCCGTTACCGGTTGCGTGCGCGGCCCCCCAAAAATCTGCCGAAACAAGCGGCTGAACGACGTGATCATGAGTCGAAAGATAACTGATTCGTTTACGCAGATTGGGGATAGGCGCAACGTAAGCTGGCAGCGTGAGGTATTTGCAACGACGTGACGGTTCGTATGCCGATGTTAACGCGGCTCACCAGAACTTCCACCACGGCTTCTTCGGTGCGCGCCCGATCAGAGTTTCCATTCGAGCCGTCACGCTTGCGTATTCGCCGAGAACTTCCTCGAAGGCGTTAACGTCGATCACGCGATCCAGTTGCGGGTCGTAGACTTCGAAGCCGAATTCGCGACAAACGATGTCGATATATGACCACGCCTGCATCAGCACGCGGCGCGCCTCGTCGCCATGGTGCCAAAAGGGAATGGTGAGCGAGGCGCGATCGTCGAACAGCGCCACCTGGACGCCGGCGCCCTCGTCCATCAGCTCAACGTGGCGGTGGCGCTCCTGTGCCTCGGCGATCGGAATCTTGTGCAGCCTTGAGATTTCGTCGAAGTCCGGTTCGACGCGTTCCAGCTTTGCGTTGAACGCGATGAGCGCGCTGGCGACCTTGCGCTTTTGCGCTTCGACCTTTGGGTTGCGTGCCCCGCGCGCGAACTCTTCACCCTCGGCATCCACGATGTCGCGCGCGTCGATGCCCGCGCGCGCGATGAACAGATTGAAGTCGTAGCTCATGGCGTGGCGTTCTCGTCGGCAATGAAGCGCGCGACGAGTTCCGGCTCTTGCATCGGGATGAAGTGCGTCAGGTGGGGCAGATAGACGTCACGCGCACGCTTGAACATGGTGGCGAGCTTCGGCCATGTGGGGGAATCGGAGAAATCCATCCGCTCGCGCGGACCGGCCGGACGCTCCTTTGCGCGCAGGATCGTAACCGGCATATCGAGCGTGTGCGTCTTGTCGTACAGTTCCGCCCCGGTCGAGTTCACGTAGATCGAGGCCTCGATCGCAGGCGGGCACGCGAGCTCGGCGCCTCCGTCGCGCGCCGGCAGCACGCCATGGCGGCAGTAGTCTTCGAGAACCTGCGGGCGCCAGAGCGAGTAAGGGTGGCGGCTCTTGAACGCAGCGTACAGCACTTCCCACGAAGCAAAATTGTTGCGACGGCGCGCGACGGGATGTTCCGTGCCTTCGGGCCAGAAACGCTGCGCGTAGAACTCCGGCGCCATGAGCACGGGGTCGATGAGCACGAGGCGCTTGAACGCTTCCGGGTGCTTGATCGCGATTTGCACCAGACAGTGGCCGCCCATCGAGTGGCCGGCACCGGTGATGTTCGTGAGGCCCAAGTGCGCGACGAGTTGGGCGATGTCGTCGCCCAAGTCGCGCCAGTTCGTAATCGGTCCGGTTTTTTCGCTGCGGCCGTGGCCGCGAACGTCAACCGCGATGACGTGGCGATTGGCAGGCAGAGCGCGAACGACTTGATCCCAGCACCGCGCGTGAAAGCCGGTTGCGTGGATCAGCAGGACGACCGGGTCGCCCGCCCTGCCCCACTCGAAATACGCGATGCGGGCGCCGGTCGCGGCGAACGATTTTTCGACTGGTAAAGCTTCCATCGGAACACGACTTGCACGACGTGCCGCCGCTTGGCAACCGGGACGTTAATTCGCTCCTAGATGCGTGGTCACGAAGCGCGATATCTCTTTCATCACTTTGATGTCGGATTCTTCGGCCACGAAGTGGTGACCCTCGTCCTTAATCGTGATGAACTCGACCGACTTTCCGGCAGCTTTCATGGCTTGCTCCATGCGCTTGCTTTGGGCGATGCGCACGACGTCATCCTTGTCGCCGTGGATGAGCAAAACCGGTACCTTGAACTTGTCGGCGTGCATGGCCGGCGACGCCGCCTTCATCTGTTCGAGTTCGGCAGGGATGCTCGGATCTCCGAGCTGGCGCACCCAGTAGCGATAGACGCCGGAGTCGGATTCGTGGTCCTTTTCCTCCTGCTCCATCATCAGGGGGATGTCGCTCACACCGGCGATGGAAACGACGCATTTGTAGAGGTCGGGCGTGAACGCACCGCCTGCAAGCGCCGCGTATCCACCGTAGCTGGCACCGACGATGCAGATCCGGTTCGGGTTGATCGTGCCGTCTTTGATCAAAGCGTTGACGCCGTCCGTGACGTCGTCTTGCATCCGGCTGCCCCACTGACGATAGCCGGCCTCGGCGAAGGCACGGCCGTAACCGGCCGAGCCGCGGAAGTTCGGTTGCAACACCGCATAGCCTTGGTTCGCCAACATCTGGGCCCAAGGCTCGAACGTCACGTAGTCGCGCAACTCAGGTCCGCCGTGAGGCATGACGACGAGCGGCAGGTTCTTGTCCCCTTTGCCCGGCGGCATCGTGAGGTAGCCCGGGATCTTCGTTCCGTCGCGCGACTTATACTTGACGATCAACACTTCGCCGAGTTCGCTTGGCGGCAGTCCGGGGTAGCGCGTGCTCACCTTCGAAACGGAGTCCTTCTTGACGTCGTAGAGGTAGTAGGTACCCGGATCCTTGGGACCGAACGTCTTCACGACGAACCGAGTGCGGTCACGCGACCATGAAATCGGACTTATCGCGGCGGCGTCGGGGAACGTGTTGACCAGCTTACTCTCGACGTTGGCCAAATCAGGCTCGAAGTATTTGAGTTCGTAGACGTCCTCGACGTAGTACACGCCCACCAGCTTGGTCGTGTACGGATCGTAGAGCGGTCCGCCGACGGGTTCGCCTACGTCGACCGCCGGGTGTTGAAATATTGCCTTTCCTTGCGCGCGCGCCGCGGTGTCGAACTCGTACAGAGCGTAGCGATCGCTGCCCTGCCGGCTGGCGACGATCGCCGTGCGGGGGTCGTCGCCGAAGCCGATGATGTTCAACTCGGGCAGTTCGCGCTTGTTGTACTTCGTGACCGTCACCCAGTCGTCGGTGTCGCCTTGCCGCAAGAGAAGCTCGTACGTCTCACGGAAGGAGCTATAGTCCCAACGCGCACGCGCGACACCCTGGAGATCGGTCATGAAGCGCACGGTGTTCTTACCGCCGCGGGTCATCTCCTCCGGCTCACCGGTGACGATGTTCACCTTGTAGAGGGCAAGGCGCTCGCCGCTGTCGTATGCACTGATCAGCACGTTTTGCGGATCGTCGGGCAACGTATGAACGACGGAAGATAGGTCGATCGTGCGACGCATGTGCCGCTTGTTGTTGAACAGTACCTTTGAGTTCTTGCCGTCGCGGTCGATCGCGACGATGCGGTACATTGGAATGTTGTAGGGCCCCAGCACCGAGAACGAGAGCAGCATGCGATCGTCGTTGCCCCAGTCGACGGACTGAAAATAGACCTTCTCCGGCAGGGCGGCGGCGCTCGCCGGTGTACCCGCCGGGGCGTCGAGGTCAATGACGGTGATTACGACCGTTTCGTCCGCGCGGCGTTTGGGGATTGCCAGGTAGCGGCCGCTTGGCGACAGCGAGGGGGCGAAAGCCCTCGGCTGCGCGGCGAAATACTCCGGCGAAACGCGCGCCGAAACGGGGGCGGCGAAAGCAAGAACAAGGATACAAAAAATGAAGCGTGCGATATTTCCTGCGCGCAAAGTCGATGTCATTTTCCGCCGCCCATACCCGTATTGAAAACGATTGCGGAGGCTATGGTGAAGTCTCGCGCAGCGTCTAGGGCCAACACGGCGCCAAGACGCGTTTTGGCGGCCGGCTTGCATCCGGACAACATCCCTTTGGGAGGCCAAAGCCGTTCGATTTCCGATTTTGGGGACATGATAAACCGTCCCTGCGGCGCCCAACTGGTGGAATCAACAGCCTGTGGATAGTTCGCGTGTAACCTGGGTTTCCTGCACGCACAGCTTCCGAGGGCCAATTGTCAGTTGTGGGGCTCTACTAGGCCGGGCAGGAATTTCCGAAAAAAGATCACGGAATCGACGGTCGGGGCTTTGCTGTGTCCCCGGTGTGACATAGGGAGAAAGTCTTAAGCGTTACATTGGCCGTGCATTCTTCGGGCGCTCCCCCAAGGCGGAATACCGCCACTCGCGTCCATTCTACCCCCGCGACTAACAACAAAGATGGTGATGGTGATGATTTCTAGAACGCTGCTTCTCGGCGCCGTTGCGACCCTCGCGCTCGGCACGGCTGCGAGTGCGTATGAGCGGAATGGCTGGTACGTCGGATTGGAAGGTGGCTGGAACTGGATCGACGATGCCGATGTCGGCTTGTCGGTGGACGTGGATCCGCCAGGCGGACCGGTGCTGTCGACAGGCGAAATCGAGTTTGAAGACGGCTGGGTCGCGCTCGGCACGCTCGGCTATGCATTCGCTAACCGCTTCCGCGCCGAACTCGAGGTCGGTTATCGCGAGAACGATACGCTCGTCGCAAACGAGTTGAGCCAATGGACCGCGATGGTGAATGTGCTCTACGACATTCCACTTGGGCGGTGGGCGACATTCTCTATCGGTGCGGGCGCCGGCGGCGACTACGCCAACTGGCATCTCACAGGCACCACGTTCGACGAGCGCGAGTTGAATTTCGCGTATCAGGGTATTGCGGGTTTGAACTTCCGCGTCGGGCCGCGGCTCGATTTGACCTTAAACTACCGCTACCTCACCGTACTTGAACCGGAGTTCACCGGGCGCGTCACGGGACCGGCGAGCACCTTGGGCTTTGCGTTCGACGACGTTGTGAACCACACGGCGACGATCGGCCTGCGGTACAGCTTCGGTCAGCGCGAAGAGGCGGCGCCGCCTCCGCCACCGCCGCCGCCACCGCCGCCTGAACCGGTGAAGGCGCCGAAGGAATTCATCGTTTTCTTCGGGCACAACAAGTCGAACTTGACGCCTGAGGCGATGGACGTGGTGCGGCAGGCAGCTGTTGCCGCGAAGGAATACGGCAGTGCGAGCATCACGGTCGTCGGTCACGCCGACCGGTCGGGCTCGCCGAAGTACAACGAAGCACTCTCGATGCGTCGCGCGGGTGCCGTTAAGGGTGCGCTGGTGTCCGAAGGAATTGCCGATGGGTCGATCTCGACTTCGGCGAAGGGCGAAAGCGACCCGATGGTGCAGACGGATGATGGTGTGCGCGAGCCGCAGAACCGTCGCGTCCACATTTCGCTGTAGCTCCGACTTTAGGGGATAGCGGGTGCTTGAGGGCGGAGGCCAAAACCTCCGCCCTTACAATCCCGGGGGGGATTTAAGTGCAGGAAGGCGGGCGACCGCCGGACGTGCCTTGACGTCTCTCATGCGCCGATAAGAGCGCGACCGAAGTTGGAATGGTGGTTATGCGAATAAGAACACTTCTCAGCGCACTTGCGCCGCTCGCGCTCGCTTCGGGGGCGGTCGCCGGTGAAGGCTGGTACTTCGGCCTTGAGGGCGGGAACAACTGGATCGACGACTCAAGCGTCGTGCGCGTGATCAACGCGGGTCCGCCGTTTGCGACCGAGTTTGGGTTCGATTCCGGGTGGGCTGCGCTTCTCACGGTCGGACACAAGTTCTCAAGCCGTTGGCGGCTTGAGCTTGAGGGCGGCTATCGCCGCAACGATTTCGAATTGGGGCCGAACGAGTTGTCCGAATGGTCGGCGATGGCGAACGCGCTCTATGACATTCCTCTGACGGAACGGGTCGGGCTTTCGATCGGCGTCGGCGCCGGTGCCGACTACGCGACGCTGAAACTTCCCGCCGTCTTGTTCGACGAGAGCAGCTGGAACTTCGCCTATCAGGGCATCGCCGGGTTCTCTTATGTGGTGACGCCGCGTGTCGATGTGTTTGCGAACTACCGTTACTTCCAAGTGGTGGAGCCTGAGTTTTCGGGCGTCGCGAATTTCGACGGGCTGGTGAACGCGCACTACGCGCTCGACGATCTGGTGAAGCACACGGTGACCGTCGGCTTCCGCTATCACCTGGGTGCGCCGGTGCAGACGCCGATGCCGGCCGTGTCGACGCCGCCGTCAACGCCTTCCGACATGCCGCGCGAGTTCATCGTTTTCTTCGGGCACAACAAGGCGAACCTGAGCGCGCAAGCCCAGGATGTCGTGCGCCAGGCGGCCAACGCGGCGAAGCGCGACGGCAGCGCCACGATCAAGGTCGTGGGGCATGCGGATCGGTCGGGCTCGGCTGCATACAATCAACGCCTGTCTGTACGGCGCGCGAACAGCGTGAAGGACGCGCTGGTCGGGCAAGGGATTGCAGGTGGCGCGATTACGACGTCGGCCAAGGGCGAGAACGAACCCTTGGTGCAAACCGACGACGGCGTGCGCGAACCGCAGAACCGACGCGTGCATATCAATCTTTGAACTATGAAGACCAACGTGGACCCAACAACAACTGAACCCGGAAATCGATGGAAAGGGGATAAGCTATGACAACGAGAATTCTTCTTCTCGGCGCTGTCGCGTCGCTTGCCTTCGCCGCCAGTGCAGGGGCGTATGAAAGAAACGGTTGGTATATCGGCCTCGAAGGAGGCGGGAACTGGGTGGACGACACGACTTTCGTCCGGACGTTCGATCAGGCACCCGCCGGTCCGCCGATCCTGACGGCCGCGTTCGAGCCCTCGTACGATACCGGTTGGGCGGCGCTGGGAACGATCGGCTATGGATTTCGCAATCATTTCCGCGTCGAGTTGGAGGGCGGTTATCGCGACAACGAGACGAGTTCAGTCGTGGTCGCGAACCTGACCGAATGGTCGGCGATGCTGAACGTGCTCTACGACATTTCGCTGACCGATAAGCTTGCGCTGTCGATCGGCGCCGGTGCGGGCGGCGATCACTTCAATTTCGAGGTGCCGGTCAGCAGCTTCGACGAAGGCGAGTGGCGGTTTGCCTATCAAGGCATCGCGGGCTTGTCCTACATGCTGACGAGCCGGCTCGACGTGTTTGCGAACTATCGTTATTTCCGCGTCAACGAGCCGGAACTCAACGGGATCGGCAATGTCGGCGTGCCCGTCGGCACGATCGACCTCGCGTTTGACGATGTCGTGAAGCACACGGCGACGATCGGGCTGCGCTATCATCTCGGCGCACCGGCCGAACCGATGATCGCACCGCCGCCTCCACCGCCGCCGATGCCGGCCGGACCCGCGGCGGCGCCGAAGGAGTTCATCGTGTTCTTCGGCTACAACAAGTCGAATCTGACGGCGGAAGCCAACCAAGTCATCCGCGAAGCGGCTGCGGCCGCGAAGGAGTACGGTTCGGCGACGATCACACTCGTCGGTCACGCGGACCGGTCGGGTTCGCCGAAATACAACATGGCTCTATCGCAACGGCGCGCGAGCGCGGTTAAGGCGGGGCTTGTTGCAGAAGGTGTTGCGGGTGGCGCGATCACGACCTCGGCGAGAGGCGAGAGCGAGCCGTTGGTGCAGACCGACGACGGCGTTCGTGAGCCGCAGAACCGTCGGGTGCACATCAACCTGTGAGCTTGAATAGAAGGGGACGACGCTTGCGGGCGGAGGCGACACCTCCGCCCGCATCTTCCGGGGGGAAGATTTTTTGAGAGCGGCGGACTATCGCCGGATTTTGTCTTTTGGCCCTTGAGACCCAAGAAAAGGAATGGTGAGAGTTATGACCACGAGATCGCTGCTTCTCGGCGCTGTCGCGTCGTTGGTATTCGTGTCTGCAGCAAACGCCTATGAACGGAACGGCTGGTACATCGGCCTGGAAGGCGGCGGAAGCTGGGTGGACGACTTGGACGGCACCCGGAGTTTTGACGTCAACCCGCCGGGTGGCGCCATCGTGACCGTGTTAGAAGGCGGCCCTCTTGAAACAGGTTGGGCTGCGCTTGGTACCGTCGGTTACGGTTTCCGCAACAACTTCCGCGTCGAACTCGAAGGCGGCTATCGCGATAACGATCTCGATCCCAGCACGGCCGGGTCGCTGACCGAGTGGTCGGCCATGATCAATGTGCTCTACGATATCTCGTTGACGGAACGGCTCGGGCTGTCGCTGGGCGCCGGTGCCGGCGGCGATCACTTCAACTTGGAACGCACACCGAACAGCTTCGACGAAGGCGACTGGCAGTTCGCTTATCAAGGTATCGCTGGCTTGAACTATATGCTGACAGATCGGCTCGATGTGTTCGCGAACTACCGCTACTTGCGTGTCAACTCGCCGGAGCTTAGCGGGCCGGGCAACACGGGTGGTCCTGCAGGCACGCTCGATTACGAATTCGAGGACGCTGTGAAGCACACGGCGACGATCGGCTTGCGCTATCACTTCGGCGCACCGGCTGCAGAACCGATGGTGGCGCCGCCGCCACCGCCGCCGCCGATGCCGTCCGGGCCTGCTGCAGCGCCGAAGGAGTTCATCGTGTTCTTCGGCCACAACAAGTCGAACCTGACGGCGGAAGCGCAAGAGGTCATCCGGCAAGCGGCTGCGGCTGCCAAGGAGTACGGCTCGGCCACGATCAACGTCGTCGGTCACGCCGACCGTTCGGGCTCGCCGAAGTACAACCAAAGCCTCAGCCAACGCCGTGCGAGCACGGTGAAGGGTGCGTTGGTTTCGGAAGGTATCGCGGGTGGGTCGATTTCGACATCGGCCAAAGGCGAAAGCGACCCGATGGTGGCTACCGACGACGGTGTGCGTGAACCGCAGAACCGCCGTGTGCATATCAATCTCTAAAGCTTGAATAGTAGGGGATGAGTTGGAAAGGGCGGAGGCGTTGTCTCCGCCCTTTTCGTTTGGTCGGCGTTATTGCGAAAGCGTCAAGCAGCTTTGAGCAAGACTGTCGTCGTGGCCTCGCCCTTGCCGCGATCGGCGCGGACGGTGGGTTTTGAGAGGGCAACGAGCTGACCGAAGTGTGAGCGCATCATGCCGGCGAATGTCAGCACGTGGTGAGGCTTGCCATAGTGGCATAGGCCGATGCAGCTGAATAACGGGGCATGCTCGCACCTCCAGAAGGTCGAACGCGTCGTCTATGGCACCGCCCTGCCCCGTGTCGTGCGACGGCGCTCACATCCTTCCGTAAACCCATGTTTGAAACAGGCTCGCGAGATCACGTTTTGATGAGCGTTCGAACGCGTGCTGCAAGTCCTGCGCGCGGACGGTCTTGTCCCAATGCGTGCGCGTGTAGATTTTGATGCCGCGCCAGAACGCGTCCTCGCCTAGTTCTTTGCGTAGAAGGTCGAGGAAAACCACGGCCTTCGCATAGGCCATCGCGCGTTTGAGGCGGAGCGAAGGGTATTTGCCTTGCCAACTCAACGGCACATCGAAGCCTTGCTGCTTTGCCGCGTCCCAACGCTTGTTGGCGAGTTCGAGTTCGCGGTCGTAGTCGGCCCTGCCCCAGCGTTGCTCTTTCCAGGCGGCCACCATGAAGACGGTGAGGCCTTCGTTCAGCCAGAGTTCCGACCAGTCGGCGCAGGTGACGGCGTTGCCCCACCATTGGTGCGCGAGCTCGTGCGCGATGACCCAGTCTTCGTGCGGGTTCTCAAGGATGGGGGCGATGTTGTCGAGGCCGATGATGGCGTGGTTCGCCGCTTCTTGCGCCTCGCCACCGGCGACCAGGACTTGCGTGTAGGCGCGCTCGGGAAGGCGCACACCTGCCCTGTCTTCGAAGAACGCGAGCATGCGTGGCGTATCGGCGAACATTTGGGCGACGGTCGCGCTGTCGCTTGTCGCGGCGAGGACCGGCAGCTTGATCCGCGCATCGGTGATGTCCATGCGCCGAAACCTTCCGGCCGCAAACCCAAAGAGGTAGCCGGAGAGTGTGCGGCGCGAACGCCAGTGCGTGGTCTGTGCGCCGCGCGTCATCGACGTGGCGATGCGGCGTCCCGGCGCGATGACTTCCATCCCCGGCGGCAGCGTGATGCGAACGTCGATCTTCGCCTTGTCGCCGGGGCGGTCTTGATCGCAGATCATGTAGTCGCAGGTGAAGTAGTTCGCGTAGACGGTGTCTGCCGTCCAGACGAGACCCTTCGGCGCCTTGCCCTTGAAGCTCACCGTCAGGCGGCCGGTTTCGCCCTTGCGCATCGCGCGCGGCAGGTGGAAAACGCGGCGGTCGCCCTGCACTTCCGCGCCGACCATGTCTTCGCCGCTTAGCGAAGCGGTCACGTCGAGCGCGTTGGCGCTGAACGATAGCGCCTTGAGACCGTGTGCGGCGCTCTTGAAGTGGATTACCGTTTGGCCGGCAACTGTTTGCGTTGCGAAGTCGGGCGCTATGCGCACGTCATACGCCGTCACATCGAACGCGGGTTCGCCGGCGGGTGCGGGTGTGGCGCCGGCTGCCGCGAGGCAAAGAAGTGCGATGGTGCGGTTCATGACTTGGGCGGGAGTCCGTAGTGGGCGGGGTCACGGCCATCCGTCGCGATGCGGTGCGTGAGGCGTGCGATGTAGGCTTTGTCGCGGGCGTCGTTCTGCCAAGACGGTTCGCCGAATTCGGCGACCACCGTCTTCATCATCCAGGCGCGCTGTTCGTCGACGCCATCTTCGACCAGCATCTGGTGGAACAGCCGGTCCGCCGTTTTCTTGGCGACCTGATGCGTGGGGTAGAGCCAATCGTGAAACACGGACGCGCCCATCAGCTGGGGCGAGAACGGCGTGCCGAAGATCGGCCAGGCGGGCATGGGCAGGCTGGAGCCGTCGTACTGGAAGAATTTCGGGATCCGGATCGTCGTGTTGCCGACGGTGCGAAAGACGTCGGCTGCGACCTCGTAGGCTTCGGCGAGCTTGGCGTGGTCGGGTTTGACGATCGGGCGCAGGAGGAGATGGTTCACCTTGTGTGGTCCAGTTGGGGAGCGAGGCCAGTTTCGCCCGCTCTTATTGAGCGCATCCACATACACGGACGCCTGGCGGGGCCGCAAAGGGTGCCGGCCACGCTCTCAGAGGGCGATTGTGCGGCGTCGGGTTTTGCGGCAACACTCGGCCATCCCGTCATTTCAACATGAGTGCTCCTATGGCCGACGTTCTGACCGACCTTGCCGCGCGACTGGGTTCGAAGCTTGCGCTCGTGGACGACCGACCGGAGGGGCGGATCGTGACGTGGACCTTTGCGGCGTTGGAGGCGAACGCGAACAAGCTTGCGCGCTTGCTGCTCGATATGGGCGTCAAGCCCAAGGACCGGATCGTGTCGTGCGGGCAGAACTCTTGCTGGCTGGTTGCTATGTCGAATGCTGTTCGCAAAATCGGCGCGGTTGGCGTGCCCCTCAACTATCGCCTGACGCCGGAAGAGGCCACGTACGTCGTCGACAACTCCGACGCTGTCGTGGTGTTTGCGGATGCAGAGTTTGCGGACTTCTTTGCGAAGATCAGGCCCGAGACGCCGAAGGTGCGCGAGACGCTGATATTCGACGGCGCGCCGGCCGCCGGCCAAAAGCGGGTCGAGCCGCTGCTCGAAAACTTGCCAAGCACGCCGGTGGTCATTGACGGGCCGCCGCTCGAGCCAATGACGATGATCTATACGTCGGGCACCACCGGCAAGCCGAAGGGGGCCGTGCGGTCGTCGCTCGGCAATCCGGCGCAATCGCTCGCGCTTTGGAACGAGATCGGCTACGTCGAGAACGACGTCTACATCACGACGGGGCCGCTCTATCACTCGGGGCCGGGCGGGTTCCTCACGACGGCGCACCGGCTCGGCAACACGGCGGTGCTGCAGCACAAGTTCGATGAGGAAGACTGGCTTCGTCTCGTCCAGAAGTACAAGGTGACCACGACGTTCGCGGCGCCGACGCCGATCCGGCGCATCTGCCAACTGCCGGAGGCGGTGTTCAAGAAATACGACGTATCGTCGATGGCGCGGATGGTGGCGAATGCGGCGCCGTGGTCGTACGCGCTGAAGCAGCTTTATCTATCGCGGTTACCGAAGCTGTCGCTGTTCGAGGTGTACGGGTCGACCGAGCTTGGCGTGAACACGGTGTTGCGGCCGGAGCATCAGCTGTCGAAGCCGGGCTCGTGTGGGCGGCCTGCGCCTGGCGTCGAGATACGGTTGTTCGCGGAGGATGGCAGTGTGGTGAGCGCGCCGAATGTGGAGGGCGAGCTTTACGTCAAGAGCGCGAACATGTTCTCGACCTATCACAAGGCGCAGGACAAGTTCGAAGCAGACCGGCGCGACGGCTGGCAGACCGTCGGCGACATCGCGTACTACGACGAGGAAGGCTTCTACTATATCTGCGATCGCAAGAAGGACATGATCATCTCGGGCGGCGTGAACATCTATCCGGCGGAG
Source organism: uncultured Alphaproteobacteria bacterium (assembly GCA_902826695.1). Taxonomy (GTDB): domain Bacteria; phylum Pseudomonadota; class Alphaproteobacteria; order Micropepsales; family Micropepsaceae; genus SZUA-430. The sequence continues at coordinate 102,726 of CADEFU010000007.1, read as the reverse complement.
ATCGAGGCGGCGCTCGAACAACATGCAGACATCAACGATGTCGCCGTGTTCGGCATCCCGGACGACGAATGGGGCGAGGCGGTGCATGCGATCGTGGTCGTCAGGCCCGGCGTCACGTTGACGAAGGATCAGATCACTGCCTACGCGCGCGAACACCTTGCCGGTTACAAGGTGCCGCGGTCGATCTCCTACATGACGGAGATTCCGCGCACGGGTTCGGGGAAGATCTTGAAGCGCGACTTGCGCAAGCCGTTCTGGGAAGGGCGCAAGAGCCGGGTGTGAGCGCGCTTCACGAGCGCACCCGGTCGAGCCAGAGGGCGAGGGCTGCGAGGCTCAGGTAGGCGGTGAGGCCGAGGCCTGCGAACGAGGCTGCGTCGGGAGCGGGCGGTGTGAACCAGTTGATGCCCTGAAGAACCAGGAGCGCGGTCATCATGACCCAGGGGACGATCCTGCCCATTGTGCCGCGCGGCTTGGTTGCTGCCATGAAGAGCGCGAAGCCGGCGAACAGCAAACCAAGCTCCAGAGGCGCTTCGATGAGCGGTTGGTCCCAGAGTGCGTAGCCGAGCTTGTGGTCCGTGTCATGGACCAGCGGTAGGTCGCTTCGGTGGACGATGAGATCCAGGAACCAATGGGAGAGCACGAGCGCGCCTGCGATCAGCGCACTCAGCACGCGTTGACCGGCCGGCGTGAACGCTGCCGCGACGAGCGCGAACGCTGCGGCCCAGAGCGACGCGCCGGCGAGGCTGTGCGTGTAGGGCATGTAGTAGAGGTCGATCGGCGTGAAGCCTTCGATCGAGGGGTTCGCCCGCCACTTTTCGATGCCGAAGTAGGACAACGACATGAAGCCGAGGTCGATGAGCTGCACCGCGACGAAGCCTGTGGCCAGGCCCGGCTCGCGGCGGGCGGCCGCAAGGGCGAAGACGGGTGCGTAGTGGCCGACGAACATGAATGCCTCCAATCGATTAACCAGGGACGCAGTTTCGGCCACGTGCGGGGTGTTTAGGAATTGCCGTTCTTCGGTCAGCCGCTATACATTTATGTATGACGCTTTCCACGCTCGATTGGACGTTGATCCGTTCGTTTCTGGCCGTCGTCGAGCACAAGAGCTTGTCGGCGGCCGCACGGGCGCTTGGCCTGACACAACCGACGATCGGCCGGCACGTCGATGCGCTGGAGGACGCACTCGGCGTGAAGCTGTTCACACGCTCCGTACACGGGCTGAAGCTCAGCGACGCAGCGCTCGACCTTGTTCCGCACGCGCAGGCGATGGCGGCGACGGCGGCGGCGCTGCAACGGACCGCGACCGGCGAAGCGGCGGACGAGCGCGGGACGGTGCGCATCACGGCCAGCGACGTGATCGGCGCGGAGGTGCTGCCCGCGATCATCGCCAAGCTGCGCGCGAAGCATCCTTCGATCGCGGTCGAGCTCGTGCTCACGAACCGGACGGAGAACCTGCTGCAGCGCGAGGCGGATGTGGCGGTGCGTATGGTTCGGCCGACACAGCAGAATCTGGTCGCGCGCAAGATTGGCGACGTTCCCGCGCTGCTCTACGCGCACAAGGCCTATGTGAAACGGCGAGGCCTCCCGAAGGCGATCGCCGATCTAGCCCAGCACGACATTATCGGCTACGACGCGCAACCGCCGATCATCACCGGCTTGAACGAGCTTGGCGTCGCAGTCACGCGTGACTCTTTTTCGCTGCGTACCGACAACGATCTGGCGCAATTGGCGCTGCTGCGCGCTGGGGCCGGGATCGGCGGTATGCAGCGCCAGCTTGCCGCTCGCGAACGCAACCTCGTTCCCGTGCTACACAACGCGATCAAGCTGCCGCTCGAGATGTGGTTGGTGATGCACGAGGATCTGCGCACGGTCCGGCGCGTGCGTCTGACCTACGATGCGCTCGCCGAGGGGTTGTCGGCGTACGTGAAGTCCTAAGGCGTCTGCTGCCCGTCCATCGTGCTCATCAGCGTGTAGTAATAGTCGGCGACCTGGCGCGCGCTTGCGATCGAGATGCGTTCGTTGGTGCCGTGGATGCGCTGTAGGTCGCCGTCGCCGAGTTCGACGGGGATGATGCGGAAGACGTTCTTCGTGAGCTTGAAGTAGTAGCGCGAGTCGGTGCCGGCGATGACGAGCGTGGGCACGACGAGGACGCCGGGACGCACGGCTTCGAGCGTACGCTTGATGTGGGCGTATTGCGTGCCGTTCATGTCGGAGACTGGCGATGGGTTGCGGCCCTCGTGCGTTGGGGCGACGTCGACTTGGTCGTCGGCGACGGCGCGCCTCACCTTCTCGATGACGCCTTCGACCGTGTCGCGCGGATGGATGCGGAAGTTGACGCGGGCTTTCGCCTCGGGCGGCATGACGTTGTCTTTCACGCCGCCGGTGATGATCGTGGGGGCTATCGTCGTGTGAAGTTGTGCGGCGCCTGCCGGGGAGGCGCGCATTGCACCTTCGACGAGCGGTTCGAGTAGCCAGAGGTTTGCCGAGGTCATGCGGCGGATGAAGCCGGTCGCCGGCGCCATGCCCATACCGTGGCGCGTGAGGTTTCGTCGAGGCCGCTCTCGAATGGAGGTTCGTCGCCCAGCTTTTCGATCGCATGCGCGAGACGGCCGATCGCGGTCTCGGCGACGGCTGGCGGCGCGGAGGAGTGGCCGCCCGCAGCCTTGGCGGTGAGTTCGAGCGTGATACCCCCCTTCTCAGCCACGCCGACGAGCGCGATCGGCGCTTCGACGCCGGGCAACGCACCGTTCGCGATCATGCCGCCTTCGTCGTTGACGAACTCGAGTTCGACTTTGCGCTCTGCCAAAAGAGCCGCGATCTTCGCGTTGCCGTTCGTGCCACCGATTTCCTCGTCGTGGCCGAAGGCGAACATGATCGTTCGCTTTGGCTGAAACCCTTTCGAGATGAGCAGTTCGGCCGCCTCCAGCATGCCGATAATGCCCTGCTTCGTATCGAGCGTGCCTCGACCCCAGATGTGGCCATCGGCGATCACGCCTTCGAAGGCGTCATGTGTCCAGTTCTTCTCGGTGCCCGCAACGACGGGAACGACATCCATGTGCGACATCAGGAGGATGGGCTTGAGCGCCGCGTCCGCGCCTTTCCAGGTCATAAGCACGCTGTGGCCGGATACGATCTCGCGCGTCAGCGTCTTGGCGACGTTCGGGTAGGTCGTCTCGATCCAGTCGCGAAAGGCAACGAACGCGGCAGCGCTCGCGGCGACATCCTCGGCGGGCGCACCTTCCTGCCAGGAGATCGTGCGGAACTTCACGGCGTCGGCAAGATGCTGCGCGACGGTGTTCGCGTCGAACGCCGAAACCGCGCGCGCGGGCACGGGCTTGTAGGCGGGCACCATCAGCGTACGTCCGACAACGACGGCGACGAGTAGGACGAGGGCTGCGGCGATGCCGATTAGAATGCGGCGCATGAACTGTGTCCCTCGGGTTTCTTCTTCGCGGCCACTTTAGGGCTGCGGGGCGTGCGATTGCAACGTATGTGGCTCAGACTTTGACGGCGCGGGTGGCGATGTAGGGATCCATTAGGCCTTGTAGCGGGGACACGTCGGACGGCCAGTTGTCTTCGTAGAAGCCGGTGAGCGTGAAGCCGGCGTCGAGTTGGCCTGCGATTTGGTCGGTTAGCGTGTGGCCGAAGTCGAGCGGTTCGCTTTTGTCGCGAAGGTCTTTAATTTCGGGATCGTCCGCCTGCTCCGTCGCGGAGAACGGTTGCTTGTACTTCAGTTGCGCGATGCCTTCGCGTTCCTTCGCGAGGTCGAGCATGAAGACGATGGGATTGACGAAGCCCGACAGCAACGCCCCTCCCCGCTTCAGCACGCGGTGGGCTTCGCGCCAAACCGGGCGGACATCCGGGACGAAGCAGTTCGAACAGGGGTGAAAGATCAGGTCGAAGGTTTCGTCGGCGAACATTGAGAGATCGCGCATGTCGCCTTCGATTGTTTCGAGCGTGAGGCCTTCGCGTTCGGCGACGCCCTGGTCTTGCGCGAGCTGGGCGGGCGCGTTGTCGAGGATCGTCACGGTTGCGCCAGCGGCCGCAAGGCACGGACCTTGTTGACCGCCACCGCAGGCCAAGCCCAGCACGCGCTTACCCTTCAAGTGGCCGAGCCATTCGGCCGGCACGGGCTTGGTCGGCGTGAGCAGTAGCGAAAGGTCGCCGCGCCGCGCTTTGGCGATGACGTCCGCCGCTACGGGAACGGTCCACTTGTTGCCGTTGGCGACGAGGTTGTTCCAGGCGCGCTTGTTGTAAGCGGCGACGGCGTCGTGAGCGTCGGTCATGCGAGGTCCTTGTCGCTTTTGGCTTTTGCCTCTAATCCTCCGTCAAGGCTAGAGCAATGGAAAGGGCCGTCGCATGGGTATCGCATTGTACGATTTGAGCGTCGCGAGTTATCTGCAGGGAATCGGCGGCGTCGCCGGCGTGCTCGAGAAGGGCGCGAAGTATTGCGCCGAGAACAACATCGATGCGAACACGCTGGTCGAGGCGCGCATCCATGCGGAGATGCTGCCGCTGCAGTTCCAAGTGCAGTCAGTCGTGCACCACTCGATCGGCGCTATCGACGGCCTGAAGAAGGGTCTGGCGACACCACCGCCGTCCATTCCGGCGCAGGACTATAAGGGCCTGCAGAAGATGGTGACGGATGCGCGCGACGCGCTGACGAAGCTGAGCGCTGCCGAGGTGAACGCGCTTGAGGGCCGGGACATGGTGTTCCAATTGCGCGACTTCAAGATTCCGTTCACCGCGGAGGGATTCGTTATGTCGTTCTCGCTGCCGAACTTCCATTTCCACGCGACGACGGCCTACGACATCCTGCGCATGAAGGGCGTGCCGCTCGGCAAGCGCGACTTCTTGGGGCAGATGCGGATGAAGGCTTGAGCGCGGTTGCGGCCGGAGAGCTGCCTCGCGACTCGTTCCTCATCGCCTATCGCGAGCGCGGCGCGTTTGCGGACTGCTACTCGACGGTCGTGCCGGGTGCCGTGACGCTTGAGCGCTATGTGCGTGCATTCTACACGAGCCCGCTCTTCAGAATCGAGCGGTTCATCCTGACGTGGGCCGTGCGCAAGCCGTCGACGGATGAGGATGCGGCGCGGCTGGCCTCGGGTGCCGCATCGACGTTTGCGGCTTGGACAACGGAGAAGCGCAGCACCGATCAGCTGCTGATGTGCGACTATGTGGGGCGCACGCGGTCGTGGTTCATGGTGGCGCCTGACGCCGGGGGGACGCGGCTCTACTTTGGCTCCGCCGTCGTGCCTGGACGCGACGGCCGTATGGGATCCGGCTTCAGCGCGCTGCTGTGGTTTCACCGGCTCTATTCGGTGGCGCTTTTGCGGGCGGCGCGCGGACGGGCCGCTATTTCAGCGACTTCAGATACGCGATGAGATCGTCGATCTGATCGGCGGTCATCACGAATTCGGGCATCTGCTTTTCGCCCTTGTGGCCGACGAGGATGCCTTCGGCGAAGGCTTCCGCCAGACCTTCGACGTCGTACTTCTGGTGCAGCGTGCTGAACGGAGGTGCGGCAGCATACGGGCTGGTCCCGGTTTGGTCGATGGCATGGCAGGCGCTGCAGTTCGCTTGGGCGAGATCCCTGCCCTGCGCGACGTTGCCGGGTTCTGGATACGGCGCGGGCGCGCGGGACTTCGCAGGAGCCTGCGCCGGCGTGGTTTCAGCTGTCTCGAAGTCCGATGCACAGGCCGTCAACGCCAATGCCGCCAGCAGTGCTGCCACTCTTCTCACGCGCGACTCCTCTTGGCCGAAGCACTACGAACTTGCTTCGGCCATTGGAGCGTTGACCATGACCTAGGTCAACTGTGCGCGTACTATGACTTCGGTTTCACGAAGCGCAGTGCCATGCGGTCGCTTTCGCCGATCGCGTCATAGGGGCTCGAGTCGAACTTCGGATCCGCGGGCTGGCCTTGCGGGGCCGAGCGGCGCGTGGGTGGCAGCGTCCAGACGCCGAACGGATGGTCGCGGTCGTCCTTCGGGTTCGCGTAGAGGTCGGAGCGTTCGGCGAGTTTGAAGCCTGCCTTCTCGGCCGCGGCGATGACGAAGGCTTCCGTCACGTAGCCGGTCGGCGCTTTCGGGTCTTGCGTCGCGCCGGCTGCATTGCGGTGTTCTTCGATGGCGAGGATGCCGCCCGGTTTCAACACGGCGAAGCTTTCAGCCATCACCTTGTCGAGCGTGCCTTGCGCCATCCAGTTGTGGATGTTGCGGCCGTTCAGGACGAAGTCGACCGAGTTGGGTTCGCCGAGACCGACCGACTTCGGACCGAAGTTCACGACCGTCACTTGGCCGTAGATGGCTTGGTCCGCGAAGCGCGCTTCGAACTTGGCGCGGGCGTCGCGTGCAGCTTGCGGCAGTTCCGGATTGCCGAGGTCCGCGCCGGTCGTGATGTAGCGGCCTTTGGTGATGCGCGCGTAGGGCGCGAGGATCTCCGTCCACCAGCCGCCGCCGGGCGAAAGCTCTAGGATCGTCATACCGGGCTTCAAGCCCCAAAACGTCAGCGCCAAGATCGGCTTGCGATACTTGTCGCGCTCGACATTGGCGGGTGTGCGCCACGTGCCGGACACGGTTTCGATCAGCACGCCATCGCCGGCGCGGGCCTGCGTTGCGAATGCACCCGTCAGCGTCAGTGCGAATGCGGCGGCGAGCTTCAGAGCGGTCATCATGTTCCCCGGGATGCGAAAGTCCGGGAGAACCTAGTCGGCCCGGCCCGGCTGGCAAGGGCTTTCTGGTTGTGTGTAGTGTCGCTCCGCACAAAATCGGGAGGTGCTCATGGCTTGGAAGAGGGGGCGCGGCGCGCTTGGGACTTTGAAGCCACTGATCGGGCGGTGGGTGAGCGAGCCTTCGGGGCGGGCAACCGGCGCGAGCGCGATTATCTGTACGCGCGAGTTCTCCGCTTTCGGCGACAAGACGGTGCAGCTCGATGCGCGCTGGGCGATGGGAAAGGGCCGCGAGTATCGCGAGGTTGCGTTCTATCGCGTTGGTGCGGACGGTAAGCTTGGCTTCTCGTCTTTCACGAACGACGGGAAGAGTTCGGTGGCCACGCTTTCCGACGGGCGCGATATTCACGCGCAAGCCATCGCGTTCGAGGCGAAGATGCCGGCGGGCGTTGCGCGCGTGGTGTACTGGCCGACCGAGGACGGCAAGGGCTTCCACTTCGCCGTCGAAGCCAAGAACAAGAAGGGCTGGAAGCGATTCTTCTTGCACACCTACCGGCGGGCTTAGACGCACTTCGAGGTCGGGAATTCCGGATCATTTCGCGTGGATGATGCACCGTTGCCACGCCTTCGCGTGGCGTTAACCGCGGCGTATCGCGTAGCATCCCGCCTGACTGATCCGCGACCCTGTCGAAAGCCGAGATGGCCGAAGCTCCCCTGCCCCCCAAACTCGCCACCATGCTGTCTCCCCCGAGCTTCGCTCGGGAGAGTACGTGCGCCGCGCAGCGGCTGCATGGGAGGGGGGCGGCTCAGACTCTGCGAGCTGATTTCAAACTCGGCGATCAAACTTCACGAGCTAACTTTAAACTCAGCGCTGTTCAGGAATTTGTTCGTTGAGCGATCCATCCCGCAAACTTGCCACCATCGTGGCGCTTGATGTCGCCGGCTACTCGGCGCGCACGGAAGCCGACGAGGCGAAGACGATCGCGCAGGTCGCGAACCTGCGGCCCATCATCGAGGGCATCGCTAAGTCGCATGGCGGGCGCGTGTTCAACACGGCCGGCGATGGGTTCATGTTGGAGTTCGCTTCGGCGCTGAGCGGCGTCAACGCGGCGCTCGAACTCGCCGACGAGTGCCGTCCGCGGGTACGGGTCGGGGTGCATGTGGGGGAGGTCTCGCAGCAGCCAAACGGCGATTTGCTCGGGCACGGCGTCAACGTCGCGGCGCGGTTGATGGCGAAGGCGGAGCCGGGGTCGGCGATTATCTCCGCCGATGTTTGCCGCATGATCCGCGGTCCGCTTGCCGAGCGCTTCGTCTCGCGCGGGCCGGTGCAGCTCGACAAGATGAACGAGACGATCGAGGTTTTCGCGCCGGCGGCTGGTGCAGTTCATCCAACCGCTGCGCCTGCCAAGCCGAAGACCGTGCCGTTGGGGTCGTTCAATTGGCAAATGCCTTCGCCGCGCGTTGCGGCGATGATCGGCATGCCGGTGTTGCTAATCGCGATTGCACTTCTGTTATGGGGCCGGTCGAGCGGCACGGGGCCTTCCGACGGCGAGGCGCCGGCCGCCTCGATCGCCGTGCTGCCGTTCGAGAACTTGAGCACGGACAAGAACAACGCCTTCTTCGCAACCGGCGTTCAGGACGAGATCTTGACGCGTCTCTCCAAGATCGGATCGCTCAAAGTCATCTCGCGCACGTCGACTGCGCATCTGGCGAGCCGCCCCGACAATCTGCGCGAGATCGCCAAGCAACTCGGCGTCGCCAATATTCTCGAGGGCAGCGTCCAGCGCGCAGGCGACACGGTGCGCGTCACCGTGCAGTTGATCCGCGCCGAAACCGACGCGCATCTTTGGGCCGAGGTCTACGATCGCAAGCTCGACAATATCTTCAGCGTGCAGACCGAGATCGCCACTGCGGTTGCCGACGCGTTGAACGCGAGGGTGACCGGAGCTGAGCAGACGGCCCTGGCGCAAAAGCCGACGAACAATGTCGCCGCTTACGACGCTTACTTGCGCGGCCTGGTACTGACCCGTCAGACGGGCATCGGCTCCAAGGACGCGGCGCAAAGGCACTTCGAGGACGCCGTTCGTCTCGACCCGAATTTCGCCGTCGCCTGGGCTGCGCTCGCCGACATACACTCCGACATCTATTTCGACTTTGGCGACGCCACACCTGCGCGTAGCGCTGCCGCGCGCTTGGCGTTGGACAATGCTCTGCGTTTAGGGCCGGACTTGCCCGACACACAACGCGCCGAGGGTGGTTTCAAGTATTACGTCGAGCGGGACTTCGCGGGTGCGCGCATTATTTACGAGCGCCTCTATCAGAAATGGCCCAACCATGCCGAAATCGAACATGCGCTTGGGCTGATCTTACGCCGGACCGGCGTTTGGGACGAGGCGAAAACCCACCTCAGCCGGGCGATTACACTTGATCCTGCTTCGCCGGAAAAGCGACGCAATGCGGCGCAATTGTACGCCGTCACGAACGACTTTGCCGCTGCCAGCCAAGTGCTCGATGACGGGCTCAATCTGTTTCCCGACAACACCGACCTTTTGTCGGAGAAGGCCAGGGTGCATCAAGCGTTCGGTGAGGTCGCGCAGGCCGATCCGCTCGTGAAGGCGGCCGCACAAGGTGTGCCAAGCGGTCCATCCATCGCGACCGTCTTCGTCCAAGCCCGAATGTCGCGGCAATTCGATGTGGGGATCGGCAGGTTTGAGGACATGCTTCGGGTGTCGTCCGCGCAACTGCCCGAGCGGGACAAGCTGTTTATCAAAATTGCGATTGCGGAGCTGCAGAAGCTCGCGGGCAATCCGGCAAGTTCACGAACCAACTTTCTTGCAGCCCGCGACGGCCTGCTGTCCCTGCTGAAAACGCAGCCCGAGAATGCCCCTTTGATCAACCCGCGGCTGTCGCTGGCGCATGTCGAGTTGGGAGAGATCAAGGAAGCGCTGGCGGCCGCAGATCGCGCCGTGCAGTTGCTGCCGACATCGAAGGACGCAATATCCGGCCCGCAGATCGAAGTTTGGAGGGCGCAAGTGTGGGCGATCGCGGGCGATCGCGAACGGGCGATCCCGGAACTCGCCCGGTTGCTGCGCGTGCCCGGTGCGCGGTTGTCACCCGCTATACTGCGGCTCGACGTATTCTACGACAAACTCCGTGGCGACCCACGCTTCGATGCGCTCACCAAAGGCGAACCGGTTCTCCTCAAATGACCGACCTAACCCGCAAACTTGCCACCATCGTGGCGCTTGATGTCGCCGGATATTCTGCGCGCACGGAAGCCGACGAGGCGAAGACGATCGCGCAGGTCGCGAACCTGCGGCCCATCATCGAGGGCATCGCTAAGTCGCATGGCGGGCGCGTGTTCAACACGGCCGGCGATGGGTTCATGTTGGAGTTCGCTTCGGCGCTGAGCGGCGTCAACGCGGCGCTCGAACTCGCCGACGAGTGCCGTCCGCGGGTACGGGTCGGGGTGCATGTGGGGGAGGTCTCGCAGCAGCCAAACGGCGATTTGCTCGGGCACGGCGTCAACGTCGCGGCGCGGTTGATGGCGAAGGCGGAGCCGGGGTCGGCGATTATCTCCGCCGATGTTTGCCGCATGATCCGCGGTCCGCTTGCCGAGCGCTTCGTCTCGCGCGGGCCGGTGCAGCTCGACAAGATGAACGAGACGATCGAGGTTTTCGCGCCGGCGGCTGGTGCGGTTCATCCAGCAGGTGCGCCTGCCAAGCCGAAGGCGGCGACGGGCGTCGCGTTCCCGTTGCAGCAGTGGCTCACGCCGCGCAATGCTGCGTTCGTCGGCGCGCCGGTCTTGCTTGTGGTGCTTGGTCTATTCGTCTGGGGCTGGTCGCGCGGGGCGGCGCCGTCCGGTGAGGCTGCGGCGTCGATTGCCGTGCTGCCGTTCGCCGATATGTCGCCGACGCAGGACCAGCAGTATTTCTCCGATGGTATTTCCGAAGAGGTTCTGAACGTTCTGGCGCAGGTGAAGGATCTGCGCGTGGCCGGGCGCACCTCGTCCTTCGCGTTCAAGGGCCAGAATAGGGATTTGCGCGAGATCGGCGAAATCCTGAACGTCGGCTACATCGTCGAAGGTTCGATCCGCAAATCCGGCAACAAGGTCCGCGTCACCGCGCAGCTGATCCAGGCGAAGGACGGCTATCATCAGTGGTCGAACACCTATGACCGCGATCTCAACGATATCTTCACCGTGCAGGACGAAATCGCGAAGGCGATCGTCGCGGAGATGAGCGAAGCGGTGCCGGTGCTCGCCGCCGCGTCTAAAGCACTGAAGCCCTCGGCGCACGCCGACAACATCAGCGCCTACGACCGCTTCCTGCTCGCGCGCGAAAAAATGACGATGGACGGCGGCCGCAAAGCGTATGAGGACGCCGCGAGGCTTCTGGATGAGGCGATTGCGGCCGATCCGGACTACGTGCCGGCACTCGCCTGGCGCGCCTACGCAGCGATGATGCTGACGGACGGTCCTGGCACCGTGGGCACGACGCCGATTGAGAAAGCTTTGCCGGTGGTGAAAGGCTTCGTCGATCGTGCAATGGCTCAGGATCCGTCATCGGCCGAGGCGCTGTTCGCACTTGGCAGTTACTACGGCCTCACGACGGATACCGGGGACCCGAAGCAGCTCGCCCTGGCGATCGAAAACTTGCGCAAGGCGATCGCGATCCGTCCGAACTTCCCGCAGGCTGAAAACGACCTCGCCTACTTTCTGAGCCAGAAGGGCGAGCGCGGCGAAGCGATGAAAATTCTTGCCAGCGTTCTTGAGCGGGACCCCGGCCTCAGGGACGCCAACGTCATTTACGCGAACTACCTTAACGGGATGGGCCGCTTTGATGAGGCCGAAGCCGCGCTCGCCAGATGGGTCAAGGTAAGCCCCAACCAAGCGTCATCCGTTAAGGCGATGCGCGTTGCCGTGCTCGGCCAACGTGGCGACCTCGCCGCGGCGTTGCGAGTTTCTGAAGAGCTTGCACGTGAAGGGTTTATCGACAATGCACTCGATGTCCGCAGATCTGCCTTTCGTTTGTCGCTTGGCGATGGGGACTGGTTGCTTCGTGCCGGCGCTGGCGACCGGCGAAAGGCGCTGGGCGCCCTCCTCAAGGGCGACACGAAGCGGGCGCTCGATCTTGTCAACGCTGACCCGTCGGCGACGACGCAAATTAATGTGCTGGGCTCGTATGTCGGCGTCCACTACGCGGCCGGCGACATAGCCGGTGTGGTTTCCACCTACGATGAAAAGCTCGGATCGCCTGCGGCCGCCGTCGCCGCCCGTAACGCCTGCAACTGCTCGATGATTCACCTCTTGCTGGCGCTGAGAGACGCGGGGCACAAGGACACCAAGAGCGTGCTTGCGGCCTGGAAAGCCACGCTCGCCGAGCAGCAGGAGCTTTACCAGAACGGCCCGACGTTCCGGCGCGAGTTGGGCGATGCCGCCGCGTTCGAAGGCGATCTCGCGGCGGCCAGAGCGCACTATGCGGCGGCAATCGACGCCGGTTGGCGCGCGCCGTTTTTCCTCGATCAATCGCTGTACGGTTTCCTGCCGAAGGACTTCGACGCACTGCGCACACGCATGAAGTCCCTGATCAACAAGGAGCGCACTGCGCTTGACATGCCACCGCTCTGAAGAACACTTGCGGTGAGCGACACCACCCGTAAGCTCGCCACCATCGTGGCCCTCGACGTCGCCGGGTACTCGGCGCGGACGGAGGCTGACGAGGCGCGCACCACGGCGGAGGTGGCGGCGCTGCGCAGGGTCATCGAAGGGATCGCCGCGAAGCATGGCGGGCGGGTGTTCAACACCGCCGGCGACGGGTTCATGCTCGAGTTCGGGTCGAGCCTTGCGGCGGTGGAAGCCGCAGCCGAACTGGCCGCAACCTGCGAACCGAAGGTCCGCGTCGGTGTCCACCTAGGCGACGTCGTTGTGCAACCGAACGGCGACCTCCTTGGCCATGGCGTGAACGTGGCGGCACGGTTGATGGCCAAGAGCGATCCGGGTGGAGCGCTGGTCTCCGCCGACGTCCGCCGCACGATCCGCGGCCCGTTGGGCGAACGCCTCGTCTCGCGTGGCGTCTTGCAGCTCGACAAGATGGCCGAGACGATCGAAGCGTTTGCGCTCGGCGGCGGTGGCGGCACTCATGCGGGTCCCGCGCCATTGCCGGCAAAGAGCGCCGAGACGCTGCTTGCCGTGCTGCCGTTCGACAATCTTTCCGACGACAAGGAGCTGCAGTTCTTCTCCGACGGCGTCAGCGAGGAGATCATTCAGCGCCTCGCACGCGGGTCGGCGCTGAAGGTGATCGGCCGGACGACGAGTTTCCAGTTTCGCGGGGCCGCCAAAGCCGATGCGGCGCGCGCGCTGAAGTGCAGCCACGTTCTCGACGGCTCGGTCCGGCGGGCGGGCGCGCGCGTGCGCGTGGCGGCGCACCTCGTGGAGACCGCGTCGCATGTGACGTTGTGGTCGGACCGCTTCGACCGTGGGCTCGAAGACACGTTCGCGGTGCAGGACGAGATTTCGGAAGGCATTGCCGCGGCGTTGCATCAGACTTTGAAGCGTCCTGCCGGTAAGGCGGCAGTCGATCCGGCGGCGTACGATCTCTATCTGCGCGCGACGCCGCATTCCTTTGCGCCGGACGAGTTGCGCAGCAACATCGCACTGTTGGAACAAGCGGTGCAGCGCGCGCCGCAGTTCGCCGAAGCGTGGGGGCGGTTGGCGCAATTGCGCGTGTTCTTGAGCAAGTACGAGCCATACGCAAGCCGCGCCGCAATGCACCAAAGGATTAAAGAGGAAGTGCAACACGCTCTCGGCGCAGACCCGCAGAACATGGACGCGTGGGTCGCCACCGGCTTGGCCGCGCCGCCGTTCGGGCGTTTCGCAGAGCTTTACACTTCCCTCGAACGGCTGTGGCAATTACCGGACAGCGTCGGTGCCCGGCTTTGGACACCGTCTTTCTGCCGGCCCTTAGGGTTCATTCGCCAGTCGCTTGCGGATGCGGAGCGCGCGTTCGCGCTCGATCCGTTGAGCACGATGGCGGGCAACTTGCTGTCGCTCGCGCGCATGGCTGCGGGAAAGTTCGACGGCGTCGTCGCGATGTACGAGGACTTGGTCCGGCGCTCGCCGGAAATGCATTATGCGGTCGCCAACTTGATGCGCGCCTACGCCTTCCAAGGCAACTGGGACGGCTTCGATCGGTTGCTGGACCCGAGCGCCAAGCGGCCGTTGCGCGAGCTCGAGGACGGCGTGCTGTTCTTGAAGACGAAACGCGAGCCGTCGGCGGAGAACGTCGATCAGATGCGCCAGCGTCTGCTCACGCGGTTCGAGCAGACGGGTGGTATCGAGGTTTCGAATCTGGTCTACGCGGCGCATGTGGGGCTTGGTGCAGAGGTGTTCCGCCTGGCCGAGACGGCGCGGCTGGGCCCGCGCGGCGCCGCCGACGATGTGCTCGGCGTGGATGCCTATCGCACGGGGTTGCTGTTCTGGGAGGACATGCCGGAGATCCGTAACGATGTGCGCTTCGTGCGGCTTTGCGCGCGGCTGGGGCTCGTCGAGTTCTGGCTTTCGAGCGGCAAGTGGCCGGACTGCGCGGACACGACGCCTTACGACTTCCGCGCGGAATGCGAGAAGGCGCGCGGAATTACGAAAGAGAGTTTCAATTTTTGAACAGTGTGCGGGGAGACGCGCTTGCCTTTGCGCATTGCAGCGCGTCGTCCACCCCGTACACGCTTTCCGCGCTGTTCCAACAAGTACAGCCGCGTCACGATGACGTGATGGCGTGCGGAAGAATGAGCACGGCTTCGAGACCACCGTCCGGTGGTGCATTGAGTTCTAGGCGGCCGGCGTGGGCTGAAGCAACGCGGGCGGCGATGGTGAGGCCGAGGCCGGAGCCCTGCGGGCCGCCGCGGGCGTCGTCGCCGCGCGCAAACGGTTCCAGCAGGCGCGTGCGGTCGGCCGCGCTCAATCCAGGCCCGTGATCGCGCACTTCGATTATGCAGAAACCGTCTTTGACGCTTGTCGCGACCGTGATTGGCTCGCGGCCGTACTTCAGAGCGTTCGCGACAAGGTTCGAGATAGCACGGTGGAGCGCCACGGGCTTGGCGCGAATGGAGCAAGGCGCGTGGTCCGTCTTGACGTTGTGCCGTCCCAGGGCGGTCAAGACGTCAGTCACGATTGCGCTGGGGAGCACCTCGGCGAACGGTTCCTGATCAAGCCCGCGTGCGAAGTCGAGGAACTGGGCGAACATCGTGTCCATGGTTTCGATCTGGCGCGCGATCGTCGCCTTCAGATCGTCGTCGCTCTGCGGCAACATCTCGACGGCGAGGCGAATTTTTGCGAGCGGCGTGCGCAGGTCGTGGCTGATGCCGGCTAGCATTAGGTTGCGTTCCCGTTCGGCCCCTGCGAGCCGCTCGGTCATGCGGTTGAAACTCTCGCCCAGGTCACGCATCTCGCGCAGGCCGGTCGTGGGCACGCGCTCCGGCGACGAGCCCAGGGAAACGCGCTGAGCGGCAGCAGTCAGCGATCGAAACGAGCGGCCGAGGCGGTACTGCAGAAACAAGCCCGCCGCAATTGCGATCAGGAGGGTGACGGCGGCAGTTGCCGCCAATGCCCACTCAGGCCGCCATTCGTCGGGCGGACGCGTCGACATCCAGTAGCGCTTGCCGGCTAGCGTCACCGCGATCCAGATGCGGCCTTCGCGACCTTGGCGCCATTCGAAGTCCGCATCCTTCGAGAGGCTCTCGGCCAGCCTCGACAGGAATAGGGATTCAAGCAGAGTGGGCCTCGACGTTTCTTCGGGCCAATCGCCGCCGCCTTCGTAGACGCGCAGATACGGCGACTTGGAAATGCGCGATAGGAATTCCGTCTGATCGGCTTGCGGCAGGCGATCCATCACGTCGGCAATGGCCGAGACATTCTGCGCCATAAGCGTTGCGAGCCGGCGTGCCTGGGGCTCCATCACGAAGAAGTAGTAGAACGCCAGCGTCAGGATTTGCGTCAGCGTCAGCAGCGAGATCAGACCCAGCGCGGCGCGAGCGCCAACCGTGTCGAACCGCAATGTGCGTTTTCGGCCGCTCATTTGACGGCGGTGGCCAAAACGTAGCCGACCCCCCAGACCGTTTTTATCCAGATAGGATCGTCGGTGTCGTCGCCGATGGCTTTGCGAAGGCGGGAGATCTGCACATCGATCGCCCGGTCGGTGACATCGGCGTCGCGGCCGAGCGCCACTTCGATCAGGCGCGCACGTGAAAGCGGGCGCCCCGGATTGAGGGCGAGAGCCTTGAGCAGAGAAAACTCGCGCGAGGAAAGTTCGAGCGGCGCGCCGTCGCGCGTGACTTTCATTTCGGCGACGTTCAATTCGAACGGGCCGAAGACAATCACCTCTTCCGTCGCTTGACGGCGCGCGCCGGTACGGCGAAGGACAGCAGACATGCGAGCGAGCAACTCACGCGGCGTGAATGGCTTCGGCAGGTAGTCGTCGGCGCCCATCTCAAGGCCCAGGATGCGATCGATCGGGTCGCCCTTCGCTGTCAGCATCACGATCGGGGTCGTGTCGCCGGCCGCACGTAAGCGGCGGCATATGGAGAGCCCGTCCTCGCCGGGCAGCATAAGGTCAAGCACGATGATGTCGGTTGGTTCGCGCGCGATGGCTGCATCAAGCGCTTTACCGTCGGCGGCGGTGCGCACAGCGTAGCCTTCGCCAGCGAGATAACGCTGCAGCAATGCACGCATCTCGGCGTCGTCGTCGACGACTACTGCGCGGCTCGATTTCGTCATGGCGCCGTTGTGGTTAGTTGCCGGCGCCACCATAGCTCAAAATCGGACCGGCGCAGCGCGGCAAACGTTACAAACGGTTACACGGCAGCCTGCGCTTAACGGATTGCAACACATTCGTGCTTACGCGACATCACGCAGAAACAGCCGCGGACCAATCTCCGTCGCATTCCATCGCTCGCGTGGTGCGGGTCAGGGAAGAAGGACACGGAGAGTTAACATGTTCAACAAAAGTGCGAATAGCCGCAAGTTGTTGCTGGCCACCGCCGCCACACTCAGCTTGTTCGCTTTCGCCAATGTTGCCGAGGCGGGCGCGCGCGGTGGGGCCGCATGGCAAAACAAGGATGGCGGCACGACTGCGGTGAGGGGTGCAGCTCGCCAGGGGCCGTACGGCGGCACCGCGGCGCGCGGCCGCGTAACGAAGACCGATGGCGAAGGCAACGCTGCCACCGCTTCCGGCGGCGCGTTCAAAGGGCCTAATGGTGCAAGCGGCGCGCGCGGTGGCTCGACGACGGTCGATGCAAACGGCAATGCAACGCGCCGCGGCGGCTTTGCGGCGCAAGGTGCGCGGGGATCGGTCCAGAGCGAGGGCGGCACGACGCGCAATGCGGACGGCACTTATAGCGGCGGACGGTCGACGACAGCGACAGGCGTCAACGGCAGCGTGACCTCGAAGGGTAGCTGGAACAGCACCGACGGCTACTCGCGCGACGTCACTTGCAAGAACGCGGCAGGTGCCGCGGTGGCTTGCCCGAGCCGGTAGCGATTGCGCGGGGCGGGTTCGCCGGTCGCGGACCCGCCCACACCGAACTCCATTCGAGAAAGAACAATCATGATCGATTCCTTGCTCAGTCAGTTGAGTGGGCCGTCATTGGCGCTTGTCGTCACTGTCGGGGCTGCCGTCTTTTTGGCGGTGCGCTACGTTGCGATCGCCGGCGGCGCGCTGTGGTTCGTCATGCGGTTCGCAGACCAACTCGGTTTGCGTCGGATTCAAAAGCTTCCGTTCACGCGTGAGCAGTTATGGCGTGAGGCGCGGTTCTCGGCGATGACGATCGGCATCTTTGCGCTGCTCGCGGCCGCGATCACCGCGCTCACAGGGCAACTGCACTTTGCGCAAGCGGCGATGCCGTCGAGTGCCGCCGAGTCGGCTTGGGCCGTGGCGGCGGTGCCGATCGCGCTGATGCTGCATGACTTCTACTTCTACTGGATGCATCGGTTGATCCATGTCGATTGGATCTACCCGCATGTGCACAGGGTTCATCATCTGTCGACGAATCCTTCGCCGCTGGCCGCGCTCGCGTTCCATCCGTGGGAGGCTCTGATCGAAGCGCTCGGCGTGCTTGCGATTCTGACGTTCGTTCCCTTGCCGCTGCCCAGCTTGATCGTTTTCAGCCTTTTGGCTTTTTCGTTCAACGTGCTCGGGCACATTGGGTACGAACTCTTTCCGGCGCGGTTGATGGCATCCGGGTTCGGACGGTGGATCAACTCGGCAACGAGCCACAATCTGCATCACCGCACTTTTCGCTACCACTATGGCCTCTACACGCTGATCTGGGATCGCGCGTTCGGGACGATCGATCCGCGCTACGACGAGCGGCGGTTGGCTGCTGCTTGAATTCATCATTCAACGGAGACGGAAGACCCCATGTTCACAAGATCTATCGCGTTTGCCTCGTTACTTGCCTGCGGCGCTTCTGGTGCGGCCCTCGATAACGGACAGCTGTTCGCTGCCGCCGACAAGAACGGCGACGGCCTCGTCAGCAAGCAAGAGTTCCTCGACGAGCGCGCCAAACAGTACGACACCCTGGACGCGAACCGCGACGGATGGTTGTCGCAGGGCGAGTTGGCGTCGGGCCTGCCCAACGCGCGGGCGCGGATGTTGCTGCCGTTCATGTTCGGACAGTTCGACACGGACGGCGACGGACGCGTCACGCGCGCAGAGTTCGCAAAGGCGCCGACGCCTGGCTTCGATCGCGCCGACGCAAACGGCGACGGCTTGGTCAGTCAGGCGGAGGTTCAAGGCGCTCAATAGCCAAGGCGATCGTCGCGCCGACGCAGCCGGTTAACCTAGCCTTCACCATTCGGCGGTATCGAGATCGGTCGTCTTTCGAGCGAGGTCGCGATGCTGCGTAGCGTGTTTTTGGGTGCAACGGCTTTGGCGCTTGTTGCGCCGGTACATGCCGGGCAGAACGGCTTTTACTCCGCGATCGAGGGTGGTGCCGGGTTCATGCCGGCGATGGATGGCTACGAAACGTTCGGCGCGTTGCTTTTTGGAGAAAGCGTCGATTTCGAAACCGGCTGGGCCGTGTTGGCGACCGTCGGCTACGAGTGGGGCAATTGGCGCTTCGAGGGCGAGGTCGGCTATCGCAGCAACGACATGGAGCGGATCGTGTTTACGACTGGCGGCTCGTCAACCGATGTCGACGATTTGAGCCAGCTGACCCTGATGGCGAACCTGCTCTACGACATTGCGCTGCAGCCGAACCTGACCCTCTCGATCGGCGGTGGTGGCGGGCTCGATCGCTTGAGCTTCAATTGGCCGGGCTTTAGCCAACCGGGCGGCGTTCAGGGCGACGACTGGGCGATCGCCTATCAGGGAATTGTCGGGCTCAGCTATGCGGTCGACGGCCCGCTCGAGGTGTTTGCGAACTATCGCTACCTCTATGCAAACGAGTTCGACTTCGAAGACGGCATCAACCGCCAGCACTTCGACCACGTGCAGACCCACACGGTTTCGGCGGGGTTGCGCTACAGCTTCGGTCAGTAGCGCCCGCTTCTAACCTGCGGAATTGGCTTGCGTTGTTGAATGCCCGCCGATGTGGCAAACAGGCCGCATCGAAAGCGGAGCTGTTGAACATGTTTGCCGGCAAGGTGTGGTGGATTACGGGGGCGTCGTCGGGGATCGGCGAGGCTTTGGCTGAGGCTCTATCGGCCGAGGGCGCGAAGCTGATCCTTTCGGGGCGCAACGTCGGCGCGCTGAAAGAGGCGGCGGGCAAGTGCAAGACAGCGACGCATATCCTGCCGTTCGAGGCGACGGATTTCGCGAACATTCCCAAATATGCCGAGCAGGCGTGGGGCTTTGAAGGGCGCGTCGACGGGCTTGTCAACAATGCCGGCGTCTCGCAGCGCTCGCTCGCGGTCGACACCGTGTTCGACGTCTATCGCAAGATCGTCGATATCGACCTGATGGCGCCGATCGCGCTGACGCAGGCTCTGCTGCCGAAGATGGTGGCGGCCGGTGGCGGGCACATCGTTGCCATTTCGAGCGTGGCGGGAATCGCGGGCGTGCCGCTCCGCAGCGCCTATTGCGCGGCGAAGCATGGGCTCATCGGCTATCACGACAGCGTTCGCGCCGAGACGGCGCATCAGGGCATGAAGGTCCTGGTGGTGGCGCCTGGATCGGTCAGGACGAACGTGTCGAAGAACGCGCTCGACGCCACGGCGCAGACGCGCGGGGTGAGCGATGCGGCGATCGACAACGGCATGGATCCGGCCGTCGCGGCCAAGCGCATGCTCGACGCGCTGAAAGCGGGCGAGCGGGAGCTGATACTCGCCGAGGGCGGCGAAGCGGAACTTGCGAAGATGCGGCGGACGAACCCGAACGCGCTGTTCGACGCGATGGAACGCATGGTCGCCGCCGGTTATGCGCGGCGCATGGGTGCGGAGAAGAAGTGATGCGTAGCGCTCTCGTTCTTGCGGCGGCTGCGTTGCTGACCGTCGCTGCCTGCGATCAGAAACCGAAGCAAGCTGAAGCACCGGCGGCACCTGTTGCCCCGGCGGCGCCCTCCCCTGCTGCGGCGCCGGTGCGGCCGCATTTGATCCGGGAAGGCTTGGGGGTCGACGGGGTCGAGCTTGGGATGTCGGTCGCGGACGTTCTGCGCGTGAAGGGCAAGCCCGATCATCAGAACAAGGCCGGCGAGTCCGTCGTTTTCATGGCTTATCACGAGCCGCAGAATTTCGGCGTCTATTTCGACGATGCCGGCCGCGTGCGGATGCTCATCGTCGCGCAACAGGATAAGACGTGGTGCACCGCCTTCGACGTGTGCCTCTATCGCGAAGGCGACCTGGCGAAGCTGAAGGCGCATCACGGCGCGAAGCTGCTTCGTTTCGTCGATCGCGACGGAAGCATCACCTATCGCCTGCTCGAACAGCGCGACGCGCAGCAGATCATGACCGAGTATACGCCGGTCGAAGAGCGCAACGGCGTCGTGCAGGTGGCGATCACCTTTTGGACAGGGCCGATCGACAAGTCGTCGTTCGATTGAGGCGCGCGTCGTGACGCAGCTCGACAAATCGCTCGGCGCGCTGGCCGAGAGCGCGCAGCAATCCGCGGCGGCGCTGGCTGTCGTCGAGGCGCTCTATGCGTTCGCGGAGGAGCCTGCGCGCTGGGAGGACGTGGTCGGTGCGATCGATGCGCTGCCCGCAGCGCTCGATCCGAAGCGCGACGCGATGGTGGCGACGATCAATTCGCATGCGGCGCGCGCGGCCTCGCTTGCAGAGAAGCTGAACGCGGGCCGGCGCTCGCGGCAGCCGCAAGCGGCGGCGTGGGATGCGATCCTGCTGTCGGGCGAGGCGCGGGTGCGCGCGCTGACCGGGCGTGCGGGTGAGCGCATTCAGCCGTTCCTCGCGCGCGCGCTGAAAGACGGCGAGGTGTTACCGCTGCACGAGGCGAGCGGCGAGCAGCTGCAGTCGGCGCTGGGCGCTGCGGGCAAGGCGCGCGGTGCGCCGGCGCCGCTGACGCTTGCACGCGAGGACGACACGGCGCGTGCCTTCGCGATCGTGTTGCCGCGCGAAGCGTTTCCGACAGGGCTGGCGGAGGCATTTCAGTTAGGCGCCACGTGGGTGGAGTCGCTTTACGCCATCGTGTTTCTCTCCAGTCGCGACGTGCGCCAAACGCCGGAGATCGCGCAGCAGGGCTTGGGGCTCACCGCGGCCGAGGCGCGGCTGACCGCGAAGCTGGCGCAAGGCTTGGCGCTCAACGATGCGGCGGGCGAGCTTGGCATCTCGGCGCACACCGCGCGCACGCAGCTGAAAAGCATTTTCGCGAAGACCGGCGTGCGGCGGCAGAGCGAGTTGGTGGGCATGCTGACGGAGCTGGCGTCGATTGCGCCGCCGGCGGCGGCCGTGGAGACTGCCGCGATCAGCATTCCGCCGCGCCGGTTCGTGACGCTGGCCGACGGGCGGCGCCTCTTCTATCGCGAGTACGGCGTCGCGAACGGGCGCCCTGCCTTCTACTTCCACGTCGGCTCAGGCGCGAGCGTCGTGATGCCCGCGATGGCGCAAGCTGCGGCTAACGCGAAGCTGCGACTGATCGCATTCGACCGGCCGGGGTTCGGGCATTCGACGCCGACCGAGTTCTATACGCTGGAGAGTGTGGCGGGCGACGTGGAGGCGCTGCTCGATCAATTGCAGCTGCGCTCGGTCGCGTTCGTTGGTGACGGGAATGGCGGCGCGTTTGCCGTGGCCGCGGCCGCGCGGTTGCGCGAGCGGGTGCGTTGCATTGCTCTACGTGCGCCGCGCTTACGCAGGACACCCGCCGGTGCGCCGGGGACACTGCAGTCGGCGCTGTCGACGCTGTCGCGGCAGCCGTGGGCGATTAAGGGTGTCGCCGATCTCATTCATCGCTCGATCCATACGTCGTTTTTGCGCAGCTTCATGCGGCGCAATGCCGGGTTCTCGGCGGCGGATTTGAACAACCCCGACATTGAGGCGTTTGCAGCGGGCTTCGAGGCGGCGGTGGCCGATGCGTTCGAGCTCACTGGGGCTGGACTTGCGGCGGAGCTCACTTTGTTTGCGAGCGGCGTCTTTGCCGATCCGGCCGCGGTCGATTGCCCGATCAAAGTGTGGCACGGCGCGGAGCATTCGGGGGTGCCGGTGTCGGAGTCACTCGCCGCGTTTGACGGGCATCCACGGGCGGAGGTGATTGTGCTGCCGAAGACGGGGTTCTATCTGCCGACGCCGGTGATGGCGGATATTTGCCGGTTCTTGGCGGAGACGCCGCGGCATGGGTGAGCTTAGGCGGCGCCACCGCACCGCTTCGTTTGGAAGGCGAGTCTATTGACCGGACAAGACGCTCAGTGGATGCATCGGGTCCGCATTGTTGCGGGCGTGCTTTGGATTCTCTTCGTGGGGGGGTGTGGCGTCAGTATGCCGGTGCCTTTGAACCTGCCCGCGATCGCGATTTTGCTGTTCGTGGCGGCGCCGGGGATCATCCTCATCGTGTTGTCGATGCGGGCGCTGCGGCGCGGAAAATAGGAAATCCGCGCGCATGACTGCGGCAATGGGTGAGATCGAGTAACATGACAAACGGTTGGGATGAGTCCGCTTCGGCTTGGATCGCGGATATGGGGGAGCATGGGGATTTCGGGCGCAGGTATGTGCTCGATCCCGTGATGGTGCCGCTTGCGCTCAAGGGTGCGCCGAAGACGGCGCTCGATGTCGGGTGCGGCGAGGGACGGTTTTGCCGCTTGTTGGCTGCGCGCGGCGTGAGCGTGACGGGGATCGATCCGACGCGCGCCTTCATCGAGCATGCGCGGGAGCGGCACCCTCAGGGCACTTACGTTGAGAGCGACGCAGAGAAACTTCCGTTTGCGGATTGTGCGTTCGATCTCGTGGTGAGTTGTCTTTCGCTCGTCGATATTCCCGATGCGGCGGCCGCGATCGCCGAGATGGCGCGCGTGATGGCGCCGGGCGGGCGCCTGCTCATCGCGAACTCAAACGGGTTCAACACGGCGGGCGATGCGGAGGGGCTCGGCTGGGCGCTGAACGCGGACGGCTCGCGCGCGCATTTCCGGATCGACCGCTACCTCGAAGAGCGGTCGCAGTGGATCGAGTGGCGGGGCATCCGCATCCGCAATCATCACCGGCCGCTGTCGGCCTACATGAAACTCTTGCTGGCTCAGGGCTTGCGCCTGACCCACTTCGACGAGCCGCGGCCGGTTGCGAGCGCGCCTGCCGCGCGGGCGGCGAACTATGTGCGCGCGCCGTGGTTTTTGGTCATGGTTTGGGCGAAGGACTAGGCGCATACCGCAGTTGGGGTATGGACCGACTCCCGGCCCTGCCCGCCTTTACGGCGTTCGAGCAAATCCATGAGGAGTCCGATGCTTAGAGCGGCGTTGTTCGTGAGTGTGTTGGCGGTTGCGGCTTTGCCGGCGTTCGCTGCCGAGGAATGGCTGGTCGTTAAAGACGGCACGGACGCTTGGGCGTATGAAAAGAGCGGCATTGCGAAGAACGAGGCGACCGGCTTTCTGCATGCACGGGTCGGCCGCTATCACGGCGCGGTGCAGACCGATGGCGAGGTCAGCTATCAGTTTGACCTGCGCCGCTACGAGGTCGACTGCGGCAAGGCGCAAGTCCGGCAGATCTCGAACGAGCGCATGACGAACACAGGCAAGAGCGTGGCACCGGCAGCCCCCATCGCGGGCAAGCCTTGGGTGCCGGCGACGTTCGGCTGGCCGCTTCGCGTCAGGTGGTTTGCGTGCGACGGGATGGGGCTCGGCGGCGCGGTGAAGTCGCCCAACAAGGCGGCCGCCATGGTCGCCATGATGGGGTTCGGGCCGAAGCTCAGCGAAATCGGACCATCGGCTTCACCGGCACCTGCGAAACCGGCCGCAACGGCGAAGCCGGCGGCGACGGCGGCTGCGCCTTCCATCTTGGACGACAAGCTCTGCCGTGACATTCGGTCGATCTTGGGCCAGGGGCAACAGGAGAGGCCGGCGTTCAACTCGTTCTACGTGAGCGAGGCGGAGCGACAGAAATATGCTGGCCTGGGATCGACGCCGATCGACGGCTTCGGCGAGTGCAAGATTCAGCGCTCGGCATTCGTGGCGGGGCAGCCTGGAAAGTACTTCGGCATGTATTACTGCACGAAGACGGGCTTAAGCGAGGCACAAGCGAAATCGTTTGCTGCGGCGATCTCGAAGCGCGTGGGTACGTGCTTGCAGGTTGGCACGCTTGTCGAAGGAGACGAGCTCGGCGCCGTGATCAAGAGCTACGACCACAGCCTGACGATGGCAGGCTTTCCGCGCGTGCGCGTGGTGCACGAGAAGGACCACCGCGTGGTGATCAACCTGGATTCGCCTGGGAAATAGCGGCGATCTCTCGTTGAGCGTTGCCCGCCTGCCGCACTTCGCGCAGAAGTGCTGCAGCCGGATTGACGCGGTCAAGCGCTGAGGGCGCTATTCGTTGCGAAACCTCAGCGAGGCGCCTATGGGTCGAATTCTTGCATTGATCGGCAGCAGTGCTCTGTTGCTGGCCACCGGCGCTTTCGCCGCGGACGACGTCGCTGTCTGCAAGAGCGGCGACGGCGAGGCGAAGCCGCGGATCGAGGCTTGTACCGCCGCGATCAAAGCCGGCACGCAGAGCGGGGCGGACCTTGGCCAACTCTACTACCGGCGCGGCGACGCCAATTTCGATGCGGGCGACTGCGGTCGCGCAATCGGCGACTATGACCAGGCGCTGAAACTCAAACCGGATCACATCGACGCGCTGAACAATCGCGGTTTGTGTTTCGCGCGGGACGACAAGTACGACCGTGCCATTCAAGACTACGACGCGGCCCTAGCGCTCGATCCGCGGGCCGGCCTCGTGCTGCGCAACCGCGGACTCTCCTTTGCGGGCAAGAATCAGTTCGATCGCGCGATCCAGGATTACGACGAGGCGCTGAGGGTCGATGCAAACGATGCTTACGCATATCGCTATCGCGGAAATGCGCTCTACGCCAAGAAAGACTTCGCGCAGGCGATTAAGAACTACGACGAGGCCATCCGGCTGAAGCCGGACATGATCTATGCGTTCAACGCGCGAGGGCTTGCCTTTTATGAGTTGGGACAGTTCGACCGTGCGCTCCAGGATTACGATCAGGCCATTCGCCTGGATGACAAGGACGGCGACTTCTATACCAACCGAGGCAACGCGCACCTGCGCAAGGGCCAGCTCGATGCCGCCCAGCGCGACTACGAGCGCGCCATGGAGCTCAACCCGAAAGACCCCCTGAACTACAACAATCGTGGGCTTGTGCACCGCAGGCTGGACCGGGATGAACTTGCCATCGCGGACTTCGATAAGGCGATCAAACTCGACCCCAAATATGCCGGGGCCTACTACAATCGCGGTCAAAGCTACGCCTGGAAGGGCGAGTATGCGCGCGCGGTTAGCGACTTCGATCAGGCGATTAAGTACGACCCGTCGGATCCCGATGCATACAACGAGCGGGGAATGTATCTCGATGAGCTTGGCGAATACGACAAGGCGATTGCGGACTATACGCAAGCGCTAAAGCTGAATCCGAACTTGGCGATTACCTATAACAACCGCGGCGTTTCTTACGCGAACAAGAAAGACTACGCGCGGGCGCTGCAAGAGTACGACCAAGCACTCAAAACCGACCCAAATGTCGAACACGCCCACGGCAATCGCGGACGAGCCCTTTTCAGGCTGAAGCAGTACCAGGCGGCGGTCACCGCTTTGGACGAAGCGATCCGCAAGAATCCACAGGACGGCGAGTCCTTCCGCTTTCGCGGGCTATCGAAAGTGATGCTTGGGCTCAGCGATGGGGCGATCAGCGATCTCGATCAGGCAGGGCAGATAATGCCGGAGGCCAAGGGCATCGAGGGCATGCGCTGCCTTCTGCGCGGCGTCGTCAATCGCGACTTGAACAGCGCACTGGCCTCGTGCAACCGCGCGATTACGGAAGACCCGAAGGACGCCGATCCGCTTGATAGTCGCGGCTTCGTGCATTTTCGGCTGGGCGAGTTCGCGGCAGCGCGTGCGGACTATGACGCAGCCTTGGCACTTGCACCGAAGTCGGCGGGAGGCCTCTTCATGCGCGGGATCCTCAAGCAGCGTGACGGCGATGGAGCCGGCGGGGCGGCAGACATTGCGGCGGCGAAAGCGTTGGATGCGAACATCGCGACCGAGTACGCGGGGTATGGGGTGAAGGAGTAACGCGCGGAAAGCATCCTGGCACAAAGCGATCACTTCCCCTGCGCGATCTGTGCGAGCGTCCAGGCGCGCACCGCTTCGTCGCTCCAGAGGCCGTCATAGGCGATGTCGGCTTCGTAGGCTTCGCCGGGAGCGCGGCCGGCGCCGCGTTCTACTTTCTGCGGGAAGGTGAGTGCGGTTTCGCCGCTCGGCAGTTTCTCACTGCGCACTTCCATGTAGGCGCCGTCGGCCGACGTCGCGCTGCCGAGCACGGTGACGCCCGGCACCATCAGCACCGTATCGGCGAAGTTCAAGCACGACGAGCCGCAGCTGCCGTTCGAGAGGAAATAGATGCGCGCCGGGAACGGGCTTGGCCCCTTGGGGCGCTGCTTCGTCAGGCCACCGGCGCGGCCGGGCTTGCAGCTTCCCAGGCGCCACATCGGCGGGTTTGCGCTTGCGGCTCGGCGCGTTTGCCAGGCGATCGCGAGTGCGCCGAAGCGGTTCAGCGAGAACGCGCCGAACTCCTTTGACATCTGGTTGGACCAGTCTTGCCAGTAGGCGGCGTTCGCGTCCGATGCGCGCCAATCGACGGCTTGTTCGCGGTGCGGTGCTTTGTGGCGGTCGAGGACATCTTGCGTGAAGACTGCGGCGGCGAGCTTGTCGGCCCAACTCGAATTGCCGCCGCCGTTGCCGCGCGTGTCGATGACGATGGCACGGCCTCGGCGCATGGCCTCACCCTTCGCCTCGACGGCTTTGATCAGCGCGTCGAGCTTCGGGAACGATTCGTCATCGGATGAGAACGTAGGGACACCGATCCAGGTGACGCCGGGCGCGGGTTCGCTTACGCCCCACTCAGCTGCGGGGCCGGTACTTGCGTCTCGGTATCTTTGCCACCACGGATCGTCCGTTGGCGGCGCATTGCGCCAGGCAAGCGTCACGTCGAACGTGCGCCCTTCGTGCTCGACGCGACAGGCGACTGGCGCGGGCGCGAACGGGTTGGAGCGATCAATGAACAAGCGCGACATCGCAATGCGGCGGTCGTCGGCTAAGCGTTTGTTGAGGCGGAACGGATAGATGCGCTCATCGAGCAGTGCCGCCACCGGCTTGCCGTCGCAGGCCGTGATCTTCGCGTCGGGCGCCGGCGCATTCCCGCCCTCGCTAAAGACGACCACCGCCGCGTCGCCCGCGCGCGAGACGATGAAGCCCGGCCAGCGCGCGGCGAGTTGTTCGCCCGAAAGGCCCAATTGGATGTGCGGATCGCCAAAGCCGTTGATGTAGGCGGCGAGCGTGTAGAAGTAGCCGGCGCGATCGGTCACCTGCCCCGCCCGCAGCTCGGCGTCGGCGAAGCCCTTCATCGCCCATTCGCGCAGTTGCGCGTTCTCTGCGTCGTAAGGGATGGGCGTGTTCGCCCAGAGTTGTTCGCGCGCGGCGGCGAGATCGATCAGCGTTCGCGCTTGCCAGTTCGGCGTGCCATCTGTGTTGGTGGAGGCAGGCGCTTGAACGGCAGGCAGCGGCGCCAGCGGCGCGACCGGCGGCAGCGCGCAGGTGTAGCAGGCGTAGAGGCCAACAAGACCCGCCACCGCCAATGTGATCAGCAGCAAAAGGCCGACAAGTACAGTACGCACAGAGAACGCTCCCACCCCAGCAATTGGCGATATTGCCGTGACGGGGGAGACGCTTCAACAAGTGAAGAAACTAAAGCGATTCCGCGCCTATTGGTCGGCGCCGACCGCGACCGGGGTCTTCACCCGCACGGGCTTGTTCATCGTCGCGACCGGCTTGGCGGGCCGTGGGGCGACAGTGACCTCGTTGACGCCTCCAGACGGTTCAACGGTCTCGCCCGCATCGCTTTGGCTGCTCAGCTTTTGTTGCTGGAGCGCCGCGCGGCGGATCGAGCCGATGCATTGGTTCATGTAGGTCGACTTGGACATGCCGCGGGGAATGGTGTCACCCGACTTTTCGACATCGTAGCGCTCAAGGCAGACCTTACGGGCATCTTGGGCGGTTGCGTTTGCGGCGGTGGCAGCGAGAGCGAGACTGGCCATCAACACAACAAAACGCATGACGGGAACACTCCATTCGACGGGGGTAGAGGCCGCGGAGATGACCCGCGCCGGGGGACAAAATCAAGAGGCAAAATTTGTACTAACCTTACGTTGGGCGAGGTGGGCGCTGTCATCCTGGTACGTGCGCCGGGTTGGGCGGCGGCTTGGATGAAACGATGAAGGATTTGTCATGGCGCGCCGGCGAATAAAAAAAGGCCGGCGCGTGAGCACCGGCCTTGGCTTGCGGAGAGAGGTTTAAGCGTTAGACGACTTCTTCGCTTTTGCGGCGGCCACCAAAGCCGATGATGAGAGCCGCAAGAATGATAAGGCCGACGAGTGCGAGCAGCCACACGGGGAAGCCCGCGACTTGCATTTTCATCACCGAGGCCGGATCGGACAGCAAGCGCTTCGGATCGAACGCGGTGTCGCCGGCGCCGTCAGCGGTGGCGACTTCGGTCGTTGCGGTGTCGCCGGACTCCGGCGCTGTGTCGGCTGGCGTCGGCGCGCTGTCGGTCGGCGGTGTCGTCGCGTCGGTGGGCGGCGACGCGGGCGGTGTTGCGTCTGCGGTCGTCACGGGTGCGGGCTCGGTCTTGGCCGGCTTTTCGACCTTCGCGGTTTTTTCCGGCTTCGCCGGTTTGGCGGGCTCCGGTTCCGGCGCGACCACTGGATCTGGCTCAGCGACCGGCGTGCTGTCTGCAACCACTGGTGCAGAAGCGCGGCGTTTGCGAGCCTTCGGCGTGGAACTGGCCTCTACCGCCACGACATCGTCGGCGATCGGTTCCATCGTATAGATCGGTCTGGACTCCGGCGCCGGTGCGGGAGCCGTTGCAACCGCCGTCGGCGTGGTCGAGACGACCTTGGTCGATTCACATGCGGCCAACCCGATAACCGCAGCCATCAACAGGACAATACGCGCTGTCATGGTTGAAACATCTCCGAAGCGTAAAAACTATCCAATCCCCTCGCCCACTCAATCTAGCGGCGAAATCAGCAACACTCCACGCACGCAAACATGTAGGTCCCCTGCGGCACAACCATTTAGGAACGTTAAGTGCGGTTGAGTTCGCCCGGCAGGGGCAAGCGAAAGGCCAAAAATGAGCGCGCACGGCCCACGCAACTGAGAGTGATGCATTTTAACCAGCATTCGCGATATTTCGATTCGGTATAGCTCCTAGCAGTGAGTCTCGCGTCCAACCGGGTGGCGTCTCGCAGGGGGAAAGTTCGCCCGCTATGCTTGGGCAGTAGTTTCTTGGGAAGGCGACGCAGTATGCGCAGGTTGGCGGCGGGATTGATCGTGCTGGGGCTCAGCGGGTGCGTCACGGCGGACAGCGTGCCTGAAAATCCGCAGGCCGTGATCAAAGAGCGTGTCGCGATCATGAAAGGTTTCGTGGGCGCGCTGTCGGCCTCCGGTGCATATGCGCAAGGCAAGGGCAACGCCAAGGATGCGCAGGCGAAAGTCGCCGTGGCGCGGGCGGGTGCGAGCAAGCTCGACAAGTTGTTTCCGCGCGGCACGGCGCTTGGCGACAAGGGGGTGACGAATTCTCGCGCACTCTCGACGATTTTCGCGAACCGGTCAGACTTCGAGGCGAAGGTGAGCGCGGCGGCACGTGCCTTCAGCGCTATCGATGCGGCGCTGCTGAGCGGCGCGAAAGCGGACGTGACGGCGGCGCTGGGCCAAGCGAAGGGCACGTGCGGGGCGTGTCACACGAGGTATCGCACGGCGGACGAATGATCCGGAACGTCGCTCTGACAGCTATCGGCGCCGCGTTCGTCGCGATTGCGGTTTATCTCATGGCGTCGGGATCCACGCCGTGGACGTCACCCAACGCATGGATGCCGCTGACTTTCTTTCTCGGCTGCGCGATGGTCGGCGCCGTCGAGACGGTGCAAGGGTTGTGGCCTGTACAGCCCGCACTCAGCGAGACGCGGCTCGCGATCAAGTACAATCGCGCAAAGTACACGGTGCTGGGGCTTGCGGCCGCTTTGTGGTTCGCCTCAGGCGTGATCGGACTTTCGGGAACCGTGCTTCCCGCAGTGCTTGCGTGGCTTGTGATCGGCTTCGGCGGCTTGGGAGCGGTTGCCTTGTTGAGCTGCGCGCTCGACGGGCGAGACATCGTGGTGATCGACCGCGACGGCATCATCGACCGGCGCATGCTCAAAGAGCGCGTGGCGTGGGCGGATGTGCGGGATGCGCAAGCCGTGGAGAATGCGGTTGCGGTCGATCTGGCCAACGCTGAAAGCTATCGAGCCAAGCGCACCCTGTTCGCCCGCGTCTTTGGACGCAGCTTTGACCCCTTGCACATCGGCACGGTCGAGATGACGGGCACGCAGTTCGACATCTTGGACGCCATCCGGCGCTTCGGCCCGGCAGACCTGGGCGCACATAGATGGGCCGCCTACGAGGGTGACGACGACGAGGCGGAGGATTTGTGAGCTCTTCGTTGACTTCGCACTCTGCGGCCGCATAGTCCGAGCGATGTCGGCGGACAATTCTTCAATGCAGCGATCTCACATTGCCGCGCTTGGGTTTGGGCTCGGGGGGATTGCGCTGTTCTCGGGCATGGATGCGATCATCAAGCATTTGTCTTCGAGCGAGCACGCACTTGTTGTGGCGTTGGGGCGGTATGTTTGCGCACTGCCGTTTGCGCTCGTGATTTGGGCGCGGGCCGGGCGGCCCAGTGTGACACTTGAGATGCTCAAGGCGCACGCGCTGCGCGGGGCAATCATTGCGACGGCGGGGGCGCTTTTCATGTGGGCGCTTGGCGTCATGCCGCTGGCGGACGCGATTACGCTGTCGTTCGTGGCGCCGTTGATCATTCCCTTTGTCGCAGCCGTCATGCTGAAAGAGCGCGTGCGGATGGCGAACGTGGTGGCGAGCGGCGTCGGCTTTGTCGGCGCGGTGATCGCCGTGTCGGGTGGCGGGGATGCCGCGGTGGCGTCGGGCCGCGATGGGGCGCTCTATCAGCTTGGCGTGCTGGCGATGCTGTTGTTTTCGCTTTTGTACGCGGTGCAAGTGTCGCTGCTGCGCAGCCGAGCCGAGCGCGATGGGAGCGCGATCGTGGGTGTGCTCGGCACGGCACTGCCGGCGCTGTTGCTTGTGGCGCCGGCGGCGGCGTTCGGGAGCGTGCCCGCGACGGCGTCGCTGCCCTTCTTCCTCGGCATGGGAGCGATCGGCGCGATGTCGCTTTGGATGCTGACCGAGGCCTATGCGCGGGCGGAGGCGCAGGTGATAGCGCCGCTTGAGTTCACCGCGCTGCCGTGGGCGGCTCTGTTCGGATATGCGTTCTTTGCCGAGGTGCCGCGGGTGGAGTTGTGGCTGGGCGCTGCGATCATCGTGGCGGCGTGCTTGTGGAGCGGCTGGCGTAACACGCGCGACGCGGCGGGGATTGCCGAGGCGCCTTGAGGGCGTCGGCGAGTCAGCTTTTCACCACCAAGCCACCAAGGCGCACCAAGTTCCACTAAGAAATGAGAATTCTCACACAATGAAACAATGGAACAATGATCGCGTGCCTTCTCGGGCGCGAAGCGCCTTTCAAGCCTCCGGTTGCGCGCTGACGCGCGCGGATCACCACCCATTGTTCCATTGTTTCATTGTGTGAGATCACTTTCTTCTTGGTGCGCCTCGGTGGCTTGGTGGTGAAAGCCGACTCGACGAAGCGACTGCGCCCGCTCTAGCGGCTTTGGGCGTAAGACCTGATGCCGAACGCTAACAGGGCGGCGCCGGCTAGCATCACCAGTGCGGGCAGCAGCTTATTCCACGTGCCTCGGTCGATCATGGCGCGGGCGGAGTCTGTCGGCGCGTAGAGGATCGTGACTTTGTCGCCTTGGCGGTAGAGCGCGGGCGACGTGCCGGTCCGGTCGCGATGTTCGACCACGCTGCCGGCCGCATCGGTGAAGCGGACGACGGCGTGATTCAGCAGCGTACCTTCGCTGTCGGCTTTGACTTCGTTGCCAATGACGGTGCCCTCGGCGGCGCCGGCTGAGGCTGCGAACGCGCTGTCGGATTGGTACCAGTACGCGCCCGAGAACAAGAACGCGGCGCCAACGAGGGCGGTTAGCGGCGCTGAAGCGGTGCTCTGTTTGCGCTGGGTGGCGGCGACGGCTTCGATATCGGCAGCGCAGAGGCGCGCCATTTCGGCCTGGGCTTTGCGGCGGGCGAGGAATGCCTCGCGGGCGGCTTGGAAGCTTGCGTTGCCGGTCGCCTTGCGCAGTGCGTTCACGAATTTCCACGTCATCGACGCCGCCGCTGCGGCGGCGACGAGCGCTGTCGGGGTGTTGAAGCGCAGGTCGCTCATGCCGGCGTAGAGGAAGGGCACGGCGCAGGCGATCAGGAATGCGGCGACGGCCAGGAGCATCCACCAGTCGCGCACGAGCATTACGGCGTCATTGAGTGTGTGCGATACAAGCACGGCCACCTTGCGGCCCGGCATGTTGGCGATGATGGAGTTCGAGCCTGAGTTTGCGTTCGCTTCATGGCGCGCGCCTTGGGCGTCGGCGTAGGCGATCACGGGCCAAAACATCTGGCGCTTCGCTTCCGCGCGCACGGCGACGATCTCGCCGTCGTAGCAGCGCGCGTTCCAAGCGATGGCGAGCGTGAAAGCGGCAAGTGCCGCGCCGAGGCCCGCCACGGTAAAGCCCGCGCCGAGATACATCAGCACGTTCCACGCTTGCATGATTTCGAACAGCGCTTGCATGGGCGAGAGTGTGACATGCGTGTCTTAAGCTCCCGCTTCCGCCACGTGTAGCGCTGGTCACACTGGCGGATTTGCGCGCCCGAAGATGAATGTACGTGCGGATGTGACGAGCGGCACTTCAAGGTTGGCGCGATTGGCATACCTAAGACGCGTGCTTAACAGAGACATAACGCGTTCCACGAGGCACGCGTCGCCTATCGGGGGAGAGACCAAAATGAATTCGCAGAGCTTTGAAGACTGGCTGATCGGCGCGGCGAGCGCGGTTGCGGTTGGTGCGGTGTTCGGCGCGCATCTTTTGTCGATGCCGATCGCGAGCGAGGCGATCGCGGCGGAAGCCGCGCCGGCCTACACGATCACCGTGACGGCGAAGCGTTTGCCGGCACATTGCAAGAGCGACGCGGCAGCGGCCGGTTGCGCCCAGCAAATTACGGAGACGATGCGCGCGAACAACTAACGCGCCCCACGCCTTAAGTTCGCACGCCTCCGCCCCCGTCCTCGACAGCCTTCGAGGGCGGGGGTTTTTTGTTTCGGGGAAGAGATTTCACACAATGAAACAAAGGAACAATGGGTTTGCGCGTTAGCGCACAGTCGGACGCTTGAAAGGCGCTTCGCGCCAAGGAGGTGCGACCTCACTGTTCCATTGTTTCATTGTGTGAGATTTCTTCGTCTTCCTGGTGCGCAAGCTGTTTCTGCTCAAGCGAATTTGCTCTAGGGTGCGCTGTCCGGAACGAGGTGCCTCTTGGACATTCACTACGCTATCGGTGACGTGCATGGGCGGGACGATCTGCTTGCGATGATGCATGCGCGGATCGAGGCCGTGCATCGAGTGCGCCACGAGGGCAAGCCCGGTGTCATCGTCTATGTCGGCGACTATATCGATCGCGGGGCGAAGAGCGTGCAGGTCATCGATCGTGTCATGCGCGGGGTGCCGGGCTTTACGAGCGTGTGCCTCAAAGGCAATCACGAGCAGCTGATGATGGATTGCTTGGAAACATCCGACCCGGAGGTGTGGGTCAACTGGATCAGCAATGGCGGGCGCGAGACGATGGCTTCGCTGGGGTTGAGTTACGACACGGCGCGCGATCCGATTGCGCTGGCGAAAGCGCTGGGCGCGGCGCGGTTGCAGTGGCTCGAAGCGCTGCGGCTTACGTATCAGGCGGGACCCTATCTCTTCGTGCATGCCGGGATCGTGCCGGGGCGGCCGCTTGCCGAGCAAAAGGAGAAGGATCTGATCTGGATCCGCGACCGCTTCCTCGACAGCGAGGAGGATCACGGCTTCATCGTCGTGCACGGGCACACGCCCAGCGAAATCCCCGAGTGGAAGGAAAACCGCATCAACGTCGATACGGGCGCGACGTTCTACGGGCAGCTCACCGCCGTTGTACTGGGCCAAGAGGGTGGGCCCAGGTTCATGACGATCGAAGGCGCGCCGGGGCCCGGGCCCTAAGGCGCGCGATCAGCAGATGAACTGGAAGATGTCGATCGCCGGCTTTGCGCTTGAGGCGGTGGCGGTTGCGGTTGTGGCGAGCGCGACGGCGGCGAGGAGCGCGATCAGCTTCTCCCGCAAGGCCATCGCGACCGCCGTGACACGGTTGTTCGCGCCCAGCTTTGCCTTGGCCGCGTCGATATGGAAGCGAACGGTGCGCGCGGAGATTTTAAGCGTCTCGCCGATCTCTTCGTCCGACTTGCCGATCGAGGTGAGGCGCAGGCAATCGATCTCCCGGTTCGAGAGCGTGCGGCCCAGGGCTTGGGTCGCCTCCGCGACGCTGACGAGGTAGCGGTTGAAGGCCGCGTGAGCGACGACATAGAGTTCGGCACGTGCGATGGCGGAGGTATCGCTTTCCTTGCCCGTGAAGATCGCCGCGGCAATAGGCTCGCCCGCCGGGTCGTGGATGGGCACGACCAGGCCGACGTAGTTGTTGCGCATGCCATGGGCGATCGCCTTGATCCAGCCCGCGTTCGCGCGGCGGTCATCGGCGAGCAACTCCGACACCAGGAATGGTTCGGGTGCGATCAGCGCCTCGCGGATTGCGGCGGCATCGACCACGCGATAGGCCTCGACAAGCGCCCGACCCAGCGCTTCGGGATTGGCGTGCACGAGCGTGCGTTGCGCACCGTGCGCAAGCTTGCCCGCGTCCACCACAACGAGACGATCATAGCCGCGCCCGCGCGCGAACTCCCTCAACAGCGACCAAAGGCGTTCAGGGTGAGGCGTTGCGTCGATGCGGTCGAGTAGCGTTCGCATGGCGCGGTGGCGGGCCAGACCCCGCTCACGCTTCGTCGTGTTTTCGTCCAACATGATCCCCACAGCAACACGCATTAGCCCGGTCTATCGCGAATTTCCCGGCGTTCGCACAAGGTGAGATTTCTGACAGGTGACCGGCGTCAGGGTCGTCTCAAAGACCATTCATGCAGCGTTCAGAATCGCGAACGGGACGGTGCGTCATCTCGCGCCGTCCCGTGTTTTGCGACTTTGATCCGCTGGCGGCGATTCGCTACTCGGCGGCCGCGGCGAGTGGCGCTTGCTTCGTGCCACGGATAAGTTTGCCGGGTTTGGCGCCGGTGGATTTGCCGTCGCGGAAAGTTTCGGTGCCGCCGACGAACGTGTGGCGGTAGCCGGTCGCGCGTTGGATGAGGCGCCGCCCGCCGGCCGGCAAATCGTAGACGATCTCCGGCGCGTCAATCGCGAGCTTGTCGAAGTCGATGATGTTGATGTCGGCGCGTTGGCCGGGCGTTAGCGTGCCGCGGTCCCTGAGGCCGTAAAGGCGGGCGGTGTCGTGGCATTGGCGCTTGATCGCTTGCTCAAGCGTGATGCGGGCGCCGCGGCTGCGGTCGCGGACCCAGTGGGTGAGCAAGTAGGTTGGGAAGCTGGCGTCGCAGATGACGCCGCAATGCGCGCCGCCGTCAGAGAGCGAGAGCACGGTTCGATCCGACTGCAGCATCTCGTGGATGTGGTCGAAGTTGAACTCCGCGTAGTTCAGAAGCGGCAGATAGACGTAGCCGCGGCCGTCCTTCTCCATCAGCATGTCGTAGACGATGGCGCGCGGGTCTTTGCCGGTGCGCTTGGCTTCGGCCGCGACCGAAGCTTCGGGCGCGGGTTCGTAGTCAAGGCCTTGCGGCGTCATCAAGCGGAACATCCGGTCGAAGCCTTGCGCCAGAATCATGCGCAACACCGCGAGTTCGCCTTCGATCGGCGGACGCTCGGCGATGATGCGCGCGCGGATTTCCGGGTCGCGCAGGCGCTCCAGGCGCTCCTTCACGGGCAGATGCGCGATCGCTTGATAGGACGGCTGGAACGAGAAGGGGTTGACCGTGGATTCCCAGCCCAGCACCAGGCCGGTCGGGCGAATGGCGATTTGGGCGTAGAGATTGCCGCCTTCGCCGTTCGCTTCGTTCGCGAGTTTGAGCATCTCGCGCCAGGCGTTGGGCTGCATCGGGCTTTGCAGCATGCCGAATGTGAGCGGCACGCCGGTTTCGCGGGCGATGCGGCGCATCCATTCGAACTCGTTCGCGGCGGGGGCCATGTCGGAGGCGAGCTCGAATACGCCATACCCTGCCCTTCCCATCGCGGCCGCGATCGCTTCGAGCTCGTCGGCGCCGGCCCACGTGCCCGGCACCGGTACGCCGTCCTTAGCGCGGTGCAGAATCGTGCGCGAGGTCGAGAAGCCAAGCGCGCCGGCGCGCATGCCTTCCTCCACGATCTTGGCCATCTCGGCGATGTCGGTTTGCGTGGCGAGGCGATCGTTGGCGCGCGTGCCCATCACGTAGGCGCGTACAGCGCCGTGCGGGATCTGGGCGGCGACATCGACCGAGCGCGGCATCTTCTCCAGGGCGTCGAGATATTCGGGGAAGGTTTCCCAGCTCCACTTGATGCCTTCGGCGAGAGCGGCGCCGGGAATGTCCTCCACGCCCTCCATCAGCGCGATCAGCCAAGCGTGCTTTTCCGGTTTCACGGGCGCGAAGCCGACACCGCAATTGCCCATGACCAATGTGGTGACACCGTGCCAGGCGGAGGGTCCAAGCTCGTCGTCCCAGGTGACTTGGCCGTCGTAGTGGGTGTGAATGTCGACCCAACCAGGCGCGACGACGAGGCCGGTCGCGTCGATCTCGCGTGTCGCCTTGCCTTCGATGCGGGCCGCCACGTTCGCGACGAGTCCGTTCTTGACCGCAACGTCGGCCGTGCGGCGGGCGGCGCCGGTGCCATCGACGACGGTGCCGTTGCGGATGATGAGATCGTACATGCGGTGGTTCCTTCTGTGCGTGAATAGCCGATGGGGCGAAGGGTGGCAGTGTCGTGCGCGTGGCGCAAGCGGCGCCTGGTGCCGCCGCGGCGTTGACGTTACTGATGCGGGCTGATTTGTTGGCGCGCATGACGATTATCGATGCGTGGGCGCAGCACCCGACGTTGCGCCATAGCCAGGATCCGATCTTCGACTCGCTTCGGCGATGGACGAAGAGCGAGGCGTTGACGAGCGAGCTGCCGGTTCGGACGACGATCGATCTCATGGATCAGGGCGGGATTTCGAAGGCGCTGATCTCGGCTTGGGTCGCGCCGCGCAACGTGATGATCTCGAACGACGAGGTGGCGTCGTTCGTGGCGCAAGCGCCGGACCGGCTTGTCGGTGTGGGATCGGTCGACATTTCGAAGCCGATGCAGGCGGTCG
Organism: uncultured Alphaproteobacteria bacterium; assembly: GCA_902826695.1. Classification (GTDB taxonomy): domain Bacteria; phylum Pseudomonadota; class Alphaproteobacteria; order Micropepsales; family Micropepsaceae; genus SZUA-430. The sequence continues at coordinate 64,968 of CADEFU010000007.1, read as the reverse complement.
CCGAAATCCGGCGCTGCGTGCGCGAGCTTGGGTTCAAGGGCATTCGCGTGCTGCCTTGGCTGTGGGAAGTGCCGCCGACCGACCGGCGCTTCTATCCGGTCTATGTCGCGTGCGCGGAGCTCGGCGTGCCATTCTGCACGCAGATCGGACACACTGGCCCCTTGATGCCGTCGGAGGTCGGGCGGCCGATCTATCTCGATCAAGTGGCGCTCGATTTTCCCGAGCTCAAGATCGTGGCCGGACATATCGGTTATCCGTGGACGGACGAAGCGATCGCGGTCGCAACGAAGCACGCCAACGTCTACATCGACACGTCTGCCTATACGGTGAACCGGTATCCGCCGCAGCTCGTGCAGTTCATGCGCGAGAATGGGCGGAGCAAGGTGATGTTCGGAACGAACTATCCGATGATCACGCCGGCGAAGGCGCTGGCTGGGCTCGACGCGCTCGGGCTCGAGCAAAGCGCGCGCGAGGCCTTCTTGAGCGGCAACGCCAAGCGCGTGTTCGGGGTTTAGGAGAGCCAAGCCAATGTCTTCACTTGAAATCGCCTTGCCGTTCCTGCTGTTCCTGATCGCGTTCCCGGCGATGTGGATCGGCGTCACGTGGCTGCTTGGGTGGATGTCGGGATGGCATGGCTTGCAGGCCCGCTTTCCCGACAAATCCGAGAAAGCGCTTGCCGAGCTCACGTGGCAGACGGGTTCGATGGGGATCGGTGTCAACTACAAGAACATCTTGAGGCTCGGCGCTTGCCAAAGCGGGTTGCGCGTGGGCGTGCCGAAGTTCTTCGCGCCGTTTTCGCAGCCGTTCCTGGTGCCGTGGGAAAAGATCAAGGTGCGGCGCACGAAGTGGTTTTGGGTGGACGTCGCTGAGATGACGTTCGGCGACGAGGGAAAGCTGGCGGTGATGGCCTCGGTCGCCGATGCACTGAAAGCGGCGGCTGGCAAGCGCTGGCCCGAGAAGTAGGTCAGCCGCAGGTTCGCCTGACGAGCGAGTTGTTCGGCCTGCCCCGCCCCAGCGGCGGGAAAACGGCGTGGAATAATCCCGTGGGCGTTGTTGGCGGGTCACCTCTCACGCGGCGGCGCGGGGTTAGGGTGGCGGCTCATCGTGGGGTTGGGGGACTTCATGTTTCGTTGGGTCGTCATGCTCGCTGCCTTGATGGTGGCGGCGCCGGGGGTGTTTGCGGCGGCGCCGAAGGCGTCGTTCGACGGCGCTTATCTTGGCTTGCAGACGGCTTACGGTTTCGGCGCGCAGGGTGACTGGTGCGGCGGATGCTCGTTCGTCGGGCCGGCGAGCGGGGCGGCCGGCGGCGAAGGCGGCGTCGTGGCGGGGGCGATGGCCGGCTATGACTTCAGGTTCGGGTCGTTCGTCGTGGGATTGGGCGTGCGCGCGTCTTATGCCGACCTCGCATTCGACAATCTGTGCGCGGGAAGCGCACGATGCCGTGGCGCGCTCGACTGGCTTGGCGAGGCGGAGGTGCGCGCTGGCGTCATTATCGGGGACATCTTGGTTTCGGGCAGTGCCGCGCTTGCGGCCGGCGATGTGGAGGCGAGCGCGGGCGGACTGCTGAAGACGTCGTCGATCCACGACGGGCATGCGTTCGGTCTGAGCGGCGAGCTCTCGATGAGCGGCGGCTGGCGCTATGGGCTTGAGTATCGCTACTCAGAGATGGACGGCACGAACCGGCTCGACACGCTGACGAGCGCGGCCGCCGACGTGGCGATCTCATGGACCGCACATACTGTGGGCTTGACCATTGTGAACGAGTTTTAGCGGCATGCGGGCAGTGTTGATTGCTGGTGCGGCGGCCGTCGTGGCGGCGGGCGCTTATGCGGTTTGGTCCGGCGTCGTGCCGCTGCCCGCCAGTGGGGCTTCGTGCGCGCGGGACGACGATCTTGATGCCGCGTGGCGCAAGGGGCCGGAGACGCGCGGAGAAGAATTCATCGCAGCGGTTTCGGCGGGCGACATGGCGGGGGCCTACGCGCAGCTTTCAGCTGCGACACGCGCGGGGTGGCCCGAGGCGGAGTTTGCGGCGACGGCTTCGACGCTGGTCTCGCAGCTTGCCGATCTGAAGCTTCAGCATACGCATCGGCCACGCGGCGAGGGCGAGGTTTCGTGCGCCGTCGACGGACCCGACGGCAAAACCGCTTCGATGACCGCCAAGCCCGGGCAGACGCAGTCGCACCTCCTCTACACCGGCAAGACGAGCGACAACGGGTGGGCGGTGACGTTGTCGCTCGCCGAGAACGACGGGCGGTGGGAGGTTGAAGGGTTCTTCCGCTCGATGACGTCGATGGCGGGTCTCTATGCGCGCGATCTGATGAAGATGTCGGCGGATGAGGCCGCCAAGGGGCACTCGTTCAACGCCTATCTTCTGGCGCTGACGGCGACCTATCGCGCCGATCGGGGCGACGACTTCCGGCTAGGCGTGAAAGCGGAAGCCGATGCGGCGCTGGCCAAGCTGCCGGTGCCGGTGGAGTTCGTGACCGCGCTGCCTGCGGTGTGGACGATGGAGGGCACGAAGTTCGTCGTCGATCAGGTGACGGTGATGAACGAGGCCAAGCTCGCGCTCGTCATGGTGCACGCCGATCCCGCGTGGGACGGGAAAGACCAGGACGGCGCCGAGACGCGCAACCATCGCTTCATCGATGCCTTTCTGAAGACGCACCCGGAAGCCAAGGACGTGTTCGGCACCATCGTCGCGCGCATGCAATGGCCGGGGCAGACCGAGGCCTGGTCGACGGTGTACGATACGGCGACAGGGTATCGGGAACAGGTCGCGCCGGAGACTGCACCGCCGCCGCCGTGAGGAGACGCTGCGTGCCGCTTTGAAAGGCGCGCGCCCTCCCCTACTCTCGCGCGAGGCAGCGGAGAGAGCGTCATGCGATTCGGGCGCATCGCGGTTGGGGCGGTGGTGCTGTTTTTGATTTATGCGCTTGCGGTCGGGTGGATACCGCTCGGCGGCGGCGTTTCGTGTTTGCAGGACGAGGCGATCGAAGCCTCGCTTCGCAAGGACGCCGCGGCTTCGGCGCGGGGCTTCTTTCAGGCGATGTTGAAGGGGGATGCGCGCGCGGCCTATGCGATGACCTCGCCTGCGCTCAAGAAGCAAGTGCCCGCCGAAAAGTTCGATACGATCGTGAAGCGGACGCTTGCGTCGGGCGGCGCGGCGTTCGATGGCTTAAGCGTCGCGCAGGCGTTTCAGGTGGAGCGGTCCGGGGGCAAGACCGGGCGCGTCTATTGCGGTAACAACGAGGCGTGGGTTGCGGTCAATGCGCAGCCGGATGTGACGCAGGTGCATGTGCTCATGTCGGCGAAGTCGGCGGCGCATGATTGGGCGCTGACCGCTTGGCTGATCAGACACGGCGCGCGTTTTCAGGTTGAGAGCTTTCACGCCGGGATCTCGGGCATTGCGGGGCGGCCGGCGGGCGACCTTGCGGCGCTTGCGCAAGAGCAAGATCGCAAGGGGCATGCGTTCAACGCCTACATGCTGATGTCGGCGGCGTCCGCCACCGCCTATCGCGGGGCGGATATGCAGATTGCGTTGAAGCCCGGCGTCGATGCCGCCCTGGCCAAGCTGCGGGTGCCGGACGAGCTGAAAGGCGCTCCGCCGCGGCGCTGGAAGATGGGGGGACATACTTACGAGATCGAACAGGTGACGATCGTGGGCTCGGAGACGAAGCTTGGCCTCGTCATTCAGCACCGCGATGCGACGTGGGACGCGAGCGACCACGAGGGCGAGAAGCGCAACCGCGCCCTGATCCACGCCTTCGTCACCTCGCATGCGAGCTATGCCGAGGCGTTCGGGTTCATCGTTGCGCGGTTGCTTCGGCCGAACGAAGACGATGGCTGGGGCACCGTGTTCGACGCGACCGCCGGCTACGGCGCGCCGATGCCGCCGCCGGGCGTGGCACCGCCACCGGCCGATGCGTGGATCGAAGAGCAGGAATAGTGGCGCCAGGTCGGCCGGCCCGGGTGCCTGCTTTGCCGTTTAACCCCCTCTTTTCAGCGTCTTATGCCGTATTTCACATTTCTGTACGGCATTCATTTTATTTTCCGGTTGTTTGTGTTTATTTGATCCCCTATCGTCCCGCCGCTGCCGAAGCGGCATTGCGTCATGTCATCGAGGTTTGCCCCTGTGAGCACCCAACAGATCATTGGCGAAAGCCGCACGACCCACGCGCGCGCGATCGCCAAGACAGTGACCTGGCGCGGCATCGGCTCGTTCGACACGTTCTTGCTGGGCTGGCTCTTGACCGGTGACGCCGCCATTGGCGGATCGATCGCCGTGCTCGAGCTCGCGACGAAGATGGTGCTCTACTATTTCCACGAACGCGCCTGGTCGCGCGTGACGTGGGGCGTGAGGGAGGCTGAGACGGTGCCTGCGGGTGTCGTGGCGGCGGAGTAAACCCGCAAAGTAACCATCTCGAATTTCGCCTGAGAGGCGAACGCGCGCCGGAAAGGCAACACGCGCGCGGAATTGCCGGCGCGCAGTAGGCGCCGTGCGCCATTCAGCCTACGCTTGCGAACGGTTGGCGAAAATCGCGACGCGCTGTGCTGCGGGGGCTCAGTTCTTGTCATCGGCCGTGACCACGTCCGGCGAGCATTGAACGTTCCTCATTGTGTAGCGGGCGGGCGCGCGAGGGCAAGACGTTCGCGCTGGTGAACAACAGGGGCCACTAGGAGCACCGGAAGGGGGAAGGATGCCGATACTTGTGTCGCAGGATTGGACGACCCCTGCCGGAAGCGTGTTGAACTACGGATACGACACGTCTGATCTGAGCTCTACCCGTATCGAATTCCGCACCGTCAGCCCGGGTGATACGCCACCGTCGCTCTACAACCACGGCGAACTGAGATTTTACGATACCGCGGTGCGTATGACCCCCAACTACTTCTACTCGTTTCTGCATTTCGACGCGGCTGGAGGAATTGTTGAAAACACCGGTCTGATCAGCGCGGTCGCTCCAAACACGCTGCATGTACTCACCATCTACGCCCCGGCATTTGGCCCAAGTCTTTACAACAGCGGCACCGTCGAAGCAGTCGGCGCAATAAAAGCCGTCGCATATCTGATTGCCTCCCCGGCCTTCGGAGACTACGCCAGAACCGTCACCAACACCTCCACCGGCCTGATCACAGCCAATGCGGCCTTGGGCGCAACCGGCGTGAGTCTGTACAACGGCGGAACGTTAGACAATGCAGGCACCATCAGAGCTACGTCCACAGACGCAACGCGATCGGCCGGTACCGGCGCAGTCGCGTTCTCGAATGGTAGAGCCTCGGTCCACAACACGGGTCTGATCGAAGCGATCGATGCAAATCCGGATACCAACGCTCTAATTGCGCAGAGCGTTGGCATCTCCTACGCCGGACACAATATGGGTCCGATCGTCAACGACGGCGTCATTCGCGGCGACTACGCCCTCTACGAGGCCTCATTCAGCGGCGGCAACCAGAGCGTTTCGGCCGCCGTAAATGTCACCAACAACGGACTCCTCGACGGCAACGTTTTTCTCGCCCTCGGCGACGATGTCCTCCTGAACAACGGCCAGATCATCGGTTGGGTGGACCTGGGAGAGCACGCCGACACCTATGACGGCCGCCTTGGCACCATCACCGGCGCCCCGCGTGGCGGCAACGGCGACGATACGCTAAGGACGGGCGCCGGCGACAACACACTCTACGGCGATGCCGGAAACGATATCCTCGCCGGCGGCGGCGGCGCCGACAGTCTCGATGGCGGTGCGGATAGCGACACGGCTTCCTACGAGGACTCGCCCTCCGCCGTGACCATCAATCTTCAAGCGGGAACCAACGCTGGCGGAGACGCGGCCGGGGATACGTTCGTCTCAATCGAAAACATAACCGGTTCGGCATTCGGCGACGTGCTGACCGGTGATGCCAACGCCAACACGCTGACCGGGCTTGCCGCTGACGACAACCTCGCCGGCGGCGGCGGTGATGACACGCTGAACGGCGGCGCTGGCGTCGATTCACTTGACGGCGGCGCGGATTACGACCGCATCAGCTTTTATGCTTTGAATGCGACACAAGGCGCTTCGGCCGATCTGACGACGCAAACCATCGCCAATGACGGCTTCGGCAACGCAGAGACGATGACGGGGATCGAGTCGTTTGGGCTCGCTACGTCCTTTGCCGACGACTTCAACGGCAACAATCAAGCCAACGAGTTTTTCGTCGGCACCGGCGATCAGGCCTACGGTCAGGCCGGCGACGACACATTCTGGATCGCCGGCGTTCCGTTGCTTGCGAACGGCGGCGACGGCATCGACACGATCAATTTTGCAGCCGACACCGGCAAGCTCGTCGCCGACAGCAATGGCGATGGACTCGCCGAAATCGTCGCCCAAACGCACGGCGTCTTTGTCGACATAGCGTCGGGCACGATCAGCGACGATGGCTTTGGCGGCTCGAGCGGAGCCGGCGCGTTCATCGAGTTTGAGCGTGTCGTTGGCAGCACGTTCGCCGACACGATTTCCGGCGATTCCAACGCCAACGTGATACACGGTGGCGACGGCTACGACACGCTGTCGGGCGGCGGCGGCGATGACACTATCCTTGGTGAAGCGGGCAACGACACGCTTATCGGAGGCGCCGGGGCGGATACGCTGCAAGGAGGCGCCGATGTCGACACGATTCGCGGAGGTGCAGGTGCAGACATAATTCAAGGCGGCGACGGCGCCTTCGATACCGCGACCTACGACACCTCGGCGAGCGGCGTTGCCATCGATTTGCAGAATCACACGGCTACAGGCGGCGATGCCGAAGGCGACGTTTTGAGCTCGATCGAAAGACTGACCGGCAGCGCATTCGACGACACGCTCTACGGCGACGGTGCAAGCAACGTTCTGACGGGCGGCGCAGGCAATGACTTTCTCGATGGGCGCGGCGAGGGAGACACCCTCTATGGTGGCGACGGAGACGATTTCCTGATTGGAAGCACGGGCGACGTCGCCAATCAACTTAACGGCGGAGATGGCTTTGACACCGTTTCATATGCAAACAGTGCCGCGCCTATTTTTGTACAGTCACCGATCGCCGTGCGCGTCGGCAACGGCGTCTCTTCGGTCATTGAGTCGCTGAGTTCCATCGAGAAGATCATCGGGTCTTCATTCGACGATACAATGTTCGGCGACGGTAGCGCCATCTCGTACTCCGGCGGTGGTGGCAGCGACTCAATCAACGCTGGAGGGGGCAGTGACGTCCTCGACGGCGACGCTGGAGACGACTACCTCTTCGGCGGCGAAGGCAACGACACGCTGCAAGGCGGCGACGGCAACGATTGGCTCGACGGAGGTGCCGGGGCCGATTCGCTTGGCGGTGGCGCTGGAACGGATGACCTCGCTCGTTATGACGACTCATCAGCCGGCGTAAATGTCGACCTGTTGGCGCTAACTGCCAGCGGCGGCCATGCGACCGGTGACACGATTTCCGGCATCGAAAGCGTCTCGGGCTCGGCTTTCAACGATCAACTGTCCGGCGATGCAAATCCAAATCGCTTGATCGGCAACGGCGGCAACGACTTCATCCAGGGCCGTGGTGGGGCGGACAATATTCAAGGCGGCGACGGGGACGACTGGCTCGATGGTGGCGCGGGCGGGGATACGATCGATGGCGGCGCGGGCGTGCTCGACGTTGCCGCTTATGGTGCGTCGGCTTCGGCGGTCAATCTCGACCTGCAGAACAGCACGTTCTCCGGCGGCGATGCGGCAGGCGATGTGCTCACGAACGTCGAGGGCCTATCGGGCTCGTCGTTCGGCGATCAACTGTTCGGAAACGCATCATCCAACCGTCTCTTCGGCCAAGGCGGCAACGACTTCATTCAGGGTCGCGGCGGTAACGACACGATCGACGGCGGCGACGGCGACGATTGGCTGGACGGTGGTGCTGGCGCGGATCAGATCTTCGGCGGTGCGGGCACGAACGATATCGTCGCCTATGGCGCCTCGACCGCGGCTATCAACGCGGACCTTGCGGCGTTCACGTTTACGGGCGGCGATGCGGCCGGCGACACCTACTCGGGCGTCGAGGGCGTCTCGGGCTCGAGCTTTGGCGATCAGATCTTTGGCGACGCCAACGCCAACCGGCTGTTCGGGCAAGGCGGCAACGATTTCATCCAGGGTCGCGGCGGCAACGATGTCATCGACGGCGGCGACGGCGACGATTGGCTCGATGGTGGTGCCGGCGCGGATCAAATCTTTGGCGGCGCGGGTACGAACGACATCGTGGCTTACGGCGCCTCTAACGCGGCGGTGAATGCCGATCTTCAGGCGTTCACGTTCTCGGGCGGCGATGCGACGGGTGACACCTATTCCGGCGTCGAAGGCGTCTCGGGCTCGGGCTTCGGCGACCAGTTGTTCGGCAATGGTTCGGCCAACCGTCTGTTCGGGCAAGGCGGCAACGACTTCATCCAAGGCCGCGGCGGTAACGACGTCATCGACGGCGGCAACGGCGACGATTGGCTCGACGGTGGCGCGGGTGGCGATCAGATTTTTGGCGGCGCGGGCACCAACGACGTTGTCGCCTATGGTTCGTCGCTGGCTGCGGTCACCGTTGACATGGCGGCCTTCACGTTCTCCGGCGGCGATGCCACCGGCGACACCTACTCGGGCATCGAGGGTGTCTCGGGCTCCGGGCTCAACGATCAGATCTCGGGCGACGCCAACGCCAACCGGCTCTACGGCCAAGCGGGCGCCGACACGCTCGCCGGCCGCGGCGGCAACGACCAGCTCACCGGCGGCAACGACAACGACATCTTCGTCTTTGCCGACAACGGCGGCGTCGACACGATCTTCGACTTCGACGATTTCGGCGACGATACGATCCAGCTTTCAATCACTGGCATCACCGGCTTCGCCGGCGTCCAAGCCGTGATGACCCAGGTCGGCGCCGACGTCGTCATCGACTTCGCGACGACTGACATCGTCCTCGTCAACACCACGCTTGCCAGCATGGGTGCGGACGATTTCGCGTTCGTGTAGGCCCGGTTGAACGAGGAGGCGTCGGACTTGCCGAAGATCGACATCGCGAAGACGAAGAAGCGGGTGGGTTCGCGTTATCCGGCGCCGTTCGATCAGCCTTGCGCGAAGCGCGTGCGGCAGGTGCTGGGCGATGCGGCGGGGCTTTCGGATTTCGGCGTAAACCTGCTCACCCTGCCGCCCGGCACGTGGTCGAGCCAGCGGCATTGGCACGACAAAGAAGACGAGTTCGTGTTCGTCGTTTCGGGCGAAGTCGTGCTGGTGACGGATAAGGGCGAGAGCGTGCTCAAGGCGGGCGACGCGGCCGGCTTCAAAAAGGGCAAGCGCGACGGGCATCACCTGATCAACCGGAGCCGGAAAGACGCGGTCGTGCTCGAAGTGGGCACGCGGTCGAAGGGCGACACCACCGTCTACAGCGACATCGACATGAAGTACGAACCCGGCAAGGGCTACGTGCGGCGCGACGGGACGCGGTTCCGCAAGGGCGCAGCCTGACGCCCCTGCCCCGATTCGCGGCGGCCGCCATGCGCCGGCTTTTCGGGCGCCCAGTTTGGGATTATTCGGATGGGGGATTGCCCTTCTGTCGCGCTCGCGGGAGAAGATGGCGCGCCAAGCGACCGTGCGGCGCGACGTATGTTGGCTGGATCACTCTGAGATTGCTTCGATGGATATGAAGAAGGTGGCGGTGCGGGCGGCGCGAGTCGTTGCCAAGCGCTTTGTGGTGAGCGGGTTGCCGAAGTGGCCGTATATCGTTGCGGCGGTGGCGGTCGCGGCGTTCGGGCATTGGCTTTCCACGATCGAGATCGTCGAGCCTTTGAAGGCCTGGTCGGCCACGCTGCTTGCGGACCTGCGCGTGATTTCGCCGCTGAACGTGATCGGGGCCTATTACTATTCGCTAAGCGGGTGCGTGGCCGGGATCGTGGACGGCGCGGTCAGCGCGAACTGCGACACCTCGGCGTCGGCGTGGGACATGATGGAGCGGTACGGGCTTGAGGGGATCAGCCGCCTCTTCTGGCCGGTCGTGATCCTGCTGCAGACCGCGCTGCTTGTCTGGGAGTCGTCGGGGTGGATGGGGCGCATCGTCTATCTGGCGACGCTGCCGGTCGGGCTCGTCGGCGCGATGGCCACGGTGGAGAAGACCGGCGACGACAGCGAAGACTGGACGATGTTCGGGTGGATCTTGGTGGCCGCGTTGTTGCCACTGTTTGCGGGCGTGGCGGCGCTCGCGCTGCAATGGTTCCTGATCGCGCTCTTGTGGGTGTTCGGGCAAGCGCTGGGCGCGATCGTATGGACGGCATCGGTGGCGGCAGCGCCGTTCGCCTATTTCAAGAGCGCGATGGGCTTGATGAAAGAAGCGCGGCAACTCGAGAAAGAGCATGCGGTGATCAAGGGGCAGGAGTAACCCGGCGGCGATTGCGGCACTGCCAGAGAGGGCGGCGTGCGTTCCACGTCGAGTCAGTTTTCACCAAGACACCAAGGTTTCACCAAGTGGATTTTTTTGCGCGCGCTTGCGCGCAGTCAGAGTCTAGTAGGCGCTAGGCGCCGAGAGCCGACAAACTTCGTGTAGCTTGGTGTCCTTGGTGTCTTGGCGGTGAAAACTGACGCGCCATCGACTCCAGGTGAGACGAACCCGCTCTAGCGCAGCTGGGTCTCGCGTATGACGAAGATGCGGCCGGTGCGGGTGTCTTTGATGCGGTATTGGTAGTCCTGGCCTTCGGCGGGCATCAGGCTTTCGATTTTGTAGATGCCATCGGGCGTCGCCTGATGGTAGCGGTCGGCGATCAGGTTGACGACGGCGCCGATCTTGAAGCGGCGCTCGCGGGCGGTGATATCGGTCATGGGGACTCCTCACGAAAGTGGCGGCACGAATTGCTGCGGCGACCGAACCGGCACCCGGCGCATAACGCGCGCAAGGAGGCACGAGTTCGATCGCCGCGCCTCGCGAGGCGCGCACGCAGCGCAAAGGGCGCGCGCACACGCAAAGCCCGCGAGGCTTTAACGGACGGCAAAACGCACGGCCGCGCCAACCGGCGCCACCGTATGCAACTGCCTGATTTTAGGGCTTCAATAGGCCCGGCCTTTCGCGCCGGCATCCTTGATCGCGGCGCAGCATAGGCGATGCGCGCGCGAAACGCGAGTCCCGCGGGGCCGCAGGATTGGGTGGGGCAACAGTGTCGCTGCCCCTGCCCTCTGTTACGCGGTGGCCTGAGGACCTTGGCGCGTGGTCAGGCAGTAAAACAGGACGAGCAGCAGTCCGCCCCCGACGACGACGAGTTCTGCGGTGACGGCCATGTCGATGGGAAGCAGAACGCCGCCTGCCGCGGAGCCGACGCCCGCGAGCGTGAAGACCCAGCCCGAGAAGCGCTTCGCGGTGCGCGCGCGCTCGGAACGTACGATCGCTTTGGGCACTTCGTTGCCGTACCAGGCGAGGACGAGGCCCGCGAGCACGATCACGGTGCGAACCGACATGTCGGCGCCAACCAGCCCTTCCGCTTCGGCCCAGTTCATGCCCAGCGTCACCGCAATGAGCGTTGAGGCTATGGCAATTGCGGTAACCAATTTTCCGTTGCTCACGTTGAAGAACTCCTCTTTGCGGACCCCGATGGTCCCTTCTTTTCGGTGCCAATTCCCAAGGCGGAGGCAAAACCCATCCACGCATCTTCGAGCACGGACAGGTTGATGTGATAGACGACCGACTTGCCGTCCTTCTCCGCGCCGATCAGATTCGCTTCGCGCAGGACGTTGAAGTGAGCCGACATTGTGGGCTTCGACACATCGAAGTGATCTGCCAGTTCGCCAGCCGTCATCGGCTTCTTTCGCAGCAGTTCCAGCACGCGGCGGCGTGTGGGATCTGCCAGGGCTTTGAAGACGCCGCTCATGTTTTTATATTTAGCTAACTATCGAAATGATGTCAAGTGTTCTTGGCCGATCGCGCGCCCAGGCTGTTACGTGTCCGGCGGCTTCTATAGTGTGCGCGGGTGAAATGATCTGGGAGACGCGGATGCATCGGTTGTTGGCCTTGGGTTTCGCGCTGACGCTTGTGGCGCCTGTGCTGGCGGAGGACAGCCGCCCCGCGCCGCCGACCGTTTTGCCGGAGGGGCCGGCGCTGACCGAGGCGGTGCGCGCGGCGGATGCGGCGCTGTTTGCGTTGTTCTTCACCGGCTGCGATCCCGACAGGCTGCGCAGCATGGTGACGGCCGATCTCGAATTCTATCATGACAAAGGCGGGCTCGTGGCAACGTCCGGCGCGCAGTTCGTCGCCGACTATGCGAAAGGCTGCGAGGCCAAAAAGGCCCCGGACGCCTGGCGCAGCCGGCGCGAGCTCATCCCCGCGACGCTGCATGTCGATCCCGTCCCCGGATTCGGAGCGATGGAGACCGGCGAGCACTTCTTCTATGAGCGCAAAGGCGACGGCCCCGAGAAACGCGTCGGCCGGGCGAGCTTTGCGATGGTGTGGAAGCTGGAAGACGGCGCGTGGAAACTGCACCGGGTGTTGAGCCTCGGGCACAAGGCGGCTGAGTGAGCGGGCGGGAATTCGCTTAGCTGGGCCGCTGCCACATTCACTTCTGAACCGACTTTTCGGCGTTCACATAGTCCGCGAAGTCTTCGTGGCGCGCGACTTTGCCGGCCTCGACCGTGATGACGGTGACGATGCGCGAGCGGAAGCGCGACGCGCCGCCGCCTTCGCGCGGGTAGAAAGCGTTGACGTGACCGATGAAGACGACCCGCCCGTTCGATTCAAACACGCTGGCAAGTTCGTACTCGAGGCGCGACAGCCCGTAGGTCTTGAGCTGCTTCAAGAACGTATCGCGTCCGTTGAGGACGATCGGGCCGCCGTCAGCCGGCCGCGCCGTCTGATCTGCGAAGACCGCGTCGGCTGACAGAAGGCGCGCCATAGCGGCCGTGTCCACGGCGGCATAGGCCGCGAGATAGTCGCGCGCGAGTTGCTCGGCGGGCGACGGCCCGGCTGCGCGTGCGACGACGGTGGCGCAAACGGCGATGAGACAGGCGAGAAGTGTTTTCAACATGTTGTGCGGGCTCAGGGGCTTGAGGGCGGCACGACGTGGCCGGCGGCATAGTTCGTGTAATCGCGGTGCTCGCTCACCCGGCCGTTCGTGATCGTGACGATTGTGACGATCGGATAGCGATATTGCACATCACCTTTGGGGGTCTTGATGAGCGGTTTGACGGCGCCCACGAAGACGACGTGGTTCGAAGCTTCGTACCGGCGCTCCACGTCGTAGTTCAGAGACTTAGTGGTCTTTGCCCACTCGCGAAGACCCGAAAGTATCGCCGTGCGCCCTTTCCACACAAACGGTCCGCCGATACCCGGAACAGTGGCCGAGGTCGGATCGTTGAAAACGGCATCCTCGGCGTAGAGGCGATCCAGTGCCGCGGTGTCGAGCTTTTGGTAAGCGTCGAGATAGGCGCTGGCTTGCGCAATGACGGCCGCGTTTCCATGCGGCTGAGGCGGCTCGGCGTGGGCGGCCGTCAAGGACAGAGACAACAGAAGCGCTGACGTGAGCTTGAGCATGCGATCGCGACTAACACGGTCACCGGCGCCGCAACAAGCGCGCGCGCTGCGGATCGCGTGAACGTGATGCCGTCGCATCCAATCAGGTGCGATTGCCCGGTAGCTTGACGATGCCGAACCCGAGCAGGCAACCCAGAATGATGCCCAACGCCATGTTGCCGATCAGGGCCCCAACAAGGATGCCGATGATCATCCCCGCGCCAAAGCCGACTGTCTGTTTAGTTCCCATCGCAAAACCCTCGTGTCTGAAACGTATCGGTGTCTATCTTGGACTAGCCAGCCGGCATGGGTTTGGGTTCCCACAGTTCGATCTTGCGGCCCTCGGGGTCCATGATGTGCGCGAAGCGGCCGTTGGCTTCGTCGGGGAACAGTTTGACGGGCTCGACGCCTTCGGCCTTGCAACGGGCGAGCACGCCGTCGAGGTTGTCGACCATCAGGTTGAACATGTAGTCCTTGTCGGAGGGCGCGAAGTAATCCGTGTCGGCCTTGAACGGGCTGAACACGGTCGCCGCGCCGGGCTTTGCCATCGCCGCGTCCGGGGTGAACGCCACGCCGCCCCACTCGTCGAAGGCAATCCCAAGGACACGCGTGTACCACGCGCGCAGCGCCGCCCCGTCACGGCTCTTGAAGAACAGCCCACCCAAGCCAATCACCTTCGCCATACCTATCCCTCCGTTCGTGCGTTGCGCGGCATTGAAGCATCGAACGCGCGGGCAGCCAAGGTGGGATGATCGAGAGCACCGCGGTTGTCTCCCGCTTCATCATTTGGGGGACATGTGGCAAGCTCAGCAACCTTCCGTCGTTTGCCTGCCGGAGCCGGGACATGCAGCTGAAACTCCTAGGCGGTCTTGCGCACGCACTGCCCGCCGACTTGGTCGCGGCTCTGACTGAGACAGAGGAGGCCACTCGGCTTTGGCAAGAGCTGACACCCATCGGCCGGAACGAGTTCATTTGCTGGGTTGAAGATGCCAAGCAGGCAAAGACGCGGGCGAAGCGGATCAAGCGCGCGGTGGAGGAGCTTCTCGAAGGGCAGAAGCGCCCGTGCTGTTGGGCGGGCTGCATCCATCGCACCGACAAGAAGCCCAGCAAGTGGCAGCAAGCTGTGCTGATCGATAAGAAGCCTCGCCGCCGGGCGGCGGTGATCAAGGCCCGGTGAGTGCGGCGGCATCCGGCGCGTCGGACACGCCTCGACGCCGCGCTGCACCTCAACCTCACGCTGAGTTGATCGGGCGACCGAGCCTGAGCGTTGACGACCGTCGGGTCGATCTGTAAGGCCTTACAGAATATGAACGACTTCATCAAACGTAAGGGGCACGCCGCTTTCGGGACGCGGCTTCGGCGGTTGTCGGAGCGGATGGACCGCGATGTGCGCGAGCTCTACCGGGCGCACGGGTTCGATTTCGAGCCGAGCTGGTTTCCGGTGTTCGCGGCGCTGTCGGAGTTGGGCGCGATGAGCGTGGGCGAATTGGCGGCGCATATGCGCATCACGCATGCGGCGGTCAGTCAGATTCGCGGCCGACTGTTGAAGGACGGGCTTGTGCGCGTGCGGGCCGACGCCGCGGATCATCGCCGGCAAATGCTGCAGCTGACGGAGCGCGGCGAAGCGCTGGCCGAGCGTCTGCGGCCGCTCTGGCGCACGATTGCCGAGGTGACGGAGGCGCTGAACCAACAGGTTTCGCCGAAGCTATTGGCCGAGTTGAGCGCGTTCGAAGGTGCGCTCGATCAACGGTCGCTGTTCGTGCGCGTGAATGAAGCCGTAAGCCGGCCAACTGAGACGAAAATTCGCAAACTCAAGAGGAAGTCACATGGGGTTCGTTAGTCGCCGGTTGATGTTGGCAAGCGTGGTGCTGCTCGCGTTGGGAACGGCCGTTGCCGCCGCACCAGCGCTAACGCGCGAACAGGGGCGCGCGGCGATCGATGAGGTGCTTCGTCTCGTCGGGGCGCACTATGTATTTCCCGACAAGCGGGCGGCGATCGTTGCGGCGGTGAAGGCGGCGCGCGACGCCGGCAGCTACGATGTCGCCAATCCGCAAGAGATGGCGGAGAAGTTGACCGTTGATCTTGCGAAGGCCAGCGGCGACGGCCACTTGTACATGAATTACAATCCGGCGCAGTTCGCCGACCTCTCGCGTCCGACGCGCGGCGAGCCTTCGCGCTTCGCACTCGATGCGGGCCGCGAGCGCAACGACGGGTACGACGAGCAGAAGGTTCTCTCGGGCAATGTGCGCTATGTGCGGGTCTCGGCCTTCATCTGGTCGGAGAAGACCACACCTGCCATCGTCGATGCGGCCGCTCGGTTCCTGAGCAACGGCGATGCGATCGTCATCGACCTGCGGGGCAATGGCGGCGGTCACGCAGAAGCCGTGCAGCGACTTGTCAGCTATTTCTTCGCGAGCGGCACGCAAGAGCTGATGACGTTCCACGACGGGATGAGCGGGAAGACGGAGGTCAACCGCGCGCTGGCAAAGCTGCCGGCGCCGCGTCTGGCCGGCAAGCCGCTCTATGTGTTGATCGACCGCGGGGCGGCGTCGGCTGCGGAGGAGTTCGCCTATCACATTCAGCAGTTCAAGCTTGGCGCGCTGATCGGTGAGACAACGGCGGGAGCGGCGAACAACAACATGCTCTTTCCGGTGGCGCCATTTTTCGTGGCGAGCGTTTCGGTCGGGCGACCGGAACACCCGATCAGCCGCACGAACTGGGAGAAGGTGGGCGTCGCACCGGATGTGACGACGCCGTCGGCCGGCGCGCTCAACCAAGCGCATCTGATGGCTCTCAAGACGCTGGCGGCAAACGGCACGCAGGCGCAGAAGAACGGTTACGATTGGGACATCGCGGGACTTGAGGCGACGTTGAAGCCGGTGCAGGTGTCGACGCAGGTGCTGGATGCCTATGTCGGCACCTACGGCGTACGCCGCGTTTGGCGTGAAGGCACGACGCTGAAGTTTCAGCGCGAGCAACGGCCGCCAACGGAGCTCGTTGCGTTGGGGCCCGATCTGTTCGGCTTGGCGAATACGGGCGCCGTGCGGCTCAAGTTCCGCCGGGAGGGTGGGCGCGTCGTCGGCTTCGATCAGGTGACGAAGGAAGGTGTCATCGGAACGGTTGAGCGGACGGGATAAAGCCATTGTCACGCTGCGTGCGAGCGGCGCGGGCTGATTTGTGATCCGGCAGTCCAGGGCGAGCGTACCATTCGGTTGAGCCGTCAGCCCCTTTCAGGACTTCCTGGTACATGAAGACCGCCCTCGCCCGCGTCGCCGGGTTTGCGTTCGCAGCACTGGCGCTTCTGTCGCTCGCCGGATGCACCACCACTTTCAACGCGCTCGTCGTGCCCAGCGAGGGCTATCGCGTCGAGGCCGATCTCGCCTACGGCAACGGCGCGCGCCAAAAGATGGACCTCTATGTCCCGGAGGGTCTGACGGCGCCCGCCCCCGTTATTCTCTTCTTCTATGGCGGCTCGTGGCAGAGCGGTGAGAAAGCAACCTACCGCGGTGTCGGCCAGGCCTTAGCCAGCAAGGGCTTCATCGTCGCGGTTGCCGACTACCGCGTCTACCCCGAAGTCCGCTTCCCCGATTTCGTCGACGACGGTGCGCAAGCCGTCCGCTTTCTGCGCAGCGCCGTGAAGACGCGCGGCGGCGACCCATCGCGCCTCTACCTCGCCGGTCACTCCGCCGGGGCGCATATCGCGGTGATGCTGGCGTCCGATCCTACCTACCTTCGTAAGGTCGGCGGCGAGTTGTCGTGGCTGCGCGGCGTTGTCGGCGTCGCGGGGCCGTATGACATCCTGCCGTTGACAGACAAGACGCTGATTGAAATTTTCGGCGGCGCCAACCGCGCAGAGACGCAACCGATTACGTTCATCGAGGGCAAGCGTCCGCCGATGCTGCTTGTCACCGGCGACGATGACGACACAGTCTCGCCGCGCAACACCGAACAGATGGCCGAGCGCCTGAAAGCCGTGGGCAGTCCAGTCACCGTGAAGATCTACCCCGGCGTCGGGCACGTCGGCATCATCCTCTCGCTTTGGCCCGGCTTTCGTTCGAAGACAACGCTGCGAGAAGACATCGTCGACTTCGTGCGCGGCGTCGAGGCCGGCGGGTAGTGTAGGTCTCATCCACGCTGCATCGTGCGGTCAGATGATCGCAACGCCGAGGCGCTTCAACCTGAAGAAGTAGAGCAGGAAGATGGCCACGAATACGACGTCGCCGGCGATGACCACGATGGCGAAGTCCGATGTCCACCCGTTCAGGTGCATTCGCAACAGGTTCAACGCGAAAAGCGCCTTGCCCAGGCCGCCCATAACGACGATGCCGGTGTGGCGCTGCGGGTTCACGGCGACGATGAGAAAGCCGAAGGCGTAAAGCAGCGACGTGACCCAGGCCCCTCGATAGACGGCCACCATCACCGGATCCGTCAGCGCGCGGCCGAACTCGCGCTCGAACATGCCGGCGCTGTCGATCGTGCCGGGGAGCGAGCCCGCAAAGTTCCAGAGCGCCGCGACCACGAAGAAAACGCGGAAGAAGGTGAGTTCGCGGCCCGCCAGGCCGGTGCTGCCTGAACCTGTCGGCATTGCGTGTCACACTCCATTTATCTATAACGCGTTATATATTATTAGTTTGGCCTGTCAAGCGTTCGGCGGCGCAGGCCCCGCGCCTTTGAGGATTCGCAGATGCGTTCAGCGCCCCATCGCAAGCCCCGCGGCAGGGGCCGCCCTGCCCGATCGACGTCGGACATCACGGATGCGCGTGCGCGCATCGCGGCGTGCGCGCTCAAACTGTTTCGCGAGGAAGGCTACGCCGCCGTGTCCATGCGCCGGCTTGCGCAGGAAGCCGGGTGCACGGTGGTGACGCTCTACTCGTATTACGACCGTAAGATCGACATCCTGCGCGATCTGTGGGCGCAGGTGTTCGCGGAGCTGTTCGACGAATTGGAGCGCCAGCCGATTGCGGGGCGCGATGGCGCTTCGCGACTAACCGCGATCGCGACCGGGTATGTCGCCTTCTGGCTCGAGCGGCGCGATCATTACTTCCTGGTGTTCATGTCGAGCGGGGTCACGCAATCGGACGTCAGCATCTTCGTGAAGAACGATGCGCTGCTGCAGCGCTTCGCCATCTTCCGCGACGCGCTTGCGAAAGCGCTGGGGGGAAAGGCCGCCGACGCGGAGCTCGTCTTGAAGTCGGACCTGCTCATGTGCTCGCTCAACGGCATCGCGCACAATTTGATCACGATCAGCGCTTATCCTTGGACCAAGCCGGAGAAGCTCGTGCGCGCTGCCGTCCAGGGGATTCTCAAAGCGTGAGGCGGCTGCGATCCAGCGTTTCGCAGCGCGCTACTTGCTTAAGAAAAGAGGCGTGCGCGTTTCACGGCCAGAGGTCCAACCGGTGGGCGCAGTCGAGTGCAGCGGCGTCGTCGGGTGCGGGCGTGCGGTAGATCGTTGCTTCGCAGGCGGCATACGCTTCGGCCGGCGTGCGGGCCGCTAGCGGGATGGCTTGGCCGGATGTGCCCGTCGTGGCGCAGGCGGCGAGTAGGAGTGCCGCCGCAATCGCGGTGACGGTTTTGGTGAATCGCATGGGGGCCGGTTCGCTGCTGAGGCGAGAATCGCGCTTTTCGGCGGTGCTGTCCACCAACCGCGCCGCGCTCCCCTGCCCCTTGCGGTTGAGACGAGGAACGCTGCGTTCGCCAAATAACGCCCATTGTGTCCCGCCAGGCACGCTCAGCGAACGAAACCGCGTGCTAGGTCACAACCGGGGGGCGCTGCGGCGCCAGGTTTGGGGGACGCAATGCGGGGGCGGTGGTGGCATGCGGCGTGGTTCGCCGCAGCGGTTTCGATTGCGCCGCCGATAGCCCATGGCGAAGACGTGGCTGCCGTCGCTCCGCAGTCGACCGGCAGCCTGTTGTTCGAAGCCTCGTCGCGCGTGCGCCTCGGTTGGACCGAGATCGCGTTTCGCGGCAACCGGCCGAAAGCGTGGGACGAGACGGTGTCGCCGGAGCTGCGCAGTTCGTTGCGCCTTCTGGACGGCCTGCTCGAAGCCAAGATCGAGATCGGTGTTTGGGCCGACCACTTTGCGCGTTTCGAAGCGAACGACGTGGACGGGCTGCGCGGCGATCTTCAGCTCGGCCTGAATTCGGGCACGTGGTCCACGCTGCTCGAGTACAAGATCCGCGAGATCTTCGAGCCGGGCCTTGAGGCCTTCGTCGCCGATCTGGAAACGTACGATCTGCGCATTCGCAAGCGCTTTGCGGCGCGCTTGTTTGGCGACATGCCGGCCGCCTTGTTTCAAGCTTCGCTCGCCGGCGGCTATACGGCGGCCACGCCGCGCTTCGGTGCGCGAAACTTCGCCGAGTTCGAGCTTGAGATGGTGCAGCGGCTGGACAGCGGCATCACGGTGACGCTTGCGCCGAAGCTGGAGCTTTCCGACTTCGTCAACTTTCCGGCGGAGCGGCGCGATGCGGCGTTCAGTCTGCGGATCATCCCCGCCTACAACATCGCGCAAGGCGTTTCGATCAGCCTGGAAGGTC
This sequence comes from uncultured Alphaproteobacteria bacterium, assembly GCA_902826695.1. Classification (GTDB taxonomy): domain Bacteria; phylum Pseudomonadota; class Alphaproteobacteria; order Micropepsales; family Micropepsaceae; genus SZUA-430. Next base: position 44,925 of record CADEFU010000007.1, on the reverse strand, counting down.
AGGCGACGGTGACGCTGTCCACGCTCGACAACAAGACGGGCGAGACTTGGTCGCTGACCCCGATCATGAAGCTGCAGCGCGCCTGGTAGCGGGCGGTCAGGTCGTAGGCCGATTCAGAAACGGTCGGGGCGCAGCACTTGCACATCGGAAATGGCGGCGACGCCGCGCCAGGTTTCGAAGAGCGGCGCGAGCTTGCCCAACATCACGTCCGCAGCCTCGGCGGTCAGGATGACCTCGACGAGCAGCATGCGATCGGCCTGGGTTAGCGTGTCTTCAAACCAGGTGCCGTGCACGCCGAAGCCCTTTGCGCCTTGGACGACGGTGTAACCCTTAGCGCCGACCTCGCGAAGCAGTTGCTCGATGCGAGGCAGCACCGCGCTTTCGGCGATGATCTCGAGCTTCTTGCGCGGATAGGTTTGGACCATGGGCGCCTCCTTACGGCACGATCGCGCCGGCCGCGAAGAGATAGAGCGGCAGGCCGAGCGTCAAATTGAAGGGGAAAGTCACGGCAAGCGACAATGTCAGATAGACCGCCGGGTCCGCTTGAGGAAGAGCGATGCGCATGGCGGCGGGTACGGCGATATAGGACGAGCTCGCGCACAGCGTCATGAAGAGCGCGGCGGTGCCGGGCGACAGGCCGATCGCGCTAGCCGCGGCACAGCCCAACGCCGCGCCAATCAACGGCATGTAGATGGCGAAAAGCACGAGCGGTACGCGCAGCACGCCTGCGTTCAATAGTCTGCGCCCGGCGAGTAGGCCCATGTCGAGCATGAACAGGCAGAGGATGCCCTTGAACGGGGCCTCCACGAATGGGCTTACCGACTTCATGCCTTCGGCGCCCGTGATCGCACCGATGACAAAGGCGCCCATGAGCAATACGACGCTCCCGTTCAGCAGCACTTCGCGCAAGAGTTCGCGTGACTGGAAGTTCGCCTCGCCGTTCGCGCTGCGCTTGGCGGCGGCGAGCCAGAGCCCGGCCATGATCGCCGGCGTTTCCATGATCGCGGTGACCGCGACCATGAAGCCATCGAACTCGACGCCGAGACTCGTCAGCAGCGCCGAGGCGGCGACGAACGTCACGATGCTGACTGAGCCGTAGTGTGCGGCAACCGCTGCTGCGGTTATGCGGTCGAGGCCCGCCGTGGCGCGCAGCAGGAAGAACGCGATCACGGGTATGATGAGACCGGCCGCGATGCCGACAGCCGCGACGGCAAGGAACGCGCCCGTGATCCCGTTCGTCGATACCGCAACACCGCCTTTGAAGCCGATCGCGAGCATCAGATAGATCGTCAACCCCTTGGCGAACGCGTCGGGAATCGAGAGATCGGAGCGCGCGAGGGCGGCCGCCACCCCAAGCACGAAGAACAGCACGACGGGCGAGGCCAGATTGAGAGCTGCGAGCGCGGTCAGTTGGTCGAGCAATGGGAGGAACCCTTGGCCTTCATGCCGGAATCGGTGCGAGCGCAGTCATGCCGCATCGGCGAAGAGATGCAAAGGCGGCGGATCAAAACCTCACATCCAAAAGGGCGATCCGACTTTGTAATTTGAGATCGGGTTCGGGTTTTGTCGTGTGTTCCGGAACGCGGGAGGGCGCTTGACACGTGGTGATTACACTTGTAATTGTTCGATAGACTACAGGTGTAATCGATGCGTATTTCTAGTGCAGAGAGCGTGGTGATGGAGGCGTTGTGGCGCAACAGCCCGCTTAGCGCCGAGGAAATCGTGGCCGCGATCGGGGACGAGCAGGATTGGTCGGACAAGACCGTCAAGACGCTCTTGAACCGGCTGCTCACGAAGAAGGCCGTGGCCGCAGAGCGCGACGGGCGGCGCTATCTTTATTCGCCGCTGATCAAGCGGGCGACCTATGTCGAGGACGAAAGCCGCAGTTTGCTCGATCGCCTGTTCGACGGGCGTCTTGCACCGCTGGTGTCGCATTTCGCGGAGACGAAACAACTGAGCAAAGACGATGTCGCTGCGTTGAAGCGGCTGTTGAGGAAACTCGACGATGGCAAGTGATGCGCTGAGTTTGCTGTTGTGGTCGCACGTGACGCTGTGCATTGCGATCCTTGTCGTGCTTGCGCTGCGCGTCCCGTTGCGGCGGCTCGCCGGTGCGCGCGTTGCCTATACGATGTGGCTGGTGCCGCCGATCGCTTCGCTCGCGTGGCTGCTTCCTGCACGGCAGGTGGCCGCGATGTGGTCGTACGCGCCGGAGATCGACGCGCCGCTGCAAGCAATCGCCGGGTCGTGGTCCTTGTCGTTGGAGCCGATTTCGATGCCGCTCGTAGCCGTTTGGGCCGCCGGTCTTGCGGGGGCGCTTGCTCTCTTTGTGCGGCGGCAGCGCGACTATGTTGTCTCTGTGGGCTCGCTGCGGCCGGCGCCCGCGTTCGGCGATGGCGCCGTTTGGGGTTCGTCGGCGACGGGGCCGGCGGTGGTGGGTGCGCTCAGACCCGTCATCGTGCTGCCGTGCGATTTTTGCGAACGCTATTCGCCGAGCGAGCAGGCGATGATCATCGAGCACGAGCGCATGCACCTGCGCCGTCATGATCCGTTGGTCAACGCGGCCGTGTTGGCGGTGCGCGCCGTCAACTGGTTCAATCCGATGGTCCACTTGGCAGCGCGTGCGTTGCGCGCCGATCAAGAGATGGCCTGCGACGCGGCGGTGCTCGCCCGCAGCGGCGCCGCGCGGCGGACGTATGCCGAAGCCATTTTGAAGTCCCATGCGCCCGCGGTCTGCGTTCCGGCCGGCTGCGCCTGGCGTTCACCGGCGTTCTATTCCTTGAAGGAGCGAATTCTGATGCTAGGCAACGTCTCTCCATCCCGTCTGCGGCGCGGCGCGGGTCTGTCATTCGTGGTCGCGAGCGCTCTGATTGCGGGCGGTGCGGTTTGGCTGGCGCGACCGGCCAAGGTGATTGCCGCACCGGTGACACTCAGTGGCGAGAGCAAGGGCGCCATCGCACTCGCGCAGCACGATGCCCGTCGGTCGGCGGCGTGCAAGCGAGCCCTTGCGGAGCAGTGGAGCTGGAACTTCTGGCGCGAGGACTACGGAACCTTGTCGCTGCGAACGCTGATTTGCGTCGGCCTGCCCCGCCATAAAGACAAGGCCGGCAGGCAGGCCGGGCCTGCTTAAGAACTAACCACAGCACATTTTCACCGACGCCTTCTCACGCGCCGTTCCGGCGCGCCGGGATGCTTGCGTGCGACATCGGGAGATTTCGAGATGATACGCAGACTTGCCGCCGCAGTGATCGTGATGACATCCGCCGCCGGCGCGGCGCGGGCGGATGGATCGTGTGCGGCTACCTTCGACGAACTGCGCGGACGGATCGAGCAAGACTATGTCGGTTTCGCGATGGCGATCGCGCGGCGCAACGATACGATTGCGGCCTATCGCGCCGTGAGCGAGCCGTTGCGGCGCGAGGCGCTTCAGGCGCCGCCGGTGGAGTGCACCTTCGTGCTGCGGAGCCTTGTGAGCTACTTCGGCGATCCGCACGTGTTCCTGCTTGAAGATCCGAAGCCAAGCGCGGCCGAGGCGGCGTCCTTTCGGCGCGACAGCCGGCCGGTGCCGCAAAGCGCGGGCGACGGGCGCGGGCTCACCGGAACGTGGGCGGCGCCGGACTACGACATCGTCGTTGCGCGCGACGGTGCGGGCTTTGTCGGCGTCGTTGCGCGCGCACGCAACAGCGCGTGGAGCGCGGGCGATGTCGCGGCGCGTTTCGACATGCGCGGCGGCGAGATTTTTGCGACGCTCTACCGGGCGGCGGATCGCGCACCGCTTCGATATCCGGCGGCTTTGCAGCGGGACGGACAACTGCTGCACATGCCGCCGATCACATGGGGACGCCTTGCGCCGGGCGTGCACTCGGCGGTGCCCTTCGATCCGGAGAAGCCGCGTGCGCCGGGTGGCGCGGCGTTCGGTTCGCGCGTCTTTGTGCTTTCCATCCCATCCTTCTCGCCGGAGCATCGCGATGCGCTGTCGCGCATTCTAACGGGCAACGACACGGCAATCCGGCGCGCGGAGCTGCTGATCGTCGATCTGCGCGGCAACGAAGGCGGTAGCTCGCATTTGGGCTACATGCTCGAGCCCTACTACCACGCGATGCCGCTCAGCCAACTCGGCGGGCCCCGCCCCTACCCTATGGCGATTTCTTCGCCGCGGATCGTTCGCTATTTCGAGCGCATCCTTGGGCAAATGCCGCCGGGCAACGAGCAGGCGATGTACGCCGACTTCGTGCGCCGTCTGCAGGCGTCTCCCGGACGGTTGGTGCCGGCGTTCGAGCGGCCCGAGGTTGCGGCGCACGTGATGGCGCGGCCTGCTCCCGCCACCGTGCTCCACGGCCCCAAGCGGGTTGCGATCCTCGTCGATCGCTACTCGGTCAGCGCGGCTGAGGCCTTCGTGATCGAAGCGCGGCGCAGCCCGCGCGTGCGCGTGTTCGGCGAGAACACCGGCGGGTCGATCGACTATCAGAACGTCGCGATGTTCCAGTTCGGCCAGGGCGCGCTGACGCATGTTCTGGGGCTGCCGACGCTGGCCGCCTCCGACCAGTTGCCGGAACGCGGATTCAACAAGGACGGCGTGCCGGTCGATGTGCGGCTCACCGGTGCGCGCGACTGGCTTGGTGCGGTCGCGCGGCAGCGGTGGTAGCGGTGGTAGCGGCTAGAACCTCAAGCGAACTTCTCGCCCACCATCTCTTCGCTTTTCGCCCAGAGCGCCTTGGCGCGTTCGGGGTCGATCGCGTAGGGGCGGACGCCATCGCGCACGGCGGGGTTCTGGTTGGTCTCGGCGACGTGGCAGTCTTCGCAGTAGCGGCCGCCGACAGCGTCGGCAGCGGCGACGAAGCCGGCCCACACCGTGGTCGCGGCCCCTTGCGGGATCGTTTTGAACTCGAACGCCGGCGCGCCGGCGGGGCGGCCTTGGTTGATCGCAGCCAGCATCTGCTGAATCATCTCCGGCGTCAGATGGCGGCCGAGTTCGGTTTGGATGCCGCCGGGGTGCACGGCCGTTGCGCGCACGCCCTTGGCGCGATGGCGGCGGTCAAACTCGACCGCGAATAGAATGTTGGCCGTCTTTGAGCGGCCGTAGGCGGTGAACTCCACATAGGGCGTTCGTTCGAAGTTCGGATCGTCGAGATCGACGTCGGCTCGGTGGTGGCCCGCCGACGACAGGTTCACGAGGCGCCCGCCCGGTTTGATCAGCGACGCGATGCGGTTGACGAACACGAAGTGGCCCAAGTGGTTCGTGCCGAACTGCGTTTCGAAGCCGTCGGCGGTGGTGCCCTTGGGCGTTGCCATGACGCCCGCGTTGGCGATGACGACGTCGAACGGGCGGCCGTCCTTTACGAGCTTGTCGGTGGCGGCGCGTATGCTTTTGAGCGAGGCGAGGTCGAGTTCGATGAGGTCGAACGTGGCGCCCGGTTTGACAGCCGCGCGGACGGAAGCGGTCGCGTCGCGAGCCTTGCCCAGGTCGCGAGCCGCGCCGACAACGCTTGCCCCATGCGCGACGAGCGCGCGCGCCGTCTCGACGCCCAAGCCCGCCGACGCGCCGGTGACAAGCACGCGCTTGCCGGTGAGGTCGACGCCGCTCAAGACGTCGTCGGTGGTGGATTTCGCGTTGAAGGCTGACATGGGTGGGGATCCTGTGTGGGTGTTGGCCTCATCATGCGCAGGGATCGGGCCGAGAGTCGAATGTTCACGTGCTCGGCCCTCGCACTTGTCACGTGTGCCGGAAACTCCGGTCAATCAACCCCGAGATCGTCGACGAAGCTTGCGTCGTCGCTGAATGTCGGCTCGACGTTCAGGTGATCGATGATGATGCCACGAACGACGGCGCGCACTTGCTCTCGCGACCAGCCCGGTGCGCTTTCCGGTTTCAGGTTTGCTGCGCCGCGAGCGACCATGAACTCCGCGAGTTGGCCGACAGTTAGCTGCGCCGCAAAGTGCAGGCGCAGGTGTTGCGTGGCCCGGATGAGCAGGGCGCATGAGCCGATGGCGGCGAAAGCGGCGGCGACTCCGGCGAATGGCGGTTTCGCTGCGTAGACTGTCGCGCCGACGAGGATTGAAGACACCGCGATGACAAATGCGACCTCTGCAGAACGTGAGAGTTCGGGCCATTCGTCGACGGCGACGGCTTGCTTTAGCCGCGCCCAGATCCTTCGTCGGTCGCTCACTGGAACAATTGAGGCTAGCGTCGTTGCGGGTCTTACTGCGCGCCGTTCAAGCCCGAGTTCCTGCAATAGCGCGCGTCGGATTCGATGGAAGGCGCGCTGGCTTAGGCACGTTGCTGCGTCCGCGTGTTGGACTTGCGCATAGATGTAGTCGATCACGTGACGCGGCGTGACCATCTTCTCCGCGTCTTCGTCGGGTATCGTTATGGCGAACTTCTCTTCGAAGGCCATGACGAGTTCGACAGAGTCCAACCCCATCGGATGCTCCTCGTGCACTCCACCGTGCGCTACTTCTTCACGTACTTCTTGCCGTTGTAGCGGAACTTCGGGAACGGACCCATGCCCGGGCCGCCGACTTCGATGTCTTTCCAGCCGTTCTTGGCTTTCGTGGCGAGCACGTTCGCCATGCCGACTTCGTCGAGCAGCGCGGTCCATTCGCCTTTCGCGTTCTTGGCGACGAGGACGAACGCTTCGGCCGTGTTGCCGTAGCAGAACGAACTCGACTCGCGCACGAAGGCTTCGTTCGTGCCGTCGCCGTTCAGGTCGTCCTCTTCAATGAAGCCCGCCATGTAGGACGCGCCGACGTCGTTGTCGCAGCGCACTTGTTTGCCGCCCTTCAGCTTGAAGCCCGCCGCCTTGAAGACCGCCGCCTTGTCGGCCGCGGACAAAGCATCGGCCGCGAATGCGGGCGCGAGGGACAAGCTTGCACACACACCGAACACGAGTGCGGATTTCATCATGGCCATTGCCTCCGAGCCGTTTCTGGCGGTCAGGTCTAGCGCGGCGGCGGGTCGTGAGGCAATGATCGCGTTGATTGCGTCATTGCCACGTTCTTAGCAAAGGAGTTGCCGACCATGATGCCTCCCAAACCGGCCGAGCATATCGGGATCCACGACACGCCGTTCGTTACCGTGAGCGAGAAGGTTGCGCTGCAGCTGCTGCAGGTGGACCTCACGCAAGGGCTGTGGGTGCTGCGCGCGCGGTTTCAGCCGGGCTATGAGATCGAGACGCATCGGCACACGGGGCTGTGTTTGCCGTCACCGAGAAGGGGCGCTGGTTCTACCGGGAGTATCCCGACGTCGTGAATTCTCCGGGGTCGTATTTGTTCGAGCCGGCGGGCTCGGTGCATACGCTGACGACGCCGAAAGACCAGGTCGGCGAGACGGTCGTTTGGTTTGCGATCTACGGGGCGAACCTGAACCTCGACGACAAGGGCAACATCACGGGCGTGCTCGACGCGCCGACGGTGCTTGGCGTGTACCGCGCGTTGTGCGAAGCGCAGAAACTGGACGGAAGCAAAGTGATCGTGCACGGGGCGTGAGGCGATAGGGTCGCCGACGATGCGCGTCATGAGCTTCGCCTTCGATCTGGCAGTATTCGACCTGATCGGCACCACAGTGCAGGATCGAGGCGAGGCCGAAAGGGCTTTTCGCGAAGCTCTGGCAAAGGGGGGTATCACGCCGTCACCCGCCGAGATCAAGTCCGTCCGCGGCGCTTCGAAGCGAAGCGCGATCCAAAGGCTCCTTGCCACGCACGACTCCGCTGTTGTCGACAGGATTTACCGGCACTTCTTGGACGCTCTCTCTGCCGAGTATCGTGCGGGCGCGTCCGCCGCCGAAGGCGCAGACGGCGTGTTTTCGTTTTTGCGCGAGCACAATGTCGCGATCGCGCTCAACACCGGGCTCGATCGCCAAATCGCCGATCTCCTGCTCGCCGCGTTGCGCTGGCCGCGCGAATGGTTCGCCGCCGTCGTCTGCGGTGACGACGTCGCCCGCGGCCGGCCGGCGCCCGATCTGATCCGCGCGGCGATGCGGGCTGCGCGCGTATCCGAGGCACGGAGCGTGATCAATATCGGCGACACGAAAGTTGACCTCGAAGCGGGCGCCGCAGCCGGTGTCGCTCTCAACATCGGCGTGTGCGCGGGCGCGCACGGCCGCAGCACGCTGGCGCACGCACCGCACACGCATTTGATCGAGACCGTGGCGGACTTGCCGGCGCTGCTGTTGTCGCTCCCGCGCCGCTAGGACGCGGGTCGAAGCCCGTGCCAGATCCGATCGCGAGTCGTCGCAGACTGGTCCGGTGCGCGGCGGCAATTTCGTGTTGGCGCTGCTTCCCGCGCGCGTGCAAGATGCGCAGGTGGAACACAGGGGTATTTGCATGCCGTTCAAGTTCGCCGTTTTCGCCTGCGCCGCGATGGCTCTAACGATCGGCGTGCATGACGCCGCTGCAGCCACGGATACCGCCATGAAAACGTCTTCGCAATGCGCAGCGCCCGAATTCCGGCAGCTCGACTTTTGGGTTGGCGTTTGGGATGTGCGCTGGGACGCATCGCCAGGTCAAGCGGCGGGGAGCGGAACGAACACGATCACGCACGAGCTCGGCAACTGCGTGATCCAAGAGCACTTCGAAGGCGGCCCCTCGACGGACCATTTGATCGGTCACTCCGTCTCGACCTACCATGCAGCGCCCAAGCTCTGGCGCCAGAGCTGGGTGGACAATCAAGGCGGCTACTTCGCCCTGACCGGCGGGCCGACGGCGGACGGCAAGTTCGTGCTTGAGAACACACGCCTGCACGAAGGAGCGCCATACTTGCGCATGGCTTTCGAAGCGATCACGCCGAACAGTCTCACCTGGCGCTGGCAGCGCAGCAACGACCGTGGCGCAAGCTGGCAGGACGCTTGGGTGATTTACTACGTGCGCCGCACACCTCGCTAAACCTCACGCCTCGTTGCGGCCGAGGCGCATGTCGGGGTCGAAGGGGTAGAGCGGGCGCTTGATGCGGGTGTATTCGAACAGCTTCAAGTCTGAGGCGGTGCAGCCGTCGCCGTCGCACATCACGATGTGCTTGGCGATCGGCTCGAACCCGGCACGGAAATGCTGGCGCGACTTGATGATGACATAGCGTTTGGTGCGCGGGTCGATGCCGCAATGGGTGAAGACGCCGAGGTCGTAGGGCTCGCTGCGCCGTTCCGACACGACGATGAGCATCCGGCCGGTGTCGAGCACCGCGGTGCGGCCGAGCCGCACGATGCTGCCCGTCGCCATCGGCCCCGTCACCTTGAACTCGCCGTCGGTGATGCATTTTACGCGGCCGGTTACGGCGAGCGGCTTTCCTTTCAGACCCATCGCCGGCATGTCGGTCTTGCCGCCAAGCTCCAAGCTGACCGTGCCGCCGATGCCCGCGTCGATCATCTGCGCGACGGAGATGGGATCGCAGATCGGGCCGGCGCAGGCGTCCTCGAGCCCTTGCGCGATCGCCTCTTCGATGACGCTCATCACGTCTTGCGTGCCGCCCGAGGCGGTGTTGTCGCCGTGATCGGCCATGACGATGGGCCCGCCTTTCAGCGACTTCGCGCGCGCGATCTGATCGCGCAGCGGTTCTGGCCGGAACATGAACTCTTCGCGGCGCTGCCACGCCTGATCCAGGATGCGGTTCATGATCACTTCGCCGTCGGCGGTGCGGCCGTCGCACACGAAGACGGACGACAGCGCCAGATGCGGAATGTCGGCTTGCGGGAAGCCGCCGAAGACGGAGGCGTTCAGCACCTGACCGCCGTCTTCCGCCGCATTGGCGAGGCCCATCAGCGTCTTCATCGGCTCGCGCGAGGGCGTGTGCATCAAGGTCGAGCTCATCAGCGGGCGGCTGCCCCACACCATCTTCGGCGCGACCTCGCCCGCCATCGCGCGCATGAGCGTGCGCCCGGCGCGGATCGCGGTGTCGGCCATATCGATGTGCGGATAGGTGCGGTAGCCGGTGATGACGGTCGCGCCCCTCACCATCGCCTCGGTCATCTGCGCGTGAAAGTCGAGCGCGACGGCGATCGGTACGTTCGGGGCCACCTTGCGGATGCGCGCGAGCAGTTCACCTTCGCCGTCGTCGTAGCTCTGCGTCACCATCGCGCCGTGCAGCGCGAGCAGAACCGCATCGCAGCCCTTGCCCACTTCCGCGACGATCGCGGCCGCCATCTGCTCGAACGCGGCGTTTGTGACGAGGCCCGAGGGGTGCGCGTTCGCCGCCATCGGCAGCGTGAACTCCGCGCCCGCTTTGCGTGCAACCTCGATGAAGCCGCCGAGCGAGGTGTTCGTGCCTTCCGCCTCCGCTATTGCGAGCGGCCCTGACAAGTCGCCCTTGCGCGCAAAGGATTCGGTTGGCGTCGGCAGCGGCGAGAATGTGTTCGTCTCGTGCATCATCATCGCGAGCACGAATTTCTTCTTGGGCATGGGGTCAATCGCCTCTGGTGTGTGCGGACGTTACATGGCTCGCGCTACGCGACGCGGCTACTCTACCGCCGCCAGCCGCGTGTCAGCGTCCGCTCGCAAACGCAGCTCCCTCTCGTGCCCGCCTTCGGCGAGGACAACACGCTCACGCAGCAGGCGCGCGAAGTCGAGTGCTTCGCTGAGACCCGTCGTCTCGATGGCACCGCTTTCGTAGGCGATGCGCCGCGCGTTTTTGATCGCGACAAGCGTCGCAGGCGATGCCGCGTCGAGGCACACATATTTTTCCGCTGCGAAGGTGCCAGGCGCGCGCCCCACGCGTGCCACGACTTGCCCGTCGGCAAAGAGCTCAACCGTTGCTTTGCCCGGCGGTGCACCGCGAACGCAGACTTCGCCATCCGGATGCTTGCTGTTCAAGATGATGAGCAGAAACGCGTCTTCACTCCACATACGGCCCGCCGCATGCGGCTGCAGCTGGCAGTGCTTCGCCTCCAAGAAGCAGTTGACCGGCCACGCAAAACCCCTGCCATCTGGCGTGGTACGCGCCGCATGAAGGAAATGGCCCATGACGCGGAACGGCTTACCGCGCCGCCCGATCCATCCGTACCTGTAGTCGTAGAGACACGAGAGCCGGCCGATCGTCGAGTAAAGCGACGCCGTCATGCGTTGTCCCGGCCGGCCGCTCACGCTCTGCAGGACGAAGTAACGCTCATTCGGCGCGATCGCATTCGCCGCCGCGAAGTGAGCCGTCTTGGTGACACGGGGTTCACCGTTCGCAACCGACCGCTCAACCTTGACGGTGCCGATCTGTGGCCAAGGACGCCCCGGGCAATCGAGCGCATCCGGCGCCGCCTTGGCTGTCGCGCACAGTGCAAGCGTTAGCGCAAACGCCGCGATCCATCGCATCACCAATTCCTCGAGACGTTGTATTTATTAAGAAGAACAGCCCGTCGCCGGCATCGCCCGCAATCAGACCCAACACGAACAGGGGCGTCAAGTGCCGGCGCGCGCGGGCCGTTGCCGTGACACATTCGCTCGACTAGCCTGCGGCTTGCTCAATAGCAGGACGATCATTCGTGCCCCGCACCGACATCGACCGCTTCAAATTCAACCTGCTGATCGCGTTCGGTTTGTTCTGGATTACATTGACCGGCGGGTGCAGCGTTTGGTTCCTGCTCGCAGCTGCGGTGGACTGGCTCAACAATGGTCCGGGCCGTGGCTTGGCTGGCGTCACGTTTGCACTGGGATCGATCGCACTCATCCCCGGCATGATCGCGTGGCACTGGGGCAAGATCGGCGCAGGCTATGATCCCTCCCGCGATCTCCGGAATGCGGCGTGGAAACTCCCCCAAGCGGTCGGCATCTTGTTCGCCATCGGATCCTTGGTCACGGGTACGATCGGATTTCTCGACATGATGAGCGGATGGTTCGAGGGCTCCTGCGCGAAAGCACCCAGCGGGTGCGACCGGCTTCTCTCGAACAGCTTGATCCTTGCCGCGTTTCATGGGGTCCCCGGCGTACTGCTCCTTTGGGCGTCCACACGCCCCTGAAGCCGTACTTCGGCGACGGACGGCTTCCGCAAGAACGTCGCAGGCAATTCTTGCCATCGTCTCGGGGAGCCAATCGTCCGTCCCTCAGGAAGTTGTTCGCCGGTTCCGGCCATTGGTAGAATTTGGTGTATAGCTTCTTGTGGATTTTACTCGGAGGCGGGGTGGGTGTGAGCGCGGCGATAGTAGGAGGAATCCCGGGCGGTCCAGAACTCCTGCAATGGTTCGAAGGGCGAATGCCGTCGTTTCAAGACGCGGAGGTTCTTGGGCTCTCCTTGGATCGTGCGTCCGCGTGCGCAATCCTCAATGTTCACGCGTTTGAGATGACTTCAGAAGTAGATGACAGGGGCTACTTCGTCTGCACGCGACACGTTGTGGTAACCTTCAAGCTCTCCTGGATCAGCCGCATCGAGCTTGACGGGTTCAATCATCAGAATGCACTGTTTGGCCTCAAAGTGAGCCGCACGGGCGACGGCGAGATTCGATTGGACCTGGAGCCTGCGTATGGGCTCGGTGGCTTCATCTTGGCGCGAGAAGTGGAGATATCGATCACGCCCGGCATCCCTGTTGGTAGTCAGTATACCCGCGTAGCGAGTGACTCTGGCACCTCAAGCGCCTAACAGCTTTCGGATCACGGCGCGCGTGCCGCGCGCTACTAGGCGCCGTGTTGCAGTTGGCGGTCGTATTCGGCGGCGTCGAAATGGCCGAGCGATTCCGCGACGAGGCCGCCTTCGGCGAAGCGCCAGTCTTCGTAGCCGCTGACGCGGACGAATTTTCCGGTGCCGCCGGGACCCGTGTTCGTGCCGGTCAGCGTCCAATGGAAGTGGAGGCGTTCGCCCTTGCGCTCCAGGCGATCGAACGAGACGAGCATGTCCGGGAACGCGGTCATGAAGCCTTGCGCCACCGCCGCGATCGCGGGACGGCCGACGGCGGGCGCACCGTCGTTCACTTTGAGCGATCCGTCCGGCGCAAAGAACGCGGCGACGCGCTCGGGCACGTCGCTGCACCAGGCCTTCGCGTAGCCCTGCGCAAACGCAAGAATGTTCGGCGGGATCATCGTGTGCTCCTGTTCGTGGGGTGCGGCTTCAGGCGGTGCGTCTTTCTATCCCCCGATCTCGATCAGTGGCCTGCCGAGCACGTCCAGTTTCGGGGTTACGCCGAGGCCTGGTTGGAGGCTGGCGGCGAGGCGGCCGTGCTTGCGCTGCGGGGCGCCGGACGCGAAGCTGACCGTCACGTAGCTGTTGAAGTCCGTCGACGTGAACAGGAATTCGCTGGGCGTGCTGTGCGCGAGGTGGGCGATGGCGGCGGTCACGATGTCGCCGCCCCAGCTGTCTTCGATCGTCATCGCGAGCCCGAGCGACACACATAGATCGCGCGCCTGGCGGGCCTTCGTCAGGCCGCCGAACTTGCTGATCTTGATGTTCACGACATCCATGGCGCGATCGGCGTGACCGCGCAGCAGCATGTCGAGCCCATCGACGTTCTCGTCCAGCACGAAGGGATGGTCGCAATGTTGGCGGACCGTCAGACACTCTTCGTACGTGCGGCAGGGCTGTTCGATGTAGACGTCGATGTCGCGCACGGCCCTCACCACGCGCAGCGCATCGTGCATGAGCCAGCCGGTGTTCGCGTCCGCGATCAGCCGGTCGCCGGGCTGAAGCTCAGCCGCCGCCGCGCGGATGCGTTCGATGTCCTCGCCCGGATCGCCGCCGACTTTCAGCTGGAAGCGGCGATAGCCGGCGCTGCGATACTCGTGCACGCGCGCCGCCATCGCGGCCGGGGCTTCCTGCGAGATCGCGCGGTAGAGGCCGAAGTCGTCGCCATAGCGTCCGCCGAGCAGCATGCAGACTGGCTGGCCCGTGACCTTGCCCAGAATGTCCCAGCAGGCCATGTCGATCGCCGACTTGACGTACGGGTGACCGAGCAAGGCCGCGTCCATGCGGCGATTGAGTTTGGAGAGTTGCGTCGGATCCTCGCCGATCAAGTGGGGCGCGAGCTCCGCGATGCCGGTGCGCGCGCCGGTCGCGTAGGCCGGCAGATAGAATGGCCCGAGCGGGCACACTTCGCCGTAGCCGGTGACGCCCGCATCCGTTTCCACGGCGACGACCGTGCTGTCGAACACCGACACCGACTTGCCGCCGGACCATTTGTAACTGCCCTCGTGCAAGGGGAGCTCCACGCGGTAGGCCAGGATGCGCGTGATCTTCATCGGCGGATGACCCTTTCTTTCAGCGCCGCTCAAACGTGAACGCGCACTGGAAGCGTCTCGTAGCCTTTCACGAAGCTGGAGCGGACGCGGCGGGGTTCGCCGACGACTTCGACGAAGCGCCAGCGCTTCATGATTTCTTCCCACACGATCTTGAGCTGCAATTCGGCGAGGCGATTGCCGACGCAACGGTGGATGCCGAAGCCGAAGGACAGGTGTTGGCGTGGCCTCTCGCGGTCGATGATGAAGGCATCGGGGTTTTCGATGGCCTCGGCGTCGCGATTGCCGGAGACGTACCACATGACGACCTTGTCGCCCTTCTTGATCGTCTTGCTGCCGAGCGCGATGTCCTGCAGCGCGGTGCGGCGCATGTGGGCAAGCGGCGTCTGCCAGCGGATTATCTCGGGCACCATGCTCGCGATCAGATCCGGATTGGCCCTGAGCTTTTCGTATTCGGCCGGGTTCTGGTTGAGCGCGAGCACGCCGCCGGAAATCGAGTTGCGCGTCGTGTCGTTGCCGCCGACGATCAGCAGGATGACATTTCCCAGATACTCGTCGGGGGTCATGTTGCGGGTGGCGTCGCTGTGCGCCATCATGGAAATCAAATCGCCGCGCGGCGGTTCGTTGACGCGCTCGTTCCAGAGCCGCGTAAAGTACGCCAAGCACTGCATCAACTCGGCCTGACGCTGTTCCTCCGTCTCGACGAGCGCACCCTTCATCGGCAAAGCGGTCGCGACATCCGACCAGTGCGTGAGTTTTCGCCGCTCCTCGAACGGGAAGTCGAACAGGGTGGCGAGCATCTGTGTCGTCAACTCGATCGACACGCGGTCGACCCAGTCGAACGTTTCGCCGATCGGCAGGGCGTCGAGAATCTTTGTCGCGCGGCTGCGGATGATCGGTTCCATCTGTTGCAGATTGGCCGGGGAAACGATGGGGCTGACGGCCTTGCGTTGCACGTCGTGCTTGGGCGGGTCCATGGCGATGAAGCTGGGGCGGCGAAGGTCGGGCCGCGCGTCGCGAATGGTGATGCCGCCTAGCGCCGCATCGGACGAGAACACCTGATGGTTGGTGTCGACCGCCATGATGTCTTGATACCGCGTCACCGACCAATAGGGTCCGAACTCGCTGTCGCGGCACCAATGGACCGGATCTTCGGCACGCAGGCGTTCGAAGTAGGGCCAATGCGTGTCGGTGCGAAACAGTTCCGGGTCGCCGGGGTTCAGGTCGGCCAACGGGGTCGCGAAGGCGCGGGTCCGCGCTTCCTGATGCTTGGTGCCGATGCCGCCGTCGCCCATGGCCGATTGCCTTTCGTGTGTCGCGTTGCGGAGAGAATTGGCGAAACCTTGCGGCTCACGCAACGGCGAAATAAGGGGCTCGGCACAATGGCCCGGGTTTGCGCTATAGAAGCCGGCAACGAGACTCGGGAGACCAGATGGAACTGATCCTCATTCGACACGGCCGGCCTGAGCGCAGCGAGGCGACCGCCGATCCGCATCTCAGCGCGCTCGGCCACGCGCAAGCCGCGCGGGTGGCCAAGTGGCTGGCCGACGAGCCCATCGATGCGGTGTGGTCGAGCACGATGCAGCGGGCGGTTCAGACGGCCGAGCCGTTCGCGGCGCAAGCCGGCCATCAGATCCGCCAGCACCCCGGCATCGTCGAGTTCGATCAGGCGTCGGGCGTCTATATCCCCACAGAGGAATTGAAGCGCGAGAACTTCGCCTTGTGGCAATCGATGGCGACCGGCGGGCACGGCGTCGACATGAACGCGTTCCAGGCCAAGGTTGTCGCCGGCATGGAAGAAATCGTTGCGGCGCACCCGGGGCACAGGGTTGCCGTCTTCTGCCATGGCGGCGTGATCAACGTGTGGACCGCGCATGTCCTGAAGATGCCGCCGCGCGTGTTCTTCGAAGCCGAGTACACCAGCATCAACAGGTTCGTATGCGCGCGTCAGGGCCAGCGCAGCGTGGTCAGCCTGAACGAGCGCGCCCACTTGCGGTAAGGCGCCGATCGCCTCGACGCGTTTGCGGCGCTGCTTTGCGCTTGCTCTTAAGCCTTCGTGCGCGCGACCCAGTCGTCGACGAGGCGTTCGAGTACTGTCAGCGGCACGGCGCCGCTTTCCAGGATTACTTTGTGGAACGCCTTGATGTCGAAGCGGTTGCCGAGCGCCAGGCGGGCTTTTTCGCGCAACGCCAGAAATTTCAGCTGGCCGACTTTGTAGGCGCAAGCCTGGCCGGGTATCGACATGTAGCGCTCGATTTCGGTGGTCACGTCGGTTTCCGCCATTCCGGTGACACCAACCATGTACTCGATCGCCTTTTCGCGCGACCAGCCCTTGGCATGGATGCCCGTATCAACGACGAGACGCGCCGCGCGGAAGATCTCGGCCTGCAGGCGCCCGAGATCGCCCAGCGGGTCGTCTTTGTACATTCCCATCTCTTTGGCGAGCAGTTCGGCATAGAGCGCCCAGCCTTCGGAATAGGCGGTGAACAGAGGCTGCTGGCGGATCAGGGGCAAGCCGGTCAGATTCTGCGCGATGGCGATCTGGAAGTGGTGTCCCGGAATGCCTTCATGGTAGGCGAGCGTCTTCATCGACCACTTCGGCGTTTCTTTCGGGTCACGCAGGTTCGCGTAGAATACGCCCGGCCTTGAGCCGTCGAGAGCGGCGGGATTGTAATAGGCACCGGCGCTGCCCTTCTCCGACGCCGGCGGCACGCGGCGAACCTCAAGCTTCGTCGACGGTATGGTCGCGAAGTATTGCGGCGCGATGCCAAGCACCTCTTTGAGCAGACGGTCGTACTCGGCCAGGATTTGCGCCCGCCCGTCGTCATTGTCGGGGAACAGGTGTTTCGGGTCTTCGCCAAGCTTCTTGGTGCGCTCGGCGACGGTGCCTTGCGTCAGGCCCTGCGACACCAGAATGGCGTCCATCTCGCGCGTGATCCGCGCCGCTTCGTCGAGACCCAGCTGGTGGATTTCGTCGGCCGTGTAGTCGGTCGTCGTGTTTTGCTTCAGCGCCAGCGCGTAATATTCCTTTCCGCCCGGCAGGCGGTCGACACCGTCTGCTTGCGTCTCGGCGGCGGGGCGCATGGCGTTTAGCGCGGCGGTCATGCGCTGGTAGGCTGGATAAATCTGCGTCTCGACCAGCTTTGCCGTTTGGGCCATCAGGCTTGCCTTCAGGGCCGCATCGATATCTTGCGACTTCGCCTTGTCGATCTTTTCGCCAAGGACCTGCACCAACGGGTGCTCGGCGGGCTTGGGCGCAACCGTGTCCTTGATGATGGCCAGCGACTTGTCGAGCAGCGACACCGGCAGGATCACGCCAAGTCGAGCCTGACGCTGAGATTCCGCCGTGACCTTGTCGAGCCGCTCGGCAATCAAGCCGACGCGTTTGACGTAGTTCTCGGCGGTCAGCCGGTTCTTGATCGTGTGCGACTGGAGCATGAACGTGACGACGCCGATTTGTCCGCCATACATCGGACTGATCGGATAAAGGCCACCCGGCGAAGACCAGGCGAACTTCCGGCTTGAAAGCGCGCTTGTGTATTGGAACTCCAGGACGTCGTACGTGATCTGGTCTTGCAGGCCGAGCGCTTCGCGGTCGAAGGCTTTGAGTTCGGACAGGTTTTGTTCGACCACGGCGAGGCGGCGGTCGCGCTCGGCGACGCCGAAGTCGGACAGTTCGCCGGAGTGGAAGTCGAGCATCGTGCCGTCGACGAGGCCGATCGAGGTCAGAAGCTCGGGCGTGTCCAACAAGAAGTAGACGGCTTGCCGGTCGGCGAGTTGGGTGATCGTAAAGGGCGTGCCCCAGGCGAGCCGGTAGCCGACATACCCGCCAACGACCGACGCAATCGCCAGCAGCCACAGGAATACGCGCAAAATCCGTCTCATGATGAGGCCCCCCGACAAGTCCCGTCGCGGCCGCTTCTTGGGCCGCGACGGAAAGTTCATTTTACCAGATGCGAACGCGATCTTCCGGTTTCAGGACGTATTTGCCGGAAGGTTGGACATCAAAGGCCGAGTACCACGCATCTATGTTGCGAGTTGGACCGATGACGCGGAACTTGCGCGGCGAGTGCGGGTCTGACGCAATTTGGGCGCGGAGCGCGTCGTCGCGGGCTTTGCCACGCCAGCTTTGGGCGTAGGACAACAACAGGCGTTGGTCGCCGGTCAATCCGTCGATCACGGGCGCGGTCTTGCCGCCCAATGATGCGTGGTAGGCGTCGATCGTGACGAGCAAGCCGCCGAGGTCGGCAATGTTTTCGCCGAGTGTCAGCTTGCCGTTGATGTTCATCCCCTTCACGGCTTCGTAGCCGTTGTACTGCGCCGTCAGCTTGTCTGCTTCCGCGGTAAAGCGCTTGGCGTCTTCCGGCGTCCACCAGTCGCGCAGCGTACCGGTGGCGTCGACCTTGCGGCCCTGATCGTCAAAGCCATGCGTGATTTCATGTCCGATGATCGCGCCGATGGCACCGTAGTTTACGGCTGGGTCAGCGTCCGGGCTAAAGAACGGCGCTTGAAGAATTCCTGCCGGAAAGACGATCTTGTTTTCCAAGCCGCCGTTGTAGGCATTCACCGTTTGAGGCGTCATGCCCCATTCGAGCTTGTCGACTTGCTTTCCGTATTTGGCCATCTGGTAGGCCCACTCAAACGCGCCGGCGCGCGCGACATTGCCGTAGAGATCGGCAGGGTCGATTTGCAGCTTGGAATAGTCGCGCCATCTCTCGGGATAGCCGACCATCACCTCCATCTTTGACAGCTTCAAGAGCGCTTGGGTCTTGGTCGCTTTGCTCATCCAGGCCAGATTCTGAATGCGCGCGGCCATCGCCTTCTTCAGGTTGACGACAAGCGCATCCATCTTGGCCTTCGACGAAGCCGGGAAATACTTCGCGACGTATTCTTGACCTACGGCTTCGCCAAGGCTGCCATCGACGAGAGCGACGCCGCGTTTCCAGCGCGGACGTTGTTGCGGCGTCCCATTCAACGCCTTGTCGGTGAAGTCGAACGCACTGTCGACAAAGCGCTTCGAAAGGACCGGCGATGCGGAGCCGACGGTGTGAAATGTCTGCCAGGCCTTGAGCGTATCCAGAGACGTGTCGCCGTAGAGCTTTAGTATTTTTTGCACGGCCGACGGTTCGGTGATGACCACGGCGTCAGCACCCGGGATGCCGGCGGCGCCGAGGTAGGCGCTCCAATCGATACCCGGTGCCAGGGCCTGCACCGCCTCGACGCGCATCGGGTTGTAGATCTTGTCGATGTCACGGCGTTCGTCGGCAGCCCAACTGACTTCTGCGATGCCGGTCTCGAACTTCAGGATGGCGTCGGCTGCTGCCTCCGGTGAGGGATAGTTCACCATTTTCAAGGTGCGCAGTATGTAGGCCGTATAGGCTTCTTTTTTCGGTTTGAAGGTGTCGCTGAGATAGTAGTCGCGATCCGGCATGCCCAATCCGCCCTGGCCGATGTAGAGCGTGTTGATCGGCTTTTTGGCATCGGCGTAGGTGCCGACCGAGATCAGCGAGAGGCCGTACACGCCGTGCGTCTTGGCCATGTGGAGCGCGAAGTCGGCTTTCGAAGACAGCGCCTGGATCTTGGCTAAGTCGGCGGCGAGAGGTTTGGCGTCGAGTGCCTCAACGACGCTTTCGTCCATAAAGCTTTTGTACAAGCCGCCCACTTGCCGGGCGGTTGCGGTGGAGGGATTGGCGGCGCTTGACTCTATCAACGTGCGCAATTGTTCCTGCGTGGTGTTGAAGACATCGCGCCCCGCACTCACGCTTGACTGATCGGCGGGGATTTCGGTTTTCCCAAGCCAACTGCCGTTGGCATACTCGAAAAAGTCATCGCCGGGGTTGACGTTCGGGTTTCTGGCCGCGAGGTCCAGACCCCAACTGCCATACGTCGTGGGTGCGGCCACACCGGCGGTTACGATGGCGACGCAGGCGAGCGCCGAGAGCAATAGAGCCGATTTCATTCAAGTATACCCCTCGTGAAGTCGCGAATATCGTGCACAGATCGGTGGCGAATGAACTTCAAGTTATCGTCATTGAGCATTGGGAATGCCGGCTTTTTCGCGGAACGCACACCAAGGCGGTGTGCTCAAGACCAACGCTGCAACTGAATCAGCGACATTCGAAATCCCCCTGCCCCACCGGCTTGCACTGCGGCGGAAAGCCGTGCTTGCGCCAATAGACGTCGGGAACGAAATAGGTGACAGCATACCTATTCACCTGCCTAGCGCTGAGGGAATAGGTATGCTGTCACCCTATTCTCGTCCAGGCGGCCGGATCGAGACGAGCCGCGCGATTATCCTGCACCGAGGTCGCGCCTCCCGAGCCGCCGCGCGCGTCCTTGACGGCCTGCACCTTCATGTACTATTTGAAGTTACATGAGACGCGACAGCCGTTTGTCCGGTGTGCTGCACGTGCTTCTGCACATGGCGGAGCACGATGGCCCCGTCACGTCCGACGTGCTGGCGAAGGCGATGGGGACCAATCCGGTCGTTATCCGGCGGATCATGGCGGGCTTGCGCGAGCATGGCTATGTGCGTTCGGAGAAAGGGCACGGCGGCGGTTGGGTGCTCGCGCGCGATCTCGCGAAGGTCACGTTGCGCGACGTGTACGACGCGCTTGGCCGGCCGGCGGTGTTTGCGATGGCCAACCGCACGGAAGCACCCGGCTGCCTCGTCGAGCAGGCGGTGAACAGCGCGCTCGACGGCGCGTTTCGCGACGCCGAGGCGCTGCTGCTTGCGCGGCTGTCCAAGATTTCGCTGGCAACGCTCAGCGCCGAATTTCATGCACTCTATTCCGCGCGCAAAGGTAGGCGCCGCAAGGAGATCGAACATGTCCACTGACAAGATCGACTTCATCGCTGCCTTTTCCGACCCGCAAGCCGTCGCGCGCTACACGCAGGGGCCGCCGCGCTATATGCCGGGCTTCGCCGACGTGCAGCGCATGGCAGGCGTCCTGCTGGCGGAGCGTGCGCCGGTCGACGCGAACGTGCTGGTGCTGGGTGCAGGCGGCGGGCTTGAGCTGCGGGCGTTTGCGGACATGCAGCCGGCGTGGCGTTTCGCCGGCGTCGACCCTGCTTTAGCGATGCTCGACCTCGCGCGGCGCACGGTGGGCGAACATGCAGAGCGCATGACGTTCGTGCACGGCCTCATCGACGACGCGCCGCCCGGGCCGTTCGACGCGGCGACCTGTCTGCTCACGCTGCACTTTCTCTCGCCCGCCGAGCGTCTTCGCACGGCGTCAGAAATCCGCCGCCGACTGAAGCGGGGCGCGCCGTTCGTCGCCGCGCACAGCGCCTTTCCGCAAGGCGCGGGCGAGCGAAAGCTTTGGCTGTCGCGCTATGCCGCCTTCGCGGTCGCATCGGGCGCCGATGCGGCGGAGGCGGCGCGGGCGCAAGCCGCCGTCGAGGCGGCCCTCGCCACGCTCGCTCCCGAGCACGACGAGGCGATCCTCAAAGAGGCCGGCTTTTCGGACGTGACGTTGTTCTATGCCGCCTTCACCTGGCGCGGTTGGGTCGCCTATGCGTGAGGCGCGCCGCGCTCACCTTGTTGCGGGCGCGGCGTTTTCGTTTCGCGGACGGGAATAGCCCTTCGCGGCAAGGTCCGCGAACTTGAGGCAGATCAATCTGGGGGTTGGCCGGCGGTGCTATCAGACCGGCATCGTGTTGCGCGGGATCGTGGGTACGAACGATGATGTTTGTCATTACATTTCTTGTTGCTGTGCTGGCTGCGACCGCCGATGAGCTGCCCGGACAGAAGATCGAAGAGGTTTGCAGCGCCGATCACACACGGCTCTGCCACGAGAACACGATCCAGAGCGAGGGGGCGATGCGCTGCCTGATGGTGCGCCGCGAAGAGACATCGACACCTTGCCGCGACGCGCTCAACGCACGAAGACAATCGGCACAGGATCGCGTGCGCAGTGCCTGTGCGAGCGAGATCGCCGCGCATTGCGCGCGCGAGCCTGCCGACGCGCCGATCGGATGCCTGCGCCGGTATGAAGGCCACCTCTCGGACCATTGCAGAGTGTCGCTTCCGCGCTGGATCGGCTGACCATTGCGGCGACTACTCTGCCGTGCCTCTCAGCAGCGGGCGTAGACGCAACTCAAGAGGAAATAGGTGACAGCATACCTATTCACCCGCCTAGCGCTGAGGGAATAGGTATGCTGTCACCCTATTCGCCGATACAGTGGCGCAGAGATTCCAGACGGAGGGACGAACGGTGTCGGATACGGCGTGGCGTGGCGTTTTTTTGGCGGCGGCGGTGTTCAACTGGCTGTCGGGGCTGCTCATCATGTTCGATACGTCGCCGCTTGCGGCGCAGGCGGGTATCGAGCTTGCCCGGTACGACCCGCTCTATTCCCCGTTCGTGGGCTGGTTCGCGATCGTGTTCGGCACGCTCTACTTTATCGTCGCGCGCGACATCACGCAGAACCGCGGTGCCGTCGTGGGCGGCGCGCTGGCGAAGGTTGGCATGTTCGCGCTCGTTTGGTTGGCCGTGTTGCGCGGCGATACGCCGGTTACGATGGGCTATCTTTTGACCGGCCACCTCGCGTTCGCGCTAGCGTTCGTGGCGTTCCTGCTGAGAACGCGGCGGGCATGAGGAGCACGCAGATGCACGGCGATATCTTGAAGTACAACCGCAACCAGGAACCCGAACACAGGAAGCTGTGCGATCTGCTTGCCAAGGAAATCGACAAGGCTCTGCCCACCGCCGAGAACAAGATTTGGCATGCTCATCCGGTTTGGTTTTTGGACGGCAACCCCATTGTCGGCTACAGCAAGCAGAAGGCCGGCATCCGGCTGATGTTTTGGAGCGGCGCCGATTTCGAGGAAGCGAAGCTCGATGTCGTCGGCAAGAAATTCAAGGACGCGTCGGTCTTCTTCAACGATGCGTCGGAGGTGCCGAAGCGCGACTTGCGGCGATGGCTGGAGAAGGCGCAGCTGATTCAATGGGACTATAAGAACATCGTCCGCCGCAAAGGACGGTTGGCGAGAGTGGCGTAGCAGTTCAGGGGGCGCGCGACCCACTCAGCGCGTGATCACGCGTTTGTTGCGCACCTCCTAGTTTTCATGCTGATTTGGTGCCGCTGCTTCTCTGAAGAGTGCAGACGCGGAGGGTGACCATGAAGCAAGGACTGTCCCGAGCAGTATTCGCGATGATCGTTGTGGTCGCACTCACAGTGCCATGCTTTTCATCGCCGGTAGTCACTGACGATTCAATGCTGGCGTCTCCCTCTGAGGTCTTTGTTCTAGATCAGCGCGCGCTCCGAAGGCTGTCGTCAAAGGCGCTCGATGGAAACGTGGACGCTGCCGAAATTGTAGTTCGGCACTATGATGCCGTAGGCTCTATGCAAGAGATTGAGTATTGGACGCAGATCGCCGCAGAGAACGGATCCGCCTTGATGATGCGAGAGTACTCAATTTCGTTGATCGATGGCACAAAGAGCGGCGACTGGCGGCGATGCCGTCGCGCATTGTTCTGGCACGAGCGTGCCCGGCGGCGTGCAACCACGGCTCAGCTACGAAGGGCACTTCGCAATGACCGCGCAGACCTTGTTCGTCGTGTGCGAGATTGTATCCGGTGAGTGCTATGTCGGCTGCAGATATCGATCACGAAGACATTGATCAGATTTTGCGCGATGCATTCGATGCCGAGGCAGCCGGCGACTTGGCGACTGCAATTACGTTGTTTAAGCGCGCTGCGCGTTATGGATCGAACGACGCTCGATCCATGCTTGGAACGATTTATGACGACGTACTGAAACCCCCTAGCCCATCCAAGGCGCTCTATTGGTATAAATTGGGGGTTAGAGGTGGCGAAGCCCACTGCGCTTGGAATCTTGCTATGCATTACGCGGGAATGGGGCGAAGAAGAGGTTATCTCTATTGGCTCAGGATCGCCGCGGAAATGGGCGATGCTCATGCGCCACAGGAGCTCGCTGACAATGCTTGGTGGGAAAAGCGCAATTCCGGGGACACGCGATAGCGAACGAGTAAGATCGTTTGAGGCGGCGGCGTGAGCACCTTTGTGGACGCTTATCCATTCGTTGTGTCGATTCTGGCGATCGGTTACAGCCTCGCGGACTTGTCGCTGCTCTTCTATCTAAAGTTCCGAAGGAAGCGTGCGGATACTGAGACGCTGTCGTCGTTGATCGGTTTTGGGCCGGCGCGCACGTTCGGGCGCGTTTGGTATGTTCACAGTGCGCAAGCGATGCGACAGTCAGATCCAGTGGTTCGGTTTTTGTTCGTAGTCTTGAGGGTTACAACGCTGCCCGCGTTCTTCGGGATGGTGGCGCTTTTCATTGTCGGCGTGTCGAGTAACACCGGGACGTAGGCTGGCGATCGAACACGGGGGCATGCTCTGTTTTGCGGAAATAACAGACTCCCACGTTTGGCATTGAGTCTGTTGCGTGTGTGATGCGCGTCGCCTTGTTGCTTGCCGGGCCAGGTCTTAGCTTTCCAGCGCGTGACATCGAAGGCCGGCACCAGACGCGGCATTCGCCGTTCGGGCCTAGCGCCGTCGAGCACGACGGGCAGCAACGCCGAAAGGAAGCTCCACATGCTAACCACCAGCCAGCGCTCTTCCCGTTCGCTTGTCTTGTTGACGGCCAGCGCACTCTTGGCCGCCTTACCCGCGGCAGGCGCGCCGAAAATCGCGTCCGGTCAGCAGCCGGAGGTCCGCAAAACCGCCTTTGAATTCAACATGCACCAGCAACTTGAAGGCAAGGTGATGGGTTACAGCTTCGTCCTGATGAAGGACGGCAAGCTGATTTCGGAGGGCGCCGGGGGCGCCGCGCGCAACGCCGCAGACGGGTTCAAGGCGATGACGTCGCGCACGCCGCAAAACCTCGGGAGCCTTTTTAAGTTCATCTCCGGCGTCACGATTCTGCACGTGCTTGAGCGTCCGCCAGCGGGATCGGCCGGCGGAGAAAACTCGTTCAACACGCGGCTCGAGGCGCCGGTCGCGTTGCTCTATCCGCAGATCTGGAATTCGGCGATGTCGTCGCCACGAATGAGGACGCTGACGTTTCGACATCTGCTTCAGCACAAGTCGGGATATCGGGGCTGTAGCGGCGACGACGTGCTCGGCTGTCTGAGCGGCACGTACAACACGCGCCTGATCGGACGCAGGGCTTACGAAAACATCAATTTCGCGCTCACCGGCTATTTGATCGGTATCTACACCAAGCCGTCACTCGTGGCCAATGCCAACAAAACTCCCGCCACCACGCCGGCACGCGACCGCAGTCTCTTCTTTCAGAAAGTGACCGGCGCTCATATGAATACGTTCATCCGCAGCAAGGTGCTTCCGAAGGTGCCGGGCAAAGTCACGGCCAGCTGCGACGCGACAAACGAGTACAAGTCGACTGCCGCCTATTCCTATGTCTCCAAGAGCGACACCGGCAAGGGCATCATCTCCAGCCGATTGCGCGACGACGTCAAAGCCTGCGTCGGTTCAGGCGGCTACTGGATGTCGGTCCGCGATTTTGCGGCCTTTGCGGCAACGGCGCTTCATTCCGAGAAGCTCATTTCCGCTCGCACGCGTCGCCTGATGTATAACGAGCAGATGGATCCGGACGACCGCCTTGTCTGGTCGTTCACGACCGCCAACACCACGATCAAGAACAAGTATGGGATGGACCCGATCATCTATTCGGGTGGCGATCAGCCCTATGCCGGTGGCCAGGGCGCCCACACCGCCATTGTGCGCCTGCCGCTCAATCACGAGGTTCTCGTCTTCGTGAACTCCGATGAACTCAGCTCGGCGGCGCTGGCCACCATCGGGATCAACGCATTCAATGCAGGCATGGCGGCCAACTGAAACGCACAGCCCGGCACTTCAGGGGCCACGTGAGCACATCACGTGCCCCGGCTCTCAGGCGTTGCGGAAATCTGCCGGGATCGGGCAGTTCGTGCCCGTGCTGCAAACGGCGCTTTAGACCTCAGCGGACCACCTCGGGAACAAGCCGATGATTAGTCCGGGATCTTCTCGTCGGAACCGCCGAAGGCCGCGGGGAAGTCTTTGAACTTCGGCAGGCCGTCTTTCATCGGCAGCACGGTCTCGGCGTAGTTGATGTGCAGGCCCGGCTTGAAGGCGAGCGCCGGCAGGGTTGCGGAGAACACATCGACGACGCCGAGCGTCGGGTGGGCCGTCATCAAATGGCCGCCGCACTTGGTGCAGTACTTGCGATCGCTGATCGGCGTCTTGTTGTAGGTCGCGACGTGTTCCTTGCCGGCGGTGATCTTGACGCTCTCGGGCTTCCACAGCGTGAAGGCGTTCACCGGCCCGCCCGACCACGAGCGGCATGAGCGGCAGTGGCAGTAGCCCATGCCTTCCGGTTCGCCGGCGACTTCAATCTTCACCGCGCCGCAGAAGCACTCGCCCTTGTATGCCATTGTCCGACTCCCGTGTTGAGGCGGCACGCTAGCCCAAACGACCGCCCCGGTCACCAGGGTCCGCGGCGGTGCGATGGGGAATTCGGGGACAGGCGACTCGCCAAGCGGTTTGCCCCGCGCCTATAGTTCGCGCCTTAAACAGAGGGGCCTGCGATGGCTGCGTTCGGGAAGTGGTTGTTGCGCTTGGCCGTGTTGCTGCTCGTTGCGGCGGCGGTTGCTTATCCGGTTGCGGATTTGCTGCGCGTGCCGATGGACGATGCGGCGCGGGCCGAACTCACGAAGGCGGGCAAGGCCGACCGGTTCGTGGCGCTCAGCGCCGGCGTCATGCATGTGCGCGTGCAAGGGCCGGAGGACGGACCGGCCGTGCTGCTCGTGCATGGCGCGGCCACCGGCGGGTTCGTGTTCCGGCGCTGGATCAAGCCGCTCAGCGATGCGGGCTTTCGCGTGATCGTGCCGGATATGCTGAGCTTCGGCTATTCCGACCGCCCGCCGGTCACGCACGATCAGGCGTTCTTCACCGATCAATTGAGCGAGCTGCTCACGAAGCTGAACGTCGCGGGCCCGGTGCATGTCGTGGGCACGTCGCTGGGCGGCGCGATCAGCAGCGACTTCGTCGCCGCGAACACGGCGCGCATTCGCTCCGTCACGTTGATCGCGCCGGCGGGGCTTGGGCCGGTGCCGGCCGCGAGCGCGCCGAGCGTGCGGCTTCTTCTTTCCCCGGTCTTGGGCGATTGGCTCGCGCGTGTGCTTGGGCCGACCGCGGCCGTGCGCAGTGTCGTGGCGCAGCTTGAGGGCTCGAAGGTCGAAGGCTTCGTCGACTGGATGATCGAGCAGACGACGTATCGCGGCTATTCGGAGGGCCAGCTGAACACGTTCCGCAATTACGATTTGCAGAACCGGCGTGCGTCCCACGAAGCGATCGCCCGCGCCGCGTTGCCGGTGCTCGCCATTTGGGGAACGGCGGACACGGTCGTGCCGTTTGCGCATGCGGCGGAGCTTGTGAAGCGCGTGCCGCAGACGAAGCTGGTACCGGTCGACGGCGAGGAGCACGGCCTGCCGATGCGCGCGCCGCAAGCGATGGTGGCGATCGTGCTGCCGTTTCTGCAGGCGGCGCCTTAGCGGCCGCTCGCGCGTGGGGCTAACGCCGGCGCGCGATTCATGCGCTGCGCGAGCGCGTTTACGCGTCACGGGCGAGTGAGAATTCGATAGCGTTCTTCGGAACGCGAAAGCGCGCGCGATCTTGTTTCCGAAGTGCCACAACGCGATGCGAAAGCGATGAAGCGCGTAACGCCTGCGTGCGTCGGCCGCCGCACTTTGGTAGCCGTCCCGTTCAACATGTGGGGGAAGCGATGCAGTTGTTTAGTGGCGTGGACATCGTCCAGTTTCAGTTCTTTGCCGTGGCTACGTTGGTTGCCGCCGGCCTGTTTTCGATGGGATTCATGCTGGGCCGCGTGTCGCGGCGCGCGGGTTCGGTGAAGGTGCCGATGGAAGTGATCCACGCGCTTGCGTCGGCGCGCGGCGGATTTAGCGCCGCCCGGATGCCGGCGCACGCGAAGGGCGTCAGCGACGCGGTCGTGCACGAGGTGGAGGCCATTCTCGATCACGTGCGGCACGAGAAGGATTTCAAGAAGGCGCAAACGTACACGCTGCACGAGCTGGAGCGCGTCGAGCACGACCACGGCGCATCGGCGGAACTCACCGAACTTCACGGTAAGGTCGAGCACGCGCACGACAAGCACGAAATCGAAGTCGCGCTCGAAGAGTTCATCGCACACGCCAAGCACTAGGGCGGAGTTCCTGACGCGGACCGCTTAGAGGCGGCGGTCTGCGTTACAGCCGCGAATTCGGTACCGGCAAACGGGCAATGTGTGCGCGTGCGACGCGCGTCACAGGCTCGGGGTTTGCGCGGTGCCGGTAGCGGCGGTACGGTTCGGCCATCGATACGACCATGCGGAGGCAGGACGGCGATGCGCGCGACGTGGACGACGGCGGTTTCGGTTTCGATCGTGCTTGCGGCGGTGGCCGCGGCGGCGCCCGCGCCCGCGCCGGACGAGCTGCGTGCGACGCGACCGCGCCTCGACGACCTTCGCATCACGCCGGTGGCGCCGCCGGCACCGAACTGCGGCGACGTCGTGCCGCTCCTCACGCCCGGCTCGGCGCTGCCGCCGCCGGGTGCTTTGCCAGGCAGCGGCTCCACCTATTACTTCACGCCCGGCACGCTGCACATTCAAGCCGCCGCGGTCGTGAAGAATGCGGGGACACAGCCGTCCGGCGGAACGGAGGCTTTCCAGTCCGTCACCGTCACGCAGCGGCTGACCGGCTTCCCGGGCGAGACGGAGCTTTTGCGTGCGCGCTTCCGCCCGCTCGCGGCCGGCGCGAGCCAGCGGTTTGCGTTCGCCGCGCGGGTGCCGTTCGACACGACGACATACCGGCCCTATGCGCCGGGGCCGATGACGGTGACGCTGACCGTGGCGCTGTCGTTCGACAAGCGCGCGCCGGTGACGCTTAGACCCGCCGACTGCGTGATGACCAACAACGTGCTGGTGCGCGACCTGCGTATTTGGTGAGGGCGCTTTGCCGGCGCGCGCCAGGCTAACGGCGTTCGCAGGTTTGCGCGTAACGCAGCACGCGGGCGACGCTTTGGCCTTCGACGGTGCAGCGCGCGCGCACGGCGTTGCGGTCGCGGCGGGTGACGGTGCAGGCGACGCGCTTGCCGCCGATGATTTTCACGAGGTTCAAGCGTGTGGCTTCGTTGCGGCAGGCGGCGAAGTCGGCGAGCCGCACGGCGATGGTGCTTGTGTCATGCCCGAGACAGAACGTGTCCCCCGACGTCACCTGCGTCACCTGCCCCGCCACCTGCGCGCCGACCGGCGGGCGCGGCCCGTTGCAGGGCGCGGCGGTGGCGGATGTCGCGAGTACCGCGACGGCAAACGTGGCGAGGGCGATGCGCATGGGGCCCAAGACTCGCGCGGGAGTGTGGCGGGAGGATGGCGAGGCTTGTGCGGGCCCGCTTGGCGTTGCGTCGGCTTGCTGCGGGCGTTGAGCGGTTAGCCGCCCGCGTGACAATCCGTTCTGCCGTTGGCAAACTGCCGACCGAAGGCGCCGGGTTCGGTCCGGCCGACTGGAACATTCGCAAAGAGGGATCGCCGATGCGCGTGCCGCCGCAAAAATTCGTTCACATCGTCTACCGCACCCGCCGCTTCGCCGAGATGCTGGCGTGGTACGAGACCGTCTTCGACGCCAAGGTTCAGTATCAGGATCCCGCGCTGGCGTTTTTGACCTATGACGACGAGCATCACCGTTTCGCGTTTGCGAACCTGGCGGTGATCAACCCCGATGCGCCGGAGCCGGCGAAGCGCGGGCTGGTCGGCGTCGACCACGTCGCTTACACCTATGGCTCGCTGAACCAACTGCTTGAGAACTACGCCTGGCTCAAGGAGCGCGGGATCAAGCCCTATTGGTGCGTGCACCACGGGATCACCGTCTCGATGTACTACGCCGATCCCGACGGCAATCAGATGGAGTTTCAGGTCGACAGCTTCGCCACGGCGGAGGGCGCCAACGCCATGATGCACAGCCCGCGCTGGCCCGCGAATCCGATCGGCGTGGAGTACGACCCGGAAGATTGGCTCGCCCGGCTGCGCGCGGGAACGCCGGCGTCAGCGTTGCTCGAGCGCAAGGTGGACCTGCCCGTCTCGCCGATCCGCGGCGCGATGACGGGGGCTGCTTGAGCGCTTACGCTGGCGTACCGCGGCGAAGGCCGCGGATGCCGCCGACTTTATACCGCTTCAAAGAATGCGCCGGCTGAAACCCGGCGGTACCGGGCGCACAGGCACGATGCCGAGCGTGCAGCCTGTCATGCTGTCACCTTATTCGCGATAACGAAATCGCAACGAAGCCAACACTTATCCTTAGTGTTTTCCGGTTATACGTGGTGACGGGCTCGCGATATTTACCGGTGGACAATATGGACACGGCGGCGCCCGCCTGCATTTCACAGCCCGAAGAGACCGAGCGCCGCTTGCGGCGCGAACAGTACCTCCTCGCCTGTGGCACCAATCAAACAAGTACGATCGGTATTCCGCTTCTCGCCGCAGCAGCCGGGGTGGTGCTGAGCGAGTGGATCTCCGTTGCCAGCCTCGTGGTTTGGTGGTGGTGCGTCGTCGCGGTCACGGTTGCCAACACGGCGATCGACCTTTGGCAGGCACGCGCGACGGTCGACGACACGAATCTGAATCGATGGGTGGCGCTTCGGTGTTTGCACGGCTTCACGTTTCATGCCGTTTGGACCGCGCCCGCCTACATTTTCTGGAGCGCCTGCGACACGACGGGACAGCTCTTCCTCATTCTGATCTACACGTGCTCGATTCCGGCGAGCGTATCGGTTCTCGGCGCCTGCGCACCGTGGCTCGGCAGCGTCCTCCTGACGCTGGGTTGCGCCATCGTCGTGCCGCCCTCGCTCAGCGACGCGCCGTTTCACCATGCAATCGCCGTGCTTGCGGCCTTGTTCCTCGGGTATATGACGGTGGTCGCGCGCCAGCAGCACAAAACCATCCGCTCGATGCTGTTGTTGCAAGAGGAAAAAAACAAGCTCTTCGCGGCGCTCAGCATCGCCAAGGGCGCGTCCGACGACGCAGCAGCAACGGCTGACGCTGCCAATCGCGCCAAGTCCGATTTTCTGGCGAATATGAGCCACGAGCTGCGCACGCCGCTGAACGCCGTCATCGGGTTTTCCGACATGATCAGGGGGCGCATTTGGCGCGACGACCCGCTTGAGAAATGCGTCGAGTATGCCGAGAACATCAATGTAAGCGGCCGCTATCTGTTGCGATTGGTCAACGACATCCTTGACCTCGCCAAGATCGAGGCCGGCCGCTTTGAATTGCGGCCGGACGAAGTCGACCTCTCGCTTTCGGTGAGCGAGGTCATGCGCCTTGTGGACTTGCGCGCCGACGCGAAGGGGGTGCGTGTCGGGTTCCAGGCGCATGCGCGCGTCATCTTGGCGGCGGACGAGCGCGCGCTGTTACAGATGCTGGCCAATCTGTTGACGAATGCCGTGAAGTTCACGCCGAAGGGCGGCACGGTCACCATTCAAGTCAAGCCGTCGCTGTTGATCGAAGGCGGCATCGCCGTTGCGGTGCGGGATACGGGCGTCGGCATTCGCGCGCAAGATTTGGATCGCGTGATGGAATGTTTCGGTCAGGCGCGCCACGACCTGGCTCCGTTGGACGAGCGCGGAACCGGACTTGGCCTTCCGATCGTCAAAGGGCTGATCGAGGCGCATGGCGGCCAATTCGAACTCAGCAGCCAATACGGCCAGGGAACGAAAGCGGCGTTGCACTTTCCGCCGGAGCGGCTTGTCTCGGCGCACGCTGCGCCGCTGTTGACGAAGGCGGCGGGGTAGCGCCGCGCGACGCTGCGTTCGGCCGATTGCTAGGTTGTTCAATCACACTTGAAGTCGTCGCTGCCCACCGCCCGGCACCGCGGCGGGAAGCCGACGCAGTTGTCGCGATGGCCGGCTCACGGCGGCTTGTCACAATTCTGGGGACATATGACGGGCGTCGGTGAGGGCGCGCGTTGCGTTTACACGCGAACGGGGATGTTCGCGGCTTTCGCTACAACATTTGGCGTATATCGGTTCGCCTTTGGGGCTTTCGATGCCCCGTGCATTTCTTGGCGCGTTCGCGCGTTGGGAGAGGCCTGCGCATTGGCGGGAGAACGACGCTTGTTCGCGCACAACTGCCGTCGGGCAACCTATTGCGCGGCGCGGCCGCTCGTTTCGTAATAGCGCACGGGGCGCCTGTTGGGGGCGCGCCCTTACCCCCTCGAAGGAATCGAAACATGAAATTCTCGACCACATCGGCAACGGCTGCGTCGGTCCTTGCCCTTTCGCTGATCGCAAGCCCGCACGCCGTGGCAGCGGACGGCGACTGGTTCGTCGGCGCCGGCGCCGGCTTCGCCTGGCTTGAAGGCGGTTCGGACACGACCGACGGCGGCGCAGCGGCCGGCGGCGGCGGCACGGTCAGCAACGTCGACTTCGACAGCGCCAGCACGTACGGCGCGCTGCTCGGCCGGCGCATCGGCGGCGGCTGGGCGCTCGCGCTCAGCTACGACCATGTCGACGCGGACGTTTCCTTCGTCGCGAACTATGTTGCGATTCCGGGCTTCCCCAGCGCCTTTACCGGCGAGGTGGACTCGGACATCGTGATGCTGGGTCTGATCTACGCGGCGCCGCTCTCGACGAGCAACCCGCGTTGGTCGTACCACGTGGGCGCTGCCGCCGGCGTGGCGTTCAACACCATGTCCGTCACGGAAGACTTCTTCCCGTTCAACGGCGTGGCCGATCAGACGCTTGCCGAAGGCGACAACACCAGCTTCGCCGCGCGCGGCACGGTGGGCCTTGGCTATGCGCTCGACGAGTGCTGGGGCCTGCACGCTTCGGCGTCGGTCTTCACCTTGGGCGACTTCGAGACCGGCGCGACGCGCTCGCCGCCGGTTTCGGCCATCACGCCCTATGAAGTGGACGCGTGGGGCTATGGCTTGACGCTCGGGCTGACGGCGCGCTTCTAAGCGCAACGCACTTAGATTTAAGGGCACGCGGCACCCGGTGTTGCGTGCCCTATTTTATTGCGCGCGAGGGACGGAGCGTGCGTCGGTTCCAGATCCCTGTTAGGCTGAGCTGACTCGCAAGCGCAGATGGGGAATACCATGGCTAAGGCGACCGTTTCTTTCATCGCGCTGTTCGCGCTCGTCCTGTGCGCGTGCGCCGGCGTTGCTGCGGCGCAGCCTGCACCCAGCGACCCCGCGCTGATCCGCGCGGCCTATGACGGCGATGTCGCGCAGGTCACGACGCTGCTCGCCGGTGGCGCCAAAGTGGACGCACGCGCCGCGAACGGCGACACGGCGCTGATCTGGGCCGCCGACCGGGGACATCTTGCCGTCGCCGAGCTGCTGCTGAAGAACAAGGCCGGCGTGGATACGCCCGGCGCCAAGGGATTCACGCCGCTCAACTGGGCGGCCTATAACGGGCATCTGCCCGTGGTCAAACTGCTGGTCGAGAACAAGGCCAACATCAACGCGCAGGGCAACACGCCCGGCTACACCCCGTTGATGAACGCGTGCGGCACCAGCCGCCCCGGCGTCGTCGCGTATCTGCTCGAACGCGGCGCGGACGTTCGGCCGGTCGACAAGGGCGGATATTCCGCACTCGCGCACGCGGCAGCCAGTTACGCGAAGCTGAGCTACGAGGCCAAGAGCGCCAGTTACGACATTATCCCATCGCTGATCCGCGCCGGCGGCAACGGCACGCAAGCGCTGTTTGCGCTGGTCAAGAACGGCAAAACCGACGCGGTCATGCAGCTGTTGGTCAACGGCGTCAACGTGAATGCGACCGACAGCAAGGGCGAAACCGCGTTGTTCAAAGCGGCGGCCGCCAATGACGCGGACATGGTGAACACGCTGTTGGCCAGCAACGCCAACCCCAACATTGCAGCGAAGAACCCAAAAGACAGAAACATAACGACGCCGTTGATGTACGCGGCCTACCACTGCAGCATGTCGATGGTCCAAGCGCTGCTCAACAAAGGCGTGAACCGCAGCGCCACCAATCCCAACAGCGCCAACACAGCCTATTGGTTGGCGCAGACCGGATGGACCAAGGACAAGAAGATCTGCTCGAAAGACGTGCTCGTTGCGCTGTCGACGGGCTGCTATGGGTCCGGTTGCCCCGGCCTTCAATCGACCGCCGCGCCGGCGACGTCCTCTGCGCCGCCGCCGCCCGCGAATTGGGTCGCGGTGGCGGGGACGGGTTGGTACATCGACACCGCCAACACCCGGTCCAACGTCGCCCGCAACCGCGCGGGCATCCCGGTCGCGCCTTACCGCTCGTACGAGATCAACTCCGTCAAGGCCAACGAAGTCAGCTTCAGTACGCGCCGCAACGAACTCGACGTCGACGGCCGCGGTATCGTCGGCACGCTTTCGCTGTTTTGCGACAAGGGGACGTACCACGCCAACGACTCGCGGAACAATTGGGAGAACCCGATCTACGACGGCGTGATATCCGCCTCGCCGCTCGCGGCGGCTCTGGCGGCGCAGTATTGCCCCTAGCTCTGAGAAGGAACCGGCGGCGGAAAGGCTAGCCGGTCGCGTTGGAGTGCCGCTTCCAGATCGTTCGGGTCGATCGGCGCGATCTCTTGCGAGCCTTCGCCGATCGGCACGACGATGCTGGTCGAGACGCGTTGGTAGGCGATGAAGGACATGCCGTCGAGTGCCGCCTCTTCCGTCAGGATTCGATAGGCGCCCGGCGGCAATGTCCGGTCCACGCCCTTGAGCGTGAAGGCGCCGCGAAAGCGC
Organism: uncultured Alphaproteobacteria bacterium; assembly: GCA_902826695.1. Classification (GTDB taxonomy): domain Bacteria; phylum Pseudomonadota; class Alphaproteobacteria; order Micropepsales; family Micropepsaceae; genus SZUA-430. The sequence goes on along the minus strand of CADEFU010000007.1, from coordinate 10,047 downwards.
ACGCTGCTTTCGCTGGTGCGCTCGCGCATGGCTCAGCTCGAACGCTTGGCGCCGGCGCGCGCCGGGTTGAACGCGAATGCGGGCGCGCCGCTTGCCAGCACGGGGGCCGGCGTCTTCTTCGCGTTCGCGTTCGCCTTCGGTTTCTTTTTCTCGCGGTTGGAGCGCTTTTGTCCTTTGGCCATGGCGCTTACGCCTCGCCGTCCGGTTTCGCCGACAGGCGGCGGAAGTCCTCAAGCGTGGCTGCGATGAGTTTCTTGCGCCGCGGGTCGCGCGCCGCACTGGTGCCGGCGAGGATGGCGATCAGATAGCGCGCCTTCTCCGCCGCTTCGGGCCACGAGACGCTGGGCGCCTGGACCATTTCGGTTTCGAGATCTTCCTGGCGCAGCCTTACGGCGTCTTTCTCGGCCTCGACGGCCAGCACCAGGCGGCGAAGTTCGATCGCGTGACGGTCGGCGTCGCCGCGGCGGTTGTCGAGTTGAATGGCTTTGTCGGTCATGGGCCTGTCTCCTTATTGTGTGGGCGGCGCAAACGCGCCGGGGCATGCCCTTTGAGGCAACCCCGGCTTGCAGCCCGTGGGGCGTTTCCTCGAGTCTTAGAAGCTGCGACCCTTCAACAGGGCGTCGACGTCGCGTTGGGCGATCGCTTTGTCCATGCCGTATTTGGACACGACCTGGGTGACGAGGTCATCGCGGTTCTTGAAAGCGGCAGCGTCCGTTTCCGAGAACTTGTTCCACTTCGTGTGGATGTCCTTCGACAACGCATGGCGCGTCGCCTCAATCGTCGTGGGGTTCGCTGCGGCGGGGGTTGGGCTGGTCAAAATCTGTACTCCAATTTCGTCCCGATGGGATCATCAGGACGTCGGAGGTATATAGTGTTGATGTAATAAAAGTAAATCTAAACTGGTGAATTCGGCCGCCTAATACCGCAGAAAGCCAATAATCTCTTCTATATCTACTCATGCTTTTCTGTGCCATACTTCATACATGTTTTGAGAATATCTAGATTCGGTCAAAGTTCATGGAAACTGTTATTTGCAAAGATTTACCGCCGCTTTTGACGCGTTTTGCGGAAATTGTGGCCTATGGCCCCACGCTGCGCGACGAGGCCGCGCGCGCTTGCGGCTGCCTCAACGCGTCGTACTTCTTGGTGCATGAAATCATGACCGGCGCGTTCGGCGACGACCCGCGCCTGACCACAAGCGCGGCGCTCTCGGGCCAGTTGTCCGGTCGCTTGAACGCGAAGCTGCTGGCCTGGCAGCAGTAGTCGCTCTAAATGCGAGGCACCGCCATCCATCACTGTTGGCGCTGCCGGTGAGGTGCTCTGCGGCCAGCCCTTGATAATCGATCGATTATATTCCTCTTAATGATCGATCGATTATAAACTTGACGTTAGGATCGATCGATCATAATCTGGGGCATGCGTTCGATCCGTCTTTTCCGGCCAGAAGATTTCGGGGCGCTGCTGAGGAGCTATCGCCGCGAACGGTCGCTGGCTCAGGCAGAGCTTGCGAAGCAGCTCGGCGTGTCTCAACGGTGGGTCTCGCACGCGGAGAACGGGAAGCCGACTCTTCAGCTTGGGCTCGTGCTGCGCGTTCTCAATGAGCTCGGCATCGAGCTGACAGCTGGCGTCGGGGCGCAGTCGGATCGACCCAAGCCTTTGCGGCGGGCGCGCGTGCTCAGCATCGACAACATTGTCGATGACTAAGGAACTTCGCGTACTCGTCAACGACCGCGATCTCGGCTCCATCTTTCAGTCGGCCAACGGAAAGCTGAGTTTTGTCTACGATCGCGAGTGGCTGAACAGTATCGACCACTACCCCCTGTCGATGTCGATGCCATTGGGCGACGCGGAGCACGGGAACGCCGTCGTCACGAACTACCTTTGGGGTCTTCTGCCGGATCGCCCGGCAACCCTTGCTGCTATCGCGCGAACGCATAGCGTGTCGGTGCGTAGCGCGTTTGCGCTTGTGGCCGCCGTCGGTGAGGATCTGGCGGGCGCCGTCCAGATCGTGCCGCCTGAACGTCTCGGCGCTTTGAAAACCCGCGAGGGCATCGTGCAAATCTCGGAGGCCAGACTCGTCCGCTTTCTCGACGACATCGTCACTAACCTTGGTCCGCTCAACATCAGCGAAGACGCCGGATTCTTCAGCTTGGCTGGCGCGCAGGCGAAAAAAGCGGTCTATTGGGTGAAAGGCAAATGGTATGAGCCGCGCGGCCGCACACCCTCCACCCACATCATTAAGCCGCCGATGCGCGATTTAGAGGGACAGGTCGAGAACGAGCACTTCTGCTTGCGCCTTGCGCAGGCGCTCGGCCTTAGGGCATGCGCGTCGTCAGTCGAATTGATCGGCGGCAAGCCAAACATCGTCACCGAGCGGTATGACCGGATACGCGTTCGTGCCGGGAAGCGCGTACCGCTCACCGAAGCCGGCGGGCGTGTCGTGCGCGTTCATCAGGAGGATATGTGCCAGGCGATGGGCATCGATCCCGCCCGAAAATACCAGGCAGAGGGCGGCCCCGGCATGCGCGCAATCATGAAGTTGCTAGCTGGAAGCGGCGATCCCGCTACCGATAGAATGCGATTCATGCGGGCATGCGCGTTCAACTTCGTAATCCTGGGACCCGACGCGCACGGAAAGAACTTCAGCATCCTCATCGACGTGGGCGGCCGGTACCGGCTGGCACCGCTCTATGACATCAATAGCGTCTTGCCCTATCGTCTTGAGGAAACGCGAAAGCTTGCCATGTCGATCGGCGGCGAGGGCCGGTGGCGCAGCGTCGGGCCCACACATTGGGAAAAGGCGGCGCGGCTCTGCGGGTATCCGGCGGCCGATGCGCTGACCCATGTCCGCGACATCGTCCGCGATGCGCCGGGCGCCGCGCATAAGGTTCTCAAGCAATGCGAGCGCACCGGTCTCAAGACCCCCGCTCTTCGCCGGCTCGTCGACCGGCTTGAGCAGCGATGTGAGGATCTTCGCCGAACCTATTCCTAACGCTCTCCCCTACCCTGCCGGCGGTGCGGACTTGGCGGTGGCGGCGAGGTGTTCGTGCATCTGGGCGTGGGCGCCGGGCATGAACTCGACGGCGGCGACCACGACGATGGCGGCCGCGAGCATCCAGGCGATTACATCGCGCGGGTGGGTTTTCATGGTCTTCTCCCTCGTTTGTCCTGCGCGATCAGCATCGTCTTCGCGGCGGCTGTGACAAAGTCACGAGTGATTGAACTTTGTTGCGGCAACGCCATGCGCGCGGCGCAAGCCCGCGCAATGCGCCGGGCGCGATGCGCATGAACTGGCTGTCACCTATCAACACCGCGTGAGCGCTACCGCCGTCGTCAAGCTCTGTGTCACCGCTTCGGCGACGGCTTCGGGGGCGCCGGGCGGGAACGGCGAGACGCAGCTGACGTTGATTTCGCAGAGCATGAAGCGGCCATAGGCTGGCACGTCGTGCGGCGGGCGGTAGAGGAAGTCGGCGTCCCACAGCGCGGGCAAGCGTTCGCGCGCGAGGCCCAAGACCTTCTGCAGCGCGGGGACCCAGTCCGTTTCCATGGCGCGGCGCAGGTCGGCGAAGGCTTCGACGCTCGCGTTGTGCATCGTCTTGGCGCTGTTCATCGCGAACGCGTGCGGGCCGTCTTGGCGCGGGTGCTGTTCGGCGAAGCCGACGACGCGGTCTTGGGCGAGGTAGCAGCGCACCATACCGGCCGCCGCGTTCGGGTTGAACGGCTGGTCGATGAGCGGCGTCTGCGCCAGGCGTGCGTGCACCTGTGCGGTGACTTCGGCCGGCGTCAGGCGCGCAACGCTGTCGTCGTGCGCGTGCTGAACGGTGAGGGTTGCGCCGTCGCGGGCGATCTTCATGACGCCCTGCCCGTCGTTGCCGCGCAGCGGTTTGAGCACGCGCGGGCCGTCGTTCAGGCGCGGCCAGAAGCGCGCGTCGAACTGGCCGGCCGCCGTGTAGAGATCCGTGCCGGGTGCGCCCCAGCCGAGCGCGCGCGTCGCGAACAGCACCTCTTTCGTGCCCATGAGCGCGGTGACGTCGGGGTGGGTCGAAATCCAAACGCCGCGTGCCGCAAGCGTGCGCAGCGTTGCGTCCACGCGGGCGCGATCGCGGCCTTGGGCGAGCGGGTTGATCCAGACGAGCACGCCCGCCATGGCGGCCAGGCGGGTTTCGAGCTCGGCTGCCGCCTCGTCGAACCAGACGACGCCTTCGGCCGCGAAACCTGCGCGGTCGAGTTCGGCGATGATGGGCGCGAGGCGCGCTTCGTACGATACGGGTGTGCCCGGGGCTGCCGGGTCGCCGCGCCACAACACGGCGACGCGCAGGCGGGCGGCGGATGATGACGATGATGTTGGGATGCGGTCGTCCATGGGCGTTGCTCCGTTCCTAAACAGGAAGCGTTGAGCGGCGCTTGGACGGCGAGCCGTCTCACGACCCGGGCGTCCGTAGGTGCCCGGTGACGGAGAGCATATACCGGCGGGGCGGCAGGAGGAAGACTGTCGAGGTGAGCGATGCCGAGCCCGGTCTTGGCTTTTGCCGCGCGCTGCACCACACGGCACTTCCTAGACCAGGCTCGTCAGACCAGGAGTCGATGGTGAGTCAGCTTTCACCACAAAGACACGAAGAACACGAAGTTTCACCAAGTGGGTTTGTTTGCGCGAGCCGGCGCGCAGTCAGGGTTTGACCGGCGCTGCGCGCCAAAGGCGACAATCTTGGTGTGACTTCGTGTTCTTGGTGTCTTTGTGGTGAAAGCTGACTCTGCTCGGGGCCTTTCCGCCTCAGGCAAACACGCTCTAGCAACGCGGGTGCGAGTTTGTGAACGGACGCTACTCTTCCGCCCGCAGAAACACCCAAAGCCAGCCCTCATCGACAGGATTCGCGGACGATGCGTCGGCGCTCTCGCACGACGTATTTATCATGTTCACCTCCGGAAAGTGCGAAATGACCTCGGAAGCAACATCTTCCATTCGCTCTCGGTCGACCTCTTCAATCTTTCCGTCCAGAACGCAGCGAATCCGAATAGTTTCATCTTCCCGCCGGCAAAGCACCGCACGAACATTTCGGGTGATCATACCGAGTAGTGCGATTTGAGCCGCCAGCCGAAGCTTTGCGTCCTGACTGATGCAGTCCATCGAACCTCCCTCACGGTCGTGCAGGCGTGCCCGTTGCTCTCTGACGGGTTGAGCGTCTTTCTAGCTTGGTCAGTTCGGCGTCACTGGTTGCCGTTTTCTGACCGGTTTCTTGACCGGTTCTTTGACCAATTTTCTTGCCATGACGATAGGATATCTTTTTGCTTATTCAATCATTTACGTTGGAAAATATGGAAGTGCGCGCCCGACATCGACCGCAAACTTGACCGGTTTCACGACCGGTTCCTTTGACCGGCTACAGCAAAGGCACCCTGGGCAAAGGCAGGGCTGAGGCGTGCGCGCCGGTCGCAGTGTCATCTATCAACAGCGTGTGAGCCGTTTGCCTGGGAGCGCGGGCGTCCTCGCCCGCTCTTTGTGACTCTTCGCGGGCGGTGCGGTGGAAGTGTTTGCGAGGAGCGGGCGGGGACGCCCCGCCTACGCAGTGCTACGGCGGGCGAGTTTTTGACACACTCGGCCGCCGTAGCTTTAGCGAAGGGGGCCGCGGTCCCAGGGAAGATTCTTGATTTCCGTGCGGCGCATGTATCATGCGCGGCGGTGGTATTTGGGAAGCTTCGCAGCGATGGACGCAATGCAGACGCAGCGCTTTACGCAAGACGACGTCGAGGCTTGGCGGCGCGATGGGGTTACGCTCATCCGCGATTTCTTTACGCCGGACGAGGTTGCGGCGGTTTGCGCGGACTTCGAGAAGGTGTTCGCGCGCGATGCGGGCGGGGACGTTCCGATGGACAAGAAGCGCGCGGACGAGATCGGGCGCTTCAACAAGAAACAGTTTGCGACGCTGGACGCGATTCCGTTTGCGGGGGCGCCCGCGCTCAACATGATCGGGGTGCATCCGGCGCTGATCGCGTTTGCGAAGACGGCGCTGAAGACGGAGGCGGTGCATCTCTATCAGTGCCAGGCGTGGGCGAAGTTCACGGGCGATGCCGACTACGATCAGCCGTTCCACTGCGACTTCTCGAACCACACGCTGACCGTGCCGTCGGAAGACGCGGTGAAGAACTGCGTCACGATCTTCAGCTATTTCACCGACGTGAGCGAGGCGCACGGGGCGATGAACTACATCACGCGGCCGGACAGCGCGAAGGTCGCGGGGCCTGAGGCTTCGCTGAACCTGGACCCGGCGGCGCAGGCGGCGCTGCAGAAAGAGCTGAAGCGCTACGAACGTTCCAGCGCCGCGCCGGCCGGGACCGCGATCCCCTATACGATCGACGTCTATCACCGCGCGACGAACCTGACCGCGCCGAACGCGCGCCGCTTTGCCGTGATGGCGTGCTTCAAGAAGGCGGGCGACGAGAGCATCGCCTTCCACGCGTGGGCGTTCCATCACACGCGGCCGTGGCGCGAGATCTTCGAACGCGCGACGCCCGAGCAGCTCGCCTGTTTCGGCGTGCAGCGGCCGGGCGATCCGTTCTGGACGGAGACGACGCTCGCCCGGGCGCAGGCGCGCTATCCCGGCTGGGACATGACGCCCTATCGCGCCGCGCTTGCACGGCGATGAGCGCGCCGGCGTTGAGCGCACTGGCGCCCTTTGCGAACGGGGACACCGTCATCGGTCCCGATTATCCGCCGGCGCCGGAATGCCGGCCGCAGCCGGGCGTGCCCGCCGGAACGCTCCACGCCTTTGTCATGAAATCCGGGGACAGCAAACTCTATCCCGGCATCAGGCGCCTCGAGAACGAGATCACGAAGCGGCGCGACGCCTTCGGCAACCGGATCGCGGCGGCCGAGCACGAGCAGTCGATCGCCGCGCCCTATAACCGCACCGTTTGGGTCTATGTGCCGAGCGGTTACGTTGCGGGTACGCCCGCGCCGTTCATGGTGGTTCAGGACGGCCACTTTTACCTGAGCCTGCTTCCCACGGTGCTCGACAATCTGATTGCCGCCAAGCGCATCCCCGCGCTGGTTGCGATTCTGATCGACAGCGGCGGCGGCGATGCGCAGGGGTCTCAGCGCGGTTTGGAATACGACACGCTGTCGGGCCGCTATAGCGACTTCATCGAGAGCGAAGTTCTGCCGCGGGTCACGGCCAAAACCGGCGTCACGCTGACCGGCGATCCGGACGGCCGCGCGACGATGGGCGTGAGCTCGGGCGCGGCCTGCGCTTTCACGATGGCGTGGTTTCATCCGGAGCGTTACCGGCGCGTGCTCTCCTACTCCGGCACGTTCGTGAACCAGCAGTCGCCGCCACGTGAGCAAAGCCCGCGCGGCGCGTGGGAGTATCACGCGACGCTGATCCCCGCGGCGGAGCGCAAGCCGCTGCGCGTGTGGCTGGAAGTGGGCGCGCGCGACTTGCACGCGGACGATCCGGAAGAGACGTGGCACAACTGGCCGCTCGCCAATCAGCGCATGGCGCACGCGCTCGCGGCGAAGGGCTATGCCTACCGGTTCACGCTCTCGCGCGACGGCCGGCACGCGGACACGCGCGTGCTGGAGCACACGCTGCCGGATGCGCTCGCGTGGGTTTGGGCGGGGTATGGGGGGTGAGGGTGTGGCAGGAATATGTATGCTGTCACCCTATTTCCCTATCCCCCTCCCCGTTGCTGGGTGAGCGCCCCAGCCTATCACCCCGGCGTTGTCGCAAGCGCCTCCTGACAAGCCTTCTGCCGAGCGCTTGTGCTGGTCATGATATCGATCGTCGCCGGATAGGGTCTGCGCCCGATAACGACGCCGGCCTCATTCGCCCGCCGCTGCGCCGCGAGCGCCGCCTGTGCGTTCTCGATCGTTGGCTCCTTCGAACACTTACCGAGCGCCGCGATCGCCGCCACCATCTTCGTGTCAAACGTGTCGAGCTTCGTATTCCGCGCAGCAAGCGCCGCTGCTTCTGCTGCTAAACGTTTTTCTTCGATAAGTGCAAGCTCCAATTCTGTCTGCAACGCGGGTTTGGTTTTCTCGAAAAGGCCCGACACGAAAGCAAGAGCCGGCTCCGTCGGCTTCACCTCATTCAAGGTTGCTGTCAGGATCCAGGGTGTGCGCGTCGCGGTCGTCGCCACAACAATCCAAGGCGTCTCGAACGCATGCGGCCTGTATGTCCCTCCTCCTCCGCCGCCGTTTTCGGCGGGCGCCGGCGCGCCGGGAACCGGCGAGATAGGCGTCGGTGCGGGAGCCGTGGACGCACCACCCCTCTGCGGCTTCACGAGAAACATCTCGGAGTCGGTTCGTACAAAACCGAAATCCATGCCCGTCGCCAGCACAGGCGCGGTCCCCGCTTGCTGAAGCTTCAGATCGACGGTCAGGTTGCGCCCGCCGATCCACGAAAGAGTCGGATTCGAAAGGGGCTTCGTGAACATCAAAAGGGTTGGCGCAAAGGAGACTCCATTGTGCTGCCCCTTGACCGACATTAGCTGCGCCTCGAGAAAGAACTCCGGCTTCGTGCCGTTCGCAAGCACGACCCGGGAATCGTCCGGGGCATTGAACCCCTCCGGCTCCCAAGCCTTTCCCTCGCCGGGTCGAAGCATAAAGGTGCCGCGAACGAGTTGCATGCACCGCGGTAACGCGTCGTTGCCAAACGGAATCTCCAAGTTGACCGAAGCGCTGACCGATTTCTTGCTTTCGGCCGCCGCCTCTTTCAGCGCGTTCCCCACAGCGTCCAATCCGGCCGCAATGAGGTTGGATGCCAGCACCGCGCCCAACGCTTCCCGGTTGCTGCTGTGCATCGCATAGCAATTGCCTAAGAAAAGACGTGTTCCGTAGTAAGTCCCCGGGTCGGGGTCGGGCAAGCTTGCGCAAGAACTGCTGCCGAGCGCCGCCAGCACTGCGATCGTCGAAGTCGTGTTACGCCACATGATCTGCTCCCATCTGTTCTTCCAACCAAATCAACACGTCGCGCCGCAGTTCCAGCGCCGCATTTTCCGCGCCGCGGCCTCCAAAACCGTGACCTTGTTTGTGAACGGCGACGGCAACGCCCGCCTGCAGCAGCGGCGCACCGCTTTCCCCGTCGTCCGTATCGACGGTGTGCCAGGCAAACGTGCCGTCGTTGTGCGAGATGCGCCCGCCGGCCGACATGAATCGCATCGTTCCGCCGACCGCCGTAAAGCCGCAAACATGCGTGTCCGTTGTGCGAAACGCGGCGCCGGGCTGCGTGTAGAGCAATTCGCCCCCCGGTATCGCAAAGTTCCGTTGAAGCCTGACGAGGGCAATGTCCCATTCGTCGCGCTGCTGCAGCCAGCCGGGATGCACGGCAACGCGATCCGCGGGCCTAAGAACCGGGGACGCCATATGCCAATCGCGTCCGGTCACGACTTGAACCCGTGCGTTCTGCGGCGGAACGCCTTGGGAATGCGCAATGTCCGTGATCACATGGCCCGCGGTGACCACCCAATTGGGCCGGGCGAGCCATCCCGATCCGGCCACGCCGACGGCTTTGGGGTTCGCGCCCAAGCGCGTGATAGAGCAAATGGAGGCCAACGGTCCCCGTTGTGCCAAGTGCTGCGGAACGATGATCCATTTCGGCCGGAAGGGGTCTTGGATATCGAGCGGCTTTACCAGCGCCAGCTCCCGGAAGAGGGCCTTTGCTTCTTTGTCCATGTTCGAATGCACCACATTGGTGTTGAAACGCATGCAACTACGCGCGACCACGGCGCGGCGCAAACTGGCGTGCCGTGGCCGCGCAACTTCTCGCCTTATGCGAACACCCGCGAAGGTGAGGAAGTCTTCGATCCGGCGGATCTGCTGGCCGTCGGGCTGCTTGACGCCGTTGGACTTCCGGCCGGTTCGCATAGCGCGACAGCGCCTCCTGGTAGGCGGCGTCGAGCTCCGCGACCTTGGCGGTCGTGTGTTTTGAAGGTTTAGCCACGCCTCAATCTGGGACCGCAGGCAGCGGCGGGTCTGTGAGAATCCCCACATTGAAATAGGTGACAGCATACTGAACTGCACCCGGTTGTTGAGACACGGAAATTGAGAGACAG
>CADEFU010000006.1 GCA_902826695.1 uncultured Alphaproteobacteria bacterium | reverse complement strand
TGTAGCTCAGTTGGTTAGAGCGCCGGATTGTGGATCCGGAGGTCGGTGGTTCGAGCCCACCCAACTGTACCATCCACGCTGCGTCACATCGGTCCGCGCAACTCGTTCCACGCTTGCGGCACCGCCGTGCCGCCCGCCAGTCCCAGCAAGTCCGCTACCACCGCCTCGCCGACGGCCGGCGCATGCTTGAATCCGTGCCCTGAACACGCGGAGACGACGGTGACGTTCTCGATCGCCGGATGTGGCGCGATCCAGAAATTATAGTCGGGCGTGGAGGTATAAAGGCACGCCGCCGAGCGCATATGCGCACCAAGTGCCGGAAACGCAGCACGCACACGCGGCAACACGATGTCGATCTCGGCCTGGCTCACCGCGCCGCGCGCATCGTCCGGCCGAACGACGGCATCGAGCGTCTCGGTTGCCACCTTGACGCCGCCGCCACGCACTGCGGCCGGGAATCCATAAAGATCGTTCCAAATGAACACCGGCATGCGCGCCGGGTCATAGTCGTCCTCATGCGCCGCCGGTGGCGCAAACCAATGCAGCGTCTGGCGCGTGACGGTCAGGCGCTTCGCAAACTGTTCCGGCAGAAATGTGGAGGTCCACGCGCCGGCACCGAGAACCGCGCGCGCCGCGCGAACTGTTCCAGCGCCCGTCCGGATCGCGACGCCATCGCCATCCCGTGCGAGCGCGATCACCGGCTCGTTGAACCGGATGGTTGCCCCAAGCGCCCGCGCCCGCGCAAGCTGCGCCGCGACCACGCGCTCCGGATAGGCCATACCGGCCCCCGGCTCGAAATAGGCCTTATCCGCGTTGAAGCGCCCATAGGCCGGAAAGCGCGCGCGCACCGCCGAAGCATCCAATACCTCGTGTGCAATGCCGAACGTCTTCGCGGCAGCAATCGTGGTCTCAAGAAAACCCGCCGGCACATGCGTCGCATGCGGCAAGGCGCTGCCCAGAACCAGCAGGCCGCAACGCGTCACCAAGGTCTCGCCGCTTTCACCCGCCAACTGATCGAAAAGCTCGAACGACCGCAGTGCGAACGGCGTATAGGCCTCGCCTTCGCCGATCGCCGCGCGAACGATCCGCGTTTCGCCGTGCGTCGATCCAAACGTGTGAGGCGGCTCCAAGCGATCGAACCCGACGGCTTTGGCGCCTGCCCGTGCAGCGGCAAGAAGCGCGGCCCCGCCCACCGCGCCAAGTCCGATCACAGCAAGGTCGAACGACTGGTCCATTGCGGGCACGCTGTAAACGCATACAGCCGGTGCGGCAAGATGGTCACGAAATGTTCGCAAGCTGTGTCGCCGGCGCAGTTGGCGCTCTACCGCGACGGAATGGTGCTCGCGGGTTGCGATCGCCTGGCTAGTATCGCCGACGCTGTTGCGCCAACAATGGCCCAGTTCAACGAGATCGGCGCTGAAGTGCAAACTGTGGTGATGAGTTCGACAAGAACGGCGAGAGGGGCCGCATTCGCAAGCCCGCTGTTGCTCCTTGCGCTCGCCGTGCCTGCGTTCGCCGAGGGCACGGTCGAAAAAGTCGTGGTCACCGGTCAGCGCCGAGCCCAAGGCCTCGATACACTCGCCGGCAACACCGCCCGCATGAGTGGCGACGAACTCAACCGCATCGACCCACAAGTCGCCGCCGAAGCGCTGAACCGCCTTCCCGGCGTCGCAATCCACCGCAACAACGGCGTCGAGAACCTGCCGGCGATCCGCTCGCCGGTGCTGAACGGCGGCCAGAGCGCAGGCTCGTTCCTTGTGCTCGAAGACGGCGTGCCCACCCGCGCGCCCGGCTTCGGCAACGTGAACCAGCTGTTCGAGACCAGCCTCGATTTCGCCGATGCCGTCGAAGTCGTGCGCGGCCCCGGGAGCGCACTCTACGGCTCGAACGCAGTCCATGGCATCGTCAACGTCATCACGACGCCGCCCGGCATCCGCGACGATGGCTGGGCGCACGCGCAAGTGAGCGCCGGTTCGTTCGGCCGCGCTCGCGCCGCAGGCTCGCTCGCTTTCGGAACGCGCGAGGGCGCGCAGGATGATCCGCATCTGGGCTTTCTGGGGCTTGCGCTCGATCATGAAGATGGCTGGCGCGCGGCCTCCAGTCTCGATCAGCAACACGCGCTCGCCGGCTGGGACGCCTATCTAGGCGATTGGACGATGAAGTCGCGCTTCGTGTTCCAAAACCTGAACCAAGAAACCGCTGGCTTCATCCAGGGCACGAACGCCTACAAATCGGACGCAATCGCGCGCTCGAACCCGACACCCGAGGCGTTTCGCGATCAGCAACTCGCCCGCGCCCAAGCGACGTTCGCCCGTCCGCTTGGGACCGGCGAACTCCGCATCACGCCCTATTTCCGCTGGATCGACGCCGAGCTACTGCTCTCATTCTTCCCCTCCCGCGCGCTCGAAACATCGGGCCAAACCGGTGGTGGCGTGCAAAGCGCCTATTACTGGAAAGCGGCTGACGGCCTTTCGTTCATCGTAGGCGCCGATGCTGACCTGACGCAGGGCCGCCTCAGGGAATTCCAGTCGCGTGCAACCCAACCCGGCGGCTACGTGCAAGGGCTGCACTACGACTATCGCGTGGACATGACGGCGCTCGCCGCCTTCGCTCAAGCCGATTGGCGCTTCGCCCCCGGCTGGAACCTGACAGCGGGCCTGCGCGCTGAGCGCGTCGACTACGACTACGACAATCGCGCGCCCACCGGCGACATCGGGCGCTTCCGCCGGCCCGCCGACCGCAGTGACGCGTTCACGGCGGTGACGCCAAAGCTTGGCGTCACCTGGAAGCCGGCGCAAGGCCACACGCTCTACCTCAACCTCGCGCGCGGCGCGCGGCCGCCGCAGATCACCGACCTCTACTCGCTGCAAACGCTGCAAGTCCCGGGCGAACAAGATGTCGAGTCCATCGACTCCATCGAAACCGGCTGGCGCGGCAGCCTTGGCCCTGCGAACATCGAACTCGCGCTCTACCACATGGACAAGCGCGACACCTCGTTCCGAAACGCCGACGGCTTTACCGTCACGAACGGCCGTACCAGGCACCAAGGCATCGAGCTGAACGCCGACGTCCCACTCGGCGACGATGTCGAACTCGCCGGTTGGATCACCTACGCTCGTCACACCTATCGCTTCAGCGACACCGTCACGCGCGCAGGCGAAAACATCGCGAGCGGCGACGACATCGACACCGCCCCGCGCTGGATTTGGAATGCCCGCGCCAGGTGGCACCCGGTCGACGACGCACGCCTCGAACTCGAATGGGTCCACATGGGTGAGTATTTTACGAACGCCGAGAACACCGCCAGTTACCCCGGCCACAACGTCTTCAACCTTCGCGCCGAGTACAAACTCAGCGAACGGTTCGCCGTCTTCGGAGCAATTCGCAACCTTACGAACACCGACTACGCCGAGCGCGCCGACTTCGCCTTCGGCAACGACCGCTACTTCCCCGGCGAAGACCGCGGCGTAACGATCGGCGTCCGAACGGCCCTGCAATAGATGGCTCTCGACACCTTCGCCTCCACCTCGCCGGCACAGCTCGCTGCCCTCGCCGTCGCGATCGCCGCTTCCGGCCTCGTTGCGGGCACGGTCGCCGGCCTTCTGGGTGTTGGCGGCGGCATTGTTCTGGTGCCGGTGCTCTATCAGGCGCTCTCGTTCTTGGGCGTTGACGAGGCCGTGCGCATGCCGCTCGCCGTCGGCACCTCGCTCGCCACGATCATTCCGACGTCGGTCCGCTCGACGCTGAGCCACAACAAGAAGGGCGCCGTCGACTGGCAGGTTCTCCGGGCGTGGGCGCTTCCAACCTTCGCAGGCGTTCTGATCGGGACCTGGTTCGCCCACCTCGTCGGAGGCAAGGGCTTGACCGGCGTGTTCGCCGCCGGCGCCGCCGCACTCGGCCTCTTCATGCTCTTGGGCCGCCAAGAGTGGCGCCTCGGCGACGACGTCCCGAAAGGCGCATTGAGTTGGCCGCTTGGCCTCGCGAACGGCTGCCTGTCCGTGATGATGGGCATCGGTGGCGGGACATTCGGCGTGACGGTGATGACGCTATTCGGCGCCACGATTCACCGCGCAGTAGCGACAGCAGCAGGCTTCGGCCTCATCATCGCCGTTCCCGGCGCCATCGGCATGATTGTGACCGGTTGGAACGCACAGGGGCTGCCGCCTTACTCGCTAGGCTATGTAAGCTTGCTCGGCCTCGCCCTCATTGTGCCCGCAACAATGGTTGCAACGCCATGGGGCGTCGCGCTCGCGCACAGCCTAAAGCCACGCGCGCTTCGCCTCGCGTTCGGGACGTTTCTTTGCCTGACGGCGGCCCGGATGGGCTGGGCCTACTTGGGCTAGACCTGCGCGCCTTGAACTTGCTTCGGCGCTTGGCCGCCCATTTTGATCGTCGGCAGATAGAGCAGCACGCACGACGCCACGAACACCGAGGAGTACGTGCCGATGACAATGCCCCACAGGATCGTCGCCGCGAACCCAAACAAGGCCTCGCCGCCGAAGAAGATCAGCGGCAGCACGGACAACGCCGTCGTAAAGCTGGTCAGGAACGTGCGCGATAGCGTTTGATTGGTGGACAGGTTGATAAGCTCGCCCAAACTCATCTGCCGGAACTTGCGCCGGTTCTCGCGGATACGGTCGAACACCACGACGGTGTCGTTGATCGAGTACCCGGCCAAGAGCAACAGCGCGGCGATCGAGGTGAGGTTAAAGTCGAATTGGAACACCGAATACATGCCCACCGCGACCAGCACGTCATGTGCGGTCGCGAGCATGCCGGCGACGCCGAACTGCCACTCAAAGCGGAACCAAACGTAAACCGCGATCATCAAAATCGCGAGCACCGTGGCAATCACCCCGGTACGAAAGAGTTCGCCCGAAACCTTCGGCCCCACCACCTCTTGCCGCATGATACGAAAATCGGGGCCTAACACTTGCTTGATCTTGCCGGCGACCACCTGCTCTTGGCCCGTGATCTGCTCCGAAGGCTGCACGCGAATGAGAACGCTTTTGTCCGAGCCGAAGTTCTGCAGCGCCACTTCGCCGAACCCAAGCGTGCCAAGTTTGCTGCGCAGCGACGTCAGATCAATCGTCTTTTCGCTCGCGGCCTCGATGACGACGCCGCCCGTGAAATCGATCCCGAGATTGAGCCCCTGCGTCCACAACGAGATCACGGTCGCAACGACCAGCAACCCGTCGATCGCGAATGCCCAAAGCCGCCGCCCGACGAAGTCGATTTTGGTATCGTCGGGAATGATCGTCAGGCGCGCCATGTGTCGCTCTATTTCTTGCGTGAAAAGGGTACCGGAAGGCGGCGGATTAGAGCGGCAAGCTCAAGCCCACACAACCCCCAAAGAGCGGCTGATTTGCGCCAAATGCCGCGCCCGAACCTCTTAACGAACATCGGTCTGCGCAACAAATCTTTACAATCGCGCAAAGCGCACGCAACGCACCTATCTCATCTACTGGCTACGGGCTCGCTCTCGAAGCCCTCCCACGGAGAAAGAAATGTCTGAACAATCCAGCACTCCCACCACCCGCCGCGGGTTCGGTTACGCCGCGTTGATCGGTGCCGCCATCGTCGGCCTCGTCGGCGGCGGCATTGCCACTTCGGCGATGGGACACGGCGGCTTCGGCCCGCGCCACGGCGGCTGGGGACACCACGGCGGCGGTTGGGGTCATCACCGCATGCATGGCCCGGTGAACCCGGAACAAGCGAAGGAGCATGCGGCCCACATGGTCGAACGCTTCGCCTGGCACGTCGACGCCAACGACGAGCAGAAGAAGAAGCTGACGGCAATCGCACAGTCGCTCGCGACCGACATGCTGCCGTTGCACCAAAAGATGCAAGAAGCGCGCAAGCGCGGCGTCGAACTCCTTCGCCAACCGACGGTCGATCGCGCTGCCGTCGAAGCTTTCCGGACCGAGCAGATGGCGTCCGCCGACGCGGCTAGCAAGCGGCTCGCCCAAGCACTGACCGAAGCGGCGGAAGTCCTGACGCCCGAGCAGCGCGGCAAGCTTGCGCGGCACTGGGACTTCTGATGGCGTACGGCCCCTGAAGGACAACGACAGTGGCCGACCGCATTCTTCTGATCGAAGACGACCCGCGCCTCGCCCGGATGGTTGAAGACTATCTGGCGGGCGCGGGCTTTCGCGTGACCCACGCCGCGACCGGCCGCGCCGGTCTCGCGCAAAGCCAGCGCGAATCCTTCGACGCCCTCGTGCTCGACCTGATGCTGCCCGACATGGACGGCCTCGAAGTCTGCAAGGAACTACGTACGAAAAGCCAAACCCCGATCCTCATGCTCACCGCCCGCGGCGACGCGATGGACCGCATCATCGGCTTAGAGATGGGCGCGGACGACTACCTGCCAAAACCGTTCGAACCACGCGAACTCTTAGCCCGCCTCCGTGCGATTCTGCGGCGCGCGCACAGCTCACCCGCGAACGCGCTGCGGTTCGGCCGCTTGGAGATCGATAAGGACGCGCGAGAAGTTCGTATCGATGGCGTAGCCCGGCCGCTCACCGGCAACCAGTATGCGCTCCTCCTCGCGATGGCTGAGCGCGCTGGCCGTGTGCTCTCGCGCGACACGCTGTTCGATCTCGTCAAAGGCGAGTCCATCGAAGCGTTCGACCGCTCGATCGATGTCCACATCTCGCGCATCCGCGCCGCCATCGAAGACAATCCGCGCGAACCCCGCCGCGTGCTCACCGTGCGCGGAGCGGGCTACGTCTTCGCCAAGGCGCAAGACTGATGTCGATGAGAGTCTTCAACCGCCTGTTCGTCAAAGTCTACCTCACGATCTTGGCAAGCCTGTTGCTTGTCGTTGTCGTCACCGCGCTCGTCTTCCGCGCAGGTCCTGAGTCCGACGCCATGCGCGGTGCCTTCGGGATGGCAGGCGGCGTGCTGACCGCAGCACTCGCCGATCCCAGCGCGTCGCGGCCGGTACAGCAGGAAGCGGTGGACCGCTTGTCACGCCTAATCCACGCCGACCTCGCCCTCTTCGCACCCGACGGTACGCTGATCGCATCCGCGGGTGAACAGTTGCCGGCGCCACGCGATGCTGACGAGGATCGTTGGTTCCGCCGCACACATGCGCCCGTGTGGAAGCTGCCGCTGCGCGACGGCCGGGTCATTGTCGTCCGCCCCCTCCGGGAGCACCTGCACCGAGGGAGAGGCTTTAGCTTAGGGTTCCTGGGCCATCTTGCGCTCGCAGCCTGTCTAATCGCGCTCGCCGCATTTCCGATCGTACGCGGCATCACCCGCCGCCTCGAGCGCCTGCAAACCGGCGTCGAGAAACTAGGCGCCGGCGACCTCACCGCCCGTGTGCAAGTCGAAGGCAAAGACGAAGTCGCGAAAGTGGCGGAGAGCTTCAACCGCGCCGCCGCACGCATCGAGGAACTCGTCAAGGCGCACAAGATGCTGCTCGCCAACGCGTCGCACGAACTGCGCACGCCGCTGACGCGCCTGCGCATGGGCATCGAGCTCTTGAAGGAAAACGTCGATCCCGCGCGCAAAGCCGAACTCGAGCAAGACATTGCCGAACTCGACCAGCTGATCGACGAAATCCTGCTCTCAAGCCGCCTCGACGCCATGGACGACCTCGATCAGGTGGAGCCGGTCGACATCCTCGCACTCGCGGCCGAAGAAGCCTCGCACTACGGCGCCGCCACGGTCACCGGCACCCCCGTCACCGTCCAAGGCGACGCCCGCCTGCTTCGCCGCTTGATCCGTAACCTGCTCGAAAATGCCAAGCGGCACGGCGCGCCGCCCATCGGGGTTTCGGTCGAGGCGGAGGCAGCGACCGCCACGCTCACCGTCGCCGACCACGGCGAGGGCATCGCCGAAGCGGACCGCGCCCGCATATTTGAACCCTTCTTCCGCAAGGCTGGCAGCGCATCCACAGGCACAGGCTTGGGTCTTGCGCTCGTTCGCCAGATTGCGCGCCGCCATCGCGGCGACGTAACGGTGGAGACGCGCGATGGACGCTCGGCCTTCGTCCTGAGGTTGCCGTTGCTCTAGCCCGTTGCAGCGGCGGCTCTGTGCAGGCTACCGTGCCTGCAACAACGACAAACTCTTAAAGGGCGGAACTTCATGACATCGGAGAACTCACGTCTTGCTCTGGTCGCGGCAGCGGTCGCGCTCGTGCTGGCAATTCCAATTCTCGGGCGCACGTTCGGTGGCCCGCCGACGACGTTTGGAGACGTCGTCGAAGGCACGACACCTGTGGACGTCAGCAAGGCGCAGGAGATCGCCAAGCGCATCGGCAACGCCGTAAACAAGCTCGACGGCGCGCGCGTGGTGGCTGCCGACGGCGAGCCCCAGAACTGGCTCGCCCACGGCCGCACCTATGGCGAGCAACGCTTCTCGCCGTTGGACAAGATCAACACCGAAAATGTGAAGGACTTGAAGCTGGCCTGGTCCTACCAAACCGGCACGATACGCGGCCTCGAAGCCTCGCCCATCGTCGTCGACGGCGTGATGTTCGCAACCGGCTCGTGGAGCAAGGTC
The DNA here is from genome assembly GCA_902826695.1 of uncultured Alphaproteobacteria bacterium. Taxonomy (GTDB): domain Bacteria; phylum Pseudomonadota; class Alphaproteobacteria; order Micropepsales; family Micropepsaceae; genus SZUA-430. The sequence continues at coordinate 236,482 of CADEFU010000006.1, read as the reverse complement.
TACGCGCTCGACGCAAAGTCGGGCGAGGAACTTTGGACCTACGATCCTGAAGTCCCCGGCGAAACCGGCCGCAAGCCCTGCTGCGATGTCGTCAACCGCGGTGTCGCCGTTTGGAAAGGCCGTGTCTATGTCGGCACGCTCGACGGCCGCCTCGTGGCGCTCGACGCCAAGAACGGCAAACCGATTTGGGAAGTCCAAACCGTCGACCGTCACAAACCCTACACGGTCACCGGTGCCCCGCGCATCGTGAAGGGCAAAGTCATCATCGGAAACGGCGGCGCCGAACTGGGCGTCCGCGGTTACATCACGGCCTACGACGCCGAAACCGGCCGCCAGCTCTGGCGCTTCTACACGGTCCCTGGCGACCCGCGGGTACCCGTCGAGAACGAGCACCTGAAAGCCGCACTCCAGACGTGGAAGGCCGACGCTGGACCCGGCTGGAAATACTGGGAAGTCGGCGGCGGCGGCACGGTGTGGGATTCGATGGCCTACGACCCCGACCTCGACCTGCTTTACATCGGAACCGGCAACGGCAGCCCGTGGAGCCGCTATCTCCGCTCACCCGGCGGCGGCGATAATCTCTATGTGTCGTCGATCGTCGCCATCAAACCCGACACGGGGGAGATGGCTTGGCACTTCCAGGAAACGCCCGGCGACACCTGGGACTTCACGGCGACGCAACACATCATTCTGGCCGACCTCGAAGTCAACGGTCAGATCCGCAAGGCGCTGATGCACGCGCCGAAGAACGGCTTCTTCTACGTGATCGATCGTTCGACGGGTGAGTTCATCTCGGGCAACAACTATGTCCCCGTGACGTGGGCGAAAGGTTTGGACCCTAAAGGCCGCCCCATAGAGAACCCGGCCGCGTCGTCCTATCGCGACGCGCCGAAGATGGTGCAGCCCTCGCCGCACGGCGGTCACAATTGGCAGCCGATGTCTTTCAACCCGCAGACAAAGCTCGTCTACATCCCGGCGCAGCTGACCCCGCAATTGTTCGTGTATGACCAATCGCGTGGTGTGAAGCCGGGGGTGTGGAACACGGGCGTCGATTTCGGCGCCATCTCGACGATGACGATGAAGTCACTGGCGGCAGGCCAGCCGCTGCCGTCCGTTGAAGGCTTCCTGATTGCGTGGGATCCCATCAATCAGAAAGAGGTTTGGCGCGCCAAGCACGCGACGTTCTGGAACGGCGGCACGTTGACGACCGCGGGCAACCTTGTCTTCCAGGGCGCGGGCGACGGCTACTTCCGCGCTTGGAAGGCCGACACGGGCGAGGAGCTTTGGAAGGTCGACGCCAAGACCGGCATTATTGCCCCGCCTGTGACCTACAGCGTCGACGGCGAACAATACGTGGTGGTTCTTGCCGGTTGGGGTGGCGTCGGCTTGACGCTTTCGCCCGAGCCCGCAAACGCGATTCTGAAGTACGGCAACGAAGGGAAGATCTTTGCCTTCAAGATTGGTGGGCAAAAGTCGATCGAGGCGCAGGAAGCGGTGCGTCCGCCGATGGCAAAACCACCCGAAGAAAAGCTCAACCCAGCGCAAGTCGCGAAGGGGGACGCCACCTATCACCGCTACTGCGGCGTCTGCCACGGCTTCTTCGCCATGGCGAGCGGCGTGGTTCCCGACTTGCGCTACAGCTCGCCGGAAGTCTTTGCGCGCTACAAGGAGATCGTCATCGACGGCGAGCTCAAGGCAAACGGGATGGCCTCCTTCGCAGACCACCTGAAGGAGGATGATGTCGCAGCGATTCGCGCCTACATCCTGGCCAACGCCAATGCCGCCTATGAGGCCGAACAGAAGGCGGCCGCAACACCGCCGGCTCCGCCGCCGCAGTAGCGGCGTAGCCGTTAACGCGCCGCCGCCTTGCTGGCGCCGCACGACTAAGATACCAACGCCGCTCACCGAAACGTGGGCGGCGTTGCGCATTTTGCCCGGACGAGTGCCATGAGCGAGAAACCGACCAAAGCCAGTGCCGAAAAGCCGCGCGGATTCCGCGACCGGCTGGGGGCGGAGCTTTTGGCGGAACGCCGCATGCTCGAGACCATCCGTGCGGTCTACGAGTCCTACGGCTTCGACCCGCTCGAAACCCCGGTGATCGAGTTTGCCGACGCGCTCGGCAAGTTCCTGCCCGACCAAGATCGCCCGAACGAAGGTGTCTTTGCGTTCCGTGACGACGACGAAGAGTGGCTGTCGCTCCGTTACGATTTGACCGCACCGCTCGCCCGCTTCGTCGCGGAAAACTACGACGCACTCCCAAAGCCGTTCCGCCGCTACCAAGTGGGTCAGGTCTTCCGCAACGAGAAACCAGGCCCCGGCCGCTACCGGGAATTCACGCAGTTCGACGCCGACACGGTCGGCACCGCCAGCATGCTCGCCGACGCGGAACTCTGCATGATGGTTTGCGACACACTGGAACGCTTGGGGCTTGGCCAAGACAGCGTCGTCAAGGTCAACAACCGGAAGGTCCTCAACGGCGTCTTGGAAGCGGTTGGCATCGTCGGAAATGACGCGGCGATGGAGCGCCAGCGTCTTGGCGTTCTGCGCGCGATCGACAAGCTGGACCGTCTCGGTCCCGATGCCGTCGGCGACCTGCTGGGCGCGGGCCGCAAGGACGAGTCGGGCGACTTCACGAAGGGTGCGGGCCTGAGCGCCAATGCGATCGAACGCGTGCTTGCCTTCACGCAAGCCGGTGGCGGCGACCGCAAGACGTTCTGCGCCGAACTTGAGCGCATCGTCGGCGACAGCGTCGACGGTCGCGCGGGCGTCGACGAGTTGCGCCAAATCGACGCCGCGCTGAGCGGCGCCGGCTATGGCGACGCACGCGTTCGTTTCGATCCATCTGTCGTGCGCGGGCTCGCTTACTACACGGGTCCGGTCATCGAAGCGGAGCTGACATTTGAAGTGCGCGGAGACGACGGCAATCTCGTGCGCTTCGGATCCGTGGCTGGCGGCGGCCGCTACGACGACCTCGTCACGCGCTTCAAAGGGATGCAGGTTCCGGCGACCGGCATATCGATCGGCGTGTCGCGCTTGCAGGCCGCGCTAAACGCCCGCGGATTGTCTGGAACCGCCGTCTCGGGGCCTGTCGTCGTTCTGGCGATGGACAAAGATGCGACGGCCTCGTACGTGGCCATGGCGCGCGAGCTGCGCGCAGCCGGAATTCGCGCCGAAGTCTACACCGGCACCTCCGGCATGAAGGCGCAGCTCAAATATGCCGACAAGCGCGTGAGCCCTGTCGCCGTCATCGAGGGCAGCGACGAGCGCGCAAAGGGTGTCGTCACGCTGAAGGATCTCATTCTCGGCGCCGAACAAGCGAAAGACATCAAAGACCGCGCGCAATGGGCGTCGGGCGCGACCGCGCAAGTCACGGTGCCGCGTGGCGAACTCGTTGCGGCCGTCAAGCAGATCATGGCGACCCAGGCCAAGCCATGATCGCCGCCCCGCCTCACGACGCCGACACCATCGCCGCCCTTGACGCGCAAACCGCGGCATGGCTCGACGTGTTCAAGACCTATGGCGCCGAACGCATCGAACCCGCAATCGTCCAACCCGCCGACGCCTTCCTCGACCGAATGGGCGAAGACCTCCGCCGCCGTACCTACGTCTTCTCTGGCCCGGGCGGCGGCGAACTTTGTCTGCGCCCCGACCTCACGATTCCGACATGTCAGGCGTATCTTTCGCGAACGCCGAAAGCGGACCGTCCGGCGAAGCTTAGCTACGCGGGGCCAGTGTTCCGCCACAACCCGACCGAACCGAACAAGCCCGGTCAAACGACACAAGCGGGCCTCGAAAACATCAACGCCGCAAATCCGGCGGCCGCCGATGCGGAGGCGCTTGTTCTCACCGACAATGCGCTCGCGCGAGCGGGCCTGAAGAATGTCGACGTCACGCTCGGCGACCTCAGCATCTTCTCGAACCTGCTCGAAGCGCTCGGCATTGCGCCGCAACGCGCGGAGCGTTTGCGCCGCCACGTCTGGCGGCCGGCCTATCTCAACGAACTCTTGAATCGCCTCACCGGCGAAGCAGGCGCGGGCAACGCGTTCCTTGCCCAAGTCGGCACGCTGCCGCCGGAGCAAGCGCGCGCCGTCGTGCAAGACGCACTCGCGCTCGGCGGCATCAAGCCGATCGGCACGCGCACGATCGATGAGATCACGGATCGCTTCCTCGAACAGGCGGCCGACGCCTCGTCTGCCCGCTTGCCGCGCCACGTCGCCGACGCGATCGCGGCCTACCTCGGCGTGCGGGTTCCGGCATCGGGTGCGGTCGAAGCTCTGCGCAAGCTCGCGCGCACCGCGGGCGTTTCGCTCGACACGTCCATCGCCGCCCTCGAGCGCCGTCTGGGTTTGATCGAGCGCCACGGCTTCAGCCTCGCGCGCGCGACGTTTGCCGCCGAGTTCGGCCGCAACATGGAATACTATACCGGCTTCGTCTTTGAATTCCGCGTTCCCGCCGTGCCGGCGTCGCTCGCGGGCGGTGGCCGCTACGACAACCTTTTGACCGCGTTGGGTGCGCCGAAGCCTGCACCCGCCGTAGGCCTCGCGATCTTCGGCGAGCGCGTGTTGGCCGCACGCCGCGCGCAGGGCGGTGGCGCATGAGCGCGCTCGTCTTTGCAATCCCATCGAAGGGCCGGCTACAGGAACAAGCGCTTGGATTCCTCGCCGATGCGGGTCTCAGCATCAGTCAATCGCGCGGCAACCGCGACTATGCGGCGAAACTGTCGGGTGTCGACAACGTCACCGTTGCGCTGCTCTCGGCCGCCGAAATCGCCGACGAGCTGAACGCGGGACGCGTTCACTTCGGCATTAGCGGCGAAGATTTGTTGCGCGAACATGGGTCGGCCGCTGCCGAACGAACGCTCGTCGTCGAGAAGCTCGGCTTCGGCCGCGCCAACGTCGTTGTGGCCGTGCCTCGTTCGTGGATCGACGTCTCGACGATGTCCGACCTTGACGACGTGGCCGCAAGCTTCCGCACGCGCCATCACCGCCGCCTGCGCATCGCGACGAAATACGTGAACCTCACGCGCGACTTCTTCGGGGGCCACGGCATCGCCGATTACCGCGTCGTCGAGAGCCTGGGCGCGACCGAAGGTGCACCCGCCGCAGGCACCGCCGAGGCGATCGTCGACATCACGACGACGGGTTCGACCTTGGCCGCGAACGAACTGAAAGTTCTGGATGACGGTCTCATCCTCGAAAGCGAAGCGGTCTTGGCCGCAAGCCTCGATGCAAGCTGGTCCGACGCAGCGCGCGCTGCCGCGAGGCTGATCCTCGAGCGCATCGCCGCCCGGGCGCTCGCCAAGCGCGCGCAGATCATCCGCGTCCGCGTGGACGCTGGTGTTGAGGCGGCACTTCCGGCCCTCGAACACGCCTTAAAGGCCAAGCTCCTGTCGAAGGTTGCCGGCGGCGAGGCGTCCATACTGGTGCCCGATGCGAATTTGTCGGCGGCCATCGCACTCATCCGCGCGAGCGGCGCTCAAGGTACGGTCGCGTCGGAACGCGCCGACTATGTCTTCACGTCCGAAAATCCGTTGTTCGCGAAGCTACAGGCAAAGCTCGCCTAAACCCCTGCCATCGCCCCGCGCACGCCGACGCTCCGGCCCGCAGGATCGATCAACACACCCGGATTCATAATGCCCGCGGGATCGACGGCCTGCTTCGCGGCACGCATCACCTCGGCGAACAGAGGCGGACACTCGCGCGCATAGCCGGGGCGATGATCGCGCCCGACCGCGTGATGATGCGTGATCGTCCCGCCCGCCGCGACGACGACATCATTCGCCACCGCCTTGATCTCCTGCCACTGCTCCAGCAGCCCGCTCATCCGCCCAAGCCCCTGGAACGTGAAGTACGGTGCCGGCCCGTCCGGATAAACGTGCGTGCAGCGGCACGTGACGTGGCCGGGCTTGCCCGTGACGCGCGCCAGCACGTCGTGCATCCGCGCCTTCACTTCGGCGTGGAACGCGGGGAACCGGTCCCAGGTGACGGCTGTCTCGAACGTGTCCACGATGACGCCAAGCGGCGTCAACACTTCGCGATAGAACGGCGCACGCAGGAACGCATTGCGCCAAGCGCCCGCCGCGCCTTCGCGGTGCTCTGTCCCCGACGATTTCGGCGCATCGACAACGCCACCGTGATCGCGCACCAGCTCAAGTGCCCGCGCGAGCTTCGCGTCTTGGGGATGATCCGCGCTTTCGAACGCAAGCACGAGCAGCGACGCCGAACCGTCGCCCGCCAGCGTGCCCAGCGCTTCCTCCGCGTCGATCAATCTGCAGTTCGACGGATTGAGCCCCGATTGCGACAGCGCCCGAACCGCCTCTGCCGCTTTCAAGAAGTCGGCGAACTTCACCGACGCCGACGCGCGGAACTTCGGCGCATCCTGCAAGCGCATCCACGCCTCCGTGATCACGCCCAAAATTCCTTCCGACCCCAGCATCAAACGCTCCGGCTGCGGCCCGGCTCCCGATCCCGGCAGCCGCCGCGTCTCCATCGCGCCCTTCGGCGTCACCACGCGCATCGCTTCGACGAAATCGTCGATATGCGTATGAAGCGTCGCAAAGTGCCCGCCCGAGCGCGTTGCTATCCACCCGCCCAGCGTCGAGAACTCGAAGCTCTGCGGGAAGTGGCGCAGCGTCAGCCCGTGCGGCTTCAACTGCGCTTCGAGCGCGGGCCCGTATGCCCCCGCCTGAATGCGCGCCGCGCGGCTCGCCCGGTCGATTTCGACGATCTTTCCCATCCGCGCCATGTCGAGCGACACGACGCCCGCGTAGGCCTCGCCCACGTCGCACTCGACCCCGCCGCAAACGCTCGACCCGCCGCCGAACGGCACCACAGCGACGTTCGCACCGGAAGCCCAAGCCAGCACTGCGGCAACGTCCGCCTCGTTCTCTGGAAATGCGACGACGTCGGGCGGGCAGGGCACTTGGCGCTGAAACATCCGTACATAGTCGGGAAACGACTTCCCGTAGGCGTGCACCAAACGTTCATGCGGATCGCTGGTGCAGAGCCGCGCAACGGCGCCCTTGGGCTCGACCCGCGGCGCGCGCAACGCAAAGTCTTCGACCTTCGGCGCGGCTTGCGGCGGCTTCAGTGTCGCGCCGAACTTTTGCCCGAACAGTCGCGCGAGGAAGACGGCCTCTTCCTCGCCAACGACTTGATCCTCAGTCCCCCAGCCGTAAAACTTTCGCCGCGCCGCCATAAGCCGCCTCGATCATGTTGAGGCGCGACCCTACGTGCGAACGCTGGGGAGGTAAACTACTGCGGCGGCGTTGGAGCGGCCGGCTGCTCGGCAGGTGCCGCCGGTGCGGGAGGCGCCGGGAAGATGATCTTCTGATAGGGCGCAGTCGGCGTCTCGCTCGGACCGAACGGACCTGGGGCTTTGTTCGCGATCGGCGCCAGACTCTTCAAGTAAGCGACAATTGCCTTCGCGTCCTCATCGCGCAACTTCGCATAAGCCATCCACGGCATCGTCGGCGCGAGCTTCCGCCCATCCGGCCGCGTTCCTTCGCGCAGCGCCAACAGAATCTGCGCCTCGCTCCAATTGCCGAGCCCCGTATCCTTGTCCGGCGTGAGGTTCGGTCCCCAGAAAAACCCAAGCCCGGGCACTTCGAACCCGACATCGCTCCCGGCAAGCGCCTTACTCATGTCGGGCTTGCCCAGGAAGTACCCCGGCGTATGGCAGTCCCCGCACGACATCTGCGAAACGAGATACTCCCCGCGCTTCACCGGATCCTCCGATGAAGACGGCCCGCACCCGCCAAGCAATGCCAAACCGCCAAGCGCCAAAACTGCTGCTGCACGCATCCTCGCTCCCTTCTCATGCTGCGCCGCGAGATTGCTTAGGACCATGCGATCGGTCAATCTCCCCCTTGAGGAAACGCAAGAATAGAGGTTGATCGATTATGAGCGCCGATAGCGCCACCCTGCCGCGCGCCCAAGAGACCGCGTATTCGACGAACTACAAAGTCTACATCCTGATCGTTCTGCTGTTGGTGTACATCACGAACTATGCCGACCGGATGCTCTTAGGGATCCTGCAAGAGGCGATCAAAGCCGAATTCCAGTTGTCGGACAGCGCGCTCGGCTTCCTGTCCGGAACCATGTTCGCAATCTTCTATGCGACGCTCGGCATCCCGATCGCGATCTACGCCGACCGGGCGAATCGGGTTTACATCATCGCGGGCGCAACCGCGCTTTGGTCGCTGATGACCGCGGCCTGTGGCTTTGCCCAGACCTACTGGCAGCTTGTCGCCGCCCGCATCGGTGTCGGCATTGGCGAGGCTGGGTCCAATCCGCCGTCGCATTCGATCATCAGCGACCTCTTCTCGATCAAGTCGCGCGCGACAGCGCTAGCCATTTTCTCGCAAGGTGTCTCGCTGGGCATCGTGGTCGGCCTTTATGTCGGCGCTGAGATCGCGACGCACTACGGTTGGCGCGCGGCGTTCATTTGGCTGGGCTTGCCAGGGTTGCTGATCGCCTTGCTCACGGTGCTTACGGTCAAGGAGCCCAAGCGCGGCACATCGGAAGGGCGCGCCGAAGCCAAAGTGCCGCCGTTCTCCGAAACCATCCGGTTCATGAGGTCTCAGCCGGCGCTCGTACATATCTTCATCGGCGGAACGCTTGCCACGCTCGTCGGCTACACCGGCGTGCAGTGGTGGCCGTCGTTCATCACGCGCTCGCACGGTCTGAGCCCCGATCAGATGAAATTGTTCCTGTCGCTCGTGTTCGGGCTTGGAACAGGCTTTGGCATCTTCCTCGGCGGATTTCTCTCCGACTATTTCGGCCGCCGCGACGTCAAGCTGATGCCGCAAGTCGTGGCCATAGCCATTCTCATAGGCATGCCGTTCGGCATCGCGCTTTACGTGGTCAGTAACTCGGCGCTCGTGTTCTTGATCATCGGCATTCCAGCGGCGATCGGCGGCATGTATCTGGGGCCGAGCCTGGCGATGATCCAGAATCTCGTGGGCTTGCGCATGCGCACGGTGGCCTCCGCGCTGTTCCTCTTTGTCATCAACTTGGTCGGCATGGGGATTGGCTCCGTTGCCGTCGGCATGGCGAGCGATGCGCTGCGTCCGGCCTACGGCGCGGATTCGCTCAGATACGCGTTGCTCATCTTCGTGTTCTTCAACATCTGGGCGGCGTATCACTACTGGCGCGCCGGCCGCTTCATGAGCGACGGCTTGAAACGCGCCGCGGAAGCATGATGTCGCAATGACCGGAAACGCCGGCTCCTTCACCGAAGACGCGATCGCGCGGGTGACGGCCCGCGCGCGCGATCGCTTCGCCGCCCGCACGCCGAAGTCGAAGACGCTTGCCGAGCAAGCCAAGGCCTCACTGTTCGGCGGCGTGCCGATGCATTGGATGGCCGACTGGCCGACGCCCTATCCGCTGTTCGTCGCGGAAGCGAACGGCGCGCGGTTCAAAGACGCCGACGGCAACACCTATGTCGACTTCTGCCTGGGCGACACCGGCACGATGTTCGGCCATTCGCCGGCCCCCATCGCGGAGGCGATCCGCGAGCAGGCGGGCAGGGGTTTGACGACGATGCTCCCCGGCGAAGATGCCGTCTGGGTGGGGAACGAACTCGCCCGCCGCTTCGGTCTCCCGTTCTGGCAAGTCGCCGCGACCGCAACCGACGCCAACCGCTACGCACTCCGCTGGGCTCGCGCCGTCACCGGCCGCGACAAGATCCTGGTGTTCGACGGCTGCTATCACGGCACGGTCGAAGAAACGATGGTGCGCTTGGCAAGCGGCAAGACGGTCCCGCGCGCAGGCCAACTCGGCAACGTGCTCGACGTCGCGCACACCACCCGCGTCGTAGAGTTCAACGATCTCGCCGCGCTTGAGGCGGCGCTTGGCGACGGCGACATCGCCGCCGTCCTCGCTGAACCGGCGATGACGAACATCGGCATGGTGCTCCCCGATCCCGGGTATCACGACGCACTGCGCAAGCTCACGCGCAAGCACGGCACGCTTCTCATCATCGACGAGACGCACACGATCTCGACGGGCGCGGGCGGCTACACCCGCGCGCACAAGCTTGAGCCTGATATCTTCGTCCTCGGCAAACCCGTGGCGGGCGGCATCCCGTGCGCCGTCTTCGGCGTCACTTCCGATGTCGCCAAGGGCATGGAACAAGCCCGCGCGAAAGCAGCCAGCGGCGGCCACGGTCACTCCGGCATGGGTACGACGCTATCCGCGAACGCCTTCGCCATGCATGCCATGCGCGCGAACTTGGGCGCCGTGATGACGGACGCCGCCTACGCCCACATGATCCCGCTGGCCGAACGCCTCAGCGCCAATCTCCGATCCTTGATCGCAAAGCATCATTTACCCTGGTCGGTTACCCAAATCGGCGCACGGACGGAGTTCCAATTCGCTGCAAAACCGCCGCGCACCGGCCGCGAAGCGGAAGCGGCCTTCCATGACAGCTTGGAAAAGTGCATCCATCTCTCGCTTCTTAACCGGGGTGTAATGATCACCCCGTTTCACAATATGATCCTCATATGCCCCGCGACGACGGCAGACGATGCCGATCGTCTGGTGGCCGCACTCTCCGAAACGATCAACGAGCTCGCTCATGCTTGACCCGAAGAAACAACAAGACCCGCTGAACGAACTCGAAACGTTCCTGAAGAAGCATCCCGACATCGAACTCGTGCACGTGATCATGACCGACCCCGTCGGCATTCAGCGCGGCAAGGGTCTGCGCCCCCACGAATTGAAATCGGTCTACGAAAACGGCCGCGCGTTCCCGGCGTCTATGTTCGCGCTCACCGTGCTGGGCGAAGACGTGGAAGAGGCGGGCCTGCTTTGGGAAATTGGCGACCGCGACTGCTTCGCCTATCCGATCCCGGGCACCTTGAAGCGCACACCGTGGCTTGAGAAGACCGGCCAAGTGATGCTGGGCTTCAACAACGAAAGCGGCCCGGCTGCCGCCGCCGATCCGCGCCTGCGCCTCGCCGACGTCGCCGATCGTTTGAAGAAAGACGGCCTTCACCCCGTCCTCGCGATCGAACTCGAATTCTATCTGCTGGATAAAGCCGCAGCGAAGGACGGCAAGATCATCCCCGCGATGGCCCCGGGCGGTCTCTACAACGATCAGATCCAGGTCTATTCGATCCAAGAACTCGACGATTTCGATCCGTTCCTGCGCGAGCTCTACGCCGCCTGCGACGCGCAGAACTTGCCGGCCGAAAGCGTGATCAGCGAGTACGCCCCCGGCCAAATGGAAATCACGCTGACCCACCGCGCCGACGCACTGCAAGCCGTCGACGAAGCGATGCAGTACAAGCGCCTCGTCAAAGGCGTTGCCGAAAAGCACGGCATGATCGCCTGCTTTATGGCGAAGCCCTTCTCTGAGACGGCGGGTTCCGGCATGCACATTCACTTGAGCCTGAACGACAACAAGGGTGCGAACGCCTTCACCAGCGAAAAGCCGGAAGGCAACGATCTTCTTCGCCACGCGATCGGCGGTATGGCCAAAACCATCAACGACAGCATGGCGATCTTCGCACCGAACGCGAACTCCTATCGCCGCTTCCGCCGCAACACCTACGCGCCGGTGGCGCCGACCTGGGGTGTCAACAACAGAACCGTTTCGCTGCGCATCCCCTCCGGCCCCCCGAAGAGCCGCCACGTCGAACACCGCATCTCGGGCGCCGACGCGAACCCCTATCTCGCGGCGGCCGCGGTCCTCGCCGGTATGCATCACGGTATCAAGAACAAGATCGACCCCGGCCCCGCCACGACCGGCAACGGTTACCTGACAACGACCGAAGGCCTAATGCTGAACTGGTTCGACGCGCTCGACTCGTTCGAAGACTCCGCGTTCATCAAGGACTATTTCGGCGCCGACTTCGTGAAGATTTTCTCGGCCGTCAAACGCGCCGAGTGCGAACGCTTCTTCGCCCTGGTGACGGATTTCGACTACCGCTGGCATTTGCGCACGGCGTGACGCGTGGAAGATCTCGCCAACATCGTCGCCGTCATGTTCGTGGCCTGGATCGGCTCTGGCGTGGCGCTGTGTCTAGTCGCCTGGCTTGCACCGGTCTCGTGGAACCGTACGCTGCGCATCGCGCTGATGCTCGCCGCGGCCGGCGTCGCGGTGTTTCTCACCGGCGTCCTGTTCGGCGTGAAGCTCGCCGCCGCCGCGGGAATTGCCGCCGCCCTGGTCCTCTATGTCGGCCTAAGGCGTGGGTAGCGAGTGACCGGAACCTCCGTCAAGACGCCCCGCCGACGCCCAGGAACGCGCAGGCCATATCGGCAACGGCTTCGATCTCACGTGGGCTGAACGGATCGATCTTGGTCATCGCGCGATACTCGGGCTCGAACACGAAGCTCGTTGTGATGAGCCCGATCATCGCATAGTGCAACCGCCCGGGATTGCCGGGTCGCGCCACGCCGGCCTTCTGCGCCTCGCGGATGAGTCGCGTCGACAACGCATAGGTGTCGCGCACGTACTCGCTGATCCACCAGCGCAGACGCTCGTTGTCGCTACGCCCCTCGAATGTCAGCATGCGGTGCAGTTGCGGCCGCTGGGCGGTCAAGTGCACGAAGTCGCGCACGAGTTGGCGCAACGCCTTTGCCGGACCCATCGCCTTTGCGTCGCGTTCAAGTGCCTGGATGCCCGAGCGGACGTTCGCGCAGATGTCCGTGACGACAGCCCTCCACAAGGCGTCCTTCGATTTGAAGTGATAGACGATGAGTTGATGCTGGGTGCCCGCCCGTTCCGCGATCTGCCGAAGCGTCGTGCCGTCGACGCCGAACGTCGCGAATTCTTCGAGCGCCGCCTCAAGTATCCGCCGCCGTCCGTCGCCTAGATCGCGCACCCGCGCCGCCATGTGTTTGGCCTCCCGAATCGTATTCTATTGACTTTCCATATGGAAAGTCTAGGCTTTCCACTTGGAAAGTATCGGAGCCAACAATGAAACGTGTCGTGATCGTCGGTGGCGGCTATGCCGGCACCGCCCTAGCCCGTGCACTCGACGCGGCGGCTGACGTCGTTCTGATCGAGCCGCGCGACAAGTTCTTTCACAACGTCGCCGGCATCCGCGGCATCGTCGAACCGGCGCTGCTCGACAAGATCGCAATCCCGTATGATCGCTTGTTGAAGCGCGGAAAGATCGTTCACGCTCGCGCCGAGAAGCTCACCGACCGAACCGTGAAACTCTCGACCGGCGACGTTTTGGAAGGCGACGTTATTGTCGTCGCCACAGGTTCGCGCTACGCCCGGCCGTTCAAGCCGCAATCGGACTCAGTCGCCACCCTCATCACCGATAGCCGCGCCGCGCACGAGCAGATGCGCCAAGCAAAGTCGATCGCGATTGTGGGCGCAGGCGCTGTTGGAACCGAACTCGCGGGCGAGATCGCAGCCGGGATCCCGGGCAAGAAGATCACGCTGATCTCCTCAACGCCCACCCTGTTCCCGGGCTACCCCGAGAACCTGGGCCGCAAGCTTGCGGCACAGCTTAAGGCAATGGGCGTCACGCTCCGCTTCGGCACGTCGGCTCGCACCTTGCAAAAGACGGACGCGCCGTTCGCGGGTCGTCTCGACATGACTGCGGGCGATCCGATCGAGGCCGATATGATCGTCCCTGTGATCGGCGCGAAGCCCGTGACCGATCTCCTGTCGGCCGTGCCAGGCGTAACCCTCGACGCGCTTGGACGCGCCAAAGTCGACGCTTGGTTGCGCCCAGCCGCGAGCTCCACACTGTTTGCATTGGGCGATGCCGCCGCCGCCGGCGATGCCATGACAATCGTCGCCATCACCCGCCAGGAGCCCTGGCTCGCTAAGACGATCAAGGCGCTGCTCGCAGGCAAAAAGCTGGAGTCGTTGCCCGCCTACACCCCATGGCCAACACCCCCGATCCTCATCCCGCTTGGCGCCAAAAAAGGCGCAAGCGTCCTGCCATTCACGAAGAAGGGCATGGTCGTGGGATCGTTCCTGACCTCCGCGATCAAAGGGAAGCAACTCTTTATTCCCCGCTATCGCAAAGAGTTCGGCTACGCCTGAAGCCAGTCCTCAGCGCTGTCAGCGGCTAGAACCTCAAGCTTTCCGCGCCCGGTCATGACCTTGCCTGAAAGTCCGTGGCAAGGCCCCACGCGTTGAAGATTTTCGAAGGCGCGACGCGCCGGTTGATGCTATTTCACACGGCGCCATTCTCATCCGCGGCTTACGATTTCGTCCGCAAACATTTTGAAGGAGCGCAAAATGACCCGCGCCAACGGACTGCATCACCTCGCGATCTCGACCGGCAACATGAAGGCGCAGATCGAGTTTTTCTCAGATGTCCTCGGCATGGAACTCGTCGCACTCTATTGGATGCACGGCGTCCAAGGCACATGGCACGGATTTCTGCGCCTGAACGACACCGCCTCGATCGCCTTCGTGCAGAACGACAAGATCGTGGCGACGAAACCGAACCTCGGCGTAAGCCATGCGGGCAGTCCCGCGCTTCCCTCGGCCCCTGGCACGATGCAGCACTTGGCCTTCAACGTCGACAGCGACGAAGAGCTGCTCAACATGCGCGACCGCATCAGATCGCGCGGAATAAACGTCATCGGCCCGCTCGATCACGGCATGTGCAAGTCGATCTACTTCGCGGGTCTTGAGAACCTGTCGCTCGAAGTCGCAACCTCGTCGGCCGCGATCGACGCCCGCGCCTGGATAGATCCCGAAGTGCAAGCGCTGGCCGGCATCAACGCCGAAGAACTCGCGCGCTACAAACGCCCGGCCGCATACAATGGCGCAGGCGGCAGGCTGAAACAGCCGCCGATGGATCCCTCAAAGCCTCACCAGGCTTACCCGACGGAGGTGTACAAGGCGCTGCTCGCCATGCCGGATGAGGAAGTGACGAAGCGCCTGAGCGTCCCTGAACCGCCGGTGCGCGTGGCCGCCGAATGAAAGCACTGATCGCAGGCGGCGGTATCGGCGGCGTGACCGCGGCGCTCTGCTTGGCGGACGCCGGCATCGAGGTCGAACTTTACGAACGCGCGAGCGTCTTCAGCGAAGTCGGAGCCGGGATCCAGATCAGCCCGAACGGCGTCAAGGTCTTGAAGCGCCTCGGCCTCGCCGGCGCACTCGACGCCGTCGCCTTCCGTCCCGAAGCGCTGGAGATGCGCTTGGGCCGCTCCGGCATGCGCATCTTCTCGATCCCGATGCGCGACGAAGCTGTACGCCGCTACAGCGCGCCCTATTACCACATCCACCGCGCCGATCTGATGCGCGTGCTGGTGGATGCGCTCCGCACCCGCGTGCCGAACGCCGTGCATCTCGACAAGGAAGTCCAAGGCTACGCGCAACTCAACGACAGCGTAACGCTGGCCTTCACCGACAACACTCGCGCGACCGGCGACGTACTGATTGGTGCCGACGGCATCCATTCCCGCATCCGCGCACAGATGTTGGGCGACGCGCCGGCCCGCTTCACCGGTAACGTTGCCTGGCGCGTCGTTGTGCCCGCACCAAAGCTGCCGGAGAAGCTGATCCCGCCGACCGCTTGCATCTGGGTCGGTCCCGGCCGCCACGCCGTGACGTACTACCTGCGCCGCGGCGAGCTCATCAACTTCGTCGGCGTGGTCGAGCGCACCGACTGGCAGTACGAAAGCTGGACCGAGCGCGGCGACCAACGCGACCTCGCCCACGACTTCAAAGGCTGGGCCAAACCCATCACCAAACTCATTGAGCAAGCAGCGGATTGCTACCGCTGGGCGCTGTTCGACCGCGACCCGTTGGAAGAATGGTGCAGGGGGCGCGTCACATTGTTGGGCGACGCGTGCCACTCGATGCTCCCATTCCTCGCGCAAGGCGCCGTCATGAGCATCGAGGACGCTTGGGTGCTGTCGCGCCAGCTCAAGTCCGCGCGCGACATACCGGCCGCACTCAAAAGCTACGAGGCCGCCCGTAAACCGCGCACCTCAAGAGTTCAACTCGGCGCCCGCAAGCAAATGGGCCTCTACCACAAGCGCAGCCTTCCCGCGCAGGTCGCCACTTACGGACCGGTGTGGTTGGCCGCGCACGTAATGCCGTCCTTCGTGCATACGCGCAACGACTGGCTCTACAGCCACGACGTGACGGCTTAGAGTCGCCGCGCCGTATCGACCTTCAATATCCCGCGAAAGGTAACGATGTGCTGGCCGGATATCAGCTGCGCCGCGCGCACCCGCGCAAGCTTGCCATAGAGCGCCGTCTTGCGCTCCTTCGGGTTCAGCCGCACGAAGCCTTCTTCCTGCTTTTCGCTCGGTCCCGCGGTAACGACTTGGATGAACTCATTCTCAGGCAGATCGAGCGACGTCTCATCGGTAAGCTTGACGCGCATCGTCGGAGCTCTGGCCATTGTCAGGTTTCCTCTACTGATTCATACGAAGGATAGCACGCCTCGTCAGCCCTGCAGAACACGGGCCCGATGTGCTTCGGTGAATACCTCTGCTGGCGTATTCTCAGGACCCGCCATGGCCGCGAGGCCGTGCATCCCAAGCGTCGGATCGGTTGCCCGCCGCTGATGATAACTCAGCCGCCTCGCCGCGGCCGCCTCGCCGAACTCCATGTCAAGGACCGATGTCAGTTGAGCCACGAACCGCAACCGCCGCATGCGTTCCGCGCGCTCTTCGGCGTAGGAACGAAAATCCGGGCTCGCGCCTGCTGGCGTCGCGGCCAGGATGTCGGTCACGATCCGGACGTCGCGATAGGTAATGGAAAGCCCTTGCCCGATAATCGGATCGTTCCATCCGGCCGCATCGCCGACCAACACCATGCCGTCCGCATAAGGCGCGTCCGTCCAGGAGTCGCTGTTGAGGTAGCTGAACAGCGGCCCCGCGGGAGTACCCTCGACCAAGTGTTGGTTCTTTGGGCATGAGCGCATCGAAAATGCGTCGAGGAAACGCCGTGCTCCTTCCGGTCCCGAGAAGCGGTTCTTCTCCGCAAGCGCATAGCCGCCATAGACGCGCACGCGCCCTTTGCCTTGTGGGAACACGAGAAAGCCGAGATTTGCCTCCGTGCCGATCGCCTGAAGGTCGTCGTCCCAGCCGGCGACGCCGCCAACAAGCAAGCCGCCAAACCAATGATGCGGCGTATCCTGGTGGAGCGTCATGCCCGACGTCGCGCGCACGACAGAGACGCGGCCCTCTGCGCCCACGATCAGGTCGCCCTCCGCGACATGCTCGGCACCATCGGCAAGGTAAGTCACGCTTGGCCGCGCGCCCAGCGTCACGCTTGTCACTTGAGCGGGTCGAACGGTTTGAACGCCGGCGCGCTTGGCTTCGTCGAACAGCGTCTGACAATGATGCGGGTGCCCGATGCACAGCGGTCCCGGCACGCCCTCGGCAAACATCCCAAGCGGCAGCACGTGCGCTTCGGCCATCTCCGGCGGCAATAGTTCGTCGTAACTGACATGGCGTGTCAGGTGATGCCCGCCCGCTTGCACCAGGCAGTCGTAAAGTCCGAGCCGCTTCGTTTCCACAACGCCCCAAGGTGCGATCCATTCGCCCCGCACGCGATCCTGAAAGACAGTCGACTGCTCCAGCATCAGCACCGACTTGCCCTTGCGTGCCATCACGGTCGCGAGCGCAGCCCCGCCGATTCCCCCGCCCACCACGATCAAGCCCCAGTGCATAGCTCAGCATCTCCTCTTCGGGTGGAACGTTGCGTAAAGAACGCTCCCTGTCCAGACCGCGCATAACAGCAATGCAAGTAAGGCCACTGGCGCTGGGGGCCAAGTTCGGGTCTTCTGCAGGCAAAGCTATTCGAATCCCGAGTAACCCGCGCAATGGCGCCGCAACATTTCCTGTTCCTCATCCTGATCTGCACGATCTGGGGCTTCAACTTCGTCGCCGCCAAAGTGGGCGTTGGCGAGATGCCGCCATTGCTGTTCGTGGGCCTGCGCTTCGCAGTCGTCTTTGCGCTGCTCATTCCCTTCCTGAAGATCGCGCCCGGCCGCATGCGCGACATCGCCATCATCGCGCTGTTCAACGGCGCGATCCATTTCGGCCTGATGTTCATCGGCGTCGCGCTGACGGCGGCCTCCGTCATGGCTGTCATCGTACAGCTCAACGTGCCGTTCGCGACTGTGCTCTCGATCGTCTTCTTGGGCGAAACCGTGAAGTGGCGCCGCTGGGCTGGAATCGCCATGACGGTCTTAGGGGTCACGATCGTGAGCTTCGACCCGCACGTGTTCGACTCGCTGACCGGCGTCCTTTTCGGCGCCGCCGCTGCCATGTCGGGCGCGATCGCCGCCATCTACATGCGCAAGCTCACCAACGTCGGTGTCTTTCAGCTGCAATCCTGGACCGCGGCGATTACCGCGCCGGCGTTGTTGTTGGCCAGCTTCGTCTTCGAAACCGGCCAGCTCGACGCGATCGCGAACGCGAGCTGGATCGGCTGGGGCGCGCTACTCTTCACGGCGCTGGGAGCGAGCCTCATCGGCCACAACGGCTACTACTATTTGCTGCAGCGCTACGAAGTTTCCCTCATCGCCCCGCTCTCGCTCTTGTCGCCGATCTTGGGCGTGGTTTTCGGTATCTGGGTTCTGGGTGAGCCGATGACGACGCGCATCATCCTCGGTGCGATGGTCGCGTTCGTCGGCGTTGCCATCCTCGCCATCCGCGGCCGCCGTCCTGTCGAAACCGAGATTTGAGCGTGCAATTCGAACGTTGATTGCATCGATCAATCTTGATCGAACGCATCGCCAAGCGTATCGGCGAGGCATGACCTCAACGCCCGCCACGCTCGAAGAAGTCGCCCGCGCCGCCGACATCCAAATCATGTGGTGCCAGCAGAACGGCGCCCCGTTCACCGCGCAAGTGCTGCAAGCGATCCGTGAGAACCTGACCTCCGGCGGAACGCTGGCCGGTCTGATGACACCCTGGCCCGGCAACCCGCTCGCTGACGCATTGCTGCTGCGCGCGACCGGTGCGCTGCACTTCATGGTGCGCACCGGCAAGGCGCCTGGCGTCGCCGCATACTATCCCGGTCACGGCGAGAGACTGTGGGACGCAGCAGCCGCTGGCCGCGCGATCGACGACGCCGTGGTCGCGCATCGCGCCCTCGTCAAAGACATTCTCTCGCGGCCGCCGCAAACAAACGAAACCGGCCGCTCCGCCGTGCTGATGCCGGGCTATGCCGAGATTGCGCGCCGCACCGGCTTGCCGCTCTCGATCCTCGAAATCGGCGGCAGCGCCGGATTGAATCTGCTCTGGGACCGCTTCGCCTATCGCTATGGCGACCGCTTCATCGGCGATGCCGCCGCGCCCGTCACGATCGAAGCGGAATGGCGCGGCCCGTGGTGCAACGTCGACCGATTGCCGCCCGTCGTCGCCAAGCGCGGCTGTGACCGCGATCCGTTCGATGTAAGCGCACCCGGCGCCGCCGACCGCTTGATCGCATATGTCTGGCCCGAACAAAAAGCCCGCCTCGCCCGTATCGAAGCAGCGATCGCGCTTGCACAACGCGAAAAGCCGCCGCTCGAGAAAGCCGACGCCGGCGACTGGCTCGAGCGCCAACTCGCCGCGCGCGTTCCGAACGCGGCAACGGTCGTGGCCCACACGATCGTCTGGCAATACATCGCCAAAGAAACCCGCGATCGCATCGAGGAACTGCTGAAGGCGACCGGCGAGCGTGCGACCGCCGCCACACCGCTGGCATGGCTCTCGCTGGAGCAATACGCACCCGACCAATTCCCGGAAGTCCGCCTCACCCTTTGGCCAGGCGGCGAAACGAAGAAAATCGCAACCGCGCATCCGCATGGGGCGTGGGTGGAGTGGTTGATCTAATACGGCTGCGCCACGCGTAGCTGCGGACGCTGGCCCGTGCTTCGCCCAAGTGGGCTACGCAGGGGACGCTTCGCTTGCTTCGCAGCGAAGCGTGGTGCCTGGGGCCGGAATCGAACCAGCGACACGCGGATTTTCAGTCCGCTGCTCTACCAACTGAGCTACCCAGGCTAACCATCGCCAGGCCGAACCAGCCCGACGCGAAGGCCCGGGGTTATAAGGAATAGCCCTGGACCTGTCCAGCCGCTGAAATCTGCGGCAATTGGGGCGTGGGCAGCTGCATGCTATGAACGGCCCACCGTCATTCAATTCGCATCAAGGAAACGCCCATGACCGCCTACACCTGCTTCAATGTCGAGACCAAGGACAAGGTCGCGCACATCCAGCTGAAGCGCCCCGACGTGTTCAACGCCATGAACCGCGCGTTCTGGAACGAACTCCCCGACATCGTGAACAAGATCAATGACGACGCCTCGGCCCGCGCCATCGTTATCTCATCGACCGGCAAGCACTTCTCGGCCGGCATGGATCTTTCGGTCTTTACGGACGGGCAGGGCGTCTCCGGCGGCGCCACGCGTGAGGCTGCTCGCGCTCGCTTGGGGCTCCGCGGCGAAGCGGCGCGCCTGCAGCGCTCGTTCTCCTGCCTCGACGACGCGCGTATGCCGGTGCTCCTCGCCGTGCAGGGCGGCTGTATCGGCGGTGCGGTCGATCTCTCCACCTGCGCCGACATGCGTTACGCCACAAAGGACGCGTTCTTCGTCATCCAGGAAATCAACCTCGCGATGACGGCCGACGTCGGCACGTTCCCGCGCCTTTGCCACCTGTTGCCGCAAGGCCTCGTGCGCGAACTCGCGTACTCGGGCCGCCGCCTCTCGGCCAAGAAGGCCTACGACCTCGGCTTCGTGAACGAACTCTTCGACAGCCAAGAACAGATGCTCGACCACGTGTTGAACCTAGCCGGCGAAATCGCGACCAAGTCTCCGCTCGCCGTCTACGGCTCGAAGGTCATGATCAACTACGCCCGTGACCATTCGATCGCCGATGGCCTCGACTATATCGCGACCTGGCAAGCCGGCATGTTCTCGGCCAACGTCGACATGGCAGAGAGCTTCAAGGCCAAGCAGGAAAAACGCACGCCGGTCTACGAAGATCTGCCCAAAATCCGCAAGGCGATGTAAGCGCACGCGATGACGACAGCAGCACACCCCGCACCCGCGGGCTATACAGCCGTATTCGGCGAAACGGGTTTTAACAAATATGTCGGCCCCGTCTGGCAGTCGCCCGACAAAACCGAATTCCTGTTCGACGTCCGCGACATCCATTTGAACGGCGGGCAAACCCTGCACGGCGGCATGGCGATGGCATTGGCGGACATCGTGATGGGCCGCAGTGTCAACGACGCGCTGGAAGGTGGGCGTGCGATGACGATCTCGCTGAACTGCGACCTCATCGGCCCCGCCAAGCTCGGCGACCGAATTCGTGGAACCGCGACGATCACGCGCCGGACGCGCTCGATCGTTTTCATCTCCGGAACGCTCACGGTCGAAGACAAGCCGATCCTGACCGCGACTGGCATCTGGAAGATTATGGGAACCGTGTAGTGGCGGATTACAACTTCACGCCGCTGAAGGCGGCCCGCGATGTCGTGCCCCCGCCCGGGTGGCGGCTCGCCGAGCAGTTCGACCCTTTCGAAGCGTTCCTCGGCCCCTATTTTGACCGCATCGTCGACGGCGCCCACGAGTACGCCTTTATCGTCGACGACCGCCACACGAACGCGGCCGGTATCGCCCACGGTGGCGCGCTGCTGACGTTTGCCGACGCGGCGCTGGGCTACGCCCTCTGGATCGCGACCGACCGCGCACCCTGCGTCACGGTAAGCCAACAGTCGAACTTCATAAGCCCCGCCAACGTGGGCGACCTTGTCGTCTGCCGCCCGGAGGTCGTTCGCAAGACGCGCGAGATCGTCTTCATGCGGGCCGACTTCAAGGTGGCCGATAGGACGATATTCACGGCCGCCGCCGTCTGGAAAATCTGGCCGAAGGTCTGAGGCGCAGTTAAGCATCCGCATACTCTTTGCTGCGATGCTCATCCTCGCTATGAACACCGCACACTTACCCGCTGAACTCGTTTTAGGGACGGAAGCCCTGGGCAGCCTCGCGCCCGAAGAGGCCTCCAAACTCGTCCGCAACGCGCTCTCCACCGGCATCGGCTGGATCGCATCGACATGCGCCGACGTGAGCGGCGAACCGCAAATCGCGGCCGCGTTGCCAGGTATGAAGGGCGTGCGCATCGCAACCAAGATCGCGCCGATCAACGACCGGGACACCGGCACGGTCCGGCGCGCGCTGATCGACGGCATCTATCGCTCTTGCGCCCGCCTACGCACCGACCGTCTAGATGCGCTGGTTCTGCAAGACACCCGAGACCTGAAGTCCCACGCGGGCGTGATCTGGCACACGATCAAACATCTGCGCGACCACGGCGTGATCTATGATTTAGGCGTCTGCGTCCGCGAGCCGAACGAAGCGCTCGCCGCGTTGAACGATCCTGAGATCCGTCACATCGAAATCGCCTTCGCGCCGTTCGACCGCCGCTGGCGCGCACCCGCCATCGCGGAGGCTTTCGCCGAGCGTCCCTGGCTCACAGTCCACGCGCGCGCCGCGGGTCACTCAAGCCGTATGGATGCCGGCCGCATCGCCACCCTTGCCAGAGAACTCGGCCGCGAAAGTCCGATCGAACTCTGTCTTGCCTACATGCGCGCGCTGCCATGGATCGACGGCGCCGTCATTGATGTGGACAGCCTAAGCGAACTCGAGCTCACCCGCGCCCTGTTCGATCGCCCTGTCCTCGACAATGATGAACTCGCAGCCGTCGACAAAACCCTCGCGGACCTGCCGCGCCTCTACCGAATCGCGTAACCCATCGCGCCACAGCCAAATGCGACGCTCGCCCCAGCGCGAGCAGAAATCGCGGCTAGCCGGCGTTCTGCGCTCACGCCGGGTGCTCGGTCCAATGCGACCAGATGCGCGCATTCACGTCCTGGTCGCGCGCCCAAATATGGCCGAGCCCGGGGAATTCCGCATACGCGGTCGGGTGGTTCAGGCGGCGGAACATGTCGCCCAGATACCGCCCGTCACGCACGTTGATGATCGGGTCGGCGTCGCCATGCGCCACGAACACCGGGAATTTGCGCTTGGTCTCGAATCCGAATCCCATAACGCCCGCTGACCCCGAATGTACCGCAAGCCCCGCTAGAAACTGCGAACGCCGTGACGCCACGACGACGGCGAAATAACCGCCGTTCGACATGCCTAACAGATAGTTTCGCTGCGGATCCGTCCCGCGTGTTCGCTGCATCTCGCTTACGAGCGCGTCCAGAAACCGAAGCTCGCGTTGAAGCTTCGACCCGAACGACAACGGCCAATGGTTCTCGAAAGACTTCGGATAGACGAGCACACAGCCGCGCGCCCGCGCCATCTCGTCCAACCCCGTGTAGAGCGGCATTACGCTAGGTGAATCGATCAACATCCCATGCAACGCGATCATCAGCGGTGGCTTTGCGTTGGCCGACGCGGGCACCACCAACCGATAGCGCCGCAGCAGTCCGTCCACGCGCAGACTCTGATCGGGATAAACGTCGCGCGCCTCGGCCGAGGCTCGGCCGGTAACCAATCCAACCGCGCCGAGCGCTGCCGCTTGAAGCACTGTCCGCCGCGATGTGCCGCCACCGAGATCCATGCACACCCTCCAACATCGCACTCAGCCAAGTCGCGATCAGAGAGATACGAGCGCCATCACGGAAGCGATCAAACCGCGACCGCATGCGCGACGCTCACGTACCGGTTGCAAACTTGTTCAGGGAGCGTTCATTCGCGCTAGTCCCCAATGGTCAGATCGACATCGAGATAAGTCACATGCGCGTTTTGGTTGCCGCCGTCTTCGCTGCGATTGCCGCCTCAACAGCAGGTGCCGCCGAAGCGCCGGACGCTTGCAAAGTCGTAGGCTTGAACTCGATCGTGCCTGCAAGTGCTGGCTTCAGCGTCTCGCCAACCGATCCGAACACGATCGCCTTCGCACGCCCGGTCAATGGCAAGTCCCAGATCTACATCTACGACCGGCGAACGCGGACGGAACGTTGCTTCACCTGCCGCGACATTCCCGCGGGCCCGCGCGCCGATCGCCAAAAGGGCTCACCCTCCTTTATGCCCGACGGCAAGCGCCTCCTCATGCAAGTCGAAATGGCGCGCCATCCCTTCGAGGGTCTGGTCGGCGGGCCGGGTGCGGGTTGGTACAACGACGTTTGGATGGCGACGATCGACGGTGATCGCTGGTCGAACCTCACGCGCTACCCGAACGGCAAGTTGGATACGTTCGGCGCGCTGATTCCTGAGCCCTCGCCCGACGGGACCAAGCTAATCTGGGCCGAACTGTTCGACGACGACCCGCGTGCGCAGCAAGCCTATCGCCGGGGTAACACAAATCCTGGCGGCGCGCCGTGGGGCAAATGGCGCATCCGGATGTCGGAAATCAAAGCCGATGTCAGCGGCACGGCGACGTTGGCGCCGCTCAACACCATCACTTTGCCAAGCGCTACGTGGTACGAAACTCAAGGCTGGTCGCGTGACGGCGACTTCATCATGTTCGCGAGCGACGCTAACACGACCGGCCCGCACGGTATGGATTTGTGGGTGCACAATCTGAAGTCCGGGCAAAGCGCGAACCTCACCAAGACGCCGGCCGAATGGGAAGAGTTCGGCGAGATTTCGCCAGACGGCCGTCTGGTGGCTTTCATGTCGTCGTCGTGCTGTGATTACACCTCGACCGATGACAAGAAAAAGCTGCGCACCGATCTCTACCTGACGACACCGGATCGCCAGTGGACGCAGCGCTTGACGTTTTACAACGAACGTGGCCATCCGCACGCGAAGGACGGGCCCGGAGGTTCCACGGTCACAAAGCTGCGCTGGAGTGGCGATGGCACCAAGATCTACTTCGAACGCCCGTTCTACGGGGTGTTCGGCTTCGCTCGCGGCTCGTGGCTCACTGAACTCACTTTCGCGGGCAGCTGCGGTGGGCTTCGATAAGATCTAGGCCACCGCCTCTGCCGCACCGGTAAGCGCCTTGCCCACGGGCACCGACATGTTGCCGATCCGCCCGTCGTTGGCAGCCGCAGCCGACACGACACCGCGCGTTGGGTCTGCCTGCATCTCGCAGTACCACAGCGTGTTCGAGCCGTTGTGCCACAGCGCGTTGCCGCGCCGCTCCAGCCCAAGGCAATAGTCGCCGCCGAACGGCGGCGTATGCAGCATCTGCCAGCTCGCGGGCTTCAAGAACGACGCACGGAAGCAATGCGCGCTTAGGTATTTAAGCACGTCGTCCAGGGTCGCGTGCACGCGTCCGGCAGGACCAAGCACGGCGGGATTGTCCGTGATCGGACCGCCCGGCGGAAACGGTTCAAGCGCACCGGCCGCGTTGGCAGCGTGCCCCACGGGCTGATCGAAAGCGCCAGCCGTCCCCGGCGCGCCGAAGCCCGCCCCTGTCATGTTGAGCGGCGCAAAAACATGATCGTGAATGAGCTTCTCCCAAGGTGCGCCAAGGCGCGCCTCTAACATCGCGCCGGCGACCACATAGCCGGCGTTGGAGTACTCGAAGTGCGCCTCCTTCCTACCTGCCGGCGCGCGCGTGAGCACCATGCGCGCGTAGGTAACGCGCTCGCCGCGGGCGTCAGCGCTTTCGCGCGGAAACTTGAGGAGTTCGCCAATGTCGATATTCGCAGCCAGACCCGAGCGATGACTGAGCAGGTGGCGATAGGTGACATCGCGAAACTCGGGCTTCATGTCGGCGACGGCCGAACCCAGCACCTGACCGACCGTATCGTTCCAGCTGATCGCGCCCGCCTCAACCGCACGAGCCACGAGCGTCGCCGTCATCGATTTGGTGTTTGAGCCGACATGCCACTTGTCGCCGATGGTTGCGGCCTCGCCGCGATTTACGGCGCGCCGTCCGTCCACAAAGCCGATGCGCCGCCCACCGCGGCTCAAAGCGGCTGCTGCAAGAGCAGGCGCGCCCGAGTCGGCGCGAAGCTTCGCCAAGCCCGCCTGCGTCAGCGGTTCAACCGCAGTCGACGCGCCCTGCTCGCGCACGAACGCCAGCGGCAAGGTCCCGCCTTGCGTGAACTGTCCCACAATCTTGCCGCCAGTCAGTTGGCCCTCATAGCGCGCGCTGATCACCGGCCACGTCGCGACAATGCGGTCGCCGTCGATGCGCGTTTCCCCGGACGGGATCGGACTGCCGCCTTGATCGAGGCTGTAGAGCGTCGCGCGCGGCCCTTCGCTGACCTCCAGCTTCAGCCGCAGCTTCCGCGACCCGAGATCGAGCGCGCCGAACCATTCGCCGAAAAACCCCGACGGCGGAGCGCCAAAGGCGCCCGCTGCGCCGAATGTGAACGCGGCTCCCATCGCCAAAACCGATCTCCGTGCAAGTGCCATGTGACCTACTCCTAAGCTTCTTTGATCTGATCCAGAACGTCGATCTCCGCCTGCAATGCCACCGCTGCACGCTTGTTGGCGTCAGCGACCCATGCGAAGACCGCAGCGGTCAAAGCCACTCCGGCGACGGCGATAAGCCACGACCACATGCCGCCCTTCACGCCGACGGAAATCCAGTAGACGACCATGCCCGGCACCAACGGCCCGAGGTACCAAGACCAAATCCCACGCAATGCATCGCGCTGCCGCACAAGCTCTTGCCGGTAGAACGCCGCCCAGCAGCTGCCCGCGGCCGCGATCTCGTGCTCACTCGCAGCACGCCCCAACACATGCATGCGCCACATGACGAACGCGACGCCCGCCGCCGTCAATGCACAGGCAAAGGCCGATAGCGGTGTTCGCGCGAAGTAGGCAGCCGCGCTGAAGACCACAATCAATACGGCGCCCACCGCATACTCGCGGAAATTTCGCCGCTTCACCGTGCTCTGCAATGTTGAAGCACGCTCTCGGATTTCCGCGACGCTCATCGAGAAATTCTCCTTCGGTTGGTTGGCCCAAACGGCCTGAATGCGATCGAGGTCAGACATTGGCCGCCTCATGAAACAATCGGGTGAGCAAGACCTTGAGCCGCGAAATCCGTGTTGCGATTGCCCCCGGCGAAAGACCGGTAACCTCTGCGATCGAATCGGCACTCAAGCCTTCGAGATAAAGCGTCATGACCTGGCGATCGGGCGCCTTGAGACGATGGATCAGCGCAGTGAGCCGGGAAAGGGCCGCCTCCTCTTCGAACTTCTCCCCGACGTCGCCCTCATCCGGCACATGTTCGATCGTATCGAGCGTGACAAGTTGCAGCCGGTCGCGCCGCTCCCGCGCCACATGCGACGCGGCCACGTTGCTGGCGACCCGGTAGACCCACGTCCTCACCGAACAGCGTCCGTCGAAAGCGGCAAAACTCTTCCAAAGCGTCACGTGCATATCCTGCAACAGATCCCGCCGCCGTTCCGGGTCGGCTTCATAGGCGCGCGCGATGCGTTGCAGCGCTGCGCCCCATTGCGCAGCCGCATCCGCGTAGCGGGCGTCCTGATCGTTGCTCATGACTAGGTAGACGACGCCGCGCCGGGTTTCTTACAGCCCGGCCTAACCGAAGGATTTCAGCGCCGCCCGGGCGATCTCCTCACCCCATTCCTGCACGAAATGCCCGCCTTCGGGTATCTCAAGCGGGGCAGGGCAGCCATGAATGGTCTCCCGCAGAGCGTCCATCACCGGCGGCCCAAGGACCGGATCTTTCATCCCAATGGCCATGAACGTCCGTCCGCGCCAGGCTTGCGACCACCAGACCGCCGCGCGGCGCGAAATGTCTACGCCCTGCATCTCCGGTGACACCATGACAAGCTCCGGGAAGCGACGAGCACCCGCCTTGTAGCGCATGTCGGGAAACGGTGCGTCGTAGGCTGCGGCTTCCGCGTCGCTCAGTATGGGCGTGCTGCGTTTCATCAGCGCGCCAACCGGAAGATCGGGATTGGCCTTCGCGTAAGCCTTCCAGCCGTCGAAGCCGGGACCAGGGCTCGCGCCCACGGCCAAGGTCGTGTTCATGACGAGCAACCGCGAAAACCGCTCCGGCATCTCCATCGGCACAGTCAGGCCCAACAGCCCACCCCAGTCCTGCACCACGAGCGTGATGTTGGTGAGGTTCAACCGCTCGACGAATCGAAGGAGCGTCGTCCGGTGAAAGGAGAACGTGTAGACGTTATCGTCAACCGGCTTATCCGATCGTCCGAAGCCGAAGAAGTCGGGCGCCACCACACGATGGCCCGCCCCCACAAACACGGGGATCATTTTGCGATAGAGGTAGGACCACGTTGGCTCGCCGTGCAGGCACAGAAAAGTCTGCCCGCCGCGCGCCCCTTCGTCCAAGTAATGGAGCCTCAGCCCCTCATAACCCGCTAGATCGTCGATGTAGTGGGGCGCAAACGCGTAACCCGGCAACCCGGCAAAGCGATCGTCCGGCGTTCTAAGGGTTTCGAGCTGCGCCATGTTTGTCCTCCCATGAAAGCGTCAGTTTGGCCTGGGTCACAACTCACGCACAATCCCTCTCGCCAAGCCCGCCGCGATGGGGCTAACGTGCGCCCCGACGCTATTTCAATCAGGCATCTGGGAGGCTCTTCATGCGCGAAGCAGTGGTCGTATCGACCGCACGGACGGGTTTGGCGAAATCATATCGCGGCGGCTTCAACAATACGCACGGCGCGGCGATGGCCGGCCACGCGGTGAAGCACGCGATCGAGCGCGCGAAGATCGCGCCCGGCGACGTTGAGGACGTCATCATGGGCTGCGGTTTGCCGGAAGGCGCGACGGGCCAAAATATCGGCCGCCTCGCCGCGATCTGGGCGGGCTGCCCCGTGACCACATCGGGCACCACGGTCAACCGTTTCTGTTCCTCCGGCTTGCAGTCGATCGCGATAGCCGCCGGACGCATCATCAACGAAGGTGTTCCGATTGCCATCGGCGCCGGCGTCGAGTCCATCTCGCTCGTACAGGGCACGCTGAACGTCAACCGCATCACCGAAGAGAAGTTGATGCAGACGTATCCGGCGCTCTGGATGCCGATGATCGACACCGCCGACATCGTCGCTGCGCGCTACAACATCAGCCGCGAACGCCAAGATCGCTTCTCTTACGAAAGCCAAAAGCGCACCGCGGCGGCTCAGCAGGCGAACAAGTTCGCCGATGAAATCGTGCCCATGGAAACGGTGATGACCACCGTGAACAAGGAAACCGGCGAAACGAAGAACGTCGCGTACACGGTGACGAAGGATGAGTGCAACCGCCCTGACACGACGTATGAGGCCCTGGCCTCGCTGAAGCCCGTGAAGGGCGGCGACAAGTTCGTCACCGCCGGCAACGCCAGCCAGCTTTCCGATGGCGCCTCCGCTTCGGTTCTGATGGAAGCGAAAGAGGCCGCCAAGCGAAACCTGAAACCGCTCGGCATCTTCAAGGGCTTCGCCGTCGCCGGCTGCGAGCCCGACGAAATGGGTATCGGCCCGGTCTTCGCGGTGCCGCGCCTTTTGCAGCGCCACGGCCTCAAAGTTCAAGACATCGATTTGTGGGAACTGAACGAAGCGTTCGCGAGCCAAGTCATCTACAGCATGGACCGGCTCGACATCCCGCACGAAAAGCTAAACGTCAACGGCGGTTCGATTTCGATCGGCCACCCCTTCGGCATGACCGGCGCCAGACTTGTCGGCCACGCGCTGATCGAAGGTCGCCGCCGCAAAGCCAAGAACGTGGTCATCACAATGTGCATCGGCGGCGGCATGGGCGCTGCCGGGCTATTCGAGGTCGTGCACTAATGAAACGCATTGCAGTCGTTGCGCTTACGGCACTCTCGCTGAGCGCCTGCCAAGAGATGCTGCTGGGGCCCGCCGGTCCTTATAACCCGGCGCCGGTCTCCTACGGCCCGGCGACGGAGCGCCAGGTTGAAACGGCATCTCAACGCTTCGCGGCGCTGATGGCGGCTCAAGACGCCAACGCAATCGCCAGCGCCTACGCCCCGGATGGCGTCTGGGAACGCCAAAGCGGCCCGCTGCGCGGCCGTGACGCCATTCGCGGCGCGTTACAGAACAACACGGGCGTTCGCGTGCTCTCGTTCGGGATGCGTACCGAATACATGAGCTACAACGGCCCGGTCGTCGTCCACACGGGCGAGTTCCAGCAGTCGGTCCAACTGCCGAACGGCAAGACTTCGAACAACGTTGGCCGGTTCGAAGCGGACTGGATACGCGGTCCGCGCGGTGAATGGTGGATCCGTCGCATGGCGTTCCGGCCGAAATAGGTGAGCGCCTACCGGATCGAACGCGGCGCGGCTGTTCATGTCGCGCCGTTGCCCGGCATCGAAGCCACCGCAGGCAGTCGCTTTCGCGAAATCGGTATGGGCGAGATCGCCGACGGCGGCACGACCCCGCTCGCGATCCTTCATGAACGCGCCGAAGCAGGCCAACTCTACGTCTCGCTCGACGAAGACGCTGCGCCGGTTGGCTTTCTCATTTGGTCGCTCAACGACGGTCTTGCCTATATCGAAGAAGTCTCCGTCCATCCCGCTCACGCCGGCCATCGTCTGGCGGCCCGTATGATCGATCGCCTCGGCGCCGACGCACGCGGTCGCTATCCGGCGCTAACGCTCACCACGTTTCGCGATGTGCCCTGGAACGCGCCTTACTATGCGTCGCTCGGCTTTCGCGAAATGCCCCACGCCGATGCTGGCCCCGATCACCTGAAGAACTGGCGCCACCAACAATCCGCGGGCCTCGACATGTCGAAGCGCCTGTTCATGATCCGTCACCTATGACCGCTGCCGTTGTGCTCGCCGCCCAGTTCTGGTCCTTCGTCGACCAAGGCAAATGGCTTGAGGCGCGCGCCCTCTTCGCCGACGGCTTCCGCGCCGACTGGCCGCAAACCGAAGAAGAAGTGCTTGGCGCCGACCGCTACATCGAAGTGAACCGCGAACTCCTGCGCGGCGCCAAATGCATCCTGCTCGAGGCCACGGGCGTCGAAGACTGGGCCTTCACCCGCGTGCTTATCGTCAAAGGCGAGCGCACGCTTTGGGCCGTCTCCACCTGGGCTGCCCGCGACGGAAAACTCACCGAAGCCGTCGAGTACTTTCCCGACCCAAAACACCCGAAGTACGAAGCGCACTAAATTCGGGGACGCAGATCTCAAGGAAAATCAGGGCTCTTGACAATATTTCGATGATTGCCTAAATAACGAAATATGAACGAGGTCTTCGAGGCTCTGGCCCACCCGGTGCGGCGCGAAATCCTGAAGCTGCTGCGCAAGCGTGCGATGTCGGCCGGTGAACTGGCGGAACACTTCACGATCGCCAAGCCCACACTCTCGGGTCACTTCACGGTTCTGAAGAATGCCGGCTTGGTAACGACGGAACGCCAGGGCACGACGATCATCTACCGCCTGAACATGTCCGTCATGGAAGAAGCGCTCGCAGCCTTCATGGCGCTCGCGGGCTCAAAGGGGAAGGAGCGATAGTCCAATGAACGTACGCCCGCTACTCGTCGTCAACACGCTGCTCGTCGCCGCAATGGCCGCAGTATCCGCCTGGGGCTGGCAGTCGATCCCGGAAGGCGCAACCGTGCCGATGAACATCGGCCTTGACGGAAACGCTTACCGCCACACCGACAAGGAGTTCTACCTCTATCTGATGCCGGCCGTTGGCCTTGGCCTAACCGTGATGTTTGCGATCCTCCCGTTCCTCGATCCACGCCGGCAGAACCTCGCGGCGAGCGGCCGGTTCTGGAACGCCGCCGGCATGCTTTCGGTCGGTTTCCTCGCCTACGTGCACGCCTTGCTCGTTTGGGCGGCTGCCGGGAACCCGATCGACCTCACCAGTGCGCTCGTGCCCGGCCTGAGCGTCCTTTTCATCGGCATCGGCAACTACATGAGCAAGACCCGCTCCAACTGGTTCGGCGGCGTACGCACGCCGTGGTCGCTCTCAAGCGAATACGCCTGGGAGAAATCAAACCGCTGGGGTGGCCGGATGATGGCCGCATCGGGCCTAGCCGGCCTTGTCGCCTGGTTCTTCCTCGACGCCAAGACGGCGTTCCTGCTCCTGATCGCACTGGTGATCTTGAGCGGGGTCGTCTCGATCCTCCTCTCCTACGTTTTCTGGCGCGCCGACCCGGAACGTCGATCCGACCACAGCTAACTCGAACAAGATGGGGCAAGTCATGTTGATGCAACTCGCGCTCGCAGCTCTTCTCGCAGTCGCCGCAACAAGCCAAGCGCTCGCGGCCGCCGACCTCGAAGTCCAAATCAACGGCGGGCTGGGGCCACTCAAGGGCTCACTTTTGATGCCCGACGGCAACGGTCCGGTCCCAGCGGTGCTGATCATACCGGGCAGCGGCCCGACGGACCGCAACAGCAATCAGCCGGGCATGACCAACGACGCGCTCAAGCTCGTCGCAGAACAACTCGCCGGGCAGGGTATCGCGTCCCTGCGCATCGACAAACGCGGCGTGGCGGGAAGCGCCAGGGCTGCAGCAAGGGAAGAAGACTTGCGCTTCGAAACTTATGTCGACGATGCGGTCGCATGGGTTGCGTTTCTAAAGCAGCAAAAGCGCGTTGCCAAAGTCATCGTGCTCGGCCACAGCGAAGGTGCGCTCGTTGGCACGATCGCTGCACAAAAGACGGACACTGCGGGCCTCATCTCACTCGCGGGCACCGGCTTTCGTGCCGCGGAAATACTTCGCCGCCAGTTGGGCTCGCAGTTGCCGCCCGATCTGAAAGCCCGAGCCTTTGCCGCGCTGGCTGAGTTGGAAGTAGGCCGCACGGTCGCCAATCCGCCGCCCGAACTCGCAGCACTGTTCCGCCCAAGCGTGCAGCCCTATCTGATCTCCTGGTTCAAATACGATCCGGCCGCCGAGTTGGCGAAGGTCAAAGTGCCGGTGCTGATCGTCCAAGGCACGACCGACATCCAAGTGGGGGTGGACGACGCCAAGGCGCTCGCGGCCGCCAAGCCGGACGCAAAGCTCATGGTGATCGATGGCATGAACCACATTCTGCGCGCGGCCCCGCTTGATCGCGCCGCGAACGCTGCGACCTACACGAACCCCGCGCTGCCGCTGAAGCCGGAGTTGGTGCCCGCGTTGGTGGCCTTCGCACGGCACTGACCAAACCAGCGCACGAGGCTGCGATGAAACTGTTTCTTTTCGTGACGTTCGCTTGGAGTTGGGGCATCGCCGTCGCAGCGTTTGCGGCCGGTTGGGTCGCATTCCCGTTCGTTGAAAACGACAAAAACGCCTACCCGATGGTCATCGCCTTCATGTGCGGCCCGATGATTGGCGCTCTCGTGGCGGCCGCCGCAAATGGCGACTTCGTCAACGTCTTGCGCCTCTCGTTTCGCCCGAACATCTGGTGGGCGCGCGCTTTTATGTTTCCCGCGGCGCTGGTGATACTCGCCCACGCAATTTCGCTTTTCGTTCCGGGAATAGAAGCGGCCCGCCCCTTCGGGGCGATAGCGCCGCTGCTGACGCCCGAACAACGCTCGCAACTCTCTGCGCTCCCTCCGCTCACGATCGACGCCTTGCTTCTCGTGCAGGCAGGCCTCGTTGGCGCGTTGATCAACAGCGTCCTCCTCGTCAACGAGGAACTGGGTTGGCGCGGGTTCATGCTGAGCAAGCTTTCGCAACTTGGCTTTTGGCCAAGACACCTGACGATCGGCTTCGTATGGGGCGTCTGGCATATCCCGATCATTGCAGCCGGCCACAACTATCCGGGCGAACCGGTCCTGGGCTCAGCGTTGTTCACCGTCTACTGCATGCTCCTCGCACCCATCATCGGCTACTACGCCGAACGCGCGAACTCGGTGTTCGGCGCCACCATATTCCACGGAACGTTCAACGCGATGGCTGCAGCGTCGATGCTTGCGCTTGCCGGCGGCAGCGTATTCGAACGCGGCGTGGTCGGCTGGCCGGGCATGGCGTTGCTGGCTCTAGGTTGCCTGTGGCTTGCGCTGGATAAGTCCAAGGATGCTACAGCGCCTTCTGCAGATAGAACCGTTTGAAGCCTGCGGGATAGTCGAGTGTCCCAAACACTTGATACCCGCACTTTTCATAGAACGGCCGCGCTTGGAACTCGAACGTATCGAGAAAAACGGCGGTGCACCCGCGCGTCCGCCCGGCGTCTTCCGCCGCCGCCAGAAGCGAGCGCCCGTGCCCTTGTCCGCGCAGAGCTTCGTCGATCCAGAACCATTTGATGAACAGCATCCCCGCCCACGCCATCGCGGTGATCCCGCCGCGAACCGTGCCGTCCTCGGCCTTCAGCGCGACCGCAAATTCCTCGTACGTCGCCGGCGAGAACTGCGCGTTGTAGGCGTCCAGCCCTTCATCGATGACGTCGAGTGTAGCCTTGCTGGGCGGTGTTTCGACGCTGATGGAAAGTGTGCTCATGCAACCTTCGCCCGCCAGGTTAGGAGGAACACGAGAAACCCAACAACGAACGCCAAGTCGCCGAGCGAAATCGCGTATGCCTGAAACGGCACCCGCCCCGCCAGCCAGGCCTCGGTGAACAGAGCCACAACACCCGCCTTTCCGACGACGCCGAGCCAAACAAGCGGCCGGAAGCGCATCGGATCCTGTGCCACGAATGCGTAGACGACGCCGAAGCAAACGACGAGCAATCCCGTAACCCGGTGGAACAGCAAATCATCCGGCGCCGCAACGCCAAGTGATGCCTGCATCTCGGCAGGCACGATCAACAGCGGCAACCCTGCTACAAAATTGAACGCCATCGCGACCCAGAAGAACAATCGCCAACCACTCATTTTGCTACCCTCACGGCTCCGGACTGACACGCACGAGCAGCTTGCCCGTGTTCCCGCCCGTAAACAGCTGGCCGAGCGTCGTCACCGCATTCTCAAGTCCGTCGTGGATGTCCACACGGTCCTTGATCTTGCCTTCCATCATCCACTGCGCCATCTGCATCGCGAACTCGCCGAACCGCGGTAGATAGTCGAGGATGATGAACCCTTCGATCCGCGCACGCTTCATCAGCACGTTCGTGAAGTTATAGGGGCCTGGCACCGGCCCGTCCGCATTGTACTGCGAAATCAAGCCGCACAGCACGATCCGTGCCTTCAAGTTGATATTCGCCAGCACCGCGTCGAGAATCTCCCCGCCCGCATTCTCGAAATCGATGTCGATCCCGTTCGGACACTCGCGCTTCAACGCTTGAACCAAGCCGCCGCGCTTGTAGTTGATGCAAGCGTCGAATCCGAAATCCTTCACGACATGCGCGCACTTCTCGTCCGATCCAGCCAAGCCCACAACGCGGCATCCCTTGATCTTCGCAATCTGCCCGACGATCTGCCCGACCGCACCCGCCGCCGCCGACACGACAACGGTCTCGCCCGCTTTCGGCTGCCCGAGATCGAGTAACCCGAAATAAGCAGTCGCGCCCGTCGCGCCAAGCGCACTCATGAACGACGACAGCGGCAAACCCGGAATCTTCGGCAACTTTCGCGCCGGCATCGGTCCGCTGCCGGACGCGATCGTGTAATCCTGCCAGCCTCCCATCCCCGGCATAACGATATCGCCCGGCGCAAACCCATCCGCGTTCGATTGCTCGACGACGCCCAGCGTCCCGCCTCGCATCACATCGCCGATCGCGACCGGCGGCATGTACTGCTCCATATCGCTCATCCAAATCCGGTTCGTCGGGTCGAGCGAAAGGTAAACGTTGCGCACCAGCATCTGGCCCACCCCCGGAACCGGCTTAGGGGTGTCGCTCAGCTCCAGATCGCCGGGCTTAATCTCGCCCACGGGCCGGCGCTTGAGCCGCCACTGCCGGTTCGAATTGCGCATGTTTTCAAGGTCCTGTTTGGGGTTTCGTTCACACTACCGCGAGAGCGGCGGATTAGCCTCTCGCGCGGCGAGCGCCTCGTCCGCTATATACCTCGAAATCCAGTTCGTGCGAGGACCGCTTTGACATCACGTCTCACGCTACTAGTGACGGCGCTTCTCCTCCTCGCCCTCAGCACCATCGCGCGCGCCGCTGACGTAGCGGTGACGCCGCGCATCGAAGTACGCCTCGTCTCTGAGATGACGGGTATCCCCGCAGGCGGCGGCACAATCTCACTCGGCCTCCTTCAGCGCATGCGGCCCGGCTGGCACACTTACTGGCGCAACCCCGGCGAGTCGGGCGAGCCCACGGCGATCAATTGGCTTTTGCCACAGGGCTACACCGCAAGCAGCATCCTCTGGCCGCACCCGGAGCGCATCCCCTTCGGTGAACTCGCTAACTACGGCTACAGCGACCACGTTTTGCTCCGCGCCGAGATTACCGTTCCACCGGGCTTGAGAGCAGGTGACACCGTCTCATTCACCGCCCACGCTACGTGGCTTGTCTGCAAAGATGTCTGCATTCCTGAGAAGGCGACGCTCGACCTAGCGCTGCCCGTCGTCGATACGCCCGCACCCGCCTCGGAGCATCGCGAAGCATTCGCCGAGGCGCGCGCGAAGGAGCCGGCCGCGAACGGACCGATCACCGCGCGCTTCGCCGCGACCGACGAGAACGTAGCGCTTTTCTTTCAACCGGTCCTGAACCGCCTCGAACTCGGCAAGGGCGCTCTGTTCTTCCCCCATGACAAAGGGCTGATCAAAGCATCCGCGTTGCAAGTCGCCGAACCCGCCGCCGACGGCTTCGTGATCAACGTGCCGCCCGCCTACAAACTGCGCGACCCGCAGAAGCGCGCGGGCATAACAGAGATCGCCGGCGTGCTCGTCCTTGCGCCCGACGGCCAAACGCCGTCGCAAGCCTTCGCGGTCACACTCCAACGTGGCGCCGTTCCCGCCGTCGCACCGAAGACCGCAGCCGCAGCCGATCTTGGTTTGGTCCAGGCAATCCTGTTCGCCGTCCTCGGCGGCCTAATCCTGAACCTCATGCCTTGTGTCTTCCCGATCCTCTCGATGAAAGCGCTCGCGCTCGTCCGCGCAGGCCACACGGAGCACCCGTGGGCCGATGGGGTCGCCTATCTTGCGGGCGTGATGACAACGTTCGCGGCGCTGGCTGGCGCCCTCCTGTGGTTCCGCAGCGTTGGCGCAGACGTCGGTTGGGGCTTCCAACTGCAATCGCCGCTCTCTGTCGCCGTACTCGCTTACGTCATCACGCTGGTTGGCCTGAATCTCTCCGGCGTCTTCAACGTCGGCGGCAGCGTCCAAGGGGCAGGGCAGGGGCTCACGAGCCGCGGCGGCCTGGTTGGCGCGTTCTTCACCGGCATCCTCGCCGTCGTGGTGGCAGCGCCTTGCACCGCCCCGTTCATGGGCGCCGCCATGGGCTTTGCTTTCACCCAAAGCCCCGCGGTCACGATCGCGATCTTCCTGGCCCTCGGTTTCGGCCTCGCTCTCCCGTGGGTGCTCTTCAGCTTCAGCCCCGCGCTCGTGCGTCTCCTGCCCAAACCCGGCGAATGGATGGAGCGCTTCAAACAGTTCCTGGCGTTCCCCATGTATGGCGCGGCCGCTTGGCTCGTCTGGGTCCTATCGCAGCAAGTAGATGCCGAGAGCCTTTTTCGGGTCATGATCGGTCTGATCCTGCTCGCGCTCGCCGCGTGGGCATTCGGCGTCGCGCAGGCGCGCGCTGCGCTCTCGCGCAGCATCATTCTGTCGAGTGTCATCTTCCTGTTGAGCCTCGGCGCCGCCACGGCTCTCATCGCCCTGCCGTTCAAAACCCGCGCCGCCGAACCGCAAGCCACTGAAGCGGGCACGGCACTATCGCAGCCGTACACGACATCACGCCTCGCAGCGCTGCGCGCCGAAGGCAAACCTGTCTTCGTCAACCTGACAGCCGCTTGGTGCGTCAGCTGTCTCTACAACGAACGGGTCGCGCTCTCGACGGCCAGCGTCGTCGAAGCGTTCAAAGCCACGGGCACCACCTACCTCGTCGGCGATTGGACCAATCAAAATCCTGAGATCAGCGCGTTATTGCGCGAGCACGGTCGCGAAGGCGTACCGTTGTACCTGTACTTTCCGGCGGGTGGCGGTGCACCGAAGATCTTGCCGCAAATCCTGACCGAAGCTCTAATGCTCGAAACACTAGGGACGACACGATGATCCGCACGATTGCAGCCGTTGCAGCGGCCTTGGCCATGAGCGCAGCCGCCGATGCCGCACCGGTGGTCGGCAAACCCGCGCCGCAATTCACGGTCACCGACTCGAACGGAAAGTCGCACGCGCTGAGCGACTACAAAGGCAAGACCGTCGTCCTCGAATGGACGAACGACGGTTGTCCTTATGTGAAGAAACACTACGGCGCAGGCAACATGCAGAAACTGCAGGCCGAAGTTGCGGCGGCCGGCGGCGTGTGGCTTTCGATCATCTCCTCCGCGCCCGGCAAGCAAGGTTACGTGAAGGGCGCGCAAGCAAACCAGTTGACCGCCTCGCGCAACGCTAAGCCGACGGCGGTGCTGCTCGATCCCGCAGGCGCCATCGGCCGCGCCTACGAGGCGCAAACCACGCCGCACATGTTCGTCATCGATCCGAAAGGCACGCTGCGCTACATGGGCGCGATCGACGATCAGCCTTCCACCGATGCTTCGACCATCGCGACGGCGCGCAACTATGTGCGCGAAGCGTTCAAGGCGGTCGCAGCCGGCGGCACCGTCGCCGAGACGGCCACCGACTCCTACGGGTGCAGCGTCAAGTACTGATCAAGCCGCTTCGCTGGCGTCGGCGTCGGGTCGCTGAACCTCGGGCACCGCGCCCCCTGGCAACGCGACGCGCACGCGCGTACCCTTGCCGAGTTCGCTCTCAAACGACAGCGACCCGTTCAGCAACGTGACGAACCGCTTCACGAGATAGAGCCCCGCACCCATACCTTCATGCTTGCGCGTAAAGCCCTGGTCCGCATGACGGAACAATTCCGTGAGATGCGGCATCAGGGCCGGGTCGATGCCCGTACCGTCGTCCGCGACTTCGAAGAAGAACGTGTCGCCCTCCACCCATGCACTCACGTCGATCCGGCCGTCGGGCTTGGTGAACTTCACCGCGTTCGACAAGAGGTTTGCGAGCGTATGCTTGATCACGCGCCGGTCCGCCCGTACACGCTTCGCACCTTTGCCCACGTGCACCACGATCGTTTGCGCCTTGCAATCGCGCGATGCGCGCGCGAATGCCGTTGAGGCATCCGCGCAATCATCGAAGTCAATCTCTTCGACACACATCGTGCTCGCGTCATTGTCGATGCGCGACAGCTCCAAAATGTTGTTCACCAGCGCCAGCAGATGGTGACCGCTCTTCGCAACGTCCGCGGCGAACTCAACGTACTGCGGCCGCCCGATCGGGCCAACGACTTGGCCCGCGATCATCTCGGAAAACCCGATGATCGCATTCAGCGGCGTACGCAGCTCGTGGCTCATGTTCGAAATGAAGTTCGCCTTCGCGCGCTCCGCCATGAGAAGGTTCTCGTGCGCGCAGCGTTCCGCTTCAGCGGCCCGCCGCCGCGCCGTGATGTCGCGCAGCGTATAGACATCCACCCGCGCATGCGCACTGTTTTCTACGATTGCGGGAAGCGTCATCCGCCGCACGCTGACTTCAAGCGTTACGGGCTCGCCGCCACCATCGATAGTCAACTCGGTCTGACGCTGAGTCTCGCCGTCACCCGGCGAAGCTTTGATGTCCTCGAAGCGGGGCAGGTGCCGTCCAACCTGCCGGCTCGTTAGAGTGGAACGGGTTGCACTAAGCAATGCCGCCGCGCGCTCGTTGCAGAGTTCGATGCGCCCGCCTTGGTCCGCAACCACCACGCCGTCCGAACTTTCATTGACGATCAGATCAACGAGAACGCGCCGCTGATTGCCGGTGGAACGCTCGCGCAGCACCGCACGCGCGCGCGTGCTCAGCTCTCTGATGCCGACACTCGCAAAGCACACCAAGCAGGCACCAAGCGCAGGTACTGCTTCGGCGATGAAGGGTGCCACCGCCAGAAGTGCAACCGGTCCCACCGCGAGAGCAGACGCCGTGCACGCCAGCGGAAATCCGAACCCGCGGAAGCTCCAGTTCGCCCGCGTGGGACGCAGCACCAGCAGCGTACCGAACACGATGAGCAGCGCGCCGAACAAGCCGGTGCTCGTCAATGTGCGACCCTGCAGGATCGTCTCAGCCGCAAGTGCTTGCAACTCAACGCCCGGAATAACGCCCCGGTTTGGAACCGGAACATAGTCGCCGAGCTCGATTGCGGTCGCTCCGATGATGACCCGCT
Source organism: uncultured Alphaproteobacteria bacterium (assembly GCA_902826695.1). Classification (GTDB taxonomy): domain Bacteria; phylum Pseudomonadota; class Alphaproteobacteria; order Micropepsales; family Micropepsaceae; genus SZUA-430. The sequence goes on along the minus strand of CADEFU010000006.1, from coordinate 196,473 downwards.
TTCCACGGACCAGTTTGGGATCGAAGTTATTGTTCAGAACATCGATCACCGACAGGCGCGGGATTTTGCTGCTGTCGATTCCAAAGTCGATGTCAAAACCCGAGATTGCCGCGTGCCCGCGTTGTCCGACCAGCGCGGAAAAAGTCGGCCGATATCGGCCGTCTTCCAAGTAGAGCCCGTATGCGCCGCGCCGTGCCTTGCCCATGGGCGCGAACACGTTGGCGTTGCCGACGAGCGCGTGCTGTCGCAGCTTCGGAAGCGGATTTGTCTCCGTCAGGATCATGCTGAGTCCGCGCGACTCGTGCTGAACGAAGGAGGGCAACACGATCCGCCCTTTTGTCGACGCGATTGCATCGGCAAGCGCTGCATCTTCCCGTGGCGTCGAGGGCGACGAGAAGTCGATGTCGAGGCCGATCAGTTCGGCACCCGCGTCGCTCAACCGCTTGACGACTTCACCGTGCCGGCTGCGCGGCCACGGCCATGTATTCAACGCAGCGATGCTCTTGGGGTCGATCTGAACGATGACGATGTCGCCGGATGGCGGACGGGTGACGATACGAAAGGCGGCGTCGTTCAAGGCGTATTGCAGACTTGCGAACGCACCGCTGGCAGCCGCCACGGCGATCAGCGTGAAGATGGCGAGTTCGTAGCGCCACTCCTCCACCGCTCGCCTAAATTTTGATGCCGCCCCCGCCAGCATGGTCTATCCCCACGCTAGTCTTTGTCTTTAACCGGCTTGCGTGGATTCATTTCATGGTCACGGCGAACATCGAGGCTTGCGTCGAAGTCCTGGCCGCTGCCGTTCCCAAGACTACCGCTATTGCCATTGCCGCCGCCAATGCCGTCGCTGCCCTTACCGCCGCCGGCACTATCGTCGCCGACGCCAAGGCCGACGTCATGGCCGCCGCCGGTTTTGTCGCCCTTATCCTCACCCAACCGATCGGATCCGTCGGCCACATCGGTTGTGGGCATGAGGTCGTCGGTGGCGAGGCCACGCGACACTTCCTTGACGTCAACCTCGACCGCGCCGATTGGCTCGGTGATCACGATCGTTTGGCCGCCGGTGCTATCGGTCTTTGCGCTCTTTTCAGCCGGTTGTGCGGGATCATCCGGTTGCGTTTTCCCCGGCGTCGGATCGACCGTGATGTTGCCGCCTTGCTCACGCGCGACGACCGCCGTGAATCCAGGCCGCACGAACTCCATGTCAGTATCGCCCGGCGTTGAGACTTCGACGAGCCCCTCAGTCACTTCGACTGACGCCTCGTCGTCTTCGACCTTGACGACGAACGCCGTTCCCTTCACGACCGCAGCCATGTAGGGCGTGTCGACCTGGAAGTGCGGCTTCTTCTGCTTGCCGATCTTGTAAAGCGCAGAGCCCAAAGTCTGCAGAATCTGCGTGTTGCCATTGACCTTTTCGGTCGGCAGCATCACGCGGCTGTTCGGTTCGACGACGATGGTCTCTTGCTCCCGCGCCAACACCACGCGGCCGTTCGCCGAGGTCTCGATCCAGGCGTCGCCGGGCAATTCCTGATCGCGTGTCAGCGCAACCGGCATCATGCCCGTACCGCCGAAGCGCACGCCACCTGCCGTATCGACCACGCGCCAGCCGTCGCCGGCGGTGGCTGTCGGCGCCGCAGCGACGGCAAGTGCAACAGCAACAATTCGCATCCAACGAGAAAGCATGAGTTTGCGCTCCACGGACCTGACCATTGAACCGGGGACTTTCACTCGACCGAACTTAAAGGGGGCCAAAGAAGGCTGGTTAAGAAAGCGTAAACGCAGTCCGTCGTGCCGGACGTCCTTACTCAAGTGTTGCTTCCGACAGACGACGTTACCATTCGTTAACACTGATCACGCATTTCTGCCGTTGGGAAAAAGGGGTCAGACTAGGAAGCGATGCGTGCAGGGCGTGCAACGGCAATACGACTGATGTGCTTGCTGGGCGCATGCACGCTCGCGCCGTCGCTCGCGCGGCCAAGTGCTGCCGAAACCACCGACCCGCAGCGTGTCGAAGAGCGCCTTCCGGATCAGCCGGCGCGGGAGCAACCCGGCAACGCACCGGTACACGTCGATGACGCCGACTTGGCCTCGATCCCCGTTTTCGGCTTGACGTCGGTTCGTGTCGAGGGCGCGACGGCGTTGGATCCGCGCGAGATCGATGGCTGTACGGCATCGCTGATCGGTCAGCAGGTCGGCGCAGCCAGCCTCTCCGGTCTGACAGATTGTGTGACGCGCCTTTATCGCAGCCGCGACTTTTTTCTGTCGCGCGCCATGATCCCGCCTCAGCAGGTTCAGGGCGGTGCGCTAACGCTGCGCGTGATCGAGGGATACATCGCCGCCGTCGAGCCGACCGGAATCGATCACCCCGAGGTCGATGGCCAGTTCGCCGAAACCTACGCCGAGCGCCCAGCGCGCCTTGCCACGTTCGAGCGCAGTTTGCTTCTGCTTTCCGATCGCTACGGCCATCGCGTAACGTCGTCGCGACTAGCCGCAGACCCGAGCGATCCTGCCCGCTTCACGCTGAAACTTGCCGTTGACGTAAAGCCAGTCACCTGGCGCGTCTTCGGCGACAACAGAGGCGACGCATTTCAAGGGCCCGAGCAAGGCCTGATTTCGGTCGCATGGAACAGCCCCTTCGGCACCACCGATCGCATTATCGCTCAAACGTTCACCGCCCCGGCCAACACCAACGAACTCTTCTTTGCGGAACTTGGCTATGGCCGCAGCTGGTTCGACGGCTTGTTCTGGACGGAAGTTGCCGCATCCACTTCGAACAGCAGCTCGGGCGGCACGATTCCGGACTTCACCAGCACTTCGGATCGCATCTACGCCCGCGTGACGGTTCCGTTGCTGCGCTCGCGGGAACATTCGATCTGGGCAAAGCTTCAGTTCGACGCCCGTGAAGCCGAGGTTCTCGACATCTCGGCGTATCACACGGACGAACACACCCGCGTGCTTCGTGGCAGCCTGAGCTACACCCTCGTCAAGGGTGCCACGCGCGCCGACGTGACGGTTGAAGCATTCCACGGGCTCGATGCCCTCGGTGCCTCAAGCAATGGCGACGCGAATTTGAGCCGTGCCGATGCACGCCCGCAGTTCACCAAACTTCGCTTCGATGCCTCGGCAACGCGCAAAGTGTTCGCGAAACTCGATGTAGCTCTGATGGGTGCCGCGCAGTGGGCTGACGGCGCTCTCCCCGCAGCCGAGGAATTCGGCGCCGGTGGCGCGCGCTACGGCCGCGCCTACGACTACAGCGAAATCGTCGGCGACAATGGGATTGCCGGCGCCCTCGAGCTCCGCTGGACCTGGAAGAAGCTAAACGACTGGATGAACAGCGTGCAGCTCTATGCTTTCGCCGACGCGGCCCAAATCTGGAACTTGGGTCCCACCGGCCCAGAAGAGGCGAGCCTAAGCTCAGCGGGCGGTGGGCTGCGCGTCTCGGTTGCGCCCGGCATCCTCGCAACCGTCGAGGTGGCCAAGCCTCTCACCCGCGATGTTGCTTCCCAAGGCGATCGCAGCCCAAGGGTATTCGTCTCGCTCGCCGCGGGTTGGTAATGGTGGCCGCGTCCAATCGCGTAAGACATTGACATAATTGAGAAAAATAAGCTGTCCGGCAATTTTGTTTCGCGTCCCTATTGACGGGTTCGCGCGCAATCCCTAAATCCCACGCGCGTTTTGGCACTCACTTAGGGTGAGTGCTAGCAGCACCCCAAACCCGAAGTTCATCCAAGGAGAGAACCTCATGAAGTTCCGCCCGCTCGGTGACCGCGTGGTCGTAAAGCGCGTCCAAGAAGACGTGAAGACGGCCGGTGGCATCATTATCCCCGACTCCGCACAAGAAAAGCCGCAAGAAGGCGAAGTCATGGCCGTTGGCCCTGGCGCCCGCGACGAAAAGGGTGAGCGCATCACCCCCGAAGTCAAGGTCGGCGACCGCATCCTGTTCGGCAAATGGTCGGGCACGGAAGTGAAGGTTGACGGTCAGGACCTCCTGATCATGAAGGAGTCCGACATCATGGGCGTCCTCGAAGGCAAATCGGCGTCGAAAAAGGCGGCCTAAGACCAACGGGTCTTCAGGTCGTTTTTTTGTGCCTCAATTCCAAAGGAAGAAATTCAAATGGCAGCCAAAGAAGTCAAATTCCACGCCGACGCCCGCGCGCGCTTGCTGCGCGGCGTCGACATCCTCGCCGACGCGGTGAAGGTGACGCTGGGTCCGAAGGGCCGTAACGTCGTCATCGACAAGTCGTTCGGCGCTCCGCGCACGACGAAAGACGGCGTGACCGTCGCCAAGGAAATCGAACTCGCCGACAAGTTTGAGAACATGGGCGCCCAGATGGTGCGCGAAGTTGCTCAAAAGACGAACGACACGGCCGGCGACGGCACGACGACGGCGACCGTTCTGACGCAAGCGATCGTGCGCGAAGGCATGAAGTCGGTTGCCGCCGGCATGAACCCGATGGACCTGAAGCGCGGCGTGATGCTTGCGGTCGAAGCGGTAGTCGCCGACCTCAAGAAGCGCTCGAAGAAGGTCAAGTCGAACGAAGAAATCGTCCAAGTCGGCACGATTTCGGCGAACGGCGACGAATGGGTCGGCAAGAAGCTCGCCGAAGCCATGGCGAAAGTCGGCAACGAAGGCGTGATCACGGTTGAAGAAGCAAAGTCGCTCGACAGCGAACTCGAAGTCGTCGAAGGCATGCAGTTCGACCGCGGCTACATCTCGCCGTACTTCGTGACGAACGCGGAGAAGATGGTTGCCGATCTCGAAGATCCCTACATTCTGATCCACGAGAAGAAGCTCTCCTCGCTCCAGCCGATGCTGCCGATCCTGGAATCAATCGTCCAGACCGGCCGTCCGCTGCTCATCATCGCCGAAGAGGTCGAGGGTGAGGCGCTGGCGACGCTCGTCGTCAACAAGCTGCGTGGCGGCTTGAAGGTCGCGGCCGTGAAGGCCCCGGGCTTCGGCGACCGCCGCAAGGCCATGCTCGAAGACATCGCGATCGTCACGAACGGCGAAGTGATCTCGGAAGAGCTCGGCATCAAGCTCGAAAACGTGAAGCTGAACCAGCTTGGCACGTCCAAGAAGGTTCGCATCACGAAGGACGACACCACCATCATCGACGGTTCGGGCAAGAAGAAGGACATCCAAGACCGCGTCGCCCAGATCAAGGCGCAGATCGAGGAAACCACGTCCGACTACGACAAGGAAAAGCTGCAAGAACGTCTGGCCAAGCTCGCGGGCGGCGTTGCGGTCATCCGCGTCGGCGGTGCGACCGAAGTCGAAGTGAAGGAACGCAAGGACCGCGTGGACGACGCGCTGAACGCGACGCGTGCAGCCGTTGAAGAAGGCATCGTCCCGGGCGGCGGTACGGCGCTGCTCTACGCGACGAAGGTGCTTACCGGTCTGAAGGGCGACAACGACGACCAGACGGCCGGCGTGAACATCGTCCGCAAGGCGATCCAAGCCCCGATCCGTCAGATCCTCGAGAACGCTGGCGTTGAGGCCTCTCCGGTCGTCAACAAGCTGCTCGAAGGCAAGTCCACGACGGCAGGCTTTGACGCGCAGAAGGAAGAGTACTGCGACCTGATCGACGCCGGCATCATCGACCCGACGAAGGTCGTGCGCACGGCGCTGCAGGACGCGGCCTCGGTCGCCGGTCTCCTGATCACGACGGAAGCCATGATCGCCGAGAAGCCCGAGAAGAAGGGCGCCGGTGGCGGTATGCCCGGCGGCATGGGCGGCATGGGCGGCATGGACATGGACATGTAAGGCACTTGCGAGCGCGCAACCGCGCGCCGCAAAGCCTTATCCCCGCGCAAGCGAGGAGCCAGTCAAGACGACAAACGAAGGCCCCGGCAAAACCGGGGCCTTTCTTCGTACGCCCAAGCCGGTAGGATGCGGCATGAGCAAGGCAATCTTGGCTGTTGTTATCATCCTCTCACTGACGCCGTTTGCGGCCGCCGCCAAGCCCTACGCCGTACCCAGCACCGAAGTCATCGCGCTGCGCTCCAAGCACACTGGTGCCGCCTACCAACTCTTCGTCGCCCTTCCATCGGACTACCGCACGTCGAAGCAAACGTACCCCGTCGTTTACATGTTGGACGCCGACTATTCCTTTGCCCTCGTGCGCAACGTCGTTCAGCATTTCGTCGAACGCGAAGACCTGCCGCCGATGATCCTGGTCGCGATCGCCTACCCAGGCGCCGCAAACGACCGCGCGACCTACCGCATGAACCGTACACGCGACTACACGCCCGCTTACGCGCCCGACGGCGGCTACGGCGCGGAGTATCAAAAAGTCTCCGGCGGCGGACCGAAGTTCCGCGCTTTCATCGCGACCGAGTTGATGCCGCTGATCGAGCGCCGCTACCGCGCCGACGCCGACGATCGCACGATCATCGGCCACTCCTACGGTGGCCTTTTCGGCACCTACGTCCTCTTCACGCAGCCCGATCTGTTCAAGCGCTACATCCTGATCAGCCCGTCGCTCTGGTACTCGAACCGCATCGCCCTCACCATGGAAGAGAGCGCTGCGCGATCCGGCATCAAGCCCGACGCCCGTGTCTTCTTCGCTGTCGGTTCTTTCGAGAATCAACCGGCCGCAAACCGCCCGATGGTGGACGACCTCACCGAGCTCGTGACCAAAATGAAGTCGCGCAGCAACCCGCGGCTGACGGTCCGCTATCGCATCTACGACGGCGAAACGCACAACAGCGTCTTCCCCGGTGCCGTAACCCGCGGCCTTCTGACCGTGTTCGAGGGCGAACGCTAAGTTAGGCGCTCGCGCGTGCGCAGTTGCCCGACGTCTTGCTGAGGACCGCATCGACCGCCGCCGTAAGTTCGGAGAGCTGAAACGGCTTCCGCAAAGTAGCGTTGGCACCCAATTGGCCGGCGATGTGCAGCACGTCGATATTGGTCGTGTGGCTAAGGCTCAAGCCCCCCGAGATCGCGATGATGCCGACATTCGGCCGCGCCCGGCGCATGATCTTGATCGTCTCCACGCCTTCCTGCTCCGGCATCACGATATCGCACACCACGACATCGAACTCGGACGCCAGAAACATTCGCGAGCCTGCCAAGCCGTCCAAGGCATACTCAACCTCGTGCCCGCGCTGCTTCAACGCGTGCAACATGAGCTTGATGAAAAGCTCGTCGTCATCGATGATAAGAACCCGTGCCATGAGCCACCCGCACCTTCTATTGCCCTCAGATTCGCACATTCGCGTTGAGGTTCTGTAAAGCTTGAGCGATCGGGAGCGCTATTCGCCTTGGACGTTCCCAAACAATACCTTAATTGTCGGTCCCACCGTTCACCCGGCGGCAACGGAACGAGGCTGTAGATGGACTACGCAAGCTATCTGAGACTGCCAGAGCTGCTCGCGATTCAGAATTTGGAAAGCACAAAGCGCGGAACCCCCGCGCACGACGAAATGCTCTTCATCGTCATCCACCAGACCTACGAGCTCTGGTTCAAGCAGATCCTCTACGAACTCGACCTGATCCAAGACATCTTCGGGGGCAAGGTGGTTGACGACGCCGACCTCGGCCGTGCGGTCCACGCGGCCGAGCGTATCGTCAAGATCGAGCAGCTCCTCGTCTCCCAGATCGACATCTTGGAAACGATGACGCCGATGGACTTCCTTGAGTTCCGCAACTTGCTGATGCCGGCCTCGGGGTTTCAAAGCGAACAGTTCCGCCTTCTCGAAATTCGCATGGGCCTGAAGCAGGAAGACCGCCTGGCTTACAACGATGCAAGCTTCGATTCCGTGCTCGAGCCGGACGCCCGCACTCGCGTTCGCAGCCAGAGCGCAAAGCCCTCGCTCCGCGATCAAGTCGATGCTTGGCTCTCCCGCACCCCGTTTGTGGACCAAGGTGCCTTCCACTTCCGTGACGCCTATGCGAAGGCGCTCGACGCGATGCTGACGCACGACATGGGTCAAATCCGCACTCACCCCCACCTCTCGCAACCCGAAAAGGACGTGCAGCTTGCCTCGCTGCAAAAGTCGCGCGCCATGTTCGACGGCCTGCTCGACGACGCGCGCTATGCCGAGTTGCGCGCGCAGGGCGCCTGGACGCTCTCCCGACGCGCGCTGCAAGCCGCGCTTTTCCTCTTCCTCTACCGCGACGAACCCGCCGCCAACGCGGGCTTCCGCATGCTCAAAGCACTGATGGACATGGACGAGACGCTGGCGCTCTGGCGCATGCGTCATACGCTTATGGTCTCGCGCATGCTTGGCCGCAAAGTCGGTACCGGCGGCTCTTCGGGTTACGAATACCTTCGCGCAACGGTCGACAAGCACCGCGCCTACAACGACCTGTTCGCGATCGCGACATTCCTGATCCCGCGCTCCGCCTTGCCGCCGCTCCCCGATGATGTGCGCAAGTTGATGCGCTACCGCTACGAGACTTGAACGCTCATGCCGGATCTCAAACGCTTCTTTGCCCGCTCGATCGCCCGGCCAGACGGGCAACTCCACTTCGCCGCCCACAGCCACCACCCTTGGCCGGACGTGACGCTCGACGCGCAGCAGCAGTACTGGCTGGACGCCGCCACGCACCTTGATCGCAAATGGGACACGATCTTCGAAAAGGTGATCCCTGCAGCCCAAGCTCATGTCGCGCGCACGCTGTCGCTGCCGGACCCGCGCACAATTGCTTTCGCCCCAAATACGCACAGCCTTCTGCTGCGCCTTCTCTCTGCGACGCATGGCCTGCCAAAGCACAACGTGCTCACCACCGACAGCGAGTTTCACTCCTTCACCCGTCAAATGGCGCGTCTTGAGGAAGACGAACTCGTCAACATTGTCCGTGTGCCCGTCGAACCATTTCCGACGTTCAAGAAGCGCTTCCTTGACGCCCTGGCCGATCGCGACGACTGGGACATCGTCTGGCTTAGCCACGTCTTCTTCAACTCAGGTTTCGCGCTCTCAACGGCCGACCTCAGCGAAATTCTGACCGCAATACCGGACCGCGAAGCATTCGCCGTCATCGATGGCTACCACGCGTTCATGGCGCTTCCCGTGAACTTGGGCGCGGTCGCATCACGCGCGTTCTACATCGCCGGCGGTTACAAATACGCGATGGCGGGCGAAGGCGTATGCTTCATGCATTGCCCGCCGGGCTACGGCGAACGTCCCCGCGACACGGGCTGGTACGCCGAGTTCGGCGCGCTTGGCAAAGCCCGCCACGGCGCCGTCGCCTACGGCACGGACGCCAGCCGCTTCGCCGGCGCCACGTTCGATCCCTCAGGCCTTTACCGCTTCAACGCCGTCATGGATTGGCTGACGCGCGAAAAGATCGACGTCGCCGCGATGCATACGTATTGCCTTAAGCTCCAGCAATTGTTCCTCGACGAACTCGGTCAGGTGAAAACAAGCCTGAGCCCGATCAACCTGATGATCGCCGACGAAAAACGCCGCGGCCGCTTCCTGACGTTCCGCACAAACGAAGCCGCCCGCCTCGACAGCGAGCTCAGCCGCCGCAACATCATCGTGGACCACCGCGACGACCGCTTGCGCATCGGCTTCGGCGTATATCAAGACGAATCCGACGTCGCGCGCCTGGTCGAAGCGCTGCGCGAAATCCGCTAACGCGTCATGAGGCGGCGGTAGGTTGCGCCGTCGTCGATGTCGTCCAGAACGGCACTTAAGACCGCAGCCCGCGGAAGCCGCGCCATCGAGTCCCCCATGGTGTGCGGCGAAGACCACCGAACGCCGTCGAGCGCATCGAGTCTCAACTGTGCCGGATGCCGCGCACCGATAAGCCAATAGCCGCCATCGGCCGCAGGCCCCAACACGAACGGCGCGCGGCCAAGCACAGCAAACGCCGCTGCCGCATGCGCTGACGTGACATCCGGTATGTCGCTGCCGATCACGATCGCGGGGCGATTTCCTGCCGCGCGCAACGCGCGCACCATCCGCCGTCCAAGATCGCCGCCGCCTTGCGGTGCGAGACGAACCCTGGCGCGATACCCGTTGCCGAGGTGATCCGGCGTCAACGCCAGTACGGTCTCGAACCGCGCATCGCCCGCCATCCGCCGCACAGCCGCAGCCAGCGTCCGCCGGTAGAACCTGAGCGCTTCACCGGCACCAATGTCGCGCGCAAGCCTGGTCTTCACCGCGCCATACCGCGGCACCTTCGCGAAAATGATGACGAGCGGTTTAGCCATACATGCGGGCAAGCCGCTTTGGCGAAACGCCTAAGAAGTAGAGCGTGAGCAAGCAGAGGTTCTTCACCGGCCGCCACCAGTATCCGTCGCGCCGGTAGCGCTCTGCCGACGTCGTCGCCGTCGCTGGCAGCTCGACAAGGTTTTGCCGCCCTATCCGTCGCACCATGTCGACATCTTCCATGATAGGAAGATCGAGATAGCCGACCAGCGAATGGTACATCGTGCGCGACAGCAGCAATCCCTGGTCGCCATACGGCAATCCGAACTTCCGCGCGCGCCAATTCGCAAGCTTCTCGACACGCCGCGCAGCGCCGGATGCGTCGTCGAGCGCAAACGTGAAGTAGGCGGCCTTAAGTCCATTACCTTTGCCGCGCATAAACGAGGTAACCGTCGTGCTCCAAAACGGCTCGAGCGTCGTGTCCGCATGCAGGAACAACAGCCAGCGCCCAGTGGCTTCCTTGGCACCAGCAGACAACTGAACGCCGCGCCCGCGCGCAGCCTCGATCACCCTCGCGCCGCCCGCGACCGCGCGTGCAACCGTGTCGTCGGACGAACCGCCATCGACGACGATCACATCGACGCTGAGCGTTTCGCACGCCTCTGCGATCGCGGCCAACGTCGCGCTCAACCGCGCGCCCGCATTGAGCGTCGGGATGATAATACTGAGATCGATGAGCTGTGCGGCCTTCATAGGCGCACTCTCTGCCACGGCTGGGCCGGACCAACCAGCAACCGGGAGCGGCTGAACGCGGCGTGGAGACGCAAAACCCAAGCGAATCACCATAACAAGGCGACGACCCTAACGCGGCGGGGTGGCATTTTGCGCAGCGAACAATGTGTAGGAAATGCGATCCCCGTCGCCTTGTGGTGCGCCTGCAACCGCCCCTAAACAGAGCGCGAGACAGACCGACTCGAAAAAGGGACCCCATGCGCACCTCGCCAGCCGCCTTCGCCCTCGCCGTCATCTTTGCTGCGACGGCCGCCACCGCAGCACCGGACCCGCGCTACGTTGCCGAAGCTGGCAAAGACGCGCCGAAGGCCGTCGACCATCCGCAAACCGGCCGCTACGAAGGCTCCCACATCCTCGGCCAAACCGTGAAGGCGTTCGACGAGCTGACGATGGCCTCTGCCGCGGCCGAAGGAAAATCCTACGACTCGAAGAAGAAGTTCGCCGCGACGGTCACTGCCTCGGGCAAGGTAACCCGTACGCTCTATGTTTCGCCCGCCGGCCGCTCCTCGCTCGAAGTCTTCAAGAACCACCGCGACGCGCTCGTCGCCAAGGGCTACGCGCCAGCCTTCGAATGCGCCAAGGAAGCCTGTGGCGAGGCGTTCTTCGCGATCAAGTACCGTTGGGACAACAAGCAAGCTCAGCCGCTGGCCCCCGGCTACACCCAGATCAGGAATCTGTTGATTCAAGCGGCTTTCGATGCGGTCATCGACGTGCGCTACGCGCTCCTGAAAAAAGGCGACAGCTACGCGGCTCTTTATGTCGCCGTGAATCGCGGCGGTTCGATGGGCGCCTACAGCGAAGTGCTGAACGATCGCCCGACCGCGTTGATCGAAATGGTCGATGCGGCCGGCATGGAGCAAAAGATCGTGACGCTCAAAGCCGACGTGATCACGAGCGACATCGCCAAGGAAGGCCGCGCCGTCTTCTACGGCATCCAGTTCGACTTCGATAAAGCCGACATCAAACCGCAATCCGAACCGCAACTGGCCGAGATGGCCAAGGCCCTGATGATGGATCCGAAACTCAAGGTCTTCATCATCGGCCACACCGACAACCAAGGTAAGCTCGACTACAACACCGGGTTGTCCCAACGTCGCGCCCAAGCCGTCGTCAAAGCGCTGTCGACCAGGTTCGGGATCGACGCCAAACGTCTGACGGCCCGGGGCCTCGCCTCTCTGGCGCCGATCGCGACCAACCGGACGGAAGAGGGTCAGACCAAGAACCGCCGGGTCGAGATGGTCGAGCAATAACCTCAAGACTCCCGGAAATTAGCCCTTGCCATAGTAGCAGGTTCGTACTATTTACCTCTCAATAGCCGCGGGAGAGCGGCATTGGGAGGCACGTATGGGCGACTTGTTCGGGGCTCTGATCGGTTTCTTGGTTTTGTTGATGATTGCACCCATCGTGATCTTTGCGATCGTGGTTGGCCTCGGCTTCGCAGCCGTCGGCGTCGCGTTGTCGATCCTCTTCACGGTCTTGGGTCTCGCGATCCATCTCCTGTTCTGGGCAGCCCCGTTCCTGCTGGTCCTCGGCTTGCTCTATCTCGTGTTCCGCCCGTCCTCGCCGAAGCGCGAACTGGCGCGCCACTAACGCGCCCCCAGCCGGAATCGGCGGCCACGCACAAGGGGCCGTCGCCGCGGCGACGGCGCCGGTGTATTGATCGTCCCGCAAACGCGGGACAGGCATGAACTTTCGAAGCGACAACACGGCCGGCGCTGCGCCGGAAATCATTGCTGCAATCACGCGGGCCAACGACGGCGCTGCGACGAGCTACGGCGGCGACGCAATTACCGCCCGTCTTACCGAGAAAGTCTCGGCCCTTTTCGAGAAAGATGTCGCTGTCTTTCCCGTCGCCACCGGCACGGCGGCGAACGCGCTCTCGCTCGCGACACTGACACCGCCTTACGGCGCGATCTTCTGCCACGAGAACGCGCACATCAACGTCGACGAGTGCGGCGCGCCGGAGTTTTTCGCGGGGGCAAAACTCGTGCCCCTGAGGGGCGACGCGGCGAAGCTGAGCCCGGCTGCGATCCAAGCGCGCCTCGGATACCACATCCGCGGCGATGTCCATCACACGCAACCCGCCGCGATCTCGATCACTCAGGCAACCGAACTCGGCACCGTCTATACGCGCGCCGAAGTGGAGGCCCTAAGCCGCTTCGCCAAAGCCAACGCGATGGCGCTTCATATGGACGGCGCCCGCTTCGCAAACGCGATCGCCAGTCTCGGCTGTAAGCCGGCGGACATCACCTGGAAGGCGGGCGTGGAGGCGCTCTCACTTGGCTTCACCAAGAACGGTGCCGTCGCTGCCGAAGCCGTGGTCTTCTTCGATTCCGCTCGTGCGTCCGACTTTGCCTTCCGCCGAAAAAGAGCAGGGCACCTAATCTCGAAGATGCGCTTTGCCTCGGCTCAAATCGAAGCCATGCTAGAGGGTAACCTCTGGCTCAAGCTGGCCGCCCACGCCAACGCAGCCGCTCAGCGTCTCGCTGGCGGCCTAAAACCCTTGCCAGGCTTCACCATCGTCGCGCCCGTCGAAGCGAACGAAGTCTTCGTCAAGCTGCCTTCCGAGTCCGCGATGAAGGCGCTCGAATCCGCAGGTGCCAAGTTCTACCTCTGGGAGCCTGTCACGGATGGCCGCCCGTTGATCCGCCTCGTCTGCTCCTTCGCCACCACCGGTGCTGAAATCGAGGCCTTCCTCAAGCACTGCCATCAGCCCTGACGACGGAGCGCATCGCCGGAAATGGGGCCGGAGGCGGGGGAGAGAGCGCCGCCTCCGGTGTTCCCGAAGTGCTGGGATTACTTCGGCAACAAGACCCGGTCGATCGAGTGGATCACGCCGTTCGATTGGATCACGTCATAGACGGTGATGTTCGCCGCACCGCCCGTGGCGTCTTTGACGACGATGTTGATCGGGCCGTTCATCTCAGCGGTCAACGAGCCGCCGGCGACCGTCGAGAGCATCGCCTTGCCGTGACCGCGTTGAATCTTGCTGCGCAGGTCGTTGTAAGTGACGCGCCCGGCCACGACGTGATAGGTGAGCACACCGGTCAGCGCAGCCTTGTTCTCGGGCTTGAGCAGCGTTTCCACCGTGCCGGCGGGAAGCGCCGCGAAGGCCGCATTGACCGGCGCGAAGACAGTGAACGGACCCTTCGACTGCAACGTTTCGACGAGACCCGCGGCCTTCACCGCTCCAACAAGCGTTGTGTGATCGGCCGAATTTGCTGCGTTCTCGACGATGTTCTTGGTCGGGAACATTGCCTGACCGCCGACCATGACGCTGGCGAATGCTGCGCCGGAAAGCAGGGCCGAAGCCGCAACAGCGAAGACGGTTTTGCGTGCGAAAGACATTTTGGTTTCTCCAATTGGCAAAGTTTGATCGCTTCCGGAAAGCACCATGCCTCCCAGATGAAAGTCGCCCGAATGTTTCGGGAACGGCTACGAACGAAGCGGTGGGTCTCTAACCACGCCGCGTCGTTCGCTGCAGTCGGCATCTTCTACGCACGCTCTGCCCATTGGGTTGCGCGGTTCACCGCAAAACCGCTCACGACGCCGTGACCGTCGGGGATTCAACGCATGTCCTGTGATGCCCGCACACCCGCGCAGCTTTGCCCTGATCCAATCGTGCTCCGGTCGCGTAGCGCGGGACCCGAACACGAGATCTCAGCCAGGCGCGCGCGCTCGGCCGACGATGATCCGGCCGTCGAGCACGGGCGAAACCGTTCCCTTTGCACGGATGTAGGCCATCACGATGTTGGCGATCAGATCCGCCTCCGCATCGCCCGCGAGCACCTTCGCCGATTTGAACGCGGCATACCCGTCGCCGCCATTCGCGAGATAGTCGTTCGTGGACAGCCGGTACCTGGCGGCCGGATTGAGTGGTTTCCCATTCACAGTCACCGCCACGACGCGCGCACCGGCGGCGCGTGTCACATCCGCCTTGATCCGCATGCCCGAAACCTGCGGGAAGCGCCCGACCTCGTTCTCCGCGCCCGTGAACCCTTGCTCCAACGCTTCTCGCAGCTGCGCGCCGGTCAGTTCCAGCACATAGGCTTTGTTCAAGAACGGCAACTCGGTCAGGACGTCCTTGCGCGTCAACTCGGTGCCCGCCGGATAGACCTTGCCGCCGCGAAAACCACCGCCGTTGATCAACACAACGTCGGCCTTCGTCGCCTCCCGCACGGCGTCCGCGAACAGATTGCCGATCACAGCTTCACCACCGCGTACCGTCGCATTGCGGCTGTCGAGCTCGGTCGTCGTACGTCCGATCGGCTGCGCAATCTCGGCGTTGAGCGCCTTCTCATAGTCTGCAACCTTCGCCGCGACGGCCGCATCCGGCGCTACGTCGGCGGTATCGACGAACCGAAACCGCGGCCACCAGCGCACCCTGCGCTTTCCATCTTTCTCCTCGACCTTCACCGTCAGATCGACAGCCACAACTGCCATCCCGTCTTCGCCCGGTTCGACGATGGCTGTCCTCTCGTTGAACTGCATATAGAGATCGTGGTCGTGCCCCGACAGAATCACGTCGGCAAACCCGGACTTGTAAAGCTCAAGATCGAGCGTCCGATCCGCGTGCGGTATCAGCACGATCAAGTCGGCTCCCCCCTTCCGCAACCGGATCGACTCCCGCTCCGCCGTGGCGATGCTGCTCGCGAACTTCAAGTTGCCCGGCTTCGACGATACCGGCGAGTTGTCGGCTGTGAGCCCGATCACACCGACTTTCACGTTCCCGAACGTCACGATCTTCGAATCGGCAATACCCGCGATCGGCTGCCCCGCCGCGTCGCGCAGATTGGCCGCCAGAACCGCAGCCTTGGTTTCGCGCATCCGCTTCAAAAAGATGTCCGGCCCAAAGTCGAACTCGTGGTTCCCCGGCACGAACACGTCCAGCGGGGTCATATTGAACAGCGCGATGATGTGCTCGCCCTTGTCGAACCCCGACATCAAGGACGGGGAAATCGTGTCCCCGGCATGAACGGTCAGAACGTTGCTGTGGCGCGCCTTTTCCGCCTTCAGCGCAGCGGCGATCCGCGCCATACCCCCGCGCCCGTTCTCGTCCTGCATCTTGTAGACGTCGCTTGTCACCACCAGGGTGATTTCCGTTTCGTTCGCCGCTGGCGTAGCGGAAGCGCGGGCTGTGCCGGGCTCGGACACACAAGCAGTGGTCGCAGTCGCAACGCACGCGATCAAGAGAGCACGCAGAAGTCGCATCGCTTTCAATCCCAAATGACAACGTTGACAGGAACTGTGAGCTGTTACGGTGACGCAGCCCAGTTAATCCGGGGACACAGATTCGTTGACGCGCGCCCGCTTCGCGCTTACTTTCACCACCATGGCACGATTGGCAAGAGCGGTGGCGCCTGGCGCGCCGCACCACATTCTGCAACGGGGCAACCCCGGGCAGAAAATTTTCGCGTCCGATCAGGACTATAAGGATTACCTCGCGCTCGTGGCCGAAGGCTGCGCCAGCGCAAAAGTGGGCGTTCTCGCCTACTGCCTGCTTCCCAAGCAGGTGCACCTGATTCTGGTGCCGCAAAGCCCGAAGGCCCTGCGCCAAGCATTGGGCGAGGCTCACCGCCGCTTCACCCGCGCCATGAACCAGCGCCGCGGCCGCGATGGCGGCCTTTTCCGGGGCCGTTTTTCGTCGTTCCCGATGGACCAAGCCGCGTTGGCGCTCGTCACCCGCTTCGTCGAGCAGGCGCCGGTCCGCGGCCGTGTGGCTGCGAAGGCTGCGAACTGGAAATGGTCAAGCGCGGCCGCGCATCTCAAGGGCAAAACCGACGGCTTCGTCGATGTAAAGGGTCTCGGCGTCAGCGCGAGCGTGTGGAAAACGGAACTCGCCAAGCCGATCGCCCCCGCGGATCTGAAAACGATTGCCGCCTGCGAGCATACCGGACGCCCACTCGGCTCGCCGGCCTTCATCAAGTCTCTGGAAAAGAAGCTCGGCCGCACACTCGCGCGCCAACGCCCCGGACCAAAGCCAAAGGCGGCAAAACCTGCGGTCAAAAAGAAAGCGAAGCGCTAGGCCTATTGCGCCGCGCGCTTCATTGCCACTTCCGGCGTCCGCTGCTTGATGAACGAGGCTGCCCGCGTAAGCGACACCTTCGCTTCCGGCAGCTCGGGCAAGCCCTGAAACAGATGCGGCATGCCGTCATAAACCTCAACGTTCACGTTGATGTTCGCCGCCGCCGCTCGCTCGCCCAACCGGCTCGCGTCGTCCTTCAGAACTTCAAGACTTCCCGCATGGATCATCATCGGCGGCATACCGCGGAAGTCGCCATAAAGCGGCGAAGCAAACGGCTCCGCCGGCGAGGCGCCCTTGAGGTAGTGCCGGGAGCATGTCGCGAGTAATTCCCAGCTCAACGCATCGTCCGACGCTTTGTTCTTGAGCATCGACCAACCCGAGAGCGTCATATCGGCCCACGGCGAGAAGCAAAGCGCGCCCGCAGGCAATGGTAACCCCGCATTGCGCAAAGCAAGCAGAGTCGCAAACACCAACCCGCCGCCCGAACCGTCACCCGCAAAGATGATGTTCTGCGGTGTAATCCCTTGCGTCAAAAGCCAGCGATAGGAATCCGCCGCATCGCGCAGCGCCGCCGGATACGGAAACTCCGGCGCCAAGCGGTATTGCGGCACCAGCGCTCGCGCACTCGCGGCATGCGCCAAGCGCGAGATCAACGGCCGATGCGTTTCCGGCGATCCGGCGATGAAGCCGCCGCCATGGAAATACAAAATCACACGCCGTCCGGTCGCCGACTCCGGCACGACCCACTCGCCGCGAATGGCGCTGATCAACACCGGCTGAACATCGACACCCGGCTGCAGCGGACCAAAGCCCGCCCAAAATTGTTTGATGTGCTCACGAAGCTCTTCGATCGACGCCGAAGGGTCGAACGCGGCCTGACGCCGCGCAAGCGCGGGACGCCGATTAAATGTACGCGGCCAATTCATCATACTGGAGCTGCCCCGAACAGCATTACAAGCGACGGCTCCCCCAACTGTAGGAACCGTTGCCCCCAAAAACGCAACCACCCCACACGCGCCGGACACTACAGGAGCGATACACGCTTGAGAATCACTTTCTCAACAGGGAGTGGAAAAAATGCAAGTCGCTGCGTCCACTATCACCCACAGTGGCTGTGCATAAACTCACTCAACTTCTGAACGATACAAAGGCGTCACGCACTGCTTACGCGCACCAAGGCCGTGCCGGCAATCGCCGCTTTCAGCAGGCCTTTATCCAAACAACCGTTCGACGGCCGCGTTGTGTTCCCCGCCCGCCCGTGATTAGAGCCACGCTTTGGTGGGTGGTGAAAATGTCAGTCCGTAATCTGCGTGCCCTGTTCGCGCCGAGAAGCATTGCCTTGATCGGTGCCAGCCGAACGCCGAACTCGGTCGGTGACGTGGTCGCGCGCAATCTTTTGGGCGCGGGCTTCGACGGCACGATCGCGTTGGTTAACCCTCACGGTGGCGAACTGCACGGCCACCCGGTTCACGAGAGTATCGCAGCGCTCAGTGAAGCCCCCGACCTCGCGATCATCGCGACCCCGCCGGCGCCCATCCCGGATATCATCGCCGAACTCGGTGCCCGCGGCACAAAGGCTGCCATCGTTCTCACGGCGGGCTTCGCCGAAATGGGCGACGATGGCCGCGCGCTACAGCAACGGATGCTCGAAGCGGCGCAACCCCACACGCTGCGCCTCATCGGCCCGAACTGCATCGGGATCCTCGCCCCGAACGCAAAGCTCAACGCCAGCTTCGCCCACCGCATGGCCCCGACCGGCCGCACAGCGTTTGTGACGCAATCCGGCGCGATGCTGACAACGGTCCTCGACTGGGCCTCCGCGCGCGGCCTGGGCTTCTCGCACCTCGTCTCGCTTGGCGGCATGAGCGATGTCGATTTCGGTGACATGCTGGACTACCTCGCCGCCGAGCCCGGCACGGACGCCGTCTTGCTCTACGTCGAAAGCATCACAAGCGCCCGCAAGTTCATGTCGGCTGCCCGCCGCTGCGCGCGTGTCAAACCTGTGATCGTCGTGAAATCCGGCCGCCACGCCGAAGGCGCGCGCGCTGCGCGCTCCCACACCGGCGCGCTTACCGGCTCGGACGCGGTGGCCGACGCGGCATTCAGGCGCGCCGGCCTCTTGCGCGTGCTGACGATCGACGGTCTGTTCGGCGCGCTTGAAGCGCTGCAAAGCAATCAGCGCATCGTTGGCGATCGCATCGCGATCCTGACAAATGGCGGCGGGGCAGGGGTGCTTGCGACCGATCATCTGATCGACGAAGGCGGCACGCTGGCAGCGCTTTCGCCGAGCACGATCGAAGCGCTCAACCGTGTGCTGCCCGTGAGCTGGAGTAAAGGCAACCCCATCGACATCATCGGCGACGCAGGTCCCGAGCGATATCGCACCGCATTGGAGATACTCCTGGGCGACGCGAACGCCGACGCCATACTTGTGCTGAACTGCCCCGTTGCCGTTGCCGATCCAACCGCGTCAGCGGAAGTCGTCGCCACCCTCGCGCGTGCGGCGCGCAAAAACGGAAACCCGACGCCGATCTTCACCGCCTGGCTTGGCGAGGCAGCGGTTGCCGACGCCCGCAAGCGGCTCGACGAAGCCGGTCTGCCCGTCTTCGACACGCCCGAGCAAGCCGTCACAGCAATGATGCAGCTCGTCCGTCGCGCCAAAGCCCAAGAGATGCTGATGCAGATTCCGCCTGCATCGGCGGGGGAAGTGTCGCGCGATCTCAAGACGATCCGCGAGCCGATTGACCGCGCTCTCGCCGAAGGCCGCGAGTGGCTTTCGACCGTAGAGGCGAATGGCATCCTGCAAGCCTATCGCATCCCAACCGTCGAAATGCGCGTTGCCAAGACGCCCGAGGAAGCACACCGCACGGCCGTCGCAATGGGTTTCCCGGTCGCGCTGAAAATCCTCTCGACCGACATCGTCCACAAATCCGATGTCGGCGCCGTCGCTCTCAACCTGAAGGACGGTCCCTCGGTCGCGCGCGCCGCCTCGACGATGCTGCTGCGGATCGCCGAAGCGCAGCCCGACGCGCATATCGACGGCTTCATCGTGCAGCCGATGGCCTCGCGCGCCGGCGTGCACGAGCTGATTGTCGGGCTATCCGAAGACCCGCTGTTCGGCCCGGTCGTCCTGTTCGGCCAAGGCGGCACGGCCGTTGAGGTCGTGAACGACCAGGCCCTCGCGCTCCCGCCCCTCAACGCAATTCTCGCCCGCGACCTGATCGGCCGCACCCGCGTTGCGCGCCTGCTCAAAGGCTACCGCGACCGCCCGCCGTCCGACATGAACGCAATCGTCAAAGTGATCTTGGCTCTGCAAGAGATTGCGATCGACCTGCCCGAGGTGAAGGAACTCGACATCAACCCGCTCTGGGCGAGCGACCAAGGGGTGCTCGCCCTCGATGCTCGCATCCGTGTCGCGAAGGAACCTCGTCCCGGCACCGAACGCTTCGCGATCAAGCCGTACCCCAGCGAACTCGCACGCGAGATCACGGACCGGCACGGCAAAACCTACCTGATGCGCCCCATCAAACCGGAAGACGCAGGCGCCCTCCAAGAGACGATCGCCTCAAGCGATCCCGAAGACGTCCGTATGCGCTTTTTCTCGACGCTCCAGCGACTGCCCGATGTGCTCGCCAAGCGGCTCACGCAAATCGACTACGACCGGGAGATGGCCTTTGCGGTCATCGACGAATCCGCGGAACGCCCCGAAGGCATCGGCGTCGTTCGCTTGGCCCTCGACCCCGACCGCACCCGTGGCGAGTACGCGATCATGGTTAGAAGCGACCGCGCCGGTTCCGGGCTGGGCTGGCGCATGATGAACGAAATTATCGCCTACGCCCGCAGCATCGGCGCAAAGCAAATCTTCGGCGACGTCCTCGCAGAGAACAGCCGCATGCTCTCGATGTGCGCCAAGCTCGGCTTCGAACGCACAGGCTCGCCCGAACCTGGCGTCGTTGAAGTAACACTCAATCTGCAACCGCCCGAGCCCGTAGCGGCGCCGCAGGAAGTTGAAACCCCGCAAGCAGAAGAGCAAACGGCGCCGTGACTCGCGTCCCGGCGCCGTCCGCAACTCGTAGGCGATGGCTTACGCTGCGTTCGCGACCGTCGCATCGACAATCTTAGGCTCGCTCTTCGTCGAGCTGATCGCGATCCTGCGGGCCTTCTTCTCCTCAGGGATCACGCGCGCGATGTCCACGTGCAGAAGCCCATGTTCAAGCCGTGCCCCTCTGACTTCCATGTGGTCGGCCAGCTGAAAGCGCCGCTCGAAAGCGCGCCCGGCAATCCCCTGATAGAGGAAGTGCGTCTTCGGCTCTTCGCCAACGCGCTTGCCGGTAATTGTTAGAACGCCTTCCTTCACCTCGACCGACAGATCCCGGTCCGCGAACCCGGCGACCGCCATCGAGATCCGATAGTCGTTCTCGGCCACCTGTTCGATGTTGTAGGGGGGATAAGCCGCCGCAGCGGGTTCCAGCTGATTGACCGTCTCAAGCAAATTGGCGAGCCGGTCGAACCCCACGGTCGAGCGATAAAGCGGGCTGAAATCGAAACGCATTTTTGTCATCCTTTCAAAGCGATGATCCAAGGAAATCCGCCAAAACGGCCGGTTTCCGGTGCAATGCCCATCCGCGAACCCCGTCCGGGCATCCGCCTGAGCCAAGCTGACATGGGGATAGTCCAAAGCTCGTTCAAGCCCGCCAGCGGCCGTCCGTGCTAGCGTTAATGCGAACGATTCTGAGCCCCCAAGCGGGCCAATGGTGAGAGTGTTCCATGTCCAATCCGCAAGCCCCGCGTCTCCCCGGTCTGGGTCAACCCATGAACAAGGGCGGCGCCACCGGCTGGAACTATCCGGTCAATCCGTTCGAGCTACAAAAGCAGCTTGAAATCGGAATCGAGCACCACAAAGCGGGCCGAGGCGAAGAGGCCGAGAAGGTCTATCGTTCCGTCCTCGCCAAAGTGCCGAACCAGCCCGATGCGCTCAATCTCCTGGGCGTGCTAGCGATGGAGGCGGGCAACCACGACGCCGCGTTTGGTCTCTTGGAGCAGGCCGTCGCCGCGCGTCCCAAGGATCCGGTCGTCCTCAACAACTACGGCAACGCGCTCTCGCTGGTGCGGCGCTTCGAAGAGGCGATCGGCGTCCTTGAGCGTGCGCTTGCGATCAAGCCGGACATGGCTGATTCCTGGTTGAACCTCGGCCGCACGTTGAACCAAGCCGGGCAGGGCGACCGCGCGCTGAAGTGCTTCGCCCGCTTGCAGAAGCTGAAGCCCGACAGCCAGCCCGCAAAATCCGGCGTCAGTCGCGCGCTCCTCAGTCTCGGCCGGACGAAGGAGGCTGAAGAGGTGGCCGAATCGTTGATCGCGGCAGCACCGACGGTTTCTACCGGTTACGTGAACCTCTCGAACGCGCGCAAGTTCAAGGCTGGCGACCCGATCATCGAGCAGGTCGAGAAGTTGATCGCGGGCAAGGACACGAACGCAAAGGAGTTGCGCGGCCTCTACTTCGCCGCCGCGAAAATGTACGACGATACCGGTCGCTATGACGAGGCGTTCCGCTACTACGATCTCGCGAACAAGGCAGCTGGTGGGACGTATGACCGCAAAGCGCTCGAACAAGCCTATGCCGACCTAAGGCAAACCTACACCCGCAAGTTCTTCGAGGAGCGCAGCGGCTTCGGCCTTGACAGCGAGCGCCCCGTCTTCATCGTCGGCATGCCGCGCTCGGGTACCACCCTGACCGAGACGATCATCGGCGCCCACCCGTTGGTCCACCCCGCGGGCGAGCTCGAAACGATCAAGAAATGCGAACGCGAAATGGCGACCCTCGTCTTCCGCGACGACGGCCTCCAAAAAAACGCGCGCCAACTGACGTGGGTCGGCGCCGAAGTTCTGGCGCAGCGCTATCTCGACACGATCGACGTGCGCGCGAAGAACGCAAGCGCCACGCGGGTCACCGACAAGATGCCCCACAACTTCCAAGCTGTGGGTTTGATTGCGCTGCTCTTTCCGAAGGCGCGCATCATCCATACGCGCCGCAATCCGTTCGACACCTGCGTGTCCATACTGCAGCAGAACTTCAACGACGCGCATTCTTACGCGCGCAATCTATCGGATCTTGGCCACCACTACGCCCACTACCTGCACCTGATGCAGCACTGGCGCGAAGTCTTGGGGGCCAGGATGCTCGAAATCGACTACGAGAACCTGGTCGAGAATCAGGAAGAAGTGACCCGCCAGCTGATCGATTTCGTGGGCTTGCCCTGGGACGACGCCTGCCTCAAGCCGCAGGACGTAAAACGCACGGTGCTCACAGCCAGCGTCTGGCAGGTCCGCCAACCCGTTTACAAGCGCTCAGCCGGCCGCTGGAAGAACTACGAAAAGCACTTGGGCCCTCTGCGCGAAGCGATGGAACAAGCGGGCGCAAAAATCTAACGCAGCGTCTCGTAAGCCGCGGAACCATGTGACTCAAAGAACACGCTGGAGCGCTTGAATGCGCTTGCGTGCTCTTTGCACTGTGTACCCAGAACCCAATTTCCCTATATTCGCGCAACTGGTTAACCAAAAACATCAAGGTCGGTAAGGCCTTATTAACCACGCGGGGTGTCCTTCTGAGGGTGACGACGGTGCGGATTTTGCCCGCACCACGGCGATATTCAGGAGGGACTATGAAGTTGAACAAGATTGGCGTTACCGCCGCATCGCTCGTGGTGCTGGCGTTTGGTTCTGCAAATGCACTCGCGGGCGCAATGGGCACCGTGAACATCGGCACGGGCTTCACCTGGCAAAACGTTGATGATGCCGAGGACCAAGATGAGGATTTTGCAAACCTCTTCATCGGCGGCAAGGTGAACATTCCGTACTCGCAGACCGTGAACTTGCAGCTCGACGCATTTGCCGACGCGGCCTATGCCAACGAGGGTGATGACAACAACTACGGCACCGGCCTGGGAGTCGGCGCGCACATCAACTACCGTGACGATCAAGGACTGTTGGGCGTGTTCGCCGCGACGGGCCGCGCATCAGGGATTGACGAAAACACGGTCTCCTTCTTTGCCGGTGGCATCGAAGGGCAATGGTACTGTGGTTCGTGGACGTTGCTTGGGGCGCTTGGCTATCTAGATTCGAGCGGCGACAACGACGCCGGCTCGGACGTCGATGCCTTCAACAATGCCGGGTTTGCCCAGTTGGGCGTCGCTTACTATGCCAGCCCCCGGCTGAAGCTTGGCGCGGGCGTGAGCTATGCAGACGGCCAACAAGACGATGACGACGCGAGCTTGTGGGACTGGAATGCCGGCATTGAATATCTGTTCTCACCTGCGGTTCCTGCTTCGCTGTACGTCGAGTATCGCGGCATGAACAGTGAGAACGAAATTGACAACCAGGAACTCCAGAACCATGCGGTGAACGTGGGCGTTCGCTTCCATTTCGGGGCGAAGGATCTCATGAACGCTGACCGCGCTGGTGCATCCGCGTCGCTTCCGGCTTTCAATCGCTGGGTCTACGAGGCCGGCGAAGCTCTCGACTAGCAAGTCAACAAAGCGGCTTCGCCAAAGGCGGGGCCGCTTTGCACCCAAAAAAGCCCAAGTCTGCAGCTTGGAACTCAAACGAATTGTAGGAGGCATGCATGCGAATGAAACGGATTTTGCTGGCGTCATCGGCGCTAGCGGTGCTGGCGGGAGCGCAACAGGCGAACGCCGCAAGCGATATGTACGTGAGCGTCTTCGGCGGCGCGAACTTCATCAGTGATGCTGCGGCCGCAGCAACGTATTACAGCACGTCGTCGATCTCCATCGATGGGGACACCGGCTTTGTCATCGGCGCGGCAATCGGCACCAAACTCGACAACTGGGCAAAGGGTCTCCGCGCCGAGGTGGAGGTTTCTTACCGGCGGAACGATGCCGGCGGCTTGTGGACGACGAGCTCGGGTAGCACCGGCGGCTTCCACGACTCCAATCTGTCGACCTTCGCGATTCTCGCGAACGTTTGGTACGATGTGGATATCGGCAGCAAGGTGCGCCCCTACATTGGCGGCGGCTTGGGCTGGGGCCGGACACAGTCCGAGGGCGCCTTCATCCAGACCTTCACCTCAACAGGTCCGGTGACGCCTAGCTTCGACTTTAGCGCAAGCGGGGATAACTCTGGCTTCACATGGCAGCTCGGCGCCGGCTTCAACTATGAAGTCGCACCGGACGTCGACGTTGGCCTGGGCTATCGCTACTTTAATGGGCCGGAATTCACGTATTTTGGCGGTGCGAATTTGGACAACGAAAACCACGCCGTCCAAGTCAACCTGACGGTCGGCATCAACTAACGTCGCCGATCGAAGATCAAAGACGTTGAGCGGGCCCCTTGCGGGCCCGCTTTGCTTTTGGCGGCGGCGGATGGCCTCGCTCGATGAGCCTTGCACCCCTACGGCACCCTACCTTGGCCGCCCCTGGTGCAGCCCTGGGCGCCCCTGCTATAACCCCGCCCGCCGATGGGGTTGGGCGCTTTGACGGGCGCCGTGCCCGTCACTATCTGTTGAACGTCCTGAAACTCCTGAAAGAGGAACATACGAATGAGCGAAATCGAACAAATCGCCGATGGCATGCGCAAAGCGATCGGTGGCGGCAACTCGGGTCTGAACTCAACCTTGAAGTTCGACTTTGAAGGCCAAGGCAATATCTACATCGACGGCAAGTCGACCCCGAACACGGTCTCGACGGAAAACAAGCCGGCCGACTGCACGATCACCGTCTCGCTCGACACGTTCAAGAAAATGGTCTCGCGCGAACTCGACGGCACGACAGCCTTCATGCAAGGCAAGCTCAAGGTCGCGGGCGACATGTCGGTCGCGATGAAGCTGGGACCGATCCTCGCCAAGGCCGCCGGCTAATCCACGTATGGCCCAAGACGGGCCAGTTCCCGATCTGGTGTCGGTGCCGGGCTTTCCGGCACCGCCCGGCGTGATCGTGGAGTGGATAACGCTCGGTGACGGGGTAAGGCTGAGGACCGCACGCTGGATCCTGCCCGCCCATGACACGCACGGTACCGTCGTTCTGATCGGCGGCCGGACCGAGTTCATCGAAAAATACTTCGAGGTCGTAAGCGAGCTCCTCGCGCGCGGCCTGTCCGTCGTGACGTTCGACTGGCGCGGGCAGGGGCTCTCGACCCGCGCGCTGCCCGAAGCCACAAAAGGCCACGTCCGCGACTTTTCCGAGTTCGACGCCGACCTCCACGCCGTGATGACGCGCATCGTGCAAGAACACGGCACGAAGCCCTACTACGGCCTCGCCCATTCGATGGGTGGCAACGTTCTGCTGCGCTATCTGCACGATTACCCGCATGAATTCGACCGCGCGGTCCTCACCGCCCCGATGCTCGCGGTAAAGACGGCGCCCTACCCGCAGTGGTTTGCCCGCGCGATGGCGACCTGCTCGACCGCCGCCGGTCAGCACAATTCGTTCGTTTTCGGGGGCGCCAAACAAGACCCGCACGCGCAAACTTTCGAAACAAACGGCGTCACCAGCGACGAGAAGCGCTTTCAGCGCTTCATGACCTGCCTTAAGGCTGAGCCGCGCCTGGCGCTCGGCGCTCCCACATTTGGCTGGCTCGAAGCGGCCTACCGGTCGATGGAACTGGTTGCGAGCGAAGAGTTTGCGCAAGGCATCGAAACGCCCGTGCTCTTGATCGGTGCGGCGCACGACCAACTCGTCGTTCCCGGTGCCGACCTGACGTTGATAACGCGCATCAAGCGCGGCATGTACGTGATGCTGAAAGCCGAGCACGAAATCATGATGGAGCGCGACGAAATCCGCCTCGCGTTCTGGGCATGTTTCGATCCTTTTTTGGGCGTCTCCGCAACTCAGCGCGCCGCAGCTCCCAAGGCATCGATGACCGCCGCGTGAACCGCCGGGTCGCCGCAAGCGACAACCTGTCCCCCGTCATACGCAGGCGCACCCTTCCACGTGGTAACGACGCCACCTGCGCCCTCGACAATCGGGATCAACGCCTGGATATCCCAGGGCTTAAGCGCGGCTTCGACGATCACGTCAACAAGCCCCATCGCCAGTAACCCATAGGCATAGCAGTCCCCGCCGAACCGCGTCAGCTTCGCCTGCCGTGACAGCGCCCAGAACAAGCGTTGCTCTTCCTCGTCGAAGTAACCGACAGGCGACGTGGTCGTCAGCACAGCATCCTTCAGCGAAACACATGGCCGCGTCTGCAAGTCACTCGCCCGTCCGCGCGCATCGCGAAACCGCGTCCGCCCGCCCGCAGCAACCCAGCGCTCGCGCGTATAAGGTTGATCCAGCACCCCGACAACCGGCCGCGTGCCGTCGTTCAGCGCGATCAGCGTACCCCACTGCGGCATCCCGCAGACAAATGCCCGTGTGCCGTCGATCGGGTCCACAACCCACGTAAGTCCGCTGCTCCCAAGCTCGTGCCCGTGCTCCTCGCCCATAACACCGTGCGAGGGGTAGCGCGCTTTTACGCGCGCTCGAATGACGTGCTCGCCCGCGCGGTCCGCTTCTGTCACCGGATCGAAGCCCGCATCGCCAAGCTTGTTGTCGACGGCAATGCGCTCGCGAAAATGCGGAAGGATTGCTTGTCCCGATAGGTCGGCAAGCTCCTCCGCAAATCGCGCAAACTCGTTCAGCTGTTCGGCGGTCAGGCGTGCGGTCATCGCGAGACACTCGCGGACCGCATCACCTGATGTCAATTAGATCCGCGCCGTCGCTGGTTCGGCGCCGCTCAACGCCTTCGCAAGCTCAAGCAAGCGGCGCCGGGGCCCCTCGTCGAGCCCGTAATAGGCGCGCACCAAATCCATCGTCTCTTTGTTCTGCAACAAGCCGTCATCGGCGCTGGTGGCCGCGTCTTTGTCACCGGCCAGCCCTTCGAAGAAGAACGACACCGGCATTTCGAGCGCGCGCGCCAAGTCCCAGAGCCTGGACGCAGAAATGCGGTTGGCACCGCTTTCATACTTCTGGATCTGCTGGAAGCGGATCCCGACGGCCTGCGCCAACTGCTGTTGAGTCATTCCCAAAAGCCAGCGGCGATGACGCACGCGCTGACCAATATGCAAATCTACAGGGTTCTTCACGAGCCTTCCCCCAATGCTTCGCGATAACCGGTTGTGCCGGTTATGAACTACCCAACTCTAAGGCTAATCACGGATCGTGCAACCAAAAGTTGGCTATCAGTTTCAGGCACTACCGTGTCCGGAAGTTGCAAGAAAAGCAATAAGTTGCAGGGAAAAACTAAGACTGTGGATGAATGAAAATGACGCTGAGTCGTGCAAATTCCACACAGTGTTGCAAAAAGGGAGCGCTACGTGTCGGAAGCACTCGCCTTCGCGTACTTCTTCCGATCGTTTGGATCGAGCCAGCGTTTGCGCAGACGGATCGACTTTGGAGTGACCTCGACCAGTTCGTCGTCGCCAATATAGGCAATCGCCTGCTCGAGCGTGAGCAGCTTGGGCGGCGTTAACCGAACCGCCTCGTCCTTGCCTGCCGCCCGGAAGTTGGTGAGCTGCTTGGCCTTCAAAGCGTTGACGTCCAGGTCGTTGTCCCGGCTGTGCTCGCCGATGATCATGCCCTGATAGACCTTGGTACCGGCCTCGATGAACATGAAGCCGCGCTCTTCCAGGTACCAAAGCGCATAGGTCTGCGCCTCGCCTTCGCGATCGGCGATCAGCACGCCCACGCGCCGTCCCTCGATCGTGCCGCGGTGCGGACCGAAATCGTGGAACACCCGGTTCATAATGCCCGTACCGCGCGTGTCGGTCAGGAATTGGCCGTGATACCCGATCAAGCCCCGCGACGGCGCAAGGAACGTCAGGCGCGTCTTGCCGCCGCCCGACGGTCGCATATCCGTCATCTCGCCTTTGCGCGAAGACATCTGCTCGATCACGACACCGGTATAGGCGTCGTCAACGTCGATGGTGATTTCCTCGATCGGCTCGAGCCGCTCACCGTTTGGTCCGTTACGGAACAGCACGCGCGGTCGCGAAATCGAAAGCTCGAATCCCTCGCGCCGCATCGTTTCGATGAGAACGCCCAACTGCAGCTCGCCGCGCCCCGCCACTTCGTAGGCGTCGGCGTTCTCGGTTTCCTTCACCTTGATCGTGACGTTGCTCTCCGCCTCGCGGAACAGCCGCTCGCGGATAACGCGGCTCTGAACCTTTTGGCCCTCGCGGCCCGCATAGGGGGAATCGTTGATGCCAAGCGTGATCGCAATCGTTGGCGGATCGATCGGGTTCGCTGGGATCGGGGCAGTGACGTCCGGATCGCAGAGCGTATCGGCAACCGTTGACTCGACCAGACCCGCGATCGCCACGATGTCGCCGGCGGCCGCTTCGTCGACCGGCACGCGCTGAAGCCCGCGGAAAGCCAGCACTTTCGTGATCCGCCCGCGCTCGACAAGTGTGCCGTCGCGCGACAATGCCTTGATGGGCCGGTTCGCCTGCACGATGCCGGACTCGATCCGCCCGGTCAGAATGCGCCCGAGATAAGGATCGGCCTGCATCACGCGCACCAGCATCGAAAACGGCTGGTCAGGCGTGCCCTTCGCCGCGATGGCGGGCGCCGGCACATGAGCCACAATCGTCTCGAACAGCGGCGTCAGATCTTTGCGCTCGTCCTTCTCGAGATCGCGCACCGCCCAACCCGACCGTCCGCTCGCATAGAGCATCGGAAAGTCGAGCTGCTCGTCGGTTGCATCCAGCGCAGCGAAGAGGTCGAACACGTCCGAGTGCACTTCGTCGGCCCGCGCATCTTGCCGGTCGATCTTGTTGACGACGACGATAGGCTTTAGGCCGAGCTTCAGCGCTTTCGACGTCACGAACTTCGTCTGCGGCATCGCCCCTTCCGCCGCGTCGACCAGCAGCACCACGCCGTCCACCATCGAGAGAATGCGCTCGACTTCGCCGCCGAAATCGGCGTGGCCGGGTGTGTCGATGATGTTGATCCGCGTCCCCCGCCACTCGACGCTCGTGCACTTGGCCAGGATCGTGATCCCGCGCTCGCGCTCAAGCTCGTTTGAATCCATGGCGCGCTCGGCCACCTGCTGGTTCTCGCGGAAGGTTCCGCTTTGCTTCAGCAACTGATCGACGAGCGTTGTCTTCCCATGGTCGACATGGGCGATGATGGCGATGTTTCGCAGGTTCATTGGGGTTTCTTGTATCCGCGCCGCACGGCGCGAGGGGCGGGGTATAGCCACTCCCCCCACCCCCGGCAAGCCAGGAAACCCGCGCGAAAAGCCGCGCCTTCGACGTGATCGCAAGGGCGGCGGGAAAGGCTCGTCTTTCCGTCAGGAAGCCCCGAATGGCCGCGATGAATGCCCTGGCAGGCGCCAAGATCCGCGCGGTGGCGTGAGCGCTACCTCACGTCCACCCACTCGCCGCTTTCGTGGTCGAGCCGCGTCAATCGGCCTTCCTCGAAATCGAAGCGCATCCCATGAATTTTCAGCTTTCCGTCGTCCATGCGTTCGCGGACCCAGGGATAGCCTGAGAGGTTCAAAATGCTGTTCTGGATGACGGCCTGTTCGGATACGCGCCGCCTCTCCGCTTCGCCAAGACTTTCGAAGTTTGGCGGCAACAAGTTGCGGGCGGGTGCTGCGACTTCGACCCAAGGCTTCTCGTTATTGTGGATTATTGCGGCATGGCTTTGACGGCCGCGAGAGCTTTCTGAAGGTTCTTTACGATCAGGACGGAGCGCTTCTGCGTCAGTCCCAGAGCTCTGATTACGGCTTCCACATCGGGCTGGACGTTCGAGAGGATTGTCAGCGTGCCGCGCCGCTCGGCATCGTCGATGAACTTCTCGAGCGCGGCAACGCCCGACGCATCGATCAGCGGCACGTTACCCATGCGCAAGATAAATGCCTTGGGCGGCGTGCGCAGCCGTTCGAGCACGTCGCCGAGCCGGGCAGCGGCTCCGAAGAAGAACGGCCCGTCGATACGGAAGACTTCCACGTCGCTCGGGATATCGGTCCGCCGCTCGTAAACGGAGCGTTCGCGGGAAAAGTCGTCGACATCGTCGTCGATCACCTTGGCTGCCGACGAGATCTCGACGGCGTTCGCCATGCGATGCATGAAGAACAAAGCCGCCAAAACGACACCGATCTCGATGGCGGTCGTGAGGTCCGTAAGCAGCGTCAGCACGAACGTCGTCAGAAGCACGGCGCGATCGGCCGGCGGGGCCTTCATCAAGTGCCGGAAGTTCTTGATCTCGGCCATGTTCCACGCGACGACGACGAGAACCGCGCCCAGACTTGCGAGCGGCACGAAGCTCGCAAGCGGCGCGAGCGCGAGCAGAAACAACAGCAGAAAGAGCGCATGCATGATGCCGGCGACCGGCGAATAGGCACCGGCGCGGATGTTCGTCGCCGTGCGCGCGATGGCGCCGGTTGCGGGGATCCCGCCGCATAGCGATGACGCGACGTTGGCCACGCCCTGCGCGACGAGTTCGAGGTTCGACCGGTGCCGCCGGCCGGTCATGCCGTCGGCGACGACCGCCGACAACAGCGACTCGACGCCTGCCAGAAAGGCGATCGTGAAGGCGGAGGGCAGAAGCTCGCGCACCCGCGCCAACGTGATCTCGGGAAGCACAGGCATCTGCAGCGTGGTGGGCAGTTCGCCGAACCGCGAACCGATCGTGGCGGCCGGAAGATTGAGCGCCCAGACGCAAACGGCGCCGATCACGATGGAGAGCAGAAACATCGGCCACTGCGGCCGCCAGAGACGGCAGGCGATGATGATGGCAAGCGACGTCATGGCGACGGCAAAGGTCGCCGGCTCGAACGTGCCGATCGCTGCCGAGTAGGTGATCCACTTCTCCACGAAGTCGCCGGGATTGTGATCGAGCCGAAGCCCCAGGACCTCCGCGACTTGGCTCGTGAAGATGATCAGCGCGATCCCGCTCGTGAACCCTGTGACGACGGGCGTCGGCACGTATTTGACGAATGTGCCGAGCTTCGCGAACCCCGCCAGGATCAGCATGAAGCCCGCCATCAGCGTCGCGATGACGAGACCGTCATAGCCGTGCACCGCGATCACGTTGAAGACGACGACGACGAAAGCGCCCGTCGGCCCGCCGATCTGAAAGCGGCTCCCGCCGAGTGCGGAGATCAAGAACCCGGCAACGATCGCGGTGTAGAGCCCGCGGTCGGGCGTCGTGTTGCTGGCCACGGCCAGCGCCATCGAAAGCGGTAGCGCGACAATGGCGACCGTAAGGCCCGCAACGACGTCGGCCCGGAAGCGCGCAAGGTCGTAGCCTTCCTGAAGCACGGTCACGATCTTGGGCACGTAGAGCCGCCAGTAGGGAGCGCGCGCACCAGCTACCTCTTGGGTCATGGCATCCTCAAATCACATTTAGGGAATGTAGTATGCGTTAGGAACGCACGACCACGTTAGCTTGTTTTCGGCTGCGCCAAGTTCATCAAGAACTGCCTGGTACACGCCTCCCAGGAAAACTCAGCCGCGAACGCGCGGCACGCGTCGGACTTGAGTCGCAGCGAATGGCGCGCCGCGACCTCGAGATTTTCGTGCAACACCCCAACCGCGGAGTTGTTGCCGATGATGTCGTTGGGCCCCTGCACCGGATAGGCCGCAACCGGAAGCCCGCTCGCCAACGCTTCGAGGACGACAAGGCCAAACGTGTCGGTGCGCGAGGGAAACACGAAAACATCGCCGGCCGCATAGTACCGCGCGAGTTCGGCGCCGAACTTGGGGCCTGTAAACCGAACCGCAGGGTAGCGTTCGCGTAGCTCCGCGAGCTGCGGTCCGTCGCCGACCACAAGCTTCGAGCCCGGCAAGTCCAACCGAAGAAAATCCTCGACGCTCTTTTCGATCGCAACGCGCCCGACGTAGAGAAACAGGGGCCTTGGTAGATCAAGCCAATCTTTAGGGCCCGGCTTGAAGCGATCCGTGTCCACGCCCCGCGACCAAAGGCGCAAATTCTTGAACCCGCGCGCCGCCAAGTCGCGCTCCAGCGTGCGTGTGGCCACCATGACCGCCGTAGCCGGCCCATGGAACCACCTCAAGCCGGCGTAGGGCAAAGACGGCGGCACGCCGAAGCGCGCGTGGATGTACTCGGGAAAGCGCGTGTGGAACGACGTCGTGAAGGAAAAGCCGCGCCGCATGCAGTTCCGCCGCGTCGCGAGCCCCAGCGGCCCTTCGGTCGCGATGTGGATCGCGTCGGGCTTGAACGCGTCGATCACCCGCCCGACAGCGCGCCGGGCGAAAAGCGCAAGCCTGATCTCCGGATATGTCGGCATCGGGATGGTGCGGAAGCCATCGGGCGTGACGAACCTCACCTCATGGCCGAGCCGCGTGAGTTCATGCCCGAGCGTCTCGAGCGTTCGGACGACGCCGTTGACTTGCGGCGCCCAGGCGTCTGTCGTGATCAGGATGCGCATGGGGCGTCTAGCTGGTGTCGCAACGTCAAGGGACGGCCAAGGTCCGGGCCGCCACTGTGCAGTCTTCGTTCTGCACCATCAACCGATCACCCGCCGTTTTCCCCTAGGGTCGGGCGGGCTACGCTGCAACGCAGCAACGATCGCCTGATAAAAAAGCGACTGCTGAGTGTCACAGGGAACTCAGCAATTCACAAGAAAATCAGCTAGTTAAGTAACAATCTGTCACCGCGAGTGAACGTTTAACACTTGATTTATTCCAGCAGCACGCTCATATTTGTGCAGCGCAGTAGGGCGCAAGCCTTGCTCCGCAGCCCATTTCCTGGGCGTTTCCTCCCTTAACTTGGGCCGCTTGGCACCCGCCTCGCGGCCCATTTTTCTTAAGCGCGCCAACCTGCCTGTGGGTCCGGCATGGAGCCGTCGCCGCCATTCAGCGCCCGCTGCATGAAGACGATGTCGACCCACCGGCCGAACTTGAACCCGGCGCCCCTGACCGTGCCCGCGTGAACGAACCCCGCCTTGCGATGCAGCCCGATCGAGGCCGCGTTGCCCGAGTCCCCGATGACGGCCACCAATTGGCGCACGCCAATCGCCTCGCAGCGAGCGACCAACACCGGAAGCAACGCCGACCCCACGCCGCGCCCGCGGCAGTCGTCGCGGATATAGACCGAATCCTCGACCGTGTAGCGATACCCGGGCCGCGGCCGGAACAACGAAGCGCAGGCATAGCCCGCAACGGCTCCATCGGCCTCTGCTGCAACCAGCCACGCCAGCCCGTGCGCCAACGAAGCGTGCCATTTCGCTTCAATGTCGGCGACCGCCGGCGGCGTCTCATCGAAAGTACCCAGCCCATGAAGGACGTGATGCGCATAGATCGCTTGAAGCGGCGCCATATCGGCCGCTGTTGCGTCGCGAACAACCAGGCTCATTGAGCGGCTTGGCTTGAGGGAAACGCCGACCTGAGGAAGCGCCAATCCACCTCACCCATCGCGCGCACCAGCGTCGTCATGGCATGCGTCACGCGCTTGATGCCGGAGGTGCGCTCAATCCGCTCTTCGTCCATATAAAGCGCGCGATTGATCTCGATCTGCAACGCATGCAGTCCAAGTACAGGGCGCCCATAGTGTTCAGTTGAAAAGCCGCCCGCGTAAGGATTGTTTCGCACGACCGCGAACCCCTGCATCGCCAGCGCTCGCTCGATCATGTCGGTGAGCCGCCGCGCGCACGACGTTCCAAACCGGTCGCCCAGCACGATGTCCGGTCGCGTCGCGCCGATGTCTTGATCGAGCGGGCCGCCGACCGACGGCATCGAGTGGCAGTCGATGAGGACCGCGTAGCTGAACTTCTTGTGTGTCGCATCGATCAGCGACCGCAACGCCGCATGATACGGCTTGTAATAGCTCTCAACCCGCGTCTGCGCTTCCTGGAAGGGGAGCTTGCGCGAATAGATTTCCGCCCCGTCCCGCACCACGCGCGCAATTGTCCCAAGGCCGGCCCCGACCCTGGGGCTGCGGGTATTCACGAACGGCGGCAGCGGCCCGTCGAACATCGCCGGATCCAGCTCATAGGCCTCGCGGTTAGGATCGACATAGGCGCGCGGGAAATGCGCTTTCAGAAGCGGCGCCCCCAAAGCCGGGGCCGACCCGAAGATTTCGTCGACAAAACTGTCCTCAGACCGCCGGATCGAGGTCCCGTCCAGCCGGGTCGCCTGCAGAAAACTCTTGGGATAAACCCGCCCCGAATGTGGCGAAGCGAACACGAACGGCAGAGATTGGTCGGAGGGTGCGACCACCTCGAAGGGGGGATCGATAGAGGGCCCCCGTTTGTCGCCACCACCTGTTAGCCGCACGATTTAACCTTTGTTTGAGCGATTTGAGTGGAGCATCGAAGCCGAGCTTGATCAAGACCGCTGACACCTGGCGCAGGTTGCAAAAATAACCGTTTGGCAGCAAAGCCTTGGCTATTGTGGGCTTTCCGCCTTAAGATTCGCATCCACTCGCTGGTTTGGCAAAACGGGCGGGGCGCCGGAACACCTGGGGGCACGAAGGATACCATGGCGAAGATATTGCTCGCCGAAGACGACGAATCGATGCGCCGCTTCCTGGCGACCGCACTCGAGAAAGCAGGCCACGAGGTCGCCTCGTTCTCGCAAGGGGACGAAGCGCTGGATTGCCTTGAGGCCGGCAGCCGTTTCGACCTGCTTTTGACCGACATCGTCATGCCCGTCATGGACGGCATCGAGCTCGCGCGCAAAGCGGCCGACGTCGCCCCGCGCATGAAGATCATGTTCATCACCGGCTTTGCCGCCGTCGCGTTGAACCCGAAAAGCAACGCGCCGAAAGACGCCAAGGTCCTCTCCAAACCGTTCCACCTTCGCGACATCGTGACCGAAGTCGAACGCTTCATGGCCGCCGCGTAGCTTAAGAGCTTCTTTACTGCGAAGCACCGACCGTCCCCTTGAGCCATCTTGGGGGACAGTATGGTGCGCGTTTTGTCATGGGCTTTCGCAGCCGCACTGTCGTCTTTTATGGCGCTCGACGCCTTGAAAGCAGCAGAGCCCATCTCACCAGAGCAAATCCGTGACACGATGCGCCGCGTCGAGAGCCTGCTCGAAGGCGAAGGCATCGCCGTCGCGGGTTATGCCCGCTCCGCAGTGCCCACCGCCGCGTTTGTGACCGCCGCGCATCCATATCTGCAAGGCCACGACGGCGGCTTCGTTGACGGCCGCATCTATGTGAGTGAAGGCGCGATCGCATCCTGCCTCGACCTGATCCTCGTTCATGAACTCGTCCACGACGCGACGATAAAGCACCGCCTATTCGCAGCCGTCCCAAATGCCCGGGTCAAAGACGCCATCGAAGCGCTCGCCGACCGGATAACCGAACTTGCCGCCGAGGACCCCTATCGCCCCGGCTGCCTGCCTCACCGCAGTTTCGCCTACTCGGGCCAAGAATTGGCGGCCTTGGCGATGGCATCCGCTGCACCTTGAACGCCCTTGTTTTGACGCCGCCCCGCCGTTATACGGTTCGCCTCCCGAACGCGAGGCAACTCGCGGTTCGCTGAAAAGTGGGCGTGTAGCTCAGCGGGAGAGCACTACGTTGACATCGTAGGGGTCACAAGTTCGATCCTTGTCACGCCCACCACCCTTCGCCCTTACGGGCTTCGCGTGGCGCAGCCGCGCGAAGGCGAAGACGGGCGGCCGCGCCACCCCGCCTCCCCCTACATCGTCTCGTTGTAGTGCCGCCCGGCGAACGTCATGCGTTCCGACAGCCACATCACCATGATCATGTCCCGCACGCCGCAGTCCGCGCCGAGCAGTTCGCGCCCGTGATAGCTCTGCCGCTCCGCGCAGTCGTTCACCGCGAACGCACCGGCACTGTTGCTGAGGAACGCAAACCGCTTGATCTCCTGGAACGAACGCCCGATCAGCCGATAGGCGAGCGGCAGCTTCTTGTAGAGCGACGTGCCAAGATCGGATTGCCCCCCGTCGTGCGGCAGATAGAACAGCATCGTCACGACGCGCGGTTGTCCGTCGGGATGCGGTTTGATTCGATAATCCTTGAAGTCCCGCACAAGCGACACGCTCGGATACATCGGCTGCGCAAGCACCTCCTCGGGCCGGCAGCCGAGCCGTATCGCCACGTCGTGCCGGAACGTCGTGAAGATCGCGCGCCGCAGCGCGTCGCTTTCGAGCGCTAAGGTGATGTCGCGCCAGAGTTCCTGCTTCGCCGGCTCGATCCGGTCGATCTCGCCTTCCGACAGGAACAGCTGGTCGCGCGTGGACTCGCCTTTGTCGTTGTGCCAGCGCTTGATGTTCAAGGGCCGGTACGCGCTGCGCGCCGGCAAGCCCGCCATGATCGCGCCGTACAAATCGTCGGGAAAGACGTCGCGGAAGAACGCATGCTGAAACGGCGCATCGCAGACGTCGGTCGTCTGCACGCAGTGCACGAGATGTTCGACGATCCTGTCGCGGCGCGAAAGCGCGGCGGCATGCGCGGACGGCGCCCGAACGGACGATGCTTCGACGATCGACATACGCGCAATTCCCCTGAATGGCCTCGGCGTGCATGTGGCACATCGGCGGCGCAGTCCCGCGTTGATCTGCGTCAAGGCCAACAAGGGGGGAGGGGAGTCCTCCGAGCATTTCCGAGCGAACAACCCCATGTACCCGTGAGTTAGGTGAAGCGTTTCCCGATTTCGTTGACCCACTCAGTCTGTCATCCCGGCCGAGCAAAGCGGAGCGGAGCGAGAGCCGGGACCCAGGGTTGCCGGTCGCAGCGTTGCCACAGGGCGCGTCGTCCCTGGGTCCCGGCTCGTAGGCTACGCCGCGCCGCCTTGCGGCGGGCTTCGCCAACGTCCGGGATGACAATGTGGAGCGCGACTCCGCCCGACCGGAAAGCGTGCCAGCAGCCGACACGAGCCTACGCGCCCCGCGGACGAGCGCGCGCAGGTTGGCCGCTTCGCTGGACCAAGCCGCGCCCCTAGTGCCGTGTTTCCAGGCATTGCGATTGCCGTGTGGGGCGCCGCCGCGCGCGCCGTGAAAGCGGCAGACCTCAAAGCCGCGAACGGCCGGTGCGCGGCAGGGCAGCTTCGTCCGCTTCGAGCGGCTACGGCAGCGCGGTGCCGCCTGCAGCCGTGTGACCATTGAGGGCATGTCCGTTTCCGTTGCGCGAGGCCGGGGCGTGCGGCGCGGGAATGCGTGGCGCGGAGCTTGCGGAGAGGCCGCCATCGCCGCGAATGACGCGGTGCTCGACAGTGACGGTTTTGGGCAGACCCTCGCCGCGGCGGCGATCGAGCGCCTCGACGAGCGCGGCGTAAGATCGCGACAGCCGCGCGGCATGCGCCAAATTCTCGGCGCGCGCCGGCTCCGGCGCCGCCGGGTGCGCCGCCCGGCGAAAGCATTCCATGGCGGCGTTGTGGCAAGCGACCATCTGCGCGGCCAGCATCCCCTCCAGCTCGCTGCGCGGCGCGACGCTCGCCAAGGCCGCAAGCGCGGCGGCAGCCTTGGCCCGTCGATCCTCGTCGCTCTCGGGGTTCGCATACAACGCCGCCATCGTCTGCCGCGCGATCAGCGCGTTGAACGCCTCCAACGAAGACCCGCCGATCTCCCTCATCGCGGCAGACCCGGCGGCAGCGCCTGCCGCAACGCTGGCGCCGTCCGCCGTCTTGCCGTCATCTGCGATCATGCCCAACCTCACTTACGTTTGCATAAGCCTGAAACATAATAGAACTTATCAAGAACATCAAGAGCCAAGAATTCGTGCAAAACAGCGCCGACGCGGCAGCGGTATTTTGCGCACGCGACTTAAAACGTTGTTCGCCAAGCGGTGCGTTTGTGGGGAAGCGCTTTCCCTGGGACCGCGGGCGTCCTCGCCTGCATCCGCCGGAGCGAAAGCGAAGGCGGACACATGAGCATGAGCGGCGTGCCCTCCGATGATCCAGTTCGGCCGAACCATCTTGGTCGTCGAACCAGCCTCGGGTATCGTGCGCTGAAGGCTTTGGAGATGCTGGATGTTCGAGCAAGGGCAGGCGATTACGAACGCATTCGGTGTGACGGTGTTCGGCTCAGCAACCAACCGCGTGCCGCCTGACCTCGTATCGATTCGAGGGTCGGTTTCGTGCGTTGAGCAGAAGCCTGCGGACGCCTTCTCGAAGGCGAAACGGGCCGCTGGCAATGTCCAAAGCTATCTCAGCCGGCTGAAAATCGCAGAGTTCGGTGTGTCGCGCGCAGCCTTGAAGAGGCTAGTGCAATATGGCCAAGGAGTCCCAAGGTTCGCTGGCTATGAGGCCCGGATCACGTTTCGCTTATCCTCGAAGGAACTCGATCGGGCAGACGAGGTCGCCGAGGGATTGGTGAGTGCTGGGATGAACGAGATCGAGAGTTTTTCTTTCGAGACCTCAAAGTTGAAGGAAGAGCGCGCCAAGGCCCGAAGGATGGCAGTCAGTGCGGCCATTGAAAAAGCGCAAGTCTATTGTTCTGCTGCAGCTGTCAGTCTGGGCCGCGTTATTCATATCGAGGATGCGAACCCCATGCGGGTGCAGAATGAAATGGCACGGGGTCATCATGCGCTTCCGACGAACGACGACAACGAGGATAGTGGTCCGCTCGATCCGAGCCTCATCGAAATCTCGGGCGCTGTATTCGTGACGTTCGAAATCGGACGGGTTGGGTAGGTCTTCTACTACGCGACGAAATAGCGAAATATAGCGGCAGCGACAGGTGATGGTGCCACTCGCCAGTATTCATGGGGACACCATAAACCGTCGCCAGATTCACAGGTTGAAATGAAGGTGCGTGCGCATGGCTCATCCATGTATTTATTGTCCGATCACAGACGATGCGTTGTTCAGCGGCCGCGAGCACGTCATAGTGCAGGCATTCGGTAAGTTCGCGGATCAGACGCCCACGCTCGATTGCGTATGCGACGAATGCAACGCGCTCTTCGGCCGAGTGCTCGACACAATGCACGCGCGCGACACGCCCGAGGGAATCCACCGACCGAATGTCGGAATCCTATCGAGCGAGGTCAGACTTCAAAAGCGGGTGAAGGTGACGCTTGATGACAGAGCTAGAATGCGGCGACAGGTAATGGTGTCCCCATGAGAATTGGCCAGGGACGCCGTTACCTTCGCCGTGTGGTTTCTGGTGTTCCCAAAGCAACAAGCGCCACTAGTATACCGGGGGTAGGCTGAACTCCTCAGGGCATAGCCAGAACGAAGGCGCCGGATAGCCGACCGGTTGGTGAAGCGGCTTTCCCACCGATCGCCAAACTAGGCAATTGAGATCCTGATCGCTCAACGCGGTCACGTCCCGTTTGTATATCCGCCGTGCGCTGCGATTGACGCCAATCCTTCCCTTGCCGGTATCGGCCGTGCTCGCGAACAGGCCAAGGATCTCGCCCTTCGAAAATGTGGCGCGCAGGTGCCAAGAGAGCGCCGGCTGATCGATCAGCCACTCCGTCCCGCTCCAATTCGAGCCTCCGCCGCACTTGTGCCGATCAAGCAGGATCGTCGCGAGATAGTCGAACATGCGAGCGAGCGGGATGTTCTTTTCAATGACGGCTGCAACCGTTGACGGAGGCGCACGGTCCAACGGATCGGCAGCCGCAATGATCGCACGCGCCTGAGCCGCACAACTCCGCGTCATCGTCCAAACACCATAGCCCTGCCAGCCGAGCAGCAGAACGATAACAAGAGCGCTGAAGCCAAAGGTGCGGATCATTATTGTGGGTTCCGCAACGCAACAAACGCCTTGTTCGGCACCGCGTGACCGGCAGCGCGATGCTGTTCGAGATGCGCGATCATCTCGTCCTCATCGCTTGCCTTGAATTCGAATACGCCAGGCGTGAGATGACAACGCAAACACGAGATGCCGCCGGTGACGCAATAGTAGACA
Source organism: uncultured Alphaproteobacteria bacterium (assembly GCA_902826695.1). Taxonomy (GTDB): domain Bacteria; phylum Pseudomonadota; class Alphaproteobacteria; order Micropepsales; family Micropepsaceae; genus SZUA-430. The sequence goes on along the minus strand of CADEFU010000006.1, from coordinate 155,776 downwards.
TAGGCGTCGCTATCGCTCCCAAACCGAGAAATCGCCATCCGCGCCGCTCCTTCGCGCGCACGATAGCGTGCAGGCAGCAACTTCACAAAAGATCGTCAGGGCGCGCTTGATCCGCTCAGAACCGCGAAAGACTGTAGTCCCGCCTTCAAAGCCGGCGTCCGCCCCAGCATCAGATCCGCGAGCAACCGCGCGCTGCCCGCGCATCTGCGTCTATTACGCGTCCCCCCCCATCTTTGGGTTCTCAAATCTGCGGCCAGGACTTGCCAGTTAGGTAGGACTCATGCGCTTGGTCGGCATCCATGAGCCGCTCGCGCAGATCGTCCAGCTTGGGGGTGAGATAGTCGGCGATGTCACTCGCATCCATGAAGCGCGCGAAGTCTTCAACGACATCAAGGCTAAGAAGTGCCACGCCGTAGAGCGGCGGCGGTCGCGGCCAATTCCACTCAAGTTGAGGAGTGAAGCGTCCATCGCCGGCCGTCTGCAGGTGATGGGTGTAGAGATCGCTCCACGCACCATGCACATTCAGCGAAGCGCCCGCGAACATTCCCAGATACGCTTCGCCAAGGCCGACAGCCGCGGCCTTCTCGAATAGATTCTTTCCACCCCAGTTTTGCTCGCGCTTCGTGGTGAGTTGTCCGGGCGCGACTCCTGAGCTTTTAAACAATCGATCGACAGAGCGCCGTATCCGATCCTCGATTGGAAGCACTATTCCGTGGCGCGCCTCAATGCGCTTGTCCACCTTCGCGAGCAGGCGTCGCTCATGATCAAGCGAGTGTTTCACATAAGAATCAATTAGGGCCGGATCGTTCTTCTGTAGTAAAAACCGCAGCACCACGATGGTCTCAAACGCTAGACGTGCAACAATGAAGCTGGTTTCGCGGCGGCGCTCGACCGTTTGATCCAACATCGCCGAAAGCAGCTTATAGAGTCTCACCATGTTGCCGCCGATCGCCGCTTGATCGCGGGTCCAGGCGCCGTCGGGTCCGAGAATGCTTGCTGCAACTGTGACGTAACTTCCCGCCTCAACCATGAGCTCGACCGCGAGGCCAACATAGTCGTGCTCGTTCCTAAACCGAGACAGCCGCTCGGAACTCACGTCCACGCGCTCGATTTCTGGAATCGCGTGTTGGCTTGCGGCTGAAATGACGGCATCGTTCATGCTGCTAGCTTAGCCAAAATGCTTGTTTCCCGGGGCTGGAACGTTGAAGGGAGTAGGTATGTCCCTGGATGGCCGCGTTCAAGTCCGGCCAACCCTGATGCCCGCCAAATCCTTGGCGTGCTCTGAAGCGCTGAAGGTTGTAATCCCCCGCCTTCACCGCCAGCGTGCGCCCCAGCATCAAATCCGCGAGCAACCGCGCTGCCCGCGCATGTCGTTCAGCAGATATGGCCGTAGCCAGTGTTCAGGAACACAGAAATACGGCGACAGAGAAATACGGCGACAGGTAATCATGTCCCTCGCGGCGCCAGCCGAGCGTCCTCACCCCGCACTTATGAAACCTCCGCGAACGCTTCGCGTCGTGAGGCCTCGTCAAGCCTGGGCCGCTCTCGTCGCACACGCCGCGATCGCATTGACGACATGGTCGATGTTGTACGGTTTCTGAAAGTACGGCGCGTCGGCAAACTCGGGCGGGATCGCGGCGTCCGTATAGCCGGTGGTGAAAACGCACTGCGCGCCCGTTAAGCGAACCTCGCGCGCCACCGAAAAGACGGCGGTGCCTTGGATGTTGATGTCGAGTATCGCGGCCGCGATGCGTTCGGTCCGCAGAATCGCCAAAGCGCCATCCAAGGTGCCCGTGGAGACGCACGCGTATCCACGCGCGGCCAAAGCGTCTTCGATCGGGAGCTTCAAAAGCGCCTCGTCTTCGACCAGAAGAATCTTCAATGGGCTTGATGGGGCTGTCATCGCAATCTCTCGAGCGCCGTGTTGCGCAAAGAGAGATAACGCGCTGCTTTGGCACCGGTTCCACCGTCGCATCCGGATTCAGCCCTTCGAATTCAGGGGACATGTAACAATCTCTAACCCGCGCACCGAATTTCTTACGTGTCCCCCTCGATCTTGTTCAACCCGCCGGCTGCATCCCGGCGTAGATCAGTGTCAGGCCGATCGTGTTGGCCGCGCCGTGCGAGAGGATCAGCGCCCACAGATTGCGTTTCAGCAGGAGATAGAAGACGCCCGAGACCAGCGCGATGCCGCCGGTCGCCAGCGCGCCCGCCCAGCCCTGATAGTAGAAATGCTGCTGCCCGAACACGGCAGACTGCAGAATGACCGCCATCGCCACCGCGAGGCCGCCGCCGGACAGCAGCCGTTCGAGTCTCGAAATCAGCATCCCCCGGAACAGCATCTCTTCCACGAAGCCGCCGACGACCCACGACACCACCACCCAATAGACGAACACCGGCGTGTTGCCGGGCAGGTTGACGAAGCGTTGGCTGAATCTGGGATCGATCTCGTTCCCGGCGACGCCGGCGGCGGTTATCGCAGCCTCGATCGCAATGCCCGCGGCTATCGTGACGATGAGCGCAAGGAGCGACCAGCCGAGCGTTCGCGATAGGCTGACCGGTTTTCTTAAGCCCAAATCGGCCCAGCTTTCGTGGTTTCGCATCAACCGCCAGCTCGCGACGAAGACGCTTGCCACGAGCGAGATCGGTCCCGCGTAAGTCCAGAGCTGATCGAACTGAAGCAGGGCCCACTTGACCGCGAACAGCGTGCCCAGAACGAACATGAGGTCGGAAGCGGCCGCCTGCGCGGAGGGGGACGGCGTGCCGGCGTCGCCGGCCGGGCGATCCGTCGTACCAGTCATGCACGCACCCGTTTGCTGGCCGATGCGGGTGGCTTCATCCGCGCGCGCAGCGGCTTGCGTTCGAGCGCGGCCTGTGCTTTCGCCGCCATCGCCGCCAGATCGCAGCCGATTTCGTCGAACAGTGCGCCAAACGCCTCCGCTGCTTCCGTGAGGCGCGTCCGCAAACGGGCATATTGACCCTTGCCCTTCGCACTCAGCGTCAGAACCTTGCGCCTTCCGTCGGCGGGATCCTCCTTACGTTCGACGAGGCCGCGGCCGATCAACAATTCCGTCCGCTGTGTCACCAGTTGATGCGGAAGACCGAGAAGGGCGGCCGCATCCGCGGCGGAGAGCTTGCGGTGGTCGCCCACGAGCAGCAGCAGCGAAACGGTGCGCGACGGCATGTCGAGCCCCGCGTCGCGCAACAACGCCTCACCTTGATCGGCGATCAGATCGGCCAAGCGATCGAGCCTGTTGGCCAGGAACGCGCCATTCAACGGATGATCGTCAGGAAAGGACATGCGCCGCGTCCGCCATATTATACAATGAATTGTACAATAGATTGTATAATGGACCGAGTCAATCCGAACGCCGGCCGAAGATTCCGCCGCACGCCGCGCGGGAAAGTGAACCGGCGGCGCTGAATCCGCGTACAACCGCGCAGTGCCCCAAACAACTCGCCCCAAGGTCCGTGGTCCGCTCACGCCCCCGCCGCTCCGCACGCTGGCGGGCGAGACGTTGGGTTTGCTCGCCGTGCCGCGCCTCATCGCGGCGATCCCCAGCTTCCCCGACCTGCCGCGCGGACAAGGGCGGCCGGTGATGGCGCTACCGGGTTTCGGCGGCGGCGATGCGTCGACGCTGGTGCTGCGCGGATTGCTCGCGGCGCTCGGCTACACGGTGTCCGGCTGGGGCCTGGGCGTCAATCGCGGCAACGTCGAAGCGACGCTCCCGAAAGTGGCGGCGAACGTCGCAGCCTTCGCCAAACGCACGGGACGGCCCGTGCATCTGGTCGGCTGGAGCTTGGGCGGCGTCTTCGCCCGCGAGGTCGCGCGCGACGAACCAAACATCGTGGCGAGCGTGGTGACCATGGGCACGCCCGTCGTCGGCGGCCCGAAATACACCCGCGTAGGCGCGCTCTACAGCGCGTTCGGCGCCGACCTCGACGCGCTCGAGCGCCGCATCGATGAACGCAACCGGCAGCTCATCCGCGTCCCCGTCACCGCGATCTGGAGCCGCGCCGACGGGATCGTCGACTGGCGCGCCTGCATCGACCCGCACGATCGCAACATCGAACACGTGGAAGTGCGCGCGACCCACCTCAGCCTCGGCTTCGATCCGCATGTCCTAAGGATCGTCGCCGATCGCCTCGGCCGCGCTCAGAAACGCTGAAGACTGTAATCCCCCGCAGCCACCGCCGGCACGCGCTTGAGCATCAGATCCGCCAGCAGCCGCGCGCTTCCCGCGCACGTCGTCCAGCCGATATGCCCGTGGCCGGTGTTCAGGAACAGGTTCTCGAACTTCGTCGCGCTGATCGTGGGCACGCCGTCGGCGCTCATGGGCCGGAAGCCCGCCCAGGCGGAGAAGTCTTTGGCGGCGACGCTCGCGGCGAACGCCGGATAGACCTTGCCGAGCAGCTTCAAAAGATTGTCGACCCGCGCTTGGCGCACGCTCGCGTCGAAGCCCGCGAACTCCGCCGTGCCCGCCACGCGCAAACGGTCGTCGCCGATCGGCACGACCGCCACATGCATCGCCGCATCCGACACCGGCGTCTTGGGCAGATGCGGATTGCCCTTGGCGCTGATCGTCGCGGAGTAACCCTTGGCGGGCTTCACCGGAAGTTTGAGCTTGAGCGGCGCGGCGAGCGCGGGGCTCAAGCTGCCCGCCGCCAGCACGAACGCATCCGCCTCGATCGGCCCCGCCGCCGTGTCGATCGCGCGCACGCGTTTGCCGTCGGTCTTGAACGCGGTCACGTCGGTCTCGAACAGAAACGTCACGCCGCGCGCGGTCAGCCAGTTCGTGAGCTCCGTCGAAAACGCATGCGGATCGCCGCGCTCGTCCTCCGGGTAATAGACCGCCCCCGTGATCGCGGAGGCGATGGGCGCGAGCGCGGGCTCGAGCGCCACCGTCTCGTCGCGCGACAGCTTGCGGTGCGCAATGCCGTGCGGCGCGATGAAGGCCGCATGCGCCTCCGCCGCGGCCAGCGCTTGTGCCGAGCGCGCGAGCGCCAGCGTCCCCGTTTTGCGGCAGGCATAGGCAACGCGCGTGTCTTCGCTGAGCGCCGTCATCTCGCGCCGCGAAAGCAGCGCCAGCCGCAGGTTCTTGAGCAGGTTCGCTTCAAACCGCGCCGGCCGCGAATTCGCAAGGAAGCGCAAACCCCAACCGGCGAGCTTCGGCACTTGGGCCAGATGCAGCAGCATCGGCGCATCGTCGCGCCCCAGCCACTTCAGCAAGTCCCAGCCCACGCCCGGCGAATTCCACGGCTCGACCATGCTCGGGTGCTGCAGCGCGGCGTTGCCGAAACTCGTCTCAAGCCCCGGCCCCTCGCGGCGCTCGACAACCACGACGCCCACGCCGACCTTATGCAGCGCATAGGCCGTGGTGATCCCGACAAGACCCGCACCGATAATGACGACGTTCATAGCGTTGGAATCGTTACACGATTCGACCGGCGCTCACGAGTTAGCTTTTGTAGCAGCCGACGATGCCGGTAAACTTCGCCGCTTCCGCGCCGACGTCCGCCGCCGCTTGCGCCGCCGCGTTCTCGGCCCGCGCGTACTTGACGCCGTTGCTGTCCAAAAATGCACGCAACACGGAGGACTTGAGCGCAAAGTTCACGTTCTGCGAAATGTCGCCGGTCGCCTTGAGCTCGCGCGCCGCGTTGAGTTTGTAGGTGACGATCCCGGTCACCCGTCCGCCTGCGTTCAAGACCGGCCCGCCGGAGTTCCCAAGCTGGATCGGCGCCGACATCTGAAAGTACCGCGCGTCGTCGCGCAGGCCCGAAAGGGCAGTCACCGACCCGCGCGTTAGGTTCCCCGTGCTCGCCAGCTGGCCCAGCAGCGGATAGCCGAAAACGATGATGTCGTCGCCGGCACGCAGCTTCTCGGGGTCCTGAAACACCGCGACTGCTTTGCTGGGCTTCTTCAGCTTGAGCAATGCGAGATCGTTGGACGGATCGCTGGCAACCACGGTCGCATCCACCGACGAGCTGTTCGTCAACAGATAGGAAACGGCCCCGCACGCCTGCACCACATGATAGTTCGTGACGACGAACCCGCTGGTGTCCACGGTGAAGCCGGTCCCGGTGCGCAGCAGTGCATTGCCGCCACCCTCTTTCGTCGCCACAGGTGGCGCCGCCGGATCGGCAGGCGCTGCCGCTTGAAGCGACGCCAAACGTGCCTGCGCGACGTCCGGGAAATCGAACCCGTCGCACATGCTCATCACTTTGCCTTGGCAGCGCTGGCTGTATTTTTCCGAATTCGTGCGCTCGAGGCTGCGTTGATAGTACGTCCGCGCAAGGTCGGTGTACCCGAGGCCCTCAGCCGAGCGCCCGAGATAGTACCAAGCCAAGTCGTTGTTGATGGCCTTGCGCTGAACCAGGTCCGCCAGCTCGCGCCACTGTCCGGCAGCGAGCAGTTCGTAGGCAGCCGGCCGGCTGATCGTCCACTCCGCGGCCTCAAGCGTGCCCATCGGCAGGTTTACGTTTGCGCTCTTGAAAGCATCATGCCGCGCAGCCGTCGCCGAGTCGTTCTTGTCAACGACCGTCGAAGTGCACCCAGCGAGGAGGATCATCCCCGTAAGGAAAAGGCCTAGCCGCACGTCTCTTGCCGCCGGCGTTGAACCGGCCGCCCCCACATCGAATTTTGTGAATCATGAATAGTACGAGCAACCGCCAGGCGCTAGATGCCAGAGGTAGTCCCTATGTCGAAAGGTCTACCACTGTGTTGGCTCGGACCTCATGGACCCCGCGCGTTGCGACAGGGCCAGGGTCAGCTTGGTGTCCAGCCCATAGACGTCCGGCCGGAAATTGACCGCCCCGTTATCCGCCACAAACACGGTCTGGTAGACGATGATGACCGGCATCGGCTCGGTCAGGGTGATGCGCCGGGTCTTGCCCCCGTCGATGGCATCCTGCAGGCTCGCCTTGTCCCAGCGCTCGCTGCCGCGCAGCAACTCGGCCGCCAGGTCGAGCGGTCGCTCCAGCCGGACGCAGCCATGACTGAGCGCCCGCTCCGGATCCGTGAAGGCGCGCCGCGAGGGGGTATCGTGCAAATAGACGCTGTAGCGGTTCGGGAAGTCGAACTTGATACGGCCAAGCGCGTTGTGAGGGCCGGGCTCCTGAACCAGCTGATCGCCCGACCAGTACATGCGATTGCGCTTCAAATAGTTCTTCTTGCGCTTCAGCGCCGGCATGATTTCGTTCTTGATGATCGACTGCGGGATCGTCCACGTCGGATTGAGGATGATCGTATCGATGGTGCTGTTCAGCGTTGGCGTCTCATGCCCGACGGCGCCAACGACCACATTCATCTTGAGTTGCGGGACGCCCTCCCGGTAGAGGGTCGCGGCCGCGGCCGGCACGTTCACCTCAACCCGTGTCGCCTGCGTTTCACCCTGCGAGGCCCGCAGACGCTCAAGATTGAGCGCAATCTGTGCCACCCGCTGGCTCGCAGAAATGTTCAGCCGCTCCAGCGTCTTCCACGTCACCGCCCCATTGGCGCGCAACCCGTTCCGCTCCTGAAAGTTCGCAACGCCATCCCGCAGTTCGTCGTCAAAGACGTTCAGCCCGTTGTCCGAGCCAAGGTCGCCTTCCATAGCAAGCCGCCGCCGAAGCTCGGCATAGTTCCGATACTTTCGCTTGGTTTTCATGGCGAGTTCGTCCGGCATCACCGGGAACCCGCCGGCCTGCTCAATCGCCCGGTAGCTCTGCATCGCCGACATCAACCGCCGGTATTCCTCAGACCGGGGCCGCAACGATTCGAGCCATTCCTGGACGTCGCCACGCTGCAAAGCGAGGGCAAGCCCGTCGACAAACTCGCTCTGCGAACGCGAATAGGCCCGGTCCTTGTCCCGCAAAGGCTCCCCCGAGAGGCCCCGGGTCATGGCCGCCGCGTATTTCAGCGCCCCGTCCGTCAACAGCACATCGCGCGCCGCCGGATCTCCGCCGGCCGCGAACCGCGCATCGGCGCTATGGAAGAGGCCGGGGTCGAGACCGTGATCGCCGGCCGCGCTCAACGTTTCGGTCAGCGTTCTCGCGCTTTCCTCGTTCCACGCGCAGCCGTTTCCGACGGCTTTGTAAAACGCTTCGACAGGCGCCTGCTGGACCGTGCCGGCGCCCCCGGTCCGCCGCAGCGCCCCGCTTATATCGGCGCAGGAATCCGCCATCGCGCTGCTTGGAACGCCCAGGATGATCATGGCGGCACTTGTTGCCGCAATGACGACGGTACGCGGTACGCAAAACATCATGGGGTTCCCGATCGACCCTGATAGTGAGAGGCAAACGCTACCCGGTTTTGAACAACCGGTCGATGCGGCTACGCAACGAGGATTCGCCCCAGTGCGTGCAGGCGCCCGGAGTCCCAGGGAAAAATTGCCGCAAACAACTCGAACTTGTGCCCCAATGCCGACACTATAAACACCCACAGTGACGGCCGCCACTAACCTGCGCACGGGCAAAATGTTGTGCTAACAAAGGCTTGTGCCGCGCCGCACTCTGCGGCGGCGAACTCGTAATCCGGGGTTTTACTTATGCAACGCGTGCTTATCGTGTCTGGCGTCGTCATAGCTCTCATGGCGGCAGTCCTTATGGCTGCCCGCTACTATGGACAAAACGCGGCGCAGTTTGCCGACTCATCGTCGATCTCAAGCACCACTGTCGATTCTGGCACAACCGGAACATCGACGACCGGCGGCCCAGTCACAGCAACACCAGAAGAGCCCGCGCCATACTTCGCGTTCCGCCGTCTCGAGGTGCAAACCTCCGGCGACGAACCTGAAGCCTGCCTCGTGTTCACGCGCAAACTCGATAACAGCGGCGCCACGAAGTACGAAGACTATTTGAAGTTCGATCCCGAAGCGAAGTTCGCACTTCGCGTCACGCAAGATCGTCTCTGCATCCAAGGCCTCGCGTTTGGACAAACCTATCAACTCGAACTGAAAGAAGGCCTGCCAGCGCTCGCCGGCGACAAGGGCGTCGTCGAGAAGTTGACGAAAGCCGAAACGCTGCCGGTGGAACTGCGCGACAAGCCCTCGCTCGTCCGCTTCGGCAACGGCCTCGTCCTGCCGCGCGACAATGCCGACGGCGTGCCGATCACGACCGTCAACGTCGCCAAGCTCGACGTCAAAGTAATCCGCGTCGGCGACCGCTTGCTCTCCCAACTGCAAACCGGCGTCGTCGATCAGCGTCAGTTCTACGACTACGAACGCAACACGATCCAAGACGAACAAGGTCAGGTCGTCTGGAACGGTCAGCTCACCGTCCCGAACAATCGCCGCAACGACGAAGCGATCACGCTGTTCCCGCTGCGCAAGGCGGTCGATAAGAAACTGCCCGGCGTCTACATGATCCTGGCGACCGATGCTGCCGACCAAGGTTCGACGGAAGACAACATCGACTGGAAGCCGAAGGCCGCTCAGTTCGTCATCGACACCGACCTCGCACTCACCACGTTCAAGGGTGGCGACGGCCTGAACGTCTTCGTCCGCTCGCTGCGCTCGGCCACGCCCGTTTCCGGCGTGTCGCTTGCCCTCGTCGGCCGCAACAATGAAGAAATCAAGCGCGTCACGACCGGCAGCGATGGTCGCGCCATGTTCGATGCCGCCTCCACCCGCGGTACCGGCGGCAACGAGCCTGTCGTCGTGATGGCCTACGGCGCCAACAACGACTTCACCTTCCTCGACCTGCGCCGCCCGGCGTTCGACCTGACCGACCGCGGCGTCGATGGCCGCTCGTCTCCCGACCAGATCGACGCATTTCTGTTCACCGAACGCGGCGTCTATCGCCCCGGCGAAACGGTCAACGTCACGACCATGCTGCGCGACCAGCAGGCCAAAGGCCTCGGCGACACGCAGCTGAACTTCGTCCTCTCGCGTCCTGACGGCCTCGAAGCGAAAAAGTGGGTCGTCAAGGATCTGCAAGCCGGCGGCGTCGCAACCCCGGTCGCGCTGACGAACACCGCGCCGCGGGGGCGCTGGCAAGTCGCGGCCTACGTCGATCCGAAAGGCAGCCCCGTCGGTCGCGTTGCATTCGACGTGCAAGACTTCGTTCCGCAGAAGTTGAAAGTCGAACTGAAGCCGACGCAGAAAGTCCTGCGCCCAGGCAGCGAAGCGGTGATCGACGTCAACGGTCGCTTCCTCTACGGCGCTCCGGCCGCCGGCTTAGGGGGCGAAGGTACCCTCACGATCACGACCGACTCGACCCCGTTCGAGGGCGTGCCCGCGCTCCGGAAATATCGCTTCGGTAAAGTGGACGAGACGTTTGAAGGCACGCAAGTGACGATGAACGTCCCGCAGACCGACGCGGCCGGCAAGACGCAAGCAACCGCCGCGATCGACGCGCTCGCGGAAACGTCGCTCCCGCTCAAGGCCAACATCAACGTCGCAATCTTCGAACCCGGCGGCCGTACGACGTCCGATCAAGTCTCTCTGCCGCTGCGCACGCGCGACACGCTGCTGGGCATCCTGCCCGGCTTCGACTACGACTCGATCCAGGAAAATACGCCCGCAACCCTCAGCGTCGCCGCTGTGGACGCCGACGGCCGCTTCAAATCCGTTCGCGGCGTGACCTGGGAACTCGTCAACGAAGACATCGACTATCGCTGGTACCAAGTTGACAACGACTGGAAGTACGAGCGCGTCGTCAACGACCGGATCATCGAAGGCGGCACGGTGGACCTCGGCACCAGCGCACCCTTCAAAGTCTCGAAAGCGCTTCCCTGGGGTTCGTATCGCCTGACCGTCGCCGACCCGGCGAGTGGCGCCTCCTCATCCTACCGCTTCTGGTCGGGTTGGGGCGCCGGCGGCGCGAACGACCGGCCCGATCGCGTGGTTGTCACCGCCGACAAGCAACAATACGCGTCCGGCGAAAGTGCACGATTGAAGATCGAGGCTCCCTCCGACGGCAAAGCTTTGATCGTTGTCGCGTCGAACAAGATTCACTTCACGCGCACCGTGGACGTCTCCGCGTCGGGAACGTCTGTGTCGATTCCCGTCTCTTCCGACTGGGGTGCTGGCGCCTACGCGCTCGTGACGCACTATCGCCCGCTTTCGTCGGCCCAGTCGCGCGCGCCCGTGCGCGCGATCGGCGTCGCCTGGCTCGGCGTCGACCCGGCGTCGCGTACGCTGAAGGTCGCGATCAACGCACCGAAGAAAGTGCGTCCGAACCAAAAGCTCACGATCCCGGTTCAAGTGACGGACCAGGCCTGGGGTGAAGCGGTCTATCTGACGCTCGCCGCGGTGGACGAGGGCATCCTTCAACTCACCGACTTCGACAGTCCGAATCCGGCCAAGCATTATTTCGGCAAGCGCCGTCTTGGGCTGGATATGCGCGACGACTACGGCCGCCTGATCTCCGCCGATCGCGCGATCGTCGGTGAACTCAGAACCGGCGGCGACGGCCTGGGCGGCCGCTCGCTTGCCGTCGTCCCGCAAAAGACGGTTTCGTTGTTCTCGGGTCTCGTTGCACTCGCCGATGGCGGCAAAGGATCGGTCACGTTCGACATCCCCGACTTCAACGGCGAACTGCGCCTGATGGCGGTGGCCTACACGAACACGAAGGTCGGCCAAGCTGAGCAACCGATGACGGTTCGCGATGCGGTCGTCTCCGAAGTGATCCTGCCGCGCTTCATGGCGCCGGGCGACAAGATCGTCGCAGCGCTGAACATGCACAACGTCGAAGGTACGCCCGGTCAGTACGTCGCGACGATCACCTCGTCCGGCTCGACGGCAAGCCCCGGCGGCCAAACGCGCGTTGTGACAAGCCTGGGGCCAAACGAGCGCAAGCTGCTGACCGTTCCCGTCAACGCGGCGAAACTCGGCATCGGTCAAATCGCGCTGAACGTCACAGGGCCGGGCGGCTTCAACGTCGCCCGTTCGTGGCCGATCGAGGTGCGCGAACCCCAACTCGCGGTATCGGCCGAAGACGTCGCCGTCGTCGCCCCCGGTCGCGACGCCAAGTTCGGCAAGGAACTCTTGGCTTCGTTCAAGCCCGGCACCGCGCAAGTCGCGGTGACCGTCACAGGTGGCCGCGGCTTCGACGACGTGCCGGGCCTGATCCGCTGGCTCGACCGCTATCCGTATGGCTGCCTCGAGCAGACGACGAGCCGCGCGTTCCCGCTTGTCTACTACAACGACATGGCGCTCCTCGCGCAGGTCAAGCAGGACAAGAACATCAAGAGCCGCGTGCAGGATGCAGCCTACCGCATCCTCGACATGCAAACCTATGAAGGCTCGTTCGGCATGTGGAGCTCGATATCGGGCGAGGCCGACACCTATATCGGCATGTTCGCCACCGACTTCCTGATGCAAGCAAAGGAAAGCGACTACGTCATTCCGGAAGAAGGCATCGAACGCGCGCTCAAGTGGGCGCGCAAAGCGGCAGGCGCGGAAGGTAACACCGATCTCGCGCGCGCCTACGGGTTCTACTTGCTCGCGCGTCGCGGCTCGCTGAACCCCAGCGAACTGCGCTACTTCGCTGACACCCGCATCGAAGGGATGACGAACCCGTTCGCGCTCGGCCTCATGGGCGCGGCGCTGTCCGACATCGGCGACCGTGCGCGTGCCGCCCCGGCCTTCGCAAAGGCACGCGACCTCGCAGGCGCTGCGGATCCGAGTGCCTACGTCAGCGACACGACCTACTATGGCTCGCTTTTGCGCGACGTGTCGGGTTTGACCGCAATGTCCGCAAGGGCAGGGCAGACCGGCCTCATCCCGGCCCTGGTCTCGCGCGTGCAGGGCTTCGACCCGCGTTTGAACTACACCACGACGCAAGAGAAGGCCTGGATGCTGCTCGCCGCGCACGAGATCGAAAAGGCGACGCCGCCCGTCAACGTGGCCGTCACCGGTGCCAACATCGCCCAGACCGGCAAGGTGATCCGTTTCAGCCCGACGCTGGCCCAGATGGATCAAGGCATCTCGCTCAAGAACAACGGTCAGAAGGACGTTTGGCGCATCGTCTCCGCCGAAGGCATTCCGGCAGCGCCGCTACCCGCGTCGCAAAACGGCGTCTCGATCTCGAAAGCGATCCTGACGATGACGGGCGCCCCGGCCGACCTGTCGAACGTGCGCCAGAACGAACGCTTCATTGTCCGCCTGTCGGGCGAGATGTCGGACAACCGTGCGCGTCTGATGGCGCTTCTCGATCTCCTGCCCGCCGGCTTTGAGATCGAGGGCATCGTTCAACGCAAGGACGACGGCTCGACGATCTATCCGTTCCTGCCTGTCCTCGCGCAGTCGAACATCGCCGAAGCGCGCGACGACCGCTTTGTCGCCACCTTCGACATCGGCTCGAACTATCAGCCGAGCTCGGCGGCCGAGAAGGCAAAGCAAACGCGGCCGACGTTCCACTTCGCTTACATCGTGCGCGCCACCGTTCCGGGCGCCTACACGGTGCCGGCAGCCTCCGTCGAGGATATGTACGCCCCCGACATCGTTGCCCGCACGAACATGGGTGCCATGACGATTGCGGCGAACTGATTGGAGAGCGTGCGAAAAAAATGATGTTGTCATCCCGGACGCTAGCGGAGCCCGCTGCGAAAGCAGCGTGGCGTGGCTTGCGATCCGGGACCCAGGTGGGCGAGCCGGCGTTGAGCCTCTCTGCTCGTCTCCCCTGGGTCCCGGCTCGCGCTTCGCTATCGCTTCGCTTGGCCGGGATGACAGGTGTAGAGTAACGTGTGATGCGGTTTCACCGCGCCCGCAGATTTCGTTCGCCGGCGATCATCGCCGCTTTCACAGGTCTCGGCCTTCTCTTTGCTGTCGCCGTCGTCGACCGTCTGAATCCGCCTGAACGCACGCGCGCCGACGATCGCTCGGTCATCGTGACGGCGGCCGACGGCACGTTGCTCCGCGCCTTCGCCTCGCGCGACGGGCGCTGGCGCTTGCCGGTGAAGCCCGCGCAAGTAGACGCGCGCTACCAGCGCATGTTGCTCGCTTGGGAGGACCAGCGCTTCCGCGACCACCCGGGCGTCGATCCCTTTGCGATGCTGCGTGCGACCTACCAGCTTGCCGCAAAGGCGCGTGTCGTCTCCGGCGCGTCCACGATCAGCATGCAGGTCGCCCGCCTCATGGAGCCGCGCGAGCGGACATTCGGCGCAAAAATTCTGCAGATGGCCCGTGCGCTGCAAGTCGACGCACACCTGACGAAAGACGAAGTCCTAGAGCTCTATCTCACGCTCGCACCCTATGGCGGCAACCTCGAAGGCGTGCGCGCAGCGAGCTTCGCCTGGTTCGGCAAGGAGCCGAAGAATCTGACCGTGGGCGAGGCAGCTCTTTTGGTAGCGCTGCCTCAATCTCCCGAGCGACGCCGCCCCGACCGTCATCCGGATATCGCCAAGGCCGCGCGCGACCGCGTGATCCGCACACTCGCCGAACGCGGCGCGATCACCGCGCAAGAGGCGCGCGAAGCGATCGAAGAGCCGGTCCCGACCCAACGGTTGCGCTTTCCGTTCCACGCGCCGCACCTCGCGCAAGACCTTCTGGCCAAGAACAAGTCCGGCGACCCCGTCGTCGCCTCGACTCTAAACGTAAAGGTGCAAGTCAAGCTTGAGGATTTGGCGCGCCGTGAACGCGGGTTCTTCGACGACGACGCCAATCTCGCTGTCATCGCCGTGGACAATCGCACAAGGGACGTGATCGCCTATGTCGGCGGCGCGAACTTCTGGTCCAATGCCGGCCAGGTCGATCTTGCCAAGGCCCCGCGTTCGCCGGGCTCGACGCTGAAACCCTTCATCTACGGCATGGCGTTCGACGAGTTGATCGTTCACCCGCAGACGCTGATCGACGACAAGCCGACGCTGTTCGGCGACTACGAGCCGCGCAATTTCGATCGCGGCTTCCAAGGCACGGTGACTGTCGCAAGCGCCCTGCAGCAGTCGCTGAACGTGCCGGCCGTTGCGCTGCTCGATCGCGTCGGCCCGATCCGCCTGGCAGCCGCCTTGCGTAACGCAGGCGCCGAACTCGTGTTCCCCAAGAAGGGAGAGATACCGTCGCTCCCGCTGGCGCTGGGCGGCGTCGGCCTTTCGCTACGCGACCTGACGATGCTGTACACGGGCATCGCGGCCGGCGGCGAAGTCCGAACGTTGCGCTACACCGCCGCCGACGCGCTAGGCGAACCGCAACGCCTCTTTGGCCGCGCAGCCGCTTGGTACCTCGCGCGCACGCTGAAGGACGCAAATCTTCCCGACGGTTGGTCGATGGGCCAAGGCATCGTCCGCGCACGCGAGGTCGCGTTCAAGACGGGCACCTCCTATGGCTACCGCGACGCATGGGCGATGGGCTTCACGAAGAACTACACGGTCGGCATCTGGGTCGGCCGCGCCGACGGCTCGACAAGGCCCGGCCACATCGGCCGCAACGAAGCCGCCCCTCTTCTCCTGAAAGTATTCGACTTGCTCCCGGCCGAAGATCGCGCGCCGTCGCCGCCGCCCGACGGCGCCTTCATCGCGCAAAACGCCCAGCAGCTGCCGCCTGCGTTGCAGCGCTTCCGCGCGTCCTCGCGCCTTGCCGCAGGCCTGAAGCGCGTGCAGCCGCCGCGAATACAGTTTCCGCCGAACGGTGCCGTCGTATCGCTTGACGATTTGAAGAAGCCCCAACCGCTTCCGCTCAAGGCGATGGGCGGGCGTCCGCCGCTTCAGTGGGTGGTCAACGGCCTGCCGCTCGAAAGCGCGGACGGCCGCTGGACGCCCGATGGCGAAGGCTTCGCCCGCATCACCGTCGTCGACGCCGACGGCCGCAGTGACACCTCGAACATCCGGCTTAAGGGAGAAAATTGAAGCGGTCCGCTTTACGTCCGGACCGCTCCAATCGATTGCTACTTGCCCAAGACGCCCGGCCAATTCTTGTCGGCTTTGGCGATGTGTCCCGGGATGTCCTTCGACCACGTCGCTTGCACGCTCTTGTCGTAGTTCAAGAACAAGCGCCCGCCGACGATGTTCCAAACCAAGGGATCGCCGGACGCCGTGTAGCCTTGGCTAACCGCCCATGCGCAGTAGCCGCCATATTGCGGGGCGTACGCAGTCGGGTTTGCTTTGAACGCATTCAAGTTGTCGGCTGAAGCGAACTGCCACTTCGCGCCTTTGTAGTCGAACGTGAACTCGGGCTTACCCTTCACCGGTTGGTTCTGTTTGAAATAGGCCACCGCGTCGTACCCGCCGACGGCGAGCGACGAGAATAAGCCTGTGTAGACATCCGCGTCACGCGCCTGGGCGGGCAACACCATTGTCGCGAACGCAAACGCCGCCGCGAACATTGCACTGAGTGATTTGATCATCTGAGGGGTCTTTCAATTGGGCGGCCCGCTGCGGGCCGCGCGACGATGAAAATCTACGCGCGGCGGCCGCGTTGTCACCGCGTTCCGTAAAGATGGTTTCGATAGCTTGCGCGCATTTGTCATCTGCGCCGGCGCCACGGCGCCATGCACACCAGCACGATGCAAAACCCCTTGCCGCCCAAGCGCGAACCCGGCTGGCTCGAACGCGCGCGCATCGCCTTTGCCCCGGAGGATTCGGACGGAACGACCACGCCCGAGGGCCGCAAACGCGCGATCGCTTTGCTGTTCACCTGCCTGATCGCCAATGGCCTGGGCCAGACCCTGATGTTCGCGATTCTGCCCCCGCTGGCCAGCGACCTCAAACTGACCGAGTTCCAGATCGGCTCGATCTTCGCCGTGTCGGCGACGCTGTGGGTGTTCTCCTCTGCCTATTGGGGCGCCAGAAGCGACGTGTGGGGCAGGCGGCCCGTGCTTCTCATCGGCGTCGCGGCGTTCGGCATCTCCACGCTCGCCTTCGCCAGCGTCTTGCAGTTCGGCCTCTTGGGTCTGCTTGCGCCGGCGACGACCTATGCGCTCATGATCTTGACCCGCTCGATCTACGGCACGTTCGGCGCGGGCGCGTTTCCGGCAGCCCAGGCTTACATTGCCGACCGCACCTCGGCGCAAGAGCGTACCGAAGGCATGGCAATGCTAAGCGCCGCCTTCGGTCTGGGCGCGGCCATCGGTCCGGGCATCGGCGCCGCCCTCACCGTCTTCGGCGTCGTCGCGCCGCTCTACTTCGTCGCGTTCATGGCGTTCCTATCGACCGCCGCGATCTGGCTTTTGTTGCCCGAGCGCTCGCGACCTGTCGAACGCAAGATTGAGAAGGCGTTGTCCTGGTTCGATCCGCGTGTGTTTCCCTTTGTCATCTTCGCGGTCATCCAAGGCACGGCGGGATCGATTCCGGTCCAAACCATTGCCTTCCTGATCCGCGATACGTTGCACTTGCCGACCTCCGAAACGCAGCAGCTCGCCGGCGTCGCGCTGATGGGCTCTGCGATTGCCGCGCTCTTCGCCCAGTTCGTGCTCGTACAGCGCTTCAAACTGACCAGCCGCTTCTTGATCTACGCGGGGATCATCGTCGCCATCGCGTCAAATCTCATGGTCATCGTGGCGACGAACTACGGCCTCCTGGCGTTTGCCCTAGTTCTGTCGGGTCTCGGTTTCGGTATGCTTCGCCCTGGCATTGCCGCAGCAGCCTCCCTGTCGGTGTCGGCAGACGAGCAGGGTGCAGTGGCGGGGCTGACAGGTGGAGCTGGCGCTGCCGGCTTCATATTTGCCCCCCTGATCGGCAATGCACTCTATTCATGGAGCAGCATCGCCCCTTATTGGTTAGCCACGGTTCTGCTGGCGATTCTGTTCTTGTACGTGGCTTCAAACACGCGTATAAAAAGCGCTGTAATTCAAACGTTTGATGAAACTTCCTCACCTGGACCCATGTCGTAGCATGAACGGCGGATCACAGGTACGTGATCGGAGTTTAGCTGGAGTTCATAAAGTAACTCTAGCTATTTAGCCGGGTCAGCCTTAATAATGTCCCTGTCAGTTATCTCACTGACATCGGGTGACCGAGAAGGCTCTCAGGGCGCAAGCACAGCCTTCGTAAATAACCCCATCCTGGCAAAAGAACGCCAGGCTCTGTGTTTTTGCGAGGAAATGCCATGCACCGGCCTTCCATCGACGCGGCGCGGTTTGCGCGCAGCTTGACGACCCTTGTCAACCGCACCGAAGTCTGGCGCCAGCTCAAGACGTTTGCCGCTCAATTTGGTTTTGAGCACGTCACCGTATTGAAGCGCACGTCCGACCTGCCGCATCGCGTCGCGAAGTCGATCATCTACACCGACGCCCCCACAGGCTACGCGGAAGACTTCGATCGTCTAGGCTCTGGCTCGAACCACCCGCTTCTCACCCGAGCGCTCGAAAGCGCCGAACCGTTCTCGCGCGGTCACACGAACGGCCTGAAGCTGACGCCTGCGGAAGAGCGTGTGATGGCGCGCGCCGGCAAGCTTCTCAACATTACCGACGGTTGGGTTTTCCCGATCATGTTCGAAGGCGAACTGAACGGCATCGTGCTGCTCGGCGGCCCGAACCCGGACATGTCGCCCCTGACGTGTTCGATCCTGCATCTTCTCTCGCACGCAGCCTTCCGCCACGGCGAGCAGCTGGCGAACGGTACGGCGAACAAAACGCACGGCCTGACCAACCGCGAAGTCGAATGCTTGCGATGGGTCGCGCAAGGCAAGACGGACATAGAGATTGCGATGATCCTGTCGATCAGCGCGCGGACCGCCCGTTTCCACATCGAAAATGCGAAGCGAAAGCTACGCGTCTCGACCCGGGTACAAGCCGTCGCCGAAGCGCTGAAGGTACACGCGATCGCAGCCTGACGCCGCCTCAAGCATGCAGCAACCAACAACAATACGTGGAAGCGCGCTCGAGATGAGCGCGCAAGGAAGAGGAAATATGAGCGAACTTCGTGCAACGATCATCGAAACGGTTGAGGAAGTGGGTCGTGCTGCGTCGGCAGACTCGGTCTGGAAGACGGTGAAAGACTACGCGTCCGCCAACGGCTTCCAGTTCATGCTGGTGTTGAAGGGCCGCAATAGCCTCATCGAATCGGTTTCAGGCTCGGTCCTTTACAACGACATGCCGCAAGGCTTCGCCGAGTCGTTCGATAGCGAAGGCTTCTCAAAGCACAACCCGCTGATCTCGCACGCCCTAAAAGAAGCGCGCCCGTACACCGCAGCCGAAATCTGGGCGCTGCCCCTAAACCTCCGCCAGCGCCGCGCGCTCGTGCAGATCAACATGTCGCTGAACGTGCTCGACGGGCTCATGATCCCGATCCGCAACGCGAACAACCTCGAAGGCATCGTGCTGCTGGGCGGCCAAAAGCCGGACATGACGCCGGTCGTCCGCTCCACGTTGCACCTCTTGTCGTACTGCGCGTTCGAGCAAGTGATCCACCTCGAAGCACAGCCGCGCCGCCGCGAGATCGGCCTGCTCTCGCCGCGCGAGATCGAGTGCCTGAGCTGGGCGGCCGCCGGCAAAACCGACGCCGAGATCGGACAAATATTGGAAATCAGTCCGCGCACGACGCGCTTCCACATCGAAAACGCCAAGAAAAAACTTGGTGTCGCCACGCGCGTGCAAGCCGTGGCCGAAGCGATGAAGCGCAAAGCGATCGCGGCCTGAAGTTAGTTCGTCACGTTTCTTCTGTGTGTGTCTCTCTCTGACTTAACGACGGTGTCCGGCATTTGAAGCGAATGCCGGACACCGATCCCCGCCCCCGGGGGCCAAGATGAGGAATTTCGAATGCGAGCCTTAGTTTCCGAAGCGGCACGAGTTGCCCGCCACATCGGCGCGGCAACGAGCCCGCACGAAATTTGGCGCGAACTGAAAGCGTTCGCTGCAACATTCGGTTTCGAGCGGATGCAGGTCTCGCGCCGCCCCGTCGGCGCGACGGAGCGCGACGCTAGCGTGGTGCTTTTCGCCGACCCTGCCGTGCACGCGACTGGCGCCCACAACGACTTCGGCTTGGCCGCCGGCTTTGCCGATCAAATGCCGTTCGCATTGAGCGCGGCCAACTCGGTGCGCCCATCCGACGGCAACGGCTGGATCATCCCGCTCAGCTCCGTTGAAAGTCGTGGCGTTCTCGTCGTCTCGGGCGCGAAGCCCGACATGTCGCCGCTCGTCTGCTCGGTCTTGCATCTCCTCGCTCTGTTTGCGTTCTGCAAGGCTGAGGATCGCGTCGTCGCCGCGCCGCGCGTCAAGAGCGACCTGACCTCGCGCGAAGCCGAATGCTTGCGCCTCGTAGCGCGCGGCAAGACGGACCGCGAGATCGCGCAGATCCTCTCGGTCAGCCCGCGTACGGCGCGCTTCCACGTCGAAAACGTGAAAACGAAGCTGCGCGTAGACACAAGAGTTCAAGCCGTAGCTGAAGCGATCAAGCGCCAACTAATCGCTGCGTAGAGGGCGAAGACACGATGAAGATAGAGCGTTGCAAGACGGTCCAAGCCATCGAAAATATCGAACACGCAGCAACCATCGACGCCATATGGCCCGATGTCAAAGCCGTCGCAGCCTCGCGCGGCTTTGATCATGTTGTCGTCTTGCGCAACGCCGACGGTGAGCCGCTGCGCTACGCTGACCTGCCCGGCGATTTTGCGCCGGCTCTGGAGGTCTCAAGACGCCTGGAACCGCGACCGCACACCTTGGCGGAATTCTCGACACTTCCCCCGGGCCTCGGCTGTGGCTTCATCGTCCCGGTCTACGTCGATGGCAGGCTTGCCGGCGCCGTATTGTTTTGCGGCCAAGCCCCCGACCTCGGCGCCGTCACGCGCTCAACGCTCCACATCGTGGCCCAAAGTGCCGTAGAGAATATCGTTCGCATCGAGCGCGCGCCCGACTCGCCCTTGTCGCTCCGCGAAATCGAATGCCTGCGCCTGGCCGCCCTCGGCCGGATCGACGCTGAGATCGGCGACACGCTGGGGATCAGCGTACGCACCGCGCGCTTTCACATCGACACGGCCAAACGGAAACTGAACGTCGAAACGCGCGTCGAAGCGATCACCGAAGCGATCCGGCGCAACTTGATCGCCGGTTGGCCTAATTAGGAACCGGCGACTGGCGTAAGCTCTGCAAGAGCGCCAGCGTCGCAAACCCGTCCGGCTTCATCCCCGCGCCACGCTGATATCCGCGGATCGCCTCGCGCGTGCGCTTACCGATCACGCCATCCGCCTCGCCAACGTCATAGCGGCGCTGTGTCAACAGCGTCTGCAGTTCCACCCGTTCGGTACGCGACAGCAGCGGCAGCTCATCACGCGGCCACGCGGTGCGGAACGAAGGCCCGCCGGTGATACGGCGCGATACCTGACAAATAGCGAGCGCATAGGAAACGGCATTGTTATAGGCGAGGACGACCTTGAAGTTCGGATAGGCGATGAACGCAGGTCCCTTGTGCCCTGCCGGCAGAATGATCGCGGCCAGTGCATCCTTGTCCTGTCCCGCGCGCCGCTTCAGCGATCGCCCGTCCACCAGCGTCACCGACATGTCCGCCCACTCGTTGATCGGCCTTTCGATCGAAACGTCGGCCTGGGCGTAATCGAAATTCTCCGGCAACCGCACTTCGTCGAAGCAGGGCGCATCTTCAATCCACCCTTTGCCCAACAGATAGTTCGCGGTCGACGCAAAAACGTCGGCGCGCGTCGCCCAAAGATCGCGCCTTCCGTCCCCGTTGCCGTCTTTCGCATACTGAAGAAAGACGGTCGGAATGAACTGCGTTTGCCCCATGGCGCCGGCCCACGATCCAACCATGCGCTCTGCCGAAATGTGCCCCTCGTCGACGATCTTCAGTGCCGCGAGCAATTGCTCGCGCCCGAACGAAGCGCGCCGCCCCTCGAAGCCGAGCGTGGCGAGAGCCTCGATGACGTTGAACCCGCCCAGGTTGGACCCGAAGTTGCTCTCTTGCCCCCAAATCGCCGTGATGATGCTGGCCGGCACGCCATACTCGCGTTCCGCGCGGCCCAACGACTTGCGGTACTTGCGCGCCAGCGAGCGCCCCTTCGACACGCGTTGGGACGAGACGGCGCTGTCCATGTAGTCCCAGATCGCGCGGTTGAATTCGGGCTGGTTCTCGTTCAGCTCCACCACGCGCTGGTTCAGCCGCACATTGGCCAAAGCCGAGCTCAGCGTTTGTTCGCGGATGCCCTTCGTGCGCGCCTCCGCCTTGACCCCTTCGAGCCAAGCCGAAAACTGAGGCGACTTGTCCACGTCGTCCGCCACAGGATGCGACATTCGCACCTGCGGGTTGGCAAGCGCCGTCCAGGCTCCCGAAAGGCCCAAAACCGCAACAACGACGAGAAACGCTGAAATCAGGCGGGAACGTGTAGCAAACATGGTCCCATCGGATCGCATGATGCTAGGCCAAAATGCAAGGGATTGAGCGCCTCCCGGGGTGTTATGGCCGGTTGACAACCAGGAAGTGCCCCACTACTAGTCCGCCCCTCACAAATCTGGCCTATTTGAAGCCCTGTCGCAGGACGCAGCCATGAAGATTCGTAATTCCCTGAAATCGCTCAAAGGCCGCGACAAGGACTGCCGCGTCATCCGCCGTAAGGGCCGGGTCTACGTCATCAACAAGAAGAACCCCCGCTTCAAGGCGCGCCAGGGCTAACTTGTTCCGGCGCCACCGTCTGGCGCCCTGATCGCTCAGCACCGATACTCCCGGCCATGCAAATGCCGGAGCTTGATTCACGACTGCTCGAACGCCGCGGCGAATTTATCGCGGCCCTGCTCGCGCTCGTGCCCGACGGCGTCATCGCCGACGATGACGCACTCGTCGCCTACGACTGCGACGCGCTAACGGCGTACCGGCAAAAACCACTCGCCGTCGTTCTCCCAAGAACCGCGGACGAAGTAAGCGCCGTCCTCGCCTACTGCTCGGCGAACAAACTAAAGCTGGTCCCGCGCGGCGCAGGCACGTCGCTTTCAGGTGGCTCGCTCCCGGTCGGCGACGGCATCCTGCTCGGCCTCTCGCGCATGAACCGAATCCTCGAGGTCGATCTCGAGAACCGGTGCGCCGTTGTCGAACCGGGCGTCACAAACTTGGCGATTACACGCGCGGTAGAAGCTGACGGCTTTTACTACGCGCCCGATCCGTCCAGCCAAATTGCCTGCACGATCGGCGGCAACGTCGCCGAAAACTCCGGCGGCATCCATTGCCTCAAGTACGGCTTAACGACGAACAACCTCCTCGGCGTCGAGTTCGCGCTCATCGACGGCACCCGTGTGCGCTTCGGCGGCAAGGCGCTCGACCCCGGCGGCCTCGACCTTCTAGGGCTGATCACCGGCGGCGAAGGCTTGCTCGGCGTAGTGACTGAAGTGACTGTCCGCTTGCGCGCCAAGCCGCCGGAAGCCAAAGCGCTCCTGATCGCGTTCCCATCGATCGAGTCCGCGGGCCAATGCGTCGCCGACGTGATTGCAACGGGCATCATCCCTGCCGCCATGGAAATCATGGACCGCTTCGCGATGGACGCCCTCGAGGCCTATTGCGCGCCAGGCTACCCGAAGCAAGCAGCCGCCATCCTCATCGCCGAACTCGACGGTATGGCCGTCGAAGTCGCAGCCGCCGCTGCCGAAGTTGAAAAGATCGCCCGCCAAAACGGCGCCCTCGAATGCCGTGCGAGCGCAAGCGATGCCGAGCGCGACCAGATATGGGCCGGCCGCAAAGCCGCCTTCGCCGCCGCCGGCCGCATTGCCCCCGACATGCTTTGCATGGACGGTACGATCCCCCGCCGCGCGCTCGCATCGGTGTTGAGCCGCATGACGGAAATGTCGAAGCAATTCGGTCTGCCGGTCGCGAACGTCTTCCACGCGGGCGACGGAAACCTCCACCCGCTCATCATGTACGACGTAATGAAGGACGGCGACCTCGCGCACGCCGAAGCGTTCGGGGCCGACATCCTGAAACTCTGCGTCGAAGTCGGTGGTGTCCTAACGGGCGAACACGGCGTCGGCGTCGAAAAGCGCGATCTGATGCCGTTGATGTTCACCCCCGACGACCTCGCGCAGCAAGAAGCGGTGAAATGCGCGTTCGACCCGCAAGCGCTGCTCAACCCAGGGAAAGTCTTCCCCTCGCTTTCCGCCTGCGTCGAAGGCGGTGCCATGCACGTCCACCACGGCCGCATGCCCTTCCCGAACCTGCCGAGGCTCTAAGTGCGCGTCCTCAAACCCGACACGGAAGCCGAAGTCCAAGACGCGATCGCGACCGCCTTTGCGGCTCGCACAGAACTCGCGCTCGAAGGCAACGGCACCAAAAGCCACCTCGGCCACGCCCCAGCCGCAGCAACCGCACTCAAACTCTCGGGGCTCGCCGGAATCACCATGTACGAGCCGGAGGAGATGGTCTTCACCGCCCGTGCCGGAACGACGCTCGCCGAAGTCGAAGCAGCCCTCGCCAAGCACAACCAGCAGCTCGCCTTCGAACCCTCGGGCGACAACGCAACAATCGGCGGCATCATCGCCGCAGGTATCGCAGGCCCGCGCCGCTTCGCAGCCGGTGCCGCCCGCGACCACCTGCTCGGCTTCACCGCCGTCAACGGCAAAGGCGAACGCTTTAAGGCTGGCGGTCGCGTCGTGAAGAACGTCACCGGCTACGACTTGCCCAAACTCGCCGCGGGCTCATTCGGCACGCTGTTCGCCATGACGGAGGTCACGCTCCGCGCACTGCCCAAAGGCACAAGCACCGTGCTCGCCGTCGAAGGTTGGACCGCATCGCAAGCCCTGCCGCTGTTGCGCGCGATCGCAGGCTCCCCGCTCGACCCAACCGGCCTTGCCTACGTCGTGGACGCATCGCTCGCGCTCATCCGCCTTGAGGGCCAAGCCGAGGGGGTCGCAGCACGTGCAGCCGAACTCCGCCGTACCTTTGTTCGCACCGCGCGCACACTGGACGCGGAGGAGGGTGCCAGCTGGTTCCGCAAACTCGCCAAAGCCGAACCGCTTTTCGCGCCGGCGACAGGTTTGTGGCGCGTGTCGATTCCGCCCTCCCGCGCCGAGGAAGCGATCGCTGCTCTCAAACCAGACAACTGGGTGGCCGATTGGGCGGGTGGTTTGTTGATGCTTGAATTCGCAAGCACCGCGCCGCGGATTCACGAAACGGTGCGCGCTCTCGGTGGACACGCAACGCTGATCCGCGCGCCCGAGCCTGTGACGGAGCCGTTCCCGCCACTCGACGCCGCGACGCTGGCGCTGACCGCCCGCGTGAAGTACGCCTTCGATCCCGCACGCATCTTGAGCCCTGGCCGCATGTACAAAGACCTCTGATGCGCACGAACTTCTCTGCCGGCCAACTCACCGACCCGCATCTCGCAGCCGCCGAGAAGCAACTGCGCGCGTGCGTCCACTGCGGCATCTGCACGGCGACATGCCCGACCTACGTGCTGCTTGGCGACGAACTCGACGGCCCGCGCGGCCGTATCCAGCTCATCCAGCACATGCTCGAAAACGAGAGCACGCCAAGTGCGAAGGTTGTCGGCCACATCGACCGTTGCCTCTCCTGCAACGCATGCGTGAGCGCTTGCCCATCGGGCGTCAACTATCCGCGCCTCATCGACGAAGCCCGCGCGCACATCGAGCGAAAGGCGGCCCGCCCGCTCGCGCGGCGCTGGCTCCGTCGCATGCTCGGCGCAACGCTGCCCGACCGTCGCAAACTGCGCCTCGCGCTATCGCTCGCACGCGTCGGTGCCCTCATTGCGCCTGCGCTGCCGAAAGCGCTCCGCGCACCGGCCAAGACGGCCGCGCAGCTCGCCATTCATGGTCCCGCGTCGACGGCGCGCAACTACAAACCGGAAACGCAGGCGAGAAAGCGCGTTGCTCTGCACGTGGGCTGCGTCCAAGAAGTCGTCGCCCCGCGCATCACCGCCGCTGCCATCCGTGTGCTCACCCGCCATGGCTTCGAAGTCGTGACGGTCGAAGGCACAGGCTGCTGTGGCTCGCTCAATCACCATCTGGGCCAAACCGCCGAGGCTGAGCGCCATGCCACCGCGCTCGTCGCCGACATCGCTGCCGAGGATGCGCGCGGTCGCTTCGACGCCGTCGTCACAACCGCGTCGGGTTGCGCGACCACCATGCGCGACTACGGTTTCCACCTGTCGACTGAGAACGCCAACGGTGTCGCCACGCGCACGCGCGACATCGCCGACGTGCTGCGCGACGTCCCGATGCAGGCGGGCAGCGCACACACGGGCGTGCGCGTCGCCTACCATGCCGCCTGCTCGATGACGCATGGGTTGAAGCAAGGGGCGACCGCGCCGCAACTGCTGCGAAAGCTGGGTTTCGAAATCGTCGAACCGCGCGACACGAGTTGCTGCGGTTCGGCCGGTGTCTACAACGTCGTCGAGCCGGAGATCGCCGGGGAACTGCAGGCACGCAAAGCCGCGACGTTGATGGCAACCGAACCGCACATTGTCGCAACCGGCAACATCGGCTGCTGGGCGCAAATCAAGGCCGCGGTTCCCGTCCCCGTCGTTCACACGATCGAGTTGATCGATTGGGCGACCGGCGGCCCGTCACCGCTTGAGCAGCTGTAGAACCCGCCGCGCAACCGTCTGGCCGTTTTGATAAGCGCCATGCGCCGTCTGCGCGCCTCGCCCTGCCAGCGCCTCGCCGGCCAGGAACACGCGATCGTTCATCGGTGTGCCAAGTGCGTGCCGTGCCTGCCACCTTCCCGGTCGGGCAGCGGAATAGGCGCCGCGCGTGAGCGGGTTGCCGCCCCAACCGGTCGCCGTCCCTTTGCGAAATCCGCGATCGGCCTCGTTGCCGAACAGGGCACGCAAACCGTCGCGTGCGAATGCAACGGCCTCAGCCTCGCCACGCGTCGAGAGATCCCATGCAAGCGATCCGCCGACAAAGCAGACGACAAGCGGCGCACCGAAGGGGCGTACCAAGAACGAGTGCCCGCGCTGGTCGGCGGCTTGCGGAAGCAAGACGCTTCCTTCCGCAAACCGCATCAACGGGCTTGAAGGCGCGTAGGCGAGCGCAACCTTGCTCAGCAGACCCATCTGCAAACCGCCCAAGGCGTTATCCATGGCGGTCGCGAGCGATGGCTCGATCCGTATCGCACCCGCCGACAGAACCCCGACCGACACAGTTACGATCGCCGCGCGCGCGCGAACCGTTCCGCGGTCGGTCGTGACCGCGACACCGGCACCTTGGCTTGCGATCGCGCGCACCGGCGCATTGACGGCGATCGGCAACCCAAAAGCCATCCGGCCGATCAACGTGCCGACGCCTTGGCGCACCAGCCGGTTGGGCTCTGTCTCGTCGAGCAACGACCAGTCCTTGACCGACATCGCTTCAAGATCGACGCCCATATCGAGCGGCCCGATCGCTGCCGCCGCCGTGTTGAACCACGCCTTAGCGTCGTGATCGAGCAGGGGAAGCGCAATCTGAGAACCTGCCTTGTCGCCCTCGGCTTCGGACGCGTCGAAGAGCGCATGGCTCAGCGCATCGAACGCCCGCTCATAGGCAGCGTGCGCAACCGGCTTCGCGCCTGAGAACACCGTCTCTATGGGGTCGTGCCCCTTCGTCTCGAAACCGAAGAGCCGCGCCATGCCCGTCAGCGGGTTCTTGTCCGCACTGTGCAGCCAGCCCGCACCCGCATCGAAGGCTACGCCAAGCGTTGCCGTATCCGTGTAGCAGCGTCCCCCGACGCGCGGAGCGGCCTCCAGAACCTGCACCCGCCGTCCGCCGTTAATGAGCACCTGCGCCGCCGCGATCCCGGCCGCGCCCGCACCCACGATCACGACCTCGGGATTGCTGACTGTGCCAGCAAGAAACGGCGTCGCCGCCGCAAATCCGCCAAGTTGCCGGCGAGTAATCTTCATACTGAAAGCCGCTGGACTTGCCCCCTCGAACCCGTAGCATAGCCCTTATGCGCCCCCTCATGGCAGCCCTGGCGATTGCAACACTCGCCCTTTTTCCGGCGCGCGCCGATCACAACGATCCGCGCCTTGCCCGTCTCTTTGCCCAGCTCGGAGCGGTTCGCACGGCGCCCGAAGCGGCCGCGCTTGAAAGCCAGATCATGGCGATCTGGACGCGCTCCGGCAGCGACACGGTTGATGTGCTGATCGACCGGGCGCAAACCGCTGTCGCCGCGCAGGACTTTGCGACCGCCAAAACGCTCCTCGATGTCATCGTCGAAATGCGCCCCGGCTACGCGCAAGCGTGGTTCCGCCGCGCCGAACTGCTGGCTGCGATGGACAGTCAACAAGAAGCCGCAGCCGACTTGGAGAAGGTGCTAGAGCTGGAGCCGCGCCACTTCGGCGCCCTCGTCATCATCGGCCGCATCGCCGATGCGGCGGGCGACAAGCGCGCAGCCCTTGCCGCCTTCCGTCGCGCCGTTGCGCTCAATCCGATGCTTGAGGCCGTTGCTCGCCGCGCGGGCCAACTGACGTTCGAAGTCGAAAAGAAGCCGCCGCCGACTTAGCCGGTGACGTTCTTCCG
Organism: uncultured Alphaproteobacteria bacterium; assembly: GCA_902826695.1. GTDB lineage: Bacteria > Pseudomonadota > Alphaproteobacteria > Micropepsales > Micropepsaceae > SZUA-430. The sequence goes on along the minus strand of CADEFU010000006.1, from coordinate 127,477 downwards.
TCCGACGAATGCAACGCGCAAAAGGTTCGTCGCCCCCGGCGTACCGAGCGGCACGCCGGCCGTCACCACAATCCGCTGACCCGACGACGCAAAGCCTTCACGGAACGCAATCTGACACGCGCGATCGACCATGTCTTCGTGATCGTGCGCGTCTTCCGTCACGACGCAATGCAAGCCCCACGCAATCGCAAGTCGGCGTCCCGTGTTCGCAACCGGCGTCAGCGCGATGATCGGCACACCCGGCCGCTCGCGCGATGCGCGCAAGCCCGTCGATCCCGATCCCGTCCAGCAAACGATCGCCGCCGCCCTCAAGGTCTGGGCCACTTGCCGCGACGCCGCCGTAATCGCGTCGGGCGTGGTGGACTCAGGCTCCGACCGCTGCGCATCGATCACCATCCGGTACTGCGCATCGCCCTCGATCGAGCGCGCAATTCGATCCATCATGTCGACTGCCTCGACCGGATACTTCCCCGACGCCGATTCGGCAGACAGCATCACGGCGTCCGCGCCATCGAACACCGCAGTCGCAACGTCGCTCACTTCGGCGCGCGTCGGAATGGGGCTCGAAATCATCGATTCAAGCATCTGCGTTGCAACGACGACGGGCTTGCCCGCCGCGCGCGCGGCCCGCGTAATCTGCTTCTGCTTGCCCGGCACATGCTCGACCGGCAGCTCGACGCCCAGATCGCCGCGCGCGACCATCACCGCGTCGGAGAGCTCGACAATCTCGTGCAGCCGGTCGACCGCCGACGGCTTCTCGATCTTCGACATGACGCCCGCGCGCCCCGCCACGATCTTGCGCGCTTCGGCGACGTCTTCCGGCCGCTGCACGAACGATAGCGCGATCCAGTCCACGCCATTCTCCAGCGCCCGGTCGAGATCCGCTCGATCTTTCGGCGACAATGCTGCGATCGGCAACACCGCATCCGGCACGTTGACGCCCTTGCGATCCGTCAGCCGCCCGCCGACTTCAACCAGCGCCGTCGCGTTGTCGCCGGACACTTTCTCAAGCCGCAGCCGGATGCGACCGTCGTCGATCAGCAAATGGCCGCCTGGCTTTAGAACCGCAAACACTTCCTTGTGCGGCAGATAAAGGTGATGCGCATCGCCAGGCCGCGAGTCCAAATCGATCCTGACCGTAGACCCCGTCTCAAGATCGACGCCGCCGCCGGCCATGGCCCCGATGCGAAGCTTTGGCCCCTGCAAGTCGGCGAGAATCCCGATCGGCCTGTCGACCTCCGCTTCGATCGCGCGGATCGTAGAAACATAGTGCGCAAGGCCCGCGTGATCCGTGTGGCTCATGTTGATGCGGAACACGTCGGCGCCCGCCTGGAACAGACGCTTGATGATCGCGGCATCCCGCGAAGCCGGTCCCAAAGTCGCAACGATCTTCACATTACGGCGTCGGCGCATATCTCACGCTAGTCCGATAGGTTTTGTGTCCACGACGATTTCTCGCCGGTGTCCACTTCGAAGAATCCGGCCTGAAAATAGCCGCGCTTGCGGCACTTCTCACGGCCTTTGATCGAGAAGTTGCCGGCGCCAACGCAGAAGAAACGATTGCCGTCCCAGCCCCCGTCCACCCCGACATGCACGCCTCGCACGTAGTAGTATCGTGCTTTCAGCGGCCCGGCCAGGATATCGCTGCAGCTTTCCGGCGCGACACGCCACCAACCCTCGCTCCGCCACCCCCCTGTCCCCGAATAGGCGATCGCGATCATCAGCGGATGGCTGGTCTTGTTGCAGACGGCAAACTTCGCTTGGCTCGGCGCCGCGAGCGCCAACATCGCAAACAGAAACGCACCTCGAACCAACCGAATCATCGCGCCTACAGCATCCAAAAACCGACCCGCCGTGGTCAAACCTCAGGCGTGATCAGAATGGCGCGAAAATCGTTTACATTTGTTCGCGTGGGCCCCGTCACAATCCCCTGACCGAGCGTCGCGAAAAACCGCCCCGAGTCGTTCTCTTTGGCGCAAGTCTTAACGTCAAGACCAAGCGCGCGGGCCCGCACGAGCGTCTCCGGCCCGATCCAGGCGCCCGCCGTGTCGTCGCTGCCGTCGATTCCGTCCGTGTCGGCCGCCAACGCCCAGATATTCGCCGCCCCCTGAAGCGCGTCTGCCATCGCAAGAAGATACTCCCGGTTGCGCCCACCGTGCCCTTGGCCTTGCACGGTCAGTGTCAGCTCGCCACCCGACAGCAGCACCACCGGCTGCGCCCCCGCCAGCGTATGCAGCGCGATCTCCGCATGTGTCCGCCCGAGTCGTCGCGCATCGCCCTCGAGGTTCACGCCGATGATCTTGGTCACAAACCCAAGCCGATGCGCCTCATCCGCTGCCGCCGAAAGTGCATCCGCGCCGCGCGCGATAATCTGTGTCTCTGCCCGCGCAAGCCGCGCATCGCCGGGCTTCAGCGACTCGTTCGCGCGCCCGCTCAGCACGCGCGCCGCATGCTCGCTCACCGCGACGTTGCACTTGGCGAGGATATCGAGCGCGTCGCGCTGCGTCGTCGGATCGCCGACAGTCGGCCCCGACGCGATCACCGAAAGATCGTCGCCCGCCACATCCGATATCGCGAGCGCAAGCATCCGCGCTGGATTGGCCGCTGCCGCCAGTCGCCCGCCCTTGATCGCGGACAGATGCTTGCGCACACAGTTGATCTCGGCGATCGACGCCGACGACAGCACCAGCGCCCGCGTCATCGCCTGCTTTTCTTCCAACATCAGCGGCGCCTGCGGCGCGCTCCACAACGCCGACCCGCCGCCCGACAGCAGTGCCAGCACAAAGTCGCCCTCGCCGAGCGGTGCCACCAGACCAAGCGCCCGCGCCGCCGCATCACGCCCGGCCGCGTCCGGCAGCGGATGCCCCGCCTCGATCACCTCGACGAAGCGCGTCGGCACGCCATGCCCATAGCGCGTGACAACCAGTCCCTCGACCGGCCCCCACGCCGCCTCAACGGCAGCCGCCATCGCCGCCGCAGCCTTGCCCGCGCCCACGACCACGACACGGCCCTTGGGCCGGGTGGGCAGGGCAGGCGGCACGACACGCGCGGGAAGGCACGCGATCACCGCCGCGTCGAACAACCGCCGAAGTGCTTCCGGTGCGTCGAACAGTCTTTGCTCCCTTGCAGGCCCGTTCGGTATCTTCGCCCGAGTCCGGCTTTCCCGCAAACCAAGTGACACGAAACGTGCCCGCCTTTGAGACCTTTAACGCGGATGCACCGCCCCACCTGATCTTCGTCTGCGACCACGCGTCGAACGCGCTGCCGCCTGACTATGGCACGCTTGGGCTCGAGCCAGACTTGTTCCGCCGCCATATCGCCTACGACATAGGCGCCGCCGACGTAACCCGCGCGATGGCGCAGGCGTTCAACGCGCCCGCGATCTTGGGCGCCTACTCGCGCCTTCTCATCGATCTAAACCGCGGCGCCGACGATCCGACGTTGGTGATGAAGCTCTCCGACGGCGCAATCATCCCCGGCAACGCGAAGGCCGACTTCGCCGAAGTCGCCAACCGCACGCGCCGCTTCTACCGCCCCTATCACGACGCGATCGAAGCCGAGATCGCCCGCGCGCGTGCGAATAAGATCACTCCCGTCATCATCTCGATCCACTCCTTCACGCCCGAGTGGCGCGGCAGAAAGCGTCCATGGCAAGTCGGCGTCCTCTGGGACCGCAGGGATGGCCGCCTCGCGCTACCATTGCTCGAAGCATTGCGCCGCGAAGGCGACCTCACCGTCGGCGACAACCAGCCATATTCCGGCGAACTCGAAGGCGACTGCATGGCACAGCACGCGCTCGCGCACGGCTACGCCCATGTGCTCATCGAAATTCGCCAAGACCTGATCGAGACCGCCGCCGGCGCAGCGCGCTGGGCTCAGCGCCTGACACCCATCTTGCGGGAAAGCCTTTCGCGCCTAGATTCCTCCCCAACTGGAGAGACCGCCATGAACGACGCCACCAGAACCGAAATCGAAGCCGCCGCCTTCCGCCGCCTCGTTGCTCACCTGCAGAAGCGCACCGACGTCCAGAACATCGACCTGATGAATCTAGCCGGCTTCTGCCGCAACTGCCTTGGCGATTGGATCAAGGACGCGGCCGCCGAACGGGGCCACGACATCGCCAAAGACGACGCCCGCGCCCGGGTCTACGGCATGCCCCAGGCGGAATGGAAAGCGCGCTACCAAAAGGAAGCGACGCCGGATCAAAAGGCCGCTTTCGAGAAATCCCACAAAAACCACGGCTAGGCCTTGCGTCGCGGCTGTGGAATCCCACAGCTTTCGCGCCCTCGCAGGATTGATTCGTTTTCGACCGGCGAACTAGTGTTCGCGCCCGGATTTGCTGGGCTTTAGTTGGGGTAGACGCATGGCCAAAACCAATTTCGCCAAGGATCAATTGAAGTCGTTGGTTGAGCGCGTAGAGCGCCTCGAAGAAGAAAAGACCGCTCTTTCGGGCGACATTCGCGAAGTCTACGCCGAGGCGAAGGGCCATGGTTTTGACGTGAAAATCGTGCGCCAAGTCGTGCGCCTGCGGAAAATGGACTCCGGCCAGCGCGAAGAACAAGACGCGCTTCTCGACCTCTACATGTCCGCCCTCGGCATGGCGAGCTAATCTCCAGGCTCTCCCACGGGGGAGACACCCGCGCGGACGCATGACCACGCGTGAGCTATCTGCTAAAGTCTCGCGATGGACGCTGACGTTGAGTTGAGCGCGTTGAGGGAGGCGAGCGCGGCAGGCGATCTCGCGGCTCAATCCACGCTTGCGCTACGCTTGCTCAAGGGAACCCACGACCGGGCCGAGGGGATGGCCCTGTTGAAGGCCGCCGCTGAGCGCGGGAACGGGGAAGCGTTGTCCCTCATGGCCACGTTCGTGGCTGGGGGCGTCATCCAAGAGCCGGATTGGAATGTCGCGCTTGAGCACCTTGCTGCCGCCGCCGAGGCAGGCTTGAGCAGCGCGCGCGCGGAGTTGCGCCTGCTCGCACAAGACGAGAGCGAGCAGAATTGGCGGGCGCTCGCCAAACGCGCGCAGGTGCAGCGCTGGCTGTCACCACCGGGGCCTCGCGTTCTGATCAACGCACCGCGCATCGCCGTGATCGAACAGTTCCTCTGGCCGGAAGCCTGCGACTGGTTCATTTCCCTCGGCGCAGGCAAGCTCAAGGCTGCGTCGATCTACGACAATGAGAAGCGTGGTTCGCGCCAATCTACGCATCGCACCAACAGCGACTATTCGTTCGACCTGTTCAATGCGCGCATATCCTCATGCCTTCTGCAGACACGCATTGAAGCGGCGATCGGCGCTCCGGTCGAGAACTTCGAATCAATGACGTTGATGCACTACGCGCCCGGCGAAGAATTCACGCCGCATTGCGACTACCTCGATCCCAGAACGCCCGGGACGGCTGAGGACATTCGTCAGCGCGGGCAGCGCATTCTCACGTTTCTCGTGTATCTCAACGATGACTATGCTGGGGGAGAGACGGAGTTCCCGATGCTCGATTTTTCCTTCCGCGGAAAACGCGGGGATGCGCTGGTGTTCGCCAATGTCCATGCCGGTGGCGCGCCAGATCTCAAGACCACGCACGCGGGGCGTCCACCGACAAGCGGAGCGAAGTGGATACTCTCCCAATGGATTCGCAATCGGCCGCAGCAGTGGTGAGCTGCGGCTCCTAGGGCCCAAACGCCTCAGCAACGGCAGAGTCTGTCCCCGCTCATCATGACGAACTGATACTGCCGCTCTTGATCGCCCAATCTGAGACCGACTACGCTCTCCCGAACCCAAAGGAGAGATACGATGAAAGCCGCGCCATTCGCCGCCATTGCTGCCACGCTGATCGCGGGCGCAGCCTTCGCCGCCGACAATTGGTATCCCTCCAAATACGGCGCGAACGACACGATCGGGGCCGCCAATAACCTGTCGCCGGCATCGACGCTCGCCGCCGCGAAGCTGGTCAAGCTTGGTAAGACCTACGCGCTCGGCGTCGTGACTGGCCCCGACACGCCGGCCTACCCGCCGCGCACCTATCAACTTGTCGTCACGCAGTCGAACGACGGTACCGGCCAATTGTTGGGCTCGAACAAGGCGACCGCGAACGACGACATCCTGATGTCGTATGTCGGCATCGGCTCGCAGCTCGACGGTCTCGGCCATCTCGGCATCGACCATCGCTACTACAACGGCAACCACGCGAAGGACTTCGTCGCACCGGATGGCCTAAAGAAGCTCGGCACCGAGAGCGTCCCGCCGATCGCAACGCGTGGCATTCTGCTCGACATGGCAAAGCTGCTGAAGACGAAGGTCGTCCCCGCAGGCCGGGCCTTCAATCGCAAAGAAATCGAAGCGGCTGAGAAGGCGGCAGGTGTCACCATCGCCAAGGGCGACGTCGTGATCTTCCACACGGGCTGGATGTCGTTGGCCGCCGACAAAAAGAAGTTCATGGGTGGCGAACCGGGCCTCGGCAAAGAAGGCGCAGAGCTCTTGGCCGCACGCGGCGTCGTCGCCGTTGGCGCCGACACCTGGGGCGTCGAAGCCGTACCTTTCGAGGTGAAGACCGAAGCGTTTCCGGTGCACCAGATTCTGCTCGCCAAGAACGGCGTCTACCTTCTTGAAGGCATGAACACGGCCGCGCTGGCGGCGGACGGTGCGACGGAGTTCCTGTTCGTCCTCGGCCAACCGCGCCTCCAAGGCGCGGTCCAAGCCGTGATCAACCCAATTGCAATCAGGTAGGCGAGGGGGCTAACCGCCCCCAAACCCGAAGTACAACAGCACCGGCACCAACACCGCGACCAACGCCTCGCCGGCGATAAACCCGGAGGCGAGGGGCACCATGTAGACGCTCGCCGACCGCCGCGCGACGATCATCCAAAGCGCACCGAGCACCGCGCCGACGAATATCATCGCAACCGGTGCAAACGGCAGCAGGAAGCCAAGCCCCAAGCCTGTCGGCGACGGAACGAAATTCTTCCACTTCGTGTCCTCTGCGAGCGCAAGCAGAATGCCAAGTACGGCCGCCACCGCCATCGCTATCAGCGCCGTCGTGGGAAGCGCCGACGTGCCGGCGCTCAAAATCTCCGCAAATCCAGCGGCGCGCCGCGCAGTCGGCGCCGCAAGCTGAGCGTTTTCGCCCACGATGCCGTACGTCGAAACCAGCATCGGATACGTCCACGCCAGGGCGGCTGCTCCAACTGGCGCGCCGATCAGCTGCGCGATCGTCATTGCCCGCGGCGTCGAGCCGATGATGTGTCCGGTCTTGTAGTCTTGCATCAATCCTTCGGACGTCGAGGCAATCGTGCCGGTCGTCGCGTTGCCCATGATGTTGGCCGTCACATTGCCCGGCGCCACCACCGCAAACAGCCCCTGCATCATGTTCGAGAGCGCGCTGATCGGCCCCCAATTTGTCTCGCCGAGCGCACGCAAACCAACGAGCATCAGCGGAACCGAGAGCACGATCGCGACCAAGCTCATCCAAATCGGCATCCCGAAGTAGAGCTCCTGCAGATAACAAAGGGCTGCGCCAAGCCCAAGCACGCCGATGAAGACAAGACTGAGCGGCACATCACCGCCCGACACGCCGCCAAGCCCGCGAAACGCCTCGGCAAGCAACCGCCAACGCACCGCGAGGATCGTCATCCCGGCGGCCACGATCATGCCGATCGCCGGCCACATAAGCCAGAACAGCACGTTCGTGCGCGTTGGATTTTCGGGAAGGATTCCGTTCTGGATCAGTTGAAGCGGCGCGAACAACCAACCCACGCACACCCCAACCATCAACCAAAAGCTGATGCGAAACCCGATGATCATCCCGCTGCCAATCGAAAGCAGGCTGTAGGAAACGCCAACCCCCATAGCCGCGAGCACAAACGAAGCCCCGGCTGGTCCCCACGCCAGGTCGCCCGGCGTCCACCCCTCGGGCACATACTTGAAGAGTTGCGCGTCCTCGCGCACCAGCATCAGCGCCGCCGACATCAGAAGCCCGATGCCGAGAATCGTCGCCGCGCGCCGCGCCTGAATATAGGCGGTGTCGGTCTTCTCGCTGCCGCGCGGAGGGTCAAGCACCTTCAACGTCTCCGCCGCCGCCATCCCGTCCGGAAACGGCAGCTTTTCGTCCACGACGAAGTGCTTGCGCATCGGCACCGCCATCAGAACGCCCAGCATCGAGGCGGTGGTGAGCCAGATGAACGTCTGCTCTGGCGTGGGCGCCAAGGTGAAGCTGACAAGCTTCGACTCGCGCAACATGTCGAACGAGGCAAGCACGATGCACATGAACGCTGTCATCGCCGCAGACGTGCCGGCGGTTTGAACGATGTTGTTCTGCCAACGGTCATACGTCTTGCCCGCGATGATGCTGAGGATCACGAAGCCGAAAAACGCCGACACGATGGAAACGTTCGGCCCGAAGCCGAGCTTCAGCACCATATAGGGATAGGAAAGCCCCATCACCGCCGCGACGATTATCGCCGCAAATACCGAGGCGAAGGTGAGCTCGCGCCCGCGCACATGGGTCTCTGTTGTCGTGGTTTCCCCGGTAGCCTCGGCCATGTGCGCTTCCTTATGTTGTGGCCGGAACCTAGCGAAGCCCAGTCGCTATCGGCAACATGAGACCCTATCGCCAAACTGCGAGGCACAAGGTGAACACAACAAAGAAAACCGCGCGTGCCCGGAACGCATCACTGCCACACATTTCGGCCCGCTGTTTGTGCGGTGCGGTGGAACTCGTGGTCGGTGTTCCCGTGTTCTGGGCCTGGCACGACCACTCTGCCGCCACGCGCCGCGCTCACGGCGCCGCTTACGCAACCTACGTGGGTGCTTGGAAGAGCAAAGTTCGCGTGAAGGCGGGTGAGGCGCACATCACCCGTTACGAAGACAAAGAGGCCGCCCGCATCCGCAGCTTTTGCAGCCGCTGCGGTTCACCACTGATGTACGAGCGCGCGCACGCGCCAAAGATGATCAACATCCCCCGTGCGCTCTTCCAAGGCCGCACCGGCCGCGAACCGCTCTACCACGTCGGGATCGAAGAGCTGCAGGAATGGACCTATCTGGGTGAGCGCTTAGTGCCGCTCAAAGGCTACCCTGGCGTCGTCAGGACGAGACCGAAGCGCAAACGCAAGGAGGCGGAACAAGTCGTCGATCTCGCTTGAAGGAAGTTCACGAATGTAGGCTCAGCCGAACACGGGGTGGAAACAGAAACGCCCGGCTGGACAACGATCTTTCAGCTTCAACACCATGAAGTACTGGGGCGGAGCGCCGGCAGGCGCATTGTCCGGCGCGCCTGCAAACCCGAAGCGTTCATAGTAGGCGGGGTTGCCGGTCAAAATGCACCCGGACGCCCCTTGCGCCTCGAGCCAATCGCGCGCAAACGCAATCAACGAGCGCCCGATGCCTTTGCGCTGCAACGCAGGTTCCGCCGAGATCGGCCCGAGCGTATACCACCCGCTCTCGCCGCTCTCGTGCGTTGCCGGGGACAGCGCAACATGCCCGACGATCGCACCGTCCAACGTAGCGACGGCGGACAAACTTAGCGCCCCGGCATCGCGCAGCCTGTCGATCATCTCTTGCTCGTCGCCGTCGGCAAACGGCATCGGCGCAAATGCGCGCTTGGTGAGATCGAAGATGGCGCCCTTATCTTCGGGACGTTCAAGGCGAATGCCGATGTTCAAACGTTGCTCCAGTGCGGGATAACGCACTAAGACTCTTGCGCGCGGCCGCAGCGGGGTCAACAAGAGGCTGCGCCCTTCGCAGGAAGAGCGCGGCCCAAATTGTCGTCAGCTATTCTTACCGCCCGTCGTACGGCGCGTCGGGATCGTAGTAATCGTCCTCGTCATAACCGGGACCGTATCCGTCGTCGTCGTGCTGTGGTCCTGCGTACTGTGGCCCTGCATATTGCGGTCCATACCCGTAGCCGTAAGGGGTTGGCGCATAGGCGCCGTCGCGGCACGCGCTGCTGGCGATCGCATTGCCGGCGAAGCTGCCGAGCAACACGCCGGCAACCGTCGCAGGCCCGCGGCTGCTGCGGTGATAGCCGTGCCAACCATGATAGTGCCGTCCGCGCGCGAGATTGCTACCGATCACGCCGCCAAGGACACCGCCGATCAACGTACCGGCCACGCTCTCGCCCGCGCAATCGCGACGGTCGCGATACGAATAGACCGGTTGGCCCTGACCATAGCCGGGCGGGCCGTAAGCCGGCGCGCCATAGGTGGGTCCGCCGTAATTCTGAGGCGCAGGACCCTGCCCGTAGTTGCCGTAGACCTTGCCCGTCGCGAACGCCGGGCTCGCAGCGCCGAGCAACAACACGCCCGCCGCCAGCGCCCGCACCAACACCTTCGTCATGACACCACTGTCTCCCAAAGCCGGCCGATCGCGGAACGTCCGCGCCGCCGGTCCTATGCATCCATTCCTAGCACAGCCGCTTCCGCCTGAACCTGGCATGAACAACAGCAGACGGCTGAATTCTGCGCCTTCCGAACGGTCGTGAGCGAAGCCTCAGCCCGATTTCGAAAGCACCTCGAACGTCACCGGGACGCCGTGCTGAAGCTGTACGCGGTAGAGAGCCGGGTTCGCCATCGCTCGCCATGCCTCGAAGCCGAAGCGCGGATCCATGCGATGGAGCAGGGACGACAATAAGTTCCCGTGCGAAACGATCGCCGCGCTCGCCGCGCCGTCGTCGAAGACCCTCTGCAAAGCCGCGAGCCCGCGCATTTGCGCTTCCCGGAGCGTCTCGCCGCCCGGCGCTCGATGATCGAGATTGTCGAAGGAGAGGCGAACATGGTCCAACCAGTCGTCGAGTGCATCGGCCGACAAAAGCCGCTCGCGCAGCCGCGGCTCGATGTTGATCGGTAGCGCTTGCTTCGCAGCGAACGGCTCGATTGTCTGCACGGCGCGCGCGTAGGGACTGGAGTAAACCGCCTCGACGCCAAGCGTCGCCAAGCGCTGCGCCAAGTCGCGCGCGTCGGCAAGGCCCTTCGCGGTCAGCGGCGCCTCCGGCGCCTGACCGCTCGACTCGCAGTGTCGCACAAGAATGATCGTCGAGCGCAGGGAAAGTCCCTCCAAGCGCTCAACTGATACCACAGATGTGAGAGACCGAACGGTCTCTCACATCTCTCGGCTTTAGCGGGCTACGCCGCGCCAGCGCGCGGTTCGTCGATACCCATCTCGCGCAGTTTGCGATAGAGCGTCGAGCGGCCGATGCCGAGCCGCCGCGGGCGAGGCTGATGAATGGGGCAGTCATCTGCATTTCTTGGCTATTTGCATTCGCGGCATGCGCGTTGCTCGCAAACGGACGCCCGCCTTGATGTATTTGCTCGAACGGGCCTGTTTCAGAAGCCGAACAGCGCGAGCCCGATCTGTTAGCTGGCGTGAACAAGGCCCTACGGGCGAAGCTTGACCAGCCCCATTTCGATTGCGGCGCCGGAACCGACGGGGTATTGCGTGAGCACTTCGCCGATAGGTTCCTTTCGTCTTTGAATCGGCGAGGCTGCGTTCGGTTCGCCAGCGCGCTTGCCTTTCCACGGAGGTGAGTGCGTGGGCGAGCCGTTTTGCAGAGTGGGCGATCGCAAACATCGCCTTGGAAGAAGCGTTCGCGAATGCAACTACCCCAACTTGCCCGTACATCGTTGACGATAGAGCTTGCGCCTGCATGCCTATTTCACCGCACCTTATCCAACGCGGCCGAGCCAAAGGTCTTTGGTAACGAGTCTCGCCGGCCACAAATACTGCAGCCCCAGCCAATGACCTTCTTGCGATCGTGCGCCTTCGTGTTCGAGAGTTAGAATCACTATTTGCGGGGCGAGTGCCATGACGACCGACCTCCTGTTGTTTGCATTTGGTTGTATCTGTGCCGGGATTGGGGGCGAGTTGTTTGTCGACGGCTTGGTGAGTTTGGCCGATCGATCCCGCATCCCCCGGGGCGTCGTGGCGGCGACGATCGGGGCCTTTGCGACGTCAGCGCCCGAACTCATTGTCGGAATCACGTCCGCATCGCAGGGCGTTCCTGAAATTGCGCTTGGCGACGCGACCGGAAGTAATGTCGTCAACATCGCGTTGGTCCTTGCAATCCCGCTCGCCGTCTTTGGCCTGACTGCGCCACGCGACAGCGTCTTCCGAGACGTCCCGTTCGCGCTCGCGCTCTATCCAATACTCGTACTGGCGGGACTTGACGGGAGCCTCTCACAGGACGAGGCAGCGATGCTATTGGCGGTATTCGCGGTCTGGTTTTTGTGGATCCTGGTCTTTGCCTTGCGCAATCGCTCGAATGCTCCGCCGCCGGAGAATGGACGCAGCGGTGCGCTCCTCGCCCTTGCCGGTATCGTCGGTCTTTTCGTGCTGTTCCTTGCCGGTCAGCTCATCGTGGCCGGAGCAACGGGACTTGCCGCGTCTGCCGATTTGCCTCCGTTTGTGATCGCGGCGACTGTGGTCGCTCTCGGGACCTCGGTTCCGGAATTGGCAACCGTGATCGTCGCGGTGGCGCGCCGGCATCATGAGGTTGGCCTTCAGACTATACTCGGCAGCAACATCTTCAACACGTTACTGATTGTTCCGATTGCGGCTCTCATTCATCCTCTCGAAGTCGATTTGAACACGGCATCGATTGTGCTTGCCGCAGGATTTTTAGCGACCTTGTTCGTCGTGCCGATCGGGAGCCTCAGATTGGGACGTTGGCGCGGCACTGCGCTGCTGCTGCTCTATGTATCTTTCATAGCGCTGAACGCCGCTTTGATTTGGTGACGCGCTTTCGGTAGCCAGCCTTGCGCGCCTTCGCAACGCCACAAGCGCCTTGGCGCGCAAGAGAGCGCATGCCAGAATGTGTGTGTCCCCGGAATTCAGCGATGCCTGCGCCTTGCGCACGTGCTAAAGTCGCGGGAGTGACGGAAGAAGCTGGGAAAGCGGCCTCTTGCTAGCCGTATTCCCACAGAAAGGAGGCAATGTGAGAGCTTACGGTTTTTTGGAAGTGCTTGTCTGGGCTGCGGTGGCCTACCTGCTTGCCACAAACAGCGAAGCACTGATCGTCTTCGTTCTCGGCCTCTTGTATGGCGGCGTTACCGCGGCACCTGCGTCGGTGCTGCAGAACTTGATCTACGTCAGCCCGGTCTTTCCGCTGATCCTCGGATTGGTCGCGGTCGTGAGGTTGAAACTCGCAGGCGAGAACATCCGGACCGCCACCGGCTTGTTCGAGAAGACGCTGCCCGGCGACGCCCTGCTCGGTGTATTTGCGGCTATCGCTTGCATCGGTGTGGCCGCCACGTCGCTGCAGACTGCGGCGCGCTATGTGGAGGTACCGCCGATGCACGCGATGCCGCCGCAGGTACACCTCTACTTCATGACGATCGGCGCAGTGGTGCCGGGTATCTGCGAAGAGCTGTACTTTCGCGGGATGATGATGCGTGTCGCGAATGGGCTCGCGGCAGCGGTGCTCGTTCCTCTCACCTCGGCGGCGTTTTCGATCTGGCACGTGGGGACGCCGGCCTACTTGCCCCACACGTTCTTGCTCGGGCTGATCTTGGGGATACTGACCATCGGCACGGGACGCCTTGCGCCCGCAATTGTCGCCCACACGATCGCGAACGCAGGCATGGGTCTTCTGTTCCTCTACGGTTACAATCCTGCTGGTTGGTAGGCTGAGCGCACTTTGACCTCAATACTGGAGTCGATACTCGTTAGCGACGTACCTAATCGTGGGCGCGGCCGTATCAGGAGGTGTCAGGGTGAATGGGGAACAAGCACTGCTGTTCGCAGTACTTTCTCTTGTGCTGGCCGGACTTTTGTGGGGGCGATACCGCCACGACCTGGTTGCCGCGTGCGGTCTGTTCGCGGCCGTCATTTTGGGCCTGGTCCCGGAGCGGGATGCATTCGCGGGCTTGTCGCACCCTGCCGTTATTATTGTGGCCTTGGCCCTGATCGCCTCGCGCGCAATCGAGAACTCGGGCGCCTTATCGCTGCTCATACGACCGCTGCTGGAAGGGCGCGTTACTGTGCCCTCACACATCATGGCTGCAGGCGGGCTTGGGGCACTTCTGTCGGCCTTCATCAACAACGTCGCGGCTCTAGCGATTCTCATGCCGGTCGACTTGGACGCCGCCAAGCGGGCAAAGCGTACACCGGCGCTGACGCTGATGCCCCTCTCGTTTGCGACCATCCTGGGCGGCATGGTCACTTTGATCGGAACTCCCCCGAATATTATTGCTTCGCAGTTTCGTGCCGATCGGCTGGGCGAGGCATACGAGATGTTCGATTTTACACCGGTGGGCTTGGCCGTCGCGCTTGTCGGGCTCGCCTACATGGCATTTGTTGGGTGGCGTCTTGTTCCGGCGTCGCCGGACGGCGCTGCGCTCAAGGAGAGCGTCGAACAGTTCATGGCCGAGGTATCGATCTCCAAGGACTCTATCGTCGTCGGAAAGGTGCTGGCAGAGCTCGACCCTCAAGCGGAGGCCAACGACGTGATCATGTCGTCCGTGGTTCGCGGCGGAACCGTCTTACGGAGCGTGCGCTATACGCCGCTTGAAGTCGGCGACATGTTGTCGATTGAGGGGCCAGTCGATGGGATCGCCGCGTTCATCAAAGAGCTAAACCTGCAACCCGCGTCGACAAGGACTAACTCAGAGCAGCAAGAGCTGGCGCACTCCCACGATATTTCGGTCGTTCAAGCAGTTGTTCGTGCGGACTCCGTCTTGGCGGGTCGCACAGCCGCTGCGGTACAGCTTCGCTCGCGCTTTGAAGTTACACTTCTCGGCGTGTCGCGGCAGTCGCAGATTTTTCGGCGAGATCTGAAAGCACGCATCTTGGAGCCGGGCGATATGCTTCTGTTCTGCGGGTCCGACTCCGCATTGAAACTTGCAGTCGAAGCGTTGCGGCTCATTCCCGTCTCCTCCGCTGATGTCTCTCGGCCATCGGTCTCGAAAGTCTTGCTTGCCATAGTACCGTTTGCAATGGCGATCGCTGCGGCGACATTCGGCTTGTTGGCCTTCTCGATCGGGCTTGCGATCGCTGTTATCAGCTACGCGATCTCCGGCCTGATTCCGGCGCGCGAGTTCTATAGCCAGATCGAGTGGCCGGCAGTGGTGATGCTCGCTTGCCTCCTCCCGCTCGGGATGGCATTCGACAAAGTCGGCGGGACTAGCGTCATCGCAGAGGCAGTGCTGTCGCTCACTCAAGGCCAACACGCAGTCGTCGCTCTGGTCGTCCTTATGGTCGTGTCGATGACGTTGTCCGACGTGCTCAACAGTGTGGCGACGATGGTCATCGCTGCGCCGCTCGCTATCACTCTCGCGTTGAAGCTGGGCGTCAATCCCGACACGTTTCTTATGGGTGCTACGATTGCCGCATCCTGCTCATTCTTGACGCCGATCGGACACAAGAACAACACGTTGATCTTGGGTCCCGGTGGTTATCGATTCAGCGACTATTGGCGGGTTGGATTGCCGCTCGAGATTCTGGTTCTCGCGGTCGCTGTGCCGGCCCTGTTGATCGTGTGGCCGCTGGATGGAGGCTACTAGCCAGCCCTTGCGACTTCGGAATGCGCCGCAGGCGACAATGCCTCTTGCATCTCCGAGGCCATCTAACGCTCCGACAACCGCGGGAACTGGCTCAACTCGCGTGCACTCTTATCACGCCTTTTCCATGGGACGCGCGGCCGGTCCAGCGACAACTCCGCCCGCGGAACCGAACAGGAGTTCGCCAGACGTTGCTCCCTTCAACCACTGGACGACGTCGCGAGTCGCCCCAAAGCTGCTTTTGCCGCGCTGGCGCGCGCGTTCATAGGCGGACCTCTGATGATGTGCGCTCGTGCCTCGCACGGGAATTGCAGTGAGCGACTTAAGTTCTGTGTCGACGCCGAGCGCAGCGGCGTCATCGGCTAACCACTGGATTATTTCATCCAGCCAATCGGTGAACGGGATGGCGGCGCGGCGAGACATGTCGATGATCGTGCATCCAGTTGATTCTCTACACGCTCTCCACATGTTTTCGGCGACGATTGGGGCTACTAGGTGGTTCATAGGAATGCCGGCCGTTTCGTCGACGAATAATCGACGAACAAGACAGCGGAAGAGTGCGGTCAAT
The DNA here is from genome assembly GCA_902826695.1 of uncultured Alphaproteobacteria bacterium. Lineage (GTDB taxonomy): Bacteria > Pseudomonadota > Alphaproteobacteria > Micropepsales > Micropepsaceae > SZUA-430. Next base: position 111,429 of record CADEFU010000006.1, on the reverse strand, counting down.
GCGAGCGAATCCGCAGCGCTGGTGCATGCGTCGCTTGCCCGCAGTTCCAGTGTAGGGAAGCGCGATGACGGGCGAATAGCCCACCAAATGTAAGATGCGTCCGGAATCGCGTCGCTTGCGGTCAAAAGGTCCACGTAGTCGTCGTATTCTTGGGCATTCTGGAATGCCGGTGGAAGGCCGGTCCGCGGCAATTCCGAGTACGCGACCGGCCGGTAAGATAAGAGACCGGTGGAGTGACCTCGCCAAAATGGTGAAGAGCTGCTGAGTGCGACGAAGAGCGGAAGGTAGGGCTGAAGACGCGTCATGAGTTCGACGCGGCGGGACGGATCGGGCACCTCCACGTGCACGTGTAATCCGCACAACAGGTTGCGCCGCGTCAGCATTTGAAGTTCGTTGGATACAATTTGATACCGTGGCGAAGTTGTCGCGACTTGTCCGGCCCAATTCGCTGCCGGGTGTGTGCCCGCCGCAATCAGCCCAAGCCCGTGCGATGCAGCCAGACGCAAGGCCGTCGAACGTTGCTCTCGAATGCACTCGCGGGCGGAGCCGGGCGACGACAGGATCGGACTTACGAGTTCGATCTGGCTTTGTAGCAACTCCGTGGATACTCGGTCGCCGAGCTGGTTCTTACAGGCTTTGACGAACCTTTCCGGAAGGTACTGTACCGTCTCCAGGGTCGTACTATTGACCACAAAAAACTCTTCTTCGATTCCGAAGCGATATTCCATTACGCATCCCTCCTGCAGGGTATAGACAAGTACGGACCGACCTTTCGTGGCGTGCTTAGTCAGTGCCTTTCGCGAAGGCGCGCGCCGCGGCGCGCGCTCTTCGTTTCGTCAGTTCTCCCCGCCCTTGGCGGGTAGAACTGACAGGCGCGACCTCCTTCCTGCTTAGACCGTTATTGTCGTTTCGCTGCGCGGCGTTGTTTCGCCATCGACTTGCGGTGCGTTCTGGCCCGCGGGAGCCAGCCCGCTCTTCGCCAGCGCCAGATTCACATTGGCGAAGTCCCAGTTCACCAGTGAAGACAGGTAGGCATCGACATAGGCAAGCCGCCTGGCCCCGTAGTCCAGGTAGTACGCGTGCTCCCAAAGGTCGAGCGTGAGGAGAGGGCGCCATTCACGTATGATCGGCGTCTGGGCGTCCTTCGTTGTGACGATTTTGAGTTTGCTGGCGTCGAGCACAAGCCAAACCCATCCGCTGCCGAACACCGAGCCCGCAGCCCGCTTGAACGTTGCTGCGAAATTGTCGTGACCTTGAAAATCGATTTCGATCCGAGTTTGAATTTGGCCAGTGGCCGGTCCACCCCCGCCCGGCTTCATCGAGTGCCAAAAGTAGGTGTGGTTCCAAACTTGCGCCGCGTTACGGAATAGTTCGGACATCTTTTTCCGTCGGGCTGTCGCGTGGAGAATTTCCTCAAGCTCGGCATCTGCTAGGCTGGTCTTTGCGAGCAATTCGTTGGCCCGCGCAGCATACCGTTTGTGATGATTTTGGAAGTGGTTTTCTACCGACGCGCGGGAGATCGACGGCTCCAGAGCGTTATAAGCATAAGGGAGTGTCGGCATTGCGATCATTCAAATGCTCCTTCTTTTTTGGTCAATCGCCGTTGTTCACCGGACAAGCCGTCCAGTGGCGCGGGATGCATCGAGTGCGTGGGGGGCTGCAGGACGCGCCATATTTGCGCGCAGAGCCCAACTCAGTTTCATGCAGCGCTCATCTCGTGCAAGCGCTACGATTGATACGCAAAAAATCCTAGCTGCGACCGCATAGCGCGGCAAACGAATTATCTTGCCTGCTTAGCGCAAAAAACTCGCGCCAAGCGAGACGTGGCGCAAGTTGAACAAGCGTTTGCTCCGTGTGTTTCGGAACGCGAACAAGCCCATTCGAACTAATGGTGAATGAAAAGGTGCGTCGGGCTCGTCATGAGAAGACGCTCTGTCGTCGTGCCGAGAAGCCACTCGCGCCAGCCCCTGTGCCCGTATGCGCCAGCCACCACCATACCGGCGCCACTAGCCGCCGCCGCGACTGCAGCTGCAACATCGGTATCGGTTGAGACAGGCGATGGGGCGGCTTTGTAACCTCGCTCGAGAAGGAACCGTACGGCTGTCTCTGTGTCGGCAGTCGCCTTGGTAGCATCGCGATCGACACTGACCACAACAACTTCGCGATCGGCACGCAATCCCATCGCACAAAACAATTGCAATGCGCGCATGGCGGGGATCGAGCCGTCATAAGCCACAACGGTCCTGCCATCACTCGACGCCTTCGCGGGCGATACGATCAGCGGACGCGGATTGTTGCGTAGCAGTTCCACGACGAGCCGGCTGAGCGGCGCGAGGACCCCGGAAAAATCACTGTCAACTCCCAGCAAGACAGCATCGTGGGGCGCGCTTGCGCTGACGAATGCAGCTGACGCAGTGCCGACAATGACCGTGGCGCCGTCTTTCACACCGGCAACACGGCACTCCGCGCTGAATGCCTCCGCGAATGTGGTAGCCTCCGCCCTCGCGCGTTCTATCAGAACCGCGTCGCGGTGCTCCTTATAGGGGCCAGCTCCAATCGGGGTTGCCTCGGGCGGAGCGACGAGATCTGGCTCGACAACGGTAATACCCTGAAGCGTTGCGTCGTGCCGGCGAGCAATTGTCAGGGCAAGTTTCCTCGCTTCGAGCGCGGCGGGCGTGCGGTCGAGGGCGAGAAGGAGGCTCTTGATCATCGAACTGTTCCCGAGCTGTTCGTTGCACATGTTCAACCACAATCGCGCGCCGAGGATTGACCGCGATCAAACCTGCGGCGCCGCCGAGCGTTTGGGGAGGCTGTATCTCAGCACGAGGAGTCCGATGGCCGCCGACAGGAGCGACCCGCCCAGAACGCCCAACCGCACAGGCGCGTCGTAGGCCGGATCGGTAAATGCCAAACCAGCAATGAAGAGGCTCATCGTGAAGCCAATGCCGCAGAGCAACGCCATACCGTAGATCTGGGCTAGCGTCACGCCCGGAGCTAGGGGCACGAGGCCGGTGCGCACCGCCAAGTACGCCGGGGCGAAAACACCAACCTGCTTGCCAAAGAAGAGAGCCGCAGCAATACCGAGCGAAATTGGGGTGAAGATGCCCTCGAAGCCAACGCTCGCAAAAGAGACGCCTGCATTGCAGAACCCAAACAATGGTACGATGAAGAAGGCAACGACCGGATAGAGATCCTCCTCCAACTGCTGCAGCGGCGCTCTTTCGCGCCCGTTCCCCGCGCGCGAAGGTATGAACAAAGCCGCGACCACGCCCGCCAACGTGGCGTGAACGCCTGATTTCAGCAGCGCTGCCCATGCAATGACGGCCACGACGACATAGGGCGCGATCAACGTCACTTTGAAACGGTTGAGCATCAGAAGTACGAGCACCGCAACCGCCCAAGCGCCCAGGGCGCCGATCGAGAGATCGTCTGTGTAGAAGAGCGCGATAACGATGATGGCGCCGAGATCGTCGATTACCGCTATTGCCGTCAACAAGACCTTGAGCGCAATGGGAACGCGCGAGCCCGCAAGGGCGAGAACGCCCAACGCGAACGCAATGTCTGTGGCGGCGGGGATTGCCCAACCCCGCAAGGCAACGCTGTCGCCCGTGTTGATCCAAGCGTAGATGAGCGCCGGCACTGCCATACCGCCAATGGCGCAAGCGATTGGTAATGCGGCCTTCGATGCGCTTGAAAGCTCGCCAGTCAATACTTCGCGCTTTAACTCAAGCCCCACGAGAAAAAAGAAGACGGCCATCAATCCGTCGTTGATCCACAGTAACAACGGTTTGTCGATCTCGAAGGCGCCGATGCGTACCGTCATCGGCAGCTCGCGCAGCGCATCGTACCAAGTTGATAGGGGCGTGTTGGCCGCAAGGAGCCCAAGCGCTGCGGCGGAAATCAGGACGAGGCCTGCTTTGAGATCGCGATTTTCGGTGCTGGGTATGGCCACTATCGTGCTGTCCGCCTTTAAGCTCTGATAACGTGGAACTTTTGGTTCGGGAATCAACCCATCGCTGAGTGAGACATTTCCCGAAAAGGATCATGAAGCGCGCCAAATCGCCTCTTCCCAACCGCGAGACAGCCGGGACGCAGAGTGAATGAGCCCGACGTGCGAGTACGCTTGCGGAAAATTGCCCCACAGCGTCCCGCTCTGCGTATCAAAGTCCTCGCTTAACAACCCGACATGATTGCGGCAAGCGATCGCGCGTTCAAAGAGCTCCCGCGCCTCCGCCTTGCGGCCGGCAAGCGCCAATGCATCGCAGTACCAGAACGTACAAATTAGAAAGGCCGTCTGTGGCTCGCCGAAGTCGTCGGCCTCATGATAGCGGTAGATGAAGCCGTCACGCATGAGGCGCTGAGCCACCATATCGAGCGTCTTGGCGACGCGCGGATCGCTTGGGCTTACGATTCCGATCTCGGTTAGCAAGAGTGTCGACGCATCGACGACTGCCTGATCGAGTACGCCGGATATCCAACCGTCGCGTGTGGTCGCCCGCATCAACACCTGGGATTTTATCTCTGAAGCCTTTGCTCGCCACATCTGAGCATCCTCACGGATGTCGAGATGCGCTGCGATCATCGAAAGTCGATGCGCAGCAGCCCAACACATGGCAGCCGAATAGGTGTGCGGCACAACCCGCCCGCGATACTCCCATGGGCCTGCATCAGGTTGAAGCGCGCGGTCAAGCGCAGTACGTCCGACGCCAAGCAATTGATCATACAGTGTTCGATCGCCAGCGCTCGGTAGACGACGATCCCAGAACATCTGCGTCGCAGTAAGAACGATCGAACCATAGACGTCGTCTTGCACCTGAGACGCGGCGCCATTACCAAACCGGACAGGCTCCATTCCCTTGTAGCCGCGAAGTGCCGGCGCGACGCGCTCGTCGAGGTCCTGCCGCCCACAAACGCGGTACAGCGGCGCGATCGCCTTGGTCCCATTGTCTGCCAAGACCGCATCAAGAATAAAGCGAATGAATCCTTCCATCGTTCGCGTGGCGCCCAGCCGGTTGAGGGCACCCACGGTAAAATAGGCGTCGCGCAACCAACAATAGCGGTAGTCCCAGTTGCGTGTTGACGACGGGGCTTCGGGGATCGAAGTAGTTAGAGCTGCGACGATCGCGCCGGTGTCTTCGAAGTTGCATAGTTTCAGCGTGATCGCCGAGCGGATGACCTCGTCTTGCCATTCGAATGGAATTGACAGACCGCGCACCCAGCGCCGCCAATATGACTCGGTGTCCGTCAAAAAGCTCGCCGCAAGCGTTTCCAGGCTGTCCGGCACCGGCTCATCGGCACCGATAAAGAGATGTATCGGCCGATCGAGCGTGAATTCAGACTCCTCGACAAGATAAGCCAGCGGCATGTCCGTCGTTACGCGCAACGTCAATGACGAGCTGGAGTACCGGATGTGGTTGCTTCCCTGGCTTACCTTGGGAGAGCTCCCCCCGAGGTCGAACGTCGGGCGCATTCGCACCCGTATACGGGGTCTGCCGGCAACGGGAATGATCGTGCGAACGAGAAGTTGCGGGTGAAATGAGCGCCCGAACCGTTCGTGTCGCGGCGCGAAATCTATGATCCTCAGGCATGCCCCATTGGCATCAGTCGCCGTCGTTTCGACGATTGCCGTATTCGGGAGATAGCGTTGGCTCCAGCTTGCTTCGTTGACAACTACGATATCGTGAAACCCGCGTTCTGGTGCCTCGCCATCGACCAATGCGGCGAACACCGGATCGCCGTCAACCCGAGGAAAGCAGAACCAGACATGCCGGCCGGTCTTCGTGATGAGACTTGCGATTGCACAGTTCCCAACGGCAGCGAGGTCAAGTGTCGCCATGCTTCTAAAGCCTTGCGACCGACTTCAGCCAGCGGCGCACCTCTCGAGGCATACCCGCGAACCGGACAAAGACGTCGAGCCCATGGCCGCCGAGAGCCTTGGCGGCGCGAAAGCCATCCTCGTCTGTGACGTCGTCGCCCACGAAGACGGGCTTGCGCCCACGGAAAGGTTCGACCTGCATTAGGAGTTCAACCGCCCGTGCCTTGGTCACAGTTCGTGGACGAATCTCGATAGCCATTTTCCCTTGCAAGACTTCGAATTTCGACGGCTCGCTTTGCGTAAGCTCTATGCAAAACTGCTTGAAGAATCCTTCGAGCTGCGGGACCCGGCGATAGTGAACAACGACGCTATGGACCTTCCGCTCCACCAGGACACCGTTCTTGTTGGCCGCGGCAGCGGTCAATGCCTCTATCCAGTCGGATGGAACCTGGTCATCAAGCTCGTCACGGCCTCCGGAAGGTAAACGAACCACCGCTCCGTGTTCCCCAGCCCCCGGAAGGCGAAGCGGAGCGAGCAATGAATCAACCTCGGCCAAGGGCCGGCCACTGACGATTGCGAGCGCGCCGCCTAGCGCGACCGATCCTGCTGCCAAGTCGTGGATCAGATCGTTTGGTACCACAACGCTGTCCGGTGTCGGCGCAATGTCCAGCAGCGTACCGTCGAGATCCATGAACAAGGCCCAGTTCCTTTTAGGCGCTGGCGGTGTCGCGATCGGATTGAGATGCGGTAGCGCAAATTGGTCAATCATCGTTTGCGGCGTCCTATATATTTGTTTGCGCGCATCAAGCACGGTGTTGTGTCATTCTTGAGCTCAATGCGCACCGGTCGTGCCGGCGCCTGCCGGAAGTGTCTGCGCCCCGGCCCGAAGCGGCGGCATGTAGAGGAGTAGACAAGAAGCCACGAAGACCGAAGAATACGTGCCGACAACGATACCCCAAAGGATCGCTGCGGCGAACCCAAACAGAGCGCCGCCGCCGAACAGCAGCAAAGGAAGGACCGACAACGACGTCGTAAAGCTTGTCAAAAACGTGCGTCGGAGCGTTTGATTGGTGGAGAGATTGATAAGAACGCCCAAGTTCATCTTCTTGTGCTTCCGGCGGTTCTCTCGAATCCGATCGAAGATCACGACCGTATCGTTAATCGAATAGCCAGCGACGAGCAGCAGAGCAGCGATCGATGTAAGGTTGAAGTCGATCTGCAAGACGGAAAACATTCCGACCGCCATCAAAACGTCGTGGCCGGTAGCGAGCAACGCCGCGATGCCAAACTGCCACTCAAAGCGAAAGGCGACATAGGTGGCAACCATGATGACCGCAAGAACGGTAGCGATCACGCCACTTTGAAACAACTCGCCGGATACCTTCGGACCGACGGCCTCGATCCGGTCAATCGTGAAACCGGCTCCCAAGCCGCCTTTGATGGCGTCCGCCACCTCCTGCTCGTGCCCCTCGGTCTGGGCTGAGGGTTGCACGCGTATGAGGACGGTGTTGTCGGCGCCGAAACTTTGTATCGTCACTTCACCGAAACCGAGCGTGTTCACCGACTCGCGCAACTGGCCGACGTTGATCGGCTCTTCATGCCGAGCTTCGACGATCACCCCTCCGGTGAAGTCGATGCCGAGATTGAGGCCTTGCAGCCAGAGAGAAGCAATCGTCGCAATGACGAGCACACCATCGATTCCAAACCCGATAAACCGATTCGCAACGAAATCGAATTTTGTATCGTCGGGTATCAGCTTCACGAGCCAGCCACATCGCGCTTGGGTGGACGACGTTGTCATCCACAAGACAATGATGGGCTAACTGAATGCGATAGCCCTGGCTGTCAACGACGGGCGCTTCAATAAACCGGTGACTGTTTACATCCACGAACCGAGCATCGAGCGTTCGTTCAGCTTTCTGAACTGGAGGCCTGCTAGGGGCGCCTATTGGGTTTGCGGACGCGCTGAGCCTGAGCTACGGAGGCTTGGTAGAGGAAGGTGCGCTGATGATGCAATATTTCTACTCTGCGCGAGTTGGTGCGCTCGTGCTTGCTGCAGCCCTCGTCACTTCCTGCGATGAAGAGCCTGTCGGTTCCTACGTCGGAACCGCGCCGCCTGAGAGCACTCCGGTTGAGGTCCAGCTCGTTGAACCCGGGGCGTCGTGCGCCAGGTACTACTATTACCAGCCCTCCGATGATCGCAAGGGAGATGAAAGATACTGCCCTCAGGTCATCAGGTGATGCGTGGGTTCGGACAGGACGGCGCGCCAAGACTCCTCTGCAAGCCTGCTGGCAAGGCGACGCCCGCGCTACGTCTCGGGATCGTGCGAAAGCGGTGTGGCCACGCTCTCGAGCGGTAGGCGAGCGGCGGACACCCCCCAAATGGCTTGCACGAACGCTGCGAGTACCATGAGACTGCCGCCCAGAACGTAGCCCCACATTATCATGGTGCGCTCGCCGGATCCGATGAGTGCGCCGAAGAGAACCGGCCCGACAATGCCTCCAAGTGCGGTGCCCAGCGCATAGAAGATTGCGATGCTCATCGCACGCATTTCGAGCGGGAACGTCTCACCGACAGTTAGATAGGCGGCGCTGGCGGCGGCCGACGCGAAGAAGAAGACGATCATCCAAGCGATGGTTTGTGTTTCCGCTGTCAGATGTCCAAGATGGAAGAGGTAACCGGTGGCGATAAGTAAAATGCCCGCAAGCCCGTAGGTGCCGGCAATCATACGACGCCGCCCAATAGTGTCGAACCATCGTCCGAGGAGAAGGGGACCGAAAAAATTGCCCACTGCGAAAGGAAAGATGAAAAGACCGACGTCTTCCGCACGAATGGCATAGAACTTTGTGAGGATGAGCGCATACGTGAAGAAGATCGCGTTGTAACAGAACGCCTGACTGGTCATGAGTGTAAGACCGACGATGGTTCTTCGTGGATACAATCGAAACAGCGTTCGGACGATCTCGGCGACGGGTGTGCCGGACCTGCTTTTCAGTCGAATTGAGGGCAAATCGTCGTGGGGTAGTTTGCACTGATGGTCACGCTCGACGCTTGCCTCGATATCGCTCACGATGCGCTCGGCCTCTGCGAGCTTGCCATGAGTCATCAGCCAGCGCGGGCTTTCCGGGATGAACCGGCGCAGATAGATAATCACGATGCCGATAAGCCCTCCCAAAACGAACGCAACCCGCCACCCGATGCTCGCCTCGAAGACCGTCGGATCGAGTACAATCAACGACCCAAGCGCACCCATGGCGCCGCCGACCCAAAAGCTGCCGTTGATGATTAGATCCGTGGCGCCTCGGTGTCGCGCCGGAATGAGCTCCTGGATTGCGGAGTTGATAGCCGCATATTCGCCGCCGATACCGGCGCCCGTGATGAAGCGCAGGAGCGCGAACGACCAGAAGTCCCACGCAAGGCCGGAGAGCACCGTCGCTATCAAGTAGACGGCCACCGTAATTGTGAACAAACGCTTGCGGCCAAGCCGATCGGTCAGAAAGCCGAACAGGACAGCGCCGCAGATAGCGCCCGCTATGTAAGCACTCGCAGTTAGTCCAATTTGCGTTTCGCTGAGGCTCAAGCCTTCGGGGCGCGCGATAGCGGCGGACAAGGAGCCAACGAGCGTCACCTCAAGCCCATCGAGGATCCAGGTGACACCCAATGCAACCACAACGAGCCAATGAAATCGGCTCCACGGCAATCGATCGAGCCGTGCGGGGATCGTCGTAGAAAAACTCGCGGCCTCGTCGGTCATCGCATCCTCGGCGCTGCCTGCTCGATCTCGCCGCTGTAGCGCGATCGCGATCAAACATTGGAGCAGCGATTGCGTGCCGATGCCGTTCTTCCTCAACCAAATGGGAGAATTGTTCCGGCTCATGAACGGCGTCGCGCCTGTTTGTTTCGGAAGCTGAACACGCGTGGTTGTGGCGCAGCGAGGTGGATTGCGGATGGGTTGCGAGGCCGATACGTGAACTCATCATGCCGATGAAAACTCTCTTCTGGAAAGTGTGGATGACGTTTGCGGAGCTGCGAAGCCTGCACGTCGCTAAACGAGTCGCTCTCTATGGCTTTCTTGTTGCGATCGCGTTTTCACTGCTCGTAATGCTAGTGTCGCCGCTGGTAGCGGGTTTGGTTGAGGAGTGGGAGCAGAGCGATGCCACGATACGAGCGCGGACCATCAATGAGTCCGTGCGCGATCAGGTGGCCGCGTTGCTGCGCGATCCTGCGTCACAGGATGACATCCAACTCAATGCGCTGTTTGAGCGACTGACAGGCGACAAAAGGTTAGCGGCAATTGCCGTATGCGGGCGCAGTGGCACTTTCCGTGTTGCTACGGAAGAATTTCCACCCGGCCTGACGTGTGAGGGTGTTGAGCAGGCCAACGAAGAGACGACCGCCTTTCTCGAGCTCGGCGGCCGAACGTTGCTCGTGTCGGCATTTCCGCTGACACCCCAGGAGGTGGGCCATTTGGTTATCGTACACGACCTCACGTACGCGCAGTCCCGCGCAGGGCAGGCAAGCTTCTATGCGCTCTTGGCCCTTGGAGGTGTGATCATCATCGCCACGGCGGCTGCGGCCCTGATCTCGGTGATGCTACTCCGGCGTTGGCAAGAGAGTATGCGTAGCACGCTGGAAGATCTTCGTGCCGGCCGAGCAAGCGCCGATGTCCCCATAGAGTCCATGGGACGCGAACTTCGCGAGGCACTAGAGCAGTACGATCTTTCGCGTCGATCAACGGACGGTATTCACATCGACTGGACGCCGGAGACGCTACGTAGCGTGCTGACCAGCGAGCTACCTGATACTCAAGTTATCGCTGTATCGAACCGCGAGCCTTACATTCACAACCGTGAAGGCGATCGCGTGGTTCTGCAGATTCCTGCGAGTGGCCTAGTTGCGGCCCTTGAGCCTGTCATGCGCGCTTGCAATGGCACCTGGGTTGCTCACGGGAGTGGCACCGCGGATGGCGACGTTGTGGACGCTGGCAACCGGATTCGCGTTCCCCCTGATACGCCATCATATACGTTGCGCCGCGTATGGCTCTCGGACGAGGAGCAAGATGGATATTATTATGGACTCGCGAATGAGGGCCTATGGCCGCTCTGCCATATTGCCTTCGTCAGGCCGACGTTTCGCGAAGAGGACTGGCAAGTCTACAGGCAGGTAAACGAAAAATTTGCGGACGCGATCGCCGCAGAGGCGCGTCAACCAGACCCGATCATCTTGGTTCAGGACTACCATTTCGCCGTTCTGCCGCGCCTGCTACGACAGCGGTTACCTGCCGCAACGATCATCACGTTCTGGCATATCCCCTGGCCGAACGCCGAGACGTTCAGCATCTGCCCGTGGAAGGAAGAAATCGTCGAGGGGCTTCTTGGTTCGTCCATCCTTGGCTTCCACACGCACTTTCACTGCAACAACTTCATTGAAACGGTGGATCGCTTCGTCGAAAGCCGCATCGACCGCGAATGGCGCTCGGTCGTGCATCGAGGGCATGAGACGCTGATCCGGCCCTATCCGATTTCGATTGAATGGCCTGACAGCGTGGCGGACAAACCTTCCGCCGATCCTCAGGCGGTCAGGCGGCGCTTGGGTATTGCCGACGGCGTAAAGTTCGGCGTAGGCATCGAGCGGTTCGACTATACCAAGGGTATTCTCGATCGTATCAGGGCAATCGAAAATCTGTTTGAGCATTTCCCGCAATGGCGCGGTAAGTTGACCTTTGTGCAGGCCGCTGCACCTACGCGCTCGAAGCTGGGGGCCTATCAGAATTTGCAGAACGAAGCTGTTGCGTTGGTGGAGGCCATCAATGCCAAGTACAGGGGCTACGACTGGACGCCAATCGTACTGTCCGTTAGACACCACGGACCTGACGAGGTTGCGGAACTGTACCGCGCCGCCGACTTTTGTGTGGTATCCAGTCTGCACGACGGCATGAACCTGGTCGCAAAAGAGTTCGTTGCCGCCCGTGACGACGAGGCGGGTGTGCTGATTTTATCGACGTTTGCTGGGGCATCGCGCGAACTAGGCGAAGCGCTCATCGTAAACCCCTATCACACGCACGAGATGATGGAGGCGATCCATCACGCACTAACAATGCCGTTATCTGAGCAGCGAACGCGGATGCGCCAGATGCGCGCGCACGTTCGCTCAAGGAATGTTTTCCGCTGGGCGGGCCAAATGCTCATCGATGCAGCGCAACTCAGGCGCCAGCGTGAGATTCGCCTGATCGCCAATAAGAACCTGGCGCGGCGCGGAGAGAGTCCGGGCTCGGTTGTACCCGTCACGCCAGAGCTATTGCGGCGTCATGCGCGGAGTTGACAATTCCGCCGGTCGAGAGCTGCGGTCACACCTGTACAGAGCCGCCGACGGTCCTTAGATGTAGATTGAGCTACGAATGAACAACAACGCAATTGCTATTCGGCCATTTCGCATGCGCCGCTTTCGGTGGCTCGGAGACAATCTGGTGGGCATTCGCGAACGACTGTCTAACGCGCTTGGACCAAAACCGCTGAGCCGCATGGAAGTGCGGCTTCCGCTGATTGCGGCCGCGCTGATTTTCCTCTCAGCGATCATTACCGCTCAGTTCGCGGTCCTTTGGCAATCTCGCGACAATGCTCAGCAGACGTCCCTGCTGGGCGCGGTCTACTTGGACAACCTATCCGCGAACATTGCTCCAAAAGTGGCCAGGCGCGAATTCGACGCCGCGGCGCTCGCGCTGCGCCGGACGCTGAACTACCACGAAGGTCTTCGAGATGAAGCTCTATTCGTGCTCGACCGCACAGGCGCAGTGCTCGCTCAAGCGCAACGTGACGGCGCGCCGGGTGCATCCAATATCCCAACGGCTGTCCGTTCCAAGCGAGGGGGGACGCTGGAGGTCACATCAGACGAAGTCGCCTGGGTCTGGCGTCCGTTGATGCATGAGGGCGAAGCGATCGGGACGCTGATTGCAGCGCTCGACATCGCTCCGCTGAACGCGGGAAGACGGACCCTATCAGCGTATGTTTTGCTAGCAGGCCTTGTGGTGAGCATCGTTGTGGCCGTTGCGGGCATTTGGGTCATTCGCCGCTATCTTCGGCCGGTTACGGCCGTGACCTCTCACCTGGAGGATGTTGCTGCAGGGCATTTGAATGACATCGCCGAAGTGAAAGGGGAGAGTGAGACGCTTGCAACGCTACGCAAAGCGTTCAATCAGATGGTTGCGGCGACGCGTGAACGCGAAACCATGGCAAGACGCCTCGCTGAGCAAAGCCGCGCCGCTGTGCTTGGAAGACTTGCGGCAACCATCGTGCACGAAGTGAAGAACCCGCTTGGCGGCATGCAGACGGCGGTAGAGACGCTCAAAAAATATGGCGACGACCGTGCGGTTCGCGAAGAGTCAGTTGGCCTCATCGAGCGCGGCCTTGAAACTGTAGAGCACGTGATTGATGCAACATTGGACTCTTACAAAGTGCCGGGTAAGCGGCGGCCGTTGACGATGCGCGACATCGACGACGTCAAGACGCTGATCGACGCTGAAGCGCGCCAACGCGGAATCTACTTCAAGTGCGAGGTTGACATTCCGAAGGAAACCGCGCTGCCGGCCGTTGAAACGCGGCAGGTTCTGATGAACTTACTGTTGAATGCCTGCCGCGCGACCCGGCAGCAGGGCACGGTGCTGTTCCGCGCCGCGTTGAGCGATAACAATGCCCGCTTCGAGATTTCCGACAGCGGACCAGGCCTCGATTCTGATACGGCGCGAGCTTTTGAAACAGGAGGAGAGGCCGAAAACGACGGTCTCGGCCTGCCCATCGTTCGCAAGCTCGTCGACCGGTTGAACGGAAGCATCATCGCCGAGAACTTAAAACCGCATGGCACACGCTTGGTCGTGACGCTGCCGCTTGCACCGGAGGACGTTGCGACATGATCGAGTCGAAGGGACATCTGCTGCTGATTGAAGACGATCCGGTGATGGGTGGATCGCTTGTGCAGCGACTCAAGCTTGAAGGTTTCGACGTTCGCTGGGAGCGGACGGCGTCCGACGGCCTCGTGGCGCTTCGCAGTTGGAGGCCGGATGCTGTCGTTTCCGACATACGCCTGCCGGATCGCTCCGGTGAAGACCTCTACATGGATGCGCTCAGCTTGCTGGGTCGTACGCCGATTGTGTTCGTTACGGCGTTCGCGGATCTGCAGCAAGCCGTTCGCCTCGTGCAGTCGGGCGCCGACGACTACTTGCAGAAGCCTTTTTCTACCGACAAGCTTGTCACCCGTTTGCGTCACTTAATCGCGCGCGCGCGCAAGCTTCCGGTTGGTGAAGCATCGGGCGATCCCTTTGCGCTGTCTCAGACGATGGCGGACTTGTCGAGGACGCTACGACGCGTCGCTGACATCGACGCGCCGGTTTTGATCGTCGGCGAAACCGGCGTTGGCAAGGAGATCGCGGCGCGCTACGTCTACGAGCACTCAAAGCGCAGAGGAGCGCCGTTCGTCGCTGTGAATTGCGCCGCGATACCGAGCGGTACGCTTGAGAGCGCCATGTTCGGGCATGAGAAGGGGGCGGTCTCGGGCGCGCTGACGCACCACGTGGGCTACTTGGAAGAGGCGGCGGATGGTGTCCTCTTTCTCGATGAGGTTGCAGATCTACACCCACAACTTCAGGCAGCCTTACTGCGGGCGCTACAGGAGAAGCGGTTTCGCCGCGTCGGCGGCACTACCGATCTCGAGTTCCGTGGACGCGTCATCGCGACAACAAACGCCAATTTGAGAGAGCGCGTCGCAACCGGGCGCTTTCGGGAAGACCTTTACTATCGCTTGGCGGTCGTGGAAATGACGGTCCCACCGCTTCGTGCGCGTGTGGCGGAGATCAAGCCGCTTGCAGAGCACTTTCTCAAAGATACTTGCGCGCGGTTCGGGTGCGCAGGGGTAGAGTTCTCAGCCGATGCCAGTGAGGCGATGCTGCGTCACGAATGGCCTGGAAATGTCCGCGAGTTACGAAATCGCATAGAACGGGCTGTCGCGCTGGGTGAGACCGGTGTCATCACGGAACTCAACCTGTTTCCCGACCACATCTTGCTTGAAGAACGTCGTGATAGCCCACTCGCCGAGGCGCGTGCGCTGGCGGAACGAAAAGAAATTGAGATTGCGATTGCGCAGTGCGGTGGTCGGATCGGCGATGCTGCGAAAGCGCTCGGAATCTCACGAACGACGCTTTGGAAACGCATGAAGGCGTTGGGTTTGTCCGGCGATGATAGCGACAGCGACTGAAGGATGGTGCCGGCTCGACCGAGGGGCCGTGCCTTGTTCACTAGGCGCAAAACACACAGGATGTTCGGCGTAAGCGAGGAACCGGTGACACAACCGTTTAAGGCTGCATTTCGCC
Organism: uncultured Alphaproteobacteria bacterium; assembly: GCA_902826695.1. Lineage (GTDB taxonomy): Bacteria > Pseudomonadota > Alphaproteobacteria > Micropepsales > Micropepsaceae > SZUA-430. Next base: position 96,255 of record CADEFU010000006.1, on the reverse strand, counting down.
ACAACGACTACCCATCAAAGGCGCGATAGATGAGGTGAAATCGCTTTTCCATCGCATCGATTGGGCGGCTGCACTCGGCGACCATACCAAGCGGGAGACGTTTCCAGAGCTGATCGTCGAACGGCAGGCTAACGGCGATCTTCTCAACTTGCAGTTCCTCGGGTCAGGCGATCTATTCCAATGCGCGGCGATCATCACGATCCCGAGACCGATCTTGGGCTTGGACATTTGGCTTGCGCGCGATCGTTGGGAGAGCGACGCCGTCGAACTCTCGGCTGGAGCGGTCACCGACGCGCTCACGGCATTGGTGATGGAGATGCAAAACGCGTGCAGGCTCTGTGGATGCGAGCTGCCTCGCTTTCGTAAGGCCTCACTGCTCCGACCTTACACCAACGCCCAAGTAATCAGCCCACCCAGTGCGAGCGACATCAGGCCGTATACCGACAGTATGCGCTTTGCAAATGTGATCGCCCACGCGGCGTATCGCTTATGCGGTCCGTACAAGAACATCATCGGTGGGGCGGTAATTGTGAGCACCGCTCCAAACAAAAAGAATATGGGTGACAGCTTCATGTCCGGCGATGCCCCCATAAAGCCTACGCCCGCCACCAATCGCAGGGCGGCCTCGACAAAATTGATCCGCGGCGAGCTTGCATAGCCTTCGAGGAAGCGACCGGCAGTGGCCGGGCTAACAAAGACGGCAGCGCCGTTTATGTACAGAAACGTCGCGCTCAACCACACAACCAGATGCCAGGTCGAGGTTAGCGTTTCGTGCTGCCTTAGAGCTTCAGCAACTGTCTCCATGGAACGACATCCTTTCTAAGCATGCCGGGCACGCTGGGCGTGGAGTGGCCTCGCGACAGAGTTCGCCCGGCAATAACCACGAACGATTCAACTGCCAAGTTATCAAACGACTTCATTTGGGATCGCCGTCCAGAAGGCCGGAGATCACGTTCCCGGCGGCCCGGACCCTTCGGCCGAAATCGTCAACTCCACCTCCGCGATCAATCGAGCGTTACGATAGATCGATATGTTGCTGCAGCCGTCGTCTCGAAACTTCCGGACGGCGGCGATAGCCTCGTGCGACGTGCACGGTGCCATGCTGACCACCACGCCGTCGCTCCGATGGGCAAAGACCGCATAGATATTCATGCTTGAATCCTTCGAACTGTCTTTGCGCCTTGGAACATTCCGTGCCACCGGGCTGGCGGCGAGCGAGAGGTGGTGGTCGACCCGATTCGCTCAACCGCCAGCCGCGGTGACGGTGAGCTCGACGACAGATCCACGCCAGCGCTCACCCGGTACGAACTTACCGACAACTGTCGTTGCGAGGCTGTGGTAGGTTCTCATTGAGTGCAGATCAAGCTTGCCCTCGCTCTCCAAGGGCAGCCGCTGTCGGCCATTTCGTTCACAATCGCGAACAAACATCGCCGCACGCGTTTCGCACTGTGAACGCTATTGTCAAATTCTATCACCTGTGGCTTCCGCAACGCAGGGGGTTAGGGGCATTCATAGGTCGTCGAAGTTCGCGCTGTGACGGCATGATGCTCGAGGAACAAGAATTATGATCCGGCGACTTGCTCTGGTTTGGGCATTAAGCCTTGCGATAGCCTCCTGCGGCGAGCGTCTCCAGAATGCAGCGCTGCCCGCCGAAGCGCCACGCGAACTTGATGGAGGCATCGTTAGGTACGACCTCCGCTTTCCGTGCGGAGCAACAGAGTGTGCTGGCTGGCTTTATGTACCGAACGATGTGGAGTCGCCGCCGGTGGTCGTGATGGGGCATGGATTCGCCGGCACCCGTGATGTGGGGTTGCCGTTTTTTGCCGAGTTTTTCTCCCGCGCCGGCGTAGCGGCGTTCGTATTCGACTATCGGAATTTCGGATCGAGCGGCGGCGCGCCTCGTCAACTCGTCGATCCTTGGCAACAGCTGGACGACTGGGCGGCCGCAATCGCGTTTGTCCGGTCCCACTACAAAGTCGATGGAAGCCGTATTGCGCTTTGGGGTTCGTCTTTGGGCGGAGGTCACGCGCTCATTGCAGCGGCGCGGGATGGCGATGTTCAAGCGGTCGTGGCTCAGGTGCCGCTGATCGACTCTGAGGTTGAGGGTGAAGCTACATTCCCAGGCATTCTGTGGCTCATGCGCCTTCGTCTGACGGCCTGGGGCGACATTGCCTGCAGTGCTTTTTCGGCCGACCCCTGGCTCATTCCCGGCATTGCCCCAAACGGCGGCTTTGGAATGATTGTCGATGACGCAGCGTTTGAACGCGCCACGGGTCTCGTGCGATCCAGTTCGCACTACCGCAATGAGGTTGCCGCTCGATCAGTTTTCACTTTTGAGGACTACAATCCGCTCCGACAAGCGGCAGCGCTCACGGCGCCTGTGCTCCTGATCGCTTCCAAGGCAGATCGCTTTGCTCCCTACGCGGCTGTCGAGGCATATGCGAAGGCTTACCCAGACGTGACTGTCAGCACGATTGAGGGTGATCACTTCGATGTTTACACGCGCCCCGTGGCACGCCATGCCGCAGAAGAGGCATTGTCATTCCTCAAGAGCCACTTGGAGCCACGATTGGATGAATAGTGGTGCTCGCGCGCTCGGTTTGGAGGCTCCACCTTCTCGCGCGGTCTTGACCCTTGGTCTTGGCTCTCGGCCTTCGATCCGGGCCTTGGAATTTGGTCTTCGTTATTTGCCGTGGCTGTCGATCTAATCAAAATAAATAAGAATGATGCGTCAAAGTGCGTAATTTATTCACTCGGCGATTTCGGCGATAGTCGGCGCCAATCCTCCCTAGATTGGAGACATGCGGTCGCGAAGGCCTGCCAAGGCCTGCGCGCTGCCGTCCGCTAGCGAAAGATCCCATGCCCCGCCATGCCAAGCGCTCGGCCGCAGCCGATACCGTGTTCTTGACTGCTATCGAAAACGGCCATCCCGTGCGTGGCGCCTGCCGTGCCGCGGGCTACGCGCGCCGTTGTGTTTATCGGTGGCGCGCCCAAGACCCAGCGTTTGCCGCTGCCTGGGCGAACGCCCTACAGATGGCTGGCGACCTCTTGGAAGAAGAGGCCGACCGTCGGGGCCGCGACGGCGTCGATGTCCCAGTGTTCCACAAGGGTGAAGCCTGTGGCGTGAAACGCAAATACGCCGACGGCTTGCTGCTCGCGAGATTGAAGGCGATCCGCCCGGAGAAATACCGCGAACAGGTCATGCAGGCGAAGCCGGACAACCAGCCGGTCGCGGTTCAACTCCGCGACTTCGCACTTGAGCGGCTCACCCAGCGTCTGTTGCGCGGCGAAACGGTCGAAATCTCGGAGATTCCCCCGCGCCTGCAGCATCTGCTGCTCGCACCGGACATCGAGCGCCGGACACAGGAGTCAGTCTCGACCCCTGTGCCAAGTGTGCCATTCCCGTGAAGCGTCCGCCCGCTTTAAGCCGCGCCAGCGCGCGGTTCGTCGATACCCATCTCGCGCAGTTTGCGATAGAGCGTCGAGCGGCCGATGCCGAGCCGCCGCGCGACTTCCGACATGTGCCCTTCGTACTTCTCGATGGCAAAGCGGATGAGTTCGAACTCGATCTCTTCCAGCTTGCGCAAATGCCCGTCCACGCCGACGACGTTCAAACCGTCGGCACGGCCTGCGCCCTGCTCCAAGGCGGGGGCATGCGGCGGCGCAACCGGCACGTAGCGTGCGATCGGCTCGGCATCGTCTTCATGGTGTGTGGCCGGAACCGCCACGCCAAGCTGATGTGCCACCTGCGGAAAATCGCCCATGCGCAAGCACTCGCTGTCGCTAAGAACCACCGCGCGGAACACGGTGTTCTCAAGCTGGCGGATGTTGCCCGGCCAGTTGAAGTTCACAAGCATGTCGAGCGCCGCGGGCTCAAGACCCACGAGCTTCTTGTTCTCTTCCACCGCAAACCGGCGGATGAAATGTGCAACGAGCCCCGGAATGTCCTCGCGGCGTTCGCGCAGCGGGGGCAGGGCGATGGGAAACACGTTCAAGCGATAGAACAGATCCTCGCGGAACTTCCCCTCTTGAACCTGCTGTTGAAGATTGCGGTTCGTGGCCGAGATCAAGCGGATATCGACCTTCACCGGCCGCTTTGCGCCAACCGGATCAACCTCGCCCTCTTGAATCGCACGCAAGAGCTTCACCTGCATGTCGAGGCGCAACTCGCCGATTTCGTCGAGGAACAGCGTGCCGCCGTTTGCCTCTTGGAACTTGCCGATGTGCTTGTCGACCGCGCCTGTAAACGCGCCCTTCTCGTGCCCGAACAGAATGCTTTCGATCAACGTGTCGGGAATAGCGCCGCAGTTCACAGCGACGAACGGTTTGCCCGAACGGTCGGAGCCGCCCTGAATGGCGCGCGCGACGACTTCCTTGCCGACGCCGCTTTCGCCCTCGATCAGGATGGGGATGTTCGACTGCGCCGCGCGTTCCGCCATGCGCAAGACGACGCGCATCGACGGGCTCTCGGCGATCAGATCTCCGAACGTCAAGCGGCCGTCGTTGACTTTCTTCAAGCGCTGCACTTCGCCGGTCAGCGCCTTCAGCTTCAGCGCGTTCTGCATCGACACTTGAATGCGCTCCGGCGACGCGGGCTTCACGAGGAAGTCGTCCGCGCCGGCACGCATCGCATTCACGGCAGTGTCCACGCCGCCCTGGGCGGTCAGCACTATCACCGGCAGCGAGGGGTGTGACGGCCGCAGATTCTGCAGCACCGAGAGCCCGTCCATGCCCGGCATCACGAGGTCGAGCAACACGAGGCTGACGTTCCGCCCCTTCGGCCCGGCCAAAATGTCGAGCGCTTCCTGGCCCGATGACGCCAGCAGCGCCTGAAACCCGCACCGCTCGGCTTGCGCCTGCATCAGCCGGCGTTGGGTCGGATCGTCGTCTACAATAAGCGTCGTATGCGCCATAATAAGAGCCCACCATTTTTTGGTTTTTGCTTGGGCGCCACCATGACCCGGGCTCGGTAAAGGTCAGGTTTAAGTGTTTCAGATTAGGTCGATTGCCCAATCCGCCTGGGCGGGAATCCGCCCCTGTGTTCACAACGCTACAGTGCGTCCCGAATCAGAAACCGAGGGGCCACATTCGCTTGCAAGTGGCAGGGCCTGTTGAGAATGTACACCTGCTTTTCTGATGTCCGGCTCGCGGGGGTTGCTCTGCTAAGTGAGCGAGCGAATGGGGATACCGGAAAACGCATCGAGGGGGTGAAGCGCGGCGTGCAAGGTCTGGGGGACCTTGTACGCCGCTGCTGTTTTCTGGCGGTTTTTGGCGGAATTTCGGCCTGCGCCACCTTCGAAGTCGGACCGTTCCTGAAAGAACAGATCACCGGCGACACTTGGCGGGCCTGCCTCGCCCGGGAATACCAGCTCCAGGCGAAAATCCACGTGCGGACCGACCGGAATTGGGGTGAGGCGACCCGCCTGGCCGAGAAGGGCCAAGCCGCCCTGGATGGTGCTGACGTTCCCCCGCAGGCAGGTGCTCCCGCTGTGCTGCAAACCAAAAGTTGTGCCTGCGGGACCGCCCAAGCTCGCCTCGATGCGGCAGCACCGACCTTCGCTCAAGCCCTCGAAGCATGCGAGAAGTCCCCACCCTCATGACTGACGAGAAGAACACCCTCGGCCGCCGCCTCAAACGCTATGCCGATGTCACGACCGCTGTCGGCGGCACGGCGGCCCGCATGGCTGGCGCCCGCATGCTGGGCCTCGAACGCGATGACAAGAGCGAGGCGAGCGCCCTGAAGGCGGCGCTCGGCAACCTCAAAGGCCCGCTCATGAAGGTCGCCCAGATGCTGGCGACCGTGCCCGACGCCGTCCCCGCCGATTTCGCGGCCGAACTCTCAACCCTTCAGACCCAAGCGCCGCCGATGGGCTGGCCGTTCGTCCGCCGCCGGATGCAAGCCGAGCTTGGCCCCGCCTGGGAGCAGAGGTTCAAATCGTTCGAGCGCGAGGCCGCCGCCGCCGCCTCGCTGGGCCAAGTCCACCGCGCCACCGACAAGCGCGGCAAGAAGCTCGCCTGCAAGCTCCAATACGCCGACATGGCCTCCGCCGTCGAAGCCGACCTCGCGCAGCTGAAGCTCATCTTCGCGCTCTACAAACGCATGGACCGCGCAATCGACCCGTCCGAGATCAGCGAAGAAGTCGGCGCGCGCCTGCGCGAAGAACTCGACTACAAGCGCGAAGCCGCCCACATCGCCCTCTACCGCGCGATGCTCAAGGACATCGAAACGATCCACGTCCCCGATGTCGTGCCGGAACTGTCGACCGGCCGGCTGCTCACGATGAGCTGGGAAGAGGGCCGGCCCATCCTCGAGTTCAAAACCCGCTCGCTCGCCGACCGCAACAAAATCGCACTCGCGATGTTTCGCGCCTGGTGGCACCCGTTCAGCCACTTCGGCGCGATCCACGGCGACCCGCATCTGGGCAACTACACGATCCGCGAGGACCTGAGCCTGAATCTGCTCGACTTCGGCTGCATCCGCACGTTCAACCCGAAATTCGTCGGCGGCGTGATCGACCTCTATCGCGCGCTCGAAACGAACAAACCCGATCTCGCGGTGCACGCGTACGAGACGTGGGGCTTTGTCGGCTTGAAGAAGGAAGTGATCGACACGCTGAACATCTGGGCTCGCTTCATCTACGCGCCGATGCTCGACGATCGCGTGCGCACGGTCGCAGACGGCGTCGAACCGGCAGCCTACGGCCGCAAGCAAGCCTTTGAAGTGCACCAGCGCCTAAAGCAACTCGGCCCCGTCAAGCCGCCGCGCGAATTCGTCTTCATGGACCGCGCCGCCATCGGCCTCGGCGGCGTATTCCTGCATCTCCAGGCGGAACTGAACTTCCACAAACTCTTCAACGAAGAGATCGAAAACTTCTCGCTGGCAACGGTCGGCAAACGTCAGCAGTCGGTGTTCGGAGCGGCTGGCGTGCCGCTGCCTTCGTAAACGACGCTACGAAACCTTCTGCGGGTTCGCCCTAGGCGGCGCAGAGCCGATCTCGCTAAACTCCGCCCATGACCGACGACCTCCTCGAAGAGTACGCGCCCGAGATTCCCGAGGGCTACGCGCGCATGAACTGGTTCCAGGGCTTCGGCCGCCAGATCGGCCCGCTCTACGAACGCGTGAACACCGACAAGACCTACACGCGCGCCTTCCTCGTTTCGGAGGCACACACGAACGGCATGAAGAACTGCCACGGCGGTATGCTGATGGCGTTCGCCGACATGGCCCTAGGGCATGCGATCACGCTGCACGCGAACCGCTACTGGGTAACGGTGCGCATGGTGACGGACTTCGTCGACGCGGCCCAAGTCGGCGATTGGGTCGAAGGCTCAGGCGCGATCGCGGGCTGCGACCAAGACATCTACACCGTCACCGGCCGGATCTGGTGCGGCGATCGCACGATCATGACAGCGACCGGCATCTTCAAAGCCCTGGGCGTCCGCCCGCCAAAGCGGAAGGTGTAATGACCACCGACCCCACCCAAGGTCCGCTCGCCCGCTTCAAAGGCGAGCCCGTCGCCGGACCTGCATGGTTCGAGCAAACCGTCGCGGTCAAGCCGGAGGTCGTCTACATCGAAGTCGCCGGCGCCCATATCCGCTACCTTCGTTGGGGCGATCGCAAGCGTCCCGGCCTCTTACTCGTTCACGGCAACGCCGCGCATGCGGAGTGGTGGAGCTTCATCGCGCCCTTCTTGAGCGGCGACTATAATGTCGCGGCGCTCGACCTTTCCGGCATGGGTGACTCGGGGCACCGGCCGCACTACGCGATGGAGTCCTTCGTCGAAGAACAACTCGCCGTCATGAACGCAGCCGGCATGTTCGATCACGAAGAGCCGCCCGTCATCGTCGCCCATTCCTTCGGCGGTTTCGTCACGATGCTGACCGGTGCGCTGCACGGCGACAAGCTCGCGGGCACGATTATCGTGGACTCGCCCGTGAACCCGCCGCATCGCCCCGGCGGTCCGCCGAAGCGCGAAGCGCGTCCGCACCGCATCTACCCGACGCTGACCGAAGCGCTCGCCCGCTTCCGCCTGGCGCCCGAGCAACCCTGCGAGAACGACTACATCGTCGACTACGTGGCGCGCCGCTCGCTCAAGCAAGTGGATGGCGGCTGGACCTGGAAGTTCGACCCCGCGCTGTGGTCGGGACCATTCTCGATCGGCGACGCAGCCGAACGCCTGCGCTCAACGAAGTGCCGGATCGCAATCATGCGCGGCGAGATGTCGGTGCTGATGCCGCACGAAGTCGGCGAGTACATGTTCAACCTGCTCGGTCGCGCCGCCCCCATGATCGAAATCCCCCAAGCCCGCCACCACGTGATGCTGGATCAGCCCTTGGCGTTTGTTGCAGCCGTCCGCGCCCTCCTCGCCGACTGGAACCACTCGATGCCGACACGGCGCGTTTAGAAGAGATTGAAACGCCAAGCACGCCAAGCCGCTCCGCCCTAATTTTGACGCCGACGCCCTTTCACAATCTGAAGGGCTCTTCGCGCCCGATGGAGGCGAATGAGCGATGACCTACAGACCAACAACCGAGGAGGATCGGGTCGCTGCGGCCATTGTCGATGCAGGGTATCAGGTCCACAAGGTACTCGGGCCCGGTTTGCTTGAGTCAGCTTACGAAGAATGCCTCGCGTTCGAGTTAGCGCAGCGAGGCTTGAGTGTTCGTCGCCAAGTAGCGATGCCGATCACCTACAAATCCGTCAAACTCGACGCCGGCTACCGCATCGATCTGATCGTGCAGTCGTTGGTGGTCGTCGAGATCAAAGCCATCGAACAAATTCATCGAATTCATCAAGCCCAACTGATGACCTATTTGAAGCTTTCGGGCTGCCGCGTCGGCTTTCTGATGAACTTCACCGTCCCCCTTTTCAAGAATGGTGTTCGACGCGTCGTCGTTTAGCCAGCGAACATGCCGAACGCGCCGTCACTCCAGGCGCGAAGCGCCCTCCGGCTTGTAGAAGAGGGCGTCGGCGCCAAAATTAGGGCAGAGCGGCTTGGCGTGCTTGGCGTTTCAACCTGCAAGCCCAGGAGCTGCCTTGGCATCGGAAGGCCTTCCGCGTCAAAAACGGCGGTTGCCCCTGGAAATCCGATTGCTATAGTCCGCCGCAACTCAAATCCCTCAACGAATCCAAGGGGCTATCCGCATGGCGAACGCGCCGACCACCTACAAAAAGGGCAGCCAGGACATCCGCGAACAGAACGACACCTTCGCGCTGTTTTGGGCACTGACGAAATGGGGCATCATCATCAACGTGATCATCCTGATCGCGCTTGCCTACTTCTTCACCTAAGGGCCGCCGCGCTCCAATTGCGGCCACGTCTCTCGTCCCCCAACGAACGCAGGTCTCATGAAGGTCGGCATCCCGAAGGAAAAACGCGCGGGTGAAACGCGCGTCGCGGCAACGCCCGCAAGTGTTAAGAAGCTGAAGGCCTTAGGGCTGGACGTCGTCGTCGAAGCCGGCGCAGGCGCCTCGTCATACTTCGCCGACCAAGAATACGCCGCAGCCGGCGCGACGGTGGGGTCGGCCGCAGACGCTCTCGGCGCCGATCTCGTCTTCAAAGTTACGCGTCCCGCCGATGACGAACTTGGCGCGATGAAGCGCGGCGCATCGCTGGTCGCGATCCTCGCGCCGTACGCCGACAAGGCATCGGTCGCGAAATACGCAAGCGCCGGCATCAATGCCTATGCGATGGAGTTCATGCCACGCATCTCGCGCGCGCAGTCGATGGACGTGCTGTCCTCGCAATCGAACCTCGCGGGTTACAAGGCCGTGGTCGATGCGGCAGGTCTCTACGGCCGCATCTTCCCGCAGCTCATGACTTCGGCCGGCACGATCGTCCCGGCGCGCGTCTTCGTGATGGGCGTGGGCGTTGCGGGCTTGCAGGCGATCGCAACCGCCAAGCGTTTGGGCGCCATCGTCTCGGCGACCGACGTGCGCCTCGCGACGAAGGAACAAGTCCAATCGCTCGGTGGCACGTTCGTCATGGTCGAGGACGAGGAAACGAAACAAGCCGAAACCGCCGGCGGCTACGCCAAGGAAATGTCCGACGCCTACAAGAAGAAGCAGGCGGCGCTCATCGCCGATACGATTAAGAAGCAAGACATCGTCATCACGACCGCGCTCATCCCCGGCCGCCCGGCGCCGGTGCTGGTGACGGAGGAAATGGTGCGCACGATGAAGCCGGGCTCGGTGATTGTCGATCTCGCGGCGGAACAGGGCGGCAACTGCCCGCTGTCGAAAGCGGGGGAAATCGTCGAGGTAAACGGTGTGAAGATCGTGGGCGCGGTCAATCTGGCCGGACGCCTCGCAGCCGACGCTTCAACGTTCTACGCGAACAATCTCGTCAACTTCCTGACGCCGTTTATCGACAAAGCGACGAAGGCCCTAAAGCTCGACCCGAACGATGACATCATCAAGGGCACGTGCCTGACCCGCGATGGCGAGGTCGTGCACCCCGCCGTGAAAGCCTAAGGAGAGACACATGGAAGCGATCGATCCCTTCATCTTCCGCCTCTCGATCTTCGTGCTGGCGATCTTCGTGGGCTACTACGTGGTGTGGAGCGTGACGCCCGCGCTGCACACGCCGTTGATGTCGGTCACGAACGCAATCTCCTCGGTGATCATCGTGGGCGCGCTGCTCGCCGTCGGCGTCGACCTGCTGTCGGCGGGCGAGGGCGGCTGGGTCGCAAAAATCTTCGGCGTGCTCGCCGTGGCGCTCGCCAGCGTCAACATCTTCGGCGGCTTCCTGGTCACCCAGCGCATGCTCGCAATGTACAAAAAGAAAGAGAAGAAATAGCCGCATGTCGGACGGCGGCCTCTCTGTATTCGACTTCGTAGCGATCGGCCTTGCGATGGCCGCGGTCGGCGAAATCGTTGCCGGGCAGTTCTTCGCGAATAGGCCCGGCACGCACAAGCTGATCCCGCACCTCCTGTTGTGGGAGGGCATCGCAATGTTCGCCTGCGCAGGCGTCGTCTATATCCGCCAAGATTTCAGCGTCGCCACCGTCATCGCCATAATCGCGATCTGGATGGCCGGCGCCGCCGTCGGCCTCCTGCGCGCCGGCGTCTTCGACGCACCGAGGGAGTAATGATGACACCCCCTCAATATCCCCCTGTCATCCCGGAAGTTAGGCGAGCCCGCTGCGAAGCAGTGGTCTTGCGAGCCTTACTATCCGGGACCCAGGTGTGCGAGGCGCCGAGCTTGTCACTCCTGGGTCCCGGCTCGCTGACTTTTCCAACGAAGCTCCGCTTCGGGAAAAGTCGCGTCCGGGATGACAGTTCGTTTTTGATTCCGCCCGCTCGAAAGAGACTCCAATGACCGCCGATCTCGCCGCACTTCTCTATCTCGCCTCGGGCGTGCTGTTCATCTTGGCGCTTCGCGGCCTATCGAGCCCGGAGTCGTCCCGCCGCGGCAACAATCTCGGCATGATCGGTATGGCGATCGCGGTGGCGACCACGCTCGCGGTCGCGGCGCCGAGCGACACGCTGACCTGGCTCCTCATTCTTGTCGGCGTCGGCGTCGGCGGCACGGTCGGCGCGATCACGGCGAACCGCATCGCCATGACGCAGATGCCCCAGCTCGTCGCAGCCTTCCACAGCCTCGTTGGCCTGGCGGCGGTATTCGTCGCCGCTGCGGCGCTTTACGCCCCGCAAGCATTCGGTATCGGCGAGCCCGGCAACGTGCATATGCAGTCGCTGATCGAAATGTCGATCGGCGTCGCCATCGGCGCGATCACCTTCTCGGGCTCCATCATCGCCTTCGCGAAGTTGAACGGCAACATGTCGGGCGCGCCGATCATCTTGCCCGCGCGCCACCTGCTCAACATCGCGCTGTTCGTCGCCATCGTCGTACTGATCGTCATGCTGGTCATGAGCCACGGCGCCAGCACCTGGACATTCTGGGCGGTCACGATCCTTGCAATCGTCCTGGGCGTGACGCTCATCATCCCGATCGGCGGCGCCGACATGCCGGTCGTCGTCTCGATGCTGAACTCCTACTCCGGTTGGGCCGCCGCCGGCATCGGCTTCACGCTCGAGAACTCGGCGCTGATCATCACCGGCGCCCTCGTCGGCTCGTCCGGCGCGATCCTCTCCTACATCATGTGCAAGGGCATGAACCGCTCCTTCATCTCGGTGATCCTGGGCGGTTTCGGTGGCGAAGTCGCGGCAACCGGCAAAACCGAAACGCGTCCCGTGAAGCAAGGTTCGGCCGACGACGCCGCTTTCATCATGAAGAACGCATCGTCGGTGATCGTTGTTCCCGGCTACGGCATGGCCGTCGCCCAAGCGCAGCACGCACTGCACGAAATGGCGAACAAGCTGAAGAAGGAAGGCGTGAAGGTCTCCTACGCCATCCACCCGGTCGCAGGCCGCATGCCCGGCCACATGAACGTGCTGCTCGCCGAAGCAAACGTGCCCTACGATGAAGTCTTCGAGCTCGACGACATCAACAGCCAGTTCCCGACCGCCGACGTCGCCTACGTCATCGGCGCGAACGACGTGACGAACCCAAGCGCCAAAACCGATCCGAAGTCGCCGATCTTCGGCATGCCGATTTTGGACGTAGAAAAGGCGAAGACCGTGCTCTTCATCAAGCGCGGCATGGGCTCAGGCTACGCCGGCGTCGAAAACGAACTCTTCTTCCGCGACAACACGATGATGCTGTTCGGCGACGCGAAGAAGATGACGGAAGAAATCGTCAAGGCCCTGGGATGAGCGTGCGCATCCGCGACGCCGAACTCTCGCGCGACACGCCGGTGCTGCAGAGCTTTATCGTTGGCTCGAACGCGTACGAAGCGCAGTTTGAATCCGACCGCCGCCTCGACGCGAAAGCAGGAGCGGACTACCTGCCGCAACTCGTCGACAGCGCAACGAAGCAGCAAGGCCGAATTCTCGTCGCCGAAGAGGCGGGCGCGCCCGTCGGTTGGGCCGTCTGCTACGTCAATCAGCACGAGCCCTTTGTGAAAGAAGACGAGCGCCCGTACGGCTATGTCTCCGAATTGTTCGTCGAGGAAGCCCACCGTGGCCGCCATATCGGACGGGCGTTGCTGGACGCCTGCGAGGGTCACTTCCGTTCGCTCGGCTTGGCCTCCGTTGTGATCGGCGCGCTGAGCCGCAACACCCGCGCGGTAAACGCCTACCGCGCGGCAGGTTATGCGGATTACGCCATTAACCTTCGAAAGATATTATAGGCAGCTTCTCACCCGCGTGCGTTACAGGTTAGGAAGTAAGACCTCGATTCGAGTACCAAGGATTCGCGTGATGCGTCGCTTCACTATTCCCCTGGTCACATTCGCTATGCTCGCGCTGGCGGGCTGCACAAATCCCTTTGCTCCGTCCCAGACGTCGAGCCAGGCCCCGGAAGAGGCGCCCGAGGTAAAGGCCGCGATCGAACAGTTCGTCGCCAAATACAACGCCCACGACGCCACCGGCGTTACCGAGTTCTACGCCGACGATGCCAACTTCCGTTGGATCGAAGATGGTCGCATCGTTTACGAGTCCAAGACGGCGGCGGCGACCGGCCTGACGAACTTTTTCGGCGGGTTCGGCGAATCCCGTTTCGACGCCTACGACGTCAAGGTCTCGATGCTGACCGACGAATCCGCCGTCGCCACCTTCCGCTTCAACCAAGTCGTAGCGGCGAACGGGCAGGCGTCCCTGAAATTCGAGGGCACGATGTCGCTAGCCATGTCCGATCGCGACGGTGGCTGGAAAATCGTGGTCGGCCACAAGAGCTCGAACGGCATCCCCCGCTAGACCCGGCGTTTTCGCTAACCTTGAGCTCAGTTCACGCACTTTTGTGCTGTTGATCTGAACCTGCACGCCGTGGTTCTGTGACCGCGGGGGCAGGGTAGTTGAGTTGATGGGGGACGCAGTCCTCGAGTTGTCGGGCGTAACCAAGCGGTATGGCGATTTCCTCGCCGTTGACCGCGTGAGCTTTGACGCCCCCAGGGGCCGCATTCTGGGCCTGCTGGGCCCAAATGGCGCCGGCAAAACCTCGACGCTGCGCATGATCCTCGGGATCAGCCAGCCCACCGAGGGCGAGATCTCGATCTTCGGCCGCGCGCCGGGCAAAGCCGTCCAGCGCCGCATCGGCTACCTGCCCGAAGAGCGCGGCCTCTACAAACGCATGACCGCCCGCGACACGATCGCGTACTTCGGCAAACTCAAAGGCATGTGGGGCGGCAGGGCTCGCCGGCGCGCCGACGACTTGCTCGACGAACTGGGCCTCGGTCACGTCAAGGATCGCCGCATCGAGGCGCTATCGAAGGGCATGGCACAGAAGGTCCAACTCGCAACCGCCATCGCGCATGAGCCCGAACTCGTCATCCTCGACGAACCGTTCTCAGGGCTAGACCCGATCAACCAGAACGAACTCGAAGCCGCGATCCGCCGCCTCGCGAACGCCGGCACAACGGTTCTATTCTCGACCCACACGATGAGTCACGCCGAGCGCCTCTGCGACCGCTTCGTGATCCTGGTGAAGGGCCACAAGGCGTTCGACGGCACGCTCGAGGAAGCCCGCGCCGAAATCCCGCGCAAGATCAAACTCGAATCCACGAACGACCTGGGTTTCCTGGCGACCGTCAAAGGCGTGACCCAAGTCGTGCCGCCGCACGACGAAGTCGACCACTGGGAAATCTTCCTCGCCAAAGGCGCGGACCCCCAAGCCGTGCTCGCCGCCTGCTTCGAGCATGGCGCAAAACTCACGCGCTTCGATTCCTCACCGCCAACGCTCCACGAGGTGTTCGTCGTGCTCGCCGGTGGCGACGTGGGAGATGCACAGCCATGAGACAAGTCTGGCTCATCGCCTGGCATGGTTTCATCCAGCACGCGACTTCGCGCGCGTTCATGTTCGGGCTGCTTCTGCTGCCGCTCTACATGTTGATCGGCGGCGTCGCGCCGACGGCCTCGCAGGCGCCGCTCGACGCATTGGGCGGTTCAAGCCGCCACTTCGCGGTCGTCGATCAAACGGGCGCGCTGCTCCCTGCGATCGACAAGGCCATCGAACGCGACATCGTTTCGCGCGGCCTTCTTGTCCTCTCGGCCTATGCGGATGAAAACGTCGACCAAGAGCGGCTTCGCGAAGAACGCCCCGATTTGGCCGCCCTCCTGATCGACGGCGATGCTTTCAGCGACGCATCTATCGCTGCCATAGCGGCACGCGGCGGCGTCAGCCAAACGTTCGTCGAACTGCGCCCCTACCTGAAGCCTGACGCGCCGAACTTCAACGCGCCGGTTCAGCGCTTCTTCCGCGTGGACCTGCCCGACGAAGTCGCCGCCAGCGACGACGTCGTATCCGCGGCCAAGCCCTATCTCGCTGCGGACAAGCTGATCCCCGGCCCGTTTGGTGCTGTCTCGCTTTGGGCGATTCTGTGGATTCCGAAGGGCTTCCTCGACGGCACCGACAAAGCGACCTACATCACCGACGATACGAACCGCGTGTTCCTACGCGAAGTGCTGCGTGAAGCTCTCGACGGCGAACTGAAGCGCCGGCAGGGCGCAGCGCTCGGCGTCGCGCCAGACAGCACCGAACGCGTGCTCACAACCGCAGGCACGATCGATACCATCGACCCGGACCCCGAACGCCTGGGCGCGCTGAGCCAGATCCGCCAGCTGAATGTCATCGGGGCGATCGTCGTCTACCTGCTGCTATTCATGGCCGTCTTCATGACCGCAAACATGGTCGTCATGGCGCTGGTCGAAGAAAAGAGTAACCGGGTCGCCGAGCTCCTGCTCTCTTGCGTACGCGCCGAAACGCTGATGGCCGGCAAACTCTTCACGGGCCTGCTGCTTGCGATCCTGCTCGTGGGCGTGTGGGCGACCAGCGCGCTCCTCAGCATCGACACCCTGTTCCCGAGCGCCAAGGCCATCATCGAAAACCTGACCGAGAACCTGAAGAACCCCCAACAGGTGGTAATGCTCTTCACGTTCTTTGCGCTTGCCTACCTGACGGTCGGCTCGTTCTTCCTCGCCGCCGGCAGCGCCGCAACCTCGATCACCGACGCACAGACGATCGTCGCCCCCGCCACGATGATCTCGATCCCGATCTTCATGCTGCCGATTGCCATCGCCTACGACCCGATGGGCGGCCTCGCGCGCTTCGCTTCCTACCTGCCCATCTTTGCGCCTTTCACGATGATGGTGCGCTCGCTCAGCAAGCCCGAGGGCATCGACGTCCTGGGCGCACTCGTCGTCAGCGTGCTGACCCTCTGGTGGATGATCCGCCTCGTTGCCCGCGTGTTCCGCGCGAACCTGCTGCGCCCCGATTCCGGCGCGACCTTCACGGGATTTCTGCGCGACCTCTTCGGCGGCCGGAAGCAGGTCTAGGCGCAAACGAAAAGGCCGCCAGGCGAACCTGACGGCCTCGACCCCTCTAACTCGGAAATTCTTAGCCCCGGCTCGGACCCGCGCCGCGCACCGGGCGTGGCGTCTTGGGCAGAACGCCCTCGCGCTGGAGCTTCTTACGTTGCAGTTTGCGCGCCCGGCGCACGGCTTCCGCCTTCTCGCGGGCGCGCTTCTCGGACGGCTTTTCGTAGTGGTTACGCAGCTTCATCTCGCGGAACAGGCCTTCGCGCTGCATCTTCTTCTTCAGCGCCTTCAGGGCCTGGTCGACATTGTTGTCACGCACGATGATCTGCAAAGGAAGCCTCCGGCTAAACAAAACCGGGCAACGCCGTCGTCAGCGCTGCCCGCCAATTCGGCCGGGGTGATACCAGAGGCATGCGGCGCTGTCCACCCTTGGAAGGCCGGGGGAGGGCGGTCATATAGGTCACATGACCATCCGAAAAATCGCACGTATGGGCCATCCTGTGCTCGGTCAAAAGGCCGAGGCCGTGACCGATCTTGCCGACCCGGAACTGCGACGACTTGTCGAGGACATGGTCGAGACCATGATCGACGCAAACGGCGCGGGCCTTGCCGCCCCGCAGGTCCACGAATCGATCCGCCTCGTGATTTTCCAGGCGCCGGCAGGCCGCGCCGATCCGGGCTTGGATGAGGCCGAAGCCTACGATCACACGGCGCCGCTAACGGTTCTGGTGAACCCGGTCATCGAGGTCCTCTCGCCCGCGAAAGAAGGTGGCTGGGAAGGCTGCCTTTCGGTCCAGGGCCTGCGCGGCTGGGTCGAGCGCCCCGCGCACATCCGCTATCGGGGGATGGGCCTCGACGGCAAACCGATCGAACGGGTGGCCAAAGGCTTCCACGCCCGCGTGGTTCAGCACGAATGCGACCATCTTGATGGTATCCTCTACCCGCAACGCATGAGCGACCTGTCGAAGCTCATCTTCGAAAGCGAGACGAAACATTGGCTCGAACCAAAAGAGTGAAGGGCACGGCCACCGCGACCGACAAGTGGCGTGAGAAGATCCTCGCCGAAGCGCTCGCCCACGTCGCCTTCGACGGGTGGCACGACAAGACGCTGAAGGAAGCCGCCGACAAAGTCGGCGCCAGCGACGCCGAACTGAAGGCGGCCTTCCCGCGTGGCGTCGCAGACGCGCTCCTCTTCTTCTCAAGCGAAGCCGACCGCCAAGCGGTCGAAGCCATCGAAGCGGCCGACCTGAAACCCATGCGCGTGCGCGAGCGCGTGACGTTCGCGGTTCGGCAACGCATCGAAGCGGTGATGAAACACAAGGAAGCCGCCCGCCGTGGCGCCGCCGTCTTCGCTCTGCCGCAGCACGCGCTCGACGGCACGACAGCGGTCTATCGCACGGTTGATGCGCTGTGGCGCGCCGTAGGCGACACCTCGACCGATTTCAACTTTTACACCAAGCGCCTGCTGCTTTCGGGCGTCTACACGACGACAATGCTCCATTGGTTCGCCGACAACAGCGAAGACGAGCAAGACACCTGGAAGTTCCTCGACAACCGCATCGCCGACGTGATGCAGATCGAAAAGGTAAAGGCACAGGTGACGAAGTTCGCCGAAACCCTGCCGAATCCGCTCACGATTCTAGGTGCGCTGCGCTACCCGCGCCGCTAAACTCGGTGCCGTGAGTAACGGCGTACGCCTCGGTCATGGTCAGTTCTACGGCGCCTTCGAAAAGCGCCGCGCCGTCGGGCCGTTCGCACTCTCGATGCTCAGCGCGCGCCCGCATGTCGATCGCCACACGCACTCCGAGGCACATTTCATCTTCGTCCTACAGGGGGCTTACGCCTCGTCGGCGCGCGGCGCCGATGATGTCTGCGGACCCGCGACACTCATCTACAATCCGCCGGGCACCACGCATCGCGATTGCTTCTTGAGTGACGAGGGCCGCTTCTTCGGCCTCTCGATCCCCGCCACCGACCTTGAGGCGCTGGAGTCCGACAGCCGGTTCAACGACAGCCCCCACCGCATTGCGCACCCGCGTGCGCTCACGCTCGCATATGCCGCGACGTCCGGGATCAACGACTGCGGCGCCGACCTCGAAGCGCTGGCGTTGGAGCTGCTGTCGGCCGTTACCGCGCGCAAAGTCACAATGGGCCGCGATCCGCCGACTTGGCTTAAACGAGCGCAGGAGATCATCGCCGACAGCCCGGACGAAGCGCCCTCCGTCGCAAATCTCGCCCTGATGATTGGTGTCCACCCCGTGCACCTGGCGCGCGTGTTCCGCGCCCACCTCGGCATGTCGCCCGGCGAGTACGCCAGACGCCGCCGGATCGAACGGGCAACCGATCGCATGCTCCGCACGGCCGAGTCTCTCGCGGAAATCGCAGCTACCCTCGGTTACGCCGACCAGAGCCACTTCACCCGCGAATTTGCGCGCGAATCCGGTCAAACGCCCGCGCGTTTTCGGGCAGCCCTCACCTGAAGCGGGGTGATGTTTCAAACGTTCAAGACGCAAGCCCTGCCGATCGGTCATGCTCAAGCCTGAACAGTTGCTAGTGGAGTTGAGTATGATTGCGCGAACGCTTCTTTTTGTCGGTAGCTTGGTCGGTATCGCTGCTGCTTGTGCGACGTACCAGCCGCAAGCCGCCGCAGCCGATGGCTTGGACAAACAAGCTCTCGCCGCTTTCGAGCAATCCGTCGCAAAAGGCGAGCTGCCCGCCGTCACCAGTACGCTCATCGTGAGGAACGGCGCTGTCGTTTACGAGCGCTATTGGGAAACAGGCGGCGCCGATGTCGGGAACGACACGCGTTCCGCGACGAAGTCGTTGACCGCCATGGCGGTGGGCGTCGCGATCGCCGACGGCAAACTGCGCGGACTCGACGACCGCGCGTTCTCCTATCTCGGCGACCTCGCGCCCTACGCGAACGACAGCGAGCAGAAGCGCGACATCCGGATTGGCGATCTGCTGACGATGACGTCCGCGCTCGACTGCGACGACAACAACGACACGCCCGGCAACGAAGAGAACATGTATCCGAAGCAATCCTGGGCGCGCTTCGCGGTCGACCTGCCGCTGAAGAAAGACTGGGCGCGTGATGCCTCCGGTCGCGGACCCTGGTCCTATTGCACCGCGGGCACGTTCCTGCTCGGTCAAATCGTACAGCGCGCGACGGGGCAGACGATCGATCGCTACATCGAAGAGCGCGTCTTGAAGCCCCTCGGCGCGAAGGCTCTACACTGGGACGCCTCGCCCTCCGGCGAAATCCAAACCGGCGGCGGGCTCGAACTGACCGCACGCGACCTCGGCAAACTGGCATGGATGATGACGGATCGCGGCCGCTGGAATGGCCGGCAGGTTCTGCCGGCGGCCTGGGTCGACGAGATGTTCACCGTCCGCCGCGATGCCTTCGCCGGCATGCGCTACGGCTACCAATACTGGCACCGTACCTATCAATCGAAGTGTGGTCCGGTCGACGCCTGGTTTATGGCCGGCAACGGCGGCAACTACGTCCTCTCGATCCCGGCGCTGAAGGGATCGATCGTCGTAACCCGCACGGCCTACAACACACGCGGCATGCACCAGCAAACAGTCGCCGCACTGGAGAAGTACCTGATCTCCGCGCTGCCCTGTACAGCGCGATAGGAACCGCTAGCCGTCCGGCCGCAAGCCCAGCGGATAAAGCCGCGTGACGTGCCCCATCTTGCGCCCAGGCCGAGCCTCGCCCTTGCCGTAGTGGTGCAAGGCGGTGTTCGGCTCGGCCGCAGCCGCGCGCCACGCATCGATCTCGACGCCAAGCAGGTTCGTCATCACGGCGTCCGAATGCCGCGACGGATCGCCGAGCGGCCAGCCCGCCACCGCACGAATATGCTGCTCGAACTGACTGACGACACAGCCGTCGATCGTCCAATGCCCAGAGTTGTGCACGCGCGGCGCGATCTCGTTGACCAGCAGACGCCCGTCGCGGGTCTCGAACATCTCGACCGCCATCACGCCGACATAGTCGAACGCCTCGAGCAGGTCCGTCGCGATCCGCGCCGCATCCGCCTTCACGCGCTGCGACGCCTTTGCGGGTGCCAGCGTCGTGCGCAGAATATGGTTCTCATGCCGGTTCTCGACGAGATCGAAGCAGGCCACCTGGCCGTTTTGCCCCCGCGCGGCCATAACCGAAAGCTCGCGGGTGAAATCGACGAAGCCTTCCAAAATGCAAGGCACGCGGTTCAACTCGTCCCAAGCGGGCGCCAGCTGGTCGTTTGCACGAACCATCTTCTGGCCCTTGCCGTCATAGCCAAGCCGCGCCGTCTTAAGCACCGACGGCGTACCCACGCTCTTCAGCGCCGCCAACAGGGAAGCGTCGGAATCGATCAGCGCGAACGGTGTCGTCGCGATTCCGCGTTCGCGCGCGAACGACTTCTCCTGGAACCGGTCCTGAATGACGCTGAGAGCCCTTGGGCTCGGCCGCACCGACTTCAAGCCACTCAACACACTGGCTGCATCGCCGGGCACGTTCTCGAACTCGTAGGTGACCACATCGACGCCACGCGCAAACGCCACGAGCGCTTCATGATCGCCATACGGTGCAACAACATGGCTGTCGCAAACTTGAAAGGCCGGCGCGTCCTTTTCCGGCGCATAGATCGCGCACTTCAAGCCAAGCCGCGCGGCGGCCATGGCAAGCATGCGCCCCAATTGCCCACCGCCCAGAATGCCGATGGTCCCGCCAGGAGGAACGACGCTCAAGGGTGATCCTCGTCGACCGGCGCCTCCGGCACATCCGCCGTCTGCCGCGATCGAAAGGCATCGAGCCGCTTCGCCAGTTCCTTGTCGTTGAGCGCAAGGATCGCGGCCGCCAGCAGCGCCGCGTTGATCGCCCCGGGCTTGCCGATAGCGAGCGTGCCCACCGGCACGCCGCCCGGCATTTGCACGATCGACATCAGGCTATCCAAACCGTTCAAACCGGTGGCTGCAACGGGAACGCCAAGCACAGGCAGCGTCGTCATCGCCGACGTCATCCCCGGCAGGTGCGCAGCGCCGCCGGCACCCGCGATGATCACCTTCAACCCGCGCGCCTTCGCGCCCTTGGCGTAGGCAAACAGCCGATCCGGCGTACGATGCGCCGACACAATGCGCACTTCGTGGCGCACCCCGAGTTTGTCGAGCGTCTCCGACGCGGCCGACATTGTCGCCCAATCGGACTTGCTGCCCATGATAACGCCCACGTCGGCAGCTTCGCGTTCGCTTGTTTTGGAATCTTTGACGGCCGCTTTGGCCATGGGCTTCCTTTGGGGCGCGCTTGGGCGCCGCTTGCGAAAAGAAGCGCCGGACTATAGGGGCGATCTGCAGCGAAGTGAAATCCCCACCCAGCCTCGCGAATTAAGCATTTGGTCGCAGTTTGCCACTTAACGATTACCGGTCACGTGGTGCATGGTGAGAAGGCAGAGAAGGGCGCGTCATGAAAGCCGCGGGCAAGACACCGGCACGGGACACCTTCGGCCTGACCGAGGCCGAACTCACCCCCCGCGTGCGCGAAACCATCGCCAAACTAGGGGCGGAGATCGCGACCCTCAAAGCCCGCCTCGAATCGCTCGAAGCCGTCGCCGACCAAGATGGCTTGTTGCCGATCCTAAACCGGCGCGCCTTCGTCCGTGAGATCGCCCGCACAATCTCGTTCGCCGACCGTTACGGCCTTTCGGCAAGCCTCATCTATTTCGATCTCGACGGCCTGAAGTCGATCAACGACACGCACGGTCACGCCGCCGGCGACGCAGCCCTTCGCCACGTCGCCGAAGTGATCGCCGACAACATCCGCAAGTCCGATATCTTGGGCCGCCTGGGCGGTGACGAGTTCGGCGTCATCCTGCCCAAAGCCGACCACTCAGCCGCCGACAAGAAAGCCCGCGCCCTTGCCAAACTTCTCGCGGCAAAGCCGTTCGTGTGGCAGCACCGGCAACGCGCCCTCACCGTCGCCTGCGGTGTTCACACGCTTGTAAAGAACGAAGACCCCGAAGTGGCGATCGCCCACGCCGATAGAGCGATGTACGCCGCAAAGCGCACCTCGCGCGCGTAGTGCGTCATCTTCGAGTGCTTAAGCGATAATATTGGGAATGATCTGATCTTCGATCTTCGCGATCTGGTCGCGCAGCATGAGCTTGCGCTTCTTCAAGCGCGTCAATTGCAGCTGATCACCCGAGCCCAGCAATGCCTGAATCTCGCCGTCGAGCGCACGGTGCTCGTGACGAAGTTCGGCAAGCTTGGCGAGTGTCGCCTTATCGGCGGCGTCTGAAGCGCTCGGTGTGTTGGCCGCCTCGCAATTGCTGACGACGGTCAAACCTGCACTCTCTCCGCCGTCCCCGTCTTTGGAAAATCCCATGATGCGAACGATTGAGCTGCGCACTTCTCGTGAAAGTGGAAATCTATCACGAAAGCGCTTGTTTGTCTTCGCTGAATTGCATTGGTCGAGAGGTCAATCCTCCTTAATTTTCAAACACTAAGCCCGAAGGATGCGAGCTGTTCGCGTTAAGACATTATTCGCGCTTCACCGAAGAGAGCCGCTGACAAGCTTCTGATTCTGTGTTCTAGTTTCGGTGCTGAAACGGAGGCTACTGCACATGGGCCTGGACACGCATATCCAAGAACTCTCGGATAAGCACCACAAGCTGGACGAGCAAATTCAACAAGAATTGCACCGCCCGCATCCAGACGATCTGATGATCTCCGCCCTGAAGAAGCGAAAACTCCGACTTAAAGAAGAAATCGAGCGCCTCAAGCACGACGTGCACTAGGCCGCTATTTAGCTCCGCTCACATGTGACTATGCGTTGACGCCGGCGCGCTGCCGGGAGGCTTAGCTCGTCGTTGAGCAAGCCGCCCCAGTCGCGCGCCGGAAATTGAGCTATTTCAAAGTTTCTCCGCGCGCTCGCGCAGTTTGAACTTCTGGATCTTGCCGGTTGATGTCTTCGGCAAGTCCTCAAACCGTATCACGCGGGGCACTTTGTAGCCTGCGATGTGCTGCCGGCAGAACGCGGCGATGTCGTCCGCCGTCGCCTGTTGACCCGCCTTAAGCTCGATGAACGCGACCGGCGTTTCGCCCCACTTCTCGTCGTGCTTACCGACAACCGCAGCAAGACCGACCGCCGGGTGCTTCATCAACGCATCCTCGACCTCGATCGAGGAGATGTTCTCGCCGCCCGAGATAATGATGTCCTTCGACCGGTCCTTGAGCTGGATGTAGCCGTCCTTGTGCCACACGCCCAGATCGCCCGAGTGAAACCATCCGCCGGCAAACGCTGCCGCCGACGCCGTTGGGTTCTTGAGGTATCCCTTCATCACCACGTTGCCGCGGAAGAAGACCTCGCCCATCGTCTCGCCGTCGCGCGGCACGTCCTGCATCGTCTCCGGGTCTTTGACCGAGAGCGCTTCCAGCACCGGATACCGCACGCCTTGGCGCGCCTTGATCTTCGCGCGCTCGTCCATCGGCAGCGCATTCCATTCGTCATGCCACGCATTCACGACCGCAGGGCCGTAAGTCTCGGTCAGCCCATAGACGTGGTGCACCTGGAAGCCCGCCGCCTCCATCCGCGCAAGCGTAGCGGCAGGCGGAGGGGCCGCCGCCGTCATGAACTCAACCTTGGTCTTGAGGTCCTTGCGCTCCGCATCCGTCGCGTTGACGAGCATTCCCATCACGATCGGTGCACCGCACATATGCGTGACGCCATAGCGCGCGCACGCATCGAACATGTTGGCTGCTGTAACGCGCCGCAGACACACATGCGTTCCCGCGACGACCGAAATCGTCCACGTAAAGCACCACCCATTGCAGTGGAACATCGGCAGCGACCAAAGATACACGGGATGCGCCCGGATCGACGCGGAGATCACATTCCCCATCGCAAGCAGATAGGCGCCGCGCGAGTGAAACACGACGCCCTTCGGGTTGCCGGTCGTCCCGCTGGTATAGTTCAGCGTGATTGCCTGCCACTCGTCCGCCGGCAGGGACCACTCAAAGGCCGGATCGCCACCTTTGAGAAAGTCCTCGTACTCGATTTCGCCGACATATTCGCCGCCGTCGAATTCCGGATCGTTTATCCCGATCACATAGGGTTTCGCCTTGCAGAGCTTCAGCGCCTCGCGCGCCAGCGCCCCGAACTCCTTGTCCACGATCAAGACTTTCGCCTCGCCGTGATCGAGAATGAAGGCAACCTCCTGCGCACTCAGGCGGTAGTTGATCGCGTTCAACACGCCGTTCGTCATCAAGACGCCGTAGTGCGCATCGAGCATCGGCGGAATATTCGGCGCAATCACCGCCACCGTATCGCCAAGCCCGATGCCGCGCTTCGCAAGTGCCGACGCCAACCGCCGGCACCGCGCGTAGAACTCGCGGTACGTGATCCTCTGATCGCCGTGCAGAATTGCAATGCGATCCGGAAACGTGAACGCCGCCCGCTCGAGGAACGTCAGCGGCGACAGCGACTGATAGTTCGCCGCGTTCTTGTCGAGATCGATCTCGTACGGATTCGCCTTCATGTCCCTTGGCCTCAAATGGAAGGCCGCGACGTTAGCGAACGTGCGCGGCCCTCGCAACGGACGCCGGGGGTTGTTGAGCTTACGTCTTATCCTTCGTCCGCTGGAACGACGCGAACACGGACGCCGGATCGTATTTCATCTGCGGTGCCTCTTCTTCACTGGTCTGCTCGACCGCGTCGCTTGCAGGCTTCAGCGTCGCGCCTTTGGGGTCCGGCGCAGTTTTCGCCTTGCGGCCCGACGCCTTCTCGACCGCAAGGTCAAGCTCAAGCTGCGAGCAAAGGCTCAGCGTCACCGGATCGACCGGCTTGATGTTCGCCATGTTCCAGTGCTCGCGATTGCGGATCAGCTGGATCGTCGACTTCGTGGTGCCGAGCAGCTTGCCGATCTCCGCATCCGTCACTTCCGGGTGATTGCGCACGAGCCAGAGGATCGCATCCGGCTTGTCCTGACGGCGGGACACCGGCGTATAGCGCGGCTTGCCCTTCTGCTTCGCAGTCGGCACCTCGACGGCGGACTTCGTCATCACGAGCCGCTTGCGCGGATCCTTCTCCGCCGCCGCGATTTCCTCGCGCGTGAGCTGCCCCATCATCACGGGGTTGAGCGGCACGATCTTCTCCGGATGCATGTCGTCCGCCATCGCCTTGATCTCAAGCGCGTGCAGAGCGCAAAACTCACCGATCTGGTCGAACGTCAGCGTGGTATTGTTCAAGAGCCACATCGCGGTGGCCTTGGGCATCAATGGCTTGGTCATAAGCAAAACCTCTCTCAAGGGCGCCAGCGGGTTTGAGCCGCCAGGCCACGAAATTCACCTCGAATGAAGGGAGTTTCTTGAGGCCGGTATATAGTCGGTCGGGCGCCGGGAGGGAAGCGCGAATCCTGGGACCGCGGCCCCCTTCGCTAAAGCTTCGGCGGCCGGGTGCGGCAATAACTCGCCCGCCGTAGCAATTTGCGCAGGCGGGGCGTCTCCGCCCGCTCTTTCCGGTGTTTCCACGGCCAAAAGCAGGCGAGGACGCCCGCGGTCCAGGGAATCCAAGCCCTAAGGCGTCAGCAAGATCTTCCCGATATGCGAACTGCCCGCCATACGCGCGTGCGCTTCCGCCACTTGCGAGAGCGGCATCACGCTATCGACGACCGGTTTGATCCGCCCGTTCCGGATCAGCGGCCAAACCTCGCGCTCGACCGACTGCGCGATCGCCGCCTTCTCCGCGTGGCTGCGCGCCCGCAACGTCGAGCCGGTAATCGTCAACCGCTTCAACATCAAGATCATCAGGTTCAAGTTCGCTTGCGATCCCTGCTGGAACGCAATGTTGACGAGCCGCCCCTCAAGCTTCAACAGCGAGAGGTTTTTCGCGACATAGTCGCCACCCACCATATCGAGGATGACGTCCACGCCCGCGCCGCCGGTCTCGCTACGCAAGACTTCGACGAAATCCTCTTCGCGATAATTGACCGCCCGGCTCGCCCCGAGTTCCACGCAAGCCTTGCACTTGTCAGCCGACCCGGCCGTCGCAAACACACGATGCCCGCGCGCCGCGAACAGCTGGATCGCTGCGGTGCCGATCCCGCTCGACCCGCCATGCACGAGAAACGTCTCGCCTTCTTTCAGCCGCGCCCGATCGACGACGTTCGTCCACACCGTCATGTAAACTTCCGGCAGCGCGGCAGCATCGATGAGCGACACGCCGGGCGGCTTGGGCAACACGCTGCCCTCATGCGCGATGCAATACTCCGCGTACCCGCCACCGGCGACCAGCGCGCATACCTCGTCACGCAGATCCCACCGCTCGACATTCGGGCCGCTGGCCACAACCGTCCCCGAAACCTCAAGCCCAAGCGTCTGCGGCGCACCTGGCGGCGGCGGATACATCCCTGCCACCTGCACAAGGTCGCCACGATTGACGCCTGCAGCCGCGACCTTGATCAACACCTCACCAGGTCCCGGGATCGGCACAGGCACCTGTACCAGCCGTGCAACCCGCACACCCGCATCTTCGCCCGGCACGACGGCAGTCATGGTTTGTGGCAGCGTTTGCATGGCGTGCATTTCCTTTGGCTATGTCGGGCTTGTATCCCACTTTACGCCGGGCACAAGCCCGTCCGCGGCTTCCAGAGCCAGTTCCAAGGTTGGATACTGACCGCCTTCTGCCTGGGTTTGGAAGGCGCCCGTGACGCCAGGGATTCCCCAGACCAGAACAAAGCAAGGGGCATCGCGGTCGTCAGCAATTTCAGGTGGATCCTCGTAGTCACCGGTGCCCAAAGTAAAGGGACGCTTTACGATACGAATCTGCGTTGGCGCGACATTGTCGTAAAGCCAAATGCCAGTTCGAACGATCTGGTCTTGGTCGTATAGTGGCACGTGCAACTCCTACGTTGGAGCATTCACATTATGGCCTGGGACGATCTCGACCCCAAAACGAAGAAGCCGGCGCCCGTCGATCTGACGCTGATGTCGATCGAGGATCTCACGACACGCATAGCCGAACACGAAGCCGAAATCGCCCGCATGAGGGAAGCGATCAAAGGCAAACAAGCCCAACGCTCCACCGCCGACGCCCTGTTCAAGAAGGGTGATTGAGAATAGCAGGGCGGGATCCATTCCCGTTCAGTAGGCGATTGCCATCCTCAAGCCTCGCGAATCAGTCTCCGAAACTGCCGGGACAAACTTCGCTGTCCTTTGCAATAGGTATCTTGCCGTCAGCACCAGAATACAGGCGTCGTAGAGGTCGTCGGCTTTTGCGCCAGTCCCCCTCAACCGCTGCAACCACGCGTCCAAATCGGCGAAGCCTGCGCGCTGCAATATGTGCTTGCGGGCAGCCAGGCCCTCAGGCGTGTGCTTCGATTCGAGCGGCTCGCCGTTCGCGCGCGCGAAAGCGAGTTCCGGATGTGCTTCGAACACGCGCGACTGCAAAGCTGGCGTAATCGCGCGGTCGATTTCGATGATCTTCGGCCGGATCGCCCAGATCTGCTTCGAGATGCCGCCATACCCTTGTTGCTTCGACCACTGATTCGCTTTTTGCCAGTCTTTTTGCGGAAATTTGAGCGCACCACGCGGCACTGTCTTAAAGACGCGGGAGCCGTGCGGTGAAATAATTTTCCGCGCTTCAACCTCACATTGCCGCACGCCGTTTCTCGAAAGTCCGATCGGCATGTCTACAGCGATGACATCAGCATCACTCGCTATCGCGTTCCAATTCGAGGCAATTCGGAAGTTCGCGCTGTGCAGATTTGAGCACGCTTCAACGACTAACCATCCGCTGCGGCACCCATCAATTCCGGCAAGGGTCTGCACGTTGCGCGACATGGGATTTTAACTCTCTTTTGCGTGACGGATTGTGCTTTTCGTGCCAAGCTCCGCGGAAGAAATGCAAGCAACGAAATCTTAAGCTTGAACTGTACCGCAAAGATGTCCTTCGATTCGCCCGGGGCATGCGGTTTGCAAGGTTCAAGCTTCTCCATGGCTAGACCTTACTGGGAAGGACCGCATGAAGAGTTGGATTAAAGGGGAAGTGATGGCCTACAAACCCAACGCGGCGGATCCGCAGACGGCGAATGCACTGTCATTCGCGGGTTCAGAGCTGTTCAAGCGGACCTTCGAAGAAGGCATGGCGATGGTCGAAGAGACCGCGTCGTACTTGGACGGAAAAGGTCGCGCTGAATCGAAACTGCTGCCGTCGAAAGCAGCGCTCGCTTATGCCGGCGAAAGCATGCGCCTAACGACCCGCCTGATGCAGGTGGCGTCCTGGCTGCTTGTGCAACGCGCCGTCTCGGAAGGCGAGATGACGACCGACGAGGCCGGCAAGGACAAATACCGTCTCGGCGCGCGCGAAATCTGCCGCGGCCGCCGCGCGGAAAACGCGGACCTCCTGCCCGCGAAGTTGATCGATCTCCTCGACCGCAGCATGAATTTGTATGAGCGCGTCGAACGCCTCGACCAACTTCTCTACGGCAAGGAAGCGGCCCCGGCCGCGCCCAGCGTCCACCACCAATTCAACCGCCTCCAAGCAGCCTTCGGCTCGGCCGCGGAGTAACCAGTCACGGGGTGTCTCGCATCAAAGCGAAGACCAAAGGGCGGTCCGAAAGGGCCGCCCTAAAATTTTGCGCGTGATTGCGTACCGCGTTGCTTCTTCGTCGCCCGCGAGGCCATGGGCCTTCGTAAAGTCATGCAAAAAGGCCCACCTTCGTGAGCCTTTGCATCTTCGCGTCACAGTGTTCGGCTGAGACCTGCGGCTCAAGCCGCAGCCGGCGCGTAGCTTACTTCTTCGCGACGCCGAGACCTTGGAACTTCTTGCTGAACTTCGACACGCGGCCCGCGCGGTCGAGCAGCTGCTGTCCGCCGCC
The DNA here is from genome assembly GCA_902826695.1 of uncultured Alphaproteobacteria bacterium. GTDB lineage: Bacteria > Pseudomonadota > Alphaproteobacteria > Micropepsales > Micropepsaceae > SZUA-430. Next base: position 67,083 of record CADEFU010000006.1, on the reverse strand, counting down.
GGTCCAGGCCGGGTGCGTGGTCGGGTCGATGTCCAGCGTCATCACATCGCCGGCTGCGCCCCAGGTCGAGCGCGTGAGGTACTTCGTCCCGTCGTTCAGCAGAACGGTGATGTAGTGATAATCGGGATGGCCTTCTTTCTTCATGGGACGAAGCTTTCAAAATGCGAAAACGGCGGAAAAGAGCGGGCGGATATATCGAAATACCCTCTGCGGCGCAAGACCGCGCAAATCCGCCGGCCTCTGACCTAGCGACCCGGGAGTCCGCCTGCCATATAGGGCCATCACAAAATCGCCTGGAAACCCTGACTTGACCGACAATCGAGGCGCCGAATTTGCCGCCGCCGTGGAACGCGAGGCGCAAGGTCGCAGCCGCGGTCGCGACATCCGCGTGCTTCAGCGGCTCTGGCCGTTCATGGCCCCCTACAAAGCCCAGATCGCAGCCGCCTTCGTCTCCCTGCTCATTTCGAGTTCGGCGACGCTGCTGTTCGGGCCGGCCCTGCGCGAGATGATCAACCACGGGTTCTCGAAGGAGAACTTCGCGGCGATCGATCAGTCGTTCCAGTACATGATGGGCGTCGTGCTGTTGCTCGGTATCGCGACCGCGCTCCGCTTCTACTTCGTCACCTGGATCGGCGAGCGCGTCGTCTCCGACATCCGCAAAGCGCTCTACAACCACATCTTGGGCCTCAGCCCAGCCTTCTTCGAGGTCACGCGCACCGGCGAAGTGCTGTCGCGCCTGACGACCGACACAACGCTCATCCAAACCGCGATCGGCTCAAGTGTCTCGATTGCTCTGCGCAATCTCCTGATGATGTTGGGCGGCCTCATCATGCTTGTCATAACGAGCCCCAAACTAACCGGTATTGTCCTGATCACGGTCCCTGTCATCGTCGCCCCGTTGATCATGATGGGCCGCAGCGTGCGCGGCCTCTCGCGCAAGAGCCAGGACCGCGTTGCCGACACCAGCGCCTACGCCTCCGAAACCCTGAACGCCATCCAAACCGTCCAGTCCTTCACCCACGAAGAGATCGACCGCACGCGCTTCAGCTCAACCGTCGAGGATTACTTCAAGGTCGCCCGCAAACGCGTCCTGACCCGCGCCGCCACCACGTCGCTCGTCATCACGCTGATCTTCGGCAGCATCATTGGCGTGTTGTGGATCGGCGCGCATGATGTGGTCGCCGAACGCATGAAGGGTGGCGAACTGGCGGAGTTCATCTTCTACGCCATCCTGGTCGGCTCGGGCGCCGGCGCGCTTTCCGAAGTTTGGACCGAAGTCTTACAGGCCTCCGGCGCGACCGAACGCCTGCTCGAACTGCTCGCGACCAAACCGCAAATCGAAGCTCCCGCAAACCCCGTAGCGCTACCAAAGCCCGCGCGCGGCGCCGTCCGCTTCGAGCGCGTGACGTTCGAATACCCGATGCGCCCCGGCGTCTCCGCGCTCAAAGACTTCACGCTCGAGATCAACCCCGGCGAAACGATCGCGCTCGTCGGTCCGTCCGGTGCCGGCAAGACAACGGTCTTCCAACTTCTGCAACGGTTCTTCGATCCGCAAGCCGGCCGCATCCTGATCGACGGCGTCGATATCAGACAAGCCGCGCCGACGGACGTGCGAACTCGCCTCGCGTTGGTGCCGCAAGAGACGGTCATCTTCGGCGACACCGCATTTGAAAATGTCCGCTACGGACGTCCAGACGCGACCGAAGCCGAAATCCGCGCCGCCGCCGAAGCGGCACAAGCGTCCGAATTCATCGAGAAGCTCCCGAAGGGTTACCACACGCATCTCGGCGAGCGCGGCGTAACGCTCTCCGGCGGCCAGCGTCAGCGGGTCGCGATCGCCCGCGCGATCCTGCGCGACGCGCCGATCCTCCTGCTGGACGAAGCGACCAGCGCCCTCGACGCCGAAAGCGAGCGCCTCGTGCAAATCGCGCTCGAAAACCTAATGCAAAAGAAAACGACGATCGTGATCGCCCACCGCCTGGCCACGGTTCAACGCGCCGACCGCATCGTTGTCCTCGACGAAGGCCGCATCGTCGCCCAAGGCACCCACAAAGACCTCGTCGCCGGCGGCGGCCTTTATGCTAGGCTCGCGCGCCTGCAATTCGCAGGCCTTGCAGCCGAGTGAGACGCGATGCGCGCCTTGTCTTGCCCTTGTTTTGCTCCTTGCGCTGACGAGCCCAGCGCAGGCCGACACACCGGAACGGCTGAGCGACCGGCCCACACCGACCGTCAAACTCATGCCCGCGCTGGGCTGGCGTCTTTCAGGCGTCGTGACCATGGACGTTCAAAAAGGCGTGGACATCCTCATCATCGAAGGCGACGTGTTCAACGCTGGCGACGGTGAGCGCGAAAGACCGAGGATTCGCGTCGCCTTGCAGAACAGCGATGGGCGCGACATCTATTTTTGGTCCGTTTTTCCTGACCTGGGGCGCATCAAACCCGGCGACTACGCCCAGTTTAGTACCCGCATCGAAAGTCCGCCGTTGGACGTCGCGATCGTTCACGTCAGCATAGACGACTCGACGCCTTAGCGCCGCGCCGCAGCCTCCAACTCAGCAGCGATCTTCTGCGCGGCAGCCTTGATCTCGGCCTTGCGCTCGGGTTCGAGCAAGCGCCAATCCATGCCGCGAAGCGCGCACTCGATGGCGTAGGCGAAGTTGGTGGTCGCGCGCTTGCCGAAGTGAAACCGCAGCCGCCGGTAGCTCGCGAGCACGCCGAGCCGGCGCAAAGTCTTCACGTCTGGAATGCCCGCTTCGATCAGCATGTGAGCGGATGTAGGCCCAAGGCTCGGCAGTGCCGCCAGCGCGGCCTTGTTATCGACGCCTTTGCCGCGCGCCACTTACGTCCCGCGCATCAGCACGTCGACGCGGTCGGTGATCCCGTCCGTCGCGCCGCCAAACGCAAGCACGTCGACGCGCTCGGTCGAAACGCCCTTGGTGTTGAGATAGGCGCGGATCGCAAGCGCCCGCGCCAGCGACAATCGCCGCGCGTCGCTAGAAAGGTCGCCGGCCTGACCGCTAAAGGCTGCAAGGCGAACGCGCACCTGCGACGTGGCGAGCCGCTCGGCCACCGCGTTGAGCGCAGCTTGTGCTTGAGCGGGGATATCGGCCTTGCCGTTCAAGAACCGCACGCGGCTCAGCACGGCAAATCCTTCAAGCGGATTGATGTGCTTGGCGCCCGCAAACGGATCGGCAGCAACGCCGGAGATCTCGACAGGAAACGCCTTTGTGCTCGAGCTGACGATCGTCACCGGCACTTGGGGCTGGGCGGGCGGCGTTGCCGCAACCGGTGGACGCTCGGCGGCTGGTGAAGGCTTGGGCGGCGTTGGCGCCACGGCGGCAACGTCGACTGGCTTCTCACGCGGCAGCGCAAACGATCCCTCGACTCGGCCGTCAGAGTCTTCGCCAGGCGCACTCAGCTCCGGCTTAGGCCGCGGCCGTGCGAGCGACAACGGGCGCGGCGGCGGTGTCTGAGGCGTGGAAGAGGGCAGGGCATCGAGATTGATCGTGACGCCCGATTGATCCGTGGGTTCGGCGGGCGCAGGCGCAGCTTCGTTCGCGCGGGCAACGCCGCACGCCAAGATCACCAACGCAACCAAACCAACTCGCATGGCGTCAGACTACAGCAAACGAAACGGGATTTCACCCGCGACTGCGTCCTTTGAAGACCTTGAGCAGCGCCCCGTGCAAGTGGGCGTTTGAGGCAAGGATACTGCCCCCGGTCAGCATATCCTGCCCGCTGTTAAGATCGCTGACCAAACCGCCAGCTTCACGGACGATAACGATACCGGCCGCCACGTCCCAGGGTGACAAAGCCCGCTCCCAAAACGCGTCGTAGCGTCCCGCTGCAACCCAGGCGAGGTCGAGCGCGGCGGCCCCGAACCGGCGCACGCCCGCGACCTCCGACATAATTCGCGAGAGTTCATCGGAGAATTCCTCCCGCCTGGCGGTCGCCACACCCATGTTCGGCACGCCTGTTGCGATCAGAGCCGTGTTTAACTCCCGCCGTCCGGACACGCGCAGACGCACATCGTTGTGCCACGCACCCTTGCCCTTCTCGGCCACGAACATGTCGTCGGTCACGGGATTGAAGACGAGCCCCGCCACGAGGTGCCCCTCACGCTCCAGCCCGATCGAAATCGCGAAATGCGGCACGCCATGCAAAAAATTCGTCGTCCCGTCGATGGGATCGATGTACCAGCGATGGGTTTGATCCAGCCCCTCGACCGTGCCGCTTTCTTCCATCACGAAGCTGTAGTGCGGCCGCGTGCGCAGCAACTCGTCGTGCAGGATACGCTCGGCCTTCGTGTCGGCTTTGGTGACGAAGTCGGCGATTCCCTTGCGCGACACCTGCAGCTTCTCGAGCTCGCCGAAGTCGCGCAAGATCGCCTTGCCGGCCTTACGCGCGGCCGCCGTCATCACGTTCATCAGCGGGGTGTTGAGTGGCATTACTCCGCCCGCTTCACGTAGGAGGCGTCTTCCGTCGCAACGACGATTTTCTGTCCGGATTCGATGAACGGCGGCACCATGACCCGCACCCCGTTCTCAAGCTTTGCAGGCTTATAGGACGACGCAGCCGTCTGTCCCTTAATCACGGGGTCGGCTTCGACGATCGTCTGCACGACCTGCGTGGGCAACTTCACGCTGATCGGCCGGCCCTCATAGCTCTCGACCTTGACTTCCATCCCATCGGTCAGGAACGCAGCGCGCTCGCCCACAAAGTCGGCCGCAATCTCGATCTGGTCGAACGTCTCCTGATCCATAAACGTCAGCATCTCGCCGGACGCATAGAGGAACGTATACGGCTTGAACTCGAGCTCGATCTGCTCGACCGCCTCGGCCGAACGGAACCGCTCGTTCAGCTTGCGCCCGTCGAACAGGTTCTTGAGTTCCACCTGATTGTACGCACCGCCCTTACCCGGCTTCACGGCTTGCGTCTTCACCGCGACCCAAAGTGAGCCGTCGTGCTCGATCACCGCGCCGGGAGAGATTTCGTTGCCTGCGATTTTCATGATTGCCCGTATGACGAAAGGAGAAAGGGCGGGGTGCCGCCCTTGGCGCAAGGGCGCGGAACCTATCAGGGGCCGTGCAAGCCTTCAATGCGCAGCCGTCCGCCGTTTCGCGGGGATTCTTAGGACATCGTTAAAGCGCCGCAGCTTCGTCAACGCCGCTCGAGCGCGGCCCTTAGCGTCTCGATTTCTTTGCGCAAGGAGATGATCTCCGCAATGACCGTCTGCTGGCTTGAGGTCAGCATCTTCTCTTCGGCTACAAGCTCTTCCTTTTGCATCTCTTGCATCGAGTTCGTCAGCACCGCGATGAACAGGTTAAGCACCGCGAACACCGAAATCACGATGAAGGGAACGAAGAACAGATAGGCCTGCGGATGTGTCGCCTGAACTTCGCGCGCGATGTCGGCCCAACCTTCCAACGTCATGACCGCAAACAGCGTGAACAGCGAATCCCCCAGCGTGCCGAAGTAAACGGGATGGGCCGCCCCGAACAGCTTCGTCGCGATCACCGACCCCACGAAGAAAACGACCCCCATCAGCATCGCAATGGAAGCCATGCCCGGCAGCGAGTAGAGCAGCGCTTCGACCACGCGCCGCATTTGCGGCAGCAACGACACCAAGCGCAGAACGCGCAGCACGCGCAACGCCCGCAAAACGGCAAGCGGCCCGGAGGCTGGCATCAGCGCGATCCCGACGATGACCAAATCGAACACGTTCCACCCGGACCGGAAGAAGCCGGCGCGATAGACCGCCATCTTCGCCGCGATCTCCAAGACGAAAACCGCAAGGACGGCTTTGTCGAAGGCAAGTAACGCAGGCCCCGCCGCCGCCATCACGCTGGGCGACGTTTCGAGTGCAAGCGTGATCGCGTTGATCACGATCAGGACCATAATCGCCGTCGTGAACGCGTTCGATTCGATAACAGCCTTCAACTTCTGCATGTTCTGGCTCCAACCCCTTCAGGTCGATTTGAAATGAAGCGCCGCGCCCTAGAATCAAGGCTGGCGCGAGCTATCGCGTGCGTTCAGGCGCCGCAGCGTCGAAGATCTGATTGAACTGCCGGACGGCCGCCTCGGGCCCCTGCGCGTGTTCCCAGACGCCCGCCGAAACCGCGAGGAAATCCGCCCCCGCCTTGACCAACGGCATCGCGTTCGCGACGGTGATACCCCCGATCGCGACACAGGGCGCTTCCATGATGTCTTGCCACCAGGTCAGGATCTCGGGCTCCGCCCGCGTCTTCGGCTCTTTCGTGGTTGTCGGATAGAACGCCCCGAACGCGACATAGTCCGCGCCGGCCTCGGCCGCCTCCATCGCGAGGTGGCGTGAGTTGTGACACGTCACGCCGATGATCCTGTCCGGCCCAAGCAGTGCCCGCGCTTCCGCATAGGGCACGTCGTCCTGACCCACATGCACGCCGTCCGCGCCGAGCTTCAGGGCCAAGTCCGGCCGGTCGTTGACGATGAAGGCGACGTCGCGGCTCTGCGCAATGCGCATCAAACGCTCGCCCGCGCGCAGAATGTTGTCGTCCGAGACGTCCTTGAGCCGCAGCTGCAGCGACGCCACGTCGCCGTCGCCGAGTGCGCGTTTCAACGTCTCGTCGAAGGAGGCTTCGAAATTCGGTGGTGTAATGAGGTAAAGACGGCAGCGCACGGTCGAACTCTATGTCGGATCGAGAGCCTTATCACAGTATCCGAGCCGTCCGCGACAGGCTACCGGCGGCGCCGGTCGGGTCCGCGGTCGACACTCCTTGCCCCCAGGAACGGCTACTTCTTGTGCAGCCGAGCGACCTCATGTCCCGGCGTTGGCTCGATTGTCTGCGCCCGTTTGCGCGCCTTGCCCCGGGCAGACGGTCCTTCAAGAATGCGCACCGTCATCTCGTCGCCCGACACGCGGCTGTGCAGTCGAACAATCTCATCCAGGGCGCCCGGAACGTACGTCCGCACCTGCAACGCGACGATGTCCCCCAATTGTGAGGGCAGCGACCAGCGATAGATGTGACGGCGGATCGCCAGAAACACGATCCCCGTGTGCAAGGTCAATGCAAGCTCGCGTTCGCCATGCATCATCGGCGCATCCGCAAGTGCCGGCAGGTCGCGTTCACTTCGGAGGGCGCCGACGATGGTCCGCAAGATCTTGTCGGTCAGCGGCACAGCAAATCGCCGGGGCACATGGTATCCGGACAGCGCACACCACATGAAAAGCCGCATGAACGGTTCCGTCGTGGTTTCGGCATAGCTCGTGTAGAAGGCCGTCAAACGCGCCGCGAGGTCGCCGTCGGTGGTTTCAAGTTCGTGAGACCAATCCGCGCGCCACAGATGCGCAAACACCTTCTCCAGCGCGGCTTCGATAAGCGCTTGGCGCGACGGAAAGTAGCGATACAAGAGTGCTTGCGTAACGCCCAAAGGCTTGCAGATGTCGCGCGTACTGACCGAAAGCCCGCGCTCGGACAAGATTTCGATGCAATGATCGACGATCTGCGAGCGCCGCTCATCCGGCGAAAGGCGCAGTCTGCGCCGCGGTTCTGCGGCGGCCGTCCCGCGCCTAACCCTCTGTCCTTGACGCTGCGCGCTCGTCACGGTGCCTTGGTTGCAGCTTCAGTGGCTTCGATGTTGATCGTGATTTGAATCTCGTCGCCGAGGGCGGGTGCGCCGAACGACATTCCGAAATCGCTACGCTTGATTTTACCCGTCGCCGTGAACCCTGCGGTCATAGCGTTCGTCCGTGGGTTCGGGTCAAGCTTGTTCAGCGTGACGCTTAAGGTGACCGGCTTCGTCACGCCCAACAGAGTCAGATCGCCTGTAATCTCCGCCTTGTTCTTGTCGCGGCCCGCCGGCTTTACCGTGTTGCTGACGAAAGTCATCGTCGGGAACTTCACAACGTTGAAGAAATCGGCCGTGCGCAAATGCCTGTCGCGCGCCTCAAGTCCGCTATCGACGCTGTAGGTGTAAATCGTGGCCGACACCTTTGAAGCGCTGGGATCGGCGCGGTCGAGCGTGAGTTCGCCGTCGAACTCCCGAAACCCGCCCCTGACCATCGAATAGCCCAGATGGCTGACGGAGAAAGAGATGTCTGCGTGCCCCTTGTCGAACTTGAACGCCGTCGGCTCGGCCTGAGCCGCCCCCGCGCTTGCCGCGATGAACACCAATGCAGTCGTGTAGTGACCCAAATTCACAGCGTTTCTCCCATCCACCGGCGCCGATAGAAACGCTCGCGGATTAATTTGTCAATTGATAAATAAAGGTGCAGCAACGAGCCAACTGACAACGGCCCGAGGCGATGACGCCGCGGGCCGTTGCACGAGTTCTAAGTTTAAGAGCTGGCCGACGGGCTAGGCGGCTTCTTTCTCAAGACCGTGCGCCCAACGCCCAAGGGCGGCGAGGCCGTTCATGCGGGCGCGGTGCGCAAAGGCGCGTTGCGCGGCGGCGACGTTGTCCTTCTTGCCCGACCACGCCTTCTGCGGCGCCGCCTGCAGCGCGCGGCCGTAGGAGAACGTCAGTGCCCAGGGCAGGGGGCCGAGCTTGTTCATCGCGTCGAGATGCGCCGTCGCTTCTTCGTCCGACTGGCCGCCCGACAGGAACGCGATCCCCGGCACCGCCGGCGGCACGCAGTTCTTGAGCATCTTCACGGTCTTCTCGGCGACTTCCTGCACGCCCGCGCGCTTTGCGGCCTTCTTGCCGGCAATCGCCATGTTCGGCTTGAGCACCATGCCCTCAAGCTTCACGTCCGCCGCATAAAGCTCGTCGAACGTTTCCTTCAGCACCCATTCGGTGACGTCGTAACAGCGGTCGATATCGTGCTCGCCGTCCATCAGCACTTCCGGCTCGACGATCGGCACGATGTTCGCTTGTTGGCAGAGCGCCGCATAGCGCGCAAGCGCATGCGCATTCGCGTGAATGCAGTTGTAGGTCGGAATACCGGCGCCGATATCGATCACCGCACGCCACTTCGCAAACCGCGCGCCGCGCTCGTAGTACTTCGGCAGCCGCTTCGAGAGCCCGTCGAGGCCCTTCGTGATCAGCTCCTTGGGCGAGCCGGGCAGCATCTCCGTGCCCTCGTCGACCTTGATCCCCGGCACGGCGCCGGCGTCAGCGATGATCTTGACCAGCGGCGTGCCGTCGGCGGCGTCCTGCCAGATCGTTTCGTCGTAGAGAATGACGCCGGAAATGAACTCCTTCATCGCGGGCGTGCGGAACATCAGCTCGCGATAATCGCGCCGGCTCGTTTCCGTGGACTCGGTTCCGATCGCATCGAAGCGTTTCTTGATTGTCCCCGTGCTTTCGTCGGCGGCCAGAATGCCCTTACCCGGCGCGACCATCTTCCGCGCAATCTTTTCCAAATCCGTCATACGTCTCTCCCGTTATTGCGCCAGAGCTTTCACGCCCGGCAGCTCTTTACCCTCAAGCCATTCCAAGAACGCGCCGCCCGCCGTCGAGCAGTACGTAAACCCGTCTTCCGCGCCCGCGTGCGCAAGTGCGGCAAGCGTGTCGCCGCCGCCCGCCACCGACACCATCTGACCGACCTTGGTCAGCATCGCGACATGCCGCGCCACCGCGCTCGTCCCATTGTCGAACGGCGGCATTTCGAACGCGCCGACCGGTCCGTTCCAAACCACGGTCTTCGCGGACTCGAGCCGCGCCGCGATCGCCGCGATCGAGTCCGATCCGATGTCGAGGATCATCCCGTCGTCGGGCGTCTGCGCGATGGGCAGCGTCTTCGAAGCCGCCATTGCCTTGAACTCTTTCGCCACCACGCCGTCGCTCGGCAGCACGATCGCACAGCCCTTGGCCTTCGCCGCCGCCATGATCTCGCGCGCCTTGTCCAAGAGCGCCGGTTCGTGCAGCGACTTTCCGATGGGAAACCCTTGTGCCTTCAAGAACGTGTTCGCCATGCCCCCGCCGATGACGAGCGCATCGACCTTTGCGATCAGGTGCTCAAGCACGGCAAGCTTCGACGAAACCTTCGCGCCGCCCACGATCGCGACCACCGGATGCTGCGGCTTCTCTAGTACGCGGCCCAGCGCTTCGAGCTCCGCCTGCATGCCGCGGCCAGCAAACGCCGGCAGTCGGTGCGCCAAGCCTTCCGTCGTCGCATGCGCCCGGTGCGCGGCCGAGAACGCATCGTTCACGTAAGCGTCGCCAAGCTTCGCAAGCGCCGCCACGAAGCGCGCGTCGTTCTTCTCTTCCTCGGCATGAAAGCGCGTGTTTTCGAGCAAAAGGATATCGCCATCCTTCAGCCCCGCAACCGCACCCTCGGCGTCCGGCCCGATACAGTCGTTCGCAAAACCGACCGGCTTGCCGACGGCCTTCGAAAGGGCCGGCAAAATCGCCTTCAGCGACATGCTCTCCACGCGCTTGCCGTCGGGCCGTCCGAAGTGGGATAGCACGACCACGCGCGCCCCCTTCGCCACCAAATCGCGGATCGTCGTCGCGGCCTGGTCGATGCGCGCCGTGTCGGTCACGGCGCCATCCTTCATCGGAACGTTCAGGTCCGCGCGCACCAGCACGCGTTTGCCCTTGGCCTCCAGCTGATCGATCGTACGGAACGCTGGCATCAGATCAGCTTCGCCATCGCGACCGCGGTGTCGCTCATGCGGTTCGCAAAGCCCCACTCGTTGTCGTACCAGGTCAAGACGCTGACCAGCGTCCCGTCCATCACCTTCGTCTGATCGAGCGCGAACGACGACGATGCCGGATTGTGGTTGAAGTCCGACGACACCAGCGGCGCATCGACGATATCGAGCACGCCTTTGAGCTCCTGCGCCGCCGCGCGTTTCATCGCGTCGTTGATCTCGGCGACGGTCGTCGCACGCTTGGCCACGAACTTGAGGTCCACGACCGAGACGTTCGGAGTCGGCACGCGGATGGAAATCCCGTCGAGCCTGCCCTTGAGCTCCGGCAGCACCAAGCCGACCGCTTTCGCTGCACCGGTCGACGTCGGGATCATCGACAACGCCGCCGCGCGGGCGCGATAGAGGTCCTTGTGCATCTGGTCGAGCGACGGCTGGTCGTTCGTGTAGGAGTGGACCGTCGTCATCATGCCCTTGTCGATGCCGACCGCGTCGTGCAGCACCTTCGCGACCGGAACGAGGCAGTTCGTCGTGCACGACGCGTTCGAAACGACGATGTGATCCTTCGTCAGCTTCTGGTGGTTGACGCCGTAGACAACGGTGAGGTCTGCGCCGTCAGCCGGGGCCGACACCAGCACGCGCTTCGCGCCTGCCGTAAGATGCGCCGAGGCCTTTTCCTTCGACGTGAAGATGCCCGTGCATTCCATGGCGATATCGACGCCAAGTTCCTTGTGCGGCAGCTGCGCCGGATCCTTGACCGCGGTCACCTTGATCTTGTGACGGCCCACGATCATGCGGTCGCCGTCGACTTTGACGTCGGCCGGAAAGCGCCCGTGCACTGAGTCGTAGCGCAGCAAATGCGCGTTCGTCTCGATGGGGCCAAGGTCGTTGACGCCCACGATGTCGATATCGTTGCGGCCCGACTCCACGATCGCGCGCAACACAAGGCGCCCGATGCGCCCGAACCCGTTGATGAAAACTTTCACAGCCATGGTGGTGTCCCCTTTACAGCCGCGCCTTCGCGGCTTTCACGATGTTGTCCGGCGTGATGCCGAAATGTTCATAGAGCTTCTCATACGGCGCGCTGGCGCCGAATGTCGTCATGCCGATGACCGTACCTTCACGGCCGGTCCAGCGGTCCCAGCCCATGGGCGAGCCCGCCTCGACGACGATGCGCACAGTCTTCGGATCGATAACGCGATCCTGATAATCCGGTTCCTCGCCATTGAAGATATCGAGGCACGGCATCGACACGACGCTCGCACCGATACCTTCGGCTTCAAGCAGCTTCTGCGCGTCCATCGCGATCGAGATTTCCGAGCCCGATGCGATCAACGTCACGCGATGCTTGGCCTTCGCGGGCGACAGCACATAGCCGCCGCGTGCCGACAGATTCTCGTCCGTGTGCTTCAACCGCACCTGCGGCAGGTTCTGCCGCGACAGAGCGATCACGCTGGGCGACTTCGCAGCGCGTAGCGCCAGTTCCCAGCATTCGGCGGTCTCGACCGCATCCGCCGGACGATAGACGAACAAGTTCGGGATCGCGCGCAACGAAGCCAGATGCTCGACCGGCTGGTGCGTCGGCCCGTCTTCGCCAAGCCCGATCGAGTCGTGCGTCATCACATGGATAACGCGCTGTCCCATGAGCGCCGCAAGGCGGATCGAAGGCCGGCAATAGTCGGCAAACACCAAGAACGTACCGGAGTAGGGAATAACGCCGCCGTGCAGCGCCATACCGTTCATCGCGGCCGCCATGCCGTGCTCGCGAATGCCGTAGTGCACGAAGCGCCCGCGGAAGTCGCCCGCCTCGATCGCCTCCATGCCCTTTGTGCGCGTGTTGTTCGAGCCGGTCAGGTCCGCCGAACCGCCGAGCGCTTCCGCCACATGCGCGTTGATCACTTCGAGTGCCATTTCCGACGCTTTGCGCGTCGCCACCGTCACCGGCTTCTCGGTCAGCGCCTTGCGATAAGCGGTCATCGCGGGCCACAGCGCCGGATTGATCGCGCCTTCGTTCGCACGCTCGAACGAGGTCTTCGTCTCGCCGTTCGCGGACGTCATGCGCTTAAGCCACGCCGTGTATTCGCCGTGGCTGCGCTCGCCCGCGGCAAGCCAAACCGCGCGAATATTGTCCGGAACCTCAAACACCCCATGCGCCCAGCCCAGCGCCTTCTTCGCGCCCGCCGCTTCTTCCGCACCCAGCGGCGAACCGTGCGACGAGGCCGTGCCCTGCTTCTTCGGCGCGCCGTAGCCGATGATCGTGCGGCACGCGATCAGCGACGGCCGATCCGAAGCTTGCGCCGACTCGATCGCCGCCGCAATGGCCGCCGGATCGTGCCCGTCCACGCGCGAAGCCGACCAGCCCGCCGCTTCGAACCGCGCGACCTGATCGCCCGATTCTGAGAGCGAAACCGGACCGTCGATCGAAATGCCGTTGTCGTCGAAGAGGACGATCAGCTTCGAGAGCTTCAAATGCCCCGCGAGCGAAATCGCTTCGTGGCTGATGCCTTCCATCAGATCGCCGTCCGAGGCGACCACGTACATGAAGTGATCGACGAGGTCGTTGCCGAACCGCGCATTCATGATGCGCTCGGCCATCGCCATGCCGACCGCGGTCGCGATCCCTTGGCCGAGTGGCCCCGTCGTCGTCTCGACGCCGGCACCGTGCCCGTACTCCGGATGCCCCGCGCATGGGCTTCCCAGCTGCCGGAAGTTCTTGATGTCGGCGAGCGTGAAGTCCTTGTAGCCCGTCAGGTGCAGCAAGGAATAAAGCAGCATCGAACCGTGCCCGGCCGAGAGCACGAAGCGGTCGCGATCCGGCCACTTCGGATTGCGCGGGTCGAACTTCAGAAACTTCGAGAAGAGGACCGTCGCGACATCCGCCATGCCCATCGGCATGCCAGGATGCCCGGACTTCGCCGCTTCGACAGCGTCGATGCTGAGTGCACGGATGGCGTTCGCCATGTCGCGGTGGGAAACGGAGGATGTGGGGGAGCTTGCCATGTGTGTTCGTGTCTCATGGCCAAGACCTCAAGCCACGCCCGCCCAGGAGTTGGCCGGGTTCCGTGACCTTGGGGTGCAAAAGGCCGGAAAAGCGGGCGGACCATGCGGCGCGCATACGCTTCGCGTCAACCCCGCAAACCCCTGCAATTCTGCGACATTTGGGGAGGAATGCCGTAACGAACTGAAACGTTTCGGCGCAGGCCTCGATTCAGTCAATGATCTGTCGAGTTTTCGCTGCTTCCGGTAATGAGACCGTCTTGCGTTGATCGAGCCCATCAACACATGCGAGAGCGAGAGCCATGCCAGAACTCACCTGCCACTGCGGCGCCATCCGCATTGAAGTCGAAACAGCGCCCACCGAGGTGACGTCGTGCAACTGCTCGATTTGTCGGCGCACCGGCGCGATTCTGGCGTATTATTCGCCGCGCCAAGTACGCTTCACGCCATCGCCGCCGCCGACCGACACGTACATGTGGGGCGACAACGCCATCGTCTTCCATCGTTGCAAGACGTGCGGCTGCTTCACCCATTGGACCGCGGTCGATCCGGCCTACGACCGCATGGGCGTCAACATGCGCATGAGCGACCCCGAAGTGCTCGCCAAAGCCCGCATCCGCCCCTTTGACGGCGCCGATACGTGGAAGTTTTTGGACGAATAGCTGCCGCCTGCCGCATACCCCAATTGCGGTATTCGCGCAGCCGCCGCCGCTGCTCAGAATCGCCCCAATAGAACAGGAGCCGTTCATGCGCACACTCATAGCTGCCGTTACCTTGTTGGGTACAACCGCCCTCGCGCACGCTGAGGAGGCTCTTGACGGCAAGGTCAAAGGTCTGAATCCGGCGACGTTTGCGGCGCTCAAAGTCAACACCTCGCCGGGCACCACTTTGCGGGAGTCCGATGCACGCGCCATCGTGGCGGCAATCAAGAAGCCGCTTCCCGGCGAAAGCGTGGGCACGATCGACGACAAGGAAGGGGACCTTCTCAACGAACTGACACAAAGCCTGTACCGCAGGATCTTCGTAACGATAGAAGGCAGCGACGCCGCGGAGTTGGTGACCTATCCGACATCTGGCGCCGCCAAGCGCGTGTTCCAAGAGGCACTCGACCCGCCGCTCAATATGGAAACCGCGTGGTCGGAGGACGCGTCCGGCTTCAACAAGATCGTCGCGTACTACAAAAAATCTCCGATTCGTCGCGCGAAAGTGCTTGCCTTCGTGAAGCTGAAATTGAAGCAGCAAATGGATGTGAGCGACATGAAGAACGCCTACAAGCCGTTGCGCGACGAGATCGGGCGCCGCTACGCCCACTCCGGCACGCAAGGCGCCGACACGTCCACTGGGCGCACCATTCTCTACAAATCCCTCAACGATCTCGATTTCGAAGGCGGCGGTACGCTGCCGGACTTCCTCTATTCGTGGCTCAGGCCGGCGGGCTACACGGATCCGGCGCCGCGCCCCAGCGGCATGCTGACGATCGACGAATACAACAAGGCAAAGAGGGACGTTAGATGAGAACGACCCTCGCGCTTCCATCCCGAGGACACGCCGCCCGCGAATAGGCCGCGCGCCGCGTATTCCTCAAGACGTTGCGCAAGATTGACGGGGAGGACGGCGGTGCCACGCCCGACGGCCTCTACGCCTGGACGATCAACCGCGACCGCATATCGATGCGCGCTAGGATCGAAAGCACATGCCCACGCGCGAACGCAACGCACCCGGCGGTCGGTGCATAATCGCTGCGCGCCAAGTGGAGGAAGATCGCGCTGCCCTTGCCCGGCACGACCGGCGCGTCGTTGTAGCCGACGACGACGATCAGATCGTACAAATGATCGCCGCGCCAAAGCTGCTCGGCGCTGGCGGGGTAGGGCAGCCGCACCGGCTTGTTGTAGCGCGCATCGCCCGGGGCATCGCACCACCCGTCGTAAGGCTGAAGCGGCCGCACCGGCAACCGTGTTACCGGCATCGCGAGCCGGTCCGGCCGGTAGAGCACCTCGCGCAGCGGCCAAATGCCCGCAGGCGTGCCGCCGTCGCCCTCGCGCTTGTCGAGCACGATTCCATTGCGACCGACAGCGCGCCTGACACGCAAATTGCCGGCGCGCGCGATCCGCGATCGCGTCACGACGACATCGACCGGCGCGTCGGCCTCGGCAGCGGTGATACTCGCCGCAACCGCACCCGCAAGCGCCGCGCGCCGTGTCAAAAGCACTGTCATGCCGCCCCGCCTAGTGTTTCGGATAACCGGTGACGTCGACGTTCAGCACCGGCGCCTTCTCCGCAGGCGGATAGCCGAAGTGCCACCACTCGCCCTTGTAGTTCTTGAATCCGTGTTTCGACATCGCATCGAGAAGGGCTTTGCGCAGCTTCTTCTGCGGGGGCGAGACGTTCGCATCGGTGGCGGCCATCTCGTCGAAGCAATCGTAGCCGGTCCCCATGTCGAGGCTATTGTCCGGCGCGCGTTGCCCTTGCGGTCCTATGCAGCCGCCATATGTTTTCAACGGATCGAACGGTTTCGCTGATGCCGCGAACGCGGCCACGAGCGTTACGTCCACCGCCGCGCCACGCGAATGGTTGGAAACGGGTTCGATGTACCCCTTCTTCAGCAACTCGCCCTTGGGCGTACGCGGAAAGAATCGCGACACGCCCGGCGCGGCCGAGTTCGCCCAAGCGACGAAAGCGTCGACCGCCTTCTGCGGCCGGTAGCAGTCGTAGACCTTGAGCGAAAGCCCGCGCTCCATCAGATCCGCCTGCACCTTCTTCAACGCCTTCGCCACGGGCCCAAGCAACAAGCACTCGCCGGCCAGATATCCCGGGACCTTGAACCCGGTGAAATTGTCCTTCGTCGCATAGCGAATGTCCTGCGCGATCGAAGGATCGACGTCGCGCAGGTATACGAGCGGCACGTCCGCCGCATGGGCCGGGGCAGCGAAACCGATGATGACGGCAACCAAAAGAGCTAGTCTCAGCATGACGTCACAATAGCGCCTAATTCGCCCTGCTCAAATGGCGACCAAAATGCGATCCGTGAGAACCTGGCTTTTCGCCGCTCTTTTCGCCGTGCTTGCGACAGCGGTCCGCGCCGAAGCCATGCGCCCGGACCTCGCCCAAAGGCTGGGCGCCATGCACGCCGCCTCCGGCGCCACCGCGATGATCGCGGTCGTCGTCGACGGCGAGCGCACGTACGTCGAAGGCATCAACGCAAACGAGCGGAGCCTAGTCCGCATCAACTCGCTCACCAAGGTGATGACGGGCGAATTGCTCGCAACGCTGATCGCCCAAGGCCGCGTGCGCCTAGACGACACGCTGCAAGCCCACGCGCCGCCGCGGATGCGTGTGCCCGTCCCGCGCGCCGGCCGCGCCATCACATTGCGTGATCTGACGGCGCATATGAGTGGTCTGCCGCGCGATCTGCCGCCGGGGTTGAGCGTCGCCGCACGCTGGCGCTGGCTGGCACGCTTCAAGCTGCGCAGACCTCCCGCACTTGTCGCCGAATATTCGAACGCCGCCTACACGTTTCTGGGTGACGCACTGAGCAACGCCGCAAGCACAAGCTACGAAGCGCTACTGAAGCGCCACATCACCGGCCCGCTCGCGCTCGCCGACACGACGCTCAATCCCACGCCGTCGCAGTGCGAGCGCCTCTTGCCGGCAACGCACCCCTGCATGCCCACCTACGAGTTCGCAGCCATGGGTGGTCTCTATTCGACCGCAAGCGACATGGCCCGTTGGATGCGCGCTGAACTCGAAGCACCGGCCGACACGCCGCGCGCCGTCGCGCAAGATGCGATCGTCGAACGCCAGGCGCTCAAGCGCGTCCTCAACCTCGATATGGCAGGCCCCATGGATGCCATCGCCATGGGTTGGCTCCGCATGCGTCTGAACGGCGTGCTTGTGCTTCAGAAAACCGGCGGCGGCGGAGGTTTCATGAACTACGTGATCCTAGCCCCGTCCCGGCGCAAAGGCCTATTTCTCACCGTCAATCGCGTCGACATACCGATGTTGCGCAGGCTTTCACGCGACGCCAACATGCTGGTGGCGGAAGCGCTGCTCGCCCCTCACCACTGAACGCCCGTGTTGACGATTTGCGTCACTACCGGTCCGCCGTCGTCCTCGTCCTCGTCCTCGCCCTCGTTCGCGACCGGCGGCAGCGGCGTCGCTTCACGTTCGAACATCGTCGTCGCATAGGCAACGCGCACGATGTAGGTGACGGGTTTGCTGAATGATGCTTTGCGCACGGCCGGCTGTCGCGTCGCCGCGACGCTGAGCGCCCGCTTCAACGGCAGAGGCAGATCGACGAGCGACTTGCACGTTTCGCTTGGATTGGCGATCGCAAAGGGCCCGCTGGACTTGCAGTCGCACACGACGGACTGCTTGTCCGAGCGGCAGTCCATTCCCGCGTCCGCCAACAGCTTCGGCAACCGCGCAAACAGAGTCTTGTCGGCAACGAGCATGTCGGTGATCGCCTCGTTCGCCGCGCGCGCAACGTCTTCCGACACGGCGCACGCCTCAGCGCGAGGCACCGATGCGATCGAAGCCTTTTGCAGCTGTGCAGCCGCCGGGTCGGCTCTGAGCGCCGTCATCACTTGCGCAAGGCAGGGCGCGTAGGTGAGTTGCCGGTTCTGCGCGAACGAATAGGTCGCAACGCTCACCGACACCACGATCAGCGCCAGCGCGATCTCCCAAGACCACTTCCATATCAAAGTCATGTGCACCCCCGTTCCACCCCGCCGGGCGAATCGCTTGTGCGGAGTCTAGGGGATTCTTGCCATTGTCGGTCGCAATCATGGGTTGCGCCTTACGCCAAGCGATCGGAGGCGATCATCACCACGTATGCGAACCAGTAGACCGTCAGTATCGTGCTGGCGAAGGCGGCACTCCAAGAATGCAGGATTTTACGGAACATCTGTCGTCTCTCCACTTTGTGACCAGCAACAGATATGGCGGCGTGACCGATCCGTGTACTTAAGCCACCTGAAACCGCCTGAAGCCCCCCGCCGCCGTGAGCAGAGTCACAAACCGATCATCCGCGCCGTCGCAAGCCGTGTTGCATCCCCATCTCGAACTGCGCATGGCGCAGCGCGAATTGAGGATCAACGGCGATGTCGTAACCATCGGCGCCCGCGCGTTCGACGTGCTGCTGGCGCTCGCCGAGCGGCGAGGCGCGGTCGCGACGAAGACAGAGCTGCTCACCGCTGGCTGGCCGGGCCTCACCGTCGATGAGAACAACCTCCAAGTTCAAATCAGCACGCTGAGGAAAGCGCTGGGCGCTCGCGCGATCGCAACCGTGCCTGGGCGTGGCTATCAACTGACGGTGACGGTGGACGTCTCGGGGGTGCAGCCCTCGGACACGCCGCTACTGGCCGTTCTGCCGTTCGATAATTTGTCGAACGACACTGAGATGGACTTCTTCTCCGAAGGGATCAGCGACGAAATCATTCAGCGGGTCGCCCGCGGCACGAAAATCAAGGTCATTGGCCGGACGTCGAGCTTCCAGTTCGCGGGCGAGCGCAAAGGCGAAGCTGCCCGCGCGCTGAGATGTACGCACATGCTCGACGGCTCCGTCCGCAGATCGGCCGATCGAGTCAGGATCGCGGCGCACCTTGTCGAAGCCTCTTCGCATACGACGCTTTGGTCGGGCACCTACGACCGCGACCTTGCCGACATCTTCGCCGTCCAAGACGAAATCGCCGAAAGTCTGGCGGCAGCTCTGCAACGCGCATTCTCGAGCGTTGCGCCCGCAGCGGTCGATCCCGCGACTTACGACCTCTTCCTGCGCGCGCTTCGTCCCGATCTCGTACCTGCGCGGATCGTCGAGAACATCGGCTTGCTTGAAGAGGTGACGAAGCGTGCCCCGCATTTCGCCGATGCTTGGGGCAAGCTCGCGCAACGCCGCGCCTTCCTCTATCACTTCATCCCCTACAAACACCGCGCTGCCGTGGCATCCATCATAGGCAAGGAAATCGCCGAGGCTTACGCGCGCGATGAGCGCAACCCAGCCGCGCGCATGGCGGAATATCTGCTTCTGCCGCCTTACGGCGCCTTCGTCGAAACCGGCGACGCCATCGCCCGCATCATGCGCGCCGCGCCATCGGATGCCTACGGCCTGATCACCGCCGCTGTTCACACCCAAGGCGTGGGCCGCGCGCGCGAAGCTGTCGATCTTTGTGAACGCGCCTACGAACTCGACGCCTTCGATCCGATCGTTGCAAACTTTTGGGGCCAATGCCTGTTGGTCGCGGGCCGCTACGACGAAGCGCGCAAGCGCCTCGAACACACGCACACGCAGTTTCCAGACGTGCAAGGCGTCGCGATGCTGTTGATGCTGCTTTACGCGCATCAAAAGGACTGGACTGCGATCGACGCACTCGTCGAACCGGCCCGCCTCGCGAAGTTTCCATTGCGCGAGTTCGAACGTGCCGCACGCCTGGTAGAAGCCATGCGCACGGGCGGCCCTGATGCCGCGCACAGTTCGGCGGAATCCGCGCGCCGCCGCGTCGAGAAGACCGGGCGACTAAGCCTCGATGCGCTCGTCTATGCCGCCCATCTCGGCGCCGTCGACGAAGCCTACGCGATCGCCGAGCGCGCCAAATTCGGCCCCGCCGGCGATGAGCGCGACACGATGGGCATCCACGCCTATCGCACGGCGATCCTGTTCTACGCACCCTATCCGGAGTTGCGCCGCGACCCGCGCTTCGCAAAACTCTGCGCCCGCCTGGGTCTCGTCGAGTACTGGTTGGCGACCGGACTTTGGCCCGACTGCGCCGCGGAACTCGCGCCCTTGTACGATTTCAAAGCCGAATGCACCAAGCACGCGCAGCTCCCGAAGGACAGGTTCGGCGTTTAGGTTGATGCGCGCGCATCGACGCTTTGCCGCAGGCAGCCGCAACTCAATTGCCATGCGCCCGACACACTTTCACCGAAATCGCAGACGACCGTCCGCCCCGCAACCTTCGAGGAGAGGTGTGCCATGAAGGCACTCGTCAAACTGATCGCCGTCGCATTCGCACTCGCCTGCGTGCTCGCCCCAACCGTATCCGCCGAAAGCAGCTGGACGAGTTGGCGCAACAGCCCCCACGCGAAGATGCTCCCGTTCAAGTCCGAGGAAGCGTTCCGCCGCTACCTCGCCGAGCGCGCCAAGCGCCAGGAAGCGCGCCGACAGAAGAGCTCCGGTTACGCCCAACCCCAAGCCGCACCGGCTCCTGCCGAAGCTGCAACCGACGCCGCCGCAGCACCCGCGAAGGAAGCCGACGACAGCATCACGAACACGCAAGAAGCCGGCGTCGACGAGGGTGGCATCGTGAAGGTGCGGGGCGACATCTTGGTGATCCTGCGCCGCGGCCGCCTGTTCACGGTCTCGACCCGCAACGGCGAATTGCGCCCCGTCGACTATATCGACGCCTTCCCGCCCGGCGTGAACCCGTCGAGCGACTGGTACGACGAAATGCTGATCGCGGGCGACCGCATCGTCGTCATTGGCTACAGCTATGGCCGCGGTGGCACGGAGATCAACCGCTTCCGCCTCTCGGCCGACGGCCGCTTGCGTTTCGAAGATGCGTATCATCTGAAATCGAACGACTACTATTCGTCGCGCAACTACGCTTCGCGCCTGATCGGCACGCGTCTCATCGTTTATTCGCCGCTCTACGTTCCCTACAACGCCGAAGCCTCGACCGACTGGATGCCCGCCGTCCGGCGCTGGTCGGGCAACCCCGCCGCGCCGTTCCAGCGCATCGTCGGCGCCAGCGACATCTACATCCCTAAGCAATGGGAAGATCCCGAGCGCGCCTCGATCGACGCGATTCACACCGTCACCGAATGCGATCTCCTGGCGCCCGACCTCCGTTGCCGCGCAACCAGCGTGCTCGGCCCCGCAGGGCGCACGTTCTACGTCTCGGCGCATGCGGTCTATGTTTGGGTGACGGACTACGGCTGGTGGCGCCCGCAGGCTGAACGGCGCCAACAATCGATGCTCTACCGTCTGCCGCTCGACGGCAGCGCGCCTTCGGCCGTCATCGCGCACGGCGCCCCCGTCGACCAATTCTCGTTTCGCGAAGATTGGGAAGACGGTGTGCTGAACGTACTTGTGCGCAGCGACGGCGGTGGCGACGCGATGTGGAATCCGGAATTCTCGTCCGGCGACATCGCGCTCGTGCGCTTTCCGTTGCGCGACTTCGGTGACGGTACCGACGTGATCGAACGCGGCCATTATCGCGAACTCCCGCGCCCGCCGGGCAACGCCTGGGCGTTCCAGAACCGCTATGTCGGCAACTATCTGCTCTACGGCACCGGCAACAGCTGGGGTTCGCCCGGCGGCGCCAACGGCGGCGTCGTGATCGCCAACGTGCGCGGCCGCGGCCTGACGCAGCTTCCGCTCGAGCACGGCGTCGACCGCATTGAAGCGATGGGCGACGACGCCGTCGTCATCGGCGCCAATCAGCGCAACCTCACGTTCCAAGCGATCGAACTCACGCAAGGCTGGCGCCCGCAACTGGGCGACCGCTACACGCTGGAAAGCGCAACCCAAGGCGAAACACGCAGCCACGCGTTCTTCTTCAAACCGGAACGTGAAGGCGCCGGCATCTTGGGCCTCCCGGTGACGCGCGCCGGCCGCCCCGGCTACGGTCAACTCGTCGAAGGCTCCGCCGCCATCACGTTCCTACGCCGCGAGAATCGCCGCTTTATGCCTCTGGGCGAGCTGTTCTCGAGCGACGTGCGCAGCACGAACGACAACTGCCGCGCCTCGTGCGTCGACTGGTACGGCAACGCGAGACCGATCTTCCTGCGCGGCCGCACCTTCGCGCTCATGGGCTACGAGATCGTCGAAGGCCAAATCAACCCTCGCGCAATCCGCGAGGTTCGCCGCACCAACTTCGCCCCCGGCCGGCGTTGAACGCACGAGGAGCAGTGCAGCGTTCCCTCTCCCCCTCTCTCCCGCTCAAGCCGGGAGAGAGGATCATCTCCATCAAATGATGGATATGATCGCGATCACACCACCGTCATTCACGGTTCTCACCAAACCGAATTCCCGTTAGCCTCTCTCGAACACGTCAGGGAGAGAAACAACATATGCTGATACGCCGCGCCGCGACGCTGTTGCTCGCGCTCGTCTTCCTCACGCCTATCGCCGCTGCCGCAAACTTCCCCGGCTGGCAACGCTCTTACGACGCGCAAGCCGTCACGATCACCTCGCCGCAAGATGCGAACGGCATGGTCAACTTCATGCTGAACGTGGCCGAGTACGAAGGCGGCGACCCGAAGGTTGAGTTTCGCAAATCCGTCGATGAAGCAATCAGAGACATGGAGGGCGACTTCAGACTGACGCAGCGCTCGGGCGTTCAAGTTCAAGGCGGCTTGATCGTCGAATCGTTGAAGGTCGCGGTGAACGGCGGCACCGTCGACCTGCTCATCTTCGCTTACGATACGGGCGGAAAAATCTTTCAAGTCGGAGCCATTGCCTATGCCTCGACGCTCGCCGACAACGATCCCCGCGTGAGCCACGCGCTCGACTTCGTCGCAACCGCCGTGCGCACGAAGTACCGCATGACCGATCCGCGCGCCTTCGATCGTACGGCGCCGCAAGCCCGAACCGTGACCGCCTACACGAACACGCAAACCGCGCCGCGGCCACCCGCACCGCCGGCGGCCCCCGCCCCGCAATCGCAAGGCGGCAAACGCTGCGAACGCCGCCCGATCTGGGGCTTCCGCGTCTCCTACTGGTGCCAACCCTCCGGCATCTGCAACGACCGCGTGATCAAAGGCTATGAAACTGTGTGCGAGTAGCGGCTACTCGTGGCGCAGCGCCTCAATAGGATTGAGGCGCGACGCGCGCTGCGCCGGAAAATAGCCGAACACGATCCCGACCATCGCCGAAAACGCGAAGGCGACGACGACTGTCGGCACATCGACAAGGAACGGCACACCCAACGCAGACGTCGCGATCGCGGCGAAGCCGAGGCCGGCCGCGATCCCGACGAGCCCGCCGAAAAGCGACAGAACGACTGCCTCGACCAGAAACTGCAGCAGCACCTGGCGCGCCTGCGCCCCGATCGCCAGGCGAATGCCGATCTCGCGCGTGCGCTCCGTTACCGAAACCAGCATGATGTTCATAATGCCGATGCCGCCGACGAGCAGGCTCACCGCCGCGACCGCGCTCAAAAGCCCCGTCAGCGTGTTCGTGACGCTCGTCATCGTCGAGGCCATCTGCTTCGTATCCATGACGGCGAAGTCGTCTTCCTCGCCCGGTTTGATGCGCCGCCGTTCCCGCAGCAACCGCTCGAGATCGCGCTGTACTTTCGCTGTCGAAACACCGTCCTTTGCCACGACGAACAGGCTTGAAACGTCCCGGTTGCCCGAGATGCGCCGCTGGAACGTGCGCAAGGGAATCACGATCAAGTCGTCTTGGTCGGGGCCTGCCGTCGAAGCGCCCTTCGCAGCCAAAAGGCCGATGACGTTGCAGGAAAACTTCTCAAGCCTGATCGTCTCGCCGACCGGATCGCGCTTGCCGAAGAGTTCGCGCCGCACGGTTTCCCCGATCACGCAAACCGATCCCCCGACGCTGAGCTCGCCCGTCTGAAACAAGCGTCCCTTGGCAAGCGTCCATTGCCGCGCCTCGAAGAAGCGGTTGTCCGACCCTGTCACGCTGGTGTTGAAGTTCTCGTTGCCGTAGATCGCGGTCAAATTCCGCTGCCCGGATGGCCCCGCGATCTTGATGCCGGGAACCTGTGCCTCGACGGCATTCACGTCGTCGATGCTGAAGTTGCGCGCGCTACCGCCCGTCGGCGGCCCGAACCCGCGGCCCGTCCGCACCGTTAAAAGGTTCGTACCAAGCTTGGCCATGTCGGCAGTCACCTGTGCCGTTGTGCCTTGCCCTGTCGTGACCATGCCGACGACGGCGCCGACGCCGATCACGACGCCAAGCACCGTTAGGAACGACCGCAGCGCGTTGCGCCGGATGGTGCGGATCGCAAGTTTGAAAGCCTCCCGAAGCATCGCTCACGCCGCCTTCTGCGGAGCCGCGTCGCCGGCGATCAGCCCGTCGACGAAGCGGACGATGCGGTCGGCGTACTGCGCCATGTCGGGCTCGTGCGTCACCATGATGATCGTGATGCCTTCGTCGCGGCAGAGCGCCGTCAGCAAATCCATGATCTCGCGGCTTTTGGCGGTGTCGAGATTACCGGTCGGCTCGTCGGCGAGCACGACCTCGGGTCCGCTCACGATCGCGCGCGCGATCGCCACGCGCTGCTGCTGCCCACCGGACAGTTTCGCCGGCTCGTGATGCTCGCGCCCTTGCAGCCCGACCTTGGCAAGAGCATCCATCGCCATGCGCCGCCGCTGCTCCCCCGGAACGCCGCGATAGACGAGCGGCAGTTCGACATTCTCGACCGCCGATGTGCGCGCAAGAAGATTGTAGCCCTGAAACACGAAGCCCAGGAAATGCCGCCGCAGCAGTGCGCAATCGTCCAACGACAGTTGGCCGACCGAAACGCCGTCGAACAGGTACTCGCCCTCGGTCGGCGTATCGAGCCCGCCCAGAATGTTCATCGCCGTCGACTTGCCGGAGCCCGACGGCCCCATGATCGCGACGAACTCGCCGCGCCGGATGACGAGATCGACACCGGCCAGCGCATGCACCGCCGCATCGCCCTCGCCGAACGTCTTGCGCACGCCGCGAAACTCGATCAGCGGCGGTGAGGTTGCGTCGTCGCTCGCACTCATCGCGCTTCAACTCGCCGTTTCCGCGTCGACGATCACCGGATCGCCGACCTTAACCTCGCCACTCTTCAAGACCGTATTGGTGCCGTCGCTCAAGCCCGTCGTGACCGGCCGCTCGACCGCTTGCTTGTTCACCAGAACCCAGACCGATTTGCCGGTGCCGGGCGACTTCGCGGCTTCGGGCCTGCGCCCGCTGCCGGGTCCGCGCGGCATCAACCGCTGCAGCCACGACCGCGAGGTGCCGTTCGTCTGTGCCGTCGGCGCGAACCGCAGCGCCGCATTCGGGATCAGTTCGGCGTTTTTGACGTCCTCGACGCGGATGTCGGCGGTGGCCGTCATGCCGGGGCGCAGCAATAACTCCGAATTGTCGACCGACAGAATCGCTTTGTACGTGACAACGCCCTCAATCGTCCTCGAGGCGAGGTGCACTTCCGAAATCTGCGCAGGAAACGTTTTCTCGGGCAATCCTTCGACCCAGAACGTTGCTTGGTCGCCGTCGTTCACCGCGGTCACATCTGCTTCGTCGATGTCCACCTCGAGCTGCATCCGCTTCAGATCCTGCGCGAGCTTGAACAAGATCGGCGCTTGCAGCGACGAGGCGACCGTCTGGCCGGGTTCCACATTGCGGTCGAGAACGACGCCCGCGATCGGCGAACGGATGTTTGCCTTCCCGAGATTGGTTTCCTTGACCTTCAGATCGGCGCGCGCCGTGCGAACATCGGCTTCGGCGCTCCCGAGCGACGCCGCCGCGCGCTCGTAGGCGGCACCCGCCTGCTCCAACCCGGCCGCCGACAGAAACTGCTTCTCGCGCAGTGTCTTCGCACGCGCGTAAGCCGCGCGCGTTTCCGCGACGGTTGCCCGCGCTTCCCGCACGCGCGCCTCGCGCGCGGCAAGGGTAGCGGTGGAGGAGGCGATTTGCGCGTCCAGCGCGTCGGTGTCGAGGCGGGCCAGCACCTGACCCTTCTTGACGACGTCATTGAAGTCGACATCGACGTAACGCATCGTGCCGGAGAGTTCGCTCGATATCTCGACCTGATCGACGGGCTCGATTGTGCCCGTCGCACGCACGGTGACGACGACATCGCCCCGCGTGACGGGTTGCGTCGTGTACCTGGTTTCGGCTGTCGCCTGAGCGAAGAAGTACCAATAGACGATCGCAAGCACGAGAACGCCCGCAGCCGACATTATCGCCCACATCGGCATCGCCCACATCGGCGGGAGAAGGCGTATCCAATCCGCCGTCCGGTTCGCCGCTAAGACGCTCTTCAGGTCTGTTCGCTGCTGCATGGCACCAACTTACCGCCCCACAGCATCACCGGGCATGATCTGCGTCAAGTAAAGCCTGTCTGTGGCGCTCAAAAGACGCCGCGGCACTTCGCGCAACGTAGCTATCGTGACTATTGGAAAAAGAACTGTTAGTTATATTGCTTGATGCGAAGCGCCTCTCACCGGAAGTTCGTCCCCGCTCCTGCGCATAGTGTCCGCGGCGATAGCGCACACGCGCGGCCGCCGGCCAAACGCTCGCCTAACGCCAATCTAACGGATTTCTAACGGATGAACCCGCGCAAATCTGCCGATCTAACGCTTCTAACGGATTCGATTTTGCATCGCGTGGCACTGGCCATTGCGGTGACACGAAAACCGCTGGCTCCTTCCGTCCGGTTGCGCCGCTTGCCCGTGCACCTGCTGCCAGGCGCAAGAGCACATCACCCGCGCGAGACGCTCCGCACACAATCAATCGAGCCTGGCGCGAACACTGCCGACATCACAACCTCAGGTTTGAAATCGCAGAACGAGAGTGGAAACCAAGAATTAAGACATCGCGCTAAGACCGAATTGGCGTATAGAGATTCTCTCATGTCACGACTTGATTCGGCCATCCGACGTTTCAACGCCGCCCTCGAGCGGTTGGAGGCGGCTGCGCGCCGCACGAACGGGAGCGCACCGTCTTCGTCTCCCTTCGACGACACGCTCGCGAAGGAGCTAAACGCGCTCAAAGAAGATCGCGCCAAGCTCGCCGATGAGCTATCGCGGCTGAACGTCGAAAAAGTTGCGCTCGAAGGCTTCACCGAAGAGGTGGCCGGACGGCTCGAAGGTGCGATCCGCGAGATCCGCGCCGTGCTCTCACACTAGGGACCGCGAGATGGCGCACGTCACCGTCACTGTCAACAACGCGAGCTACACGCTGGCCTGCGACGATGGCGAAGAGGCGCACTTGGGTGTGCTGGCAAAGCGGTTCGACAAGCGCGTGGCCGAAATCAAGAAAGACGCCCGCAACGCCTCCGACACGCAGTTACTGTTAATGGCGGGATTGCTGCTCGAAGACGAACTCGATGCGGCCGAATTGGCGGATGAGGACAAATTCGCCCTGTTGCTCGAAAACGCCGCCCGCCGCATGGAAGACATTGCGGCGCGCCTCGGCTGACCCTACTTTAAGGGCGGGCGGGCACTGCCTCGCGCGTTAGAATCTAGGACCCAGGGGCCGTAAACAGTTCTCACCGGGAGCTGTCCCTGACCGGGACCGTGGTCCCGGACATATGGCGCCCACCTGCTTTGGCAGGCCCGTGAGGATCCGTGCGTTCGACGGCATGGCGGTCCCGCCCACTTCATTTGAGAGCGTTTTGAACAAGCAAGAACTCCGCATCGAAGCGCTCGCCAAGCGCAGCCGCGCCGCCGAAGCCGCGGGCCCAAAGGCCGCACTGCTGATCGCAAGGCGCGTCTTGGGCGATTTCGTCTTCATGAAAGGCGCCATCATCGCGGGCTACGCGGCGATCGGAAGCGAAGCCGACCCGTTCCCGCTGATGGCGACGCTAAGCGGCCAGGGCCATCCGCTCTGTCTCCCGCGCGTTGAGGGCAAGCAGCTCGCGTTCCGCGCCTGGAAACCCGGCGAGCCGCTGATACCGGGCAAGATGAACGTGCCCGAACCCGCCGCGAGCGCCAAGGAGCGCCGCCCGGATCTGCTGCTCGTGCCCTTGCTGGCCTTCGACAGCGATGGTTACCGCTTGGGCTACGGCGCCGGCTACTACGACCGCCACTTGAGCGAAGCACGGCAGAAGCGCACGATCCGCGCGATCGGCATCGCCTACGCGGCCCAGCACGTGGAAAAGCTCCCGCGCGAGCCGCACGACGAACCGCTCGATGCCGTCGTCACGCAAGAGCGCGTCTGGCGCTTCGAAAGGACCTGAATGCGCCTGCTGTTCTTGGGAGATCTCGTCGGCCGCTCCGGCCGCACTGCCGTGGTGGAACATGTGCCCGCATTGAGGAAGAAACTCGCGCTCGATTTCGTCGTCGTGAACGGCGAGAACGCCGCAGGCGGCTTCGGCATCAACGAAGAGATCGCCCAAGCCCTCTTTGCTGCGGGCGTCGACTGCATCACGACCGGCAACCACGCCTTCGACCAGCGCGACAAGATCGACGTCTACGACAACGAGCGCCGCCTGCTGAGGCCCCTGAACTACCCGCAAGGTGTCCCCGGCCGCGGCACCGGCCTCTACGAAACCCAAACCGGCAAGCGCGTGCTCGTCATCAACGCCATGGGCCGCGTCTTCATGGAAGCGCTCGACGACCCGTTCGCCGCCGTCGACCGCGAACTCGACGCCTGCAAACTCGCCTGGGGCTGCGACGCGGCGATCGTCGACATCCATGCGGAAGCGACGTCCGAGAAAATGGCGATGGGCCACTTCTGCGATGGCCGCGCGAGCCTCGTCATCGGCACCCACAGCCACGTGCCGACGGCCGACGCGCAGATCCTGCATGGCGGCACGGCCTATCAAACCGATGCCGGCGCCTGCGCCGACTACGACAGCGTCATCGGCATGGAAAAGACAGAACCCCTGCAGCGCTTCACCCGCAAACTCTCGACCGGGAGAATGACCCCAGCCCAAGGCCCCGCCACGATCTGCGGCGCCTTCATCGAAACCGACGACAACACGGGCTTGGCGAAACGCATCGAACCCGTGCGCCTCGGCGGGCGGCTGAAGCCCGCACTGCCGGGCGATCTGCCCACTTGATCGGGCATACGAGCTTGCGCTTTATCACCGCCCTTAATCCAACGATCCGACAGAGACGTCGACATGGCCGGCCATAGTCAGTTCAAGAACATCATGTTCCGCAAGGGCGCGCAGGATGCGAAGCGCTCGAAGCTGTTTTCCAAGCTCGCGCGCGAAATCACGGTCGCGGCGAAAGGCGGCCTGCCGGACCCCGACAAGAACCCGAAGTTGCGCGCAGCCATCATCGCGGCGCGCAAGGAAAGCATGCCAAAAGACAACATCGAGCGCGCGATCAAGAAGGCCTCAGGGCCGGACTTGGAGAACTTCGAAGAGGTTCGCTACGAAGGTAGAGGTCCCGGTGGCGTCGCGATGATCGTCGAGGCTTTGACCGACAACCGCAACCGCACCGCGAGCGACGTCCGCTCGCTGTTCGCGAAACACGGCGGCCAATCCGGCGAAACCGTCGCCTATATGTTCGACCGTCTAGGCCAGATCCAATACCCGCTCAGCGTCGCAAGCGCGGAGGCGATGCTCGACGCCGCGATCGAGGCCGGCGCCGACGACTGCCAAACCTCGGATCAAGCGCACGACCTTTTCTGCAAGCCCGATGATCTGAACGAAGTCTCCCGCGCGCTCGAAAAGAAATACGGCCCGCCCTCGATGGCGAAGTTCGTGTGGCGTCCGCAGACCGCGGTGCCCGTCGAAGGCGAAGCGGCCGAGGCGCTGATCAAGCTCATCGACGCCCTCGACGATCACGACGACGTGCAAACCGTCTACGCGAACTTCGAAATGTCCGACGCCACGATGGCGAAGCTGACGGCGTGACGGACACGTCCTCCAGGCAGTCTCGCTGGATACGGTTTTACGAAAACGTTTGGCTCATGGGCGCGCCAACAGATTGGCGCATTATTGCCGGCTGCGCGTTGCTTTCGCTGCTGGTCACGGCGTTCGTTGGCGCCGCCGTTGCCCGAGGCGATCGCTATGGCCTTCCTGAGCGACAGGCGCTGCGTGAGCTTCGCGGGGTCGCGAACTTCCAATACGCCAACAAGTACAGTGTGATCTTTAAACTGGAGCCGTGGAAAGCAAGGTTCGACTACCCCGCGAAAGCTCGAAATCTCAACGCCGTGGTGGCCGCTCTCAAGGAAGGCGGCAATGCTGTGATCTTGGTCGATCGCCGCAGATTCGTGAACGACGAGAGCCAAAGGACAACGGTGTATTCGCTCACCTCGAATGGCAAAATCATTCGCAGCTTCGAGGACGTTGAACGCGCCTGGAAAGCCGACAATCGCATCTTGTTCTGGCTGATTGCCTTCTTTGCACCGGCGACGCTAGCGCTCGCCGCAACCGCAGCCTACGAGTATCGGCGCAGCTTACACTGATCGACTACTCCGGCGTCACCAACCCGCGCGCCGCGTCGATACGCACGCGCACCATGCGTCGACTATTGCGCACGCCGTCGCCGTAGATGTGCACCGGAAACTCGAGCAGCAGCCCGCGCTTGTCGTACCACGAGCGCATCCGCTGAAACTCGATGCCGAGGAAACCCATCCCCTCGCGATCGCCGACAACGCGACAGATGCGTCCCTCGTCCATGCCGGGCGGGGTGCTGCGGTCGGGCATCAAAATCAGCAAGTGCTGGCTGCAGCACACGGGTTCGCCCCCGGTATCGAGCAGCGCGACGCGGACGTTGCGATTGTAGAAGGCCCGCGTGTTGCGCTCCCACGGTTCGGCGATTGCCGTCACGTTCGCGGCGTAGTCGCAATTGCGAACCTGGGTCGCCGCGGCGGGCAGGGCGGCGGCGAAGGCGAGAGCCGCGGCAACAAAGAGGCGCATGAAGGATCTCCTGAAGTGGGCCTATTCGGCCTTAACGGTTCCGGCCTGCAAGTTCACGCGCACGCGCCCGACGCCGGGCGTGAACTTCACGCCGTCGATATAGCGCTTGAATGGAAACGAGATCAAAAGCCCGCGCTTGGCGTCATAGCTCGTCTTGATCTTGTCGATCGCGATCGCCTGAAAGCCGTTCGTACCCTTGTCGCCCACGACCTTGCATATGCGCCCCTCTGCCGGCTCGTCGTTGCTCGGGATCATGATGAGCAAATGCGTGCTGCAGCACGCGGGCTCGCCCCACGTATCGACCAGCGCAACACGAACTTGCCCGTTGTAGTAGCTTCGGATGTTCTTCTCCCACGGCTCGACCAAAGTCTGAAGGCTCGCCGCGAAGTCGCAATCGCGAACCTCGGCGGCGGTAGCCGGAAGCATCGCGGCGATGAGAGCGGCGGAGGCAAGAAGCGTGCGCATAGAATCCTCACGAGAAGCGTCACGAATTCTGGACGCCGTGTGCATGAATGTCTGCAACACCGATCACCGAATCGGCTATGGTCTAAGCGGAACATTTAGTGTACAAAGCGCATCGATGACGCTCCCCCAAGCCGTTCGCATCCTAGGTCTCGATCCCGGCCTCCGCCGCACTGGCTGGGGCGTAATCGAACGCGACGGCAGCAGGCTCAAATTCATCGAATGCGGGGTGGTCACCTCGGACAGCGAGATGTCGTTGGCCGACCGCCTTGTCGCGCTGCACGAGGGCCTGTCAGCTGTCATCGAGCGCTTAAGGCCCGAAGTGGCCGCCGTGGAGAACACGTTCGTCAACAAGGACCCGGTCTCGACGCTGAAACTCGGACAAGCCCGTGCGATCGCCCTTTTGGTGCCCGCGCGCGCCGGCCTCATAGTCGCCGAATACGCGCCGAACCAAGTGAAGAAGTCGGTCGTCGGCGTCGGTCATGCCGACAAGGATCAAGTCTACGCGATGGTCAAAATCCTACTCCCGCAATCGAACGCCAAAGGTCCCGACGCCGCCGACGCGCTCGCCATCGCCATCACCCACGCCCACATGTCGGAGTCGAACGATCGCATCGAGGCGATGATGGCGCGGGCTCGCTAGAAAACCTCACGCCAAGCCGCGAAGAAGAAAGAGCGCCTCACACAATGAAACAATGGAACAATGAGAGGTCTTCCTTCGGCGCGAAGCGCCCTTCGAACGTTCGAAATAGCGCCTGCGGCGCAAGAAGGGCGCCCCATTGTTCCATTGTTTCATTGTGTGAGAAAATCTTCTTGGCGGCTCGGCGGCTTGGCGTGAACCCTCTTCAAGGCACAAACGCATGATCGGCAAACTCACCGGTATCATCGACGAAATCGGCACCGACTTCGCAGTCATTGACGTGGGCGGCGTCGGTTACGTCGTGCACTGCGCCGCACGCGTGCTGTCGAACCTTCCCCAACCGGGCCAACGCGCGACGCTGTTCGTCGAAACGCAAATGCGCGAAGACGCGATCAAACTGTTCGGCTTTACGACGAGTGAAGAGCGCGAATGGTTCCGTCTCATGCAAACCGTGCAAGGCGTCGGCGCCAAAGTGGCGCTTTCGATTCTGAGCACGCTCAATGTCTCAGACCTCGCCCGCGCTGTAGCATTCGAAGACAAAGCCGCGGTCGGCCGCGCCCAAGGCGTCGGCCCCAAACTCGCCGCCCGCATCACCGCCGAACTGAAAGACAAAGCGGCGAGCATCTCGGCCCCGCTCCACATTGCGAAAGGGGAGGGCGCCGTCGTCGCGCTCAACCGCCCCGCCGGCGTCGCTGCCGAAGCCGTCTCGGCACTGGTGAACCTCGGCTACAGCCAAGCCCAAGCCAGCCAAGCGATCGCAACCGTCGTCGCTCGCGAAGGCAAGGAGCTCCCGCTGCAAGCCATGATCCGCGAAGGCCTGCGCGCCTTGTCGAGCGCGGCGTAACCTCATGACCAAACCCAACCGCCTCATCACACCCGAAACGCGCGACGACGACACCGGCGAGGCGTCGCTCCGCCCGTTGACGCTCGCCGAGTTCATTGGCCAGGACCAAGCTCGCGCGAACCTGAAAGTCTTCATCGACGCCGCACGCGGCCGCAATGAAGCGCTTGATCACGTTCTGCTCGCAGGCCCCCCGGGCCTCGGCAAGACGACGATGGCGCAAATCGTCGCCCGCGAACTCGGCGTGAACTTCCGCTCGACATCGGGTCCCGTGATCGCGCGCGCCGGCGACCTCGCCGCCATCCTGACGAACCTGCAGCCGCGCGACGTCCTGTTCATCGACGAGATCCACCGCCTGAACCCGGCGGTCGAAGAAATCCTCTACCCCGCGATGGAGGACTTTCAGCTCGACCTCATCATCGGCGAAGGTCCGGCGGCGCGCACGGTGAAGATCGATCTCGCGCCGTTCACGCTCGTGGGCGCGACGACGCGCTCGGGTATGATCACGAAGCCGCTCCGCGACCGCTTCGGCATCCCGCTGCGCCTCGAGTTCTACAAAGTCGAAGACCTGATCGAGATCGTAAGCCGCGGCGCGCGTATCTTGAACTTGCCGCTCACGCCCGAAGCATCGCGCGAAATCGCAGCAAGATCGCGCGGCACGCCCCGCATCGCCGGGCGCCTACTCCGCCGCATCCGCGATTTCGCCGCCGTTGCGAAGCTCCCGAAAGTCGACGCGAAAGCCGCCGACGAAGCGTTGACCCGCCTCGAAGTCGACAAGCGCGGCCTCGACAATTTCGACCGCCGCTACCTCAAGATCATCATGGACAACTACAACGGCGGCCCCGTCGGCGTGGAAACGCTCTCGGCCGCGCTCGGCGAACCGCGCGACGCGCTCGAAGAAATCATCGAGCCGTTCTTGCTCCAGGAAGGCTTCGTGCAGCGCACGCCGCGCGGCCGTATGGCGGCGGCCTTGGCCTACCACCACCTCGGCCTCGTGGCCCCGAAGACTGTGACGCAGCAAACGCTGTTCGACACGGCGCGCGACGAGGACGCCGATGTCTGAGCCCACGATGGGCCGCTTCGACGGCAAGACGCACATCCTGCCGGCGCGCGTCTATTACGAAGACACCGACGTCTCCGGCATCGTCTATCACGCGAATTACCTGCGTTACATGGAGCGCGGCCGCTCGGAGTTCCTGCGCCTCGCTGGCGTGCACCATATGGTGATGATGTCGGGCACCGAACCCGTCGCCTGGACGATCCGAAGGATGGAACTCGACTACGCGAGACCCGCGCGCCTCGACGACGCCCTCGAAATCCACACCCGCTTCCACTCGCTGACGGGTGCACGCATGAGCGGCGACCAATGGGTCAAATGCAAAGGCATCGACCTCGTCACTGCCAAAGTGGAAGCGGCGCTGATTACCATGACCGGTAAACCGCGCCGCATCCCGGAAGACGTGAAGGCGAAACTCAGCCCCTATCTGGCTTGAACTACCAGCGATAGCCGAGGCCGACGCCCACGATCACCGGATCGATATCGACATCCGCGCGCACGACCGCCGGGATCGTCGTGTCGATCGTGGCTTCGGTGTTGATCCAAACCTTCTTGACGTCGACGTTCAGCGTCCAGTTGCCGCCGATCGGAATATCGACACCCGCCTGCAACGCGAACCCGAAGCTCGGATCGAACTCGGCCTTGCGCACGACCGGATCGGCATCGTCATGCCCGAAGAACAAGGTGTAGTTCACGCCAGCGCCGATATAGGGCCGGAAGTCCGGATCGTTCGGCTGGAAATGATACTGCAGCGTCAGCGTCGGCGGCAGCAGCCAAACGGACCCGAGATCGATGTTCGAAGGCTTGTGCGTGATCTCGTGCGGCGTGACGCCCAGGATCAGCTCAGCGGCCCAGTGCTCGTCGAAGAAATACGTGATGTCGAGCTCCGGCACGATCGACGTGTCGATGTCCACATCGCCGCCCAGGATCGACACCGTCGCGTCTTCGTCGGGCAGAACGGCGATCAGACGGCCGCGCACCATCCACGGACTTTTGGCTTCCGCTTCGCCTGGCACAATGACGGCAGCGACAGACGCGACAAGGGCGCAGCTGAGGGTGGCTGCGGCGAACGAGCGGTTGATCATGGGAACGAACTCCTAGGGTGGCGGGTTTCGGCGCCACGACTAGGCCCGCGGTCCAATACGCGCTTTGACCTAGGTCAACCGCGGCGAATCGTGCACACACCCGCAATGTGTGAAGCGATTTCCCCGACGTTACGTCCCCGAAACTGCAGGATCCGGAAGGATCGAGCCCTATCTAACGCGCTGGCGCCAGACACCGCTTCGCCTTGATCTTCGCGCCGTCGGAAGCTCGCTTCATCCAGAGCGTCGACCCGGTCCGTTGCACGTTGAGGAATTCGATCATCTCCGCTTCCTTGCGGCGGTCGGCCTCTTCGCTGATATCCTCGACAATCAGCACCAACCGCGCACCGTTCTCGCCAATCGCCCACAAGCCCGTGCCCCACTCGTCGTAAGCGGCCTTGCCGTTCGTATGCAACACCATCCCGTCCCCGCTCGCGCACGTGCCGTCGAACGACCATGTGCCGGCGAAGTACGTTCGCGGTGTCGATGTCTGCGGCGGGATCATGTTGGCCCACGCACTCGACGCCAAACCCATCGTCAAAAACGCTATGGCGACGCCGCGCATGAAATCCTCCAGGTGCAATCGACAGGTCCCACGGTGCGCGAATGTCGGCGCACCTCGCAAGTTATCCGTGCAGAAACCGGGCAGAAGAAGTGTGAAGTCCCTGTCATTTACCGCCCGTCCCCTTGGCGTTCGGGGCGGTTCGGGCTAGGGAAGCGGGAACGGTTTGGGCTCACGGCCAAGAAAGCGCAGTTCTGCGCCCAAATTTCGACATGTTGAATGGGTCTAGTTGCGCCCGATTTCCCGAACGCCGCTTGGGCGCCGGGGCCGCTTGCGGGCGCGGCGTCATCTCGAGGGGAAGTAGGGTCTATGGAGTTTTCAGCGCTCGCTCTCGTCCACGATTTGGAGGCCTTCGCCAAGCCGCTGATGGCGTTCGTCGATAGCCTCACGTCTTTCACCGATGCGGTTCAGGCGCCGAACGCGGCCCCTGTGGACCCGATGCCCGAAACCATTCCGCTCGCCGCTCCCGAAGGCGGTCGCGAAGCCAGCCCTGGCGCCGTCGGTGCCGCGTTGGACATGTCGCCATGGGCGCTGTTCATGAAGGCCGACATCGTCGTCAAAGGCGTGATGGGGATCCTGCTGCTGGCCTCCGTGTGGTCTTGGGCAATCATCATCGGCAAGTGGATGCGCCTGGGCAGCGTGCGCGCCCAAGCCGAACGCTTCGAGCAATTGTTCTGGTCCGGCCGCTCGCTCGACGACGTCTATCAATCGCTCCAGTCGCGCAGCGAACATCACCCGATGGCGCACGTCTTCGTCGCCGCGATGCGCGAGTGGAAGCGCTCTTTCGAAACCGGTCCGGTTTCGACCGGCCTGTTGCCGAGCGTCAAGGACCGCATCAACAAGGTCATGAACGTCACGATCAGCCGTGAGATCACGCGCCTGGAATCGTCGCTCGGCTTCCTGGCCACGGTCGGTGTAAACGCGACGTTCATCGGCCTGTTCGGCACGGTGTGGGGCATCATGAACTCGTTCCGCCACATCGCTGCGTCCCAAGATACATCGCTCGCCGTCGTCGCCCCTGGCATTGCAGAGGCGTTGTTCGCCACCGCCATGGGCCTCGTCGCCGCGATCCCGGCATCGATGGCCTACAACCACTTCTCCACCTCCGTCGGTCGCATGGCTGCGCGCCTCGAAGGTTTCTCCGACGAATTTGCCGCCATCCTCTCCCGCCAGCTCGACGAAAAGGCGCGTTAGATGGCGGGCGTCATCAACGGCGGATCGCACCGCGGGCGTGGCGCCTGGCGCAGCCGCCTCAAGCCAAACGCCGACATCAACGTCACCCCGATGGTCGACGTGATGCTCGTGCTGCTCATCATCTTCATGGTGACGGCGCCGTTGCTGATTCCAGGCGTTCCGGTCGATCTGCCGAAGACGCGCGCAAAAGCGCTGACCAAGGACAAGGAGCCGCTGACCGTTTCAATCGACAAGTCGGGAACGATCTTCCTGGGCGGCGCAAAGACGCAAGATGAAGCGATCGAACTCGACGATCTCGCGGCCAAAGTTACGGCAATCGCCGAGAACGGCTACGACCAGCGCATCTTCGTCCGCGGCGACAAGTCGGTGGACTACGGCACGGTGATGCAAGTGATGGGTGAGTTGAATGCGGCGGGCTTCCGTCGCATTGGCCTAGTGACAGAGCCTCCGCGTGGCGAGAGCAAGAAGCACAAATAACACGCCCGAGTCCGACTCGCTGCTTGGCGCGGCGATTCTGTCGGCGATGCTGCACGGCCTCGCGCTGTTCGGCGCGATCGTCGTATGGCCGTTCGTGTCGCCGCCGATCGAGATGCCGTCCGACATCGTGCCTGTCGAACTCTTGACCGTCGCCGAAATGACGAACATCCAGGCGCAATCCAAAGAGCTGGAACAGCCCGAGCCCGAAAAGCCCGTGGAAGCGCCGGTTGAACCGCCCCCGCCAGAGCCGCTGCAAGACGCGCAAGAACAAGCTGCCGCCGAACCAACGCCACCCCTGCCGCCTGAACCCGAGGAGCCGGCGCCCGAGGCCGAGGAGCTGAAGCCGGAGCCGCCCAAGCCGGAGCCGCCGAAGCCCGAGCCGCAGCGCCTCGCAATGTCCGAACCGCGCGCGAAACCCAAGCCCGAAAAGCCGAAGAAGGACGAATTCGACCTCGACAAAATCATGAAGGGCATCGAGGCTGCGCCCAAGGCACCGCAGGAAACCAAGGCCCCGCCCTCGAAAGCCGATCGCACGCTCCGCGGCGCTGGCGCGCAAAGCGCGCTCACCGCAAGCGAGATCGACGCGCTCAAAGCGCGCCTCGCGAAGTGCTGGAACGTGCCCGTTGGTGCGCCCGATCCGACGGCGCTCGTCTTCCGCGTAAAATTCGCGCTGAACGAAGACGGCACGGTTTCGGGAGCCCCGCAGCTCATCGACAAGGGCGGTCTTGGCGATCCCTACTTCCGCGCGGCCGCCGATTCGGCTATTCGCGCAATCCAGATTTGCGGTCCCTACGAGTTGCCACCTGAAAAATACGCGAATTGGCGGGACATCACGATCGAGTTCGACCCGACCAAGATGGCCGGGTACTAACGACACTGAAGTTTGAGGATACGACACATGAGAATGTTCCGTGCAGCGCTTGCCGCCCTATCGTTGATCTGCGGTGCCGCGCTCCCTGCGCAGGCCTCACTCGAAATCAAACTCGACCAAGGCGTCGTTCAGCCGATCCCGATTGCGATCCACGATTTCCTCGGCGCAACTCCACGCGACCAGCAGGTGGCCGCTCAAGTCGCAGGTGTCATTCGCGGCGACCTTGAGCGCTCCGGCCTGTTCGCGCCGCTCGATCCGCGTTCCTACCTTGAGAAGATCACGAACTTCTCATCGCTCCCCCGCTTCGGAGACTGGCGCACCATCAACGCGCAAGGCCTTGTCACCGGCCAGGCGCGCCAGCTCGCCGACGGCCAGCTGCAAGTGGACTTCCGCCTCTGGGACATTTTCGGCGAACAGCAAATGGTCGGCATGTCGTTCAAAACGACGCCGGAAAACTGGCGCCGGTTGGGCCACCTCGTCGCCGACGCGATCTACGAACGCCTAACGGGCGAGAAGGGCTACTTCGACACCCGCATCGTCTTCATCTCCGAATCGGGTCCCAAAACAAAGCGCCGCTACCGCCTCTCGATCATGGATCAAGACGGCGCCAACCCGTCGTTCCTGACCGGCGGCGATTTCATCGTGCTGTCGCCGCGCTTCTCGCCGACGACGCAGGCAATCACTTACATGTCGTACGAGCGTCAAACGCCGTCCGTGTTCGTGTTCGATCTGCAGACCGGTCAGCGCGAAGTCATCGGCCAATATTCCGGCATGACGTTCGCGCCGCGCTTCGCGCCCGACGGCAACCGCGTGATCTTCAGCTATTCGCGCGACAACAACGTGGACGTCTATGTCGTGGACTTGCGCTCGCGCCGTCCGCAGCGTTTGACATCTGACCCCGGCATCGACACGTCGCCGTCGTTCGCTCCCGACGGCTCGCGTATCGTCTTCAACTCCGACCGCGGCGGCTCACCGCAGCTCTACGTCATGAACGCCGACGGCTCCGGCCAACAGCGGATCTCGTTCGGCCAAGGCCGCTACACGACACCCGTATGGAGCCCACGCGGCGACCTGATCGCCTTTACCAAGCAGGTCGGCCAAACCTTCTCGATAGGCGTCATGCGCCCCGACGGACAAGGTGAACGCATCCTTTCGTCGTCGTACTCGGAAGAAGGCCCAACCTGGTCGCCAAACGGTCGAGTGATCCTGTTTACCCGCACAACTGCTGGTCGCGGCGGCCAAAGCGGCGGCTCAGCGGTATGGTCGGTCGATTTGACCGGCCGCAATCTCCGCAGGGTTATTACGCCCGGTGAAGCCTCCGATCCCGCTTGGTCGCCGCTAAACCGTTGAGGAAAAGTGCGACAACCGTCACGTAGATTAACTGGGATTTATGCAAAAAACGTCCTGCGTGCTTGACGCTATGCTTGCGTGGCGACTACCCATGGGCGCAATGTCATCAAGGGGGCTCGCGCTGGGGCGAGTCCGGTTTGGGTGAGGGAGACCCTCAGAACATGTTTCGCGTTTCGATGAAGCTTGGAATTGCAGTAGTTGCGGGTTCTCTGCTGCTAACGGCGTGCTCTTCGACGAAGGAAGAGGCGACCGCGCCCGTCACCACAACACAGACGACGAAGATCACGCCGGGTTCGGCTGAAGACTTCCGCGTCAACGTCGGTGACACGGTGCTGTTCGATCTCGATCAGCATTCGGTCCGTCCGGACGGGCAGGCGATCCTGCAAAAGCAGGCTGCGTGGTTGAAGCAGTATCCGGCCGTGCGCCTGATGGTCGAAGGCCATTGCGACGAACGCGGTACGCGCGAATACAACCTCGCGCTCGGCGACCGCCGCGCGTACGCGGTGAAAGAGTTCTTGGTCTCGCTCGGCGTTGATGCCGCGCGCCTTCAGACGAAGAGCTACGGCAAAGAGCGGCCGGTCTGCGCGGAGTCCGATGACAGTTGCTGGCAGCAGAATCGCCGCGGCTATTCTGTCATCTCTGCCGGGGCCGGCTCGTAAATCGGCGCCGCATCACTTGATTTCGGGCGCGCGGAACCTTCAAGTTCCCGCGCCCTTTGCATTTTCCCCCGCTCTGCCTCAATTTCGTCACCCGGCCGGGCGATCTAGCGCCCAATAGCTTGCGTGCGTGGAGTTCTCGTCATGATGTCTTCGTTCCGTCCCAAACTGCTGACCGCGGCCGCGTTGAGCGCCATGCTCGCACTTTCGCTGGCACCTGCGTGGTCGGCCGACGTGGACGACCTTGAAGACAAGCTCGAGCGCGTCGAACGCGACCTGCGCGAACTGCAATACGACGTCCACAAGGGCAACCCGCCCGCAGGCTCCGGCGGCCTCGCCGGCGGTCCGGCCGGCGGCGTCAGCCAAGGCGGCGCCCGACTGAACGATATGGAGCAATCGCTTCGCGAGCTCCGCGGCCAAGTCGAATCGTTGTCGTTTCAGGTGAAGCAGCTGACCGAGCAACTCGACATCGCGCGCAAGGAATCGAACTACCGCCTTGGCGCCCTCGAAGGTGGCGCGCCCGCAAGCGCGCTTCCGCCCGCAGGCTCGGTCGCCGCACCGGCGGCGAAAACCACCGGCGCAAATCCGCCGGTCGCGCTAACCACGGGAAGCAATCAAGCCGGCAAGAAGCCGGGCACTCTGGGTTCGATCCCGGCCAACGAACCGATTGCCGACGACATCGGCCCGTCGCCGCAAGACCAATACGACGGGGCGGTCGATCTCCTAAGCCGGGCCCAGTATGGCGAAGCTCAGCAAGCCTTCCGCGCATTCGTCGCCGCCAACCCGACGAACCAACTCGCAGGTCCCGCGCAATATTGGGTCGGCGACATAGCGTTCACGCAAAAGGACTACCAAGGTTCCGCCAAGGCGTTTGCCGCGGTGCTGAAAAGTTACGCGAAGACGCCGAAGGCCCCGGAAGCTATGCTCAAGCTCGGCCTCTCGCTCCTTGAGCTCGGCCAGAAGAAAGAAGGCTGCACCACACTTGGCGCGCTCAAAGTCAAATATCCCGCCGCCCAAAAGAAGTTCCTCGACCTCGCGGCCAAACGCGCGGGCGAAGCCGGCTGCAAGTAATCCCGTCAGCGCGGTCGCGTTCGACGCCGCGCTCGATTCGCTCGGTGTCGCGCCACCGTTCGCAGTCGCTGTATCCGGGGGCGCAGACTCGCTTGCCCTGCTACGCCTGACGGCGGCATGGTGCAAAAAGCGCAAGCTGCGCCCGCCACTCGCGCTCACCGTCGATCACGGACTGCGCCCGGAGTCCGCCGATGAAGCAACACAAGTCGCCGCGTGGGCGCGGACCTGCGGCATCCCGCACGAAACGCTGACCTGGACGGGTACGAAGCCCCGGCAAAACATCCAGGCCGCCGCCCGCGAAGCGCGCTACCGTTTGCTGGCAGAGCGTTGCCGCGCGAAAGGCATTGGCGTTGTCCTGACGGGCCACACACTGGATGATCAAGCCGAAACGTTCTTGTTGCGCCTTGCGCGCGGCAGCGGCCTCGACGGCCTAAGCGGGATGGCTCCCGTCGCAGCGTTTCCGCTGCCCGAATTCCGCGACCTGAAAATTGCGCGCCCGCTGCTGCCGTTCGGGCACGCGGAGCTGATCGCAACATTGATCCACTTGAAACAACCTTGGATCACCGATCCCAGCAACGCGAACGACCGCTTCGCCCGCGTGCAGGTAAGGAACGCAAGCTCGGCTCTAGAAGCCGCGGGTCTCACCGCAGATCG
This sequence comes from uncultured Alphaproteobacteria bacterium, assembly GCA_902826695.1. GTDB lineage: Bacteria > Pseudomonadota > Alphaproteobacteria > Micropepsales > Micropepsaceae > SZUA-430. Next base: position 25,061 of record CADEFU010000006.1, on the reverse strand, counting down.
CATCGCCGCAACGACCCACCATTTGCGCCGCGCGCGCGAAGCCATCGACGCAGCGGTCGCCCAACTCATCGCCACAGCCGTTGAGGTCGCGCCCTGGGGCTACGCCCTGATCGCAATCGGGCCCTTCGCCACAGCCCCGCGCGAGGTTGCCCTGCGGGCCCTCGCCAAGCTGCTGCAGGTGCATGGCGGCGCCGACTTTCCCCCGCGCTTCGACCAAACCGAAGCACTGGTCGGCTGGCTCGTCGCGTCCGACGCCAAGCCCGCTGGCCGAACGCTGGGCGGCGTACGCCTCGCGCGCCGCGACCGGAAAACAATCCTGCTCACGCGCGAAGAGGCGGCGCTCGCCAAAGACGATCCGAAAACCGCCATCGAACCCGGAACCTCGCAGCTGTGGGACCGCAGGTTCCTCATCACGCTTCCGCGAACGGCGCGTGCCCCTGTCGAGGCCGCCAAGCTCGGCGCCGCCGGCCTCAAGGCTGTAGGCGAGAAAGCTGCCTTGCCTCCGGTTGAACCCCGCCGGATCGCCGCCGCGCTGCCCGCCCTGTGGCGGGGCGGCCGCTTGGTCGCCGCGCCGCTCATCGGATACGCCGGTGATGAGCCCGCGATTTCGGCCCGTTTCGTAGGGTTTGCAGGAACTTAAGAGTTGCGGCGCAAAAACCTTGGTATGGTCTGCGTCTGGCGAAACACCGCTGGCGCGCCTATCTGAATACCCTCGAACGCCTGTTGGGCGCCTCACGACGAAAGAACCGGTACGAATGAACGGCAATCAGAATCTGCGTAACATTGTGGTCTGGGTGGTGATCGGCCTGTTGGTCTTGGCGCTGATCCAGATGTTGTCGCCCGTATCGCAGCAGCCGAAGTCGACGGAGATTCCGTGGGGCCAGGTGATGGCCGACGCCGAGTTGGGCAAGATTCAGGAAGTCACGTTCCGCGGCAACAAGATGTCCGGCAAATACCGCGACACGAACAACGTGTTCACGAGTGTCGGCCCCGAAGACACCGGTCCGCTCGCGCAGGAACTGAAGAAGCACAAAGTTGCCGTCTCCTTCGCCGCCGATGAGAGCGACCAACCGACGCTAACTTCGATCATCGTGAACTGGTTCCCGATACTGCTGCTGATCGGCGTCTGGATATTCTTCATGCGACAGATGCAAGGCGGTGGGGGCAGGGCGATGGGCTTTGGCAAAAGCCGCGCCAAGCTGCTGACCGAACGCCATGGCCGCGTGACGTTCGAAGACGTTGCCGGTATCGACGAAGCCAAGGAAGATCTGCAAGAGATCGTCGAGTTCCTTCGCGACCCGCAAAAGTTTCAACGCCTCGGCGGCAAGATTCCGAAGGGCGCCTTGCTCGTCGGCCCCCCGGGCACCGGCAAGACGCTGCTCGCCCGCGCGATCGCGGGTGAAGCGAACGTGCCGTTCTTCACGATCTCCGGCTCGGACTTCGTCGAAATGTTCGTGGGCGTCGGCGCGTCTCGCGTGCGCGATATGTTCGAGCAGGCAAAGAAGAACGCACCTTGCATCATCTTCATCGACGAAATCGACGCCGTCGGCCGCCACCGCGGCGCGGGCCTCGGCGGTGGCAACGACGAGCGCGAGCAAACGCTAAACCAGCTGCTCGTCGAGATGGACGGCTTCGACATGAACGAGGGCGTGATCTTGATCGCCGCCACGAACCGCCCCGACGTGCTCGACCCGGCGCTCCTGCGGCCCGGCCGCTTCGACCGCCAGATTGTGGTCCCGAACCCCGACATCAACGGCCGCGAGAAGATCCTGAAAGTGCACATGAAGAAGGTGCCGCTCGCCCCCGACGTCAACCCGAACGTCATCGCGCGGGGCACGCCCGGCTTCTCTGGCGCCGACCTCGCAAACCTTGTGAACGAAGCGGCCCTGCTTGCCGCGCGCCGCAACAAGCGCATGGTCACGATGCGCGAGTTCGAAGAGGCGAAGGACAAGGTGATGATGGGCGCCGAGCGCAAGTCCATGGCGATCACCGAGGAAGAAAAGCGCAAGACCGCTTATCACGAAGCCGGCCACGCACTGGTTGCGCTGCATTGCCCCGCGTCGGATCCGATCCACAAGGCGACGATCATTCCGCGCGGTCGCGCGCTTGGCATGGTCATGCGCTTGCCGGAGCGCGATCAGTACTCCTACGCTCGCGACAAGATGTACGCGAACCTGGCAGTCGCCATGGGCGGCCGCGTGGCCGAGGAGATCATCTTGGGCTACGACAAGGTGACATCAGGCGCCTCCGGCGACATCCAAATGGCCACCGGCCTCGCTCGCGCCATGGTCACCAAGTGGGGCATGAGCGACAAGCTGGGGCCTCTGCTCTACGCCCAGAACGAAGAAGAGGTCTTCCTCGGCCATTCCGTCGCCCGCACGCAAAACGTGTCGGAAGCGACTGCGCAACTCATTGACCAAGAGATCAAGCGCTTGGTTGAAGAGGCGTTGGAGAAGGCGCGTCGAATCCTGACCGACAATCTCGATGACCTGCACAAGATCGCGGGCGCGCTGCTGGAGTATGAGACGCTGTCGGGCGATGAAATCAACGCGCTGATGCGCGGCGAGACGATCGTGCGCGAACCGCCGCCGGACGAGCCGCAAACGCCGCGCCCGCCATCCTCGTCCGTGCCAAGCGCGGGCCGCCCGCGCGGCGAACCCGGCGGAACGGAGCCGCTGCCCGCCTAACACGTCAAGAAAAATTTCGCACATGAAGGCCCCGCAAACTGTCGTGCGGGGCCTTTGCTTTTGCGCGCGCTTTGCACATCTTTCGCATCCTTGATGTTCGGGGATTTGTAATGCGCTCAATTCTAATGATCGGCTTCGCCCTCGCCGCCGCCGTCTCCTCCGCCAGCGCGAGCGATCTCGGCTGCCCTGCGACCATCGACGGCGATGCGACCGCGAGCGGCCTGCCCGAGTCTTTCAAGTTTCGCTATGTCTCATTCTTCGACGGCGATCCGCGCGAAATGGCAAACCTTGCCCCTGAGGAAGGTCCGAGCCCCAAAGTCCTAGAACAGCGCTGGCAGTTCTCGCGCGCCCCCGGCCGCCCGATCGTCATGGTCTGCCGCTACCACGACACCGATCGCACGCTCGTGCAGGATGTCCCGCCCGACGTCCAAGAATGCCGCCTCGAAGGCCTCATCACCGACCAAGGCGAAGTCGTGGGCTCCCCGACGCTGAGCTGCCGCTGAGAGCGGCAGCCGTCCCGCACTACGGCTTGGATTCCAGCTCATTCAGCCATGCGAGGATGAGCGGAGCCGCTGCCAACATGGATGCATCGTGCGCGTGCGGCCCCACATCGATCGCCGCCACATCGGCGCCGCGCTCGGTCATGCGAGCGGCGGCTGCAATCGACTCCAGAGGCGGCACATCAACGTCTTTAGCGCCATAATAAAGGCGCACCGGCGCTCGTGGGGTCAGATCAATGAGGCTGTTCTGCGCAAAAGAGTCCGCCAGCCAGTGCGCGCCGTGACCGTTCATGGCGTCGAGGAACGCGCGCACGAACATCTCGCGAGGCTGTTTCGGAAGTGACGTCACGATCTCTTCCGGTGGCGCTCCCGCAAACAGCCGCTCGACCAACGCCGTGTACTTTCTGTCGAGCGCGCTATCCAGCGGCTTCCCGAAATAGGCGGCTTGCCCCCACGCGGCATACGCGAGGTAGAGCGATCCCGACGGGCCAGGCTCGCGCAAAGTCGTCGGCACGGACAGGTGCCGTAGATCGTATGGGCCAGCCACCTGCGCCGACCCGAGTACGCGTCCGCCGGTATTCTCGATGAGGCGCAAGGCGACGAGGCTCGCCCACGCGCCTTCGGAAAACCCGGCAAGAAACACGGGCGCATCCGGAACATCGTCCAGTCGTTGCGCCGCTTCGATCATCGCAACGATCGACGGTCCGATCGCGTCGCCAACGTAGTAGGGATGCCGCCCCTCGGCGTCGCCCATCCCCGGGTAGTCCGGCGCAATCAACGCGTAACCGTTGCCCGCGAACGCGATGGCGGCGGCGATACCTGTACCGTCCGGACGCGAAGGAACAGCGCTACGTGTCGTCGCCGTGCCGTGCTGAAAGCTCACAAGCCGCCGCGCGCTGCCGACGTGCGGCAGGGCAAGCAAGCCGCTCAGACGCATTGCACCCTTTGGGGTCTGCGCGGTGTAGTTCATGCGATAGAGATCTACGGCGTTCGAAACGGGAATGCCGTGAACGCCGGTCATCATCAACAGAATGCGCGCTTCGAGCGCTGTGACGGTTCTTAGCGGGCTCAGCTGCACGCCCTGCGGCGCTTCAATCGACCGTGGGCGATATGACCCCAGCCAGGCTAGGCCGCCTGCGACGAGAATCGCGAGTGTCAAAGCAATCACCAGCGTCACTTTCCACCACACGTCGCACCTTCTCCTGGCCTGAGCAGTCTTGCATTCGGATGCTTGCTCGTGGCCCATTCTGGCCTCAAGGACGGCATATGACTGCACCAAAGATCTTCGGCATCGTCAATGCGACGGCGGACTCATTCTCCGACGGCGGCAGGTATTTGGCACCTGAGGCCGCAATTGCGCACGCGCTGAAACTCGCCGCCGACGGCGCGGACGTCATCGATCTTGGCGCCGCGGCTTCGAACCCCGATGCCGAGCACGTGCCGCCGGACGTCGAGATTGCGCGCTTGGCTCCAATCGTCGCCGCGCTCAAAGACAAGGTGACACTCTCGATCGACACCTTCGCGCCCGAGACGCAGCTTTGGGCCTTGGAGCAAAGCGTTCCTTGGCTGAACGACATCCTGGGCTTCCCCGACGCCTCGATCTACCCCGCGCTCGCGCGCTCCAGCGCGCGCATCGTCGTGATGCACAACGTAGCACCGCGGGGCAGGGCAGAGCGCATTGCCACCGATCCGGCCACGATCCTTGACCGCCTGTTCTCGTTCTTCGACACGCGCCTCGCGGCGCTCGAGAATGCCGGCATCGTCCGCGATCGGATCGTGCTCGACCCCGGCATGGGGTTCTTCCTCGGCACCGACCCGGAAGTCTCGCTCACAGTCCTGCGCCGCCTCGACGAGCTGAAGGCGCGCTACCGGCTCCCCGTCCTAATCTCCCTCTCCCGCAAGTCGTTCGTCAGAAGACTCGCAGGCGTTGAAGTGGCCGCTTCGGGCCCCGCCACGCTTGCAGCCGAGCTCTTTGCCGCGGCCCGCGGCGCCGACTATCTGCGCACGCACGACGTAGCCGCCTTGCGCCACGCCCTTTCCGTGTGGGCGGCGCTCGAATCCCGTCAAAAACCTTAACAATTTGTGAGGCGGTACTTTCGGGTTCGTCAGCATTTCGTGCTACGTTCCGCCTACTGAATGAGGGGATTAAATGAGCCGGAAGTACTTCGGAACCGACGGGATTCGCGGCAAAGCGAACGCCGCGCCGATGACCGCCGAAACCGCGCTGCGCGTTGGCATGGCCGCGGGCCGCTATTTCACGCGCGGCGAGCACCGCCACCGCGTCGTCATCGGCAAGGATACGCGCCTCTCCGGCTACATGATCGAGACCGCGCTTGTCGCGGGCTTCACCTCCGTCGGCATGGATACGATCCAGTTCGGCCCGCTGCCCACGCCCGCCGTTGCAATGCTGACGCGCTCGCTGCGCGCCGATTTGGGCGTGATGATCTCTGCCTCGCACAATGCGTTCGAAGACAACGGCATCAAGCTGTTCGGTCCCGACGGATACAAACTCTCCGACGATGTCGAGATCGAAATCGAGCGGATGATGGACAACGGCCTCGCCGACCATCTGGCCGCGCCTGCCGATCTGGGCCGCGCCAAACGCATCGACGATGCACAGGCCCGCTACATCGAATTCGCCAAACGTACGTTCCCCGCTCACCTGCGCCTCGACGGCTTGCGCATCGTACTCGACTGTGCGAACGGCGCCGCCTACCGCGTGGCACCGGAAGTGCTCTGGGAACTGGGCGCTGAAGTCATCAAGATCGGCATTGAGCCAAACGGATTCAACATCAACAACAAGTGCGGCTCAACCTCGCCTGACGCGATGTGCGCCAAAGTAAAGGAAAGCCGCGCCGACCTAGGCATCGCCCTCGACGGCGACGCCGACCGCGTCGTCTTGGCAGACGAGAAGGGCCAGATCATCGACGGTGATCAGATCCTCGCGCTGATCGCCCGCTCATGGAGCAAGGCCGGCACGCTCAAAGGCGGTGGTATCGTCGCGACTGTCATGTCGAACCTCGCCCTCGAGCGCTACGTCCGCGCGATGGGCCTCTCGCTCGAACGCACGGCGGTCGGCGACCGCTACGTCGTCGAACACATGCGCGACAAGGGCTTCAACATCGGCGGCGAACAATCCGGCCACGTCGTCCTGAACGACTTCTCGACCACGGGCGACGGCCTGATCGCCGCCCTCCAAGTTCTCGCCGTGATCGCACAAACCGGCCAGAAGGCAAGCGAAGCTGCCCACCTTTTCGACCCACTGCCGCAACTCCTCAAGAACGTCCGCTTCCGCGCCGGCCAAAAGCCGCTCGAGAACCAAGACGTCGCCACCGCCATCAAGGACGGTGAGGCCCGCCTCGTCGGCAAAGGACGCCTCCTTATCCGCAAATCCGGCACCGAGCCCTTGATCCGCGTGATGGCCGAAGGCGACGACGAAAAACTCGTCACGACCGTCGTCGGCGACATCGTGAAAGTCCTCGAAAAAGCCTGCGTAGCGTAAGAGGGTTCACACAATGAAACAATGAAACGATGGGCGCGTTCCCGCGCGCCGAGGGCGCCTCATTGTTGCATTGTTTCATTGTGCGAACCTCTCTTGTTCCTTCGTATCATCCTGTGCGCCAAACACGAACTCGCCAACGCGCTGGCGCGCGACTAGATTGACTGCATGCAGCCCACACGCATGCACGGCCGCGTTCTGATCGTCGCTGGGTCTGACTCCGGCGGCGGCGCTGGAATTCAGGCCGACATAAAGACAGTAACCGCCCTCGGCGGCTACGCAGCAACGGCCGTCACCGCGGTCACCGTGCAGAACACGCTGGGCGTGAGCGCTATTCACTCCATCCCGCTCGACATCGTGCGCGCGCAAATCGAGACCGTGCTCGGCGACATCGGCGCAGATGCGATCAAGACCGGCATGCTCGCGACCGCCGCGGTGATCGAAACCGTGATGGCAGCGTTGCAGGCAAACCGAGCGCCCCTGATCGTCGACCCGGTTATGGTCGCCAAAGGCGGCGCAGCCCTCCTCGAATCCGACGCGGTTGCAGCGCTGAAGCGCCATGTTCTGCCGCGCGCACACTTGATCACGCCGAACCTGCCGGAAGCCGAGGCGCTGACCGGTCGGAGAATTGCAACGCCCGAAGCGATGCGCGACGCACTGAAACAATTGCTCGATTTGGGCCCCAAGGCAGTGCTGCTCAAAGGTGGTCATCTTGCGGGCAACGAAATTGTCGACCTCTACGCAGGTCCCGACGGCACGCATGAGTGGCACAACAAGCGCATCGCAACGCGCCACACCCATGGCACGGGCTGCACGCTTGCATCCGCCGTCGCAACAGGATTCGCTCAACACCTAAGCGCCGTCGATTCGATCACCCGCGCGAGGCACTATGTGCGCCGCGCGATCGAGACGGCACCGGGATTGGGGCAGGGCCACGGGCCGCTCAACCACGCACACACGGTTCGTCCGTTCACGGAGGAATGACCAATGGAACTGAAGCTCTGGCAAGTCGATGCCTTCGCCGACAAACCTTTCGAAGGCAACCCCGCCGCTGTCGTACCGCTAACGCATTGGCTCACGGATGAGCAGATGCAGGCGATCGCCGCCGAGAACAACCTCGCCGAAACCGCGTTCTTCGTTTCGACGGGCGCCGGCAAATACGACCTGCGCTGGTTCACGCCGGAAGTCGAAGTGCCGCTCTGCGGCCATGCGACGTTGGCGAGCGCCCACGTGATCTTCAGCCACCTGGTGCCCAGCCTTGCCCGCGTGGACTTCTCGACGAAGAGCGGGATCCTGACCGTCGAGAAGGGTGACGCCGGCCTACTCGTCATGGCTCTGCCTGCGTACCAGGCAGGCCCTCACCCCGACGCCGAGGACTATCGTGAGGCCTTGGAAGAGGCACTCGACGTAACGCCGACGGAGATCGTGAAGGCGAACTATACGATCGCGCTGTTCAAGACGGCCGACGAAATCGCCGACATCGACGCCGACGCGGTTGCCGACACGCTGGAAGAGTTCGAAGAGGAATGCCTGGTCGTCACCGCGCCCGGCACCGAGTTAGGGTTCGACTTCGTCTCTCGCTTCTTCGCCCCCGGCAAAGGCGTCCTCGAAGACCCCGTCACCGGCTCGGCCCACGCAGGCCTGGTGCCGTTCTGGGCCAAGCGCCTCGGCAAGGCCAAGCTGCTCGCCCGCCAAATCAGCCAACGCGGCGGCACGCTCCACTGCGAAGAACAGGGCGAACGCGTGATCCTCAAAGGCAAGGTCGCGCCTTACCTCGAAGGCATCATCCGCATCTAGAGGTAAGCCACCGCCACGAAGCCTGCCACGATGATGACGGCGAAAGCCGTCGTCACCAACGTCAAGTGCTTCTCTACGAACGTGCGAGCGGGCTGTCCGATGATGTAGAGCAAGCCCGCGACGAGATAGAACCGCCCGCCACGCGTAGCGAGCGAAGCCAAGCCGAACGTCAGCAGGTCGAAGTGCGCGGCCCCGCTGGCGATCGTGACGAGCTTATAGGGGATCGGCGTCAGCCCTTTGACGAGGATGATCCAAAGCCCGTACTCGTTAAACTGCTGTTGAAAATCCGCAAATCCGCCCTGCAGCCCGTAGAGATCGATGACCCACTTGCCGAGCGTCTCGAAGAAAAAGTAGCCGATCGCATAGCCGAAGAAGCCGCCAACCACTGACGCGATCGTACACACGCCCGCAATCAGCCACGCCTTCGCGCGCTGCGCGATCACCATCGGGATGAGCATGATGTCCGGCGGGATCGGGAAGAACGAACTCTCGGCGAACGACACGCCCGCAAGCACCCAAAGCGACTTCGGGTGTTCCGACATCCGGATCACCCAATCGTACCAACTGCGAAGCATGCGGACCCCTTGGCGAGCTACTGAGCCGATGGGTTAACCGATCACGCGAACCGCGGCAATCCGCGTCTTCGCAATAGCTGCCCCGCATTGTGACAGAAGACACCCGGCATTGGCGAAATCGCCGGCACGGCCGCATCCTCAAGCTCACAAGCCGTTACAGCAGGAGCCTTTGAGATGCACACCACCGTCACGATCAGAGACTGGGCCTATGTAGCCCTCGTCGCGGCCGCGCTCGTTACCTACGGCGCCAGCCTCGCCTCCAAGGCTCTTGCCGCCCCCGACAACGGCCTCCGCATCTGCGCCTTCTCGCAAGCCGCCACCACGAAGGCCAACTGAATCGGCGATGTTGTGCGCCGGGGCTAATGCGCCATCCCCGGGACAACCTTGGCGCCAACATCGCCGAACCACCATTGCGACCCTTGCCGGAAACTCACGCGGAGCGTGACAATCTCACACCCGCGCCTGCCCGCTCTTATTTTCCCAAGCGCGAGAGCGTAAGCCTTCCCCATGGCCCGGCGCGCACCATCGGACGAACAAGACAGTCTCCGCCCTCTGATGGCGCGGCATATCCGTGCGCTGGGCCTACGCGACGCAGCGCACTACCTCGACTGGTGCCGGACGAATCGCGTTTCGCCATCTCTTGAAAAGTCGAGCGAGGACCGTCAGCGCGAGCTCGCCCTCGTCGCAGCACAGAAGGCGGCTGGCGAGGCGCGCGCCCGGCTGCATCGCAACCCCCGCAAGTTCATCGCCGAAGCCTGCGCTGGGCGCATCGATCCCGCAGCCGTGGACCGGCCTGGCTGGCGCGAAGTCGCGCTCGCTATCTCGCGCAGCAAAGACAAGAGCCCCGAGCGTGAAAGCCTCGCCGCATTCCTGCTGCACATGGAGCGGGCTTCGTCGCTTGTATTCGAGGCGACCACCGTCGCTCGCCAGCCCATGCTCTTCCTTGACGGCCTCGTCCGCTTCCATGACCGCAAGACACTTTGGCTACGCGATCCCCTGGCATGGAAGCCGCCCAGCCACAACGCGAAACGCCAGTTCTCATCTCTGGCGCGCCATCTGTTTGCGAATTACGACGTGCCGCTTTTCATGGATGCTGCCTGGTTGCGCAATGAGGCGGGCGCGCACCGCTTCCGCGACTGGTTCGTGCACCTCGGGCGCGGCCACAATATTCGCACGGCCAAGACGCTCTACCCGATGACGAAGATGATCGCGCATCACTTCACGCATGCGCCCGCGGACTGTTCGATCGAACAAGCGCTAATGCTCGCTGACATCAAAGCGCTCGGCGGCGGGGAGCGCTTGGCCGACGCGCTTATGGGCACGCGCCTCGGTCTGCGCGTGGAGCGCGACGAAGAACGCCGTACGTTTTGGCTCTCCGTCTACAAATTCTTCATCGCAAACCCGATGCTGGATCTGAGCCACGCCGGTCCGATCATAGACTTCCTGAACTTTCAAAAGTTCGAAACGCAAGAGGTCATGGTCGGGCCCGGTCAAGTTGAGCGCCGTCCACCCCCGCAGCCGAACCTCAGCATGGCGCGGCGCACGCCCGAAAGCCTGCTGCGCCAAGTCGAAGCCTGGCACGGCGCGCTGCGCGTCGCGCGCGCGAACGACAAGCGCTTCTGGCGCACCTCCGGCATCCCAAGCCTCGCGTTCCAGACCGGCCCGCGCGACCGCCCGGACGAACAAACGCTCTGGACATTCCGCGAACTCTTGAGCGGCCAAGAGCTCATCGACAACGGCCGCCAGCTGAAGCACTGCGTCGCAAGCTACGCCGAAAGTTGCGTTCGCGGCGCATGCTCGATCTGGTCGCTCGATCGGCGTTTCGGCACGGACGGCCGTGTGAGTTCTGTCCTCACCATCGAAGTAGACGCTCGCCACACCGTCGTCCAAGCCCGCGGCCAAGCCAATCGCCTGCCAACCGAACAAGAGAAGGGCATGCTCGCCGGTTGGATGCAGAAAGCGTCGCTGAAATCAGGACCCTACCTCTACGGTTGGTAGCGCTCACCGCGCACCAAACCGCGCAGCGCATTGCCGAACCAAACCTGACCCATCGCAAGGTCTTCCACGCGCAGCGCCTGTTCGACCACGCGCTGAGGCCCGCGCTCGGTCAGCTCGCGCCGGAGGCATCCGTCGAGCAGGCCGCTCGTGAGCGGCGGCGTCAGCCACACACCATCGCGCTCGACGAACACATTCGTGCGGCTGCCTTCTGTAATCTCGCCGCGCTCGTTGACGAAGATGACCTCGTCGCACCCAGCCGCCGCTTTCAGCGCATCATCGTAGAACGCGCGCGCCGTCGTCTTGTGATAAAGTCGCCGGTCGCCGCTGTTCACGGGCGTCGGCGCGATCGAATAACGCCACACGGTCCCTTCGGGGGGCAGCTCGATAGGTGCCGCTTCCACCTGCATATCGCCGCGCTCGCCCAAGGTCAGCCGCACGCGCTGTGTCCCGTCGCGGCCTTCGACAGCACGAGCCAACACGCGCCTTACAACCACATCGTCGAAACGGAATCCGAAATATCCCGCCGACCCGCGCAACCGCGCGAGATGGCGCGTCAGAAGATGAAAACCGCCTTCGGCCGTCCAGCGCATCGTTTCGATCAGGCGGAACGGCGGCTCCGCCTCCGTCAAGAACCGTGCCTTGAGCAGGCACTCTGCGTACTCTGCATCAGCACGCGAGTCCCACACGATCCCGCCGCCGACACCCATCTCCGCGCGGCCGTCGCGCAACGTCAACGTCCGTATAGCGACGTTGAACGCCATCGTCTCGCGCGTCGCAAAGCCGACCGCTCCGCAATAGACGCCGCGCGGCTCATCCTCGACTTCGCGAATGATCTCCATCGCCCGGATCTTGGGGGCCCCCGTCACCGACCCGCAAGGAAAGAGAGCGGGCAGCAGACGCGCGAGCGCCGTGGGTTCTTGGAGTTCCGCCTCGACCCCGGACGTCAGCGTGTGAAAGCGCGGATAGGTCTCAATCGTGAAAAGGTCCGTGACCGTCACGCTTCCTGGCCGCGACACGCGCGCGAGATCGTTGCGCAGCAAGTCCACGATCATCAGGTTTTCGGCGCGTTGCTTCTCGTCGCCCGCAAGTTCCTGCCGCCGCCGCGCGTCGCCCGCGAGATCGGGCGCACGTGACGTGGTTCCTTTCATCGGCCGCGCCGAGATTCGTTGGCCGCGCACCGCAAAAAAGAGCTCCGGCGAGAACGACAAAACGTCCTCATCCCCGAACCGTAAGAACGCACACGCCCCCGCGCGCGACTTCTCGCACAATGCTGCATAGGTCGCGAACGGATCGCCCGCACTGCCCGTGAGTTTGAACGTCAGATTGACCTGATAGACGTCGCCATCGCCGATCAGTTGCCGCACGCGCGCGATCTTGGCCGCATGTGCCGCCTCGGAAAGGCCCGCCGCAACCTCGCCGCCGGCGGCCGCATCGCGAGCGCGCTCACGCAGCCACCGCGCACGCTCGCCCGCGCTCATCCGCTCGCGCCGTTCGAACAGATGAAAGCGCAATAGCGGCCGGCCGGTCGCGGGCATCAGCGGCGCCAGACGCGGCTCGAACACATAGCCAAGCTCGTAGGCGCAATAGCCGGCAACGATCAGCCCCTGAGCCCGCGCCTCGTCGAGCGCGGCAAGTGCGCCGGCGACCTCACTGGCCGCGTGCGCCTCAACCAAAGCCTGAGCCCCATAGGCCAAGAGCGCGGGCCGGTCCGGCCACGTGGCGTCATTGAACAGGGCAAACGGCTCAGTATCGCTGAGGGTCATGAGGCGGGTAGGGCTGCTGTGCTTGAATCCCGGCGCCGCTTCGCCCAAATGGCAGGACGAGGGCGGGGAGGGGTGTACCTTTTCGCGGTTCATATAGCGTGAGGCAAAGCCGATGTCGCGACCTGGCCCCTTCGGCCATCCCTACTGCCTGGGTTTTGACGAGGTCGAGCGCCTGCTTGAACGCCTCGCCCGCGGCCAAACCGACGCCTATCCGCCAATGAACATCGAACAGCCCGCCGAAGGCCGCCTAAGCCTCACCCTAGCCGTCGCCGGCTTCGCGCCGGAGCAGCTGACGGTCACTTTGCAAGATCGTGAGCTGGTTGTGAAAGGCGCCCGCACCACCCCATCTGAGGAACGTACGTTCCTGCACAAAGGCATCGCCAATCGCGGCTTTCAGCGCTCATTCGTGCTCGCCGACGGCCTTGAAGTCGAAGGCGCTAAATTGGCAAACGGCCTGCTCAGGATCGATTTGCGCCACCGCCGGCAATCCCTCGAGATTCGTCAGATTCAGATCACTTTGGAGTGACGCCCCGCTGGTATTCCCAAAGCGCTGGTTAACACCCACATATTCGCCATGAAGGGTCGCTACATGGTTGCCCAACTGGGGGCCGAAGCGACGGCTTGTAGGAGTAACGAGTATGGAAACGAACGCACACAAACTAAACCCGGATGAAATCGCCCGTATCATCGGTCCGAACACCGTCTATGTGCGCGAAGTCGGCATCGCCGAGTTGAAGGGCTCAGGCATGATCCCGGTAGATGCGCCGATTGCGCCGACGCAAAAGTTCTTTGCGCTGCACGCTGCCGACGGCCGCCGTGTCGCCGTCGTGGACAGCCGCGACATGGCGTTCGTGGCCGCGCGTCAGCACGAACTCGAACCTGTCAGCGTCCACTAAGTGGGAGAGATGTTGCTAAGCCGCGTGCACGCCGGCGGTCGGTTCGGTCAATAGGGCATAAGCCTGCGCCGGATCGCCGGCTGCACGAAGCTTCTCGCACACAGAGGCGTTACGCAGCAGCCGTGACACCCGCGCCAGCGCCTTCAGGTGATCGCCGCCGGCATCGGCCGGGGTCAGCAACGCAAACACCAAATCCACCGGCGCCTCATCGATCGACTCGAAATCGACCGGTTCCGCCAACTGTATGAAGCTACCCACGATCCGCTCGAGCTTCGGCATCCGTCCGTGCGGGATGGCGACCCCATGGCCGACGCCCGTGCTCGACAGCTTCTCGCGTTGCCACAGCGTCTCGAACACCTTGTCGCTGTCGAGACCCGCAATCGCGCCAAGCCGTATCGCGATCTCGTCGATCAGCTTGCGCTTCGACGGCGCGCCGACCCGCAGAAACACGGCCTGCGGTGCAAGGATATCGCTGATGTCCATTGTTCGAAGCCGCGCCGGATCAGCGCTTGGCCGCAGCGGCGGAAGCGTCGATCCAGCCGATGTTGCCGTCTCCGCGCCGGTAAACGACATTGATCTCGCCATGCGCTCTGTTCCGGAACACCAAAGCAGGCGCCTCAGAGAGGTCGAGTTGCATGACCGCTTCGCCCACCGTGAGCGTCTTCAGCTGCGTCGTGTTCTCCGACACGATAACGGGGTTCAGCGTTGTGGGCTCGCTAGCGCTTTCGTCAGCGTCGCCCGCGATCACGTGCTCGCGTGCCGGGCTCCAATCGAAGCTGGCCCGAGTGCCGTTGTGATGGTCGCGAATGCGGCTCTTGTAGCGCCTGAGTCGCTTCTCCATCCGCTCGATCGCGCCGTCAAAGCTGGCGTAGATGTCGCTGGAGCGCCCCTGCGATTGCAGATGCAACCCCGACGCCAGATGCACACTGCAGTCCGCGCGATACTCATGCCCGTCCCGTGAAAACGTGACGGCCCCGTCAACCGGCCGGTCGAAATACTTGCCGACCGAGTGGGTGACTTTCTCCTGCACATAAGTGCGCAGCGCGGTGCCGATATCGATCTGTTTGCCGGTAATGGAAAGTTGCATGCTCTCTCAAGTCCTAGAGAAGTGGGCGACCCTGATGCGAAGGCCGGCGAAACCGGTCCGAACGAATCACTGAGCGGTGGCACCGTCGGACAAGTTCAACCCGTGCTTCAAGCGCCGTCTTTCGACGGAAGAAGGAATGCGCATGGCTTCGCGATATTTTGCAACAGTTCGCCTGGCAATGTCGATGCCAGTCTTACGCAAAACTTCGACGATTCGATCGTCCGAGAGGATCGCGCTTGGCGCTTCGTTGTCGATGAGGTCGCGGATGTGGTGGCGCACCGCTTCGGCCGAATGCGCCTCGCCGCCCTCCGCCGACGACTGAATCGCCGACGTGAAGAAGTACTTGAGCTCGTAAGTGCCGCGTGGCGTCGCAATGTACTTGTTGGCGGTCACGCGGCTGACCGTCGATTCATGCATCCCGATCGCTTCCGCAATTGCGCGCAGATTCAGCGGCCGAAGATGCGTGACGCCGTGCACGAAGAATCCGTCCTGCTGCCGCACGATCTCGCTCGCCACTTTGAGGATCGTCCGCGCGCGCTGATCGAGACTGCGCACAAGCCAGTTCGCATTCGCCAGGCAGTCCGTCAGAAATGTCTTCGTTTCCTTGTCCTTGCCGTCGACCGTCGAACAGTAGCGCGAATTGATTAGCACCCGGGGAAGAGTGTCGGAGTTCAGCTCGACGTGAAAGCTGCCGTTCTTGCCGTCTCGCACATACACATCCGGCACGACAGGCTGCACCGGTTCGAACCCGTACTGCAGACCAGGCTTCGGATTGAGAGCGCGAATCTCGCCGATCATGTCGCTCAGATCTTCGCTCGACACCTGTGTAAGGCGCAGCAGACCTTGCAAGTCGCGCTTGGCCAGAAGCTCAAGATTGTCGAGCAATGCTTGCATTGCCGGATCAAGCCGGTTGCGCTCTTTCAGCTGCAACGCCAAGCACTCGCTCAGCGAGCGCGCACCAACGCCCGTCGGATCGAACGTCTGAATTGCCTTGAGCACGTTCTCGACCACCGTCACCGGCACCGCCAGGTGCTGCGCCGCCGAGGTCAAATCGACCGTCAAATAGCCGGCGTCGTCGATGGCATCGACCAAGAACGCCCCGATAAGCCGGTCGCGCGCGTCGGTGCAAGCGACGGTCAGCTGTCCGGCCAAATGCTCGTGCAAAGTCATCCCGCGCGTCAGCGTGGACTCAAGCGACATCGCATCGTCCGCCCCGAGGCGCGACGAGCTGCCGGCCTCGGCGTAGCTCGATGGCCCCGCCTCCGGCGCCGCCGTTGCCCGGTCGCACGCGGAATCTTCGCCGTAGACGTTGTCGTAGTCGGTATCGAGATCGGCCGAAGCATCCGCCGGCGGTGCGGCCTCGCTGAGCGTTAGCGCGGTTTCGGCAGGCGCCGCTTCCGCAGGCTTCTCCTCGCTCTGTCCGTCGTCGCGTTCAAGCACGGGATTGCGCTCGAGCTCCTGCTCGACGAAGGCCTGAACTTCAAGGTTCGACATTTGCAGCAGCTTGATCGCCTGCTGCAGTTGCGGTGTCATGACCAGGGATTGCCCCTGGCGAAGCTCTAAGCGTTGCGTCAGAGCCATGACATATCCTTGTATCCTACAACGAGAATTTCTCGCCGAGATAGACGCGCCGCACATCCATGTTCGAAACGATCTCGCGAGGCGAACCCTCGGTCATCACTTCGCCGTCATGGATGATGTATGCACGGTCGATAATCTCAAGCGTTTCACGAACATTATGATCGGTAATCAGCACGCCGATCCCGCGTTCCTTCAAATGATGCACCAGTTTGCGGATTTCCCCGATCGCGATCGGATCGATGCCGGCAAACGGTTCGTCGAGCAGCATGAACGACGGTTGCGTCGCCAACGCGCGCGCAATCTCGACGCGCCGCCGCTCGCCGCCCGAAAGCGCAAGGGCAGGGGCCCGGCGCAAATGCTCAATCGCGAATTCCGCAAGCAGATCGTCCACGAGTTGACGCCGGCGCTGGGCGTCGCGCTCAACCAACTCGGCGACCGCCATGATGTTCTGCTCGACCGTCAGCCCACGGAAGATCGATGCTTCCTGCGGCAGATAGCCGATCCCAAGCCGCGCGCGCCGGTACATCGGCAGCGCCGTGATGTCGTGCCCGTCGAAGAAGATCGAACCCGTATCCACCGGGATCAAACCCGTAATCATGTAAAAGCACGTCGTCTTGCCGGCGCCGTTTGGCCCAAGCAGGCCGACCGCCTCGCCGCGTCTCACCTGGAGCGACACACCGCGCACCACCGGGCGGCGGCGAAAGCTCTTGCCCACTTGCACAGCGACAAGGCCGGTCTGCTCGGCAACAAGCCGAGGCCGTCCATACTGCGCATCGTATGCCGATTGCCCGTCCATTGAAGGATGGTCGCCGCCTTGAAAACCGTTACCCATTGTGCCGTCTCATCAAATGCCAATTGGCTTTAAAGTTGCGTGAAATGACGCTCAGTTTTCCGGCGTCGCGGGCTTCTGTTCACCACTCAGCGGTGATGAGATTTTTGGCGTCTTTGCAGGCACAAACACGCCTTCGACACGGCCGCCTTGCCCCGCACCGGTAAGTTCCGCTCTTCCGGTAGCGAGGTTAATCACGAGTGAACTTCCGCGCATGATGTTCAAACCTTGCGCGAGAATAACCTTACCGCCCATCTTCACGACGCGCTGACCGATGTCGTAGAGCGCCGTCGCGCCGGTCGCTTGTCCTTGCGGTGAGGCGAGCACCACGTTGCCCTTAGCTTCGATCCGCGTGATCGTTCCCTTCGTTGCCTTGATCGAAAGCGAATCCGACCGCAGTTTCAGATTGCCCTGCTCGACCCGCACGTTGCCGGCATAGGTCGCCGACTCATTTCGAATGTCTGCCGTGGTCGTATCCGCCGCAATCGAGATCGGCTTATCGCTGTCGCGTCCCATGCCGGAAAACGGATTGGGCACGCCCTGAGCATGCGCAGTGGCGGTGACGCAAACGAAAGCGGCGAGGGCAAGGGCGTGCTTCATGGCGTTGGCTTCGCTTTGGGTTGAACGGGTGGTATGCGCGTCGTTGGCTCTAGCGGTGCGGGCACCGCATCGTAAGGCGCGATGGGCTCATCCGGCGCCACGACGGCCTCACCGATACCGTCGGGGTTCGTCTCAGCTGCTTTTGCGGCTTCACCGGCGCGCGCCGTCGGTACGTAGGTCGTCTTCACGCCGCCCATGAAGCGCAAAATTCCGGGATCGCGCAGGCCCTCGAACTTTTGGGCGTCAAACACGCCCATCGGACCCTGACAGCGGATCGGCGCATCGCCCTTCAGCAGCCCGCTGCCGAAGTCGTAACGCGCCGCGTCCGTGTGGCACTCATAACCTTTGTCCGAGTAGATATTGATCGACTTCACGAGGTCGAGCGTCTTGCCCTCGACATCGAGGAGCCCTTGCACCGCGCCCACCTGCACCCAACTCTTGTCCTGCATGGTGATGTCGGCAGTCACTTCGTCGATCGTAAGCTTGCGTGCCTTGCCCGGCGCCTGCGTTGCACCCTTGGCGGTCACCGTAAACGGCTGACCTCGTCCGTCGGTCCCGGTGAGGCGCGGCGCAACGAGCTGCCGGTCCTTGTCGACGGCGCCGATATCTTGGACCACAACGCGGATCCTCTCTTCGCGGCTCGTCGAATAAACGATGACGAGCACGATCAGAGACAGCGCGACAAGCGGCAGCATCACCTTCATGATGCGCACGAACCGCGTATAGCTGACCGTCGCGTCCGCCGCCGGACGCACGCGGTGCTGCCAGTTGTCGAGGCGTGTGCGGGAAACGGTCTGTTCGTCGATCGCCATGGCGCCTCTAAGCCACGCCTGCGCGCAAACAGTCGTGGATATGCACGATCCCGACCGGCCTCGGCGTAGCCTTGGTCACGTCTTCATCCGCAACGACGAACAAGCACGTTACCGGCACCGCATTTTGGTTCATGAGCCGAAGCGCCTCGCCGCCGAGCGCACCCGGCCGGATCAGCCGCGGCTTGCCTGTCATCACCAGGCGTGCCGTCTGCTTCAAGAGATCGTTCTGCATATGGCGGCGCAAGTCGCCGTCCGTGATCACACCGATCAGCCCGCCATCCGCATTCACGACGCCGGCGCAGCCAAAGCGCTTCGAGGTGATCTCGATCAGCACTTCGCTCATCACTCTGTTCTCGTTCACGAGCGGCAGCTCTGTGCCCGTATGCATGATATCCGCCACCCGCACGAGCTTGCGCCCAAGCGACCCGCCCGGATGCAGCTCGCGGTAGTCGTCTGCCGTAAACCCGCGCCGTTTCATCAACGCAACCGCCAGCGCATCGCCCAAGGCAAGCTGCATGGTAGTCGATGTTGTCGGCGCCATCTCGATCGCGCACGCTTCGCGTGCCGGCGGCAGGATCAACGCCACGTCCGCGTGCTGCGCCAAGGGCGATTCCACGCCGGCCGTGATCGCGATCATCGGAATGCCGTTGCGCCGCGTGAAGTCGATGATGTCGGTTAGTTCGGCGGTCTTTCCCGAATTGGAGAGCAGCAGAACCGCATCCTTGCGCGTCACGAAGCCAAGATCGCCGTGGCTCGCCTCGCCGGGATGTACGAATTGCGACGGCGTGCCGGTCGAGGCGAAGGTGGCCGCGATCTTGTTGCCGATATGTCCGCTCTTGCCCATGCCCGAGACGATCACCCGCCCCTCGATCCCGATCAGGAGGTCGAGCGCCTTTGAGAACCGCCCGTCGAGCGAACGCGCGAGCGCGGCGAGCGCATCGCCTTCGGTCGCAAGCACGCGCCGCGCGGCCTCGAGGTCGGCGTTGAGAAGAGAATCCGCAATAGCCGTCATTAGAGCGAAACTCGCAAACCGGGCATGAACGCGAGCCACGTTTTGTCACGATTGTGCGGCGCAATAAAGGCGCCGACGCGAAAGTCATGCCAACTGCGCTCAGTATGAGCCCTGATCCCCCTCAAATCAAGGCAAACCCAGGCCTTCCCGGTTAACGTTGGCTCAGTGCGCGAAGATATCCTCAAGGCCCCATCCGGCGAGGTCGAGCTGCGCCCGGGTGCCTACAAAACCGAAGCATTTCAGCGCCAGTTCCTGGCGCCCTTCGCGCACCAGCATTGCGTCCAGCGTGTTCTTCAGCTTGTGAAGATGCAACACGTCGGAAGCGGCATAGGAAAGCTGCGCGTCGCTCAATTTCGCCGCACCCCAGTCGGAGCTCTGCTGCTGTTTCGACAGGTCGACGTCGAGCAGTTCTTTGACCAGGTCCTTAAGCCCGTGTTTGTCCGTGTACGTGCGTACGAGTTTCGAAGCGATCTTCGTGCACCAAATCGGCGTCGTCGGCGTGTTCAGATACTTCTGAAACACGCCCACATCGAAGCGCGCATAGTGGAAGATCTTCACGACATCGGTGTCGGTCAGAAGCCGCACCATATTCGGCGCTTGATACGTCTTCCGGTCGAAGCGCACGACATGGCAATGCCCATCGCCACCCGACAGTTGCGCCAGACACAGCGCATCGCGCTGCGGGTTCAGCCCGAGCGTCTCGGTGTCGATCGCAACCGACTTTCCGAAATCGACGCCTGAAGGCAGATCGCCCTCGTGGAAGTGTATCTTCATGATGGTTTGAGAATCCGGCCGTTTCGCGCCAAAAGCCATGCGAGGGCCGGGCAGGTCAAGAGCGCCACGTGCCGCGTGGGGCGACGCGGCGAGGGCGAACATCGACTACTGCCAAATTTTGGCAGGAAGCGCTATGCTCGCCTATGTCTCGCGCACGGCGCCTTCTCGACTTGATCCAGGTCCTGCGCCGTCATCGGCGGCCCGTTGCGGGCGCCGTGCTCGCCGAAGAGGTCGGCGTGTCGTTGCGTACCCTCTATCGCGACATCGAGACCTTGAAGGCGCAAGGCGCGCACATCGACGGAGAAGCGGGCGTCGGCTACGTGCTCCGCCCGGGCTTCATGCTGCCACCGCTAATGTTCTCGGAGGAGGAAATCGAAGCGCTGGTGCTCGGTTCGCGTTGGGTGTCGGAAAGGGCGGATGGGCCCTTGGGCAAGGCCGCCCGCAACCTGCTCGCCAAGATCGGCGCGGTACTTCCCGGCGACCTCAAAGACGGCATCGATGCGTCGGGTCTCCTGATTGGGCCAGGTGCGCCGATCGCTGCCGGAGACGCTGAACTCGGCGCGATCCGCCAGGCGATAAGGTCTGAGCGCAAGCTGCAGGTCGCCTACGCAGACGAACGAGGGCGCGCGACGAAGCGAACGATCTGGCCCATTGCGCTGGCCTTCTACGATCGCGTGCGTGTTGTCGTTGCGTGGTGCGAACTGCGCAACGGCTACCGCCATTTCAGAACCGACCGCATCACCGCGCTTAAGTCCACGCCCAAGCGCTACCCGCGCCGTCGCATCGCGCTGCTCAAGGAGTGGCGCACGCTCAAAGAAATCCCCGAGCAATGACTGCTGACAAAAACTGACAGTACGCCAGCGTAGATGTTTCCCTGGCTGCTCGCACCGTGCCAGCCCCAAGGGGAGTATTCAGCCATGCAAAGTCCGATACTCGCGCCCGCAGCGATGCTGGTGCTCTGGTCGATGGTCGTGCTGATCTGGGTGACGGTCACGCGATTTGCAGCGATCTCGCGTTTGCCCAAGGATAGCCTTCGCACGCTATCGAAGGCCGGAACACGAGGCCCGGATCTGGAGCGCGTCCTTCCCGAGAGCGTGAACTGGAAATCCCACAACTACACGCACCTCATGGAGCAGCCGACGGCCTTCTACGCGGCGGTCATCATTCTGGCGCTCGCAGGCGAAGGCGGCGCGATGAACACGGCGCTCGCATGGAGCTATACCGCGCTACGCGTTGCTCACAGCATCTGGCAAGGGACGGTCAACAAGCTTCCAATCCGCATGTCGCTTTTCACGCTATCGAGCCTCTGCCTGATCGCACTGGCAATCAACGCCGCGCGCGCAACTATTTGACGAGGGGGATTGCCTGGCCGCGCCACGCGTAGCTGCGGACGCTGCCCATGCTTCGCCAAAGAGGCTACGCAGGGCACGCTTCGCTTGCTGCGCAGCGAAGCGTGGTGCCCAGAAGAGGACTCGAACCTCCACATCTCGCGATACTAGTACCTGAAACTAGCGCGTCTACCAATTCCGCCATCTGGGCACGGAAGGGGCCGATGCATATCCGCGGGGCCGCCTGCCTGTCAACGAAAAGCCTGGGCGTCACCGGGCTTCAAGTGGCGCGGCCTTTTCGCTATCACACCAGTCGAATCTTGAACTTAGGGCAGGGACCGCATGGCCAGGAACAACGCAGCGACGCTGGTGACCGTGATCGGCGGGACGGGCTTCTTGGGCCGCCAGATCGTCCGCCGCCTGGCGAAGGAAGGCTACCGTATCCGCGTGACGACCCGGGCGCCATCGCGTGCCTACGACATGAAGCCCTTGGGCGATGTCGGTCAGATCGCGGTCGTCAAAGCCGACATCCGCAACGAAGGCGACGTTGCCGCTGCCGTGGCAGGCGCCAAAATCGTGATCAACACTGTCGGCATCTTGCGCCCCTCGGGCGGCCGCAGCTTCGACGCGATGCACAACGAGGGCGCGGCGATCGTGGCACGCTGCGCCGCGAAGGCGGGTGCCGAGCGGCTCATCCACATCTCGTCGATCGGCGCCGACCCTAAGGCGCGCGCCAGCTATTCGCGGACGAAGGGCGAGGGCGAGGCGCAAGTGCGCGAGGCGTTCCCAACGGCGACGATCCTTCGCCCGTCTGTCATGTTCGGTCCGGGCGACGGCTTCTTCAACATGTTTGCCAACGCCATCCGGTTCGCGAAAGTGGCCTTCCCGGTCTTCGGCGGTGGCAAGACGAAGTTTCAGCCGGTGTTCGTCGGCGACGTCGCTGAGGCTCTGGCAAACGCGCTCGTGGATGAGCGCGCGCGCGGCCGCACATATGAACTCGGTGGCCCCTCGGTCTATTCGATGAAAGAGCTTTTGACGTTCATCTCCGCCACGATTGAGCGCAAGCGCGCGTTCTACTCGATCCCCTTCTTCCTGACGGAGTTCGCCGCAGCCCTCACCGGTTGGCTACCGTTCGCCCCGCTCACGCTCGATCAGGCACGCTTGCTGCGCAAAGACAACGTTGTGAAAGCTGGCCCCGATGCGGCCTCGGTTGGCACGCTAGCCGACCTTTGCGTTCAGCCAACGTCGGTCGAAGCCGTGGTCCCAAGCTATCTCTACGCCTACCGCGCGACCGGCCAATACGCAGAACCGCGTGGCGTCTAAGTCAGCAGCGAGTTTATGATGGGCCTCAGCGTGGTCTCGAACTCATTGAAGATCAAATAGCCGAGCAGGAACGAGCCGAGGAATATCCGATACCACGCGAACACGCCGAAGCCGTTGTTCGACACGAAGCTGATGAATGCCTTCGCAACGTAATAGGCGCTGATGTAGGAAAGCACGAACCCGACGGCGAGCGCGATCGCGTCGTCAAAGGGGATAGCGGTCCCCTCCTTGTAGAGCGAGTACACCGCCGCGCCCAACATCGTCGGGATCGCAAGGAAGAACGAAAACTCCGCCGCCGCTCCGCGCTCCACTTTCAAAAGCAGCGATCCCATGATTGTCGCGCCGGAGCGTGACACGCCGGGCACGAGCGCCAAGCACTGGCACAGCCCAATCTTCAAGTACACGCTGAGCGGAAAATCCTCGACCGCATAGTACTGCGGGATCTTCACGACCTTCTCGATGAAGATGATCGCAATACCGCCGATCACGAGCGCAATCGCTACCGTCCACTTCGAGAACAGATACGTCGTGATGTAGTCCGACAGCAGCACGCCCAAGAACGCCGACGGCAAGAAGGCGATGAGCAGCCCAACGGCAAAGCGTTGCGCGTTCGGATTGACCGGCACGGCCTTCGTCACCCGCCAAAGGTATTCGAAGTAGATCACGCAGATCGACAGGATCGCCCCGAATTGGATGACGATCATGAAGACTGGGCTGGCGGTAAGCCCAAGCATCTCCTCGACCAGAATCATGTGCCCGGTAGATGAGACTGGCAGGAACTCTGTAACCCCCTCAACCAGCGCGAGAATCACCGCCGAAATGAGTTTCCAAATCAGTTGGTCCATGGAGGCGCGCCGCAGCTGGAAGGGCGCCCCGTGTACCACATCCCCTCAGGCCGTCCACCTGACTGCAGTTTAGTACCGAATCGAAGCTAATTCGCGGCAAGAGAGCAACGGGGACTATGACAGGTAGGCCGTTTGTGCAGAAAATAGGTAAGTAATACTGACATTACGCCTTCTTCCAGTAACATTTGATCCGTATAAGGCCCCGCTCGACTCATATTCTTACGGACCGACCCCAAGTGGCCGACAACAAGCTCCTGCGCTTCGTCTCAGTCTCCCGCCAGATGCCCGAAAAGCGGGCAGCAAAGACGCGCACGTCGGATTTCGACGAAATCTACGCGGAGTACGTGGCCAAGAAGGCCGAAGAACAGGCCGGTCGCTGCTCGCAGTGCGGCGTGCCGTTCTGCCAGGTCCACTGTCCGCTTCAGAACAACATCCCCGACTGGCTGAAGATGACGGCTGAGGGCCGCCTTGAGGAGGCCTACGAGCTCTCCCAAGCGACGAACAACATGCCCGAGGTCTGCGGCCGCATCTGCCCTCAGGATCGCCTGTGCGAAGGCAACTGCGTGATCGAACAATCGGGTCACGGCACCGTCACGATCGGCGCCGTCGAAAAATACATCACCGACACCGCATGGGAGAAAGGCTGGATCAAGCCGCTGGCACCCGCACGCGAGCGCGGCCGCACGATCGGCATTGTCGGCGCGGGTCCCGCGGGCCTCGCCGCCGCCGAACAGCTGCGCGCGAAAGGCTATGGCGTCACGATCTACGATCGCTACGACCGGGCCGGCGGCTTGCTGACCTACGGCATCCCGAACTTCAAGCTCGAGAAGGACATCGTCGAACGCCGCACGAAGCGGCTTAGCCAGGGCGGCATCAAAATCGAACTCAACGTCGATGTCGGTAAGACCGTGACGCTCGCCAAGCTGCGCACGCAACACGACGCGATGTTGCTCGCAACCGGCGTCTACAAAGCGCGCGACATGAGCGCGCCGGGCGTTGGCCTGTCCGGCATCGTACAGGCGATGAGCTATCTCACCGCGTCGAACCGCGTCTGCCTCGGCGACAAGGTGAAGGACTACGACAACGGCACGCTGAACGCGAAGGGCAAGAACGTCGTCGTCATCGGCGGCGGCGACACCGCGATGGACTGCGTGC
>CADEFU010000005.1:130745-310217 GCA_902826695.1 uncultured Alphaproteobacteria bacterium | reverse complement strand
GCACGTCGAACGCGCCGAGGCGCAGGTCGCGGATGATCTCGATGCGCTCCAGCGTTTCGATGTCGGAATGCATGTAGCGCACGCGGATCTTCTGGTCGTGCAGATATTCGGTCAGGTCTTCCGCCATCTTCTTCGTCAACACGGTGACGAGCGTGCGGTAGCCCTTCGCGGCCACCTCTTTGCACTCGGCGACGAGGTCGTCGACTTGATGTTCGACCGGGCGGATGATCACCGGCGGGTCGATCAGGCCGGTCGGGCGGATGACTTGTTCGACGAAGACGCCGCCGGTGCGCTCCATCTCCCAGGGGCCGGGCGTCGCGGAGACGCACACGGTTTGCGTGCGCATCGCGTCCCATTCCTCGAACTTCAGCGGGCGGTTGTCCATGCACGAGGGCAGGCGGAAGCCGTATTCCTGCAGCGTGAATTTGCGGCGGAAGTCGCCGCGGTACATGCCGCCGATCTGGGGAACCGTGACGTGGCTTTCGTCGGCGAAGACGATCGCGTTGTCGGGCAGATATTCGAACATCGTGGGCGGCGGTTCGCCGGGTTTGCGGCCGGTGAGCCAGCGCGAATAGTTCTCGATGCCGGGGCAGGAGCCGGTTGCTTCCATCATCTCGAGGTCGAGCAGCGTGCGTTGTTCGATGCGTTGGGCTTCGAGCAGCTTGCCGGCTTTGTTGAACGCGTCGAGCGTGGTGCGCAGTTCTTCCTTGATGCCCTTCATCGCCTTTTGCAGCGTCGGGCGTGGGGTCACGTAGTGCGAGTTCGCGTAGACTTTGATCTCGTTGAGTTCTTCGGTTTTCTGGCCGGTCAGCGGATCGAATTCGTGGATCGCTTCGACGTCGTCACCGAACAGCGTGATGCGCCAGGCCGAGTCTTCGTAGTGCGCGGGGAACAGTTCCACCGTGTCGCCGCGCACGCGGAAGGCGCCGCGGGCGAAGGCGGCCTCGTTGCGGCGGTACTGCAGAGCGACCAAGTTTGCCAGCAGGTCGTTGCGCGAGATGCGCTTGCCGACCTTCACGTCAAACGTCATGGCGGTGTAGGTTTCGACCGAACCGATGCCGTAGATGCACGACACCGACGCCACGATGATGACGTCGTCGCGCTCCAGGATCGCGCGCGTCGCGGAGTGGCGCATGCGGTCGATCTGTTCGTTGATCGAGCTTTCCTTCTCGATGTACGTGTCGGTGCGCGGGACGTAGGCTTCGGGCTGGTAGTAGTCGTAATAGGAGACGAAGTACTCGACCGCGTTTTCGGGGAAGAAGTTCTTCATCTCGCCGTAGAGCTGGGCGGCGAGCGTTTTGTTTGGCGCGAGGATCAGCGCCGGGCGCTGCGTCGCCTCGATGACCTGCGCCATTGTGAACGTCTTGCCGGAGCCGGTGACGCCGAGCAGCACCTGATCGCGCTCGTTCGCTTTGATGCCTTTGACGAGTTCCTTGATCGCCGCCGGCTGATCGCCCTTCGGCGTCATGTCGGAGACGACCTTGAAGCGCTTGCCGCCCTCGGATTTCTCCGGACGCGCAGGCTTGTGCGGCACGAACATGGCGGCCGGCGCTTCGGCGAGGCCGGATTTGGGACGGGTGGGCGGCATGGTGGGAATATAGTGCAGGCGGGCGGAATGGTCGACCGCTACTGATCCGCCGTGAATAGCACGTACCGGCCTTCTTCGGCTGCTTTGCTGTAGAGATCGCGTACGGTTTGGAACCACTCCCAGGTGTAGGCGAAGTCTTCGTCGCTCAGGTCGCTGTCATAGGAGTCCGCGTCGATCGCGTCGTAGCGGCGGCGGAAGTCTTGCTCGGTGAGCGGTTCGAGGGCGGCAGCGATGTCTTTCACCTGCGCCGGCGTTTTCAGGATCATGATGTAGTCGTCGCCGAGGTAGAGGCGTTCGCCGCCCAGGACTGTGTGGTTGAGCGGGTAGGTGCCGCCGTCCCAAGTGAGTTCGCCGTCGGCGAGCGTGCGGTGCATCGCGTCCCAGGCCTTGTCGCTTTCGCCGACGAATGGCTTGTCGCCCACGAAGTATCGGTCCTCGATGTCTTCGGTGACGAATTCGAGGCGGGATTCGTCGGTGGCTAGCGCTCGCAGTTTCGTTGCGTCGTCGTCGGTGAGGGCGAAGTGGACACCGAGGCAAGACATGACGCTGCTCCTGAGGTGACGATCTTCAGACTTGCCACTTCGCGGTAGCGGGTGGGCGGAGAATCATAGCGGCAACCGCCGCTTCGGTCGATCTGTGGCAGCTTAGTCGAGTTCCGGCTCTTCTTGCGGGGGATCGACTTCGACGTAGGTGTCGTCGGCGGGGCGCAGGTGCGTCCCGCGGTTCTTGCACCTCAAGTCGCTGCACCTGGCCGAACGTGTTGCAGGATTGGAGTCGTTTTCGCCGCGGCCATGTATGCGGGTTGTCGCGGTCTGCGCGGTCTCGGTGCCGTCGAGTTTGCGATGCTCAGGCAGTTGCTGAACCATCAGCGAAACCGCCAGCGCGGTACAGCAGAGGGTAAAGGCAAACAGTTGGACCAACATCAGCCGCTCCTTGCGCGAGGGCGCCTATGGCGGCGAGCTTGCAGTTCTCGTGCCCAATGCCCCCTGAAACGCGAGGCGTGAGCGACCTTGGTAAAGGCCCTAGGCCTTTGGCAGCGTCTGCACGAAGCGCCACACGCCGATCACGGCGAGGGCCAGCATCACGTGGACGGCGATGACCGGTGGCCAGCCGATCAGATACAGCACGTCGTTGGCGAGGCCGGGTTTGAACGGACCGCCGCCCATCGCGAGGCCGCGGGTGCCCCACAGCGCGTGGAAGTAGGTCGGCACGGTGAAGAGCCAGGTGGTGATGAGGGCGCTCCAGAAGAAGATGCGATGCTGGAGCGCGGTGAGATGCAGGAAGCGGCCGCCGAGGCCCAAGCCCATCAACAGCAGGCCTTGCGTGATCGCTTCCATGTGGACCATGCGCCAGGCGCGGTGATCGTCGGGGAACTGCACGTCGATCGGCGGGATCACCGGCCACAATACGATTTGGCCCAGCAGCGCGAAGAACCACTGCCAGCCGACGAAGACCGCAAAGCAGAAGAGGCCGATGCCGTTCAAGAATAACAGCGCGCGCAGGCGCTCCGGCATCGCGGTCATGGAGGCTCCTTACGCGGCGCGTTGGATGGGCAGTGGGACCGGCGCCGGAGCGCTCAAGCGCGTGGTGTCGATTTCGCCCATGCCGGCCGTACCCTCGCGGTGCATGCGCCACCATTGCTTGACCCAGGGCGGGTCTTCGACTTGGCGCGGGTCATAGCTCGGCTTCAAGATGCGCGCGAGACGCGGCAAGAGTTTGCGGAACATGCGCGCGAGCAGGCCGTAGAGCGTGAGGCGGTTCTTCAAGCTCGACCAACGGCCGTCTTCGATCAGCAATTGGCGATAGGCTTGCCAGGTGCGGAAGAAGATGTGCGTCGTCGCATAAGCCAAGCCGTAGATGCGCCACCAATAGCGGCCGTCGAGCGCCTTGAAGACGTCGAACGTGACGGTCTTGTGCTCGATCTCCTCGACGAAGTGCCACAATACGAGCGAGGCGACCGCGGGGTCGGCGTTGCCCATAAGGTATTCGCGATCCTCAACCAACATGTGGCCGACGGTGAGGCCCATGGCCTCAAAGCCCTCCGCGTAGGCGATATTGAACGTGAAGGAGCGCGACTTTGCGAAGGCGTCGTAATCTTCCTTCAGTTGCGCTTCGTGCTTGGGCACGCTTTTGTAGCCCATGTCGGCGAGGCGCTTGTTCCACTGTTGGTGCTGGCGAAAGTGGGTCGCTTCTTGCGCGATGTAGAGATCGACGTCTTTCAGAAGCTGCGGGTCGGTGATGCGTTCCTTCGCCTTGCGCATCGTATCGATCAGATACGGTTCGAGAAACGGCATGGACAGCGAGGCGGCATTGACGATGTGGCTGAACTCCGGCCGCGCGGGGTTCCAGTGTCCGCTCGCGCTCTCCGGATAGGGGAAGCGCATGCGCCGCACGACCATCTGCGCGCTGACGTCCGCCATTGACCTCTCCCTCAGTAACGAGGGCGAAGTTTAGCCGACTTTGTCCCGTTTTGGGAGAGTTGGTTTGCTATTCGTTAATTTCCGGCTCTTCGGCGCTTTCGTCCGCAACGGCCTCTTCTGCTGTCGGCTCCTCGTTCTCGGAGCCCATATCGTCACTCGGCGGAGATTCGGGTGCGGCCTTCATGAACTTGCGCGTCTTACCCTTCTTCGCTTCAGCTTGTTGGAACTTGTAGCGAATGTCCTCGGGGTTGAACTTCTTAGTCGGGGCGGGCGCGCTTACCTCGGCGCTTGGCGGGTCTACGTCGCCCGCGGCGACGCCGGCTGCCGCCGCACGCGCTTCAAGGCCGCTTCTGGGCGCTGGCGGCTGCAGAAATAGACTGCCCACGACCGTCAAGAAGATGATCGTGGCAGCCATGATGATCGTCGTGTCGCGATCCATAGTTCACTGGGCCTGATAGCGAGCGTTCGTTCGAGGCTAGGGCGAACGGCTTAACGTTTTGTCAATCCGCGCGCTCCAATTCGACGCGTTAACGCCACCACATGAAGATCAGCACGATTTCGACCAGCACGATCGCCATCTGGAAGAACAGAAACGTCCAAAGCGTGCGGTTGTTAAGCCAATCCCATTCCTTAGCTTGGCCGTAAGCTTGAATGGCCTCGGTGGTGGCGAAGAGGCCGAAGGCACTGCCCAGGGCTGCCGCGCCGCCCGGGCCACCGACACCGAGCCAGGCGAGCGCGCGGCTGGCCAAGTGGCTTGCGAACGCGACGGTGCGTTCGGCAAAGAACGCGTTCCAGTTCGCGCGCTCCGCCGCTTTCGCCGTCTTCTTTTTGTCGAGCTTGGTCGAGAGCGCGGCCGGCAGCAGGATCAAAAACTCCGCCGCGCCCGCGCCCAGCGCCATGACAAGCGCGTCGGCGAACGAGGCGCTCCAATACCAGAACGCGAAGGCGGACAAGCCGATCTCGCAGACCGACGACCAAAGGCCGGAGAGCAGCGCGGCCACGCCGTCTTTCAGCGCGACGGTCATCGTGCGCTGCACGACAACGTCGGCCAACACCTTCAACACGACGGCGAGCACCCACGTGCCCGCGCCCAACAAGAACCAGCCCCAAATCGTCATGGGGGGACTATGGGCCGAGTGCGGGCGCGTTGTCGATAAACCGGGGGTGGTTTTGCGCAGGCTTCACCCCGCGTCTGAGAGAAAAAGGTCCACCACCAAGACACCAAGGCGCACCAAGTTTCACCAAGCTGGCCGGTGCCCTGCGCCGCAGGCGCGTCTCGAATGCATGAAGGCGCCTTGCGCCGGCAGCACACGGGCCTGTTGGTGCACCTTGGTGTCTTGGTGGTGAATCTTCTTTTTTGAGCCTTGCCGCTGACAAGGGCCTCGGCTCGGCATCTGATGATGCCGCAGAGTTCGCCGGGCGATGCCGGGGACATCATGTTCGGGACCGTCGGCGGCGGCGCGGCGGTGCAAGCCGCGCATCGCGGCGATCACGGGCGGATTGGCGAGACGCATGACAGGATCGCCACGCTCCTCGCCGCGCGCGGGCTTTCCGCGCGGGGACAGATCGTCGAGCAGCACTTCGACAACCCGCACACCGTGCCGGCGGAGAAGCTGCGCTCGGCGGTGACGTATTTCTTGCGGTATGGCGCGCGTCAAGCGGTGACGCTGCGGGGTCAGCCAGCCGGGTCGCGGTAGCGCGCCGGGCGCAGCGTCTTCAGCCGGCCCAACAGCATGCCGTTGCTGAAGCCGCCGGGACGATCGAAGATCGGACGCCGACACCGCCAGGGGAGGCGAGCGCTGAGGGGCTTGCGCGCGTCTTCGATCGTGCGCCAGCGCCGGTCGAAGGCGCGGTCGGTGATGCGGCGGCGGTAAAGGGCTTGTCGGGAACAGCCGGTGAGCTTTGCGGCTTCCACGACGGTGCTTCCGGCGGCGAGCGCTGTGAAGAATGCGTCGTCGCTTGTGTCCGATTGCTTGCGGAGGCGCGTCATTTGTCAACTTCCTCGTGGTGACGGGTTGAAGCGATGGAACGGCGGATTTGGTTGGCTGCAAGCTTGTCATGCCGCACAGGGGGCGGTGGTGCTGCTTGGCCTGTCCGAGCGGATTGCGCGGTCAGTTGATTTGCAGCCTCTGGCCATGCGCTGGTCGCGCGCGTGTGACCGCTGGGCGCGCACCGGCTTATGTTGCAGCGGTGCCGACGCAGCTTGGTACGGATTTCTTCCTTTGGGAGTGATTGGCGCCGAACATAGCCGAAAGCGCCGATGTAATAAATTAGACGTTTCGTCGCATCATCGGCGATTATATCGAAGACCGAGGCGCAAGACCGAAGTTCAAGACCGAAGCTCAAGACCAAGCTCAAGCCCGAGGGCCTAAGGCCGACATGGTGCGCGTAGGCGCAACCGTTTATGCTCCGCCCTCGCGTACGGAGGAACCCCCATGCTGCCGCCCGCTGTGAAGACTGTGACGACCGAGGAGAAGGACCGCGCGCTCGACATCTTCACGTTGGCGTTCGTGGACGATCCGATGCTGCGCTGGATCTTCGCGGACGGGAGCGCGTATCTGAAGCACTTAGGCGCGGCGCAGATGGCGCTTGGCGGGCGGGCGCTTGCGCGCGGAACGGCGCACGTGCTCGACGACTATTCCGCCGCTTCGTTTTGGCTGCCGCCCGGTGTCGGCATCGACGAAGAGGGGATGGGCGCCTTGATCGAAAGCACGGTGCCGGCGGACCGCCAAGCCGACCTCGCGGGCGTGGCCGAACAGATGGGGCAATATCACCCGCATGAGCCGCATTGGTATTTGGCGGTGTTGGGCGTCGACGTCAGCCGGCAGGGCCGGGGCCTCGGCTCGGCTCTGATGAAGCACGCGCTCGCCCGCGTCGACGCCGAGCGGTTGCCCGCCTATCTCGAATCCTCAAACCCGCGCAACATTCCGTTCTACGAGCGGCACGGGTTCGAGGTGATCGGGCGGATCCAATCGGGCGCGACGCCGGTGGTGACGCCGATGTTGCGGCGGGCGCGGTAGAAGCTGCTTTTCCCTTGGCGGCGAGGTTCGCAGCAATTGATGCAGGTCATGGCTGCGTCCTGGTGTTTGCCATAGCTTGATGTCCTTCGCATTCTTAGGAGGCGACAATGCCCAATTGGACGGGCTGCTTCGGCGGCGCGGGGTGGGGTATGGGTTATGGAGGTCCGATCATGATGATCTTATTTTGGGCGCTGATCATCGCTGGCGGCGTTTTCCTGTTCCGGTGGCTCGCCGACCAGTCGAAAGGCAGTAAGACGGCGCTCCAGATTCTGCAGGAACGCTATGCTCGCGGGGAGATCGACAAGGCGGAGTTTGACACGCGCAAGCGCGACTTGGCCTGAGCAACCCGGAGATCACCCGCCCTACCGCGGCGAAAATGCAATCGCGTAACCATCACATTTGCGCGAAATTGACCCTGCCCTCGGATAACGAGTGCCAAGGTGCATGCCCTAAGCTATGTTGAACTTATGAGCGTCGTTCGGAAACTGCCAAAGCGTATTGTGAGCTTGATGCTCGCAGCGGCGCTTGCACTGAGTCCGGTCGCCGCGTTTGCAGGTACCCAAGAAATGGCCGAGACAGTTGATGTCGGCGCCATGGACGAAATGCCCCCATGCGACATGCCGTGCGGCGATTGCGCGGAAGGGGATGTTTCGCCTGCTTGCGCGATCGCCTGCAGCGGGCTCATCGCGGCGATACCCTCGCCGCCGGCTCCGCTGTCGCACGCCGCGGTGATGCGCGTGCGCGTTACCTCCGCTGTAGCCGTCGCCGGGCGCGACCGAGAGCCTGATAAGCCCCCTCCTAGACTGATCCTCGCTTGAACTGATCGCATCTTCGCATGGCCCAAGGGCGCGCGAAGGTCTCTGACATTCACGCAAGGAATATCTGCACATGAACTCGCTTCAAGCGCTCGCGCGCGCGGTGGCTCGGCTCGCCGCAATCGTAACTTTTGCACTGCTCTCGGCCTGCAGCGCGCCTAAGTCGCCTTACGTCTTCACCGCCGTGACCACCGAGGTCGCGATGACGGGCGAGGCCGTTGTCGATGTGCGCCTCGTGCACGAGGCGACCGGCAAGCCGGTCGAAAATGCGGTCATCTTCGAGACGCGTTTCGACATGGCTCCCGATTCGATGGCGTCGATGACCGCACCGGTCGAGGCGCAGGGATCGCCCGCCCCGGGCGTCTATCGCTTCAAGGTCGGGCCCACAATGAAAGGTCGCTGGGCGTTGACTCTCAGCGCGAAGGTGCACGGCGTTGCCGAGACGATCACCGGCACCGTCGTCGTTGCGGCGCACTGACCATGCGCGCGAAAATCATCTGGGGTGCGGCCGCGTTCGCGCTGACCGCGGGTGGCGTCGTGGCTTGGTGGCTGTGGCCATCGCACGAAACGCCGCAGCGCGAAGCAGCGGCTTCCAACACCGGCCCCATCCTCTACTACCAGGATCCGACCGGTGCGCCGGACTATTCGCCGGCGCCGAAAAAGGATGCGCAAGGACGCGACTATGTCCCCGTGCGGGCGCCGGCCAAGGTGCAACAGAAGGACGACAGAAACGTCCTCTATTATCGAAATCCAATGGGCCTGGCCGACACCTCGCCGGTTCCGAAGAAAGATTCGATGGGGATGGATTACATCCCCGTCTACGCCGACGAGCGCCAGGACGAGCCGGGCACGGTGAAAATCGGATTGGACCGCGTGCAGCGCCTCGGCGTGCGCACGGCCAAGGTCGTGCGACAGGCCATGAGCGAGACGGTTCTCCTGTCGGGCACCGTCGAAGCCGACGAACGCAAGCTCGCGGTCGTGGCGCTCAAGTTTCCGGCCAACGTCGTGAAGCTGCACGTGGCGGCCACCGGCGAAAGGGTGCGCAAGGGCCAGCCGCTGTTCGACATCCTAAGTCCGTTCATCCTGAAGGAAGAACTCGACCTCGCGCTTGCGCTCAGGACGCGTGCGACCGCGGAGGCGGAGGGCGGCGCCTATGCCCGCTCGAACGCGCGCAGCGTCCAGACGACGCGCGAGCGCCTGCGCCTCTATGAGGTGCCGGAGGTCGAGATCGAACGCCTTGTGCGCACGGGTACGCCGACCGGCTCGATCACCTGGCGTGCGCCACAAGCGGGCGTCGTCATCGAAAAGCCGATTGTCGCCGGCATGCAGGCCGAACCCGGGGCAACGCTCTATCGCTTGGCCGATCTCTCGAACGTTTGGGTGATCGCCGAAGCGCCGGAGAACGCGCTGGCCATCGCTCGGCCCGGTGCAGTCGCACGGATCACGCTGAACGCGTTCCCGGGCAAGACGTTGGAAGGCAAGGTCACGTTCGTTTATCCCGAGGTGTCGATGACGACGCGCACCGCGAAAGTGCGCATCGAACTTGCGAACCGCGAGGGTGTTCTGCTTCCCGGCATGTTCGCCTCCGTTGAGGTAGCAAGCCCGCCGGCCGCGCCGACTTTCGCCGTCCCAGACAGCGCGCTCATCGATTCCGGTGCGCGCCAAGTCGTGCTCATTGCGCGCGGCGACGGTCGCTTCGAGCCTCGCGCCGTCACCGCCGGGCGCCGCGCGAACGGCATGATCGAGATCGCCTCGGGCCTCAACGGCGACGAAGAGGTCGTGACCTCAGCGACGTTTCTGATCGACGCCGAAAGCAACCTTCGCGCGGCGCTGCAGACGTTCACGGCCGGCGCGCCGCCGACGATGGAGAAACCCCAATGATCGCCGGTATCATCCGCTGGTCGGCGGGCAATCTGCTGCTCGTGCTCGTCGCGACGGCTTTGGCGACGGTCGCCGGTGTCTACGCGCTCGTCACCACGCCGGTAGACGCGATCCCCGACCTCTCCGACACGCAAGTCATTGTCTATACGGAGTATCCGGGCCAGGCGCCGCAGGTGATCGAGGATCAGGTCACCTATCCGCTGACGACCGCGATGCTGAGCGTGCCGAAGTCGCGCGCGGTGCGTGGCTTTTCGTATTTCGGCGTCAGTTTCGTCTACGTGATTTTCGAGGACGGCACCGACCTCTATTGGGCGCGAAGCCGCGTGCTCGAGTATTTGAACGCGGCCGCTCGCCGCCTGCCCGCGGGCGTCACGCCGACGCTCGGGCCCGACGCGACCGGCGTCGGCTGGGTCTATCAATATGCGATCGAGCACCCAACGCTGAACCTCGCCGAGACCCGCACGCTGCAAGATTGGTACGCGCGCTTCGCCGCCGCCAAGGCCGACGGCGTCGCCGAAGTTTCCAGCGTCGGCGGCCTCGTCAAGCAGTACAACGTCGTCGTGGATCCAAAGCGCCTGCTGGCGCTGGGTCTGACCCTTGACGACGTGCGCAAGGCGATCGCCGGTTCGAACCGCGACGTCGGCGGGCGTGTCGTCGAACTCAGCGAGACCGAACACGCCGTGCGCGGCCGGGGCTATCTCAAGAACGCCGGCGATATCGAGGCGATCGCGCTGAAGTCGATGGGCGGCGTGCCGGTGACGATCAAAGACGTGGCTCGTGTCGAGATCGGGCCCGACGAGCGGCGCGGCGTCGCGGAACTGAACGGCGAGGGCGAGGTCACTGCCGGTATCGTCGCTCAGCGTCAGGGCGCGAATACGATCGACGTCATTGCGGCCGCGAAACAGGCGCTCGACGCCGTGTTGCCGAGCCTACCCGAAGGTACGCGTATCGTGCCGGTCTACGATCGCTCCGACCTGATCGCGCGCGCGATCGCGACGCTCGAACGCACGCTGACGGAAGAGAGCATCATCGTGGCGCTCGTCTGCATCGTCTTCCTGTTGCATGTCCGCAGCGCGCTGGTCGCGATCATCATGCTACCCGTCGGCGTGCTGCTCGCTTTCGCCGGGATGAAGGTTTTGGGCCTCAGCTCC
The DNA here is from genome assembly GCA_902826695.1 of uncultured Alphaproteobacteria bacterium. Lineage (GTDB taxonomy): Bacteria > Pseudomonadota > Alphaproteobacteria > Micropepsales > Micropepsaceae > SZUA-430. The sequence goes on along the minus strand of CADEFU010000005.1, from coordinate 299,342 downwards.
AATATCATGAGCTTGGGCGGCATCGCGATCGCGATCGGCGCGATGGTCGACGCCGCGATCGTGATGATCGAAAACGCGCACAAGCACATCGAACGGCTGAAGCCGGGCGAGTCCCGCGCGAGCGCGATCGTGGACGCGGCTGTCGAAGTCGGTCCGTCGCTGTTTTTCAGCCTCTTGATCATCACCGTCTCGTTCTTGCCGATCTTCGCCCTTGAGGCGCAGGAAGGCCGCCTGTTTCACCCGCTCGCCTTCACGAAAACGTTCGCGATGGCAGCCGCCGCGCTGCTGTCGGTGACGTTGGTGCCCGCGCTGATGGTGTTGTTCATCAAGGGAAAAATTCGCAGCGAGGCCGAAAACCCGATCAACCGCGCGCTGATCGCGTCCTATCGGCCGATTATCCGCGCCGTGCTGCGTGCGCCGCTCGCCACCGTTGCCGTGGCCCTGGCGCTGATCGCGGTCTCGGTGTGGCCGCTGATGCGCATCGGCTCTGAATTCATGCCGACGTTGAACGAGGGCACCCTGTTCTACATGCCGACCACTTTGCCCGGCCTTTCGGTGACGAAGGCAAGCGAGCTCGTGCAGACGCAAAACAAGATCATCAAGTCGTTCCCCGAAGTCGCTTCCGTTTTCGGGAAGGCCGGGAGGGCTCAAACGGCGACCGACCCCGCGCCGCTCGAAATGTTCGAGACCGTCGTCAACCTGAAACCGGAGTCCGAATGGCGTCCGGGCATGACGACGGACAAGCTGATCGCCGAAATGGACGCGAGCCTGCAATTTCCCGGCGTTTCGAACGCCTGGACGATGCCGATCAAAGCGCGCATCGACATGCTCTCGACCGGTATCCGCACGCCCGTGGGCGTTAAAGTGATTGGGCGCTCGCTTGCCGATATCGAAGCGGCGGCGCGTGAGATCGAGCGCGTGCTGCGCAAGGTACCGGGAACGGCCAGTGCGTTCTCCGAGCGCATCGGCGGCGGCTACTACCTCTCGATCGAGCCCGACAGGCGCGAACTCGCACGCTACGGTCTGAGCGTCGATCAGGTCCAGGATACGATCGCGATGGCCTTGGGCGGCGAAACGGTGACCACCACCGTCGAAGGCCGCGAGCGCTACGGCGTCACCATCCGCTACCCGCGCGACATGCGCTCCGATCCGCAGACAATCGCGCGCCAGGTGATCGTGCCGATGGCTTCGGGCGGCGGCGTGCCGCTTGGTCAAGTCGCGAAGATCAAGCTCGAACAGGGTCCTTCGACGATTCGCACCGAAGACGCGCAGCTCGCGGCTTACGTCTTCGTCGACGTGCGCGACCGCGACCTCGGCGGCTACGTTGCCGAAGCGCGCGAAGCGGTCGCGCGCGAGGTGAAGTTTCCGCCCGGCGTCTACCCGATCTGGAGCGGCCAGTTCGAGTATCTGGAACGCGCCGCGGCGAAGCTCATGATCGTCGTTCCCGTGACGCTCCTCATCATCTTCCTATTGCTCTACTTGAACTTCGGACGACTCGCAGAAACGTTGATCGTGATGGCGTCCGTTCCGTTCGCACTCGTCGGCGGCTTGTGGCTCATGTACGCGCTGGGCTTCAACTTCAGCGTCGCCGTCGCCGTCGGATTCATTGCGCTTGCAGGCGTCGCCGCGGAAACCGGCGTTGTCATGCTGATCTACCTCGACCAGGCGCTTCGCGTCCATCGTGAACGCGCGGCAGAAGAGGGTCGTCCGCTGTTGCTCGCCGACGTCAACGCTGCGGTCATGGAAGGCGCCGTCGAGCGCGTGCGTCCAAAGCTCATGACTGTCGCCGCCATCATGGCGGGGCTTCTGCCTATCATGTGGTCGACAGGTGCCGGTTCGGAGATCATGCAACGGATTGCCGTGCCGATGATCGGTGGCATGGTCTCGTCCACGGTTCTAACGCTGGTCGTGATCCCAGCAATTTATGCGCTTGCAAGGGGCGGAGCGTCAGCGCACCGACGTTACGCTTCCCTGGGTCTTGGATAATTGAGAAGGGAGCGCGTTGGGGTGATTTTGCGCCGTCGGCGCCCGAAAGGCTCGCGTTTAGGACAATTTTAGCACTTGACGTCCACGGTTGCTTCCTTCGTGACTATCTGTCCGAAAAACCTGGTTCTGGGTCGATGCGTTTGGTTTTCGCCATTGCCGCCTTAATCTTGGCACTGCTCTTTGCAGCAGCGCCTGCCGAGGCAGCATGCGTGAGCGGTGATCAAGTAGCGTCAGCCGACGGCGTTACTGATGCCGGAGAGCCGGTGCTTGCGCGTGACGGACATTGCCAGCATGTCCCTTGCTCCGATTCATCTCACAACCACATGCCCGGCGGGTGCGCTGGGCATTCGATCGTCGCTGTGTTCGCGTGTGCGCCATTGCATATCGCGGCCGCAGAGCGCCGCGTTGCGCGCGCCGATGTTACCGCCAACGGCCGCACGCTGCTGCCGCCCGTTCCGCCGCCGCTAGCCTAACCGCACTTTGCGCGGGCGATGCGCGCATGGGTTCGATGGGTCGGTTCAAGAGCGGTAGTCGTAAATCATGTTTCGTTGGATGTTGGTGGCGCTGTTTTGCGCTGCGTCGTGGTGCGCCGCATTTGCACGTGCGGATGACGTGCAGGGTGCGAAGCCGGTAAGTTTGGATGAAGCGGTTGCCCGTGCGCTTGCGGCGTCCGTCGCGGTCAAGGCGCGCGACGAACGCGTCGGCGGCGCGGAAGCCGGAATTCGCCAAAGCGGCGCTCTTCCCAATCCGGAAGTCGATGTCGAGTTGGAGAACTTCGCCGGTTCCGGGCCGTTCGAGAACCTGAACGACAGCGAGTTGACGCTCGGCGTGTCGCAGCGGATCGAGCGATCGGGCAAGCGCGACGGCCGGGTCGCCGTCGCGGAAGCGGAACGCGATATCGCGGCGATCGAGCGAGACAGGTCGCGGCTCGACGTGGCGGTAGAGGCGCGGCGCGCGTTCTTCGACGTATGCGCGGCGGAAGCGCTGCTGAAGGTCAGGAAGGCCGGCCTCGATTCGGCACGGCAAATCGAAGGGATGGCCGCCCGGCGCGTGCGCTCGGCGCGCGACCCGGTCACCGTTAAACTACGCGCGGAAATCCAAGCGGCCGAAGCGCGCGGCGCTTACGATCGCGCCGTCCTCGCGCTTGATACGGCAAAGAAAAAACTCGCCTCGCTATGGGGCGATCTCGGCACATCGTTTCGCGTCGACGACGCGGCGTTGTTCGCGGTCCCCGACGCCGATCCCGATCCCGAAGCGCGCTTTGCAGCGTCGCCCGATCTGAAAATCAGCGAAGCAGAGGTGCGCCGTGCGGCATCGAAGGCCGCGTTGGAGAGCGCGAACGCGCGGTCCGATGTGTCGGTCGGTCTCGGCGTGCGCCGGTTCGAGAATGGCGGCGACTTGGCCGGCGTTCTGTCCCTGTCCGTACCGCTCGCTATCTTCGACGGCAACGAAGGCAATATCGAGCGGGCGGCGGCCGAGCGGCGCGCCGCCGAACTTGAGGCGATTGAGGCGCGCCGCGTTGTGGAGCGCAACGCTGTGGCGCTTCAACACGAAGTGACAGCGGCGCGCGCCGAAGCGCTCGCCATCCGCAAGGAACTCTTGCCGCGCGCCGACGAAGCGCTTCGCGCCGCGCGGCGCGGCTACGACGCGGGTGCGTTCAGTTATCTCGAGCTTTCCGAGTCGCAGCGCACGTTGAACGAACTGCGGACGCGCGAGGTTGAAGTGCTGCGCGAACTTCATGCGGCCCTCGCCGGGTTAGACCGGCTGTCGGGCCGGGATCCATCGATCGATACGGGACAAAAACAATGAGCTTGACTTGGTGGGTACGCCGCTGGACGGCGGTATTTGTGTTGGCTGTGGCGTTCGCGCTCAGCGCATGCGGCGACCAAGCCGCGACCCCCGCGGCTGAAAGCGGACACGGCGAGGGCGATGGGCACGGCGACGAGCATGGCGCCGAGGAAGAGGGTGAGCGCGGGCCGCACAAAGGGCGCCTCTTGAAGTCGGGTGCGTTCGCGCTCGAGATCACGATATTCGAAACGGGAGTCCCGCCGGTCTTTCGCGTCTATCCGTACCAGGACGGAAAGCCGGTCGCGGCGAGTCAGGTTGGCGTGACGATCGCGCTCAAGCGGCTTGGCGGCAAGACCGACACGTTCGCCTTCAAACCCGAAGGCGCCTTCCTCACGGGCAACGCAACGGTCGAAGAACCGCATTCGTTCGACGTGAGCGTCGCGGCGACCTTCGCAGGCAAGTCGCACAAATGGACGTATGAATCCTATGAAGGCCGGACCACGATCACCGACAAGGCCGCGGCTCAGGCGGGCGTGACGGTCGAGAAGGCTGGACCGGCGGTCATCAAGGAAACGGTCGATCTGCTCGGGCATCTCGAACTGGCGCCGGGCGCCAAGGCGGAACTTAGGGCGCGGTTCGCCGGCAAGATTACCAGCGTGTCGAAGTCGGTTGGCGACACCGTCGTTTCAGGCGACGTGTTGGCACGGATCGAAAGCAACGAGAGCTTGCAGACCTACGCGCTGACGGCGCCGTTTGCAGGCGTCGTCCTGGAGCGAAATGCAAACGCCGGCGACGTCACGTCGGACGGCGTGCTTTTTGCTATCGGCAACCCCGCAAAGATGATGGCCGACTTCCATATCTTTGACCGCGATGCCGGCCGGGTGAAAGCAGGTCAGAGCGTGCGTATTCTGCCGATGCACGGCGATGCGGTGGCCGAGGCCAAGGTTGGATCTGTCTCACCGTTCAAGGATCCTGCGACCCAAACCATCGTCGCGCGCGTTCTGCTCGCCGACGGGTCGGGCAAGTTTCTCCCTGGCACGACGGTCAAGGGCGAAGTCGTGGTCGATGAGGTTGAGGCACCGCTTGCAGTGAAGACTTCCGCGATTCAACGGTTCCGCGACTCCGAAGTGGTCTTCGCAAAGGTCGGGCAAATCTACGAAGTGCGCATGCTGGAGATCGGCCGGCGCACGGCGGAGTGGACGGAAGTTCTGGGCGGCATCGAGCCGGGCCAGGACTACGTCGTCGGCAACAGCTTTCTGATCAAGGCGGACATCGAGAAGTCGGGTGCCGGCCATGACCACTGAAGCCCAGTCGCCCTTCGAACGGATCATTCTTTATTCGATACGTCAGCGATGGGCGGTGATGGCTATCGTCGCGGCTCTCGCGGCGCTTGGTATCTGGAACTATCAGCGTCTGCCGATCGACGCCGTTCCCGACATCACAAACGTCCAGGTCCAGATCAACACCGAAGCGCCAGGTTTCTCGCCGCTCGAAGCCGAACAGCGCATCACCTATCCGGTGGAAACGGCGATCGCCGGATTGCCCGGTCTAGACTACACCCGCTCGCTGTCGCGCTACGGTCTTTCGCAAGTAACGGTCGTGTTCAAAGACGGCGTCGATATCTATTTCGCCCGGCAATTGTTGAACGAGCGCCTGCAAGGCGCGCGCGGGCAATTGCCCGAAGGGATCGAGCCGGAATTGGGTCCGATTGCGACGGGCTTGGGCGAAATCTACATGTACACGCTGGAGCCGAAGCCCGGTGCGCGCAAAGCGGACGGGTCGGCATGGACGCCGATGGACTTGCGCACCGTGCAAGATTGGATCGTCCGTCCCCAGCTGCGCAATATCGCGGGTGTCACCGAGATCAACACGATCGGCGGCTACAAAAAAGAGTACCACGTCACACCGCACCCCGAACGTTTGACGGCGCTGAATCTTACCGTTGCGGACGTCACTTCTGCGCTCGAACGTAACAACGCCAACGCGGGTGCCGGCTACATCGAGCGCAGCGGCGAGCAGGTTTTGATCCGCGTGCCCGGTCAGGTGACAGGCATCGACGACATCAAGCGCGTCGTCGTGGCACGGCGCGAAAACATCGTGATCCGCGTCTCCGACGTTGCCGACGTCGACCTCGGCCGCGAGCTGCGCACGGGCGCCGCAACCCTCGACGGCGAGGAGGTGGTGCTCGGCACCGTCTTCATGCTGATCGGCGAGAACAGCCGCACAGTCTCGCAAGCCGTTGCCGCGCGCATGGTGGACATCAACAAGACGCTGCCGGAAGGCCTGACCGCGAGAACCGTCTATGACCGCACGTCGCTTGTCGATCGCACGATCGTCACGGTGCAGACGAACATCGCCGAAGGCGCACTTCTGGTCACCGCGATTTTGTTCCTCCTGCTCGGCAACATCCGCGCCGCGTTGATCACAGCGGCCGTCATTCCGCTTTCCATGCTGATGATCATCACCGGCATGGTCCAACTTGGCATGTCGGCGAATCTGATGAGCCTGGGCGCGCTCGACTTCGGGCTCATGGTGGACGGCGCGGTCATCATCGGCGAGAACTGCTTGCGCCGGTTGGGCGTCGAACAGCACCGGCTGGGCCGTCTGCTCGACCGGCACGAACGCTTCGTCTTGATGGCTTCGGCGACCAGCGAGGTGATCAAGCCCAGCCTCTTCGGCATCGTGATCATCGCCATCGTTTATGTCCCGATTTTCGCGCTCACCGGCGTGGAAGGGAAAATGTTCCATCCCATGGCGTTCACGGTGGTGATCGCGCTCGTTGTCGCGCTGATGCTGGCGCTCACCTTCGTGCCGGCGGCGATCGCCCTCTTCGTCAAGGGCAGGGTCGACGAGAAGGACAATCTGATCATTCGGTCCGCGAAGGGTGTCTATCGCCCGCTGCTCGACTTCGCCGTCGCCAACCGCTTTCTGATGGTGGGCGGGGCGATAGGGTTGGTCGTTGCGGCGGGCCTGCTTGCGTCGCGGATGGGCTCCGAGTTCATTCCAAGCCTCGACGAAGGCGACGTGGCACTTCACGCCATGCGCATACCGGGTACCAGCTTGACGCAAGCCGTGAGCATGCAGGCGGCGCTCGAGAAGCGGTTGAGCGAGTTTCCCGAGGTGGAAGTCACGTTCGCCAAGCTTGGCACGGCCGAGGTCGCGACCGACCCGATGCCGCCCAGCGTCGCGGACACGTTCGTTATTCTCAAGGACAGGAAGCGCTGGCCGAATCCCAGTAAGCCAAAGGCCACCCTTGTCGCGGAGTTGGAGAAGGCGGCTGAAGAGATTCCCGGCAACAATTACGAGTTCACACAGCCCATTCAGATGCGCTTCAACGAGCTGATCGCCGGGGTTCGCTCGGATCTGGCGGTCAAAGTGTACGGCGACGATTTGGACAAGTTGCTGGAAACGGGCAATGCGATCGAAGAGGTGCTGGCGAAGATTCCCGGTGCCAGAGACGTCAAGGTGGAACAGATCACCGGTCTGCCTGTGCTCTCGATCATGCCCGACCGCGAAGCGCTTTCGCGCTATGGCCTTAGTGTCTCCGATATCCAAGACGTCGTCGCGACCGCACTTGGCGGGAAGGTTGCCGGCCAGGTGTTCGAGGGCGATCAGCGGCACGATCTGATCGTGCGGTTGCCGGAGGCATTGCGCGGCGACCTTGCTGCGGTTGGAAGAATTCTTGTGCCGCTTCCGGATGGGGGCGGCACGAAGGGCGGCCCGCCTTATGTGCCGTTGTCCGAAGTTGCGCGCCTCGACCTCGCGGCCGGTCCCAATCAGATCAGCCGCGAGAACGGGAAGCGCCGCGTCGTGGTCTCCGCGAACGTGCGGGACCGCGATCTGGGCTCGTTCGTGGCGGACGCGCGTGCTGCGGTTGCGGCGAGCGTCAAGATTCCGGACGGATACTGGGTCGACTACGGCGGTACATTTCAGCAGCTGATCTCAGCCTCGCAGCGCCTCCAGATCGTCGTGCCCGTCGCGCTGTTGCTGATCTTCGGTATTCTGTTCTCGCTGTTCGGCTCGGCGAAAGACGCGGCCATCGTCTTTACCGGCGTGCCGCTCGCGTTGACTGGCGGCGTTGCAGCCCTTTGGTTGCGCGATCTGCCGTTATCGATTTCGGCTGGCGTCGGCTTCATCGCACTCTCCGGCGTCGCGGTGCTGAACGGCGTCGTCATGGTCTCGTTCATACGCGCGCTCCGCGAACAAGGAACGCCGCTCGACCAAGCCATTCGCGAAGGGGCGCTCACCCGTTTGCGTCCGGTGCTCATGACGGCGCTCGTTGCGAGCCTTGGCTTCGTGCCGATGGCGCTCAACGTCGGCGCGGGCAGCGAAGTGCAGCGGCCAATTGCCACCGTCATCATCGGCGGCATCGTCTCCTCGACGATCTTGACGCTGTTCGTCTTGCCGGCGATCTACCGCTTGTTCCACAGGGAGAAGGAGCCGGAAGACCTGTGATGGAAAACCACGCCGGCTGCAGGGGAAAATGAGTTTCCGAAATCTGGGTTTGATCGCGCTGTCGTTCGCGCTGCTCGCGCTCGCCTACGGCGGTGAGGCGTTGGCGCACGGCGTGCAGGGCAAGGATGCCGCGTTCGTGGCCGCCAATCAGGGGACGCAGCTCATCCCGTTTCTGTATCTGGGCGCCAAGCACATGGTCACGGGCTACGACCATTTGCTGTTCATCTTCGGCGTCATCTTTTTCCTCTACCGCCTGTCGCATGTCGCGCTCTACGTCACCCTGTTCAGCATCGGGCACAGCATCACGCTGTTGACCGGCGTGTTGAACGAGATCGACGTGAACCCGTTTCTGGTGGATGCGGTGATCGGCTTGTCGGTCGTCTACAAGGCGTTCGACAATCTGGGCGGCTTTCGTACCGTGTTCGGCTTTCAGCCCAGCACGCGCGGGGCGGTGTTCGCGTTCGGCCTTGTGCACGGTTTCGGCTTGGCGACGAAGCTGCAGGACCTCAGCCTTTCGCAAGACGGTCTGCTCGCGAACATGATCGCGTTCAACGTGGGCGTGGAGTTGGGGCAGCTGGTCGCGCTCTCCGCCATGCTGCTCGTTATCTTGTGGTGGCGCACGCGCGCGGGCTTTCAGAAGCAATCGTTTGCGGCGAACGTGATGTTGATGATCGCGGGCTTCGCGCTGACGCAGTATCAGTTGATCGGCTATATGTTGGAAGGACACGCTTGAGATGAGCGAAGGACAGACGGACAATCCGCCGCCGGCGCGAAAACTGCTGCTGGCGACGCTGGGCGCTGCCGCCGCGGCGACGGCGCTTGTCGTGCTGGTCGTTCTGCCGGCCGAGTTCGGGCGCGACCCGATCGGGTTCGGCCGCTTGACGGGCTTGAGCCGCCTGGCGCCCGCGCACGGCCACGAAGCCGAACCTGCGGCCGAGAGCGCGAGCGCGACCGCCGCGCGGTCGTACGACAAGCCGTTCCGGAGCGACCTGATCGAAGTTCCGCTGGTGGCGAAGGGCGATCGCGCGGGTTACTTCGAGCTTGAGTACAAGGTCGCGATGAAGGCCGGCCAGTCGTTTGTTTATTCGTGGGAAGTCGATGGCGCGGGTGCGCAACTCTATGCCGACCTTCACGCCGAGACGCCGAAACCCGAGGCGCGCGTGATCGAGTTCAAACAGGAAGACGCGTTGAAGTCGCACGGTTCGATCGTCGCGCCGGTGGACGGCGACTATGGCTGGTACTGGCTGAACAAATCGACAGGGCCGGTGACCGTGCGGTTGCGCCTGTCGGGCTTCTATGAACTTATCCCCGCCGGCGCGCCGGGCAACAAAGCGGGCCTGATGCCGTCGCCGCCTCAAGACGCCCCACAGTGAGATCGAAGCGAGTACCAGCCATGAACAAGACGATCGCAGCCTTCGCCGTTTCGTGCGCATTTGCCTTCGCGGCGGCGGCGCATCCCGACCATGACGAACCCGATTTCTACGTTGCGCCGACGTTCGACTGCAGCGCGATGGCGGGCACCTACGACGCCGGGGCAAAGCGCGTGGTCAAAGTCGCGTTCGCCGACGGCAAGGTCACGCTCACGCAAACGGGCAGTCCCGACGCGACGGGCGAGTGCATGGCACCGATGATCGCCAGCGGCGCCTATCTGCCGCGCGCCCGCGCCGCGCTCGGCGTGTCGTTCGGCCTGCCGGCCGGCGCTGCCGATTGCTGCACGTTCCACCTGAAGGGCGAGAAGCTCGTCTTCGACGGCACGCCCGTCACGTGGAGCCGCCGTAAGGACGCGACGGCGAAGTAGCCGGGGCGGCCGCCTCTTCGGCCCGAGCGACGCCGCTCTCGCACAGTGGACTTTGCCCGGACTTCGCAGCACTCTCTGGCGATGAGCACCACATTACCCGCGGTCCACGGCCGCATCATCGACCTTGATTCCCATCTGCAAGTGCCGGCCTCGCAATGGGGCGCGGTGTTCGGCGAGGCGATGGCGCAGATGGGCAAGCCGTTCCTCGGGCACAAGTTTTTCGACGACACGAGCGAACCGGAACGTAACGCGGAGTCGGTCTGGAAGACGAAAGGCACGGGCGCGCCCGGCGCGGCGAGCCCCGAGGGCCGGCTGGCGACGATGGACGTCATGGGCATCGAACGTCAGCTGATCTTCCCGCAGGTCGTGATGGCGATCCCCGCATGGTCCGATCGTCCAAGCGCACCCCAAGTTCTGCGCGAATACAACGACGCCGTGCTGCGCTGGACGAAGGCGGGCAAAGGCCGGCTGCGCCCGACCGCGTTGCGGAACCTTTCCACGATCGAGGGGGCGATCGCCGAGGCCGAGCGGGTTATCGCCGGCGGCGCGCGGGCGGTCTTCATCCAAGACGGCATCGCGCCTGGGGGATACTCGCCCGCCGCGCCGGAGGTGGACCCGTTGTGGTCGTTGCTCGCGCAGGCCCGCGTGCCCGTCACGTTCCACATCGGCGGCCAGCAAGGCTTCTTCGGCAGCAACGCATGGCCGGACGCCGATCTGCTGCGGCCGGGCAGCTTCACGACGGGTGAGCCCGTCGGCCCGCATATGCTGGCGACGATGCAGATGTCCCCGCAGAACTATCTGGCCAGCATGATCTTCGGCGGCGTGTTCGACCGGCATCCGGGTTTACGCGTCGGCGTGATCGAACTTGGGGCGATGTGGGTCGGGCCGTTCGTCGATTTTCTGGAAAGCCGCGTGGAGGTTTCGCGCCGCTTGCGCGAGTCGCTGAAGCGGCGGCCGCGCGAGATCTTCGTCGATCAGATCCGCGTGACCCCGTTCTTCTGGGAGCGCACGGCGCGCCAGATCGAGCGCTATGGCCTGGCGCAGGTCTATGCGTTCTCGACCGATTTCCCGCATCCCGAGGGCGGCACCGATCCGATCGGACGCATGGCCGGCGACATCGAACCGCTCGGCGCGGACGCGGTGGAGGCGTTCTTTGTGGGGAATGCGGAGTTGATTTTGCCAGCGTGAGCGAAAATCGTGTCCCCTTCGCAGTTGAAGTGGACACGATTACCTGTCGCCGCATGTCCGCGCAACATCCCGTTCTATGAACGGCATGGGTTCGTGGTGATCGAGCGGATCCAATCGGGCGCGACGCCGGTGGTGACGCCGATATTGCGGCGGGCGCGGTAGGGAGAAGCGAAATGATAACCTTTCGCCGTATTTCTAGAGCCGCGAGGCTTCAATGACTGCCTTCTGCTGCTTCGAAGCAGTCACACGTCCTCTACGCACGTTCTCCCTCAACTCGGAGAGAAAGCTCTCTTGCCGATATCTCAAGAGTCTTGAACGAAAGATCTGCTCAAGGACTTCCAGATCAGCTACAACACCGAAAAATGAAGAAACTGGCCAGGCACGATCAATGAAGCAATCGAGGATGCCTTGCCTAAGGCGCTCAGGCAGGTTCCGGTTATTGTACCACGAAAGAGTTGGGAGTTGATCCGCAAGTTGCGACCAACACAATGGAGGTAGCACCTGCCACTCAAGCGCATGATGTACGAATGAAAACGTGCCCGCCGCAAGGCGTGCGCCCACTTCACCGTCTGTTTCTAGCGCTAGGGCAAGAACGAGTGATTTGGATTGAACGAGAACGTCCGCATTCCAAAGCGACTTGGCGTTGGCAAGAGGCAGCCACTTGTTCCTCTCGACATCCTTAGCGGCTTTTAGGTCAAAGCGAAGCGACGCCAAGGCGATTGCAAGCGCCGTTGGATTCACGGAGCGGCTATTCTGAATCCACCTCAGTGTCGCCGCGGAATGAGGGCCTAGCATTCGGCCGATTCGCTCGGCATTGGTAGGCGTTGTAGCGGCCTCGACCCAATCCAACACCATTCCTACCGCGCGCTCAGGGTCTTGCGACACAAGAAACTCTACCGCGGAAATTGATCCACGATCTAATGCGAGACGCACAATTTTATCGAGAAAGAGGCCGTTGAGTTTCCGAACTGGGCCTAGAGCCAATAGTACTTCGTTGAGGACCTTGTCCGATGCTTTCCACAAAGTCCGGTGCAGCACCAGTGAAGGATTTGTGCGGACCATAAGCGCGAACGCTGAAGGCACTTGATCGATAAGCTGGGGAAGATCTTCCTCCGAAATCAAGTCACCGAACGCGGCGACTGTCTCCATGTAAGCTCGGCTCTGTGTTTCGGTAGCGCCGTCCTGACTCGCAATAAGTACACTCGCGGCTTTGTGCACCCCATGATCCGTCCATACTTTTCTCGCCAACTGCTTTGCAATGCTCACATCAGCTAGGTCGTGTAAGGCTGAGTTTTCGAGCAGAAACGTCAACGCATCTGCGGCGGCGATTGGCGGCAACGGGAGGGAGTCGTCCAACGGACGCAGAAAGAGGTGCCGCCTTAGACTAATCTGCCTCAGCGAATCAACGGCGTCGATTGCTTTGAACACTCGGGAGAACGAGTCGCTAGTATCGGACATCATCTGGTAGATTGAAGCGAGCGACTGAAAGTCAGCGCGGCTGCCAGACGTTTCCGCACCATACCGCCATAGGAAACGGCGCAGACCTGTGCCACCCGGAACCAAAAGGTCGTGGATCACCGGGGCTAGCCAAGATGAATCGGAGGTTGAGATTTGTTGGGCGCTGTTGAAGGGGCCGACGACCTTCGCGTTTGGTAGACTCCAAATCGCAGAGGCGTGATGTCTGGACGCGACGACTTGAAGATCGAACACCTGATCCCGGTCAGACCGATCCCGTAGTGATCCAGTGCAAAAGCGAAACGATCGACGCAACCGTGGCCATTGCTGAGACCAGAGAGCAAGAGCAAGCTGGCCATAGTCTGTCACACCGTCGGGAATCACAAAAATCTTCTGCTCTGGTAGCGAGTAGAGCGCTGCTGTTATTTCAGGCAGAGCTTCCGGGAGATGCATCCCGATACCCTGTCCTTCGTTCGGCACCGTTATTTGTAGTGGTACGCTGAAAGATCGACGATCAAGCAACCCATCGATCACGTTTGGGCGGCGGAAATGTGTCAGCAGGAAGCCCGCGCTAGCGATCTGTGAAAGGTCACCAAACTCAATGAGTAAGCTGTGTGTCCACGCGCAACCGGGGCGCGGCAGCTCCGATGCCAACCATGTGCAAGCGATAACGTAGCGCTTTGCGTCGACTAGCGGATACCCCGTCAGATATCCCGATAGATTTTCGGGGGCGTTTTGACCAGAGAGATCACTAAGTAGGGATAGAAGGTAGCCATCGCGTCGCGAGGTCTTGATCGAACTGGCTAGCAGTTCGTGCCCATCATCATAACCGTGAAGGCATTGATCGACTACGATAGGTTTAGGCATCGGAATAGCGCGTTCGCGTCAGCGCTCACCGAGCGTCCAACAAATTGGCGAAGTGATATCATGCGAATTCGTGCCTTCATGCACTAGCCGAATTCTGTGCGATGCCAAAACGATCTTGGCCAGGGCTTTGTCATCCTTCTGATAGTCACCGCCCTGCGCACTAATCCCATAAATCGACGTGTCGAAGCTATCGTGATTGGAATTCAGGAATTGTGCAAGCAAAGGCATCGCATCAGCTAGCCACCTGGCGGGCCAGAGGTGGTTTTCTGTCACCTTGTCCCACGCGGATAACATCAAGGCAAGCCGACGGCGTTTGGGCCCCAAGGGCGGGCGCATCATCAGTTGGAGCAGGTCTACTACTTGTACCTGGGTAGCGGCATTCCTAGCGTCCCATCGCACTACCGTACCTGGCTCATTGTTTTCGGTATCCTCCGGCGCGGCTTGATCTGCTTGAACGGCAATAATGTTGGGCAGCAGCCATGGGCGCAAGAACTTGTCTGCATGAACAAAGAACATGACATTGTCGGAGCCTGCAATTTGGTCCGCGAGGTCGCGCTCGCAAATGCGATCTCTCCATTGACGCCTGAAAATCTCACCAGAGTAGTCGGGGAAAGTTAGTTGCAAGCGCCTGTCGCGAACAGCGAGTTTCATTGTTACTTTTTTTTGATCGCCAAGCTTCGTTCTCTCAAATTCCTTGCGTTGGAGCCATGTGTCACGCAACGAGTTAAGGTGTGCGTAGTCTCCACGGAGCTCGTCGAGAGTGAGCTTTGAGTCGATTTCACCCTTGGCTGTCACGACGTGCCAAAGTGCGGCAAGAAACGTTGTCTTTCCTGACCTTGGCAAACCCATCACGAGGACACTGCTAGACATTGACGTCCCCTGTCGGCTGCCGACGGAAATATCTTTCGTTGAATCGATCAAACTCTGACAGATTCTTGGACAAAGGCGATGCCACCACTTCGATTTGGTTGGGTTTCTTTCGGACAACCCAGCGGCGCACCAGGGGGGGCACTCCGTGGCCTGTGCCAAGTGTCCCTGACTTGGGGCATGCGGCGACCTCCCAAAATTCGATTGATCCTATTTGAGCTCCAAACCGGTCGGAAATCGACCTCTCAAAGTGCTGACGGGCGGCTTTTGCGGATTTGCTCTCCGATTCAGGCGCGCTCGCCAGCGCATCGGCCTTCGACACTATTACATCGAGGTTGTGTGTTGCACTCAGCTTTTGTTGATCGACGAGGACCTGAATTAGCGAAAGGGCATTCGCAAGCGCGCCATGTCTTTTCTGGTTGTCTGCAAGGTCCTCACCGTCAACAAGCAATGCAATGGCGTCGGCACGGTGCAGCTCTTTGATTTCGTCGCACAGTTGGGTGTCGTTAATAGCGTCTTTGAAAAATTCGCCGGATCGATCTGCAAAGAGCAAATCTCGAACGGTGCCGCCAGCGCTATCGTCCGCTAGGCGCAAGTGCAGGTAGGCGAGTGCGGATGACCTCTCTGTTCTGGCAGTTTTTGGTACTAGCTGCTTGCTCGCCAGTCGCGTGTCGTGGCAACGGATTTCAAAATCAACAATCGTCTCAGAGCCTGCAAACGACAACTTGCTCGAGAGCGGGGCAGATTGCAGCAAGTTATAAATTGATGAAAACAGCGAGGTCTTGCCGCTTCCCTTGAACCCGATGAATGCTACGACGGTTGCGCCTCGGGCTTCGAGAATTGATTGCGCCGCGCTAACGTCCAGTGCGCTGCCCGATGCAAGCTGAACATGTCTGTCTGGATCGAAGACCTCGAGCTCGTCTTCGTCATCTGCGGGCGTGTCTTCCGCTAAGTGAGCGCCGCTGATGGTACTGCCGACCGCAGGCTCCTCTTGTCCAAAAACATTCCTGCATGCAATGGCGGGAATTACCCCATCCATGCAGTTGCCAGTCTGTGCAACCTTACATCCAGCTGCGTTGCATCGAAGGATTTTCGATACTGTGTCGGTCATATCCGTTGATCAACTCATCAGCTTCTCGAGCAATTTCTCTCGGTAAGTTTGCAGGGCGAGATCCATTGCTGAAAACTTCTTCTGTTTCTTCAGTCCGGACGATTTCTCGAACACTGGAACCCAAGTGTCATTTGCGTCGGTTGCCAGCGAGTCGCTTACTGCTAAGCTAACTGGACAGATTTCCCTGGCGATTCCTGTGAAGGGACTCTTAGCAACTTGTTCCCGCCAAGTGCGCGGACAAGAGTTCACGGCATCTACGAGGGTTAGCGTGTCTTTTGCACCATTCTTTGTAATCAGGAGCGTCTTGTGGATCATTGCTTGAACGGCTCGTGGGCCTGTCTCGGACGTTGTCAGGGACGCAAGCTCGTGCGGTGCAATGAGGCATGCTGCTGATGTAGCCAAGTTGGGGTATGGTGCTGACAAGGCATCGCACCACTCGCCCAATAACCACCAAAGCATGTCAATTTGTTGTTGCTGGTAGGCTAACTGATGATTTTGGCTAGCAAACTGCTTCCCAACGTCAGCTCCCAGTGTGGTTGTGGCTTTGATGCTTTCAGCAACAATTGGCAAGGCAAGCCTCACTGCGTTGGCAACTTTCGCAGCGTCTGCATCCGGCGCTAGGGCCGACAAGCTATCTCCCACTTTCACAGGCCCGTAGGTGACGATCGGCTTGGCTCCTTTGACCTGCACCAGAGCAGGGGCATCTTCCACATAGCGTTGCGCGAGTTGGGTCAACTGGGAGTGATGCGCGGGCTTCCGATCAAAGCACGCGCTGGCGCTGAGAATTGCTAATGCCGCAGCCGAACCCGTGCTGTGCCGAGTGTCCATTAGCGTTGCGAGCACGCAGCCAGCGAGAACGCTGACAGCGTTCTGACGCAGATCCACAACGAAAGTCGAGTCAACCTCTCGGTACGGAGCCATCAACTGGTTCAAATCACTGTCTACTTTCCCCAGGGCAAATGCGAGTCGGACCAAATCCAAGACTTCCCGAACGGTTATTTTCTTTGCGAGCGTAATTGTTGCTTGACTGCGTTTGCTCAATAACTCGGTGTCCGGAACCAGCATCGCAGGTTGGTACCAGGCGGCAAAATCTATTGGCATGGATGCTCCTTAGCGTGCTTCAGCCTTAGCAATTTCTGCAAGCAATTGGTCGAGACTGTTACGCTCCGTAGCTCGCTTGAACGCCCGGAGAAACCTGTCGATGTCCGGTAGATTTTTATCCTCGTCTTCGATGAGGCCGAGCGTGGTTACGATTTCCACCTGCTTGCTGTATGGAAGCTGCGCAAATCTGAAGAGCATAGCTCGCGGCGATGGCGTCGGCTTTGCGCCTTCAACAGTACGGTCCGCCGGCTTCGTTGCCATCTTCGCTCGCTCACCAACCGCGATAGCTGTTGCGGTATCGATTTCTAATTCTACCCCATTCCAACTTGGCAGCGGCAAATCGAACTCCCACGTATCTCCTCCATCTCGAGTAAGGTAGGGCTTGAATTGGCTTGGCGGGGCCTCCTGCCACTCTCTCGCGTGCACGTTTACCTTCAGCCTGCGGTGGCTGCCTGTGCCCTCGACCCACACCTGGATCAGATTATAGCCCGGCTTCCAGTCCTCTTTGCGATCAGGGTGTACGGCACCCGCAACTATTCGAACGGTATCGTTGATACGCCTAACGCGCGCCGCATGCTTGTGCCCAAACAGTTGAATCATTGCGCCGTTGGTGAGCTCATCTTCGATTTGATCCTGATCGTGGCACCAGTCGGGAGGGTGATGGCACATGGTGAGATACTGGACATTTGGCTCGCGCCGAAATGCTGCCTGCACGCGCCCCAAAAAGAGATCGTACTTCTCTTTGTCTTTGCTGCTGAGCAAACTCGAAGTGAGCCCACGAATTCTGAGAATTGAGCCATCGTTCAAGATCTCTTCATGTTCCCAATACGGCCTCTCGCGGTCACAGTGGCATTCCAAGCCCCAGGCAAACTCGCGATTGTAAGCATCGTGTGCGGAGAAGAGCAGTGCTCCGGAAACCGCGTCCTGAAGTCTTTCTTTCAGGGCAGAGTCCATGTCACTGTTCGCGTGCCCTCGAATACCTGCGTGTGCATCCCGTAGAACTACGCTCTTTTGGATCACTTCGCGATCGACATCATGATTTCCTGGTACGCAATAGGCGATGTCGCCGATCTCTTTCCCAAGCCTCGCGCAAATCGCTTGCAGCCACTCCTTTGCGAAAGCGTACTCTTCTTTCTTACCTCCGAATGCTATGTCGCCTGTTATCAGGATTCCATTCGGTGCGCAGCCAAGGCGATGCAGTTGTTGTTCAATGTCCGTCCCGATCGCATCCCGTAGACCCTGGTCAATATCGAAAATAGTCCCGGCAGTTCCCTTACGAAAGTGAATATCGGACAAGTGTACAAACGTTAGGCGATCTTTTGACGGTGTGGCGGTCATTGCAATATTCCGCTCAGTGAGTTTCTGTGAGGAAATTGGCAAAAGGAATCTAGTGTCCAGACTAGCAGTCAGTTAACACTGTTTCTACTGCTTGGGAACGAAGCAAAAAAGTCTGCACATCCGCCGCGGTCGCGACTGTCCGTCTGTGTGGGCGATCGGGCATGGTCGTGTCATCGGATCGTGCTAACAACCGTCGTGAACGGTTCTCATGCTCCCCCACGCCACCATCGCCGACATTCCTCCCGACATCCGCGCGCAAATCCTTTCGCGCCTCGACGACATCGCGCGCTCCGAGGATGTGCGCATCCTGCTCGCGGTCGAGTCGGGGTCGCGGGCTTGGGGGTTTGCTTCGGCGGACAGCGACTATGACGTGCGCTTTCTCTATGTGCGGGGTCTTGAGGATTATGCGGCGCTCACCGTCCCGCGCGATGTGATCGAGCGGCCGATCGACGGGGCGCTCGATTTCAGCGGGTGGGATTTGCGCAAGGCGCTGACGTTGGGCTTGCGCTGGAACCCGGCGCTCGTCGAGTGGCTGACCTCGCCCATCGTCTACGCGGAGGCGGGGTGGGAGGCTCAAGCGTTGCGCCGCCTCTTTGCCGTGCCCGAGGGGCAGGCGGCGCTGATCCGGCATTACTTGGGGCTCGCTTACCGTCAGTTCGCGCGGCATATCGATGGTCGCGCGGCCGTGAACCTGAAGAAGTATTTCTATGTCGTGCGGCCGGCGGTGGCGCTGCTGTGGCTCGAGACACGGGGCGCGAGCGAGACGCCGCCGATGTCGCTGCCCGCGCTGCTCGACGGGGTCTCGCTGCCCGCGGATGTGGCGGACGCGATCGTCGATTTGCGCGCGCGCAAGTTGGCGGCGGTGGAGGCGGGGCGAGGGCCGCGGGTTGGTGCGCTCGACGCGTTCTGCACGGCGCGCATGGACTGGGCGCGGGCGCATCTGCCGGCGGCGGGGGTCGGTGAGGATCCGGCAAAGCGCGAGGCGGCGGAGCGGTTGTTTCATGCGTCGGTGTTTGGGCTCGGTGCGCCAGCCTAAACCCGTCTGTCATCCCGGTTGAGCGGAGCGTAGCGAAGCGAACGCCGGGACCCAGGCGTGAGAGTCGCGGCGTCAATGCTGTGCGCGTCACCCCTGGGTCCCGGCTCTCGCTTCGCTCGGCCGGGATGACAAGCTTTTGGGTGAAGTGACCTGAGATCGCCTAGTGCTGCACCCAGATCAGCGCGTCCGTGTTGTAGCCCTTGCCCTGCAGCTTCGCGATCAGGTCGGCGCGCAGCTCGGGCGTGATTTGCGGCGTGCGGGCGAGGATCCAGAGGTAGCGGCCGGACGGTTCGCCGACCAAGGCCCAGCTGTAGTCGTCGGCCAGGCCGATCACCCAATAGTCGCCGGCGAACGGCCAGAAGAACGTGACGGAGAGCTTGCTGTTCTCGGCGTTCTGCGGCTTGGCGTAGCCCTCGGCGACGTCGAGCGGGCCGGTCAGCGCGCCTTTGCGGCAAGCGTTGACGACCTTGATGCTTCCGTCGGGGTTCTTGCTGTAGGTCGCCGTGACGCCTTGGCAGCCGCGCTCAAAACTGTGGTCGTAGCGGGCGATCTCGTACCAACGGCCCAGATAGCGGTCGAGGTCCACACGCTCGACCGTGGCGAGCGGGGTTTTGGCGTCGCGGTTGACCGCCGGGGTCTCGCAGCCGGTGAGTAGCACGGCGGCCACAAGGCCTATGCCCAGAATCTGCGAAAAACCTGTCACCGTATGGCTCCTTTGCGTGCGCATTCTTGCAGGGTGTGTCGCGGTTGCATAGGCAGCGCGGCTCAGAGTGCTATTATCTCATGGGTTATACTGGGCGAGTCCGCGCGTGGATCACGTGGCGCGGACCGGCAAGGATGGTGGTTCACATGGTTCGCAATATCCTGATCGGTCTTGGCGTTGTGGTGGCGCTTGGCATCGGCGGTGCTTTTCTGACGCCGCAAGTCGCGCATGTTGAGCGCTCGACCGTGGTCGCTGCCTCACCCGATGAGGTGTTTGCGATCGTGAACGACCTGTCGCGGTTCAACGAGTGGTCGCCGTGGGCGAAGCTCGATCCGGCGACGAAGTATTCGATGGACGGCGCGCCGGCCGGCGTCGGCGCAAAGATGTCGTGGACCAGCAACAATCCCAACGTCGGCAACGGCGCCCAAGAGATCGTGGAGAGCACTGAGTT
Source organism: uncultured Alphaproteobacteria bacterium (assembly GCA_902826695.1). Taxonomy (GTDB): domain Bacteria; phylum Pseudomonadota; class Alphaproteobacteria; order Micropepsales; family Micropepsaceae; genus SZUA-430. The sequence goes on along the minus strand of CADEFU010000005.1, from coordinate 279,198 downwards.
CAGCCACGTGAAGATGAAGCTCAACTTCGACGACAGCGAAGGGTTTGCGACCTATACGCTGGCGGCGACCGAAGGCGGCACGAAGGTGACGTGGAGCTTCGATACGGACTTGGGCATGAACCCGATCGCGCGGTACTTCGGGCTCACGCTTGATGGGATGATCGGCAAGGACTATGAGGCGGGACTCGCCGGACTAAAGGTGTTGGTTGAGAAGGGCGCGCAAGCGGCGACCGCGGAGGCCCTCGCGACGCCGGGCAACGGCGCGACACCGCCCGACATCCCCATGTCGGCCGCTGCCGACCCGACGAAGGGGCCGGAGGTTGTTAGCGTTTCCGCCAAGCCGGTGATCTTGACGCGAGGGACGGCGAAGGCTGCCGACAACGCGGCGATCTCGGCGGCGCTTGGGGCGGCGAACCAGAAGCTGCTCAACTATGGCATGGCGCACGATCTGCCGATCGGCGGGGCTTCGCTCGCCATTACGATCTCGCACAGCGTGGACGGCGATTGGGTGTTCGATGCGGCGATGCCGCTTGCCGAGAAGCCCGCGAAGGAAATTGCGGAAGCGGACGGTGTGAAGGTTGGCGAAACCTATGCCGGGCGCGCCGTGAAGCTGACGCATAAGGGGCCGTACAACACGATGGCGGAGACCTATGCGCGCATCCGCGCCTATACCAAGGAGAAGGGCCTCACCGAGAAGACCATCGCCTGGGAAGAATACGTGGGCGATCCGTCGGAGACGGAGGATGCGGAGCTTCTGACGAACGTCTACGTCGCGGTCGAGTAGGCTACTCGGGGCGTTCGCACGACTCGGGCGAGCCCTTGCCCGCGACCAGCAGGTTCGCGTTGCCGCCGTTCATCCAGAAGACGGTCGCGCCGTCGGAGTATTTTTGACCCTCCGCCGCGTCAACGCGGGTCAACTTCACTTCGCTGCTCTTGAAGGCCAGCGTGATGGCCTTGCCGTCCTCGCCCAACGGGCGCACGACGACGCGGCCGCTGCTGTCGCACTGGAACGTCGCCGGGCGCGTTTCCATGATCGGCGGGCGGATCAACGGCGACTGCGTGTTCTCGGGCCGGTCTTGCGGATCGACGCACGCGGCGACGCCAAGCAATGCGGTCAGGGCGATGAGGTGCGACTTGGACACGTGGGGGCCTCGTGAAAATCAGTGACTGCGCCGTTGGTAGCAGGGCCTAAGCGCCGGCGGCAAGCTGTCTCAAAGCTTCGTGGCGAGGCGAACTTGGTCGAGCGCGGCGCAGTAAGCGCGGTTGTCCTTGCTTCGGCCGGCGGCCAGCATGTCAGCCGCGATTTCGCCCGCACGTTCGTGCGTGATCTTTCCCGCGGACCAGGCTGCGTTCAGGTTGTCCGTCATCGCGGTCACTTTGAGCGCAATGTCTTGCGGTGTGGAACAGGCTCCTGCCGCCACCCCTTCACAGCCCGCCAGGCCGATCGATACGCACAGCAGCAACGCTGCCGAAAACTTGGCCTTCATCAACACCAGCCCTGACACGCCCACACATTCTTCTTTGTTGGGCCTAAGATGCCGGATTCCCTAGGGTTTGCCAAGCCAAACTGTGACGCCAGGGCCCAAGCCTGCGGCAACCTTAGGTTTGGCGGGTCCTCAAGCGAATCTGCTACACACCGGTTCGCTTTTTCCGGGAAACGAACACGCATGAGCGGCCAAGCCTCGCTGCCCCAAGGGTTTTTGTCGAAAGCCTTGGGACGGATCAAACCCTCGCCAACCATTGCCGTTAGCCAAAAGGCGCGCGATTTGGTGGCGGCCGGGCGTGACGTTATCGGCCTCGGCGCGGGCGAGCCGGACTTCCCGACCCCCGACAACATCAAGCAGGCGGCCTACCGGGCGATCGAGCGGAACGAGACACGCTATACGGCGGTCGAGGGTATCCCCGAACTGCGCAAGGCCATTGCCGACAAGTTCAAGCGCGAGAATGGGCTCGACTATAAGCCGTCACAGACGCTCGTCGCGCCCGGCGGCAAGGCGATTATCTTCAACGCGTTCATCGCGACGCTGAACCCGGGCGACGAGGTGATCATCCCGGCGCCTTATTGGGTGAGCTATCCCGACATCGTGCAGCTTTGCGGTGCGACACCGGTCATCGTCGAAGCGGGCGCGGCCAGCGGTTTTCGCATCACGCCGGAACAGCTTGCGAAGGCGATCACGCCGAAGACCAAGTGGGTGATGCTGAACGCGCCGTCGAACCCGACGGGTGCCGCGTACACTGCCGCGCACCTGAAGGCGCTGGCTGCTGTGCTCGTCGATCACCCGCATGTGTGGGTGCTGACCGACGACATGTACGAGCACATTCTCTACGACGGCTTTAAGTTCGCCACGATCGCGCAGGTGGAGCCGCGTTTGTACCCGCGTACGCTCACCATGAACGGCTGCTCGAAGGCCTATTCGATGACCGGCTGGCGCATCGGCTATTGCGCAGCGCCGGAGGGGCTCATCAAGGCGATGGCCGCCGTGCAGTCGCAGTCCACGACGATGGCGACCTCGATCAGCCAGTGGGCCGCGGTCGAAGCGCTTACAGGCCCGCAGGACTTCATCAAGCCCCGCGCCGAGCGGTTCCAGAAGCGGCGCGATCTGGTCGTCTCGATGCTGAACCAGGCGACGGGCATCAAATGCCCGACGCCGGAGGGCGCGTTCTACGTCTATCCCTCGTGCCAGGGCACGATCGGGAAGGCGGCACCTTCGGGGCGCACGATCAAAAACGACGAAGACTTCGCAGCCGAGCTTTTGGAAGCCGAAGGCGTCGCCGTCGTGCACGGCGCTGCGTTCGGGCTCTCGCCGCATTTCCGCATCTCCTACGCGACGTCGGAAGAGGTGCTGGAGAGGGCGTGCGAGCGCATTCAACGGTTCTGCGCGAACTTGCGGTGAATGGATCGCAACACTCAAAACGTTGTCTACTTTCACGGCATGCCCGGCTCGCCCGATGAGTTGGCGTTCTTTTCACCTCATGCAAGACGAACATGGTTCGCCATCGATCGTGGGCAGCTTCCAGCGGGCCTAACTGCGGGAGAGCGGTTCGATCGCATGGCAACGATCGTCGATGCTCGTGCCGGCGAGGGGCCGTTGCATATCGTGGCATTTTCTCTTGGCGCCTTCGTTGCCCTCGAAGTTGCAAGCCGATTGCCCTCCACGCCGCTCTCATTCGATCTGGTGTCGCCGGCGGCGCCGTTGCAGCTCGGCGCATTTCTCGACGGGATGGCGGGACGCGCGGTCTTTTCGCTGGCAGGCCGCCGGCCCCATGCCTTTCGAATGCTCGCGCGCGCGCAATCGCTGGCTGCCTATGCCGCACCTCACCTGTTGGTGCGTGCGCTCTTTGCCTCTGCGAAAGGCCGTGACGTTGAGCTTCGCTCGGATCCGGCGTTCCGTACCTGCATCGCCGAGGCGTTGCGCAGCGGCCTAGGGCGTGGCCGCGACAACTATGTTTGCGAGGTCGAAGCTTACACCCGCGACTGGTCTTCGATTCTCCGCAGCGTTCGCCACCCGGTCACGGTGTGGCAAGGCGATGCCGACGATTGGACGCCACGCGCTATGGCAGAGGCGCTGGCCCGCACATTGCCGAACGTGCAAGCGGTCCATACCCTCGCAGGGTTGTCGCACTACTCGACGCTGGGAGAGGTGTTGCGCACGAGAGAGGTGCTTTGATGAACGATGTGCTGATGATGGATGCGACGGCGCTCAGCGCGGCGATCCGTGCCGGTCACGTTTCCACCGTCGAGCTGATGCAGGCGACGCTGGCGCAGATTGCGCGGTTGAATCCGCGCGTGAACGCGATCATCGATTTGCGCGACGGCGATCAGTTGTTGGCGGAGGCGCGGGCGTGCGACGACGATCTCGCGCGCGGGCGTTGGCGCGGGGCGCTGCACGGGTTTCCGCAGGCGATCAAGAATCTGGAGCCGGTTGCGGGCATGCGGATGACGATGGGCTCGCCGCTGCTGAAGGATTTCATGCCGCCGGCCGACAGCATCATGGTCGAGCGCATGCGCAAGGCCGGTGCGATTATCATTGGGCGTACGAATGCGCCGGCGTTCGGGCTGGGCTCGCACACTTACAATCCCGTGCACGGCACGACGTTGAACGCCTACGATCAGCGCGTGAGCGCGGGCGGCAGCAGCGGTGGGGCGGCGGTTGCGGTGGCGCTCAGGATGCTGCCGGTCGCGGACGGCGGCGATTACGGCGGCAGTCTTCGCAATCCCGCCGGCTGGAACAACATTTTCGCGCTCCGGCCGTGCATCGGCCGGGTGCCGTCGACTCCGCGCGATGTTTGGATGCCGGGCATGTCGGTCTTGGGGCCGATGGCGCGCAGCGTTTCCGACCTCGCGCTCTTGCTCGGCGTGCAAGCGGGGTTCGATGCGCGCTCGCCGCAATCGCTCGACGGCACGCTCGATCTTTCGCCGCGCGTGCTTGACGTGGATGTGAAGGGCAAGCGCATCGCCTGGCTTGGCGACTTCGGCGGGCAGATGCCGTTCGAGCCCGGCGTTCTGGAGCTTTGCCGCGACGCGTTGAAAACGTTCGAGGTGTTGGGCTGCGTCGTGGAGGAGGCGGTGCCGGACTACCCGCTCGACAAAGTGTGGCGTGCGTTCTTGACGTTGCGGGCGTGGCACGGCGGCTCGCCGCTGCTCGCGCTCTACGAAGATCCGAAGCGTCGCGCGTTGCTGAACCCGCAAGCGATCTACGAAATCGAAGCAGGCCTGAAGCTCACCGCCTTCGATCTCAGCGCCGCCAGCATGATCCGCACGCAGTGGTACGAGGCGGTGCGCAAGCTGTTCGAGCGCTACGATTATCTCGTCACGCCGACGGCGCAGGTGTTTCCGTTCGACGCCGCGCTGGATTGGCCGAAGGAGATCGCGGGCCGGACGATGGCGACCTATCACGAGTGGATGCAGGTCGCGATCGCGATCACGATGAGCGCGTGTCCGGTGGCCGCCGTGCCCGCCGGCTTCAACGCGGCGGGCCTACCGATGGGGCTGCAGCTCGTGGGGCCGCTGGGCGGCGAGGTCGCGTGTTTGCAGTTGGCGCTGGCGTATGACCGGGCGACGCGGTGGGTGGAGAAGCGGGCGCCGGGCGTATTGGCCGGAAGCGGTTGATCGCTTAGGCCGCAATCATAGCAGTGCTAGCTCAAAGCAAGCTGCGGCCGAGGTCGGGGAAGACTTTGCCGACTTTACCGAGCAGGTAGTCGCCGTAGGTGCCCTTGAAGACGTGTACGTTGGCGCCGTCCCAGCGTTCTTTACTGTCGTCGTGGGCTGCGTGCGCATGCGCGGGCAGAGGCTCGATCATCGCGTCGAAGGAAGGGTCGAAGAACAGCGGGAACGACAAGCGTTCGCGTCCGGAGACGTTGCGCACGCGATGCGGCGTCGAGCGATAGACACCGCCGGTCAGGCGGTCGAGCATATCGCCCATGTTGCAAACCAGGGTGCCTTCAATCGGCGGGGCTTCGATCCAGCCGGCGTGCGACTTGACTTGAAGGCCGCCGCAATCGTCCTGCGCGAGCAATGTGAGCAGGCCGTAGTCCGTGTGCTCGCCAACGCCCCATTCCTCACTGCCGTCCTGGGCGGTTCGGGCGGGGGGATAATGGAAGACGCGAAACAGCACGGTCGGGTCGGCTGTGTAGGTGCGGGTGAAGTACTCCGCGTCGAGCGACAGGCTGAGCGCGACGCCGCGCATCACTGCGTGGGCCGCGCGCGTCGTCTCGGCCATGAAGGCGAGCACGGCGGGTTTCAGGTCGACGGGACTTTCGGGCCAGAGGTTTTGCCCGTGCATGGGCACGCCGGCTTTGACGCGCGGGTCGTTAGGGCCGAGTTCCGTTCCGAAATAGACACCTTCTTTCAAATCGGGCTTGCCTGAGGTCAGTTCGCCGCCGACAGGAAAGAAGCCGCGCCAGGCGCGGCCGCCGCGTGCCATCGCGATCTTCATCTTTTCGTGGTGCGGCAGATCGAAAAATGTGCGTGCGGCCTCGTCGAGGCGTGCGATCGTTGCGGACGCGACGCCGTGGCCGGAGATGTAGAAGAAGCCGGTGTCGCGGCAGGCAGCGGCGATTTTGCGCGCGACGTCCTGTTGCCCGCTTGTGCCCGCCAGAAGTGGGGCAATGTCGATCACAGGAAGTTTTTGGACGGTGGCCATTCGCGATATCGGTTCTACTTCAAACCGCCCACGTCGCATCCGCGTGCCTCAAGGATATCGCGCATTTCCCAATAGGCGCGTGGGGTGCGGTAGAGGGGGATGCGGGGGTGGAGGTGGTGGATGACGTGGTACTGCATGCCCATCGAGCCGATGTTGCCGAAGATGGAGCGGAATGAGCGCGTGTCGCGGTAGCGGCCGGTCTCTTGGCCCGGGTGGTGCGGTGCCCAGCTCAGGTAGAAGCGGATATAGATCGTTGCGATGTGCCGCGGCAGCCACCAGAGCAGGGCCGCTTCGATCGCGTAGCCGCTCCACGCCAGTGCGAACAGGATGCCGTAGAACGCGAGCTGATAGAGCACGCCGTCCAGGATCACATCCGGGCGGCCGATGCGCTCCAGCGTCTTGCCGTAAGCGTTGAAGCCGCCGGCTGAGCGCGGCTGGTTGTTCTTGATCGTGCCCCAGATCGAATCCCACGGACCGGTTGCCGTCGACGAATAGTCCGGGTCGAGCTCCGGGTGGTTCGCGTGTTTGTGATGCTCCATATGCGTCAGCCGCGCCACGCGGTAGGGCAGCACGAGCGGGGTCGTCGACATGTGGCCGATGAGTTCGTTCAGCCAGCGTAGCTTCGTGCCGGGCTTGGCGATGATGTCGTGCTGCGCTTCGTGCGACGGCAAATAGGACAGCATGATGTTCAGCGTCGCGATCGGAAACGCCGCCCAGAGCGGCAGCGTACCGGTGAACACCAGCGGCCAGAGTGCGAGCCAGGTTGCGAAGTTCGCGAAGGCCCAGAAGACCGCGAGATACGGGAACTTGTCGAGGTGACGGGACGCGATCTCGCGTTCGCGGCGGATCAGTTCGGCTTCGGGAAGGGCGCGGAGATCGGTGGCGGCGGCGGTGCTCATGCCCAGCGTCCCTTGACCTGCGCGTAGGTGCCCCAGGCGGCGCCGAGGATGAGGCCGGCGATCAGTGGCGTAAGGCCGAATGGCAGGGGCGCTTCGAGTCGCTCCAGGATTTGTGCCGCGAGCGGGGCGATGAAGCCGAGGCCGAAAAGGAGCGGGCCGAAGTAGAAGATGGTTTTGATGGTGGTGAGCATGGGGATCCGGCCTGATGTGTTTTGGTCAGTTTAGCAGATTTGGGCCGGCTTGCCCCAACCACTTTGCCAAAGGCTTCGGCGGGCGACGCCCGAAATTTCTTCGCATGAAGTAGCTCACTGTGTCAGCGCGGTGAAGCGCGCGTCGGTGCGGAGTTTGTCGAAGTCGGGGTCGATGCGCAGCAGCGCCGGTGTGAGTGGCATGGGGGCTGGGCGCTTCATCAGCGCTTCGATCGCGGGGATGGCGGCGTTGCGGTCGCCGAGCCTCGCCCATACGCGGGCTTGAATGTCGAGGTAGTAGGCGCCGCTGAGGGCGTCCTTTTCGACGGGCACCGATTTGACGGCGAGGTTTGCGTACTTCGTCGCGTTGGCGCGGTCGCCAAGGCCGGCATAGGCGAGCGCGAGATAGGAATGGATGTCGGCGCTGTCGGGTTGCTTGGCGAGTTCGACTTTGAGTTCGTCGAGGGCTTTGCGGTCGGCGGCTTTCGCGCCCGACGTATCGCCGCCGAGGCGGCGCAGTTGGCCCAGATAGAGGTTCAGCTCGATCGACGTGCGGCCGATAGAGCCTTCGACTTCGTCTTGCTTCAACAGCGCTTCGAGCAGACCGATCGCGGTTTCGGGGCGGCGGCTTAGCATCGCCTGGACGACGATGGGTTCGACGAGTTCGCCGTCCGGCGCAGGGCTCAGCCCTGCGAGCAACTTCCCGGCCTCGTCGAGGTGGCCCTGAGCTTGGTGCGCCAGGGCCTTCTTCGCGACGAAGGGAAGGCTTTCGGGCGCACTTGGCCAATAGACGAGCGCGGCGTCGAGTTGGCGGCGCGCGCCGTCGAAGTCGCGCGTGGCCAGGAGGAGGTTCGCCGAGAACAGGCGGCGGCCCGCGTGAAGCGGATCGATCGCGATCGTGCGCTCGAAGTAGGTTTTGCTCTCGTCCCACTTGCCTTGGCGGCGGGTGATGCTGGCAAGCGCGGTGAGGACGTCAGCGTTGCTGGGCCATTTCTCGCTCAGTTTCGCGAACCGCTCACGCGCGCCCTCGTAGTCGCGCTTCACCCAATACTCGAAGTAGGCATCAGCCAGCATGACTTCGGCGAGGTCGGGCTTTTGCGCGAGCGCTTTGCCGAGCGCGAGTTCGGCGGCGGCGCGGCGGCCCTCGGTCGCGTCGGTGCGGTTGAAATAGAGGAACGAGTGAACGCGCGCGAGCAGTGCCCACGCGGCGGTGAAGTTCGGGTCCAGGGCGACGGCCTTGTTCAGCAGTTGTTGCGCGCTGCGGACGTTCGCTTCCGTCGACGTGCGGTAGAGCTTCACTGCCGCGACGTAAGCCTCGAAGGCTTCGGGCTTCGTCGCCGGGGTGAGAGCTTGGCGCTCGCTTTGCGCGATCTTCACCTTCAGCGTGTCGGCGACGGAGCCGGCGATTTTGTCGGCGACTTCGCTCTGAACGGCGAGTGCGTTGTCGTTCTTCCGCTCGTAGGTATCGGACCAAAGCTGCGTACCGGTCGCGGCGTCGATCAATCCGGCTCTGATGGAGACGTCCTGGCCTACGCCGCGCACGCTGCCTTCGAGCACGAGGGCGACGCCCAACTTTTCGGCAATGTCGGACAGCGTCACGTCCTTGCCCTTGAAGGCGGAGGCCGAGGTTTGGGAGGTGACCGTCAGGTCGCTCGACTTGCCCAGCAGACTGCCGATCAGTTCCGACAGCCAGTCGCCGTACTCTGAATCGTCTTGGATCTGCGAACGGTTTTCGAACGGCAGGACCGCGATCGACTTGTCCGTCGGTGTCGGGCCGCTGGTGCGCGCGGTGAGGGCGACGATGGCGGTGATCGTGGCGACGGCCGCAAAGCCAAGGGCTGAGATCAGCTTCCAGTTCTGCGCGAGCAGCTTCGGCAGACGCGCGCCGAACGACAGGGTCGAGGCGGGCGCGGCGGCAGCGCCGATCGTGAAGACCTCGATCGTTTCGGCCATCTTGTCGAGGTGGATTTGGCCGCGCGAGACGAGACGATCGGCGGCGGCACCGCGGATCGTCTGGCGTACGGCGGCCGAGACCAGCGCGCCGCCCGGATCGCTCTTGGCCATCAGGCGCGCCGCGACGTTGACGCCGTGGCCGAGGAGATCGCCGTTCGGCTGCACGACCACGTCGCCGAGGTGCACGCCGACGCGGACTTTCGGTTCGCACGTTTCTGCAAGTTCGGCAGCCGCCTCAACCGCGGCGAGGCTTGAGGCAAACTCCAGCATGAAGCCGTCGCCTGCCGTGTTGAAGACACGCCCGCCGTGGCTTGTTGCTATGGCTTCGACCACGGCGCGCAACGCTGCCACTTCGGCGGTCGTCTTTGCTTCGTCGGCCTCAGTGCGCGCGGAATAGCCCGCGACATCGAGCGCGACGATCGTGGCGAGTTTTCGGGGCAGCGCGTTGTCGGCCATTGCCGCATGCTATGCCAAGCGCGGCGGTTAATGCCAAGGCGGCTAATGAGCGTGCGGCCAGCTCTTGGGCCGGCCGCACGTCTCTTCGTGCTATTGTTGGGTCGGATCGCCCGGCGGCCCCGGTGGCGGCGGGAGGGGCGCTGGCGCTGGAACGGGTACCGGCTGTGGCGGTTCGGTTGGTTCCGGTGGTGGCGTGGCGGCGTCGGCCGGTGAGGTCGGATCGGCTGTTGCTGCTTCTGTTGGCTCTGCCGTTGCGGCTGCGGGATCCGTTGCTGCCGGGTCCGCCGGCGCTGCGGCTTTGTTCTGTGTCATGTACCAATAGGCGCCGCCGCCCGCGAGCGCGAGCGCGATCAGCGCAATCACCGTTCTGTTCATTCGTATACTCCATGTCCCGCGCGACGTTCGCGAGAACCTAACGGCTGGACGGTTCGCCAACAAGGACGCCGAAATACGGAGACAGGATGGGCTTGCTCCAAAACGCATACGGCCGGCGTTTTGCGCCGGCCGTCGTTCTGTCGATCGAAATGCTCGACTTACTGTTGCGTCGGATCGCCCGGCGGGGGCGGCGGAGGTACCGGTGCGTCCGGTGCCGCAGGTGCGGCCGGATCGGCAGCCGGATCAGCCGGTGCTGCTGCCGGATCGGCCGCTGCGGCCGGGTCGGCCGCCGCGGGATCAGCGGCTGCAGCCGGATCCGCTGCCGGATCGGTTGCTACGGCCGGATCGGTTGCCGCTGCCGGATCGGCGGGCGGTGCCGCGTTCCTGGTCGTGTAAAAATAGTAACCGCCTGCTGCAAGCGCGAGCACGATCACCAGACCTACAACTCTATTCATTCGTTCCCTCCAATTCCCCTCAAGCCCGTGCGGATCGCGCGTGCTGAGGTGAGCCTAGCGGGTCCACGGAGCGGCAACAAGCGAGGGGGGAGCGGGGCAAAGCGCCGCGTTTTTTGTGTGTTTTTGTGGCGGCGACGTGAAGCTTTTCCTTCTTCACGCTGGCCGCGGCTTTGCACGCGTTGGACGGCACCCACTTCAGCGTGCTTGCGCGCGCCTGGGCCATGGGCCAGTTGATGTGTCATGAGCGGAGTCGCAAAGCGGATTGGCCAAGGGCTGAAGCGGGCGGTAGCGTTTGTGCGGGGCACGGGCGATGCGCGGCTGGACGAATGCCGACGTGTGGCGCTCAAGACCTTTGGCATCAAGCGGCTGCAGCGGGAGCAGGAGGCGGCCATGACCGCCGTGCTTTCCGGGCGCGACACGGTTGTGGCGCTGCCGACCGGCTTCGGGAAGTCGCTGATCTATCAGGTGCCGGCGATGATCGTGAAGCGGCCGACGGTCGTGGTGTCGCCGCTGATCGCTTTGATGGCCGATCAAGAACGCGCGCTGAAGGCACGTGGCGTTCCTGTCATCACGTTGCATAGCGGCTTGAGCGCGGCCGAACGGCGTGCCGCCGTGGCGCGGCTCGCCAAAGGCGGGCGGCTTGTCGTGCTGACCACACCGGAGACGATCGAATCGAAGGCGACGGCGCCGTTGATCGAGAAGGCGCGGCCCGCGCTTCTGTGCGTGGACGAGGCGCACTGCGTGTCGGAGTGGGGACATGATTTTCGTCCTTCCTATTTGCGCTTGGGCGCGGCGCGGGCGCGGCTCGGCAATCCGCCGGCGCTGGCGCTGACCGCAACCGCAACGCAACGTGTGCGGGACGACATCGCGGCTCGTCTTGCGCTGCGCACGCCGTTGGTGCTGACGGCTCCGCCGCATCGCAAGAACTTGCGGCTTTCGGCCAAGGTCGTGCCGGGACCGCAAAAGAATGCGATCGTCGGCGATCTCATCCGGGGCCTGCAGCGGCCCGGCATTATCTATTGCGCGACAACGGTGATGGTGGATCAACTCGCGGCGGTGTTGATGCGGGTCGGCATTCCCGCCGTTCGCTATCACGGCAAGATGTCGCCCTCGGAACGCGCGACGGCGCAGAAGCGGTTCATGGAGCCCAAGGGGCGCATGCTCATGGTCGCGACCAGTGCATTCGGCATGGGGATCGACAAGCCGAACATCCGCTCGATCTTGCATTATCAGGTGCCCGGTTCGCTCGAGGCTTACGTGCAGGAGGCAGGGCGCGCGGGGCGCGACGGGCATCCGGCCGATTGCGTGTTGCTGTTCGATCCGGCCGATCTCGAGATTCATGAATTTTTGCAGGCGTCGAGCCGGCCCAGCGTGCGCCACCTGATGAGTCTCGAAGCCGCGCTTGTTGCGTGGGCGGGTGAAAAGCGCAAGCCAACCGCTGCGACGCTCGCGGTCTCGGCGGGCGTACCGCAGCGCATTGCGGAGTCGCTCATCGTCGATCTGCAAGATGCCGGGTTGATCGCGCAAGGCAAAGACGGTGCGATCAAACTTGCTGTGCCGCTCGCCGCGTTCCGGTCGGGCGCGCGCGAACTTGTGGCGAAGGTGAAGACGTTCCGCTTCGAAGGCGAGCGCAAGCTCAAGACCGTTGCCGCCTATGCGACGACGGACGAGTGCCGCAGCGTTTTCATCCGCCGCTATTTCGGCGAGGATATGCCGCCGCGTTGCGGGACTTGCGACAAGTGCCGGCCGGCCAGCACGGTTGCGGCCGGCGGTGCCGCGACGGTGAAGGAGCCTGCACGAACGAGGCGGCGGCGCCGGCGCTCGCGCTCGCATTCGCGCACGCGAAGTTGACGTTCGGACTCGCCTTGGCGCGCCATCTCTAAGCCGCTTTGGCGCGTGCGAAGTACCAGAAGCCTATGAAGACCGCGGGTAATACGAGTTCGACCACCATTAGCGTCAAGAACAGCGGGTGCGGAGCGCCTACCGCGAGATATGAGAGTACCCGACCGACCCCGCCAGCGAAGAAAAGGCCGGCCAGCCACGGGACGCGCCAAAGCGTCGCCAGTAGGTTTCGTGCGGTGCCGATGAGAGTGATGCCGTAGGCGATCCAAAACACGGCGTAGAATCTGAGTTCGCTATCTGCGTCGGGTTCAGCCAGGCCGATTACGTCATCGGCCACCGGCATCACGACACGTAAGACGTTCACGGACGCTCGCGCTGTTGCGTCGGCGCCAAGCAAGAAAATCGAAAGGCCAATTGCGACGGCTGCTAGGCCAAGCGCCCACAGGGCGTAGCGCAGGAGTGGGAGTGCCATTGGTTACCTCAGCAGGTTCGAGTGTCGAACGATCTTAGGTCGAAATTGAACTCGAAGCGGCGACTTGCGCGCTCGTACCCCCGACCAATCGGCGGAAATCAGGGAGAAATTGATGGTGTTGGTCCTGCATCATTTCGTATTGACTTCAAAATTTATTGTTGTATATACAGTACATCTCGTCAGTTACGAGATACGAAACGGGTAATAGATGATACACAATCGTCTCAACGTGCTCAGGGCCGAGCGGAACGTCTCGCGCAAGGATTTGGCGGATGCTGTCGGGGTCAACTTTCAGACCGTCGGCTACATCGAACGGGGCGATTACAGCCCCTCGCTCGAACTTGCGCTCAAGATCGCCGCTTACTTCGAGCTGCCGGTCGAGATGGTGTTTTCGCTGAAGCCCTTCGAGGCGCTGACCGCGCAACTGATCAAGGCCAAAGGAGGCATCAATGGATAGGTTCCTTACTCTCGGTATTGCCGTGTTGTGCCTGACGGTGCTCATGGCGATCGTTTCCGGCGACACTGTTGGTGTGCCGGCGTTCCGCTCGCTGATGGTGTGAGACCATGACGGCAGCGAGCAAAGAAATGGGACGTGGGTCACGCCGGGCACTGGTGGTTTTGGTGTACGGCGCCTACGCGGCGATTGCGGTCATGGTGAGCAGCGGCGTGTTCGACGCCCAGGTTCTACCGTCGATCCAGGCTGTCACCGCCGGCATTGCCGCATGGGTGGGCGTGTGGATGCTTAGCCGTATGTCGCGCCATTGGCGCTGGGGGCAAGCGCCGGACGAGACGCTCGACGAGCGTGAGATTGCCGTCAGGCTGCGCGCCTATCACCTCGCCTACACCATCTTCAACGCGGCGGTGTTCTTGAGCCTCATCGTGCTCAGCTTTCTCGTCGATCTCGGCAAGCTTTCTTCGTTCAGCTATTCGCAAGTGAGCGCGTTGCTTTGGGGCGTCTTTCTTGTCGGTTGGACGTTGCCGTCGACGATCCTAGCGTGGATCGACCGCGGCCTGGCAGACGATTGAATCACATGACACGACAGGACAGAGACATGACCGGTAATCCTCTTACACAGCCGCTGCGCGTCACGATGAACGATCCGCAGTTCGATTGGGCGCGGCCTCGTTTGATGCGCCGGCGTCTGGTGTTGATCTTCGCCGGGCTGCTTGTCGCCACACCGCTCCTAACGTGGGCGCTGGACAGCGTCTTCGTGTTGCTTGGAATGCTGGTGCCGTTCGTGATCGTGATGGGTAGTCTGAACGCCAGCGTGCGCGGCATGACCGAACTGAGAAGCAGCGATCTCGACGAGCGCGAGATTGCATATCGCGGCGGCGCCTACGCGCGGCTCTATTGGCCGGGTGTGTTCTTGGGCGTTGCGGCGGGCATGGGGTTCATGAATCCGGGCGCAATCGGGGCATATCTTCTGACGGCCGCGCTCGCGCTGTCGGTGTTCAATCTGGCGATGGCACTGCCGACACTGTGGTTGGCGTGGTCGCTACCCGACGAACCCGGGGCCTAGAACGCCACCTTGTGGCCTTTGGCCTTGCGGTAGTGCTGAACGATCTCAAGCGCGCTGCGCGTTTGCGGTGCGAGCTCGGCGTCCGATTTGCCGAGCGGCGTCGAGCGGTTGCCCCACTTGACGAGGTGGGCGCAGAATGTGAGCCCGCCGCCGAAGGCCGGCATTAGAAGTTGGCTGCCAGGTTTGACGCGGCCATCTTCGATCGCTTCGCAAAGCGCGACGGGTACGGTTGCGGCCGACATGTTGCCGTACCGCTCGACGCTGACGTAGACCTTTTCCATCGGAATTCCCGCTTTCTTTGCGACGAATTCGATGATGCGCAGGTTGGCCTGGTGCGGCACGCAGATGTCGACGTCGGCAGCGGTCTTGCCGGCGCGGCGAAGCACGTCTTCGCTCGCCATGCTCATGCCGCTGACCGCTTTCTTGAAGATCTCTTGGCCCTCGAATTGCCACTCGGTCACGCCGATGAGGCGGTCGGCGTGCACGTAGTTCCCGCCCATCCCGTGGATTTGCAGGATTCCGCGCGACTCGCCGTAGCAGCCCAGACGTTCCATCTGGACGCCTTCGTCATTGTCAGTGGCTTGCAGGACGACAGCGGCGCAGCCGTCGCCGAATAGGACGGCAACGTTGCGGTCGTTCCAGTCCATGAACGGCGAGATCAGTTCGCCGCCGATGACGAGCGCGTTCTTGATCGCGCCGGTCTTGATCATCGCCGTCGCTGTCGAGAGGCCGTAGAGGAAGCTGGTGCAGGCCGTGTTCACGTCCATCGCGCCGCAGCCTTCTGCGCCGGGAATGCGTCGTTGCACGCCAGAGGCTTGGTTCGGGCACTGCTCGTCATGGGTCGTTGTGCCCATAATGATGAGGTCAAGATCTTTGCCTTCGATCCCAGCACAGGCGAGCGCGCGTTTCGCGGCGACCTCGGCCATGTCGGTCAGCGAGCAATGGGCGATGCGGCGTTCCTTGATGCCAGTCCGGGTGGTGATCCACTCGTCGGACGTATCCATAAAGGTCGCGATGTCGTTGTTCGAAAGGACGGCGGGCGGCAGGCATTTTCCCCAGCCCGTAATGCCGGCGTTCGGCATGCTATTTTCCTTGAGTGATCGTTAGTCGGTGTGCTTCGGCGGCAAGTGTAGCACACAACCGGCTGTGTCCCAGGGGGTGGGTTCGCCTGTGGGGCGAGTTGAGTTCTCCCAGAAATGTGTATTTCGGCCGTAGGGGTAGGCTGTAAGGTCGCCGCCGATTCAAGGTTGGTTGGGAGAACCCATGCTTAGAACTGTTGTTGCGTCACTGGCGCTTTTCATTGCGGCGCCGGTTGTTGCTGTGGCCGCGCCGGCACCTGCGAGCGAACTCGCGAAGTTGGTCGACATTCCGCATGAGAAGTTCACGCTCAAGAATGGCTTGCGCGTGATCGTGCATACGGACCGCAAGGCGCCTGTCGTGGCGGTGTCGATCTGGTACGCGGTCGGGTCGAAGCATGAGCCGAAGGGCAAGACGGGGTTTGCGCACCTTTTCGAGCATCTGATGTTCAACGGGTCGGAGAATGCGCCGGGCGATTACTTCGAGCCCCTGCAGCAAGTGGGCGCGACTGACTTCAACGGGACGACGTGGCTCGACCGGACGAACTATTTCCAGAACGTGCCGACGGGCGCTTTGGAGCGTGCGCTGTTCCTCGAGAGCGACCGCATGGGACATCTGCTTGGCGCGGTGACGCAAGAGAAGCTCGATAACCAGCGCGGCGTGGTGCAGAACGAAAAGCGGCAGGGCGACAATCAGCCCTACGGGTTGGTCGAGTATTTACAGTTTGAGAATTTGTTCCCGCAGGGGCATCCCTACCATCACTCGACGATCGGTTCGATGGCAGACCTCGATGCGGCGAGCCTTGACGACGTGAAGCAGTGGTTCCGCGACAATTACGGGCCGAACAACGCGGTGCTCGTGCTTGCGGGCGACATCGATACGGCGACGGCGAAGGTGCTGGTCGAGAAGTATTTCGGCGACATTGCACGCGGTCCCGCGACGAAGCCGGTGAACGCGCCGGTGACGACGCTGAAAGCTGCGAAGTTCGACGAGATGACGGATCGCGTCGCAAACACGCGCATTCATCTGAATTGGACGGCGCCTGGCTTGAACGACAAGGAAGCGCCCTCGCTCAGCGTTGCGGCGTCGGTGCTGGGCGGGCTTGCGAGCTCCCGGCTCGACAACGCGCTGGTTCGCAAGGAGAAGATCGCGGTCGCCGTGACATCGTCCTTCCTGGAGTTCCAGCACGCGAGCGTGTTCGAGGTGACGGCCGATGTGAAGCCGGGCACGGACACGGCGCTGGTTGCGAAGCGTTTGAATGAGGTCATCGCTGAGTTCCTGCGCGATGGTCCGACGGCGGATGAAGTCAATCGTTCGCTTGTCTCGACAATTGCCGGGCGCGTGCGCGGCATGGAGGCCGTCGGCGGCTTTGGCGGCAAGGCCGTCGCGCTGGCGCAGGGCGAGCTGTTCTCGAATGACTCCAACTACTACAAGAAGCGCTTGGCGGCGCTCGGTGCGGTGACGCCATCGAGCGTGCAGAAGGCGGCGAACAAGTGGTTGTCGCGGCCGGTCTATTCGCTGACCGTGAAGCCGGGCGAGCGTACGCTCGACGGTGGTAAGCTCGGCGGCTGGCGGTCGGCTTGTGCGTCTACTGGGGCTGGCAAAGGGCCGGCTTGCTATTTCGATGCTACGTCTGAGGCGCCGATGGGCATGACATCGGCGATCGATCGCTCGAAGTTGCCGGACGTGGGTTCGCTTGCGCCACTCGACTTCCCGTCGATCGAGCGCGGCAAGCTCTCGAACGGCATCCCGGTGATCTTCGCCAAGCGCAGCGCCGTGCCGAACGTGATCATCTCGGTCAGTTTCGATGCGGGTTATGCGGCCGATCCCAAGTCTGCGTTGGGCACGCAATCCCTGATGCTGAGTCTGATGCCGGAGGGTACGACCAGCCGGAGCAGCATTCAGATCGCGGAGGAGAACGAACGGCTTGGCTCGGGCATTCAGACCGCGGCTTCGCTCGACCGGACGGCGGTGACGTTGTCCGCGCTGACGCCGAACCTGGCGCCGTCGATCGACCTGCTAGCCGACATCGTGCGCAATCCAGCGTTTGAAGCTGGTGAAGTCGATCGGTTGCGCGGGCAGCAGATGTCGCGCATCGCGGCCGAGTTCAACAATCCGAACACGATCGGCTCGCGGGTGTTGATGCCGCTGCTTTACGGCGAAAAGCATCCGTACGGCGTGCCGCCGAGCGGGCTTGGCGATCCGGCCGTCGTTGCGAAGGTTTCGCGCGACGATCTGAGCAAGCTCCATCAGGCGTGGTTCCGTCCTGAGACGGCGCGCATTGTGGTTGTCGGCGACACTTCGCTTGCCGACGTGTCGGCGTTGCTCGAGAAGTCTTTTGGCAACTGGACGGGGTCGCCGGGCGGCGCCGGTAAGAAGTCGTTCGACGTTGCGGTGCCGAAGGCAAAGAAACGCATCGTCCTCGTTGACCGACCCAAGTCGCCGCAATCGGTAATTCTTGGCGGGCTCGTGTTGGATGCGAAGGGTGGCGACGATCTGGTCGCGCTGCAGGCCGCGAACGAAGTTTACGGCGGCAACTTCCTTGCGCGCATAAACATGAACCTGCGCGAGACAAAGGGTTGGTCGTATGGCGTGCGGAGCGGTCTCAATGTGAATATCGAGAACGTGCCGTTCATCATCACTGCGCCGGTGCAAAGCGACCGTACGGGCGACTCGATGAAGGAGTTGATCAACGATCTGACCGCCTATCTCGGGCCGAAGGGTACAACAGAGGAAGAGTTGGTGCGCACGGTCAACGGCAATACGCGCCGGTTGCCGGGAAGCTTTGAGACCGGCGGCGCGATCTTCGGCGGGATCAACACGATCTTGAACTTCAACCGCCCCGACGATTATTTCGAGCAGCTGCCCGCGAAGTATGCGGCGATGAAGGCCTCCGACATCGACGCGGCGGGCCGGGCGAAGCTTAGCGCGGACAAGATCACGTGGGTGGTGGTCGGCGATGCTTCGGTGGTGAAGTCTCAGCTTGAAAGCCTTGGTATGCCGGTCGAAGTCGTGCCGGCGCCAGCGATGGGCAAGTAGGGCTCTCGCCCCCCCCCCCAATCGGACTGATTGTATCGGCGGTCGCCCCCTGGCGGCCGCCGATTTTCTTTGGTGCTTGACGATGCAATATGTAATGGATATATTACGTATTGAAAATGTCACATGATGATCTCGACGATGTTTGGCGGGCTCTCGCCAATCCGCACAGGCGGCGCATTTTGGATGTGCTGCGTGCGCGGCCCCGTACGACCGGGGAACTCGCCGATGCGTTGGGCGAGAACAGGTTCTTGGTGATGCAGCATTTGAATCTTCTGCGTGCCGCGGGACTTGTGACCGTCCTCGCGGAGGGGCGGGCGCGGATCAATCATCTGAACCCCGTGCCCATTCAGCAGATCTACGAGCGCTGGGTGGGAAAGTATCAGGGTGATTGGGCCTCCGCGCTCGTCGGCCTGAAACGGTCGGTCGAGGCGAAGCAGGACACGCGGTCTAAGAAGAACAGAAAGGCTTGAGGAAGCGACATGGAAGAACGGCAAGTTCACACGATCGAGATTAAAGCGCCGATCGCGGAGGTTTGGACGGAGATTACAAAGCTCAAACACGTGCAGAAGCCGATGTTCAACACGGTGCTTGAAACCGACTTCAAGCCCGGTTCGCGGTTGCTCTATCGCAGCGAAGACGGGAAACGTGTGTTCATCTTGGGCGAAGTGAAGGAGTGCGTGCCGCCGCGCCGGTTCGTGCACACGTTCAGCTTTGTAGGGCTCGGCGAGACGCCGACGCTCGTTGAATGGACTCTGGAAGAGACAGCAGGGTCGACGCGGGTGACCGTGGTGCATTCGCAGTTCGTCGATCAGAAGAAGACGGCGGATTCGGTCAAGACGAGTTGGGTCGGCATTCTCGGCAACATCAAGTCGGTGGTCGAGACGGGCAATGTGCCCCTGGGCACGCGGATCAAGAACGGGCTGATGCAAGCCATGATGTTCATGGCACCGAAGGCGACGCTGCGCGAAAACATTCCGGAACTGAAGGAGAAGGGCTAATGCGTTGGGTTTTGTTGGCGGCGGCGTTGGCCGCTGCGCCGATCGCGGTCGCGGCCGGTTACGATGCGGCGCTCGCGGATCGGCTTGGGGCGGACGAGCGCGGCATGCGCATGTACACGCTCGTCATTCTGAAGACGGGGCCGACGGGGGACCTCCCGAAGGGTGAGCAGGAGAGGCTTTTCCAGGGCCATATGGCGAATATCAAGCGGCTGACGGCGGAGGGGAAGCTGATCGTTGCGGGGCCGCTGGCGACGAATGCGCAGAGCTATAGAGGGATCTTCGTTTTCAACATTGCAAAGCGTGACGACGCCGTGGCGCTGCTCAAGACCGATCCGGCGGTGGCGGCAGGCATATTCGCTTATGAGATTTATGGGTGGTACGGCTCGGCAGCGGTCATGGAAATTCCCGCTATTCACACGCGGATCGACAAGACGCAGCAGTAATTTAGAGTCAACGTTCGACAGCGCAGGTGCAGCATGAGTTGTGGTTTGTCCAACCACAGCGCCAGCGTTCGTTAAGCGCTTTTCCTCTTGCGCTCCTCCTCGATTGGTAGTGACCATAGCGGCGCCCGGTGGAACAGTTGGGCGTGGCTTTTTGTGGTTTGCGCCCCCCGGGCTTCATGGGAGCGACCTCAATGGCAGACAGACCAGGAAAGGGAGGACATGGGCCACGTTGCGTGGCTCTGGTCGGACCTCAGGGCGGCGGGAAGACGACGCTGCTTGAAAGCATGCTGTGGGCGACCGGTGCGGTGACGCGCAAGGGTAGCCAGGCGCAGAAGAACACCGTTAGCGATCCGTCGCCCGAAGCGCGCGACCGCATGATGAGCGTCGAGGTGATCTCCGCTACGACGACCTATCTCGGCGATCACTTCACGTTTCTCGACTGTCCTGGGTCGATCGAGTTTCAGCAGGAGACGATGAACGCTTTGGCGGGGGTCGATGCGGCGATCGTGGTCGCCGAGCCTGATCCGTCCAAAGCCGCCCTGCTACAGCCGCTCTTGAAGCGGCTTTCTGATCTTCAGATCCCGCACTACCTCTTCATCAACAAGATCGACAAAGCGCAGGGCCAGGTGCGCGATCTGCTGAAGGCGCTGCAGCCGGCATCGGCGCGTGCGCTTGTGTTGCGGCAGGTGCCGATTTGGAAGGATGGGATTGTCACCGGGTTCGTCGATCTAGCACTCGAGCGGGCGTTCATTTATCGCGAGCATGCGGCGTCTGAAGTGGTCGCCATACCTTCGGACATGAAGGATCGCGAGCATGAGGCGCGCTATCAGATGTTGGAGAAGCTTGCCGACTACGACGATCACTTGATGGAGGAACTGCTCTCAGACGTCGAACCGCCGCGGGATGAGGTGTTCGCGGATTTGGCGAAGGAGTTGCAGGATGGGTTGATCGTGCCGGTGATGCTTGGCTCGGCTGAGGGTGACAACGGGGTCCGGCGGTTGTTGAAAGCGCTTCGGCATGAGGTGCCGGACGTGGCCAAAGCGGCAGCGCGTCAAGGGTTGGAAAGCAATGGCAGCGACGATCCTGTGCTGCAGATTGTGAAGACGTTTCACGGGGCCGGCGGCAAGCTCTCGCTCGCGCGTGTGTTCCGGGGCGTGCTGAAGGATGGCGTGACGCTGACGCGGAGCGACGGCGGTGAAGAGCGTGCGTCCGGCTTGTTCTCGATGCAGGGCGACAAGGCGACCAAAGTTCCGGCCGCTGGTGCGGGTGACCTTGTGGCAATCGGGCGACTCGAGAGGTCGCAAACGGGCGACACGCTTGCGGCACCGAAGGCCGTCAAAGCGTTGAAGCGCGGCGAGACCCTGCCGCTCGTCTACAAGCTTGCGATCAAAGCGGCGAGCCGAAGCGATGACGTGAAGCTTTCGGGCGCGATCGCGAAGTTGCGCGAGGAAGATCCGGGGATCGTCTTCGAGCATGTGGCCGAAACGCACGAAGCCGTTCTGCTCGGCCAGGGCGAGGTGCATTTGCGCACGGCTCTTGCCAAGACCGAACGGAAGTTCGGGCTGAAACTTGCCTCGTACACGCCGCATGTCGGCTATCGCGAGACGATTCGTAAGTCGACCGAGCAACGCGGTCGACACAAGAAGCAATCGGGCGGGCACGGGCAGTTCGGCGACGTCGTGCTGCAGATCAAGCCGCTTCCGCGCGGCGGCGGGTTTGAGTTTGTCGATGAGATCACGGGCGGCGTGGTGCCGCGGCAGTTCATTCCTTCGGTCGAGAAGGGGATCCGCGACTATCTTCACAAGGGGCCGTTGGGGTTCCCGGTCGTGGATGTGTCGGTGTCGCTGACCGATGGCAGCTTTCACTCGGTGGACTCAAGCGATGCGGCATTCCAGATGGCGGCGAAGATAGGCATGTCGGAAGGCATGACGAATTGTTCACCGGTGCTGCTCGAGCCGATCATGGCGGTCGAGGCGCATACGCCGGCCGAGCATACATCGCGCATCAATCAAATCATCACGGGCAAGCGCGGGCAGCTGCTTGGCTATGATGGGCGGGCAGGGTGGCCGGGCTGGGATACGGTGCAGGCGCATATCCCGGAGTCCGAGTTGCAAACCTTCATCATCGAACTCCGGTCGGCGACGCAGGGTGCTGCGACGTTTACCTACAAGTTCGATCACTTGTCGGAACTGACCGGAAAGCTCGCAGAGCACGCAATTGCTACTCGGGCTCAGGCGGAAGCCGCTTAATTCGGCCAAACTGTGCGAGGGAGCACATCAACGCTCCCTCGCGCCGGCGTGATTGGTCCGTTTGGGCTTTCGTGCGTATCTCCCTCCGTGAGTTTAGGAGGATTCCATGGTCAATCGTAGGACGCTTTTGGGTACGGCGGCGGCCGGCGGAACGGTGGCGGCAATCGCCGCCGTGTTCGGCATGCGCACATTGGAGGCGGCATCCGGTGCGTTCGAGGTCACAAAGACGGACGCTGAGTGGAAGCGGCTGCTGACCCCGGCGCAGTACTATGTGCTGCGCGAGCATGGAACGGAGCGTGCAGGTACAAGCCCGCTCGACCGCGAGAAACGCAAGGGAACGTTTCATTGCGCAGGTTGCGATTTGCCGCTGTTCTCGTCGGCCACGAAGTACGACAGCGGGACGGGCTGGCCAAGCTTTTGGCAACCGCTGGCGAACGCCGTGGGGACTTCCGAGGACAGCACTTTGTTTATGACGCGGATCGAGGTGCATTGCCGACGCTGCGGTGGGCATTTGGGTCACGTGTTTGACGACGGGCCCGCGCCAACCGGCAAACGCTATTGCATGAATGGTGTTGCGATGACTTT
The DNA here is from genome assembly GCA_902826695.1 of uncultured Alphaproteobacteria bacterium. Lineage (GTDB taxonomy): Bacteria > Pseudomonadota > Alphaproteobacteria > Micropepsales > Micropepsaceae > SZUA-430. Next base: position 256,504 of record CADEFU010000005.1, on the reverse strand, counting down.
CAAAGCGGCGGTGGCGTGATGCGAGCTTTTGGGTTTGCGCGGGTCCTTGTGCTTGCGGCCGTGGCGGGACTCGCCGTCTTCGGGTTGCGGTTCGCCGACACCGTTTTGGGCGTGCGGGCGGCGGATGCGCCTCCGGTTCAGGCTGGGACCGAGGTCGCGATTTTCGCGGGCGGGTGTTTTTGGTGTGTCGAGGCGGACTTCGACAAGGTGCCGGGCGTGCTTTCGACGACGTCGGGCTATACCGGTGGAAGGACCGCAAATCCGACGTATCAGCAGGTCTCGTCCGGCGGGACGGGGCATGCCGAGGTCGTGAAGATCGTCTACGACCCGAAGATGGTGAGCTACGACAAGCTGCTCAACGTCTTCTGGCGAAATGTCGATCCGCTCACGAAGGAAGGGCAGTTTTGCGATTTCGGCGATCAGTACCGGACCGCGATTTTTTATGCGAACGACGCGCAGAAGCGCGCTGCAGAGGCGTCGAAGGCGGCGCTCGATGCGTCGAAGCGCTTCAAGCGGCCAATCGTGACGGAAATCGTCGCGGCCGGCCCATTCTACGCGGCGGAGGCGTACCACCAGAACTATTACAAGAACAATCCGGTGCGCTATAATCTCTACCGGTTCAATTGCGGCCGTGACGCGCGACTTGAGGAACTCTGGGGCAAGGAGGCGCGCGGCGGAATCAAGTAAGGGTCGTCGATGTTCGCCGTCGAGAAGGTTTCGGGCACGAAGAGTGAAGTTTACGAGGAGCTCGCGCGGCAGACGCGCGGGCTTCTTGATGGCGAGCGCGATCTGATTGCGAATACCGCTAATCTTGCAGCGCTGATTTGGCAGATCGTGCCCGACCTTAACTGGGCGGGTTTCTATTTCATGAAGGGCGGCGAGCTGGTGCTTGGGCCTTTTCAGGGCAAGCCTGCGTGCGTACGCATTGCGGTCGGTAAGGGCGTATGCGGTACGGCTGTGGCGCGCCGCGAGACGATGCTGGTCGCGGATGTGCACGCGTTTCCGGGACACATCGCGTGTGATTCCGCGTCAAACTCGGAGTTGGTGGTCCCGCTGATTAAAGCTGGCGAGGTCAAGGGCGTGCTCGATCTCGACAGCCCCAAGTTTGCACGGTTCGATGCCGAGGATCGGCGCGCGTTCGAAGCCCTGGTGAGGCTCTTTGTCGAAGGAACGGATTTCTGATGTTGGACCTTAGGCCCAATTGCGAATGCTGCGATCGCGACTTACCGCCGTTTTCGACGGAGGCGCGGATATGTACGTTCGAGTGCACGTTCTGCGAGGCGTGCGCGACGAATGTGCTGAAAGGGCGTTGCCCGAACTGTAGCGGTGATTTGGTGCGCCGGCCGATACGGCCTGCAGCCGCGCTCGCAAAATTTCCGGCGTCAACGAAGCGCGTGTTGAAGGCAGAAGGCTGCAAGGCCGCCTCATAAGGAAAGGCCGGACTGCAGGGGGTTGTCCGCAGCCCGGCCTCGTCACGCCTTTGTCGCCGATGCGTTGGGGGAGAACATCGGCGATCAATCCGGGATGAGGGGATCAACCCGGTGCCGGAGTATTGTCTGGGGGAGAACCGCTCCGGCCTTATTCAGATAAGTGCGCGGACCCGCATTCTCAAGGATGTCAGAAGGTCCAGTCACGCGCCTGTGAAACAAGGAAATCGCGGAATACGGTCACGCGTTTCGAGCCACGCAAGGTTTCCGGGTAGCAAAGGTAGACCTCGTAATTCGGACCTAGCGTTTCCGGAAGCACGCGCACGAGTTTTTCGTTGCCGTGCGTGAAGTAGTCGGGAAGGGCGCCGAGGCCGATGCCGGCTTCGATCGCTTTGCCCATCGCGATGATGTTGTTCACGTACATTTTGGACGTGCGCGGATGGCCAGGTTTGCGACCGACGTCAGCCAGCCAGTTGACCTTGGACAATTCGGTCGGCGCATCGCCGTAGGTGATGACGTCGTGGGTGTCGAGGTCGGATACGCAGCCCGGCGTCGTTCGGCGCGCGATGTAATCAGGCGAGCCGTAGATGTGGTACGTGACGTCGAACAGCTTGCGCTGGACCAGATCGTTTTGCACCGGCTGGCGCATGCGAAGCGCGATGTCGGCTTCGCGTTGACTCAAATCGAGTTCGCCGTCGTGCAGCTTCAGGTGCACGCGCATGTCGGGGTAGAGTTCGGTGAACTTTCTGAGCCGCGGGGCAAGCCAATAGGTGCCGATGCCAACAGTCGCCGTCACGCGCAGATCGCCCTGCGCGGTTTCGCGGCTGTCGAGGAGTTGCTCTTCAACGTGCTGGAGCTTTTCGAAGACCTGCTTGGTCGTTTCGTAGAGGCGTGCGCCTTGTTCGGTGAGGTTCAGGCCGCGGGCGTGGCGCTGGAAGAGGGGCACTTTCAGCTCCTCCTCGAGCGCGCTGATTTGGCGGCTCACGGCCGATTGGCTGAGATCGAGCTGCTCGCCCGCATGCGTGAGGCTTCCGGCCGCGGCGACGGCGTGGAAGACGCGCAAGCGGTCGAGGTCCATGCTCATTCCGCGGCTTCTTTCACCTGTTGATGGTGGGCAAGGTACTTCTCGGCCTCAAGGGCTGCCATGCAGCCCATGCCGGCGGCGGTCACGGCCTGGCGGAAGATACGATCCTTGACGTCGCCGGCCGCGAAGACGCCTGGGACGTTGGTCGCCGTCGAGTCGGGTGCCGTCTTGATGTAGCCGTCGGCGTCCATGTCCACCTGGCCCTTGAACAACTCCGTCGCTGGCACGTGGCCGATGGCGATGAAAAGGCCGTCGGCGGGCAAGTCCGTGAGTGCGCCGGTGTTGACGTTCTTCAGCTTCACAGTGGTGAGGGACTTTGGATCGGTCGTGCCCTCGACGCTGTCGATGGCCGAGTCCCAAACCACTTTGATCTTCGGGTGATTGAACAGACGCTGCTGGAGCATCTTTTCCGCACGCAGACTGTTGCGGCGGTGGATGAGCGTCACTTTGCTTGCGAAGTTCGTCAGGAACAGTGCTTCTTCGACGGCGGTGTTGCCACCACCGACGATCGCGACTTCCTTGCCGCGATAGAAGAAGCCGTCGCATGTGGCACAGGCGGAGACGCCGTGGCCCTTGAATGCTTCTTCGGAAGGCAGACCCAGCCAACGGGCTTGAGCGCCCGTCGCGATGATAAGCGTGTCGCAGGTGTAGAGCGTGCCGCTGTCGCCTTTGAGGCGGAACGGGCGCGACTTGAGATCGGCTTCGACGATGACGTCGTCGGCGAATTTGCAACCGACGTGTTCGGCTTGCGCCTTCATCTGCTCCATCAGCCAAGGGCCTTGGATCGTCTCGGCGAAGCCCGGATAGTTCTCTACGTCGGTGGTGATCGTGAGCTGACCGCCGGGTTGGAGGCCGGCAACGAGCAACGGTTCGAGCATTGCGCGCGTTGCATAGATGGCGGCGGTGTACCCGGCCGGGCCGGAACCAACGATCAGCACTTTGACGTGAGTGGTTTGGGTCATTTTGTGAGGGATCCTCCGCCCCCATATAGGGACGCGCTTTAGGGGGCCGCAAGGCTTGGGCCTACGGTCACGCAGGGTTTACCGGGATTCTAGGCCGATTCGGTTGCGGATGAGGCTAGCGACCCGGGCCGTTTCGTTGAGCGGCTCGTAGGTCCATTGCGCGATTTCGCCTGTGAATTTTCGGGCGATTCCGCGCTGCTCCAGCTGCTTGTGCAGGCGGGTGAATTTCGAATCGCCGCCCGGGATGGCGACGATGTAGACGGGCTTTGCGGTGCTTGCTGCTTCAATGGCCATGTTTGTGGAGTCTGATGTTACGAGGATGACGTCTGCGAGCGCGAGGAGACCGAAGTAGGGGTTTTCTCCGCTGCCGTCCCAGAAGAAGGCGTTGGTATCTGCAAGCGTCTCGCGGATGATACGTGTTTGCGCTTCGCCGGTGCGACGTGAGGTCGTGATCATCAAGCCGTGGCCGCGTGCGTCGAGGTCTTTCAGTTGAACTGCGAGTTTGCGCGCGTCGTCTTCGGCGAAGCGATGTGAATTGGATGCGCCACCGATGAGCACTGCGACGCGAGGTTGTCTGAGTACTTCAAGCCTGTCGCGCCATTGCGCAGCGGCGCTGTCGAGCTTCGCGCGTGTAACCGCATTTGGGCTCCCGATGATCGCTGCGACATTCGCGCCGCTAAGTTGGTCGTGCTCAGGCGGGACGACGAGGTCGAAGAGCTTCGTGTCAACACGCGGGTCTTGCAGCTGGACGGTGAACGTCTTGCCTTCCGAGAGACGCTTGATTGCGAGCATGTAGGGGATCGAGCGCCAGCCGCAGCCGATCGCGAGCATGGGCCAGGGCGGCTCGAACTTGCTGCTGTCTGCACCAAGCGCGTTCATCGGCGCGGGCCATCGTGTGACGGGGAGTAGCGTCCACGGCAGGCGTGGGTGCACCGTCTTAACCTCAACGGGCAGGCCGACCGCTTCGGCAAGGCCGCGGGTTTGGCTCGCCAATCCGGCGCGGCCGTCGGAGATCGCCCAGGTTACGTTTGCTAACGCGGTGCCGTTCACAGTGTTGCGTGACCTCGAAATTTTATTGCTGAAATCATCAATTGAACGCGCTAGAACGGCTTCCACGCAATTTTCTGATCCTGCCGGGACACAATCATGCAGCGGATCAAACTCGACACTATCGACAGGCGAATCCTCCACGAGCTCCAGGCTGAGGGCCGGATAACGAACGTCGAGCTCTCGCACCGCGCGAAGATCTCGGCGCCGCCTTGTTTACGGCGGGTACGCGCTTTGGAGCAACAGGGGTTCATTCGCGGCTACCACGCGGATCTGGATCCAAAGGCTCTGGGTTACGAGGTCACCGCCTTTGCTTTCGTGGGGTTGAACAGCCAGGCGGAGCCGGACTTGAAGGCGTTCGAAGCGCAGGTCGGGCAATGGGCGATCGTGCGCGAGTGCTACATGATGTCGGGGGAAATCGACTTCGTGCTCAAGTGCGCGGCGCGGGATTTGAGCGAGTGGCAGAGCTTTGTCACCGAAAAGCTGACGGCGGCGAAGAACGTCGCCTCGGTGAAGACAGCGCTCACCATCCGCGCCTCGAAGCGGGAACCGGGCGTGCCGGTAGAGCTGTAGAAAAGGGCGACAGGTTACCCCGCCGCCCTCAAAAAACCCGCACGCTATCGAGCGTCTATTTGAATTCCACCTTCGTGATCTCGTAGGAGCGGCCACCCGACGGGGTGTTCACTTCAACCGTGTCGCCGTTGGTTTTGCCGATCAGGGCGCGCGCCAGCGGCGAGGACAGCGAGATGCGGCCTTTTGCGAAGTCGGCTTCGAGGTCGCCAACGATCTGGTACTTCGCCTTTTGGTCGGTGTCTTCATCGACAACGGTCACTGTCGCGCCGAATTTCACGACCTTGCCCGAGAGTTTGGAGACGTCGATCACTTGGGCGCGGGAGAGCTTGTCCTCGAGTTCGAGCACGCGGCCTTCGATGAAGCTCTGGCGTTCTTTCGCGGAGTGGTACTCCGCGTTTTCGGAAAGGTCGCCATGGGCGCGCGCTTCCGAAATCGCCCGGATCACGGCCGGACGTTCCACCGACTTCAGGTGCTTGATCTCCGTTTCGAGGGCCTGAAAGCCCTGAGCGGTCATGGGGATTTTTTCCATAATCTCTGCTCAACTCTTCCGCCGCACCGGGACAACAAATTCGAAGGGCCTTGGTGGTGCGACCGCCCAAGGCCTTAAAACTGGTTCAAAATGCTCGCGAGACGTTGGCTTCTCGAGCCTGCGCGGGGAAGCGTGGCCCCCCTCAAGCGCATAGGTAGAACATAAGGGAAATACGGCGAAATTTCAAGGCCGGAGTTCCGGCCTCTTTCTTTTGAAATCAACGTGTTAACGGGCGAAATCTTGTAGGGGCGCGACGTCGAGCGAGGTCACGCGAAGAGCCTCGATCGCCTGCGTGGCGGCAAGCGAACCGGCGACCGTGGTGTAGTAGGGGATTTTCTGCATCAAGGCGGTGCGGCGGATCGACATCGAGTCCTTCAACGCTTGCGCGCCTTCCGTCGTGTTGAAGACGAGATCGACGTTGCCGTCCTTCATCGCGTCCACGATGTGGGGGCGGCCTTCGTAGACCTTGTTGATGCGGGTGACTGCTACCCCTTGCTTCTGCAAATGGTCGGCCGTGCCGCCGGTCGCGATGATTTTGAAGCCGAGTTTGATCAGGCGTTGGGCGAGGCCGACGGCCTTTTCTTTGTCAAAGTCGCGGACCGAGAGAAACACCGTGCCAGTATCGGGGAGTGTCAGACCTGCCGCGATCTGGCTTTTTGCAAAGGCGCGTTCGAACGAAACGTCGATACCCATAACCTCGCCGGTGGACTTCATCTCAGGGCCTAGCACGACATCCACGCCGGGGAAGCGGGCGAACGGCATCACAGCCTCCTTGACGGAGATATGGGTCGGAGCGGGGTCCTTGAGCTTAAACGAGGCAAGCTTCTCGCCGGCCATGACGCGCGAAGCGATCGCGGCGACAGGGATGCCGACGGCCTTGGCGACGAACGGCACGGTGCGGCTTGCACGCGGGTTCACCTCGAGAACGTAGATCTCGCCGTCTTGGATTGCGAACTGGATGTTCATGAGACCGAGGACGTTGAGTTCGCGCGCGAGCGCGGTCGTCTGGCGCTTCAGCTCGGCGATCGTCTCGGGCCGTAACGACCACGGCGGGATCGAGCAAGCGCTGTCGCCGGAATGAACGCCCGCTTCCTCGATGTGCTCCATGATGCCGGCAATGAAGACACTGTCTTCGTCCGCGATGGCGTCAACGTCCACTTCGGTTGCGCTGCGCAGGTATTGGTCGATCAGGACGGGGTCGTCGCCGGAGATCTTGAAGACGTCGGTTTGGGCCAACGTTTCCTTCATGTGTTCTTCGTCGCGCACGATCGTCATGCCGCGGCCGCCCAGCACGAAGGACGGTCTGATCACCACGGGGTAGCCGACTTCGCGGGCGGCTTGCAGGGCTTCGTCGGTCGTTAGTGCGGTGCGGTTCACCGGCTGCTTCAGGCCGATGTTGTCGATCAAGGCTTGGAAGCGTTTGCGGTCTTCGGCGATGTCGATTGCGTCGGGCTGCGTGCCCATGATCGGAATCTTGGCCGCTTCGAGGGCCGCCGCTAGTTTCAGAGGCGTTTGACCGCCGAACTGGCAAATCACGCCTGCGACTTCGCCGTTCGTCTGTTCGGTGCGGATGAGTTCGACGACGTCTTCGGCGGTCAATGGCTCGAAGTAGAGCCTGTCGGCTGTGTCATAGTCGGTCGAGACGGTTTCCGGGTTGCAGTTGACCATGATGGTCTCGAACCCTGCTGCTTTCAGTGCGAACGCCGCGTGGCAGCAGCAATAGTCGAACTCGATGCCCTGGCCGATGCGGTTCGGGCCGCCGCCGAGGATCACCGCTTTCTTGCGGGCGGTCGGTTCGCTTTCGCACTCGACACGGCCGGCGAGCGGAGCTTCGTAGGTCGAGTACATATAAGGCGTGAGCGCGCGGAATTCGGCGGCGCATGTGTCGATGCGTTTGAAAACCGGCGTCACGCCGAGGCGGCGGCGAGCGGCGGCGACTTCGCTTTCGCGTCTGCCGGTGAGTTTGGCGAGGCGCGTGTCGGCGAAGCCCATCGCTTTCAACTCGCGCATGCCGTCTTCGTCGTCGGGAAGGCCGTGCTCGCGAACCCGCTCTTCCGTTTTGACGATGTCTTCGATTTGCTCCAGGAACCACGGATCGATTTTCGACGCGGCGAAGACTTCGTTGACCGTGAGGCCCAGGCGGAACGCTTGCGCGACGACACGGATGCGGTCGGGGGTCGCTTTCGCGAGCGCCGCGATGACGGCGTTCTTGTCATCGCCGGAGCGCAGGCCCGGGATTTCGATTTCGTCGAAGCCGCTTAGGCCGGTTTCGAGGGACCGCAACGCCTTTTGCATCGATTCAGCGAAAGTACGGCCGATTGCCATCGCCTCGCCGACGGACTTCATCGAGGTCGTCAGAACGACTTCGGCACCAGGAAATTTCTCGAATGCAAAGCGTGGGATCTTCGTCACGACGTAGTCGAGCGTGGGCTCGAATGAGGCGGGGGTCGCTTTCGTGATGTCGTTCGTCAGTTCGTCGAGCGTGTAGCCGACGGCGAGCCTGGCGGCGACCTTTGCGATCGGGAAGCCGGTGGCTTTCGATGCCAAGGCTGAGGAGCGCGAGACGCGCGGGTTCATCTCGATGACGACGAGCCGGCCGTCTTTCGGGTTCACCGCGAACTGCACGTTCGAGCCGCCGGTTTCGACGCCGATTTCACGCAACACCGCGATGCTCGCGTTGCGCATGATCTGGTATTCTTTGTCGGTCAGCGTGAGCGCCGGGGCGACGGTGATCGAGTCGCCGGTATGGACGCCCATCGGGTCGATGTTTTCGATCGAGCAGATGATGATGCAGTTGTCCGCCTTGTCGCGGACGACTTCCATCTCGAACTCTTTCCATCCGAGGACGGATTCTTCGATCAGGACCGACTTCACGGGCGAGGCGTCGAGGCCGCGCTCAACGATTTCGGCGAATTCCTCTTTGTTGTAAGCGATGCCGCCGCCTTGGCCGCCGAGCGTGAACGACGGGCGGATGATCGTCGGCAGACCGACATGCTCCAGCGCCGCCATCGCTTCTTCCTTCGTCGTCGCGACGCGGGAGCGGGGGCATTCTAGGCCGATTTTCTCCATCGCCTGCCGGAACAGCAGGCGGTCCTCGGCTTTCGCGATCGCCTCGGGCTGCGCGCCGATCATCTCGATGTCGTATTTCTTCAGCGTGCCCGCTTTGGCTAGATCGAGCGCGCAGTTGAGCGCGGTCTGGCCGCCCATCGTCGGGAGCAGCGCCATGCGTGCACGCGGATGGGCTTTGCGTTCGCGGTCGATGATCTTGGCCACGAACTCCGGCGTGATCGGCTCGATGTAGGTGGCGTCGGCGAGGTCCGGGTCCGTCATGATCGTCGCCGGGTTCGAGTTCACGAGGATGATGCGATAGCCCTCGGCGCGCAGCGCGCGGCAGGCTTGCACACCTGAGTAATCGAACTCGCACGCTTGACCGATGACAATCGGACCGGCGCCTATGATCAAGACGGTGTCGATATCCGTACGCTTTGGCATTTCAGAATCCAGTTGCTGTTGCGACTGTGGCGTCGGCGTCAACACGAATTAGAGTTTCGTTAAGTGCGGGCCGGTAGCGCTGATCACCTTGTGATTTTGGTGATCGATGCGTGATCGATCTTGTTTGCGAAAGGCCCTTGATATGAAGTCGATGCTTCTCTCCGGCGCGGTCGCGGCCGCGTTCATTTCCTTGCCGCTTGCGGCAAGTGCCGCCGAAGATAGTCCATGGATGGTTCGTGCGCGCTTGCTGTTGGTCGCGCCGAACGAAAGCGCCAACGTCTCGATCGGCGGCGACGTACTGATCGACAACTCGGTCGTGCCTGAAGTCGACGTCACATACTTCTTCACGAAAAATATCGCCGCCGAGCTGATTGCGGCCGTTACACCGCATGACGTTTCGCACACGTTCGGCGTCGATCTGGGCAGCGCGTGGCTGCTGCCGCCGACGCTGACGCTGCAATATCACTTCGATCCGGATGGCCCGGCGATGCGCCCCTACGTCGGTGTCGGCGTCAACTACACGACGTTCTTCGGCGTTGATGAGCCGGCGGGACTTAACATCAGCTACGACGACTCGTGGGGTCTTGCGCTGCAGGCGGGCGTGAACATTCCGTTCGGCGACGGTTGGTCGGCCAACATCGACATCAAGTACATCAACATCAACACCGACGTGACGATCACGGGCGGCGTCAATGCGACGGCGGACGTCGACATCAACCCTGTGGTCGTGGGCTTCGGCGTCGGTTACCGCTACTAAGCCTTTGCGGAGGGCGCCGTTCACGACGCGCCCTCCAATTCTTTGAGCTCCCAGGCGATGTTCTTGCGGGCCTGCTCCGCATATTCGCCTTCGAAGATGCCGGTGCGGAAGATGCGCGGCGCGGCGCCGGTTTTCTTGAGGAAGGCGCCGCGGCCGGCTTTCCAGCCGGTGTCGTCGACGTGTGCGTACTCGGCGCGAACGTCGCTCACGTATTGGCGATAGGCGGCGTCGGGTGCGCCCAGAATCGAGAAGTCGGCGTCGAGGAAGATGTCGTCGTCGTAGTCGCGCCCGCCGGCCGCGTGGTTCTTGGTCGCGAGGATCAGTTGCACGACGTGGCTCCTGAGCGCGCCGTCCGCGCCCAGATCGTCGAGTTCCTTCATCGCGCGTTCCGCGCTCTTGGCCTCGTTGTCGCTGCGGCGCGGGTCGTAGACGATGTCGTGATACCAGGCCGCGAACGCGACGCGCGGGCCGTCGCCGATCTCCTCGCCGTGCACTTCAAGCGTGTCGAACAGCTGCGTCAGATGCGCCAGCGTATGGTAGTGCCGCTGTGGCTCGGAATACGACGCGCAAAGGCGATCGAACGTGCGACCCACGATCTCGGCGTTGAAGTTGCCGAGCATCTGCACATGCGTGCGCCAGCGGGCTTTGAGGGCGTCGATCACCGCTTCTCCTCCATCGCCTTCGCGAAGCGATCGAACAGGTACTGGCTGTCGTGGGGGCCGGGGGAGGCTTCCGGGTGATATTGCACTGAGAACACTGGGCGGCCTTCGAGTGCCAAACCGCAGTTTGTGTTGTCGAACAGGGAGATGTGGGTTTCCTTCACCCCGCGCGGGAGCGTTGCCGTGTCCACGGTGAAGCCGTGGTTCATTGAAACGATTTCGACTTTGCCGGTGGCGAGGTCCTTCACCGGGTGGTTTGCGCCGTGGTGGCCTTGGCGCATCTTTTTTGTTTTCGCGCCGAGGGCGAGCGCCAGCATTTGGTGACCGAGGCAAATGCCGAAGATTGGGATGCCACTGTCGACGAGTTTCTTGATCACGGGGCCGGCGTAAGCTCCGGTCGCGGCGGGGTCGCCGGGGCCGTTCGACAGGACGACGCCGTCGGGCTTCATGTGCGCGATGGTGTCGTAGCTGGTGTCGGCGGGAACCACGGTTAGGCGAGCGCCGATGCTGCTCAGTGAGCGCAGGATGTTGCGTTTAACGCCGTAGTCGATGACGACGACATTGAAGCGCGTCTTGCGTTGCGCCTTGTGGCCCTCGTTCCATTCCCAGCGCTTTTCGTCGAGCGTCCAGATTTGGCGGGCAGTCACGTCTTTCGCGAGGTCCATGCCTTCGAGGCCAGGCCACGCCGCTGCTTCCTTCTTCAGGGCGTCAATGTTGAACGTGCCGGTTGCATCGTGGGCGATGACGCCGTTCGGCATACCGTTCTCGCGGATCAGGCGGGTCAGGCGACGGGTATCGATGCCGCCCAAGGCGACGATGTTGTTGCGCTTCAGCCAAATGTCGAGGTGCTGGACGTTGCGATAGTTCGACGGGTCGGTGATGGAGGCTTTGACTATTAGGCCGCGGGCTGCGGGTGTCACGGTTTCGATGTCGTCGGTGTTCGTGCCGACATTGCCGATGTGAGGAAAGGTGAAGCAGATGATTTGCGCGGCGTAGGAGGGGTCGGTCAGGATTTCCTGATAGCCCGTCATCGCGGTGTTGAAGCAGACTTCGCCAACCGCGTGGCCGGTGGCTCCGAGGCCGAAGCCTTCGAAAACGGTGCCATCGGCGAGTACGAGCGCGCCCGTGATTCGTTTCCGCGCGCGGGCAGGGCCCAACTCGCGGGAGCTTGTGGTCATCGTCATGTCGGTTCGCGGCTTTGCGGGGGCTTGAGGCGGAAGTGCCCGCAAATTCGGCGGACCATATGGGAGCCGGTTTGCCGCGGTCAAGAAACTGCGATGTGCCCTTCCACAAGGCAGATCGCGTTTTCCGGCCAAAGGGTTAGGCTTTGCGCCAAGTGCGGCTGTATGTTCCGCCCTTAGCGACGAGAAACTGAGGATAGGCGCCCATGTTGCGGGACAAGTTCAATGCGGCCTTGAAGGAGGCCATGCTGGCGAAGGATCAGCGGCGGGTCGGAACCGTGCGGTTGATCCTGGCTGCGCTGAAGGAGAAGGACATCGAGGCGCGCGGTTTGGGCCGCGAGGCGACGAGTGAGGATGAGATCCTTGGACTGCTGCAGAAGATGATCAAGCAGCGTGTGGAGTCCATCGAGACCTACGACAAGCACGGGCGCCCGGAACTTGCCGCGCAGGAGCGCGAGGAAAAGGCGATCATTGAGAGCTACCTGCCGGCGCAGATGTCTGCCGACGAAGTACGTGCGGCGATCAAGGCGGCTGTGGCTGCGACCGGCGCCGCGTCGGTGAAGGACATGGGCAAGGTGATGGCCGAACTCAAAGCCAAGTTCGCCGGGAAGATGGATTTCTCGAAGGCGAATGTCGTGGTGAAGGAAGTGCTGACGGGCGGCTGACACCGGGAAGATTGGGGCGCGCGTTCGAGCCCACTCGAAATTTCGACCGCCCCGCGCCGATGGGGCAGGATCAGTGTTGAGAGAGCATGCGGTTCACCCCACGCTTTGTTGAGGAGCTTCGCGACCGGGTCCGGGTGACAGATGTCGTCGGGCGGAAGGTGAAGCTTGTCCGGCGAGGGCGGAGCTACTTGGGCCTTTGCCCATTTCACAACGAGAAGACACCGTCGTTCAACGTGAACGCGGAGAAGGGCTTCTATCACTGCTTCGGCTGCGGCGTGCATGGCGACGTCATCACGTTCGTGATGGAGACTGAAGGGCTTTCGTTCCCCGAAGCCGTCGAGAAGCTTGCCACCGATGCCGGAATGCCGCTGCCGGCGCGCGATGCGCGCGAGGAAGAGCGCGAACAGGCGCGGCGGTCGCTCTACGACGTGATGGAGCTTGCGGCCGCATTTTTCCAGCGCGAGCTGCAAGGTGCGCGCGGCGCCAAGGCGCGGGCTTATCTTGATGGGCGGCAGCTGAGCGGGACGGCGGTCGAGCCGTTTCGGCTGGGCTTTGCGCCGGATTCACGCTCCGCGTTGAAGGAGCATCTGGCTGCGAAAGAGGTCAGCATCGAGGAGATGGTCGAGGCCGGGCTTCTGATCGCACCGGACGATGGCGGCACGCCCTATGATCGGTTTCGCGGGCGCGTGATTTTCCCGATCATGGACGTGAAGGGGCGGGTGATCGCGTTCGGCGGGCGGACGCTCGATCCGGATGGCAAGCCAAAGTATCTGAACTCGCCGGAGACGCCGCTCTTCAAGAAAAGCGCGGTGCTGTTCAACTTCGGACCGGCGCGCAAGGCAGCGCATGGCGGCGCGACGCTGGTTGCGGTCGAGGGGTATGTCGATGTGATCGCGCTCGTGGCGGCGGGCTTCGAGGGTGCGGTGGCCCCGCTTGGCACGGCGCTCACGGAAGAGCATCTGCAAATGATGTGGCGGATCGCGCCAGAGCCCATCTTGTGTTTCGACGGCGATGCGGCGGGGATCAAGGCGGCTCAGCGCGGGATTGATCTTGCCCTTCCGCTGCTTGAGCCGGGGCAGTCGTTGAAGTTTGCGTTGCTGCCCGGAGGGCAGGATCCGGATGATCTGATCCGGGCACAGGGTGCCGCCGCGATGCAGAGCGTGCTCGATGAGTCCGTCGCGCTTAGCGAGATGCTGTGGCAGCGCGAGATCGGCGATGCTGACCTCTCGACGCCGGAGCGGCGGGCGGGGTCGGAACGCGATCTCATGAAGCATATCGATGCGATCGCGGAGCCGAAGGTGCGGGAGCATTACCGCACGGCAATGCGTGAGCGCCTTCGGGCGCTATTTGCGCCTGCCGGGGGGCAGCCGGGCCAGAGCGGGTCGGGACGGCGGGAACCTTGGACGCCACGGCAGCCTCGGGGGCCTTTCAAGCCGGAGCGGCCGGGGGCGCGCCCCCTGTGGACCCCGCCGGTTTCAGAGACCGTGCGGCGATCTGTGGCAGGGCGGGGGATGGCGGAATCCCGGGCGGTCAGCGAGCCCTCGGGCGCGGCTCTAATCCTTGCTGTGATGAACCATCCGTTCCTTTTGGACGACCACGCGGAGACCATCGCAAACCTGCCGATTTCCGAGGAAAATCTTGACAAAATTAGACGCGAACTCCTACATGCCGCGTCTTTGGGACATTCCCTTGACAGTCAAGGCTTACGCGACCACCTCAGGCAAAGGGGGCTTGGGGACGTTTGCGAGCGGTTGGAGCGGCGGCCGATGCTCAAGTCCATGGCCATGACGCGGCGCGATACGGCGCAGGCGGTCGTGCAGCGCGAATTCCAACATGCGCTCGCGCGGCACCGGAAGCTGACCGAGCTTGAAGCAGAGCATGCGCAAGCAGCCGAAGCATTGAGGCGCGAAATGACCGACGAGAACTTGGCGAGACTTCGCGCGATTACAGACGAACTGAGATCGACGATTGGAGCGGAAGCAGGTCCGCCGGATGCTTTCTAGTGCACTAGGGTAGAGGGTTCGGTTGCACGCGTGTTGGTGCCCGGGCCTTGAAGCTTTTTGAAAAACACAAACCAAGAACGCCTGAACGAAAACGCAGATGCCAGATCGCAAAGCAACAGCCACCACATCGAAGAAGCCGGACAAAAAGGGCGCAAAGCCGCCTGCGAAGGCCACTGCCAAAGTTGAAGCGAAGAAGCCTCAAGACCTCAAATCCATCCTGAAGGCGATGGTCAAACCGCTGCCGCCGCCGAAGCCGAAGCCTCCTAAGGTTACAGCTTCTGCAGATGTTAACGGTGCAGGTAAACCCTCCGCCTCTCACCCAACCGGACAAGCAATGACAAAAACAAATGTGGCTGCCGCGAAAGCGGGTCAGCGGCCCGGCGCTCAGCCGGGCAAGCCGGCGAAGGGTCAAAAGGGCGAAGGCGAGGGCCAGACCGAGGAACGCGGCGATCCGCTGCTCGATCTCACCGATGCTGCAGTCAAGAAGATGATCGCGCGCGCCAAGCAGCGCGGCTTCATCACGCTTGATGAGCTCAACAAAGTGATGCCGTCGGAGCAGGTGTCGTCGGAACAGATCGAAGACACGATGTCGATGCTGTCCGACATGGGCATCAACGTCGTCGAGCAGGAAGAGAAGGAAGAAGAGGGCGAGGGCGGTGCCGTCGCAATGGCACAGGAAGAGTCCGCCGTCACGAAGGTCGAGACCGAGGCGGTCGAACGCACGGACGACCCGGTGCGCATGTACTTGCGCGAGATGGGCTCGGTCGAGCTTCTGTCGCGCGAGGGCGAAATCGCAATCGCCAAGCGCATCGAGGCCGGGCGCGAGTTGATGATCGGCGCACTCTGCGAAAGCCCGCTTACGTTTGAAGCCATTATGGTTTGGCGCGATGAGTTGAACGAAGGCAAAATCCTGCTTCGTGACATCATCGACCTCGAAGCGACCTATGGCGGTGGGCCGGAAGCGAAGGCGATGGCCGCCGAGGGCGGCATCGTCGTGCCGCCGGAAGGTTTGGCCGGTGCGGTGCCTGGTGCGCCGAGGCCGTTCGTGGCACCGAAGCCGTTCGTGCCGCCGAAGCCTGTGTTGCGCGTTGTGCCTCAGGCGGCGGCAAAGCCGTTGGAGCGCAGGGCCGATCCAGACGATATCACTGCCGTCGAGGCTCCCACGCGCGTCGAGGAAGAGGCGCCGGAGGAGGACGAAGCCGGCTTGTCGCTTGCCGCGATGGAAGCGGCGCTGAAGCCGAAGATCTTGGAGACGTTCGACGAGATCGCGAACCTCTATAAGAAGCTCGGCAAGCTGCAGGACGCAGAGGTAGAAGCGCATCTGTCGTCGGAAGAGCTTTCGACGAGCCAGGACCGGCGCTTCAAGAAGCTGAAGAACGAGACGATCGATCTCGTGAAGAGCCTCAGGTTGAACAACAACCGCATCGAGGCGCTGATCGAACAGATGTACTCGATCAACAAGCGCATGATCATGATCGAGTCGCGCTTGCTGCGGCTGGCTGAATCGCATGGCGTTGCCCGCGAAGACTTCTTGAAAGAGTACGAGGGCGAAGAGCTCGATCCGAACTGGATCCGCCGCGTTGGGCGTTTGACGCGTCGCGGCTGGAAGGAGTTCGCGGCGGACGAGCGCGATCGTGCGCGCGACTTGCGGACCGAGATTCAGACGTTGGCGCAGGAAATGCGTCAGCCGATTACCGAGTTCAAGCGTATCGTTCGCACGGTGCAAAAGGGCGAACGCGAAGCCCGGCAAGCGAAGAAGGAGATGGTCGAGGCGAACCTGCGTCTCGTGATCTCGATCGCGAAGAAGTACACGAACCGCGGCTTGCAGTTCCTGGACCTCATTCAGGAGGGCAATATCGGCCTCATGAAGGCCGTCGATAAGTTCGAATACCGGCGCGGCTACAAGTTCTCG
This sequence comes from uncultured Alphaproteobacteria bacterium, assembly GCA_902826695.1. GTDB lineage: Bacteria > Pseudomonadota > Alphaproteobacteria > Micropepsales > Micropepsaceae > SZUA-430. Next base: position 240,213 of record CADEFU010000005.1, on the reverse strand, counting down.
ACCTATGCGACGTGGTGGATCCGGCAGGCGATTACGCGTTCGATCGCCGATCAGGCGCGCACGATCCGCATCCCGGTCCACATGATCGAGACGATCAATAAGCTGGTTCGCACGTCGCGCCAGATGCTGCACGAAATCGGCCGCGAACCGACGCCCGAAGAACTCGCCGAGAAGCTGGCGATGCCTTTGGAAAAGGTGCGCAAGGTCTTGAAGATCGCGAAGGAGCCGATCTCGCTCGAAACGCCGATTGGCGACGAGGAAGATTCGCATCTCGGCGATTTCATTCCGGACACGAACGCGGTGCTGCCGATCGACGCCGCGATCCAGTCGAACCTGCGCGAGACGACGACGCGCGTTCTGGCCTCGCTCACGCCGCGTGAAGAGCGCGTCCTGCGCATGCGCTTCGGTATCGGCATGAACACCGACCACACGCTCGAAGAAGTGGGTCAGCAGTTCTCGGTCACGCGCGAACGTATCCGCCAGATCGAGGCGAAGGCGCTCCGCAAGCTGAAGCACCCGAGCCGGAGCCGGAAGCTCAGAAGCTTCCTGGACAACTAAGCCGCTTTAGGCCACGTCGCCGACCGTGACGGCTTGCGGCGGCTGGCCGTTGCGTCTGGCGATTTGGGCGCGTAGGCGTCTTTGGCGTTCTTCGGTGACGGGGTAGCGCCAGAGCAGCGGTACAGCGGTCATGGCGACCACGGCCGGGATGATCGAGTAGAAATTCGCCAGCGCAAAGATCGAGTCCGCCGAGTTTGTGCAGGTTGCGGCTTCGCGCGGCAGCGCCGGGGAGGCGCAGGTTGGGTCGAAGCCGAAGTAGCCGGCCCCCGCAGTCGCCACTGCCGTGCCAATGCCGGCTGCGCCTTTCAAAACCATGCCCCACATCGCGAAGTAGAGGCCGGTGCGCTGTTCGCCGGTTCTGAGCGTGTCGATGTCGATGACGTCGGCGGCCATGGAGGCCGGGATGAAATAGAGTGCGCCGACGGCGGAGCCTTTCAGCATCATCAGCGCAAAGAAGATCCAGAACTGGTCGGCGGCGACGAACGGGATCGGTACGCTCCACAGCGAGAGCCAGAAGATCGCGAGCGCGGTCGCCTTATGTTTGCCGAGCCGCTTCGAGATCGCCATCCAGATCGGGATGCCGCCGACGCTTGCCAGATAGTAGAACATCACGAAGACGGGGAAGAACTTCGGCTGACCCATCGCGTGGGTGACGAAGAGCAGCGACAGGGCTGCCGTCATCGACGTCGTGGTAATGAGGAATAAGCCCACCCAGACTAGGCGCATGAACGGGCCGTTGCGCCAGATGATTTTCAACCCGCGCGACCAGGTTATTTCAGGGCGCAGCTTGGTCTCCGCGTCAGCCTCCTTCACGCCGAAGAGCGCGGGCAGGAACAGCAGCGGCAGCAACACTGCTGTCGCGACAGCGATCGCGAAGACCCAGTCTGCGAGCTTGTTCCAGCCGTACATCGTCATGACGACGGGAATCGCGAGTACAAGGATGAGGCCTACGAAGCCGTAGCTTTCGCGAAAGCCGGTGACGAGGGAGCGCTCGCGATAGTTCGGCGAGAGGTCCGCGCCCCAGGCTTTGTAGGGAAGGTCGATAAAGGTGTTCGAGAGGTAGTAAAGGATGAGGATTGCGGCGAGGTAGCCGAGGCCCCAGCCCTGGCCCGCTTCGAACACGGCGGCCGGCGGCACGAAGAGCAACCATACCGTCAGCACCATCAGCGGAATACCCGCCACGATCCAAGGTTTGCGCCGGCCCCACTTGGTGCGCCAGCGGTCGCTCATGATGCCGACGATCGGGTCTGTGAAGACATCGGTGATGCGCGAGAGCAGGATGATGAGGCCGATCGCACCAAGGCTCAGTCCCAAGTTCTGCGAATAGAAGCCGGTGACGTAGACGGCGGTTGGCAGGTGCACGACGGACAGCGCTACGTTCGGTAGTCCGTAAAGGTGGAGAGCGCCGTTCGACACATGGCGGGTTTCGGCGTGCTGGCGTTGTTGCATTCCGGCCTGTCTCTCCCCTCAGAAGAGGGTGACTATGGGGCTGTGGCGCTGGCTGGCAAGGGGGTTGACGGTGTCACAAAGGCGGCGGCTCCGGTGGATGCCGGGAGGGCCTCTTGCTTCTGACTTGAGTCAAAGCGAGGGAGGCTGCGGCCCGCGATGATCTCGCTCGTCTGCGGTTCCGGAGGTGTTTGATGACGGCTGGTGAGATTGCGCGTGCCCACTTCGCAGCGGCGATGGCGGCGGCGAAGACGCAGGGGCAAGACGCCGATGCGGTAGCGCGGAATCTGCTTTCGCTCGTGATCTCGTCGATGCTTGAACGGCGCAGTGTTGCGGATGTCCGTGCCGAGTTGCTGGGGGCCGCGGAAAACGTGGATCCCGATACGGATTACGCTTTCATGCGGCCGTGAGCACTAGGCGTAGTTGAAGCTGACGCTGATGCGGTTCTGGCGCGCTGTGTTTGGCGGGACCTCGTGGCGGAGCCAGCTTTCGAAAAGAACGAGTGAGCCCGCTGAGGGCGTGATGTAGACGAACGGCTGCGCTTCGCGCGGCGCGGTTTCCTTCTTGCGCGGGGCGGCCATCATGAAACCGAGGCGTGGGTCTTCGAATTTGAGGGCGCTCGCCCCTTTGGGGACCGTCACATAGTACGTACCGCTGATAACGCTTGACGGGTGGATGTGGCCGCTGTGCGTGCCGCCTGGTTTCAAGACATTGATCCAGATGCTGTCGAGCCTGAGTTTCGCAGCGCCGAGATCGAAGTGTAGGGCCTTGGCGAAGCGCGCGACGTGGGGGCGCAGGCGGCTTTCGAGGTCGGCGAACTCAGGGGCCCGGATCGTCAGGTCGTTCAGCGAGGCGTAGGACGTGAAGCCGCGATAGGCGTGCTCGCGCGACCAGGCTTGGCCTGCCTTGTCATCGCGCGCAATCGAAAGGCAGGCGCGTTCCAGGTCCTGATTGAGGCGCGCGACACCTTTGCCGCCGAGCGGGGCGTTGTAGATTTGTGTTGCGAAGAGGGACTGGGTGGCGGCCATGGTCCGCTCATACGCAGCTGAAATTGTGCCGTCAAAGGTTCGTTCGGTGTATGGTTTCGGTTAACGGAGAGAGACAAGGGAATGCGGCTCAATCAGGTGATGGTGTCGGCGCGCGACCTCGATCGGTCGATCGCGTTTTACGAGACACTCGGGCTGAAGCTGATCGTGCGCAGCGAAGATTATGCGCGCCTGGAGTGTCCGGATGGGGAGTCCACATTCTCGCTGCATCTTGAGCCGACGGCGAAGGGTGTGAGCGAGACGCTGATCTACTTCGAGGATGATGATCTGGACGGGTTGGTTGCGCGGCTAAAAGCGAAAGGCCTCACCTTCGAGGCGGACCCGGTCGACCAGCGGTGGTTGTGGCGGGAAGCCTACCTGCGCGATCCGGCCGGGAATCTTGTTTGCTTGTTTCATGCGGGGCGCAACCGGCGATATCCGCCATGGCGGTTGACGGAATCGGAGGCGTAACCATCTGTGGGCGGTTGACCGGCCCTGGCTGCGGATGTTCACTGCCGTCACCCCACTCGAAAGGTCGTTTCATGCGCTGTGCTGCGGTTGTTGTTCTTGCCCTTTTGGTCGTCGGGCTTAACGGCTGCGCGGCTATTGCCGTTGTCGATACGGCCGTCAGTGTTACGTCGACGGTGGTTAGCACCACGGTTGACGTCGCCGCGGGCGCTGTCGATGCCGTCGCGGGGTCCTCGGATGACGATGATGAGGACATTGATTGCGACGACGCGGACAACGAAGACGAAGATGTCTGCATCGAGAAGGCCAAGAAGAAGAAAAAAGCCAAGAATTCGGACGACTGATTTTCAGCGCTTGGCAAGCGGCGTTTTGCGACTTATGCAGTCGCATGGACTCTCTTCTCGACGGGTATCGCAGGTTTCGCGCTCGCCATTGGCAAGAGCGGGCTGCGCTTTATCGTGCGCTCCATGACGGGCAGCAGCCGCCCGTCTGCGTGATCTCATGCTGCGACAGCCGGGTCGATCCTGTTGCGATCTTCGATGCCGATCCGGGGCAGATGTTCGTCGTTCGCAATGTGGCCAATCTGGTGCCGCCGTTTCGTGCGGGTGACGGGCTGCAGGGGACGAGTACGGCCATTGAGTTCGCGGTCAAGTATCTGAAGGTCAAGCACATGATCGTGCTGGGTCATGCGCGTTGCGGCGGGGTGGCGGCGGCGCTGGCCGAGAGATCGCAAGACGGCTTGTTCGTGAACAATTGGGTGGCGCTGCTCGACGATGCGAAGGCGCGGGCGGGATCGGACGCGCAGGCGGCCGTGGAGTACGCATCGATTCGAGTTTCGCTCGACCGGTTGATGACGTTTCCGTTTGTCGCGGAGGCGGTGGGGGCAGGTGAGTTGAAGCTTTCGGGTGCGCTGTTCAACATCTTTGACGGGCGGCTCGACGTTTTGGATCGAGAGAGCGGTACGTTTATCGCTGTGGGTTAGGGGATACTATGCGTCAGCAGACTGAAGATCTGATCCGGCGTTACTATGCGGCGTTCAACGCGCGCGATTGGGCCGGGATGGTTTCGTGCCTTGCCGATGATGTTGTGCACGACGTCAATCAAGGCGGGCGGCATGGAGGTAAGGGGCACTTCTCCAATTTTCTTGCGCACATGGATCGGTGCTATCGCGAAGAGTTGAGGGACATCGTCATTTTGTCGAGCGTCGATGGCGCGCGGGCGGCGGCGGAGTTCACCGTACATGGAAAGTATCTCGCCACGGATGAAGGCTTGCCGCCGGCGAAGGGCCAGACTTACGTGCTGCCCGCGGGTGCGTTCTTTGAGGTGAGCAACGGCAAAATCACGCGGGTTACGACGCACTACAATCTCAAAGTGTGGTTGGCGCAGGTCGGCGGATGAGCGTTCGCCTTGAGCGGCTGACAGGCGCGCGGCTGACCGAGCATTTGGGCGATGTGGCGCGGCTTCGGATCGAGGTGTTCGAGGCGTTTCCGTATCTCTACGACGGTAATCTCGACTATGAGCGCAAGTACCTTTCGGCCTTTGCCGCGTCCCCCAACGCGTTGATTGTTGCAGCGTTCGATGGGGACGATGTCGTTGGTGCATCAACTGCGGCGCCCCTTGAGACGCAGATGGACGACATCACGGCGCCGTTTCGGGCGCGAGAGCGCGACCTTTCTCGTTTCTTCTATTTCGGCGAGTCGGTGCTCAGGCGTGGCTATCGCGGGCATGGGATTGGCGTGAGGTTCTTCGAAGAGCGCGAGGCGCATGCGCGTGCGTGCGGCGCGCAAGTTGCGACGTTTTGCGCCGTCGTTCGTGCGATGGATCATCCTGCGCGGCCGGAAGGCTACGAGCCGTTGGACAGGTTTTGGGAGAAGCGCGGGTATGGGGCGCAGCCGGGCTTGATTTGTCATATCAGCTGGAAGGAAATCGGCGCTCCCGGCGAATCGCTTAACGCGATGCAATTTTGGATGAAGAGGCTCTCATGAAAGTGCGTGTCGCGGCCGCGCAGTATCCGATCGATGCGGTTGCGTCGTGGGACGCCTATGCCGAAAAGATTTCGCGCTGGGTTGCAGACGCCGTGGATGGGAGCGCGCAGTTGCTCGTGTTTCCGGAGTACGGTGCGATGGAACTCGCACGGTCGTTTGCGCCGGAAGTTTGGGGCGATTTGCAGGCTTCGATCGACTTCATTGGAGGGCTGCGGGGCAGCATCGACGCGCTGCATGCGGAGCTGGCCGAGCAGCATCAGGTGCATATCGTGGCGTCTAGCCTGCCGGAACGCGGAGCGGACGGGGTGGCTTACAACGTTGCACGCGTGATGTCGCCGAAGGGGCGTATCCGCGAGCAGCGCAAGTTGATCATGACGCGCTTCGAGCGTGAGCGGTGGAAGATACAGGGTGGACGCGACATCATGGTATTCGACTCGCGCATCGGCACGTTTGGGATCGCGCTTTGCTATGACGCTGAGTTTCCGCTGATTTCGCGCGCGATGAGCGAGGCGGGGGCTGCAATGATTCTGGTGCCGAGCTGCACGGATTCGATTGCCGGTTACTTTCGCGTGCGCGTTGCAGCGCAGGCGCGTGCGCTCGAGAACCAATGCTACGTCATTCAGTCACCGACCGTGGGCGAGGCGCCTTGGTCGCCCGCGGTTGACAGCAACGTGGGTGCGGCCGGCGTGTTCGGGCCACCTGATTTGGGCTTTCCGGACAACGGCGTGGTTGCGCTGGGTTCGATGAACGAGCCGATGTGGCTCTATTCGGAGCTTGATTTGACGGCGGTTACTCGAGTCCGGCTCGAGGGGCAAGTTTTGAACAACAAGCACTGGCGAGAGCAGCCCGGAGCGTCAACGCTCCGGGCCCAGGTCGTCGAACTCTAGGGCGTTCCTGCAAGGAGGCGCTTGTAGGCGTCGACCAAGGATGTGTACGGCGGCGCGAAGCTGATTTGCGTCGTTCCATCCGGCAAGGCGATCGCCGCTTTGATTTCGAAGTGCAGGTGAATTGTCGTCGAGGAGCCACCAAAGTCGTCCGACACGTAGCCGATGCGTTGGCCGCGCGTAACAGTGTCACCGAGGGCGATCACTAACTGATCCATTTTCAGGTGCAGATAGCGATAGCGGACGCCGCTCTCACCGAGCAGGGTGATCGTGTAGCTTCCGATGTTGGTGATCTGGCCAGCCTCGGCGGCCACGGCCCAATGGATGCCTTTCTTGCAGGTGGCCGGGCGGATGTCTTGGCCTTGGTGGCCCTTCGCACCGGGGCAGATGGCCGTATCCCAGCTACGCTTTTCGCAGAAGTTGTCGCGCCATGGGTAGACGTAGTTGCTGGCGTCGCACTGGCCGCCGGCGGGACCCAGGTAGCCGCCCTTCATGTAGACTTGGCTGTTCGGAAATGACGGCGCCACCTCAGTTGGGTAGCGCATGCCGGGCGCGTATATGGTTTCCGTTTCAACGCCCGACCCGGAGTTCGGGAGCAGCTTGCCCGGCGGCTCAAACAAGAACGTGTTGCCATTCGGATCCTTTGGTGGCTCCGTCGGGTCTGGGGTCGGATCTGGCGTCGGGTCTGGCGTTGGGTCGGGGGTAGGGTCTGGCATTGGATCGGGTGTTGGATCCGGCGTCGGGTCGGGCGATGGCGTTGGCTCAGGCTGATCGGCCGGCGGAAAGACTTGATCGATCGTGCACGGCAGCTTGCCGCCGCATTGTCCGAAGAACGCCCAGGCGAGAAACGCGAGGATCGCGATGACGATGATGATGAGGAAGCCGCGCATCAAGGTTGCTCCGATCCCGCAAGCGCCATGCGCTCGACTAATGCCTTAATGAAGTCGGGCTTGGTACATCGCTCATCGGTCTCGGGGTTCTTGCATTCGATCGCGACGAGGTAGGCGCCGCCGAAGCGGCTGAACGTGACATCGAAGCCGCCTTCGGTCTTGTCGATCGCGAGCGGCACTGTGGCACCGGCGATGTTCATGCGCAGTTTTGGTCGGGAGATGCGGGCGAGTGGATCCTCTTTCGCGAGAACGATCGCGCGGCGTTCGCCATGGATTTCAATTGTGATGTCGTCCATACGCATCGAGGCCGCGTAGGCGTCGGGCTTTGGGAACACGTTGACCTTTGCCGCGGCAATGCGCTGTTCGATCGGGAGCAGCAACGGGAGCGAGGGTCGTGGTGCGTTTGCGGCGATGGCCATCTTCAAGTTTGCCGCACGCTGAAGGCGCTGGTTCTTTACGGCCTCGCGTACCTCTGCCCAATCGATCGGCATTAGCTTCGCATCGGGACGCAGCATCGACGCGGGTCTTGCCGGCAAGGTGTTCGGATTCTGTTGCGCGATGGCGAGGAAGGTTGCGGTGGCGCTGGCAACAACGGCCACACCGATCGTTAGAAGGCGCATGCGGACGGTCTCCCGGTTGGCCCCGGGGATTATGCCGAAATTGTCAGGGGTGGGCGAGAGCCTCTTTCAGGCCGCGAATGTGCTGCTTGCCAGCGGGAACGGCAACCGAAGAGCCGCTGAAATCCCGGCCAATCGGCTCAGCACGGCCGCCCAGACACTGCGCGAGGAAGGCCTCAGAGATGGCAAAGAACGAGAGGCGGTTTTCCGGCCTGGCAAAGCCGTGGCCTTCGTCGGAATAGAGGACGTAGGTGCCGGGTAAGCCTTTGCGCGTCATGGCGCGCACGATCTGGCTACCTTCAGTCTGTTTCACGCGCGGGTCGTTGGAGCCCTGAGCGATCAGCAGCGGGCGTTTGATCTTGTCCGCGCGGAACAGCGGCGAACGATCCTTTAGAAGTTTCTTCCCTTCGGCCGTGCTTGGATCGCCGACGCGACGCTTGAACGTGTCGAGCATCGAGGTCCAATAGGGCGGGATGTTCGCGAGAAGCGTTTGCAGGCTAGAAGGGCCGGCGATGCTGACGCCACAGGCGAACTTGTCCGGGGTGTAGGTTAGGCCGACCAGCGCGGCATAGCCGCCGTAAGAGGCGCCGTAGATCGCGACTTTGTCCTTCTGAGCGATGCGCTCTTTGATTGTCCAATCGACGGCGTCGATCAGATCGGTGTGCATCTTGCCGGCCCATTCCTTGTCACCGGCGTTGACGAAGGATTTGCCGAATCCGGTCGAACCGCGGAAGTTCACGGCGAGAACGGCGTAGCCGCGGTTGGCGAGCCAAGCATTCGAAGGGCTATACGAGAAGCTATCGCGCCCCCAAGGGCCGCCGTGAACATTGAGAACAAGCGGGAGCGGCTTGTCCGGGACGCCGTCGCCGTTGGCGTCGCTTCCTTTGGGCAGGGTGAGATAGCTGACGAGTTCCAAGCCGTCGCGGGCTTTGATTGTGCGAGCGTGCCACTTGGGCAGCGGGGCGCCTTCGAGGTTTGGGCGTGCGGCGAACAATGACTTCAGCGTGCGCTTATTCCGCTCATAGAGCGCGAAGCGGATCGGCTCGCCCGGATTGTCGATCCAAAGCGTCCAACGGTTGCCGTCTTTCGACTGGCTGAGCGGCGACCAATGGCCGGAGACTTGCTTGTCGAGAAACTCGATGTCGTTGTTGAAGCTGGAATCGAGCGCTTTCCATTCCATCCGCTCGTACTCTGAGGCGTAAGCAAGGATTTCATGCGTGACGGGATTCTTGATGACGTAGGCAATGTCGGCCTTGCTGGCGGTGGCAATCACCGTGCTCTTCGCGGTTTCGAGATCGGTTCTCGTCAACGCGCTTTTATCGCGACCCCGGCTATCGATCATGTAGATCGAAGACGCGTCTTCGTCGAAGAAGAGGGGCTCTGTCGTCAGGGAGTCATCACCGGGAACAGTCGTGAACGGCTTCCATTCGGCGCCGTCAAGGCGCAGGTAGTCTTGCCCGCCGTCGGGGCGTGACTTTGACGCAAGGCGAACGGTCAGCGTGTCGTCGGCAAGTGTTGTTGCAAAGCCTTCATTCTTGAGGACGAGCGTCGCTTCGCCGGTCACTATGTTGATCAGCCACACGTCGTGCCAACGCGGGTCGCGGTTGTTTAAGCCGACGAGCAACTCGTCCGGGCGGGCATAGGAATCCGCAATGATCTCGGCACGCACGTTTTTGTGCGGTGTCAGGTCACGCGTGGTGTTGGTCGAAAGATCAACGGCATAAAGATGAAAGTTCTCATTGCCGCCTTGGTCTTGCATGTAGAGCAGGTAGTTGCCGTTGCGCGCCCAAAAATACGTCATGATCGGGCGGCGCTTTTCTTGTGTCACGGGGCGGGCAGCCGCCATGTCGCCTGCCGGCGCGACCCAGAGGTTCATGACGCCATCGACGGCGGCGGTGAAGGCGATGCGCTTGCCATCAGGACTGAGGTAGGGTGCGGTGCGTTCGGGGTTGCCGAACAGGACTTTGCGCGGGATGAGGTCGCCCTGACCGAAGCCGGCGGTTGCGGACGTGATCGCGGCGATTGCGCAGGCAAGTACTGACCCTGCCCAGACGATCCAATGGAGTTTCCGCATCCCGCTCGTTTCGATCCTAAGTGAATGAGCGGGACCATAGTGGGTCCCGCCCGTGTTTCCGCTCACAATTGTGACATGTGAAAGTGACCGCGGGCCTCAGCCAGTTTGTCTCAAGCCAGTCTATTGAATTTCATAGGTTATTGAGACCGAGGCGCTCACCGTTTGTTGACCGGCAGCGATGGGAACAGAGGCGTCCGCCGCTTCCGCTTGCGCCGCCATGCGCATCATAGGCATCGGCGGGGTGATGGCGCTCGACTCAGATATTTGGACGACGCGGCCAAGCGAGGCGCCTGCGGCCTCGGCGTAAAGTTCAGCCTTGGCGCGAGCGTCGGCGACGGCTTTCTTGCGGGCTTCGTCGAGCACCTTCTTCGGCTCGTCGATACCGAATGTGATGCCGCTGATCTGGTTCGAGCCAGACTGCACGAGCGTGTCGAGGATCGGCCCCAAGTTCTTCAATGTCTTTACTTGTGCCGTCACCTGGTTGGAAACGGTGTAGCCGACGACGCGTTGCGGCGCGGGGTAGGGCGGGTACTTCGGCGACACGGAGAAGCCCGACGTTTGGATGTCGTCTTCGCTGACGCCCGCATTCTTCAAGGCGGCGATAACGGCAGCCATTGCGGCGTTGTTCTTGGCGAGCGCATCCTTGGCCGATACGGCCTCACTCACGACGCCGGTCGATATCGTGGCCATGTCGGGGCGCGATTTGACCTCGCCGAGGCCGGAGACGCTGACGATCCGCGGCAGCGCGGTATCAGAGGCTGACATGCTGGAACGTGGTCCTATCAAGGCGGCGGCCGCGAGGGCCGCGACAATAACGAGGCCGGAGCCGAGCGCAATCGCACGAATGTTCATTGTGTTGATCCCTTTGGGGGGTGGGCGAACTTGACGGTGATGATATCTGAGCCGATCCGGGCGAAACAAAGGCCCGCGCCTGCGACAAACCTCCCCCACAGCTTGCCCGCAGGTGAATGGGCGATCACAAAAGTGAGGGCTTCGTCGCGGCTCCCGGGTTTGCTATAGCGGGCCGCCCTGGCAAGGGGCCTGTAGCTCAGTTGGTTAGAGCGGGCCGCTCATAACGGTCTGGTCGTAGGTTCAAGTCCTACCGGGCCCACCAGCCTTCGCTTGCGACGTGAGCGAAGTGCCCTTGGGATTCCTCACCCGCGAACAAATCTATTCAAATTGTCCTGTAGAGCGACAACCGGGCGTTAGGGGGTGGGTTGCCAATATGGGGGGCAATTCAGGTGTCCCCATGTCTCTTTCTGGTCGTCTTGCGATGCTCGCCTTGGGCGTGAGCGCGCTTCCTTTCGCGGCATATGCCGAGTCGTCGACCGAGTGGGTGTATGGCATCGACTCGCGTGACGTGAGTGCTGCGGGTGAGGTGCAGGCGACGGCTGCACGCAAGCCGCGCCGGACGCCGCCACCGCCCCCTCCGCCCCCTCCGCCTCCTCCTCCAGGACCGTCGGCGGGCTCGATCATCGTTGGGATCGTGGACACTGGGATCGATCTTGATCATCCGGAGTTTGTGGGACGCATCGCGGCAGGTGGTGCTTGTTTTGGTACGGCCGCAGCCTGCCCAGGTCTTGCAGCGCAGGGTGACGACAACAACGGGCACGGAACGCACGTCGCGGGTATCGTCGGTGCTGCCGCAAACGGCGTGGGCAACACGGGTGTTGCGCCCAACGCACTGCTGTTGCCGGTGAAAGTGCTCGACGCAAACGGGAGCGGTTCCTATTCAGCGGTCGCAAGTGGGATCAGTTACGCGGCATCGAGAGGCGCGCGCGTCATCAATCTCAGCCTCGGCGGTGACTCAGCCTCAACAACGCTGCTCGCTCCACTGCGGCAGGCGGCCACGACGTCTGTGATCGTCGCTGCCGCGGGCAACGGAGGCAACGCGTTGTCGCCCGGCTATCCGGCAGCCTATGCGACGCAAGCCGGCATCGTTGGCAGCATGATCATCGTCGGCTCGGTGAACGCGCAGAACTCGATCTCGAGCTTTTCGCAGACGCCAGGCAACGGCGGCTGCGTCGCTGTCAGCGGCGTCACGAGATGCTTCAAAGACGTCTTCCTGGTCGCGCCGGGGCAGTCGATCTATTCGACGTATCCGGGCGGCGGCTACGCATCGATGTCGGGGACATCGATGGCAACGCCTTATGTTTCGGGCGTGGCAGCGCGCGTGCTGGCGGCCTCGCCTTATCTGACACCTCAACAAGTAGTGAGCATTTTGCTGCAGTCGGCGACCGATCTTGGGGCGTCGGGTGTGGACGCGATCTATGGACGCGGGCTCGTCAACCTGCAGGCCGCGCTCGCGCCGCTGGGGGCGCAGTCTGTTGCTATCTCGGGGGCGTCAACGTCGAGCTATGCTGGCACAGGGAGTGTTGGCGGGGCGGGCGTGTCGGGCATTCTCGCAGCGGGGTTGCACAGTTCGTCGATCATGAAGGACCTGGTCTTCTTCGACAGCTTTGGCCGCGACTACCGGACGGACCTGTCGCGTGCGATCAGCAACGGCGCACTCAGCTTCGGCAATTTGCTGGCTGACGATGGGCAGTTCCGGAGTGTGGCGTTTGTGGGCGAGAGCTTCAGCGTATCGGGGCTTGTCTCGGATGCGTCGCCGAATGCGGTTGCCTTTGCGGGCGCCGCGGGTACGCCAGGCACAGTGTTGAGCGACGTCGTGATGACGGCGCGGCTTAGCGAGAATGCGTCGGTCACGGTTGGGCGCGATGCATCGCTGAGTGGGCGGTTGAACATACTCGACCTCGCGGCCAGCGAGGCTTACGACGGGTTGTTCATGTCAGCGACAGCGATGAATTCGCCGTTCCTTGGGTTGACCGATGGCGCGACGTTTGCGGCCGGTCAGGTCGCTGTTGGTGGCGGCTTGACGCTCGGCGTCGCGCATGCGCGCACGAGCGACGAAGACGCGCGGTTCGCGGATGGCGTGCTGAACGCAGAAGAGGCGCTGAGCTATCTCGCGCAGGACCGGAGCCATCTTCGGTCGGCGGAAAACACCGCGCTCGTCGGCAGTTGGCGATTTGCGTCGTGGGGTGTGGCTGGGTTTACCGCCGTGCGCACGCGAGAAGACAACAGCTTGCTTGGTACGTTTGAGCAGGGCGCGCTCGCGCTCACCGCTTCGGCGGAGACGACGTCGATTGGGTTTGGAACGCGGTTCAGCTTGGGCGACGACTGGGTCATGAGCGGCTCTTGGAGCCGCGGGCATACCGAGGCGGCGCCGTCGGCCGGTAGCTTGTTCCAGAGCCTCTCGGACATCGAGTCGGAGGCCTATGGTTTGGCGCTTTCGAAGCGTGGCGTGTTTGGCGAGGGTGACACGATCGGATTCGCGATCACGCGGCCGCTGCATATCACGCGCGGGTCGGCTGTGATCACTGCATCGACCGGGGTGACCGAAGAGCGCGACATTCTCTATTCGAACGAAGTCGTCGATTTGGCGTCACGGCCAGAGACCGACTACGAGGTCGGCTACACGGCGACGCTTGGCGACGGCCTTTCAATGCAAGCGAGCGCCATCTATCAGCAAGACGTCGCTGGGCAGGCGGGCGAGAGCGCGGTTGCAGGCTTTGCGACGTTGAAAGCGACGTGGTAGGGGCGGTCTACTGCTCGCCCTTCACTTTGAGTTGCTCGCGCGCCGTTTGGATTTCGCGGCGCAGGTTGATTGGGTCTTTGACCAGAACGACGCGGATTTTGCCGGCGCCGGTGCCATGCACGTGGAGCGTGCCGTAGCCAAAGATGCGGCCGGCGATCGACTCCTCGATGCTGACCTCTTCGATCTTGTCGAGGCTGACTTCTTCGGTCTTGATTGAGACGAGACCAGACTTCTTCACGAAGCGGTCGCTGGTGACGGCGATCTCGAGCGCCCAACCGTGGACGAGGCGGTAGATGCCGTAGGCGAACGGAACGATCGCGAGCACGGCAAGGAAGATGCGCGCTTTATCGTTTGACGTCGAAAGCGGGACCGCGACGAGGGGGCCTACGAGCAGTAGGATCACACCGAGCCAATAGAGCCAGTGATATCCTGTCGTGAACAGGACGCGCTCGCTCTTACCTAGTGTGCGTCTTACGTAACTCATCGCGTCCCTTTGCGGCGGCTCGTACGGTGAGGGACAAGGTGTTCACAAGCTGCGGGTGGCTGCAAGTGCCTTCAATCGCTCGATGTCGCGGATTTCCACCTCATGGGCGGATGGTAGGCGGATGACGCCTAAGCTCTTAACGCGGCTGAATGCACGACTGACCGTTTCCAAAGTCAGGCCCAAGAAGTCGGCGATATCGCTGCGGGTCATTGGAAGCTTCAGCGTGCCCGTCGTGGTTTTGGGACAGCTCGACGCGTGAAGATCGAGCAAGAAAGCCGCGACGCGTTCCATCGCCGACCGGCGGCCGAGCGAGTAAGCGTGATCGTAGGCCGTTTCGAGTTGGCGGGCGGTACCGGCGCGGTAGCCTTTTTCGACCGCCGGATACTTCGCCATCAGCTCTTCGAGTTTGCGTCGATCGAAGCGGCACACTTCGGCATCGGTTAACGCCTCAGCGTCGAATGAGTACGTGGTGCCCGATGGTATGCCGATGAACTGTCCGGCGAATAGGAAGTCGAGAATCTGGCGCCGGCCATCGTCGCTCGCCTTTTGTGCCCGCAGTGCTCCACGGGTAATCACGTAGGCGTACTGCGCAGCGTCGCCGTCCCAAACGAGCGTTTCGCCGGGTCTCAATTGGACGCGATGCGAACTCGAAGCGAGTTCTCGAATTTCGTTGTTGTCGAGTCCGCCGCAAATATCGCTCTTGCGTGCAGCACAGCTGAAGCACGCGAGCGATTCATAAACCGGGTGCAAGCCGGACTCGCCGCGTGTGCCTATCCGACCCAGCCCTGTGATGGAGGCGGGAACTTCCTTTGCAATCATTTGGTTGGGCTCTCTCCCGTGCATCTTACTTGTGAACCGCCGGCTGGCGCAACAAGGTGCGAGGGGTTTTGTCGCGGCTTGCGGGATAGCGGCAGCTGCTCTAGAACGCGGCCCAATTCCGGCACAACGCAGTCTTTTCCGAGGAACGGCGCTCCCCCATGGCCTCCTATCAGTACGTGTATGTGATGAAGCAGCTGGGGAAGATCTATCCCGGCGGCAAGCAGGTTCTGAAGGATATTTGGTTATCCTTTCTTCCGGGTGTGAAGATCGGCGTCATCGGGTTGAACGGTGCGGGTAAGTCGACCCTGCTGAAGATCATGGCCGGGATCGAGAAGGAGTTCACTGGCGAGGCGTGGGCTGCCGAAGGTGCGCGGGTCGGTTACCTGTCGCAGGAGCCGCAGCTCGATACGTCGAAAGACGTCATGGGCAACGTGATGATCGCGGTCGCGAAGAAAAAGGCACTGGTCGATCGCTACAACGAAATCGCGGCGAATTACACCGACGAAACCGCCGAAGAGATGGCGAAGCTTCAAGACCAGATCGACGCTCAGGGCCTTTGGGACTTGGACAGTCAGATCGAGCAAGCGCTGGATGCGCTGAGATGTCCGCCAGGGGATGCGGATGTGTCGAAGCTCTCGGGCGGTGAGAAGCGGCGCGTGGCGCTTTGCCGGTTGCTGCTGGAGGCGCCGGACTTGCTGCTTCTTGACGAGCCGACGAACCACTTGGACGCTGAGTCCGTCGCTTGGCTTGAGCACCACTTGAAGGAGTACAAGGGCACGGTCGTGTTGGTGACGCACGATCGCTACTTCCTCGACAACGTAACAGGATGGATTCTGGAACTCGACCGAGGGCAGGGGATTCCGTACGAAGGTAACTATTCCCAGTGGTTGGAGCAGAAAGAAAAGCGCATGGCCGTCGAGGCCAAGGGCGAGGAGGCGCGGCTCAAGACGCTGGTGCGCGAACGCGAATGGATCGCGGCCAGTCCGAAGGCGCGGCAGGCGAAGTCCAAGGCGCGTATCCGGGCATATGAGGATTTGCTGGCGCAGGCGAATACGCAGCGCAGCGGCGAGGCGCAGATCATCATTCCGCCGGGGCCGCGGCTCGGATCCGCCGTGATCGAGGCCAACGGTCTGAACAAGGCCTATGGCGACAGGCTGCTGATCGACGATTTGAACTTCAAATTGCCGCCCGGCGGGATTGTTGGTGTGATCGGGCCGAACGGTGCCGGTAAGACGACCTTGTTCCGCATGCTGACCGGGCAGGAGAAGCCGGATTCAGGTGCGCTGAAGGTCGGCGACACCGTGGTCATGGGTTATGTCGACCAGTCGCGCGATACGTTGGACGCGAAGAAGACGGTTTGGGAAGAGATATCGGGCGGGCTCGATATACTTGAGCTGGGCAAGCGGCAAATGCAGAGCCGGGCGTATGTTTCGGCGTTCAACTTCCGCGGCCTCGATCAGCAGAAGAAGGTGGGGCAGCTGTCGGGCGGTGAGCGAAACCGTGTGCACTTGGCGAAGATGTTGAAGTCGCACTGCAACCTGTTGCTGCTCGACGAACCGACGAACGATCTTGACGTTGAGACGCTTCGCGCGCTCGAGGATGCGCTCACAGAGTTTGCAGGCTGCGTGATGGTGATCAGCCACGACCGCTGGTTTCTAGACCGCATCGCGACCCATATGCTGGCCTTCGAGGGCGACAGCCATGTTGAGTGGTTCGAGGGCAACTATCAGGACTACGAGGCCGACCGAAAGCGCCGGCTTGGCAACGATGCGATGGTGCCGCATCGGATCAAATACAAGAAGCTCGTTCGCTGACAGGGTCGAAATGCGCAACGAGGCTCTTTGGCTTGTGCCTGGTGTGGTGGCCTTGGCGACTGCCGGATGCGGCGTTGAGAGCGGCGGGGGCGGGCATGGAATCCCAGACGCGGGCGTGATTGCGGGCGTCGTCAAGCTCGGGCCGATCATGCCGGTGTGCCGCGAGGGTGTGCCCTGCGATGGAATCTACAAAGGTGCGAAGGTTGTCGTTACCGGCCGCCGCGGTGACGTTGTTTCCCGTGTCACGACGGATGACAAGGGCGAGTTCTGGACCGACGTTGCTCCGGGGACGTACAGCGTTTCGGTCGAGGTGCAAGCCGTGCTGCCGCATTGTCGGGCGGCGGACGTCGTTGTGCCCGCGCGCCAGATCGTGCGCATTGAGATCGATTGCGACAGCGGAATTCGCTGAATAAGAAAGCCCCGCCGGTTAGGGCGGGGCTTTCATCAGTCCTGACTTACACTTTTAGCGGCCGGAACTAGCCAAGATCGAGCGAGCTTGCGAGTTCAGGTGTGCGGTGAGTTTGGGAACGCTGCCGCCGTTCTGAGACAGGTAGCTTGCGAACTGATCCCGCTGTTCGACGGAAAGCCAGATTCCAGCGACTTGCACGTCGACGAAGCGGTAGGCGCCGTTGGCGCCCAGCAAGCGGAATGCAACGCGCAGCGGATCACGGACGCCGGGATCAACGACAACCATGTTGACGGTGACATCGCCGGGTTTGTTGTCGATCGAGCCGGTGACCTTGAGCGTTTGGCCCTTGTACTGGTCGAGGCGGGATTCGTAGACGGCGGTTGCGAAGTCGGTGAACGCTTTGACGAACGCTTCGATGTCGCCGTCGCTCGCGCTGCGGCGGTAGTTGCCAAGCGTGAACATCGCGGTCTTGCGCGCGTCGGCATAGGCAAGAATGAACTCACGGAACTTTGCGCGGCGCTGCGGGTCGGCGCTGTTGCGGAGAATGCCGACGCCACGGTCGATCAGACCTTGAGCGAACGTTTCCGCATCGCGGTCAGCCAAAGCCGGACCGGCAGAGGCGAACGCCACAACGCCGAAGATAGCGGAGATCAAGGCACGGCGAGCGAACACGAACGAACCCATAGTTTCCTATTCCCTTGCGCGCGGTTAGGCGCGGCCAAATCAGCCAAAACAAATCCGTACAGTGCTATTGTGCACTCGAATCTGGGCTAATTGTTGACGGGGAAGTGACGCCGCCACCAGAGTCGAAGTCCGGCAGGTCCTCGGAAGGAGCGCCGTTGCGAATAGCATCCGCGCGGGATTGGCGGTAAAGGCTACGGATCGAGGCGTAATAGTCAACCGACGAACGCTCGATATCGTCCAGCGTTTCAATGTTCCGTGAACGTAAATCGATCACATTCAGGACTGTTCTGGCGACCGGAACATATTCCAGGTCGTCATCGCCCCAGTTGACGTAAGTGAGAGGGTCAAAGCCGCGATCCACCACGAATCCGGTGAAATCGCGAGCGCTCGAGGGGCCCATCAACAAAAGGTACAGATACGGACCTTCGTCAACGCCCCACACAGCCAACGTCTGGCCAAAATCTTCGTCGTGGTAGCCGTAGCCGACTTCCTTGGCCACATCGATCAGACCGCCGAGGCCGATCGTCGAATTAATGCCGAAGCGCACCAGCGTGTCGCCGGCGCGGTCGCCTTCACCCTGCAATAGGTCGTTGGCGAAGATTACAGGTGAGTTCAGGTTGTTCATGAAGTTGCGAACGCCGTCGCGCGCAAAGTCCGGCATCACGGCGCGGTACGCGACCGAAACGGGGCGCAGCAGGACGTCGTCCAGCACCTGGTTCACGTCGAAGAAGAACCGGTTCGATCCTTCGAACGGATCGTTCGTGTCGTCCGCAGCGACTTGCTGCGTTGTGACAGTCGTTGCCGGCGGCGCCGTGGGCGCCGTCTCTTCTGCGAATGCTTGAGTGCTCGGGAACGCTACCGCGCCCGCAGTCACTGCCAACAATATGCTACGCACCGCGCTCATGCGCTTGCTACCCTTTCACCAACTCTTCAATCGAGGTCTGCGTGCATCGCCTCACGCGGTCTTGCCCCCAACCCAGTGATCAGACCTGCGACCGCCAACCGGCATAGTCTCCAGCATCTGACCAATTGCTTATACGATACATGATGTTGGCAGCATAAGGTTACGATCCCGTAAGGAACCTAAATGCCCTGCAGTGTTGCAATTCTGTCGGGAATGACAGTGCGTCCCACAACAAGAAGTTGGTGGTGTCAAATCATATAAACATATGTTTATATGCGCTCTGGAGGTCGTCCATGGCGGATTTGGAACAGATTCTGGCTGGCCTGAAAGCAACCGCAGAATCCACGCGGTTGCGGCTGCTCGCGCTTTTCACGCGAGCGGAGTTAACTGTGACGGAGGTCACGCAAATCCTCCGTCAGAGCCAGCCGCGGGTCAGCCGACACCTGAAACTGATGTGCGAGGCGGGGCTGATCGAGCGGATCAAGGAAGGCAGCTGGGTGTTCTACCGGCTCGCCGAAGCGGGGCCCGCGCGGGAGATCGCGCAGAAGCTTGCGGAACTTTTGCCTTGGAACGACACCGTGTTGAAACGCGATCTTGAGCGGCTCGAGAGCGTGCGCAAGCAGCGGCAGGATGCGGCGCAGGCGTATTTTGCTCTTAACGCGACCGAGTGGGATCGGCTTCGTGCTTTGCACATTCCTGAAGAACAAGTCGAAGGCGCGGTGCTCGATCTGATCGGGACATCGCAAGTGCCGGCCTATCTGGACTTAGGAACTGGAACGGGGCGCATCCTCGAACTTGTGTCGCCGCGGGCGACGCGGGCTGTCGGAATCGATTTGAACGGCGAGATGCTGTCGCTCGCGCGGGCGCGCATTGAACGCGCCGCGCTGCCGCACGTGCAGGTGCGACGAGGCGATTTGTTTCAGCTGCCGTACGCGGAGCGGAGTTTCGATCTGATCACACTGCATCAGGTGCTCCACTATCTTGAGGATCCGTCGTCGGCTGTTGTCGAAGCCGCGCGTGTCCTGAAACCAGGCGGCAAGCTTGTAATCGTGGATTTTGCGCCCCATGCGCTTGAGTTCTTGCGCGACGAGCACCAGCACCGTCGCCTGGGGTTTGCGGACAAGGAAGTTTCGCAGTGGTGCAAAGCGAGCGGGCTGTCGCTCTCGGTCACACGGGCGTTTCCGCCACGTGGGGCGTCGGGGTTGACGGTCGTCGTTTGGCTGGCCGTGGCACCTGCCATTCCGCGGCGTAAGACGGCGGAGGCTGCCTGATGGCTCTTGCCGTATCATTTGAATTCTTCCCGCCGCGCAACGAAGAGATGGAGCAGCAGCTCTGGCGTTCGATCGGGCGGCTGGCGCCGCTCAATCCGGCGTTCGTGTCGGTGACGTATGGTGCCGGTGGATCTACACGTGAGCGCACGCACTCGACGATCAAGCGGATGCTGAGGGAAACGCAACTAAAGCCGGCCGCGCATTTGACGTGCGTCGGATCCTCGCGCGAGGCGGTTGACGAGATCGTGCGGGATTACTTGCGTTCGGGTGTGCGCCACATTGTGGCGCTGCGTGGCGATATGCCGGAGCCGGGGCCTTACTCGCAAGTACAAGGCGGGTATGAGTCCACCCCTGACTTGATCCGCGGGATACGGGAGATCTGGCCGTTCGAAATCAGCGTGTCGGCCTATCCGGAACGGCATCCGGACTCGCCATCGGTCGAGCACGACTATGCTCTTTTAAGAGCTAAGATCGACGCGGGAGCGACGCGCGCGATTACGCAATTCGTGTACGACACAGATGTTGTGTTGAGGTTTGCCGACCGCGCCTATCGCGAAGGCGTGCGTGTGCCGATCGTGCCGGGCATAATGCCGGCCACGAACTTCAAGGGCGTCGTGCGGATGGCGAAGCGGTGCGGGGCTTCGATCCCGGAGTCGCTTGCGCGCAAGTTCGAAGGCCTCGACGACGATCTTGAGACGCGCAAGTTGATTGCGGCGACGGTCGCGGCCGAGCAGGTCGAGAAATTGCGCCGGCACGGCTTTGACACGTTCCACTTTTACACATTGAACCAGGCGGATCTGACGTTTGCGATCTGCCACTTACTGGGCGTGCGTGCGCAAGCCCCGGCGACAACGGTATGAACACTCAAGACAGAACGAAGCGCTTCAAGGCGCTCATTGACGCTGCGCGCGAGCGCATTTTGCTTTTGGACGGCGCCAAAGGCGCGATGATCCAGACCTACAAGCTCACCGAGGAGGATTACCGCGGGAGCCGGTTTGCGAACTTTACGCATGACCTTAAAGGCAACCACGATCTCTTGGCGATCACGAAGCCTGAAGTGTTGCGCGACATCCATGACGCGTTTCTGGACGCGGGTTCGGACATCATCCAGACGAATACGTTCAATGCGCAGAAGATCAGCCAGGCGGATTATGGCTGCGAGCACTTGAGCGCTGAGATCAACGTTGCGGCCGCGCGGGTGGCGCGGGCGAGCGCGGACAGGTTCTCGACTGCGGACCGCCCACGCTGGGTCGTCGGCTCCGTGGGGCCGACAAACAAGACGGCATCGCTGTCGCCCGACGTCAACGATCCGGGCTATCGCGCGATCACGTTCGATGAGTTGGTTGCGGCTTATCGCGAGCAGATAGCGGCGCTGGTCGAGGGCGGTGTCGATGCGCTGATCGTGGAGACGATCTTCGACACGCTGAATGCGAAGGCGGCGGGCTTTGCGGCGGAGCTTGTGTTCGACGATACGGGCTTTCGCGTGCCGATTTGGTTTTCCGGCACGATCACAGACAAGTCCGGCCGCACACTGACCGGACAGACGACGGAAGCATTCTGGCACTCGATCCGGCATACGAAGCCATTCGCCGTCGGTCTGAACTGTGCGCTTGGGGCGGCCGATTTGCGGCAGTATGTGGCCGATCTTTCGCGCGTTGCCGACACGATGGTGTCGACGCATCCAAATGCGGGGTTGCCGAACGCGTTCGGCGGTTACGACGACTCACCGGAGTACATGGCGGGCGTGCTGGGCGAGTTTGCGGAAGCCGGGCTTCTCAACATTGTTGGCGGGTGTTGCGGGGTGTCGCCGAAGCACATCAAGGCGATCGCAGCTTCGGTCGCGCGGCATCGCCCCCGCCAGGTGCCGACACTCGAGCGGCAGATGCGGCTTTCGGGGCTTGAGCCGTTCACACTGACGGCGCAAACGAACTTCGTGAACGTGGGCGAACGTACGAACGTCACCGGGTCGGCGAAGTTCCGCAAGCTGGTCACAGATGGCAAGTACGACGAGGCGCTGGACATTGCGCAAGGCCAGGTCGAGAACGGCGCGCAGATCATCGACGTCAACATGGACGAAGGATTGCTCGACAGCGAGAAGGCGATGGTGCGCTTTCTCAATCTGATCGCGGCGGAGCCCGACATCGCGCGCGTGCCGGTGATGATCGACTCCTCGAAGTGGTCGGTGATCGAAGCCGGCTTGAAGTGCGTGCAGGGCAAGCCGGTCGTGAACTCGATCTCGCTCAAAGAGGGCGAAGCGGCGTTCATCGAGCATGCTGAGAAATGCAAGCGCTATGGTGCGGCCGTGGTCGTCATGGCGTTCGACGAGAAGGGGCAGGCCGATACGGCCGATCGCAAGTTCGAGATCTGCAAACGCTCCTATGACGTGCTGGTGAACAAGGTCGGCTTTGCGCCGGAAGACATTATCTTCGACCCGAATATTTTCGCGGTCGCGACCGGCATCGAGGAGCACAACGACTACGGCAAGGCGTTCATCGAGGCTGCTGCGCGCATCCGCAAAGAGTTGCCACACGTGCATGTGTCGGGCGGCGTGTCGAACATCTCGTTCGCGTTTCGTGGGAACGAGCCCGTGCGCGAGGCTATGCATTCAGCCTTTCTCTACCATGCGATCAAAGCTGGCATGAGCATGGGGATCGTGAACGCAGGGCAGCTCACGGTCTATGAAGACATGCCCGGCGAATTGCGCGACGCGGTCGAAGACGTCCTGCTGAACCGGCGCCCTGACTCGACGGAGCGACTTCTCGATGTCGCCGGCCGGTACAAGAACAGCGGCGAGGCCAAGGTCGAAGAGACGCTCGCTTGGCGCGAGACCCCGGTTGAGGAGCGGCTGAAGTACGCCTTGGTGCACGGGATCGACGAATTCGTGGTCGCGGATACCGAAGAAGCGCGAGCCAGGGCCAAGCGACCGCTTGACGTGATCGAGGGCCCCCTGATGGCGGGCATGAACGTCGTCGGCGATCTGTTCGGGGCGGGGAAGATGTTTCTGCCGCAGGTTGTGAAGTCGGCGCGCGTGATGAAGAAGGCCGTCGGCTATCTAATTCCGTTCATGGATGCCGAGAAGGATGCAGCCGGCACGGCACGCGCGGCCAAGGGTAAGATCGTCATGGCGACGGTCAAAGGCGATGTGCACGACATCGGCAAGAATATTGTGGGCGTCGTGCTTCAGTGCAACAACTACGATGTCGTCGATCTTGGCGTCATGGTGCCGGCCGCGAAGATCATCGAGGCGGCGCGCGCGGAGAAGGCGGACATCATCGGACTGTCCGGACTGATCACGCCGTCGCTCGACGAGATGTGCCACGTGGCGGCGGAGATGGAACGGGCAGGGTTCGATATTCCGCTCCTCATCGGCGGCGCTACGACGTCGAAGGTGCATACAGCGGTCAAGATCGAGCCGAATTACAAACGCGGTGCCACGGTCTATGTGACCGACGCGAGCCGCGCGGTCGGCGTGGCGTCCAGTCTGCTCTCGAAGGAGCAGCGCGGCGCATTCGTCGATGCGACCAGGGTCGAGTACGCAAAGATTGCAGCTACCTATGCGAGGGGTAAAGCGCCGGAACGCCGGCAGTCGCTTGCCGAAGCTCGGGCGAACCGGTTGAAGGTGGATTGGCAGGCTTACGTGCCGCCGGTGCCGCGGTTCCTCGGTGTGAAGGCGTTCGACAAGATCGATTTGCGCACGATTGCGAAGTACATCGACTGGACGCCGTTTTTCCGCACGTGGGAGCTCGTTGGCTCCTATCCGTTGATCCTCGATGACGACAAGTTCGGACCGACCGCGCGAGGACTCTTTGCGGACGCGCAGAACATGCTGAAGCGGATCGCCGACGAGCAGTGGCTGACGGCTCGTGCGGCCGTCGGGTTCTGGCCGGCGAACAGCGTCGGCTTTGACGACATCGAGATCTATGAAGACGCAGAGCGGACGCGGCGGCTCGCGGTATTCCATACGCTGCGCCAGCAGATGAAGCGCGACGACGGGCGCCCGAATTTGGCCCTTGCCGATTTCGTTGCGCCAAAGGAAACGGGCGTTGCCGACTTCATAGGCGGCTTTGCGGTGACGACCGGCCACGGCGAGGTGGAGCGTAGCCGCGTGTTCAAGGCGGCACACGACGATTATGACGGTATCTTGTTCAAGGCACTTGCCGACCGGTTGGCCGAGGCGCTTGCCGAATACACGCACGAGCGCGTGCGTCGCGAGTTGTGGGGGTATGCGCGCGACGAGAAGTTCACGAACGAAGAACTGATTGCAGAGAAGTATCGCGGCATCCGCCCGGCGCCGGGCTATCCGGCCCAACCCGAGCATACGGAGAAGGGCACGCTGTTCCGCATTCTCGATGCCGGCAAGACCGCAGGTATGGAATTGACCGAGAGCTTTGCGATGATGCCGGGCTCGTCGGTGAGCGGGCTTTATTTCAGCCATCCGGAGTCGGTCTATTTTGGGGTCGGCCGAATTGATCGCGATCAGGTCGAGGACTACGCCAAGCGCAAAGGCATGACGCTCGCAGAAGCTGAACGCTGGCTAGCGCCAAGCCTTGCCTATGTGCCAGGGAAGGCAGAGGCGGCTTAGGTCTTCCGCTTCGCCCAGCGCTCGGCCCATTCGTGTAGGCCGAGCAGTTCTTTGAGCAGGCGTTGGCCTTCGGCCGTGAGTGAGTAGCCCGCGCCGTCTTGCGCGACGATATCGGCCTCACGGAGTTCGGCGACGCGTGTGTTCAGGATCGTCGGGCTGATGCCGCCGCAGGCCGCTTGCAACTCGCGGAAGGTGAGCGGCTTCTTGTGCAGTTCCCAAATCACGCGCATCGCCCAGCGGCGGCCGAGCAGGTCGAGCAAGACCATGATCGGGCGGCCGGTCGTCGTGCCGCGGGCGGGGGTTCCCGGTTTGGGCGTTCGTGCCATCGCGGCATGATGCTACAAAATGTGTAGCACGGCAATACGCGTCGTGCTACAAAAACTGTAGCACGAGAGGATTTCCCATGACCAAACCGCGTATCGAGCCGGCAGAACCGCCGTTTACCGAAGCCGTGCGGACGACGTTCGAGCGCCTCATGCCGCCGGGCGTGCCGCCACTGATACTGTTCACGACATTGGCGCGCAGCGAGCGGGCGTTTTCACGGTTCATGGCGGCGGGACTTTTGGACAAGGGGCCGCTGCCGTTGCGGGAGCGCGAGATCATGATTGATCGGACATGCGCTCGCGCAGGCTCGGAGTATGAGTGGGGCGTGCACATCGCGCTGTTTGCGGAGCGCGCCGGGTTCTCGAAGGCACAGGTTGCGGCGACGGTGTCGGCCGGCGTAAGCGACGTCTGGACGGCGCGCGAAAGGCTGATCGTTCGACTTGCCGACGAACTGCACGACACTTCGACGATCAGCGATGGGCTTTGGGGCGCGCTTGATCTTGAGTTTTCGGGCGAACAGATTTTGGAGCTGATCCTGCTCGCCGGTTTCTATCACACGGTCGCGTATCTCACGAACGGGCTTCGATTGCCGCTTGAAGCGTATGCGGCGCGGTTCGACTCACAAGCGTCCGAGGTGCGGTAGCGCGATCAGCGTGCCGGTTGCGAATTCGATCGCGATCGATGTGATGTTGAAGCGCGTGATGGCGCCGTCGAGTATCGCCGAGCAAAAGCGGCAGAATCCGGCGAGCATCCAGCCCAACGCCAATGTCAGGAACGCATGGGGCTCACCGCTGATGAGCGGGTAGAGCGAAACGCCCGTGAAGACACCGCCATAGGTGGCGCGCACTTCGGAGATCGAGTGGGCGAGGCCGGGGACAGTTTGGAGGCCAATCAGATCCAGCGCGCCGTGCGGGCGGATCAGACCGAATAGTCCAAGACCTAGGCTGAAGATCGTGGCGGTGTAGGAAACTATGGTGAAGATTTCGGCGGGCATGGGGCGTGTTCCGTGGCTTGCGTGCTGGTTCTGATACGCAAGAAGGGCCGGGGTGATCACCGCCGGCCCTTCGAAATTCCCCGATCGTCGCGATTACAGAAGGCCGATTACTATGGCCCCGAGAAACGCGAAAACGACCCCTGTTGTGATCAGACTCAGCTGCTCAGCCATTAGAGCGCCCTCCTTTTCCGTCAGGGTGAGCGCGATTATGCCGTTTTGTCGCAGGGTCTCAACTAGAATCGATGCGGCAGCGCAACAATTCTTGCGGCCGCGGTTTGTTAACGGATTGATTTTTTTGAACTATTTCGACGGAACGCTGCGTTGGGGAAAGACTCAAAGGACCGCGCTCGTGTGGCGAACGAGAGACCCGGCTGTGCTTGTTCTTTCTCTGTGTTGCAGATCGGATACGGGTGTGCCGCCTGCCTGCCACAGGCATCAGTAGTGCAGCTTCATCGGCAGGTGGTCTTGGCGCGCGATGTGGCACATCTCGTAGAAGACAGAGAAGCCGTACTGAGCTTGCGTGTCGAACGTGTCGGTCTCACTCAGTTTGCGGGTGCGCCAGGTGGCGATGTCTTCGGGTTTCGCACCCCAGTTCGTCTCATTCAGATACTCGAGCGCGTTCCACAGAAGGTCGATCGAGCCTGCCTTGATCGGGGCGCCGGCGGGATCCTTCATGCCGATGCCGAAGGCGAAGCGCGCTGGGAACCAGATCGTGCAGTTCAGGATTTCCCACACCGGATCTTTGCGGTCCGACTTTTCAGTCTTCATCATCGCTTCGACTGCCGGATCGTTGTTCCACGTTTTCATGAACGTGACGGGCCGCTGCAAATGCGCGTTATTTGTATAGGCGGCTAGCAAGACCACCCCGCCGTAACCCGGGATGCCGATGTCGCCGACGTTGTAGGGCGGCAGCATGCCCTCCTGCCATGACAGCGGTTCTTTCAGGTGATCCTTGAGCTTTGTGTTCGCGTTCTCAAGCCATTCGGCGAGGATGCCTTGCAGTTCCACAGGATCGGTGACGTCGACGCCGGTGGTCTTTCGCTGCGGGCCGAATGGCGAGCGTTCGCCGGCACGCGTTCGGGCGTTTTGCCAGTCCCCGGTGTAGTAGCGCGTCAGCGTGCCGACGTAGAGATCGACGTTCATTCTTGGCCTTGTTCTTGTCGCATACTGCCGTATCCCCCTCCGCCCGGCGTTTCAATCACAAAAATATCGCCGATGCCGACGGTTGCGACAGCACAGCCCGGTAGCGTTTCGACGCGGCCATCTTTGCGTTTGATGCTGTTTGTGCCCGTTTTTGCGTCAGTACCGCCCTTGATGCCGAAGGGCGGGATCCGGCGGCGGGTCGAAAGGATGCCGGCTTCCATCGATTCGCGGAACTCGATCTCGCGGATGACGCCGTCGCCACCGTTGTGCGCACCCGTGCCGCCTGAGTCGTTGCGAATCGCGAAACGGCGGACGAGGACCGGGTAGCGCCACTCCAGCACCTCGGGGTCGGTGAGCCGCGAGTTCGTCATGTGGGTGTGGACGGCCGTTGTGCCGTCGAACGTGGGGCCAGCGCCCGCGCCGCCGCAGATTGTTTCATAATACTGGTGGCGGTCGTTGCCGAACGTGAAGTTGTTCATCGTGCCTTGGCTCGCAGCCAGCACGCCTAGGGCGCCGAACAGCGTGTCGGTGACGGCCTGGCTCGTCTCGACGTTGCCCGCGACCACGGCGGCGGGGTAGTTCGGACTCAAGAACGAGTTGTCGGGCACGATGATGTTGAGAGGCCTCAAGCAGCCTGCGTTCAGCGGGACGTCGCTCTCGATGAGGCAGCGGAAGACGTAGAGGACGGCGGCCGTGGTGACCGAGCGGGGGGCGTTGAAGTTTGTCGGGCGTTGCTGACTTGTGCCGGTGAAGTCGATTGTGGCGCTGCGGGCTGCGCGATCGACGGTGACGCGGACTTTGATGATGGCGCCGTCGTCCATTTCGTGCGTGAACGCGCCGTCGTCAAGAGCGCCAATGACGCGGCGGACTTGTTCTTCCGCATTGTCTTGAACGTGCCCCATGTAGGCGGTGACGATATCGCGGCCTTGGGATGTGCAGAGGTTCGTCAGTTCCTCAGCACCTTTCACGCAGGCGGCGATCTGAGCTTTCAGGTCGGCGATGTTTTGCGAGGGGTTGCGCGCGGGGTGTGGGCCGGACTTCAGGATGTCGCCGACGCGGCGGTCGTCGAATCTAGCGTTGCGCATGATACGCTCGCCTTGAAACAAGACGCCCTCTTCGTCCACGGATTTTGAGTTCGGCGGCATGGAGCCCGGCGAGATACCGCCGATGTCGGCGTGATGGCCGCGCGAGGCGACGTAGAAGGCGGGGAGTGGTTCGAGCCCCAAAAACACCGGCATCACGACGGTGATGTCGGGGAGGTGCGTGCCTCCAGCGTAAGGGGCGTTAAGCGCGAACGCGTCGCCTGGCGACATGGCACCTGAGTGGCGCGTGAGAACCGCGCGCACGCTCTCGCCCATCGAGCCTAGGTGCACGGGCATGTGCGGGGCATTGGCGATGAGGTTGCCAGCTTCATCGAAGATTGCGCAGGAGAAATCCAAGCGCTCTTTGATGTTCACGGATGACGCCGTTTTTTCAAGGGTCGCGCCCATCTGTTCGGCGATCGACATGAAGAGCGCGTTGAAGATTTCCAGGCGGATGGGATCCGGTGAGCGCCGGCGTTCGGCCGGCTCTTCCGCTAACGAGCGGTAAGTTGCTTGTGCTTCGAGGATGATGTTCCCGTCTTCGCGATACTCCCCTTGCCAACCCGGGTCGATGACGATGGTCGAGTTCGGTTCGATGATGAGCGCGGGGCCTTGAATGCGATCGCCGGGGTTGAGGTGTTCGCGCAAGTAGACCGGTGTTGCGTGTTCGTTGCCGTCTGCGAAGAGTTTTGTGTGGACGTGCGGTGTTAGCGGACCTTTGCGAGTGGATTGGATGCGCGGGAGGCTTGGCGGGTTCGATCGGCCGATCGCGTCCACTGCGATCGATTCAACGATTAGCTGGCGGCCCTGATCCCAGAAGCCGAAACGGGCGCGGTGCACGTCGGCGAAGCGTTCTTCGACCTGGTTGATGGTGCCAAAGGGGACGGCGAGCGCGGTGTCGGTGCCTTGGTAGCGCAGATGGAGCGTTGTGTTCGCGGTGATCGCTTCGCGGCTTATGCCTTGATCTGCGACTTCGTCCGTGGCGGAGGCTGACAGCCGTTGCGCCACTGTTTCGAGCGTCGTCATCAAACTGTTTTCGAGGTTACGCTCGATCGCTTGTTCGCGGCGCGCTTGGGTTTGGGCGAAGCCCATGCCGAACGCGCTGAGTACGCCGGCAAACGGATGGATCATGATCATTTTCATGCCCAGCGCATCGGCGACGCGGCAAGCGAGTTGCGCGCCGGCGCCACCGAAGCATTGCAACGCGTATTCGGTGACATCCGCACCTTGGGCGATCGAGATGCGCTTGATCGCTTCGGCCATGTTGGCGACGGCGATCTTCAGGAAGCCGTCGGCGGCTTCCTGGGGCGAGGTGTGAAGTTCGCGTGCGAGCGCGTGGAACTTGTCGGCGACGACGCCGGGGTCGATCGGCTGATCGGCATCGGGTCCGAAGACCTTGGGGAAGTGATCAGGGGAGATCCGGCCCGTCATCACGTTTGCATCGGTGACGGTCAGTGGCCCGCCTTTGCGATAGCAAGCGGGTCCTGGGTTTGCGCCGGCACTCTCGGGACCGACGCGCATGCGGGCGTTCTCGTAAAAGAGGATCGAGCCACCGCCGGCTGCGACCGTGTGTACCGCGAGCATGGGTGCGCGTAGGCGGATGCCGTTCAGCTCGTTCTCGAACACGCGCTCGTACGTGCCATCGAAGCGCGAGACATCGGTGGATGTGCCGCCCATGTCGAAACCGATGATTTTTGCGATGCCTGCGGCCTGCGCAGTCTCTGCCATCCCGATGACACCACCGGCCGGACCTGAGAGCAACGCATCCTTTCCAGAGAAATGGCTTGCGTTCGCGAGCGCGCCGCTTGAGCGCATGAAGCGCAACCGCCCGTCATGCGCGGCGCGACCCAAGGGCCTTGCAACTTTGTCGACGTAACGTCGCAACACCGGCGAGAGGTAGGCGTCGGCGACCGTCGTGTGGCCGCGGCTCACGAATTTCATCAGCGGACTTACTTCGTGGCTCACCGAGATTTGGGTAAAGCCTGCGCGCCTTGCGATCTCGGCCACGAGCCGCTCGTGGGCTGGGTAACGGTAGCCGTGCATAAAGACGATCGCACACGATTCGAAGCCGGCGGCGCGGGCTGCCATGAGATCGCGTTCGGCGGTGGCGCTATCGAGCGGCGTGAGCACGGTGCCCTCAGCGGCGACGCGCTCGTCGATCTCGATCACGCCTTCGTAGAGCGGGGGGCTCAGATCTATGCGCCGAACGAAAAGCTTCGGGCGATGCTGATATCCGATGCGCAGTTGGTCGCGGAAGCCGCGGGTGGTAATCAGCACGGTGCGCGCGCCTTTGCGTTCGAGCAGCGCATTCGTGGCAACTGTCGTGCCCATGTGGACTTCGGCGATTTCGCTATCCGGCAGGTCTCTGCCTTGCGCGAGCCCAACCAAACGCCTTATTCCTTCGATGGCCGCGTCGTCGTAGTGTTCGGCGCTTTCGGAGAGAAGTTTGGTGGCGCGGATCTGTCCGTCGGGGCCTAACGCTACGAGATCGGTGAACGTGCCGCCGCGGTCGATCCAGATGTGCCAACGGCCTTGCGTCATACGTTCGCCTCAATCGCGCACGAAGACGTGTCACTGTAGGATGGGCTGAAGATGTCGGTTTGGGGCAAAATCGCCGGCGCCGCGGCGGGGTTTGCGATCGGCGGGGGGCCGATCGGTGCGCTGCTGGGTGCGTTCGCCGGGCACATGCTGCTCGATCGTAGCCGCAAGCCGGAGCCGCGGGACGAGCCCAAGGAACGGGAACGCGGGCGTAGCGACCGCAGCAATGTGCGCGAACGGGACGAGGTGGCGTTCACAATCGGCGTCATCGCGCTGGCCGCAAAGCTCGCCAAGGCCGACGGCACGGTGACGCATGACGAGGTCGATGTTTTCAAGCGGGTCTTTCCTGTGCCGCGCGAGGAAGAGGCCAATGTGGGACATTTGTTCAATCTCGCCAAGCAGGACGTTGCCGGATTCGATTCGTATGCGAAGCAGTTGGCGTCATTGTTCCGGTCGAAGCCGGGCGTTCTTGAGGATTTGCTGGACAGCTTGTTCTTGGTCGCCAAGGCCGACAACCGGCTGCATGCGGGCGAACTTGAGTACCTGAAACATGTGGCGCAGATCTTCGGGTTCACTAGCGCCCAGTTCGAACGTATCCGCGCGTCGCATTTCGGGCCGGATCGCGAAGACCCCTACGTCATTCTCGGGGTCGATCGATCGTCGTCGGACGAGGACCTGAAGCGGGCTTATCATGCGCTCGTTCGTGAAAGTCATCCGGACAGTCTGATCGCACGCGGCGTGCCGGAGGAATTCGTGCGACTGGCGACGGAAAAACTCGCGTCGATCAACGGTGCCTACGACAAGATCAAGAAAGAGCGCGGGATCGTCTGATGGAAAAGAACTCGCCGGCGGTGGAGACACTGGGCAAGACGACGCTCGAGACCGATGCCGCGCGCGGCTATGTGAAGGCCTCGTTCGTGGCGGGCGATAACTTCGTCAACCGCGGTGGGCGCATCTTCGGCGGGTTTTTGGCGGCGATGCTCGACACACTGTGCGGGCACGCGGTGAGGCTCACCCACCGCGAACCGAACACGCCGCAGGTGACGCTTGAGCTCAAGACCTCGTTCATTGGGCGCGCAGATGTCGGCACGCTGATCGGTGAAGGCTGGGTCAGGCACCGCGGCAAGTCGATTGCGTTCGCCGAAGCGGAGTTGCGCAACGAGGCGGGTGAAGTGGTTGCGCGCGGCAGTGCGACGTTGAAGGTGGGCGTATGAAGATCATCGAGCGCGCTTCGCCGAACTTCAACGAGCGCGTGGGCGAGGGCGTGCCCGACATCTTGATCATGCACTACACCGGCATGAAGTCTTGCGAAGAGGCTGTCGCGCGGTTGACGAGTGCGGAGGCGCGGGTCAGTTCGCATTACACTGTGGATGAAGACGGGACCATCTATCGGCATGTTCCGGAAGAGTTGCGCGCGTGGCATGCCGGGGTTTCGCATTGGCGTGGCGAGACCGACATCAACTCGCGCTCGGTTGGGATCGAGATCGTCAATCCGGGGCATGAGTTCGGGTATCGCGCGTTTCTCGATGTGCAAATTGCAGCGGTGATGGAACTCAGCCGGGGGATCATCTCGCGGCACAAGATTCCGGCGCGCAATGTGATCGGACACTCGGACATTGCGCCCGACCGCAAGACCGATCCGGGTGAACTCTTTCCCTGGCGGCAGTTGGCCGATGCGGGGATTGGACTTTGGGTGACGCCGAAGGTGCGCGATGCTGCGCCGCTTGTGCGCGGCGATGCCGGCGATCGCGTCGCTGCGCTTCAAGTGGGGCTTGCCCGGTATGGTTACGGGATCGAGCCGACGGGTTCTTTCGACGAGCGCACCGCCTTGGTGGTGGGTGCTTTTCAGCGGCACTTCCGACCAGCGTTGTTCGACGGCGTCGCGGATGCCGAAACGCAAGCGATCCTCGCCGCGCTGATCGAGACGCTTGACGTCACGGCTTGAGTGCCCACTTATCCGCGTCGAGCCAGAAGGCTGGATGACTGCTGGGGTGCAAACCCTGGAGGAAAGTCCGGGCTCCACGGAAGCATGGTGCCGGGTAACGCCCGGCGGGGGCGACCCCAGGGATAGCGCCACAGAGATCAGACCGCCGCGTTCGCGCGGTAAGGGTGAAACGGTGCGGTAAGAGCGCACCGCGCGGCTGGCAACAGTTGCGGCACGGCAAGCCCCACCAGGAGCAAGACCAAATAGGGATGGCACTTGGGCTGTTTCCGGCTCGCTGTCCGGGTAGGTCGCGCGAGGCGTCCGGCGACGGACGTCCCAGAGGAATGGTCATCCAGTCCGAAAGGATGGACAGAACCCGGCTTACAGGCCCTCTGGCTCGTTCTCACCCTTTGACCCCATTGGCGGGTTGTTCGTCAGCCTTGGACCGCGGGGGCTGGTTAACCAGATGTTGACGCGGTCAGAGCGGCAGCCACGATATATGGCGTGGCGTCTTCGATGTTGCCGCTAATTCATTGAAATCACTTAGATCTGTGATTGACTACCCATTCTATCCCATGATATCCCATCTTCAACCGGGCGCGGGGTTATGCGCCCATTTTCATTTGGGTAGCGCCCAAGTTCGGGCGGTGGGTTTGGGTCGTGGCGGCGAGCGGCGAGCTTTGCTTTGAGCGGTTGTGGGGACGGCCATGAAGGTCGCTCGGCCCTTCCTCTCGACGTTCGTCAACCGGGTGGATGCCAAAGGGCGGATCTCGGTACCCGCGCGCTTTCGCGAGATTTTGGATGCGCAGGGTTCGCGTACCATCTTTGCCAGGGCCTCGACCGCGGCACCCGCCATCATGGTCGGGGGGGTAGATTTTATGACGATGATCCATGGGATGATCGATCAGCACGATCCAACAAGCGATCTGCATGACGACTTTGCCTATGCGTGGCTGGGCGACACGGTCGAACTCAGTCTCGATGGCGAGGGGCGCGTGGGTTTTCCGGATCAGTTGATGCGGCACGCGGCGCTCGATGAGTCTGCCGCTTTCGTCGGGCTTGGGAACTACTTCGAGGTTTGGGAGCCACGCGCGTTGGAGATCAGGAAGCTCCAAGCGCGGCGAGGGTCGGCGGAGCAGAAGGGAATGCTGCGCGTGAAGAACGGTGGGAGCGCCCCATGAACGATACGGTTCATATTCCTGTTTTGCTGGCGGAGGTGATCGAGGCGCTGCAGCCGTTCGACGGTCAGGTGATCGTCGATGGGACTTTTGGTGGCGGCGGGTACTCGCGCGCGCTGCTTAGACGTGCGCGGTGCACAGTTTATGGGATCGATCGCGATCCGGATGCGATCGAGCGCGGTAAAGAGTTCGTTAGGGAGTTCCCGGGCAGGCTGAGGCTGATCAACGGACCCTTTGGCGCCATGCAAGAACTGCTCGCCGGCCACGACGTGGACGCGGTTGACGCCATTGTGCTCGACCTCGGCGTTTCGTCGTTTCAGTTGGAGGTGCCCGAGCGCGGGTTCTCGTTTCAGAACGACGGACCGCTCGACATGCGCATGGGTGCCAGCGGAATCTCGGCGGAAGGGATCGTGAATACGTTCAGCGAGCAGGCTCTTGCCGGCATTCTCTACGCGTATGGCGAGGAAGATCGTGCGAATGCAGTGGCGCGCGCGATCGTGGCTGCGCGGACGAAGGCGCCGATTACGCGCACGCTTGAGCTTGCGAGTATCTGCGCAAAGGCAATCGGACGTTATGCCAACGGGATTCATCCGGCGACGCGTACATTTCAGGCGCTGCGCATCTATGTGAATGACGAGCTGGGCGAGTTGACGCGTGCGCTTGCCGCCGCGGAGCGGCTGTTGAAGCCAGGCGGACGTCTGGCCGTGGTGTCGTTCCATTCGCTCGAAGATCGGATCGTGAAGCAGTTTTTGGCGGAGCGTTCGGGCAAGGTTTCGAACGTGTCGCGGCACATGCCGGTTGCGCCGGTCAAAGATCCGACGGCGTCGTTTCAGCTTGAGGTGAAGCGCGCGGTTTCACCCGGCAAAGCCGAACTCGCACGCAATCCGCGGTCGCGGTCGGCGAAGTTGCGCTCCGCGGTGCGGACCGAGGCGCCTGCTATTCCCTACGACGCGATCAAGGCGGGTGTGTTGCCGGAGGTGCGGGCGTGATGCGGTATGTGACAGCAATCAGTGTGGCGTTGCTCGTGCTCGTCAGCTTTGGGCTTTACAACGGCGTCTCGCGTGTGAAGGCGCAGCAGCAGGAGCTTGAGACGCTGAGCGGCTCTATCGTGCGCGAGCGGGAAGCCATTCGTGTGCTGAAGGCCGAGTGGAGTTATCTCAATCAGCCTGAGCGGTTGCAGACGCTCGCGCGGGAGCACTTGCCGCTTGCGCCGACGGATACGTCGCGGATCGTCGTGCTAGCTTCGTTGCCGCTCAAGGGAGCGGCGCCGCCGTCGCCGCCGGTTGTCGATGCGAGCGCGCTGCCGAAGAAGGCTGTGCCTCAGGCAAAGCCCACGCAACCCAAGGCGGTTCCGTGATTCTTGAGGACCGTATTACGCTGGAAGGCGTTGCGAAGGCGGCGATGGCGCGGACGCGCCAGCGGCTGATGTTCACGATTGTGGCCTTCGGTGCCGTGTTTGCAGTGCTGTTCGGGCGGCTTGTGGAAGTGACGGCGTTGCGCGAGACGGTCGAGCGCAAGACAGCGCGCATTGTGAGTGCCCAATCTTACTTCCGCTCCGACGTCGTCGATCGCAATGGCGAGATTCTGGCGACCGATCTTCAGGCAGCGTCACTTTATGCCGACGCGCGCGTCATTTGGGATCCGGCCGAGACTGCGAACGCGGTCAAAACGGTGCTGCCGACGGTGAACGTCGCCGCGCTCACGAAAAGGCTCAAGACCCGTCAGGCGTTCGTTTGGATCAAGCGCGATCTCTCGCCCCATCAACAGGAGCAGGTCCGCCAGCTCGGCATTCCGGGTTTGCACTTCAGAATGGAGCCGCGGCGCGTTTATCCGAATGGGCGGACAGCCGCGCATGTGCTCGGCTACGTCGATGTCGACAATCATGGGCTTGCTGGTATCGAGCGTGGCGTCGAGGATTTGATCCTTGAGCGGCGGAACAAGGGCGGCGTCGTCGAGCTGGCGCTTGATTTGCGTGTTCAGCATGCGCTGGCCGATGAGCTTGCGACGGCAATGGCTTCGTTCAGCGCGAAGGCCGCGGCTGGGCTTGTTATGAACGTCCAGACGGGCGAGGTGCTGGCGCTGTCGTCGCTCCCGGACTTCGATCCGAACGAGCCGGCGCAGGCGGCGAAGGACGGGCTTTTCAATCGCGTGACGCTCGGCGTTTATGAGATGGGGTCGACGTTCAAGTCGTTTACGACGGCGATGGCCCTCGACACGGCGAAGGTGACGATGACTTCGCAGTTCGATGCCACGAACCCGATCATCCATGGGCATTTCACGATTTCCGATTTCCATCCGGAGAGCCGGGTGCTTTCGGTGCCTGAGATCTTCGTTCATTCGTCCAACATCGGGACCGCGAAGATGGCGGTCGAACTCGGAACGCCGGTGCAGCGTGCCTATCTTGCCAAGATGGGGCTGACCACGCCGGTCGTGAGCGAGATCAAAGAGGCGGGGGCACCAATTCTGCCGAAGAAGTGGGACGAGCTCGCGACGATGACGGTGTCGTTCGGCCACGGGATTGCGATTACACCGCTGCATGTCGCTATGGCGAACGCGGCGCTCGTCAACGGCGGGCGGCTGATCAGGCCGACGATGCTGAAGCGCGAGGCGGGCGCGGTTGCGCCTTTCACGCGTGTGGTCAGCGAGCAAACGAGCCAGCAGATGCGCGAGCTATTGCGCATGGCTGTGACGGACGGCACGGGCTCGAAAGCAGACGTGCCGGGCTATCCGGTGGCGGGAAAGACGGGAACGGCGGAGAAGCCGACGCGTCAGGGCTATGCGGAAAAGGCGCTGCTTTCCTCGTTCTTAGGCGTTTTCCCGGCACGCAATCCGTCCTATTTGGTTCTGGTGCTGCTGGACGAGCCGCAGGGGAACGCTTCGACCGAAGGGTTTGCCACGGCGGGGTGGACGGCAGCACCGACGGCAGGCAAAGTGATTGCGCGCATTGCGCCGATGCTAAACGTGCCTATCACCCCTATCGATACGAAGAAGGGCACGCCCACCACCATGGCATCGTATGAGGACTTGCAGTGAGCTCATGCGACTTAGCACTCTTGTCGCCGGCGTTGCGGCGGGCACCGATCCTGAAATCACGGGCGTAACCGCTGACAGTCGCGCGGTGAAGCCGGGGTATCTGTTCGCGGCGTTACCAGGGGCGAAGCTGGACGGCGCTACCTTCGTCAAGGATGCGATCGCGAAAGGTGCGGTCGCGATCTTGGGCGGGGAGAGCGCGTGTGCGGTCGCCAGCGGCGCGGCCGTCATCGTCGATGCGAATCCGCGCAAGCGGTTGGCGGAAATTGCGGCGCGTTTCTTTGGGCGGCAGCCTGCGACGATCGTTGCGGTGACGGGAACGAACGGGAAGACGTCGATCGCCTCGTTCGTGCGGCAGATTTGGACGCAACTTGGGTTTAAGGCGGGAAGTTTTGGAACCGTTGGTGTCGTGTCCCCGTCCGGGACGAAGCCGCTTGGGCTGACGACGCCGGACCCCGTCGAGATTCAACGCCTACTCGCCGAACTTGCCGACGAAGGCGTCGATCACGCGGCGTTCGAGGCATCGAGCATCGGGCTTGAGCAGTATCGTATCGACGGCGTGATGATCAAAGCGGCTGCTTTCACAAACCTCACGCGCGACCACCTCGACTATCATGGAACGATGGAGGCTTACGAGCAGGCGAAGCTTCGGTTGTTTACTGAGTTGCTTCCCGCAGATGGCGTTGCGGTGATCAATGGCGATAGTCCATCGGCAGCGACATTCGTCGATGCCGCACGGTCACGCGGGCAGCGCGTGATCTTGGTCGGCGAGGGCAGCGGGGCGCTGAGCATCACCCAGCGTGTGCCGCAAGGTGACGGGCAACGATTGTCCGTCGCGTGGGAAGGGCGGGCGTATGATTTCGTACTGCCGCTTGCCGGGGCGTTTCAGGCTTCGAATGCGTTGATAGCAGCCGGGCTTGTGATTGGGCTTGGCGCGGATGCGCGCTCGGTGTTCGATGCGCTCGCAAATCTCGAAGGCGCGGCCGGACGGCTGCAGAAAGTCGGCGTGACGCCGCGCGGTGTGCCGGTCTATGTGGACTATGCGCACACGCCAGATGCGGTTGAGACTGTGCTTAAGGCGCTTCGGCCGCACACCTCGAACAAGCTCTGGGTTGTTCTGGGGTGCGGCGGCGATCGCGATCCTGGCAAGCGGCCGTTGATGGGGGCGGCGGCGAAGGCTCACGCGGATCGGGTGATCGTGACGGACGACAATCCGCGCACCGAAGATGCTGCGGCGATTCGGCGTAGCGTGTTGCAAGGCGCGGCCGGAGCGCTGGAGATCGGCGATCGGGCGCAAGCGATCGATGCGGCGGTGGCCGGCGCGCTAGCCGGCGATGTCGTGGTAATCGCCGGGAAAGGGCATGAGACGGGCCAGATCGTTGGTGGTGAGGTGAAGCCGTTCAACGACATCGACGAGGCGCGTGGTGCGATCGCGCGGATGAAGGGATAGGCATGAGTGCGCTTTGGACAGTAAAGCAAGTGGCGGCGGCGACCGGCGGGGTTGCGCAGGGCGACAGCGCTATTTCGGGCGTGTCGATCGATACGCGCACGCTGCAAGCGGGCGATCTCTTTGTGGCGCTGAAGGACGTGCGTGACGGGCATGATTTTGCCAGCGACGCCATAGCACGCGGTGCAACGGCGGCGCTGGTGTCGCGCGATGTGCCGGGCATTGCGAACGAAAAGTTGATCAAGGTGCACGACGTGCTGACGGCGCTGGAAGCACTGGGCCGGACGCGTCGGTTGGAGGTCCCTGCGAGGATCGCCGCGGTGACGGGCAGCGTCGGCAAGACAAGCACCAAAGAAGCGTTGAGGCACCTGCTCGAACTGCAGGGACGCACGCATGCGTCTGCTGCGTCTTACAACAATCTTTGGGGTGTGCCGTTGTCGTTGGCGCGGATGCCGCGCGACGCGCAGTACGGTGTGTTCGAGATCGGGATGAATCATGCGGGCGAGATCACGCCGCTAACCGCGCAGGTGAGGCCGCATGTCGCGATCGTGACGATGGTCGCGGCCGTGCATTTGGAGCATTTCGACTCGGTTGCTGGCATCGCCGATGCGAAGGGGGAGATATTCTCGGGGCTCGAGCCCTCAGGCGTTGCGGTGATCAACGGCGATCTTGAGTGGACGGACCGACTCAAAGGTCATGCGGCGAAAGCAAAGCCGTCGCGGCTGATCACTTATGGCCGTGCGGCGTCGTGCGACGTTCAACTGAAGTCGCTCACGCTCGGTGAAGAAGGGTCGGAGGCCACGATCAGCTTCTTCGGCAAAACGTTGACCTATCGCATCGGTGCGCCCGGGGAGCATTGGGCGCTGAATAGCTTGGGCGTGCTCGCCGCGATTGCGGCGCTTGGTGCGGACGCCGAGCGAGCAGCGGCGGACATGGCAACGTTGGCGGCGCTCTCCGGGCGCGGGGCGCGGCAGCGAATCACGACTGCGACGGGTGCTTTCGATCTGATCGACGAAAGCTACAATGCGAATCCGTTGTCGACAGCGATGGCGATCGCGACGCTAGCGCGTGCGCAGCCGGGACCGGGCGGGCGGCGGATCGCGGTGCTGGGGGATATGCTGGAACTGGGCCCGACGGCGGGCGAATTGCATGCTGGCCTCGCAAAGCCACTTGCCGAACATGGCATCGATTTGGTGTTTGCGAGCGGTCCGCTCATGAATCGGCTTTGGCAGGTGATTGCCGAGCGCCAGCGTGGCGGCTATGCAGGCACTTCGTCCGAGATCGCGTCTGCGGTCGCGGGCGCTGTCCGGGCCGGCG
The DNA here is from genome assembly GCA_902826695.1 of uncultured Alphaproteobacteria bacterium. Lineage (GTDB taxonomy): Bacteria > Pseudomonadota > Alphaproteobacteria > Micropepsales > Micropepsaceae > SZUA-430. Next base: position 200,727 of record CADEFU010000005.1, on the reverse strand, counting down.
ATATCGTGATGATCAAAGGTTCAAACGGTTCAAAGATGCGTGTCGTGGTCGAGGCGCTTCGCGCTCTCGCGGCAACGCACTAACTGGCGGGGTTTCATGCTCTATCACTTCCTCGTTCCGCTTGCGGATCAGTTTCAGTTGTTCAACGTCTTTCGCTACATCACGTTCCGCGTGGGCGGGGCGTTGATGACCGCGCTTGTTATTGCGTTCGTGATCGGGCCGCCGTTGATCCGTTGGCTCAAGCTCAAGCAGGGCAAGGGCGGACAGCCAATCCGCGAGGACGGGCCGCAGCGCCACATTCTCGAAAAGAAGGGTACGCCCACCATGGGCGGCTTCATGATTCTGATCGCGCTCACCGTATCGACGCTGCTGTGGGCGGATCTGTCGAACATGTATGTGTGGACGGTGCTGGGCGTCACGCTCGGGTTCGGGATGCTTGGCTTCTGGGACGACTACAAGAAGGTCACGAAACGATCTTCGGACGGTGTTTCGGGTAGCTTCAAGATCGTCGTGCAGGGGATCATCTCGATCGCCGCAGTCATCGTGATCATGGAATTGCATCGCACGATGGGCGGCCCGGCAGCAGAGAAGCTGTCGGGGACGATTGCGGTGCCGTTCTTGAAGGATTTCGTCATTCCGCTTGGCGCATTGTTTATCGTGTTCGGGCTGCTTGTCATCGTGGGGGCCTCGAACGCGGTGAACTTGACCGACGGTCTCGACGGGCTCGCGATCGTGCCCGTGATGGTGGCTGCGTTGAGTTTCGGCATCATTGCTTATGTCGTCGGGCGCGCGGACTTCACGACGTATCTGCAGTTGCTCTATGTGCCCGGCACGGGCGAGCTTGCGGTCATGTGCGGGGCGCTTATTGGCGCCGGGCTCGGGTTCCTTTGGTACAACGCTCCGCCGGCCATGGTGTTCATGGGCGACACGGGGTCGCTCGCGCTCGGCGGGATGCTGGGTTCCATGGCGGTCGCGATCAAGCACGAGATCGTGCTCGGCATTGTTGGTGGGCTGTTCGTGGTCGAGGCGCTCTCCGTGATGATCCAAGTCGCGTCGTTCAAGTTGACCGGCAAACGCGTCTTCAAGATGGCGCCGATCCATCACCATTTCGAGCAACTGGGCTGGCGCGAACCTACGATCGTGATCCGATTTTGGATCGTCGCGGTGATCTTGGCGTTGATCGGCCTTTCGACGCTGAAGCTTAGGTGAGACCTTGATTCCGGTTCCATTCTTCAAGGGCAAGACCGTTGCCGTCTTCGGCCTCGCGAGGTCCGGTGTGTCGGCGGCGCGGTCGTTGAGCGCCGGCGGCGCGGCGGTTTGGGGCTGGGACGACAAAGCAGACGCACGCGAGGCCGCTGAGAAAGCCGGCATCACAGTTCGCGATTTGAACGGCGTCGACTGGCATGACATTGCCGCGCTGATCTTGAGCCCGGGCGTGCCGCTTACCCATCCAAAGCCGCACCCGTTCGTCGTGAAAGCGCAAGAGGCGCGGACGGAAGTGATCGGCGACGTGGAGTTGTTCTTCCGCGTGGTGCGGGCGGAAGGCTCGGCGGTTCACCCGAAAGTCATCTGTGTTACGGGAACGAACGGCAAATCCACGACGACGGCGTTGATCGGGCATCTGCTCGGGAATTTGGGATACGAAGCGGAAGTCGGCGGCAACATCGGCAAGCCGGTGCTGGAACTGGCGGCGCCGGGACCGCGGCGCGCGTACGTCATCGAGATGAGTTCGTATCAGATCGATCTAACTCCGTCGGTGAAGCCAGACGTTGCAGTGCTGATCAATATCACGCCCGACCATCTCGACCGGCATGGGACGATCGAGCACTACGCGGCTGTGAAGGCGAATATCTTCCGTCTGCAGGGGCGCGCCGATCATGCGGTGATCGGTGTGGACGACGCGTTCTCTGCCGAGATTTGCACGAAGCTTTCGGCGCGGCACGACGTTGCGGTGACGCCGGTCTCGATCGGAAAAGTTCTGGGGCGCGGTGTCTTCGTGCTTGAGGGCAAACTTTACGATTCCACCGGCGCACAATCGCGCGAGGTGCGTGATCTGCAAACGCTGACGCGCATGCCGGGCGAGCACAACTGGCAGAATGCGGCAATTGCTTACGCGGCGGTGCGCCCGCTTGTGATCGATCCGACCGAGATCGCCGGCGTGATGGCCTCGTTTCCGGGGCTTGCGCATCGCATCGAGCTTGTTGGGCAGATCGGGCGTGTGCGGTATGTCAACGACTCGAAGGCGACGAACGCAGACGCGGCAGCGCGGGCGCTTGCCTGCTACGAGAACGTCTATTGGATCGCAGGCGGCAAAGCGAAGTCCGGCGGCATCGAGAGTTTGGCGCCGTTCTTTTCCCGCATCAAGCGCGCCTATCTGATCGGCGATGCGATGGATGCGTTTGCCTCGACGCTTTCCGGCAAAGTGGCATTCACGAAGGCGGGAACGCTAGAATCCGCGATGCGAGCAGCGGCCAAAGATGCAGCGGGCGGTGCGGGCGTGGTGTTGCTGTCGCCGGCGTGTGCTTCGTTCGACCAGTTCCGCGACTTCGAGCAGCGAGGGGCGGAGTTTAAACGAATCTACAAGCTTCTGGCCGACGATGCGCGAGTTGCGGAGCCTACCTAATGGCGTTGCTGTCGCGTACCGATCGAAGCTTGATCGCCAATTGGTGGTGGACGGTCGATCGTTGGTCGTTGGCCGCGATTTGTTCGTTGATCATTGCGGGCGTTTTGTTGACGCTTGCCGCCAGCCCGGCAGTTGCGGCGCGGATCGGGCTTGAGCCCCTCTACTTCGTCTACAAGCAACTGAGTTTTGTCGCGCCGGCATTGATCGCGATCATCGGGGTGTCGCTGCTCGGTCCGCGCGATGTGCGGCGCTTGGCGCTTGTCGTTTATGTTGTTTCGCTGCTCGCGATGATCGCGGCGCTGTTCGTCGGTCCTGAGATCAAGGGCGCGCATCGATGGCTGATCTACGGGCCGCTGTCGGTGCAACCGTCCGAATTCGTGAAGCCGGCGTTTGTTGTTCTTGCAGCGGCGACGCTTGCGGAAAGCAACCGGACGCCAGGATTTCCAGGCGCGTTGCTGACCGGGTTTCTCTACGCCGCAGTTGCGGGCGTTTTGATCTTGCAGCCGGATTTTGGGCAGACGATGCTGCTTACGGTCGTTTGCATCTCCCTGTTCTTCTTGGCCGGGCTGCAGTGGTATTGGCTTGCGCTATTTGCTGGCGCCGGTATCGGCGGTGGGGCCGGGGCCTATTTCTTCGTACCTCACGTGGCAAGCCGAATTGACCGCTTCTTGAGCGCGCAAGGTGATACGTATCAGGTGGACACGGCCCTCAACGCGTTCACGCAGGGCAGCATCTTCGGTGTTGGACCGGGCGAAGGGTCGGTGAAGTTCGTTCTGCCCGATGCGCACACGGACTTCATTTTTGCCGTCGCGGGCGAGGAATTCGGATTGGCCGCGTGTACCGTGTTGCTTGCACTTTTTGGCGTGATCGTGGTCCGGGCGCTTCGTCATGCGGTGGAGGAGCGCGATCACTTCGTGCAGCTTGCGGCTTCGGGATTGGCGGTGATGTTTGGGTTGCAGGCGGCTATTAACATCGCCGTCAGCCTTAGCCTTATTCCTGCCAAAGGAATGACGTTACCTTTCGTGTCGAGTGGTGGGTCGTCTACATTGGCGCTCGCCCTTACCGTGGGTATGTTGCTTGCGCTGACGCGGCGGCGCGCGCAGTCGCAACGAGGTTCGTAACATGACAGGGCCAGTCGTTATTGCGGCCGGTGGGACGGGCGGCCATATCTTTCCCGCGCAGGCGTTGGCCGAGACGCTGGCGAAGCGCGGACGCCGCGTCGTTCTGATGACCGACGACCGCGGACAGAACTACGCGCAGACATTTCCGAAGGCTGAGATCGTAACTGTGCCGTCGGCGACGTTTGCGGGGCGCGGGCTTGTCGGCAAGGGCTTGGCGGTAGCTCGCCTCGGGCGCGGCGCGATTGCGGCGTACTTCGCGCTCGGGCGGTTAAAGCCCAGTGTCGTTGTCGGGTTTGGCGGCTATCCGGCGCTGCCGACGATGTTTGCCGCAGCGCGACGCGGGTTGCCCTCGATCATTCACGAGCAGAACGCCGTGCTTGGCCGGGTGAACCGTTGGCTGTCGCCGAAGGTGACCAAGATCGCGACAGCGTTCAAAAAACTCACGCATCTCGATCCCTCGCTGCAGTCGTTGGTGACGGTGACGGGTAATCCGGTGCGACCGGCGGTTGTTGCAGCGGCGCGGCCATTCGCGCGACCGGCTGCCGATGGGCCGATCAATTTGCTGGTTTTCGGTGGGAGCCAAGGGGCGCGGGTGTTCTCGACTTTGGTGCCGGAGGCGCTTGCGAAGCTGCCGGACTCAGTACGTAAGCGCGTGCAGCTGACGCAGCAGTGCCGGCCCGAGGACTTGGAGGCGGCAAAGGCTCGTTACGCGGCGATGGGGATTCAGCCTACGCTTGCTTCGTTTTTCAGCGATATGGGTGAGCGATTGGCGGCGGCGCATTTGGTGATCAGCCGCGCGGGCGCATCGACCGTGACCGAGCTTTGCGCGGTCGGGCGGCCATCAATTCTCATCCCCTATCCGTTCGCGATGGACGACCATCAGAGCGTTAATGCGGGCGAGCTTGCGGCCTCTGGGGCGGCTTGGACGTTCAAAGAGGCGGGGCTGACGGCCGAGGTCCTAGCGACAAAGGTCACAGAATTGGCGCAAAACCCGGTTTTGCTTGAGGATGCGGCGGCGAAAGCGCTAAGCCTAGGGCGAAGCGATGCCGCTTCGAGGTTGGCCGATCTAGTGGACGAGATCGCCGGCTTCACCCGCTCCTAAAGTCCACGGAGTACACGGCCAAACATGAGCCGGCTTTCTCTACAAATCGGACCCCTGCATTTTATCGGCATCGGCGGCATCGGGATGAGCGGCATCGCCGAGGTGATGCACAATCTCGGCTACAAGATACAAGGCTCGGACGCCTCCGACAGCGCGAACGTGAAGCGTCTGCGCGGGCAAGGGATCAAGATCGCGATTGGGCATGCCGCGGACAATCTGGGCGATGCGGCGGTCGTCGTTTATTCGTCTGCGGTGAAGGCGGACAATCCGGAACTTGCGGCGGCGCGCGCGCGGCAGGTGCCGACGGTCAAGCGGGCTGAGATGCTCGCCGAGTTGATGCGCTTGAAGAGCGCGGTCGCGATCGCGGGCACGCACGGGAAAACGACCACCACGACGATGGTGGCCTCACTGCTTGAAGCGGGTGGGTTCGATCCGACGGTGATCAACGGCGGGATCATCAACGCTTACGGCACCAATGCGCGGTTGGGGCAGGGTGAGTGGATGGTCGTCGAGGCCGACGAGTCCGATGGCACGTTCATCAAGTTGCCGGCGACGATCGCCATTGTGACGAACATCGATCCCGAGCACTTGGATCACTATCGCGGGTTTGAGGGTCTAAAACGGGCGTTCGATACGTTCGTCGAGAATATTCCGTTCTATGGGTTTGCGGTGCTTTGCATCGACCACCCGGAAGTGCAGTCGATGATCGGACGGGTCAGCGACCGGCGGCTGATCACCTATGGCTACGGGCCGCAGGCGGACGTGCGGGCCGTGAACGTGCGCTTCGAGGGCGGCGTTTCGCACTATGACGTGCGGCTGTCGGATCGTGTGAAGGGTGGGTCGCGGACGCTTGCGGGACTTACGCTGCCGATGCCGGGCGAGCACAACGTGCAGAATTCACTCTCGGCGATCGCTGTGGCGCGCGAACTGGGTGTGCCGGACGTGACGGTGCGCGAGGCGCTCGCTCAGTTCGAAGGCGTGAAGCGCCGCTTCACGAAGACGGGTGTGTGGAACGGCGTCACAATCATCGACGACTACGCGCATCACCCGGTCGAGATTTTGTCGGCGCTGAAAGCGGCGCGGCAGGTGGCAATGGGACGGGTGATCGCCGTCGTGCAACCGCACCGCTACACGCGGCTCAAGGATCTTTTCAAAGAGTTTTCGACCTGCATGCACGGCGCGGATACGGTCGTCGTATCGGACGTCTATCCGGCTGGCGAGCAACCGCTCCAAGGCGTGTCACGCGATACGCTCGTCGACAGTATGCGGGCGCACGGGCATCGCAATGTCGTGGCGCTACAGTCGCCAGACGAGCTCGCTAAGGTTGTCTCTGAGTTGGCGCGGCCGGGCGACTATGTCGTGTGCATGGGTGCCGGCACGATCACGAACTGGGCCAACTTGTTGCCGGGCCAGTTGCAGGCTTTGAGCGAAGGCAAAGGCTAGCGATGCAGACGGCGGCGAGCGATTTGATCGCGCGGCTGCCGCGCGTGAAGGGGCCCTATCAGGCGAACGCCGCGATCAAGGACCTCACCTGGTTTCGCGCCGGCGGACCGGCAGAGGTGCTCTACATCCCGCCGGATGCCGACGATTTGGCGGCGTTCTTGAAGGGCGTTCCGGCCGACGTTTCACTCACCGTGATCGGCGTCGGATCGAACTTGCTTGTGCGCGACGGTGGCGTTGCTGGGGTGGTCATCCGCTTGGGTCGCGGTTTCATGAACGTGAGTGCCGAGGGCAACCGGGTTCGCGCGGGTGCCGCGGTGCTTGATGTTGCGGTGTCGAAAGCCGCGTTGGAGGCTGGACTTACCGGCCTTGAGTTCATGCGCGGGATTCCTGGCGCCGTCGGCGGCGGCTTGCGCATGAATGCGGGCGCCTATGGGCGCGAGTTCAAGGATGTGTTGGTCGAAGCGGCCGCCATTGATCGTAGAGGCGAACGCGTGCGGCTATCGAATGTCGAGATGGGATTCGAGTATCGCAAGTCGCATGCGCCGGCCGACTTGATCTTTGTCGAAGCGCTGTTCAAGGGCGCGCCGGGCGACAAGGCCTCGATCGAGGTGCGGATGAACGAGATCACTGACGCTCGCGCTTCGACCCAGCCGATCAAGAGCCGCACGGGTGGGTCGACATTTAAGAACCCGCCTGGCGAGAAGGCTTGGCAACTGGTCGATCGAGCCGGATGCCGGGGCTTGAAGCGTGGCGACGCTGAAGTTTCGACGATGCATTGCAACTTCCTGATCAACCATGGGCGCGCGTCGGGCAACGAGATCGAAGACCTCGGCGAAGAAGTTCGCGCGAAGGTCAAAGAGACCACCGGCATCGAGCTTGAGTGGGAAATTAAGCGGATTGGGAAGCGGTAGTTGTGGTTGGTTGCGCTTCTCTCGCTTGCGGGAGAAGCTCGCGCGGCCTTTGAGCTCTTGAGTTGGAGGACTAGGAAATGGCCGAGCAACGGCACGTCGCGGTTTTGATGGGTGGGTGGTCGGCGGAGCGACCGGTGAGTCTCGTCACCGGCAAAGGCGTTGCGCAGGCGCTGCGCGAGGAAGGGTTTAAGGTCAGCGAGATCGACGCTGGGCGCGATGTCGCGGAGGTTATTGCCAAGCTGAAGCCCGACGTGTGCTTCAATGCTCTGCACGGCCAATGGGGCGAGGACGGGTGCGTACAGGGCCTGCTCGAGATCATGGGCATCCCGTACACACACTCAGGCGTGCTGGCGTCGGCTGTTGCGATGCACAAGGAGCGGGCCAAGGCCGTGTTTCGGGGCGCGGGGTTGCCGATCGTGAAAGATGTCGTCGTTTCGCGCCACGAAGTCTCGAAACAAACCGCTATCAAGCCCCCATTCGTGATCAAGCCCGTTAATCAGGGATCAAGTGTCGGGGTCTTTATTGTTCGACCTGGGGACAACCGTCCGCCGGCGGAGTTGACCAGCTCCGAGTGGAACTTGGGTGACGAGGTTATGGTGGAAGAATTCGTGCCAGGCCGCGAGTTGACGGTCGCCGTCATGGACGGCAAGCCGCTTGTCGTGACCGAAATCGTTGCGAAGACCAAGTTCTATGACTTCGAGGCGAAGTACTCGGACGGCGGGTCGGAACACGTGCTGCCGGCGAAGCTACCGAAGAAGATTTATGACGAGGCGATGGACATCTCGGTGCGCGCCCATGTGGCGCTTGGCTGCCGCGGCGTAAGCCGGACGGACCTGCGCTACGACGATACGCAGGGCGAGCCGGGGCGGCTGATCATCCTGGAAACGAATACGCAGCCCGGCATGACGCCGACGTCGCTTGCGCCCGAGCAGGCGGCCTATCTGGGTATGCCGTACCCGAAACTGTGCCGTTGGTTGGTTGAGGACGCATCATGCGATCGGTAGTGGGATCGGCGATGGATGACGAGGACGACGATCTTCCTCCTCCGCCGCCAAAGCGGAAGCGGGCGCCGTCAAAGGGTAAGCCGCGTGTCGTTCGCCCTAAAGCGCGTGCGCGGCGCGACGAAAGCTCTATGCAGCGCTGGGTTGGGTCTGCACGTGAGGCGGTACGCTCGACGGTCGTCTGGACTGCGGCCGTGGGGATGTTCTTGCTGGTGACGGTGTTTGCTGGGCTGTTCTCAGGTGGGCACGTTTCGGCGGCCCTTGCGAGCATGCAGGCGGGTGGCGAAGGTCTCATGACCGGCGCAGGTCTGACCGTTCAGGCGGTAACGCTTGAAGGGCGGGGTAAGACGGCGCAGCGCGAAATTGCTCAGATGCTTGGCATCAAGCGCGGCGATCTGATGCTCTACGTGGATGTCGATGAGGCGCGGGCTCGGATCGAGGCGCTGCCGTGGGTGAAGTCGGCGGAGGTGCGCCGGGTTTGGCCCGATCGCATTGAAGTTCACATCGTCGAACGCAAGCCTGTCGCGATTTGGCAGAAGGATGGCGCGAAAACCGTCATAGATATCGATGGGCGTCCTATCTCGGGCGAGGATCCGGAACGCTTTGCGTCATTGCCGCTTGTCGTAGGCCCGGGTGCGGAATCCGCGATCGCCTCGCTGCTCACACTTGTTGCAACGCAACCGAACTTAAAGTCACGTGTGAAAATTGCCGTGCGAGTCGGTGAAAGGCGTTGGGATTTACAGCTTGATAACGCTGTCGAAGTAAGACTGCCAGAGGAAGGCGCGGAAGCGGCCTTGGCAGAACTTGTCCGGCTCGATCGGGAGCAAAATGTGCTCTCGCGAGATATCAAAGCGATCGATCTTCGCTACCCGGACCGTTTCATCGTCAAGCTGCCGCCAGGGTCGCCGCTGATTACGCCGGCGCGGCCCGCAGGCGGCAGGGAAACTTGATGGTTGTTGGGTTTGGCCAGGGACGGAACGGCAAGGGTGTGGGGTCTCGCAAAAGCGGGATCATCGCTGCGCTCGACGTCGGCTCGACCAAGGTTGCCTGTCTCATCGTAAAGGCCGTCGCCGGCCGCGACGGCGGGGAGCCGCGGCTGAAGGTTTTGGGTGTCGGGCACCACGCGAGCCGTGGGGTCCGGGGTGCTGCGATCGTGGACATCATTGGCGCTGAAAACTCCATCCGGGCTGCGGTCGAGCAGGCCGAGAGGATGGCGGGCGTCACGCTGCAGGAAGCCATCATTGGGATTACCTGTGGGCAGCCGCAGAGCCGGACGATCAACGTGGAAGTTTCGATCGCCGGGCACGAAGTCGGCGAGGAGGATTTGCGCCAAGCCTATGCGACGGGGCGTGCGCAGGTGCCGTCGTCGGAGCGCGACGTCATTCATTGCATGGCGGGAAGCTTTGCAATCGACGGAAACAAAGGTATCCGCAACCCGCGCGGGATGGTTGGCGATACGCTTGGCGTTTCGATGCATGCCGTGACAGCGGCTTCGGGGCCAATCCGCAATTTGGAATCGTGCATAGAGCGCTGCCATTTGGACGTGTCGGGAAAGGTGGCCACGCCCTATGCGGCGGGGATTTCGACGCTTGTGGCTGACGAGATGGCACTGGGCGCGACCGTCATCGACATGGGCGGGGGAACAACATCGATTTCGGTGTTTTTCGACGGGAATTTGATGTTCGCAGAGGTTCTGCCGATCGGCGGGAACCATGTGACGAGCGACATCGCACGTGGGCTTTCCACCTCGCTTGCGAACGCGGAGCGGATCAAGACGCTGCATGGCAGCGCGTTCTCGAGCTCAAACGACGGGCGCGATCTGATCACAATTGCTCATCTGGGTGAGGACGACGGGGAGGGGGAAAGCCAAATTCCACGCTCCGTATTGTCGGGGATCATTCAGCCGCGGATCGAAGAGACGTTCGAGTTGGTGCGAGACCGGTTGACCGATACCGGCCTTGCTTCGATTTCGGGACGGCGCGTCGTTTTGACGGGCGGTGCCGCGCAATTGAACGGTGCGCGGGAAACGGCTGCGCGCGTGTTGTCGAAGCAGGTTCGCATCGGCAAGCCCTCACGACTTACCGATCTTAGCGAAGCGGCAGGCGGGCCGTCGTTTGCGGCCTGCGCGGGGCTTGCGATTTGGGCGTCACAGCGGCCAAACGAAGTGAAAATTTCGCGCGAGGATTTCGATGCGCCCAGGCTCGCGTATGGTACTCATGGTGCTGCTTCGCGAGGGTTCGGGGGGCTAACGCGCTGGATTAAAGAGAATTTTTAACTCTTGCTGGCGCAAGACTATGCAGAACAAGCGCCAAAAGGCGCGATGCATTGGTGTGGTGTAGGCTTGGGAAGGTCACGCATGGAGAGTAAGCGATGGCCATCAACAACATCAAAACGTCCGATCTGACCGAACTCACGCCCCGCATTCTCGTATTCGGTGTGGGCGGTGCAGGCGGGAATGCCGTCAACAACATGGTGGCCTCGGAGCTTGAGGGCGTCGAGTTCATTGTCGCGAACACGGACGCGCAGGCACTTGTGCACTCCAAGGCGAAGCACTGTCTGCAGCTGGGCACGAAGCTCACGCAAGGATTGGGTGCGGGATCGCGGCCGGATATCGGCAACGCGGCCGCGGAAGAAAGCACGGATGAGATCAAGGCGGTTCTGACGGATGCTCATATGGTGTTCGTGACTGCCGGGATGGGCGGTGGCACGGGTACAGGTGCAGCTCCGGTCATTGCAAAAATTGCGCGCGAGATGGGTGTCCTCACCGTCGGCGTGGTGACCAAACCGTTTTCCTTCGAAGGTCAGCGCCGGATGCGGATCGCCGAGGAGGGGATCGAGAAGCTGAAAGAGTTCGTGGACACGCTGATCGTCGTGCCGAACCAGAATTTGTTCCGCGTTGCGAACGAGAAGACGACGTTCGCGAAGGCGTTCGAGATGGCGGATGAAGTGCTCTATGCCGGGGTGCGCGGGGTCACCGACTTGATGGTGATGCCGGGGTTGATCAATCTCGACTTTGCGGACGTGAAGACCGTGATGCGCGAGATGGGCACCGCCATGATGGGTATGGGCGAGGCCGAGGGCGAACGCCGCGCGATTGAAGCCGCGGAAGCGGCGATCTCCAACCCGCTGCTTGATCACACGTCGATGAAGGGCGCGCGCGGCGTGCTCATCAATATCACGGGCGGCATGGATCTTACGCTTTACGAAGTAGACGAGGCGGCGAACAAGATCCGCGCAGAAGTCGATCCGGAAGCGAACATTATTGTTGGCTCTACATTCGACGAGCGCATGAACGGCCGGATGCGGGTGTCGGTCGTGGCAACCGGCATTGCGATCGAAGCGCGGGTGCAGGCAACGCCAACGAGAACGGCGACAGTTGCCGCGCGTCCAGCGGAGACGAAGGTTGAGCCACGCCGGACGGCGGCACCGATTGCAGCGCCCGTCGCGCCAATCGCGCAAGCGGCGCATCCCGTTCACACGATGCGGAACGAGATTGTGCAGTCGGGGTTAGCGACCGGCGAAACCCGCGACATCGATCAACGCAGCCAAGCGGCGGTCGAGACGCACGTTTTCGATTCAGCGATCATTGAATCGGTGCAAAACGAGGCTCGCGACCTTCCGGCCGCGCGTACGTACACACGTCAACCGCTGCCCCCGCTGCCGCCGCAGTTTCAGAGCGAGCCCAAGAAGAGCGGCGGGTTCTCGATGTTTGGCATCACGATCGGCGGCACGGCGCCGAAGAAGCCTATTGTTCAGCGGCCCGCATCATTGCGCCTGTCGCCTGAACACGTTCAGCAGTCAGAAACCCGCGCGATGCAGACGCGGACGCCGAAGGTGCGAACCGAGGAAGCACCGATCGACGACCAACTCGACATTCCGGCGTTTCTGCGGCGGCAGGTAAACTAGCGACGGAACGCCTGCGCGGGCTCTTAGGGCGGCGCCTTTCTTAGGCGTCGCCTTCATCATTTGTACCGCCCGGCGCCTTGTTTTGTGAGAGGCGGCGGCTGCTACCTGCGCGAAGGTTGTGGGGTTGAACCCTTTTGATGCCGCGCGCTCTCAGGAAACACGTGTTCGCCGAGTTTCGTGAGCGGCGGTTAGCCTTTTGGGTCGGCAGAGGGAACGGTGACTCGCGGAAATGTGCAGTTTTCTTGGTTTATGAGACGCGGCGTGCCGCTGATTTTTGGCTGATTTCTGCGGTAATAAATCGAAACAACAAGTCATTTCGGTCGATTCGGGCACACTGGTAGTGTTTTTTCGGCGATGGAGCCATCTGTCCGGGTACTGGGTTCACCATACAACACCTGGGCGAGTGGTACCAAAGGGGTAGTGCCGGTCTGAGGGGGGCGGTGCTGTCTTGAAGTCGTTAGGGGACGGCCATCCAGGTCACGCCCCGCGGCGTTCGTCGCGGTAGTTCTTTGTTTCTACTCGAGTTCTTCGGGTGGGCCGCGTCGTCGGACAGCAGTTTAAGTGAGGTTGAGTAGGGGCATATGGCGCTTCAAAAAACGATCAAAAACCGGATGGTTTGCCAAGGCGTTGGCGTGCACACCGGTCTGGTTTCGACCCTTACGTTGCTTCCTGCGCCTGAAGGCACGGGCATCATTTTCCGCCGTACGGATCATCAGGGCGTTGCGGGCGTTGTCCCGGCCCGCTTCGATCGCGTGACCGACACGAAGCTTGGTACCACGATCGGCAACGTGTACGGCGTGAAGGTTCATACGGTCGAGCACTTGATGGCGGCGGTCGTTGGCCTTGGAATCACCAATCTCATTATCGAAATCGACGCGGCCGAAGTTCCGATTATGGACGGTAGCGCCGCACCGTTCGTCTTCCTGCTTGAGTGCGCCGGCGTCGTCGCGCAGAGCGAGCCGGTTCGCGCGATCCGTGTGCGCGAAGTTGTGCGCGTTGAAGACGGCGACAAGTATGCCGAACTGCGTCCGGGCATTGGATTCTCCGCGGACTTAGAAATCGCGTTCGAGAATTGCCCGGTTATCGACCGGCAGTTCTATTCCTTTGACCTCGATACGCCTTCGTTCAAGGCGGAACTGGCGCGGGCGCGTACGTTCGGCTTCCGGCATGAGGTTGAGTATCTGCAAAAGAATGGCCTCGCGCGCGGGGGTTCGTTGTCGAACTCGATCGTTCTCGACGGCGCGAAGATCATGAACGAAGACGGCCTGCGCTATACGGACGAGTTCGTTCGCCACAAGCTTTTGGACGTCGTGGGCGATATGGCGCTGGCCGGCGCGCCGCTCTATGCCCAGTTCCGTGGATTTAAGACGGGTCACGCGTTGAACAACAAACTCCTGCACGAGTTGTTCGCGCGCAAAGGCGCGTGGGAATACGTAACACTACATACGCGCCGTGTGGCGCCGACGGTGGACCGCTCTGTCTACGTCGGAGGCCTTGCGGCGGCCGAATAAGCTTCCCCAAGCACGTGCGAGCACCCTGGCTGAAAGGTCACGGGTGCTCTTTTTTTGTTTGTGGGGACAGGTTGAGCGCGTTCAGTAATTCGAACGACGGACACGCGCAGTGGTGGAGCCTCTCGTGGTACAACTTGTCGGAGGTTTTTGGAGAACCGTTCCTGAACCAACGCACAACGGACAACGGACGAGTTATTTTTGCGATTACCAGCGGCCCTGCGCCTACCTCTTGTGGTTGATCGCGCGGGCAATTCGGGGACATAGTGCCAAGTGTCGGTTGTTAACGATTTGGTAATGAATTCATTGCGACACGCGCCTGATTCCCGACTGCCACCGCATGCTGGCCGGCCAGGAACAGGTCGCTTGGCCCTTCAAATTGCCGCGATGTGCGGCATTGCCGTAATGAGCCAAAAAAATGGCTTGCCACTGCCGTTTACCAGGGTGGCGGTGGGGGCGGTCTTACGGTAAAGAAGTTGCTTGGAAACGGGGCTCGCACTTGGCGGGCGCCGGTCACGTCGCCCTCAAACTTGTCGGTTCCCATGTTCCGTTCATTTTTTCGCCTGCGTGTTCTTCAAATCGGCGCCGCGCTCTTGTTGATGGCGCCGCTGAATGCTTGTGCCGGCGATGACGATGCGCCGCGCGCGCGCGCCGAAGTTCGCGAAACACCGGTCGAGCAACTTTATCAGGACGCACTCCTGCAGCTCGACAAAGGGAACTGGGTGCCGGCCGCGCAAGCGTTCGACGAAGTTGAACGGCAGCATCCCTACTCCGTGTGGGCGCGGCGGGCGATCTTGATGTCGGCGTTTAGCTACTATCAAGCCAACAAGTACACGGATGCGATCCAGGCTTCGGACAGATTCATCACGCTGCACCCCGGCAACAAAGACGCTCCGTACGCTTACTATCTCAAGGCGATTTCGCTCTACGAGCAGATTGTCGATGTTGGTCGCGATCAGCGGCGGACGGAGCAAGCGATGGCGGCACTCGGCGACTTGATCCGCCGCTTCCCGCAGACCGATTACGCGCGCGATGCGCGCCTGAAGCTGGATCTTACCCGCGATCACTTGGCAGGTAAGGAAATGTCGATCGGACGCTACTACCTAAAGCGCAGCGAACACGTTGCAGCGATCGGTCGTTTCCGCTCTGTGATCGAGAAGTATCAAACGACGAGCCACGTGCCGGAAGCGCTCCACCGCTTGGTCGAGGCTTATCTGTCGCTTGGCGTCATCAAGGAAGCGCAAGCGGCCGCCGCGGTGCTCGGTCACAACTATCCGGGCAGCGAGTGGTATGAAGATACTTTCGCGCTTATGAAGGAGTATGGCGGCAAGACGACTGGCCAACCGGTCGTGCAGACGCGCCCGGCGCCTGCCGAGGCGACGCCAGTTGCGCAACCCGCTTCGCCAGCCATCCAGCCTCCGCCGGAGGCGGATGTGAAGCCTGGTGCTCCTGCTGCCGACGTGTCCAAGAAAAAGGACGAAGATGGCGGCGGCTGGTTCGATTGGTAAGCGCAAGGCCTGACGCCTCACGATGCTGACGTCTCTCTCGATCCGCGATTTCGTGCTGATCGAGCGGTTGGATTTGGAGTTCGCGCCGGGGCTTTGCGTGCTCACGGGCGAAACGGGGGCGGGTAAATCCATTCTGCTTGATGCATTGGGCTTGGCGACCGGCGGGCGCGCCGAGCGTGGGTTCATTCGCGCGGGTGGCGCGCAGGCCTCGGTCACAGCCGTGTTCGATCCGCCGAGTATGCATCCGACGCGGGCGGCGCTTAGCGGCAACGGGTTGGAGAGTGACGGGGCGTTGATCTTCCGCCGTTCGGTCACGAGCGACGGGCGGAGTCGAGCCTTCATCAACGATCAGCCCGTTTCGATCGGCCTCATGCGCGAGGCCGGGGCGATGCTGCTCGAGATTCATGGGCAGCATGACGATCGCGGGCTCTTGGATGCGGCAGGGCACAGGCACTTGCTCGACGCATTTGGCGGGTTGGACGACGAGGTTGCCGCTGTCGAAGGGGCTTGGCGTGCGTTGGCTGGTGCCGAGGAAGCGGCGCGCGCTGAGGCCGAAGTTCAACAGCGCGCGGCGCAGGATTTCGACTACCTGAAACACATGGCGGAAGAGTTGCGTTCGCTCGATGTGCGGACCGGTGAAGAAGCGGAGCTTGCGAACGCGCGGGCCGTGATGATGGCGTCGGAGAAGATCTCGAGCGATCTGCACGAAGCGGTCGAGGCCTTGTCGAGCAATGGTGGCGTCGAGGCGCGCATGAGTTTGGCGCTGCGCCGTTTGAGTCGCGCACAGACGGTGGCGCAGGGGCGGCTCGATGCAGCGGTCGCCGCGCTTGATCGTGCGGTGATCGAGGCGACCGAGGCGCGGCGCGCCGTCGAGGTGGCGGCGCGAGGGCTCGCGTTCGATGCGAATGCGCTCGAGAAGGCGGAGACGCGGCTCTTTGCGCTTCGGGCGGCGGCCCGCAAATACGGCGGCACGTGCGACGGGCTCGCAAACAAGCGGGCGGATGCCGAGGCAAAGCTTCAGGCGCTCGCCGGGGCGCAGTCGCGGGCGGCGGAGCTTGAGCGGTTGAAAGTGCAGGCGCGCAAAGCGTTCGACAAGGCGGCGGCGGTGCTGTCGGCGGCGCGCAAGAAGGCGGCCGAGGTGCTGGACCAACGCGTCGCGAAAGAGCTCGCACCGTTGAAACTTGAGCATGCGCTCTTCCGCACGCAGATCGAAACGACGGACACTGCTGGGCCCTCAGGCCGCGACCGTGTCGAGTTTATGGTTGCGACGAACCCCGGTGCGCCGTTCGGCGGGCTAACGCGGATTGCGTCGGGGGGCGAGTTGGCGCGCTTTATCCTGGCGCTGAAGGTGGCGTTGGCCGACGAAGGGTCGGCATCGACGCTTATCTTCGATGAGGTGGATCGCGGCGTTGGCGGCGCGGTGGCGGATGCCGTCGGCGAGCGGTTGGCGCGGCTGGCGAAGGGCGAGCAGGTGCTGGTCGTTACGCACTCGCCCCAAGTGGCGGCGCGCGGCGTGCATCACTTGCGAGTTTCGAAGGCGATGGCGGCGGGCGCGATGACGACGCGAGTCGAGCTTCTGGACGCGCCCGGTCGGCGCGAGGAAATCGCACGCATGCTGTCGGGTGCGAAGGTGACCGAGGAAGCGCGCGCCGCGGCCGACCGGCTGATCGGCGGACCTGTGACGCAGTTGCCTAAGCGGAAGCGGGCGACGTGAGTAAGCCGACGCCGGTTACGAAGCTGACCGAGGAGGAAGCGGCGGCGGAGCTCGATCGGCTGGCGCGCGAGATCGCGGAGCACGACAAGCGTTATTATCAGGAAGACGAGCCGACGGTTTCGGATGCCGACTACGATGCGCTTCGAAAGCGCAACGCAGCAATCGAGGCGAAGTTTCCCGAGCTGATCCGGCCGGACAGCCCATCGCGGCGGGTGGGTGCGCAACCTTCGGGGAAGTTTCGCGAGGTCAAGCACGGTGCGCCGATGCTGTCGCTCGACAATGCCTTTGACGACGAGGATGTGACCGATTTCGTAGATCGCATCCGGCGGTTCTTGAATTTGTCCGCGGACGAAGAGCTGGCAATCACGGCAGAACCAAAGATTGACGGGCTGTCAGCAAGCTTGCGTTATGAGGATGGAAAGCTTGTCGTAGGTGCCACACGTGGGACTGGAACGGTCGGTGAAGATGTCACTGCGAATCTGAAGACGCTGAAGGACATTCCGCACACGCTGAAGGGACGCGGGATACCGGAGTTGATCGAGGTGCGCGGCGAGGTGTTCTTGAGCCACGCCGACTTCGCGAAGCTGAACAAGGATCAGGAAGCGCGCGAGCAGAAGACATTCGCCAATCCACGTAATGCGGCGGCGGGGTCGCTTAGGCAACTCGATTCGTCGATCACGGCGCGGCGGCCGCTCAAGTTCTTCGCCTATACGTGGGGCGAGGCGTCGAAGGTGCCGGGAAAGACGCAGAGCGAAGTGATCGAAGCGTTTGCGGACTGGGGCTTTCCGACCAATCCGGAGATGAAGCGCTTCACGAGCGTCGAGGCGATCCTCAAATACTACGAGAAGATTCAGGCAAAGCGCGCGTCGCTCGGCTACGACATCGATGGCGTCGTCTACAAGGTCGATCGGCTCGATTGGCAGCAGCGGCTTGGCTTTGTCAGCCGCGCGCCGCGTTGGGCCGTCGCGCACAAGTTTCCGGCCGAGCAGGCGGAGACGGAGTTGCTCGACATCGACATTCAGGTGGGGCGCACCGGGACGCTGACGCCGGTCGCGCGGCTCAAACCCGTGACCGTCGGCGGTGTCGTGGTCACGAACGCGACGCTGCACAACGAGGACGAGATCGCGCGCAAGGATGTGCGGGTCGGCGATACCGTCGTCGTGCAGCGGGCGGGCGACGTGATTCCGCAGATCGTGCGCGTGGTCGAGGAGAAGCGGCCGAAAGGCGCGAAGGCGTACAAGTTCCCGGACAAGTGTCCGGTCTGTGGCAGCCACGCTCTGCGTGAGGTCGACGAGTCCGGCGAAGAGTCGGTGGCGCGGCGGTGCACGGGCGGGTTGATCTGCCCGGCGCAGGCGGCGGAGCGGCTGAAGCACTTCGTGTCGCGCAATGCGTTCGATATCGAAGGGTTCGGGTCGAAGCATGTGGATGCGTTCTTGGCGGACAAGCTGATCGCGCATCCGTCGGATATTTTTCTGCTCGAAAAGAAGTATGGGTCGGGGCCGAAGGCCATCGCGGCGCGCGAAGGATGGGGACCGCAATCGGCGGCGAAGTTGTTTGCGGCGATCGAGGCGAAGCAAAAGATTGCGCTTGCCCGGTTTATCTTTGCGCTGGGCATCCGGCACGTGGGTGAGTCCACGGCGCGGTTGCTCGCGGTGAACTATGGGTCTGCGGCGGCGTTCGTGAAGGCGATGACGGCGGCGGCGGACGGGGACGAAAAGGCGCTGGCCGAACTCGATGCCATCGAAGGCATCGGCGATACGTCGGCGAAAGCGATCGCGGAGTTCTTCGAGGAAGGGCACAATCGCGAGGAGGTCGAGCGGCTGCTTGAGTTGCTCGACATCGATGAGGCTGAGAAGCCGAAGTCGGACACGGCCGTCTCCGGCAAGACGATCGTGTTCACGGGCAGCCTTGAGAAGATGACGCGCAGCGAGGCGAAGGCGCGGGCGGAGTCGCTGGGCGCGAAGGTTGCGGGCTCAGTGTCGGCGAAAACGGATTTGGTCGTCGCGGGGCCGGGCGCAGGCTCGAAGCTGAAAGAGGCCGAGAAGCACGGCGTGAAGGTGATCAGCGAAGATGACTGGCTGAAGCTGATTGGCGGGTGAGCCAATGACCGACCCGGCGAGGTGTGGGCAGAACGCAAAAGTCCTTGGGTATTTGAGGCGCGCGAAGCCAGCGGCGCCATCATTTGTGTGGCATCGAGAGCATTCCGTGAAAGCGTACTATGAGTCCGGCTGTCACCCCGACATCGTCGAACGGATCTGGGATCAGATCGGCGCGGCGCTTCCGTCCGATTGCCGGAGCTTGGTCTATGGTACGCCCGCTTTGGTGCATCCAGCTAGCGGAGCTGTTCTCGCGATCGGCATGGGTACACAGTACGGCTTGCGGCTTTGCGAGCCGGGGTTGAGCGCCGCACGAGCGTCCGGTGCGAAGACGACTGTCACATGGACGAGTGGCGGCAGCACCGACATTGGCGACGAATTGGGTGCGGATTGGGTGTTCGGCTGCTTTGCGCCGGACGAGCCCACGTGGTGCCGGCAGGCCTACGAGGCATTCGGTTAGGATCAGCTTTCCGCGAACTCGATCACGACCCCGTGCGCGGCGTTCGCGGGAACGGTCACCGCATTGCGCGTTTCCGTATGAGGTACCTTCGCCATCGAGAGCATCGCGGCAGCGGCGTCGGGTTCGTTGACCCGGATCGTGAGCGCAACGATACCGTCGCTCGGTGCGCCCTGCAGGGATTTGCCGAAGCGGCGCTCGGCATCGGCGGGCGTGATCACACTGATCGCAGCGTTTGTGAGCGTGGAGCCAGCGAGTTGACTCTTGGCGGCGCTCACGGCGTCGGCGGCGATCACGACTTCGGCCACGCCGGTCGCGCCGTTCGCATGGAGCTGCCATTCGCGGCGGGCGCGGGTGAGTTCCGGGGTAAGATGTGTGCAGACGAATTGCATCGTTTCGGGCAGCGCCAGCTTCGGCAGCATGATGTTGCGGAAGCGGACCATGTCGCGTTTGCCATCGAGGTCGAGGGGCCGGCTCAAGTCGTTCGGCGGCTCGGCGTCGATGCCGGCGGCTTTGAGCGCGGCGTAGGTTTGGTCGGCGTCGTCGGCGCCGTAGGCGATGCCCATTCCGCCTTCGCCGCGGGCGTTGACGCGTTCGGCGAGGCGGCCTTTGGCGCCGGTTTCGTCGACGATGCCGAGCAGTTCGATGTAGGTCGAGCCGAACATGATGCAGTGGTTGCCGGTGCCCTTGCCTTCATGCAGGCCGCGCGGCGTCAGCGTGAGGCCGAGCTTTCTGTAGGTCGTGGCAGCGGCGTCGAGGTTCCTGACGGCGATGACGACATGATCGAGGCGGGTGATGGGGGCCATGCCTGGGAGCGCCGGCTTCTAGCCGGCCCTTTGTTGCGTTGAAAGTTCCTAAGAGCCGGCTGGAAGCCGGCGCTCCCAGGCTAGATAGCCCTTGTCGACTCGGTGATCCACGCTTCCGTCGCCGCGTCCGTTTTGCCACTGAGTGTTTGGCGCACACGGACGTGATAGTCGTTGAGCCACTTGCGCTCGGCGTCGGTCAGCAGTTTGATTTCGACCAACGACAGGTCGATCGGCGCCAAGGTCAGCGTTTCGAACTCCATCATTTTGCGGTCGCCGCCGACGTCCTTTGGCTCTGTGACGGCGATCAGGTTTTCGATACGGATGCCGTAGTGGTTGACTTTGTAGTAACCGGGTTCGTTCGAGACGATCATGCCGGGCTTCAGCGCGACGTTGATGAGGCGCTTCGAGATGTTTTGCGGTCCTTCGTGGACGCTCAGATAGCTGCCGACGCCGTGACCGGTGCCGTGGTCGTAGTCGAAGCCGCCTTCCCACAAGGACATGCGGGCGAGCGTGTCGAGTTGCACACCGGTCGTGCCTTCGGGGAAGCGCGCGCGGGCGAGCGCGGTGTGGCCCTTCAGCACGCGGGTGAAACGGTCTTTCATTTCCGCCGTCGGCGTGCCGATGGCGATCGTGCGGGTAATGTCGGTTGTGCCGTCGAGGTACTGGCCGCCGGAGTCGATCAAATAGATCTCGCCCGATTTGATCTTGCGGTTCGACGTCTTCGTGACGCGGTAGTGCGGCAGCGCGCCGTTCGGGCCTGCGCCCGAGATCGAGCCGAAGCTCAAGTCTTTGAGTGCGCCCGTTTCCAGGCGGAAGTCTTCAAGCACGCGGCAGGCTTCGATTTCGTCGATGTTGCCTTTCGGGCCTTCCTTCGCGAGCCACGCCAGGAAGCGCGAGACGCAAGCGCCGTCGCGTTCGTGCGCGCGGCGGGTGCCATTGAGTTCGGTCGCGTTCTTGCAAGCTTTCGGCAGCAGCACCGGATCGGCGGCACGGACGATATCGGCGCCGGCCACTTTCAGTTGATCGAACATCCAGGCTGACGCGGTTGCCGGGTCGATTTGGATGCGCCTGCCTTTTTGCCCCTTCAAGTGCGATCCGAGTTCTTCCTGCGGGCGCACGGTGACGCGGTTGCCGAGCCAGGCGTCGATGCCGGGCGTGAACTTGCGGCGGTCGATGAAAAGCTCGACGTGGCCGTCGTTGTTCAGCATCGCGAAGGCGTGCGGGAACGGCGTGTGCGGTACGTCCGAGCCCCGGATGTTCAGCAGCCAAGCGATCGACTCGGGCAGCGTCAGCATCGCAGCGTCGGTTTTGCCGTCGCGCAGGTTCTTTGCGATGCGCTCGCGCTTCGATTCGGAGGCTTCGCCTGCGTATTCGAGCGGATGCGTGGTGACGGCGCCGAGCGGCGGCGCGGGTTGGTCGTCCCAGGTCGCGTCGAGCGGGTTGTCGGTGACGGCAACGAGCGAGCCGCCCGCCTTCTTCACGGCGGCTTGCAGCGCTTCGACGCCCGCGGCCGTGTGCATCCACGGGTCGTAGGCGAACTTCGCGCCGTTCGGCAGATTCTTCTCAAGCCAGTCCGGCGGCGGTTCGTCGACAAGCGAGCAGTACTGGAACACGGCTGGGTCGACCTGCTCTGCGGTCTGCACCGTGTAGCGGCCGTCGGTGAAGATCGCGGCCTTGTCCGTCAGCACGACGGCGGTGCCGGCCGAACCGGTGAAGCCGGTGAGATAGGCCAAGCGATCGGCGCGCGGCGGGACGTACTCGCCCTGATACTCGTCGGCGCGGGGGACGATGAAACCGTCGAGCCCTCTCCGCTTCAGCTCGGCGCGAAGCGCGGCGACGCGGGGCGGGCCTTGGGTGGGGCTGGTGGTTTCGGCGAAGGATTGGAATTTGGTTTGGTGCAGCATGGGGCGCAACCTATTCGGCGGCGTCGCGGGCCTCAAGGCCGCTCACGTGGATTTGCCTGTAGGCCGCGGGGGTAACGCCGAAACGGCGGCTGAAGGCCCGGATCAGGTGGTCGGGGCCAGAGAAACCCGCCCGGGCGGCGACGTTGCCAAGGTCCAGCTTGCCGTCGTCCAACCAGCGGCGGGCGGCGTCGAGGCGGATGCCTTCTACGAACTTTGCCGGTGAAACGCGGAGTTCGTCCTGCATGTGGCGGTGGAACGAGCGCGGGCTCATGGCGACGCGGGCGGCCAGCGTTTCCACGTCGAGACGCTTCGTCAGGTTTTCTTCGACCCAGCTCGCGAGGTCAGCGAGCTTATCGTCTTTCACGTCTTGGGCGTTCAGGGCGGTGGAGAATTGCGTCTGGTGGCCGGGGCGGCGCATGTACACGACGAGGCGGCGGGCGATCGCCATCGCGACATCGCGGTCATGATCTTCCTCGACGAGCGCGAGCGCCATGTCGATGCCGGTAGTCACGCCGGCCGAGGTCCAGCACTTGCCGTCGGTGACGTAGATGGACTGCGGATCGACCTTGATGTCGGGGAACCGTTGTTGAAGCTCCGCGGTCGAGCCCCAATGCGTCGCGGCATTGCGGCCGCTGAGGATTCCGGTCGAGGCGAGCAGGAATGCACCGGAGCAGACCGAGCAAGCGCGCTTGGCTGTGCGTGCGGCGTCGTTGATCCAGCGCATGAGCGCCTTGTCGCGGAGCGCGGCGCGTAGCGGTTCTTCTTCGCCGCCGGGGCACAGAAGCGTGTCGATGCTCTTTGCCGGGATGGCGCGCAGGCTTTCGGCGTGAAGCGCGAATCCGGCGGAGGTGGGGACCGCACCACGTTCGGTCGCGACGAACTTGATGCGGTAAGCCTCACGCCGCAGCGTTTGGTTCGCGCTGCCGAAGACCTGTGCGGGGCCGACCGCGTCCAGCGATTGAAGGCCAGGGAAGATCGGGATTGCGACGAGGTGGGGCTTGGGCATTCCTTGCGCCTTGGCAGAAAATGTCGATTGTTTGTCATTTGTGCCATGTCAGCCCTGTGCTACGCAAGCGGCAACAACAGGAGCCCCAAATGACCAACCCGTTCCATGTCGGCTTTTTGCTTTACCCGAACCTGACGCAGCTCGATCTCACGGGGCCGGCGCAGTTCCTGGCGCGCGCGCCGGGCGCGAAGGCGCACTACATCTGGAAGACGCTGGCGCCGGTACCGTCGGATGCCGGGTTGTCGCTGATGCCGACGACGACTTTCGAGGATTGCCCGCAGCTCGACTTGATCTGCGTACCCGGCGGCGCGGGGCAGGTCGCGCTGATGACGGATGAGGAGACGCTCGCGTTTCTGCGCAAGCAGGCGGAGAAGGCGAAGTATGTGACGTCGGTGTGCACTGGTTCGTTGGTGCTCGGCGCGGCGGGTTTGCTTAAAGGATACAAGTCGGCGTGCCATTGGGCGTGGCGTGATTTTTTGCCGGCGTTCGGTGCAACGCCGGTCAACGCGCGGGTCGTGAAGGATCGCAATCGGATTTCGGGTGGTGGCGTGACGGCGGGCATCGACTTTGCGTTGACCGTGATCGCCGAGGAGTGGGGCGAGGACGTCGCCAAGCAGATGCAGCTCGGCTTCGAGTACGATCCGCAACCGCCGTTCAATTGCGGTTCGCCCGAGCGCGCGGGACCGGAGCGCGTTGCCTTCGCGAGGAAGGCGTTTGAAGGGCTGCTTACGGAGCGCGAGATTGTGAATGCGCAAGCGGCGGCGCAGATGCGGGAGAGAGCGTCATGAACGTCGCGTTTCAGTTCTTGCGCTTCGGCGTGCTGGCCGTTGTCACTGTTGCGATGTTGTTCGTTGCCGCCTTGTTTGCCTTCATTCCGGGCGAGCGGCAGGCCGCAGCGGTGCCCGCAACGATCAGTGCGGAAGAGACGGCGCAGACTTTGGCTGCGCTGAAGCCGCCAAAGCGCGCGCGGCCGGTGGTCGCCGTGGTCGGTGCAAATGACGGGACGGAAACAACCGACTACCTCATTCCTTACGGGGTGCTGAAACGTTCGGGCGTGGCGGACGTTGTTGCGCTCGGCACGCGGGCAGGTCCGATGACAATGATGCCGTCGCTGACGATAATGCCGGAGGCGACGACCGCACAGTTCGTGCAGCGTTACCCCGACGGTGCAGATTATGTGATTGTACCCGCATTGCATGATCCAACGGACCCGGTTGTGCGGGACTTCATTCGGCGCCAAGCGGCGCTTGGTGCGACGATCGTCAGCATCTGCGACGGTACGCTGGTGATCGCGAACGCGGGGCTGCTCGATGGGCATCGCGCCACGGGGCACTGGTTTCAAATCGACAGCGTGGCGAAAGCGCATCCGACGATGCAGCGCGTGCGCGACCGGCGGTACGTGGCCGACCGCGGCATTGTCACGACGACGGGGGTGAGTGCGTCCGTGCCGGTGTCGCTTGCACTGGTCGAGGCGATTGCTGGACGGGACCGGGCGGCGGCGCTGGCGCAGGAGATCGGCGCGCGCGGTTGGAGCGCCGAGCACGACAGCGGCGCGTTTCACCTGATCCGTGACGATGTTCGGATGATCCTCGGCAATCTGTTCGTCGGGCTCTTCGATCGCGAGACCGTGGCCGTGCGCGTGCTGCAGGGCGCCGATGTCATCGCGGTGGCGTTCATGGCGGATTCCTATGGCCGTACGTTTCGGACGCGCGTCGTCGTTCTGGGCTCTGGGTCTATTCGGACTGCTGAGGGATTGGCGATCGTGCCCGACGCGGGGGACGCGACCGCAGACGTTGTCGTTGACTTGCCTGTGGGCCAGCCGGCCCGAGCACTCGATTTAGCGATCGCCGGAATTCGGGCACGCTATGGCGACGCGACGGCGGCCTTCCTGCGCGTGCAGCTTGAAGATCGCGGACACACGACGACGGGTAGTTAGTGTGGCCTCTCTAGGATCAGCGTAACCCAACCTTCAAGGGCGCTGCGGCGGATGAGGCGGAGGTTCTGGGCGCGGGCCATGGCGCAGATGGCGTTCGCTTGTTCGTCGAGGAGGCCGGAGAGGATCGCGTGGCCGCCCTTGGCTAGACTTGCCTTGATGCCGGGGAGCAGTTTCATCAGCGGGCCTGCGAGAATGTTCGCGAAGATGAGGTCGTAGGGCGCGTGCTCGGCGATGAGCGGTGTCTTGAAGCCGGCCGCCGTTGCGACGCGCAGGTAAGGTGCCGCTCGGTTTAGCATTGCGTTTTCTATCGTCTTGGCGGTCGCGAGCGGGTCTATGTCGGTGGCCACGGCGGGGCGGTGGGTCAGGCGCGCGAACGCCATCGCGAGCACGCCGGTGCCGCAGCCGAGATCGAGTGCGTTCTTGAACTGGCGTTGTTTGGCGAGGTATTCGAACGCCAGAAGGCAACCGCGCGTCGTGCCGTGGTGGCCGGTGCCGAAAGCGTATGAAGCCTCGATCTTGAGCCCGATTGCGTTCGGCGGTACCTGAGCCGCGGTGTGATCGCCGTGTAGGAAGAAGCGCCCGGTCGCAACCGGCGGCAAGCCTTCGAGTGCGCGGGCGACCCAATTCTCATCCTCGATCGGAATGACGCGCATCGGATGCCCGAAGCGTTGCAGAAGGTCGGCTTCACTGGGTTCTTCGCCGAAGAAGGCTTCGACTTCCCAAAGCCCTCTCTCGCCGAGTTCGAATGCGGAGACGACGGGTGTGGGTTCGAGTTGCTCGAGTGCGTCGCTCAATGCTTGGGCGTCGCGTTTTGACAGGACGGCGCGGGCTTTCCAACAGACGGGCATGCTCAGGCTCTCGCCAAATAGTTCGCGATGACGCGTTTCTCACCGGCCTTTTCGAAGCGGACGGTCAGCTTATTGCCGTCAATGGCGGTGATGCGGCCGTAGCCGAATTTTTGGTGGAACACCCGCTCGCCGTGCTGGTACGTGGCTGCGTCGGGATCGGACGTGGCGACGAGTTCGGCGTGACCTTCGATCGCGGGGCGCGAGCCGAACACTTCGCCGCGTCGGGCCTGGGCGCGCTGCCAACCCGGCGAGGAATAGCCGGAGTTAAATTCGGGCGCGGCGGACAGGTTCGATGTGCCGTAGGGCAGGCCCGGGTCGCTTTCGACCACGATTGCGTCGGGAGGGAGTTCGCTGATGAAGCGGGACGGCATGGAACTCTGCCACCGCCCATGAATGCTGCGGTTTGCGGCGTAAGAAATCTTGGCGCGTTCGCGGGCGCGGGTGAGGCCGACATAGGCAAGGCGGCGCTCTTCTTCGAGACCTTGGAGCCCGTTTTCGTCGAGCGTTCGTTGGCTTGGGAAGACGCCTTCTTCCCAACCCGGCAGATATACCGTTGGGAACTCAAGGCCTTTCGCACCGTGCAAGGTCATGATCGTGACCTTTTCGGTCGTGTCCGATTGTTCAATTTCCATGACCAGCGAGACGTGTTCGAGGAAGCTTTCGATGGTTTCGAATTCTTCAATCGAACGCACAAGTTCTTTCAGGTTCTCGAGGCGGCCTGGAGCCTCGGGGGAGCGGTCGGCTTGCCACATGGCGGTGTAGCCGCTTTCGTCCAAAACCATTTCGGCAAGTTCGATGTGGCTGAGCGCGGTGGCTTGATCGCTCCAGCGCTTGAAGCTTTGCACGAGATCGCGCAACGCGGAACGGGCGCGAGCAGGGAGTTCGTCGGTTTGCGACAGCGCATCGGCGGCGGCGAACAGCGGCTTCTTCAGGGCACGCGCCATCTTGTGCACGGACTGAAGCGCGGCGTCGCCTAAGCCCCGCTTGGGTTTGTTGAAAATGCGTTCGAAGGCGAGGTCGTCGTCGGGCTGAACAACAACGCGCAGGTACGCGAGCGCGTCGCGGATTTCCTGGCGCTCGTAGAATCGCGGGCCACCGACAACGCGATAGGGGATGCCGAGTTGAACGAAGCGTTCTTCGAACGAGCGCATCTGGAACGAGGCGCGGACGAGGATCGCGATGTCCGAGATCTTGCCGCGGTTGCGGGCGACGAGTTCGATGTCATCGGCGATTTGGCGGGCTTCTTCGCCAGCGTCCCATACGCCGCGCACGCTCACGCGCTCGCCTTCGGGGAGCTCGGTCCAGAGTGTTTTGCCGAGGCGACCTTTGTTGGCGGCGATGAGGCCGGAGGCGGCGGCGAGGATATGAGGCGTCGAGCGGTAGTTGCGTTCGAGGCGGATGATCTTTGCGCCGGGGAAGTCCCGTTCGAAGCGCAGGATGTTGTCCACCTCCGCGCCGCGCCAGCCGTAGATCGACTGGTCGTCGTCGCCGACGCAGCAGATGTTGCGGCGTTCGCCAGCGAGCAGGCGGAGCCAGAGATATTGGGCGACGTTCGTGTCTTGGTATTCGTCGACGAGGATGTAGGCGAAGCGGTCGCGATACTCCGCGAGTACCTCGGGGTGCGACTTCAGGATCGTGATGACGTCGAGCAGGAGGTCACCGAAGTCCGTCGCATTCAGCGATTTCAAACGTTGTTGGTAGGCCTCGTAAAGTTCGGCACCCTTGCCGTTGGCGTAAGCAAAGCTCTCACCTGCGGGGACATCTTTCGGCGTCATCGCGCGGTTTTTCCAGCTGTCGATCAGCGAGGAAAGGTGCCGCGCGGGCCAGCGCTTGTCGTCGATGCGGGCAGCTTCGATCACCTGCTTCAGCAGGCGCAACTGGTCGTCTTCGTCGAGGATCGAGAAATTCGACTTCAGGCCGACGAGTTCGGCGTGGCGGCGCAAGATCTTCGCGCCGATCGAGTGGAACGTGCCGAGCCATGGCATGCCTTCGACCATGCCGCCGATCAGCTGGCCCGTGCGGTGGATCATCTCCCGTGCCGCTTTGTTCGTGAACGTCACGGCGAGGATTTGACTTGGCCAGGCCTTGCGCGCAGCGATCAGATGCGCGAGCCGGGTCGTGAGTACGCGCGTTTTGCCAGTTCCTGCGCCAGCCAGCACAAGAACTGGACCGTCCGTCGTGAGCACAGCCTCGCTTTGCGCCTCATTGAGGCCGCGCAAATAGGGCGGTTCCGCAGGTGCGGGGGCTTGGAAGTGCGAAGGCTGGGTCATGATTCAGGGCGACAATAGGTGGGATTGGCGGCGCGAGGCCACTGCTTCTTGTCACTGGAATGTGAAGAAATCCGAGGGTCGTGGCGTGTTGTTCGCGATTGGGCGTCCGCTAGGTTGAGACGTTTCAGCGCGGGCGGAGGATTTTGTGCGGGCATTGGTTTTGATGGTGTCGGGGCTTGCGGCTCTAGCGGCGGCGGCAGCGGAAGAGGCGCGCCCGGTGCGGGACGTTGGTGGTGGGATTCACTTGCTTCCCGGTGGGGCCTACACCGATCGCGGCCCGGACGGAAACACGGTGATCATTGATGCTCCGCAGGGGCTCATCGTGGTCGATACGGGGCGGCATGATTGGCACAGCGATGCGATACTGGGGTTTGCCGCATCAGCGAAGCGGCCGATCGTCGCGATCGTGAACACACACTGGCATCTCGATCATTCGAGCGGGAATGGGCGGTTGAAGAGAGTTCATGCGGGCGCACGGGTGTACACGACGAACGCGGTCGATCGCGCTCTCGCGCCGGGCGGGTTCTTGGTGCGCGATCTTGAGATGGTGAAAGGTCTGCTCGGTAAGCCTGAGTTTTCGGTGACGCGGCAGGACGATTTTCGGCGCTTCATCGCGACAATGGCAGAGCGCGATGTCTTGCGGCCCGATGTTGTTCTTACGAAATCGGGACCGATGACGCTTGCGGGTAAGACGCTTGACGTTCGTGTCACCGACAAAGCGGTCACGGACGCGGATGTGTGGCTCTACGATGCAAACAGTGGCGTTGCGATCATCGGCGATCTTGTGACTGTGCCCGTGCCGTTTTTCGAGACCGCGTGTCCGCGCAAATGGGGTTCTGCTTTGGACGAAGTGTGGCGGACACCGTTCAAGCTTGCGATCCCCGGGCATGGTGAGCCGATGAGCCGTGAGCAGTTCAACGCTTATCGCACGTCGTTTCATGCGTTTGTGGATTGCGCCGTTTCGGACAAGGCGGTGCAGCAATGCGGGAAGGTCTGGTCTTCGGGTGTCGCTTCCCTCACCGCAGGCAATGCGAGTGCCCAACAGGAAGCGCAGAGCGGCGCTGAGTACTACACTGAGTTACTGCGCGAGGGTGGTGGGAAAAGCCGCGATTGCCTGGCGGAATGAATTGTCAGTCTATTGCTTTGAAACCGTGTTCGCGTATTGGCGCGCCGCTCTGATCGAGGCTCTCGGCCGGTGGGCGCGTGGGTGCATCTTCGAACGCTGACAGTTTCATCGGATTGCCGGCGAGTTTCAGTTCGCCGATTTCGGCGTCTTGCATGGTCACGACCATGTTGCGCGAGATCACGTGCGGGTCGGCGAGGACTTGGGCGACGTTGTTGATCGGACCGCATGGGACGCCGACTGTTTCGATCTTTGCAAGCCAATAGGCAGCTTTGTTCGAGCCGAGGGCGCGTTCGAGTTCGAGCGCTAGCGCCGCATGGTTCGTGTTGCGCAGATCGTTCGTTGCGAAGCGCGGGTCGGCGCCAAGCGCGGGCGCGCCGATCGCTTCACAGAGCTTCGCGAAAAGGTCGTTATTGCCGGCCGCGATGATGATCGGTTGGTCGGCGGTTTGGAATGCTGCGAACGGGGTGATCGAAGGGTGTCTTGAACCGAGCGGTCCGGGCGGTGTTCCCGTTGCGACATAGCGGGCGATCGCGTTTTCGAGCAGCGCCACTTGGCAATCGAGCATGGCGACGTCGATCTTCTGCGCCTCGCCCGTGCGTTCGCGATGGTAGAGCGCGGCGCCAACACTTGAGAGGGCGAAGAGACCGGCCGCGATGTCGCCGATCGAGGTGCCGACGCGGGTTGGCGGCGCACCGGGTTGGCCGGTCAGGCTCATCACGCCGCCCATGCCTTGGACGACCATGTCGTAGGCGGGCTTGGTTTTGTACGGGCCGGTGTGGCCGAAGCCCGAGATCGCGACGTAGATCAGCTTTGGGAAGCGCGCGTGGAGCGCCGCCCAATCGTAGCCGAGCTTTTCCATCGTGCCGCCGCGATAGTTTTCGACGAGGAGATCGGCCTCGCCGAGCAGGCGCTCGAAGACGGCGCGGTCGGCATCGGCTTTGAGGTCGAGCGCGATCGAGTGCTTGCCGCGGTTCAGCGACATGAAGTAGGCGGACTTGCCTTTGATGAACGGGCCGATGTGGCGGGCGTCGTCGCCGGTCTTCGGCGGTTCGACCTTGATCACGGTCGCGCCAAGGTCGGCCAGCATCATCGTGCAATAGGGGCCTGCGAGTACGCGCGTGAGATCGACGACCTTCAGGCCAGCGTAGGGACCCTCAGTCATTCTTGTCGTCGTCGAGGCGCTTACCTTCGAGCTCAGCGTCTGTGCGTTTGCGCTCGGCGTCGCCCTTCTTGCGCAGGTGCTTCGGCGTGCCGTGTTTGACGCGGTTGTTCCCAGCCGTCTTTTCGGCCTCGGCTTTCGTCTTGGCTTTACGCACGCGGTTTAGGTTGACGACTTCGCCCATCGATGGTGCTTTCCGTGGCTGACCGTGGACAATCTACTGTGGGCGATGCCGTAGCCTTCCGGACGAAGGCTGTCAAATTTCGCGTGAGTTCTCATGCCAAATGCCGCGAGCGCTAATCCAGGACAAGGTCCTACCATCAAGGCAGGATTTGCAAATGGTAGCGAGTCTTTGGAGGAGGAGGTCGATCTGATCGATCTCCTCGCCGACGTGCTGAAGGCGCAAGGGCTGGAGTTTCGCAAGCAAGGCGATGGGTTGGTGAGTGCGGCGGGATTAGTGCTCCGTCCCCAGTTCGTCAGCTTGGAGCCGAAGCATCCGAAGGGCGCGAAGGTCTGCAGCACGATAGAGTTCTCGCACCCTGACTTTGGCCGGGTTCTGCCTTTTGAGTATCAACACGCGCAAGGCGGCGATCTCGGCGCTGCCTTTAGGGGAGGTTTTGAGTCTTGGGCCAAGTACGACATGCCGGCGATTTTCGATGCACTGAAACCTGAACCTGATGACTGCCCATATCTTACGATGAACTATCCCGCGAACGCGGAGCGCTCAGCAGTTCGGCGCCGTCGAGTTATCTTGGGGCCGCCGCTGCACATGGCTCAGAAACACGACAATGCCATTGATGCGGAGCATCCCTTCTGCCCGTGTTGCCTGCTAACCAACTCTATAGATGCGTTCAAGTCGCTGTTGGACGCGGACGGCGTCTTTGGTCTTCGGATGTTCGTGATGCGGAATGAGAGCGGTGAGGTCGAAGCCGACTGTCGCGTGAATGGCGAGGACTTTGCTGCTGGTGAGGGGGCGCTGATCAAGTACGCCGAAGGTTGGCCAGATCGCGGCTACGAGTACCGTAAGCAATATGTGATCGTACAAAATCTCGGTGTCGCGGAGGACTAACTCTTGCGCCGGTAGTGCGCCAGTACGAAGACCCGCAGGGCGCTGGAGAGATTGTTACCGCGTCCGTCCCGTTTGTCGATCTCGTCGATGAGCTTCGCCAGCGGGCGCTTCAGTTCGGCGGCGATTTCGGTCAGGGCAGCCCAGAATTCGGCTTCGAGCGAGACGCTGGTCCGGTGGCCGGAAATTGTGACGGAGCGCTTGAGTTTTTTGATTGGCATCAGAGCACCAACGAGGCGAGCCAGTAACTCACTGCGGCGATGGCTGCGGATGCTGGGATGGTAATAACCCAGGCGACGACGATGCCGCGTGCAACGCCCCAGCGGACGGCTGAGACGCGGCGGGAAGCGCCGACGCCCACGATGGAGCCCGTGATCGTGTGCGTTGTCGATACCGGAATGCCGAGCGAGGTCGCGCCGAACAACGTGATCGCGCCCGCCGTCTCGGCGCAGAAGCCCTGCATCGGCGTCAGCTTCGTGATCTTCGAACCCATAGTGTGCACGATGCGCCAGCCGCCGAACAGCGTGCCCAAACCCATGACCGCGTAGCACGAGAGGGCGACCCAGAGGGGGATGTGGAATTCACCGCCGAGCATGCCGTGCGAATAGAGCAAGGCAGCGATAATGCCCATCGTCTTCTGGGCGTCGTTGCCGCCGTGGCCGAGCGAGTAGAGCGAGGCCGATACAAATTGCAGCCTGCGAAACGTTGCATCGGCGAATGCGGGCGTTGCCCGCACAAACGACCACGTCACGATCAATACGAGAATGAGCGCCAGAACGAGGCCGGTCAGCGGCGATCCGGCGATCGCGACGACCGTTTTCGTGAGGCCGCCCCAAATGATGGCGTCGAACCCAGCCTTGGCCACGCCGGCGCCAACGATGCCGCCGATCAGCGCGTGCGAACTGGAAGATGGGATGCCGGCAAGCCACGTCACGACGTTCCAGACGATCGCCCCCATCAGCGCGCCAAAGATCACGGCGTCGTCGATCAGCGCGGGGGCGATGATGCCGGAGCCCACTGTCTTCGCGACAGCGACGCCGAAGAAGAAGAAGGCGACGACGTTGAAAAACGCCGCCCAAGCGACCGCTTGGTGGGGCTTCAGCACGCGGGTCGAGACGATCGTCGCAATCGAGTTCGCGGCGTCGTGTAGACCGTTCAGGAAATCGAACGCGAGCGCTACAAAGATTAGAAGTATGAGCGTGAGTTCGACCCCGCCGATTTCCATGACATGCGCGCCTTATAGGTGCTCGATGACGAGGCCGCTGATGCGGTTTGCGACGTCCTGGAAGCAGTCGGCGACTTTTTCGAGGTGGTCGTAGATTTCAGAGCCTTTGATGTAGACGAGCGCGTCGTTGCGCGCCGGGCCGTGCAGCAGCGCCTTCAAACCTTCGAGGCAGACCTGGTCCGTCTGTTCTTCGAGGTGCACGATTTCCGCAGTGATGACGTTGAGGCGCGGCGCATTGGCCGCGAGCTTGCGCAACAGCGGAACTGCTTCGCTGGTCAGGGCGGCAGTCTTGATCACGAGGTCGCCGATCTGGCGCATTTGCGGATCGAACTTGTCTACCTCGAACAACGATACGGCCTTCGCCGTCTTGTTCATCTGGTCGATCGCGTCGTCCATTGAGGTAATGAGGCCGCGGATGTCGCCGCGGTCGAAGGGGGTGATGAAGCTGCGGCGGATGGCCTGCATCACTTCTTCGGTGATGAGGTCAGCCTCGTGTTCGTGTGCCGCGATCTTGGCGCAAAACTCCTGGGTCTTGGGGCCGCCGTCGAGCATGGCGCGCAGAGCGTCCGACCCGTTCTTCAAGCACTGCGCGTGCCGCTCGAACATGTCGAAGAAACGCTCTTCGCGCGGCATTATCCGTTGGAACCAGCCCAGCATCGCCTGAGACCCCTAAAATCTTATGGGTTTGTCTAGCTGATGGCGGAGGGGCCGTCATCCACGCGGACGGCTTTGGGCTGCGGATAAGCCGGAAGTATTGCGCCGATCAGCGGCTTGCGCATGCGCCTGGCCACTCTAGGTGTTTGACGCGGTTAGTCGCAGCCGTCTTTTCGGCCGTCGCTTTCGTCTGAGCTTTACGCACGCGGTTCAGGTCGGCGACTTCGCCCATCACAGTTTCCTTCTGTAGTGGGCGAAGACGGAGACCCGCAGCGGTAACAATCTCTCCTGTGCGTTCGTCGCGGTTGTCGATCTCGTCGATCCGTTTGGCCAACCGGCGCTTCTGTTCAGTTCTGCGGCGATTTCAGTCCGGCCACCGATTGAGCTTTTTGATTGGCATTGGCGTTGTCTAGCGGACGGCGCGGGGGTCGTCTATTGTGCGTTGGCCGATACAACTCGGATGGGGGTGCATGTGAGCCTCGTTCACGCTGCTATTGCCGCGAACCGCTTCGGGCTAGGTGCGCGCAACCAAGACCTTAAGGCGATAGCGGGCGATCCGCGTGGATGGCTGAAGGCGCAGCTCCGGCCCGAGACGTCGCTGCCCGGGCCGCTTGCCGCTCTGCCCTCGACGGAAGACGCGACGACCGCCTTTGCGAAGTGGCTGAGTTCCATCGGCGTCGGGCCTAGTGGCGAAGGTACGCCGCGCATCAACTCCATCACGCCAGGCGCCGCCATGGGCGGGACGGGAGGCGGAAACAAACAAGGCATCGAGCAGTCTTACGTCAAGACATTTGGGCCGGGCTACGCCACTGCGGTGAGTGCACGCATTGGCGTCGGCGAGACGAGCGAGCGTCCGTTCTTCGAACGTCTGGTACGGTTTTGGGGCAATCATTTCACGGTGTCAGCAGCTAAGGCGTCTGCGATCGTGCTCGCGCCTGTCTTCGAGCGCGATGCGATTAGAGCGCACGTTTGCGGCAAGTTTGCCGACATGCTGCGCGCGTCCTGCCGGCATCCGGCAATGCTGCTCTATCTCGACAACTACATTTCGATCGGCCCGAACTCTTATTTGGCCAAGAACCCCGGTGTTCTTCCGGAATACTTGCGCAACCTGATGAAGGGTCTAAACGAGAACCTCGCGCGCGAGGTTCTGGAACTGCACACGATGGGCGTTCGCGGCGGCTATACGCAGGCCGATGTGACGTCGCTCGCCAAGATCATCACCGGGTGGGGCTACCTCGGAGCAAACAATCAGGCAAACGACACGCCGGGGAAGTTCCGCTTCTTGGGTGCTGCGCACGAGCCAGGGACACACACGCTTTTGGGCAAGGCCTACGTGCAGCAAGGCGAAGCGCAGGGCGAGGCTGCGTTGCGGGATTTGGCGGCTCATCCGGCGACGGCGGAGCATCTGGCCACAAAGCTTGCGCGGCACTTCATTGCGGACAATCCGCCGCCCGCCGCGGTTGCCGCGATCGCTCGAGCATATCGCGGGAGCGACGGCGATTTGGCGGCGACGGCTGCGGCCATCGTCGATGCACCAGAAGCGTGGGCACCACAGCCCCGCAAATTCAAAGCACCGGAAGAGCTTTTGATCTCCACGATCCGCGCCTTGGGCGCGCCGAAGCTGGACGGTCAGAAGCTTGTCGCGTTGTTGGATCGCATGGGGCAGCGGCCGTACTGGGCCCCAGCGCCGGATGGTTGGCCGGACGCGGAAGATCATTGGATTAGCGCGGACGCGATTTGGAAGCGGCTCGAATGGGCGGACGCGCTGTCGAAGGGGTTGGCCGCGGCCAATCTCGATCCGATGGAGATTGCGGCGCGCGTGCTTGGTCCTCAGCTTTCCGCCAACACGCAGACGGCTATTGCGGGCGCCGAGAATCCTGCGCAGGGCCTTGCCATTTTCCTCGCCAGTCCGGAGTTCCAACGTCGATGATCGTCGATCGCAGAATTTTCTTGGGTTCCGCCGCAGGCGCCTTGATCGCAGGTCAAGCGCGCGTCGCGTTCGCGGCCGGCGAAACGGACAGACGCTTCGTCGTGGTGATGTTGCGCGGCGCGATGGACGGCCTGTCGGCCGTTCCGGCGTTCGGCGATCCGAACTATGCGAGCGCGCGCACGGGGTTGGCCATTCCTCGAGATGGGGCGATTAAGCTCAACGACTTCTTCGGACTACACCCGGCGCTTGCGGGCTTGGGCCGACGTTACGCAGGCGGCGAGTTGCTGGTGTTTCATGCGATCGCATCTCCCTATCGGGATCGTTCGCATTTCGACGGGCAGAACCTTCTCGAAAACGGCTCGGCGAGGCCTTTCGGGCTCGCCGACGGTTGGTTGAATCGCGCGCTCACGGCTTTGCCGGGGTCCCTCAAGGCGTCGCGACGCGAGTTTGGCGTGGCGCTGGCGCCGGCGATGCCATTGATGCTGCGCGGTCCAGCGCCGGTTACGTCGTGGTCGCCGTCGATCTTGCCGGCGCCGCGAGCGGATCTGATCTCGCGACTGGGGCGGCTCTACCGCGACACAGACCCGAAGCTGGCGCAAGCGCTCGAGGGTGCGGCGCAAGCCAACGGGGTGGCCGGCGTGGGCGGTATGGGCCGGGAAGGGGGCGCCAACGACTTCTCGACCTTGATGAGTGCGGCGGCGAAGTTCTTGTCGGAGCCTGCGGGCCCTTGCGTTGCCATGGTCGAATCCACCGGTTGGGACACGCATGCCAATCAGGTCGGCCCGTACGGTGTGCTCAATCGCAATCTGCTGGCGCTTGATAAGGGCATCGATGCGCTTGCCGCCGGGCTTGGCCAGCGATGGAGGCAGACGGCCGTTCTGATCGTGACGGAGTTCGGCCGCACGGTTGCTATGAACGGCACCGGTGGTTCCGATCACGGCAACGGCGGCGCGGCGTTTCTTCTCGGCGGGGCCGTCGCAGGCGGCCGCGTCATCGCTGATTGGCCCGGCCTTGCGCGCGGCAATCTCTACGAGGGGCGCGATCTCAAGCCGACAACCGATCTGCGCGCGCTTATGAAAGGTGCGCTCGTCGATCACCTCGGCATACCGGGCGCTTTCGTGGAGCGCGGCGTGTTTCCGGACAGCACGCAAGTGCGCGCGATGACGGGATTGTTCCGGGCTTGAGGTCTACTTTGGCCCGATCATGTCTTCGGGCCGCACGATGCGGTCGAACTCTTCGCCGGTGATGAGGCCGGTTTTCACGGCCTCCTCGCGCAGCGTCGTGCCGTTCTTGTGGGCGGTCTTGGCGATCTTGGCGGCGTTGTCGTAGCCCACTTTCGGAGCGAGCGCCGTCACCAACATCAGCGAGCGGCGCATAAGCTCGTCGATCTGCTTGATGTTTGCTTCGATGCCGGCCACGCAGTGGTCGGTGAAGCTGACCGCGGCATCGCCGATCAGGCGGATCGAATGCAGCACGTTATGGATGATCACGGGCTTAAAGACGTTCAGTTCCATGTGGCCCTGGGAGCCTGCGATCGTGACCGTGACGTTGTTGCCCATCACTTGCGCGCAGGCCATCGTCAGCGCCTCGGCCTGCGTCGGGTTCACTTTGCCGGGCATAATCGAGGAGCCGGGTTCGTTCTCGGGCAGGATGAGTTCGCCCAAGCCTGAGCGGGGGCCGGAGCCCAGCAAGCGGATGTCGTTGGCGATCTTGAACAGCGACGTTGCGATCGTGTTCAGCACGCCGGAGAATTCGACGAGTGCGTCGTGGGCGGCGAGGGCTTCGAACTTGTTCGGCGCGGTAACGAACGGGTAGCCGGTGATTTTTGAGACTTCGTCGGCAAAACGCTCGGCGAAGCCAGGAAGTGCGTTCAGGCCGGTGCCGACGGCCGTGCCGCCTTGGGCGAGCGGGTAGAGGCGGGGGAGGGCGGTCACGACGCGCTCGATGCCGAGTTCAACCTGGCGGGCATAGCCGCCGAATTCTTGGCCCAAGGTGATCGGCGTTGCATCTTGCAGGTGTGTACGGCCGATCTTGATGATCTTGGCGAAGTCATGCGTCTTCGTGAGCAGCGCGCCGTGCAGGCGGCGAAGGCCCGGCATCAAGCGGCGATGGATTTCCAGGACAGTCGCAATGTGCATTGCGGTTGGGAAGCAGTCGTTCGACGATTGGCCGCGGTTGACGTGATCGTTCGGGTGCACCGGCTTCTTCGAGCCCATCTCGCCGCCGAGCATTTCGATTGCGCGGTTCGAGATCACCTCGTTGGCGTTCATGTTCGTCTGCGTGCCTGAGCCAGTCTGCCAGACCACGAGCGGGAAGTGATCGTCGAGTTTGCCCGCAATCACTTCGTCGGCCGCCTTAGCGATCGCATCCCCGATTTTCGGGTCGAGATCCTTGAGCGCGACATTCGCGACCGCGGCTGCCTTTTTCACAATTCCGAAGGCGTGGATAAGCGCGATCGGCATGCGTTCGCCGGAGATTTTGAAGTTCTCGAGCGATCGCTGGGTCTGCGCACCCCAATACCTGTTACTGGCAACGGGAATGGGGCCGAACGTGTCGGTTTCGGTGCGGGTCGCGGTCATTCTTGAGGGTTCACTTCTTGCGGAATTTGTCGAGGCTCACGACCTCGCCAGGTTGGTCCGGTTTAGGGGGCGTGTCCGGCTTTGATTCCGGCGGTTCGATTTTGGCGGGCGGTGGGGGCGGCTCTTTCGGCACCGGCAGATTTTGGCGTTGCGGCAGTGCCATCTGGAACGCGAGCTGGAACTTTTGCGACGGGTCCTCGAAAGCGAGAATAGCGGTGAACGGCACTGTGATCGTCGCCGGCATTTTGTTGAAGCTTAGCGTCACTTCGAACGTGTCGTCGGTGACGCGCAGATTGGCGTATTGGTTCTGGAGGATGATTTTCATCGCCTCCGGGTATTGCTCGCGGAGGAACTCGGGGAGGTCCACGCCCGGCATCGCAGTCGCAAAGACGATGCCAAAGTGGTGCGAGCCCATGATACCGCCCTTGGCAGCATGGGTTAGCGCGTCGCGGACGACGCCCCTGAGCGCTTTGTCCACCAGCGCCTGGTAGCCGATGAAATCCTTGGACATAGGCAGGATTTAGCGCTTCCGCGGGCTCGGCCGCAAGGCGGCGAAAAGCGGCGGGGCGCGCTTGACTACATTCTACGGAATGTATATTATATTCCTTGGAATATAACGGAGCGACGGATGGATAGGACACGGGAGTATGGGACAGCGTTTGCGGTGACGCTGCTGCATGTGGGATTGCTGGTTGCTGGGTTCTTGATCCTGGCCGATCAGTTCGGGTTTCCGGAGATCCTGCGTGCGACCTCGGTCGAGCGGCTTGCGCAGTTTCAGCGCAACCAGGGACTGATCGTGCCAGCCTACTATATGATGGCGCTGTCGGGACTTACGCAGATCGCGCTCGCGGTGTTGTTTCATCAGTCGTTTGCTCGGCCGGGGAGTACGTTGCTGGTGGCTGCCTTGGTGGCGGGCGTTCTTGCGGGCGCGTTCCAGGTGATGGGGTTCATGCGTTGGCCGATCGCGGTACCCTATCTCGCGGAACAAATGGCGGCGGCGCCCACGGCTGAAATGCGCGGGGTTGTTGCGCTGCTTGAGGGGTTGCTGAATCGCTACGCCGGGATGGTGATCGGCGAGCACCTGGGGTTCTTGGCGCAAGGGACCTGGACGATGCTCATTTCGCTCGCGATGTTCCGCAGTCCGTTGTTTGCGTGGCCGTACGGCGGTGTCGGGTTCGTGCTCGGAGCGTTGATCTTCGTCAGCGCGTTCGAGCAGTTGGGTGGACCGTTTGAGGCGATTGGATTCCTTTCCGCGCCGGTGTCGGCCGCGTGGCTTGGCTGGCTCTTGACGTGCGGCGTCTCGCTTTCGCGTACACAGGCCGACGGCGTGGGCCCGCGGTTCTTTGTTTTCTCGGCGCTCGGGCTGGCCCTTCTGATGGGCGGGCTTGCTGCGACGGCAATGATGTAAGGAGGCTGACATGACCACGCGCAGGACGTTTCTTCGTGTCGCCGGGACTTCGGCGGTCATTCTGGCGGCGGGCGGCTATGGCCTGACCCAATGCGATCCGATGCCGGACGTGGCGGTCGAGGCGTGGCGCGGCCCCAAGCCCAATGTGCGCGACCCGCGCGTGCGTGCGTTGTCCTACGCGTTGCTGGCACCGAACCCACACAACAAGCAGCCATGGATCGTCGACTTGGAAGAACCGGGCGTCGCAACTTTCTATTGCGACCGATCGCGGCTGTTGCCGGAAACCGATCCGTATTCGCGTCAGATCACCGTCGGATGTGGTGCGTTTCTGGAACTCTTGCGGATGGCCGCGGCCGAGCAGGGCTTGCGGGCGGAGATTACAGCGTTTCCCGCGGGCGATTGGCCTGAGAACGCGGTCGGCGAGCAACCGGTGTGCCGCGTCGCGTTCGTGCCGGATGCCGCCGTCGCGCGCGATCCTTTGTTTGCCCAGGTATTGAAGCGGCGTACGAACCGCAAGGCTTTTGACGGAACTGCGGTGACGTCTGCGGAGGCTGAAGCGCTTGGGCAGGCGCTGCAAACGCAGCCCGTGCGATTCGGCTGGACGAATGACGGACGGCAGATCGCTCAGTTGGCGCATATCGCAAAGCGCGCGTGGGTGATCGAGGTGAAGAAGGACACTACCTACCAGGAGAGCGTTGACGTCATGCGCATCACGGGCCCCGAGATCGCGAAGCATCGCGACGGGCTTTCCATGCATGGTCCGTTCTTTTGGTGGATGAACAAACTTGGACTTTTCAGCCAACAGAATGCGATGGAGGCGTTCGGACGCGCCCAAGCGCTGACGTTCATCGATCCGCAGCTTGCCGTGCGCGCGTTCGCTTGGATCGTCACGGCGGCCAATGACCGGCGGGCGCAGTTGGCTGCGGGGGCTGCCTATGTGCGCGCGAACCTGAAGGCGACAGAGTTGGGCTTGGCCATGCATCCGCTCAGCCAGGCGCTGCAGGAGTTTCCGGAGATGTTGCCGCTGCTTGCCGAACACAAGCGGGCGGTCGGGGCGGCGGGGAGCGAGACGGTGCAAATGTTTTTCCGGCTGGGGCGCGCCGCATCGCCGGGGCCTGCGCCGCGGCGGCCTCTTGACGCGATCATACGGGGATGACGCATACATAACGCATGGCGACACGACCTACAGAAGCTCAAGCGGCGCTCGGCTGGCGCATCTTCAACTGGATCGGCATCATCGATCAGTTGGCGCAGAACCGCGCAACGCGCGCGCTCGACGAACTCAAACTGCCGTTTCCGCAGTTCGTGATGCTGAATCACTTCAGCCATCGACCGCAGGAGGCAAAGACAGTGACGGGCGTTGCCTCCGCGTTGCAGCAGCCTCAACCCGGCGTGACGAAGACGATCCAGAAGATGGTGGCGCGTAAGTTGCTGAAGGCCGACCCCGCGCCCGGCGACGGCCGCTCGAAGCTGCTCACGATCACGCCGAAGGGTCTTGAGACGCACGCCCGTGCGATCGCGGCGTTTGTGCCGCGGTTCGCGGAGGTGTTCTCAGGCTGGGACGACGCCGAGATGGAGGCGCTGGCGAAACAACTCGATCGGCTGAAGGTTTGGATGGATACGAAAGGGCGGGAGTAACGACCGTCTCGCACGTCGGTCCCGCCGCATCTGCGTGGGCCTGTTGGCTTAGTGCAGCACCGGGAGAGCATCGAGCGAAAACGGCTTCAATTCGTCGAGGTGACCGGCTTTCACCTTGTTCGCCCAATCGGGATTTACGATCAGGGCGCGGCCGACGGCGACGAGGTCGAAGTCGCCGCGCTCGAACATCTCGATTAGGCGGTCGAGCGACGCAGGTCCCGCGGGTACGCCTCTATAGCCTGCGATGAAATCTTCGTTCAGGCCGACGGAGCCCACCGTGATCGTGGGTAGGCCCGTGATCTTCTTCGTCCAGCCGGCGACGTTCAGCTCGGAGCCTTCGAACTCCGGCTCCCAAAAGCGTCGCGTGGAGCAGTGGAAGCAGTCGACGCCAGCTTTGACCAGCGGGTCGAGGAAATGTTCCAGCGCTTGCGGGGTGGGCGCGAGCTTTACCGCGTAGTCCTGCTGCTTCCATTGCGACCAGCGCAGGATGACCGGGAAATCGCGGCTCACGGCGGCGCGTATCGCGCGGATGACGTCGACTGCAAACTTCGTGCGCTTGACCATGTCGCCGCCGAACGCGTCGTCGCGTTCGTTCGTGCCGCCCCAAAAGAACTGGTCGATGAGGTAGCCGTGTGCGCCGTGGATTTCGACGCCGTCGAAGCCGAGTTCCTCCGCGTGGCGGGCGCTTGTCGCGTAGCCGGCGATCGCCTCGTCGATTTCCTTGGTGGTCATCGGTTCGGCGACTTTCTTGCCGGGCTTGAACAGACCCGAGGGGCCAACTCCCGACAGGTGCGGGTTCGGACCGGCGCCGGGCTTGCGCATCAAGCCGGTATGCCAGAGTTGCGGCATGATGAAACCACCCGCAGCCTTCACCGCCTTCAATACCTTTGCCCAACCGTCCAACGCATCGCCGTGGAAGTTCGGCACATTCGCATCGTTGAGTGCGACGGGGTGATCGGGTGCGACGCCTTCGGTGATGATGAGGCCGACTCCGCCCTCAGCGCGCCTGCGATAATACGCGACAACATCGTCGCCCGGGATTTGGTTCGGGCTCTTCGAACGCGTCATCGGCGCCATGACGATCCGGTTGGGCAGCTGCAAGTTCTTCAACTTGAAGGACGTGAACAGCGATTTCGGTGACAGAGACATTGCACTCGACCTGTGATTGGCGACAGAGGTTAACGGCGAAATCAATACGCGATGCCTCGTGGAATGCAATCGCGCGTGTTAGGTTTGTCGCGCGCTCCCGTGCTGATCTGGGCGGGAGGCGCACCCCGCAAGGCTATAAGGGACTTCAGGCATGTTAAACGAATTCAAAGAATTTGCACTCAAAGGCAACGTCGTCGATCTGGCGATCGGCGTCATTATCGGCGGTGCGTTTGGGACGATCGTCAGTTCGCTCGTCGGAGACATGATCATGCCGTTGATCGGCGCGCTAGGTAGCGTCGACTTCTCGAACTATTTCTTGGGCCTCAACGAGGCCGTCACAGCAGCGACGCTTGAAGAGGCCAAGAAACAGGGCGCAGTGCTCGCGTGGGGCAAGTTCATCACGGCTGTGATCAACTTCGCGATTATCGCCTTCGTTTTGTTCCTGGCGGTAAAAGCGATCAACAGGTTGAAGCGTCAGGCGCCGCCCGCACCAGCAGCTCCGGCTGAGCCGCCTGCGGACGTGAAGCTCCTCACCGAGATTCGCGACCTGCTCGCGAAGCGCTAAGCGCATACATTTCCGCTACGACGCCGGGGCGCGATGCCCCGGCGTTACTTTTTTCGGCGAGCGCGTAGTATGCGGCGGATGAGCGATGTTCTCGATGCCGGGCTGGAAACGCAGCGCAAGCGCTTGCTCGACGTGTTTCGCCACCGGAACTACCGGCTCTTCTTTACCGGTCAGGCGATCTCGCTGGTCGGCGCTTGGATGCAAGCGATAGCCCAGTCGTGGCTTGTCTATTCGTTGACCGGGTCCGCTTTTTTGCTCGGACTCGTGGCGTTCGTTGGGCAGATGCCAGTGCTCATCGTTTCGCCGTTTGCGGGTGTGATTGCCGACCGGCTCGACCGGCGCCGCATCTTGTTTGCCACGCAAGGGGTGATGATGGCGAGCGCTTGCGCGCTTGCGCTGCTGACGCTCAGCGAAGTTGTCGAGGTTTGGCACATCATCGCCTTGGCGACGGTCTCCGGCGTCGCGAACGCGTTCGACGTGCCGACGCGGCAGTCGTTCACGATCGAGATGGTGGGGCGCGAAGACTTGCCGCGGGCGATCGCGTTGAACTCGATCATGTTCAACGGCGCGCGGTTGATCGGGCCCGCGCTCGCCGGCGTGTTGGTTGCGGCCGTCGGCGAAGGTTGGTGCATGGCGCTGAACGGCGCTTCGTACAGCGCGGTGCTGATCGGACTCTCGATGATGCAGATCGAGCGGCAGCCGCCGCGTCCCGCCAGCCACCCGCTGGCCGATCTGCGCGAGGGGTTCGTTTACGTCACCACGAACCGGCACATGCGGACGCTTCTGTTGTTGCTGGGCAGTTCCAGCTTGTTCGGCACGTCCTACTTGACGCTGATGCCGGTCTTTGCGCGCGACATTCTGCACGGCAGTTCGGACGCGTTTGGGTTTTTGATGGCCGCGGTTGGGGCCGGCGCCTTGATTGGTGCGCTCAGCATACCGCGGGTGCCGGCGGCGTGGTTGCCGCGTGTGCCGTTTTTGGCCGCGGCGTGTTTCGGGGCGGCGTTGATCGCGTTTTCGCAGTCGACGGCGTTTGCGATGTCGCTTTTGCTGCTCGTGCCTGCGGGTTTCGGGATGATGATGATGGGGATCTCCACGAATACGCTGGTGCAGGGGGCCGTCGACGACGCGATGCGCGGACGCGTGATGGCCTATTACGTGATGGCGTTTATCGGGATGGTGCCGCTGAGTTCGCTTGCCGCCGGTTGGCTCTCGCATGAGATCGGTGCGCCGCACACGCTTGCCGTCGGCGGGGCGTTGACGATCATTGCGGCGGGCGTCGCCTACTGGCGAAGATAGGTGGAGGGGCTTCTGTTGCCCGGCGCCCCTCCGAGCCGCGCTTACCTATTAGGCAGCGAGGGCCATTTCATTGTCGTTGGCACCTATACAGACAGCCCGATAACGGTGAGCCTTGCCGAGCAAAAGCAACGTCTTTACGCG
Source organism: uncultured Alphaproteobacteria bacterium (assembly GCA_902826695.1). Lineage (GTDB taxonomy): Bacteria > Pseudomonadota > Alphaproteobacteria > Micropepsales > Micropepsaceae > SZUA-430. Next base: position 156,631 of record CADEFU010000005.1, on the reverse strand, counting down.
TTCGTCGATCCTAGTTCGCCCCCACAGCTGGGCAGCGCTGGCTGCCCAGGTGGTGGAGGCGCCGGGTACCGCCCCCGGGTCCGATCCGTTTATTACACGCGCGTTTATCGCCATAGCCGGCGAACCGGCAGCTTCTATATAGGCGCTTCGGGTAAAGAAATGAAGGAGCTGGGGACGCAGGATTTCTGGCGCTTTCCGTCCAGATGGCAGAGCCGTTAAGATAGGCGGAAGCGGCAGTTCGCGAGGTTTCGATGCGCCAGTATCACGAATTGATGGAGCACGTGCTGCGTCACGGCGCGAAGAAGCACGACCGGACCGGTACGGGTACGCTGTCGATCTTCGGGCACCAGATGCGGTTCGATCTCAACGACGGGTTTCCGCTGCTTACGACGAAGAAGTTGCATCTGAAGTCGATCGTGCATGAACTCTTGTGGTTCCTCAAAGGCGACACGAACGTGCGCTATCTACAGGAGAACGGGGTCCGCATCTGGGACGAGTGGGCGGACAAGGCCGGAAATCTCGGGCCGGTGTACGGGGCGCAGTGGCGGTCTTGGCCGGCGCGGGATGGCGGTACGATCGACCAAATCACTCAGCTGATCGAGCAGATCAAGAAGAACCCGGATTCGCGACGGCTGATCGTGACCGCGTGGAACCCGGCCGACGTCGACCGGATGGCGTTGCCGCCGTGTCACTGTCTGTTCCAGTTCTATGTCGCGAACGGGCGGATCTCTTGTCAGCTCTATCAGCGCTCGGCCGACATCTTTCTCGGCGTGCCGTTCAACATCGCGTCTTATGCGCTGCTGTTGATGATGGTGGCGCAGGTGACGGGATTGAAGCCGGGCGCGTTCATCCATTCGTTCGGCGATGCGCACCTCTACCTGAACCACATTGAGCAGGCGGAGCTGCAGCTATCTCGTGCGCCGCTTGGTCTGCCGACGATGCGCATCAACCCGGACGTCAAGGACATCTTCGGCTTCAAGTACGACGACTTCCGGCTTGAGGGGTACGAGGCGCATCCGCATATCGCCGCGCCGGTGGCCGTGTGATCGAGGGCGTTCGAATTCGTGCCGCGACGGCGGCGGACGCGGGGCTCGTCTATTCATTTGTTCGCGATCTTGCGGAGTATGAGCGGCTGCTCGACGACGTGGACGCGACGCAGGCCGGTCTTGAACAGGCGTTGTTCGGGCCGAACCCGAGGGCCTTTTGCGATATCGGCGAGTGGCAGGGCGCGCCCGCCGGGTTTGCGCTCTGGTTCTACAATTTTTCGACGTTTCGTGGGCGGCACGGAATTTATCTCGAGGACTTGTTCGTGCGGCCCGCGTTTAGGGGCCATGGGATCGGCAAAGAACTCGTTTTGAACTTGGCGCGCCGTGCGGTGCGCGAAAACTGCGCGCGCGTCGAGTGGTCGGTGCTCGATTGGAATGAGCCCTCGATCAAGTTCTACGAGTCGCTCGGTGCGATTCCGATGGAGGAGTGGACGATCTACCGGCTGACGGGCGAGGCGCTGAAAAAGCTCGGCTCATGACGGAACCGGTCATTGCACTCATCGTTGCGGTTGCGGAGAACGGAGTCATCGGGCGAGACGGGAAGCTGCCGTGGCGTATCCCCGAAGACATGAAATGGTTCCGCGAGCGCACGGCTGGGCGGCCGCTGATCATGGGCCGCAAGACCTGGGAGAGCTTTCCGAAGCGGCCGCTGCCGGGGCGCACGAACATCGTGGTCACGCGCGATGCGTCGTACCAGGCCGAAGGCGCGGTCGTCGTGACCTCACTCCCAGCGGCGCTGGACGTGGCGTACGGCGAGGCGCCTGAGGAGATCATGGTGATAGGTGGGGCGGAGATCTACAAGGCTGCACTGCCGCACGCGCGGCGCATCTACCTGACCAGCGTGCACGGCGAGATTGAGGGGGACACACTGTTCCCGCCGATCGATCGCGCGGATTGGCACGAGACGGTCGCCGGTGTTTATCCCTCGTCAGCGGAGCGGCCCATCGGCTACAGTTTCGTCATCCTGGATAAACGCTAAGAGGAAGTGCCGATGTCCGTTCGTGAAATCGCCAGTGGATTGAAGTTTCCCGAAGGCCCGATTGCGATGCCCGACGGCAGCATTGTACTCGTCGAGATCGCGCGTGGGACGTTGACGCGCGCTTGGAACGGCAAGACTGAAGTTATCGCGACATTGGGCGGCGGTCCGAATGGCGCGGCGTTGGGCCCCGACGGCGCTGTCTATGTGACGAACAACGGTGGGTTCGAGTGGCATGATCGCGGCGGGCTTTTGTTTCCAGGCGACCGGCCGGCGAGTTACGAGACCGGGCGGATCGAGCGGATCGATCTGAAGACGGACAAGGTTGAGCGACTTTACGACAAGTGCAACGGCTTGAGGCTGAACGGGCCGAACGATCTCGTGTTCGACCGCCACGGCGGGTTCTACTTCACCGATCTGGGCAAAGGGTATGGGCGGCTGCATGATCGCGGCGCGGTCTATTACGCGACGGCGGACGGGAAGCAGATCAAAGAAATCGTTTTTCCGATCGACATGCCGAACGGCTGCGGCTTGTCGCCGGATGAGAAGACACTCTATGTCGCGCAAACGCAGGCGGGCCGGTTGGTGAGTTTTCAGCTATCAGCGCCGGGCGAAGTGGTGCCGTCGCCGCTGTTGAGCAATTGCGTGTGCGGGCTGCCGGGGTTGCAGTATTTCGACTCGCTGGCGGTCGAAGCGAACGGACGCGTTTGTGTCGCTACCATTGCGCTACCGACCGGCGCGATTACGTCGATTGCGCCGGACGGCACGTACGAGCAGACGCCGTTCGCCGATCCTTTGGTCACGAATATCTGCTTCGGCGGCAAAGACATGAAGACGGCGACGGTGACGTTGTCCGCGACGGGCAAGCTCGTTCAAATGGATTGGCCACGGCCTGGGTTGAAGCTTAGTTACGCCGGATGGTGAGCGGCGTTCAAACTGGCGGATGCCTGTGCGGGGCCGTTCGGTTCGAGTTGCGCGGGCCAGCGAAGTGGACGGCCTATTGCCACTGTCATTCCTGTCGCAAGCATACCGGTGCGCCGGTGTCGGCGTTTGCGGGTTTCGAGCGCTCGCAAGTTTCGTTCACGCAGGGACAGCTTGCGCTTTATGCGTCGTCGCCGGGCGTCAAGCGCGGATTCTGTTCCGCCTGCGGCTCGACGCTGACCTATGAAGGCGATCGGTGGCCCACCGAGGTGCATTTCCATGTCGGCGCGTTCGATATGCCGCAGGATTTTCCACCTGCAGGGCAGGCGTTCGCCGACGAGCGCTTGCCCTGGTTGCACATTACGGAAATTTAGTGCGGCGCAGCACGCCTGACGCGTGCGTACGCTTGCTTGCGCGCGAGGCAGGGACTACATGGCCGCTGGTCCGACTAGGACTTGTTCCAACTGGTAGGGAAGATAACCCATGAAGCGCATTCTGATGGGCGTTGCCGCCCTTGCTCTGAGCACCTCGCTCGCGATCGCGGCCGACGACCCGATGGCAGGCCGTTACGGCAACACGACCACGGTCACCAACGCGAAGGGCGAAGTGACAAAGCTGCACTACAACGCCGACGGCACGATGGCCGTCATTCTGCCCGACGGTACGAAGACCACGGGCAAGTGGGCGCTGAAGGACGGCAAGCTCTGCGTCACCGCCGACGCCGGCCCGCAAAAGGGTCAAGAGCAATGCAATCCGTTCGCTGGCCCCAAGAAGGCGGGCGACACCTGGGAAATCACGATGGGCGACGGCTCGAAGGCCAAGGTCGCGATCGTCGCGGGCCAGTAGTTCCACCTGATCCGAATTTGAAGGGCCGGAGCGCTGCGCCGGCCCTTTGTTATTCCATCGTGATGCGCGGCGCTTTGCGCGCGTCGCCGGCGTCGAGTTTTGCGGCGACGCGGGCGGCCAATTCGACAAACGCTTTGGCCTGCGGGCTCTTCGGGTCCAGCGCCGTGATCGGTGTGCCGCCATCGGACGTTTCGCGAACCCTGATGTGAAGCGGGATCTCGCCCAAGAAATCCGTGCCGAGTTTCGCCGCCGTCTCGCGGGCGCCGCCGTGACCGAAGATATGGGACTCATGATTGCAGTTGGGACAGACGAAAGTGCTCATGTTCTCGACGATTCCGAAGATCGGCACATGAGTCTTCTTGAACATGGCAAGGCCCTTGCGGGCGTCGATCAGCGCGATGTCTTGCGGTGTTGAGACGATGACGGCGCCGGCAAGCGGTACGCGCTGCGTTAGCGTGAGCTGGGCGTCGCCGGTGCCCGGTGGCATGTCCACGACCAACACGTCGAGCGGGGCCCATTCGACGTCGTAGATAAGCTGGGTGAGCGCGGTCATCACCATGGGGCCGCGCCAGATCATCGGCTGATCCTCGTCGATCAGCGAGCCGATCGACATCGCTTTCAAACCCCAGGCTTCCATCGGCTGGAGGATTTTGCCGTCCTTCGACTTGGGTTTGCCCTGCAAGCCGAGCATCCGCGGGATAGACGGCCCGTAGATGTCGGCGTCGAGTAGGCCCACTTTGCGGCCTAGTTGGTGAAGGGCGATGGCGAGGTTGACCGCGACTGTGGATTTGCCGACGCCGCCCTTGCCGCTCGCGACCGCGATGATGGCTTTGACGCCTGCGGGACCTTGACGGTCGGGCGCGCCGGCAGCTGGGCGGGGGCCATGGTTGTGCGCGTGGGCGGCCGCCGGGGGCTTGTGGGCGGTTAGGACTGCAGTCACAGAGCGGGCGCCCTTGAGCGCCAAGACCGCCTTTTCACAAGCGAGACGCAGCGGTTCTTTGGTGCGTCCCTCCTCCGGTGCAACCTCGAGTGCAAAAGAGATGTGGCCATCTTTGACAGCGAGGCCTTGGATCATCCCAAGAGCAACAACGTCCTTGTTATTTGCAGGATCTACGACAGCTCTAAGTGCTGCGAGAACGTCGTCAGGAGTGAGGTTCGACATGAAGAAAACTCTGTTGTATCGCGGCCTTGACGCGAATTCGAGACGCACCACATTGCAGGGATCGTGGTCATTGCGGTGACGCGTTGCGCAAGGCCTATTTAGGAACTATTAACCCGCCCTAACAGTACATGAAATGTGGTTTGTGTTGCGTGATTCGGTTCGGATTTTCCTTGTCTGCGTCCAGGGGTTCCATGGTCGATCTGCTCGGCACGACGCGTACACGGCGGGATGAGAGGGCTAATGCCTTGGAACGACAATAAGGGCGGTGGCGGCGGTTGGAACCCCGGTGGGGGCGGCCGCGGACCGTGGGGGCAAGGACCGTCGAACGGCGGCAATGGACGCGGTCAGGGGCCCAACATGAGGCCGCCCGATCTCGACGAAGTATTCAAGCGCGGACGCGACTGGCTGAAGCGGATGTTTCCAAACCAGCCGCCGGGCGGGATGATGTTCGCCGGCATCGGCGGCCTGTTACTCATTCTATGGCTGTTGACCGGTGTTTACGTCATCCAGCCAGCAGAGCAGGGCGTGGTGCTGCGTTTTGGCGCGGCGGTGGACAAGCTTGGGCCGGGCTTGCACATCCGGCTTCCCTATCCGATCGAGACAGTCTTGCGTCCGAACGTCGAACAAGAAAACCAAACCAATGTCGGTTTTCGTATCGATGACGACAGTTCGCGCGACGGCGAGTCTGATGTCCCGGTCGAAAGCATGATGCTAACCGGCGACGAGAACGTGGTCGACATCGACTTCGTCGTGTTTTGGAAGGTGGCCGACGCCGAGAAGTACCTGTTCGAAGTCAGCGACGTTGAGGGCACGGTCAAGGCCGTTGCCGAAAGTGCGATGCGAGAAGCTGTCGGCCAAGCGAAGATCGATTCGATCCAAACCGAAGGCCGCGCCGAACTGCAGGAAAAGGTCCGCCAGGTGATGCAGGAGACGCTCGACTTCTACAGAACAGGCGTGAACATCACACGGGTGGCGCTGCGCAAGGTCGACCCGCCTGTTCAAGTCATCGATGCGTTCCGCGACGTTCAAGCCGCGCGCGCGGACCAAGACAAGAGGCGCAACGAGGCGCAAAAGTACGCGAACACGATCATACCGCAAGCGCGCGGCGAAGCGGCGAAGATCGAGCAGGACGCCGAAGCCTATAAGCAACGCGCGATCACCGAGGCGCAGGGTGAGGCGTTGCGGTTCCTTTCGATCCTCGACCAGTACAAGAACGCGCGCGAGGTGACTCGCGAGCGCATGTATCTTGAGACGATGCAGCTGGTGTTGGGCAACACGAACAAGATCATCATCGAGAGTAAGAGCGGCGTCGTGCAGTATTTGCCGTTGCCGGAGCTTCGCCGCGCGCAGCCTCCAGCCGCGGGAGGGAACCAACCATGAAATACACTCCCGGTGTCATCGGTGCGGTCGCGCTTGCGCTGATCTTCGTCGCCTTCAACACATTCTTCGTCGTGGAGCAGCGCGAGCAGGCGTTGATAACGCAGTTCGGCGATCCCGTTCGTACCGTGCAGGAGCCCGGGTTGGCCGTGAAGATGCCGTTCGTTCAGACGGTTACGTTCTTCGACAAGCGGATACTCGAACTAGACGCGCCGCCCGAGGAAGTAATCGCCTCCGATAGGCGGCGTATCGTTGTCGATGCGTTCGCGCGATATCGGATCGTCAATCCCTTGCGTTATTATCAATCCGTGCGGACCGACGCCGTGGCGCGCCAGCGTTTGGCTTCGATCTTGAGCTCCAGCTTGCGCGGCGTTTTGGGCAAGAAGTCATTTGCGGCTCTGCTGTCGTCGGAGCGACCGCAGTTGATGCAGTCGATTCGTGACCAGATCAAAGTGCAGGCTCTGGGGCTTGGAATCGAAATCAAAGACGTGCGTATCCGACGCGCGGACTTGCCGAAGGAAAACCTCGAATCCGTTTTCGGCCGCATGCAAACGGAACGTGAGCGCGAGGCCGCTGGTATTCGTGCGTCTGGCGACGAAGAAGCTACGCGGATCCGGAGTACGGCCGACAAGGACGTGACGATCCTCAAGGCGAACGCGACGCGGAAATCCGAGATTCTTCGCGGCGAGGGCGATGCGGAGAAGAACCGTGTGTTGGGCGACGCCTATGGCCGCGACCGTGAGTTTTTCGAGTTCTATCGGACGTTGAAGGCCTATGAGGCGTCGATGGGCGGGAGCAACACGACGATGGTCATCTCGCCGGATAGTCCGTTCTTCAAGTACTTCCAAAAAGGGCACACGGGCGCGCGCTGACCCGTCGTAAACCACTTCTTTACCACGCGGCGCCGATCACTAGATCGGCGCCGTTTGCGTTTGCGGTGCGGGTTTCGCGAGGGGTCACTTGGTTAGAGGATTTGCAGCCGCGGCGCTGGCGATCGGACTTGCCGGTTTAGCGCTTGCCAAGCCGGTGCCTGACGGGTTTTCGACGCTCGTCGAGAAGCTGTCGCCGGGGGTCGTGAACATTTCCGCCGATCGGCCACAACAAGCAGCGAACAAGGCTCCGCTCGCGCCGTCGCCGTCGGCTTGGGAAGGTGAGGCGTCCGGACGGTCATTGGGCTCCGGGTTCGTGATCGATCCGGCGGGGCTTATCGTGACGAACAATCACGTTATCGAAGGGGCAAAGGAAATCTTCGTTGCGCTCAGCAACGGGCGGCGGCTCAAGGCTGTCGTCGTCGGGCGCGATGCGAAGACGGACATAGCGCTGTTGCGTGTGCAACCAAAGAAGCCGCTGACGGCGCTCGTGCTTGGCGATTCCGACGAGGCGAAAGCCGGCGATTGGGTGCTTGCGATCGGCAACCCCTTCGGGCTTGGCGGCAGCGTGTCGGCCGGGATTATTTCCGCGCGGAACAGGCAGCTCGATGCGGAGCTCTATGATGAGTTCATACAGACGGACGCAGCGATCAACCGCGGGAACTCGGGCGGGCCGCTGTTCGACATGGAGGGCAAGGTCGTTGGCGTGAACTCAGCAATGCTTTCGCCGTCGGGCGGGTCGATCGGGATCGGGTTTGCCATTCCGGCAAACACGGTCAAGACCATTGTCAGGCAGCTGCGCGCGAACGGGCGCGTGCAAAGGGGCTGGATCGGCGCCAATGTGGAAGATCTGGAAGATGAAGGCGCAGGGGCGCGCGTTGGGTCGGTTGCGCAGGGCGGCCCGGCCGCTGTGGCTGGCTTGAGGGCGGGCGACGTCGTGACGCGCATCGACGGAACACCGGTGCGTGATTCGCGCATGATGCAAAAGCTGATCGTGGAGGCCCAGGTGGGCCAAACCCTCGCCTTCGACCTCAATCGGGCAGGCAAGGCCCAAGGCGCGATCGTCAAGGTTGCGCGCCGCAAGGAATATGCCACACGCTAGACATCAATGTTTAGCAGTACTGTCGCAATTGTCCGGACTTCGCAGACGCGAAATCGCCCAGAAATCCGCCGGAAAGCATAGACTTCTTTTCGTGTTTCGGACATTGCTGCGCCCGAGGGCGGTCAATATATTCCGCCGCACTTTGGCGCCTGCGTTGCGCCGGGGGAGGAACACATCGAATGGGCGTTTCGCTACCCGCTGATTATAGGCCGTCGGACGACGAGCCTTTCATGAACGAGCGTCAGCGCGAATATTTTCGCCAGCGCTTGCACAAGTGGAAAGACGACATTCTTCGCGAGTCGAAGGAGACGTTGCAGACGCTGGCGAGCGATTCTGTCCCGCATGCCGATCTCGCCGATCGTGCGTCGAGCGAGGCGGAACGCGCGAACGAACTGCGTGCGCGCGACCGGCAGCGCAAGCTGATCTCAAAGATCGACGCGGCGCTGCGGCGTATCGACGAAGGCACGTATGGGTTCTGCGAAGATACAGGCGATCCGATCTCGCTTCGCCGACTAGAAGCGCGGCCGATTGCGACCTTGAGCATCGAGGCGCAAGAACGGCACGAACGGCGCGAGAAGGTTTACCGCGACGACTAGGCAGACCCTCTGGCCATCATACTGCTTTGAAGTCGAGGCCGAGATCGAGGCACTTCGGCGAGTGGGTGATTGCGCCTGAGGAGATGAGGTCTACGCCCGTGGCTGCGATGACGGCAATCGTGTCGGCGGTGACGTTGCCGGAGGCTTCCAGGATCGCGCGGCCCGCGGTTCGCTTGACGGCTTCGCGCAGCGTGTCCGGCTTCATGTTGTCGAGCAGGATTGAATTCGCGCCCAGTTCGAGTGCCTTGTCGAGCTGATCAAGGCTGTCCACTTCGACTTCGACGTGAACCATGTGGCCGGCGTGTGCGCGCGCGGCTTTGATGGCGTTCGCGATGCCGCCGGCGGCCACGATGTGGTTGTCCTTTATGAGAATGCCGTCGTCGAGGCCGAAGCGGTGGTTTTGGCCGCCTCCGCAGCGGACCGCATATTTCTCGAAGGCGCGCAGGCCCGGCGTGGTTTTGCGTGTGCAGACGACGCGAGCCTTGGTCCCTTCGCAGAGCTTCACGAGCTTTGCGGTTGCGGTTGCGATGCCGGAGAGTTGGCCCAAGAAATTCAGCGCTACGCGCTCGCCGGTCAAGATCGGGCGAGCGGGGCCGTCGACGATCGCGATGACGTCGCCTTTGGCGACATCCGAACCGTCGGGTGCGCGCACGGCGACTTTGATAGAGGGGTCCATCAGGCGGAAGGCTGTGAGCGCAAAGTCGAGGCCGGCGACGCGGCCGGGTTCGCGGGCGGCGATTAGTCCATGCGCCGTCGCGGCGGCCGGGATTGTCGCTTGCGTGGTGAGGTCGCCGGCGCGCCCGAAATCCTCCAACAGTGCGGCGCGGACAGCGGGCTCGATCAGCAGAGGTGACAAGGGTTCGACGGCGACGACGGGCGTCTTCATAGTCATTTGACGGCCTTGAGGTTTGCCGAGGCCCTGGTTTCTTGCACCGCGAGTTCGACGGTCGCGCGTATCTCGGCGAGCGTCACAAAGGTGCGCTTTGCTTCAGCGCCGGCTTGCGGATAGTCGCTGCGGAAATGGCCGCCACGACTTTCGGTGCGGTTCAAGGCTGCGCCTGCGATCAGGCTCGCGGTCGCGGTCATGTTGCGCATATCGGGGTCGCCAAGCGTTGCCTTTTCGAGTTGCGCGATCGTGGCAAGGGCTGCGATCAGTTCGGTCGCATTGCGTTCGAGGCCGACGTTCATCGTCATGGTTTTGCGCAACGTCGTCACGGCGGGGCCGTTTGGCGCGCCGCCATTGGGCGGCGGTGTCAGGTGGTTGGGCTTGGGGTGGTGTTGGTGCGAGACGCGTTCGACATCGGCGGCAGCGCGGGCGCCGAAGACGATGGCTTCGAGCAGAGAGTTCGAAGCGAGGCGGTTGGCGCCGTGTGCACCGGTTGAGGCGCATTCGCCGATGGCCCAAAGACCTTCGAGGCTTGTGCGCGCATGCTCGTCCACGGCAATGCCGCCCATGTGGTAGTGCGCGGCTGGGGCTACGGGGATGGGCTCCACGCGCGGGTCGATGCCTGCGGACCGGCAGTATTCGAAGACTGTCGGAAATTTTTCCGGGAAGGCGTTGCCGATCGCATCGCGGGTGTCGAGGAATGCTTTGCGGCCGGCTTTGATCTCGCGGAAGATGCCGCGGGCGACAACGTCGCGCGGCGCGAGTTCGGCGTCGTGGTGGGCGGCGAGCATGAAGCGCTCGCCCTTGTCGTTGAGAAGGATTGCGCCTTCACCGCGCAGCGCTTCTGTCGCGAGCGGGGCCGGGTCGCGGCCGATCGCGATGGCGGTCGGGTGAAACTGTACGAATTCCGGGTCGGCGATCGTGGCGCCCGCGCGGGCTGCCATGCCGAGGCCCTGACCGCGCGCTTGCGGCGGGTTCGTTGTCACCTCAAAAAGACCGCCGACGCCGCCGAGGGCGAAGATCGTTGCTTCGGCGCGGATCAGGACGGGCGAGGATTTGTCGCTCAGCGGGTGTGCGTAGACGCCGACGACACGCCCGCCTTGGGTTGCGAGGTCGAAGGCGACGAGCCCTTCGAGAATTCGGATACGCGGCTCTTCCTTCACCTGTTTGATAAGTGCCGCCATGATCTCAGCGCCGGCCCGGTCGCCTGTAACCCGGACAATGCGGTTCCGGCTGTGGGCGGCTTCACGGCCGAGGACGAAGTTGCCCTTTGCGTCGCGGTCGAACGGGACGCCGAGGCGGGCGAGGTCGTCTATGCGCGGTGCCGCTTCGGTGGCGATGAGGCGGGCGATCTTCGGGTCGACGATGCCGGCGCCGGCTGTTTCGGTGTCGCGGGCGTGAAGCTCTGGGCTGTCGTCCGCAGCCAGTGCTGCCGCGATTCCGCCTTGTGCCCAGGTCGACGACGCGCCTGAGCCGAGCGAGGCGGCGGAGAGGACCGTCACTTGGCCTTTGATTTTGAGTGCGGTGAAGAGGCCCGCGAGGCCTGCGCCGACGATAAGAACGCCGCCGGAGTCGATGACGTTGTCAGTGCGCCGTGTCATGGCTCAGTGCACCGCGGGTTTGGGTTTACCGACAGCAAGCATTCTTTCAACTGCGGCGCGGGCGCGTTCGGCGACGGCCGGATCGACTTTCACCTCGAACTGCATCGTTTGCAGCGAGCGTAGGATCTTTGCCAGCGTGATCCGCTTCATATGCGGGCAGAGGTTGCACGGGCGCAGGAACTCGACGTCGCGATGCTGGGCCGAGATGTTGTCGGCCATCGAGCATTCCGTCAGCAATACCACGCGGGGTGGGCGCTTCTCGATTACGTACTGCGTCATCGCGGAGGTCGAGCCGGCGAAGTCGCATTCGGCAACCACGTCGGCGGGGCATTCGGGGTGGGCGAGCACGATGGCGCCGGGGTGATCGGCTTTGAAGCGGCGGATGTCTTCGGCCGTGAAGCGTTCGTGCACCTCGCAGCGGCCATGCCAGGCGATGATCTTGATCATCGTTTGGTTCGCGACGTTCTGAGCCAGAAATTTGTCCGGGATGAAGATCACCGTATCGACGCCACGTTCCTTTGCAATCGATTCGACGACAGCAACGGCGTTCGACGAGGTGCAGGTGATGTCGCTTTCGGCTTTCACGTCGGCCGACGTGTTCACATACGTCACCACGGGAAGGTTTGGGTATTTCTGCTTGAGCAAACGTACGTCTGCGCCGGTGATGGAGGCTGCGAGCGAGCAGCCGGCTTCAAGGTCGGGGATCAGCACGGTCTTGTCGGGCGAGAGTATTTTCGACGTCTCGGCCATGAAGTGAACGCCGGCCTGGACGATGATCTTCGCATCGGTCTTCGCGGCTTCGCGCGCGAGTTGCAGACTGTCGCCGACGAAATCGGCGACACAGTGGAAGATCTCGGGCGTTTGATAGTTGTGCGCAAGGATGACCGCGCCGCGTTCTTTCTTCAGCCGATTGATCTCCGCGATCAGCGGGGCGAAGTGCGGCCACTCGATCTCAGGCACGACATTGGCGACCTTGGCGTAGAGATCGCGCGTCGCGGCAGCGACCTCCGGCGTGTAGGCCAGCTTGGTTTCGGGTGCCCCTGACATGTTCGTCATCCTTATGCTCAGTTTGAGCATATATATGGTATCAAAATTGGCGGCGCCAAGGGCCGCCTGCAGGTGAAATGCTAGGATTGAGCATAATGGGGAGTCAAGCGGCTGATCGTAAACGCCGCCCGATGAGGTAGCGGTCACAGCGGCGCCGCGGGCTTTGCCTTAGAAAAGGCGTGGCCAGGGTGAAGGCTCGTCTTCATCTCGCATTACTGAACATCGTTCTTGTGGGCACTGTTACCAGCAAACTTCCGATCATGCGGTTGGGGCGACTCGCGGTTCTTGCCGCCGTCGTGGGGGCGGCCGCCGTTGTCATCGGCGTGCTTGGGGCATCGCTGCACTGGTCGTTCGATCTCTTGGCGCAGTTCTTGATGCCGGCTTCAGTCGTGGCACTGCTGATCGTCCCGGTCGCGGCGCTGGCGCGTTGGCCGCGGATTGCGGGCGCTGCCGCCGTTGTTGCGGTTTTTGCCTATGCTCTGGTCGCGCCGTCAATCACTCCGCCAGGGCCGGTCGGTGCCGAGGCGCCGCGCTTCAAGGTACTGCTGTTCAACGTTTGGTACAGCAACAGCCGCGCGGCCGAGGTGGGGCGCATGATCGCGCGCGAGAACCCCGATCTCGTCGTGCTGCTGGAGGTTTCGGGGCGGGCGCGCAAAGTGCTGAAACCGGTCGTAGATACGTACCCGTACAAGTTCGACTGCGCGGGAGCGGGCTGCGACGGGTTGGTGTTTTCGAGATCACGGCTGCTACCGCAGGCGGTGCATCGGACGAGCGACCCGGATCACTCGCCATATGCGATGATTGCAACTGACATCGCGGGGTGCCGGCTCACGCTCGTAGCTACGCATATGACGCGGCCGTTTCCGAATGCGCCGTATTGGGCGCAACGTGCCCAGGCGGAGGAGATTGGGAGTGCGGTCGGATTGATACCTGGGGCGAAGCTGGTGCTTGGCGATTTCAATGCGGCGCCATGGGGTTATGTGATCCGGACGATCGAGAAGCGCGGCCGGGTGAAGGTGCTGACAGGACCTGGCGGGACGTGGCCCACGCCGTTGCCGTCGCAGCTCAGGATTCCGATCGATCACATGCTGGCTAGCGAGGGGTTAAGCTTTGTCTCGCGCACGGTATTGCCGTCCGTGGGGTCCGATCATGCGCCGGTACTGGCCGACGTTGCGGTGACCGATCCGAGCCAATGCCGGTAATGGCTTAGCGTGGTTTATTACGTCTTCGCTTTAACAATTGAGTTGTAATTGTCCGGCACACTCACCTTCGAAAGCGGCACTCTTTAAGCCGCAGGGAGTTCGGTGGTGGGGTTCAATCTTGCAGCGGTGGGTTCGCGCCTGCCCTCCATTCCAGGAGTGCTGTCGGCGTTCGCGCAAGTCGGACGCCGGCAGCGCATCCGCGCCAACCTGAAGCTCAAACGGCGGTTTACGCAGGCGTTGCTGCAGGTGGGCAATGGCAAGCGGCCGACGTTCTTGGCGCGCTCGTTGAGTCGGGGTGAGCACAAGATTCTAATTTTGGCGGGCATCGATCTGTTGCAGCTTGTGCAGGGCGCTGCGGCTGAGCGGATCGTGCGGACGCTCAAGAAGTTTCTCGCCCGCGAGATGCTGCAGCACTGGATCTCAGATCCCAATCCGCAGTTGCGGCTGAAGGCGGCAGAAGGGCTTGGCTATATCGCGGACAGCTATGGCTGCTTGTCGTTGGGCCGTGCACTCGACGACAGTGACGCCCAGGTACGCTTTGCGGCAGCGGCAAGTTTGATCCGGCTCGGCGTTGCGCCGCCGACGGAGCAGTTGATGGCGTCGTTGGGCGCGGAGGCCGGGCAGGCCAAGCAGCTGTGGCGCGTGCTCGATTTGTTGCGCTCGCATCATCCCGATCCGGCCAAGCGCGTTGCGACTCCTGCTAGCGATGACGGCGAAGAGCCTATGCTCTTGCCGGTCGCTGCAATGGTACCCTAACGCCGAGCGCGGGGCGTTCGCGCAGTGCTTCGCGTCTGAAGCGGAATTCCTCGGCCGGTCTACCGCCGGCTTTCGTCGAGCGTTTGCCGGTGCGTTCGACAAGGCCCGAGGTTTCGACGAGGCGGCGGAAGTTCTGTTTGTGCAGGCGGATGCCGGAGATCGCCTCGACCGTGCGTTGCAAGTCGAGCAGCGTGAAGGCCGCTTCCATGAGTTCGAAAACGATGGGGCGGTACTTTAGCTTGCCGCGTAGGCGGCCGATGCCGGTTGCAAGGATGCGGCGATGATCGAACTGCATCGCTTCGCCGAAGCGCGCTTGTTCGTTGGCTGGCGGTGCGGAGGCCGGTAGCGTGCGGCCGTCGCGGCGGGTTTCGAGGACGAGACCGGCTTCGTACATCAGCTCGTAGCGCTCGAGGACTTTCTCTTCATCCCAATGCAGGCCGTCGAAGCCGAAACAGAGGCGTGCGCGCTCTTGCCTTTGTTGCGTGTCGGCAAGTTTCGCCCAAGCGTCGAGCCGGGGGCGGATCGTAACGTCGATGATCTCGGGGCGTTTCGTGCGCCAGTCTTCCCAAGGGAAGAAGTCATAGATGTTGCGGAAGCTAGCTGCCGATGGCGGGCGGGTGAGTGCGAGGTAGCCGACGGAGACGACACGGGCGCCTTCGCCGGGTGCGAGTTCGTGGCGGCCGCGATCGCCGAATGTATAGAGCTGTTCGACGTAGCCCAGGGATAGTTGCGTCTGTGCTTGCACGAGATTGCGAAGGCCGATTTCGAGCGTGCGGTGGTGCTCGGGCTCAAATGGGCCGAAGGGGAGGGCGTCGGAGGCCTTGGGGCCGTCGCGGCGCACGACAAGCACGCGCGGCGTGTCGTCGGCGACCGTGACAACGCAAGCGTTCAAACCGATGACGACAGTGTTCGGTTGGCGCGTCGGCATCAGATGTCCAAAGGCAAGGCGAAGAGCGTGCCTTCGAAAACGATTTTGGCCGGGCTCATCGCATCGATCGCCTCGACCATGCGGCCGTCGCGGCGGAGCTGGGCGTCGGCGATGGCGACAAGGCGCCGGTTCGGCTGAGCGTGCGGGGCACGCGCGCGCAGGAGCTTTGCGATGTCGGCTTCGCGGCCGGGGCCGCTTATCAAACAGGCAATGGTGAATGCCGATGCGGTCGAGCGGCTGATGCCGGCCCAGCAGTGGATCAGCATCGGCTGGCCGCGATCCCAATCCTTGGCGAAGGTGATGAGTTCGCGAACGTGCAAGTCGTCGGGCGGGGCGTGATGCTCGGGCGACGGTTGCACGACATCGTGCATGCCGAGACGCAGGTGGCGGTGGCCCGACACTTCTTCCGGTGTCGGCATGTCGTCCGCCGGGTCCAGAAGCGTAATTAGATGCGATGGGCGCAATTGGCGCGCCGCATCGGGTACTTGGCGCTTCGGGCAGACGTAAATCGCGGCCATGCCTTACATCCGCGCCGAGGGAAGGAGTTCTTTGAAGCGCTCCACGAACTTTTCTTGAGCTTCGCGGGCGGGAAGCGGCATGAGCTTTACCGGCGGTGCGCCGCGCGGCGGGCCGAAGAATTCCAGGGCTTCTTCGGCGCTGAAGCCTGCAAGTTGGGTTGCTTCGAAGTAGGCGGCGGCCTTGTCGGCGCGTTTGACGAGCGCGGCCGTATCGTCGGGGATTTGCGCGGGCAGGCCGAAGCGGAGGTGGATTGCAGCCAGCAACTTGTTTTCAAGTGTTTTGTAGTCGAGGCCGACGGCGGCTTTAAACGGGCTGATCAAGTCGCCGACGACGTATTCGGGCGCGTCGTGAAGGAGCGCTACCAGACGCCAACGTTGCGCGATCCCGGGCTTGAACGCTGCTACGAAGTCTTCGACCAGCATGCAGTGTTGTGCGACAGAGAACGCGTGGTCGCCGTGGGTTTGCCCGTTCCAGCGAGCGACGCGCGCCAGGCCGTGGGCAATGTCTTCGATTTCGATGTCGAACGGCGAGGGGTCGAGCAGATCGAGCCGCCGTCCTGAGAGCATACGCTGCCAGGCGCGCGGTTGAACCATGCGTTGAAGTTTGGCCATGGGGGGAGAGTAACCTTCTTTGCCGCACTTGTTGACCCCAGGCACTTGATTCAAGTCAAGGTGCGCCTACGCTTCTCACACTAGATTTCTTACAACAGCGAAGGAGGGCACCATGGCCTACCGCAAAATTCTGGTTCCGTTGACGGGTGGCGCACGCGACGGCCATGTTGTGGCGGCGGCATTTCAGGTCGCCAAGGCGTTTGGCAGTCACGTGACGGGGGTTTTTGTCAGGCCCGATCCCAGTGAGGTGCTGCCCTATCTCGGTGAAGGCATTTCGGCCGGGGTGATCCAGGAGATCATGGACGCTTCGCGTCAAGCCGCCAATCGCGCGGCTGCGGCGGCCCGAGCGACGCTGGACAAGGCGGCGCGGGAAGCGGGGGCCGCGATGTTTGATATTGCGGCTGCCGGAAACGGCGTCGGTGCTTCGTTCCATGTACGTGATGGATTTTCGCAGGAGGTGATCGCGGAAGAGGCGCGGCTCTCCGATCTCGTCGTGTTCGACGTGCCGGCCGATTCCAAGGACGTCGCATTGCGGGAGATGCTGGAGTCAGCGCTTTTGAACGGGCGCAAGCCGTTGCTGCTGGTACCGCACAAGGAGGCGAAGATCGTCGGTGCGAAGGTGGCCGTGGGCTGGGATGGCGGCGCGGCAGCGGCGCACGCGGTGTCTTCCGCCATACCGTTGCTTGCACGGGCTGAGGCTGTCGAGATTCTGAACGTCACGACGGGGCCCATCGATACGGTCCAGATGGATCGGTTGCGCGACTATCTCAGACTGCACGGCTTGAGCGCCGTCGAGCATGGGATCAATCCGGGCAGTCAAGGCACGGCGACGGCGCTGATCGACGGGGCGACGCGCGCCGGCGCTGGGCTGCTGGTGATCGGCGGCTACGGGCATAGCCGGTTGCGGGAACTCGTGCTTGGCGGCGTCACGCGGCACGTGTTTGCCAACGTCACCATGCCGATATTCATTGCACACTAACGGAGAGACAGATGGCGCTTTTTCATGTTCGCCTCGAGCTTGCGCGTTCGAAAGAGCATCCCGACGGTAGCGCCCGGCACGGCTATGAGTTTGTGGCGCCGCTCGATGCGCAGGGGCACCTGAGTGCGGAGGAGTGGAAGAAGAACAAGGCGAAGTGCACCGTGCGCCGCTTCACCGCCGGCGAGGACGACGAGAACGGGTTTCTCATCGACGTGGGGCGCGGCTGGCACTTCGACTACGACAAATCCGGCACGGACGACGATGAGCCGCTCTACAAACTCGACCGGCACTCGATCAAGCAGGGTGAATATCTTTCGATCACCGAGCATGACGGTGTGATGCGGACGTTCAGGGTCGTGGGCGTGCGCGCGGCCTAAAGCGCTCGCGTCAATCGAACGGCTTCAGACGCTCGCGCAGCGCGGCGTTGATGTCCTGCACTGCCGTGTTGGCGCCCTCGTCCCCGGTGTTCATCGCGATCAGGAAGATCATGCGCTTCTTCGGCATGATCTTGATGTCGGCGAGCCAATAGCCGTTGCTGCCCGAGTGCGCGAGGATCAGCGGCGCGCCGTCGGGCGCCAGCTTCGCACCCCAACCGAGCGCATAGATGCCCGCAACGGGTGTGTGGAGCTTGCGGTAGGTCTCAGGCTTGAGCAACTTGCCGCGGCCGTGCACGCCCGCGAGCTGGTCTTGCGCGAATAGCATCCAGTCCGTCAGCGTGATGTTGATCGTGCCAGCTGGGCCGATTGCGGGCGGGTTGTCGGCGTCCTTGCTGCCCGGGTCGAGCGGGCGACGGCCGTCGTGACCTTGGGGCTGGTCGACCTTGCCCGGTGTTCCGGGCGCGCCGAATCCTGCGTTGGCGATGCCAAGTGGCAGGAAGATCTGTTCGCGGACCAAATCCTCCCATGCTTTGCCCATGCGCGCTTCGGCGATGGCGCCTGCGACGATGAAGCCGAGGTTCGAGTAGGCGAATTCGCCAATCTTCGAGGCCGGTGCCATCGTCAGGTAGGTGCGCGCGACCGCGGCACGCTGTGCGGGGAGGTCGGCAACACCCTTCGTCGCCGCGTAGAAGGGGCCGAGCTCCTTGTCGTCGGTCAGCGGCGGCAGGCCCGCCGTATGGCTCAAGAGTTGTGTGATCGTCACCGCGCGGTATGCGGGGTTCATCGCGGACGCGAGTTGCGGGAACGCGTCGGCCATTGTGTCTTCGAAGCGAAGTTTTCCCTGTTCGACGAGGCGGGCAATTAGCGTGGCCGTAAACGCCTTCGTGTCGGAGCCGATATGCCAGCGGTCGTCCTTTGTGACCGGTTCCGGGCGGCCGTTGGCACGCTGGCCGAGAGCTACTTCCGCTTCGATCCTGTCACCCACTTGCACGAGTGCGGCGATGCCGGGGAGTTTGTGCTGGTCGCGCGCTTTGGCGAGCGTCTGTTCGACGAAGGCCTGAAGCTCGGCGTCGGCGTGTGCGGCGGGTGTTGCCAGCACGAGTGCGAATAGGACCAACGATCGGCGTAGAACGGATTTCATCTGCCCCCACTTTCACAGGTAAGCTAGCCGGACATCGCGGCGAGTGCACTGACAAGATTGTGAGGTTAGCCGCGCTGGAGCAGGCGTTTCAACTGATCGAGGTAGGCTGTGTAAGCCCGGCGGCCAGCTTCGGTCAGGACGACCGTCGTCTGGGGCTTTTTTCCAGCGAAGCTCTTTTTCGTGCGTACGTAGCCCGCGTCTTCGAGCTTGGCGACATGGGTCGAAAGATTGCCGTCGGACAAGGCCAGCGCGTCGCGAAGCGAGACAAAGTCGGCCGCATCCGCGGTGCTTAAATATGCCATGATGCCCAACCGCGCGCGGCCGTGGATCACGTCGTCGAGCGCGTTGTGGTCGAAGGCACTCACGCGGTGCGGCGCCGCTCGGCGAGGACGAGCGCGAGGCCCGTGCCGCCCTGCAACAGGAGGATCGCTGCGGCCGAGAACAGGATGAACTCGATCCGGTCGAGCAGGAAGAACGACGTGAAGGCGACGATCCACCAGGCGACGGCAATCACATAGAGCCAGCGGATGCGGAAGATGATGGCGCTGGCGACGGTAGCGACACCACTGACGGCGGCCGCGATGGGCATCATGAGCGCTTGGCTGGCGACGCCGCTGAGCGCAAGGCCCGCCCAGACGGCGGTAAGGCCGATGCCGGCCGCGATCCACATGGCGCTGGTCAGCCGGTTGGCGAAACGCGCGGACTCGGGCCGAGCGCCGTCGGTGCTGCCCATCAAGAAAGAGGCGACCCAGCCTGCGGCGAGCACGGCGGCCCAAACATAGTTCAGTTGATCGGGTGCCAGCGGCAGGCTTTTCGTCACCGCGGCGTAGGTGAGGATCAGCCCGACCGTCACAACCACCGCCCAGACCAGGAAGTACTTGCCGCCGCTCGGCGCGCCGGTTGCGCCCGATTCCGCTAGTTCGCGCAGATAGTCCACGTCGTCGGCGAGCGATGGTTTGGTCATGTGGGTGTCCCCGTTTGAGATCCTAGCCGAAGAAAAGCGTGTGCATGATGCGCCCGGGCAAGAACGCGAGCCCGCCTGCGATCATCATTCCGCCGAAGTAGACGCCGAGCATCGAATTGCGGTGACCGCGAACATCGTGGGTGCGTGCGGTGACGATCGCGCCGTACACGCCGAACAGCGTCAAGGGCACGAACAGGTGAATCCAACTCCAGCCGAACGGGCCGCTTGGATTGGCTTCATGGATGAACAGCGCTGCGATTGCGGTCACTGTCATCAGGGCGAGATAGAGGTAACCGAACGCCCGATGTGCGGTGCTGCCTTTGCGCGAGGCGAAGATCATCCAGGTGCCGATCAGAAACGCCGGGACGATTGTCGCCAGGTGGATCTGGATCGGGAGCGAGGCGTCGAGGACGGGCGCGAGGTTCATTGATTGCCTTGTGCGTGTGCTGGCCATATACTTTGTATTACAAAGTACTTTGTCAAGCGCCGATTGTTCGCTGAGTTGGCGCGCCGGGTGTTGCTCTGCGCAATCGCTTAGGGGTTAGGTTTTCTTATCGGCGTGTTTTGGTCGTGGACGAGGCGCCAGCCGGCCGCTTCCCGCCGGAACGTGAGGGAGAGCCAACCTTCGGCGACGACGGACTTGTCGCCATCGCGCTCCTCGTAGCGCGTGCGTGCGGTAACAACCGCCATATCCTTCGCCTCGGCGACGGCGACGGTCTCCAACGACCAGGTCCAGTTCGTTTCCGCAAACCACTCGCGGTGCATATCCACGAATTGCGCGCGCGTGGTCATCCGGTGGCCGTTCGGCAAAATGAGATCCAGCATCTCGCCCGTCGTTATCGTCTTCTCGAGTGCAGCGAGGTCGCGCGCTTGAACGGCCTTCACGTGCGCGTCGAGCACGGTTGCGAGATCTTTGTCGGTGATGGGAGTTGCATGGGCCATGGTTGCGGCGAGTATAGTGAACGCGACGGCTAGCAGTAGTGTTTTCATTGGTGATCCCTGAGTGGCGTTGCCGCTGTGCGTTAAGCTGGCCGAGCAAACCATGTGTGTAGGGTCTTGTAGCCCGTCTGTTCGAGAAGTTGAAATTTGGCGGCCCAGGCTGCCGGGCATATGACGATTGCGGCAGTTTTGGCGCGCTCCTGAAGCACGGTCTCGGCAGCCGTAAGGAGTTCGCGCGCGGGGGCGGGGTCTTGCGGGTCCCGCAAGGATGCTCCGAACGATGGGCAGTGGAAGTCGTCGATCACGCCGATCTTCGCGTCGTCGAGCGCGATCGGGACTTGGATCGGGCTTGGCGGCTGGGCGATGACGAAGCCCGTGGGGTGTCCCGCATTTTCGCTCACGAGTATCGCGCGGTCGCGCATGGTGAGGCTGAGCTTCATCCAGAGCGCGAAGCGTGCGTCGGCATCGGGGTGCGACGTCCAGAAGTCGGGGTTCGCTTCGTGTAGCCGATCGCGGCCTTCGCGGTTGAAGGCGACGAGCGTGGGGATGTCCGCTTCGGTAGCGGCGCGAACCGTCGGTGCCGGTGCCTGCGGAGCGATATCGGTCTTGAGCATGTAGTGGGTGGTGGCGATGTAGCTGCGTGCCTTGAGTTGGCTTCGTTTCGACTCATCGTTCGCGGCGCAGTCCATGACGAGCACCGCTGCGCCGCGGTCGCGCAAATGCCTATCGATCGGTTCGATGTCTGTTACCCGCCAGGTGCCTAGAACGATACCTGCGAGCCCGCCTTTCAGGTCGTAGATCGGCGGCGGGGGAATGACGGCGATGCGCGCGACTGCAATGTCATCGCTTGTGCCGGCGACGACCCACTCGAACTGGCCGGTATCCAAGTCACGCTTGATCTGCGCTTCGATTGCGGCCGGCGCGTTCGAAAGGGTTACGTGTCGCTCGGAGCCGATGAGCGCGGCGATGCGGGGGATGTCGCTGTGTTGCGCTTTGCGGAGGGTCATGGGTTTGGTGAGGAGGAAGCGCAGCGCCTCATGGTGTTGCCGCCTCCCACCAAAGCAACCGGTCAGTGTAGCTTTTTCACGATCACGCTGCCGGCCGAATAACCCGCGCCGAAGGAGCAGATGACGCCGAGGTTGTCTCGTTTCAGATCGTCCGAATATTTGTGGAAGGCGATGATCGAGCCGGCGGAGCTTGTGTTGGCGTAGGTGTCGAGGATGACCGGGCTTTCGCCGGGTTTCGGGTCGCGGCCGAGGACGCGCCTTGCGATGAAGTCGTTCATGTTCTGGTTCGCTTGGTGGAGCCAGAGGCGCTTCAAGGATTCCGGCGCGATGTTTTCGTCGGCGAGGTGGCTCACGATCAGTTCGGCGACCATGGGGCAGACTTCTTTGAAGACCTTGCGGCCTTCCTGGACGAAGAGCTTGTCGGGTTTGCCGACGCCTTCGGGCGCGGTGCGGTTCAAGAAGCCGAAATTGTTGCGGATGTTGTTCGAGAACTGCGTCTTCAGGCGGGTGCCTAAGATCTCCCAGGCGTGCGGGCCTTTGGCGATGTTTGCAGGTTCGAGGACGATCGCGGTCGCGACGTCGCCGAAGATGAAGTGGCTGTCGCGGTCGCGGAAGTTCAGGTGACCGGAGCAGATCTCAGGATTGACGACGAGCGCCGCGCGCGCGTTGCCGGCGCGGATCATGTCGGCGGCGGCTTGCATGCCGAACGTCGCCGACGAGCAGGCGACATTCATGTCGAACGCAAAGCCCGGACACCCAAGCGCGTTTTGCACTTCGATTGCGATTGCGGGATAGGCGCGTTGCAGGTTCGAGCAGGCGACGAGGACGCAGTCGATGTCGCTGGGCTTCTTGCCTGCGCGGGCGAGCGCTTCCTTGGCTGCGGTCACGCCCATTTCGGCGAGGATCGAAAGTTGGTCGTTCGGGCGTTCGGGGATGTTAGGGCGCATCACGTCGGGGTTTAGGATGTGGTCCTTCTCCACGACAAAGCGGCTTTTGATGCCGGACGCTTTGACGACGAACTCGACGCTCGACTCCTGCAACGGCTGGGCCTTGCCGGCGGCGATCTCGGTCGCGTTCGCGGCGTTGAACTTCTTTACGTAAGCGTTGAAAGAGGCGACCAGCTCTTCGTTGCTGATCGCATTCGGTGGCGTGTAGAGTCCGGTGCCGCTGATCGCGATGGCCGTCACGTTAACCCTCGTGTGTTCGTTGAGGCTCTTTATCCCATTGCGCGTGCGCTCGCATCCCCCCATGTTGCGCGCCATTGTGCACTGCGGCGGACGCTACGTTGAGCGAGAGAAACAAAGCGCTGGTTTTGTTTTCGGGAGGGCAAGATTCGGCAACTTGCCTGGCCTGGGCGCTCGCGCGCTTCTCATCTGTGGAGACCGTCGGGTTCTCCTACGGACAGCGCCATGCGGTGGAACTCGAGTGCCGGGCGAAATTCGCGGCGGGGTTGCGGGCGCGGTTTCCGGCGTGGGCGGAGAAGCTTGGGGCCGACCACCTGATCGATATGTCGGTGATCAAGTCCCTGGGCGAGACGGCGCTGACTTCCGACGGCGAGATCACGATGGGCAGACAAGGCCTGCCCACCACGTTCGTGCCGGGGCGCAATATTTTCTTCTTCACGGCGGCGGCGGCGCTCGCCTACCGGCGCGGTATCAAGCATCTGGTCGGCGGCATGTGCGAGACCGACTATTCGGGCTATCCCGATTGCCGCGACGACACGCTGAAGAGCTTGCAGGCGTCGCTCAATCTGGGGCTCGACGCGCGCCTCGTGATCGACACGCCGTTGATGTGGCTCGACAAGGCGGCGACGTGGGCGTTGGCCGAAGAGTTGGGCGGCGCGGCGCTGGTCGAGTTGCTGCTCGAAGATACGCACTCTTGCTATCGCGGCGATCGCACGAAGCGGCATGCGTGGGGTTACGGCTGCGGTGCGTGTCCGGCGTGCGATCTTCGGGCGAACGGTTGGGCGCAGTACAAGGCCGGCCGTCCATGACCTACGCCGTCAAAGAGATTTTCTACACGCTGCAGGGCGAGGGGATGCGGGCAGGACGTGCCGCCGTGTTCTGCCGCTTTGCGGGTTGCAATCTTTGGAGCGGGCGCGAGGAGGATCGTGCCGAGGCTGTCTGCACGTTTTGCGACACGGCGTTCGTCGGGATCGACGGCGAAGGCGGTGGCAAGTTCGAGCGGGCGGACGATCTTGCGCGGGCGATTGCGGTGCAATGGCCTGCGATCAATGACGGGGCGAAGCGCTATGTCGTGTTCACGGGCGGCGAGCCGCTGCTGCAGTTGGACGAGGCGCTGATCATCGCGGTGCATGCGGCGGGGTTCGAGATCGCGATCGAGACGAACGGGACGTTGCGCGCGCCAGAGGGCGTCGACTGGATTTGCGTGAGCCCAAAGGCCGGGGCGCCGCTCAAACAGAAGCGGGGCAACGAGTTGAAGCTCGTTTACCCGCAGGCCGGCGCGGAGCCGGAGCGGTTCGAGGATCTCGCCTTCGACAATTTTCTGTTGCAGCCGATGTGGGGCGACAAAACGGCAGACAACATGCGCGCCGCGGCGCGCTATTGCATGGAGCATCCGCGCTGGCGCTTGAGCGTCCAGACGCATAAGTGGATTGGAATACCGTGACGCTTTCTATCACCAAAGAGTTTCGTTTCGATGCCGCGCATTTCTTGCCGACGGCGCCGAAGGGCCATCCGAATTCGCGGATGCATGGGCACTCGTTCACCGCGGCGGTGACGCTCGAAGGTGCGCCCGATCCGGCGAAGGGTTGGATCCGCGACTTTGCCGACGTCGATGCGGCGGTCGCCGATCTGCGCGGGCGGCTCGATCATCACCTTTTGAACGAGATCAAGGGGCTTGAGCTGCCGACGTTGGAGCGGTTGGCGCGGTTCATCTTCGACGAGTTGAAGGGTGCGCTGCCCGAGATTGTGTCGGTGACGGTCAGCCGCCACTCGCTCGGCGAGTCTGCGACCTATCGGAGGGCGTGATGGCGAGGGACAAACTCACGCAGCTGGGCGCACCCACAAAGCTTCCCGCATCGCCTGAGGAAGCGGTGCTGGAGCGCGTTCCCAATCCGCATGCGGACACGGACTATCTCGTGCGCTTCACGGCGCCGGAGTTCACGTCGCTGTGCCCGGTGACGGGGCAGCCGGACTTTGCGCATCTCGTGATCGACTATGCGCCGGGCAAGTGGATCGTCGAGTCGAAGTCGTTGAAGCTGTTCTTGAGCTCCTACCGCAATCACGCCGGCTTTCATGAGGCCTGCACGGTTGCGATCGGCAAACGGCTGATCGAGACGATCGCGCCGAAGTGGCTGCGCATCGGCGGCTATTGGTACCCGCGCGGCGGTATGCCGATCGACGTGTTCTGGCAGACAGGGAAGCTGCCCTCTGGCCTCTGGGTGCCGGAGCAGGGCGTTGCGCCGTACCGTGGGAGAGGGTGATGGCCGCGCCGCTCGAGTTCTGGTTCGAGTTTGCGAGCACGTATTCCTATCCGGCGGCGCATGCGGTCGAGGCGGCGGCGAAGGCGCGCGGCGTCGAGGTGAAGTGGCGGTCGTTTTTGCTGGGGCCCATCTTTGCGGCGCAGGGTTGGAACGACTCGCCGTTCAACATCTATCCGGCGAAGGGTGCCTATATGTGGCGCGATCTCGCGCGCATCTGTGCCGCGCAAGGATTGCCGCTTAAGAAGCCGTCGCAGTTTCCGCGCGGCAGTTTGCTCGCGGCGCGCATTGCCTGCCGGTTTGCGGATGAGGCTTGGGTGGGCGAGTTCGTGCGGCGCGTCTACGGCGCGAACTTCGTCGACGATGCTGACATCTCATCGCCGTTCGTGATCGGGAAGGTTCTGTCCGACATGGGGCAGGTGCCGGCGCCAATGCTTCACGCGGCGCAAGCGCAGGAGACGAAAGATGCGTTCCGCGTGCAGGCCGAGCGCGCGGTTCAGCTCGGCATTATCGGCGCGCCGTCGTTCGTCGTGGACGGCGAGGTGTTTTGGGGCGGCGACCGGCTGACCCAGGCGCTCGATTGGGCGTGCGG